>NZ_JBYSZO010000001.1:0-3587840 GCF_058787255.1 Microbacterium sp. FW305-3-2-15-F-LB2 | reverse complement strand
ATCCCCTCCGGGACCTCGGCGCGATACTGTCGACGTGCAGCGCGCCGAACCTGTGGATAACTTCCGGGGCCACGCTAGTTCGCGGTCCGCACGGAGCAAAATCAACTGTAGAACGCGGTCGCGTGTCTTTGCCACGGGTGTGGACGACGCTTGGGGATAATGAGCGGTCGGGCTCCTCGGTTTGAGTTAACGTCCCGCGCGACGTAGCCTTAGTCGGTTGACTTATGCCTACACGGCAGTCCCGACCACGTCCCCCGGCAGAAGAGCATCGGGTGACATCACCTCCGGAGTGACCCCATGAGCAAGCGCACCTTCCAGCCCAACAACCGCCGCCGCGCCAAGAAGCACGGCTTCCGCGCCCGCATGCGTACCCGCGCCGGCCGCGCGATCCTTTCGGCGCGCCGCGCCAAGGGCCGCACCGAGCTCTCGGCCTGACCCACCTAGTGCTCGCGAAGCCGAACCGACTCACCCGCGGATCGGATTACAAAGCCACCGTCCGTCGGGGTTCTCGTTGTGCCGGAACGCACACGGTGACCTACGTCGGCACTGTGCCGGACGAGGGTCCCGCGCGGTTCGGCTTCATCGTGAGTCGCCAGGTCGGCTCCGCCGTCACACGCAACACCGTTCGCCGCCGTCTGAAGGCGGTATGCGCCGAGGCGCTCCCGTTCGTTCGCGGGGGCGCCTCCGTCGTCATCCGAGCGCTCCCCTCAGCGGCCTCCGTGGATTACGCCGATCTCCGCGCCGACGTCGTCCGGTGCCTCCAGCGCAAGGCCGCAGTGTGAGTACGTCGACGCTCCCCACTTCGTCCACCGGTGTCGGTCACCTGGAATGGTCGTCGGTTGCGGCATCCATTCCGCTTCTCCCCCGTAACGCCGGTCTCGCTCTTCTGCACGCGTATCGCGCGACCATCTCGCACGTCTACGGCGACGTGTGCAAGTACTACCCGTCCTGCTCCGCCTATTCGGTGGGCGCCGTGCAGCAGCACGGACTCGTCAAAGGAGCCGCTCTGACTGCGGCCCGCCTCGCCCGCTGCCACCCCTGGGCTCAGGGAGGCATCGACGACGTCCGTCCTCACCGCGCCTTCCGTCACGAACTCACTCCGCACGGCTTCGTCGTGCCCTCCCGAAAGGACTGATCCGTGCCGGATCTCATTGGAATCGTCCTCTGGCCCTTGAAGTGGCTCGTCGAACTCGTCCTGGTCGGTTGGCACACGCTGTTCACGGCCATTGGTCTGGCGCCGGCGGCAGGTCTCACCTGGGTGCTGTCGATCATCGGCCTCGTGCTCATCGTTCGCGCCGCTCTGATCCCCCTCTTCGTTCGGCAGATCAAGAGCCAGCGCAAGATGATGGAGATCGCCCCCGAGCTCCGCAAGGTGCAGGAGAAGTACAAGGGCAAGCGCGATCAGCTCTCCCGCGAGGCCATGAGCCGCGAGACCATGGCGCTGTACAAGAAGCACGGCACGACGCCCGTCTCCAGCTGCCTTCCGCTGCTGGTGCAGATGCCGATCTTCTTCGCTCTCTTCAGCGTGCTGAACGACGTGTCCAAGCACGCCGCCGCCGGCCAGGGCGGTGTGGGACTCCTCACGCCCGAACTGACGACCGAGTTCTACGATGCGCGCCTGTTCGACGTGGCATCCATGCACGTGAACCTGGTCACCGCGTGGGGTCAGCCCGACGGTCAGTTCACGGTCGCGATCCTCCTGACCCTCGTGGTCCTGATGATCGCTTCGCAGTTCTTCACGCAGCTGCAGATCATCTCGAAGAACCTGTCGCCCGAGGCCAAGACCGGTCAGGCGTACCAGATGCAGAAGATCATGCTGTACATCCTGCCGCTGGCCTTCATCTTCTCGGGTGTCTTCTTCCCGCTCGGCGTCGTCATCTACTGGTTCGTCAGCAACCTGTGGACGATGGTCCAGCAGTTCGTCGTCATCCGTGAGATGCCCACCCCCGGATCGGATGCGGCGAAGGCTCGCGAAGAGCGCCTGGCACGCAAGGGCAAGGCGATCGATTCGAGCGGCAAGGTCGTCCCGATCGAGAAGTACGAGGCCGAGCAGCAGCGACTCTTCGAAGAGGCAGAGCGTGCCCGCGCTGCGCAGCCCAAGCGCCAGCAGCCGGTGGGCAAGCAGCGTGCCAAGAAGCAGCAGCAGTCCACCAAGGCGCCGGGAACCGCACCGCGGACGACGGCGAAGCCCGGCACCGACACCCCCTCCTGAGCACCCGGAGACCATGATGACGACGTCCGAACAGATCGCCCCCGACCACACGGTCGCCACCGAAGAGCAGCTTGAACAGGAAGGCGACGTGGCCGCCGACTTCCTCGAGGGCCTGCTCGACATCGCCGACATCGACGGCGACCTCGCCCTCGACGTGCGTGCCGGTCGGGCGTATGTGTCGGTGGAATCCGATGACGCCTCGACCCTGTCGACGCTGTCTCACCCCGACACGGTTCAGGCGCTCCAGGAGCTGACGCGACTCGCGGTGCAGAACGCAACCGGCCGCTTCTCACGTCTCATCCTCGACATCGGCGGGTCGCGCGACGCCCGGCAGCGTCAGCTCGAGACCCTCGTCGACCGCGCGATCCAGCGTCTCGAAGAGGGTGCGTCGCAGGCGTCGCTCCCCGCCATGTCGAGCTACGAGCGCAAGCTCGTGCACGACATTGCGGCGGACCGCGGGTACGCATCCGAGTCCTTCGGTGAAGGAGCCGACCGGCACACCGTTCTGCGCCGCGGCTGATCCGGACGACGTGGAGCACGAACTCGAAGAAGAACCGGATGCCGCGGTCACGCTGTTCGGTGATCGCATCGATCTCGCGCGCCGTTTCACCGCGGCGTTGGCGGCGCACGGTGAAGAGCGCGGGCTGATCGGTCCGCTCGAGGTCCCTCGGCTGTGGTCACGCCACATTCTCAACAGCGCGGTGGCGGCGCCCTTCTTCACGGGGAGAGTCGCCGACGTGGGCTCAGGTGCGGGACTCCCCGGCCTCGTCCTCGCGATCGCCCGCCCGGACGTCGATTTCACCCTCATCGAGCCGATGGAGCGGCGGACGATCTGGTTGTCCGAACAGGTCGACGCGCTCGGCCTCCAGAATGTCACCGTTGAGCGTCTGCGTGCGGAGGAGTGGGCCAAGGGGCGGGTGTTCGACGTGGTGACCGCCCGCGCGGTGAGTGCGCTGCGCACGCTGATCCCCTGGACGGCGCCGCTGGCACGCGTCGGGGGCAGACTGGCTTATCTGAAGGGCGCGAACGTCGCGGCAGAGGTGGATGCCGCGGAGAAGCAGATCCGTCGGTTCGGCGTGACCGACGTTGAGATCCACGTTGTCGGTGAGGGTGTCGTCGACGAGCCCACGCGCGTTTTGACGGCGACCGTCACACGCTGACCTCGCGAGCTCGTTGCGGGCGTCAACTCGACCAGGCTGTCACTCGCTGAACCGCGGCAGACTTCGGGTACACCCCGTGACCGGCCCTCGACTCGAAGATGTCGATCATCAGGATCAGAGGGTACGTCGGAGCCTGATCGGTGATGTGCACGGTAGCTCCTTCGCATCCGATCACTGTCCTCCCCTCCGCCCAGATGACCGTCCATGTGAGGGCACCGCTCGCGTCATGAGGAACGGATGTCGTGACCATCTCGGTGGCCAGTCGATCGTCGTCGTGGGCTTTGATACCGCACCTCACCGTGGTCTGTGCTCCGACCGCGTGTGCGTCGATCTCAACGACGCAGATCTCGCCCGAGTCACGGGGATCACGATGCTCGGTCCCCACGAGCCAGATGGCGGTCATGCAGTCGGGGTCTGTACTGGCGTGAAGCGTCACGTCCACGCGACCGCTTTCAGGCGCGAACGGTAGGCGGGTGGGCACAGCCGTGCGGACAACCAATCCATCAGATCGGTGCCGATGAGTGCCCCGAGTCGACCCCTGCGGACCGGAGAACGTCCCGGTCTGCACGTTCGATACCCGTAAGGGCGCGTCTTCGGGGCGCCATTCGGGCTGATCCGCGTCGATCCGGAGTTCGAGCCCGCGCTCACTGAAGGAGGTGCGCGCCCGCGAGCGCTCCGGCGTCGTCCAGTGCGGCAGGTAATGCGGCACCCAGGTGTCCCCGAGTACACCCGTCCGGAAGTCGTCGTCGATATCCGGGGATCTCCTCGGGGGGAGGGAGAGCGGAGCGCCCGATGCGGAAGCCATGCTCCAGTGTCTCGAAAGGCGTCGGATTTCGGGAGGATCGGCGGTGGATCATCCTGAGTGCGTCGTGCGGGCAGTGGTTGTCGGCCGTGAGCTCGCAGCTCTGATCCTTGTCCACGGCGGTAAGTGAGTGTACAGTCACTGCCGTGCCCACTCGTTCTTCTGTTCTTTCGACCGCGGATGCGCGGAGGCCACTCGTGGCCGGTGTCGCGGTTCGCGAGTTCGCTCGCGGCGGCTTTCACGCCACGACCATCGCCGACGTCGCACGTGAAGCGAAGATCTCCCCGGCGTACGTCTTCAAGCTGTATCCGAGCAAGGAGCGTCTGTTCGTGGCAGCTCTGCAGAGTTGCTTCGATCAGGTCGTCGATGCACTCGAGAAAGGCGCGGATGCAGCAGAGGCACAGGATGCCGATTCCGTGCTGTTCGCGATGGGCGGCGCGTACGCGGATCTGATCGCTGACCGGGCTCTGCTCAGGTTGCAGGTCCACGCGCAGTCGGTTGCAGAGATTGCTGAGATCGGTGACGCGCTCCGAGCGGGATTGGCGAAGGTCACGACCTTCGTGAAGACGCGTTCGGGTGGCAGCGACGATTCCGTCCAGCGCTTCATTGCCTACGGCCAGCTGTGCCACTTGATCGTGACCGCCGGCATCGAGAGTATCCCCGAGACCTGGGCCACGATTCTGTCGCACGGTATTCGTCACCGTTCTTAGCAGCTCGCCCGTTCGGCGATGTTCCCTTCTTTTGCCCTCAAGAGTGAGTGAGTAGTCACTCCCTCACGTCATCAACGAATGGAGATGGAAATGAGCACTCGAGAAGCTCTCGAAACTGGTCCCCAGCACCAGACGGTCCCGCGAAGCACGCACCGATGGTTGGCACTGAGTGTGCTGGCTTTGGCGCAGTTCCTGGTGGTGTTGGATGCGTCTATCGTCAACATCGCCCTTCCCGCCATCGGGGAGCACCTTCGGGTGGACACCGTGGCGCTGGCCTGGGTCATTACGGCCTACGTCCTCCCCTTCGGCGGCCTTCTTCTCCTCGGGGGCAGGCTGGCTGATCGGTACGGACATCGCCGGGTGTTCCTGCTCGGAATCCTCGGCTTCGTCGGTGGGTCCGCGCTGGCGGGTTTCTCTTTCAGCAGCTCGATGCTGCTCGGTGCGCGGGCACTGCAGGGCGGGTCGGCGGCGCTTCTGGCGCCCGCAGCGCTTGCCTTGGTGACACAGCTCTTTCCCGGCGCGGCAGATAGAACCAAGGCTCTCGGAATCTGGGGTGCCGTCGCCGGAGTGGGGTCCGCAGCTGGTGTGCTTCTCGGCGGTGTCCTCACCGCGGCGCTCGGATGGCAGGCCGTGTTCTTCGTGAACATCCCGGTAGGAGTTCTCGTCATCGTCCTCATCCCGAGTCTCGTGAGTCGGGATCAAGCCGGCGCGTCCACTCGCCTCGACTATCCCGGCGCGACGACGATCACCGGCGCGTTGTTCTCATCCGTCGGTGCGCTGAGTGCCGTTGAACAGCTGGGCTTCGGGCATCCCGTGACGATCGGGCTCGCCGTTGTGGCCCTGCTTTTCGCGGTGGCCTTCGTCCTCATCGAGCGCCGGGTTGCCGATCCCCTGGTTCCCCTGACCGTCTTTCGGAACCGAAACCTGACGTCGGGAAACCTCACGATGCTCCTTGTCGGTGGCGCGATGGTGGCGCTGTTCTTCGCGCTCTCCGTCTACATGCAGGCGGTCCTCCACTACGACGCCCTCACGGCCGGTCTCACTCAGCTGCCCCTCGCCGGCGCTCTGGTCATCGTGGCCGGTCTTGCGCCCGGCATCGTCGGTTCCGTCGGCCTGAAGCGAACGCTGATGGGTTCCCTGGTGATCCTCGCGGGCGGCCTGGTGTGGCTGGCAAACTCGCCGAGTGACGCGGTTTTCGTCCTCCACATCCTGGGTCCGAGCATCCTCATCGGTGTCGGTCTCGGCGGCGCGTTCGTGACGGCGACCCAGCTCGCGGTGGACGGTGTCGAAGGAGGAGAGGCCGGTCTTGCGGGCGGGCTCGTCAATACGAGTCAACAGATCGGTGGAGCTCTGGGCCTTGCCATCCTGGCGTCAGTGGCGACTGCCCGCACCGGCGCCTTGCTGGCCGAGGGTGTGGTCTCGGCTGATGCATTGACGTCCGGGTTCTCTTGGGTCTTCCTCGGCGCGGCGGGACTCGCTCTCGTTGGTATGATCGCGGCCATGTTCTCGCGCACTGGCCACTGACCAGCGACGGACCAGTCGCATCATGGATAAACTCAGCTTCGCCCCCACTCCCCCTCGTCCTCGGCCTCGAGTGCGGCGGGCTCACCCGGCGATCGTCATCTCGGCGTGGTCGATTCCGATCCTCATCCTGGGCCAGTTCGCGCTGTTGGCCGCCGTTCCCGTGGTGGTGGCGGTGGTGGCCGTGATGCGGGACACCCGCAGTCGGGCGCTCCGTTGGTGGGTGATGGCCGTGGCCATCTCCTACGTCGCGGCGCTCGTGTTGTGGATCCTGCGACCCGAACGGGCCCAGAGTCTCGGTAAGGACATGAATCCCGCGCTCGCGTCGATCATCGTGGCCGCGGCGGTGGCCCTGATCGCAAGAATGCTCGCCAGTGCCAAGCGATAGGCGATGGAGGCCGGCGGGGGCCACGGCCGGGTGCAGATTCCGCCTCCGGCCGTGGCCCCTCTGGGTTCGCGGGCCCTGCTCACGAGAGCGAGGTCACGATCTCGGTCGGTTGGCGGGGCTCAATGTTCCACGTGAAACAGTGCAATTCGCGCGCGCGAAGTCACATGGCAGTGAGCACCTGGGACTGGCGGGGGTTCGAGCGTCGATAGGCAGCTGAGCCGCTGGTGTCTACGGATGCCGAGGATGGGCCTTCGCGGCCACCTCTTCCAGCCATGGCCTTCCTTGATTGCATGGCAGCTGACTCTCGCAACTTGTCATGGGCGAGCGAGTGTTTCACGTGAAACGAACACCACAGCACGGGAACGAACCTGCGCGCGGGGTGGACCTCTCATCCAGATCACCTGCGATGCACAGGATTGGACGGGCGGTGACCTCAAAGTGAGGCCGGTCGGCCTGGGTGGCTCTGCTCCGGTGGCAGCGGTTCGTGCATCACCGGTCCGGTCGCTATGGGGTGGGGTAACGCCACGCCCCCAATGTGGTCCGCGGGATTGAGGCATTCCCTCGAACGGACGGATCTCTCTCTCACTGTCTCGAGATCTGTCGATGGGCATGCGCACAACCTGTGTCGCGTCGTGTCGACACCACAATGGTTTGGCCACGCCCCGCGGTTCGCGAAGGCACGAGGTCTGCGAGCCTTGCGTGGCAGTGCCGGGTGTCGTTCACGGTGCACGATCCCGGGTGCGTTCACCTCGTTGGGCAATGGGGAGATGCAGCGCCGCTATCGACCCGTGCGCGGTGCCGCGGTGGGATCAGAGTGCATGTCGAGTTCAATCGACCGCGCAGAGTGCATTCGCACGACGCATGTCTCGCCTAGGGGCGTGCTCACAGGGAGTAGAGGGGCTCGTAGAGGAGAGGGATGCGACCTCCATCGCAGCAACTACGCCCCTCCACCGTCGTCCGTTCACGTCATGCATGTCGGGTGGCGGTCCAGGAGCGAACCAAAACGCGGCGGTGGGGGTCTGTTGGAGTGCTTCGTTCGGACTGTTTCACGTGAAACATCGCCGCCCGCGTTCCGCGGTCCCATTGAGTCGGCGCTCCGCTTATCGTCGGCGTCGTGCCTGGTGCGGGTCAATCACGCATGCCCGGCCCGCGCCGCTCCGAGGTTCGCCGGTTCGACCAGCGGAGATCGTCTTCAAACCTGACCGCAGCGGAGATCGCCGTCCGGCGCGTGTGTGCGGGACACCGTCATGGATTAGCTGGTGCCAGCGATGTCGGTAGTCGCAGGGCGATCCGGCACCCGGGAGGGAACACTGGCGCGGGGCTGTGGATGGTGCGAGATATCTGGCGGGGCCAGGCGACGGCAGTCGGGCTCGAACCGTTCCCGCCACGCCGGGCCCAGGTAAGGAACGATCCCCCTGACCGCAGTCGGCGGAGACTTCCGCATCGACACCGCGTTGCGCGAGGCGACGGCACCTAGGCGCTCCCCCAGGCGGGGAACAGTCGCAGGCCCCCGACGGTCGACGACAGGTCTCTCGGAGCCGGAGCCGTTCGTCGCTACACCCCGGCGGTTTGGCAAGGGTGCCGCGAACCGACTCGGGGCTGGCGAGCGGACCGAGCTCAGTGAGTTCACTGCGGGGCACCATCGGCCTCGCCGCACTGGCGAGCGTGGACGGTGATCGCGAAGCACGCGCGACCATGCGGATCCTGGGGTCTGCAGCGCAGCGGTGTGAGCGCCACGGTGTGAAGTCTTGAGAACCGACAGGGTCGCTCGATGGGTGCGGTGCGCGACGGGATGAGCGGGACGCATGGCGCTGCGGCGCGGGAGTGCCGGCAGGTGGGCGACAGTGCAGGGACGCGCGCGGCGGTGCCCGGAGGTCAGCGGGACGCATGGGGCTGCGGCGCGAGAGTGTGGGCAGATGGACGACAGTGCACGGAGTCGTGCGGTGGTGCCCGCAGGTCAGCGGGAGGTATGGGGCTGCGGTGCGGGAGTGTGGGGAAGTGCGCGACAGTTCCGGAGGGACCGGGAGTCAATCGACTGCGGCCGGGACGGCCCGGGGGGGGGCGGGCGCGAGTGCCGGGGGTGAGTGGGATAAAGGGCTGCGCGTGGGAGTCGCGGGGGCGGGGTCGGGTGTCGGCGGGCGGGCGCCAGCGTCGCGAGGCGGGTGTCGGTGCCGAGAGGCTGGCGCAGGTGTCGGGGAGCGACCGCGACTGCCAGAGCTGGGCGCACCGAGGAGCGAAGGGTCAAGGGCGGGCACCGCACCACAGTGGCGGTCTGCGCTGTGCGCGGCGCGTGAGTGAGGAACGCCGAGGAGTGACCGAGCAGAGAGGCGCAATCAGGAGTGAGTCCGGTCGGAAGCGTGCCCGCGCGCCAACGGCGAACCGAGCGGACGCACTCCCCCGATGCGGTGGGGCGGACGGTCATCCTCCCGGACTCGTCGGTTGAGCGCACTAGCACTGCTGACATATCGGACCGGGGAATGGCGCCGGATGTACGGCCTGACCGACACACTGACGGACGCTCGGCCGTGCCTACGGCTTCGCGAGCGGCACGAAGTGTGCGGCGGGCTGCGCGCGGGCCGCGCTCATCCACCGGAGACCACACTGCAGGTCCAGCGCGCGATGGGTGGGGTGAACCGATGCAAGGCGATCGCGGTGTCGTCGGCGACCAACGGGTTGGCACCGGAGGCGACTGGGACAGGAACCTGACATGGTGGCGGGACGTTTGAAGAGAGACGTTTCACGTGAAACATCCTCAAGAACGCCCCCGTGCACGCTCTCGCAGCGGGCTCAGCCTCGGTACACACCATGCGGACGGCGTCATCGCCGCACACATTGCCGTGTGGGTGCACCATGTGGCCGAGTAGGTCCGGCGCTCTCGGGATGGGTGCGGCGAGCGGGACGGCATCGTGAACGGGCGTGGCCACGTCCGCGTGCGCTCGGTGCGCGTGCGCTTTCGGGCGCGCCAGGGCAAACGGGCCCCACCAGTCGTCCCCAAGCGCGCCCGATCAAGATGCATACGACCCATGCGCGGCGCGCTACGCCGGTAGACTTGGGACGTTGTCCCCGAGACGAAGGAGCGCGTTTCACGTGAAACAGTCCGGTGAGTCGTCAGGCTCCACCTCCTTCGAGGACTCCCCCATTGCGCGTGAAATCGCCGATCTCTCGGCCCGGCGCCGGGCGCTGGAGGCAGCCGAGGTGAGGCTGTCCGGGCGCACCCGAGTCTTCACTGTGTCCAACCAGAAGGGTGGCGTCGGCAAGACGACCACCGCAGTGAACATCTCCGCCGCTCTGGCGTCGCTCGGAGCGCGAGTGCTCGTGATCGATCTCGACCCCCAGGGAAACGCGTCGACCGCACTCGGGGTGCCGCACAACGCGGATACGGCGAGCATCTACGACGTTCTGATCGACGAGTTCCCCCTCGCTGACATCGTCCAGACGAGTCCAGAGTCCCCCAACCTCCTGTGCGCGCCCAGCACTATTCATCTCGCCGGCGCCGAGATCGAGCTCGTGTCCCAGGTTGCTCGCGAGCATCGCCTGCGTGGTGCGCTCCGCGACTACCTCGCCATCGAAGACAACCACCTCGACTTCGTCATCATCGACTGCCCACCCTCGCTGGGCCTGCTTACCATCAACGCCTTCACGGCGGCGGATGAGGTGCTCATCCCGATCCAGTGCGAGTACTACGCGCTGGAGGGGCTGAGCCAGCTGCTCGGCAGCGTGCAGATGATCCAGAAACACCTGAACCCTGCGCTGCACGTGTCGACGATTCTGCTCACGATGTACGACGGTCGAACCCGTCTCGCTCAGCAGGTTGCCGACGAAGTACGCGAGCACTTCGCGAACGAGGTGCTCGATACCGTCATTCCCCGGTCCGTTCGTGTGTCGGAGGCGCCGAGCTTCGGCCAGACCGTCATCGCGTACGATGGCCACTCAGCGGGCGCGATCGCCTACCGCGAAGCAGCGGTCGAGATCGTCGCGCGCGACACCACCACGAAGGAAGACTGATGGCCAAGAGAACCGGACTGGGCCGCGGTATCGGTGCCCTCATCCCCACGGCGGAGTCGTCGGAGGCGCGCCCGGTCGACGTGTTCTTCCCCGGGGCATCGGCATCCGAGACAGCCAAGGAAGCCTCCGACGCAACGTCGACGACCGGCGAGGCAAGCGGTGCCGCGGACGCCGAACTCGTGACCGTGCCGGGAGCACGACTCGTCCACATCGATCCGACGACGATCGTTCCCAACCCGCGGCAGCCCCGAACGCACTTCGACCCCGAGGACCTCGCCGAGCTCGTCCACTCCGTACGTGAGTTCGGCGTCCTGCAGCCTGTCGTCGTGCGCGACAAGGGCGACGGGACCTATGAGCTCATCATGGGTGAACGTCGAACGCGCGCATCCCGCGAGGCGGGTCTGACATCGATCCCCGCTGTCGTAAGGGAGACCGAGGATGAGTACCTCCTCCGTGACGCGTTGCTCGAGAACCTGCACCGATCGCAACTCAACCCGCTCGAAGAAGCCTCCGCGTATCAGCAGCTCCTCGAAGACTTCGGCATCACTCAGGAGGAGCTCGCGACGAGGATCGGGCGGTCACGTCCGCAGATCAGCAACACGATCCGCCTTCTGAAGTTGCCGGTGCCGGTGCAGCAGCGTGTCGCCGCCGGAGTGCTCAGCGCCGGCCACGCCCGCGCCATCCTGTCGCTCGACGACGCGCGGGAGATGCAGAAGCTCGCGGACAAGATCGTGAATGAAGACCTGTCGGTGCGCGCGGCGGAAGCTGCCGCAAAGATGCCGGGTGTGGCACCTGTTCGCCAGAAGTCGAAGGCAGGGTCGCGCCGTTCCGGTCTGGACACTATCGCGGAGCGGCTCGGCGACAAGTTCGACACCAAGGTCAAGGTGTCGCTCACCGCGAGAAAAGGCCAGATCAGCATCGATTTCGCGACCATCCAAGATCTCAACCGCATCCTCTCCGTTCTGGGCGAAGAAGGGTACACCGGCTGAGCTTCGGTCTATTCCTCTCTCGGCATACGCTGTGACCGACGGTCTCCCGAGCCCGATGTCCGGTGTCCGACGTAGTCTGGAATGGTGACCGCGAACGACCACAGCCCTCGCCGCCGCGCCAGCCTCGAGCTGCTGCGGGCCGAAGCCTCGGATGAGCTCGCCGTCCTCATCCACGAGCGTCTCCGCGGCGGTGAAGATCCGTGGGAGTTCATGGAAGACCTTCCCAGCGTCGACGAGCTAGTGGTTCTCACGCTGCGCGCCGAGAACATCGCGGAGAACGGGGGGATGCGTCCGAACCGATCCCGCAACTATCGCGTTCTGCGACAGATCGCCCTCGAGTACCCTCCGCTGACGCGCGCGGTGTGGCGCATTCTCGGCGATGAAGAGCCACACCGGCGCTGGGACGCATCCGTGCGTCTGGACGCGTCGTAGCCTGCACGACGGACCAGCGCCGGCGAGGCGGGAAACCGACCCCAGGATGCCGCCAGGCCGCTTGTTCCGCGGTCAGGACACGACGGCGGGCAGATGGCATCCGGGCACGAAAAAGCCCCGACATCGCGAGGATGTCGGGGCTTTCGCTGCGAAGGGGATCAGCCGATGTACGCCTGGAGGTCCTTCTCGAGGGCGAACTTGGGCTTGGCGCCGATGATGGTGGTCTTGACCTCGCCACCCTCGAAGACCTTCATCGCGGGGATGGAGGTGATCTGGTACTTCATCGCGAGGTCGGGGTTCTCATCGACGTTGAGCTTCACGATGGTGATCTTATCGGCGTTCTCGGACTGGATCTCGTCGAGAACGGGGCTGACCATACGACACGGTCCGCACCACTCGGCCCAGAAGTCCACGAGAACGGGGCCTTCGGCCTGCAGGACGTCCTGCTCGAAGGTCGCGCTGGTCGTCGCCTTGGCGGTCATGTGCATTTCTCCTTAGATGGAAGCGTTACCGGCTGAAACCCCGGTGAGCGCGGATTTATTCCTCAGACGACAGCGGGGTCGGGGAGGCCGTCGAGGGGGCTCTCGGCGACGGCGGGCTCGCCCGCCTCACCGCGCGCGGCGAGGAAGTGCTCCACGTCGAGCGCGGCCACCGTGCCGCTGCCGGCGGCCGTGATGGCCTGACGGTAGGTCGGATCGATGACGTCACCGGCGGCGAAGACACCCTCGACCGACGTGTGCGAGGAGCGACCCTCGACCCAGATCGTGCCCTGGTCGGTGAGACGGAGCTTGTCGTGCACGAGGTGCGTGCGCGGGTCGTTGCCGATCGCGACGAACAGGCCGTCGATGGCGAAGTCCTGCTCGCTCCCGTCGACGGTGGAGCGCAGACGCAGACCGTTCACGGCGTCGTCACCGAGGATCTCGGCGACCTCGCTGTTCCACACGAACTCGATCTTCGGGTTGGCGAAGGCGCGCTCCTGCATGATCTTCGAAGCGCGGAGCGTGTCCTTGCGGTGGATGATGTAGACCTTCGACGCGAACTTCGTGAGGAAGTTCGCCTCTTCCATCGCCGAGTCACCGCCGCCGACGACAGCGATCGTGCGCTCGCGGAAGAAGAACCCGTCACACGTGGCGCACCACGAGACGCCGCGCCCGGAGAGGCGCTCTTCGCCCTCGAGGCCGAGCTTGCGGTAGGCGGATCCGGTGGCGTAAATGATCGACGCGGCCTCGTGGACCTTGCCACTGCCGAGCGTGACCTTCTTGACCGGGCCGTCCAGCTCAAGGGAGACGACGTCGTCGTAAAGGACCTCGGCGCCGAAACGCTCGGCCTGGGCCTGCATCTTCGCCATGAGGTCGGGCCCGAGGATGCCATCGGGGAAGCCGGGGAAGTTCTCGACGTCGGTGGTGGTCATGAGGTCTCCACCCGCCTCGACGGAACTCGCGACGACGAGGGGTTCGAGGTTGGCTCGGGCAGCGTAGATGGCGGCCGTGTAGCCGGCCGGGCCCGATCCGATGATGATGACGTGACGCACGGTAGCGCGTTCCCTTCGTTGATTCCGTCGGATGAAACCCATGGTAGCCCCGCAGTATTCCGCCGGTCGGGGGCTGGCGCCGGGGGACGAACCCCCATTCAGAGTGCGGGGAGGCGACGCGATCCGCTTCGGCTCACGCGTCCGTCTTCTGCTCCCCGCCGCTCTCGGTGGCATCGTCACCCGCTGCCGTCTCAGCGGCCCGTGCCCGTCGCCGCCCGGTGATGGTCCGCAGGACACCGATGCCGAGGAAGATCACCACGAGCGCGATGATGACGATGAGGCCGATGCTCTCCCACTCGGCGCGCACCTCGACCTGCACGCTCTGGCGTGCACCGACCGGCTCGCCCGTCGGGCTGTACAGCTGCATCGCGACGTCGACCTCGCCGTTGGCGATACGGGCCTCGACCGGTACCTCGACGCGGGTGTTGGCGGCGGCCTGAGCGTCGATCGGGGTGCTCGCCTGCACACGCAGCCGCACATCGTCGGGCTGAGCCCGCAGCACCACCGTGATGGGCCACGGGAGGTCGTTGCGCACCCACGGACGGAGGGGGGCACTGGAGCTGACGAGACGGAAGTCGGAGGACAGGATGCCGACCGAGTCGAGGGTGGTCTGCGTTGCGGCGCGGTGGTCGGCGACGGCTTTGCGGGCGGCATCCCCGGTCCAAGCGACATTCAGAACCTGCAGCACTTCGGCGCGTTCGCGCCCCGTGAGGAGCTCGGGTTCGTCGAGGATCGTCGCGAAGCGGTCGATCGTGCCCTCGTCCGCGGTGAGCGCCGAGACGTCGGCGGCCCGCACGGCGTCGGGCGCGGCGTCAGCGAGGGTGACTTCCGTCGCCGGTGCGGCTTCGATCGCCGCGAGCGTCGAGGTGGTGTAGCCGGGCGCGGATGCCAGGGCGCCCAGCGTTGCGCGCAAGCTCACGCGCGAGCGATCGGTTCCACGGTCGAGGACGGCGAGGACCGGTCTGTCGCCGGTACCCGTGCGCGCGAAGGCGAGGTGACCCGACGCGGCCGCCAGAGCCGCACCGCGACGCGCCGTGTCGTTCTCGGCCGCGGCGGTGGTCAGCGCGCTCGACACTTCGGCGTCGTAGACGAGGGTCGAGACTCCGCCGATCGTTGCGCTCGCGGTGGTCGGAGTTTCGGCGAGATTGCGAGAGGCGACGAGCACGCGAGCGGCCGCGGACTCCGTTCCGAGAGCGCCGAGCGCGTTGATGACTCCGGCGTCGACCGACGCCGTCGCGGGCCAGAACACGTTCTGGTCGGTGGAGCCGATATCGAGCAGGGCCGCGAGGTCGGGAAACGACGGCTGCCCCGGCGCGGCCGACTCGGTGGGACTCGGTGTCGTCACGGACGCGACGGGTTGCGTGAAGTCGGCCGCGGTCATGTAGGACCGCAGCGACGTCGGCGCGAGGGGCGTAGCCAGGCCCGCGCGAATCTGCGCGGAGAGGTCGGCGTCGCCGAACTGCAGGGCGAAGCGGTCGTTGGGAAGAGAAAGAAGACGTTGGAGCCACGCGACCGCCGTGGGAGGGGCGGCCGACCCGAGCACCCGGATCGCCGCAGGAATCGCCGGATCGACGGCGAGGGTGGCGAGTGTCCCATCGACCGCGTCGAGCTGCGCCGACAGCGGGCCGTCGACCGCCGTGAGGTCGGCCAGTTCGCTCGCCGTCAGGAGCCCGCTCGTGCGGGGAGCCGCCGTGATCGGCACGACGACGGCCAGCGGGGTGGTCGCACCGTCGGCCGGGATGACGACCACGGTCGGCGCCTGCAGCGAGGTCCCCCCGGTGGTCTGCACGAGCAGGGGATAGACGCCGGCAGCGCGCCCGGCGAGCGAGGGATCCGTACCCGGCACCGTGAACGACACCGTGTTCTGCGCCGCCGCGCTGGTGGCATCCAGGGTTCCCGTCGCGATCTGCTGAACCGCGACGCCCGACGTGTCACCGCTCAGCCACCTCGTCAGGGTCGCGTCATCAGCGAGGGGCGCCGTGCCGATCGACAGGGTCGCCGAACTCGAGGAAACGGTCGCGTCGCCGGGGTTCGCCAACGTGCTCAGCACGGCCAGGGTCTCGCCCGGGCGCAGGATGCCGTTGCCGGCCGGGGCCGCGGAAAGAACCGGTGGCGCTGTGCTCGCGGAGACGGTGGGAGACGGAGTGGCGGCCGTCGCCGCGGCCGGGACGGCCAACCCGACCGCGATCGCTGCGACCGCGAGGGTCGCCAGCAACCGGCGCGTGAGAGAGCGCCGCGGTGCGGGAGAGCCCGAAGGCAGGGAGGTCACGGTCATACGATCGTTGGTCGGGCGAGGGGGCCTCGCACCGCGACGAGTCTAGGCCCGCGTACCTCGGAGCCCCCCGATAGCCTCGCGCAGACGGTTGAATGGACCGGTGCTCCCCGAACCCGACCCGACCCTCTGCCGGGCGCTCGCCGACGACCTCCGTTCCGCGGAGTTCTCGGGGGCGTCCCTCCGTGGCGCGTGGGGCGCCCAGGCCGACGACGCCGTGGCCCGTGGCCTGCGCGGACCGGCCGAACGTGCCCTCGGCGACCGTCGCGACGCTCTCGCCGTGCTCGGTCGTCTGTGGGGTCTGGGTGCCGAGGTCTCGAGGGAAGATGCCGAGGCGGCCCTGCCGCGCCTCGGCCTCGCCGGTGCCGTCCGGCTCGGCCTCGTCGCGCTCGACGGCGATCGGGTCGTGTCGGCGGCGCTCATCCGGCCGCAACCGTTCGCCGACGCCGAGGGCGACGTCGAGTGGTGGATCGCGAGCGACCTCGACGAGGCGGCACTCGGGGGGCCGCTGCCCGAGGACCACGTCCTCGGGGTCGGCGGCGCCTCGCAGACGCTGGCGAAGCTGCAGCTCACGTGGCGCGGAGGCTCGGCGCTCGACCTCGGCACGGGATGCGGCATCCAGGCATTGCGCCTGCGGCGACTGGTCTCGCGCGTGATCGCGACCGACATCTCCGAACGCGCGTTGCGCTTCACCCGCCTGAACGCTCTCCTCAACGACGTCGACGGTATCGAGACGCGGCTCGGGTCGCTGTTCGAGCCCGTCGAGGGCGAGACGTTCGACCGGGTGGCATCCAATCCGCCGTTCGTGATCACGCCGCGCGTCGCCGGGGTTCCGGCGTACGAGTACCGGGACGGTGGGCTCGAGGGCGACGCGCTGGTCGCCTCCGTCATCGCGGGCGTGGGTGCGCACCTCGAACCCGGTGGCGTCGCGCAGTCGCTGGGCAACTGGGAGTACCGCGACGGCGAGTCGGGGCTCGATCGCCTTCGCGCGTGGGTGGATCCCTCCCTGGACGCGTGGGTCGTCGAGCGGGAGGTGCTCGACCCGCTCGCCTACGCCGAGCTGTGGGTGCGCGACGGCGGCACCGTGCCCGGGACACCCGACTACGCGCGGCTCATCGACGCGTGGCTCGACGACTTCGCGCGGCGCGGCGTCACGGGCGTCGGGTTCGGGTACGTGCTGCTCCGGCGTCCGCTCGCGGGCGCACCCACCCTCGCCCGGTACGAGCGCGTCGCCGGGGGCGGCGATACGGCATTCGGGCCGCACCTCGCGGCATGCCTCGAGAATCACGACCGTGCGGCTCTGCTCGACGACGAGGGACTGGCATCCGCGACTCTGCGCTTCTCCCCCGATGTGACCGAAGCCCGCCATCACCGCCCGGGCGAGGAGTCGCCGTCGGTCATCGAGCTGCGGCAGGGCGGCGGGTTCGCCCGGACGATCGAGGTGGATTCGGCGCTCGCCGCGCTCGTCGGAGCCTCCGACGGCGACCTCTCGGTCGGCGCGCTCGTCGACGCGATCGCGCAGCTCTTGGACGTGGATGCCGAGGAGCTCCGCGCCGACATCCTGCCGCGGGTGCGCGAGCTCATCGTCACCGGGTTCCTCACGTTCGCCGACGCGTGAGGGTGGGGCGGCCTGTTCCGCGAGACTTCATCGCGCCGACAACCCTCACGCAGACCGCGGGCCACATGTCGGCCCGATGAAGTCTCGCGGAACCGGGGAGAGGACCCCGGTGGGGCGCGGGCGCGACCTCGCGGAACCGGGGGCGGAACCCGGGGTTCGCGCGGGCCGGAAGGGCGGTGCCGGGACTCCGGCGCGTCGGTGGCCCCGGTTAGGCTCGAAGGCATGCTGAACATGGCCGACGGTGTCGCGCGCCTCGGCGAGCTCGCCGAGCATCCCGTCGTGGCGACGTTGGCTCGCGTCTTCGCCGAGGCGGGGCGCGATCTGGCGATTGTCGGCGGCCCCGTGCGCGATGCACTGCTCGGCCGCACGACTCACGATTTCGACTTCACGACGGACGCGCGCCCCGACGAGATCCTTGCGCTGGTGAAGCCGGTGTCGTCGGTGCAGTGGGACGTCGGCCGCGCCTTCGGCACGATCGGGGCCAAGGTCCGCGGCGAGCAGGTCGAGATCACGACGTACCGGGCCGACAGCTATGACGGTGTGACCCGCAAGCCCACGGTCGAGTTCGGCGACACGCTCGAGGCCGACCTGAGCCGCCGCGACTTCACCGTCAACGCCATGGCGCTGCGGGTGCCCGCGCGCACGCTGGTCGACCCGACCGGCGGTGTCGAAGATCTCCTCGCGCAGCGCCTCCGCACCCCCATCGACCCGGCGGTCAGCTTCGGCGACGACCCGCTGCGCATGCTGCGTGCGGCCCGGTTCGCGTCGCAGCTCGAGTTCGCGGTCGACCCCGACACCCTGGATGCCATCGCCGAGCTCCGCGGCACGCTCGAGATCGTGAGTCCCGAGCGCGTGCAGGCCGAGCTCGTGCGGCTGCTGCAGACGGACGACCCGGTGCGTGGCATCCGGGTGCTCGTCGAGACGGGGCTCATCGAAGAGTTCCTGCCCGAGATCCCCGCGCTGCGGCTCGAGGTCGACGAGCACCACCACCACAAAGACGTGTACGAGCACTCGCTCACCGTGCTGCGACAAGCGATCGCGCTCGAGCAGCAGCGGCACCCCGGCTCTGCTCCCGATGTGCCGCTGCGTCTGGCCGCGCTTCTGCACGACATCGGCAAGCCCGCGACGCGTCGCCTCGAACCCGGTGGCGGCGTGACGTTCCACCATCACGACATCAAGGGCGCGCGTATGGCCCGCAAGCGGCTGCAGGCCCTTCGGCTCGACGCCGCCACGACGACCGTCGTCTCGCGTCTCGTGGAGCTGCACCTGAGGTTCTTCGGCTACGCCGAGGGGGCGTGGACGGATGCCGCGGTCCGCCGCTACGTCCGCGACGCCGGTGACGAACTCGAGCGCCTCCACATCCTCACGCGAGCCGATGTGACGACGCGGAACAAGCGGAAGGCCCAGCGCCTGGCATCCGCGTACGACGACATCGAGGCCCGCATCGTCGCGCTGCGCGAGCAGGAGGAGATCGACTCGATCCGCCCCGAGCTCGACGGAAACCGCATTCAGGAGGTGCTCGGGCTGAAGCCGGGGCGCGAAGTGGGCGAGGCGTACCGCTTCCTGCTCGACCTCCGACTCGACGAGGGCGTGCTCGGCGAGGACGAGGCCGAGAAGCGGCTTCGAGAGTGGTGGGCCGCGCGCGGCTGAGCTTCGCCGCGGTGGCGGCGTGGGTTTCTGCCGGGCGTGCTGCGTCGGGGGCGCCGTCGGTGGGCCCGAAATCTGGCCGTGGCTGCGAGCGTCAGCTTTCTCCCCACGGAAATCCTGAGGAAACGCTGTGTGTCTAGTGTCCTCCCATGACCCCCACACCCCGCGCCCTGAGTGCGCTCGCCGTCACGGTGCTGACGGCAGGATTCCTGGCCGCCGGACTTCCCGGTGTCGCCCTGGCCGACACCGTTGCACCGGCCGCTGACGTCTTCCCCCAGGTGGGAACCGCCGACTATGACGTCGAGCACTACGACGTGCAAATGGACTACCGCGCGAGCGACGACGTCTCCGTCGTCACGACGATCACGGCCTCCGCGGCGGCGACGCTCGACACGATCCGCCTGGACTTCGAGGGCCTCATCGTCGACGCCGTGTCCGTCAACGGAACCGCGGCCGCCTTCACCCGTGAGGACGATGCCGCCGCGACCCTGCACAAGCTGGTCGTCGCGCCCGCGGCGCCGGTCAGCGGCGACTTCACCGTCGAGGTGAGCTACCACGGTGCTCCCGGGACGCACCAAGACCCGGACGGCTCGTTCGAGGGATGGATGCCGACGAGTGGCGGCGTCGTCGCGCTCGGCCAGCCGGTGGGCACGATGACATGGCTGCCGAGCAACAACACTCCGAGCGACAAGGCGACCTACGACATCGAGGTCACCGCACCGACGCAGACGAATGCGCGAGACCTGGCGGTCGCGAGCAGTGGCAACCTCGTCGGTCGGGAGGGTGTGGGCGCCGACCGCACGCGCTGGTCGTGGAGTGTCGGCACGCCGCTGTCGACCTCCATGCTCGTGCTCGCGGTCGGGCCTTACGACGTCTTCGGATCGACGATCACGCTCGCGAGCGGACGAGTACTGCCCGAGCTGTCGTTCGTCACGGTCGATGCTTCTGACGAGGACAAGGCACTGGTCGCGGACATGCGCGGCCGGATCACCTCGATGCTCAACTGGCTCGAGACGAAGCTCGGACCCTACCCCGGCGAGAGCACCGGCCTCATCTACGACTACGCAGACGTCGGTTATGCCCTCGAGACCCAGGACCGGCCGTTCTTCGACGGGTGGATCGACGACACGACGCTGCTTCACGAGCTGACGCACATGTGGCTCGGCAACTCGGTGAGTCCGCGCACGTGGTCGGAGATCTGGCTCAGCGAGGGAGGGGCCTCGTTCTTCGAGTCGTACTACGCGTGGGAGGTGCACACCCAGACCGATCCCCGTGAGCTGGCCACAGAGGCCATCGGGCCCGATGGCGACCCCGACATCTGGCAGATCCCCACGGTCGGTTGGACCGACCCCGCCCAGGTCTTCGGTAGCCAGAGCTACACGCGCGGCTCCTACGTCTACAGCGCCCTGATGAACGCCATCGGACCCGACGGATTCGACGCCGTGCTCCGTGCCTGGACCGCGAAGCACGCCACATCATCGGTTGTCACGCAGGACTTCCTGACGCTCGCGAATGAGGTGTCGGGCCGCGATCTCAGCCGCACGCTTGTGCAGTGGATCTCGAGCGACGCCCCTCCCGCCGTGCCGGCGGTCATCCAGTCATTCGAGCCGCTCACGGCGAAGACGACCGCGGGCACGTCGCCGGAGCTCCCCGCGGAGGTCACCCCGCTCTACGCGACAAAGTCCGGTGTGCCGGCGTCGGGTGTGCCGGTGCCGGTCACGTGGGACACCGCTGGTGCCGACTGGTCGACGCCGGGCACGGTGACGCTGACCGGGTCGGGCACCGACTTCTTCGGTGCGCCGTTCACCACGGCATCCATCGTCGTGACCGTCGTGCCCGGACCGACCCCGACCCCTACGGGATCGCCGACTCCGACCGCGTCGCCGACGGCTTCCCCGTCGCCGACGGTCTCGCCCTCGGCGAGCACCCCCGGGGTGGCGCAACCGCCGGGCACCGCGTTGAGCGCGACGGGGTCGACACCCGCGTACGGCGCGCTCTTCGCCGGAGGCATGCTGCTCGCGATCGGTGCGGCTGTGCTGGTGATCGCGCGCCGTCGTCGACGCGCGAATTGACTCGGATGCCGACCGGCTCGGGGCGGGGGAACGCGAACGGGGCGTGATTCGTGCGCCCCAATTCGCCGAATCACGCCCCGAGTGTGCGGATGCCTAGTCCTCCTCGTCGTGCGCCTGTTCCAGCGCAGCGATCACGAGGTGCGTGAGGTCGATGCTCACGATGCGCGGCTCGTCGCTCACGGCGTCGCCGATGCGCTCGGGGTGGGGGTGGCATCCGGAGCCGCTTCCGCCCCGGTGGTCGGGCTGGGCAGCGGGTTCGAACCGGGAGTCGGTGCCACGTCCGTGGGAACGGGCTGCACCCGCAGGAAGGGGAACGTCGTCGCCTGCGCCTTCGCGACATCCGTCGCGGGGTCCCACGACATCACGCCCGGCGGGATCTCGCGCAGGGGATAGATGTTCCAGGTGTCGCTCGCACCGGGGGCGGTGTAGGGCACCGGTACGGGTCCGCCGCCTCCGTAGAAGTAGTTGTCGAAGGACGCCGGACCGTTCTCGCGGCCGACGGTCGTGAGCGGGTTGCCGTCCTGGTCGAACAGTTGCACCGCCGGGATCGCATTGCCGTCGGCGTCGAACGCGAAGATGTTCCGCACGCGCTGTCCGTCGACCGAGAGGCCGGGCGTGTACGACGGCCCGCTGGAGGCGCTGCTCGACGAGTCCCACACCATCGACTGCAGGCTCGATCCGAGCGCCACCAAGGTGAACGGGGTCAGCAGTATCGCCACGACGGTGACGGTGGTGCGGATCCCCCGCGCGATCCGGTTCGGGGCCCAGCGCCCGCGTCCCCATTGCACGCTGATGAGGAGCAGCGCCGCCATGAGCACGATGCCCGGGAACTGCACCGCGCCGATGAGGTAAGCGATCGGTCCCGACATCCAGCCGTACCCCGACCAGAAGAAGGGGCCGATGAACAGGTAGAGCACCACCGCACGGAGGATCCACCACAGCGGACGGAGGGATGCCAAGAAGTCGAGGGTCCACGCGGCCGCCGGGTTGCGCCGGATCTGCGCGTCGATGGACCGGACGAGCCCGGTGACGCGCTGGAGCACCGGCGTGCGCTCCGTCGGGGCGGTGTCGCTGCGCTCCGGGAGCCCCGCGGCCGCGCGCAGCTCGGCGGCGTAGGTCGTGGCATCCGGGAGTTCGAAGGCGTCGCCGGCCTCGATGGCTTGATCGGAGAGGTCGGCCTCGAGGCCATCGAGCAGATCGTCGACCTCGTCGGAGGGAAGGTCGTCGAGTTGCGCGCGCACCGCGGTGGCGAACGTGCGGATGTCGTCGCGGACGGGCGTGGTGATCATCGGGCGTCTCCGATCGTGCGCAGGGTTTTCGGTCGCGTGGTGTCGTCGAGCAGGGTGGTCATGGCGGTGGAGAAGTGCGCCCAGCTCGCGCGCTGCGCGTCGAGCAACTCGCGGCCCTGCGGATTGATCGCGTAGTACTTGCGGTGCGGTCCGCCGTCGGACGGGACGACGTAGCTCGACAGCGCGCCCGCGGAGTAGAGCCGGCGCAGGGTGCCGTACACCGAGGCATCCCCCACCTCTCCGAGTCCCGCGTCGCGCAATCTCCGCACGATGTCGTACCCGTATCCGTCGTCGTGCTGCACGACCGCGAGCACCGCGGCATCCAGCACCCCCTTCAACAGCTGCGTCGTATCCACGCCGCCCCCTCTCGCTCGTCTGCCTCGGACAGTACCACGCGATGCGCGGTAGTGCGCAGTGCGGATTCCGGATGCCGCGGATATGGGGTGCCGGTCGGGTGACCGGGTTTGGGGCGCGCGACTCCGTTCGGGGCGGGAAATTCGCGCCCCAAACAGCAGAATCACGCCCTAAACGGGGCGGAGCGGGGCCCGGGGCGGGCGGGCCCGAAGCGGGAGCGAAACAGGGGCGGAGCGCGAAAGGGGGTGGCATCCGAGATTCCGGATGCCACCCCCTCGACGCCGTGCTTACGGAACGATGACCGCGCGGCCCCGCACCTCACCGTGGTGCAGGCGCTGGTAGGCCTCGACCGCCGAGTCGAAGCTGTAACGCTCGACGTGGACGCCCACGGCGCCGCTGCGCGCGAGGTCGAGCACCTCGATCAGCTCACCGCGCGTGCCCCAGTACGGAGCGCGCACCGCGGCGCCCATCGGGGTGGAGAAGAAGCCGGCGGGCATGATTCCGCCGCCGATGCCGACGATGTGGATGAAGCTGTCGATGCCGGCCACCTGGCGGGCGAGGTCGACCGTGGGCTGCACGCCCACGAAGTCGAACACGGCCGTTGCACCGAGGCCGTTCGTCAGCTCGCGGATGCGTTCGGCGGCGTGCTCGTCGGAGTTCACCGTGTGGTGCGCGCCGACCTCGCGGGCGAGGGCGAGCTTGTCCTCGCCGAGGTCGACGGCGATGACGGTGGCCTGCGAGATGGCGCGGAGGATCTGCACGCCCACGTGTCCGAGTCCGCCGACACCGATCACCACGGCAGCGGCCCCGGGGTACAGCTTCTCCTTCGCCGAGACGATCGCGTGGTACGGGGTCAGGCCGGCGTCGGTCAGCGACACCGTTTCGACGGGGTCGAGGTCGCCGAGCGGCACGAGGTGACGCGGGTCATCCACGATGACGTACTCGGCCATGGCGCCGGGGCTGCCGAGCCCGGGAGGCGTGATGCCCAGCTCCGCGGCGTACGGGCAGTAGTTCTCGGCGCCCTGCGCGCACGCGTGGCAACGGCCGCAGCCCCAGGGTCCGTAGATCGCGTACGCCTCGCCGATGTTCACGCCCTCGACGCCCTCGCCGAGCTCGTCGACCACACCGGCGCCCTCGTGCCCGAGGGTCAGGGGCAGGCCATAGGTGTACTGGTCCTCCGGCAGGTCCATGACGAACCAGTCCGAGTGGCACAGACCGGCCGCGGTGACCTTGAGTCGAACCTGGCCGGGACCGGGGTGGGGCTCGTCGATCTCGACCACTTCGGGTCCTTTACCGATCTCGCGGTACTGCACTGCTTTCATGGCATCCCTTTCTTCGGGGGCTGTTGGGGATACCTCCACCGTGCGCCCGAGGGTGACCGGTGTCGAGGGGGTCGACGGCGTTTTCCGGCGTTGGGAATCGCTCTCATTAATGCGTGTGAATGGATTCCGGGATGCCGGGATCGACACGCCGGAGGGTGCTCGGGCGCCGGTCGTCGCGGGGCGTTGCGCGCGGTCGCGGGGTGTTGCGCGTGGCCCCGGGGCCACGGATCGCGCACCCGAACCCGTCGCGCGGCGCAGGGCGCCTGGCATCCCCCGTGAACCCTCCCGCCCCGGCCCCCACCGACCTACACTGGACGCACCTCCGTCACCGTCGATGGGAGTTCCGTGCCTTCACCGTGGTCGCGTCCCGCGATCTCCCCCGAAACGTCGGGGCTGCTGATCGCGCGCGCCCACGACGAATTGCTCGCCGGCAACGAGGATCGACGACTCGCCGACGTGCGCCCGCTGGTGCAGGAGTCGTGGCGGCGGTCGCTGGCATCCCTCGTCGGTCCGGAGGGCCTGCCCTCGCTCGACCTCGCGTCCGAGGAGCTCGAGGCCTACCGTCGCGCGCATCCGCTGGCCGGGGTCATGGACATGGTGCGGGGTCTGCTGCTGCCGGGCACGGCCGAGGACTCGGGTGTCGTGGTGGCCGTGGGAGACGCCGCCGGGCGCCTGCTGTGGGTCGAGGGCGACCGGCACATCCGCACCCTGACCGGCGACATGGGCTTCGTCGCGGGGGCGAACTGGGCCGAGGATGCCGTGGGCACCTCCGCCCCGGGGACGGCGCTGACGCTCGACCGGTCGGTGCAGATCCGCGGTGCCGAGCATTTCAACCGGCTCGTGCAGCCGTGGTCGTGCACCGCGGCACCGGTGCACGATCCCGAGACGCGTCGGCTGCTCGGCGTCATCGACGTCACGGGAGGCCCCGAGGCCGTGACCCCGCAGGCCCAGTTGCTCGTGGATGCCACGGCTCGGGCGATCGAGAGCGAGATCCTCGTCGGGCGGCTCCGTGCGCAGCAGGACCCGCCGCCGCGTCGTCCGCGGCGCTCCCCCGGTACGCGTGCCGTGCTGCGGATCCTGGGCCGCGACCGTGCGCTGCTGGAGGTGTCGGGCCAGACCGGCGAGACGGTGGTCGAGCTCGGTGCGCGGCACGCCGAGATTCTGCTGCTCCTCGCCGTGCACCGCGAGGGGATGTCGGCCGAGGCGCTGAGCGAGGCGGTCTACGGGCACCCGGCGACCGAGACGCTGCGCCCCGAGATGGTGCGGCTGCGAAAGGTGCTCGCGCCCCTCGCGCCCGCTCTGGTGCCGGCATCCCGGCCGTATCGGCTGCCCGATGGCCTCGAGACCGACGCCCAGCACGTGCTGTCGCTGCTCGACCGAGGGGCGCATCGCGTGGCGCTTGCCGCGTATCGCGGGCCGGTGCTGCCCGACTCGGTGGCCCCCGGGGTGGCCGACGTGCGCGAGTCGGTGCGCCAGGCGCTGCGCGAAGCGCTGCTGGAGGAAGCGGGGGTCGACGTGCTGCTCGCCTACGCCGACACCGCCGATGCGCGCGACGACGCCGAGCTGCTGCGCCTGTGCCTCGGGATGCTGCCCGCACGGTCGCCGAAACGCGCGGGCCTCGTCGCCCGGATCGAGCGCCTCGAACAGGACTGACGCGGGAAGTCCCCGCGGGGCTCAGGAGGTTTCGTTGCGCCCGAGCTGCGAGACCGTGCGGTCCACCACGCTGGCGACGAAGGAACGGCCCGCCGGGCGGCCCTCGAAGGTCACTCGCACGAGGACGGCCCCGGTCAAGAGCGACAGCGAGACGTCGACGTCCTCCGCCGGGAGGTGAGTCTCGAGCACCTGACGCAGTCCGGCCGTGCCGGTGTCGTACAGACGTCCGCGCAGTTTGTCGACGAGGGGGTCGGTACCGCTTCGTTCGATGACGCCGCCGAGTACGCGCGCGAGCTGGCCGGTCGACAGGTCTGCGGCAAAGTCGGTGAGCGCGGAGATGAGGTCGCCGCGGAGGTCACCTGTCGGCTCGGGGTGGTGGGCGGCGTCACAGATGCGGTCGACCGCATCGCGGACGAGGTCGATGCGCTGGGGCCAGTGGGCATAGATCGTCGCCTTTGCGTAGCCCGCGCGTCGCGCCACCTCGGCATGCGTGACGTGCTCCCAGCCCTGGTCGAGCAGCACCTCGGCTGCGGCATCCACGACATCGCGCCGCGTGCGGGCGATGCGAGGGTCGGTCGGCTCAGAACTTGCCAGCATGTCGAGCAGTCTAGACAAAACTGGGCTGCCAGACATTTAATGAACAACATGATCAATACTGACCACAACGTACAGATTCCTGACGTGAGCGTTCTCGCACTGCCGACGGGCAGCTACGCGTCACGTGCCGCGTTGGCGTTCCGCGGAGGTTCTCTCTTCGATAAGCGCCAGTTCGCCGCCACGGCTGCCCTCGTGCGGCACCCGGCCGGTGACCTGCTCATCGACTCCGGTTTCGGTCGCGACTTCGAGCGCCACCTTCGGATGCTGCCGGCGTTCCGCCGGTCAGCGCACACGGTGGAGATGCCCGTCATCGATCAGCTCAGCGCCGCGGGGTACGACCTCGCCCGGTTGGCGGGGATCCTGCTCACGCACTCGCACTGGGATCACGTCAGCGGGATCGCCGACCTGGACGTTCCCGTCCTCCTCACAGATGCCGAGATCGGCTACGCCGGCCACGCGAAAGACGACAGGGTCTTCGCCGAGGTCTCGCGCGACCGCCGGCTCGTGACTTACGCCTTCGACGACGGGCCGTTCGAGGGGTTCCCCGTCAGCCACGACCACTACGGCGACGGATCCATCGTGATCGTCCCTGCGGCGGGGCACACGTCCGGTTCGGTCATCGTCTTCGTGCGCACCCCCGGAGAGAAGTACGCCTTCATCGGCGACCTGGCCTGGCAGCTCGAGGGAGTGCAGCGCAACGTTGATCGGCCCTGGCTGATGCGGCGTCTCGCCGACAGTGATCCGGCGCGCGTGCGGGAGGATCTGGCTCGTGTCTCTGCGCTGGCCGACCGCTATCGCGTGATCCCCGCACACGACGCGCGAGCGTTCGCCGGCATCCCGATGCTGAGCGAGCAGGCGTTCCGATGAGCGACTCGGCGCGGATGGCCGCGGGGCGGCGCGTGTATGCGCGCAACTTCGGAGTCGACGAGGCGACCGCCCAGCGGCTCATGGAGGGTAGGGCGGGCCCAGCCTTCGTCGAAGAGGCCTTCCTTGCGGCTGGCGGCCCCGGATGGTCGGGATCGCATCTGACCGACCGAGACCGAGCTCTCTCCACGATCGCGGCCCTCGTCGCCCAGGGCGTCACCGACGATCGGCTCGCGGTGTACCTGGGAGTAGCGCGCCGGAACGGTATCGACGACGACGGTCTGACCGAGCTCATGATCCTGCTCACCGCGTACGTCGGCCAGCCGTCGACCTCGCTCGCGATGCAGACTGTGCGAGGAGCGGATGGGGAAGCACCCGACGAGTGACGAACCGTCGAGGATGTCGGAGGCCCTGGTTACGCTGAATCCATGGACGAACAGACGCTCGACATCTTCTCGGCAGCTCGCGCCCGTCGCGATGTGGGGCGCATCCGTGACGCTGTGGCCGAGGTGAAGGCCGGCGACATCGCCCGCGTCCTCGTCCGTTCGCCGCGCTACGGGCTGTACGCCCTGGAGGGCACCGTGCGCATCGGCGTCGGCGGTCAGCCGCTCGTGGGCGACGTCATCCTCGCCACGAGTGCCGAGATCCAGCGCATCGACCTTGGCATCCCCGCCCCCGAGCCGGCACTGTCGGCCGACGTCGTCGACCCCTCGACGCTTCCCCACGGCACGCCCGTGCGCGTCACGTTCATCACGCCGACCCACAACACCTTCGCCGTGACCGGTCCGATCACCGCCGGCAACGACCGCTTCCTGCTCGTCGGCAGCTGGATCGTGGCCGACGACCGCGCGATCGCGCCCCGCGTGGTGAGCATCGAGCGCCTCGACGACGTCGACCTGCATGAGGTCAACGTCCCGCCGCTGCGGTCGGTGCTGGTCGACGCCGACGCGTAGGCGCACGACGTGACAGATGCCGCGGCCTTGGGGTCGCGGCATCCGTCGTTCTGCGTGGCAGGCGGCCGCTGCCCGGTCGGCGTCGCCGCGCCGCGCGGGCGGGCTTGCGTCGCGGCCGGGCGGTGGCGGGCGCGGGCGGGCGGCCGTGGGCGGCGCCGAGAGCACACGATCCGCGCGAGAGCACCCGGTCTGGGCGACCCCAACGTGTGATCTCGAACGGAACGTGTGATCTCGCGGCCCAAGCCCGTGCAACCGGATGCAACGTGCCCCGGCGTACCGTCGGCGCATCGCCGCCCGGAGCCGTCGCGGCGTTCATGACCGTCGAAGGAGACACGCATGACCATCGTCGAAGAAGGCGTTTCCAGCGTCTACGCCGCCCCCGGACAGCGCGGGGCCGTCGCCCAGTATCGCGAGCGGTACGGGCACTACATCGGCGGAGAGTGGGTCGAGCCGCACAGCGGCGAGTACTTCGAAGACATCACCCCCGTCACGGGCAAGCCGTTCTGCGAGATCGCGCGCGGTGACGCCGCCGACATCGACCGGGCCGTGGATGCCGCCTGGAAGGCGTTCGCATCCTGGAAGAAGACCACGCCCGCCGAGCGCAGCGTCATCCTGAACAAGATCGCCGACCGCATCGAGCAGAATCTCGAGATGATCGCGGTCGCCGAGACGTGGGAGAACGGCAAGCCGGTGCGCGAGACGCTCGCCGCCGACATCCCCCTGACCGTCGACCACTTCCGCTACTTCGCGGGTGTGCTGCGGGCGCAGGAGGGCTCGCTCAGCCAGCTCGACGAGAACACCGTCGCGTACCACTTCAATGAGCCGCTCGGTGTGGTGGCGCAGATCATCCCGTGGAACTTCCCGATCCTCATGGCCGCGTGGAAGCTCGCTCCCGCGCTCGCCGCGGGCAACTGCGTCGTGATCAAGCCGGCCGAGCAGACGCCGGCGTCGCTGCTGTTCCTGTTCGACATCATCGGCGACTTGCTGCCGGCCGGTGTCGTGAACATCGTCAACGGCTTCGGTATCGAGGCGGGGGCGCCGCTCGCGCAGCACAAGCGCGTCCGCAAGGTCGCCTTCACGGGTGAGACCACCACGGGTCGCCTGATCATGCAGTACGCGTCGCAGAACCTCATCCCGGTGACGCTTGAGCTCGGAGGCAAGAGCCCGAACCTCTTCTTCGAAGATGTCGCGCGTGCCACCGACGACGCGTACTACGACAAGGCGCTCGAGGGCTTCACGCTCTTCGCGCTCAACCAGGGCGAGGTGTGCACGTGCCCGTCGCGGGCGCTGATCCAGCGGTCGATCTACGACCAGTTCCTCGGCGACGGCCTCGCGCGCGTCGGCAAGGTGAAGCAGGGCAACCCGCTCGACCCCGAGACGATGATCGGTGCGCAGGCCTCGAACGACCAGCTCGAGAAGATCCTGTCGTACATCGACATCGGCAAGGCCGGCGGCGCGAAGCTGCTCACCGGTGGCGAGCGGGTCGACCTCGGCGGCGAGTTGTCGGGCGGCTACTACGTGCAGCCGACGGTGTTCGAGGGCACGAACGACATGCGGATCTTCCAGGAGGAGATCTTCGGCCCCGTTCTCTCGGTCACGTCGTTCGACGACTTCGACGACGCGATCTCGATCGCGAACGACACCCTCTACGGCCTCGGCGCCGGCGTGTGGAGCCGCAGCGGCGACACCGCGTACCGCGCCGGCCGTGCCATCGAGGCCGGACGCGTCTGGACCAACACGTACCACCAGTACCCGGCGCACGCCGCCTTCGGCGGGTACAAGCAGTCGGGCATCGGCCGCGAGAACCACCTGAAGATGCTCGACCACTACCAGCAGACGAAGAACCTGCTCGTGTCGTACGCCGAAGGCGCGATGGGCTTCTTCTGATCGACGGAGCGTCGGGGCGGCGGGTCGCCGACGCTCAGTGACCCCCGGGTTCGCGCCCGGGGGTCACACCCATTTCGAGCGTGATGCCGCGGCGACTGCTCATGGGTTGGGCGGACCCTCGTCCCACTTATGGCCGGTTAGCGGCTGCTCAGCCAACACATTTTGGGACATGAACTGAAAGGAGTGGGACATGACGACCCAGCTCTCCCGCGTGGACGTGACGGATGCCGCGGCCGCGCTGCTGCGCGACCTGACCGCGAAGCACGGCCCGCTGATGTTCCACCAGTCGGGCGGCTGCTGCGACGGCAGCTCCCCCATGTGTTACCCGGTGGGGATGTTCCTCACCGGCCCCAGCGACGTGCACCTCGGCCACATCGACGTCGGCCTCGACGACCCGATCGAGGTGTACATGTCGGAGTCGCAGTTCGAGTACTGGAAGTTCACGCACCTCACGATCGACGTGGTGCCGGGGCGTGGTGCGGGGTTCTCGGTGGAGGGGCCGACGGGCATGCGGTTTCTGATCCGGTCGCGGATGCTTACCGAGGAGGAGGCTGTGGCGTTTGGGGTGGGAGCGTAGGCGTAGAGCTGAAGGTCTCACCGCAGCTGACAATATGGGGCTGGCACTAGCTCGATTGAGTCGGACCAGTTAACTGGGGAGAGAGCCAGCACCGGAAGACCGCTCGTGGTCTCTGGGGTAAGCGCGTCGATGCTCGCCACGGAAGTTCCGTCCGCCCGGCGCGACTATAGAAAATGCTGGTTTTGCTACGCGTATGTGGCACGCTTGCGTCATGGGGAGGAATTCCACAATCGCTCGCCGAGTCAAATACGTAGTCGTGGGCATTGCCATCGGCGTCGCAGCGACGCTCGCAACGCAGCTCTTCTTTCGGCTTTCCGAATTAGTGACGTGGAGCGCGAAGGCGGAGATTACTTTCGACACCATAGCGGCGTGGCTGGGTGTCGTAACAAGCGGGGCGATTGCAGGCATCGGGTTGTTCGTTGGCTCGCGAGTGTCAAAGCATCAAATTCGCGTCGATCAGGAGAAAGCCCTGACCATTGCCTTGGAGTTTCAGCTACGAGTTCGAGTGCTAAGGGGAGAGAATGAGTATCTGAATAGGTGGGCCGTGCATCTGTATGTCAAGAAGGGCCAACCCGTCTCGGACCTTCAACTTCTTGTCGATGATAAGGTGGTTCACTCGCAGGATGTGTTCTGGCTCACACGCGATAGCCCTTATGTTTGGAAATGCCCGCAGCCGCTAGAAAATATGCCCAGAACTCGGGATGAAATCGAAGCCAACAGATACATCAGATCCCATGTTCGACAACGCGTGAAGGTCGATTTCACTGCTTTCGGGTATCGTTTCCGCCGAACTGCTGGGGGAATCGAAAAGCTTGGCGCAGCACCACGGGCCTTCTAGGCTGAATCCGACGAGCTTCGGCGGGGGCCGCTCGCGTCGCTAACAGCCTGCGAGGAACGCGACCAGCTCTCGTGGCTAGCGGCCCGGAGACCAGGGCTAGCTCGTGGATACCGGCCTTGTTAAGATTGGGCGCTGCAACCGTTGGCCCGCATCAGCGCTCCGACTGAGATCCGGCCAGCCTGCCGGTGCCGCCGAGTCCCGTGGTCCTCATCTATGCCTCGATGAACAAGCCGGGCGCATCGTTACGACCGTGCGTCACGTCGTGCATTGTGCTCAACTAGTGGAACGACCGAAGGTCTTGGAACATACAACCTGAGCTCTCCGCGCAGAACGGATTTACTGCGCGGTGCGCGCGATGACAATCGCAGGCAACCTGGACCCACTCTTCGTCGTCGCCAGCTCGTTGGTGATCGCTGTGGGCCTTGCTTGCGTAGCAGCGATGGGCCTTTCGGCCTGGTCTTTCAGTCAGGCCGCAACGGTCGAGGTGCCATTCACACGACGTTCCACAGGTACGTGGAGGCGAGCGGTTCCCATTCGGTGGCGGTACAGGGATCATGGCTCGGGGCGTCACATCGCCACCGCTACGGCAACGCGAGCGAAGCGTAGGACCCCTCAAAGAGCTTTACCGAGCCATTGGCGGCCGTGATCTGGAGGCAAAAAAGGCGCCAGTAGAGCTGCCACTGACGGTCGTGCGGGGAAAGGTATTTGACGCTGAGCCCCAACTTGAGCAGCGCTTCCTGGGGGATCATCTGCCCGTGAGAGCGCCATTTTTGGGTATCGCTGAGGTCATCCACAATTGCGCTTGCTTCAGCCTCGTCCTTGATCATGCCTGTCGCCAGGAGCGCGGCCGCAATCGATCGCGACCGGGTCGTTGCTTGCTCCAATCTACGGATGGTGCTGGGCTCCATCTTGTCGAGCATCAAGCGGGCGACGGGATCGGCGGGGTTCTCGCGGAGCATGTTCGCCCAGTCGTTGAACGCGTCGAGGTAGCTCTGCGCAGAGATGGCCTGGAGGTGACCTTTGCCGTTAGGCAGCTCCACCTGAGGGTCGATAACGCCCAGCTCTGAGGAGTCGGACATGAGGATAGCGTCGGCGCCCAGGGCGATGAGAGTGGCGGCGCTTTTTGCGTAGTCCGGCACGATCACTCTGACGGGTGCTGTGCCAGCCCGTTTGCGAACAAGGGTGATCAGCTTCTCAGCGGCGTCGATGCTCCCGCCGGGCGAGTGCAGCATCAGATCGAGGGGAGTGCCTGGGACCGTGTTGTGCAGAAGGTCAACCATTGCGATGACGTCGTCTCGCTCGATCTGAGAGTTCGGGGAGACATAGCAGATCAAGCTGGTCTTGGTCATCTGCTCAATCTCCTTGATTAGCGCCTGGCGTGCGTAGCGGGGCGCGTTCAGCGCCTCGTACAGGGGCGTCTTTGAGGGGATGCGAGGGCCCGGGGTTGGTTCAGGGGTCGGAACCGGCGTTGGGACGAAAGGCTCGGGGTTCTCTTCGTCGCTATCGCCCGGATTCGGCTCGATCGTCATCGGCGGCCCTTTCGTTCAACCCATCGGATGCGCCCGTCGCGCACGATGTAATGGCAGTGACCAGCGGCGCTTTCTTCATCGACGCTGGGTGCGAGTGTGAGCGGACGCTCACTGGTGACGCGCCACCGAGGGTAGTGGTTGTCGTCCAAGTTGAGGAGCACTCGATGCCCGTTTCCGCAGGGGCAGTCGAAGGCAAGCCACTTCTGGTAGCTGGTGCCGACGATGGCGGCCTGTCGGCGGCGGAGGCGGGCCGGAACGTCATCAACGGAATCGACGTGCAGAAGGACCCTCCACCGCCACCAGTATCGAAACCGGTTCAGGAGGTCCAATTCAGCCCCAGGAACATGTCATGGCCCGTGCCGATACGCGGATTTGCCGGGTCGCAATAGTGGTCCGAGTGTGGGTCCTCGATGTTCCCGCGGAGGGTGCGGTCGTGGATGTAGAGGATCAGCTCCGACGGGGTGGGGGTGTCGCCGTAGCCCACGAGACGCTCCAATAGCTCACTGACGGCGGTGGCTGCAACAAGGGTGGTGAAGGTCACCACGGCCGGTTCCACCCCGGGCAGGGCCGGGGCGTAGCCTTCCTTCTCGAGACGCCGCTGCTCTTCTGCGGAGCGAGTCTCGGCTTCGGCGAGGCCGAAGTCGATCCGGTCCCGGCAGATGAGGCATGCAGCCCCGGGGTGCAGGGTAGTAACTCGCCCGAACACGCCGGCAATGATGCCGTGCGCGTCGGCAGGGATCTGGACGCCGCAGTCGATCACGGGGACCAGGTAGTAGTAGGGCAGGCGAGACAGCCGTAGACGCCCCGCGTTGTCGTCGGTGCAGCCGAACACGACGTCGGCACCCATGAGAGTGCGGGCGATGCGTTCGGTGAGGATGGTGCCCTGGATGCGAGTGGTGTGCACGCCGTCAGCGATGCGTTCGAGGTGATCGCCGAGAACATCGACCTTGGCCCGGCCGACGTCGTCGGGGGTGGAGCCGTAGACGCGGGTCGTGTTGGAGTCGGAGAGGGTGTCGGGGTCGATCAGGATGAACGAGCGGACCCCGAGGCGGGCGAGCTGCTCGGCGGTGGCCGAGCCGGTGCCGCCGGCACCGACGATCGCGACAGTGAGACTGCTGATGGTGCTCTGAATGCCGTCACCGAACGCGCGGATGTTCCGGTCAAACAGGGCGCGGTCTGCACCTGCGGGAGAGTCATAGGCAGGGCGGAAGATCCACCGGTCCCCGATCGCGGACAGCCGCGTGATCGGGGTGGTAACGAGCCCGCTGAGCTCGCCAGCGAAGGTCAGAGCATCGCCGTCGTGGCTGACCACGAGGTACCCGTACTGATCGGTCTCGGTGCGGTCGCCGAAGAGCGGTTCGAGCTGATCGTTGACGCCGCGGTCGTGGATGCTGGGGCGGGGGATTGCACGGTTCCCCGGGTGGCTGTGGACCCACAGCGCCATCGCGCCACGATCACGTGCGGTCTTGAGGGCGTGGATGTACCCGTCGGATGTGATCTGCAGTGCGCGATTGGTGCGGACCTCGTAGGCCTCCTCGGGGACCGCGATGAGCTCGTTGCCAAGAAGGATGACGTCGCCGGTGTCGGTGACGACCTGGTATGCGAGAAGCACGGCGCCTGCCTCGATCGGGCTGGTGGCCATGGCCACCAGCCCGTCGTGCAAAGGGCCGGTGAGGCGGAGCGTGGCGCTCATGCGGCGGCGCTCCCCAGCTCGGTGCGCAGCAGTCGCACGTAGCTCTCCAGGCCGTCGATTCCGGACCGCCAGGCGGCCGGGTCCAGGTGCCGCGACCAGCGCTGCCAGCTGCGACTGTCGTACGTCTCGATGATTTCCGTGGCGGGGATCACCCCACCACCGACCGGAGTCAGGTGGGGGATGATCCACCACATGTCCGGGGGGGTGTCAGGGTAGCTGGCCGAGAGACGGAACAGCACGCTGGCGGTGGTCGCGTTCAGCCCGGGCGGCAGGGGGAAGTCGATCAGTTCGACGTTGAGCATGCCGCCGTCGTCGAAGACGCGGTAGGCGATTCCGGACCGGTCAAGGAACTCGCGGTCCGGCTCGGGGAGCTTCACGACTCCTGTCCGGGGTTGATGCGGCCGGGGGCGGTGAAGAACCGCATGCCGTCCTTGAGGTGGACGATGTCCTCGTCCTGCACCTTGACGTCGCGCTTGTCGGGGATGTCGCGCCAGAGATCGCGGTCGGCGGCGACGTCCGGGCTCGGCAGAGTGCGGAGCTTGGCGCCGGTCATCTTGCGCTCGAAGACCTCGTACTCGACGCGGTCGATGCGGATGGTGATGGCGTCGATCTCGGTGAAGAACCGCATGCCGTCGGTGACGTTGACGCTGCCGGCGGGGTCGAGCTCCTGGTCCTGCTCGTCCTCGATGTCCAGCCAGAGATCCTTGTCGTCCGGGACGGGCGGCTGGCGCAATGCGCGCAGCGCGGCGACGGGGGTCGGGCCGGCGTGGATCTTGTAGGGCTCGCCGTCGATGTGGATGGTGATCTTCCCTGCACGGGATGCGGAGCTGTCGCTCATGTTGTCCTCCTCAGGACTAGTAAGTGATACCACGATACCAGAGGTTTATGGTGCTATGCACCTTGCAGCCATGATAGCTTGCAATACACTTGGTTTGGTGGCAAGATTGGGGCATGCCGGAACAGAAAGCAATGACCATTCGCCTGCCGGTCGAGCAAGCCGAGCAACTAGAGACGGTTGCCAGCATCGAGAACCGACCCATCTCGGACGTGATCCGAGCGGCTATCGCCACCCACATCGAAACCGTCAGCCAAAGTGACCAGTTCCAGGAGGGACTTCGGGAGCGAATCGAGCGTGCGCAGGGTCTCCTGCGCTGAGTGCAAAAGACGTAGAGGGGGCCCGGCGAACACGCCGGGCCCCCTCTACGTCTCTTGCGCCTCGGAGTAGGAGTTGCGGGACCAATCCCGTGCTGGTGTGGACCGCGCGCTCACAGCCACCCCCGCTCCACCGCCACCCGCACCGCATCCGCGCGATTCCGGCCTCCGGTCTTCCCGATCGCGCTGGACAGATGATTCTTCACCGTGCCTTCCGACAGGTGGACCATCCGCGCGATGTCGGCGATCGAACCGCCGGACCGGGCCGCGGCCAGCACGTCGGTCTCCCTCTCGGTCAGCGGTGAGTCCCCCTGCGCCAGTGACTCTGCGGCCAGCGATGGATCCACCACGCGGAACCCCGCCGACACCCGCCGCACGGCATCCGCCAACTCCGCCGCGGGCGTGTCCTTCACCACGAATCCCGACGCCCCAGCCTGCATGGCGCGCGCCAGGTATCCCGGCCGGCCGAAGGTCGTGACCATGAGGGCGCGGCATCCGGGAACTTCCGCACGCAGCTGCGCCGCGGCGGCGATGCCGTCGATGCCGGGCATCTCGATGTCGAGCAGCGCCACGGTCGCCTCGGACGCGCGGGCGGCCTCGACCACTTCATCGCCGCGGCCGACCTGGGCGACGACCTCGATGTCGGGCTCCAGGCCGAGCAGGGCGGCGAGGGCGCCGCGGACAAGGGCCTGATCATCGGCGATGAGGAGTCGGATCACCACGTCACCCCGCCCCGAATCCGCCGAGGTCGCTGCGGCCCAAGGTCATACCGATCACCACGTCACCCTCACACGGAATCCGCCGAGGTCGCTGCGGCCCACGGTCATACGGGCACCGGCGGTCTCGACGCGTTCGCGCAGCCCCGGCAGCCCCGAACCCGACGAAGAAGCACCAGAAGGCCCGCACCCGTCGTCCGCGACCTCCACCGATCGGCCGTCGAGCGAAACCCGACACAGCGAAGCCCCCGCGTGCCGCACCACATTGGTCACCGCTTCGCGCACAACCCACCCCGCGAGCTCCCGGCGGTCGGACGGCACCGAGTCCGTCGACCCGGGCAACTCCGCCGTGACCCCGGCGCTCTCCAGCGCCGCCCGCGCGGCCGCCAACTCTCCGCTGATGCTCACACCTCTATATCCGTGCACCGTCGCGCGGACGTCGGCCAGCGCGCCGCGCGACAGCTGCTCGATCTGCCCGATCTCGTCGCGGGCGGCCGGGGAGCCGGCATCCATGAGTCTTCCCGCCAGTTCGGCCTTCACCGTGATCACGGTCAGCGAGTGGCCGAGGATGTCGTGCACGTCGCGTGCGACGCGGCTGCGTTCGCGCTCGGCGGCGAGTTCGGCGACCTGCTCTTGCGTGGCCCGCAGGCGCTCAAGGGTCGTGATGTTCTGCACGAAGCTCAGCATCATGATCGAGATGGACAGGATGATCGCCGAGCTCAGGACGTTCGTGAAGGTGTCGGCGCCGCTCCACGCTCCGACGATGAACGACGACGCGCTCAGCAGCAGCACGAGGATCCACGTGGGGCGCCGGGCCACGCTCGACACCGCGACGGCGACGCCGACGAACGTCCACATCCACCGCACGTCGCCGCCGATCCACGGCGCCAGGCTCAGGCTCAGGGCGAACATCACGGCGGCGGGGATCAGCCGGCGCCACCCGGAGGGCGTGCGGCGCGCGAACGGGACGCTCGCGAGGAACACCGCCGCGAAGACCACCACGATGAGCGTTCCCACCGCGTGAGCGACAGCATCGGGCGACTCCCAGATCGACACCAGCGTCGGGAAGGTCCAGATCAGGGAGAGGCCGCCGCCGATGAACCAGCCCCGCGTGAACGAGCGCCTGCCCGGAGCGCGCACGCGCCCCGGGCCGGTCGTCTCGCTCATGTCGTTCACGATAGAGCGGCTCACGAACGCCGCGTGTCCCGGCGGAAGAAGTAAACCGTGCCCACGATGAAGACCGTGAGCCACACCACTGCGTTGATGAGGGCACCGAGGTCGAAGGCATCCCCCGTCAGCGGCGCACGCGCGAGCACTCCGATGCCGTACACCGGCGTCAGCTTGCCGATCGTCTGCAGGAAGTCGGGCATCGTCGACAGCGGGTAGAACAGCCCGCCGAGGAACGACAACAGCACCACCGCGAGGCTGGTGATCTGCGCGACGTTCTCGCCCGGCACCATGTACCCGACCATGAGTCCGAGCGTCGTGAACACCGCTCCGGCCAGCAGCCACGCGGCGACACCCGTGACGATCCACTGCACAGCAGACAGCTGAACCCCCGAGAAGGATGCCACGAGGTACGTCGCGATCACGGCGATGAGACCGAACACCATGCCCGCCAAGAGCTTGATGATCACGTTGACCAGGGGATTCAGCGGCGTGAGTCGCAGCTGACGCGTCCAGCCCTGCGCGCGCTCGACAGCGACCGCGGCCCCCGTCTGGGTCGCCGACATCATCGCGCCGTACATCGCCATCGAGACCATGATGTAGGCGGCCACCGACACTCCCCCGGATGCCACCGGCACATCGGTCAGGGGCAGATCGAGCATCTGGTACCCGATGATGAAGAACATCAGCACCGGGAACGCGACGGTGAAGATCAGCGCCCGCGGGTTGCGGATCTTGCGGAGCAACTCGATCCGCAGGTAGGTGAGCGTGAAGCCCCCGAGGACGGGTGCGGGACGGTCGAGGCTGATGGCGGTCATCGGGATGCTCCGTTCGAGGCGTCGGCGGATGCCGGGGAGTCGATGGTCAGAGCGACGAACACGCTCTCGAGGTTCTGCGCGGTGATCTCGAGGTCCCGCGCGGGGGTGGCGGTGAGCAGGTGTCGTGCGAGCGCGTCTGAATCGCGCGTGTGGATCGTGACGCGCTCGCCGCTGGCCTCGACCGAATCGACGCCCGGGAGAGCCGCCAGCGCCGCGAGGTCGGCATCCGGAAGCGTCGCCTGCACGACCCGACCCGACACGAGGTTCTTGATCTCGGCGGTCGACCCGTCGGCGACGATCTGCCCACGGCTCATCAGCACGATGCGGTCGGCGTACTCGTCGGCCTCGTCGAGATAGTGCGTCGCGAACATCACGGTGCGTCCGCGGGCGGCATCCGCCCGGATCGCGGCCCAGAACGAGCGGCGCGCCTCGACGTCCATGCCCGTGGTCGGCTCATCGAGGATCAGCAGCGCCGGGTCGCTCACGAGCGCCATCGCAAACCGCAGCCGTTGCTGCTCGCCGCCCGAGCACAGTCCGACGCGGCGGTGGGCGAGATCCCGGATGCCGGCCCGCTCCAGCGCTTCGTCCACGGGACGCTTCTCGGCGAACAGGCTCGCCGTCAGCTCGACGGTCTCGCGCACCGTGAGGTCTTTTAGCAGCCCGCCGGTCTGGAGGACGGCGGAGACGAGGCCGCGCGACACGGCGCCGCGGGGCGTGTGTCCGAACACCTCGATCGAGCCCGCGTCGGGGTTCGTCAGCCCGAGGATCATGTCGATCGTGGTGGTCTTCCCGGCGCCGTTCGGGCCGAGGAACGCCACGATCTCGCCGGGCTGCACGCGCAGATCGACGCCGCGGACGGCGTGGACGGAGCCGAAGCTCTTGACGACGCCCCGCGCATCGATCGCCGCGGGGCCGGGGGTGGAGGAGGTCATGTCCTCATCGTGGCCCCCCAGCGGCCTCGGCACCCGGGGCGGGGGTCACCTCGTGGGGGTGACGTTCGTCACGGGTGCCGCGCCCCTCACCCCATTCGTTTGAGTGACACCGCGTAGATCGACGGATCCCCCTCGAGGTCGAGATCGATCGTCATCCCGGTCTGCGCGATCGACACGTCGAAGGCGATCGTGGAGTTGTCGCAGGAGACCGTGTCCGCCAGGGACTCGCTGTCGAGTTCGCCGGCCGAGAGGACGATGGTGCCGCCGCCGCGGCAGGCGAGCTGGCCCTGATAGTCGCCCGGTTCGAGGAACCCGAAGGAGTTCCGCTGATGCGGGGACGTGTTCTGGCTCATCCAGCCGGTCAGCCTGCCGGTCAGCGCGCCACTCTCGGAGGGTGGAACCGCCGTCTCCGCCCAGTCGCCGATCTCGTCGACGGGGATCGGCAGAAGGGCCTCGTCGCTGCTCGCGTCGTCCGTCGGCGCCGGCGTCGGTGAGAGAGAGGGAGCCTGGGATGCCACAGGCGGCGGTGACGACGCGGCATCCGTCGTCTGTGCCGTGCAGCCGGCGACCCCGACCGCGGCCAGGGCGAGTGCGGTGACCGCCGCAGCGGTGCTCCGGAACGTCATCGGAGCTGTTCGTTGGTGGGCTCTCCGTTCCATTCCGGCACCCTCCCACGGGCCCGTCCGGGGCCCCGCGGGTCTTGACACTCCTCCGCCCGCCGGGGACCCTACGCCCGCTCAGGCCGGTTTCGAGGCCCGAATCGTGTAGCTCAGCGGCATGACCGACGGCTGCTCGGTGAGGGCGTATTCGCCCTCGGGCCGCAGGGTCATGCGGCCCGGGAGCGCCTCCCACGGCACGCTGTCGTGCTCGACCAGAGCGTCGATCCGCAGCCCGCGGTCGAGCAGCGCCGTGACGATCTCGCCGAGGCCCCGGTTCCATTCGTACGTGCGGGTCGACTGCAGCGGCGCCGACACCTCGACGTAGGTGCTGTCGTCATCCCACTCCAGAGGGACGGGCTGCTCGAAGTAGGGGAAGGCGAGCGTGAGACCGGGGAGCGTCTCGTTCATCGACCACAGCACGGGGTGCCCCTCGCGGATGTGGAGCGTGCCCCCGGGGGCGAGCAGGTCGGCGACGACCCCGGCCCACTCCGTGATCGACGGCAGCCAACACAGCGCGCCGATGCCGGTGTAGACGAGGTCGAAAGCTCCCTTCGGCAGCACCTCCGCCGCCTTCCGCACGTCGGACTGCACGAAGTCCACGTCATCGCCGGTTTCGGCGACGAGGCGCCGGGCTTCGGTGACGGCGTTCTCGGAGAAGTCCAGGCCCGTCACGCGGGCACCGAGGCGCGCGAGCGACAGCGTGTCGGTGCCGATGTGGCACTGCAGGTGCACCGCGCGCACCCCGCTGAGGTCGCCGAGGAGCGGCTGATCGAACCGCACGACGTCGCTGAGGGCGGCCGGATCCTCGACGTACCGCAGCACGCCGTAGCCCGACCCGTCGCGGGCGGCGTGCAGCGTGGCACGCTCATTCCAGTTGGCGCGGTTCGCGTCGATGTACTCGGTGGTCATGGCATCCCTTCCGGCCGTACAGCCTTGTCACGATACAGATCCGGATGCCAATTCCCCAGTCGGCGTCCGTCGTGACCGCGCGTGACGACGACCTGTCCCGCTGTCGGAGGCCCGGGTTAGCCTGACGGAATGTCGGGCAGTGTGTACGTGATCCATGAGAACCCCCAGTGGCTTCCGCCGTTCCAGGCGGCCTTCGAGGCGGAGGGCGTTCCGCTGGAGGAGTGGCTGCTGACCGACGGGTCCATCGATCTCTCCGTCGAGCCTCCGGAGGGCGTGTTCTGGTCGCGGCTCAGTGCGTCGGCCCACACGCGCGACCACGCGGCGAGCAAGGAGTACGGCCGTGCGGTGCTGCGGTGGCTCGCCTCGTGGGGACGCACGGTCGTGAACGGTGCCGACGTGCTCGAGCTCGAGGTCAGCAAGGTCGCGCAGCATGCGGCGCTGAGGCATGCTGGCGTCGAGGTTCCGCGCACGTCTGCGGTGTTCGGGACGGCAGGGTTGGTCGCGAAGGCCCGGGAGTTCGAGGCGCCGTTCATCAGCAAGCACAACCAGGGCGGCAAGGGCCTGGGCGTCCGCCGGTGGGAGACGCACGACGAGTTCGCGGCCTGGGTCGACGGCCCCGACTTCGAGCCCTCCCCCGACGGCATCACCCTGCTGCAAGAACTTCTCGTCGCCCGCGCGCCGTTCATCACGCGCGCCGAGTTCGTCGGGGGCGAGTTCGTCTACGCCGTCCGGGTCGACACGAGCGCGGGCAGCTTCGAGCTGTGCCCGGCCGAAGCGTGCGCCGTCCCCGGTGCCGACGGCGTCGAGCCCGAGCCGCTGTTCCGTCTCCGCGACGACGTCGACCCCGCGATCATCGACCGTTACCTCGCGTTCCTCGCGGCCGAGGGTATCGGCGTCGCCGGCATCGAGTTCATCGAGACCCGCGACGGCCGTGTCGTCACCTACGACGTGAACACCAACACCAACTACAACCCCGATGTCGAGGCATCCGCTCCGCGCTCCGGACCGCGCGAGATCGCGCGCTGGCTCGGCGCGCTACTCCCGCACGAGGCGGTGGGGGCGCTCGGCTGAGCCGCACAGGGCGAGCCGGGGCCCGGCGTGGCCGCTGAGAGCGTCCCCGCGGAAGCAGGCGCCTCAGCATCCCCGCTGATGTCCACGACACGCGGATGCCGCGGCACCCGACCCGCGTGTCGTGGACACCGAACGTCGGAGCGCGCCGAAGGCCGGGTCGCGCCGGACGCAGGTCGCGCCGGGCGTCAGGCGTCGCGCACCGCCTCCAGCCGGCGGACGCGCGGGATCACCTCGGCGGCGAAGCGCTGCAGCTCGGGCAGGTGCGGCGAGAACTGCAGCAGCAGCGTCGAGACGCCGACATTCGCGAACGCGACGATGCGCTCGGCCACCTGGTCGGGCGTGCCGACGAGGTTCGGGCGCAGACCGCGGTTCGAGACCGAATATTCCTTGAGATCGACGGGGGTATCGAGCTTCGACTTGCCCACGAACTCCTGGTACGAGCCGTAGGCCGCTCCCCCGCGCACGTCGGTGATTCGGTCGATCTCGGCCTGGGCCTCTTCTTCGGTGTCGCGGACGATGGCGTACGCCGCCATGCCGAACGCCTCGAACGGCGCAGCCCCGGCCTCCGCGCGACGGCGCCGCATGTCGGCGACCTTCGTCTCGAGCTCGTCGAGCGTGCCGCCGTGGGTGAGGTACGCGTCGGCGAAGCGCGTGATCGCGGTGCGACCAGCCTCGCTCTCGCCGCCCGCGTACAGCCGAGGGATCACGCGCGGCTTCGGCTCGAGGTACGTGCCCTCGGTGCGGTAGTACTCCCCCGCGTAGGCGAACGGCGTCTGCGTCCACAGGCCGCGCAGCACCTCGACCCACTCGATCGTGCGGGCGTAGCGGTCGTCGTGCGCGCTGAACAGCCCGTCGTACTGCTTCGCCTCCTCGGCCCACCACGCCGAGACGACGTTCAGCGTGAAGCGGCCGCCACTGATCTCGTCGATGGTCGCGGCCTGCTTCGCCGTGTGGAAGGGGTTGTGGAACCCGGGGCCGCACTGCCGCGAGCAGTTCGAGCGTCGACGTCACCGCCGCGAGCCCCGCGGTCACGGCCCACGCGTCGAGTGACGGCGCCTCGACGCCCTTGATGTCGTTGAGGTTCAGCTCGGGGATGAGCGTCAGATCGAATCCGCCCTCCTCCGCCGCCCGCGCGATCTCGGCGATGTGCGCGAACGACACCGGCGTCTGCTCGTCATCGACATTGCGGAGCCAGCCGCCGAAGATCGGGGTCCAGTAGCCGAATCGCACGCGCTGGGGGGAGGTCATGGCATCCATCCTCACCCGCGTGGCGGATGCGTGGCTCCCCCGTTCGCAACGCTGCGTCACGACGACGCGTGAGCCCGGCTAACCCCGGCACCTACCCCGACAACCGTCTATGCCCCGTCGAGCATGGGCTGGGCGGCGACGGTCTGCGCGCGCAGCGCCTCCGACAGGGCCGCAACGGCGGGAATGCGCAGCGAGTCCGCGCGGACGATCATCCAGTACGCCAGCCGTTCGGCGACGAGATCGGGCAGCAGGCGGACAAGATCCGGATGCCGGTCGGCGGCGAAACACGGAAGCATGCCGATTCCGGCACCTACCCGTGTCGCTTCGACGTGAACGAACACGTTCGTCGACGTGACGCCGTCGCGCATGCGCGGAACGAGCCGTCGCGGAAGGTCCAGCGCCTCGACCTGGAGCATCGAGTCGACGAAGTACACCAGGCGGTGCCGCTCGAGCTCGGCGAGGTCGCGGGGCGTCCCCTCACGCTCGAGGTAGGCGCGCGAGGCGTACATGCCGAGCGTGTAGGTGCCGAGGCGGGTCGCCGTGCCGCGCGACGTCTGCGGCTCCCCCACGACCACCTCCAGGTCGAGGCCCGGCCGGTGCAAGGCGGCGCGGCGCTGGGTGGCCACGATCTCGACGGACAGCTCGGGATGCCGCTGCCGCAACGCCGCGATCGCGGGAGCAGCCACGTACGCGCTGAATCCGTCGGTCGCGGACATCCGCACGACGCCCGACACGGGGTCCGGCTCCTCTCCCCCACCCGACAACCGCGACATCGCGGCCTCGATGCGCCCAGCCGTCTCGACGGCGTGCTGACCGAGCGCTGTCAGCTCCCAGCCGCGGGCCGACGCGGCGACGACGCGTCCGCCGAGGGCGTCCTCGAGCGCCGCGATGCGCCGGGCAACGGTGGTGTGGTCGACGCCGCGGACCTGCGCGGCGGCGGTGTAGCGACCGGTGCGCGCCACCGCGAGGAGCATGAGGAGGTCGTCGGCGCGGACGTTCGTGGCATCCATGTGTGCAATTCTGCACACCTGGTCGGCAGCTCTGGGCATTGCCGCGATCCGCGCCGCCGCGCAGACTCATCCCCGGATGTCACCGTCGACACCGAAGGAGCAGCATGGAATCCCCCACCGCGCAACGCAGCGCCTCCCCCGAAATCTCGACCAGCAAGATCCGCCGCGTCGTCGCCGCCTCGATGGCCGGCACCGTCGTGGAGTGGTACGAGTTCTTCCTCTACGCCACGGCCGCGAGCCTGGTGTTCGGCACGTTCTTCTTCCCGTCGTCGGGCTCGCCGCTCGACGGCATCATCGCCGCGTTCGTCACGTACGCCGTCGGCTTCGTCGCCCGCCCGCTGGGCGGCATCGTCTTCGGGCAGATCGGTGACCGCTTCGGCCGCAAGCCCACGCTGCAGGCGACGATCATCATCGTCGGCGCGGCCACCTTCCTGATGGGATGCCTCCCCGGCTTCGCCTCCGTCGGATACTGGGCGCCCGCGATGCTCGTGGCGCTCCGCTTCATCCAGGGCTTCGCCGTCGGCGGTGAGTGGGGCGGTGCTGTCCTGCTCGTCGCCGAACAGAGCCCGGACCGCTCGCGCGCGTTCTGGGCGAGCTGGCCGCAGGCCGCGGTTCCGGTCGGAAACCTGCTGGCCACCACCGTGCTGCTCGTGATGTCGTTCATCCTCACGCCCGCCGCCTTCCTCGACTGGGGCTGGCGCGTCGCGTTCTGGCTATCGGCCGTGATCGTGCTCGTCGGCTTCTACATCCGCACGCACGTCGAGGAGGCGCCGATCTTCCTCGAGGCCAAGAAGCAGGTCGAGCAGGAGAAGGCGACCTCGTTCGGCGTCGTCGAGGTGCTGCGCCGCTACCCGAAGGGTGTCATCCAGGCGATGGGCGTGCGCTTCGCGGAGAACATCGTCTACTACATCGTCGTCAGCTTCTCGATCGTGTACCTGAAGTTCGTGTACTCGTACGACACGAGTCAGCTGCTCCTCGCGCTCCTGATCGCCCACGTCATCCATTTCGCCGTGATCCCCCCACTCGGCCGTCTGGCCGACCGCATCGGCCGCAAGCCCGTGTACCTCGCCGGCGCGATCCTCAGCGCGACCTGGGCGTTCTTCGCCTTCCCGATGTTCGACACGCTCAACCCCGTCGTGATCGTCGCGGCCGTGTCGATCGGTCTGGTGTTCCACGCGGGCATGTACGCGCCGCAGCCGGCGGTCATGGCGGAGCTCTTCCCGACGCGCATGCGCTACTCGGGCGTCTCGCTCGGGGCCCAGGTCACCGCGATCCTCGCCGGTTCGCTCGCGCCGATCCTCGCGACGCAGTGGCTGCGTGACTTCGGCTCGTGGCTGCCCATCGCGATCTACATCGTGATCGCCTGCGTGCTGACGTCGGTCGCCGTACTGTCACTGAAGGAGACGCGCGGCATCTCGCTGCGTGCCATCGACGCCGCCGACGCCGCGCGGGGGAAGTAGGAACCATGAGCATCGACCTCAGCGGACGCCGCGCCCTCGTCACGGGTGGCGCCAGCGGTATCGGGGCGGCGATCGCCCGGGCGTTCGCCGAGGCCGGGGCCACCGTCACGGTCGCCGATCTCAACGCCGAGGGTGCCGACGCCCTCGCCGCCGAGATCGGCGGCCGCGCATGGGCGGTCGACCTCGCCGACACGGCGGCGCTGGGGGACCTGAGCCTCGACGTCGACATCCTCGTCAACAATGCCGGCATCCAGCACGTGAGTCCGATCGAGGACTTCGCGCCCGAACGCTTCTCGTTCATGCTGCGGCTGATGCTCGAGGCACCGTTTTTGTTGATCCGGGCCGCGCTGCCCGGGATGTACGAGCGCGGGTTCGGTCGGGTGCTGAACGTGTCCAGCGTGCACGGTATACGCGCATCGGAATACAAGTCCGCGTACGTCACGGCGAAGCACGGACTCGAGGGGCTGTCGAAGACCACGGCGCTCGAGGGCGCCCGTCACGGCGTCACGAGCGTGTGCATCGACCCCGGGTACGTGCGCTCGCCGCTCGTCGAGAAGCAGCTCGCGGATCAGGCGCGGGCGCATGGCATCCCGGAGTCCGAGGTGCTCGAGACGGTGCTCTTGAAGGATGCCGCGATCAAGCGGCTCGTCGAGCCGTCCGAGGTTGCGTCGCTCGCGCTGTGGCTGGCAGGACCGGATGCCGGAATGGTCACCGGGACGAGCTACGTGATGGACGGCGGCTGGTCGGCGCACTGAGTGGCATGGGGTGCGGCCGGTTCTGGAATCCGGCGCGGAGGACGCGCCCTCGCTGGTCTCAACTCCTGAGTTTTCGGGGCCGAGACCGCAGGATGCCGCCGCTCGGGGGGCGAGCGGCCCCTGCAGCCGGGGTTCGCGCCGACACCGGCGACGCGCCGGTCCACGAAAGTCAGGAGTTCGGCCCGCCGGGCGCCGCCGGACGCCGCCCCGCCGGATGCCGCCTCACCGGACGAAGCCGGATGCCACCCCACCGGACGCCGCCGCGCCGCCCACCGCCGTCCACGGTCCCTCGGGCCTGGCCCCAAAACGCAGTAGGGAGCGCTCCCGCCCGGAACAAGTCCGAACCGTCATCCGGGGGACCGGAAGATTTCCGAGGTTTCGTTATCGTAAAAACACAGGCCAAGAGTTGGTGTGTGGCCTGCCGACGACAAAGATGTCCGAAGGACGGCGGCACTTGTCGCTATCGACACTTCACAGCAGAGGTAACTCAATGACACTGCACCACAGTGGTCGAGGCCGTCTCGGCCTCGCTCTCGGCGCTTTCGGCGCCTCGGCACTCGTTCTCGCGGGCTGCTCCGCCGGCGGCGGGGACACGGGATCCGACAGCGGCTCCACCGAGCCGCTCGTCGTCGGCACGACCGACAAGATCAGCTCGATCGACCCGGCCGGCTCGTACGACAACGGCTCGTTCGCCGTGATGAACCAGGTCTACCCCTTCCTGCTCAACAGCCAGTACGGCACGTCGGACGTCACGCCTGACATCGCCGAGTCGGGCGAGTTCACCTCGCCGACCGAGTACACCGTCAAGCTCAAGTCGGGCCTGAAGTTCGCCAACGGTCACGACCTCACGTCGTCGGACGTGAAGTTCTCGTTCGATCGTCAGGTCACGATCGCCGACCCGAACGGCCCGTCGTCGCTCCTCGGAAACCTGGACAGCATCGCGACGCCCGACGACACCACCGTCGTCTTCACGCTCAAGAACGGCAACGACCAGGTCTGGCCGCAGATCCTGTCGAGCCCCGCCGCGCCGATCGTGGACGAAGAGGTGTTCTCCGCCGATTCGGTGACGCCCGACGACACCATCGTCGAGGGCAAGGCGTTCGCCGGCCAGTACACGATCGACTCGTACAAGCAGAACGAGCTCATCTCGTACGTGCCCTACGCCGACTACCAGGGCTCGCTGCCCAAGCCCGAGAACGGCGGCATCTCGGCGAAGTACTACGCCGACGCGTCCAACCTCAAGCTCGACGTGCAGTCGGGCGCGATCGACGTCGCGTTCCGCAGCCTCAGCGCGACCGACATCGCCGACCTGTCGTCGAACGACGCGGTGAAGGTCGTGGACGGCCCCGGTGGCGAGATCCGCTACATCGTCTTCAACTTCGACACGATGCCCTTCGGCGCCACGACGCCCGAGGCCGACGCGGCCAAGTCGCTCGCCGTGCGTCAGGCGGCGGCCGACCTGATCGACCGTCAGGCCATCGCGACCGACGTCTACAAGGACACCTACTCGCCGCTCTACTCCTACGTTCCGCAGGGTCTCGCCGGTGCCAACGAGGCGCTGAAGGGTCTCTACGGCGACGGCAGCGGCATGCCCGACGCCGCCAAGGCCAAGGCGACGCTCGAGGCCGCCGGCGTTCCGACGCCCGTCACCCTCAACCTGCAGTACAACGGCGACCACTACGGCCCCTCGTCGGGTGACGAGTACGCCGCCATTAAGGCGCAGCTCGAGAAGGACGGCCTGTTCACCGTCAACCTCGCGCAGACAGAGTGGGTGCAGTACAGCAAGGACCGCACGGCCGACGTGTACCCCGCGTACCAGCTCGGCTGGTTCCCGGACTACTCGGATGCCGACAACTACCTGACCCCGTTCTTCTCGCTGGACAACTTCCTCGGCAACCACTACGACAACGCCGACGTCCAGAAGATGCTCATCGACCAGGCCACGCAGACCGACAAGGCCACGCGTGAGCAGGAGATCGGCGAGATCCAGGACGCCGTGGCGGCCGACCTGTCGACGCTGCCGCTGCTCCAGGGCAAGCAGGTCGCGATCGTCGGCTCGAGCGTGGAGGGTGCCGTCCTCGACGGGTCCTTCAAGTTCCGCTACGCCCCGCTGCACAAGTAATCACGAGGCGGGTGTCCGGTCCCTCGCGGGGCCGGGCACCCGCCGCGTTCTTCCCGTTAGGTTCCCATGGCTACCGCCGTCGACGCCCCCGTCATCGCCGCGCCCGTCGCCCCGAAAGGCGGCGGCCTCTGGCGCTACATCCTCGTCCGACTCCTGCTGATCATCCCGACGGTCTTCATCCTCGTGACCGTGGTGTTCCTGCTCATGCGGGTCACCGGCGATCCGATCACCGCGGCCCTCGGCGGGCGCCTCCCACCGGAGCAGTTGGCCGAACGCATCGCCGCAGCCGGGTACGACCGTCCGCTCTACGTGCAGTACTTCGAGTACATCGGCGGCATCCTGCGCGGGGACTTCGGCACCACGATCACCGACAACCGTCCGGTCATCGGCATCCTGCTGCAGTACGGCTCGGCCACGCTCGAGCTCGCGATCTACGCGCTGATCGTGGCCTTGCTGATCGGAATCCCGTTCGGTCTGCTCGCCGCCTACCGACGCGACCGCTGGCCCGACGCGGTGCTGCGCATCGGGGCGATCCTCGGCTATGCGACCCCCATCTTCTTCGTCGGACTCTTGCTCAAGCTCGTGTTCTCGGTGTGGCTGAGCGTGCTGCCGGTCGCCGGCCGCGCGAACACGCGCACCGAGCTGAAGCTCGCGAGCCTCGACAACCCGAGCGGCATCTACCTGCTCGACGCCCTGCGCCTCGGCGACGGCGCCGCGGTGGGTGACGTGCTGATCCACGCGATCCTGCCCGGTCTGGCGCTCGGCATCCTGACCGCGGGCATCTTCCTGCGCCTCGTGCGCACCAACGTCATCGGCACGCTCGGCGCGCAGTACGTCACCTCGGCGCGCTCGCGCGGCGTGGGGGAGTACCGCCTGGTCACCAAGCACGCCTACCGCCCCGCGCTCATCCCGATCATCACGGTGATCGGACTGCAGATCGCGCTCCTGTTGTCGGGAGCGGTGCTCACCGAGACCACGTTCGAGTGGAAGGGCCTCGGCTTCATGCTCAGCGAATACCTGAAGGCGCGCGACTTCGTCGCCGTGCAGGGCATCGTCGTCATGATCGCCGTGCTGGTGGCCTTCACCAACTTCCTCGTCGACGTCATCGCGGCGATCATCGACCCGCGAGTGAGGTACTGACATGACGGATGCCACGACGCCCGCGGCCCTGACCGCGCGCAAGGTCCCGCTGCGCGACCGCCTGCCGGTCATCTCGCACCTGCGCCGCAGTGTCGGTCTGCAGCGCACGATGCTCGTGATCGGTCTCGTGATCACGACCGTGTTCGTGCTCACGGCGCTCCTCGCGCCCCTTCTCGCGCCCTATGGTTTCGCGCAGCAGGAAGCCGACGGCGTGAAGTTCGGCACGCAGCAGGCTCCCAATGCGACCAACCTGCTGGGCACCACGGTCGGCGGATACGACGTGCTGTCCCGCGTGATCTGGGGTGCGCAGACGGCGCTCCTGGTGATCCTGTGCGCGATCGCCTTCTCGATCTTCCTCGGCATCTTCCTGGGCCTGGTCAGCGGTTATTTCGGCGGCTGGATCGACCGCGTCCTCGTGGTGCTGTGCGACGCGATCTACGCGTTCCCGTCGCTGCTGCTGGCCATCGTCATGTCGATCGCGATCACGAAGGGGCAGTCGACGCTGTGGGGCGGCATCCTCGCCACCGCGATCTCGATCACCGTGGTGTTCGTGCCGCAGTACTTCCGCGTGATCCGCGCCGAGGTGGTGCGCGTGAAGGCCGAGCCGTTCGTCGAGTCGGCCCGCGTGATCGGCGTGCCGACGGCGCGCATCCTGCTGCGCCACGTGCTGCGCAACTCGACCCGCTCGCTCCCCGTCGTCGTGACGCTGAACGCGTCAGAGGCGCTCCTGACCCTCGCGGGCCTGGGCTTCCTCGGCTTCGGCATCGAGGCGACCGCCGCGGCGGAGTGGGGCTACGACCTCAACCGCTCGGTGAGCGACGTCACGAGCGGAATCTGGTGGACCGCCATCCCGCCGGGCGTCGCCATCGTGCTCGCGGTGCTCGGCATCACCCTCGTCGGTGAGAGCCTCAACGACCTGAGCGACCCGCGCCTGCGCACGCGTCGCCGCGCCGGACGCGCTCCGGCGCCGATCGCGGCCGTCGACCCCGCCCCCGTGACGACGTCGGCGACCGTCGCCCCCGCCGGACCCCCGGCATCCGCCCCTTCCGACGGGAGCCCCTCATGACCGGCACCGCCGCATCCGTCGCCCGCATCGACGATCTGCGGGTGGCCTTCGCGACCGACGGCGCGCCCGTCGCCGCGATCAACGGCATCTCGCTCGAGGCACACTCCGGAGAGGTGCTCGCGATCGTCGGCGAGTCCGGCTCGGGCAAGACCGTGACCGCCAACACGTTGCTCGGGCTCCTGCCGGAGACGGCGACGCTCTCGGGCGCAGTGATCGTGCGCGGCCGTGAGGGCGAAGAGACCGACATCGTGCACGCCACGCACGCGCAGCTGCGCGCGATGCGCGGACGCGACGCGGCGATGGTGTTCCAGGAGCCGTCCACGGCACTGAACCCCGTCTTCACCGTGGGATGGCAGATCGCCGAGGGTCTGCGCGCGCACGGCAAGCTCTCGAAAGCCGAAGCGAAGACCAAGGCCGTCGACATCCTGCGCCGGGTCGGCATCCCCGATCCCGAGAAGCGCGTCAACGACTACCCCCACCAGTTCTCGGGCGGGCAGAAGCAGCGCGTGGTGATCGCCATGGCGCTCGTGCTGAACGCCGGCCTCATCATCGCCGACGAGCCGACCACGGCCCTCGACGTCACGGTGCAGGCCGAGATCCTCGAACTGCTCCGCACGTGCCGCGACGAGTTCGGCGCGACCATCGTGCTCATCACCCACAACATGGGCGTGGTCGCCGACCTCGCCGACCGTGTCGTGGTGATGTACCGCGGCGACATCGTCGAGCAGGCGCCGGTGCGCGAGCTGTTCGCGGCGCCGCAGCAGCAGTACACGCGCGAGCTCCTGGCTGCCGTGCCGCACGTCGGCCGCGGCAAGAGCGCGCAGCAGTCGCTCGACACCCCGGCGCCCACGGCTCCGCCCGAGGGCAGCCTGGTCGTCGCCGACAAGGTCGAGATCGGCTACCCCGGCCGCTTCGGCGCGACGGGCGTCATCGCCGTGAAGGGCGTGGACTTCTGGATCGGACCCGGCGAGGTGCTCGGTCTGGTGGGGGAGTCCGGTTCGGGAAAGACCACGATCGGCCGCGCGATGGTCGGGCTCACCTCGGTCGTCGGCGGTTCGCTGAAGGTGCTCGGCACCGAGATGCGCGGCGCCAAGCCCCGCACGCTCGCCAAGACCCGGCCCGACATCGGCTTCGTGTTCCAGGACCCGGCAACGAGCTTCAACCCGCTCCTCACGATCGCGGAGTGCATTGCCGAGCCGTTGCTCGTGCACCGGCGCGCGTCCGGGGCGCGGGCCGCGCGGGCGCGGGTGGACGAGCTCCTGGATGCCGTGCAGCTGCCGACCGCGTTCGGCGACCGCTACCCGCACGAGCTGTCCGGCGGTCAGCGCCAGCGCGCGTCGCTGGCACGAGCGCTCGCGCTCGACCCGAAGCTGCTCATCGCCGACGAGCCGACCTCGGCCCTCGACGTGTCCGTGCAGGCCCGTGTGCTGCAGCTGTTCGCGCAGCTGCAGCGGGAGTTCGGGTTCGCCTGCCTCTTCATCAGCCACGACCTCGCGGTCGTGGACGAGGTGGCAGACCGCGTCGTGGTGCTGCGCCAGGGCGTGATCCGCGAGCAGGGCACGACCGTGCAGGTGCTCACGGAGCCCCGCGACGACTACACGAAGCGGCTGTTGGCATCCCTGCCTGTGCCCGACCCGATCGCGCAGGAAGCCCGTCGCGAGCTGTGGCGGTCGACGCGCGGCGCTTGACGCCTCGTCGGCCGGGCTGAACTCCTGAGTTCTCGTGGCTCGGCGGGCCGCGTCGTGCCCAGAACGCCGGTTGGGCCCGAGAACTCAGGAGTTCGGCACGAGAACTTTGAAGTTCGGCGCTCAGCGGAGGAACGTGTCGTAGAGCACGGTGAACAGCCACCAACCGACGCCGAGCACGATGAACACCGCGGTGATCCACGAGAACCCTCGGCGGAGCCGGCGGCCCTCGCGCGCGACACCGACCGGCGGGGGAGTCAGCAACGGAATCTCGGATGCCACCGGCGCCGACGCCGGCGTCGCGGCGAGCCGTTCGTCGCGCCACCGCGCCCACTGGCCGAGCTTGTCGTCGATGGCATCCACCGTGCCGAAGATCCACTCCCACGTCGCGGGGTCCAGCGTCGACAGCTCGCGCCGCGCATAGAGGAACAGCCGGTCGTCGATGATCTCGACGTCGAGGGCCGCGGCGTTGTCGATGAACCGCGCCATGACGTCGGGCGTGAACAGGTACAGCGCGTCGCGCTCGTATCCCTTCGGGCAATACAGGGCGAAATGCTGGTCGAAGTCGCCCTCGAGGCTGAGTCGTTGGTCGCGCGAGAACGTCGTCGGCAGGTTCGACGCCCCGAACAGGCCGTTGTTGCCCACGGCATCCAGGACGATATGGGGGAGCGGGGTGTCGAGCCGCAGCTGGACGTACGCCCACTTGTGCGTCTGCTCGCTTTTTCCCGAGCCGGTCTTGTAGGTGTAGTTGCCGACCTCGACCCATCGGGGGCGCGGCCCGTGCACGACGTCGGTGGCCTCGCGGTCGTGGCCCTCGCCGAAGATCATGCCGGGGAGCGCGGGATTGGGGACGGCCGGGAACCACGTCATCCCATTCGCCTCGGCGAAGTGCGCGAGCCGGTAACGACGCGTGGCGCGGCCGCGGAACAGCACGATGAGCGCATAGCTGACCAGCGCGATCACCGCGACGAAGAAGAGCAGGAAGCCGATGCCCACGGGGTTGGGCCGCCCGTTGTCGGCGAGAAGCCCGAAGCTCACGACGGATGCCATCAGGGTGGCGGCCACGAGGATGATGCCCCCGACCAGCACGAACCCGATCGTGGTGACGACGGCGCTCGTCAGCTTCCCCTCCCGGCGCAGCTGCGCGGTGAACGCGCGGACGGCGGCACGGTCCACGGGGGCGGTCAGGGCCGAAGTGTCCAGGGGCATGCGGCTCATGTCCCCACGCTACCGAGCGGGATGCCGTGAACGCGGAGGGATGCCGGTGAGGTCGGGTTCCGCGGGGGAGCGTGGCATCCGCTAGACTACGAAGGTTGTCTGGCGACGCCCATGCGCGTGTAAGCCCGAGACGACGTGCACCACACCCTCCTGCTGCCGGGAAATGCCCGTCAGCCGTTCTAGTCCGAAGGAGGTGGGTTAGTGACGCACCAGTACGAACTCATGGTCATCTTCGACCCCGAGGTCGACGAGCGCCAGGTCGCTCCGAAGCTCGACGGGTTCCTCAAGGTCATCACCAACGATGGGGGAACCATCGAGAAGGTGGATGTCTGGGGACGCCGCCGTCTGGCCTACGAGATCAAGAAGAAGAACGAAGGCATCTACGCCGTCGTCGACTTCACCGCCACGAGCGAGGCCACGCAGGAGCTCGACCGCCAGCTGAAGCTGAGCGAGCAGATCATGCGCACCAAGGTCCTCCGTGCCGAGGAAGCCATCGCCCAGGTTGCCGCCGAGGCGAAGCGCTCCGAGGAGAAGGCCGCCCGCAAGGCTGCCGCTCCCCGCAAGGTCGAGTCCGCCGAGAAGGCTGCGAAGTAACGACGATGGCCGGCGAAACCGTCATCACCGTCGTGGGGAACCTCACGGCCGACCCTGAACTGCGGTACACGCAGGGCGGGCTGCCGGTGGCGAACTTCACCATCGCGTCGACCCCTCGCACGTTCGACCGTCAGGCGAACGAGTGGAAGGACGGCGAGGCGCTCTTCCTGCGCGCCTCGGTGTGGCGCGACTTCGCCGAGCACGTCGCCGGATCGCTGACGAAGGGTTCCCGTGTCATCGCGACCGGTCGCCTGAAGCAGCGCTCGTACCAGGACCGCGAGGGCAACAACCGCACCTCGATCGAGCTGGAGGTCGACGAGATCGGCCCCTCGCTCCGCTACGCGACCGCGCAGGTCACCCGTGCCGCCTCTTCGGGCGGCGGCGGTGGCGGCGGCGCGCCGCGCCAGCAGGTGCAGCAGGGCGCCGACGAGCCGTGGTCGACCCCCGGGTCGAGCCAGGGCGGCGCCGATGCGTGGAGCACTCCCGGTTCTTACGGAGACGACACCCCGTTCTGATCTCGCTACGCCTCACGGCGTGACGACCCCCGAAATTCCGGATGCCGAGCCCGGGCCCCGCAAGAGCCCCCGGCATCCGAACCCACACGAAAGAAGGAAGCATGGCTGGAAAGGCCACTGGCGACCGCCGCAAGCCGCGGAAGGGCGCGAAGAACGCAGCCCCCGCGAAGGCGATCCGCGTCGGCGTCATCGACTACAAGGACGTCGCCACCCTCCGCAAGTTCATCTCGGAGCGCGGCAAGATCCGCGCCCGTCGTATCACCGGTGTCTCCGTGCAGGAGCAGCGCCTGATCGCCCGCGCCATCAAGAACGCGCGCGAGATGGCTCTCCTGCCCTACGCCGGCGCCGGCCGCTAAGGAGCACCCGATGGCAAAGCTGATTCTCACGAATGAGGTCACCGGGCTCGGTAGCGCCGGTGACGTTGTCGAGGTCAAGAACGGGTACGCCCGTAACTACCTCATCCCCCAGGGCTTCGCCGTGTCCTGGTCCCGCGGTGGCGAGAAGCAGGTGGCGTCGATTCGCGCCGCTCGCGAAGCCCGCGCGATCCACGACCACGAAGACGCCGTGGCCCTGAAGAACTCGCTCGAGTCGACCACCGTCAAGCTGGCCGTCAAGGCCGGTGCCGAGGGTCGCCTGTTCGGTTCGGTCAAGACCGGCGACGTCGCTGACGCCGTCAAGGCTGCTGGCCTGGGCGAGCTCGACAAGCGCAAGATCCAGATCACCTCCTCGATCAAGTCGGTCGGCGAGCACGAGGCGACCGTTCGCCTGCGTGACGACGTCACCGCCGTGATCACCCTCCAGGTGGTCGCCGCGAAGTAATTCGCTCCAGATACGGCCCCGGTCCCGCTTCGGCGGACCGGGGCCGTTCTGCGTTGGAGGGCTGCGGTCGCTGCGGTTGCTGCGGTTTCGGGTTTGGGGCGTGATTCGTGCGTTGGGGCGTGAATTGCGCGCCCCAGTGCACGGAATCCGCCCCAAACGGGCGGTGCTGCGCGCCCGAGAGCGCGGAATCCGCCCCAAACCGAGAGGGTCACCGCGCCCTCGCGGGACCCTCGCGACACGCGGCCGTCACACCGCGTCCCTAGGCTGAGCGGCATGACCGTCGATCGCGCACCCGGGCGCCCGCGGGTCGTGCTGTACTCGGCATCCCTCGTCGTTCCGATCACCGCTCCGCCGATCGTGGACGGGGCGATCGCCGTCGCGGGCGGCCGTATCCGCCACGTCGGCGACCGCGAATGGGTGCGACACGAGCTGCGCCAGCGCGGCGTCGAGTTCGACGAGGTGCGGTGGCCCGGGTTGCTGACCCCGGGTCTCGTCAACGCCCACTCGCACCTGCAGTACACCGGCATGGCCGAGGTCGGCCGCGGGTCGTATCGCGGATTCGAAGAGTGGGCCGCGGCCTTCCAGCCGGTCTACGAGTCGGGGTTGGACTGGGCGGCGGATGCCAAAGCCGGCGCCGCACAGATGATCGCCGCCGGCACGACCGCCGTGGCCGACATCGTCACCGATGTCGAAGCGGCCTCGGCGCTGCACGACGCCGGGCTGCACGGCATCACCTACTGGGAGGTGATGAGCTGGACCAACGAGGCGTGGGCGGAGCGGGGGAGGGCCGAGATCGAGGCGCGGCTGGATGCCCTGCCGTCACCTCCGGGCACGGGGCTGTCGCCGCACGCGCCGTACTCGCTCGACGTCGAGCCGCTGCTCGAGATCCCCGACATCGTGCGAGAGCGGGGGAGTCGCCTGCACATCCACCTGGGTGAGGCCGCGTTCGAGCGCGAGCACGGCGAGGCGCTGCCGTGGCGCGAGCGGCGGCCCGCGAGCTTCCAGGCGCTGCGCGATGAGGGCTTCGGCACCGGGGCGACGGAGTTCGTCGACGAGCTCGGCGTCCTCGGACCCGACTGCCACATCGCCCACGGCGTCTACATGACCGCCCGCGACCGCGCGACGCTGCGTCTGCGCGGCACGACGGTGGCGCTGTGCCCGCGGTCGAACGCCGTGATCGGTCTCGACGAGCCGCCGGTCGCCGCGTACCTCGTCGAGGGCAATGCGATCGCGGTGGGGACCGACTCGCTGTCATCGTCTCCGTCACTTGACCTCCTCGCCGACGTCGCGGAGCTGCACCGTCTCGCCCGCCACCAGGGGTACGCGAACCGCGACCTGGCCGCGCTGTTGCTGCGCGCCGCGACGCTCGGGGGAGCCCACGCGATGGGGCTCGACACCGGACCTCAGCGCTCCGGGTATCTCGCCGTCGGGGCCGTCGCCGACCTCGCGTTCTTCGACATCCCCGCCGCCGCGGCTGACGACATGCTCGAGCACCTCGTCGTCGACGGGGCCGGCCGCGCGGCCGCGACCTTCATCGACGGCGAGGCGCGTTTCGCCTCGTCCGCCTTCACCCGAGAGACCGGAGTGTCCCGTGACTGACGACCGTCCCGCCACCGCCCGACTGCTCGACCTCGAGCAGCACCCCGAGGGCGGATGGTTCCGCCGCATGTGGACCGGGACGTATGCGGTCGACACCGCCGCAGGCCAGCGTCCCGCGGCGACGCTGATCCACTATCTGCTGACCCCGGGGGAGCACAGCGCGTGGCACGTCGTGACGAGCGACGAGGTGTGGCTGTGGCACGGCCCCGGTCGGCTCGAGCTGTCGTTCGGCGGTGACGGACTCTCTCCGGAACTCAGTGGCGCCGTGGTGCTCGGCGCCGACCTCGCCGCGGGGGAGCGACTGCAGGCCACCGTCCCCGCGGGTGTGTGGCAGTCCGCGCGGCTCGTCGACGACGCCGAGGCGGTCGTGAGCTGCCTGGTCTCGCCCGGGTTCAGCTTCGACGACTGGCGCCTGGCCGACTGAGCTTCACGCCAGGCCCTCCTTCGGCGCGGGACGGGTGGCATCCAGGCCCGTGATCCTGGGGTGGGGGAGGAGATTCGGCGAGGGGAGGACCTCGCGGAGGCGAACGGTCCTCTGCCGCGCGGAAGTCCTCCCGTCGAGCGGCGCCACCGCGTGCGGATCGCGGGTGGGGTGCGGCGGCGGGCCGAGTCCTGACACGCCGGACACCGGATGCCACGCCCCCAATGAGCCGCGGCATCCGGTGCCCCATCGGGAGAGGCCGTAGCCCCTCCCGAACGGGTGTCAGGCGGTGAGGCGACGGCGGGCGATCAGCACCCCTCCGAGGCCGAGCATGATCAGCGCCGCGTTGAGCAGGCCCCACATGATGCCATCGTCGATTCCCGTGACGGCCAGCGCGCCGTTGTTGCCCGAGGCCATGGATGACATCGCCGAGACGGACGACACCGAGGCGACCGAGCCGGTCACGCCCGAGGTGCCCGAGGTGCCGGGGGTGCCGGGGGTGCCGGGGGTTCCGGGGGTGCCCGGGGTTCCGGGGGTGCCGGGGGTTCCGGGGGTGCCGGGGGTTCCGGGGGTGCCGGGGGTTCCGGGGGTGCCCGGGGTGCCGGTCTCCGAGCCGCCGGTGGTGCTGTCGCCGATGACCGAGACCGCGTTGCCGCCGATGGTGACGGGGAGGCTGATCGGGATGATCAGCTGGTTGCCGCCCAGGATGCTGTCGCCGCCGTCGGTGGTGACGTCGCCGATCAGGCCGCCCGAGCCGCCACCGTTGGTGGTGGCGTCCTCGGAGGTGCTGTCACCGATGCCGGAAACCGCGTTGCCGCCGATGGTGACGGGGAGGCTGATCGGGAGGATCGCCTGGTTGCCGCCGAGGATGCTGTCGGTGCCATCGGTCTCGATGTCACCCACGGTGCCGCCGGTGGTGCCACCCGTGGTGGTGGCGTCTTCGGTGTGGCTGTCGCCGATTACGGAGACGGCGTTGCCGCCGACGGTGACCGGGATCGCGATGGGCAGAACGGCCTGGTTGCCGCCGCCGATGCTGTCGGTTCCGTCGGTCGAGACGTCGCCGGCCGTGCCGCCGGTGGTCCCGCCGGTGGTGGTGGCATCCTCGGTGTGGCTGTCGCCGATGGCCGAGACGGCGTTGCCGCCGATGGTCACGGGCACCGAGACGGGCAGGGCCGCCTGGTTGCCGCCAAGGATGCTGTCCGACCCGTCGGTCTCGACGTCGCCCACGGCGTCGCCGGACGTCCCGCCGCCGGTGGTGGTGGCATCCTCGGTGTGGCTGTCGCCGATGACCGAGACGGCGTTCCCGCCGACGGTCACGGGCACCGAGACCGGAGCCTCGACCTGGTTGCCGCCACCGATGCTGTCGGTCCCGTCCGTCGAGACGTCACCGACCGGCGTCGGCGCCGCCTCTTCGGCGGGTGCCGACGTGTTGGCATCCTCGCTGTGACTGTCGCCGATGACCGACACGGCGTTCCCGCCGACGGTCACGGGCACGTCCACCGAGACGAGGCCCTGGTTGCCGCCGAGGATGCTGTCGCTTCCCTCGGTGGTCGCATCGGGCGACGGCTGCGACGCGGGTGCCGAGGTGTCGGCATCCTCGCTGTGGCTGTCGCCGATGACCGAGACGGCGTTGCCGCCGACGGTGATGGGCAGGTCGACCGAGATGATCGCCTGGTCTCCCGAGAGGAGGCCGTCGGTGCCCGACGTCTCCGCGGCATTGGCCATGCCGGCTCCGACGACGGCCAAGCCGCCGCCGATCAGCGCGCCGAGGATGGCGCGCGAGTAGATCTTTCGCATGAGAGTTCTCTCCTGAGGTGTGAATGAGGTGCGCGGAACGCGCGGGGGACCGTCTGTCGTGCCGGGGCACGACGCGGCCCGCCTCAGTCAGGGGAGACGTCGGTGGCGAAGGTGGGAGCGCCGGGGAGATCGTCGTCGACGGGTGCGCTGCGGAAGAGAAGAACGAAGGTCGGCGACCCTGTGCGGTCGTCAAGGCGTGCGGCCGTCGGGCCGGTGCCGCCGGACGAGAGGGATGCCGAAGCCGAGCCCGGGATGCCATCGCCCAGGCCGTACGTGGCGGGCGCCTCGGCGGGGAGTGGCGTGCTGTGAACGGAGCTCTCGACCGGGACGGTGGTGGTGGCCGCGGCGAAGGCCGCGTCGGCCGCGCGGACGGCATCGGTCGTGGCGGGCTTCGCGGCGCTCGCCGCGAGGAGGGGCGCCGACGCGGGTGCTCCCGGCTCGGGCGCGACAGGGACCGCCTGCTCGGTCGGCGTGGCGCCGGGTCCGGGCTCGGCGGGCGTGGCCGGCTCGACGCCGTTGCCCGGGGGAGTGGGCAGCGCCGGGTGGCCGCCGCCGGGAAGGGGCGGCAGCAGGGGGTTGGTGGAGGGCGCGGTTCCGACGACCGTCGGGACGGTTTCGTCGACGGTGTCGACCACCCCGGTCAGGACGTCGTCGAGGCCGATCCCCGACACGACGTCGCCGACCACGGGAACCGAGACCACGGTGTCGACAACAGGGTCCACGACCGTTCCGACGAGGTGTGAGGCTGCGACGTCCGAGACCGTGTCGGCAACGGTGTCGACCGCGCTCGTCGCGGTCTCATCGACGCGCTCGACGACCGCGTTCACGGCATCCACGGTGCTCTCGGTGATCGTTCGGACGGGTTCGCTCACGGGCTCCGGGATGACCTCGACGACGGGAGCCGTCACCGGCTCGACGGCCTGGACGACGGATGCCACGGTGTCGACGACTCCGCCGACCGCGCCGGTGGTCTCGTTCACGGTGTGCGAGACGGCGCCGAGGAGGCCTGAGCCGGGCTCGTCGTTCGCCGATGCTGACGAGGTGGAGAACGTGAGCGAGAGGAGGACCCCCGCGAGGGCCGCGAGGAACGCCAGGCCGAGCGCACGAAGCGCCGGTATCGCGCTCCGCCGGGCCGCGGCATCCATGTCTGACTCCCCAAAGTCGATCGACGTTGATCTATGACGCGCGACTCTACGCCTCGGAGCCGGAGGAGGACAGAGTCACAGCAAACGTGCAGCTATCGGGAGATGGACACTGCGTAACGCAGCGACACGCCGCGGGTGAATGTGACTTGACACGAGGCGGGGTTGCCAGTAGCTCCTGGTCCCCGTTCTCCACCGGGTTGTACACACCTTTTTGTCAAGTCCGGAACCTTCAACCAGGGCTTCAAACAGGATTCGCACAGGTTTCCTGTGGACAGATAAATGCCCGGTCGTGGGGTGATTCACGAAAGAGATTCCACATCATCCACGGAGTTGTCCACAGGAGTTGTGCACAGCAATCGCGGCGTTTCTCGCAAGCTGTCCACAGAGTTATCCACAGGGTCATTTGCGTGGAGGAGGGGTCGTCCTTAGCGTGGGTGCATCCCATCGGAGCAGCGCGTCAGCGCAGGGTCGCCGATGTCGGAGGTCGGTGATTCGATGCTGTCCCGAGATCGTGATGCCGAGTTGTTCCGTGCGCTTTCTGTGCGCGAATCGGCCCACGGGGGCGTGCGTCCGAAACGGAGAGGGAGTGCCTGTGTCGATTGCCGACATCGCCGACGAGCGTCTCGGGGGGTCCAAGCCCCGGTCGGAGCGCACCCCGCCGCACGACATGCTCGCCGAGCAGAGCGCGCTGGGCGGCATGCTGCTCTCGAAGGACGCGGTCGCCGACGTCATCGAGACGCTCCGAGGGCCCGACTTCTACGTGCCGAAGCACGAGCTGATCTTCGAGGCCATCCTCACCCTCTACTCGCACGGTGAGCCGACCGACGTCGTCGCCGTCACCGACGAGCTCATCAAGACCGGCGAGCTGCAGCGCGCCGGTGGTGCCGATTACCTGCACACGCTCACCTCGATCGTGCCCACGGCCGCGAACGCCGGCTACTACGCGTCGATCGTCGCCGAGCGTGCGCTGCTGCGGCGTCTCGTCGAGGCGGGCACCCGCATCGTGCAGATGGGCTACGCGGGCGAGGGCGACCCGACCGAGCTCGTCAACAGCGCGCAGGCCGAGATCTACAACGTCTCGGGCGACGACAGCGCCGAAGACTACGTGCCCCTGACGGTGGCGGTGGATGCCGCGGTCGACGAGATCGAGGCCGCCCGTGGTCGCGACGGGTCGATGACCGGCATCCCGACCGGCTTCGCCGGGCTGGACCAGCTGACGAACGGTCTGCACCCGGGTCAGATGATCGTGATCGCCGCGCGCCCCGCCATGGGTAAGTCGACGCTCGCGCTCGACTTCGCCCGTGCCGCCGCGGTCAAGGCGAACATGCCGACCATCTTCTTCTCGCTCGAAATGGGGCGCAGCGAAATCGCGATGCGTCTGCTCAGCGCCGAGGGCGCGATTCCGCTGCAGAGCATGCGCAAGGGAACCCTCGACTCGCGCGACTGGACGACGGTGGCCGCCACGCGCGGTCGTATCAACGACGCTCCCCTCTTCATCGACGACAGCCCCAACATGACGCTCGTCGAGATTCGTGCGAAGTGCCGTCGTCTGAAGCAGCGCGAGGGTCTGAAGATGGTGGTCATCGACTACCTGCAGCTGCTCACGAGCGGTAAGCGCGTCGAGTCGCGTCAGCAGGAGGTCAGTGAGTTCTCGCGTGCGCTGAAGCTGATGGCGAAGGAGCTGCAGGTTCCGGTCATCGCGCTGTCGCAGCTGAACCGTGGTGCCGAGCAGCGTGCCGATAAGAAGCCGGCCCTGTCCGACCTGCGTGAGTCGGGCTCGATCGAGCAGGATGCCGACATGGTGGTGCTCCTGCACCGCGAGGCCGCGTACGAGAAGGACAGCCCCCGCGCCGGCGAGGCGGACCTGATCGTGGCGAAGCACCGTAACGGGCCCACCGACACCATCACGGTGGCGTTCCAGGGGCACTATTCGCGGTTCGCGGATATGGCGCCGGGGATGTGACGTCGCTCTGAGTTCACCCCCGTCGCGCGCTCGCACGGCACCCGGCGCGTTGACGTAGGTCCCGCGTGCCGCTTCCGATCATCGTTATCAAGTGCATGCACGTATTGCGATTTGTTTATGTGTTGTGATGTGCTGATCAGGTGGAACGCGAAGCGGGGTTAGAAGCAACGGCGGCCTTGTTCAAGGTTCTCGGATCGCCGTCGCGCCTTTATCTCGTCCGGCTGCTCGCCTCGGAGCCCTCGGGAGTGAGCGCGCTGGTGCAGCGCAGTGAGATGTCGCAACCGCTGGTGTCGCAGCACCTTCGGACGCTGCGGCAGGCGGGAATCGTAACCGTGTCACGCGCCGGGCGTGAAGCGATCTACCAGCTCGCGGATCACCACATCGCGCACGTCGTCGACGACGCGATCACTCACGTCCTCGAAGAGGACGCCTCTGACAAAGGAGAGATCTGATGAGCACGACTGAGGTTCACGCCGAGCACACGGTGTCCGAGCACGAGCACGGAACCGACTGTGGCCACGAGGCGGTCCAGCACGACGACCACGTCGACTACGTGCACGGTACGCACCACCACGCGGCCCACGGCGACCACTACGACGAGCACGAGAGTGTCGCCGAGCACACGGTCGCAGACCACGCCCATGGTGCGGACTGCGGACACGAGACCGTTCCGCACGACGATCACGTCGACTACGTGCACGACGGGCACAAGCACGCCTCCCACGGTGAGCACTACGACGAGCACTGAGCCTCGGTGACGCCGAGCGCGCACATCGACGAGGGGCTGACGGGCAACCGTTGGCCCCTTCTTCGTGCTCGGGCCGCCGGTGCCGCCCTGTGGCGCGGGTGGGACGAAGTGGGTTCAGCGTTCCGTGTACTGTAACGGCTATGCCGACCATGACCGCGACCGTCACGCACACCGCCGCGCTAGCCAGACTCGGCCATGCGCTCTCGGACCCGACACGGGCCGGTGTCCTGCTCGCGCTGAGGGAAGCGCCGGCATACCCCTCCGATCTGGCTGACGCATTGGGAGTTTCACGGCAGGTGATGTCGAATCAGCTCGCGTGCCTTCGCGGCTGCGGGCTCGTCGAGTCGATTCCCGAGGGGCGACGCACCTGGTATCGATTGGCCGACAAGCACCTGGCGCCGGCGCTGGACGAGCTCCTGCGCGTCGTGCTGTACGTCGAGCCCGGATGCTGCGCCGGCGAGAACTGCCGCTGCGCATGAGCGCCACGCACGCGCCCATCGATCACCGCCGGCTCGTCCTTCAGCGCCGGATTCGGTGGATCGTCTTCGCGACGATCGGCTACAACCTCGTCGAGGCGGTCGTCGCGATCACGGCCGGCACCGTCGCTTCCTCGGCCGCGCTCGTGGGCTTCGGGCTCGACTCGACGATCGAAGTGCTTTCTGCCGCCGCCGTCGCCTGGCAGTTCACCCGCCGCGACCCCGAACGCTGGGAGAAGGGCACGCTGCGCGTCATCGCGATCGCATTTTTCGCTCTCGCGGCCTACGTCACGGCGAGCTCCGTCCTCGCGCTTCTCGCTCGGGTTGAAGTCGAGCACTCTCCGGTGGGGATCGCGATCACCGCGCTCAGCGTGGTCGTCATGCCGTTCCTCTCGCTCGCCGAACGCCGCGCGGGACGGGAGCTCGGGTCTGCCACGGCCGTCGCGGACTCCGCGCAGACCCTCATCTGCACATATCTCTCGGCTGCTGTTCTGATCGGCCTTCTGCTGAACAGCCTTTTCGGCTGGTGGTGGGCCGACCCGATCGCCGGCATCGTGATCGCTACCTTCGCGGTTCGCGAGGGGCTGGAGGCCTGGCGCGGCGATGCCTGCGCAACCTCGGTCGGAATGATCCGCGACGACCCCGACGCGTCGCGGCTCGCCTCCTCACTCGGTGAGCATGAGCAGTGATCTCTGAGGTCTCGCCCCGATCTGATTGCGCGGCTCAGCGCGGCGTCGTCAGGACAACGCCTCGAGAAGGCTGCACACCGCGAGTGCGACGCAGGTGGGTGTCATCACGAGGCGTTCCGGCCGGCTGCGGGAGATCGCGTTCAGCGCGATGCCGAGCACGAAATAGCCGAACGCCACCCAGGTGGCGATGACGGCGAAGTCGGGCGGAGCGCCCCAGGCTCCCGAGCGCCAGAGCAGCAGGCTCGCGGGGGCAAGCTGTCCATTTCGTTAATCACTTAACTGTTTCCGGGGTCATCGTGTCAACGTTCTTCTGTTCGCGAAAGGAACGAGCGAGACGGCGGTGGCGATCGCGGCCAGCAGCGCGGCGACGAGAAACGTCGCGCGCATCGCGCTGAGTGACCCGGTCGATGCGGCATCCATCCCCGCGTCGATGGCAGCGTAGAGGACACCCATCGCGGAGGCGCCGGTGATGAGTCCGAGGTTGCGGGAGAGCCCCAGCGCGCCAGCGATCCTGCCGCGGTGGGCCGGGTCGGTGTCGCTGAGGACGTGAGTGTTGTTCGCGGCGAGGAAGAGCTGGTAGCCGGGCGTGAGGACGATGAGCGCGACGATGTAGCCGACGACCCCCCACCACGAGGGCAGGAGGGCGAGGCATGCGGCGCCCAGGGTCACGAGCGCGAGACCCGCGGTGATCATGACGGCGGGCGTGGTGCGGTCGACGAGCCGCCCGGCGAGGATGCCGCTGACCGCGGAGGTCACGGGACCGACCGACATGACGAGACCGACGAGGGGGAGGGAGAGCTCGAGTCCGTTGTGAAGGGCATAGGGGCCGACGACGAGCGTCGACATCATGACCGTCGCAACGAGGACGTTCGTGATCATGCCGGTGGTGATCGAGCGGTGGCGCAGAGTCGCGAGCGGCAGAACGGGGTGCGCCGCGCGTCTTTCGACGGCGGCGAAGCCGCCGAGCAGCGCGACCGCGCCGAGGAGCAACGGCGCGGTGGGCCAGTTCGATCCGGGGGAGGTCAGCGCGAACGCGTAGGTGGCGACGCCGGCTGTGAGCAGAACGCTTCCGCTGATGTCGAAGCGGCCGCGCGGACGAGGCGTGGTGTCGGACGAGGGAAGGGCGGTGGCGAGCAGCAGGGATGCCGCTCCCAGAGGAACCATCATCCAGAAGGCGGCCGCCCAGCCGCCCCACCCGATGAGGGTGCCGCCGAGAGCGGGACCCAGTGCCGTGCCGATGGCGGACGTGGTGCCGAGCACCCCCATGATGCGCCCGGTCTGACCGTCTGCGGTGACGTCGCGAGCGAGTGCGAGGGGCAGCGCTGTCATGGCGGCTGCTCCCACTCCTTGGGCGACGCGCGCCGTGATGAGCACAGGCAGTGTGGGCGCGAGGGCTCCCACCACGGCCCCGAGGGTGAACACGGCGATCCCGACCAGGAGGATCCGTCGTCGTCCCCACCGGTCGCCGAGGGCGCCGACGGTGATACTGACCCCCGTCATGGCCAGCAAGTAGCCGACGACCACCCACTGCACCTGTGCCGGGGTCGCGGTGAACGCGCTGACCAGGTCGGGGAGCGCGACGTTCGCCACGCTCGTGCCCACCGAGGCGCTGAGGACAGCGAGAGCCAGACCGAGGGTTGCAAGCGCGCGTATCTTCATGGACGCCAGCTTCGATCGCCGACCTTACAACCCGCAAATTTCATTGCCGAAACCGGGATGGGCGGCGTTAGATGGGAGCGTGGATCGGATGAAGAGCGCGGACGTCCGTGTCGTCCTGAATGGCGTCGGACCTCGGTTGCAGGCGTTGCGGGAGGCGCGGGGCATGACGCTCGCCGATCTGTCGGATCGAACGGGCGTGTCGACCAGCACGCTCTCCCGTCTCGAGAACGGGCAGCGCCGCGCCAGCCTGGAACTCCTCCTGCCTCTCGCCCGGGTGTACCACGTGCCCTTGGACGACCTGGTGGGTGCCCCCGAGAGCGGCGACCCTCGCATCCGTCTTCGTCCTCGCCGTGTGAATGGCCGCACCGTCGTGCCGCTCGCTCACCAACCGGGGATGCCGCAGGCCTGGAAGATCGTCATCCCGCGCTCCCATGCCGTTCCTCGGCTGAAGACGCACGAGGGCACGGAGTGGCTGTACGTGCTGACCGGGCGGATGCGTCTCATCGTGGGGGAGAAGGACATGACATTGGATGCCGGGGAGGTGGCGGAGTTCGACACCCGCGTTCCGCACTGGTTCGGCAGCGACGGAGAGGGCGACGCCGAGGTCCTCAGCATCTTCGGGCCGCAAGGAGAGCGCGTGCACGCCGGACACGGATCCGGCGCGCCCTAGCCGTTATTGCGTTCCTCGTTCTTGCGGCGTCGGAGCTTGAACAGCTCGCCCGTCCGTACGATGCGCAGCAGGGTGACGAGCAGGAGCCCGCCTGCGAGGTTCAGGCCCAGAACGGGCAGGAACCACAGCAGCCAGTCGAGGTAGGTGATCGGTGCGCCGCTGATGATCGCGCCGAAGGCGAACAGCGAATCCAGGATCGAGTGGAAGAGCTGGAAGCCGGCGAGGATGAATCCGCCGACGACGGCCGCCACGATCTTCGCGGGCTCGGATTCGGTGCCGGCTTGCATCCTCATCATGAGCGTGATGACGGCACCTCCGAGAATCGCCAGAGCCGCGAACTCGAGGCTGAGGGGCGCGTCGACGAAGTGCTGGGCGGTTTCGGCGAGCACCGGATGCCAGTCGGGAAAGGCCGCGACGGTGATCGCCATGATCAGCCATCCGCCGATCAGGTTGGACACCAACGTGCCGCCCCAGAGCTTCAGCATCTGCATCGCGGTGCCCTCGCGGGCGACGAGCGCGGCGACCGGCATGAGGAAGTTCTCGGTGAAGAGCTCGCTGTGTGCGAGGAGCAGGGCGATCAGGCCGACGCTGAAGCCGAGTCCTGCCAGGAGATGATCGCCCGTCTCGTGGAGGATGCCGAGGTAGACGAGCACACCGACGCCGACCTCGACCCCGCCCAGGAATCCGGTGACGAGGGTCGCGCGGAAGGTCCGGTGCAGCCGCTCCGCGCCCTCGCCGACGACCTCCTCGAATTCGACCTCGATCTCTTCCTCGACCGCCGCGTCGTTGGAGCCGTCTTGGCGCCGCTGCTCTGCACGTGCTTCGCGCGAATCGCTCATGGGGCCAATCCTCGCAGTCGCCCGTTGCGGTAGGGCCGCCGTGGGACGCGGAGCGCCCCGATCGCGACAACCCCGACTACTCCACCCAGAACCCCACCGCGCACAGCAGCCGCGTCTCGTCATCGGCAGCCGCGGGCGGCTCGATCGCCGGAGGGAACACGCCCCACTGTCGCCATTCGTCGGCGTGCGGGGCGACGTGCTCGTTGAGCCCGGCGATCAGCTCGGGGGAGAGGTGGAACGGGATGCCGAAGTGCTTCGCGATCGACCACGCCTGGAACGCGCGATACATCGACAGGTGCGCGAACCCGTCGTCGGCGGGATAGTCGCCGTAGATGAATCGGAAGGTTTCGGCGAAGTCGCCCGAGCGCACCGCGGCCGTCGCAGCGTCGTTCAGAGCGTCGTAGGAGGCGATCGGGTCGTCGCCCAGGAGGTCGGCGTCGGCGTACGGGTCGCCGTCGGCGGCCGCGCGGCCGGCGATCACGTCGGGGATCCAGGCCTCGTCGTAGGCGTGCCGGCCGAGGATACCGAGCAGTGTCGGCGACTCGAGCTCGCTCCACCCTTCCGGCACCGGGGCCGAGAAGTCGGCGGGATCGATCTGGTCGATGACCTCGCGCAGCGCGGCATCGGAGTGAAGGAAGAGCTCGTCCGGTTTCATGGCGCCGACCGTACTCCCGACCACCGACACGGACCAGGCCCCGGGAGTAGTGTTCACTCATCCGTGCCGAAACCTGAGGAGGTGGTCCCCGTGAACGAATCGACGTGGGTGCTCCTTCGCGGAGTCACGGTCGGGCGGTAGGTCGCCCGGGAGCACCACTTCTTCTGTGCTTCCGAAAGGCGCGACCATGCAGGTCACCTCACACATCCCGCTCGGCGACGGCGTTCTCGAGCGCGAGTTCAGCCTCAACGGCTTCACCGGCATCCTCTGGATGCCACCGACCGCCACCCCCGCATCCCCTGCGCCACTCCTTCTGCTGAACCAGCCCGGCGGATTCGGTACGCGCCGGATGTATCCGCGGCTCAAAGCCCGCGCCGAGGCCGCCGCTGCCGACGGGTTCGCGTCGGTGACCATCGAACTCCCCGGTACCGGCGATCGCCCCCCACTTCCCGGAGCCGAGCTGGCGCGAACCGACCTGCGCGCCGCGCTCGCCGCGGGCGAGAAGCCGAGCGCTGACGTGATCGACCGGTTCATCCTCCCGCTCGTGGATGCCGCGGTGCCCGACTGGCAGGCCACGCTGGATGCCGTGCTCGCGCTGCCCGAGATCGGCACGAGGGTCGGCTTCTCCGGCGGAGTCATCGCCGTCGGCGTCCGCCTCGCCATGACTGATCCGCGCATCGCGGCCGCGGGGCTTTTCGCCGGAAGTTACGTTCCGCGCTCGACCATGGACGAGGCGCGGGGGATCGGCATCCCGATTCATGTTCTTCTGCAGTGGGATGACGAGGGCAACGACCGTCAGGCGGCGCTGGATCTGTTCGACGCGTTCGGCTCGAGCGAGAAGACGCTCGTCGCCAACATGGGTGGGCACACGGGCGTTCCGGCGTTCGCGGGGGAGGATGCCGGGCGGTTCTTCGTCCGGCACCTGACGAGCTGACGCGTCAGCGCGCGGACACGGTCGCGAGCCGCGCCTCGACCACCTGCCGGATCGCGTCGAGGTCGACGTCGGAGCTCAGGGTCTTGGCATCCGGGACTTCCGCCGTCGTCGGGCGGACGCCGAGCAGCATCTCCTCGAATGCAGGCGAGATGGTGGCTCCGAGAATCGCAGTCGCGTGGGTCGTCGCGGTGGACGAGTCCAGATCCCGGATGCCGGTGAGGTAGGCGCTCAGCGTCGAGGTCGTGCTCTCGAAGAAGACGGCGTGGATGCGGCGGGCGGCTTCGGGGAACTGATCGGCGACGGTGACCGCGAGGCGGAAGGTCTGGAGGATCGGCGCCCACGCGAGCATCTGCAGGAACCGTGCGCTGAAGAGAGTGACGGCCTCGGCGGGGTCGTCGGCGTAGTCGGCGGGGGTGCGCATGCGGCCCTGGAAGAGGTCGTCGACACGGTCGATGACGGCGAGGAATAGGACGTCCTTGGTGGGGAAGTGGGCGTACAGCGACCGCTTCGAGGTCTCGGCGCGGGCGGCGACGGCATCCATCGACGTCCGCTCGAAGCCGTTCTCGAGGAAGAGGGCTTTCGCGGAATCGAGGATGTGCGCGCGCAGGACGTCGCCGCGACGTGCCATGGGGTCCTTCCCGAAGTAAACGGTACGGTGTAGTTTACTTACGAACTCGCCGAACAAGAGGAGCTCCCCACCATGATCGTCGTGACCGCCCCCACCAGCACCATCGGACGCCAACTCGTGACGCGTCTGCTCGAGAACGATGAGCTTGTGCGCGTGATCGTCCGGGACCCGTCGAAGCTGCCGGATGATGTCCGGGAGCGCGTCGAGGTCGTGGTGGGCTCGCACCGCGATCGGGAAGTCCTGGATGCCGCGCTCCCGGGCGCCGACGCGCTCTTCTGGCTCATGCCGGCCGATCACTCCGCGCCCGACATCTTCGACACGTATGTGACCGCGAGCATTCCGGGAGCGGAGGCGGTGCACCGACACGGGGTGGAGCGCGTCGTGATCGTGTCGGCGCTCGGGCGCGGGTCGGGGCTGTACGCGGGTCACGTGTCGGCGTCGCTCGCGATGGAGGACCTCTTCCGTTCGACCGGGGTGCACGTGCGGGCGCTGGCGAACCCGTCGTTCATGGACAACGTGTTGCGTCAGCTCCCGTCGCTGCGCGCGGGCGTCCTGACGGGCACGCATCCCGCCGACCTGGAGCTTCCCGCGGTGGCGACCCGAGACATCGCCGAGGTGGCCGACCGTCTGCTGCGCGATTACGACTGGATCGGGCAGGACACCGAGGCCGTCCTGGGCGCCGCAGACATCTCGCTCGCCGAAATGGCCACGACGCTCAGCGAGGTGCTGGGCACGCCGATCCGGTACGAGCGCGGCTCGCGCGACGAGACCAAGAACACCCTGCTCGGCTACGGATTCTCGGACGCCGTCGCGCAGGCGATGATCGACATGGATGCCGCGAAAGAGAACGGTCTCGACCTCGTCGTGCCCCGCACGCCCGAGAACACGACCCCAACGACGTTCCGTCAGTTTGCGGAAGAGGTCCTAAAGCCGGCGTTCGCGGGCTGAAGAGCCGCGCTGACCGTTGCGCGGCCCGCCGGATAGGAAGCACTCCGCGTCAGCGTGCGGAATTCGCCACCACGGCCTCCAACGCGGCGAGACGACGGTCGCGGTCGCCGGTGATCTCGACGACATCCGAATGTCCTCCGGTCACGCCGTCGTCGGCGACGAGGTCGAGAAGGATGTCGTTCATCGCTTCGCGCAGCGCAAGGTCTTCCTCGGCGTGGACGAAGATCTCGTCGGCGGGGGTGAGGGGAAGCACCACGAGGACGTCGACGCGGGCCATGGCATCCCGAGTCTCCTCGATCAGACGCTCGAGGAGGTCGCGAGGAACCTCGGCTCCGGTCAGCTCTTCCCATGCCAGGAGGTACGCGAGGAAGTCGATCGGGCCGCGCTCGGCGATGAAGGGGCTCGCGGTCTCATCCGGATGCAGCCGTGCCGCGGAGACTTTCAGCTGGGCCGTGAACAGGGCGGGGCCAGGGGCGTCCCACGCCTCGTCGAGGAGTCCGAACGGATCGGACAGCACGGCGAAACGAGGATGCCGGGCGGCGAAATCTGCCACCAGCGTGCTCTTTCCGCTCGCATGGGTCCCGCAGACGACGATGCGCACGCCGCGACTCTACGGGGTGGAGTCGCTCACTCCGAAGGCGCACCCGCGGGAACCGGCGTCGGCAGGACCGGCTTCCGCTGGCCCTGGCTCCGCGCACGGCCACCGATCAACGACGCGGCTCCGACTGCGGTCGAGATCGAGCCGAAGCGCGAGACCGACACCTGCAGTCCCTCCGCGATGCCGGGGTGCACGGAGAGGGAGAGCTCGCCCTCCAGACCGGCGAGCAAGCCGGTGTCGCCGTCCGCGAGATCCCCGCCGATGACGACGGTGGACGGCTGCAGAAGGTTGATCGCCGCGCCCAGCGCGGGGGCGAGCTGGATGCCGATGTCATAGAAGAACCGTCGTGTGGCGGGCTCGCCGTCCTTCGCCTCGCGGACGAGGTCTTCGACGGAGAACCGCGTGAGGTGCCCGCGACGCCGTTCGATCTCCTCGCGCACCTGGTAGTCGATCTCGGCGGCGATGCACCCTCGCTGACCGCACGGGCAGCGCACTCCCTGTCCGCGGATGCTGATGTGACCCAGCTGGCCGGCGATGCCCGAGGCCCCGCCGAACGGAACACCGCCGACGAGGGTGCACATCCCGGTGCCCGAGGCGCCGACCTTGACGTAGATCGCGCAGCGCTCCACCCCCGTGCCCGCGAGCGCCGCCTCGCCCACGGCAGCCGCGACCGTCTCGTTCACCACGTCCACCGACAGGCCGAGCTCGCGTTCCAGGGAGCCGACCACGTCCTCATCGAGCCACGTCGGCATCAGTTCCCGCGCACCGTGATGGTCGATGCGCCCACCGTCGTGCACGAGGGTCGGCAGAACGAGTGCCGCCGCCGACGGCCCCGGCTCGACATCCGCCGTCACGGTCTTCGCGAGGGCGATGAGCTCTCGCACCGAGGCCGAGGCATCCGAACTCAAGGGCATCTCGGCGGACCTCGACGCCGTGACCTCGCCACCAGACGACACGAGCGCCGCTTCGACGCGTCGAGGCCGCACGATGAGGGTGAGGACGCTGGCGCCTCCCTCCTCGACCAGGGTGATCAGCCGCGGAGGTCGTCCGGGGCCCCCTTTCGTTCGTTCCCCCTGCTCCTCCACGGCTGCGCCGCTCATCACGAGCTGATCGACGACCGTGGCGATCCCGGCGCGTGACAGCCCCAGAGCATCCGCCAGTTCGCGTCGGGTGAGCGGCCCGCTCCGCCGGATCAGATCGATGGCGGCAGCGCGGTTGTACGACGCGAACGAGACGCTGCGATGGAAGGGGTCGGTCATGGACGCCACGATACTCGAATCTCTCCAGATTGGTACGTTTGGACACAAAATACGCTGGCCCCTCGCCCGGAAACTCGCCATGTTTCCGTGACGTTGCGCGTCTATTAAGTCTTGCTTCCGCAGTAAATCCCCGCGTATTCGGCGTGGTCTACTGCTTTTGTGATCAACCTAACGCCTATTGCACCGCCGGTTTCGTCCTTCGGCGAGCAAAAATGGAACGCGGCCCGGAGTCGCATCCGCGCGTTCGACGGCGGCCACAACGGGCTGAACGCGATCAGTTCCTTGGCGCCTCGACCGGCCGCCCTTCCCGAGGGGCCGCTGAGCGCGGTGACCGTCGCCGTCAAGGACAACATCGACGTCGTGGGCCTTCCGACCACGACGGGATCCCTCGCTCTCGAGGGCGCTGCGCCTCTGCGGAACGCCGACGTCGTCGACGCGCTCCGTGACGCGGGCGCCCTGCTCGTCGCCAAGACCACCCAGCTCGAACTGTCCGGCTGGGTGACGTTCGCCGCACCGGCGGGCTACAGCGCACTCGGTGGCCGCCCGCTCAACCCCCACAACCCGCGACTGTCGACGGGCGGCTCGAGCTCGGGTGCCGCCGTCGCGGTCGCGGCCGGGTACGTCGATGTCGCCATCGGCACCGACACCGGCGGATCGATCCTGAATCCGGCGGGCCTGAACGGTGTCTTCGGCCTCCGCCCCACGGCGGGCCGGGTCAGCGTCCGCGGCGTCGTCCCGATCTCACCGCGTCAGGACACCCCGGGACCCATGTCGCTCTCGTCGCGGCACCTGGCGGCCACGATGTCGGCGATCGTGCGCGAGCCCGCGGACGAGTTCCATTCGCGCCTCGACGACCGCCGCATGGAGTCATTGAGGGTCGGGATCCCGATGCTCGCGGGAGTCTCCGGCGAGGACCTGGCCCACTGGCGCGAGCGGCTCGCACACCTTCGGGCTGCCGGCGCCACCCTGGTCCCCCTGCTCGAGGATCTCCCCTGGCGGGGCCACGGAGACCTCACCGTGCCCACCTACGACTTTCGCGAGAACATCGGCGCCTACCTCGCCGGCGTGCAGGCGCCGACCGGAGTCGACGACTTCGATTCGCTCGTCGCCCACTACCTCGCCGACCCATCCACCCGGATGCCGTACGGCGCGGACAATCTGCTCCGGTCGGCCGAAGTCGACCTGGAGCGGGATCGACCTCACCGCGACGACGTCTGGCAGCTCGAGCGATCCGGCACGCGTCGCACCCTCGAGCGGATCCACGAGCGGTTCTCCGTCGATGTCGTGCTGTTCCCCGGCGGCGGTGCGGCCTACTTCAGTTCGAAATCGGGGTACCCCGCGCTCGCGATCCCGGGCGGCGTCGGCACCGACGGACTCATGCACTTCACTACCGCACTGGCGACGGAGCCGGATGCGGAGCAGATGCTTCTCGATCTCGCCTACGGACTCGAGAAGAACCTCGGCGCACCGGCATCCGCCCCCTTGCCCGAGGAATGACCCGCCCACTCCCGTTCTCTTTGCAATACCCGACTCGATAGGAAATCGCGTGCGAAGAACTCTCCTCTCCGCCCTCGCCGTCGTCATGACCGGCGCATTGTTGGCCGGCTGCTCCGGCTCCTCCGCCACCGGCTCCGCCGACGGCGCAACCGACGAACTGGGCATCGCCGTCATCGGACCGCTGACGACGTACGACCCGATCCTCTCCGACTCCGGCGTCGCGCCGTGGATGCTGCAGCCGGTCTACGACCAGCTGATCCGCTACACGGTCGACGGCGGTTTCGAACCCAACCTCGCCACGTCGTGGGAGCGTCCGTCCGACCTCGAGTTCGTGATGACCCTGCGTGAGGGCGTCACCTTCAGCGACGGCACCCCGTTCAACGCGGAAGCCGTCAAGGAGAATCTCGACCGTGTCGCCGGCGCCGCGGGCCCCGACGCCAGCCTCTTCTCGAAGGTCGCGTCCGTCACGGTCGTGGACGACTCCACCGTGTCGCTCGCCCTTTCCTCGCCCGACCCCTCCCTCGAGCTGACGCTCTCGAAGAACCTGGGCATGATGGCCAGCCCCGCCGCGATCGAGGGCGGGACCCTGGCGACCGCGCCGGTCGGCACCGGGCCGTACACCCTGGATGCCGCCGAATCGCTCACCGGCGATCACTGGACCTTCGTCCGCAACCCGGACTACTGGGGCGGTGCCGACGCGTTCCCGTACGACGAGCTGCGATTCAAGAAGTACGCGGATGCCAACGCGGTGCTCAACGCCGTGCGAGCGGGCGAAGTCCAGGTCGCCTACGGTGCCGCCGACACGGCCGACGCGGCGAAGTCGGCGGGTCTGAACGTCATCACGGCGGAGACGAACACCGTCGGCATCGTCCTCTCCGACCGCGACGGCACGATGCTCCCCGCGCTCGGTGACGTCCGCGTGCGGCAGGCGCTGAACTTCGCGATCGACCGCGAGGCGATCCTCAACACCGTCGCACTCGGCTACGGGACGGTGACCGACCAGTGGTTCGGACCCCAGACCGCCGGTTACGACGAATCCCTCGAGGGCACGTACACGTATGACCCCGACCGGGCGCGGAAGCTCCTCGCCGAGGCGGGGTACCCCGACGGGTTCGAGATGGCGATCACGATCCCGCCGATCCACACGGCTCTCATCCAGGCGATCCAGGGGTACTTCGCCGAGATCGGAGTGACCGTCACGATCAACGACTCCCAGGCGAACTTCTTCCCCGACGTCCAGAAGGGCGTGACCCCGGCGTACACGTTGCAGAACGCCCAGCTCGACCTCTTCTCGCTCGCGCCGAACATCCTCTTCCCCGGTGGGCTCCAGAACCCCTTCAAGTCGGAGAACACCGAGATCAGCGACCTCTACGCGCAGATCGCGACGGCGACGCCCGAGGATGCCGCCGAGAAGTGGCAGGAGATCAACGGCATCCTGACCGAGGAAGCCTGGTTCGTGCCGATCTACAACGGCTACACGATCGCCTACGCCGACCCCGGTGTGAACGTCCAGATCTGGCCGGGGATGAGCACCCCCTGGATCTACTCGTTCGCCCCCACGTCCTGACGACCGGGTGGTGAGCGGACCGACCTCCGCTCACCACCCCTTCCTCGAAAGGAGGCACGATGCTCGCTGTGATCGGGCGACGGATCGCCCTCGCCCTCCCCATCCTCTTCGTCGTTTCGCTCCTCACGTTCCTCCTGGTGCCGTTCCTCCCCGGTGACCCCGCCACGGCGATCCTGGGCGAGTCCGCGTCCGCGGAGCAGATCGCCGCCCTGCGCTCGCAACTGGGCCTGGACCTGCCGATCGGGGAACGGTACGCGCAGTGGCTCGGGTCCGCCCTCACCGGCGACCTCGGGCAGAGCTACTTCTCGTCGCAGCCCGTCGCAGACGTCGTCGCGGGCCGCATCGGCGTGACGCTGTCGCTCGCGTGCGCCGCCACCGTCCTGACCGTCCTCGTCGGCGTCTCCCTGGGGGCGGCGGCCGCGGTGCGGGGCGGGGCGCTCGATCGGATCGCGCAGGTCGTGGTGACCCTGGGCATGTCGGTGCCGGGCTTCTGGCTCGGTCTCGTCATCGTGATCGTGTTCGCCATCTGGTTGCGGGTCCTTCCCCCGTCGGGCTACACCGACCTGTTCGACGACCCGGGCAAGTGGGCGCGCTACATCATCCTTCCCGCCGTCGCGCTGGCGGCCGGAGCCACCGCCGCGGTCGCGCTGCAGACCCGCGCGGCGATGCTCGGCCTCATGAACCAGGAGTTCGTGCGCACGCTGAGAGCGAAGGGGATCAGCCCCCGCTCGATCGTGTGGGGTCATCTCCTCCGCAACGCGGCCGGACCGATCATCGCCGTCGTCGGCCTGCAGTTCATCACGATGCTGGGCAACGTCGTCGTGATCGAGCAGGTCTTCGGACTCCCCGGGCTCGGCAGCCTCATCTTCGAGGCCGTCAACCGTCTCGACCTCCCGCTCATGCAGGCGCTCGTGCTCGTCATGGCTCTTCTCGTGATCGTCGTGAACCTCATCAGCGACGTCATCGTCGCCTGGCTCAACCCGAAAGTGCGGTGACCTCATGGCATCCTCGTCCGCTTCCCGTCGCCTCCGCCTTCCGCGTCCGACGTTCGGTCTCACGCTGGCGGTCCTTTGGCTGGTCGTGATCGTCGTCGGGTGCTTCGGTGCGCCGCTCTTCACGGGGTACGACCCCGTCCAGCAGGACCTGTCCAGCGCCATGCAGCTTCCCTCGCTGGTGCATCCGCTCGGCACGGACGCGCTCGGCCGCGACGTCCTCTCCCGTCTGCTCTACGGCGGCCGGGTGAGCCTCTTGAGCGCCGCGGAGGCGGTCCTGGTGGCCGCGGTGATCGGCGTCTCGCTGGGGCTGATCGCCGGGTACTCCAGCCGCGCGGTCGACACGGTGATCTCCCGCGTCTTCGACGTGGTGCAGAGCGTGCCGGTGATCGTGCTGCTTCTCGCGATCCTGGCGATGACCGGTCGCAACATCTACAGCGCGATGGCCGTGTTCGGACTCATCACCAGCCCGGTCTTCTACCGACTGTCACGGGATGCCGCGAGGTCGGCCAGCGCCGAGGCCTACGTCGACGCCGCCCGCGTCTCGGGCCTGCCGGAACATCGCATCCTCCTGCGGCACGTGGCACCCAACATCGTCACCCCGGTTCTCGTGCAGGCCAGCGTGATCCTGGGCATCGCCATGCTCACGGAGTCGGGGCTGAACTTCCTCGGACTCGGAACACCGCCGCCCGCGCCCAGCTGGGGCGGACTCGTCAGCGACGCGAGCGCCGCGATCAACCGCCAGCCGTGGCTCATGGTCCCCTCGGGACTCGTCATCGTCTTCACGGTGCTCTCGTTCGCCGTCATCGGCGACCACCTGCGTTCGCGGCTCCGCGGAGCGCAGGTCTCCGGAGCACCGTGGCGGCCGACCCTGCGGAAGCGACCGCTCCGCATCAGGGAGTCGGGCGAGACCGACGGCGTCCTGGACGTGCGAGACCTGACCGTTCGCGTCGCGACCGACGGCGGGGCCACGATCCTCCACGGGGTCGACCTCTCCGTCCGAGCCGGCGAACGCGTGGCTCTGGTCGGCGAATCCGGCAGCGGCAAGACCATGACCGCGATGGCGATCCTCGGGCTCATCCCTCGCGGCGTCGAGGTGGACGGCGGAAGCATCCGATTCGAGGGGCAGCAACTGCTCGGGCGAACCGATGCGCAGCTCAACCGGATCCGCGGGACTCGTCTGGCCTACATCGGCCAAGAGCCCATGGTCGCGCTGGATCCCGTCCGCACCGTCTACAGCCAGATCAGCGAGGTCCTCGAGACGCACCGCATCGTGCCGCGCCCACAGGTTCGTGCGCGGGTGCTGGAGCTCCTGACGAAGGTCAACCTGCGGGATGCCGCGGGCGTCGCCGCGTCGTACCCGCATCAGCTGTCCGGTGGCATGGCCCAGCGCGTCTGCATCGCCATGGCCCTCGCCGGCGAACCCACGCTGCTGATCGCCGACGAGCCGACCACCGCGCTCGATGTCACGGTGCAGGCGGAGATCCTGCTGCTTCTGCGCTCGCTCACTGAGAGCACCGGGATGGCGCTGGTCCTCGTCACGCACGACTTCGGAGTCGTGGCCGACATCGCCGATCGCGCCGTCGTGATGCGCAACGGGTCCGTCGTGGAGGAAGCGCCGGTCGAGGAGCTCTTCGCCTCACCGGTGCATCCGTACACGCGTGCTCTTCTCGCGGCGAACCCGTACGGACGTGCCCCGCTCACCCCGCTGCCCACCCTGAACGCCCTGATGGAGTCGCGATGAACGACAAGACGGCCCTTCTCGACATCCAGGACCTCGACGTGACCTACCGGCGGCGGGGACTGCGCACCCGACTGCACCGCGCGGTCAGCGGCGTGAACCTCTCGATCGCCCGCGGCAGGACCCTGGGGCTGGTGGGCGAGTCCGGATCGGGGAAATCCACCATCGGCCGCGCGGTCGTCGGGCTCGTTCGCCCGGCACGGGGGCGCATCCTCTTCGAGGGGAACGATCTCGCCGGAATCGCGACGCGGGCCCGTCGGGAGATGAGCTCGCGCATCCAGATGATCTTCCAGGACCCGTACAGCTCCCTCAACCCGACGAAGACGATCGAGGAGTCGCTTCGCGAGCCGCTGGAGTTCCACCAGCGCCTGTCGTCCGTCGACGCGGGTGCGAAGGTGCGGGGTCTTCTCGATCACGTCGGCCTTCCCACGGATGCCGCCCGGCGTCTCCCGCGGGACTTCTCGGGCGGTCAGCGGCAGAGGATCGCGATCGCGCGGGCCCTGGCGGTCGACCCCGAGCTGATCGTCTGCGACGAGCCCACGAGCGCGCTGGACCTCTCAACCCAGGCGACCGTGCTGAACCTGCTCCTCGACCTCCAGCGCGAACTCGGGCTCACGTACCTCTTCATCTCCCACGATCTCGCCGTGGTGCGGCACATGGCTCACGACGTCGCCGTGCTCGAAGCCGGCCGCATCGTCGAATCCGGGCCGGCGGATGCCGTGACCACCCGGCCGACGGAGGAGTACACCAAGCGCCTGATCATGGCATCCCCTGTCCCCGACCCCATCCGCCAACGCGAACGCAGGACGGAATTCCGCCTCCTCGACGCGGCTTCGAAAGGAAACACCCCATGAGCGAACGTCGATTCACCGTCGCGGCCGTCCAGAGCGAGCCCGCGTGGTTCGATCTCGAGGCGACGACGCAGAAGACACTGACACTGATCGCGGAGGCCGCCGCCGCGGGCGCCGACCTGATCGCGTTCCCCGAGGTGTGGCTCCCGGGCTACCCGGTGTTCCTCTGGCTGGGGACGGACGAATGGCAGGCCGACCAGCGGGAGCACTACATCGCCAACTCGGCGGTGTACGGCGGGCCCGAGCACGTCCGTATCGCGGATGCCGCGGCGGAGCACGGCATCCAGGTGGTCCTCGGTCTGAGCGAACGCGATGACGCCGGCCGCATCTACATGGCGCAGTGGATCATCGACGAGACCGGCGCGACGGTCCTCGCGCGCCGCAAGCTCAAGCCGTCGTCGGTGGAGGGTTCGTTCTTCTCTCCGGGCGACCCCGAGACCAACCTCGTCGTGACGGACACGAGCATCGGAACGATCGGCGCGCTGAACTGCTCGGAGCACAAGCGACCGATGCTCCGTCACGTGATGTACGGGCTCGGCGAGGAGATCCACGTGGCCGCGTGGCCCGCGTTCGGGCTGGTTCCCGAGGTCGTGTCGATGGGCGCCAAGGTGAACATGGGGGCGACGAGCTTCTACGCAGCCGAAGGCGGCATGTTCGTCGTCGCGCCGACGCAGGTGATCGGCGAGGAGTTCGCACAGCGGTACTCGGACACGCCGGAACGCGCCGGCAAGATCAGCGTGGGCGGTGGTGCGACGCACATCTTCGGCCCCGACGGTCAGGATGTCGTGGAGCCTCTCGCGCACGACCACGACGGCATCCTCGTCGCCGAGATCGACCTCTCGCAGGTGCGCCGGATCTTCGACGCGGATCCGCTCGCGGCCGTGCCCCTTCCGTGACCCAGGGCACCTACGGCGAGGAGTCCGCCGGTCGCGGGCTCCTCGCCGCTCTGGCGCGCATGTTCTCGTCGTTCGCCGATCTGAGATTCCGCCGGTACGCGATCGGCGCGCAGTTCGCCTACACGGGGAGCTGGATGATCCAGCTCTCGCAGTCGCTGCTCATCCTCGAGCTTTCCGGCGGGAGCGGCGCGCTCCTGGGGATCACGCTCGCGATCCAGTCGCTCCCGCTGCTGCTGTTCGGGCCGTGGACGGGGGTGCTCGCCGACCGCATCGGCCCCCGACGGGTGCTGATGGCCGGCGAACTGATGATGATGACCGTCGCCACGACGCAAGCGGTCTTCATCGCCCTCGGCCTCGCCTCGATCACGTCGGTGCTCGTCCTCGCCGCTCTCTTCGGTCTCGGCTCCCTCATGGAGCAGACGATGCGATCGGCCGTCGTCGTCGACCTCGTCTCCACGGGTCGGATCGCCAACGCCGTCAGCCTCAACGCCCTCTTCCTCCAGCTGGGGCGCTTCGTCGGCCCCGCCGTCGGGGGCGTGCTGGTGGCGTCGACGGGGTTCGTTCTGCCGTTCGCCGTGGGGGCCGCGCTGTTCGGGGGATTCGCTCTCGTCCTCGCGACGCTGGGAGGGTCGCGCCATGCGGCCGTGGCATCCGTGTCGAAGGGGCTCGGACCCGCGCTCGCGTTCATCAGACGCGACCCGGTTCTCCCCGAGGTGCTCGTCATCGCCGCCGTGGGGGGACTCGTCGGACCGAACTTCGTCACTTTCGCGACGCTGATCCTCACCGAGGATTTCGATGCCGGTCCCGAGCAGGTGGGGTTGGCCGCGACGGCTCTCGCGGTCGGCACGATCGCGGGCGCCCTCGTCGCCGCTTGGCGCAACAGCACGTCGGTCGTCCTGGTGCGATGGGGAGCCGTCGGGGTCGGAGTGCTCGCGATCCTCGCACTGGCCAGCCCGAACATCACCGTCTACATGATCACCCTCGTCGCGGCCGGATTCGCCGCGATGATGCTGGTCACGCAATCCGGCAGCACGGTCCAGGCTCGCGCGACCGCGGAGCTCCGCGGACGGGTGTCGGCGGTGTTCTCGGTCTTCCTCCTCGTCGGCATTCCCGTCGGAGCCCCGGTCTTCGGCGTGCTCGCGGACTCGCTCGATCCCCGCTTGGCCTCGGCCGTCCTCGGGGCCACGGTTCTCGTCTGCGTGCTCATCGCCTGGCTGACGCTGGGAAGGGCACGTCGGTCGTGAGCGGCGTCGCCCGGCGGCGCGGCGCTCGCGTCACGCTCCGCGGCGCGCGGACGCCGCGGAGCCCGACTGGCAGACCACGCTGAATGCCGTGCTCGCGCAGCCCGAGATCGGCACAAGTGTCGGCTTCTCCGGCGGAGTCATCGCCGTCGGCTTCCGCCTCGCCGCGATCAAGCCTCGCATTGCGGCCGCGGGTCTCTACGCTGGAAGCTACGTGCCGCGCTCGACGATGGACGAGGCGCGGAGGGTCGGCGTCGCGATCCATGTTCGTCTGCAGTGGGATGACGAAGGCAAAGACCGCCAGGCCGCTTTCGACCTGTTCGACGCGTTCGCCTCGACCGAGAAGAGGCTCGTCGCCAACATGGGCGGGCACACGGGCGTCCCAGCGTTCGCGGGGGAGGATGGCGCGCGATTCTTCGTGCGGCACGTTGGCCGGTCCGATCCGTGCACAGGAAGCTGACTAGGACGCCGGGGAGGCGAGCGCTGCGCGGATGTACTCGCGAAGAGCAGGGTCGCAGACGTAGACGTAGGTTCCCAGCACGCCCCGCGTGAGTAGCACCGCGTAGATGTTTTGGATCAAGTTCAGGAGGTCGCTGTCGGTCGTTTCCCGCTTCAGCTTCCGTAGATGTTCTTTGCCCTTCTTGTCGCGGTACGCGTCGCGGTCGACGATGACTTCACGGGTTTCGGGGTCGTACCGAAGATCTGAGCCGATGATCACGCCCGTGTAGTTCAGGTCGTACCCCTGAACAGTGTGTATGGATCCGACTTCGTCGATCGAACTCGGAGAGTTGATCCAATCTTTGTCCGTTCGGTTCCAGGTGAATTCAATCTCTTCGATCGCGAAGTCGAAGCCGGGTCGTTTGTTTCGCGTCTTCCAATCCCAGGCGAACCCCGCGACCAGGCGGGACAGCCCCACCTCGCTCTCGCGTTCACGGATGGCGCCCTGCATCTCGGCGACGCTCGCGAAGAAACGCAGATCGTAGTCGCCGAAATCCGGGCGGCTCCCTGCGGTGCTCGCGCCTCGAAGCATGGCGCGCATGAACCCCACGTAATCAGCCTCCGCCCGCACACGCATCTGCTGCGCGAGGGGGAAACGCCTGTGGGTGTTCTGCGCACGGGTGATCTCTGAGTGAAGAACGTTTCGGGGGAGGTCCGCGGGGCGGACCGCCTGGTGTTCGTCGATCAGGAGGATTCGGTGACTACTTTGAGTCTGGATCCAGTCGAGCTGCGTCTTGTTGAGATCATCAGAGCCGAAGAGCGTCTCGTTGATCTGGATGAACTGTCGATTGCGCACACCCGAGGACTGGTTCGCTCGTTGGTTCAAGCGATGTGTTTCATCGACGATCAAGAGGTCGAAGGGAGTGGATGACGCTCCTACGTCGAACGGGCTCAGTACTTGGCGTGAGTCCATCCGGGGAGTCTTCTTGAAAACCTTCCTGATGGACTCCCGAAGCGACTGTTGAGGAACGACGAGGCCGATACGGACATCCTGGAGAAGCTCGCGGTTCTCGGGCACGAAGAACTCGGAGAAGATCGAGTCTTGCTCGATCTCGTCAGCATCGTCATAGTCGCGAATGTCGGCTAGGAGCTTCACAAGGTAGATGGCGACGATCGTCTTCCCGGTGCCCGGGTTGCCGTGGATCACGCTCGTGGACTGCGCGCCACTCGCCAGATCGGCGAGAAATGCTTCGACGATCTGCTCCACGGCGATCGCTTGTTCGCGAGTCAGAACTTTGAACGGAGAGAGCTTGAAGAGGTCGCTGTTCTCGATTTCCGGGATCGTGCGCTGGAAGATGCCCTTCGAACGCAGTTGCTCGAAGACATCGCGAAAAGTCTCGCGGTAGTGCTCTCGCTCGTAGTACTGCGCATCGATGATGCCCTCGTTACCGTTCAGGACGGTGAAACGTCCGTCGCCGGCGAGCCAGCGGATCAGGTGCGACTCGAGGTCGAGGCAGGCTGACTTGTTGAACGTCTCATCGATGACAACATGGGCGCGACGAAATCCGCTCTTCGAGGGGGCCTGCAGATGTTGTCGCATCCGAGACGCCGCGCTGACCGTCTCTCCGACGTAGACGGACGGCGACCGCGAGGACCCCGCGCTGTCGAGAATATAGACGACCGGCCAGTTCGTTCGTCTTTCGCCGCCCACGTAGATACCGCCGAGCCCGTGAAGTCGACGTGCTCTATCTCAAAGGGCGTCATACTTCGTGCTCCGACCTCGAGACTTGTCGACGGGGTACTTGGCGCGCGTTGCGATCAGCTTTTCCAGGACGATCTCGTCCAAATCAACGTGCAATTGCTCGGCGAGCAGCGTGCAATAAGTCACCACGTCGGCGAGTTCCTCTCGGACGCGCGCCACATCCCCGTCGTCGCTCCATTGGAAACATTCCAGTAGTTCGCCAGCCTCGATCGAGATGCTTTTCGCGAGGTTGGCGGGTGTATGGAACTGTGCCCAATCGCGTTGTCCGACGAACTCCGCCAAGGCTTCTCGCACACGTTGACTGGTCACGGTGCGACCGTAACCCACGGGCGCGGCTTCGGCGCGCTTCTGTTGTCAGACCGGCCGCGATCGCGAGGGCCCGAGCCATCTCAGCGGGCTTCGCACCACACCGCACCCACTGGCCGCTCCCCCACTTCGGCGCGCCGTGCGATGTCAATTGCGACGAATCCCGCGTTCTCCAGCGCACGCAACATTCCCTCTAGGGGCCACCGATATGCGCGAACCACCGCGTGATCGAACGGCTCGACTCCCCTGGACGAATCGAAGTAGCCCAGCATCAACGTGCCGCCCCGGCGGAGTGTCCGGTGGAACTCGGCGAGCGGGGTGCCGATGTCGGAGGGGCTGTAGTGGATGATCGAGAACCACGACAGGATGCCGCCGAGTGCTCCGTCCGACTCGTGGATCGCCTCGATGCTGCCGAGGCCGAATCGGGCCGAGGGATACATCGAGCGGGCGTGCTGGATGAACTCGGGAACGCGGTCGATTCCGCTATGTCCACGCCTAGGCCCGACAGGTGGTGCGTCCACTGACCCGGTCCGCATCCCGCATCAACGGTGCGTCCGACTACCGAGAGCGCCCATGAGACCACGAAGTTCCAATCCTCGGGATGAACGGCATCCATCGTCCCGAGCCTCAGTGCGCACTCTTCGGCGCGGCTCGAGTAGGCGGCAGTCACATCGGGCACGATCCGAGGCTACCTAGCGGGCGACATCGCCCGTAGCCTGACGCCACCTCCACCGCTCATGTCGAGCACGATCCGAGCGTAGGGATCCTCTGGCGATGGGAGGCCGCGGACTTATTCGACCACCGACACACTCGCGCCACACGCGGGCCCGGAGGTCGTGGGGCCGCCGGAGTTGGCGGAGGCGTTCGCGGTAGTGGCCGAGTGGTTCGCGCGGGCGAGCGGCAGGATGCCACGCTGCTACGCCTGAGCGGGCGTTGACGTCACCGGGTCTCGCGGGGGATGGGCGGGGCGGTTGTCGGCCTTGTAATTCGTCTCTATAAGAGATGATCGGCTCTCATGATGATCTCGATGACGTACGATCTCCTCATGACGCACCTGGAGCCGCCCGCTGACGTCGATGTGCCCGAGATCGACTGGGGCGCGCAGGGGATCGAGACCGAGCTCGGCTGGGCGCTGCCCGCCGTGCTCGACGGCTTCACCCGTTTGGCGACCGGCGCCGTTGCCGATGTGCCCGGCGGACCGCGCGGCTATCAGGTGCTCGTCGCCATCGCGACGGAGGAGCCAACCTCTCAGCTCGCGCTCGCCCAGCGCCTCGGCATCGATAAGACGCAGATGACCTACGTCATCGACGCGCTCGAGCAGGGCGGGTACGTCGACCGGCAACCCGATCCGCGTGACCGGCGCGTGCGCCAAGTGAGACCGACGGCGGCGGGACTCGCCCTCCTCGACCGGGCCCGCGGCAAGCTGCGCGCGACCGAGGAGGCTCTCATGCGCCCCCTCTCCGCCGCCGAGCAGGTCACGCTCCGGCGCCTCCTCGCGCGCGTGGCCCTGGGCGTCGCTGACGTCCTGTCGGGCCTCCCCGACCAACCTCCGGCGTCGGCCCACCCCGTTGCCGCCCCCGACCGCTCGCGCCGCGTGCGCGATCACGCCACAACAGATCGAGACCAGACACCATGACCACCACTGTTCTTCTTGCCGGCGCCACCGGCGATCTCGGCCAGCGCATCCTGCGCGAGCTCCTGACGCACGACGTCCGCGTGCGCGTGCTGACCCGTCCCGGCCGCAGGGGCGCTGCTCCCTTCGGCACGGACGACCGGGTCGAGGTCGTCGTCGCGGCGTACAGCGACCACGCCGCCCTCACCGAGGCGGCCCGTGGCGTCGACGTCGTCGTCTCGGCGGTCAGTGGCACCCGATCGGTGATCGTCGACGCGCAGCGTGCCCTGCTCGCCGCGACGGTGGAGGCAGGCGTGCCCCGCTTCATCCCGTCGGACTGGTCGGCCGACTACCGCTCGATCGACGTGGGCAGCAACCGCAACTTCGAGCTTCGCCGCGAGTTCGCCGCCGACGTCGACGCGGCGCCCGTCCGGGCGACGTCGGTGCTGAACGGCATGTTCACCGAACTGCTCGCCGGTGACGCGCCGCTCATCCTGTTCGGCCGTCACAAGGTCCTGTACTGGTCGAGCCCCGACCAGGTGCTCGACTTCACCACCAAGGACGACGTCGCCCGCGTCGCCGCCCTCGTGGCCCTCGACCCCGACGCCCCGCGGGTGGTCGAGGTCGCGGGGTCGAGCATGACGGCCCGGGAGATCGCCACCACCATGAGCGAGCTGACAGGCGTGCCCTTCGGCCTGCAGTGGGCCGGCACGACGGCGACCCTGTCGGCGATGAGCAAGGTCGGTCGGCGCTTCTCGAAGAACCCCGACGAAGCGTTCCCCGCCTGGCAGGGCATGCAGTACTTCGTCAATATGTTCAGTGGCCAGGCGCAACTGCGGCACATCGACAACGACCGCTTCGGCGGCCACGAGTGGACCACCGTGCGTGACGTGCTCGCGGCACACCTCGCGACGGCGCCCCGGCGGTAACTCCTCGCCCGCCGGGGCCCCGGACATCTGCGCAGACCCAGGTCCACGCGTGCGGCGGCTGGTCCGTCATCGCCGAACGGCTCACCGAGTGGCAGATCAGGCGAGCCAGGTGGGGGAGAACGTGACGGCGAGCACCGTCACGTCGTCTTCGTGCTCGCTCTCGAGGGCTCGGCGCACGAGCGTGTCGACGATGGCTTCGATATCGTCCTGCTGCTCGAGAAAGCTCGTGTACCGCTCGATGGAGTCAACTGAGCCGCCGAAGAGGTCGAGCACGCCGTCGCTGACGCTGACGAGACTGTCGCCGGGCTGAAGGACGGCCTGCTTACTCGTCCACTCGGTTCCGATGCCGATCGGCAGGTGGCCGGATTGGAGGAACTCGATGCGTCCGGTTGCGGAGCGGATAACGGTCAGTCCGTGACCGGCATCCGTCCATCGGACGATTCCCTCGTCGGTGATCCGCGCGTGGAAACACGTCGTGAACTGGGCGCCGAGCGCGGTGCCGGAGTCGGTGTCGAGGCCCTGCGAGGTGCGCCGAAGGGCAGCTGCGGGGTCGGGGTCGTCGACGCAGCTGCGGATGACCGTGCGCACGGCGGCGGCGATCATGCCGGCGCCGACTCCCTTGCCCATGACGTCGCCGAGGGTGATGGCTGCTCCGCCGTCAGGCGTCATGTACCAGTCGAAGAAGTCCCCGCCCACAGTGCGCGCCGGCACGCAGGCGCCCGCGATACGAAACACATCCGGCAGGTCGGAGGCGTCTCCGGGTTGGAGCGACCGTTGCACGACGGCGGCTTCCGACACTTCGGCCTCGGCGAGGCGGCGGTGGCGTTGAGAGAGGGATAGCCGGTCAAGGGAGCGTCGCGACAATTCATTGACCACCGCGCCAGCAGCGGCATACACCATGACGGCGATCAGAAGACGGACGAGCTCGCTCGCCGTCATGTCGCGCTCAGGGGAGAACGCCAGCGGTAGCAGCAGGGTCACGCAGACGCCGACCAGGGGGAGGGCGATGCGCCATCGCTCACGTCCGGCGGCGATCCAGATGACGGGAAGCACAATGATGGCCAAGAAAACCGACTGGGTATCGCCCGTTCCGAACCGCAACAGCCCGATAGCGAAAAAGTCGCCGATCGGAAGGACGATTTCCGCCCGGCGCAGCAGCGGCCAGCGCGTCATGAGCGCGGAAACCAGGAGGAGCGCGACGGCGACCCCCGCACCCTGCCACATCCGGACAGGGTCCGTGACGAGCAGCCACGGCAGTGCGGCGCTTCCGACCGCGGCGATGACGATGAGCGTCGCCACGATCGCTTGCTTTGCGAGCGGTTCCCATGACGGCTGAGCGGCCGGGACGACCCGGCTAGCGACTGCTCCCACGGAGGTGCGCGTTCGTCGGAGGACCTGGCTCATGAGACAAGTCAACTCGATGACCCGCGGGATGGTTTCAGTGGCCCCGAATCGAAGGACACTCGTACGCGAAGCGAAGGACGCGCCGCCGAAGAGGAGCGCGTCGTGGGCGCGCACCGACGTTGACTGGGCGCGCGCCCCAACTCCTACCCCGCTCGTGTGGCAGCTTCGCTGAAGGTCGGGCTCACCGCCGAGCAGAAGAAGATCTTCGCCGGGCGGGGGCTGCTCCCCGTTCCGTGAACTCGCGGGGGCGACGGCATCCGGGGCTACCCTGAGCCCATCACCGCTCGGGCCGAAGGAGACCACCGTGACCCAACCCCTGCGCTACGGCATCAATGTCACCCTCGACGGGTGCGTCCACCACGAGGCGGGCCTCCCGCCGGATGCCGAGTCGATGGCGTTCTGGACCGACGAGCTGCGCCGCTCCGACACGCTGCTCTACGGGCGCGTCACATTCGAGATGATGCGCGCCGCGTGGCGACGGCCGGAATCGGGCGCGTGGCCCGACTGGATGGGCGACGACGACGTGCCGTTCGCCGAGGTCATCGACCGGATGCCGAAAATGGTGGCATCCAGTTCACTCGACGCCGTGGATTGGAACGCCGAACTCCTCGACGGCGAGCTCGTGGCCGCGGTGGAGAGGCTCAAGGCGCAGTCGGGGCGGGGAATCTCGCTCGGCGGGGTTCGGCTGCCGGTGGCGCTCGCCGCGGCGGGGCTCATCGACGAGTACACGTTCGTCGTGCATCCGGTGATCGCGGGGCGCGGGCCGAGGTTGCTCGACGGCGTAGAGCTGAACCTCGAGCTCGTCGAGCGGCGGGAGTTCCGCTCCGGGGTCACCGTGCAGCGCTACCGGCGGGCGAGTGACGGTTAGGCCTCGTCCGTCGAGGGTACGATTCTCGCCCCGACCCCCTCGAGGTGTGCACGGGGCCAGACCTCATGCCCCCGCGTACCACCCGTCCGCCGCGAGGTCCGACCCGACTCGGGGGATGTACTGGTCGAAGTACACGCGCGCCACGAGTTCGCGGCGGCTGGTGACGCCGGCCTTGTCGAAGATCGACTTGAGGTGGTCCTGCACCGTGTACGGCGACACGTGCATGGATGCTGCGATCTCTTTCGTGTCGGCGCCGCGCAGGACTGCCCCGACCACCTCGCGCTCGCGGAGCGTCAACGCGAACGCGGCGGCGACGATGTCGATCACCTCCTGCGGCCGGGCCTCTTCGATCGTCACGACCACGTCGCCGGCCCGATCGCCGAGGCCGCCGAGGGGTGCGGCATGCAGAACCAGCCAGACGCCGTCGGCCGTACGGGTGCGGGTGCGTGGCATCCGGGGCAGGTCTCCCGCGGCGAAGCGGCGCGCGCCGCTCACGAGCGCCTGGATGTAGGTGAGGGGGTCGGCTCCCGGTGCCGAGAGTTGCGCCAGGCGTTCTTGCGCGCCGGGGCTCGACTGCACGACGCGATCGGCCGAGTCGATGATCAGTACGGCCGGGCCCGACGGCTGCATAGTCTCACGGCGGGCCAGCTGCGAGAGCAGACCGGTGCGGACGCCACGCGTCAGGGCCGGCGCAACACTCGCCAGGAACGCCAGTTCTTGCGCGTCGAACACGGCGTCGTCGCTGCCGCGGAGGACCGACAGGGTCGCCCAGACGCCGGAGCGATCGGCGAACACCACCCGCGCCTCGTCGACGTAGCCGAACCGGGGGAGCACCAGGTCGGCCATGCGCTCGATGCGCTCGACCTGGCCTCCGGTGGTCGCGTGGATGCCGACGGCGACGCGCCCCGCTGACGCGATCGCGTCGTAATGGGTGGGGTCGGGTTCACCGCCGTACTCGATGCGCGCCCAGTCGACATCGGCGTCGTTCTTGCCGTACAGATCGCCGAGCTTCTGGGTGCTGGAGATCATCGAGGTCGCCGGATCCGTGCTCGAGAAACAGCCCGCGATGAAGGGCACGACGGCCATCAATGCGCCGGCGGATTCCGCCATGAACTCCGCCAGCGGAAGGCCGGCGCGCGACAGCACATCGATGTCGCTGCGCGCGCGTCCGGCGGCCAAGGCGGTGACCATGGCACCAGTGTGCTCCTCCCGGGCGTGTCGCCACCATCCCAGGATTCTGGGGGGCCGAAAATCCCCTCTCGTCTGGGATGGATGCCGCCGAACAAGAGGAGCAGAGTCATGGCGTCACCCACCCGAGAAGAACGGTAACCACCATGTCATCCCTCACCGAAGCCACCCTCGACGAACGTGCCGCGAAACTCCGCGACGCGCTCGGCTCACGCGTCATCCTCGCCGGCGACCCCGACTACGACGTCGTCCGTACGCCGTGGAACGTCGCCATCGACCAGCGCCCGTTCGCGGTCGTCATCCCCGAATCCGCCGAAGAGGTCGTCACGGCCGTTCGCGCCGCCACCGCCGCAGGCCTGCGCGTCGCGCCCCAGTCGACCGGACACGGAGCCGCCGCGCTCGCCGACACCGACCTCTCGGATGCCGTGCTCGTGCGCCTCACCCGCCTTCGCGGCGTTACCGTCCACCCCGAGGCTCAGGCAGCCATCGTGCTCGGCGGTTCGCACTGGAACGACGTCATCGAGGCCGCCGCGCCGCACGGCCTGACCGCCCTGCACGGCAGCGCCGGCGACGTCTCGGTCGCGGGCTACTCGCTCAACGGCGGCATCTCGTTCTACGCCCGCACGCACGGCCTCGCCGTCAACGCGGTGCGATCCGTGCAGATCGTGACCGCCGATGGCTCGCTGGTCCGCGCGAGCGCACACCAGAACCCCGACCTGTTCTGGGCGGTCCGTGGCGGCTCGGGTGCCTTCGGCATCGTCGTCTCGCTCGAGATCGAGCTGCTGCCCTACGCCGACGTGTTCGCCGGGATGCTGTTGTGGGATGCCACGCACACCGCGGCCGTCAGTCAGGCGTGGGCGGAGTGGACGGCATCCGTGCCGGAATCCGTCACCTCCTCGCTGCGAGTGCTGCACCTGCCGCCGCTGCCCGAGCTGCCGCCGTTCCTGTCGGGACGCTCGATCGTCGTGGTCGACGGGGCGGTGCTGGAGTCGGACGAGCGGGCGGCAGAACTGCTGCGGCCCTTGCGCGAGCTCGGCCCCGAGATCGATACGTTCACCCGCATCCCATCGGCCGCGGTGGTGCACATGCACATGGACCCGCCGCAGCCGACGCCCGCGGCGACCCGCCACCGCGTCCTCGACGCGCTGCCCGCCGAAGCGGTCGCGGCCTTCGTCTCGGCATCCACCGATCCGGGGCTGTTCGTCGCCGAACTGCGGCACATCGGCGGCGCGATCGCGCGGCCCGTGCCGGGCGGCGGGGCGGTCTCGGCGGTCGCGGGCGAGTACATCGTGCACGGGATCGCGGTGGTTCCGGTGCCCGAGGCGGCGGTGCCCGCTCACGGGGCCGTGAGCGCCTTCGTCGACGCGTTCGAGCCGTGGACCGGCGAGGCGCTGGCGCTCACGTTCCTCGACGGCGGCATGGATCGCGCGGCCGGTTTCGACTCGGCTCTCGAGCGGTTGCGCGCCCTGAAGGAGCACTGGGACCCGCGGGGCGTGTTCGCCGCGGGGAACCCCGTGACGTGATGCCGAGATCGGTACTACACGGGGTTCCGATCCAATCTCCCCATCGCGCTGGAGCCCACGGAGTGAGCGCTCCCCACCGAACCGTAGTCAAGGGGATGCCACTCGCTCACTATCGGCGCGGAGACCAGCCCTTCTCGAAAGAGGGGGTCGTTCGTCACGAACTCCGATGCTGATCGATCATCGACGAAAACGGCCATGGCGCGCGTGACGTGTGAATCGTCGGTCTCGACCCCGGTGTTGACCAGTCCGATCATCCAGAGGCCCTGGAGGGTATCCACATGGGCTCGATGTCTCGGGTACGCCGCACGGATGGCTGGCTCACGATCTCTCGTCCAGCTGTATTCCACGAGGCGAAGCTCCCGCCTCTCAGGTGGCAAAGCGTGCCCCCAACCCGCCATCGACGTCCCACGAGGCGCCGGTCACGAAGCTTGCCTCTGGGGATGCCAGGAAGGCGACCACGGCGGCGATCTCCTCCGGCTCGCCGACGCGCCCGAGTGGCTGCACGTCCTGCAGATGCTCCCAGGCCGCTTGAGGGTCGGGGCGTTCCTGGTACTGCGCGACCATGGGAGGGGTGCGCACGTAGCCCGGGCAGACGGCATTGACTCGGATGCCGTCGCTCGCCAGTTCTAGTGCCATTGATCGCGTGAGACCCAGCATCCCCGATTTGGCAGCGGCGTAGGGAAACAATCCCTTCCTTGTCAGATGGGCATGAATGGACGCGATATTGACCACTGAGCCACCGCCGGCGCGCAGGGCGGGAAGAGCGGCCCGGGTACACAGCCAGGCCGCCTTGAGATCGACGGACATGAGCCAGTCCCAATCCTCGCTCGTGAGATCGTCGATTGAGGCAGCTCGTCCCACGCCCGCGTTGTTCACCAGGACGTGCGCGCGACCAAGTTCTCGCTCGATGGCTTCGAACGCGTCGATGATTTGTTGTTCGTCGCCGACATCGCACGGGAAGAATCGGTGTCCGGGACCCAGCCGCTCGGCAGCAGCATGCCCGGTATCCACAGAGCGTCCGAGCATGGCCACGGTGTGTCCGCGTCGCGCGAGTGAGGCCGCGATGGCGAATCCGATGCCCTGCGTGCCGCCGGTGACGACGGCGACGCGGGGTGAGTCGGATTCGAGGGAAGTCATGCGCTGGCCAGGTCGGTCGACGCGGCGCTCGTCTTCTGGGAGTCGATGTCTGCCAGGCGCTCGGCGAGAGCATCTCGGATGTACTTCTGCGAGTCGCTTCCGGTCACCAGGCGGAGCGGCGCCGGAGTTACGTCGACCGAGGCGATGATCGCGGCTGCGACCTTTTCGGGATCGCTGATCGAGGGCAGCGCGGGGTTCTGGATCCCGCGGCTCATGGCGGCGGGTGTGCCGTCATACGCCGCCAGGGGCGTCGGAAGCTGCGAGCTATCGACACGGAAGCCGGTCGCGGCGCTCCCGGGCTCGACGATCGTCACGCCGATGCCGAACGGAGCGAGGTCGCGCGCGTTGCCCTCCATGAAGCCTTCCACGCCCCACTTGCTGGCGTGGTACAGGGAAGCCCCGGGGTTGGTCGCCTGGCCACCGTAGGTCGACACCTGGATGATGCGCCCGCCCTTCTGCTCGCGCAGGTGCGGCACCGCGGCGCGCAGCAGCTGGATCGGAGCGACGAGGTTGGTCGCAAGCTGAGCCTGGATCTGCTCGTCGGAAAGCTCCTCCGCCGCGCCGAAGAGGCCATAGCCGGCATTGCTGACGATCACGTCGATGCGCCCGAGCTCCGCGAATGCACGCTCGACGACGGCCCGGAGCTCATCGGTGTCGGTGACGTCCAGGTGTGCGGTCCAGAGTGCACCGCCGTAGGTGGCGGCGAGATCGTCCAGGGCCTGCGTGCGTCGAGCGGTCGCGGCTACGCGGTCCCCGCGGCGAAGGAGCTGCTCGGTCATGAGTCGGCCGAAGCCACTGCTGGCGCCGGTGATCAGCCAGGTACGACGTTCCACTGTCATGTTCCTCTCGTTGTCGTTCACGACCTCATCGTGCGGCCGATGCGGGAGGCAACCCAGGCCCTTCGATTACTGGTAGAAGCGGGGTCAGGCTCCGGGGTACATGAGGGGCCTCCGGCCGTATCGTCATTGCATGAAGAAGGACAACCCGCTCGGCGAGTTCTTGAGGGCTCGTCGCGAGCTGGTCCGACCGGAGGAGGTGGGCCTGCCCTCCGGATCGCGCCGTCGCGTCCCTGGGCTTCGGCGTGAGGAAGTCGCCACCCTTGCTGGGATCAGCGCCGAGTACTACCTGCGGCTCGAGCAGGGGAGAGACAGGCATCCTTCACAGCAAGTGCTGGACGCCCTCGGCGACGCTTTGCTCCTGGATCGGGAGAGTCGCGCTCACGCGAACGAGCTCGCACGCGATAGGGGACGTCGACAGCTGGACCGTCCCCTGCAGCCGTCGGACCTGGTTCCGCAGGGAATCGCGATGCTGCTCGAGACCTTGAATGTCCCCGCCTTCGTTATGAATCGTTACCGCGACGTACTGGCGGTGAACCGCACGGCGTCAGCCTTGGAGCCGTCGTTGAAAGTAGGGCGCAACCGGCTTATCTCGTTGTTCACGGACGAGACAGCCCGCTCCTACCATCCCGACTGGGAATCGAGCACCGCCTCCGTGGTCGGGCAGCTTCGAGCGGACATCGGAACGGACTATGGCGATCCACGCTTTCAGGCGCTCGTGGGTGAGCTGTCGCTCAGAAGCGACCGCTTCCTCATGCTGTGGTCGCGTCACGAGGTGCATGTCGGGGGATCAGCCGCGGCTCTCATCGACCACCCCGAGCTCGGGAGGCTGCACCTCATGAGGGAAAAACTCTCCGTGGGCGCCGATGGTCTCGTCCTGGTCATCTATCACGCCGCGCCCGGGTCTGCGTCGGCGAACTCGCTCCAACGCCTCTTCTCCGGTACGGCGCGCTGACCCGGCGCTCGTTCGCTGCAGCGTCTCAGTCACTGCTGGGTGGCCTTGTCGGGGGCACGCCGCTGGTCGAGCACGCGGGAAAGCTGATCTCGCCCCTGCTTTTCTGGTATCTCAAAGATACTTGATGCCCTTGCGGGTAACCACTATCCCGGGAGGAGCATTTCGCCATGACCTCAGAACAAAAGACGGAAGAACCGCTGCCCACCTCGATGACGGCCATCGGCTACACCGCTAACCGGCCTGTCGATGCCCCTGACGCGCTCGTCTCTCAGACGATCCCGGTCCCGCAGGTCGGCCCACACGAATTGCTCGTCGAAGTGCGTGCCGTCAGCGTCAACCCCGTCGACGTGAAGCAGCGCGCGCACGCGAACCCCGACGGATTTCGAGTCCTGGGTTACGACGGCGCGGGTGTCGTGGTCGCCAAGGGCGAGTCGGTCGCTCTGTTCGAAGAAGGAGACCACGTCTACTACGCCGGTGCCATCGACCGACCGGGCTCGAACGCGCGGTACCAGGCCGTGGACGAGCGCATCACAGGACGCAAGCCCGCGTCTCTGTCCTGGGCGGATGCTGCCGCGCTGCCGCTGACCACCCTCACGGCCTACGAGGCGCTGTTCGACAAGCTCCGACTGACAGATGCGAGCGTCGGCACACTCCTGATCGTCGGAGCTGCTGGCGGGGTCGGCTCGATCATGATCCAGCTCGCTAAAGTCCTCGCTCCTCGCGTTCGAGTCATCGGGACCGCGTCTCGCCCCGAGACGCGGGAGTGGGTGCTATCGCTGGGAGCCGACGAGGTCGTGGATCACGCCGGAGACCTGGCGGAGAGCGTCCTTGCCGCAGCCCCGGATGGCGTCGACTGGATCTTCACGGCCGCGTCGGCCAAGCCCGGCGCTATCTCCTCCTACGTGCGTATCGCCAAGCCCTTCGGGCACATCGTCGCAATCGACGACCCTCACCGCCTCGACGTCGTCAGCCTGAAGAGCAAGGCGCTGTCCTGGCACTGGGAGTTCATGTTCGCCCGATCGCTCCACCAGACCGCCGACATGATCGAGCAACACCGCATCCTCAACCGAGTTGCCGAGTTGGTGGACGAGGGACGCGTCCGGACGACGGCTACCGAGCGTCTCTCGCCGATCAATACTCCGAACTTGGTCGCCGCCCATAGGGCCGTCGAGTCGGGGCGCGCGATCGGCAAGGTCGTCATCTCCGACGAGTGACGCGCCTGCTGCCGCTTATCACCGAACTCCGGTGCACTCGCGTGTGCCGGTCCACCTACAAGAAGGAAGACATCATGACCACCCCCTATGACCACCTGCCCACCGTCCCCGCGCTGACTCTGACCAGCGCCGACGTCGAGGATGGCGGCGAGTTCGCGACCGCCCAGTACTCGGCCGTGTTCGGCGTCCCCGGCGGGCAGGACCGTTCTCCGCAGCTCAGCTGGAGCGGGGCACCTGAGACCGCGAAGAGCTTCGTGGTCTCGGTGTACGACCCTGAGGCTCCCACCCCGTCCGGCTTCTGGCACTGGATGGTCGTCGACATCCCCGCAGAAACGACCGAGCTGCCTTCCGGCGTTACCGAGTTGCCCGGGCAGGCATGGACGGTCCAGAACGACGCCCGTGCAGCGCAGTTCATCGGATCGGCGCCTCCCGTAGGGGCGACCGACCACTATGCTATCGCGGTTCAGGCTCTTGACATCGCCAGTGTCACGGAGCTCGGGCTCGACTCCGAGGCGACGCCGGCTTTCGTGTCGTTCAACATCCTTCCCCACGTCGTCGCCCGCGGTGTGATCACCGCGATCGGCCGCCGATGACGTCGCTCCGAGGACGTCGCGTCCTCATCGTCGGCGGAGGGTCGGGAATCGGTCGCACGATAGCCTCCCGGGCCTCCGCCGACGGTGCTGACGTCTTCGTCGCGGGCAGGCACGTGGAGGACCTCGACGTGACCGACGGTATCCATGCCATCTCGCTCGACCTGGCGGATGAGTCGTCGATCAGGCGCGCCTCAGCGGAGCTCGGAGCCGTCGATGCGATTGTCGCGCTAGCTGCCGATCACGCTAATGGACCGCTCGCGACGCTCGACGCCGATCGAGTGCGGCGCGCCTTCGACGCGAAGGTAATCGGGCCGATCCTGTTGGCGAAGCACTTCGCGCCAATGATGCCGGCGGATGGTGTGATCGTGTTGTTCTCCGGCGTCGCCGCAAGTCGGCCCAGCCCAGATCTGGTTGTGATGGCGACCGGAAACCGCGCTGCTGAGGGTCTCGCCGATGCCCTTGCCGTCGAACTGGCACCTGTCCGTGTCGTGGCGGTGTCCCCTGGCATCATTGACTCGGGGGCATGGGACGCGATGGGCGTGGATCAAAAGAGGCAGTTCTTCTCTTCCAGGGCCGCAGCGAATCCGGCGCGACGGATCGGCTCGCCGGAGGATGTCGCGGATGTGGTCATCCTCGCACTGACCAACCCGTTCCTCACCGCGACGACGCTTCACATCGACGGCGGCGGCCGACTCGCCTGAGATTGCCGCGGCGTCCCGGCTCGTCAGTGCTGGGTGACGGTCTCGTTCACCCAGTTGCGGAGATGAGCGAGCGGGGACGCCGCGCTCAAGCCCAGAGGGGTGAGCGAGTACTCGACCCGCAGCGGCACCTCGGCGAACACCACTCGGTCGACCAGGGAGGCAGCCTCAAGGCGCTTCAGCGTCGCCGACAGCACCTTCGGGGTCACCCCTTCAAGCGTGCGCTTCAGCTCGCCGAACCGCAGTGGGCCGTCTTCGAGTGCGCCGATTGCCAGGGCGGTCCACTTGTTCGCCAGAAGGTCCAGCATGTCGCGGCACGGGCAGGCTGCGGCGTAGACATCATTGCGACTGCAGTCCTCTTCGTGATTCGAATCACCATGGCCGGCGATCAGTGACAACGTGCGCCTCCCGATATCTCAACGATCTCAGGTAGCAAATGTATACCAGCGGCGGGGCGGCGGATGCGTGGGCCTTGTGACCGTGATCGAGCGCAGCTGCGCTCCTGAGCTACTCGGCGAGGAAGGATCGCATCTGCTCGAGTGCCAGGCAAGCTCCGTACCGACGATGGTGAAGTCGTCTTTCTCAAGGCAAGCGAGCAGGGCCTTCTCCCAGGCCTGCAGCACAATCGCGCAATGCATCCGCGCGGCGGAGTGATCATCGCGGTCAGAGTTTCGCTCGGTGAGGGCGGACTGCAGGCGCGAGATCCATTCATCCTGCTGCTGAAGGTGCCGGCGCCGAGCGCCGGCTCAGCGGGTGTCGCTCCCGAGGACATTGAGAACGTCTTCATTACTCACCTTCACCTTGACCGCGTCGGCGGGTTGATGAAGGACGGTCAGCCGTTCTTCCCTCGCGCGACCGCGTACTTCGGGCGCGAAGACTGGGCCGAGCTCGTCGAAGACGTCCCGGACGATGATCCGGCACGGGTGCTCATGCACCAGGCGGAAAGCGCGGGAATCCTTCGCACCTACGAGCCGGAAGACGTCGAGGTACTTGCCGGGGTGACGGCCATCCATGTCCCCGGGCACACCCCAGGGCACGTGATGATCCAGCTCGAGTCGAAGGGCGAGAAGATCTGGTTCGTTGGAGACCTCATCGAGCACCCTGGGCAGCTCATCGACGCGGGCATCCACTTCATGACGGATGTGGACCGCGACCTTCCTGCGAGCGAGCGCGCCCGCCTTTTCGCTCAGGCGAAGGGGGAGGCGATCGTGATCGCCGCCGCGCATCTCGATAACCCGGTGTTCCGGCGTATCAGCGCCCAGAACACTTGGACCGACGCCACGCTCAGCTGATTGTGCGCCAGCGCGGTGCCCCTGACCAGGCACGGAGAGGGGCACCGCGCCACCGAAGGGACACCCATGACAACCCGATCAGCCGCAGACACCTTCGTTCCCACGGCGACTCGCCGTGCCCATGGTTATCGGGGCCCTGCTGAACCCCCTCGCCACCGCTCCCGCTCGCCCCGCTGTCGCCAAGATCACGAACGACGTCCAGCGCATCGCCTCGTCGGGCGAGTACGACGGCATGATCTGGACCCAGGGGAGCCCGCAGATCGAAGAGACGGCGTATTGGCTGAACCTCCTCATCGACCTGACGCTGCCTGATGGCGGCTCTCATGAAGTTCGGCGCACTGCCGATCGCGAACGATCCCTCCCACCCGAGCGCGGAGGAGCGCGTAGCGACAGCCGCTGCCGTCGCGCGCTACCAGCAGATCTTCGACACGCACTGACGACGACCCATGCCGACAGACGCCCTCGCTCGCGCCGCGGCCGCCGGTCCGCTCAGCCCTCGAGGAAGGGGTAGTCCGTGTATCCGCGCTCGTCGGGGCCGTAGACCGACGCCTGATCCACGGCGTTCTCGTCGGCGCCGCGCTCCCAGCGCGTGACGAGGTCGGGGTTCGCGATCGCGGGGCGGCCGACGGCGATGAGGTCGGCGATACCGTCGTCGATGGCCTGGGTGGCTTCGTCGCGGGTGGTGACGCGCGAGAAGCCGGTGTTCACGATGAACGTGCCGCCGAAGGCGCGGCGAAGGTCCTGGATCAGGTCGCTCGCCGGGTCGTGGTGCAGCACGCTGAGGTAGGCCAGGCCGAGGGGCGCGAGGCCGGCGATGAGCGCCTCGTAGGTGGCGCGGGTCTCGGCGTCGTCCTTCTCCCACACGTCCTGGATGTTGTGGGCGGGAGAGATTCGGATGCCGACGCGACCGGCGCCGATCTCGGCGGCCACGGCCTGCGCGACCTCGATGACGAAGCGGGCGCGGGCCTCGGGGGAGCCGCCGTAGGCGTCGGTGCGCTGGTTCGAGGCGGGGGAGAGGAACTCGTGCAGCAGGTAGCCGTTGGCCGAGTGCAGCTCGACACCGTCGAGGCCGGCATCCACTGCTCTGCGAGCCGCGGCGACGAACTCGTCGCGGACGGTCGCGAGCTCGTCGGTCTCGAGTGCGTGCGGCACGGGGTAGGCGACCTTCGAACCGTCGGCGAGGCGGGTCTCGCCCTCGATCGCGATCGCCGAAGGGGCCACGATGCGGTCGGTGCCGGTGATGTCGGTGTGCGAGACGCGCCCGCCGTTCATGAGCTGCAGGAAGACCGTGCCGCCCTCGGCGTGCACGGCATCCGCCACCTTCGCCCAACCCGCCGCCTGCTCGTCGGTGACGATGCCCGGCTGGCCCGCGTACGAGCGCGACTCCGTGCTCGGGAACACGCCCTCGGTCACCAGCAGCCCGATGCCCGCGCGCTGCGCGTAGTAGGTCGCGATGAGGTGTCCGGGGACGCCGTCGGCGCTCGCGCGCAGGCGGGTCATCGGGGCGAGGGCGACACGGTTGCGGACGTCGACGGCGCCGACGGTGGTGGGGCTGAACAGGCTCACGGGTGTCCTTTCGGGGGGAAGCGGGGCAGGCTCTCCCCAACCGGGGGCGGGCGGCGGGTATTCCCCTATCCGGACCCCGCGGGGTCAGGGGAAGACGAGCACATCGCCGGGAACGATGCGCGTCTCGTCGGGTGAGACGGGCTCGCCGTCGAGTGTCAGCGTGGCCGGGTCGACCGAGAAACGGGTGCCGATCTCGGTGAGCGTGTCGTCCGTGCCCACGACGTACGACGTCACCTTGCCGCTGGCTCCCGAAACGACCACGAAGCCATTCGCCCCGGGTCGCCGACCCCGATCGGCGCCCGGTGCGGGGGAGGGGAACACCGAGAACTTCCCCGGATTCGCGGGGTCGTAGTCGTCCACGGCCGGGTCGTAGTAGTGGACGTTCGGCGGCAGGATGTCGCCGGGCTCGCCGATCAGCGCGCGGAAGTCATTGGGGCAGCCTTCCGTGCCCTGGCACCGAAAGCCCTCGGGGTAGATGACCCACGGGCTGGATGCTTTGGCCCAGTCGGGCAGCTCGGTGACCGTGGGCGTCTTCTGCTGCACGGGCGACGCCGACGCCGCGGGGCCGGCCGCCGCAACCGGAGCGGGTGTCACGTCGGAACCGAACATCGACACGACCGGTGCCGCCAGGGCGACCAGGCCCGCCACGACGAGGGCGGAGGCGACGAGCGTGATCACGCCGGCACGTTTCATGCATTCAGGGTGCCACGGCGCCGTTTCCGTCGTGACACGCGTCCGTGACGCCGCACGACCCCCGGCCGTACGATGGTGCCTCCCGAGCCCCACCGGAGGACCGCGCGATGACCGAGAACCCCCTCGCCCACCGGCTCGACTACACCCTCGCCGAGCTCGACGACAGCGCGCTCACTGCCTCTCCGATCGCGCTGTTCCAGCGGTGGCTGGCCGATGCCGCCGATCTGCCCGAGCCGAACGCGATGGTGCTTTCGACGGTGGATGCCACGGGCTCGCCGACCTCGCGCACCGTTCTGTTGCGCGGGATCGACGACGACGGTGCGCTCTGGTTCTTCACGAACCGGCAGTCGCGGAAGGGGCGCGCGCTCGCCGAGAATCCGGCGGTGTCGGTGCTGTTCCCCTGGTACGCGCTGCAGCGGCAGGTGATCGTCCTGGGCACGGCGACGCCGCTGCCGGCCGAGCGGGACGACGCGTACTTCGCGTCGCGTCCGCGCGGTTCGCAGCTGTCGGCCTGGGCGAGTCACCAGTCGGAGGCCGTGGCATCCCGAGCCGCCCTCGAGGAGCAGATGGCCGAGGTGGAGGCCCGGTTCGCGGACGACCAGCCCGTACCGCGACCGCCGCACTGGGGCGGCTACCGCATCGAGCCGCGCGAGATCGAGTTCTGGCAGGGCCGCCCCTCGCGGCTCCACGACCGGATCGTGTTCACGCGCGACGGCGAGGGGTGGGCGGGGATGCGGCGGCAGCCGTGAGCGTTCAGGCCGGGACGCGCTGCCGCGCACGCGAGACCGAGAGAACGACGAACACGGCCAGAACGATGATCGGCAGGATGCCGAGCACATAGGTCATCGCCAGCCCGAGGTCATGGGCAAGCGTCGTGAAGGCCAGGCTCGCCGCAGCGCCGGCCCCGAGGATGCCGACGACCACTGCGATCCAACGGACCACCGGTGCTCCGGACACGGCCGACACGAGCAAAAGCCCAGCCAGCACGATCACAGTCACCCCGCCGGCGAGGATGGGCCAGAACCCAAGTCCGAGCCACACGAATCCGATCCCGATCGCCGCGAAGATCGGTGCCGTCACGATGCCGAGGATGCGTGCTCGTCGGGCGAGCTTTTCAGGCAGCGGAGCGGTCGTGTTCATGTGCGTTCTCCGGGGTGTCGACAGGCACGGACCCGCCAGGTTAGCCGGGGGTGTGACGTATCGGAAGGGACTTCGACCTTCGGCCGCACAGAATCCTTGCCGTTGGTGCCGCCGCGCCGGTGACCCTTGGGCCGGATGAGATCGGGGACCGGAGGATGGATGCCAGACCGAGCCGCCTCCGCTGTTCGAATCTCCTCCGCTCGTCGCGGCCGAGGGCGTCTACTCCCCGCCAACGCGTCGGCTCCACGGAATCTCGCGGCCGGCGATCTGCGCCGAGACGCCCTCATCGTCGAGGAGGGTCGCGAGGGCGTCGCGCGTGGCGCGGAGCACGTCGCCGCCGAGCAGGTGCCGTAGACGTTCCTCGAACGCCGCCCGCGCCGCGCGTGCCACGGCGATCGCCTCACGGCCGGCGTCGGTGAGGCGCACGTGGCGGGCGCGTCTGTCGTCGGGGGAGACGATGCGCGTGACCAGTCCCAGTCGCTCGAGCTCGAGGACGTGCTTCGACGCGCCCTGCTGCGTCATGCCGAGGTCGGCGGCCAGGTCGGTGATCGACTGTTCGCCCGTCAGGAGGCGCTGAAAGACGTAGCCGTGCGCGGGGCGGAGTTCGATGCCCTTCTCGCGCAGGGCCGACAGGACGGCGTCGTTCGCGACGGTTCCGGCGAGCGAGAGCAGCGTCGCCGTGTCGAGATCGGCGGGCGACGTCGGGTCGGTTCCATAAGCCATCGGCATCCCTTCTGGAATTCACAACCACGGTTGTGCAATTATGTCGCCATGAACGGAGCGAACTCAAATCCCGCCCTCTCCACCTGCGTCGAGGACGTCGTCCGGCGCTACTACGCCCTCGTGTCCGACCTGTCATCCGCCAAGGATGATCTGCGCCAGGTGCTCGCACCCGACGTCTCCGTCGTCGAGCACCCCAACGCCCTCGTCCGCTCGGGCGCGCGGCGCGACCTCGCGCAGACTCTCGAGGGATTCCATCGCGGCAAGGCGATCCTCCGCGCGCAGACCTTCGACGTGCACGACGTCCTCGTGCAGGGAGACCGTGCCGCCGTTCGCGCGACGTGGACGGGAGTCATCGCGCACGACGTCGGCCCGTTCCGGGCGGGTCAGGCGCTCATCGCGCACGTTGCCGCGACGCTGGTCGTGCGCGACGGACTCGTCGTCGAGCACGAGACCTTCGACTGCTACGAGCCCTTCGATACGGTGGCCGCATGACCGAGCCCGTCCCCTCGCCCTGGGTCCCCACCTGGGACGCGGCCGCCATCGACGACCTCCGCGCGCGGCTCGCCCGCACCCGCCCGCCCGTGACCCCGCCCGACACGGGATGGTCGGAGGGGGTGGATGCCGAGTACCTCGCGGATCTGCTCGCGTACTGGTGCGACGGCTTCGATTTCGAGGCCGCGCTCGCCGGCATCCAGCGCTTCCCGTGGTTCGAGGCGGAGGTGTCGTCTTCGGTACGGCTGCGGTTCATCCATCGCGAGGGCGTCGGTGCGCGTTTCCCGCTGCTGCTCTGCCACGGCTGGCCCGATTCGGCGTGGCGATACGCCGACGTGATCGACACGCTGGCCGACCCGGCGGCGTCGGGCGGCGACCCCGGCGACGCGTTCGAAGTCATCGTGCCCGAGATGCCGGGGTACGGCTTCTCGCCCGCCGCCGATCCCGCCCTGGACGCTCGGGAGGTCGCCGACGCGTTCGCCTCGCTGATGCAGACCCTCGGTCATGACCGGTACGTCATCGCCGGTGGCGACATCGGCAGCGCCGTCGCCCGCTTCGTGGCGCTGAACCACTCCGACCGTGTGATCGCCGTGCACCGGATGGACGTCGGCATCCCGGTCTTCACCGGGGACCCGGCGTCCCTCGCACCCGATGAGCGCGCGTTCCTCGCCGCGGTGCAGTCGTGGTCGGCGGCCGAGGGGGCGTACGCCGCCATGCACCGCACCAAACCCGCCACGATCGCCGCCGCACTGTCGGATTCGCCGGCCGGACTCGCGGCCTGGATCGTCGAGAAGCTGCAGTCGTGGACCGACGCACGCGGAGGAGTTCTGGGCGGAATCTCGCGGGATGCCGTGCTGACCTTGCTCACGACGACCTGGGTGACGAACAACATCGGCCCTTCGATGCGGATGTACCGAGCGAACGGGGCGATTCCCTCGGAGGATCTACTGCGGAAGGTCGAGCGGCCGTCGGGCTTCACGCTCTACCCGGGCGACCTGCTCGCCCCGCCGCGAGCGTGGGCGGAGCGCATCGCCGCGGTCGAGAGCTTCCGTGTCGCCGAGCGGGGCGGGCACTTCGCGCCGCGCGAGGTGCCCGACGAGTACGCCGCGGAGTTGAGAGATTTCTTCCGGGCGTACCGCTGACCGACCAGCGGGAATACCTCGGGCAGCTCTGCGTTATACCTGACGTGTCAGCAAGATTGAACGCCTCAGAACTCGACGCGTGGCAGCGTCTGCAATCCGTCACCGAGATGCTGCGGCGGGAGGTAGGGCGCGGACTGCGGTCGGATGCCGACCTCTCCGACGCCGAGTTCACCGTGCTCGCCCACTTGGTCGAGGCCGGGGGAGAGGCTCGGCCGTCGGAGGTATCGCGGTCGATCGGCTGGGAGTCCAGCCGCGTCGCGCATCAGCTCGGGCGGCTTGAGCGCCGTGGGTTGCTGGAGCGGGCCGCGGGTGGCGGGGACGATGGGCGCGCGCAGCGCATCACCCTCACGACGGCGGGGCGCGACGCGCACCGGCGCGCGGTTGGGCCCCACCTTCGCGCGGCCAAACGCTGGTTCGCGGACGCGCTGGATGCCGAGCAGGTCGAGGAGCTCCGTGGCATCCTGTCGGCCCTGGAGACCCACGCGGCGCGAATCGCCGCGACGGCCGAGGAGCGTGACGCGTGAGCGGCGACCTGACCGGCGCGGTGGTCGTCGTCGTCGGTGGATCCGGCGGTGTCGGTGAGGGTGTCGTGCGCGCGCTCGTCGCGGCCGGTGCCACGGTCATCGCGACCGGGCGGGACGAGCGGCGGCTCGCCGCCCTGCGTGAGCGCATCGCCGGCCCGGGGCGGCTCGTCACCGAGGTGCTCGACACCGACGTCGAGCTCGACGCGCGGGTGCGCGCGCTCGCGGAGCGGCACGGACCTTTCGACGGCGTGGTGTTCAGCGTCGCATCGTGGGGCGACCAGGGGCGCAAGCCCGCGCTCGCGATCACCGACGACGAGTGGGACCACCTCGTCGACGCGAATCTCACGAGCGGGTTCCGGCTGCTGCGGGCGTTCGTTCCCGTGACGAAACGCACCGGCATGATCGCGCGGCTCGACGGCATGAGCGCCGAGCTGCCTTTCCCCGGCGCGGCCGTCGTGGCTCTCAGCGGTGCCGCGACGAAGTCGCTCATGCGTACGGTGGCCGCCGAGCTCGGCGCCCGCGGGCCCCGCCTGTACGAACTGATTCTCGGCGTCGTGCGGACGCGCGCGCGGCAGGAGGCGGGGATCGACGACCTCCGCTGGCTCGACGGTGAGGAGATCGGCGCGCACCTGGGCGCCCTGGTCGACGGGAGCAGCCCGCTGTCGGGTGCGACAGTGCAGTACTTCATCGACAAGGCCGCCGGGCCGCAGGCCGAGCTGGGACGGTTCTGATGACACTCGAGATCATCCGGCCCGGAGATCGCGCGTACGGATCGGTTCGGCACGTGTACTCCGCGACCGGTTCGCCGGCGGCGGTCGCGCTTCCCCGTTCCAGCGTCGAGGTCGCGCGGGCGCTGGAGTTCGCGCGTGCGCAGCCGGGACCCCTCGCGATCCGCAGCGGCGGTCACGGCATCAGCAGCATCTCGACCAACGACGGCGGTACGGTGATCGATCTGCGCCGGATGGATGCCGTCCACCACCTCGGCGGCTCCCGGTTGCGGGTCGGGCCCGGCGCGCGATGGGGAGCCGTCGCCCGCGCGGCGTACGGCTGGGGACTCGCGCTCACCTCGGGCGACTCCGGTGACGTCGGTGTCGGCGGCCTTGCGACGACGGGCGGCATCGGGCTGCTCGGGCGGGCGCAGGGTCTCACCATCGACCGGCTGCGCGCGGCGGAGGTGGTGACGGCCGACGGGCGCGTGCTGCGGCTTTCCGCCGACGAGCATCCCGACCTGTTCTGGGCCGTCCGGGGCGCGGGGGCGAACGTGGGCATCGTGACGTCGTTCGAGTTCGAGGCCGGGACGACGCCGGTGGTCGCTCGCGCATACGTCATGTTCGACCTCGCCGATCCGGTCGGGTTCCTGGAGCGGTGGGGAGCGACGGTCGAGGCGGCTCCGCGCGAGGTCTCGGCGTTCCTCTACGTCGGCGGGGGTCCGCGGCCGTTCGCCCAGGCGACGATCGTCTACGCCGGCGACGGGACGGATGCCGCGACCCGCGCGCTGCAACCGTTCGTCGCCCTCCCCGGCGTGACGGGTCAGCGTGCCGAGCTCGTGCCGTACCCCGAGGTGCCGCTCGCCTCGGGCGCTCCGCACACGGGACAGCAGGCCGCGGTCATGCACGGGGGCCTCGCGATCCACCTCGACACCGACCTCGCGGGACGGCTCGCCGCGCTGCTGCGTGCGCCGGGGGTCGACATGCTGCAGATCCGGAGCGCCGGCGGAGCCATTAACGACACGGCTCCGGATGCCACGGCCTACGCCCACCGGCACCAGAACTTCTCGGTGACCGCCGTCGCCGGCAGTGCGGGTGCGGCGTTCGATGCGGCATGGGGGCCGGTGCGCGAGGTGCTCGACGGTCTGTATTTGAGCTTCGAGTCGACGCATCGGCCCGACGACGTGCACCGGGCGTTCCCCCCGGCGACCCTCGAGCGGCTGCGGCGGATCAAGGGGGAGTGGGACCCGGACGACGTGTTCTCGCAGAACTTCGACGTGGGCGTGCCGACGGCGTGAGTTTGTTGCCCTCCGCAACTTACCTCTTGCGCTCCGTGCCGGACCTGGTCTAGCTTGGCGGTCGAAGCGCTTCCCGGAAGCGCTTAGACACGCTACGAAGGAGTCGCTATGGCCAAGATCGACGAGGTCGCCCGCGCTGCGGGCGTGTCGATCAGCACGGTCTCCTACGCGCTGAGCGGCAAGCGTCCGGTCTCGGCCGACACGCGGCGTCGTATCCAGGACGCAGTGCTCGAGCTCGGGTACAGCCCGAATGCGGGAGCGCGGATGCTCGCCGGCAGCCAGACGAACATCTTCGCCCTGTCCGAGCCGCTGCGTGCCGATTCTCACGCGCCGAGCCACATGGCGTTCATGCACGCGATGACCGTCGCGGCCCGTCGCAAGGAGTACGACATGCTCCTGCTCACCGACGAAGACGCCTCGGCCGGCATGAAGCGGGTCGCGGCGAGCGGACTCGTGGATGCCATCCTCGTGCTGGACGTCGCCCCCGACGATCCGCGCGTCGAGATCGCGCGCGCCAGTGCGACGCCGACGTTGTTCGTCGGCATCCCGAACGACCATGACGACCTCGTCTGCGTCGACCTCGACTTCGAGCGAGCGGCCGTCGAGGCCGTCGATCGTCTTGCCGACGCGGGGCATCGCGAGATCGGTCTCATCGGCGGTTCGCGACGCGCATACGAGAAGTCGAACTTCCCGCCGCGCGTCCGCGGTGCCGTGGCATCGCGGGCCACCGAGCGCGGCATGAACGCGCGCGCCGTGGCATCCGGTGAGGTCGTCACCGACCGCTCGCACGTGCGGGCCTCGGTGCGCGAGTTCGTCGCCGCGGGCGTTACGGGCATCCTGCTGCACGCCCCCGAGGAGGTGCTGCAGGTCGTGCTCGTCGAGCTCACCGCGCTCGGCAAGAGCGTGCCGGGCGACGTCTCGATCGTGTCGGTCGGCAGCAGCTTCGACACCGACACGTTGCCCACCCCGGTCGACTCGATCCCACTGGTGCCGCAGAGCTCGTGCGAGCTCGCGGTCGACCTGGCGATCGAGCTCGTCGCCGGACGCCCCGTGGCATCCGGCCTCCATCTCATCCCACCGACGTACCTCGAGCGCGGCTCCGTCGCCGCGCCCGGCTCCGCCTGACCCTCCCAACTCCACAACCTGCGTTGTTCGCCCATTATCGAAGCGCTTCGACACAATTTCGACGCCGTTTCGACACCCGATTCGATGACGGGCCCGACGCATCCGCCCCCGCTAGCGGACACCCATCAACCAGCGGATCACAGTGAAAGGAGTGCCAACGATGGCACGCACGAACGCACAACGACGCGCGACCCGAGCCCTCGCGGCTGTCGGCTCGATCGCCGTCGCCGCCCTCGCCCTCTCCGCCTGCAGCGGCGGTGGCGGTGACACCGGCTCGAGCGATGGCGCCGGCAAGACCCTCACGCTCTGGCACTACGAAGGTGCCGACAGCGCGATGGCCAAGGCCTGGAACGCCGCCATCCCGATCTTCGAAGAGAAGACCGGCGCGACGGTCAAGGTCGAAGAGAAATCCTTCGAGCAGATCCAGAAGACCGCCAGCCAGGTGCTCGACACCGACGCCGCGCCCGACCTCCTCGAGTTCAACAAGGGCAACGCCACCGCGGGCTTCCTCGCCAGCACGGGCCTCATCGCCGACATCAGCGACGCGGTCACCCAGTACGGGTGGGATGCCAAGCTCGCCCCGTCGCTGCAGACCACGGCGAAGTACAGCTCCGACGGCGTCATGGGTGGCGACACCTGGTACGGCGTGCCGAACTACGGCGAGTTCGTCGGCGTCTACTACAACCTCGACGCCTTCACGGCGGCGGGTCTCGAGGTGCCGAAGACCTACGACGAGTTCGTGAAGGTGCTCGACGCGTTCGCCGCGAAGGGCATCACGCCCCTCGCCGAAGCCGGCGCCGAGTACCCGCTCGGTCAGCTCTGGTACCAGCTCGCGCTGACGAAGGCCGACCGCTCGTGGGTCGACGACTACCAGCTCTACAAGAACCCGGTCGACTGGAAGGGCTCCGAGGTGACCTACGCCTCCGACACCCTCAAGGACTACGTCGACAAGGGCTACATCGCCAAGGATGTCTCGTCGGTCAAGGCCGAGGACGCCGGCGTCTCGTTCATCAACGGCACCTCGCCGATCTTCGTGTCGGGCTCGTGGTGGTACGGCCGCTTCGCTTCCGACGCCACGTTCGACTGGTCGCTGGCGGCCTTCCCCGGCTCGGAGCTCTCGCTCGGTTCGTCGGGCAACCTGTGGGTCGTCCCGGAGCGTTCGAAGAACAAGGACCTCGCGTACGAGTTCATCGACATCACGATGAGCCCCGAGATCCAGGCGATCATCGGCAACAACGGCGGCGTGCCCGTCGCGGCGGACACCGCCGACATCACGGATGCCAAGAGCAAGGAGCTCATCGACACCTTCAACGGCATCCTCGAGGACGACGGTCTGTCGTTCTACCCCGACTGGCCCGCCCCCGGCTTCTACGACGTGCTCGTGCAGGAGCTGCAGGGTCTGGTGACTGGCAGCCAGGATGCCGCGACCACGAACGCCAACCTCGGCGAGAAGTACGACGAGGGCACGGCGGACTTCCGCTGATGTCAGTTCTCACGCGACCGGCTGCTCGGGTGGCACTCCCGCCCGAGCAGCCGGCCATCCCCCAACGCCGTGGCGGCACCGCCGGCTACTGGCTCTACCTCCTGCCCGGCTTCGTGCTGCTGCTGGTCATCGTGATCGTGCCGCTCGTGTGGAACGTGTTCCTCACCTTCACGAAGTGGCGCGGCGTCGGCGACCCCGAGTTCATCGGCCTCGACAACTGGACGAAGCTCCTCGGCGACGAGGACTTCTGGACCTCCTTCACCAACTCGGTGTGGATGGTCCTCGCCATGGTCGTCGTCCCGACGCTCGTCGGCCTCGCCGTCGCGGCCCTCCTGTTCGACGTCGTCGGGCGCAAGTTCGGCGGCAAGGTCGGCAGCTTCCTCCGTGCCACCTACTACCTGCCGCAGATCCTCCCGGTCGCCGTGGCGGGCATCGTGATCGGCTGGATCGTCCGCCCCGGCGAGACCGGTGCGCTGAACCAGATCCTCGGCGGGCTCGGCATCCCGTCGTACGACTGGCTCGGGCAGATGCCCTCGGCGCTCATCGTGCTCATGGTCGTGCTCGTGTGGGTGCAGATCGGCTACCCCGTGGTGGTGTTCATGGCCGCCCTGCAGCGCGTTGACCCCGAGCTCTACGAGGCCGCGGAGCTCGACGGGGCGAACTGGTTCCAGCGGTTCACCGCGATCACGGTGAGCATCATCCGGCCCGAGATCTTCGTCGTCACCCTGACCTGCACGATCGCCGCGCTGAAGGTCTTCGGCCCGGTCTACGTCATCACGCAGGGCGGCCCCGCCGGGTCCACCATCGTCCCGGCGTACTACGCCTACCTCGAGTTCTTCACCAAGCGGAACGTCGGCTACGGCGCGACCATCGCGACGGTGCTGACGATCCTCGTGGTCGTCGTATCGATCGTGTTCATCCGGGTGCAGACCTCGCTCGAACGCAAGGAAAGGGCGGGACTGTGACCTCCACCGCCGTCATCACCACCGGGCGTCCGCAGCGCCGCGCCGGCCGCGGCGGCATGACCCGCCGACGCCCCGTGGACTGGCTGCTGCTCGCGCTCGTCGTCGTGGGCGCGCTCCTCGTGCTCGCGCCCTTCTACCTCGTGCTCGTCAACTCGTTCAAGTCGCCGGTGGACTACGCCACGTCCGGGCCGCTCGCGTTGCCGCAGCAGTTGGACTTCGGCGGGATCATCGACTTCTGGAACCGCGTCGACTTCCCCCGCAAGGTCGGTAACTCGATCCTCATCTCGGGCGTCGTCGCGGTGCTGGCCGTGCTCATCTCGGTGCTCAACGCCTTCGCGATCGGCATCGGACGCGTGCGGGGCCGCACGGGGATCGTGCTCCTGTTCCTCATGGCGAACCTGCTGCCGCAGGAAGCGCTGCTGTACCCGCTGTACTACATGTTCAAATCCGTCGGCCTGTACGACAACGTGTGGTCGGTCATCATCGTCTTCACCGTCATCCAGGCCGCCTTCGGGACGTACCTGCTGTCGTCGGTCTACGGCACGTTCCCGCGCGAGATCCTCGAGGCCGCCGCGATCGACGGGGCGAGCCGCTGGCAGATCCTGTGGCGCGTGATCTTCCCGATCAGCCGTCCCACCTTGTCGGTGCTCGTCATCTTCTTCTTCATCTGGACGTGGAACGAGTTCCTCATCCCGCTGACGTTCCTGGCATCCAACGACAACCAGACCGTCCCCGTCGCGATCAGCGTCCTGCAGGGCGACCGACTCATGGATGTCACGACGATCAGCGCCTCGGCCCTGCTCGGCATCATCCCGACGCTGATCTTCTTCCTCATCTTCCAGCGCACGTTGACGCGCGGCATCACGGCGGGAGCCGTGAAGTGAAGGTCCTACTTTCCCCACCCACGCCGACACGCGGCATCACGGCAGGAGCAGTCACGCAATGAAGTTCACCGATGGTTTCTGGCTCATGCGCCCCGGCGTCGCGGTGGACTACGCCGCCGAGGCGTACGACATCAGCCCCACGGAAACCGCCGATGGGCCCGGCCTGATCGTGCACGCTCCGACCAAGGTCATCGCCAAGCGCGGCGACGTTCTGAACCGGACGCTGCTGACCGTGACCCTGTCGTCGCCGCTCGACGGCGTCGTGCGGGTGCGGATCGTGCACCACGACGGAGCGGCGCGGGGTGCGGGGTTCGCTCTGCCGGGGGCGGTCGCGGGCGGCGGATCGGTCGAGGTGACCGAGGCGGGTGGCATCCTTTCAGCCGGGCGGCTGACCGCGCGCGTGGCGCCGGGAGCGCCCTGGGATCTGTCGTTCGAGGTCGACGGGGTGCGGGTGACGGGGAGCGGTCACCGCTCGGTCGGGCGCGTGAGCCTCGCCGACGGCGCGGACGTGGAGACGGGCGTGATCGGCAACGCCGGGGCCGAAACGGGTGTGCCGTACGCGCGGCACTACGTGCACGAACAGCTCGACCTCGGCGTCGGCGAGACGGTCTACGGTCTCGGTGAGCGCTTCGGACCCGTCGTGAAGAACGGTCAGACCGTCGACATCTGGAACGCCGACGGCGGAACGTCGAGCGAGCAGGCGTACAAGAGCGTGCCGTTCTACGTCTCGTCCGGCGGGTACGGCGTGTTCGTCAACGACCCCGGGCATGTCTCATTCGAGGTCGGTTCCGAGAACGTCGAGCGCGTGCAGTTCTCCGTCTCGGGCGAAGCGCTGGAGTACTTCGTCATCGCCGGACCCACGCCCAAGGACGTGCTCGAGCGCTACACCGCCCTCACGGGTCGTCCGCCGGTCGTGCCGGCATGGTCGTTCGGCACGTGGCTGACGACGTCGTTCACGACCGACTACGACGAGCAGACGGTGACCTCGTTCATCGACGGCATGGCCGAGCGCGACCTGCCCCTGTCGGTGTTCCACTTCGACTGCTTCTGGATGCGCGAGTTCAACTGGACCGACTTCACGTGGGACGAGCGGGTGTTCCCGGATCCGGATGCCATGCTCCGCCGCCTTCACGATCGGGACCTTCGCGTGTCGGTGTGGATCAACCCGTACATCGCGCAGCGTTCGTCGCTGTTCGCCGAGGGGGTCGCGAACGGGTACTTCGTGCGGCGTCCGGACGGCACGCCGTGGCAGTGGGACCTGTGGGTGCCGGGCATGGCGCTCGTCGACTTCACCAACCCGGATGCCGTGCGCTGGTACCAGTCGTACCTGCGGCGTCTCATCGCGCAGGGCGTGGACTGCTTCAAGACCGACTTCGGCGAGCGGATCCCCACCGACGTCGTGTGGCACGACGGCACGGATCCGGAGCGCATGCACAACCTGTACGCGCAGCTGTACAACCAGGCCGTGCACGACGTGCTCGTCGAGGAGCGTGGTCTCGGGGAAGCCGTGCTCTTCGCCCGCTCGGCGACGGCCGGGGGGCAGACGATGCCCGTGCACTGGGGCGGTGACAACTCCTCGACGTTCGCGTCGATGGCCGAAACATTGCGCGGCGGCCTGTCGCTCGCGTGGAGCGGGTTCTCGTTCTGGAGTCACGACATCGGCGGCTTCGAGGGCACGCCCGATCCGGCCGTGTTCAAGCGCTGGGTGGCATACGGGATGCTGTCGTCGCACAGCCGCTTCCACGGCTCGGACTCGTACCGGGTGCCGTGGGCGTTCGACGACGAGGCGGTCGATGTGACGCGTCGGTTCTCTCGCCTGAAGCTTCGGCTGATGCCGTACTTGTATGCGGCGGCGCGTTCGGCGGCGGCGACGGGTGTTCCCGTGATGCGGCCTATGGCGCTGGAGTTCCCCGACGATCCCACGACCCTGCACCTCGACCGGCAGTACATGCTCGGGCCCGACGTTCTCGTGGCGCCGGTGTTCTCGGCATCCGGTGACGTGACGTTCTATCTGCCCACGGGGGAGTGGACCCACTTGTTGACCGGAGAGCGGGTCATCGGCGGCGGGTGGCGGCGCGAGACGCACGGCTTCGACTCGCTGCCGCTGTACGTGCGTCCCGGTGCCGTGCTGCCGTGGGGTGCGCGCGACGATCGGCCCGATTACGACTACCTCGACGGGCTGACGCTGCGGGTGTTCCCGGGCGGCGAAGGTGTGGCCGAGGTGACGGTGACGGCGCCGGACGGGCGGTCGGAGACGTTCCGCGTCGATCGTGCGGAGGTGACGGAGTAGCGGCGCGGCGACCTATCGTGGGGCCATGCTCGTCGTCGGTTCGATCGTCATCCGTGTCGATGATCTGCACGCACAGATCCGCTTCTGGTCCGCCGCCCTCGGGTACGTCGTTCGGGAGCCGATCGACGACGACTTCGTGTTGCTGCATCCCGCTGACGGCACCGGGCCGAACGTGTCGCTCGACGCCCAGCGTTCGGCCCGGGTCCTGCCGCCGCGGATCCACCTCGATCTGTATGCCGACGACCAGGCGGCGGAGGTACGGCGGCTCACGGGACTCGGTGCGACCGAGGTGGAGTGGTCCGGGATGCCCGACGACGCGGACTACGTGATCATGCAGGACCCCGAGGGCAACCGGTTCTGCGTGATCGACGCGTCGTCGTGGCCGGGGTGGCGGCGGCGCGCGCGAGCCAGCTCGGGTGCTGAGGCTGCTCCGAACCTACGCTGACGACATGTTTTCGCTCCGCTCTCCGCTCCGCGAGGTCGCGCCCGGGGTGCTCGTCGCCACGAGCCGTGTCATGCAGACGAACACGACGGTGGTCGTGGCATCCGGTCGGGCTCTGCTGATCGATCCGGCGTGGACGCCCGACGAGCTCGATGCGCTCGCCGACGCGCTGCGCGAGCGTGGTCTCACGGTGGTAGAGGGCTTCTCGACCCACGCGCATCACGACCATCTGCTGTGGCATCCGGGGTTCGGTGATGTGCCGCGGTGGGCGTCGGCGCGGACCGCCGAGCTCGCCCGGGACGAACGGGAGGCGCTGGTTGCGGCGCTCGGTGCGGACTTCCCCGCCGAGCTGGTGGAGTTGATGGGGCGGGTGGATGCCGGCTCCCCGGGCTTCGGCGTCGAGCTCGTCGTGCACGACGGGCACGCTCCCGGACACACGGCCGTCTGGCTGCCGGAATCGCGTGTGCTGGTCGCCGGAGACATGCTCAGCGACGTCGAGCTTCCGCTGCCGTTCTGGCCCGACGATGTGCCGTCGTACGAGCGGGCGCTCGAGATCCTGGAACCGTACGCGCGGGCCGCACGAGTCGTGATTCCGGGGCACGGGTCGGTGGGGTCGGATGCGTTCGCGCGGTGGGAGGCCGACCGTCGGTACCTCGCCGACATGCGACGGACCGGGAAGTCGGACGACCCGCGGCGCGCGAACGCGGGCATGGAGGAGGAGTACGGGCACCTGCGCGCGGTGCTCGGGTACCACTGACGCGTTCGCCGGGCATCCGCCGCTGAACTTTCCGAGGGTCAGGCTGATGTGGTGGCTCTGATCTTGGGGCCGTGACCTGGGGGCCGTGATCCGGTGGCTCTGATGTGGTCGCGCGCGAGCTGGCGTCGTGGCGCCGGTGCCCGAGGGGGCCCGATAAACGCGCGCCGGTGAGGACGGTACCGGTTATGGGGGCGGTGCCGGTTGTGGGGGCGGTGCCGGTTGAGGGTGGGTGCCGGTTGTGGGGGCGGTGCCGGTTGAGGGTGGGTGCCGGTTGTGGGGGCGGTGCCGGTTGAGGGTGGGTGCCGGTTGTGGGCGCGGTGCCAGTTTTTTTTTGGGGGGGGGGCAATTCTTCGAGCTGCGCGGTGTCAGAACGGCGCGGTTTGAGAGCGACGCGGTTTGAGAGCGACGCGGTTTGAGAGCGACGCGGTTTGAGAACGGCGCGGTGTGAGAACGGCGCGGTGTGAGAACGGTGGGCGTTCTGAACAGCGCGAATTCCCACGCTGCGAATTCTGAACGCTGCGAATTCTGAACGCTGCGGGTTCACAACGGTGCGGGCTCGCGGTCGCCGGGCGAAGGTGGCGGAGGCTGTTCGTCGGGCAGAAACCTCACCGCCGACGCGTAGGGCAGGGGCTCGTCGATGTACACGCGGCCCGTCGGAGAGGTCCATTCGAGCACTCCGCCGGCGAGCTGCCTGACCTTCCAGCGCGTGAATTGCTTCTGTGTGTGGTGCCGCTGGCAGAGGTGGCTCAGATTTCCCACGTCGGTGGCGCCGCCGAGCGCGTAGTCGTGGGTGTGATCCACCTCGCATCGCACGGCGGGGGAGATGCACCCGGGCCAGCGGCAGTGCCGATCGCGAGCGCGGAGATGTCTGTCGATCGCCGCGGTGCGCTGGTAGGTGTCGGTGCGCAGCACCGACCCGCTGACGGGGTGGGTGACGACTCGGTCCCAAGGCAGGGCGGTGGCCTCGGCGAGGGCGCGGGCCGTCGTGGCGTCGATGGGCCCATGCCCAACCAGCTCAGCGGGGTCGAGGTTTTCAGCCGTGGGTGCGAGCATCGTCAACGCCGGCACGACCACCTGCACTCTCGCGCGGATCGCGCCCAGAGTGCCCGGGCCGTCGTCGACCCGTGTGGGATCGGCCTCGGGAGCGGCGGTGAGGAGCAGGTCGGCCAGGATGTCGGCCCGCACCTGGTCGGCGCTTCGCGCATCGGGTGTCGTCGCGCTGCTGCCGCCGGCGTTGCCGACAGTGCCGCTCACGTCGCGGACCCGTCCTCTCGCGCTGGCGCCGCGCACCTCGCCCTCGTTGGCGTGGTGCCCCTCGGTGCGGGCGTCGATCAACGCCGCGCTCTGCTGCACGAGTCGATCGTAGATTCCCACCGCGAGCACGGTCGGCAGCGTCGCGACGAGGTCGGACATGCCGTTCTCACCCGCGACGACTCGGACGCACCGCGTCTCGCGACCCTGACGATGCCGCTCCGTAATCGTGGTGGGCTGCAACGACTCGGCCAACGCAGCCAGGCGGGGCTTCAATCGCCCCGGGCTCAGGCCGTCGGCGGTCACGACGGCGAGCACGTCGAACTCGTGTCGGCGTTCGAGCGGCAGTGGCATCCCGGCATCCACGATCACCTGGACGTGCGCGCGGGACAACGCCCCGGCCTCCCACGCGTCGAGGGTGGCCGGGAAGTCATCGGCGACGGTCATCGCTCGGCCGATCTGCGACTGCACGCTGCGATCCGACAGGCAAGATGCTGCGGCGATCTCGGACGCGACCTCCCGTAGCGCCATCTCCGCCGCTTTCGACGACGCCCGCATCCCGGCCGTCGCGTCGAGAGCGAGGTGCCCCGCCCGGGCGAGCGCACGAGTGCGCCGGGCTTCGGCGGACGCGACCTCGGCATCCACTCCGCGTACCTCGGCCAGCACCGACGACAGGGCGTCGGCCCCGTCCTCAGTCGGCGGAGGTGTCTCGAAAGTCATGTATGCATGCTAGCGAGGGCCTCCGACATCGGGAGCCCTCCGAGGGGCCAGATGGGGACAGCTCGGGGAATCCGTCGGCTGTGGAGGACGGGTGCGCAAACGGCGTCGCCGCGACCGACCGCGAACACCCTCGCCCCGCACCCTCGCCCCACACACCCCGCCCCACACACCCCCGCCCCACACACCCCGCCCCACACACCCCGCCCCACACACCCCGCCCCACACACCCCGCCCCACACACCCCGCCCCACACACCCCGCCCCACACACCCCCGGCCCCATAAGCACCCCGCCCACAAACGCCCCCGCCCCGTGGCATCCACACGACACCACGGGGCGGGAGAGCGCGCGAGGGTTACAGCGTTCGCGCGAAGGGGTCGAAGCCTTCGTCGAGCAGCGGCACGGGGGCCACGGTGCTGCCGATCTCGAGCGTCTGGCCCGATGCCGAAGACTCTTCGGCCGACAGCATGACGTCGAGCACGTGGAAGCCGAGCTCGCCCGTGGCGATGTGCGGGCGGTCGGCGGCGATCGCGCGGGCCATGTCGAGCACGCCGAGTCCGCGGCCGGTCACGACACCCTCGTTCGGGATCTCGATCCATTCCTGATCGGTCTTCATGCCATCGCGGAACACGCCGAGCGGCTTCACGTAGGCGACGCGCCCCTCGAAGCGGTTCGGGTCCGCCAGCACGATGGTGCCCTCGGAGCCGTGGATCTCGACGACGCCGTGACGCTCGAGCGCCGAGTCGAAGCTCAGCAGGTGCGTCCCGTGCTGACCCGCGGCGAACGACGTGAGCACCTGGACCGTCGAGGGCACCTCCACCGGGAACGTCTCGCCGACACGCGGTCCGGTGTGGATCGTCCGCTCGAGACGGGGGCGCGAACCGCGCGCGGTCACGGCCGCGATCGGCCCGAGCAGGCTGACGAGCGCCGAGAAGTAGTACGGACCCATGTCGAGCAGCGGTCCCGCGCCGCGGGCGAAGAGGAAGGCGGGGTCCGGATGCCACAGGTCGGGGCCCTGCGTCTGGAACGACGACTGCACGAACAGCGGCTCGCCGATCACACCCTTCTGGATCGCACGCTTGGCCGACTGGAAGGCGGGTCCGAGCAGCGTGTCCGGAGCCGAGCCGATGCGCAGGCCCGCGGCATCCGCCTGCGCGAGGAGCGCACGCGTCGCGTCGCGGTCGAGGCCGATCGGCTTCTCGGTCCAGACGTGCTTGCCGGCGGCGATCGCGGCCGACGACACCGCGACGTGCACCTGCGGGATGGTGAGGTTCACGACCAGGTCGACGTCGGGGTTCGCGAGCACGTCGTCGGGCGTTCCGGCGGAGGCGACGCCGTGCTCGTCGGCCTTCGCGCGAGCGCGGTCGGGCACCAGATCGCCGACCGCGACGACGTTCACGTCGGGAAACGACGTGAGGTTCTCGAGGTACGTCTGGCTGATGACGCCGGCGCCGATGACGCCGACTCCGAGCGGCCCGGTCATGCGACGAACCCGCCGTCGCGCAGGAACGCCAGGCTCGCGGCGACGTCGGCGAACACGTCGCCGGGGGCGCGGTCGTACTCGATCACGGCATAGCGGATGCCGCTGCCCGCACGCAGCGCCTCGGCGAGCGGCACGTCGGCGGTACCCGCGTGGCGCTGGTCGAGCGTGGCCGACGACATCTCGCCGGCGCCGGGCGCCCACGGGTTCGACGTCGGCACCACGCCGTCCTTGACGTGCACCGCGGTCAGCCGGTCGCCGAGCTTCGCCACGAGAGCCGGAACGTCCTGGCCGCCCGTGAGCGCCCAGAACAGGTCGAGCTCGAGCTGCACGCGTTCGTCGGTCAGCGACACGAAACGCTCGTAGGCGCTCTGCCCGTCGAAGTCGGCCACGAACTCCTGCGCGTGGTTGTGGTAGCCGACGCTCAGGCCGAAGGTTGCGGCGACGTCGGCGGCGCGGTTCAGTCGCTCGGCGATGTCGGCGACGCCCTCTTCGGTGAGCCAGCGGTCGGGCGAGACGAACGGATCGATGACCGTCTGGATGCCGATCGTCGCGGCCGCCTCGAACACCACCTCGGGCGCGGGCGTCGGGATCGAGCCGTCGGGCGTCCACAGCTCGTCACTGAGCAGCGGGGCGTGGCCGGTGGGAGAGGCGAGGCCGCTGGCATCCAGGGCCGCCCGGATCTCGTCGGGGCGGTCGACGAACGCGAACGCCTCGACGTTGCGCAGGCCGAGGGCGGCGAGCTTCTCGAGCGAGCCGGGCATGTCGGCCGAGAACTCGGATGCCAGCGTGTACAGCTGCACCGAGGCTTCGGGAAGGGAGGCGGGAGTGGTCATGGGGTCCTTCTGCACGTCGTCGTCCAAGGGGCCGGGTGGCCGTGCCGCTACTCTAACCTCCACATGGAGGTTACGCTAGCCCTGACGGATGCGAGAGGGTGGGCGGATGAGCGAGGATGCCACGATCGGCCGCCCGGGCCAGCGGCGCCGCGGCGTCGAGCGCCGGCAGGAGATCCTCGACCGCGCCATCGAGGTGTTCCGTCGCCGCGGCGCCGATGGCACCTCGCTCCGCCGCATCGCGGAATCGATCGGCGTCTCGCACGCGGCCCTGCTGCACTACTTCGATTCGCGCGAGCAACTTCTCGTCGCCGTGTACGATCACGCCGCGGCGAAGCAGGGCGAGGAGGAGGCCGCCCACCCGACGGAACCCGGCGTGGAGGGGATGATGGCGGCGGCGACCCGGAACGTCGAGGTGCCCGGGTTCGTGCAGCTCTACTCCACGCTCGTCGCGGCCGCGCTGGAGGTCGACAGCGGGGTGGGCAAGGACTACTTCACGTCGCGGTTCGAGCGGCTGCGCGCCGAGTTGGGCGAGACTTTCCGAGGGCAGCAGGCCGAAGGGCGCATCCGCGACGACGTGCCCGCCGATCATCTCGCGGCGCTGCTCATCGCCGCATCCGATGGCCTGCAGATCCAGTGGCTCCTCGACGAGTCGGTCGGCCTCAGCGACACCCTCCGCACGTTCGGGATGCTGCTGCAGCCTCCGCGCGAGAGCTGAGGCCGCGCCGACAGGCGCTTCCGCGCGAGAGCTGACGGCCCCGCCGGCGCTGCGGCAGGTGCTGGCATCCATGTCCCACTTTTTGTGGGCGTGGGGCGGTCAGGGTGGCAAGAAGTGGGACATGCGTCGCCAGAAGTGGGACGAGGTTGCGGGGGTGCCACGTCCCTCGGGCACACGTCAAGCCCCGGCTGCTCCCAGGCTCCTCTACATCACGAACGGGTAACGTTCCCGCGTCTGCGCGCCCGCGTGCCGCCGACGCGAGCGTTCCGGGAGGCGATGACCATCAGCACGACCACCACCGCCCCTCGCGTCGCCGCACGGCCCGTGGCATCCGCCGGCCCGCTCGCGGCCCGCCACCTGCCCTCGCTCACGGGGCTCCGCTGGGCGACGGCGATGCTCATCTTCGGCCACCACATCATGGCCGTGCAGTACATCGGCGGGCAGGCCGGCACCGTGTGGGGCTTCCTGTTCGAGGCCGGGAAGACCGGCGTGACACTGTTCTTCATCCTCTCGGGGTTCGTGCTGGCGTGGGGATACAAGCCCGCGCAGAGCGCGCGGTCGTTCTGGCTGCATCGCGCCGCGCGCATCTACCCTCTGCACGTCGCCGGTGTCGGCCTCGCGCTCGTCGCGGCGGCCACGCTCGTGCCCGAGATCCGCTCCGACGGCGCCGCGCCGGTCGGGGCGAACCTGCTGCTCCTGAGCGGCTGGATCCCCGACTGGTGGCAGGCCGGAAACCCCGCGAGCTGGTCGCTCGTGTGCGAGGCGTTCTTCTACCTGACCTTCCCGCTCGTGATCCGCCTCGTCGCCGGTCGCTCGGCGCGCGTACTCTGGGCGGTCGCCGCGGCCGCGCTCGTGCTCGTCGCCGCGGCGCCACAGATCGCCGCCGTTTCTCCGGTGCCGATGTCGGCGGCATCCACCCCTCTCCTGCGCCTGCCCGAGTTCGTGCTCGGCGTCGTGCTCGCGCTGCTGATGAAGCAGACCGCGTGGCGTCCCGCGCCGTTGCGGTTCGCCGTGCCCCTCGCGGTGCTCGGGTACGCGCTGTCGGAAGCGCCGCCCCTGCCCGGCACGGACATCCACCCCGGCCTCGCGATCACGGTCGGGGGCTTCGCGCTGCTCGTCGCGTCGCTCGCGTCGGCGGACGCGCACCGTTCGTCGACGTTCCTCGCCCAGCCCCTGTGGCAGGAGCTCGGCCGCCTGTCATTCGCGTTCTACCTCGTGCACCTGCTCGTCATCGCGTCGGTGTCGTCGGCCTGGCCGGACGGTCATCCCGAGCTGCACTGGCCCCGCGGTCTCGCGCTCGCCGCGCTCGCCTTCGCGATCTCGCTCGGGCTCGCGTGGCTGCTGCATCGCGGCGTCGAGGTCCGGATGCAGCGCGTGCTGCTGCGTTTCGACCCCGATCGGCGTGGCGTGCTGGCGCGCTGAGAACGGCGCGCCTCCTTCGCGGCGCGGAGGCCGTCGCGACATCGATGGGTGCCGGGTCGTCGCGACATCAATGGATGCCGGGTCGTCGCGGCGACAGGGATGCCGGGCTGTCGCGATCACAGGGGATGCCGCGGGGACAGGCCGATCCGCCCGGATCGCCCTGTCCCGGAGCGATCCCCGTCGCGGGCCGGGGGTGGTGGGTGTGCGGGGCCGCAGCTAGAGTCGCCGGATGATGGGACTGCACGCGATCATCCTTCTTCTGGTCTGGGCGGTGGGCCTCGCGGTCGCGATCGGGGCGATCTACCTCGCGGTGCGGCTGGCCGTGACGCACGCGCTGAAGTCGCACACGCGCTGGGTCGACAACGGCAAACCTGCCCGGTGAGGACGTCCGCCGCAGGCGCCTGACCTCGTATCCCGAGCTCGGCCCCGCTGGAGTGATCCACGGGCCCGGTTTCCACCCACGGGGACCCGGGAGGGGAAGATCGCCCCCATACACGGAAGATCGACCCGATTCACGCGCAATCGTCCCCCACCGCGCACGATCGTCCCCAAATGCGGACAAATGTGTCAATATGGACACATGAACCTCTCCGAACCTCTCGAGGGCCTCGTGCCCCCGGTGGAGGCGGCAGTGCTCCGGGTTCTCAGTCGGACGGATGCCGGGATGTCCGGCCGGCAGGTGCACGCGGTCGCGGGAGTCGGGTCGACGTCCGGCGTTCACCGGGCGCTCACGCGTCTGGCGCGGACGGGCCTCGTGCGTGTCGAATCGCGACCCCCGGCGCTCATCTATCGACCGAACCGCGCGCACGTCCTCTGGACGGCGGTCGAGCGTGGGCTGAACGCTCGCGATGACGCGATCGACAAGATTCGTCTGTTCTTCGTCGACGAGATACCCGAGGAGGTCCCGGCCGACTCGCGCGTCACCGCCACCCTCTACGGCTCGGTCGCGCGCCGAACGTCGACCTCCGAGTCGGACGTTGACGTACTCGTGGTCTTCCCCGACCGGTTCGACATCGACGCGCGCGCGGAGCTGCTCCTCGCACTCGCCGAGCGGATCGAGGAGCTCACGGGGAACGCTGCTCAGGTCAACGCCATGGACCGGCGCGAGCTCGTCGGTCGTGCGGCTGAGGGCGACCCCTTCCTGGCGAACGTTCTCCGTGACGGCATCCACCTCTTCGGCCCGCACCTCGACACGTGGTCAGCAGCATGAGCCCGCGGATGAGTCCACGTCGACACTCAATGGACGCAGCTGCGGTCCTTGTCCGCATGAACGATGCCCGCACTCGTCTGGATTCGGCGGAGCTGCAACTCGCCGGAAACAGCCCGCACGAGTGGAAACACGCGGCAGAGGTCGCGGTCAGCGCGGGGATTTCTGCGAGTGACGCCATTTGCGGGCACGTCCTCGGCTACAAGATCGCGGCAGACTCCCACCGTGACGCGGTGACGGCGCTGCGGGAGGCCTCGTCGTCAGCGGTCGCCAAGCACCTCGAAGTCCTCGTCGCGGCGAAATCCACGCAGTCCTACGGAGATCGGCTCCCGACCCGTTCTGATGCGGAACGGTTGGTTCTGCACGCGCGGCGCCTGGTCGAGGCGGCGACGACCATCCTGCGTTCCTGACGAGCGCACGGGCCGTGCGGCCTCCCAGCCGCACCTCGGTACACTCTCCCGTGCCCGAAACACTCCCGACACCCGATCGCGAGGCCGGCCGCGTGGCATCCATCGATCCTCACGAGCTCGAGATCGCGCTGCGCGTGCTCGACGCCGCCGCCGGTCTCGACCCCGAAGATCCGGCTTACATCGCGCTGCGTCGCCAGACCGGAAAGCTCTACAAGGACGTCAAGCGGCAGTCCCGCAAGGAGAAGCGGCAGCGCGTCGCCGACGCCGACAAGGCCGTCGTCGCCGCGACCGCGACCGGCGCGCCCGACCGGATCGACGACGAGACGCGCGGCATCCCCCTCGCGACCCGCGTCGAGACCCCGTACGCGGGCGAGCTCCTCAAGGCCCGCAATTGCTACATCTGCAAAGAGCTGTACACGCTCGTCGACGCGTTCTACCACCAGCTGTGCCCCGACTGCGCGGCGATGAGCCACGCCAAGCGCGACGCCCGCACCGACCTCACCGGCAAGCGCGCGCTGCTCACCGGCGGTCGCGCGAAGATCGGCATGTACATCGCGCTGCGTCTGCTCCGCGACGGCGCGCACACCACCATCACGACGCGCTTCCCGCGCGACGCCGTGCGGCGGTTCTCGTCGCTGCCCGACAGTGCCGACTGGCTGCACCGGCTGAAGATCGTCGGCATCGACCTGCGCGACCCCGCCCAGGTGATCGGACTCGCCGAGTCGGTGGCATCCGCGGGTCCGCTCGACATCCTCATCAACAACGCCGCGCAGACCGTGCGGCGCTCGCCGGGCGCGTACAAACCCCTGGTGGATGCCGAGCTCGCACCGCTCCCGGACGGACCGCTGCCCGAACTGCTCACGTTCGGCCACACCAACGACGCCCACCCGCTCGCGCTCGCGCAGTCGGTGTCAGCGCATCCGATCCTCGCTTCGGCCGCGCGGACGGCCGAGGAACTCACGGCCGAGGCGATGGCCGCCGGATCGTCGTCGCTCGAGCGACTCGCCGCCGGGACCGCGATCGACGCGGGCGGCCTCGTCCCCGACGAGGACCGCATCAACAGCTGGACGCAGCACGTTGACCAGGTCGAGCCCCTCGAGATGCTCGAGGTGCAGCTGGCCAACATGACGGCGCCGTTCCTGCTCGTCAGTCGACTGCGTCCCGCGATGGCGGCCTCGACGGCGCGGCGCAAGTACATCGTCAACGTCTCGGCGATGGAGGGCGTGTTCGGCCGCGGGTACAAGGGCCCCGGCCACCCGCACACGAACATGGCCAAGGCCGCGCTGAACATGCTGACGCGCACGAGCGCCCGCGAGATGTTCGAGAGCGACGGCATCCTGATGACCGCAGTGGACACCGGCTGGATCACCGACGAACGCCCGCACTACACGAAGGTGCGCCTGGCGGAGGAGGGCTTCCACGCTCCGCTCGACCTCGTCGACGGTGCCGCGCGCGTCTACGACCCGATCGTGCGCGGCGAGGGCGGCGAAGACCTCTTCGGCATCTTCCTGAAGGACTACCGCAAGGGCTCGTGGTGACGCGGCGCCCCGGGTGTGACGTCGGGGCGGGTTCAGCGCGCGGGGCGCAATCGCTCGGGGTCGACCGGAAACTCGACGTCGTAGTACAGCTGGGGGGCGCCGACGGCGCCGAAGTCGTCCTTCTTGACCCGGATGCCACCGACCGACACCTCCGCGATCCGCACCCGCAGCCAGGAACCCTCGTCGAGGCGGAGGTCGAAGAGGTCCGCGAGGTACGAGATGCCGAGCGCGTCGAGGGTCTCCTCGGCAGTCAACCAGTCGACCGGGTCGGTCCGGCGATGCCCGAGCAGGTCGATCGCGACGAAGTCCTCGCCCTCGGGCTCGATCCAGCCGAGCAGTTCGCCATCGCCCGCGCGGCGGTGTTCTATCCAGTCCTCGCGCACCAGGTCAGCGTACGCGGACACCGGGTGCCGGCGCGCACCCGGTGCGTGGAGTGTCCAAGACGCGCGGACGTGGTCGCCGCCGTGACATCCGCGTGTCTTGGGCACCGAACATGGCGGCGTCAGGCCGGCAGGAAGTACTCCCGCGCGAGCGGGGCGATCTCGATCCCGGATGCCGTCGCGCCCGTGACCCAGCGGAGCTCGGCGATCTCGGCATCCGGTGCGGGCTGCTGGTCGCCGATGTCGACCCGGAACACATCGGCGACCACCGCGAAGCCGGGCTCGTTCGCCGCCGTGGCCGTGAAGGACCCGAGCGGCTCGAAGGCGTCGGGGTCGACCCGAAGCCCCACCTCCTCGGCGAGCTCGCGCGCGAGGGTCTCGGCCGGCGTCTCGCCCGGTTCCGGCTTGCCGCCGGGCTGCATGAACGCGGTCGTGCCCGCCTTGCGGACCAGCAGCAGACGACCGCCCGCGTCGGTGATGACCGCCGCCGAGACGTGGATGAGGCGCGGGGTCGTGGCATCCGGAGTCACCCCCGCACGGTAGCACCGGCGCGTTTCTCGCCCGTGTCGTGGCGTCCAACCGCGTCCTGGGCGCTCACGCCTGGACCCGAGCGCGGATGTCAGAGCGTGCCGCGACGGATGCCGGTCACGATCGGCCGCGTCGACGCCAGGGCCCCGGCGACCAGGACGAATCCGGCGACGAAGGTCGCGGCGACGGTCGCGACCGACAGGGGCGCGACGACCAGGCTCAGGCCCACGATGGGGAACGACAGCACGGCGCCGACGGCCGCCCCGCCCACCGCGGCCCATCGCAGCGGGACCATGACCGTCAGTCGACGGGCGCGTCGCAGTTCGGCATCCGGGATACCGAGCCGGTCGAGCCCCACGATAAGCTCGCGGTCCTCGAGGGCTGCGGAGGCCTGCGTGACTCCCACCGCGCAGGCGAGGAGCACGAACGCGATCGCGAGGGTGACGAGCACGCCGGTGCGGATGTCGAGGAGCAGCGTGGGGCCGTCGCCGGACACGCCGGCGATCGCCAGGCCGCACCCGGCCACCACGGCGATGAACGACACCAGCGCCATGCCCGACACCCGCCGCCACGCGGGTCCGGCGTGCGCGGCGAGCTCGCGGCCGGCGATGAGACGCGCGGCCGTCCGTGCACTCCGTGCCATCGCGCGCCCTCGTGCGGCCATGATCGGCGCACCCACGACGTTGAGCAGTGCCAGACCGCCCGCCAACAGGACGAGTAGCGCGGTGGTCACCATGGCGGGGCCGAACACGTCGCCCACCAGGCCGACGTTCGCCACGGCGATCGCGACGACCGCGATCAGGATGCCGCCCGTCACGAGGAGCCACCGGCGCTTCGGCGGCGTCGCGCTGCGCGTGCGGACTCCGAGCGGAGTGATCGTGACCCGGCGGAGCCCCGCGGCGGCGCTGACGGCCGCGACGACCACGACACCGGCGACCACCGCCGCGGTCAGGAGCGGGTCGGCGGCGACGGCTCCGACGCCGACGGGGCCGCCGAAGAACGGCAGCATGCCGACGGCCGGGAGCGCGGCGGCGTAGAGCACGATGCCCGCGAGGGCTCCCGCGGCGGCGGTCGCGGTCGCCTCGATCACCGTGAGCGCCCAGATCTCGCGCGTGCTGGCGCCGAGGAGGCGGAGCGTCGCGAGGCGGTCGTTACGGCGCCGACTCGACAATCGCGCGGCGGCGGCGCCGAGTGTGGCGAGCGGCACGGCGAGGAGAAGGAGGGCCAGCACGGCGAGCGTTCCGTACATGCCGTTCTCCGTCGCGCGGGCGTCGACGAGGAACATCCGCGCACCGCCGGCGACGACGAGGAGCAGAGCCGTCGTCACGGCGAACGCGACGATCGGCAGCACGATCGCCGCTCGGCCCTGTCGGCTCGGCCGCGACAGCATGCGGGTGAGGGGGAGGACGGCGCTCATCGCAGGGCCTCGTCGGCGGCGTGGGGCGCGGCAGCGGCGGCGGTGCCCGGCGCGGCCGCGGAGTCATCCACGATCCGTCCGTCGCGCAGCCGCACGATGCGGGAGCAGCGCCGGGCGACCTCGGCGTCGTGCGTGACCATCACGAGCGTGCGCCCCTGACCCGTCGTCGCGCCGAGGAGGGCCCGCAGCACCTCGGACGATGTCGCGGAATCGAGTGCCCCGGTCGGCTCGTCGGCGAACACCACCGGTGCGTCGGTGACCTGCGCGCGGGCGATGGCGACGCGCTGCGCCTGCCCGCCGGAGAGCTGACCTATGCGGCGCTGCTCGAGCCCGGCGAGTCCGAGCGTCGCGAGCCACGCGGCCGCGTGCCGCTCGGCATCCTGTCTCCGCTGGCCCTGGAGCAGCAGCGGAAGGGCGGCGTTCTCGACCGCGGTGAGCTCGGGCAGCAGCAGGTGCTCCTGGAAGACGAACCCCAGGGCGGTGCGGCGGACCCTCGCCCGCTCGCTCTCGTCGAGGCCCACGAGCTCGCGCGGTTCGGCGCCCGGCGCGCTCAGGACCACGGAGCCCGCGTCGGGCGCGAGGATCGCGGCGAGGCAGTGCAGCAGCGTCGTCTTGCCGGAACCGGAGGCGCCCATGACGGCGACCGATTCTCCGGCGTGGATGGTCAGTGAAACGTCGTCGAGCGCCCGGACGTCGCCGTAGCGCTTGATCAGGCCGGACGCGGCGAGGACGGCAGGGGTGGAAGTGGGCATGACTCCATCCCACCGAGGCTCGGCATCCCGGTCGTCCGTCCCCGGGTGTATCCGAGTACGTCGGAAGGACGATCTCGGCCGCGGCGAGGCCGATCCGCCCCCGTTCGGCCCGGCCTACCGGGGCCGCGCGGTGCCGTCGTCGGCCGGCTCCCCGTACGAGGTCACCACCCGCTCGAGGTACCGCGTGATGACGGCCTGCTCGTCGTCGTTGAAGTCGTCGAGCACGGCGTCCACCCCGGCGATCATCGGCGCGAGTCGGCTCATCGCGCGCTGCACCGACGCCTCGGTCGGCACCACGAGCAGGCTGCGGCGGTCGGTGGGGTGCGGTGCGCGGGTGACGTGGCCCAGCGCGACGAGCCGGTCGATCGCGGCGGTCGTCGCGGCGGTCGTCAGATCGAGGCGGCGCGAGAGCTCTCCGGGCGATAGCGGGCCCGACATCACGAGGTGCCCCATCGCGTCGAGGCCCGTCGGATTCACCGACAATTCGCGCTGCAGAGACTTCTCGAACTCTGCGCCGGCCGCGAACAGCGCGCGCACGAGCGCCGTCGCGGGTCTCACCGGGGGAACGCCCGCCGCGACAGGGGGAGTGGAAGATTCCGTCGCTTCCATGACTGGCATCCTACGTCCGGATTACGCTACCTTTCTCGTATCTCGATTTTCTAGATACTTCAAAACCTAGCGAAAGATGACGATGAACAGCTTCCTCCGCTTCCTCACCTCGGCCCGCACGTCGTGGATCGTGCTCGTCGTCGCCTTCGCGGGGGTTGCGGCGCTCTTCGTCCTCGGCTCGGGCGCCGATTCGGAGACGGCTCCGGGCTCGGGTCTCCCCGACTCCGCCGAGTCCGTGCAGGTGCAGAAGATCCTCGACACCTTCCCGGATGCCGACACGACCTCGGCCCTGCTCGTCTTCGAGTCCGACGACGGCGCGGCGCTCCCCGCCGACACCGTCGCCGCGATCCAGCAGAAGGCGTTCGGCGACCTCGTCGACCTCACGCCCGACGGCTTCATCCCGCCGGCGCAGGTGTCGGAGGACGGAACCGTCGCGCTGCTCGTCGTGCCGCTCACGCCCGAGACCGACGTCGCCGCCCAGGCCGACCGCGCCGCCGAGATCCGCACCCTCGCCGGCGACGGCCTCGACGGGGTGCGCACCTACCTCACCGGCCCCGAGGGTTTCGAGGTCGACATCGCCGCGGTGTTCGACGGCGCGGACTTCACGCTGCTGCTGACCACCGTGATCGTCGTCGCGATCCTGCTGCTCATCACCTACCGCAGCCCGTGGCTGTGGCTGGTTCCGCTCATCGTGATCGGAACGGCCGACGCCTCGGCCGGCATCGTGGCCCGCCGCGTCGCCGCGCTCGCCGGAGTGGAATTGGATGCCTCGGTCACCGGCATCCTGTCCGTGCTCGTGTTCGGTGCGGGAACGAACTACGCCCTGCTGCTGATCGCCCGCTACCGCGACGAGCTGCGTCTCGCCGAGGACCGACGCGAGGCCATGCGCCGCGCGGTCCGCGGGGCGGGACCGGCGATCATCGCCAGCGGTTCCACCGTGGCCCTGGCCCTCGCGACCCTCCTGCTGGGCGAGCTGTCCGGCAACCGCGCGCTCGGGCTGGCGTGCGCCGTGGGGGTCGTCGTCGCGATGGCCTTCGCCCTGCTCGTGCTGCCCGCCGCGCTCGTGCTCTTCGGTCGCTGGTTGTTCTGGCCCTATGTGCCGCGGTTCGGTTCGCCCGACGCGATCTCGCGCAGCCCGTGGGGCAAGCTCGGCCGCGCCGTCTCGAAGCGTCCGGTCGCGGTGGCTCTCACGGGCGCCGTCGTGCTCGGTGCGCTCGCGAGCGGGATGTTCTTCGTCCAGACGGGGCTGTCGCAGAACGACCGGTTCCTGCAGAAGCCCGACGCCGTGAAGGGGCAGGAGGTGCTCGCCGCGGCGTTCTCCGCGGGGGCGACGTCACCGGCTACCGTGATGGCCCCGGTGGCCGACGCCGCAGCGGTCGCGGACGTGGTGGGGAAGGTCGAGGGCGTGGACTCCGCGCGCATCGTCGAGGAGACCACCGACTGGACCCGCATCGACGTCACCCTCAATGCCTCGGCCGAGACACCGGAGGCCTTCGCGACGATCGAGCGTCTGCGCGCCGACGTCGACTCGATCGGTTCGGGTCAGACGCTCGTCGGCGGTCTCGACGCGCAGGCCCTCGACGTCGCGGGTGCCCAGGAGCGCGACCAGGCGCTGATCATCCCGCTCATCCTCGTGCTGGTGTTCATCGTGCTGGTGATCCTGCTGCGCGCGCTCCTCGCGCCCGTGCTGCTGCTGATCGCCGTCGTGGCGAGCTTCTTCTCGGCGGTCGGTGCGGCGTGGTGGCTGTTCCAGACGCCGCTGTTCGGCTTCCCCGCGATCGACACGAACGTGCTGCTGTTCAGCTTCCTGTTCCTCGTCGCCCTGGGCGTGGACTACAGCATCTTCCTCGTCACCCGCGCGCAGGAGGAGACGCGCACCCTCGGCACCACGAACGGCATGGTCCGCGCGCTCGCCGCCACCGGTGCGGTCATCACCAGTGCCGGCATCCTGTTGGCGGCGGTGTTCGCCGTGCTCGGGGTGCTGCCCCTCATCACGCTCACGCAGATCGGCGTCATCGTGTGCATCGGTGTGCTTATCGATACTCTTCTCGTGCGCACCGTCATCGTCCCCGCGATGGCCTTCATCGCCGGGGATAAGTTCTGGTGGCCGCGACGTCCGCCCGTCGCGGATGCCGAAGCCGCCCCCTCGACCGAGACCCAGGTCCCGCGCACTCGCGCCGAGCGCAAACGGACCCCCGTCTCCTGAGAACTCCGGGTCGGGGCGTGGCCCCCAAACCGCCCCGGCCCGGAGCCTCCCTCACAACCGCGACAGGTGCGCCTGCGCCAGGATCTCGGCCTTCGGCCGCTCGTTCGCCGCGAGCGCGAGCCAGGTCTCCACGACGGTGTCCGGGTTCAGTGACAGCGACTGGATGCCACGGGCCACGAGCCACTGCGCGAAGTCGGGGTGGTCGCTGGGTCCCTGCCCGCAGATGCCGACGTACTTCCCGTGACGCTGGCACGCGTCGATTGCCATCCCGAGCAGGTGCAAGACCGCCGGATCACGTTCGTCGAAGGCGGAGGCCATGAGCGCCGAGTCGCGGTCGAGGCCGAGGGTCAGCTGCGTCATGTCGTTCGAGCCGATCGAGAAGCCGTCGAAGTGCTCCAGGAACCGCTCGGCGAGGATCGCGTTGGCCGGCAGCTCGCACATCATCACGACGCGCAGGCCGTTCTGCCCCCGTCGCAGGCCGTTCGCGGCGAGAAGCTCGATGACGGCGGCCGCCTCGGCCACGGTCCGCACGAAGGGGACCATGATCTGCACGTTCGTCAGGCCCATGTCGTCGCGCACGCGCCGCAGTGCCTCGCACTCCATGTCGAAGCACGCGCGGAACTCCGGGGAGACGTACCGGGCGGCGCCGCGGTAGCCGAGCATCGGGTTCTCCTCGTGCGGTTCGTAGAGCGGACCGCCGAGGAGGTTGGCGTACTCGTTCGACTTGAAGTCCGACAGGCGCACGATCACGGGCTCCGGTGCGAAGGCCGCGGCGATCATCGACACGCCCTCGGCGACCCTCTGGATGAAGAACTCCTCCGGTGAGGGGTAAGCGGCGATACGGGCGCGGATGTCGTCGGCGAGGTCGCCCTCGAGCCGGTCGAGTTCGAGCAGCGCTCGCGGGTGGATGCCGATCTGCCGGTTGATGATGAACTCCAGGCGCGCGAGCCCCACCCCCGCGTGCGGCAGGCGCGAGAACGCGAACGCCTGGTCGGGCGTGCCGACGTTCATCATCATCTTGACGGGGGCGTCCGGCATCCGGTCGAGCTCGGTGACCTCCTCGGCGAAGGCCAGGATGCCGTCGTACACGACGCCGTCGTCGCCCTCGGCGCACGAGACCGTCACCTCCTGGCCGTCCTCCAGCGAGCGGGTGGCGACACCGGTTCCGACGACGGCGGGGATGCCGAGCTCGCGGGCGATGATCGCGGCGTGGCACGTGCGGCCGCCGCGGTCGGTGACGATGGCCGAGGCGCGCTTCATGATCGGCTCCCAGTCGGGGTCGGTCATGTCGGCGACGAGCACGTCGCCGGGAGCGAAGTCGGCCATCTGCTCGATCGAGCTCAACACCCGTACGCGTCCGGCGCCGATGCGCTGCCCGATCGCCCGGCCCTCGACGAGCACCGCGCTGCGCGCGGCGAGCACGAAGCGGCGGAGGACGTTCGCCGATCGGCGGGACACGACCGTCTCGGGCCTCGCTTGGAGCACGTAGAGGTGCCCATCGACCCCGTCCTTGCCCCACTCGATGTCCATCGGGCGGCCGTAGTGCGCCTCGATCACCAGCGCGATGCGGCCGAGCTCCTCGACCTCCGCGTCGGTGATCGAGAAGCGGCCGCGGGCCTCGGCATCCACCTCGACGAAGGCGGTGCTGCCGTCGACGTGCTGGCCGTCGGCGTAGCGCATCGCGATCGCCTTCTCGCCGACCGAGCGCTTGAGGATCGCGGGACGACCGGCGCGGAGGGCAGGCTTGTAGGTGTAGAACTCGTCGGGGTTCACGGCGCCCTGGACGACGGCTTCGCCGAGCCCGTACGAGCTCGTGAGGAACACCGCGTCGTCGAAGCCCGACTCGGTGTCGAGCGTGAACATGACGCCCGAGGCGCCGATGTCCGAGCGCACCATCCGCTGCACGCCGGCCGACAGGGCGACCTCGTGATGGTCGAAGCCGTGGTGGGCGCGGTACGCGATCGCCCGGTCGTTGTAGAGCGAGGCGAACACGCGACGGATCGCCTGCAGGATGTTCTCGATCCCGCCGATGTTCAGGAACGTCTCCTGCTGGCCCGCGAACGAGGCATCCGGGAGGTCTTCCGCGGTGGCGCTGGAGCGCACCGCCCAGGTGACCGCGTCCGGGTCGGCCTCGCCGTCCACGAGCGCTCCGTACGCGGTGCGGATGTCGGCCTCGAGGTCGGCCGGGAACGGCTGCTCCTCGATCCACGCGCGGACACGCGCGCCGAGCCCGCTCAACGCGGCCACGTCCTCCACGTCGACGGCCTGGACCGCCTCACGGATGCGCGCGTCGAGGCCGCCCTCGGCGAGGAAGCGGCGGAAGGCATCCGAGGTCGTCGCGAATCCCGGGGGGACACGGATGCCGGCGGATGCCAGGTGCGAGACCATCTCGCCGAGCGAGGCGTTCTTGCCGCCGACGTGGGCGAGGTCGCTCATGCCGATCTCGTCGAAACGCAGGATGGTGGTCATGGGGTGGGCCTTTCGTGGGGTCGGTCCCGCAGGTTCATGGACTGCAGGATCACGGCGGACATCTCCTCGACGCTCCGGGTCGCGGAGCTGAGGAACGGGATGTGGGTGCGGCGGTACAGGTCTTCGGCCCGGCGGATCTCGAGGGTGCACTGCGCGAGGCTCGCGTAGGTCGAGTGCGGCCGACGTTCGTGGCGCACCTGGCTCAGGCGCAGCGCGGTGGTGGTGAGGCCGAAGCAGCGGTCGGCGTGCGGCGCGACGATGCGCGGCAGGCCGTCGGTGGGGAAGTCATCGTCGGTCAGCGGGTAGTTCGCCACGAGCAGTCCGTAGTGCAGCGCGAGGTACATCGTGGTGGGGGTCTTCCCGCAGCGCGAGGGCGCGACGATGATCACGTCGGCGTTCGCCAGGTCGCGTCCGCTCTGACCGTCGTCGTGCTCGATGGCGAACTCGACGGCCCGCATGCGACGGAAGTACTGTTCGAGGTCGCCGAGACCGTGGTACTGGCCGGCACGCGTCTCGGCGGTTGCACCGAGCTCGGCCTCCAGTTCGGTCAGGTGACCGGCGAGGAGATCGATGACCACGGCGCCCGTCCCGACGAGACGGGATCGGATGCCGGCATCCTTGATCGTGGCGAAGACGATCGGTGCCTCGCCGTTCGCGGCGGCGCGCCGCAGGTCGCGTTCGAGGGCGTCGACGGCGTTCGCGCTCGCGACGAAGGGGATGGTCCGGCGCTCGAACTGCGCGCCGGGGAAGTTCGCGAGAAGGGCGTTGCCGAGGGTCTCGGCCGTGATGCCCGTGCTGTCCGACACGAAGAACACCGGTCGCGCGGCGGTCGCGAGCACGGCGGACGAGTCGAAAGGAAGCCCCATGCGAAGACGCTAGGGACCATTCGCCCGGGTTTGCTGACCAATATGACCGAAAGAACACGCAATCTTGCTTCTCCGGTAATGCCGTGGCCGCGGGCCCGACGTGCGACGGGCGTTCTTCGCCTCTCGTTCACTCGCCGCCGTCATGCCGGACACGTCCGACCGGCACAGTGGTCCGCCGAGAGGTGGTGAGAGATGTCACTGGTGTTGATGGTCGTGTGGGCTCTCGCGGCGACCGCCTCCCCGGCACCCGCGGAGTCCTCCCCGGGGTGGGCCGACAGCCAGATCATCGTGGTCGAGGTGCCGGAGAGTTCGCTCTCCACCCCCACGGCATCCCCCACGCCCTCGCCGTCGACGACGCGGACTCCGGCCGCCACGCCCGCGGTGGCCGATCCCGGCACCGGAGGCCACCTGCCCGCGACCGGGGTGGATGCCTCCGCCCTGGCGATCGCCTCCGCACTGGCTGTTGCGGCGCTCGGCGTGGGCGTCCTCGTCCGCCGCTCGCGCCGTCGCCGAGCGTGAGGCGCGGCGCCGGTCCCCGGGGCGTGAGGTCGGTCAGCGGTAGTGCGTGACCCACGCCCAGACGGCGGGGCGACGACGCCGTGCGGCGGTCTCCTGCGACTGGTGCACGGCCCTGAGGGCGGCGACCGGCTCCGCGTCGTGGGAGGGTTCCGCTGACGCATCCACCCCATCCGACGCCGCCGCCCCCGCCACCGAGGGCGCCGCGATGTCATCCTCGTGCAGCTCGGCCGCGAGCGCGGCGGCCTCGGCCGCGGTGGGACGGGCGCGAGGGTCCGGGTCGGTCATGGCGGTGAGGAGGACCTCCCACCCGTATCCGAAGCGGCCGGGGATCTCGGGGTCGTACGCCAGCGGGGCGAGGAGGAACTCCTGCACGGGGCCTCCGCTGAGGGGGCGTTCCCCCGTGAGTGCCTCCACCGCGAGCAGGCCGAGGGCGTAGATGTCGGACGCGGCGTCGGGCGCGTCGCCGCGAAGCCTCTCCGGAGGGAGGTAGGTCGATGCGCTCGGGCTCATCGCGGGGTCCGGGTGGGCGCCGAGCAGGCCGGTGACACCGAAATCGGTGAGGATCGCCCGGAAGGGTCGCCCCGCGTTCCGCAGCGGGCGGAGCAGCACTTTCGACGACGTGAGGTGCGGGTGGATGATGCCGAGCTCGTGGATGGAGGCGAGACCCTGGGCGGCATCCCGCAGGATCGCGGCGGCGAACCGCGCGGGCAGAGGACCGCGGTCGTCGAGGTGCTGTCGCAGGGTGGGGCCGTTGATGTACTCCATCACGAGGTACCCCTGGCCGTCTCCTGCGAGGTGCGCGTCGTACAGCGTCACGAGGGCAGGGTCGTCGAGCGCGGTGAGCACCCGCGCCCGCGCGAGCAGCTGGCGCGGATCCGCGGCACCCGCGGGGCCGACGTGGAAGGCCTTCACGGCGACGTCCCGCGCGAGGATGTCGTCGCGCGCGCGGAACACGTCTCCGTCGCGGTCGGCGCCGAGTCGCTCGATGAGTCGGTATCGCCGCGCGAAGACATCGCCGAGAAAGGGAGCGGGTGTCGTTCCGCGTTCGCGCATGTCGGGTCCTCCTCCCGGGGCGCCGCGGTGGCCTGTCGTCCCGGTGCCCCGACGCGCGAGTGCCGGAGGACTCCGCGCGCCGGGGACTTCTCACGCTACTGAGCGGATTTTCCTGGCGCTCGCGGATGACACGGAGCAATCCGCCGGTCCATAATGTTGGCCGCGCATTTCACGCGTCGCCGAGATCTGTCGCCTCACGGCCTCCGGAGTCGACGAGTTCTGGCGACTCGCGCCTCAATCGATCCAGAGGACGATGCCGCGCTGACCCGTCAGCACCGAGGTCACGCCCGCCCGGATGGCCGCGCCCGCGCGCTCGGGGGTGAACGATGAGGGGTCGTAGGCGGATGCCGTGCCCAGGCCTTCGCCGCGGTAGGCGGCACCGGTCCAGTCGGCCGCGGTGACGTTCTCGGTCGGCTCGGCGAGTTCGGCCCCGATGATGAGGAACTGCCGGTCGAGGTGGTTCGCCGTCACCGTCGCGAGCGGGTCGACCAGCGCGTCACCCGCGCTGATGATGAGGTCGGGGTTCATCCGCATCGCCTCGACCGCCCCGTCGATCATGTCGGCGTCGGCGTGCACGACGCGCAGATCGGCGTGCGTCTCGGCCGCCCAGTCCTCGACCGCGTCGACCAGGACCGCCGTCGGAGCATCGTCGCCCACCGTCAGGAGCACCACCCGGTAACCGGCCGGCGGGCGCACCCCCTCCCAGGATCCGGGTTCGGGCGCGTAGGTCGCCTCGGGCGCGAGCGGCGCCGTGGGGGCGAATCCCGCCGCCGGCGTCCCGAGCGGAGCCGGTGCCGCACGCATCTCGCTCCACCCGGATGCCGACGAGCACCCCGTCAGCATCATCACCGCCACGAGCGTCGCCACCGTCGTCCATCTGCGCATCACCGCTCCACCCTGCGGGACGCGGGTGGCGCGGGGGAAAACGCGAGGCACACGTTCCGTTTCCGTTCTCCCCACCGGGCACAGCCGTTCATACCCGCGGGGCACTGTCGTCGCGGAAAGGCCTTCATGTCTGCAGTGATTCGGCGCGCCGCGCGCGTCCTCCTCTTCGGCGCGGGGATCCTCGCGCTTCTCTTCTCGGCGACCCCCGCGTCGGCGCACGGCATGTCGTCGGTGGCGTACGCCGACCTCTCCAGCGGCGGGACGGGCGTCGTGCGCGCAGAGCTCCAGCTCGAGTACGACCTGCTGGTGGTGTCGGCCGCCGATGCGGCGCACGACGACCCGCTCTACCAGGCGGGGACGGCCGCGTTCGAGGCGGACGACGCGGCCCAGCAGGCCGCCGCGCTGGAGCAGTACCGCGACGACGTGTCGAGCTACGTCGCGCAGCGCTTCCGTGTCGACGCGGGCGGCGAGGAGTGCACACCCGCGCTCGCCGAGAACATCACGATGACGCGCCAGGACGGCGTCCCCTACGCCGTGCTCGCCTTCGACTACGCGTGCCCGCCGTCCGAGAACGGGCACGAGGTCGTCTCCACCCTGTTCCCGGACGACGAGGGCTTCGTCACCGACACGAAGACGATCCTCACCTACTCGCTCGACATCCACGAGGGGAGCACGGTCCTGGATGCCGAGCACCCGTCGTTCACCACGGCGCAGTCGACGCTCGAGCGTTTCTGGGAGTTCTTCCGGCTCGGCGCGGAGCACCTGCTCACCGGTATCGACCACATCCTGTTCCTGCTCGCCCTGATCGTCGGTTCGCGTCGGCTGCGCGAGGTCGTGATCGCGGCGACGACGTTCACCCTCGCGCACTCGGTGACGTTCATCCTCGCGGCGACGGGGGTCGTCGCCGCCCCCGCCGAGATCGTCGAACCGACGATCGCGCTCTCGATCGCCGTGGTCGGCGCCTGGTACCTCTGGCGGCTCTGGCGCGGAGGCAAGGTCGATCAGGACCTCTCGCACGCCCACGGATTCCTGCGTCTCGACCGCGCCGGCTGGTTGCGCGTCGGCGTCGTGTTCCTCTTCGGCCTCGTGCACGGGCTCGGCTTCGCCTCTGCTCTCGGCATCGACGAACCGTGGTCGTGGACGCTGCTGTGGTCGCTGCTCGTGTTCAACGTCGGCATCGAGGCGGTGCAGATCGCCATCATCGTGATCGTCTTCCCGCTGCTGGTGCTGTTGCGCCGTCGCGCTCCCCGCATCGGGATGTGGGCGAGCGGCCTCCTGGCGGTCATCGTCACGGTCGCCGGTCTCGTCTGGTTCGTGCAGCGCGTCCTCGGCATCGAGTGACGTTGCCCTGATCGATAGATGTGCTCGGTCAACCATTCACGCGATGGTCACCCGGCGGGCAGAGCGTGGAACGGCCCGCCCGACCGCGGGCCCCTCACCTAGAGAAATGGACAACCATGCTCCTCACAGCATCGACGTCGCACGGGGCGCGTACGCGTCGCCGTGTCTCGTGGATCGCAACGGCCGCCGTCGGCGCGTCGCTCGTGCTTTCGGGCGCTGCGACCGCTCCGGCAGCCCTGGCCGACACCACGGCCACCCTCTCCGGCATCATCCTCGGCGTCGGAGCCGACGAATCGCAGCGCAACGTCAGCTGGTACTCCTCGGCCGACACCGCTCAGACGGTTCAGGTCGCCCCGACCTCGACGCTGGTGAACGGCGAGTTCCCCGCCACGGCCACGACGTTCTCGGCATCCGGGACCGCCAACACCTCCACCACCGGCTTCAACCGCCACACCACGATCACGGGTCTCGCCGAGAACACGGCGTACTCGTACCGCGTGGGCTCGGACGGCAACTGGTCGTCGACGTACGCCTTCAAGACGCAGTCGTTCGAGGGCGACTACGACTTCCTGTTCTTCGGTGACCCGCAGATCGGTTCGTCGGGTGACATCCCCAAGGACCAGGCTGGATGGCAGGACACCGCCACGGTGGCCGTCAACGCCAACCCGAACGCGGAGCTGCTCGTCTCAGGTGGTGACCAGGTGGATTCCGCGAACCGGGAGGACCAGTGGAGTGCGTTCCTCGCCCCCGACGAGCTGCGCCAGTACCCCTGGGTGGCGACGATCGGTAACCACGACGTGGGCGGCACGGCGTACGAGCAGCACTTCTACACGCCGAACACCGACCGCTCTGCCGCGTACTACCGCAAGGGCGCCTCGAGCATCGGCGTCGAGTCCGGTGGCGACTACTGGTTCATCTACAAGGACACGCTGTTCATCGACCTGAACAGCAACAGCTACGCCACCTCGCAGGGCGGCGGCGGCGACGACGCGCACGTGGCGTACGTCACCGACGTCGTGAACAAGCACGGTGCCGAGGCCAAGTACACGGTGCTCGTCTACCACCACGCCATCTACTCCCCGGCCGACCACGCGAAGGACGGCGACAACAAGGTGCGTCGCGTCGACTTCCCGACGACGTTCTCGAAGCTCGGCGTCGACCTGGTGCTCCAGGGCCACGACCACAGCTACTCGCGCTCGTACGAGATCAAGAACGGCGCGAAGGCCAACGCCGACGAGCAGCCCGGCCAGGACGAGGTGTTCGAAGGACCCGGCGGTGTCGTCTACGTCACGGCGAACTCGGCATCCGGCTCGAAGTACTACGACATCACCGCGCCCGACAACAGCGGCACGAGCGGTGCGGGGAACGGCGCCGACCCGCTGAACCCGAGCAGCTACTGGTACAACTCGGTGCAGAACCAGGAGCACGTCCGCACGTACGTCAAGGTCCAGGTGAAGAAGGACCAGCTCGTCGTGCAGAACATCCGCTCCGGCGACTGCGCGGCGCCCAACGCGGCCGTCGAGCTCAACAAGGTCCTGTGGTGCGGTCCCGAGAACGGCACCAAGCCGGCCGAGCCTGTCGGCTCGATCCAGGACGAGGTCACCATCCACCCGAACCACGGTGACGGTCAGGACATCCAGGTCGACGTCCCCACGACGGCGCCGGGTGAGTTCGGCTGGACGATCAACGGCCACAACGGTCTCGTCGACCTCGGCACGGCGGAGGAGAAGAACCTCCAGTACTTCGAGGCCACCGGCCAGATCAACCCGATCACGGTGACCGACACCCGCGCCAGCAAGGCGGCCTGGTCGGTCTCGGCTTCGGTGAGCGACTTCGTCGACGGACAGAAGACGTTCGACGGCACCTACCTCGGCTGGACGCCGAAGGTCGTCACGCCGGGTGCCGGTGCGATCGCGGGCGAGTCCGTGGCCTCGGGCTACGACGGGGGCGAGGGTCTGTCGACCTCGCGCTCGCTGAGCTCGGCCGCCATGGGCCACGACCGTGGTGCCGGCGTCGTCGGTGCCGACCTCGACCTGAAGATCCCTAACTCGATCGACAAGGGTAGCTACCGCGCGACCCTGACCCTCACCGCGCTGGCCGGCTGACCAGCGAACCGGACCGGCGGGGAGCGACCCTCCCCGCCGGTCCTTCCCGAAGGACCCCCATGAACAACTTCCCCCGCCTGGTCGCGCTGACTCTCGCGCCCCTCCTCGCCGCCGCCGCTGCGCTGATCGGCATTCCCGCCGCCGCGTCGGCGGCCACCGACGACGTCACCTGGACGGTGCGCACCGCGTCGAACTCTCTCGGCGCCGAGCGCACGAACTTCTCCTACACGTTGAACCCGGGTGCGCACCTCGACGACGGCATCGTCATCGCCAACCGTGGCACCGAGACGGTGGAGCTCGACGTCTACGCCGCCGACGGCTACACGACCTCCACGGGCGCGCTCGATCTGCGCCTCGCGGGTGAGCCGCCCGTCGGCGTCGGCAAGTGGATCTCCGTCCCGCAGGGCCACGTCTCCGTGCCGGCGGGGCAGACCGCCGAGGTGCCGTTCGCCATCGACATCCCCGCCGACGCGACCCCCGGTGACTACGCCGGCGGCGTGGTGACCTCGCTCACCGTGGCCGACCAGACCGCGAACGTCAACGTCGACCGTCGCCTCGGCATCCGCACCGGCATCCGCGTCGGGGGCGACCTCGCGCCCGCGCTGACCCTCGACGGCGTCAGCGTCGACTGGGACGGCGGTCTCGTGCCGTTCCTGTTCGGTGATGCGACGGTGCACTACAGCCTCCACAACGCCGGCAACGTCTCGCTCTCCGCCGACGACACCGACGCCGTCGCGGGCCCCTTCGGCTGGGGCGAGGTCGACGCGACGCCCGGCGAGGCCGCGCCCGTGCTTCTGCCCGGCGAGTCGTGGCAGCGCGACGTCCGCGTGCCCGCGGTGGCCGCGATGGGTCTGGTCTGGGCCTCCGTCACGGCGATCCCCACGGTCACGGATGCCTCCGGCTCGACGACCGACCTCGACCCGGTGACCGCGTCCGCGATGGGCTGGGCGGTGCCGTGGCCGATCCTCGTCGTTCTGCTGCTGATCGTCGCCGCGGTGATTCTCGGCCCGCGCTGGCTGCGCGCCCGCCGTCGCCGTCGGCAGGAGGCCGAGGACGCCCGCGTGGCCGAGGCGGTGGCGCGCACACTCGCCGAGAAGGAAGACGTCGCGACTCCCGCGGGCTGAGGCCGGTGTCGCTGCGTTCGCTCAGTGGTCTGCGCACCCTCGGTCGGTATCGAGCGTCTCGGGCTGAGCGTGCGCGGATCGCTGAGGTTGGACCGACCGCGATATCTCGACGTCGGTGCACACGGAGGGCGCTCAGCCGCCGGGGAATAGACTGGATGCCATCGACTCCGTCTTTCCGGGACCCTCCGTGACCACTTCTTCTTCTGTGCGCGCCTTCGACGTGCGCCACGTCCAACTGGCGCGCGCGCTCTTCGCCGCCCTGGCGGCGGTCATGGTCACGTTCTCGTCGGATCACTCCGCGGTCGTCGGCGCGAGCGTGTTCAGCGGGTTCGCTCTCGCGACGGCGCTTGTCCTGGCCCTGTCCGTCTGGCTCGTGTACCCGAGTGGTCAGCGTACGACGCCCATTCTGCTGGCGGTCGTGACGGGGATCGCCGGGCTCGCGGCGAGCATCGGCGCCTGGCGGACCACGACGTTCTTCTTCATCCTCGTGATCGTGTGGGCGGTGGTGTCCGGAGCGATCGAGCTCATCGGGGCCGTGCGCGATCGTCGCGCGGGGCGCGCCGACTTCCGCGACGGGATCACGGTGGGGATCATCACGCTGATCCTGGCGGTCGGTTTCCTGTTGACGAGTCCCGCCTTCTCGTACGACTACACGATCGACGGCGCCGGAACCTTCACGCTCACCGGCATCACCATCGCCGTGGGCATCTTCGGGGCCTACACGGCGATCGTGGCCGTCTTCCTGGCGATCGCCGGGTTCTCGCCGCGCCGCCCCCAACCGGTTCCGGCCGCACCCGCCGAGGAGGCCGCATCATGACCGACGACAAGCCCACCCGCCGCGATCTCATGAAGCCCGTCCAGCTGCTGGGTCTCGCGTTCATCGCGGCCCTGTTCGCCGGAGTCGTGACGCTCGTGTCGATGGGAGCCTTCCAGGCCCGCCCCGCCGAAGAGGTGCAGCGTGCGCTCGTGGTGGGAGCCATCGCCGCCGGCGTCACGTTCATCGTGGTGCTTGTCAGCGTCGCGCTGCTGCTGCTCGCCGTCGACCCCGCGCAGGTCGCGAAGCAGGTCGATCGCCCGCTGCTCCTCCCCAAGGACGAGGGGGCTCCGACCGACGCCGCTCGTCCGGACGACGCCCCCGAGTCCCCCCGCTCCTGACATCCCGCCGATTCAGGCCCGTCGCGGGTCGATCATCGTCATGCCCGCGGGCGCCGCGGTGTCCATGCGCGGCAGCATCTCGGCGGCCTCTTGGAGCCCGACGACCCGCTCGACGAGGTCCTGCGGGCGCAGCACCCCGCGGGCGATGAGGTCGAGCATCTCGGGATAGTCGACGGCCGCCATGCCGTGGCTGCCGAGCAGATCGAGCTCCCAGGCGATGGCGCGCGCCATCGGCATCGGCGTCATCCCGTCGTCGGTGGGAAGCAGGCCGATCTGCACGTGACGGCCGCGCCGGCGCAGGCTCAGCACGGCGTCGCGCGCGGTCTGCGCGCTGCCGACGGCGTCGATCGAGACGTGGCTCCCGCCCTCGGAGAGGGCGGCGACGGCCGCCGGGACATCGGTGCCGTCGGCGAGGATCGTGTGCTCCGCGCCGAGACGCCGGGCCACCTCGAGCGCCGCGGGCGTCCGGTCGACGGCGATCACGCGCGCGCCCAGGGCGGCGCCGATCATGACGGCGCTCAACCCCACGCCCCCGGCCCCGACGACCGTGACCCACTCGTCGGCACGCACGCGCGCGCGGCCGGTCAGGGCCCGGTAGGCGGTGGCGAAGCGGCATCCGAGGGCCGCCGCCGCCTCGAACGACACTCCGTCGGGGATCGCGACGAGGTTGGTGTCGGCCGCCCGCACGACGACCCGTTCGGCGAACGAGCCCCACTGCGTGAAGCCCGGCTGCTCCTGCCGCGGGCACACCTGCGCATTGCCGCCGCGGCACCACTCGCACTCGCCGCACCCCATGACGAAGGGCACCGTGACGCGGTCGCCGACGCTCCAGCCCCGCACGCCCGTGCCGACCTCGGCGATCAGGCCCGCGAGCTCGTGCCCGGGGACGTGGGGGAGCGCGACGTCGTCGTGGCCCACCCACGCGTGCCAGTCGCTCTTGCACAGCCCCGTCGCGTGCACCTCGACGACGACTCCACCCGCCGGCGCCGTCGGCGCGGGCACCTCCCGCACCTCGAGGGGTTCGGCCAGGGCGTCCATGATCATCGCGCGCACGGCATCCATTCTCCCGTTCGCGTGCGCCGCCGCTCTTCGCGATAAACGCCATTCGCGCCGAGAAACGCGCCGTCGCGGCGTTTCTGGTGGCGAATCGCGTTTATGGCCCTGGTTTACAGCGCGTCGACGACCCGCGACGCCAGCCCGGCGTACGTGGCCGGCGTCAGCGCGAGCAGGCGTTCCTTCGCGGCATCGCCGATGTCGAGGCCGCGGACGAACTCGGCGAGCTCGGGGGCGCCGACCCGGCGGCCGCGCGTGAGGTCTTTCAGTAGCGCGTAGGGGTCGGTGATGGTCGAGCGGCCCGCGGCGATCTCGGCGCGCACCACGGTCTGGATGGCCTCGGCGAGCACCTCCCAGTTCGCGTCGAGGTCGGCCAGCAGTATGTCCTGGGCGAGCGAGATCTCGGTGAGGCCGCGCTGAAGGTTGTCGAGCGCGAGCAGCGAGTGGCCGAAGGCGACGCCGATGTTGCGCTGCGTCGTGGAGTCGGTGAGGTCGCGCTGCAGACGGCTCGTGACGAGGGTGGATGCCAGGGTGGCGAACAGTCCGCCGGCGATCTCGAGGTTCGCCTCGGCGTTCTCGAACCGGATCGGGTTGATCTTGTGCGGCATCGTCGACGACCCGGTCGCTCCCGCGACGGGGATCTGCGTGAAGTACCCGAGCGAGATGTAGGTCCAGATGTCGGTGGCGAGGTTGTGCAGGATGCCCCCCGCGTGACGCGCGCGGTCGTACAGCTCGACCTGCCAGTCGTGAGACTCGATCTGGGTCGTCACCGGGTTGAAGCCGAGGCCCAGCGACTCGATGAAGGTGCGCGTGAGCTCGGGCCAGTCGACGTCGGGCTCGGCGGCGACGTGCGCCGACCAGGTGCCGGTCGCGCCGGAGAACTTCGCGAGGTACTCGCCGGCATCCAGCTGACGGATGACACGCTCCAGACGCCACGCGAAGACGCCGATCTCCTTGCCCATCGTGGTCGGCGTCGCCGGCTGGCCGTGGGTGCGGGAGAGCATCGCGGCATCCCGGTGCTCGACCGCCAGCGCGGCGAGCGCCGCCGTGATGGTGCGGAGCTTCGGCAGCCACACGCGCTGCACCGCGCGCTGCACGGTGAGGGCGTACGCGGTGGAGTTGATGTCCTCGCTCGTGCAGGCGAAGTGCGTGAGCTCGGCGAGGGCGGTGAGGCCGAGGCTGTCGAGACGGTCGCGCACGAGGTACTCGACGGCCTTGACGTCGTGGCGGGTGACGGCCTCTTTCTCTTTCAGCCACGCGATCTCGTCGGCGCCGAACTCCTCGTACAGCGCGCGCAGGCGGGCGCGGTCGGCGTCCGAGACCGGCGAGGTGCCGAACAGCGAGCGGTCGGTGAGGGCCAGGAGCCACTCGACCTCGACCTCGACGCGCGCGCGGTTCAGGCCCGCCTCGGACAGGTAGTCGCCGATATCCGAGACGGTCGCGAAGTAGCGTCCGTCGAGCGGGCTGAGGGGCTGCGGGGGCAGAGCGGACACGGGTCTCCCGGGGGTCGCGCGAAAAGGTCAGCCCGCAGAACGGATGGCGGGCTCGAGCTGCCGGAACAGGGCGCGGCTGGCGCGTTCGATCATACCGAGCACCTCGTCGAACATCGGGGGCCCGGCGTAGTAGGGGTCGGGGACGTCGAGGGTCTCGGCATCCGGGACGAAGGAGAGCAGCAGCGCGATCTTGTCGGCGTCGTCTTCGTCGCGGGCCCATCCGCGCAGCACGCGCTCGTGGCTGCGATCGAGGGCGATGACGAGATCGTTTTGCTCGAAGTCCGCGAACGTGAACTGTCGCGCCCGGTGCGCGGCACCGTCGTACCCCAGCCGTTCGAGGGCCGCGAGAGTGCGGTGATCGGCGCGCTCGCCGACGTGCCAGTCGCCCGTGCCGGCCGAGGTCGAAACGACGCGCGACCCGAGGCCCGCCTGTTCCGCGATGCGGCGGAAGACCGCATCGGCCATCGGCGATCGGCAGATGTTGCCACTGCACACGAAGACGACGCGAAAAGGAGCGTCGGCACTCGCGGTCATCCCTCCATCATGGCCGGGACGCGCCGCGAGCGCATCAGCGGCGTGAGCGTTCGTCACGCCGGGGGCGGAGGATGCCGCCGAGCACGGCGTTGATGATGCCGATCAGCAGCGCCGCGACGACGGTGAGCCAGAACTCCCCGGTGCGCAGGCCCCAGTCCCAGTTCGACGTGATGACCCCGGTCAGCCACAGCAGGAAGCCGTTGATGACGAGCGAGATGAGCCCGAGCGTGAGGATGTAGAGCGGGAAGGCGACGATCTTCACGACCGTCCCGACGATGGTGTTGACCAGGGCGAAGATCAGCCCGACCAACAGCAGCGTGAGGGCCACCTGCAGTCCTTCGCCGGGGGCGAAGGGGATGAGCGTCACCTGCAGGGCCGGCAGCAGGGTCACGATCCAGATGGCGAAGGCGTTGACGGCCACGCGAATGACGAAGCGCATGCCCCCATCGTGGCACGGGGGTCTGACGCGCGCACCGGCGTCCTGGTTAGGCTCGACCCGTGAGCGAAGAGCCCGTCCTGCCCCGTATCCGTCCCGAGATCGCCGCGCTGCCGGCCTACCGGCAGGGGCGGCAGGCGAGCCCGGATGCCTTCAAGCTGTCGAGCAACGAGAACCCGTTCGACCCGCTGCCGGGTGTGGTCGAGGCCGTGCGCGCGTCCACGGCGATCAACCGCTACCCGGATGCCACGGCCGCACGCCTGCGCGAGAGGCTCGGTGCCCGTTATGGAGTGCCGGCCGACGACATCCACATCGGCGCCGGGAGCGTGTCGCTGCTCGCGCAGCTGCTGCTCGCCACTGCCGGACCGGGAGACGAGGTCGTCTACGCGTGGCGGTCGTTCGAGGCGTACCCGTCGCTCGTCGCCGTGTCCGGCGCGACGAGCGTCCAGGTCCCGTTGACCGCCGACGCGCGTCACGATCTGCCCGCGATGGCGGCGGCGGTCACCGACCGCACGCGCCTGATCATCGTGTGCAGCCCCAACAACCCCACGGGGCCGACCGTCGGCTTCGACGAGTTCACCGCGTTCGTCGAGGCGGTGCCCGCAGACATCCTCATCGTGCTCGATGAGGCTTACGCCGAGTTCGTGACCGATCCGGATGCCGTCGAGGGCCACCGCGTCCGCGCTCTGCTCGCGCGCCCCAATGTCGTGATGCTTCGCACGTTCTCGAAGGCGTACGGCCTGGCGGGCCTGCGCGTCGGCTACGCGATCGGACACACGCGCGTCCTCGATGCGGCCCGCAGCACCGCCATCCCGCTGTCGGTGACCGCCGCCGCCGAGGAGGCGGCCCTGGCGAGCCTGGATGCCGAGAGCGAGCTCCTGCATCGTGTCGCCGTCCTCGCCGAGCGACGCGACGCGCTCGTGGCGCGCTTGCGTGAGGCCGGATGGGACGTCCCCGACGCCCAGGGCAACTTCGTGTGGCTCCCGGCGGGTGACCGCGCGCTCGAGGTCGCTTCCGCGTTCGAGGATGCCGGGCTCATCGTGCGCCCGTTCGCCGGCGACGGCGTCCGCATCTCGATCGGCGAGGAGGAGTCGATCGACCGCCTCGTCGAGGTCGCCGCCTCCGTCGCCCCGCGCTGAGCCGCGTCGTGACGGAGCTCTCGGGAGCCGGCATCCGGGATGCCGCGACGACCCCCGTCATCCCCGGGTTCTTCCCCGACCCTTCGGTGTGCCGCGTGGGCGAGGACTACTACCTCGTGAACTCGTCGTTCGAGTACGCGCCCGGCATCCCTCTATGGCACAGCCGCGATCTCCGGACGTGGACGCAGCTCGGCAACGTCCTGACGCGCGAGACGCAGTTCCCGGCCGGGGGGTCGGCGGCGAGCCGCGGGATCTATGCGCCCACGATCCGGCACCGCGACGGCACGTTCTTCGTCGTCGGCACCAACGTCGAGCGCGGGGGTGAGCAGTTCGTCGTGACGGCGACGGATCCGGCGGGGCCGTGGTCCGACCCGATCGTGTTCGAGGGGCTCGGCGGCATCGACCCCGACCTCGCATGGGACGACGACGGCTCGTGCGTCCTGACGTACTGCGCGCTCGATGAGGCGCTGCGGCCCGAGGACGGGTCACTGCCGGTGATCGCGCAGGTGCGCGTGGACCTCGATCGCGGCATCCGGCTCGAGGAGCCGCGCGTGATCTGGCGGGGCTCGGGCCTCGCGCATCCCGAGGGGCCGCACCTGTACCGGCGCGGCGACTGGTGGTATCTGCTCACCGCCGAGGGTGGCACGGAGCGCGGACACGCGGTGTGCGTCGCGCGGTCGCGGGCCATCCACGGTCCGTTCGAGGCGGCGCCGGCGAACCCGATCTTCAGTCGGCGCAGCACCGGCTTCCCCGTCCAGAACACCGGGCACGCCGACCTCGTCGAACGCCCCGACGGCTCCTGGGCGATGGTCTACCTCGGCGTCCGACCGCGCGGCTTCACGCCCGGGTTCCACGTCGTCGGACGCGAGACGTTCCTCGCTCGCATCGGCTGGGTCGATGACTGGCCCGTGGTGCACACCGACGACGTGCTGCCCGCTCGCCCCGACACGGCGTTCACCGACGACTTCTCCGGCATCGACCTGCACCCGCGGTGGGTGTCGGCCGATGGGACGCTCCCCGGCCCGCATCCCGCCGGTGGCCTCGCCCTGGGATCCCACGACCTCGCCGTCCGCGTGCGCGACCTGCGCTGGCGGTTCGAGGCACACGTCGACGCCTCGGCCCCCGTGGCCCTGCGGGTCCGGCTCGACGATCAGCACTGGTACGAGATCACGCTCGACGGCGACGCGGCCGAGGTGCGGGCGCGTATCGGTCCGCTCGCGGCATCCATGCGTTCCGCCAGCGCGACCGGCGATGTCGTGACTCTCGTGGTTGAGGCGGTGGATGCCACCCACGACGGGCCCGACGACCTCCGGTTCGGCCTGGTCGACGCCGACGGTGAGCGGTGGCTCGCCGCGCTCGACGGCCGCTACCTTTCGACGGAGGTTGCGGGCGGCTTCACCGGCCGCGTGCTCTCCCTCCGCGCGCTCGGGGCGACCCCGGCCCGGGTCGTGAGCGCGCGTTACCTGCCGCTCGGCGACGAGTAAGCCGCCATCTGCACCAGTTCCGCGCCGTTCTCATCGCCCGTGGAGACGAGCACCGTCTGCTCGTCGAGCCACACGAAACCGGCCGCGTCGCACGGTCCGTCGAGGGGCACCGGCCCGGTGGCATCCACCCGGAACCAGTCGACGCAGGACGCACCGTCTCGCGTCGTGGCCAGCATCCGCCCCTCGCGACTCACCGCGAGATCCGCCGCGTCCGCCGGGAGCGGCCACTCCTCGAGTGTCGCTCCCGTCGTGCTCAGTCGGGTGAGGCCGGCCGCCGTCGTCACAACGACCGTTCCGGCAGGGTCCGCGTCGATCGCGGCGCGGCGGCCGTCGCCCGGGAGCACGGCGAGGTCGGCGATCTCGCCGGTCGGGTTCGCCCGGCGCACGGTGAAGGAGCTTTCGTCGTCGGCTGCGAACGAGATGAAGACGATGTCGTCGCCGACCTCGGTGAGGTCTCCGACCGGGCCCTCCTGATGCGCACGCACCGTGTGCTCTTCCGTCGCGACGTCGTACGCGACGATGTCGCCGAAAGCGTCGCCGTCGCTCCACACGGCACTGAGGAAGAGTCGGTCGTCGGTGCCCACCGAGACCGCGGTGATCGTCCACGGCGAGGGGAGGAAATCGAGGTCGATCCGCCGTTCGACGCGACCGGTGTCGTCGATCTCGACCGCCGTCGACCCGCCTAACCCCCAGATGTCGCCGTCGGGGCCGCGGTCCAGCGCGACCGGGAACCCGGGGCCGCCCGTGGGCGCGTCTCCGCCTGCCTGCGTCGTGCCGCCGCAGCCGGCGAGGATCACCGCGGCCGCGAGCGAGGCGATCGCCGCGACGGAGGCGCGGCGCGCCAGCGCGATCGCCCCTCGGCTGTCGAACCCGTCGAACATCGTCCCCCCGGTGGATGCCACGCCCTCAGTGTGTCGCTTCCCGCGAGCCTCATCCGGGCGTAGGGCACTCTCTCGGCATCCGTTCACCCCTACGGAACCGGTCCGTCAGCCCGCACTCGCCTCTCCGGGGAGTCGAGACGCCTTGTCGGAAATCCACGCCGGAACGCGGCATCCGTTGTGCACCTCATGCGGTGCAGGGCATGGCGTGACCGTTAGCGTAGGGACATGACCCCGCTCGACGACCCGGCTCTCGTGCGCGTCCTGGCGGCCGACGGCACCCTCGCGCCCACCCCTGAGGCCGAGCGCTATCTGCCCCTGATCGAGGCCCTCACCGACGCGGAGCTCGAGACGTTCTACCGCGACATGGTCTCGATCCGCGCCTTCGACGTGCAAGCGACCAACCTGCAGCGCCAGGGGCAGCTCGCCCTGTGGCCGCCCTCCTTCGGGCAGGAGGCCGCGCAGGTGGGCTCGGCCCGCGCGGCGCGACCCCAGGACCACATCTTCCCCTCGTACCGCGAGCACGTGGTCACGCGGATCCGCGGTGTCGACCCGATCGACATCATCCGGCTCATGCGTGGGCTCACCCACGGCGGGTGGGACCCGTTCGACCCGAAGAACGGCAACACCCACATCTACACGCTCGTGCTCGGCGCGCAGACGCTGCACGCCACCGGCCTCGGCATGGGGCTCGTGTTCGACGGCAAGTGCGCCACCGGCGACCCCGAGCGCGACGAGGCCGTCATCGTCTACTACGGCGACGGCGCGTCCAGCCAGGGCGACGTGCACGAGTCGATGGTGTTCGCGGCGAGCTTCCAGACGCCCGAGGTGTTCTTCCTGCAGAACAACCAGTGGGCCATCTCGGTCCCGGTCGCCACCCAGTCGCGCACGCCTCTGTTCCAGCGCGCCGCGGGTTATGGCATCCCGAGCGTCCAGGTCGACGGCAACGACGTGCTCGCCAGCTACGCCGTGTCCAAGCTCGCGCTCGACGAGGCCCGCGCCGGCGGTGGCCCCCGCGCGATCGAGGCGATGACCTACCGCCGCGGCGCGCACACCACGAGCGACGACCCCACGAAGTACCGAACCTCCGCCGAAGAAGAGGCGTGGGCGGGCCGTGACCCGATCGCGCGCATGCGCGCCTACCTCGAGGCGCGCGGCGCATCGCAGGAGTTCTTCGACGACGCGGATGCCGAGGGCCGCGCGCTCGCCGACGACGTCCGCGTGCGCACCAACGAGCTCGGAACGCTCCCGCGATCGCACATGTTCGAGAGCGTCTACTCGGAGGCGCACGCGCTCATCCAGGAGGAGCAGCGCTGGCTCGACGACTACGAGGCGTCGATGGAAGGGGGAGCGGAATGACCGAGAACCTCCCGATCAGCCGCGCCATCAACGCCGGCCTCCGCCGTGCGCTCGAGACCAGCGACCGCGTCCTCCTCATGGGCGAGGACATCGGCCCCCTCGGGGGCGTCTTCCGCGTCACCGAGGGGCTGCAGAACGACTTCGGACCGCGTCGGGTGATCGACTCACCGCTCGCGGAGTCGGGCATCGTCGGCACCGCGATCGGCCTCGCGATGGGCGGGTTCCGTCCCGTCCTCGAGATCCAATTCGACGGGTTCGTCTTCCCCGCGTTCGACCAGATCACGTCGCAGCTCGCCAAGCTGACGAACCGTCACGAGGGCGCCCTGCAGATGCCCGTCGTCATCCGCATCCCCTACGGCGGGCACATCGGCGCGATCGAGCACCACCAGGAGAGCCCCGAGGCGTACTTCACGCACACCCCGGGTCTGCGGGTCGTGAGCCCCTCTACGGCCAACGACGCGTATTGGATGATCCAGCAGGCGATCGACTCGCCCGACCCGGTCGTCTTCCTCGAGCCCAAGGCGAAGTACTGGCAGAAGGGCGAGGTCGACACCGAGGCCCCCGCGCTGCCGCTGCACGCCAGCCGGGTCGTCCGCCGCGGCACCGACGTCACTCTCGTCGGCCACGGTGCGATGGTGACGACGCTCCTGCAGGCCGCGGCGCTCGCCGAGAGCGAGGGCACGAGCTGCGAGGTCATCGACCTGCGTTCGCTGTCGCCCATCGACTACGGCCCGATCCTCGATTCCGTGCGCCGCACGGGCCGCATGGTCTACGCGCAGGAGGCCCCGGGCTTCACGTCGCTCGGCTCCGAGGTCGCCGCGACCGTCACCGAGAAGGCGTTCTTCGCCCTCGAGGCGCCGGTGCTGCGCGTGTCGGGTTTCGACGTTCCGTTCCCGCCCGCGAAGCTCGAGGGCACGTACCTGCCCGATGCCGACCGCATCCTCGGGGCCGTCGACCGCTCCCTCGCCTACTGACCGCTCTTCCTCTCCCCGCCATGAACCGCGAGACTTCATTTCACCGACGAAACCGCGACCCTCGACCGCTGTCTCGTCGGCGCGATGCAGTCTCGCGAGCAAAGGACACACCGTGACCGAGCAGACCTTCGTCCTCCCCGACGTCGGTGAAGGACTCACCGAGGCCGAGATCGTCCAGTGGCGCGTCGCGCCCGGCGACGAGGTGGCCGTCAACGACGTCCTCGTCGAGATCGAAACCGCCAAATCGCTGGTCGAGCTCCCCTCGCCGTTCTCCGGCACCGTGGGCGAACTGCTCGCGACCGAGGGGACCACGGTCGAGGTCGGCGCCCCGATCATCACGATCGGGTCGGCGGATGCCGCGCCCCCGGCGCCCGCGGAGCCGACCACGGTCCCCGAGCCCAGCGATCCCGGCGGAGCGGTGCTCGTCGGCTACGGCACCGGCGGCGCCGTGTCGTCGCGGCGCCGCAAGCCCGCGGAGCGCCCCGTCCAGGCATCCGTCGGGGTCGTCGCGAAGCCCCCGATCCGCAAGCTGGCCCGCGACCTCGGCGTCGACCTGTCGGCGGTCACCCCGAGCGGCCCCGCAGGCGAAGTGACGCGCCAGGACGTCGTGAAGCACGCCGAGCAGGCCAGCGTCTTCCGCAACATCGAGACGCCCGAGTGGGGCGCCGTGCGCGAGGAGACGATCCCCGTCCCGGCTCCGGCCGCACCGGCGCCCGTCGACGACGCCCGCGAGGAGTCGATCCCCGTCCGCGGCGTCCGCAAGGCCACCGCCAACGCGATGACCTCGAGCGCGTACTCGGCCCCGCACGTGTCGGTGTGGGTCGACGTCGACGCGTCGCGCACGATGGAACTCGTCAAGCGTCTCAAAGCCTCGCCCGACTTCGCGGACGTGAAGATCTCGCCGCTGCTGATCATGGCGCGCGCGGTGATGTGGGCGCTGCGCCGGACGCCGATGATCAACGCGGCGTGGGTCGACACCGAGGACGGCGCGCAGATCCGCGTGCGCCACTACGTCAACCTCGGCATCGCCGCGGCGACCCCGCGCGGCCTGCTGGTGCCGAACATCAAGGACGCGCAGGCGATGAACACGCGCGAGCTCGCCAAGGCGCTCGAGAACCTCACCCTGACCGCCCGCGAGGGCAAGACGAGCCCCGCCGATCAGACCGGCGGCACGTTCACCATCACGAACATCGGAGTGTTCGGAGTGGATGCCGGCACCCCGATCATCAACCCCGGCGAGGCCGGCATCATCGCCCTCGGCGCGATCCGGCAGAAGCCGTGGGTCGTCGACGGTGAGGTGCGCCCGCGCTGGGTGACCACGGTGTCGGGTTCGTTCGACCACCGCGTGGTCGACGGCGACGGCATCTCGCGATTCATCGCGGACGTGGCATCCGTGCTGGAAGAGCCGGCGCTGCTGCTCGACTGACGCCGGTCGGGGGCGATCGGCGGGCGCCGGCCGCTGCGGTCCGTCAACGCAGACGGATGCCTGTGCGTCCGAGCCTCGGTGCGCCTTTCCCCGCGATCCCGCAGGCCCCCGCCACGCGGCGGACACCGTGCGGTCGAGTGCGCACGAGTTGCGGCTACGGCGCGCAAGAGGGGTGAAGAGAATTTGGGAAAGGGTCAGTGTCGATCACCCGAAGGAGAACTCATGAGCCCGATCACAGCAGCCCCCTCCCAGGCGGGACGATCACATCGCCGGCTCGCGGCCGTCGCGCTTCTCGCGTCCACGGCAGCAGTACTGGCCGCCTGCGCGCCCCCCGGATCGTCCGGCACGGAGGGCCCGGCGACGGCCGCCTCGAGTGTCTCGACGACTCTGCCCAGCGATCCGGTGAAGCTGCAGATCCTCACCAGCCAGGAGGCTGCGGACGTCGTCACTCAGCTGGGGCAGGAGTTCACCCGCCAGAACCCGACGGTCACGTTCGACGTCGTCGCCGAGGCCAACTCCAACATCAACACCAACCTCTCGCGCATCCTCACGCGCGACACCCCGCCGGACATCCTGTTCACGCCCGCGCTGGCTCAGCCCGCGCGTGATGGCCTGCTCACCAACCTCGACCCCTACTACGACGCCTACGGGTGGAACAGCTGGTCGCAGGAGCTTCTCCGCATCGCGCGGCTCAGTCCCGAGGGAGACCGGGGGACCGGCTCGCTCTACGCGGTCGGCATCGGCTACAACGTCACCGGCATCTACTACAACAAGGAGATCGCCGCCAAGGTCGGCCTCACCGCCCCGCCCACGACCTTCGACCAGTTCGAGAAGGCCGCGACGGACGCCGTGGCCGCTGGTTACCTCGGCGTCTCGCTCGCAGCGAAGGACGCGGGCACGCCGTTCCTGCTCCAGGAACTGCAGAACGCGTACGGCAACGCGCCGGAGATCAACGACTGGATCTACCAGCGCCCCGACGCCACGTTCGATCAGCCCGGCATGCTCGCGGCCGCCCAGAAGCTCCAGGAATGGACGGAGAACGGCGTGATCTCGCCTGACGCCACCTCGGTCGACTACCCGACGATGATGGCGGACTTCCAGGCGGGCAAGGCACTGTACGTGCCGGTCGGTGACTGGGAGAACGCGCGTCTGACCGCCGCCATGGGCGACAACGTCGGCTTCTTCCTCATCCCGCCGGCGGACGCGGGCGCCAAGCAGTACACGATGGCGGCCCCGGCCAACTACACGATCCCGCAGGGGTCGAAGAACAAGGACGTGGCCGCGTACTTCCTCAACTGGGTGCAGAGCAACGACCAGGCTCGGAAGATCGTCGTGGATGTGCTCGGCAGCTCGCCCGGCGGTCCCGCGGACATGTCGGTTCCGGCCAGCAGCAGCCCACTGGTGGACTCCACGCTCGCCGCCTTCCAGAACGTCCTCGCCGATGACGGCGCGGTCGATTTCATCGCGAACGGTTCGGCGGCGTTCACGCTCGACGTCCTCAACCCGGAGATGCAGGCTCTCGTGCTCGGTTCGCGCACGCCGCAGGACTTCATCGACACCGTTCAGAACGGGTACGAGAAGGACCTGTCCCGATGAGGGCCGGCCGGGGAGGAATCCTGAAGACACCAGCGAAGCGTCGACGTGCGCTCGTCGGCGTGGCCTTCGTCGCACCGGCGCTCGCCCTCTACGGATGGCTGATTCTCGGATCGTTCGGGAACGCGATCCAGTACTCGCTCTACGACTGGAACGGGGTGGGGAAGGCGACCTTCGTCGGGTTCTCCAACTACCTCGACGTCTTCACCTCCCCGGCCCGACTCGTCTCGCTGCTGCACGCCTTCGAGCTGATGGTGTTCTTCTGCGGTGTCACGCTCGTGCTGGCGCTGGCCGCCGCCGTCCTGACCCGGGCGGCGGTAGGCCGGCGGTCCGCCGCCGCGGTGCGCACGATTCTCTTCATGCCTCAGGTGATCCCCATCGTCGCCGCCGCCGTCGGCTGGAGCTGGATCTACTCCCGCGAGGGAGCCCTCAACCAGATCCTGGATGCCGTCGGCCTGGGCGGCGTCACGCGAGCCTGGCTCGGCGACCCGAACACCGCCTTGCCGGCGGTCGGCTTCATCGGGACCTGGGCGCTGCTCGGTCTGGTGACCATGATGCTCACCGCGGGCATCAGCAAGATCGACTCCTCGCTGTACGAGGCGGCGAGATTGGACGGCGCGAACGCCGTCCAGGAGTTCTTCGCCGTCACGCTCCCGGGTCTGCGCCGTGAACTGGTGGTGAGCGCCACCCTCACGATCATCGCCGCTCTGGCGAGCTTCGACATCGTCTACATCACCACGCAGGGCGGCCCGAACCGCGCGACGATCGTGCCCGGTATCGACATCTACAACCTGGCGTTCGGCCAGCAGCAGGTCGGTGGTGCGGCCGCGATGGGCATCGTCCTCATGGGCGTCGTCCTCCTCGTGATCATCCCCCTCCAGCGACTTGCGGCGAAGGACTGACGAATGCGCGTTTCCCTCTCGGAGAAGATCAGCAGCCGAGTCGTCCTGATCCTCCTCGTTCTGTTCACGCTCCTGCCTTTCGTGGCACTGCTGTCGGTGGCTCTTTCGCCGGCGAACACGCTCCCCAGCGGCATCTCCTTCTTCCGAGAGCTGCACTGGGAGAACTTCGTCACGGCGTTTCAGCTGGCGAATTTCCCGACCCTGATGCTCTCCAGTGCGACGCTGGTGTTCATCGTCGTCCCGGTCGTCGTGCTCACCGCGACGATGGCGGCCTACGGTCTCACGTGGCTGCGCGTGCCGCTCGCGGGCCTGATCTTCCTGATCTTCCTGCTCGGCCTGACCATCCCCACCGAAAGCCTGATCACGCCGCTGTACCTCACCATGCACGGCCTCGGGCTGGTGAACACCGTGTGGAGCGTCGCGCTTCCGCTGGCCGCTCTCCAGATCCCCTTCGGCGTGTTCTGGATGCGCTCGCACTTCCTGGGCATGCCCGGAGAGCTGGAGGAAGCGGCTCAGCTGGACGGCTCCGGGCCGTTCCGCACCTTCTGGCAGGTCCAGCTTCCGTTGGCGCGGCCGGCCATCTCGACGATGCTCATCCTGAGCTTCCTCTGGACGTGGAACCACTTCATCCTGACCCTCGTGATGATCGACGACCCGTCCCACCGGACGGTGGGAGGCGCCCTGGCGGGATTCCAGGGAGCGCACGCGACCGACGTGGTCATGTTGTGCGCCGCCGCGCTGCTCATGATGGTCCCCACCCTGCTGGTGTTCCTCATCTTCCAGCGGCAGTTCAGTGCGGCCCTCCTGCAAGGGTCGGTGAAGGAGTGAGCGACGTGGCGGAACCCGACGTTCCGGTACGCCCGGCCTATGACCCGGAGCTCGAGGCATCCCTTCGGGTATCCGGCGTGTACGTCTTGGATTTCGCTCCCGAGAACCTCGCTGCGGTGCAGAGGGACCTGCGGGCGTGGGCCGGCTCGGCGCGCGCGCAGCTCGCAGACGACGGGTTCCGCATCCAGGATGCGACCGCGACGGCACCCGACGGCACGGCCATCCCCCTTCACCACATCTCCCGAGTGGACACTCGCGAGCCTTGTCCCTGCATCGTGTACATCCACGGCGGGGGAATGGTGCTCGGAACACCGTGGGATGCGTCCCCCGACTTCCGGCGGTGGATCTCGGACTTCGGAGCCAGCGTCGTCACGATCGACTACCGCCTCGCTCCCGAGGTGACGGCTCCATCGCTCGTCGAGGACTGCTACGCCGCGCTCTGCGAGGTCTTCGCGCGCGCGACGGACTGGGGCATCGACCCCGAATCCCTCATCATCGCGGGGATGAGCGCCGGCGGAGGTCTCGCGGCCGGTGTCGCCCAGCTGGCGCGCGAGCGGGGCGGCCCGGCTCTGTGCGGACAGCTCCTTCTCGCGCCGATGCTCGATCCCCTCGCCGACGGGGACTCGGCACGGCAGCTGCCCCACGGGCCTTGGAACCGTGACGAGAACACGGCCGCATGGCGGCTCGTGCTGGGAGACGGCGATGTGGTGGACGCGGGCGCCAACGCGCCAGGGCGGGCCACCTCCCTCGCGAACCTCCCTCCGGCACTGCTGGAGGTCGGGTCGGCCGAGATCTTCCGCTCCGAAATCATTGACTACGCGGGCCGCCTCTGGGCCGCCGGCGGCGACGCCGAGCTGCACGTGTGGAGCGGCGGATTCCACGGGTTCACCGCCTACCCGCACGCTGCTGTGACCCAGGGTGCGCTCGCCGCTCGCACCAACTGGCTCGCGCGCCGCTTCGGTCGCGTCCTCGCCGAAGCCTCCTCCCTCGACGAGACCGCGCCGGTTCGCCCCGCATCATGATCCCTGTTCCTGCACGACGCGCCACACCCCGAGGAGTCGCACCATGGCCCTGTTGACGATGAACACCGAGAGCAAGTTCCTCCGCTCGAACCAGGCGTTCACCGTGATCCTCCCGGACATGCCGCGCGAGGAGGATCCGCAGGAGTTCTATTCGCAGCGGCGCGCGCTGCCGGTGGTCTGGCTCCTGCACGGAACGTTCGGCGACCACACCGATTGGGTGCGCAAGACGAACGTCGAGCGGTACGCGGCCCGCAAGGGCGTGGCCGTCGTGATGCCGTCCGGTCTGAACAGCAACTACTCCAACTGGAGTCGATTCATGCTGGGCTACGACATGTACGACTACCTCCTGCACGAGCTCATGCCGTTGGTCTACAACTGGCTGCCGATCTCCTCTCGGCGTGAGGACAACTTCCTCGCCGGTCTCTCGATGGGGGGTCGCGGCACGATCAAGATCGCCGCGAGCAATCCGGAGCGGTTCGCAGCGGCGGCCGTGCTCTCGGCCAGCCCGAGGGACTTCTCGGATCTGACACCCGAGTTCTTCCGTTCGGGCGACGTGTTCGCCGCGCGCTTGGAGGGCATGGTCGAGAACGCGGGCGGCCTCGAGGCGTTCCTCGCGTCGGAGGAGAACTCGTGGCGCGTGCTCGACGAACAGGCCGGCACCGGTCGGCTGCCGCGGCTCCTGTTCGCCAGCGGAGCGGACGACGACTACGTCATGACGACGTTGCGACCGTTCCGCGCACACGCCGAGGAGATCGGCCTGGACGCGACGTTTTCCATCCGTGAGGGGTTCACCCACGAATGGGACTTCTGGGATCTCGCCATCCAGGAGGCCTTCGAGTTCTTCGGGCTGCCGGACATCGACGTCGACATGGCGTGAGGCCGGGCGCGAGGCCGGTCATGACCTTCGAATCCCCGCGCTCTCGCGGCCGCGCCTGCTAGCGTTCCTTCGTCGGCCGCGCGTGCCGCGGTCTCCCCTGACGCGATCACGTTCCCCCGGGTGCGTAGGTCGACCCCTGGAGGTGCCGTGACATGAGAGACTTCCTCGCCCGATTGGCGCTGCAGGACGAGTCCGTCGCGGCCGCCCTCCGCGTCCTGGACTATTTCGACGCCCTCGATGCCCGGGGTGTCGGTCCCGAAGCGTATGTCCGCGGTGCGGCGGCGTTGACATCTCGCGTGGTCGGTGTGGCGCTGGCGGGTCGACGGCTTTCTTTGCGTGTCGGCCCGGGCGGAGATCGCCTTCGCGGGGATGGGGCGGAGGAGAAGAACGAGGAGTGGCCGTCCCGTTCGATCGGTCCCGCTACTGCCGATCTCGTGTGGATCGAATCGACCGACGCGGACACCTCGCACGGACTCGTCCTCGAGCGCATCGCGCAGGGCGTGCAGCGCTGGGCGGACCGCCTGGACGCCCTGGCCCCCGAACCCGAGCAGGCGTGGGCGACGCTCCTGAACGACCCCATCCCGGAGGAGCGCAGTCGTCAGCTGTTCGCCGCTCTCCGACTCGATTCGACCCGGCGCTATCACGTGGTCGCGCATCTCCCGGTCGAGTGGGGCGAGGGCCTGAGAGCGTCAGCGGTGGTCCGTGGCGCCACCGTGGGCGCGACCATCCAGCCCGCGCCGTTCGCCATGGGGCCGCAGGTCGGCGGGAAGGCGCGCTTCGGTATCGGCCCCGCCGTTCCGGTCGAGGAACTGCGCAGTTCGTGGAAGCGCGCGGTGATCGTGCTCCGGATGGCTCGCCCCGGCGAGGCGCTCACCTGGGATCGGCTCGGTGTCCTGGCCCCGCTGTTCCTTCACGCCCAGACGAGCGATCTCCTGGCATCCCCCATCATCAGTGCCATCGAGGACGGGAATCTGCCGTGGCTGGACGAGACCGTCACGGCGGTGACGCAGACCGGATCGATCCGCGGCGCGGCGGATCTCCTCGGCCTGCATCACTCGACGGTTCAGAAGCGCATCGACAAGCTTCAGCAGCAGTTCGACCTCAACCTCGGCAATGCCCGGCACGCCTACCATCTGTGGCTGGCGTGCGCCGCGCACCGCTACGCGTCGTTCGGCACCCCCGAGAACATGGAGCTCGACGTCCGGCTCACGCCTCGCCCGTTCGACGATCCGTCGTCCTGAGCGAGGCGTGAGCCCGCTCACGACTCGAAGACGAGCGTCGGCTGGTCCGCACCGCGTGCGGCGGTGATCGTGAAGCGGTGCCCGACGAAGTCCGCGCGCAGCCGTGCCTCACTGTCGGCATCCGTCCAGGTCAGGACCAGGATGCCGGGCGCCTCGTCTGTGACGTCGAAGTCGCCGTCGAAGGCGGGGAAGGTGTTGCGCCAGCGGAGGATGTCCAGGAACTGCTGGATCTCACGCTTCTCGACACGTTCAGCGATCTCCGCGGCGGTGTAGTCGTGTCGGTTGGCGGCGCGGGCGTCGCCGGCGGCGGCGAGGGCCTCCGGATCGTTGGCGCCGAACAGCGCGCCGACGTAGTAGATCTGCGGGATTCCGGGCACGAACAGCTGGAAGACGCGGGCGAGCAGGTAGGCCGCGTCGTCCTCGCCGAGGGCCGAGTAGAACGACGACATCAGCTGATAGCGCTGAGCTCCCTTCTCGCCCCGCCGGATGACGGATGCCGGCAGGGGGAGGATCTCGCGGAGGTGCTCGGTGCGGGCGTTCACGAGGTCGACGATGGAGTCGATCTCGTCGTCTTCGAGGAGGCCGACCACGTCCACCACGCCGATTCCGTCGTGCGTGTCCAGAGTGGTGAACTGCTTGCGGGGGCAGATCTCGAGCCAGTGGCGCACCCGGTCGGTCCGGCCCGTGAACAGCGTGTGCAGCGTCAGCATCGGGAGCGCGAAGTCGTAGACCCAGTGCCCCTTCGCCGACATCTTGAGCTGGATCTCGTAGTTCTCGTGGATCTCGGGCAGCATCTGCGTGCCGCGGTCCTTGATCGGAGCCATCCCGATCTCCAGGACGTCCCACACCTCGGGCTCGACGAAGAAGCAGCTCGTTCCCGGACGTTTGGCCGCGTAGGCGAAGGCGTCGAAGCGGATGAGGGCGACATGATCGGCGAGGCGCCCCAGGTTCCGTGCGAAGTACTCCTGCGTCACCGGCTGCCACGGATCGATGTCGACCTGCTCGGCGAAGAAGGTGTTCCACAGGCGGACGACCTTGCCGTCCGCACGGGTCATGTCGAGGTACGGACCGTGCTGCTTGCGTCGGTAGAGGGCCGCCATCTCCTCTTCGGTGGGCTCGCCGCCGCCCCAGAACTCGTTCCAGTCGATGAACATGCTCTTGTACGGGGACTCGTCGCCCCGCTGCATGTAGTCGATGAACTCCGCCGAGCGGATCGAGGCGTGATTGATCATGAAATCGGCCATGAGGTAGTAATCCTCGCCGAGCGCGTCGATGTCATCCCACGTGCCGAAGGCCGGGTCGACGATGTCGTACTCGATGACGGCGAAGCCCCGGTCGCCGGAGGACGGAAAGAACGGGAGGACGTGGATGCCGCCGAAGGCCCCAGCGAAATGCGTGCGCAGCACGCGGTGGAGTTCGGACAGGTTTCCGCCCATGCTGTCGGCATAGGTGATGAGCATGGCCTCGTTGGCGACGGGTCTCATGGCGGTCCTTTCGGGGGAGGTCGGACTCAGGTCTCGGTGGGGGCCGGAGCAGCGGTGCTCCGGGGAGGGTGCGGGCGGCGGCTCACCAGGTAGAGGCACAGCCCGATCGCGATCGGAACGATGGACAGCAGGTACATCGATGAGTACGCGCCCTCGGCGGAGGCGCCGGCGTTCATGTCGGCCGAGACGATCCATCCTCCGATGATGGGCATGATCAAGTACCCCAGATCGACACCGATGTAGCTGGTGTTGCTCGCGAGACCGCGCCGGTGCGGGGGCACGGAAGTGAGCGCGAGCGTCTGGACGGCGGGTTGGCAGATCCCGTACCCGAGGGCCGCGACAGCGCCGGCGATGAGGAACCCGAGCAGCGTGTCGACGTTGGCGATGACGATGAACGAGACCGCGAACAGCACCATCCCGGGAACGATGACGACCGTCAGTCCCCGCGCGTCCCCGAGAGCACCGGCGAAGGGTCGCGTGAGCAGGATGAAAACCGCGTAGGCGGCGAAGAACAGGCCGATCTGGTCGACCCCCCGCGCCTCGCCGTAGAGCACGATGAACGCGTTGACCGAGGAGAACGCGCCCGCGAGGAAGAACATGATGGCGGCCGGGACGAGCGCCTCGCGCGCGAGGAAGGAGGAGAAGCGCCACGGTGTGCTCGGGCCCCCGGGTGCCCGAGGTGACCGCACCCGGAGCGCCAGGATCGCCGCGACGGCCATGATGGCGGCCCCCACGAAGAAGCTGGTGCGGTACCCGAAGGACGTCTCCATCCACAGTCCGACGGACGGGCCCACCGCGGTGCTCACCGCCTGCCCCAGGGAGAAGGTGCCCACGCCCTCGGCCATCCGGCTCGGCGGCAGGGCGTCGCTCGCCATCGCGAGCGTCACGGGGGCGAGGAAGCCCATGGCTGCACCGTGCAGGAGACGCGCTCCGATCAGAAGCGGGATGCTGTCCGATACCGCGTAGAGCACGAAGGCGACCAGGATCAGCGCGACCGTGCCGGCGAGCAGGTAGTTGTGGCGGACGACCAGTGTCGCCCAGCCCACGGCGGGGCGGACCGCCAGCGCCGTGACCGCGAAGACACCGGCCACCAACCCGACGACCAGGGAACTCGCGCCGAGCGACGCCGCGAGCTTCGGCACCAGAACGAGGGTCATGAACTGCGCGAAGGTGATCACGAAGTTGATCGCGAACAGACTCGAGAACCGGGGCGTCCAGATGGGGGGACGATCGGCGCGGCGCGCCCTCATGCGCGCGCGCCGATCTGTTCGCTCGGCGCGCTCGGGACGGGTGCCGTCGCGCACGGGTGTCGACGCTCTGGCACTGGCACTCCCTTGGCATCCGTGGCGTCCCTTCAAGGGAGATCGCCCCGCCTCCTCCGGCGGCACAGCCATGTTCGCTGAGCGAGACGGCGCGGCTGATCCGCCCGCCAGACGCAATCGCGACGTGGCGATCCGCCACCTGGCGGCTGTCGGGGACGCGCGGCCACGCGATAGTGAGAGAGGCCGCGGACGTGCTCGACCGCGGCAGGCCACGCCCACGAGAGGATCGGAGATCGGTGATGATCACGAGTGACCTGCGTGCCGATGAGCGAGGTGGTCGAGGGTGACCGGTGACGCCCGCATCCGGCCCGGCGTTCCCGACGACGACAACCGGCACTACCTGCCGGAGTACCTCAAGGGGAGCGATGTCGTCGTCAACGAGAACGGCAACAACTCGCAGCCCTACCCGCCGCGTCTGCAGGAGATGACGGGCACGATCGTGGCGGGTGCGACTGACCGCTGGTACACCTACGTGCCCGAGTCGTACGACCCCGTCGCGCCGTGTCCGTTGGTCATCTCCCTCCACGGCGGATTGATGACCGGGTGGGGACAGGCCGTCTATTCGTCGTGGACGAACGTCGCTGACCGCGAGGGTTTCGTCGTGATCTTCCCGGATGCCGGGTCTCGGCGCTTCTGGAGTATCGACATGGCGCCCGAGCACGTCGACGCGCTCACGGCGCCCAACCCCGAGGGCCTCTACCTCAACCCGCCCGCCCGCACGGCCGAGGAGAACCACGACATCCGACTCATCCGCGCACTCATCGACTGGGCGGCCGACGAGTATTCGATCGATCGCGAGCGGGTGTTCCTGCAGGGCATGTCGATGGGGGAGTCGATGACGTCGACCTTCGTCCGTGCCGCGGGATCCGTGCTCGCGGGTGCCGCCGGGTCCGGCGCCCCGATCGATCCTTCGCTGCTGTTCACGGAGAACGGTGACGTCATCAACGAGGGCGGCCCGATCCCGATGTGGCAGTCGCGCCTCGACCTGGATGCCGGCCCGCAGCACTACGCCACGAACGGCACCGAGCTGGTGCGGCAGAACCTCGACTACTGGCTCCGGGTGAACGGCGTGCGCACGCCGCCCACCATCGCCGTGCGCGGCGTCGACAACTTCGCCTTCTACCGCGGGGAGTTCGCCGACGTCGTGTTCCGCGACGTCCACGGGCGCGATCACGGCCAGACCTTCGACGACGCGCAACTCGTCTGGGATCACCTGTTCTCGGGAGTACGGCGCGCGCCGGACGGGTCCGTCCGGAGGACGCGGCCCGAACTCGAACTGCCGGGGGATGCCTTCGCCGTCGCCGTCGCCGAGGGCTGCGGGGTCGCCTGGGTCTCGGGGGAGCGCGTGCGGCTGCCGGGGCCGGTCTTCCGGTGGCAGGGGACGCAGTACCACGGGCGTGCCGGCGAGCCGCTCGTGCGCGTCTCCTCGCTGTACGTGCCGTCGAGTCTCCTCGCGACGGTCTTCGGCGCCGAACTCGATCTCCGCGAGGGTGGCGACGAGGCGACGCTCCGCCTGGCCGACGGACGTGTCGTCGACTTCGCCCGGGGTAACGTCGGCATCCTCGTCGACGGTCGCGTCCGGGCGATGCGCACCGAGGCCGTGCGGCGCGACGGCGAGCTGTGGGTCTCGCTGGAATGGTTCGCGGCCACGCTGTTCGATCTCCACGTGACGACGCACTCGAACGTCGTCTACGTGACGGATCACCACGCCCAGCTCGGTGGGAACATGGCCGTGCTGATCCGGGAGCTGCTCTCCGCCGAGGTCCCTTAGGCGGGCTTCGCCGCTACCGGCCGCACGGACGCGCGCTCGTGGACGCGGCGCGGCCTCGACGCCGCCCACCTGAACCCGGTCGATCCCGGCGGGCGCGGACGGGCTGCGGCGGCCACCGGGGCCCAGATGCCCCGCCCGTCGCGCATTGCCAGGGTTCTGCCAGGGTGTCCCGCGATCGCCGTCGTGACGCGGATCTCGTCGCTCGCGCTGCGACGCATTCCGGCATCCCACGGGCTTCCCACCCATCCGATTTCCGGTCGTCTTCGGATGACCCCACATGCGGCGGAAGCGCCGTAGACGGAAACGGAAAGGGAAACCTGATGCGTACGTACAACACGAAGACCCGAATCGGCATGATCGCTGCGGCCGGCACCGGAGCTGCGGCTCTCGCCGTCGCTGGACTGGCGCTGCCGGCATCGGCCGACGACAACGTCACAGCGACGGATGCCTCGACGACCGCGACGCAGTTCGTCGACGCGTCCGACCCGTTCTACACCTGGGTCGGCGGCCTCATCGAGAGCGGCGACTTCACCGCCAGCCCCCAGACCTCGGTCGGCGACATCGCGAACATCGGGCCGCTCGTGCAGGGACCGATCGTCAGCGACTCGCTGAACGGCGACGTGGCTTCGGGCAACCAGACCCCGGTCGTCTCCGGTAACGACACCACGGCGCCGATCGGGTCGGGCAACGACACCACCGCGCCGATCGGCTCGGGCAACGACCTCGGCTCCGGGAACGACGTCGGCTCCGGCAACGACGTGACCGCCCCGATCGACGCCCCCGTCGGCTCCGGCAACGACACGGGCGTCTCCACCGGCGACGCCGGTGTTTCGACGGGCGACAACGGCGCCTCGGTCGGCGACGTCTCCGGCTCGGTGGACGAGATCTCGGGCTCGGTCGACGACGTCGTGGGTGACGTCACGTCCGGTGTCGATGATGTGGTCGACGGCGCGCTCGACCTCGGCGGCATCCTGCGCTGATCCGCAGCTTCTCCAGCGGCGTCACCCTTCGGGGTGGCGCCGCGGTCGCGTGAGGGGTCAATCTTCGTCGCCTGGCCACGCTGGGAAGCGACGGAAACTGACCCCTCACGCGGGCGTCACTCCGGCAGCGCGGGATGCCTCTCGCTCGGCGCCTGACGCGTGGGAATCAGGAGCGCGAGGACGAGCGCGACGATCGCCGCGCCCAGGCCCAGGGCGAACGAGACGCTGAAGGCCTGCGCCGTCGGCACGCGCGTCTCGCCCTCGCCCGTGGAGAGAGTCGCGAGCACGACACCGACCACGGCGGCGGACGTGCTGGTTCCCAGTGACCGCGCGAGGGCGTTCAGGCCGTTCGACGCGCCGGTCTCGCTCGGCGGCACGGAACGCATGATGAGCATCGGCATCGCGGCGTAGCCGAAACCGATGCCGAAGCCGATGAGGATGTTCGCCACGACGAAGTGCCATACCTCGGTGGCGAGCACGAGGCTGAAGCCGTAGGCCAGGATCAGCGACACCGATCCGGCGACCAGCAGCACGCGGGGACCGATCGTCCGGGCAAGGGCTCCCGAGAGGGGCGACAGCACCATCATCACCAGGCCCGAGGGCATGACTACCAGGCTCGCGGCCAGCAGCGACAGGCCGAGACCGACGCCGGTGGAGGTGGGGAGCTCGAGGATCTGCGGGTGCGACACGTTCGAGGTGAAGAGAGCGAAGCCCATCGCGATCGACGCGAGGTTGGTCAGCAGCACCGGCCGCCGGGCGGCGACGCGCAGATCCAGCAGCGGATCGTCGATGCGCAGTTCGTACCATCCCCAGACGACGAGGATCAGGATGCCGCCGACGGCCAGACCCAGCGTGAGCGGCGACGTCCACCCCCACGAGTTCCCCCGTGAGACGGCCAGAAGGATGCCGATGAGGCCGACGGCGAGCCCCGCCGCGCCGACGAAGTCGAACCGGCCGGCGGTCCGCAGCACGCTGACCGGGACGATCACGATGACGAGGACGAAGACGACGGCGCCCAGGGCCGCGGCGATCCAGAACAGCCAGTGCCAGTCGGTGCTCTCCGCGACAAGGGCGCTGATGGGGAGGCCGACCGCCCCGCCGACGCCGAGGGTGGCGCTCATGAGCGCCACCGCGCTGTCGACCCGGTTCTCGTGAAGGACGTCGCGCAGGATGGAGATGCCCAACGGAACGACGCCGACCACGGCGCCCTGCAGCGCGCGACCGACGATCAACCCGACGATGCCGGGCGACAGCGCGGCGATCACCGACCCGGCGATCATCACGGCCAACAGCGCGAGCACGATGCGCCGCTTTCCGTACATGTCGCCGAGGCGCCCGGCGATCGGCGTGATGACGGCCGCCGCGAGGAGCGTGGAGGTGACCACCCAGGCGGTGTCATCCCGCGAGGCGTTCAGCAGTTCCGGGAGCTTCGCCTGAATGGGCACCACGAGGGTGAACATGAACGACGAGCAGAGGCCGGCGATGGCGAGAACCGCGACGACCGCGCCGTTCGGGGTGCTGCGGGACAATCTTCTGCGCGCGTTCTCGTCCCGTGACATCGCTCCCAGGCTATCCGTCCTTCGCGGCCGAGGGCTCGTCCACGGATCCACCGGCCGGGTATTGAAACGCATCAAACGCGTCCGCGGATCGGCTAGCATCCGAAGCAGACGGTCGAGGCGGACGGAGGGGGCGCGGGTGTCGAACGGGCAACGGACGCCGAGCATGGCCGACGTCGCGCGTGTCGCCGGAGTCGCTCTCGGCACGGTCTCGAACGTCCTCAACCACCCGGACAAGGTGTCGCCTGCCACCCTCGCGAAGGTGCAGGGGGCGATCGCCGAGCTCGGTTTCGTCCGCAACTCCAACGCCCAGCAACTGGCGGCCGGGCGCTCGCGCAGCATCGGTCTGGTCGTCATCGACATCAGCAACTCGCTGTTCGTCGACATCGCCCGCGGTGCCCAGCGATTCGCGGCCGAGCTGGCCATGAACGTTCTCGTGGCCAACAGCGACAATCGTGTCGACCAGCAGCGCGCCGACCTCGACTTCTTCGACGAAGCCCGGGTCAGTGGCATCCTGTTGGCGCCCATGCAGGATGCCAGCGACGACGTCGCCCGGATCCGTAGCCATGGTCGTCCCACCGTCGTCCTGAACTACGACTCCGGCAAAAGCGATTGCTGTCAGGTGCTCGTCGACAACGAGGAGGTCGGCTACCTCGCCGCCCGGCACCTCATCGATCTGGGGCGAACCCGCTTGGCGTTCGTCGGCGGCCGCGACTACCTGCAGCCCGTCGCCCTGCGCCGCCGCGGCGTCCGCCGTGCGGTCGACGAAGAGGGCGGGCGGGTGTCGCTGCAGGAGGTCCCGACCGAGAACCTGGATCCGCCCGGGGGGCTCCGGGCCGGCGAAGAACTGGCCGGCGAGGTCCGGGCCGGGCGTCTCGACGGTGTCATCGCTGTCACCGACCTCCTCGGGATGGCGATCATCCAGGTCTTCAACGCGCACAGCATCGAGGTGCCGGGCGATGTCGCCGTGATGGGCTGCGACCACAACTCCGCGGCGTGGGGCGGGATGATCCCGCTCACGTCCGTGCAGATGCAGGGGCTCGACATGGGGCGGGAAGGCGTGCGGCTGCTCATGGCCGAGATCGAGGACGGGGCGGAGCACACCCATGTCACGACCCTCTTGAAGCCGGAGCTCGTGGTGCGCGAGAGCACGGTCGGGCGCGAACGCGCCATCTCCGCTGAGGTCTGAAGCGTTTCAAAAAATTCTTGACTCCGTCCATCCCGCCTTGCATAATCCTCTTGAAGCGCTTCAATGACCGAGGTGCATTTTCGAGGAGGAAAAGTGTCCACAGCATTCACGCGGTCGCGTCGGACGGTCGCCATCGTCGCGACAGGTGCCGCCGCGCTCCTGGCTCTCACCGCTTGCGCCGGCGGTGGCGGGAACGCGGCCGCCGGGTCGAAGTTCTCATTCCTGGTCAACCAGGAGAACACAACGATCCCGGATCTTCTGACGAGCCTGAGTTCCGACCAGTGCAAGGCAGAGAACGACGCGCAGCCGCTCGAGGTCGAGACGGTCCCGCAGACGCAGCTCGACCAGAAGCTCCAACTGCTCGCCGGGCAGAACGCGTTGCCGACGCAGTACGCGGCCGGCAACGCTCCGGCCCTCACCAAGGAACTCGCCGAGGGCGGCCAGGTCCTCGATCTGAAGAAGACCCTCACCGACCTCGGTGTCATCGACAAGATCCAGCCCGCCGCGATCTCCACGATCGAGCAGCTCTACGGCGGCTTCAACGTGCTGCCGTACCAGTACAACATCGAGGGCATCTGGTACAACAAGAAGCTCCTCAGCGACAACGGCATCCAGGTCCCCGAGACCTGGGACGAGCTCACCGCCGCCGCGGCGAAGCTCCAGGGCGCCGGTGTCCAGCCGTTCTCCGCCTCGGGCGAGCAGGGCTGGCCCATTACCCGCCTGATCAGCGGATACATCTTCCGCGACCTCGGCCCCGACGCCCTTCAGAAGGTCGCCGACGGCGAGGCGAAGCTGACCGACCCCGAGTACGTCGCTGCCGCTCAGGCGGTCGCCGACCTGGGTACCGCGGGGTACTTCGGCCAGGGCGTGGGCTCGATCGACTACGACACCGCGTTCAACACCTTCCTCACCGGTAAGGCCGCCTTCTTCTACATGGGCAGCTGGGCGCTGGCGAACTTCGCCGACGAGACGGCGAACCAGATCGGTTCGGAGAACATCGGCTTCCTGCCGTTCCCGAACGTCACCGGCGGCGCCGGCGACGCGAGCCAGACCCCGGCCAACGTCGGTCTGCCGATGGCGCTGTCGGCGAAGGCGTACAACGACAACACCGGCAAGTGGCTCACGTGCATCGCGAACAACTACGGCGCCGAGTCGCTGTCGAAGGCGGACACGATCTCGGGCTTCACGGTCGACGGTGACGTCCAGGTCGACGAACTGACGTCGCTGGTCCAGGACCAGATCTCGTCGACCAAGGAGTCGGTGCTGTGGTTCGAAGCGCTCTTCAGCGCCAAGGCCACCGAGACGAGCCAGAAGAACGCCGCGCAGCTGATCACCGGTGCGACCTCGCCGCAGGACTTCATGAGCCTCGTGCAGGCCGACCTGGGCTGAGTGACCTCCCGGGTGGGGGCGACGTCCGTCGCCCCCACCCTTCGTCCCCCGTGAAGGAAACCCCATGAACAAAGTCCTCGGCGATCCGCGCGCCATCGCGCTGCTGCTCGGCCCGGCACTCATCGTCTACACCCTCGTCATGCTCATCCCGGTGGTGTGGTCACTCGGCTACACGCTCTTCGAGGGCAACGCGATCTCCGGGTTCGAATTCGTCGGGGTCGACAACCTGGCCCGCCTCTTCACGGACCCCCGCGTCGGTGAGGCGCTGCGGTTCACCCTGCTCTACGCCGTCATCATCACCGTGGGGCAGGTGCTGTTGGGCTACCTGCTCGCGCTGTTCTACGTCTTCGTGCTCCGCAATCGCGGAAGCGTCGTGCGCACCCTGGTCTTCTTCCCCGTCATCATCCCCACGGTGGCCGTCGCCCTGATGTTCCAGAAGCTGTTCGAGGTGGCGCCGCAGACCGGCCCCGTGAACGCCCTGTTGAACGTGTTCGGGGTGGCATCCGTCGACTGGTTCGGCAGCCCCGTGAGCGCGATCGTCGTCCTGGTGATCATGGACCTCTGGCGCTCCATGGGCTTCTACGCCGTGCTGTTGTACACGGGGCTGCTCGACATCCCCGACGACATCATGGAATCGGCGCGACTCGACGGAGCCAACGGCTGGCGTCTCGTCCGCAGCATCGTCCTGCCGCTGTCGCTGCCCGTGCTGCTGTCGTCGGTGATCTTCTCGATCAACGGCACGCTCAAGGTCTTCGACTCGATCGTCGCCCTGACCAACGGCGGACCGGGGACGGCGACGACGCCCTTGACGCTCTACATGTTCCAGACCTCGTTCAGCTACGGCGAATACGGCTACGGCGCCTCGATCGCGCTGCTGCTGACGATCCTGTGCCTGATCGTGACCGTCTTCATCTTCCGGTCGTCTCGCCGCGACGCCACGAAGGGCTGATCCCCCATGTCCACCGCCACCCTGCCCCAGACCCCCGAGCCGCTGCGCCCGCGCCGGAAGCCCGCCGTACGGGCCGGAGCCCTGCGCCGCACCCCCGGCACCGTCCTGATCGTCTTGCTGGTCGCCATCGAGGTCCTTCCTCTGCTGTGGCTGCTGATGAACTCCTTCAAGAGCCAGGACGAGTTCCTCAACGCCCCCACGTGGGCGCTGCCCCGCGAGCTGAATCTGCAGAACTACGTCGACGCCTGGGTCACCGGCAACATCGGCCAGTACCTCGGCAACAGCGTCGTCGCAGTCTTCCCTGCGCTCGCGCTCATGCTCCTGTTCGGCGTCGCCGCGGGCTTCGTGCTCGAGGTCATGGTCTTCCGCGGCCGGGGCGGCATCCTGCTGCTCTTCCTCGCGGGCATCATGGTGCCCGGTCAGATGATCCTGCTGCCGCTGTTCTCGGTGTACTTCCAGGCCGGGATCACCGGGTCGCTCTGGCCGCTCATCATCACGTATACCGCGACCGGTCTGCCGCTGACCGTGTTCATGATGGCGACGTACTTCCGTGCGATCCCGCGCGAGGTGTTCGAGGCCTCGACCCTGGACGGTGCGTCGATCTTCCGCTCCTTCTTCTCCGTCGCGCTCCCGATGGCCCGCAACTCGATCGTGACCGTCGCGCTCGTGCAGTTCTTCTTCTTCTGGAACGACCTGCTCATCGCCCTGACCTTCACCAACTCGTCGCAACTGCGCACGGTGCAGGTCGGATTGCTCAACTTCACCGGGCAGTTCGGCGCGACGCAGTACGGACCCCTCTTCGCCGCGATCTGCATCAACATGTTCGGCATCCTGGCCATCTACCTCGTGCTGAACCAGCGCATCATGGCGGGCCTGGCCAGCGGCGCGGTGAAGGGATGACGCCCCCGGAGTCCCTCCGCGCGGCCGTCATGACGGCGATCGACACCACGGTCGTGGAGGAGCGTCCCGTCCCCGCGCTCGCCGCGCACGAGGTGCTCGTCGAGGTCCGTGCGGTGGGTGTGTGCGGCTCGGACGTGCACTGGTATCGCGACGGGCGCATCGGTTCGACGCGCGTCGAGGAACCGCTCGTCCTCGGGCACGAGGCATCCGGTGTGGTCGTCGCGCTCGGCGCGGATGTCTCGCCCGACCGCCTCGGCGCTCGCGTCGCCCTCGAACCCGGCGTGCCGTGCGGGCGCTGCGAACAGTGCCGCGCCGGCCGGTACAACCTGTGCCCCCGCGTGCGCTTCTTCGCCACCCCGCCGATCGACGGAGCCTTCGCCACGCACGTCGTCATCGCGTCCGACTTCGCCCATGACGTACCCGACGCCCTCGACGACGACGAGGCCGCGCTCATCGAGCCGCTCGCCGTGGCGCTGTGGGCGGTGCGCAAAGCCGGTGTCGGCATCGGCGATCGCGTGCTGGTCAGCGGTGCGGGCCCCGTCGGACTGCTCGTACTGCAGGTCGCGCTCGTCGAGGGGGCGGACGTGTGCGTGAGCGACGTCTCCGCCGAGCGCCTGGCCGTGGCGGCCGACCTCGGTGCGTCGCGCATCGTCGACCCGCGCACCGACCCGCTGCCGACCGATCGCACGGTGCTCATCGAGTGTTCCGGTGTGCCCTCCGCGATCCGCGCCGGGATCGCCGCGCTGGCCTCCGCCGGCCGCGCCGTTCTGGTGGGGATGTCGGCCGACGGCGACGTGACGCTGCCGCTCGATGTGATCCAGTCGCGCGAGATCGTGCTGACCGGCACGTTCCGGTATGCGAACCAGTACCCGGATGCCATCGCGCTCGCGGCGAGCGGACGAGTGGATCTGCGTCGACTCGTGACGAGCGTGCATCCCCTCGGCGGGGTCCACGACGCCCTCCTTCTCCCCGGGCGCGACCGCTCCGCCCTCAAGCCCATGGTCCACCCGCAGCAGGATGAGATGACGACCGCATGACCGTTGACGTATCCCCCCTCACGTTCGAACACCTCCCCGATGCCCTCGGCATCGGCGTCGCCACCCCTCGGGTGTCGTGGAAGACCGAGGCCCCCGCCGGATGGCGGCAGGGTGGCTACGAGCTCGAGATCGTGACCGAGAGCGGTGCCGAGACCTCCGGCATCGTGCGCAGTGCCGAGTCCGTGCTCGTGGAGTGGCCCTTCGCCCCCCTCGTGTCCCGTCAGAGCGCCACGCTGCGCGTTCGGGTCTTCAGCGACGATGACGCGGCATCCGACTGGTCGCCCGCGTCGCGTGTGGAGGCCGGACTCCTGGATGCCGACGACTGGGTCGCCGGTGTCGTCGGGCCCGCGTGGGACGAGGAGCCCGAATCGCTGCGCCGTCCGCCGCGCGTCCGGCGGGCGTTCGAGGTGGCGTCCGAGGTCTCCCGCGCCCGGTTGTACGTCTCGGCGCACGGCCTGTACGAGGTCGAGATCAACGGCCGTCGGGTCGGCGACGACGCGCTGTCGCCCGGCTGGACGGTTTACGGCGAGCGGCTGCGGTACTACACCTACGACGTCACCGAGCACCTCCGCGCGGGTGAGAACACGATCGGCTCGTGGCTCGCCGACGGCTGGTACCGCGGGCGTCTCGGCTTCCACGGCGGGTACCCCAATCTCTACGGCAGTGACATCGGCCTCATCGCCCAGCTCGAGATCGAGCACGCCGACGGCTCGCGGTCGGTCGTGGCGACGGATGCCGAGTGGGAGGCGGCGCCGAGCCCCATCCTGACCACCGGCATCTACGAGGGCGAGCACTTCGACGCGCGACTGCAGCAGGACGACTGGGCCGCCGCCGCCGGAGACTGGACGCCCGCGCGCCTGCTTCCCGTCGACCACGCAACGCTCGTCGCCCCCGAGGGTCCGCCGGTGCGCTGCACCGAGGAGCTCGAGCCGGTCGAGGTGACCAGATCGTCGACGGGAGCGTGGATCCTCGACTTCGGCCAGAACATCTCCGGTCGCCTGCGTCTCTCGCTCACGGCAGAGGACAGCGGGGTCGTCACCCTGCGCCACGCCGAGGTCCTGCAGGACGGCGAGCTCTACACCCGCCCGTTGCGGGGGGCGGCGGCCACCGACGTCCTCGAGTACGCCGGCGGAACGCTCGAGTGGGAACCGCGCTTCACGATCCACGGATTCCGCTATGCCGAGGTGGCCGGGTGGCCGGGGGAGATCGCCCCCGGAGCGATCACGGCGCGGGTCTACCACACCGACATGGAGCGGACCGGCTGGTTCGCCTCGTCGGACCCGCTGCTGAACCGCCTGCACGAGAACGTGCGGTGGTCGATGCGAGACAACTTCGTCGACATCCCCACCGACTGCCCGCAGCGCGACGAACGCCTCGGCTGGACCGGCGACCTGCAGGTCTTCGCGCCCGCGGCATCCTTCCTCTACGACTGCTCCGGCATGCTCCGCTCGTGGCTGCGCGATGTCGCGGCCGAGCAGCTTCCCGACGGGACCGTGCCCTGGTACGTGCCGGTGATCCCGGGCGGCGAGGAGTGGACCCCCATCCGTCCCGGGGCTGCCTGGGGCGATGTCGCCGTGCTGACACCGTGGACCCTGTACCGCCAGTTCGGAGACGCGCGCATCCTCCGCGACCAGTACGACTCGGCCCGGAAGTGGGTCGATCTCGTCGCGCGGCTGGCCGGTCCCTCGCGCCTGTGGAACTCGGGGTTCCAGCTGGGCGACTGGCTCGACCCGGCGGCTCCGCCGCACGATCCGGCGGATGCCACGACCGACCGATACCTCGTCGCGACGGCGTACTTCGCGTGGTCGAGCCTTCACCTCGCGAAGATGGCCGAGGTTCTCGGGCGCCTCGATGACGTCGAGACGTATTCACGCCTGGCGGCCGAGGTCCGCGATGCGTTCCGCGGCGAGTACGTCACCGACGCGGGTCTGCTGAGCAGCGATGCACAGACCGCGTACGCCCTCGCGATCGAGTTCGAGCTCTACACCGACGTCGCCGAGCGCGACGTCTGGGGCGCCCGACTGGCCGAGCTCGTGCGCGCCGGTGGCAACCGCATTGCGACCGGCTTCGCCGGGACGCCGTTGATCACCGACGCGCTCACGCGGTCGGGGCATGTGGACGTCGCGTACGACCTGCTGCTGGAGAAGGAATGCCCCTCGTGGATGTACACGGTGCTCTCCGGCGGGACCACGACGTGGGAGCGGTGGGACAGCCTGCTCCCCGACGGCACGGTCAACCCCGGGGGGATGACCTCGTTCAACCACTTCGCCCTCGGTGCGGTCGCCGACTGGATTCACCGCACCGTCGGCGGCCTCGCACCGCTCGACCCCGGGTACCGGCGCATCTCCTTCGCGCCGCGCCCCGGCGGCGGGCTCACGCACGCGGCCACGGAACACGAGACGCCGTACGGGCGCGCCGCGATCGCCTGGCGCATCGAGGCGGGTGAGCTCCACGTGGAGGTGCGGGTGCCGACGGGGGCGACGGGAGTGGTGGACCTGCCGGACGGTCGGACGTTCGAGGTCGGTTCCGGCGTGCACGCATTCGGGACGCCGATGGCGGTCGCGGTCGGCGCCTGACGGGCGTTCTGGGCGGGCGGGCGGCCGGCCCTGCTGAGTTTGAGAACGGTTATCACTACCGTTACAGTGGGGGACATGACCCGACGCCTCCTCGCCCCCCTCGTCCTCGGCGCGGCCTCCGTGCTCGCCCTCGCCGGTTGTGCCGGCACCGCTCCCTCGGCCGGCGGTACGACCGACGCATCCGGTAAGGTCTCGGTCGTGGCATCCACCGACGTCTACGGCTCGATCGCCGAGTCCATCGGGGGCGACTTCGTCGACGTCACCTCGATCATCACGTCGCCCACGCAGGACCCGCACGAGTACGAGGCCAGCGCGCAGGACCAGCTCACCCTCAAGGGTGCGCAGCTCGTCATCGAGAACGGCGCGGGCTACGACGCGTTCATGGAGTCGCTCATCGACGCCAGCGGATCGGATGCCGAGGTCCTCACCGCCGTCGAGTACAACCACGACTACCCCGGCGCGGAGTCGCACGACGACGCCAGCGCCTCGCCCAGCGAGAGCGCCGACGACCACGACCACGCCGAGGGCGACGGTCATGACCACATCGAGGGCTTCAACGAGCACGTCTGGTACGACCCGCACACGGTCGAAGACCTCGCGAAGGCCGTCGCCGAGCACCTCGGCGAGCTGGCGCCCGACCACGCGGCCGACTTCACCGCCAATGCCGACGCGTTCGTGCAGCAGATCGCCGGCCTCGAGGACTCGCTGGGCCAGATCGAGGCGAAGGATGCCGGCGCGAAGGTGTTCGTCACCGAGCCCGTGCCCGTCTACCTCATCGAAGCCGCGGGCCTGGTGAACGCGACCCCGAACGAGTTCAGCGAATCTGTGGAAGAGGGCCAGGACGTGCCGCCCGCGACCCTGCTGGAGTCGCTGCAGCTCATCGATTCGGGCGAGATCCGGGTCATGATCGTCAACCCGCAGACCGGTGGCGCCGAGACGACGCAGGTCATGGACGAGGCGAAGGCCAAGAACATTCCGGTGCTCGAGTTCACCGAGACCCTTCCCGAGGGCCAGACTTACCTCTCGTGGATGCAGAGCAACATCAGCGCGCTGTCGGACGCCCTGGCGGCGTGAGCGACGTCACACCCCTGCGCATCCGCGGAGCCGCGCTCGAACGCGGCGGCCGCGAGCTGTGGTCCGGGCTCGACCTCGAGGTCGGGCCCGGCGAGCTCGTTGCGGTCCTCGGCCCGAGCGGCTCGGGCAAGACGACACTGCTCCGGGCCATCCTGGGCCTCGAGCGGCTGAGCGACGGCACCATCGAGGCGCTCGGCACGCCCGTCCGCCGGGCGGGCAACCGGCGCATCGGCTACGTGCCGCAGCAGCGGCCCCTCCCGCGCGAAACGCCGTTGCGCGGTCGCGACATCGTCGGTCTCGGGGTCGACGGGCACCGGTTCGGGCTGCCGTTCTCGCGACGGAAAGACCGCGCCCGCATCGCCGAACTGCTCACCGCCGTCGGTGCCGACGCGTTCGCCGACCGCCCGGTGGGGTTGCTCTCCGGCGGCGAGCAGCAGCGGCTTCGTGTGGGCCAGGCGCTCGCCGACGACCCACGGCTGCTGCTGTGCGACGAGCCGCTGACGAGCCTCGACCTGGCCCACCAGCAGGCCGTGGTGCGGTTGATCGACCGTCACCGCCGCGAGCGCGACGCCGCTGTGCTGCTGGTCACCCACGACATCAATCCCGTGCTCGCGCACGTGGACCGCATCCTGTACATCGCGAACGGCCGTTTCACGCTCGGCACTCCGGACGAGGTGCTCACGTCCGAGACGTTGAGCGCCCTCTACGGCGCGCCCGTCTTCGTGACCCGCGCCGGCGGGCGACTCGTCGTCGTCGGGGCACCCGACGCCGACGAGGCCCACCACCACCACGACGAGGACGACGCATGAACTGGGCCGACGTGGGCGACGCGCTGTTCGGCGGCGTGAGCCAGTACGGGGCGATCCTCGAGCTGGTGCAGAACTCCGTGTACGCGGGTGCCGTGCTCGGGCTCGTGGGAGGACTCATCGGCGTCTTCGTCATGCAGCGCGACATGGCGTTCGCCGTCCACGGCATCAGCGAGCTGTCGTTCGCGGGTGCCGCGGTCGCCCTCCTCATCGGAGTCGACGTGGTCTCCGGCTCGATCGTCGGGTCGCTCATCGCGGCGGCGATCATCGGTCTCCTCGGCGCGCGCGCCCGCGACCGCAACTCGATCATCGGCGTGCTCATGCCGTTCGGTCTGGGCATCGGCATCCTGTGTCTCTCCCTCTACAACGGCCGCAGTGCCACGCGCTTCAGCCTGCTCACCGGACAGATCGTGTCGGTGCAGAGCGCGCAGCTCGGCTGGCTCGTCGTGATCGGTCTCGTGGTGCTGCTGGCGCTGCTGATGATCTGGCGTCCCCTGCGCTTCGACTCGCTCGACCCGCAGTCGGCCGCCGCCCGAGGCGTTCCCACGACCGCGGTGTCGCTCGGCTTCATGCTGCTGCTCGGCCTCATCGTCGCCGTCGCCGTGCACATCATCGGCGCGCTGCTCGTGATGGCGCTGCTGGTCACCCCGGCCGCGGCCGCGATGCGGGTGGCATCCGGGCCGCTTTCGGTTCCGGTCCTCGCGGCGCTGTTCGGCTTCGTCTCGGCGGTGGGCGGTGTGCTGCTGGCCGTCGCGGGAACGCTGCCGGTGAGCCCCTACATCACGACGATCTCGTTCGCGATCTACCTCGTCTGCCGCCTCATCGGCGCCCGCCGCGACCGCACCACGCGGGCGCTGTAGCGCCCGGCGTCCCCAGCCGTTTCACCGATCGCCTCGGTAGACTTCCCGCATGGTCCAGCGCAATACGTGGCAGCGCGAGCGCGTGCGCGAAGCTCTCGCCGGTGCCGGCGGCTTCGTCAGCGCGCAGTCGCTGCACGCGACCCTGCGCGACGAGAACACGGGTATCGGACTGGCCACGGTCTACCGGGCTCTCGCGGGGCTGGCCGCCCAGGGCGATGCCGATTCGCTGCAGAGCCCCGAGGGTGAGAACCTCTTCCGCGCGTGCGAGACCCGCGGACACCATCACCACCTGATCTGCCGCTCGTGCGGCGTCGCGGTCGAGATCGAGGCGGACGCCGTCGAGGAGTGGGCGCAGCGCACCGCCGCCCAGCACGGTTTCTCGCAGGCCGAGCATGTCGTCGACATCTTCGGTATCTGCGCCGACTGCGCGCAGGCGCGCGCCCGTGAGCGTGGCGACGAGTAGTCGCACGGTCGCGTCGGCGCCCCCGCGTTCCGGCGTCACCCGCACCCTCGTCGGCCTCGGCGTGGGCGTCGTCGTCGTCGCGGCGTTGTTCCTCATCGACGCTTTCGCCCCGACCTTCTTCTCCGCGCCGCTCCCCACTCGTGCGCAGGACGGCCTCACCCTCGCCCTCAGCGTCCTCATCGAGTCGCTGCCGTTCGTCGTGCTCGGCGTCCTGCTCTCGATCATCGTGCAGGTGTGGGTGCCGCCGGGTGCGATCGAGCGATGGATGCCACGCACCCCCTGGGCGCGCCGCGCGGTGCTGTCGCTGCTCGGCATGTTCATCCCGGTGTGCGAATGCGGCAACGTCCCGTTCGCGCGTGGCCTGCTCATGCGCGGGTTCCGGGTCTCCGACACGCTGACCTTCCTCGTGGCGGCACCGATCGTGAATCCGATCGTGATCATCAGCACCCACGCCGCGTTCGGCTTCAGCGACGGCATCCTGGTCGCGCGTCTCATCGGCGGCTTCCTCGTCGCGAACCTCATCGGTTGGCTGTACAGCCGGCATCCCGATCCCGACAAGCTCCTCACCGAGCGCTTCCTCGAGACGTGCGAGATCGTCGTCCAGGAACGCGGTGGCCGGGGCCGCCGGTCGCTCGCGCAGTTCGTCGTGGAGCTCCGGTCGGTCATGCCGGCCCTCATCATCGGCTCGATGATCGCGGGCGCCGTGCAAGTGCTGATCCCGCGGAGCGCGCTGCTGGCGATCGGCTCCGACCCGGCCCTCTCGATCGCGGCGATGATGGTGCTGGCCGTCGTGGTGTCGCTGTGTTCGAACGTCGACGCGTTCTTCGCGCTGTCGTTCGCGTCGACCTTCACGCCCGGCTCGATCGTGGCGTTCCTCGTCGTGGGTCCGGTCGTCGATCTCAAGATGTACGCGCTGCTGCGCACGACGTTCACCACGCGCGTGCTCGTCGGCCTGACCGCGGTGGTCGTGCTCTCGGCCTTCGCGCTCGGAACGGTGGTGAACCTCCTTGTCTAGAACGGGTGCTCTCGCCACGCGGTGGCTCGGTGTCGGGCTGACAACGTGTCTCGCCGTCACGACCATCGCGCTGTGGCTCACCGGACGCCTCGCGCTGTACGTGAACCCGGATTCGGCGTGGTTCGCCATCGGGATGGCGGTCGTCGCCGTGATCGGCGCGATCGCGACGTTCGCCCTGCCCCTCGGCGCCGAGGCCGACCACGGCCATGATCACGCGCACGGGCACGCCGTCGGGTTGGCGCCCGCGCGCCGCGAGGCCTTCGCGCACGCCGACCACGACCACGCCGACGCGCCCGACGAGCACGACCACGCCGCGAACGATCACCTCGCTGCCCGCCCGCGATGGACGGTCGCCGGTGTCGCCGCGTTCAGCGGCGGACTGATCGCGTCGGGGGCGGTCGTCGCGGTCCTCCTGACCCCGCCCGCCTCGCTCTCGGCCGAGCTCGCCGTGTCGCGCGACGTCGGCGCTCCGCCGCTGTTCGTCGGTTCCGACGTCGTGACCCTCGCCGCCTCGGGCGACACGTCGACGTTCGGCATCGGCGACTGGTCGGCGATCTTCGCGCACGCGACCAACCCCGAGACCTTCGACGGCAAGCCCGTGACCCTCACCGGGTTCATCACGCCCGGACAGGACGGCGCGACCTTCGACCTCACGCGCCTGGTGATCACGCACTGCGTCATCGACGCGCAGACCGCGCGACTGCCGATCACCGCGTCGGTGTCCGCTCCGTCGACGGGGCAATGGGTGACGGTGACCGGGACGGTGCGATCGAGCGGCGATGGGGCGCTGGAGGTGCGCGCCGACCAGGTCGCGGCGATCGACGAGCCGGCGGATCCGTATGAGTACTGACTCCCGCCGCGCCCGCGCGCGCAAGCGTCGCGGTCGCGGGTTCCTCCTCGCCTTCGCGGCGGTGCTCGGCGGGCTCGTCCTGGTGGGCGGCGTCGGCGGTGTGGTCTCCGTCGCGCAAGGCCCCCGGGTGACGGACGTGCAGGTCGACCCGGCGGCCGCCGTCGCGGCATCCGGTGCCCGTGTCATCCTCACGACGACCCAGTCGCTCGAGAAGGTCGATCCCTCGCAGGTGCAGGTCGAACCCGCTACGCCCTTCACCGTCGACACATCGGGGCGCAGCGTCGGCATCCGGTTCACGCTCCCGCTGCGGGACGACTCCGACTACACCGTCACCGTCAACGCCGTGAAGGGCCTCGGCGCCGGACCCGCGTCGACACTCAGCGAGTCTTTCCGCACCCCGCCCCTGACGGCGTTCCTGATGCAGCGCGGGACCGCCGACGGCGACACGATCTTCCGCACGGACTTGAAGGGTGAGGCGGGTCTGCCGGTCTTCACCCACGAGCACATCGAAGACTTCCGTGCCACGGCCAACCACCTCGTCGTGTCCGTTCGCGAGGGCGACCGCGCGCGGGTGATCGTGACCGATCTCGACGGGCAGAACGCCCACGACATCCCCCTGCCCGGGCCCGGGTTCGTCTCGAACCTGCAGTCGGCCGACCGGGGTGAGCGCGTCGGATTCACCTTCTCGGATGCCACCCTCGGCACCGCCGGAGGACGCGAGAGCAAACTCTTCACGGCGTCGGCCGCCGATGACGTGCCGCCGGTCGAGATCGGCTTGAACGGCGGGGACGTGCGTGTCGCCGACTGGCGGTTCGTGCCCGACACCGACAGCATGCTCGTGCTGACGTTCGACTCGCGTCTGCTCTTGACCGACGCACAGGGCGGCAACGCCGCGTCCCTGGGCAGCGCGCTGTCGATCGACGGCATCGCGCGCGGCTCCTCGGTGGCGATCGTCGAACGCCTCGAGGGCATCCGCGAGATCAACCTCACCGACGGATCGGAACAGGCGCTCGAAGACCCGGTCGATCCCCCCGGCATGCCGGGGCGCGCCACCCCCGTGCCCGGGACGGGAGCGGGCACGATCCGATCGTTCGCCGACATCGGGTCGGACGGGGCGTTCCGCGCCACGACCATCGGCCATGTCGACACCGACGGCACGGTGCGGCCGCTCCTCGAAGTGCCCGGCAGCGACACGGTGCTGCAGACGTGCGTGTCGCCGAGTGGGCGATACGCCGCCGTGCTCGTGGCGCCCAAGGCCATCGACAACCCCTTCGACCGCTACCAGCTCCCGCTGCCGGGTCGGCTGCAGACGCACCTCGTCGAGATCGACACGGGCCAGGAGCTCGCGGCCCTGCAGGGCTTCGACCTCTCGTGGTGCCAGGTGCCCCCGGGATGACACGCCCCGCGACGCGCGACGACCTGGCCGCCCTGCCGGTCGAGGTCGCGCCGCTCCTCCTCGGCGCCCACCTCGAAACCGTCGTGGCGGGGGAGCGCGTGGTCCTGCGTATCACGGAGGTGGAGGCGTATCACGGGCTCGGCACGGGCGATCGTCCCGACCCCGGGTCGCACGCCCGCGGTGGTCCGACCGCGCGGAACGCGACGATGTGGGGCGAGCCCGGACACCTCTACGTGTATCTGAGCCACGGCATCCATTCGTGCGTCAACGTCGTGTGCGGTCCCGAGGGGGTCGCCGGCGGTGTCCTGCTGCGCGGCGGCGAGGTGATCGAGGGGGCTGACGTGGCCGAGCGGCGTCGACGCGAACGCCGGGGCGTCGTGCGCGTGCCGCGCGACCTGGCCCGCGGACCCGGACGACTGGGGGATGCCGTGGGCCTTCGGCATCCGGTCCACGACGGGACCGACGCCGTCACCGGGGTCGAGCGCGCCGGGGCGCGGGCGCGGTTGCTCCTGCCCGGGCGGCTCTCGTCGCGGGTCGTCTCCGGTCCGCGGGTGGGCGTGGCGGGAATCGCGGGGACGGATGCCTTCCCGTGGCGGTTCTGGATCGACGGCGACCCGACGGTGTCGGCGTTCCGCTGGGGGCGCGGCGCCGCCGAGGCCGCCGCTCGTCAAGGCGACACGCCGGGCGTGCTAGACTGATCGCTTGTCTGCGCGCACTCCAGCACGCAGTACGTACCCCTTCTTCCGATCCTGGCCTCGTGCTGCGCCCGGAACGGGGTGCAGACAAGGGATCTTGGGTGACACCGTCCGGTGTCACGGTACAGAAGGAGACATCACCATGGCAGCAGTGTGCCAGGTGACTGGAGCGGTTCCCGGCTTCGGTCACAACATCTCGCACTCGCACCGCCGGACGAAGCGCCGCTTCGACCCGAACGTGCAGAAGAAGACCTACTTCGTTCCGTCGCTGGGTCGCAACATCAAGCTCAACGTCTCGGCGAAGGGCATCAAGGTCATCGACGCGCGCGGTATCGAAGCCGTCGTCCGTGACCTGCAGGCGAAGGGCGTGAAGCTGTAATGGCGAAGAAGGCTCAGGACGTCCGTCCGATCATCAAGCTGCGTTCGACCGCCGGCACGGGGTACACCTACGTGACGCGCAAGAACCGCCGTAACAACCCCGACCGCATCGTGCTGAAGAAGTACGACCCCGTGGTCCGCAAGCACGTCGACTTCCGAGAGGAGCGCTAAGCATGGCTAAGAAGAGCAAGATCGCGCGCAACGAGCAGCGCAAGGTCATCGTCGAGCGCTACGCCGCGAAGCGCGCCGAGCTGAAGAAGACCCTGGTCGACCCGACCGCGACCGACGAGGCCCGCGAGGCCGCCCGCGTGGGCCTGCAGAAGCTGCCCCGCAACGCGTCGCCCGCTCGCGTCCGCAGCCGCGACGTCATCGACGGCCGCCCCCGTGGTGTGCTGACGAAGTTCGGCGTCTCGCGTGTCCGCTTCCGCGACATGGCCCACCGTGGCGAGCTGCCCGGCGTGACCAAGTCGAGCTGGTAAGCACCGATTGCACCGCAAAGGGCGGGGGTTCCGAGAGGAGCCCCCGCCCTTCGGCGTTCGCCGACTGCTACGACCCCACGCGAACGTAGCTGGCCCAGTCGGCCCCGGAGCCCCAGCCGCCCACGGCGCTGGTAACGTTCTGGGCGACCTCGTTGTCGACGAAATACAGGTACCCGTCGGCGTCGAGGTAGAGGTGGTTCCCCACCGCCTTCGCGTCGTCGGGCAGCCAGACCTCATCTCGGATCGAGCGGTTGCCGGCGTTCCAGGAATGGCCGCGGCCGTCTGCGACGAAGGTGATCCAGTAGGCACTGATGCCGGAACCGCTCCCGATGCCGCCGGTCGCGGAGGTCACACCGGTCGCGACGACGGTGTCCCCGTAACTCAGGGTCCCGTCCGGAGCGAGGTAGGTGCGAATCCCGACTGCTGCGGTTCCACTCGGCAGGGCGCTGTCCTCGACGGGACCGGTCGTGTAATGGCTCCCCCAGGTGTACCCCTTGCCGCCACTGACATAAGTGACCCAATCGACCGAGGCCCAGCCGCCCGTGGCTGATGTGACATTCTGCGCGATTCGCCGGCTGCCGTAATAGAGGTCACCAGTAGGCGTGAGATATGTGTGAAAGCCCACCGCACGGGTTCCCGCGGCGAATGTACGCTCGAACTGGCCCACACTGCCGTCGAGGACGCGGGTGTACCCTCGGCCGTCGGCTCGGACATACGTCGTCCAGTCTTTTCCATTCCCCGGCGACCATCCGCCCGCAACGCTCGTCACGTTGCGATCGAGGACCGAGTCGACGTAGACGAGCGTCTTGTCGCCCTTGAGGTACGCGTGATTGCCGACAGCGACCGTGCCCAGTCCCGTGGGTGTCCACGTGCCCGGGGAGCCCCCGCTGGTGTTGAGGTCGGACGGGGTCGCGCACGGGACGATGCTGCGGAGGGAGTCGTCGGCTTCCGCCTGGGTCGTGACCGAGGGGAGCGAGCGCGTCTTGGCGGAGGGACTCGACGCCTTACCGGGGATGGCACCCCAGGAATCGTCGGTGATGCTGGATATCGAAGCACCGGTGGCCAGGTATGTGTCGGTCATCTCCGTGTGTGCTCGGGCGGCGACATTCGCGACCCAGTGCGCGGTGGCGTACTGACGGAGAATATTTCCGTCGACAGTGGTGTCCGGGAAGAGCGGGCCCTGATCCTCGTCTCGCTTCATCGCGGCGAGACGTCCGATGGGCACCTTCACGCTCGTTCCACATTTCTTCAAAATGACGTCGCCGCTCAGGGTGGCGGGGATCACGATATCGGCCTCATAGGTCCCCACATCGACCCACTTCCGAACACGCAGGCCAAACCCCGGCAGGACTTGCTCGTTCTGCGGCGGGGATGTGATCGTCTTCGTGTCCGACGTCGACACCGTCTCTTGCATGCCGTACTTGTAGGTGAAGTTAAATTCGGCTTTGTAGGCGATGCTGGCCGAGACCTTGGTCCCGTCGACTCCCACCTCCATCCCTTGCGTGTAAGTGAATCCCGTGGTGACCCCGAAGCTGAAGTCGTGGGTTCTGGTGGTGGTGAACGTATTCGTGTGAGCCCACGTCAAACTCAAGGAACTGAGCACCTTGTTCGGTTGGACCTTGCCGCCCACCAGCCATGCGTCGGGCCAGACAGGATTCTTCACGTCATCGTCCAGGAATTCGTGGTCGTCCGAGATCCACTTCTCGTTCGTCGCCACGGCGTCGCCGGTCTGGAGGGTCACTCCGGAGACGTCGAAAGTCACGCCGGCGAGTTCTGGGGCCTTCTGCAATGCCTCGATGATCTTCGGGTCGCCCTTGGGCGTCGGCGAGGGAGTCGGATACGGATCCGCGGCGAGCGCGGACCCGGCGGGTACCGCCGCAAGGACCGCGGAGGCGGCACAGACAATACCGAGGGCGCGCAGCCCTCTTCGTTGGATGAACGTCATCGTTCGTCGACCTTTCGAAGGGTGTTCGTCACGGTCCACGCACGAGTGCGACGCTGCAGGCGGGGGGACCGTTCGCTCGGGCCGCGGTGCGACCCGTGCGGTGATCGTCGCGTCCCCTCGCTCGCAAATCAATGCGCTGCTCTGTGTGGTCGGGCAGGGTGAAATGCCCTTCGCCGCGTGGCGAGAGGCGCTTGGCGGGCGTCAGCGCGCGTGACGGCCGTCACGAGTCGGCACCGTCGTCGCAAGAGATCCCGTTGCTGCTCGGGGTGGACTCAATTCCTCTTCCCCCGGGATTCACCCGTTTCAGGAAGTCACGTGGGTCGAGCGGGGGCAACGACGCCGAGGAGCCGCGCGCTCCGCGCCCTGACTTCGCCTGCGTTTCCCGGGCATCCCCTTCGTTCGCTAGGCTTCGCGCGAAGGCGGCGGGGCACCGACCTTCGTCTGATTCGAGGGAGCGGACGTGATCAGAGCGGTGCAGCGTGTCGTCACGTGGGGAGTCGGGTTCGGCCTTGCGGCCGTGTTCGGTGCCGGGGGCGCGGCGGGTGCCGTTGATGAGCCGAACGCGTTCTTCCTCCCGGCCGAGGTCGTGGCATCCGATTCTGGTCCGACGCCCGACCCCGGGGCATCGGATGGCGCGGTGTGGTTCGAGCCGCCCGCGGGGACGGTCGGTCAACAGCTCCAGCTGATCGGTCTCGACTTTCCCGCCGACACCGACGTGCTCGTGACGACGACGGCGAGTCCGGAACCGACCCTCGTCGGCAAGAGTGCGAGCGATGGGACCTTCACGCTGCCCTTCACGATCCCCGACCTGAGCCCCGGCCAGCATCAGGTCGACGTGCGGGTGGGTGGTCAGATCGGGGAGCTGAATCTGCTGGTGCTCCCGGCCGGTGAGCCCCTCCCGGGGAACGACGGGGCGGGCGTCCACCTGTCTCCGGATACGGCCTCCGTCGGCGAGAGCATCACGATCTTCGCCGCGGGGTTCACTCCCTTCCAAGAACTCTGTCTTCTGGTGAAGGCCGACCCCGTCGTGCAGGCCTGCCTGGGGGAGACCGGCGCGAACGGCGACCTGTTCACGTCGTGGCAGGTTCCGGACATTCGGCCGGGCACACATCAGGTGCTCTTCGTCGCGGGGCAGGTCTGGGACAGCACGGAGCTCACGATCGTGGCGGCGGGCGCCCCCTCGCCGACCCCCTCGCCCAGCGAGTCTCCTCTCCCCGTGTCCTCCATGCTCACCCCGGCGTCAACGCCCTCGTTCGCACCGACCCCCGTGCCCCGGCTCGCCGCGAGCGGTATACCCGACGTCGGCGCCCTCGTGCCGTGGGGAATCGCTGCGGTCGTGGGGGCCATCGTGCTTGCCGCCGCTGGGGTCCGTTTGCGCTCGAAGGAGTGAGGCTGTCGGGCCACTCTCGTGTCCCACGAGCCCCTCTGGGCACACGGGACTCGCGACACGCCGCCCGTTCACGGGCGAAATCCATCAAAATCCGCGTAATTCCGCGGTTCGGTTGATACTGTCGAGGCGGTCTCCCGACCACCGAGGAGGATTCCTCCTCGTCCGATGTAACGAGAGGCGACACGAGCGTCGCCTGGAGGACAACCACATGGCCGACAAGTCCATCACCAAGACCGAGCTCGTCGCGAGCATCGCGAGCGCGACCGGGCAGAGCCAGTCCGCCGTGTCGAGCGTGCTCGACTCCCTCTTCTCCACCGTCTCCGAGGCGGTCGCCAAGGGCAGCAAGGTCTCGATCCCCGGCTGGATCGCCTTCGAGCAGGTCGCCACGTCGGCCCGCACCGGCCGCAACCCTCAGACGGGCGAGGAGATCTCGATCCCCGCGGGCAAGCGCGTCAAGGTCACCGCCGGCTCCAAGCTGAAGGCCGCCGTCAAGTAAGACGACAGCACACTGTGAGAGGGGGGATGCCGGCTGGCATCCCCCCTCTTGCGTTCCCGCGCGACGTAGGCTTGGGGGGTGAATCCCCGAGCCCTGCGCGTGGCCGGACCCGTCATCCTGGTCGTGGTCTCGGTGATCTGTGTCGTCGCGGGTCTCGCTTACGGCGGCGGTGCCGCGCCGTCGCTGCTGGCTGACCCTGGTCCCTTCGTCCGGTGGGGTCTCCCCGCCGCGACGCTCGTGGTCAACCTGTCGGCGGCGACGATGGTGGGTTCGCTGGTCCTCGCGTTGTTCGCGCTTCCCGCGGGGGAGCGGCCGTTCGAGATCGCTCTCGACACGGCATCCATCGGTGCCGCCGTTTTCACGGTGGCGTCCGCCACGACCGGGTTCCTGACTTTCCTCAACGTCATCAACGCCACCCCCACGCTCGACGCCGTCTTCGGTCAGCAGCTGGGGCGCTTCCTCGTCGAGACCGAGATCGGTCCGGCGTGGCTCATCACCACGATCGCGGGCGCCGTGCTCACGGTGCTCACGTTCGCGGTGCGGAGCTGGGTGCCGACGCTCCTCGTCGCGATCCTCGCGCTCGCGTCCCTCATCCCGATGGGCACGCAGGGCCACGCGGGAACCGAGGCGAGCCACACGGCGGCCGTCACCTCGCTCGTGCTGCACATCCTCGCCGCGGCCGTGTGGCTCGGGGGCCTGATCCTGCTGGTCGTCGTCCGCCCCGCGATGACTCGCGCGCAGGTCCAGGCTGCGCTGCTGCGGTACTCCTCGATCGCGCTCGTGGCCTTCATCGTCGTCGCGATCTCGGGCACCGTGCGCGCGTCCATCGGCCTCGTCGGCTGGCAGAATCTCCTGTCGCCGTACGGCCTCCTCGTCCTGGTCAAGGTCACCGCGCTCGTCGCGATGGGCATCCTCGGCGCCTGGTACCGCCGACGTCTCATCGCCGGGATGGGCAGCGAGAACGGATCGCGCCGATTCTGGGGGGTGGTCCTGCTCGAGCTCGTCTTCATGGGTGTCGCGAGCGGCATCGCCGTCGCCCTCGCCCGCACGCCTCCTCCTGCCGCCGACCTTCCCCCGATCGGGCAGACGCCCGCCGAGGTGCTCACCGGCTCGCCCCTCCCGGCGGAGTTCACGATCGATCGCTGGTTCACGGCGTGGGACATCGACTTGCTGTGGACGTTCGTCGCCGGCTTCGGGCTCTTCTTCTATCTGGCGGGCGTATGGCGTCTGCACCGGCGCGGCGACGCCTGGCCCATCCACCGCACGGTGCTGTGGTCGCTCGGCATGCTGGCCGTCTTCTGGGTCACCTCCGGACCGCTGAACGTCTATCAGGACTACCTGTTCAGCGTGCACATGATCGAGCACATGCTGCTGTCGATGGCGATTCCGCTGCTGCTGGTCGCGGGAGCCCCCGTCACGCTCGCCGCTCGCGCCATCCGAAAGCGCGAGGACGGTTCGCGCGGTGGCCGCGAGTGGATCCTGTGGGCCGTGCACAACCCCGTCGCGAAGGTGCTCACGAATCCGTTCGTGGCCGCGGGGCTGTTCATCGTGTCGCTGTGGGCGTTCTACTACACCGACCTGTTCCGGTGGTCGCTGTACGACCACGTCGGCCACATCTGGATGGTCGCGCACTTCCTCATCACCGGGTACCTGTTCGTCCTGAGCCTCATCGGCATCGACCCGGTGCCCTACCGCCTGCCGTACCCGGGGCGGCTCCTCATCCTGATCGCCGTCATGGCGATGCACGCGTTCTTCGGCATCGCGATCATGATGAACTCCGGCCTCATCGCGGCCGAATGGTTCGGGTCGATGGGGCGGACGTGGGGCGCCACCCCGCTGCAAGACCAGTACACCGGCGGCGGCGTCGCGTGGAGCGTGGGCGAGATCCCGACGCTGATCCTCGCCATCACCGTCGCGATCCAGTGGAGTCGCAGCGACGAGCGGCAGCAGCGCCGCCGCGACCGCCACGTCGATCGGGTCGGCGACATCGAGCTCGACGAGTACAACGCGGAACTGCAGCGGATCGCCGAACGCGATGCGCGCATCGCCGAACGCCAGGCCGCGCAGGGCCGCTGACCCGTCCGGCGCTCAGTCCAGGCTTCCCCCGATGGTGATGGATGCCGAGCCGTCGGGCTGCACCGAGATCTGGCCGTCGACGGTGAACGGCACATCCTCCTCGACGGTGCGCACCGACCCGTCGAAGATCGAGCGCACGTCGACCTCGATGTGGGCCACGGCCCGCGCGGAGGGGATGCGCCACCCGGCGCCGTCGGGCACCACCGACACGGTCGGCTGCTGCGAGATCGACCAGGTGGGGGCGTCGTCGATCCGATTGCGCACGGTGAACCCGAACGGGCAGCCGGTGGGTTGCAGCACTCGTTGCTCCGCGCACGTGGTCAGGAAGCCTTCGACACGCTGCTGGACGACCGAGACGAACTGTTCGGTGGGCTCCGCTTGGATCTCGACCGGCACGTCGGTGAGCGGCGAGTCCGCGAGGATGGCCACGCCGGGCGTCGCCGAGATCGCCGTGTCCACCGCCACGGAGTACAGGCCCGGCGAGAACACCAGCAGGGGGACGGCCGCGGAGGGGTCGGCATCCGCCCCGTCCATCGACACCTGCCGCTTGTCGATCTCGAAGTCGTTGACCGAGAACTGCATCGACCCGCGCACGGTGAGATCGACGACGGCGAGGGGGCTGACGTCGAAACGCCAGCGCGGAACGACGCCGATCCAGCCGTCCTGGCGGACCGCGAAGGTGGTGCGACCGGTGTACGAGCCGGCTCGGTAGTCGACGGTGACCCGGGTCACGTCGCCGTCGGCGACCTCGTTCGTCACGAGTGCGTCGCTGATCGTCTGCAGTGCGTCGGTGCGCAGCAGCGCCTCGGATGCCGTCGCGGGAAGGCCCGCCCTCTCGAGGTCCACCGAGTCCACCGCGACGCCCGGGACGGCCAGGGCATCCGTCGCCCGTCGGTCGTGGAGCAGGTCGAGGTAGTGCAGGACGAATGCGCGGGGGCTGTACAGCTCGCGGTACGCGGCAGCCGCTCCGGCGCCGAGCGCGGCGACGAGGAGAAGGCCCACGACGCCGAGGATCGTCAAGTCGCGCGCCAGTCGGCGCGGGCGCGGCGAGGCAGCACCCGTAGGCGCTACCGGGCCCCCGTCCGTTGCGTGCACGGACCCAGTCTAGGAAAGCGACCTGCGCGGACGCGGAATACGTCGGCCGCGCAGGTCGCGGTGAGCCGTCTCAATACGCGATGACGCCCGTACGATCGTGGAATTCGCCGGTCGGACCGTCGCGATCGATCGTTGCGAGCGCGACCGTGGCGTCCGTGCCCTGGGTGATGGTCTGGTGACCGCTGAATCCGTTGAAGGCGGTGGCGGTGTACCCCGGGTCCGCGGCGTTCACGCGCATGTCGGGCAGGTTCTTGGCGTACTGCACGGTGAGCGCGATCACCGCGGCCTTGGACGCGGCGTAGGGCACGGACGGCACCCCGAACTCATCGCGTCCGGGCGTCGTCAGCCAGCGCGCGAATCCCACGCCCGAAGCGACGTTGACGATGACCGGGGTCGAGGAGCGTCGCAGGAGCGGCAGCGCCGCCTGTATGACGCGCACGACGCCCATGACGTTGGTGTCGAAGACGTCGGTCATGGCGTCGACATCGAGGTCGTCGACGCCGTGCGAGGTTCCGAGGACGCCCGCACTGTTGACGAGCACGTCGAGTTCGGGAAGTGCCGCGAACGCGGCATCCACGGACGACTGGTCGGTGACGTCGAGGCGGACGGGATGTGCGCCGAGTGTCTGCACCTCGCCCGCCTGTGCGAGATCGCGCATACCGGCGTAGACGGTGTGCCCCGCGTCGATGAGGCGGCGCGCGGTTTCCAGACCGAGGCTGCGGTTGGCCCCGGTGATGAGTGTCGTTGTCATGGCTCCATCCTTCGTCGGTCGGGGAGAAGCTCCCAGGCATGGACCGGACGGGGGACTGCCGGTACCAGGCTCCCCGAGAGAAAGCGACGCATGATGGAGCGATGAGTGAATTCGCGAGCGTGCTTCGATCGTGGCGCGAGCGCGTTCGTCCCGAGGCGGTCGGGCTGCCGGGAGGGCCGGGACGCCGCACACGGGGGCTTCGGCGCGAAGAGCTTGCTGCTCTCGCGGGTGTGAGTGTCGACTACGTCGTGCGCCTCGAGCAGGGTCGCGCCACCCACCCTTCCGCGCAGCTTCTCGGCGCACTGGCCACGGCTCTGCGCCTCACGACAGCGGAGCGAGACCATCTCTATCGTGCCGCCGGGTCCGCGCCTCCCGCTCATGGGCTCGTCCCGCGCCACATCACTCCCGGAGTCCAGCGTCTCGTCGACCGCCTCGGTGACGTGCCTCTCGCCGTGTTCACCGCCGCTCACGACCTGCTTCTGTGGAACACGCTCTGGGCGACCATCGACGGCGACCCGCTTCAGCGCACCGCCCTGGAGCGGAACGTCGTATGGCGACACTTCCTGCGTGGACACGACGGAATCGAATGGGATGCCGTGCACGACGAGGAATTCGCGCGCGACCTGGTCGCCGACCTCCGCTCGGCCGTCGGACGCTATCCCGCCGACCGCGATCTCGCCGACCTCGTGTCCCTCCTGCGCCGCGATTCACCGGAATTCGAGCGGCGCTGGGATTCCGCCCACGTCGCCGAGCACCGCAGCAGCCGCAAACGCGTTCAGACCCCGGTCGGCGCGATCGAGGTGGACTGCGACGTGCTCAGCGTTCCCGGCGGCGATCTCCGGGTCGTGGTGTACACGACGGCGCCGGGGACCCCCGATGCCGACCGCCTCGACCTGCTCCGCGTCATGGGCTTGCAGGATCTCGCACCGGGCGGCGCGGAATCGCGAGAGCGGTGAAGGGCGAGAGCGTGAGGTCGGCGTCCGCCTCGTGACTCACCGCGGCGCGGAGAGGCCCTGCACGATGGCGACGGCCGCCAGCTGCCCCGCCGCGATCGCCGCCGCGAGCGTCGCCATCGGCCCCGGGAAGTGATCGGGGTGGGCCATGTCGCCCGCCGCGAAGACGCGTTCCACGCTCGTGCGTCCGAACGGATCGATCCGCACCGCCCCGGACTCCTGCACGTCGAGGCCGAGTTGCGCCGCGAAGGGGGCCCGCTGCCGCGAGACGGGAGCGACGAAGGCGCCGGCGGCGTCGATGGTCGATTCGTCGTCGAGCACGATCCGCAGGCCGTCGTCGAGGCTCTCCGCCCGCACGACGCGCGCCGGGTCGAGGACGATGACCTCGGATGCCACCGGCAGGAGCATTCCGCGCAGCATTGCCGCGTGCGGCGACGCGTTGAGGACGGCCACCGGGCGACCGGCGAATTCATGGCCGTGGCAGAACGGGCAGTTGGCGACGCGATTGCCCCAGTTCTCCGCCAGCCCGGGGATGGGCGGGAGCTCGTCGGCGAGGCCCGTGGCCAGCACGACGAACTCTGCGCGGAGTGTTTCGCCCGCGACCTCGACGCGCACGCCGTCGGTCTCGGCTGCGACCACGGAGACCGCGGCATCCCGGATCTCCACCGTCGGATAGGCGGAGAGCTCATCACGGCCTCGGCCGCGCAGGTCCGCCGGTGCGGTGCCGTCGTTGCCGAGCAGATTGTGGGCGTGATCGACCGTCGCGTTCCGGTACTCGCCCGAGTCCAGCAGGAGGGTGCGGCGGTGCATGCGGCCGAGCGTGAGGGCGGCCTGGAGTCCGGCGGGACCGCCGCCGATGATGATGGCCTCGTACACGGGGGCTCCTTTCGTTTGCGTTCGCGACCATCGTGTGACTTCATGTCGACATGAAGTCAAATGATCAAGCGATCGGCGACGCGGCGGCCCGGTTCGGGCTCGAGACCCATGTGTTGCGGCACTGGGAGGACGCGGGGCTGCTGCACCCGACGCGCGACGCCGGAGGCCGCCGACGGTTCGGCGACCCCGACCTCGTCCGCATCGCGGTGATTCTGCGCAACAAGGCCGCGGGGATGTCGCTCGACCAGATCCGCGTGCTCCTCGACGAGGGAGCACCGGACCGACACCGCGTCCTCGAGGAGCACGTCGCGGAACTCGACCGTCGGGCCGCCGACATCGCGCAGGCCCGGGCGATGACCGAGCACGCCCTGCGGTGCCGTTCGCACGACATCACGGAGTGCCACCGGTTCCGCAGCCACGTCGCCGACGTGCTCGCGGGTCAGGCGGCATGGCTCGTCGTCCGCACCGAGCCGCCGCTGCCCGCGGCGGGCGACCCGTCTCGGCCGCACCCCGGCCCCTAGGGCCGCGCATCGGGGGGGGGGGGGGGGCAGCGGTCAGATCAGTCCGTCGGGTCCGCGCGCGGGACATGACGGAGGAGTTCGGCGAGCAACTCCATCCCGGGTCGGATGTCGTGCTCGTCGAGGCTCAGTCGCTCGAACCACATGCCGATGGTGGCGCTCTTGACCAGTGCGACGAGGGCGGGGAATCCGCCCGGAAGGGTCGCATCGGCGCCGGCGCGCCACGGCTCGAGCATCTTCTCGCCGAACCCGGCCACGTCGCCCTGACCCGTCCGGGAGGTGACGGATGTCGGTGAGCGGAGAGACTGCATCGTGATCTCGAAGAACGCGAGCTGCTCCTCCGGCGCGTACCTGCCCGAATCCTCGAAGAGCCACAGCAGCTGGTCGGCGAGATCGGGCGCCCGACCCGCCTGCCCCATCCGCTCGGCGATCCTCGCGAGGATGTGCTCGGCCACCGCCTCGAGGAGGTGACCCTTGGTGGCGAACCAGTAATGCAGAGCGCCGAGGGGGAGACCCGCCGCGTCGGTGATCCGGCGCGTCGTCGCCCCGACGATGCCCTCAGCGGCGATCACCTCCACAGCCGCCTCGATGAGCGCCTGCCGGGTGCCTCTCTCGTGCGCGTCGGGCATCGACACAGCATATTCTCGGTGGGCCCCGAAGCCTTTGGTCACCTGACCAGATCCGGCGAAGCGCAAGGTCGGCGCAAGATCGGCGCAAGGAATCCGCATTTCTGTCCCCGAGCAGGGGCGAACGGAGGCGGGAAACCGTCGATCGGGTGCAGTCTGATCAGCGGCCCGCCCCGAGCACGACCGCGGCGGCGAGCGGGCCATCGCGCTCGACCCGAACGAGCGCTCAGCGTCGGATTCGACCCGCGACGCTCAGGGGAAACCATGTCTCGATCGAACCGACGTCTGCGACAGCGCGTGGGAGCGCTCCCACACACCCGTCGGCGGCAGTGGGGATCCGAGCGCACGCGCGTCCCCCTGCCCACCGTGCACACGAAGCCGTCTGCCGCGACCCTGGTGTGGGCTCGCGCGGCGATCATCGTCACCGTGGTCGCCTGGGCGGCCTACATCCTGACGACCGTCGTGCGGCAGCTCACGTCCTACGGCCCCGACGAGTACCTCCTGTCCGTCGAGGCGTGGCTGTATGCCGCGGTCGTGACCTTCCTCACCCTGTCGGCGCTGATGTACCTGGTCGCCCGAGAAGGTGCGCTCGGCCGGTTCCGTCGTCACACCCGCGCGGCGCGCGCAGAACTCGACCAGCACTTCCTCACCGGGCACGGTGACGGCCTCACCGTGCTCGTCCCCTCGTATGCGGAAGAGCCGTCGGTCATCCGCAAGACGCTCTGGTCCGCAGCGCTGCAGGAGTACCCCGACCTGAGGGTCGTCCTGCTCCTGGACGACCCGCCCTCGCCCACCGATCCCACCGACCGGGCACGGCTCGCCGCGACGCGCGCGCTCGCCGCCGGCATCCAAGCGGATCTCGAGGGCCCGCGATCGCTGTTCTCCGAGTCGCTCCTCACGCTCGAGCACGAGTTGCTGACGACGGGGCGGGCGGGACAGGACGCCGTCCGACGCGTTCACCTCGCCTACGCCGAAGCCGTGCGGTGGCTGCGCCACATGGCCGACACCGAGTCTCACGAGGATCATGTCGACACGTTCTTCATCGATCAGGTGCTCCGCGGCCTCGCGGACGATCTCGAGCTGACCGCACAGGCCCTCGGCGCCGCCCTGTCCGCCGGGCGAGCGCCGGAGTCGGACCGCCTCCTCGGTCTTCATCGACGGCTCACCCGCATCTTCACCGCGGACATGGCGGTCTTCGAGCGCAAGGCATACGCCTCTCTGTCGCACGAGCCCAACAAGGCGATGAACCTGAACGCGTACATCGGCCTCATGGGCGGCCGCTACCGCGCGGAACGCAACCCGCAGGGCACGCACCTCCGGCTCGTCTCGGGGGCCGCCGAGGCGGACCTCGTCGTGCCCAACGCCGAGTACCTGCTCACCCTCGACGCCGACTCCCTGCTGCTCCGCGACTACTGCCTGCGCCTGGTCTACTTCCTCGAGCAACCCGGCAACGAACGCGTCGCCGTCACGCAGACGCCGTACTCCTCGTTCCGCGGTGCGCCGACCCGCATCGAACGCCTCGCGGGCGCGACGACCGACATCCAGCACATCCTCCACCAGGGCATGACCGCCCACAGTGCCACGTTCTGGGTGGGGGCGAACGCCGTCATCCGGATGGAGGCGCTCGACGACATCCTCGAGATCGAGTCCACTCCCGGTTTCGAGGTGCGCCGCTACGTGCAGGACCGCACGGTCATCGAAGACACCGAGTCCAGCATCGACCTCACTCAGCGCGGATGGACGCTCGTGAACTACCCCGAGCGCTTGAGCTACAGCGCGACGCCCCCGGACTTCGGCTCGCTCGTCGTCCAGCGCCGCCGCTGGGCGAACGGCGGGCTGCTCATCCTCCCCAAGTTCCTCGCCCAGGCCCGAGCGCGACGCCGCACCGACAACCCCGTGCGGCTCACCGAATGGCTCCTCCGTGTGAACTACATGGCTTCGCTCGCGTGGGCGAGCGTCGGACTGGTCTTCCTCCTCGCGTTCCCGTTCGACAGCGCGCTTCTCAGTCCGCTCGTGGTCCTCGCCGCCCTGCCGTACTTCCTGTCGCAGGCCAGTGATCTCCGCAACACCGGCTACCGTCGGCGGGACATCTTCCGGATCTACGGCTTCAACCTCATCCTGCTCCCCGTGAACCTCGCGGGCGTCCTCAAGTCCGTCGAGCAGGCCCTCACCGGGCGCAAGATCCCGTTCGCGCGGACGCCGAAGGTCCGTGACCGAACGGCGACGCAGCTGCTCTACGTGGTCAGCCCCTGGGCGATCCTCGTCTTCTCGGTCGTCACCGCGTGGTGGAACGCGTCGGCGCAGAACTGGGGCACCGCCGCCTTCGCCGGGTTCAACTCCCTCTGCGCCGCCTGGGCGATCGTCGAGAACATCGGCGTACGCAACTCCCTGGTCGACGTGTGGCTCGGCCTGACGGACTGGATGTGGGTTCCGGTCGCGTCCGGCCCGGCCGCGCACCCGTCGGCCGGCGTCGAATTCGACTGGGAGGCCGCTCTGTACCACGGGTATCCCGCGGTCGGCGACCGCGCCACCGTGCAGACGACACCCCCGGAGTTCGAAACGGAGGCACGCCCCGTCGTGCCATCGACGAGCGATCTCGGCATCCGATGAACTCCCGCGTCAGTTATGTCTCCCCGCCCGCCCCGGGACCCCACCACGGCAAGCGTCTGTCGCCGTGGCGTGTGATCGCGGGACTGGCCGTCGTCGTGGTCGTCGCCGCCGGTGCGGTCACGGGATACCGATTCCTGGTGGCCGACCAGGCGCGCGCGGACGTCCCGGCGCCCTGGTTCGCCGGGTACGTCGACGTCACCGCGACCCCCGCGTACGACTTCGAGACCCCGCGTCACGACGAGAAGCGCGATGTCGTGCTGTCGTTCGTGGTCGCCGCCGGTGCGGACGAGTGCACTCCGTCCTGGGGAACCGCGTACTCGCTGGACGGCGCCGGTGACGACCTCGACCTCGACCGTCGTATCGCCCGGCTGCGCCAGCACGGAGGCGATGTCGTCATCTCCTTCGGCGGTGCGGCCAACAGCGAGCTGGCGACCGTCTGCGCCGACGTCGACACCCTTCGTGAGGCGTACGCGGATGTCGTCGACCGGTACGTCGTCGCGAGCATCGACCTCGACATCGAGAACGACGACCTCGCGGATCGTGTGGCCGGGCTCCGGCGTGCGCTCGCCGTGGCCGACCTGCAGCGCGAGCGCCAGGCGAGCGGGCATCCGCTGGCGGTGTGGCTCACTCTGCCCGTCTCCGAGCGGGGGCTGACGGACGACGGCCGCGCCGCCGTGGACCAGATGCTCGACGCCGGGGTCGACCTCGCCGGCGTGAATGCCATGACGATGGACTACGGGACCGACCTCGGTGGCCGGAGCATGGCGGACGTCTCCGAGCATGCGCTCACCGCCGTGCACGATCAGCTCCGCGACACGTACGCCCACGCCGGCCTCTCGCTCAGCGACGCGACCGCGTGGGCGAAGGTCGGCGCGACGCCGATGATCGGGCAGAACGACGTCGAGCAGGAGGTGTTCGGTCTCGACGATGCGCGACAGCTGAACACCTTCGCCGTCGCCCAGGGGTTGGGCCGACTGTCGATGTGGTCGCTGAACCGTGACCGGACGTGCGGCGAGAACTACGCGGACGTCCGTGTCGTCTCGGACGCGTGCAGCGGCGTGGAGCAGGGCGACGCCACCTTCGCCGCCCTGCTGGGGGCGGGCTTCACCGCGTCGGCGCCCGCCACCGACGTCGCGATGCCCACGCCCGTCTCACCTGCGCCGACGGACGACCCCGCCCGCAGTCCTTACCCCGTGTGGGCTTCGGCCAGTACCTACCTCGCCGGAACGAAGGTCGTCTGGCACGGCACCGTGTACGAAGCGCGGTGGTGGACCAGGGGCGCCCAGCCCGACGACCCTACGGTGGCGGCGAGCGACTCGCCGTGGACGATCATCGGGCCGGTGCTCGTCGGGGAGAACCCTCAACCCCAACCGACGCTGCCCGCGGGACTCCTGCCCGCGTGGGATGGTGCCGCCGTGTACACGGCCGGGCAGTGCGTCGAACTCGAGGGGGCGGCGTTCCAGGCCAAATGGTGGACGCAGGGCGACAGTCCCGCCGCCGCGTCCACGGACCCGGGCGTATCCCCGTGGATGCCGGTACCCGCCGGCCGCGTCGGTGGGGATCAGGCGGTCTGCTGAGCGGGCGGTCCGCTGCCGTGCTCGGGAGAGCGCGGCTGGCAGTATCCTCGACCTGCCGTCATCGGGGGCGGCGGTGTGCCATCGGGGGCACTGTCACAAGGAGGATGCCGTGAACTCTGTCGAGGGTCGGATCCACCCCGACTACGAATCCGTCCGCGAGCGTCTCGCGGAGTTCTCCGCCGCCGACCCGGACTACGGGGCACAGCTGTGCGTCGTCATCGGTGACGACGACGTCGTCGACCTGTCCTGCGGGCCGGGGGCGGAAGCGATCACCGGGGTCTACTCCGTGTCGAAGGGGGTGGCGGCGACCGTGATGGCACTGCTCCTCGGCGAGGGTGCCCTCGATCTCGACCGCACGGTCTCGCACTACTGGCCGGAGTTCGCGGCGGCGGGAAAGGGCGAGATCACCGTCCGTCAGCTCCTGTCGCACCAGGCCGGGCTCCCGGCCACGGATGACGGCATCCGTCCCGAGGACGCGATCGACTCCCGCGCGGGAGCAGGGCGGCTCGCCCGTCAGCGGCCGCTGTGGCGACCCGGCAGCACCTTCGGTTATCACTCGATCACGATCGGCATCCTGATGGAGGAACTGGTCCGCCGCATCACGGGTGAGGAGCTGCAGGACGTCTACGAATCCCGGATCCGCGCCCCGCGCGACATCGACTTCTTCCTCGGTCTGCCGGACGATCAGTCCGCTCGATACGTCGACCCGCGCCCGGCCGCGAACGACGTCGTTCCCGGTCCGGGCCCGTACGACAACCTGTTCGCCGCCGCGATGGGCAGCCTGGGTCGCCCGGGTGATCCGATCCTGGCGGGGTTCGGTCCGCATTCCGTCGCGGTGCGGCGCCGAGGGACCGCCGCGGCCGGTGGCGTGGGATCCGCGCGCGGCCTCGCCCGGCTGTACGCGGCGACGCTCGGTCACATCGGCGCTCCGATCGCCCCGTCGGACACGTTCGCGGAGATGGCGCAGGTGCAGGTGCGCGGTCGTGACGTCGTCCTCCACATCCCCATGAGCTTCGGAATCGTCTTCATGAAGCCCCACGCGGACATGCCGTTCGCGAGTTTCCGTGCGTTCGGTCATGACGGCGCGGGTGGCGCGATCGCCTTCGCCGACCCGATGTACGACATGGCCTTCGGCTACATCCCCACCCGGATGACGAACCCCGGGGGAGTGGACGCCCGGGCGATCGAGCTCTCCCGGTTGGCGCGGGTGGCGGCGGGTCGGGCGTAGCCGGGCCCTGACGCCGGATACCCGGGGTCATCCACATCGCTCCCGCCCCCGGCACCCGTCGCGAACTACCATGAACCGGTGACCACGCCTCCCCTCTCGCCCGAGCAGCAGGCGCTGTTCCGGCTGATCGAGGACACACGGGAGCACGTGTTCGTCACGGGCCGCGCGGGCACTGGCAAGTCGACGCTGCTGCAACACCTGGCGTGGAACACGCAGAAGCAGATCGCCGTGTGCGCACCCACGGGGGTGGCGGCGCTCAACGTCGAGGGGCAGACGATCCACTCGCTGTTCCGGCTGCCGATCGGGCTCATCGCGAACGGCGACATCGAACAGAACGACGCGACGCGCAAGCTCCTCAACGCCATCGACACGCTCGTCATCGACGAGATCTCGATGGTCAACGCCGACCTGATGGATGCCATCGACCGCTCGCTCCGTCAGGCACGGGGTCGTCGCGCCGAGCCGTTCGGCGGGACGCAGATCGTCATGTTCGGCGACCCGTATCAGCTCGCGCCGGTCCCGCCGCGGGGGGACGAGGCGCGGTACATCCGCGACCACTACCGGTCGTTCTGGTTCTTCGATGCGAAGGTGTGGTCGGGGGAAGCGTCCGGCGACGGGCTCATCGACATCGGTCGGCACGGCGCCGACCTGCACGTCAACGAACTCGTCGAGATCCACCGGCAGTCCGACCCGGGCTTCAAGACGTTGCTCAACGCGGTGCGCTACGGGCGTGTGACGGCCGAGATGGCGGGCATCCTCAATTCCGCGGGTGCCCGCACGCCCCCTCATCCGGACGACGGAGAGCACCCGATCATCACGCTCGCGACCCGCAACGATCGCGTGAACGAGATCAATCGCCGCCATCTCGAGGAGCTGGTCGGCCGCACCCAGACGGCGAACGCCGAGATCTCGGGCGACTTCGGGCGGGGCGAGGCCAACTACCCGGCGGAGCTCGCGCTCACGCTCAAGATCGGCGCGCAGGTGATGTTCCTGCGCAACGACTCGGCGCAGTTCGGTGAGGCGCCGCGGTGGGTCAACGGCACGATCGGCACCGTCACCCGCATCGCCGGTGACAGCGTGCGCGTCGATGTCGACGGGATCGAGCACGATGTCGAACCGGCGGTCTGGGAACGCTATCGCTACGCCTACGACCCCGGCACCAAGAACCTCTCGCGCGAGATCGTGGCCGAGTTCACGCAGTTCCCGCTGCGGCTCGCGTGGGCCGTGACCATCCACAAGTCACAGGGGAAGACCTACGACCGCGCCGTCGTCGATCTCGGCGCCGGGGCGTTCGCGCCCGGGCAGACGTACGTGGCGCTGAGCCGGCTGACCTCGCTGGACGGGCTGTATCTGTCCCGCCCCCTGCGTCCGAGCGACATCCGCGTCGACGAGGACGTGCGGCGCTTCATGAAGCAGGCATGGCTCGGCCGCCAGCAAGCGGCTGAGGCCTGACACCGCCCTCAGGCGACCTGGGATGCTTTCGCGCGGACGAGGTCCGCGCACAGCTCGGTGGTGAAACGGTAGGCGACGAGCACCTCATCGATGACACGCGTCTTCTCGTCGTCGTCCCAGGGGGCGGCATCCAGCTGTTCCCGGTAGACGCGCTTGAACGCCGTCGGGTCGGCGATGTCGGCGAACAGGTACAGGCCGATCCCGTTCGTCTCGAAGCCGAACCGGCGCTGCAGGAGTCGCCCGATCGACGGCCCGCCGGAGAGGTCGCCGAGGTAACGCGTGTAATGGTGCGCCACGAAACCGCCCGGCCACCGCGCGGCATGGTGGCGGATGCGCGACACGTAGGCCTGGGTGGTGGGCAGCGGGGCGACCCGCTCGCGCCAGTCGGGGCCGACGAGGAATTCGAGGTCGGCGGCGATCGCGGGGAGGCGGGTGAGCTTCTCGCTCAAGAACACCGCGACGACCGGGTGATCGCGCAGCGAGTCGGCGCCGGCCTCGAGCGCCTCGTAGATGAACCACTGCTGGATGACGTGGGAGATGTAGTCCTCCCGCGTGCACGCGCCGGTGACGAGGCCGACCAGGAAGTCCGTGAGAGGGGATGACGTGTTCGCCGCGCTCGACCGCTCGCGCAGGGCGGCGGAGAACGAAGCGACGGCGGCCATGCGGACATCATACGCAAAGGGTTAGGGGAACCTAACTCCCCGTGGACACGTGGTGCCGAGAAAGGGCGGCAACCGTGATGCAGACGTGACTCCGGCGGGGCGCAAGCGGACGCTCCGATTGTTCAGCGTGTGTTTGAATTCTTCGAGTGCACGCTTCGTCGCGCGCGGAATCGTGGGGGTAGAGATGCGGGGTTGGCGCCGATCAGCGGCCATCGTGGTCGCGGGAGCCAGCATCATCGCGGTCGCCCTGTCCGGATGCACGCCGCAGGCGTCGGCATCCATCGACGTGCCCGAGCAGGTGCAGTCCTCCCTTCCGGATGACACCGTCACGCAGTTGCGGGATGCCGTCACCTCGGCGATGGCGATCACCGGTTCCACCGGTGCCATCGTCGGCGTGTGGGCGCCGTGGAGCGGCACGTGGGTGTCGGGCCTCGGAACCCAGGGCCCGGGCGGCGCCGAGGTGACCGCCGACATGGGTTTCCGCGCGGCCGATGTGACGCGTGCCATGACGTGCGACATCGTCTACGAGCTCGCCGCGGGCGGCACGTTCTCCCTCGACGACGCGGTGTCCACCTGGGTGAGCGGTCTCCCCGGGTACGACGACATCACGCTGCGCGAGCTGTGCGATGGGACGTCGGGTCTCGGTGCCTACCAGGCGACCCTCGCGAACCAGGTGCTGACCAACCCCGATCGCGCCTGGAGCGACCGGGAACTGATGGCCTACGGCATCGCCAGCCCTCGTCTCAACGCGCCGGGGGCGGCGTTCGCCGGCTCCGACACTAACTACCTCCTGGCGGGCATGGCCGTCGAACGCGCGACCGGCGAGAAGCTCGACGACCTGATCGCCGAACGCGTCGCCGGCCCACTCGGGCTCGACGCAACCTCCCTTCCCGGGCCGGCCGCGGCGGCACCATCGGCCAACGCGCTCAACGGTTACTGGTCGCTGCGCGGGGGTGACGGCGCGTGGAACTGCACCGACCCCGCCGACTTCACCGTCACGTCGGCGAGCTTCGGCGCCGGTGACTCCGGCGTCGTGACCGACATCACCGATCTCGGTCGCTACGCGCAGGCGCTCGCGACCGGTGCGCTCCTGCCCGACGGCAACGACCGATTCTCGGCCCCCGTGCCGGTCAGCGCCGACGCGCCGACGTGGTTCACCGCCGCCGGCGGCGCGTTCCAGGCGGGCTCCCTCATCGGCCAGTACGGATCGGCGCCGGGGTACATCGTGGGAGCGTTCGCCGACCCCTCCACGGGCATGTCCGTCGCCGTGGTGCTGAACAACTCGGGCGCCAGCGACATGGCGGGCGCCTGGCTCGCGTGGGAGCTCGCGGCGATCGCATCGAAGGCTCCCGCTGCCGACGGCCGAACGGTGCCCGAAGCGGGTCTGCCGTGGACCGCGCAGCAGATGCGCGACAACCTCGGCACGATCGCGATCTGCCCTCCCGCCCAGTGATGCGATGAGGCGGTCCGGTCAGGGGCCGGCCGCGGCCCTCGTGCTGGTCGGGCTCGCCTGCCAAGAGGTCGGGGCGTCGTTCGCCGTCCTGCTCTTCCCTCACGCGGGGCCGCTCGGCATCGTCATGCTGCGCCTGGTGTTCTCCGCCCTCCTGCTGCTCGCGATCGCGCGGCCCCGACTCCGCGGGCACAGCGCCGCCGCGTGGCGGTCGGTCGTGTGGTTCGGTGTGGTGCTGGCATCCATGAACGGGCTGTTCTACCTCGCGCTCGAGCGGCTTCCGCTGGGCGTCACGGTCACCATCGAGGTGCTCGGGCCCCTGACGCTGTCGATCCTCACGGCCACGGGCGTCGCCCGATGGCTGTGGGTCGGTCTGGCGCTCACGGGGGTCGTCGCCCTCGGCGCGGGCGGATGGGACCGCCTCGACGCCCTCGGCGTGGTCTTCGCGCTCGGCGCCGCGGCGAGCTGGGCGCTGTACATCCTCGCCTCGGCCCGCGCGGGCCGGGAGTTCCCGCGCCTCGACGGACTGGCGCTCGCGATGACCGTCGGGGCGGTGATCTCGCTGCCCTTCGGGATCGCCCAGGCGGGGGCCGGGCTGCTGCGGTGGGAGATCCTCGCACTCGGTGCCGCCGTCGCGGTGCTGTCGTCGACGATCCCGTACGCGCTCGAGCTCATGGCCCTCCGACGCCTGCCCGCGTCGGCGTTCGCGATCATGATGAGCCTCGGCCCGGCGACGGCCTCGCTCGCGGGCTTCCTCCTCCTCGGTCAGCACCTGTCGTGGCTCGAGATCGCCGGCATCGGTCTCGTCATCGCCGCGAGCATCGGAGCGGTCAGGGCGGCCTCCCGTCGCGCCGCGGTCGAGCCGGTCGGCTGAACGGATGCCACGTCCACCCGCCCCGCGCCAGTGGCATCCGCCGTTTCCTTTCCGGGGGTAGAACGAAACCATGCCCATCATCGACAGCGCCGTGTACGTGGACGGTCACCGCATCGAGAACCCGTCGAGCCTCGACCAGACCTTCGAGTACATGGAGGCCCACGGCGGCATGGCCTGGATCGGCCTCCTGCGCCCCTCGCCCGAAGAGCTCGCGCGGGTGGCCGCCGAGTTCTCCCTGCACCCCCTCGCCGTCGAGGACGCGCTCGCCGGGCATCAGCGCTCGAAGCTCGAGCGGTACGGAGGCAACCTCTTCGCGGTGCTGCGTCCGGCGCGCTACATCGACGAGACCGAGACGGTCGAGTTCGGCGAACTGCACGTGTTCGTCGGGCCCGATTACGTCGTCACGGTCCGCCACGCCGAAGTGCCCGACCTCTCCCGCGTGCGCCACCGCCTCGAAGGACAGCCCGAGCTCCTCGCCCGCGGTCCCGAGGCCGTGCTTTACGCGATCTTCGACGAGGTCGTCGACCAGTACGACCCGGTGGCGGCGGGTCTGCAGAACGACGTCGACGAGATCGAGGACGCGCTGTTCGGGGTCGGCGACACCGAGCTCACGCAGCGCATCTACGAACTGGCGCGCGAGGTCATCCACTTCCAGCGCGCGACGGAGCCCCTGCGCGACATGCTGCAGGCGCTGCTGCGCGGAGCGGACAAGTACGGGGTCGACATCGAACTGCAACGGTCGCTCCGCGACGTGCTCGACCACGTGCTGCGCCAGTGCGACAAGCTCGTCTCGCTCCGCGCCATCCTCGACAACGCGCTCACCGTGAACGCGACGCTCGTCACGCACCGGCAGACGGAGACCTCGCTCGAGCAGAACGAGCAGGTGAAGAAGATCTCCGGGTGGGCGGCGATCCTGTTCGGGCCGTCGCTAATCGGGGCGATCTACGGCATGAACTTCAAGAACATGCCCGAGCTCGACTGGACGCTGGGCTACCCGATGGCGTTGGGTCTCATGGCCGCGACATCGTTCGGGCTCTGGGTGACGTTCAAGGTCAAGCACTGGCTGTGACCGATCCGGCGCGCTTCACGGGCGCGGACGGCCGGATGCCAATGATGGAGGGGTGACAGACACCACTCCCTCGGGCTCCGGCAACGTGGCCGAGCCCCTCACGACCTCGACCGTCCACCTGGAGGACGAGGGCTACCACAAACGCTTGAGTTCGCGTCAGGTGCAGATGATCGCCATCGGCGGCGCCATCGGCACGGGACTGTTCCTCGGAGCCGGCGGCCGCCTCGCCCAAGCGGGGCCCGCCATCGTGCTCTCCTACGCGGTGTGCGGCCTCTTCGCGTTCTTCATCCTCCGCGCGCTCGGGGAGCTGGTGCTCCACCGCCCGACCTCGGGGTCGTTCGTGTCCTATGCGCGCGAGTTCTTCGGCGAGAAGGCGGCCTTCGTCTCGGGCTGGTTCTACTGGATCAACTGGGCGACGACGACCATGGTCGACATCACGGCGGCCGCGTTGTACATGAACTTCTTCGGCAAGTACGTGCCGTGGATCGGAGCCGTCCCGCAGTGGGTGTGGGCGCTGGCCGCGCTGGTGACCGTCCTCGCGGTGAACCTCGTGTCGGTCAAGGTCTTCGGCGAACTGGAGTTCTGGTTCGCGCTGATCAAGGTCACGGCCCTGGTCGCGTTCCTCCTGGTGGGCATCTACTTCGTCGTCTTCGGCACCCCCACGGGGGCCCCGGTCGGGTTCTCGCTCATCGCCGACAACGGCGGTTTCTTCCCCAATGGCATCCTGCCCGCGATCATCCTGATGCAGGGCGTGGTGTTCGCGTACGCCTCGATCGAACTGATCGGGACGGCCGCGGGCGAGACGAAGAACCCCGAGAAGGTCATGCCCCGCGCGATCAACTCGGTCATCATCCGCGTCGCGGTGTTCTACGTCGGCTCGGTGCTGCTGCTCTCGCTGCTGCTGCCCTTCACCGCGTACTCGAAGGACGAGAGCCCGTTCGTGACGTTCTTCGCGTCGATCGGCGTCCCCGGCGTCGACGTCATCATGAACCTCGTCGTGCTGACGGCGGCGTTGTCGTCGCTCAACGCGGGCCTGTACTCCACCGGCCGCATCCTGCGCGCGATGGCGGTCGCGGGGTCGGCGCCGAAGTTCGCCGCGCGGATGAACAAGGCCGGCGTACCGTACGGCGGTATCGCGATCACGGCGTTCGTCGCGCTGTTCGGCGTGGTCATCAACTTCGTGGCCCCGAGCGACGCGTTCGAGACGGTGCTGAACGTGGCGGCCGTCGGCATCCTGGTCACCTGGGCCACGATCATCCTGTGCCAGATGCGCCTGAAGCAGCTGGCGGACCGCGGTGAGCTGGTGCGCCCGTCCTTCCGGCTGTTCTGGGCGCCGTACACCAGCTACCTGACGCTGGCGTTCCTGGTCGTGGTGCTCGTGCTCGTGTTCGTCGACTCGCCCGCGACGGCGCTCGTCGCGCTCGTCGCGAGCGTGCTCATCACGATCGGCTGGTTCGCTCGACGCAAGCTCATCGCCGAGCTCGCCGCCGAGCGCGAGGGCTATACCGGCGCGCACCCCGTGGTGCCGAGTCCGTTCCGCCCCGACCGGAAGTAGGGCTCAGTCCAGCGGCCAGCCGCAGTACGCCTCGGCGAGGTACGCCTTGCCGTGCTCGGACTCGGTGACCGCCCGCAGCTCGCCGAGCTGGCGGCGGCGGTCGAAGTCGGTGGCATCCGGGGCCACATGCAGCAGGCTCGTCATCCACCACGAGAAGTGCTGCGCCTTCCAGATGCGGTGCAGCGCCCGCTCGGGATAGGTCTCGAGCGGGCGCGCGTCGTCCTCGAGCAGGAGAGCGCGCAGCGCGTCGGCGAGCAGCCGCACGTCGGCGATCGCGAGGTTCATGCCCTTCGCCCCCGTGGGCGGGACGGTGTGCGCGGCGTCGCCGACGAGCGCGACGCGGCCGCGCCGCAGGTCGTGCGCGACGAAGCTGCGGAAGCGCAGCACGTCGCGCTGGAAGATCGGCCCCTCTTTCAGGGTCGTGCCGGGGACGCGCTTCTGCAGCTCGTCCCACAGCTGCGCCTCGGAGAACGCCGCCGTATCGGTCTCGGGGTCGCACTGGAAGTACATCCGCTGCACGGTCGCCGACCGCTGGCTGACGAGCGCGAAGCCGTCGGGAGAGTTGCTGTAGATGAGCTCGTCGGAGCTCGGCGGCGCTTCGCATAGGATGCCGAACCACGCGAACGGGTACTCGCGGAAGTAGCCGCCCGTGCTCGATCCGGTCACCGCGGCGCGGGCGACGCTGCGCGACCCGTCGGAGCCGACGACGAACTCGGCCTCGATCTCGAACGGCTGACCCTCGGCGTCGCGGGCGATGACACGGGGCAGGTCGGTCTCGGCATCCTGGACGCTCTCCGCCGTGACGCCGAAGCGCAGGTCCTGGCCCGCCGCGAGCCGCGCGACGATGAGATCCTTCAGCACCTCGTGCTGCGGGTAGAGCCAGACCGACCGGCCGACGAGCGCCGGGAAGTCGATGCGGTGCCCCTCGCCCGCGAATCGCAGTTCGATGCCGTCGTGGCGGTGACCGACGGTGCGCACACGCGAGGCGTCGCCGAGGGTGTCGAGCAGTTCGACGGTGCCCTGCTCCAGGATGCCGGCGCGGATCGTGCTCTCGATCTCATCGCGCGAGCGCTGGTCGATGACGACCGAGGGGATGCCGGCGGCGTCGAGCAGGTGGGACAGAAGGAGTCCCGCGGGTCCGGCGCCGACGATCGCGACACGGGTGCGGACGGTGGTGGTCATGGCGTCTCCTTCGACGGGTACCCGCCCGATGCTGGCGCGGATGCCGTCGCCCTGCGCCCGTATTCCCATTGAACGGAGTTCTTCCGCCTCCGCGTCTTCCGGGGGTGGAAGGGGGACTCAGCGGCGGTAGCCCAGCGCGCGCTCGGTGTCGCGGGCGGCGCGGTGGAGCTCGCCGAGGGCGAACTGCGTCTCGGCGTCGCGGGGCAGCACCACCGAAAGGGCGGCGATCACGGCCCCGGTCTCGTCGCGCACGGGAACCGCGACGCCCGTCGACACCTCGTCGACGTACCCCGGCGCGATCACGTGGCCGAGCGTGCGGATCTCGGCGAGCGTCCGCCGGAGCACCCCGGGGTCGACGATCGTCGACGGCGTCACGGCGACGAGCGGGTGGCCGAGAACCCGCTCCCGCAGGTCGTGCGGAGCGAACGCGAGCAGGACGAGGCCCGAGGACGACGCGTGCAGGGGCAGTCGGCCGGCGACGCGGGTGATGTTCGCGCCGGAGTCCGGTGCGCTCAGACGCTCGAGGAACAGCGCTTCGTCCTGTTCGAGGATCGCGAGCTGGGTGTGCTCGCGTACGCGCACCTGCACCCGCTCCATGAACGGCAGAGCCGCCTGCCGCAGGCGGAGCGCGTGCGACGAGCGGGTCGCCAGCTCCCACAGCCGCATGCCGACGCGGACCCTCCGCTCGTCGTCGCGCTCGAGGAGCCCGGCATCCACGAGCTCGTTCACGATCCGGTGCGCCGACGAGCTCGGCAGCTGTGCGCGACGGCCGATCTCCGCCGTGGTCTGGGCGGTGCGCGTGGGGGTGAAGGTCTCGAGGATGCGCACCAGGCGATCGGTCACCGAATCGCCCGAGGGGGAGTTGGCCATGGGCTCAGGATGCCACGATTCCCATTCAGCGAGAACACGCTGGCGTGCGAGCGGGCGCGTGCCGGAACATGGATCGGTCGAAGGAGACCCGATGACCCGCACCCCCGCCGCCGCTCCCGAGTCGCTGCTGGCCGCCCCCGACCAGGCGACGCAGGACGAGATCACCCGAGAGATCCAGGCCGCGCACGCCGCGCTCGATGCCCGCGAGGCCGCCGGCGAGAAGCTCCCGGCCACCTCGTACGACTTCCCCGCGTACCGGTCGAGCGTGCTCCGCCACCCCACGAAGAACCCGAAGCTCGTCGACCCCGAGACCATCGAGCTGTTCTCGCCCGCGTTCGGGCAGCGCGATGTCGCCGCGATCGAATCCGACCTCACGCTGCAGCACGCCGGCGAGCCGCTCGGCGAGCGCATGACGGTGCGCGGCCGGCTGCTCGACTCGTGGGGCCGTCCGTTGGCGAACCAGCTCATCGAGATCTGGCAGGCCAACTCCGCCGGACGCTACATCCACCAGCGCGACCAGCACCCCGCCCCGCTCGACCCGAACTTCACGGGCGCGGGACGCGCGATCACGAACGACGCGGGGGAGTACGCCTTCACGACGATCAAGCCCGGCCCCTACCCGTGGAAGAACCACCGCAACGCCTGGCGGCCGGCCCACATCCACTTCTCGGTGTTCGGCACGTCCTTCACGCAGCGTCTTGTGACGCAGATGTACTTCCCCGGCGACCCGCTGTTCGCGCTCGACCCGATCTACAACAGCATCCACCGGCAGAAGGACCGCGACGCCCTCGTCGGCGTCTACGACCACGACCTCACCTCACCGGAATGGGCCACCGGCTACCGCTTCGACATCGTCGTCGACGGCCCCGACCAGACCTACTTCGAGCAGGAGGGCGACGCATGATCCCCCCGAAGACCCACCGCCCCACCCCCGGCCAGACCGTCGGCCCGTTCTTCGCCTACGGGCTGGAATTCCCGAAGCAGCACGAGGTCGCCTTCCCCCACTCGCCCGGGGCGATCGTGCTCTCGGGCACCGTGTTCGACGGCGCGGGAGCCCCCATCCCCGACGCGCTCGTCGAGATCTTCGGGGCGGATGCCGACGGTTCGGTGTCTCGCGCGCGCGGCGCGTTCCGGCGAGACGACCACACGTTCACCGGCTTCGGGCGCGCCTTCACGAACGACGAAGGGCACTACGAGTTCTGGACGCGCACGCCCGGCGGGTCGGACGGCCGGCCCGGGTTCTTCGCCGCGATCGTCTTCGCCCGCGGGCTGCCGAACAAGCTGCACACCCGCATCTACGTCCCCGGCGACGACGCGGCGCTCGCCGCCGACCCGCTGCTGTCCTCGCTCGATGCGGACGAGCGCGCTAGCCTCGTGGCGACGCGTACGCCCGACGGACACCTCCACCACGACATCCGACTGCAGGGCGAGAAGGAGACGGTCTTCCTTGCCTTCTGACCCCCTCGACGCGGGCCTGCTCTCGCCCGCGACCGTCGGTCACGACATCCTCGTCTCGGATCGCGCGTACCTCGACGCGCTCGTGCGCGCGGAGTGCGCGCTCGTCGCCGCCTACGCCGATGGGGGCATCGCACCTCGAGAGGTCGCGGTCGCCGTCGACCACGCGTTCGGCATCGATGAGAAGTACGGCTCGCCGTCGCTCGGCATCGACCTCGACGCCCTCGCGGCTGCGGCGGTGTCCGGCGGCAACCCGGTGATCCCGCTCGTCGGCGAGCTGAAGGCTCGCGTCCCGGCGGAGTCCGCCCCGTGGATCCACCGCGGAGCGACGAGTCAGGACATCCTCGACACCGCGACGATGATCGTCGCCCGTACCGCGGTGGAGCAGGTGCGTGCCTCGCTCACGCACGCCGCACAGTGGCTGCGCGCGCAAGCCGAGGCGCACGCCGGCACCGTCGCTGCGGCTCGCACCCTCACGCAGCACGCGGTCCCCACCACGGTCGGTGCCCGGGTGGCGGCGTGGGAGCGTGGCATCCGTCGCGCCGTCGACCGGCTCGACGCCCTCGTCTTCCCCGCGCAGCTCGCCGGTGCCGGCGGAACGCTCGCGTCGTTCGTCGAGATCACGGGATCGGTGGATGCCGCCGCCGCGCTGCCCGCCGCCTACGCGCGGGCCGCGGGACTCGATGTGCCCGACGCCCCGTGGCACGTCATGCGCTGGCCGGTGACCGAGCTAGGCGACGCCCTCACACAGGCGATCGATACGGTCGGGAAGGTCGCGGCCGACGTCGCGACCCTCAGCCGCACCGAGATCGGGGAGGTCGCCGAGGGCACGGGCGGCGGTTCGTCGGCCATGCCGCAGAAGCAGAACCCCGCCGAGGCCGTGCTCATCCGGTCGGCGGCGCTGCGCGCGCCGCAGCTCGCCGCGACGTTGCACCTGGCATCCGCTCTGGCCGTCGACGAGCGCCCCGACGGCGCTTGGCACGCCGAATGGCCGACGCTGCGCGAACTCCTGCGCCTCGCCCTGGGGGCGTCGTGGCACGCGTCGTCGCTCGCGGCCCACCTCCGGATCGACGCGGATGCCGCGGCGCGCAACGTCGCGCTCACGGGCGGCCGGATCGTCAGCGAGCGCTTGCGGGGCGTGCTCGTCCCGCTGATCGGGGCGGACCGCTTCGCGGCGCTCGTCGGCGGGGAGGGCGATCTCGCCGAAGCGCTGCGGGCGCTGCCCGAGACCCGCGACCTCGATCTCGATGCGCTGCTCGACCCGGCGGGATACGTCGGGCTCGCGCCGCGCCTGGCACGAACGGAGGACCCCCGATGATCGCGCTGACCGCCCCCGTCGGACCCGCGGACGCACCCCTCGTCGTGCTCGGTCCCTCGCTCGGCACCTCGACGATCCTGTGGGACGACGTCGTGCCGCTGCTCGCCGACGACTACCGCGTCTCGGCCTGGGACCTCCCCGGGCACGGCGCGGGGCCGGTGGCGACCGGGCCGTTCACCGTCGCCGACCTCGCGGATGCCGTGGCCGCGGCCGTCCCCGACGAGACGTTCTTCTACGCCGGGGTGTCGCTCGGTGGCGCGACGGGCCTGGAGCTCGCGCTCCGGCACGGGACTCGGCTGCGGGCGGCGGCGATCGTGGCATCCGGGGCCGTGCTCGGCGACCCGGCGTCGTGGGCCGATCGGGCCGCGCAGGCGCGGGCACAGAGCACCTCGAGCCTGATCATCGGCTCTGCGCAGCGCTGGTTCGCCCCCGAGTCGATGGCTCGTCGCCCCGAGCTCAGTGGGCGCCTCCTGCACGTGCTGCAGGATGCCGACGACGAGAGCTACGCCCGCTGCTGCGAGGCGCTCGGGGCCTACGACGTGCGCTCGTCCCTGGGCAGGGTCGAGGTCCCCGTGCTCGCCGCGTGGGGCGCTTTCGATGCCGTCGCACCCGAAGAGAAGGCGATCGAGATCGCCGGAGGCGTGGTCCGTGGGCGCACGGCGCGCGTCGACGACGCCGGACACCTGCCGCCCGCGGAACAGCCGGAGGCCGTGGCATCCCTCCTCCGCTCGTTCTTCGCATCCCCCGAGGAGACCCGATGACCCGCCCCGACGGAACCGGACTGACCGACGGCGAACGCTACGACCAGGGCATGGCGGTGCGCCGCGAGGTGCTGTCGGACGCGCACGTCGACCGCGCGACCGCGGCGACGACGGACCTCACGGCGGACTGGCAGGACTTCATCACGCGCGTGGCGTGGGGCGATGTGTGGTCGCGGCCGGGTCTCGACCGCCGGTCGCGGTCGGTGGCGGTGCTGAGCTCGCTGATCGCGCACGGACACCACGAGGAGCTCGCGATGCACCTGCGCGCGGCTCTGCGCAACGGCCTGACCGTCGACGAGATCCGCGAGGTGATCCTGCAGTCCGCGATCTATTCGGGCGTCCCCGCCGCGAACACGGCGTTTCGCATCGCGACCGAAGTGTTTGCGGAACCGCGGAGCTGATACCGAGGATCAGAAGCCCTTATGTCTGAAAGAGGCATAAGGGCGGTAGCGTCGAAGCGAACCCCAGAGAGAGGGAGCGACGATGCTTCTCGAGCGAGACCTCATCCAGTCCGTCGGATTCCGTAACGTCCGCGACGGCGACGAGATCACCGGCTTCCAGTTCCGTGTCCGGATGCCGTCCTATCGCGGCATGGCGGCATCCCTCATCGACGGCATCGGCGTGAGCATCCCCGGGCTGGTCGATGTCGCGCCCGACGTGCCGCTGTGGACCCTCCAGGGGAGGCAGTACACGCTCGCCGAGCTGTGGGACGGCGACGGGGTGCGTTGGCCGCTCGAAGACGCCGCGATCATCACCGTGCCACTGCCGGGCGGCCTGCCCGACGGCGTGCACCCGCTGTCGATCGAGCTGCGGCTGCGCATGTCGTACATCCCCCAGGAGCACCAGCCGAGCACCTACCGCGTCACCAAGGACGTTACGCTCGCGCCCGAGGCATCCGGAGCCCCCTTCCAGTACGGCGTCTCGCTCTACAGCTACATGACCGACTTCGGCACGGTCATGGACCTCGAGACCGCGATGGCGTCTATCGCCGACATCGGCGCGACGGGACTCGAGATCCTCGGCGAAGCACACATCCCGAACTACCCGAACCCCTCGGACGAGTGGGTCGACCAGTGGTTCGCGCTGCTGCAGAAGTATGGCCTCGAGCCGACGAACTACGGCTCGTGGATCGACACGCGCCTGCACTCCAGCGGCCCGCACGCCCGCGACATGACGGTCGAGGAGGGCGCGGCAGCTCTCCAACGCGACCTGCGGCTGGCGAAGCGCCTCGGGTTCCGGTTCGTCCGGCCCAAGATCGGCGTGGTGTCGAGCGACCTCATCCCGCACCCGATCTGGACCGAGGCCGTCGAGGCATCCCTCCCGCTCGCGGAAGAGCTCGACGTCATCATCTGCCCCGAGATCCACTCGCCCACTCCCATCAAGCACGAGGTCGTCGACGACTACATCGCTCTCATCCGCCGCACCGGCACGAAGCACTTCGGGCTGCTGCTGGACACGGGGATCTTCCAGGACCGCCCCATCCCGCTCAAGCCCGGCGAGCTGCCGGGGCAGCGGCCGGCGTTCCTCGACGGCATCCACGTCGACCCCAACGACGTGTTCGACGTCATCGAGAACGTCGTGTTCATCCAGGCGAAGTTCCACGACATCGACGAAGAGCTCGACGACAAGCAGATCCCGTGGGAGCCGGTGCTCCGCGCGCTGAAGGACGCCGGGTACACCGGGTATCTCTCCAGCGAGTACGAGGGCGAGCGCGAACCGTGGCGCTCGATCGAGCAGGTGCGGCGACAGCACTCGCTGATCCGCCAGATCGCGGACCGGCTGTGAGGCGCGCCATGCCCAACGGACTCCTCCACGACGACAGCCTCCGCCCCCACCCCGACGGACTCGCGCTGCGGCTCACGATCCCCTGGTATCGCAGCCTCTGGCTCTCGTCCGTGACGACGCTCGAGCTCTCCGTCGACGGGGAACGGGTGGATGCCGATGACCTCCGCGTCGACTTCGGCGACGCGTCGTACCGCCTCGATGAACTCCCGGAGCAGAGCGAGACGCTGTGGTTCCTGCAGCAGCACCCGCTGCTCGTGGCCCGACGAGCCGAGCCCGTCGCGGTCGGCGAGACCCACGACGTCGTGCTGCACGGCGAGCTGCGCCTGCCGTACATGCAGATCGCGCCCGGCCAGGACGGCGGGCCCGGCATGTACGTGCCGAACGTCGTGCACGATGTGAAGACCCTCGCGGTCGTCGACACGGATGCCGCGCCCCCGTCGCTCGTGCACGAGGTGGCGCCGCCGCCGCCCGCGACCGACGACGACCCGTTCCGCCTCGGTCTGACGCTCTACTCGGCGAGCGCGGAGTTCCGCGCCGGGTGGTACGACTTCGACGGCCTGCTCGACCGCGTCGCGGAGCTCGGGATCGGTCCCGGCATCGAGATCGTGGCATCCCAGATGGTGCCGACCTATCCGGTGGTCGGGGACGACTTCGTGCGCACGTGGCGCGCGGCGTTCGACCGGCACGGGTTCGTGGAGAGTTCGTTCGGCGCGAACCTCGACATGGGTCGCCGGCGCGACCGCGATATGACCCCCGACGAGGAGTTCGCGTTCTCGAAGCTGATGCTCGAGGGGGCGAAGAAGCTCGGCTTCCCGCTCGTGCGCATCCAGTCGGCCAAGCCCGAGTTGCTGCGCCGGCTCCTGCCGATCGCCGAAGAGCTCAAGCTGAAACTCGCGTATGAGATCCACGCGCCGATGGGCCCGAACGCCGAACCGATCCTGCGCGTGCGCGAGACGTACGCCGAGCTCGACTCGCCGCTGCTGGGCTTCGTCGCCGACTTCTCGTCGACGATGCACGCGATGTCGCCGACACTGCTGCGTGCCGTGCGGCGTGCCGGTCTCGACGACGCGGCGGTGACGAGGTTGCAGGAGATCTGGGCGACGGATGCCACCATGCAAGCGCGACAGCAGGAGTTCCTCGGCTACCTGCGCGGCCGGGACTTCGATCCGGGCCGCCTGGGATCGTTCGCGCACCTGGCCTTCAATATGCACGGCCACGTGGACCCGCGCGAGTGGGCCGACATCATGCCGCAGATCTTGCACGTGCACGCGAAGTTCTACGACATCGACGCGCAGGGTCAGGAGCCGGCAATCGACTACCCGGAGCTCGTGCGCGTGTTCGTCGAGGGCGGCTACCGCGGCTTCTGGTCGAGCGAATGGGAGGGCCACGCCTTCGCCGAGCTCGGCGAAGTCGACCCGCTGCTGCTCGTCCGGCGCCAGCACGACCTGATCCGCGCGTCGATGCGGGCGGTGCCGGCGGGGTAACCTCGCCCGCTCCCGGACGCATGCGTGAGGCGCGCGACCGACGCATCTCTCAAGAAGCTCCTAAACCTACTAATATGAAGGTAGAAATAGTACTTTTAGTGGATTGAGGGCGCGATGAGATCGTTCGTAGACCTCGACCACTTCATCGGATCCGTGCCCTTCGATGTTGTCGCCTCACTCCGCGCGGTCGATACCGGGCGGGGGAGTGAAGCGCTGTTTCGGGACAAGCTCCCCGCGCTCCTCACTTCACTCGCTGAGCGGGCACGCGTCGCCAGCATCGAGGCATCCTCCGCGATAGAAGGTGTGGTGGTCGCGGACAAAGTGAGAGCTGCTGCCATCCTCGGCGGCGAGGTCACCGGCTTGCGCGACCGCAGCGAGCAAGAACTCGCAGGCTACCGAGAGGCGCTGGATTATCTGTACCAGGAGTCGTGGCGTCCGCTGAACGTCGGCCTCCTCCTGCACTTGCACCGCCTGCTCTTCCGGTATACGGACATACCAGGCGGTGCGTTCAAGACCACCGCGAACCTCGTCGTCGACCGCAACGCGGACGGCAGCACAACCACACGTTTCACTCCCGTGGCGCCGACCGAGACACTGTCCCACCTCGACGAGCTCATCGCCCGCTACAACGGGGCGATGGACGCCGATCGGCATCACCCGATCCTGCTCACCGGTCTGTTCGTTCTCGACCTGCTCACCATCCATCCGTTCGACGACGGCAACGGGCGCATCACGAGAGCCATCACGAATGCCCTGCTCCAACACGCGGACTACGACGTCACGCGATATATCTCACTCGAGGACCGAATCGCCCAGACGGCCGATGCCTATTACGCCGGTCTGTTGGCCTCGACCCATGGTTGGCACACGGGTGACCACGACCCGTGGCCATGGCTGCGTTACTTCGTCACCGTCTTGCACGACTCCTACGACCGATTCGCTGCCATCACTGCCGCGAACCGGTCGACCGGTAGCAAGCAGGATCGCGTCCGCGACTACGTCACGAATCATGCCCCCGCGACGTTCCGTATCGCGGACATCCGCGCGGCCTTGCCGGGCGTCAGCGACCAGACGATCCGTCTCGTTTTGGACCAGCTCCGCGTCGCCGGGAGTGTGCAATCGGACGGCGCGGGCCGCTCCGCCACCTGGACTCGTATCGGCGAGTGACAGGGCGACAAGCCCGATGAAGGACTGCTCGCCGGGTCAGTCCGACGACACCGTGAGGTACACCGTTCGCGAGAGGCGCTCGAGCAGGTCGGGCCAGGCGTAGGCGTCGTGCGGGCTCGCGGTCGCCGTGACGCCGAGGCCGAGGTAGCGCACGCACAGGCTGTAGAAGATCTCGAACGCCCAGTCGGCCCGCTCCCGCGTGAGGTCGACGCCGTGTTCCTCGGCGGCCGCGAGCAGCGCCCGGAGGAAGACCGCCTGCCCGGCATCGCCGGAGTGCCGACCGCGGTCGAGGATCTCGGCATCCTCCACTCCCAGGAGGAAGAACGGGGAGAGAAGGTCGCGGTTCTCCCGCAGGATCTCGGCGTACACCGTGACGATCTCGGCCGTCGCGCGCGCGAAGCTCGCGGCTCCGACTCCGGCGGCGCCCACGCGCTCCTCGGTCTCGACGTCGAGGCGATCGAACTCCTGACCCTGGATCACCCTCAGCAGCTCGACCTTGCTGGCGACCCGGCCGTAGATCGAGCCGATCGAGACCTCGGCCTTCGCGCTGACCTCGGCGAGCGAGAACTGGCCCGTGCCACGCTCGTGCAGGAGCTCGAGGACGGCGGCGCGCACCTTTGCGAACGAGTCGCGGCTGCGCTGCTGCTTGGGCTCCGACATCCCGTTCACGGTCGGTCGTCCCCCCATCGCTCTCATCCCGTCGCTCCCGCCGTCAGGCCGTGAGCTCCACGAGGAAGACCGACTGGGCCGACAGGGCGATGTCTAGCTGGAGGGTACCCGCCGCCGACACCGGCACCGGGCGCGGCCCCTCGACCACACCGTCTAGGGACGCGATCGTGGCGTGGACGGTGGCATCCGTCCACGGAAGGTTGCGCACCTCGACGCGAACCGACTCCACTCCCGCGGATGCCAGCTCGCTCCGCTGAGGCGGCAGCGTCAGTCCCAGCTCGATCCGCTGCTCGCCGATGGGGATGCGGAAGGTGAAGCGATCCTCCTCGCGGGGGGCGAGGGCACTGTCGGGCGCGACGTAGTTCGCCACCAGGATGCGCACGGTGTCGCCGTCGCGGCCGGCGGCGCAGGCGAGGCCCGATTCGTCGCCGCCCGAGACGGCGAGGCGCCGCCCGGTGAGTGCGCGGCCGGCCAGAACCAGCGCGTGGGAACGCTCGTCCGGGTTGCCGTCCACGTCGCCCACGCCACCCGGGTCGACGAACCCGTAATGCGGGTCGCGTCCGCTGTCGGCGCGGAAGAAGAAGGCGTGGTCGATGACCGTGTCCTGCAAGGAGATCGCCGTGGCGGCCTGGAATGCGCCCTTCTCCCCAGCCGGCGCAGAGCTACTCGGAACCGCGAGGTAGTTCCAGTAGCTGAGCGTCAGGTCGGTGTCGGTGAACCCGTGCCGATCGAGAACCTCCCGCAGCTCGCGCGACACGTAGCGGTAGTCGAGCGGATCGCGGGTTCCGTCGGTGAACCAGAGGAACGAGAAGAAGTGCAGGGGGAGGTCGTTCTCGCGCACGAACTCGAGGAAACCCTCGCGGTACGCAGAGCCCGCTTCGAGCGAGAAGGCGAGGGACGGTCCACCGACCGTCAGGCTGGCATCCACCCGGGAAACCGCCTCGCAGAACGCGCGGTACATGGCGTAGAACTCCTCGGGCCGCCCGGCGAAGTGCAGGGGGCCGAAGTCGGGCTGATCGCCGAACTCGTAGATGCGGACGGGTTTCGCGGGCCCGCCGGCCCACCCTTGCGAGTAGTGGCGGACGATGTGCTCGACGACGCGCCCGTAGACCTCGAGGTCCTCAGTGGGGAGCTTGTTCTTCGGGATCGAGCTGGCGACCGTGAACATCACCTCGGCGCCGATGGCGTGCACCGCCTCGACCCACTGGTCGGTGGCCGCGAAGTTGTAGCTCGCGGGGTCGTCGACGTCCGCGCTCCAGTCGGGGAACAGGCTTGTGGGGTTGTCCCTCGTGTCGAGTCGGGAGACCCAGTCGAACGAGCGGACGACCGTCACCCCCGCCTCGCGCCACAGCGGCGTCATGTCGGGGAAGTCCGGGTAGCCGTCCACAGGTCCGGGTACGCCGCCGACGCCGTTCAGCGGTCGGAAGGCGCTTTCGCGGGCGGCATCCACGACAAGGGTGCGGGTGGTGGCGGAAGTGTGCGACACGTGCGTCTCCTCGACGGGTCAGTAGGGCATCCGCAGGAGGCGGTTCGCGTACTCGTTCGCGATCGGCTCGTCGTGGCGGAGGTGATCGATGCGCGCGCGGTACGTCTCGTCGGTGACGGAATCGAACTCCTCGAGCATCGACTCGATCGAGCGATCGAGGACGGCGCGCACGCGCGGAAGGCGGCGCTTCATGAAGTTCAGCTGCGCATCGAGCAGGGACGGATCCTTCGCGAGCTCCTGCGCGAGAACGACGCCGTCTTCGATGCTCATGGCGGCCCCCGACCCGAGGTACGGCGTCATGGTGTGCGCGGCGTCGCCCAGGATCATGACGCGGCCACGGAACCAGGGGTATGGCACCCACACGGTCGAGTAGGGCGTGTAGGCGACGTTCTCGGCGTGACGCACGTCTGCCAGCGCGTCGGCCAGGAACTCCGATCCGCGCGTGAGGGAGACCGCGCGATCGTGCATGATCTCCGCCATCCTGCTCGCGTCGTAGCGGGGGCGCCCCTCCTCGGCCACGGTGAGCACCATGTACATCGTGTCTTCCGACAGCGGCGTGAGCATGATCTTGCCGCCGTAGCCCTGGCAGATGATGGGCTGCATGATCTTGCGGCGGTTGGGGAGCCCCGCGCGCCACGCGACCCCACCGACCGGGCGGGGAGCGTACTTCTCACCGAAGTACTCGCGGCGGATCTGCGAGTGGAGGCCGTCGAAGCCGAGCACCAGGTCGTAGTCGACCTGGTCGCCGGTGCTGAAGGTGACGGTTGCCTTGTCGTCGTCCTGCGCGATCGCCGCGACGGTCGTGCTCATCCGGAAGGTGGAGCCGTGCTCGCGGGCGTGCCGCGCGGCGATCTCCAGAAAAGCGATCCGCGACATCGTCACACACCCGGGAAGGCCCTCGTCTCGCGTGCCGTAGCTCATGGCGCTGAGGAAGTTGCCGTCGGCGTCGTAGTTGTCGATCCCCGGCGCGGGATGGCCGATCTCGAGAACGTCCTCCAGCAGGCCGATGTCGCGCACGGCGCGCAGGCCGTTGATGCGCAGCCCGAAACCGACGCCGGCGACGCTGATCTCGGGCTTGTCGTCGATGACGTCGACGGTCGCGCCGATGCGGGCCAGGGCGGAGGCCGTGCTCAGGCCCCCGATCCCGGCGCCGACGATCAGGATGCGCAACGGTTCTGCCATGGTGTGCTCCTCACTGAGCGGGCGTCGAGATGATGAACGAACGCACGATTTGCAGAATCAGGACGTTGGTTCTGATTTTGAAAGTAGCGCTCGGACACCGGGGATGAGCACCGATGGGCGCCGTGGCATCCCGATGCCGTCCATCACTGTCGCTGATGCGAAGCAGCTGTTCAGTGCGGCGCGTGCCCCGCGGCGATCCGGCGGCCGGCTTCGGCGAAGAGGCCTCGCATCCACTCGTGTTCGGGATCGCGGTTGTGCGAGGGATGCCACCACAGGGCGCTCACAATGGGCGTGGCGGCGAAGGGGAGGGGCACGACGCGGATGCCGCCGATGCGCAGCAGGTGCGGGGCGAGCGCCGACTGCACGAGCCCGACGCGACGGGTGCCGCTGACGAAGTGGCCCACCGAGAGGAAGCTCTCCAGGACCACTTCGATGTGCGGTTCGACCCCGAGCTGCTGGATCTGACGCGCCGCGGAGGTGAAGGCCGAGCGCGACTGGAACGTGAGGACCCACGGCATGTCGGCGAGGTTCTCCATCGTGAGCGATTCGCCCACCTCGTCGTTGTCGTCGGCGACGACCGCCAGCCAGTCGTCCTGCCACAGATCGAGGTACGGCAGCTCCGAGACCGGGCCGTGCGGGATGACCATGCCGTCGGCGGAGCGCAGGCGGTTGGCGGCATCCTCGACGATGCCCGGGTTGTGCAACATGTACCGGAACCGCACCCCGGGGGCCTGTTCGGCGGCGAGCTGGGAGACGACGGTGCCCACGGTGACGAATCCGTAGTCGGAGCCGTAGATGGAGAATTCGCGCGTGGACTCGGCGGGCGACCACGACGCCTGGCTCTCGAAAACCCGGCGGGCGGCCTCGAGGGCCGTGCTCGTGTGATCGGTCAGGCGCACCGCGAACGGCGTGAGCTCGTACGTGTTCCCGCGTCGGGCGAGGATCTGGTCGTTGAAGTGCGTGCGCAGCCGAGCGAGCGAGGCGCTCAACGCCGGCTGACTGAGGTGGAGCCGGTCGGCCGCGCGTGTGACGCTGCGCTCGGTGAGCAGCGCGTCCAGCGCGATGAGCAGGTTGAGGTCGAGGCGCGACAGCGTCGCATGATCGGTCACCACGATGTGATCCTTCGCTCGGATATGCGTCCCGCCAGTGTATCCACGGGGTCTATGCGCCGCACCCCTCGCATCGCGGGGATGGATGCCATCGCTCCGGCGGGTCTTATGTGCTCTATCCGCAAGACTTATGTGCTTTTTCGGCGCATCCACTTGATACTGAGGAACACAGCACAGGCGCTCCACCGAAGGGGCCGCCGACAACGTCGTCAGAAAGGCTGGCCATGACCCAATCCCGCCGTCGCGTCACGCGGCTCGTTGGTCTTTTCGCTCTTCCCACTGCAGCAGCCCTCGTCCTCGCCGGATGCTCCGGCTCCACCTCCGGCGACTCCGGTTCGGGGGACGGGAAGTCGTTCACCTTCACGTTCGCGACCTCCAACAACCTCGAGAGCCCGTACGAAACCCTCGCCAAGGAGTATCAGGAGCAGCACGAGGGTGTGACCATCACCACCAACCCCACGCCGAACGACAAGTACGGCGAGACGATCCGCACGCAGCTGCAGGCCGGGAACGCCTCCGACGTCATCCAGACCACTCCGGGGTCGGGCGACGCCCGCGGCATCATCCCGCTCGCGGAGGCCGGATTCCTCGAGCCCCTCGGCGACACCGCGAAGAGCCTCATCATCCCCGGCAGCGAGTCGGTCTACACCGTCGACGACAAGGTCTACGGCCAGCCCCTCGACTTCACGATCGGCGCGGTCGTCGCGAGCCTCGGTACGGCGAAGATGAAGGGCCTGACCGACTTCCCGACCACCATGAGCGAGTTGACCGCGGCGTGCTCGTCGCTGCAGGGCCAGGGTGCGTCGCTCCTCGCCCTCGCCGGTGCCGCCGGCCCGAACGTCGGTCTGACCATCCAGGGCATCTCGGCGACCCGCGTGTATTCGGCAACGCCCGACTGGAACCAGCAGCGCGCCGACGGCAAGGTCACCTTCGCCGAGAGCCAGGGCTGGAAGGACACCCTCCAGACGTTCATCGACCTGAAGGACGCCGGCTGCTTCCAGCCCGGCGCCGAGGGCGGCGGCTTCGACGCCATCACGAACGGCCTCGCCCAGGGAACCTCGGTGGGCAGCTTCATCCCGTCGGGTGCCGCGGTCGAGATCTCCAAGGCCGCGCCCGCCGAGGCCGAGTTCGCCGTCGAGCCCTTCCCCGCCAAGAGCGGCAAGCCGATGGTGCTCGGGAGCTCCAACTACACGCTGTCGATCAACGCCAAGGCCAAGAACAAGGAGGCCGCGCAGGACTTCCTCGAGTGGATGGCGGAGCCCGATCAGCAGCAGCGCTACTACGAGCTCTCCGGCGAGCTGCCCGTGTCGGCCTTCGACAAGCTCGACCTCACCGGCACGATCTACGCGCCCGTGGCCGATCTGCTGAAGAACAAGCAGTACACGCCGCTGCCGAACAACATCTGGCCCAACCCCTCGGTCTACGAGGCGCTGCAGGTCGGCGGCCAGGGACTGCTGACCGGTCAGACGACCATCGACCAGGTGCTCCAGAGCATGGACGCCGCCTGGGGCAACTGACCTCCTCCGCCGCCCGGGACCCCGAGAGGTCCCGGGCGGCGGAGCCGCACCCATCCCCACGGAGACGAGGACGTCATGAGCACAACCCTTCGACCGAGCGATGCGGCTCGGACCGAGACCGAGCGGGTGGTCCTGCCGCGCCGTGGACGGCGCCGGGCCCCGGCTCCGCGACGGCCCGGACTGCTGAAGTTCGGGTACTGGTGGTGGGCCCTCCCCGGCATCCTCTTCGTCATCGGCATCCACTACGTCGCCACGAGCATCGGCGGGTTCTTCGCCTTCACCAACTGGACCGGTATCGGTGCCTTCGAGCTCATCGGCCTCGACAACTTCGTCAAGATCTTCCAGGACCCCACCAAGCTCGGTGCCCTGGGGAACACGCTGTTCCTGGCCTTCGGCTCGGTGATCCTCAGCAACATCCTGGGTCTGGCCTTCGCCCTCGGCCTCAACCGCGGCCTGAAGTCCCGCTACGTCCTGCGGACCCTCTTCTTCATGCCGGTGGTGCTGAGCCCCCTGGCCACCTCGTACATCTGGAAGTTCATCTTCGACTACAACGGTCCGCTCAACCTCGCGCTGCGGGGGGTGGGTCTCGGCAACATCGCCCGTGCCTGGGTGGCCGACCCGACCTGGGCGATCTGGACCGTCCTCGTCGTGCTGGTGTGGCAGAACATCGGCTTCGCGATGGTCATCTACATGGCAGGCCTCGCCGCCGTGCCGGTCGAGATCGAGGAGGCCGCCGCCATCGACGGAGCGAACCTCTGGCAACGCTTCTGGCACGTGACGCTGCCCTCCATCCGCCCCGCGGTGGCGATCGCCACGACACTTGGCCTCGTCAACGGCCTGCGGGTCTTCGACCAGATCATGGCCCTCACCGGCGGCGGACCCGCCGCGGCCACCGAGACCCTGGCCACCCAGGTGTACAAGCAGTCCTTCGCCCTCGGCAACTTCGGCTACGGCGCAGCGCTCGCGCTCCTGCTCACCCTCATCATCCTGGTCTTCGCCGTCGTGCAGCAGCGCGTGACCGCCGGCCGCTCCGAGGAGTCCTGACATGTTCCGCTACACCAAGCTCACCGCGCTCCGCGAATTCGGCTTCTGGCTCCTGGCGCTGGTGTTCCTCCTGCCGTTCTACTTCCTCATCACGACGGCGCTGAAGTCCGACCGTGAGGTGATCACGTCGTCGACCCTGGCGCCCCCGGCGGCTCCGGACTTCGGGAACTTCGTGAAGGTGCTGACCGCGACCGGCAATTCGAACGTCGTCCTGGGCCTAGTCAACAGCATCGTGATCACCGCCGGCAGCATCGTGCTGATGGTGCTGCTCGGATCGCTCACCGGGTACGTCATCGCCCGCAGCACCCGCCGCTGGAGCCGCGCGGTGTACTACCTCTTCCTCGTCGCGATCGTGCTGCCCACGCAGCTGGGCACCGTGCCGCTGTACATCGGGGCTCGATCGCTCGGGCTCACCGGCTCGGCCTGGGGCATGATCATCCTCTACACCGGGATGCTGCTGCCGCTCGCGATCTTCCTCTACGCCGGGTTCTTCCGGGGCCTCGGAACCGAATACGAGGAGGCCGCGACCATCGACGGGGCCAGCCGCACGCAGATCTTCTTCCGCATCGTTCTCCCTCTGATGTCGCCCGCCACCGGCACCGTCGCGATCCTCGCCGGCCTCATCGTGTGGAACGACTTCTTCACGTCGCTGATCTTCCTGGGCGGCTCGGCCAACCAGACGCTCCCGGTCGCCATGTACTACTACATCGGCTCCCTCGTGTCGGCCTGGAACCAGATCTTCGCGATCGTCATCGTCTCGATGGTGCCGATCCTCGCCTTCTACCTCTTCGCCCAGAAGCGCTTCATCCAGGGCTTCGCCGGCGGCCTCAAGGGCTGAGACGCGTCCCCGTGGATGCCAGGACACCCGGCATCCATCGGTCGTCGCGCCCGCACAACGAAAGGACCCCATGTACCAGCTCGCTCCCAACATCGAACTCCTCTTCACCGAGGCCGGCGACTACCACGACCGTGTACGCGCGGCGGCCGCCGCGGGCTTCGACGCCGTGGAGATGTGGGGTCCGACCGGCGCGGACGCTCCGGCGACGCCGAAGGACCTCCCGGCCCTCAAGGCCGCGCTCGAAGAGACCGGCACGCAGCTCACGGCTCAGCTGGCCGAGCCCCGCACGCAGTTCATGATCCCGCCGTGGGACCACTCGGAGTTCTACCGCAAGCTCGACGAGGGCGTCGCGATCGCGCAGGACCTCCGCTGCCCCCGCATCGTCGTCGGCAGCGGCACGGGCTTCGGCGGGTGGAAGCGTCAGGTTCAGCTCGACAAGCTCGTCGAGATCTACCAGAAGGCGATCGCCCAGATCGCCGGCTCGGGCGTCACCCTCGTCTTGGAGCCCGTGAACGTCCGCGTGGACCACCCGGGTTCCCTGCTCGACCGCACGGCGGAGGCCGTCTACGTCGCGCGCGGCGTGGATTCCCCGCAGTTCGGTGTCCTCTACGACATCTACCACTCGGCCGTCGAGGGCGAGGACATGGAGGCGGAGCTCGCGAACGCCGGCGACCTCATCAAGTACGTGCAGCTCGCCGACGCCCCCGGTCGTGGTGAGCCGGGTACGGGCGACCTCGACTGGGCCGAACGTTTCCGCCTGCTGCGCACCAGCGGCTACGACGGGCCGGTCGGCCTGGAGTACTACCCGACCACCGCGTCGGAGGCATCCGTCGCCCACGTCGTGCAGATCGCGGGCGCGGCATGAGCGCGCGGGAGTACCCGGCATCCGTCGATGTGGTCATCGTCGGCAGCGGTCCGACCGGGGCGGCCTACGCGCGCGTGCTGTCGGAGCGTGCACCCGGCCTCTCGATCGCCATGTTCGAGGTGGGCCCGACCGTGTCGGATCCGCCCGGCGCCCACGTGAAGAACATCGCCGACCCCGCCGAGCGCGTTCGCGCGCAGGCCGCGTCGGAGGGTCCGGGGGAGCGCGGGACCAAGGTCGCGAGCCCGGGTGAGGCCAAAGCGGGGGTGCGCGGCGCACGCCCCGGAACGTTCCTGCTCGACGAGGGCTACGCCTTCGACGGCGAGGACGGCCTGCCGGTCGTGGCGATGTCGAGCAACGTCGGCGGCATGGCCGCGCACTGGACCGGCGCGTGCCCGTGGCCGAACGAGAGCGAGCGCATCGACTTCCTCCCCGACATGGACGAACTCCTCCTCGAGGCCGAGCGTCTGCTCGGAGTCACGCGGAACGCGTTCGACTCCGCCCCGTTCGGGGGGATCGTCCGCGAACGCCTGGCGGCCGCGGTGGACGCCGACCGCACGGAGGCGACGAAGGTGCAGCGGATGCCGCTGGCCGTGCACCGACGCGACGACGGGCGCCTCGTCTGGTCGGGGTCGGACGTGGTTCTCGGCGACGTCACGCGCGAGAACCCGAACTTCTCGCTGATCGACGAGTCGCTCGTGACCTCCGTGGTGCTCGCCGACGGGCGCGCGGCGGGCGTCGTCGTGCGCGACCTGCGGTCGGGCCAGGAGCACGAGATCGCGGCGCGGGCGGTCGTCGTGGCCGCCGACGCACTGCGCACGCCGCAGCTGCTGTGGGCATCGGGCGTGCGCCCCGCCGCCCTCGGCCGCTACCTCAACGACCAGGCCCAGGTGGTGTACGCGTCGCGGCTGCGTGACGTCGCACCCCTCGGGGACGACGCTCCGACGACGGGGCTCGCCGAGTACAGCGGCGTCAGCTGGGTTCCGTTCACCGACGCCGTCCCGTTCCACGGGCAGATCATGCAGCTCGACGCCTCGCCCATCGCGCTTGCCGATGACGACCCTGTCATCCCCGGGTCGATCGTCGGTCTCGGGCTGTTCTGCGCGAAGGACCTGCAGTCCGACGACCGGGTCGAGTTCGACGACGAGCACCTCGACGGATACGGGATGCCGGCTCCCCGCATCCACTACACCCTCACCGATCGTGATCGGGAGGTGATCGAACGGGCACGCGAAGAGATCACGCGGCTGGCCGACGCGATCGGCGACCCGGTCGGTGACCGCCCGTTCACGCTCCCGCTCGGGTCGTCGCTGCACTACCAGGGCTCGACGCGCATGGGTGTCGCTGACGACGGGACGAGCGTGTGCGACACCGGCAGCCAGGTCTGGGGCGTGCCGGGGCTGTTCGTCGCGGGCAACGGCGTCATCCCCACCGCGACCGCGTGCAATCCGACGCTGACGTCCGTGGCGCTGGCCGTCCGCGGGGCCCGCGGGATCGCGGCATCCCTCGTCTGATTCCTTGCTTATGCAGGAATCCGACAATAGACTGTAGAAATCAAGACAAAGAAGTCTGCGGCTTCGGTCGCACCGACGAGGAGGTCCCGGTGATCCCGGATCGCATCATCGAACAGGGCACGCTGAGCGCCCACGACGGACGCGCGGCGGTCGAAGTCCGCCTGCCCTGGTACCGGGCGCTCCCGGCATCCTGCATCTCGGCGGCGAAGCTCACGATCGACGGCGTCGAGGCTCCGGCCGAGTCGCTGCGCTGGCAGATGAACGGTGAGGAGTTCACCTTCGCCGAGATGAAGACGAACACCCGGGAGTGGTGGTTCCCCACCGACTCGGCCGTGCTCTCGGGTGACCTGGCGCTGGCCGCGGAGGGCGAGCACGACGTGCGCGTCGATCTCGAGCTCTACATCCCGTACATCATCATCGCCGACGACCAGGTGCTCCACATCGAGGAGCACGACACGAAGACGATGTCCGTCCGCACGGCCGAGGAGGCCTTCGCATGACCGCGCAGAAGGGCACGCCCCTCCAGGGAGTCACGCTGTACAGCTTCACCCGCGCGTTCCACGGACGCGAGTACGACCTCGACCAGCTCATCCGCAAGACCGCGGCCGAGGGCTTCGGGCCGGGCCTGGAGATCATCGGGTTCTCGAGCTTCCGCGGATTCCCCGAGATCGACGACCACTTCGCCGGCCGCTTCTCCGATCTGATCGACGAGGTCGGCCTCGTCCGTACGTCGCTCGCGGTCAACGCCGACATCGGTCTGCGTCCCGACAAGCTCATGGATCAGGACGAGCTCATCGCGTACATGCGCAAACAGATCGCGGCGGCGGCAAAGCTCGGCTTCCCGATCGCGCGCGTGCAGATCTCGCTGACCCCCGACTCGATGGAGGCGCTCGCGCCCATCGCCGAGGAGTACGGCGTCACGCTCGCGCTCGAGGTCCACGCCGACCAGTACGCCTCGCACCCGCGCATCCTCGCCCTCCGCGACCGCTACGAGAAGGTCGGCTCGCCCTTCCTCGGCTTCACGATGGACTGGGGCGCCACGGTGACCGGCTTCGCGCCGTCGCTCCTCGAGGCGTACCGCCGCCGCGGCGCGTCCGAGGAGCTGCTCGCCGCCGTCGTCGCCCTCTGGGACGAGTACTACGAGCAGGGTCCGCCCGCCGATCAAGCCGACCACGGTCAGCGCTTCGGCCGGTTCATCGGGCTCTCGCACCAGTTCGGCCGCCCCGACCTCGGTATCGATTTCGGCATCAACGGCACCGGACTCTTCGGCCCGGCCCGGGTCGACGACTGGCTCGAGATCATGCCCTGGGTGCGCCACGTGCACGGCAAGTTCTTCGGGATCGACGAGAACGGTCAAGAACCCTCGGTGCCCGTCGCCGATCTCATCACGCTGCTCGTCGACAACGGGTACAGCGGCGCCGTCTCGAGCGAGTACGAGGGCTGGCACTGGAATCACTGGCAGAGCCCGTTCGAGATCATCCGCGCCGAGCAGGCGATCCAGCGCACGGCCGCCGAGGCCGCGGGCTCGCGCATGATCACGGATGCCGCCGAGGCTCGGCGCGTCTTGGACACCCACCTCGCGCACGCCGTGCGCGCCTGAAAGGACACCCGCCATGAGTGACGGCATCGCCGGGACCGGCATCACGCTCGGGACCACCCTGTATTCGATGACGAGCGAGTTCGCCGCGGGGCTGTACACGCCCGAGACGCTGATCCGCGAGGTGCACGACCAGGGCATCGGACCGGGCGTGGAGTTCAACTTCGCGCAGCTGCTGCGGTCGTACCCCGACGTCGATGACGACTTCGTGAAGCTGTGGTTCGACTCGCTCGAGAAGTACGGCCTCGAGGCCAGCGCGGTCGGTACCAACCTCGACATGGGTCGCCGCAAGGACCGCGACATGACGCCCGATGAGGAGCACGACTTCCTCGCCCGGCAGCTGAAGGCCGCGCACACGCTCGGCTTCAAGAAAGTCGTCATCCGCTCGCACGGCAAGGATCTGCTGCGCAGCCTCCTCCCGCTCGCCGAGAAGTACGACCAGAAGCTCGGGTATGAGATCCACGCCCCGTCGGGTCCGAACGACCCGCACGTGCTGCAGATCCGCGAGATGTACGACGAGCTGCAGTCCGACCGCCTCGGCTTCACCGCCGACTTCTCCTCGACCATGCACTCCCTCTCCCCGACGTTGCTGCGCACGCTCGGCCAGATGGGCATGGACGAAAAGCACTTCCCCGTCATGGAGGAGATCTGGCACGAGCCGACGCCCATGCACGTGCGCAACCAGAAGTTCGAGGACTACCTCTCGGGCGAGGGTGTCGACCCCCTGCGCTTCGGACCGTTCACGCGCCTCGCGTTCAACATGCACGGGCTCGTGCCGCCGGAGGAGTGGCTCGACATCATGCCGCAGATCTTCCACGTCCACGCGAAGTTCTACGACATCGGCGCCGACGGGCAGGAGCCCGCCATGGACATCCCGCGCATCGTGAAGCAGTTCGTCGAGGGCGGGTACCAGGGCTATCTCTCGAGCGAGTGGGAGGGTCACGCCTTCAGCGACCTCGGCGAGAGCGACCCGATCGACCTCGTGAAGAAGCAGCACGCGCTCATGCGCACCGCCATCGAAGAGACCGTCGCCGCGCGCCAGCCGGCCTGACACCCGCATCACGAAGGAGTACCCGTGTCGAACACCACCACCGAGGCATCCATCTCGGACCTCGTCGCCGAAGTCTCGCGTCTGCGCGAGCAGGTCGAGGCCGCCCAGGCCCTCGCGCAGCGCGCCGAGGACCGCGGACAGGTCGAGAACCTGTTCAACCGCTACATGTACCTGCACAACGCGTTCGAGGACGAGCAGATCATCCCGATGTGGGTGAAGGAGGGCACCGAGGGCATCCGCGCCCGGTACACCAACGCCGGTCAGTACACGACGTGGCAGAGCGTCACCGATTACCACCGCGGTCGCCCCCACCCCGAGGGCAAGCTGATCCTCCACGCCACGAACACGCCCGTGATCGAGGTCGCCGCCGACGGCAAGACCGCCAAGGGCGTCTGGATGATGGCCGGCACCGAGTCGGGCCTGACCGACCCGACCGTGGCCGAGGCGTTCCCCGACATGTACTCGCCCGACGAGGTGCTCGGCAAGAAGGTCTGGGCCCACTGGGTGTGGTGCAAGTACGCCATCGACTTCCTCAAGCAGGACGGCGAGTGGAAGTTCTGGAAGTTCCGCTGCTACGAGCTGGCCCGCGCCCCCTTCGAGGAGAACTGGGTGAGCTTCGGCCTGAAGAACCAGGGCGCGTTCGACCTCGACCTCATGTACTTCGGCGACGACGGCAAGCCCGTCTTCATGCCCCCGGCCGACGAGCCGGTGCCGTCGAAGAACCACCCCTACAGCCCCGAGACGACGCAGAAGCTCGAGCCCGTTCCGCCGGTCGCGCACGAGCACTTCGTCGACACCTTCGCCTAGGAGCCACCGTGGCCACTCACAATTCCCTCTTCGCCGAGAAGGACGTCCGTCGCACCGACGACGGGCTCGCCGTATCGCTGCAACTGCCGTGGTATCGCAGCCTTTGGCTGTCGGCCGTGGATGGCGTCGCCGCCACGGTGAACGGTGTCGAGGTCCCGACGGAGGACCTGCGCTTCTCCCTCGAAGGCCGCGAATACCGCGTCGAGGAGCTGCCCGAGCAGTCCGACACCCTGTGGTTCGTCGCCGACCGACCCGACGTTCTGATCCACCTCGACACCCCGCCCGCGGCGGGCGAGACGGTCACCGTCGAGGTCGTCCTGACGATGCGTCTGCTCTACATGCAGATCATGCCGGGCGCCGACGGCGGTCCCGGCCGCTACGTCACCAACCGCGTGCCCGTCGAGCGCGAACTGGTGCTGGCATGACCTCCGCCCAGCCCCTCCGCGTGGCGATGATCGGCTACGGCTTCATGGGGGCGGCGCACTCGGTCGGGTGGCGGCAGGCGCCGCGGATGTTCGACCTGGCGCGCCCGGTGGAGATGAGCGTCGTCGTCGGTCGGAACGCGGATGCCGTGGCATCCGCTGCCGCGAAGTGGGGCTGGGCGGACTCGGCCACCGACTGGCGCGAGGTCATCGCGCGCGACGACATCGACATCGTCGACGTCGTCACGCCGGGGGACTCGCACGCCGAGATCGCGATCGCGGCGCTGGAGGCGGGCAAGCACGTCCTGTGCGAGAAGCCGTTGGCGAACACCGTCGCCGAGGCCGAGGAGATGGCCGCGGCGGCGGAGCGGGCGCGGGGGCGCGGCATCCGGTCGATGGTCGGATTCACGTACCGTCGCGTGCCGGCGGTGACGCTGCTGCGCGACATGATCGCCGAGGGCGCGGTCGGCACCGTGCAGCAGGTGCGCGCGGCGTACCGGCAGGACTGGCTCGTCGACCCGCGGATGCCGCTCGCATGGCGTCTGCAGAAGGAGCACGCCGGATCGGGCGCGCTGGGCGACATCGGCGCGCACATCATCGACATGACCCAGTTCGTGACGGGTCTCGGCATCGAGAGCGTCACCGGCACCCTCGAGACGATCGTGAAGCAGCGACCGCTGCAGGCCTCCGGTTCGGGGCTGTCGGGCGCCGCCGGCGAGGGCGTCGGCGACGTCACCGTCGACGATGCCGCGATCTTCACCGGGCGCCTGTCGAACGGCGCGCTGGCGTCGTTCGAGGCGACGCGGTTCGCGACCGGCCGCAAGAACGCCCTGACGATCGAGGTGTCCGGCGACCGCGGCGCGCTCGCGTTCGACCTGGAAGACCTCAACAGCCTGCAGTTCTACGACCGCACGGCGCCCGAAGGCCGCCAGGGCTTCACGCAGATCCTCGTCACCGAGCCGGTGCATCCCTATGTGGCGGCGTGGTGGCCCGCGGGGCACATGCTCGGTTACGAGCACGGGTTCAGCCACCAGGTCGTCGACCTCGTCGGCGCGATCGGCAGCGGGACCGACCCCCACCCCTCGTTCGCGGAAGGCCTCGCCGTGCAGCGGGTGCTCGACGCAGTCGAGCGCAGCTCCTCCGCCGACGCGGCGTGGACGAGCGTCTCATCCTCCCTTCCTGCTTGAAAGGTTTCGTCATGGCACGCCCGATCACCCTGTTCACCGGCCAGTGGGCCGACCTGCCGTTCGAAGAGGTCGCACGCCTCGCGGGCGAGTGGGGCTACGACGGCCTCGAGATCGCCTGTTGGGGCGACCACATCGACGTCTCCCGCTGGGACGACGCCGACTACGTCCAGTCGCGGCTCGACATCCTCGAGCGCAACGGCCTGAAGGTGTGGGCGATCGCGAACCACCTCGTCGGTCAGGCGGTGTGCGATGACCCGATCGATGAGCGGCACCACGACATCGTGCCCTCGCGCGTGTGGGGCGACGGGGATGCCGAAGGGGTGCGGCAGCGCGCCACGGAAGACCTCAAGAACACGGCCCGGTTCGCCGCGAAGCTCGGCGTATCGACCGTCACCGGCTTCAGCGGGTCGAGCATCTGGAAGTACGTCGCGATGTTCCCGCCGGCATCCGAGGCGATGATCGAGGCGGGCTACCGCGACTTCGCCGAACGGTGGAACCCGATCCTCGATGTCTTCGACGAGGTCGGCGTGCGTTTCGCGCTCGAGGTGCACCCGTCCGAGATCGCGTACGACTACTGGACCGCGAAGAAGACGCTCGAGGCCATCGGTCATCGCGACAGCTTCGGCTTCAACTTCGATCCGTCGCACTTCGTGTGGCAGCAGCTGGATTCGGTCGCGTTCGTCCTGGACTTCGCCGACCACATCTTCCACGTGCACTGCAAGGAATCGGTGACCAACCTCGACGGCCGCAACGGCGTCCTCGGGTCGCACCTGTCGTGGGACAACCCGCGCCGCGGGTGGACGTTCGTGTCCACCGGCCACGGTGCCGTGCCGTGGGAGCCTCTGTTCCGCGCGCTCAACGCGATCGGCTACGACGGTCCCACGAGCGTGGAGTGGGAGGACGCCGGCATGGACCGTCTCGTCGGCGGCCCCGAGGCTCTCGCCTTCGTCCGCAAGCTCGCCCAGATCACCCCGCCGCACCAGCTCTTCGACGCGGCGTTCTCTCGGAAGGACTGAGCCGTGCTGAACGTACTGATCCTCTCGGGGCACATGACCGTCGAGCACGACAACGCCCACCGCAGCTTCCGGCTGCACAACCAGTGGATCACGACGCTCCTGGAGGACACCGGACGCTTCAAGGTCCGCGTCGTCGAGGACCCGCGCGGGCTGCCGGCGAGTGTCATCGACAAGTACGACGTGCTGATCGTGGTGTTCGAGGGTCGCGACGGATACCACGACATCGCGACCGGCTTCGGGGCGGAGACGGATGCCGCGATCCTGCGGTTCGTCCACGACGAGGGCAAGGGCATCGTGTGGTTCCACGGCTCCGCCGCACAGGAGGACCGCTGGGGCTACCCCGAGGAGTACAACGTCATGCGCGGCGCCAAGCTCAGCGCGTGGGAGACGGGTCTGCGTCCCCGCCCGTGGGGCGAGGCGCTGTTGCGGACCACCGAGCCCCGGCATCCGATCACCGAGGGCATCAACGAGACGTGGACCGTCACCGGCGACGACATCCTCGTCGGCGTTCAGATGTACGAGGGCGCGCGAGTGCTGCTGACGACCTTCGACGATCTCGAGGCGTACGAGAAGGCGCCCGTGTGGCCCATGTCGCACTACCCCGTCGACATCCCGCCGGAGGGCATTGCGGCGCTGCCGGGCATCAACACCGACCAACCGCTCGCGTGGATCAACGAGTACGGCACGGGTCGGTCGTTCACGATCACGATCGGGCACGACATCGACACGTTCCGGCGGATCGAGTTCATCCGCATGTTCCCGCGCGGCGTCGAATGGGCCGCGACCGGCGAGGTGACGTTGACTGGTCCGGACCGCCGTGGCGACCGACGCATCAACCCCTGGCCGTACTACAACGGCGAGGCGTGATGCCGTCCGTGGGCGTCGATAAACGCGATCCGTTGCGAGACACTGCGCGTCTCGCCGTGTCTCGCGAGGAACCGCGTTTCTCCGTGGCGCGGGCATGATCGGGGTCGGCATCCTGGGTGCCGGAGGCATCGCCGAACGCGCCATGGTCGAGCCGTCGCGCACGGTCGACGGCGTCGAGGTCGTGGCCATCGGCGCACGCGATCCCGAGCGGGCGCGGGCTTTCGCCGAGCGGCTGGATGTGCCGGCGTGGGGCGATTACGACGCGGTGCTGGCCGACCCGCGGGTCGACCTGGTTTATCTCGCGCTGCCGCCGATCGTCCACGCCGAGTGGGCGACGCGGGCCCTGCAGGCGGGTAAGCACGTGCTGTGCGAGAAGCCCCTCTCGGCGAACGGGACGACCGCGGCTGCCATCGCGGACACGGCGGATGCCAGCGGCCGACGCGCGTTCGTCGGCTTCCACTACCGTCTTCATCCGTTCATCGCGGAGCTCCTCGCCACGATCGGGTCGGGGGTCCTCGGCGACGTGCGGCGGGTGGAGGTGGACTTCAGCATTCCGCACTTCGTCGTGAAGCCGGGCAACATCCGCCTCGACGGCGACCTCGCGGGCGGGGCCGTGATGGACGTCGGCTGTTACGCGGTCGACCTGCTCAGAGCGGCGTTCGGCGATCCCGAGGTGGTCGCGGCGACGGTGCGGACGTACGACGCCGACCCCCGCATCGACCTGCAGACCGATGCCGAGCTGCGGTTGCCCGGTGGCATCCCGGCCGCGGTCCGGGCGTCGTTCCTCGGCGACGACGCCGGTGCGATGGAGGTGCGGGTCTTCGGGAGCGCCGCGTCGCTCCGAGCGACGAGCGTCATCGTGCCGCAGTGGGGCGCGACCCTCACGGTGACCTCGCCCGACGGCGCGGTGCTGCGAGAGGTCGTGGTCGACCCGGCCGAGAACAGCTACGCCCGGCAGCTCGAACACCTGCGCGACGTCCTCGCCACCGGCTCCGCCAGCATCCTCGACGCCCGCCGTGCGGTGGGCACGATGCGGACGGTCGACGCGATCTACCGCGCCGCCGGGTTGCTGCCGCGTTGACTCACGCGCCTGACCGGTGGAACGGGCAGGCAGACGGCGCGTCGGCGCGACGCACCCGGCCGCCGGACCGCGGCTTGGTCGGCATCCGCCGTCGGTTCACGTCGAGGCCGCGGCCGCTGATGCGTATCCGCGGGTCGCTGAGGGCGGAGATGGCTGACGCGAGCCTCGCGATCGCGAGCTTCTCGCCCGGGCAGCGGTGCCCGGTGGCGACGTCGGCGCCGCCGTGCGGGACGAACGCGGCGAGCGCTTCGTAGTCCTCGACCCCGCGAAAGCGTTCCGGGTCGAAGTCGGAAGCCCGAGGCCACTCCCGCGCGTCCGTGTCGGTTCCGAGGATGTCGAGCAGCACGCGGCCGCCCTCGGGCACGCGCTGGCCGTCGAGCTCGACGTCGGTGGTGGCCCAGGCGGGCAGCATCGGCACGAACGGCGCCGTGCGGCAGATCTCTTGCGCGAACATGGTGGACAGCTCCCCGCCGACGAGCCGGCCCCGCTCGGCGACCTCGGCGGCGATGCGCTCGCGCCACTCGGGGCGATCGTGGAGTTCCTTCGCGGCGAACGCGACGAACCGGGCGACGGCGATCATCGGGCGGAAGCTGTTCTGCAGCTCCACCCCGGCTTGCCGCGCGCTGAGCAGCTCGCCGACGCGATCACGGTGGTGCGCCCACGCGTGCAGAGCGGTGCCCACGGCGGGGTGCAGCCGCCGCTCGCGGGCGGCCTCGATGAGCTTCGCCGCGTGCCGGTCCGACCAGCGCCGGTTCAGCAGCGCCAACAGGTACTCGGGCGAGTACGGCACACCGAAGCCATCGACGATCTGCGCCTGGCGCTGCGCCCAGCGCGTCTGCGCAGCTGGGGTCCCCGGGATCGCAGCCCACCGCAGGATCGCGCGGCCGAGCGCCCCCACCGCCGCGTCGTACGCGGTCTGCTGTCCGCCCGCGACCCACGCGCGGACCTCGTCGCCCCATTCGCGCTCCAGCTCGGGCAGAAGGCGGTCGACCTCGGCGTCGTCGTACAGCACGTCGACGAACGTCGCCTTGCGATGCCGGTGGTCTTCGCCGTCGAGGCTGTGCACCGAGCCGTGCCCGAACAGCGAGCCCTGGATGAACATCGGCATCGCGCCGTGGCGGCGGGTCTTCGACTCGTCGTAGAACAGCCGGACGCCCTCCTCGCCGCGGACGAGCAGCGCCGGCCGCCCGAGCAGCCGGAACGGCACCGCGCGGGCGCCCTTCTCGGCCCGCCGCCAGAGATGAGCGCCGAAGTCGTAGCCGCGGACCAGGAGCGAGAGGGAGTCGTCACGAAGTGGGGTCAGAGGGGATGCCATGAGCGCACGGTTCCACGACTCGCGTCGCCGCCCGAGGGGGCGGCGCGCGGGAGAGTGCTGTGCTAACGGCGTCTCGCCGGGCGCTGCACCCCTGAGCAGGGCGCGGTGTCAGAAGGGCGCGGTATCAGAAGCGCGCGGGATCAGAAGGGCGCGGGGTCGTGCTCGACCGGTGGCGGCAAAGGGCGTGGCGGCGACTCGGCGGGCGTCTCGGTGAAGCGGACACCGGGTGCGTAGGGCTGCGGGGAGTCGGTGTAGACCCGACCGGTGGGGGAGGTGAACTCCATCACCCCGCCGTCGAGTTGCCGAACCCTCCATCTCGTGAACTGCTTCTGCGTGTGGTGCCTCTGGCAAAAACAGCTCAGGTTGGACACGTTCGTTGGTCCGCCCCGAGCCCAGTCGTGGTTGTGGTCGATCTCGCAGCGAATGGCCGGAACGGTGCAGCCGGGCCACCGACAGTGCCGGTCTCGCGCGCGAAGGTACCGGTCGATCGCTGCCGTCCGCTGATACGTGTCCGTGTGCAAGACCGCCCCGGTGACGGGGTGAGTGATGACCCGGTCCCACGGAACGCGCGTCGTCTGGGCGAGCCGGCGGGCGGTGTCGGCGTCGATGGGGCCGTGGCCGACGAGCTCCGCGGGGTTCACGTTCTCGCTCCCCGGCCGGAGCATCGTCAGCGCGGGAACGACGACCTGGACTCGCGCGCGGATCGCGCCGAGCGTCCCCGCGCCGTCATCGGCGCGGGTGGGGTCGGCGTCGGGAGCGGCGGTCAGCAGCAGGTCTGCCAACACGTCGGCCCGCACGTGATCCATCGTGCGCGTGTCGGGTTCCACGGGAACAGCGGGCGAGGCGGCGGGCTCGTCCACTGCCGACAGAATCGGGCCGTCACCGCCCCCACGGGCGTCGGTCTCGGCCGTAGCCGGCCGATCATCACGGGCGTCGATGATCGCTCGAGCTTGCTGAGTGAGCCGGTCGTGCACCGCGACCGCCAGCACGGTGGGAAGGGTGGCGATGAGGTCGGACATGCCGTTCTCGCCGGGCACCACCCGCACCCCGCGGCTCGCTCGCCCCGCCCGGTGCCGCTCGGTCAGGGTCGTCGGCTGCACGCGCTCGGCCAGCATCGCGAGTCGAGAGCGCAGCCGGCCCGGGCTCAGCCCGTCGGCGGTGGCGACGGCGAGCAGGTCGAACTCGGCCCGCCGCTCCACTGGCACCGCCGTCGCGGCATCCATGATCGCGTGCACATGCATGCGCGAAATCTGCCCCGCCTCCCAGGCGTCGAGAGTCACCGGGAGGTGGTCGGTGAGGACCATGGCGCGAGAGATCTGCGCCTGCACGGTGCGATCCGACAGGTGTGTCGCCGCGGCGAGCTCGGACGCCACCTCGCGCATCGCCAGCTCCGCCATGCGAGACGAAGCCCGCTGGCCCGCCATCTCTCGCAGCGCCAAGTGCCCCGCACGGGCCAGCGCCCGGGTGCGCCGCGCTTCGGCGGCGGCGACACCCGAGTCCGCCGCGAGCACCTCGATCAGCACCGCGGACAGGGCATCGGCCCCGTCTTCCGGTGTCGCCGAGGGCTCTGGAGAGGACATGTGTGCATGCTAGCGACGACCTCCGACATTCACGCCGCCCTCGAGGGCCTCCCGTGGACAACTCGGGGCGACGACGTGATGGGGAGGAGAGGATGCCGCGCGACCCCGAGCTCGAATCCTCGCGTGAGGGGTCGAGAGCCGGCAGCCCCCACGACCCCCCAGGCGAGCGGGCCTCACCCCAGCAGCGGCTGCAGCACCTTCTGCACGTACCACCCGGCGACCATCGTGCTCTCGGCGGGGTGCGGGCTCTGGTCGGACTCGACGACGATCCAGCCGTGGTAACCGTGCTCGGCGAGTGCGGTGACGAAGCCCTCGAAGTCGACCAGGGCGCGTTCGTCGCTCGGCTCGGAGAACCAGCGCAGGATCTTGCGCGCCCCACCTTCGGTGCGGATGAACTGCTCCGCGTGCGGCGTCGACGCCTCCGCGTCATCCACGGTCTCGCGCGCGTCCTTGAGCTGCACATGGACGACCCGATCCGCGTACTGACGGTAGAACGCGACGGGGTCGATGCCCGAGATGGCGTACTCGGCGGTGTCGATCGCGAGGCCGACCTTCCCCGGGTCGGTCGCTGCGAGAAGGCGATGGATGCCATCGCCCAGGCGCAGCGCGGAGAGGAAGTCGACGTGCAGGCCCAGTGCGATGCCGTCGGCCGCGATCGCCTCGCCGACCGTGTTCCACAGGTCGGCGAGCACGCCGATCTGCTCGTCGGTGAGCACCCCCGTCTGCCACGCCGACGGTGCCGCGCGCACGACGAGCACGCTCCCGCCGAGGCGGCGGAGAGCATCCGCGAACCACCGCGCGGTGCGGGTGATCTCGCCGACCGACGCGGGATCCAGCGGGTCGGGCCCGCGACCCATCTCGACCTCGAACCCGACCGCCGGGTCGTAGACGTAGCTGCTCACGGCGTCGATGGCGCACGAGGCCAGGAACTCTCCGAACTTCTCGACCGAGCCGTACAGATCGGCGATCTGCTGCGGCGTCCCGAGCGGCTCCCACGCGCCGAAGCTCACCGCGGTGAGTTCGACGCCCGAGAAGCCGCTGATCGACGCGGTCTTGAACGCCCGCTCGTGCTCGCGCTTGCGCACGAACGAGTCGATGTTGGTGTCCCACTGGTTGATCGCGTAGGCCCAGCGCACGTCGCTCATCGCGCCACCGCCTCGTTGTAGATGCCGTCCAGCACGTTCTTGGCGTACCAGCGGGCGATCGCGGTGCTCTCGGCGTAGTCGCCGCCGAGCTTGTCGGCCTTGTCGTGCTCGACGCTGATCCACCCGGTGTACCCGTTGTCGCGGACCGAGCGCATCATCGCCTCGAAGTCGACGAGCCCCTCGTCGGTGCCCATCTCGTAGAACCACTTCTCGGTGGTCTTCGCCGACACCTCGGCATCCGGGAACATCCGATAGTCCTCGTTGGTGTCCGTGAACCGGGTGTCCTTGAAGTGGAAGCCCGTCACGCGCTCGTGGTGCTTCTCGTACACGTCGACGGGGTCGACGTCGGCGATGCAGTGCTGCGCGGTGTCGACGAAGAACTTCACGTAGCGCGGGTCGGCGTACGAGTAGAAGCGGTCGATCTGGTCGCGCGTGCGGATGCCGGCGTAGAACTCGTGGTGGCACGTGAGGTTGACGCCGTACTGCTGCGTCAGTTCGCCCACCTTGCCCCACACGTCGGCGGCGTGCTTGAGCCCGTCATCGGGCACGCCGGCCTCGTCGAAGTAGCGGGATCCGGGCATCACGATGATGTTGTCGAGCTGGATGCCGGACCACATGTCCATCGTCCGCTGGAAGTCCTCGAGGATCGTCGCGTGCGTCGCCGGGACCTCCGGCGCGTAGCGGTCGGGGGTGTAGTACACGCCGTGGAAGGTGTTGACGATGCGCTCGAGGCCCTGCTCCTGCACGAACTCCTGGTAGTTGGCCACCGACCCGTACTGCTCGAAGATTTGCCAGATGCGGAAGTCGAAGGTGTCGATCGCGTCGAAGCCGACGGCGGCCACCTGCTGCAGGAACCGCTTCATCGCCAGCCGCGACTGCCATTGGTCGTAGGGTCCGGCGGGACCTTGGGCCCGCCAGTGGTCCATGTAACTCCACTTGATGGGGGGTCGGTCGGTCATGGGGTGCTCGCTCTCTGAAGGGATGCGGATGGGGGACGGTCGGAGAGGAGAGCGGCGGCCAGCGCAAGATGACGCAAGGTCATCTCCCACGGGTCGTCGTCGAGCCACTCCTGGCCGCCCCACTCGCTGCAGAGCGTGCCGGTGAAGCCCGTCGCGGCGAGGGCGGTGCCCACGTCGCGAAGGGGGTCGGAAAGTCGGTCGTCGGAATCATCGAGATCCCAGAACTTCAGGTGCACCGCGCCCAGGAGGGGCAGGACGGATGCCACGTCGGCGATGTCGGAGCGCCCGAACCGCACGAGCAGGTTCATGTACAGCGTGTGCACCGGACCCGGCACTTTCCCCGCGCGCAGGTAGTCGATGACCGCCCCGTGCGTCGCCGGCTCGCGCCAGTGGTCGGAGAGGAGCGCGACCAGGGTGTCGTCGACGCCGCCCCGCGCGAGTTCCTCCAGGTAGGTCACGGGCAGCGCGGGCATGAGCATGCTGATGTCGAGCAGCAGACGGATGTGGGGGCTGTCGATCTCGGCGAGCCGCGCGTAGGCCCCCGGCATGGCGGCCGGCGTCTGGTGCCCCTGTGCCTCCTCGTACAGGACGAGGTCGAGCTCCTCGAGCAGGGGCAGCGTGCGCTCGAGGATCGCGCCGGCCTGACCGAGGGGGATGCGCACGCCGTGCGCGCCGAGGGCGGCGGACGTGCGCAACTGCGGCACGAGGAAGGCGAGGCGCTCGTCGTCGGTGCGGCGACGATGTCCGTCCCACTCGTCGATGCTGATGCCGACGATGCTCACGCGTCCGCCGACCACGTCGAGGCGATCGCGGAGGGCTCGGGCTTCGTCCAGCGTGGCGTCGGGGTAGCCGCGCCACAGCTGGCCCAGCTCCACCTCGATCGCGGAGGCGAGGCCCCGTTCGACCAAGGTGAGGGCGAGATCGGGCGCCGTGTGCTCGGCGCGCACGACCTCGGGCGTGAGGTTGAACGCACTGGCCGACAGGGCCCACCCCGCGGGCAGCGCGCTCACGCAAGGCTCCCGACGTCGCTCCCGACGTCGCGTGAGACGCCCGTCGTCGGAGTCTCCGTGTCCAGGGCGCGGGTGAAGAAGAAGGGCAGACGCAGGGGCCCGTCGGGCCCGCCCTCGAGGTAGGGGACCTCGAGCCCGAACGACACGGACACCTCGTGGATGCCAGGGCTCCCGGCATCCGTCACGTGAAGCGCGACGCGGTCCTGCAGGTGCCACCACAGGGTCTCGGTCTCGAGATCGGCGGGGTCGACTCGGCGATCGCCGAGCACCACCGTCGCGGGGGTGGAGCGCCCGTCGATGCGCACCGCGGGATCGACCAGGCAGGCGAGGGGGAGCGAGCGGATCCACGGCAGGGACAGCCGAAGGGCGTACCCGTCGGGGAGGGTGTGCAGCGCATCATCGCGCAGCGCGGTCGGGACCATAAGTCCTAAAACTACCTACTAATGTCGCAAACAGGAAGAAGCGAATCGGTGATCACGCGACGGCGCCTTGTGTAATCTATCGTTAATCGATAGATTCTTACCGTTTCTCGGGCGATTGGAGCCGCAATGAACGCCATCTCGACCCGCGCAGCCCAGGCCGCCATCGCTGTGGCGCTGGCGGGATCGATCCTCGTCGAGGGGATCATCCTGCCGGCGGTGTATCGCGATCTCGAGGGTGCGCCGCCGGTTCTGCGCGCTGTCTTCGTCGGGTTGCTGGCCATCGGCGTGATCGCGTTGCAGATCTGCGGGGTCTGCGTGTGGCGCCTGCTGTCGAAGACCCGGAGGGGAGTGGTGTTCGCCGAGTCGTCCTTCCGCGAGGTGGATACGATCGCGTGGTCGGTGGCGACCGTTGCCATCGTCCTGGCGGCTCTTGCGATGATCCTGGCGCCGGGGGAGATCGCTCCCGGGGTCGTGGGTCTCATCGGCGGCGCCGCGGTCGTCATGGGTGGTGCGTGCCTGCTCGTCGTCGTACTGCGTGGGCTCCTCCGGCAGGCGATCGCCAGCGAGGGGGAGATCGTCAGCCTCCGCGGTGAACTCGGGGACGTGATCTGACGTGCCCATCGTCATCGACATCGACGTGATGCTCGCCCGTCGCAAGATGAGCGTGGGCGAGCTGGCGCAACGGATCGACATCACGCCCGCTAACGTCGCTGTCCTGAAGAACGGCCGGGCGAAAGCGGTGCGCTTCTCGACGCTCGACGCTCTGTGCAGCGCTCTCGACTGCCAGCCCGGTGACCTGCTGCGCTGGGAGCCCGATGTCACCGCACCCGGTGCGGGCGCCCGTGACACGGAAGGCCTCGCTGCGACGGAACTCCGGAGTCCGCCCCCGCATGCGCCCTCGCTGCGGTCGTAGGACGACGACGCGTCCTGCAGGCCCGGCTCGGAGACGGAGAGTCAGGCGGCCTCGCCGCGGATCGCCGCGAGAGTCGGGCGCCCCTCGGCGAACCACCGGGGAAAAGTGGCCTCGAACAGCTGCTCGCGCGCGAGGTCGACGCCGCCGCGCAGCGGCTCGCGCCGGTCGTTGACGCTCGTCACGATCGAGAGGTCACGCGTCGCGAGGGGGAGCGACAGCTCGTACACGCGGTGGCGCACTTCGGCGAGGAAGAGTTCTCCCGCGGCGGCGACGGCGCCGCCGACGACGATGACGCTCGGATTGAACATGTTCACCAGGGCGGCCACGGCCTCCCCGACCTGTCGCGCGGAGGCCTGGATCAGCGAGATCGCCAGGGCGTCGCCGCGTTCGGCGGCCCGGGAGATGTCCTCCGGGTTCAGCTCGGCGCCCGAGGCGACGATGTCGGCGATCGCGCCGGTGCCGCCCGCCGCGACGGCCTCCCGCGCGTCGCGCACCAGAGCCCAGCCTCCGGCGACGGCTTCGAGGCATCCGATCTTCCCGCACCGGCACTGCTGCCGCGCCCCCGGGACGCGGACGTGTCCCATGTCGCCCGCCGCGCCGTTCGCCCCGCGGTGCAGGCGTCCGTGCGACACGAGTCCGGCGCCGATGCCCGTGCCGACCTTGCAGTAGATCAGGTCGGGGTTGTCCTCCCGGCGGCGGGCACGCTCGCCGGCGGCCAGCATGTTGACGTCGTTGTCGACCCAGACCGGGGCCGAGTAGCGCTCCTCGAAGCGGGAGCGGACGTCGAAGTTGTTCCACCCGGGCATGATCGGCGGTGCCACCGGGCGACCTGTCTCGAAGTCGACGGGACCGGGGACTCCCACCACGACCGCCCAGACGGTCGGGTCGCCGTCCTTCTCGAGCAGATCGTCGACCATGGTCGTCGCGACCGCGAGGGTCTCGTCGGGGCCGCGGGCGATGTCCCACTCGCGGTGCGCCTCGGCGCGGATCTCACCGTCGAGGTCGGTGAGCCCGACATGGATGTGCAATCCGCCGAGCGCGCACACGACGATGCGCCCGCGCTCGGCGCGGAACCGCAGGGTGCGCGGGGCGCGCCCGCCCGAGGAGGGTGCGTACTCCGCGTCCTCGAGGAACCCCATCTCGACGGCGCGGTCGACGCGCTGGGCGACGACCCCGCGGCCGAGGCCCGTGACGCGGCCGATCTCGGGACGCGTCACCGCTTCGCCGAGCCGAACCATGTTGACGATCCGCAGCAGGCTGGTGACCTCGTCGGTCTGTGCGCCGAAGCGAAGAGTGGAGACGTTGGCCATGCTCGATCTTCACACAGCGAAGGCTCTCCGCTCCCGGTTTCGCGCCATCTATGGTTCATTAGTCTCGGACTTCAGCGTTATTCGGGCTGAAGTGGCGCGAAGGAGCGACATGACCTGGGGTGTGGGCATCATCGGGGCAGGACCCGGGGTCGCGGCTCTGCATGCGCCGACGCTCGCCCGCACGGCTGGCGACTTCCGGGTGGTGCACGTCAGCGACGCGGGCAGCGGTCGCGCCGCCGCCATCGCCGAACGCTTCGACGCCCGGTCCTCGTCGGGCGTCGAGGACCTGCTGAGCGACCCCGACGTCGAGGTCGTGGCGGTGTGCAGTCCGCCCGAGCGCCACGCCGCGCACGTGCGAGCGAGCCTTGCCGCGGGCCGTCGCGCCATCTTCTGCGAGAAGCCTCTCGCCACCACCCTCGCCGAAGCGGAGCAGATCGTGTCCGAGTGCGCCGAGGCCGGCGCGCTGCTGGTGGTGGGGACCAATCACCTGTTCGATCCCGCGTGGTCGCGTGCCACTCACCACCTCCACGCCACGCGCGACCGGGTGCGGTCGGTGTCGGTGACCCTGTCCCTCGCCCCGAACGGTCGCTATCACGAGCTCGTGATGGGCGCGCCGCTCCCGACGGCACCGGGTCCCGTCCGGTCACCGCTCGACCCGGACGACGTCGAACTCAACGCCCGGATCGTGCGCCAGCTCGTCGTCGGACTGGCCGTGCACGACCTGCCGCTCGTCCGCGACCTCGTTCCCGATGCGACCGAGGTCGTGTGGGCGCGAGCGGTCGCACCGATCGGGTTCGACCTCGCCCTCCGTTCCGCCGAGGCGCTCGTCCGTGTCACGGCCGTGATGGGTCCCGAGGGTGCGGACTCGCTATGGCGCGTCAACGTCGCAACCGACGGCGCGCGCATCGACGTCGAGTTCCCTCCGCCGTTCGTCCACGCCGGCAGCGCCCGGACGACGGTCCGCGATGGACGCGGCATCCAGACGGTGTATCCGATCGACCGGCGCGACGGCTACGACGCCGAATGGCGCGCGCTCGCGTCACTGCTGCGAGGAGAGACGGCGATGGAGTACGACGAGCTTCGCGCGGATGCCGCGTTCGTCATCGCCGTGGCCGATGGCGCTGCCGCCGCGATTCGCTCGGGGGTGGCCGCATGAGCGCGATGCCGGTGTGGACCGACCTCGCCGCGTATCGCGCGGCCGTCGCCGAACTCGCCCCCCTCGTGCGACTGGCGGATGCCGACGCGACCGGCGTGCTGAGGATCGTCGACGGCCGCGGCGCGTGGTGGGATCGCGTGGAACGCCTGACCGATGCCGCCGGGGTGGTGGTGGACGAGCCGCAGCCCGCTCCCGCTGCAGCCCACGAGCGGCTGCGCGCGCTGGATGTGCCGATCGTCGTCGCCCGCCGTCGACTGCGCGCCGACGTGGTCGCCGCTCTCGCGCCGGTCCCCGCGGCGCACATCGTGATCGACGCATGGGGGTCGCCGTCCGAGGCGGCGATGCTCTTCCGCGATGCCGTCGGTTGGGCGAGGGTCCTCGCGGGCGGCCCACTCGAGGTCCTCGCCCACGCCGCGACCCCGAGCGCCGACACCCTCGCCCTCGCCGCGGGGTCGGTCGGCGTCACGGTCACGCGGGCCCTGGGCGGATCGGGGGTCGGCGACGTGCTGACGGCGACCGTCCTCGGGCCGCGCCGGGTAGAGGTGCGGATCGATTCCGCGGAGTCGACCATCCAGGTCGCGTACGACGACGCCGAGGGTCGGCGCCTCATGCCTCCGAAGCGGGAGGTGGCCGAGCGCGTGGCACTCCGGAGGCTCCGGGATGCCATCATCGCGGGCGCGCGACCGGGCGATCTCGCGGAGCTGGCCCACGACGACGGCATCCTGGGCGTCGAATAAGCCCCGTCGATAGTCGGCATCCACAGGATCGGCTTCCCTGATACGGACTTCGGTCGGATAGTGGAAGAAGAGTCGGAACGGCCCGATTCACCGAAAGGATCGAAGATGATCAAGCTTCTCTCGCACCTGTCCTTCGTTGCGATCACGACGCCCGATGTCGATGCCTCGGTGGACTTCTACGTCAACCGCGTGGGTCTGACCGAAGTCGCGCGCGAGGACGACCGCGTCTACCTCCGCTGCTGGGGCGACTACTACTCCTACTCCGTCGTCGTCGTCCGCGGCGACGAGCCCGCGCTCGAGACCATGGCCTGGCGCACCTCGTCGGCCGAAGCGCTCGAAGAGGCCGCGAAGCGCGTCGAGGCGACCGGCATCCAGGGCGAGTGGTTCGAGGGACGCGGCATCGGCCGCGCGTACCGCTTCACCGGCCCGTTCGGCCACAACATGACGCTGCACTGGGACGTCGAGCGTCACCGCCCCGAGCCCCACACGGCCTCGATCTTCCCCGACCGCCCCGAGAAGCGCAGCTCGATCGCCGGCGCTCCCCGCCAGCTCGACCACGTCACCGTCGCCACGAGCGACGTCGACGCCTTCGTGAAGTGGTACGTCGACACGCTCGGCTTCCGCTTCATGGCGCGCACCGTCCTCGATGAGGCCCCGATCTCGGTCTTCTCGGTGCTGACGACGAACGAGAAGTCGCACGACCTCGGCGTCGTGCTCGACGGCTCGACCCGCGCCGGACGCATCAATCACTACGCCTTCTGGGTGGACACCCGCGAGGAGCTGCTCATCGCCGCCGACACCCTCATGGAGAACGGCATCCCGATCGAGTACGGCCCGAACATCCACGGCATTGGCGAGCAGACGTTCCTCTACTACCGCGAGCCCTCGACGCTGCGCATCGAGCTGAACACCGGCGGCTACCGCAACTACGTGCCCGACTGGGAGGCCAACACCTGGAAGCCGTCGCTCGGGTCGAACAACATGTACCGCAACGGCGCCATGCCGATGTCGATGACCGAGTCGTTCCCGCCCGCCGACGGCCCCAGCGCCACGGAAGAGGGTGTGCCCGACGAGATCAAGGACGCCCTGCTCAACCCCTACGCCGTCCAGGGTCGGGGCTGAGCGTCGATCCCCGTCGGGAGAAGTGAGCACCACCATGACCACCGCACCTTTCGCCCTCGCGCGTTTCCGAGACGGGGATGCCGTGCGCGTCGGCCTCGTCGCCGGCGACCGCATCCGCGCGCTGGCCGACGACGAGCTCGGCGGTGGCCTGAACGCGTTCCTCGCCGACCCCGACTGGGATCGCATCGAAGCGCTCGCCGCGGCGCCGGGGGAGTGGCATCCGCTGTCGGAGGTCACTCTCACGGCGCCCGTCGAGCCGCGGCAGGTGCTGCAGACCGGCGCCAACTACCGCCAGCACGTCATCGAGCTGGTGGCGGCGGGTCTGACGCAGAACACCGATCGCACCCCCGAGGAGGCGCGGGCGTTCGCCGCCGACATGATGGACGAGCGCGCCCGCAGCGGCGAGCCGTACTTCTTCATCGGGTTGACGGCGTGCGTCGTCGGCGACGACGTGCCGCTCGTTCTCCCGGGGTACAGCGACGTGCACGACTGGGAGCTCGAGCTCGCGGTCGTCATCGGGCGCGAGGCGTTCCGCGTGTCGCGCGAGGAGGCGCTCGACCACGTCGCCGGGTACACGATCGTCAACGACATCACCACGCGCGACCTCGTGTTCCGCAAGGACATGAAGGAGATCGGCACCGACTGGTACAGCGCGAAGAACGCGCCCGGGTTCCTTCCGACGGGCCCGCTCCTCGTGCCCGCGCGGTTCGTCGACCCCGCGGACACCCCGGTGCGCCTCGAGCTCAACGGACAGGTGATGCAGGATGCCAACACCTCCGATCTGCTCTTCGACGTGCCCGCGCTGGTGTCGGCGGCATCCCAGACGCATCCGCTGCTGCCCGGCGACCTGCTGCTCACCGGCAGCCCGGCCGGCAACGGCCAGCATTGGAAGAGGTTCCTCCGCGACGGCGACGTCATGACGGGGACGATCGGGGCGCTCGGCACGCAGGTCGTGCACTGCGTCGCGGAGGACGTGGCGTGAGCGCGCCGTCGGAGAGCCCGGCCGACCTCGACCGGCAGAACCCGGAGGCAGAGATCGGCGCGCGCGCCGAGGCCTACCGGAACTGGGGGCGGTGGGGCGAGGACGACGTGCTCGGCACCCTCAACTTCATCGACGCCGCGAAGCGCCGGGAAGCGGCCGCGCTCGTCCGGGAGGGGCGCTCGATCTCGCTCTCGCAGCGCTTCGACACGGACGGGCCGCAAAAGGGCTGGCGTCGGCGCACCAATCCCGTGCACACGATGACCGACACGGGAACGGATGCCGAGCGCGGCAACCAGGGCTTCCCGCACGGCATCGGCGGCGCCGACGACGTCATCGCGATGCCCCTGCAGTGCTCGACCCAATGGGACGGCCTCGGGCACATCTTCGACCACGGATTCGCGTGGAACGGGCGCCGGGCGGGCGACGTCGTCACGAGCGACGGCGACCTCGTCACCGGCATCGAGCACGCCGCCGACGTCATCGTGTCGCGCGGCGTGCTGCTCGACATCGGCCGTCACCTCGCGCCCGAGACCGGCGAGCTCGCCGACGGCTATGCGATCACCGCCGCCGACCTCGACGCCTGCGCAGCCGCCGAGGGAGTCACCGTCGGCCGGGGTGACATCGTGCTCGTCCGCACCGGCCAATTCGCGCGCGTGCGTCGCGACGGCTGGGGCGACTACGCGGGAGGACCCGCGCCCGGGCTGTCGCTCACGACCGCCGGGTGGCTGCACCGCACCGAGATCGCCGCGATCGCCACCGACACGTGGGGCTTCGAGGTGCGGCCGAACGAGTTCGACGTGCCCGCCTTCCAGCCGCTCCACCAGGTCGTCATTCCCAACCTCGGGCTCACGATCGGCGAGATGTGGAACCTCGAGGCGCTCTCGGAGGCGTGCCAATCTGCGGGACGCTGGGAGTTCCTTCTCTCGGCGCCGCCGCTCCCGATCACCGGTGCCGTCGGGTCGCCGGTGAACCCGGTCGCGCTGCTGTAGATCTTGATCACCGTTGAAAGAACAGAGAGGTTCTGACATGACCGCCGTTCAGAAAGTCGCGATCGCCGGTGCCGGCGTCGCGGGCCTGGCATCAGCCATCTTCCTCGCGAGGGCCGGTGTCGAGGTCGACCTCTACGATGCCCAGCCGGCGCTCTCCACGCGCGGCTCGGGCATCACGCTGCAGGGCAACGCGCTCCGCGTCTTCGACGAGCTCGGCGTCTGGGGCGAGGTGGCCGCTGCGGGCAAGGCGTTCGAGGGTCTCAACCTCCGCGCCCCCGGCCCCGGTGCGCCCGTCGTCGCCGCCCTCCCCGACCTCAAGACCGGCGGGCCCGACTACCCCTCGACGATGGGCATGTCGCGCCCCGATCTCGCGCGCATCCTCCTCGCCGCCGCCGAGTCGCACGGCGCGCGCGTGCACTTCGGCCGGCGCGTGACCGGCCTCTCGCAGACCGACGACGGGGTCGCGGTCGAGATCGACGGCGAACCGGCTGGCACGTTCGACCTCCTCGTCGGTGCCGACGGCCTGCATTCCTCGGTGCGCGAGATGATCGGCATCCACGTCTCTCCCGAGCAGACGGGCATGGGCATCTGGCGTACCTTCGTGTCGCTGCCGCGGGACGTCGACCGCAGCGAGCTCTACTACGGCGGCCCGATGTATATCGCGGGGTACACGCCCACCGGCGACGACACGATGTACGCGTTCCTCGTCGAGGCGGCGCAGGACCGCTCACAGGTGTCGCCCGAAGAAGCGCGGCGCATCATGGTCGAGCAGTCGCGTGCGTACGACGGGCCGTGGAATCACATCCGCGCCGACATCGAGGCCGGCGCCGACGCCAACTACACCTGGTTCACCCGTCACCTCGTCGAGGCGCCGTGGAATCGCGGCCGCGTCGTCGTGATCGGCGATGCCGCGCACAGCTGCCCGCCGACGATCGCGCAGGGCGCCGCGCAGGGTCTCGAGGACGCGGCGGTGCTCACCGAGCTGCTGGTGGAGCGGGATGCCGTGGACCAGGCGCTGTGGGACGCGTTCCACGAGCGCCGCGTGGCGCGGGCAACGGCCATCGTCGACGCGTCGGTGCAGCTCGGGCAGTGGCAGCTCGACGGCGTCCGCGACGCCGACATGGGCGGTCTGATGTTCGGTGTCGCGCAGCTCACGGCGGCCCGCGCATGAGCGCCGTCGAGGCGCACGGCGTCACCGATGTCCACGCCCACCTGCTCATGCCGGGACTGCACGCCGAGGTCGAACGGCGCGTACCCGACGATGTGCAGGCCGCGGCCGACCTCGAGCTACGCCGTAACGGCCTGGCGAGCCTGCAGGCCTCGGGCCGCATGATCGGCGAGCGCTTCCCGCGCCTGACCTCGGTCGAGGCGCGCCTGGCCGCCATGGACACCCAGGGAGTGGATCGGCAGTGGGTCAGCCCCTCGCCGAACCACTTCTACCCGTGGGCGAACGAGGGCCTCGCGACGTGGGCGACCGGCGAGGCCAACCGCCTCATCGCCGAGCACGTCGCCCAGGCGCCCGACCGTCTCGTCGGCCTCGGTACCGTGCCGCTGCAACACCCCCATCTCGTGGTCGACGCTCTCGACGACGCGGTGCTCGGTCGCGGGCTCGCGGGCGTCGAGATCTCGTCGTTCGCGGGCGATGTCGAGCTCAGCGACGACCGGCTCGAACCCTTCTGGGCCCGGGCGGCGGAGCTGCGCGCGGTGGTGTTCCTGCACCCCTTCGGCTGCTCTCTCGATGAGCGCCTCGACCGGTTCTACCTGTCGAATACGGTGGGCCAGCCCACCGAGAACGCCGTCGCGCTCTCGCACCTGATCTTCGCGGGCGTGCTCGACCGGCATCCGGGACTCCGCCTGGTGGCGGCGCACGGTGGCGGATACCTGCCCACGGCCATCGGTCGATCGGACCGCGCCTGGAAGGTGCGGCCCGAGGCGCACGGCTGCGCTCACGCTCCCTCGAGCTACCTCTCGAAGCTGTGGTTCGACACGGTGGTGCACGACGAGCGCGCGCTGCGCTGGCTCGTCGAGGCGGCCGGGGCCGACCGGGTGCTGCTGGGCAGTGACTTCCCCTTCGACATGGGGCTCGACGACCCCGTCGGGTTCGTCCGTGGCGCGGAGCTCGCCGACGCCGACGTGACCGCGATCCTCGGCGGCAACGCCGAGGCGCTGCTGCGCACGCGGGTGCACGCGTGAGGATCGCGCGGTGGGTCGACGGCGCCGACATCGGCGAGGGGTTCGTGGACGGCGAGACCGTGGTGCCATTCCCGGACGGGCTGCGTGTGGCAGAGGTTCTCGCGCAGGGGCTAGCGTCTGCGCGCGCGCTGTTCGCGCGGCGCGACTCGGCGGCGGCGCGGTCGCTGGCCGAGGTGCGGCTGCTCGCCCCGCTCGTGCCGACCTCGATCCGTGACTTCGTCGCCTTCGAAGAGCACGTCGAGGGCGTGAGCGCGTCGGTCGACGGCAAGAGCGAAGTCGTGCCCGAGTGGTACGAGGCGCCGACGTTCTACTTCACGAATCCGCACACGGTTCGTGGGACCGGCGATGTCGTGGCCATCCCCGAGACGCTGAGGCTCGACGTCGAACTGGAGCTGGCCGCCGTGATCGGCGGCGTGCCCGGCTCGGAGGGGGAGAACCTGGATGCCGAGGCCGCCACCGCCCACATCTTCGGGTACACCGTGATGAACGACTGGTCGGCGCGTGACCTGCAGTCTCGGGAGATGAAGGTGCGGCTCGGCCCCGCGAAGGGCAAGGACTTCGCCATGACGCTCGGTCCGTGGATCGTCACGGCCGACGAACTCGAGCCGTTCCTCGACGCCGAGGGCTTCCTCGCGGTGCGCGCGGAGCTGTTCGTCAACGGCGAGCTCATCGGGCACGACCTCGTGTCGAACATGGGCTGGCCGTTCCCCGAGCTGGTGATGTACGCCGCGCGGAACTCCGTCGTGGTCCCCGGGGACGTGCTGGGGTCCGGGACGGTCGGCAACGGCGGATGCCTCGGCGAGCTGTGGGGCCGCCGCGGCGGCCTCGACCCGCGTCCGCTGGAACCCGGCGACGAGGTGCGCATGGTGATCGAGGGCGTCGGCGAGATCGTCAACGTCGTGGGGGAGCGTGTGTCCGCTCCGGCGGTTCCGCGGGCGCGGGAACGGTCGCGGGCGCGGATCCGGCACGACTCCGTCGTCCCCGGGGGCGCGACGGGCGCGGGAGTCGCGGCCGGGCGCTGACCACGGGGAGGGTGCTCCTCCTTTACGTCCCCCAGGTCCGGCGGCGGTGCTCGCGGGAGAGGGGTACGACGCGGATGCAGGCGTACGTGATGAGGATGACGGCGACGGCGAGACTGACCGCCCAGAGGATCCAAGATCCCTGGTCATCGGACTGCAGCGCGTTCGCCAGGAATGACCCCTGAACGAAGAAGCTCAGAACCATCACGAGGATGTAAGTGCGGATGCGCGACACCAACGCCTTGTCGCTCAGGGCCTTGTCGGTCATGGCTGCCCCCTTGGGCGGGACGGGCCACTGCTCCGGGGGGTGGCGGTGGTCCTCGTGCTCTGCGCACAGGGAACCATAGATGCCTCGCCAGGGGCAGATCTGTTCATAGGTCGTTCACATCGACCGGCTCCCCACTAATGTTGAAAACAAACATAAGTCGGGGTATGCTGAATGCGACGTCGGGGCCTGCACGGTCCGTTCGCGCGGTGAGGGAGCCGTAGCGGCACACACGGTCGCGTCGATCGCCTGGTCTCACGGGTGCCTCTTCCGATGACTGTGTCTCCTTCTGTCCTTTCCCCCCTCCGCCTTCGCGTTCTCGTCGGGGCCCTGCTCGCGGTGTCCTTCATCGGCGCCCTCGACCACACGGTGGTCTCGACCTCGCTTGCCACGATCGCCGGTGATCTCGGCGCGCTCGAGCACATGAGCTGGATCATGGTCGGCTACACCCTGGCCGCCACCGTGATGCTGCCCGTCCTCGGCAAACTCGGCGACGTGGTCGGCCCCCGCGGCGTGTTCCTCGCGTCGCTCGGCCTGTTCCTCGTCGCCTCGCTCGCGTGCGGCTTCGCTCCCGACCTCGGCTGGCTGATCGCCGCCCGCGTGGTGCAGGGACTCGGCTCCGCGGGGCTTCAGCTCATGTCGCAGACGATCATCGCCCGCGTCACCAGCCCCCGCCAGCGCCCCCGCTATCTGGCGATCATCGGCACCGCCTTCCCGGTCGCGATCGTCGTCGGACCCGTCGTCGGCGGTCTCATCACCGACTTCTGGGGATGGTCGTGGGTGTTCTGGATCAACATCCCCGTGGGGGTGGCGGCTCTCGCGCTCGCCGTCATCGCGGTGCCGCGTCTCCCCGGTGGGGCCCACCCCCGCTTCGACATCCCCGGATCGGTCGTCTTCACCGGCGCGCTCGTCGCGCTCGTCCTCGCCGTGACCTGGATCGGCGACGACGCGCTGCGTCCGGCCGCGCTCGCGTGCGCGGCGGTTGCGGTCATCGGCATCCTCGCCCTCATCGCCATCGAACGGCGGGCGGCCGAGCCGATCCTGCCACCGCGCATCCTGCGCAACCGCACGATCCTCGCCTGCCTCGGACTCTCGCTCATCGTCGGTTCGGGCCTGTTCGCGATCGTCGCCTACGTGCCGACCTACATCCAGATGGCGTACCGGACGACCGCCACCGTCTCGGGCCTCGTCCCGATCGCGACCGTGCTCGGCATGCTCGTCAGCAACCTGCTCACCGGGTGGCTGGTGAGTCGCTCGGGTCGATATCGCTTCTACCCCGTGTTCGGCACCGTGCTGGGGGCGGCGGGTCTGGCGACCATGGCCGCGCTGCCCGCCGGGGCGCCGCTGTGGGTGCCGATGATCGTGATGGCCGCGGTGGGCATCGGCACGGGCTCGTTCACGAACCTGATCTTCGCCGTCGTCCAGAGCGCGGCCGCCCGCTCCGACCTCGGGGCGGTCACCGCCACCACGAATCTCGTGCGCCAGGTGGGCTCTGCCGTGGGCACGGCGATCGTCGGCGGCGTGGTCGGCTTCGGCGTCGCCGCGTCCCTCCCTGTCGGTCTGGATGCCGACACCCTCACCCCCGCGGTGGTCCGCGCAGCGTCCCCGGACGTGCAGGACGCCGTCGCCGTCATCTACCATGACACGTTCGCGCCGGTGTTCCTGGGGCTCGCGCTCGTCTACGCGTGCGGGATCGTCTTCGCGCTCCTGCTGCCCGGAGGGCGCCTCTCCGACGACGCGCCCGCGCCCCTGGCCGCTGTGTCCGACGTCGACCGTCAGCCCGCCTGATCTCTCAGCCCGCCTGATCTCGAAGGAGAGAACATGTCCGACACCCCCACGATCGCCGTCGTCGGCAGCGGACCCATCGGCGCCGCCTACGCCCGAGTGCTGCTGGAGTCGCTTCCGCACGCCCGCGTGATCATGTTCGAGGCGGGCCCTCAAGTCACCGAGCGTCCCGGCGAGAGCGTGCGCAACATCGTCGACCCCGACGAGAAGGCCCGCGCGCGCGAACGGTCGCAGGGGCCCCAGGCGGGGGAGTACCGCGACTCGCTCGGCCTCCCCTCGGGCACGATCGTCGAGGGCATGTTCACGGCGCGCCAGGGGACGCACCTGCTCGACTTCGGCGGGGAAGGCTCCGCGCACGCCCCGACCTTCCCGGCGGCAGCGGCCGCCACGAACGTCGGGGGCCAGGGGGCGCACTGGACGTGCGCGATCCCTCGGCCGGCGTTCAGCGAGAAGCTCGACTTCATCGGCGACGACGAGTGGGAAGACCTCATCTCCACCGCCGAAGACCTGCTCCACAAGCAGAGCGCCGCGTTCTCGGACTCGCCCGTGGGCGCGGCCATCCGCACCCTCCTCGACCGCGAGTTCGGGGCCGAGTTGCCCGACGGCTACGGCGTGAGCACGCTGCCGGTCGCGGGTGACCCGCAGCCCGACGGCACCATGCGCTGGGCCGGGACCGACACGGTGCTGGGCCCGCTCATCGAGCCGGGCACCGACACCGCGGAGCGTTTCGAGCTCCGCGACCTCACCCTCGTGCGGCGCATCGAGCACGACGGTGCGCGCGTGCGAGGTGTGGTCGTGGAAGACCTCCGCACGCACGAGGAGGCGTTCGTGCCGGCCGACGCGGTCGTGGTCGCCGCCGACGCGTTCCGCTCTCCGCAGCTGCTCTGGGCCTCCGGCATCCGCCCCGCACCTCTCGGCCGGTATCTCACCGAGCACCACGTCGTCATCGGAACCGTCGTGCTCGACGGGGAGCGCATGAGCGAACTCGTCTCCGACGACGAGCTGGAAGCCGAGCTCGCGCGGCGCGCGATGAACCCCGCCGACCCGGTCGCCGCGGTCAATCGCATCCCGTTCTCCGAGCCCGAGCACCCGTACTCGGCGCAGATCATGTACGCCGAGACGCCGCCCTTCCCGCTCGACCCCGCCCACCCCGCCGCGGGGAACCGCTGGGGGTACATCAACATGGGGTTCGGGACGCGGAAGTTCCCGCGCGTCGAGGACGGCGTCACGTTCAGCGACGACGAACTCGACTACCGCGGTCTGCCGAACTTCACGATCGAGTACGCCCTGACCGAGCGGGAGGATGCCGAGATCGCGGAGGCGACCGAGCGCCTGCGTCGCGCCGGCGCGGCGCTCGGCTCGTTCATCGCCGAGCCGCGGCTCCTGCCGAACGGGTCGAGCCTGCACTTCATGGGGACGATGCGCGCGGGCACCGACCCCGAGACCTCCGTTGCAGACCCGTACTCGCGGGTGTGGGGCTTCGAGAACCTGCTCGTCGGCGGCAACGGCCTCATCCCGACGGCGAACACGATGAACCCGACGCTCACGAGCGTCGCGATCGCCGTCCGCGGCGCACGCCGTCTTGCGGAAGAGCTCGGTGCCATGCGTGACGCGTGACCCCTCACGCTCCCGACCGCCCGGATAATCGAGAGGTGGAGGAGTGGGAGACGCGCGAGTGGTTCCAGGAGTTCCTCGACGCGATGAACCGCCACGATCCCGAGGCGCTGCGCGAGTTCCTCGACCCGGGCGTGCGCCGTGCGCATCTCCCCGCCGGCGCGGACGCGTGGCTCGACGAGTACGCCGACCTGCTTCGCGGCTTCCCGGATTGGCAGTGGCGACGCATCCAGGTGCTCGTCGAGGAGGATCGCCTCGCCGTCCACCTCCGCGGAAGCGGCGCGCACACGGGAGTGTTCCGGCACGTGGCGCCGACGCGTCGACGGGTCAGCATCGCTTCTTTCGCGATGTACCGGGTCGTGCGCGGGCGCATCGTCGAGGCATCCGGAACCGACGACGCCGAGGCGATCCGGGCCGCTGTGGTCTGACCCGGTTGTCTGTCAAGTGGCGCGGGGTGTCGGCGGTCCCCGGTACGTTCGGAGGGTCCCTCTGTCGGGGCGGAAGGACATCGCATGACTGCTGACGATCGCCCCGGGGCCGGGATCGTATGGTCTCGCGTCGAGGAAGGGTTCCACGTCGCGAGCGCGCGCGGAGCATTCCTGGGCTACATCGACCGTGAGGCCGACGGGACCTACTGGGCCTACAACGGCCGCTCCCGTCCGGTCGGGCGCTTTCCCGGTCTCGTCGCGGCGATGGCGGCCGTGACCCATGCCTACACGCAGGCGACGGCGGCCGCCGCCCCCGAGATCGAGCTCCGTCAGGTACGGGATGCCTTTCCCGGATCGGGGGTCCTCTCTTGATCGACAACCTCTACTCACTCACGTACTCGAGCACCGCGGCCGTGCCGTTCGACGACGGCGACCTCGCGCGCCTTCTGGAGTCCAGCCGCGTCGCCAACGTCGGCACCGACCTCTCGGGCATGCTGCTGTACCGCGGGGGCCGGTTCCTCCAGGTCCTCGAGGGGCCGGAGACGGCAGTTCGGGATGCCATCGACCGCATCGGCCGTGATCCGCGGCACCGTGACCTACGGATCCTTGTTTCGGAACCGATCGAGGAGCGCCGGTTCGCCGACTGGACGATGGGATACGAGCCGATCGGTGCGCCGACCGCGCCACCGCCCGCGGGCTTCCGTGACAGCTTCGACGACCTCGACTCCGGAGACGAGACCCTGACGGCTCGCGCGCTCGCCGAACTGGCCCTCTGGTTCCGGGCGCGGTCGGTGGTCACGCAGCGGCGCGTCGGCTAGCCGGCCGCAGGGCCGAGGATCGCGACGAGCAGTCGGTCGATGACCGCGTCGTCCATCGGCGATCGGCTCAGCACGCGCAAGAGGATGGCGCCGACGAGGGCCTCGGAGAGTTCCGCGAACGGTGCTTCGGCGGCGAGGTTAGGTTCCGTGCCCGCGGCGACACGCAGTCGGTCCGCGAGAGAGTCGGCGTCGGCGAGACTGTCACGCAGGCGACGCCCGATCTCGGCATTCTCGGTCGCGGCCGCGATCAGGGAACGGATCAGGGGTTGTCCGGACTCGCTGTCCATGACCGCGGCGATCGCCCGCAGCCACGCGGTGAGATCGTGGCGGATATCGCCGGTGTCGGGGAGGGAGAGCTGGCCGGGGAGCAAGGCTCCTTCGAGCAGGCACTCGGCAACGATGTCGCTCTTGGACGACCACCACCGGTAGATCGTCTGTTTGCCCACGCCCGCGCGCGCGGCGATGCCCTCGATCGTCAGATGGTCGTAGCCGCGCTCGGCGAAGATCTGCGCGGCAGCGGTCAGGATCGACCGCCGGGCGGCTTCGCTCCGCACGGGTCCACTGCGGGATTGCGCCATGGAGCTTCCTATCAGTTGAGACGAGACGGTCCGTGTTACTTTATCGACGGCGTGCCGGCACCCTCCATGGTCCCGGCGCAGAGCCACCGAGTCTACGAGCCGAGGGATGCCGATGGCCGAGCTTCTTCACCGACTGGGCACGTTCGCGGCACGCCGCGCATGGGTCGTCATCGCCGCGTGGACGCTGATCCTCGCCGTCACCGTCGGCGGCTTCCTCGTCGGGTTCAAGGGTCTGTCGTCGAGTTTCGACATCCCCGGCACGGCCTCGGGCGACGTGATCGCGCAACTCGAGGATGAGCTGCCCGACTTCAGCGGTGCGAGCGGCACCATCGTCTTCTCGACCAACGACGGCTCCCGCCTCAGCGACGATCAGCGTCGTGAGATCACCTCCCTCGTCGAGTCGGCGCGGGACTTGCCCGACGTCGCCGACGTCATCGACCCGTTCGCGACGTCGCAGCAACTCGCCGACCGCCGCCAGCAGGTGGAGGACGGGCGCGCGCAACTCGAGGCGGGGCGCACGCAGGCCGAAAGCGGCCAGCAGCAGATCGACGCCGCTCGGCAGGACCTCGAGGCGGGACAGGCCCAGCTGGATGCCGCACGCGCGCAGCTGCAGGCGGCCCCGGAGCCTGGGCGTACTGCGGGGCTGGCGGCGCTCGATCAGCAGCAGGCGCAGATCGACGCCGGGAAGGCCGAGCTGGACGCCCGCGAACAGCAGGTGAGGGAGGGCCTGGCGACTCTCGAAGCGTCGGAGACCGAGCTGGAGCGCGGGGCGGAACTGCTGTCGTACGCCGACGGCATCCGCGTGGTCTCCGAGGACGGGTCGACCGCGATCGTGAACGTGTCGTTCACCGAGCCTCGGCTCGAGCTCTCGCAGGAATCGAAGGACGCCGTCGTCGACCACTTCGGGGCGGCCCCGATCGACGGGGTCGAGGTGGGCATCTCGACCGACATCTCGCAGGGCGTTCCCGAGATCCTCGGCGTGGGTGAGGCCGTCGGCGTCGCGATCGCCGCGATCGTGCTCGTCGTCGTGCTCGGCTCAGTACTGGCCGCCTCGTTCCCCATCGTCACCGCGCTCGTGGGTGTGGCCATCGGCGCGATGGCCACGCTGTCGTTCTCGGGCGTGATCCAGATGGCGTCCGTCACGCCGATCCTGGGTGTCATGCTCGGCCTCGCCGTCGGCATCGACTACGCACTCTTCATCCTCTATCGCCATCGGCGTCAGCTGCTCCAGGGGGCCGACGTGGTGGAGTCGATCGGGCTCGCCAACGGTACGGCGGGCAATGCCGTCGTGTTCGCCGGCACCACAGTGATCGTCGCGCTGCTGGCGCTGAACATCACGGGCATCCCGTTCCTCGGACTCATGGGAACCGCCGGCGCGATCAGCGTCGCGATCGCGGTCCTCATCGCGGTATCGCTCATCCCGGCGTTCCTCGGCCTCGCCGGTTCTCGGGTGCTGAGCAAGAGGGCGCGTGCACGTGCCGCGCGGGCAGCGGAGACGGCCGAGACGTCGCGGTCGCGCGTGCGGCCCATGTCCGGCATCCGGGCGGTCGTGACGGTCATCGTGACGGTCGCCGCCCTGCTGGTGGTCGCCATCCCGTCGCTGTCGATGCGGCTCGGACTTCCGGACGGTGGCTCGGAAGCGGAGGATTCCACCGCCTACCGCGCCTACACGGTCACAGAGAGTGCATTCGGTGAGGGAGTCAACGGACCGCTCCTCGTCACCGCGGCTCTCCCCGAGGGTCTCGATGACGGCGAGGTTCAGGACGCGCAGCTCGAGGTCGTCCGCCGCCTGGCCGCGCAGGACGATGTCGTGGCGGTCGCCCCCGTCGCGGTCTCCGACGATTCCCGCCTCGCCGCCTTCCAGGTCATCCCGAGCGAAGGCCCCAACAGCCAGTCGACCGAGCGTCTCGTGCGGGATCTCCGTTCGCTCCCGCCGGTCGACGGGGATATCGCTCTCGGCGTCGCCGGCCAGGCAGCGATCAACATCGACATCTCCGAGGGTCTGGCCGCCGTCCTGCCGCTCTACCTCGCGGTCGTCGTCGGACTGTCGTTCCTCATCATGGTGATGGTCTTCCGCTCGATCCTGGTCCCGGTCATCGCGACCGGAGGCTTCGTGCTGTCGCTGTTCGCGACCTATGGCGCGGTGACCGCGGTCTTCCAGTGGGGATGGTTCAGCGACCTGCTCGGCATCCATCAGCCGGGACCGATCCTCAGCTTCCTGCCGGTCATCCTGGTGGGCATCCTGTTCGGGCTCGCCATGGACTACCAGCTCTTCCTCGCAACCGGTATGCGTGAGGCGTTCGTGCACGGGTCGCCCGCGCGATTGGCCGTGGCGCAAGGATTCCGCGCCGGTCGTACGGTCGTGATCGCCGCGGCGATCATCATGATCGCCGTGTTCAGCGGCTTCATCACGAGCGAGTCGGTGATCATCAAGTCCATGGGTCTCGGCCTCGCGGCGGGAGTCCTCTTCGACGCGTTCGTCGTCCGCATGCTGCTGATGCCAGCCGTCATGCACCTGCTCGGCCGGTCCGCCTGGTGGCTGCCGCGTTGGCTTGATCGCGTCATCCCGAACGTGGATGTCGAGGGCGCCGCGCTCGAGCGCCGGCACCCGACTCATCACTGAGGGGATGTGCAGGGCGTTCGCTCTCCGGTTCGCCGTTCGCTCGATTCGACGGCGTTACTCTTGCGTGAACGGCGTGTTTCCTGAGTGGATCATTGCTTAGAGTGCCGTTACTCGGCACGAAAATTGCGTTCCGGCATGCGATCACTCCCAACATCGCAATCGCGTTGTGCGCCCTCCTCCCTAGCGTGGCGATCACACCGAAACCGGAGGAACGCACGCATGACCATGACATCCCCGACGCCACCCGCTGTCAGCGCATCGCGGCATCCGGAGGGCTTTTGGGACACCGCTCGACGCCACCTCGTCCGATACGGCCCGGCCGGATTCCTGCCGACCGTCATCGACCGGGCAGAGGGCAGCCACCTCTTCGATGAGGACGGGCGCGACATCCTGGACTTCACGTCCGGTCAGATGAGTTCGCTCCTCGGGCATTCCCACCCCGCCGTCGTCGAGACCGTGACCCGGTCGATCTCCACTCTCGATCACCTGTTCAGCGGCATGATCACCCGCCCCGTCGTCGACTTGGCGCAGGCGCTCGCCGAGACGCTGCCCCCGACCCTCAGCAAGACGATGGTGCTCAGCACGGGCGGGGAGTCCAACGAGGCGGCCATCAAGATGGCCAAGCTGTACACCGGCAAGCACGAGATCGTCTCGTTCGATCAGTCGTACCACGGCTCCACCCACGCGGCGGGGGCGGCGACCTACAGCCTCTCTCGCGCCGGTTACGGTCCGATCGCGCCGGGGAACCTCATCATCCCCACGCCGAACCCCTACCGGTCGGTGTTCCGGAATGCCGACGGCGAGCACGACTGGCAGGGGGAACTGGACTTCGGATTCGCGATGGTCGACCGTCAATCCGTCGGCAGCCTGGCCGCGTTCATCGCCGAGCCGATCCTGGGAACGGGCGGTCTTATCGTGCCGCCCGACGGCTACTTCGCGGCGCTCCGCCGAAAGTGCGATGAGCGCGGGATGCTGTTGATCCTCGACGAGGCCCAGACAGGGTTGTGCCGCACCGGCGACTGGTACGCATTCCAGCATCAGGGTGTCGCTCCCGACATCCTGACGATCTCGAAGACGTTGGGGGCGGGTCTCCCCGTCTCGGCCGTGATCACGAGCGAAGAGATCGAGGCCGTGTGCGCCGAGCGTCGTTTCATGTTCACCACGACGCACGTGTCCGACCCTCTCGCCGCCGCGGTCGGTCTCACTGTCGTGAACGTCCTGCGAGACGAGCAGTACGACCTCGTCGCGCGCGAGAAGGGTGCGCGACTCCGCGCCGGTCTCGTCGAACTGGCAGCGCGGCACGAACACATCGGCGACCTCCGTGGTCGCGGACTCTTCCAAGGCGTCGAGCTCGTGACCGACCGCCAGACGAAAGAGCCCGCGGACGAGTTCGGGACCACCGTCACCGCGGAATGCCTCAAGCGCGGCCTGCACCTGAACATCGCTCAGATGCGCGGGGTGAACAGCATCCTTCGGATCGCCCCGCCGCTCACGACCAGCGTGGAGGATCTGGATCTCGGACTGGAGATCCTGGACGAGTCGTTGACGGCCGCACGGGAGACGACGTGACGACCGCTCATGTCGACTCTGGAGAGGCGGGGCCTATCCCGTCCGTGACTTCAAGCGCAGCATCGGGAAGCGGGACTTCACCTGGCCGATCCCGGGCAGGCGAAGCAGCTTCGACGTGAGGAAGTGCTCGTAGGCGGCGAGGTTCTCCGTCGCGATGACGACCTCGAAGTCGGGTGAGCCGAACATCCGCCTCGCCTCGATGACTTCCGGGTGGGCAACCAGCTCGGCCTCGAAGCGGACCGCGTTCTCGAGGGATTGATCCTGGAGCTCGATGCCCACGAGCACCTCGAAACCTCGACCCACGGCGTCCGGGTTGAAGCTCGCGTGATAACCGGTGATGACGCCGGCCTCCTCGAGGCGCCGAACGCGACGGAGGCACGGCGAGGGCGTCAGCCCGACGGCATCCGCCAGCTCGGTGTTGGTCTGTCGGCAGTTCTGGCGGAGCTGCTCGATTATTGCGAGATCGACGCGGTCCATTGGCACATTGTTGCAGATTAAGAAAGGAAAGAAGTATGGATGCCTCGACCATGGATCCGGACGTGGCGTGCGTCGCCGCCCTGCTCCCCCGCCTCGACATCGCCGATGTCGCCGGGGCGCGCGCGGTCAGCGATGCGCTGCTCGCCCCGCTGCACGCCGCGTTGTCGTACGAGGGAGTGGACGTGACGAGGGTCGCCCTTCCCTCGGAGGACGACCGGGCGGCGGGTTCGCTGCGGTTGATGCGGCCGACGGGCGTCGAGGGCACGACCCCGGTCCTCATCGCGATGCACGGGGGTGGCTTCGTTCTGGGCCGCTCGGAGGACTTCGACTACTTCTGCCTGGAGGTCGTGCGACGTCTGGGGATCACCGTCGCGAACGTCGACTACCGGCTCGCGCCCGAGGCCCCGTATCCCGCGCCCCTCGATGACTGCTTCGCGGCGCTGACGTACGTGTTCGCTCACGCGGCCACGCTCGGGATCGACCCCTCGCGCATCGCGGTTGCCGGGTCCAGCGCGGGCGGGGGGCTCGCGGCCGGCACCGCGCTGAGGGCGCGAGACGAAGGGGGGCCGGCAATCTTGTTCCAGCTGTTGCTGAGTCCCGCGACGGACGATCGATGGCAGGGGGGCGAAGAGTCCCCCGACCAGCCCTTCGGAGGGGACGACACGGCGGAACGGGTGTGGAACGCGTATCTGGGCCCCGACTACGCCGGCCCGGACGATCCCGATGTCTCGCCCTATGCGGTGCCCGCGCGTGCGCGCTCGCTGAGCGGACTGCCCTCGACGTACATCGCCGCGATGGAGTTCGACCCCATTCGAGACTCCCACATCGACTTCGCCGTGCGCCTCTTACGGGCCGGCGTTCGCGTCGAACTGCACTGTCATCCGGGCACCTTCCACGGCTCCGTGGAACTGGCACCTCTCGCCGAGAGCAGCGCCCGCGTCATGGACGGCCTCATCGAGGCACTCCGCCGTGGCCTCAGGCTGGACAGCCCGTCCGCCTGAACGTCGCGAAACCCCGCTCCACCCATCGTTCGAAGAGCACCACCCGGCCTCACCAACGTTAGGAGTTCCACTGTGTCCGAATTGCGCGATCACCCCCGCCCCGTCCCACCCGACCACGACGCGGCGTTCGTTCCCGCTGACGGGGCTCCCGGGCCCCTCACCTTCTCCATCGGCATCCTCGGGGCTCTCGTGGCTCCGGCGACATTCCTGGTGGGTGTCGTCCTCTTCTTCATGGTCTTCGGGGTATTCGACGTCAACGCTCTGACAGTGTCGGGGCTTGTCGGTCTGTTCCTCGCCGCCCCCCTCTCGCGCTCGTACGGCCGCTATTGGGAGTGGGTCGTCAAGGGCATCTCCTCCCCGACGTCCGTGAGTCTGCTGGTCTTGTTCCTCGCGATCGGGCTCGTCTCGGCGCTCATCACGCAGGTGGATGTGGCATCCGGTTTCATCTGGCTCGCGCAGAGCGTCGGGATCGGGGGCGGGGTGTTCGTGGCGGTCACGTTCATCATCGTGTGCGTCGTCTCCATGGCGACGGGTTCTTCGCTCGGAACGATGTTCACCGCGTTTCCGATCTTCTACCCGGCCGGGGTCCTGCTCGGAGCCGATCCGCTCCTCCTGGCGGGGGCCATCGTGTCCGGCGGGTTGTTCGGAGACAACCTCGCTCCCATCTCCGACACCACGATCGTCTCCGCCTCCACGCAGCGGTACCGCCGTCGCAGCGGCGTCGCCGACATCGGCGGCGTGGTGCGGGCGCGCACCCGCTACGCGTTGCCCGCCGCTCTCATCAGCGCGGTGCTCTTCCTGGTGCTCGGTGTCGTCCGGGCCTCGCAGAGCGGATCCGGCGGTGCCGACATCGTCGCGGGGAACCCGCTCAACCTGGTCATGGCCATCCCCGTGGCAGCGCTGCTGATCGTCGCGTACTGGAAGCGCGACCTCTTCCTCGCCGCGACGGTCGGCATCGTGCTCGGCATCGTGCTCGGTCTCGCCACGGGCCTCATGACCCCGGCGGACATCATCGCCCCGAACGCCGAGGGCGCCGTCGGCGGCTTCCTCGTGACAGGTCTGCAGAGCATGCTGCCCATGATGGGCCTCGGGATCATCATCTTCGGGATGATCGGCGTGATGCAGGGGGCGGGGGTGTTCGACTCCATCGTGACTCTGGTCACGCGGTCGCCTCTGGCGCGCACACCGCTCGGGGCCGAGCTGATCATCGGCGTGGGAAGCGCCCTCACCGGCGCGATCTTCGCGGGCGTGAACAGCCCGGCGATGCTCTTGTACGGCCCCGTCGCCGACCGCGTCGGCGCTGTCGCGCAGCTGCATCCCTATCGCCGCGCGAACGTCATGGACTGCTTCACCCTGGGCATCGGGTCCGTCATGCCGATCGGGAGCATCTTCCTCTTGATCGCCAGCCAGCTCACGCAAGGGTACGGGGAGGGCGTGGTCACGCTCTCGTCCACGAGCATCTTCCTCACGTGCTTCTACCCCTTCGCATTGACGGCCGTGATCGCGTTCTCCGTCCTCACCGGGTGGGGCCGCCGCTTCGAGGGGCCCGACGGGATGCCCGTGGCCCGGCCGGATGACTCCGCGCCGAGGGGACACTCCATGGAGCCGGAAGGAGCGGTCGCGTGATCGCGCTCCGCGGGATCTGAAGCTCGTCGTGTCACCGACCGGCGTGGGTATGCCCAGGGGAGGCGCCCACGCCGGTTCGTGTGTTGCTCATCCCCGCGGGATCGCGATCAGCCCGTCCAGGCCCAGAGCGACACGCACGACCCGCTCCTGCTGCGACGCCAGCAGGCCGAGGAAGTCGCGTTCGATGACTCGGTGGAGGTGGCGGGCGCCGAGGTCGGGGTGGAACCCGGTCTCGGCGAGCCAGCGCGGAACCTCGGGGTCGACCGTCACCCGCCACCCGTGCCTCGAGATGCGCGCGAGGAGGGCGTCGATCTCGGCGGTCGCGATTTCGGCGATCGTGTCGAGCGGGAGCGGATCGAAGACGATGACCTCGTCGATGCGGTTGCGGAGTTCAGGGGGAAGCGCGGCCTCGATCGCGGCGAGCTGCCGCATCTTCGGGGTCGTGGCCGGTTCGCCGAACCCTGCGGACCGCGTCGCGGACTCGCGGACACCGAGGTTCGAGGTCAGGATGACTGTCGTCTCGGCGAAATCCGCGGTCTGCCCCCGACCGTCGGTGAGTCTGCCGGCGTCGAAGACCTGGAGGAAGGTGTTCCACAGGAGCGGATCGGCCTTCTCGATCTCATCCAGGAGGAGCACGCTGCGCGGTCGGGCGATGACGCGCGTAGTGAGCCACCCGCCGGGCTCGTTGTGACCGGAGTAACCGGACGCGGAGCCCACCAGACGTGACAGCCCGAACTCCCTGTTGGCGTACTCGCTCATGTCGAGGCGAATGAGTGCGTCGACCGTGCCGAACTCGGCGATGGCGAGCTGGGTCGCCAGCTCCGTCTTCCCCACGCCGGTGGGCCCCGCGAACAGAAACACCCCGGCCGGCCGCTGCGGCCGCAGGCTCAGCCCCGCCCGGCGCACGGCCAGGCGATCGACGACCCGGTCGATCGCGGCATCCTGGCCCCGTACTCGACGGCGGAGGGCGTCGCGAATGTCCTCGTTGCGCGGCGACGGCGGGGCGCTGACGGACGGCGACGGGGCGACTTCCGGTGCCGCGGCGGACGGCACGCGCGATCGGATGCGGACGAGCTCCGCCCGATACTCGTCGTACCGATCGTCGAGTCCGGCGATTTTCGCCGTGCCGACGAGGATGTACAGCTCGTCGAGCGTTCGGCTGTTCGGGGACCGGTCGAAGGTCGCGAACCGTTCGGTCAGAAGCCCTTCCAGCCAGGTGGTGACTTCGTCGGATGCCATCCGTCCCTCTTCCTGGACCGTCTGCGACGCGGTCCAGAACGTTCAACCGATCCCGGCGGTATCGGTGGGGATCGGTGGGGATCGGTAGAGCGGATATCGAGTCGACGAAGGGAACACCATGGACACCGTCACCGCATCCGAGTCCCGCGCGGGTGAGTACACCGCCGCGCATCGTTGCCGCCACTGCGCCCGCGCCTTCTGGGGCAAGCCCGGCTGGAACGCCGTCTCGGTGCGCTGCCCGCGGTGCAGGGGCATCAACTGAACGCCGGGGAAGGACGTGGCTGCGCGGGCTCACCCGTCGACGGAGCCGACCTGTCGGATCTTTGGAGGGGCTGACGGGAATCGAACCCGCGCTGTCTGCTTGGGAAGCAGAAGTTCTGCCATTGAACTACAGCCCCGAGCGCCTGACGGCACTTCCGCCAGCATAACAGCGTCGCCCGTGGCATCCGTGTTCCATGCGGGCGGCCGAGATGCCCTGTGGATGCCGATATCACCCGTTCCGTGCGAGCGCACACGTTCTGGTCGTCCCGATCGTGGGCGTTCGCGCGGATCGTGTCATCTCACGGATCGGGCAGGTGCCGCGCGGTGCGCACGCCCTAGGCTGGGCGCGTGCTGCTCTCCGACCGCGACATCCGAGCCGAACTCGCCGACGGACGCCTGGGGCTCGACCCCTTCGATCCGGCCATGGTGCAGCCCTCGAGCGTCGACGTGCGGCTCGACCGCTACTTCCGGCTGTTCGACAACCACAAGTACCCGTTCATCGACCCGGCCGAAGATCAGCCCGAGCTCACGCGGCTCATCGAGGTCGAGCCCGACGAGCCGTTCATCCTGCACCCGGGCGAATTCGCCCTGGGGTCGACCTTCGAGCGAGTGACCCTGCCGGATGACGTGGCCGCCCGTCTCGAGGGCAAGTCGTCGCTGGGGCGGCTGGGGCTGCTCACCCACTCCACCGCCGGGTTCATCGACCCGGGATTCACCGGGCACGTCACACTGGAGCTCTCGAACGTCGCGACGCTGCCGATCAAGCTGTGGCCCGGCATGAAGATCGGGCAGGTCTGCTACTTCCGCCTGACGTCGCCCGCCGAGAACCCCTACGGCTCGGGGCCTTACGGCAATCGGTATCAGGGTCAGCGCGGCCCGACCGCGTCGCGTTCGGCGCTCAACTTCCACCGCACCGACGTGGGCACGATCGACGCGGGTTCCGCCGGGCGCTGACACGGCTGTTACCGTGCGAGAAACGCCGTTCCTCGCGAGAAACGCCGCGTATGAGCGTTTCTCGCGAGGGCGAGCGTTTATCGGACATCACTCGGATGCCGTGGGCTCACCGGATGCCGACGACTCACGGCCGCGGCTGAAACCGGCGTCGAAGCCGCGCTCGTAGGCACGCTGCGCCGCCCGGCGGTCGTCGTGACCGCGGTGGTGTCCGTGCCCGCCGCGACGCGGGTCGCACCCGCGGCCGTGGCCGCGGCCTTCGTGCGCACCCTGGCGGTCGGCGTCGCCGTGCGTGTGGTGGCCGTGGCCTTCGTGCGCACCGTGGTGGTCGGCGTCGCGGTGCGTGTGGTGGCCGTGGCCTTCGTGCTCACCGTGGTGGTCGGCGTCGCCGTGCGTGTGGTGGCCGTGGCCTTCGTGCTCACCGTGCCCGCCGTGGCGCTCGGCATCGGTGTCGTGCTGGCCGCGCCCGCTCGGACCGAAGCCGTGCGCATCCGGGCCGAACCCGCCGCGCACGCCGGGGCCGAACGGCCCGAAGCCGGCGCCGGGGCCGAACCCGCGCCCGAACGGCCCGAAGCCCGCGCCGGGGCCGAAGCCGGGTCCGAATCCGCGGGCGCCCCGACCGGATCCGCGCATCCCGGGGCCGAAGCCCTGGTGTTCGGTCTCGTCGATGCCGAGTGCGGCCGACACGGTGTCGAGGGCGGCGACGAGACGTTCGAGTTCTTCGGCCGGGACGTCGGCGAGGATCGTCGCGCGATCGGCATCCACTCGATCGAGGACCGCGCGGCCCTCGGCGGTCAGCGCCCAGCCGTCGTCGGTGCGCTCGATCCAGCCGCGGTCGGCCAGGCCGGTGAGGCGCTTGCCGCCGCGGGCGAGGCGCTCGGTGATCCACGGGGCGTCGATGCGGCCGTCGATGGCGCGGAGCACCAGGACGGCCTTCGGGTGGAGGTCGCCGTCGCGCAGCTGCGCGAACAGGCGATGGTGCAGCGCGTGGCCGACCGTCGTGAGGCGATGGGCGAGGCTGCGGGGATCCAGAGGTGTGGAGGTGTTCATGGGGGGTTCCTTTCGTGGGCGGGAGATCCGCCGTTGCATGTCATGTGACAACGAATGTACTGTGACATGTATTCCGAATGCTTGTCAAGAGACATGTAAAATCGGCTCATGACCGCCGACCCCGCCGACGAGATCGCCGCCGCCCTCGCGAAGATCCGCGGACGGCGTCCCCGTCCCCCGTTCGGCGGAGGCTTCGGCGGCCCCCACCCGCACGAGCACCGCGGGCACGGTCCGCACGGATTCCCCGGGGGCCCGCCCTGGGCCGACCCCGGCTCGGGGCGGTTCGCCGGTGTCGCCCGGCTGCGTATGCTCGACGCCCTCCTCGCGGCGGGCGGTCCGCTGTCGGTCAGCGAGATCGCCGATGCGGTCGGCGTCGACCAGCCCCGCGCCTCGCGCCTGGTTCAACAGGGCGTGCAGATGCGGCTGGTCGAGCGCGAGCCCGACCCCGACGATGCCCGGCGCCTGCGCGTGCGCCTCACCGCCGAGGGGGAGCGCCTCGTCTCCAGCCTGCGGGGTCGGCGAAGGGATGCCGTGCGCTCCGCGCTGGAGTCGTTCACCGACGCCGAGCGCGCCGACTTCGCGCGCCTCCTCGCGAAGTTCGCCGACGCCTGGCCGCAGGACTGAGCCGACGGCATCCCGTCTCACATCGTTCCGCTGCGCCGAACTCCTGAGAAATATCGGTTTGCGTGGCCTGCTCGTGGGAATTGCGGCGTTGCGTGCTCGGCGAGGCGCCGAATCTCAGGAGTTCGGGCCGCCTCGCCGCCCGCTCGGCACCCGCCTCGCCGCCCGGCCCCCGCACCCGCACCGGCGCCCGCCTCGGCGCCCGCACCCGCCCGGCGCCCGGCGCCCGCGCGGCCGGGCCGCGGCGCAGCCGCGTCAGCGGATCGCGGCCGGGCGGTTCTGCACCGGGATCATGAGCGCCAGCCCCACGGCGAGGATCAGCACGATGCCGAGGATGCCGAGGCGGGTATCGCCCGTGAGCCCGACGAACAGCGCGAACAGGCCGGGTGCGAGGAACGACACCGCGCGGCCCGTCGTCGCGTAGAGCCCGAAGATCTCGCCCTCGCGACCCTCCGGCGTCGCCCGCGAGAGGTAGGTGCGGCTGGCCGACTGAACGGGGCCGACGAAGATTCCGAGGCCGAGGCCGGCCACCCAGAACGCGACCTGCGACGTGCCGATGAACAGGATCACGCTGCCCAGCACGATGAGCCCCACGAGCGAGAACACGATCACGCGCTTCGGGCCGAACCGGTCGTCGAGGCGTCCCGAGAGCATCGTGCTGATCCCCGCGACGACGTTCGCGGCGACCGCGAAGTACAGCACCTCGGTCGAAGAGAATCCGAACACCTGGGCCGCGATGATGGCGCCGAACGTGAAGACCCCGGCGAGTCCGTCACGGAACACCGCGCTCGCGACGAGGAACAGCAGCACCGGCCGGCTGTCGCGCCAGAGCGACCGCAGCGTCCCCCACAGCAGCACGTACGACGCGAAGAACCCGACCCGCACCTGCCGGCTCTGCGCCGGGATCTCGGGCACCCGCACCAGCACCGGGATCGCGAACACCCCGAACCAGACCGCGGATGCCAGGATCGCCAGCCGCACATTCAGCCCGCCGTCCTTCGGCACGGCGAGGAGGCCCGCGGCATCCGGGTTCCCGAACCCCTGGATGAACAGCACGAGAAGCAGGAGCAGCAGGACGATGCCGCCGACGTACCCCATGCCCCAGCCGAAGCCCGAGACCCGGCCGATGTTCTCGCGGGTCGAGACCTGCGACAGCATCGCGTAGTAGTTGACGCTCGCGAACTCGAAGAACACGTTTCCGACGGCGAGCAGGGTCGCGCCGAGGATCAGGTACGCCGGGGTGCCCTCGACGAACACCATCGCGACCATCGCGAGCACGATCACCCCCGTGTTCACGCCGAGCCACAGCTTGCGCCGCCCGGTGCCGTCGCTGCGCTGTCCGAGCACGGGGGCGAGGAGGGCGACGGCGATGCCCGCGATCATCAGGGCGGTGCCGACGATGCTGGCGTTGTCGGCGAGGGCTCTCACCAGTTCCGGGTTGCGGTCGTCCTCGCCGGCCGCGGCCACGATCGCGGGATCGACGAAGTACGTGCTCGCCAGATACGTGCTGAACACGAACGTCGTGACGACCGCGTTGAACGCCGCCGACCCCCAGTCCCACAGGGCCCAGGCCAGGACCGGGCGTCGGCCATCGGTGGAGGGGACGGATGCCGCGGGCGCGGCGCCGGGAGACGACATGTCGCTCACGTTAGGACCCTTCGGTGAACGCGCGGAGACCTCGCGCGCGGGCGCGCCGCCGTCGGCGCGTCCGCTCAGGGTAGACCCTCGACCCGCCGCGAACGGGGGGTTTCCCGGGCGGGCGGGCTACCGTGGAGTCATGGCATCCGAAACCCCCGTCCCCTCCGCCGAGTCGGACACCCTCCCCGAGCAGCTCACGTTCGCCGATCTGGGACTGGATGCCGCTGTGCTCAAGGCCCTCAAGGACGTCGGCTACGAGACCCCGTCGGCCATTCAGGCCGCCACCATCCCCGTCCTTCTGCAGGGTCGCGACGTCGTCGGCCTCGCCCAGACCGGTACCGGTAAGACGGCGGCCTTCGCCCTGCCCGTGCTGTCGCAGATGGAGACCGGCCACAAGAACCCGCAGGCCCTCGTGCTCGCCCCGACCCGCGAGCTCGCGCTGCAGGTGTGCGAGGCGTTCGAGAAGTACGCGGCGCACATCAAGGGCGTCTCGGTGCTCCCCGTCTACGGCGGTCAGGGCTACGGGCAGCAGCTGTCGGCCCTCCGCCGTGGCGTCGACATCGTCGTGGGCACCCCCGGTCGCATCATGGACCACCTCGACAAGGGCACGCTCGACCTCAGCGAGCTGAAGTACCTCGTGCTCGACGAGGCCGACGAGATGCTGAAGATGGGCTTCGCGGAGGACGTCGAGACGATCCTCGCCGACACCCCGGCCGACAAGCAGGTCGCGCTCTTCTCTGCCACGATGCCGGCGCAGATCCGTCGCATCTCGGCCCAGTACCTCCATGACCCGGAAGAGATCACGGTCAAGACCAAGACCACGACCTCGGCGAACATCACGCAGCGGTACCTCATCGTGTCGTACCAGCAGAAGATCGACGCCCTCACCCGCATCCTCGAGGTCGAGAACTTCGAGGGCATGATCGTCTTCACGCGCACCAAGAACGAGACCGAGACGGTCGCCGAGAAGCTGCGCGCCCGCGGGTACACCGCCGCCGCGATCAATGGCGACGTCGCCCAGGTGCAGCGCGAGCGCACCGTCAACCAGCTCAAGTCGGGCAAGCTCGACATCCTCGTCGCGACCGACGTCGCCGCCCGCGGCCTCGACGTCGACCGCATCAGCCACGTCGTGAACTACGACCTGCCGATCGACACCGAGTCGTACGTGCACCGCATCGGCCGTACCGGCCGCGCGGGCCGATCCGGGGATGCCATCAGCTTCGTGACCCCGCGCGAGCGGCGCATGCTCACCGCGATCGAGAAGGCCACGCGGCAGCCGCTCACCGAGATGTCGCTGCCGAGCGTCGACGACGTCAACGCCACGCGCCTCACCCGCTTCGACGACGCGATCACTGCCGCTCTCGAGGACACCGCCGCGATCGCGACGTTCCGCGACGTCGTGGCGCACTACGTCGAGCATCACGACGTGCCCGAGGCCGACGTGGCCGCGGCGCTCGCCGTGGTGGCCCAGGGCGACACCCCGCTGCTCCTCCAGGAGGAGACGTTCTCGCAGCCGCGCTTCGACCGCGACCGGGAGCGTCCCTCCCGTGACGGTGGGGGCGCGTCCCGCGACGGTGACCGCGACGGCGGGCCGCGGCGGGAACGCGACGGACGCTTTGCGACGTACCGCATCGCGGTGGGTCGTCGGCAGCGTGTGGAGCCGCGTCAGATCGTCGGCGCCCTGGCGAACGAGGGCGGTCTGCGCCGCAACGACTTCGGCGCGATCCAGATCCGCCAGGACTTCTCGCTCGTCGAGCTTCCGGCCGACCTGTCGCGTGACACGCTGAACCGCCTCACCGACACCCGCATCTCGGGCGTCCTCATCGACCTGCGCCTCGACCAGGGCGGCCGTTCCGCGAAGCGCAGCGACCGGCCGCAGCGGCGCGATCGCGATCGCGACTGAGCCCACGGCATCCCTCCGACGCCCTCGCGACCTCTCCTGTCGCGGGGGCGTCGGCGTGTGCGCAGACCGCGCCGCGCCCGCGAGGCGCGCCCTCGCCCCCCGGACCGCGTCCCCCCCCCCCGCCCGCGTCCCCCACCCCGACCGCGTCCCACTTATTGCGGTTTGGAGCGCTCCCATACGACAACAGGTGGGACATGTTCCGTCATAAGTGGGACGAGGGGCCTCGACCGACCGACCGACCGACCGACCGACCGGCCGAGCGCGCGGCGCCGCGGGCGGGCACCCGGTCGACTGCAGAAGTTGAGCCGATTCATATCAAGTCTCCTTGACGCCCGAAACGCCCTGCGCTAGCCTTGAGTCATCGCGGCTCAACCCGCGCAGCAGACTTTGCACCAAGCCCGAGTCGTGGCATCCGCCCGGCTCATGATCAAGGAGACACATATGCCACGTGCAGTGGGAATCGACCTCGGGACGACCAACTCCGTCGTGAGCGTGCTCGAGGGTGGCGAGCCGAAGGTCATCGCCAACGCTGAGGGCTTCCGCACGACCCCCTCGGTCGTCGCGTTCACGAAGGACGGCGAGGTGCTCGTCGGCGAGACCGCCAAGCGCCAGGCCGTCACGAACGTCGACCGCACCGTTTCGTCCGTCAAGCGTCACATGGGCACGACCTGGACGTTCGACGTCGACGGCAAGAAGTGGACGCCGCAGGAGATCTCCGCGCGCATCCTCCAGAAGCTCAAGCGCGACGCCGAGGAGTACCTGGGCGACAGCGTGACGGATGCCGTCATCACGGTGCCCGCGTACTTCAACGACGCCGAGCGTCAGGCGACGAAGGAAGCCGGCGAGATCGCGGGCCTGAACGTCCTGCGCATCATCAACGAGCCCACCGCGGCCGCTCTGGCCTACGGTCTCGACAAGGGCAAGGAGGACGAGCTCATCCTCGTCTTCGACCTCGGTGGCGGAACCTTCGACGTCTCCCTCCTCGAGGTGGGCAAGGACGACGACTTCTCGACCATCCAGGTGCGCTCGACCGCCGGTGACAACCGCCTCGGTGGAGACGACTGGGACCAGCGCGTCGTCGACTACCTGATCAAGCAGTTCAAGGACACCACGGGCGTCGACGTCTCGGGCGACAAGATCGCCCTGCAGCGCCTCAAGGAGGCCGCGGAGCAGGCCAAGAAGGAGCTGTCGAGCTCGACCTCGACCTCGATCAACCTGCCCTACCTCTCGCTCACCGACTCGGGCCCCGTGTCGCTGTCCGAGACGCTGACGCGCGCCAAGTTCGAGGACCTCACCAAGGACCTCCTCGACCGCACCCGCAAGCCCTTCTCAGACGTCATCCGCGAAGCCGGCGTCAAGGTCGACGACATCGCGCACGTCGTGCTCGTCGGTGGCTCGACCCGCATGCCCGCGGTCGCCGAGCTGGTGAAGAAGGAGACCGGTCGCGACGCGAACAAGGGCGTCAACCCCGACGAGGTCGTGGCCGTGGGCGCAGCCCTGCAGGCCGGTGTCCTCAAGGGCGAGCGCAAGGACGTCCTTCTCATCGACGTCACCCCCCTGAGCCTCGGCATCGAGACCAAGGGCGGCATCATGACCAAGCTCATCGAGCGCAACACCGCCATCCCGACCAAGCGCAGCGAGACCTTCACCACCGCCGACGACAACCAGCCGTCGGTCGCGATCCAGGTCTTCCAGGGCGAGCGCGAGTTCACCCGCGATAACAAGCCGCTGGGAACCTTCGAGCTCACCGGTATCGCCCCGGCTCCCCGTGGCATCCCGCAGGTCGAGGTCACCTTCGACATCGACGCCAACGGCATCGTGCACGTGTCCGCGAAGGACAAGGGCACCGGCAAGGAGCAGTCGATGACCATCACCGGCGGCTCGTCGCTGCCCAAGGAGGACATCGAGCGCATGGTCCGCGAGGCCGAGGAGAACGCGGCGGAAGACAAGAAGCGCCGCGAGTCCGCCGAGACCCGCAACCAGGCCGAGACCCTGTCGTACTCGATCGAGAAGTTGATCAAGGAGAACGAGGACAAGCTGCCCGAAGAGGTCAAGAACGACGTCCAGGCCGACGTCGACGCCCTCAAGACGGCTCTCGCCGGTGACGACGACGACGCGGTCAAGACCGCGTTCGACAAGCTCAACGCCAGCCAGGGCAAGCTCGGCGAGGCCATCTACGCCTCGTCGCAAGCTCAGGGCGAACCGGCCGACCCCAACGTCGGTCAGCCCGGCAACGGCGAGACGCCGAACCCCGAGGAAGACGTCATCGACGCCGAAGTCGTCGACGACGACACCGACGACAAGAAGTAAGCGACAGATCCCATGGCACACAAGGACGACGAACAGCCCCAGGGCTCGGGCGCCGGTCCTGACGAGACGACGGGGCCGGAGGAGAACACCTCCGGCCCCGCGCCGTCGGGCGAGCAGACCCCGGATGCCGAAGGCCTGACGATCGAAGACATCCTCGGCGCCGAGCAGACGCCCGAGGCCGCCGCAGAGGGGGCTTCCTCCGACAAGGAGGCCTCGCTGCTGATCGACCTCAAGCGCCTGCAGGCCGAGTACGCCAACTACCGGCGGCGCACCGAAGAGCAGCGCGAGCGCGAGATCGAGCGCGCCAAGGGCGAGGCCGTGAAGGGCCTGCTGCCCGTCATGGACGACCTCGACCGTGCCGAGAAGCACGGCGACCTCGTCGAGGGCACCCCCTTCTCCGCGATCGGCGACAAGGTGCGGGCCGTGGCCGAGCGCCTCGGCGTCGTCTCGTACGGCACCGCCGGCGAGCCCTTCGACCCGCAGCACCACGAGGCGATCTTCCAGGCGCCCACTCCGGGTGTGACCCAGGCCACGGTGCTCGAGGTCGTCGAGGTCGGTTACCGCCTCGGCTCCGTCGAGCTGCGACCGGCCAAGGTCGTCGTCGCCGTGCCGGTCGAGTAGGAGGACGCATGGCGAGTCAGGACTGGTTCGACAAGGACTTCTACAAGGTCCTCGGTGTCGACAAGGACGTGAGCGCTGCCGATCTGAAGAAGACGTACCGCAAGCTCGCGCGCCAGTACCACCCCGACTCGAACCCGGGTGACGCGAAGGCCGAGGCCAAGTTCAAGGAGATCAGCGAGGCCTACTCGGTGCTCAACGACCCCGAGCAGCGCGAGGAGTACGACCAGATCCGGGCCATGGGCTCGGGGGCGCGCTTCTCGGCACCCGGGACCGCGAGCGGTGGCGGCTTCGACGACGTGTTCAGCCGCTTCGGGCAGCAGCGCGGGGGAGCGACGGGCGGATTCGAGGACTTCTTCTCGATGTTCGACCAGCAGGGCGGCGGCTTCGGCTCCGGCCGGTTCGGTCAGCCGTCCGGCGGGTACCGCGGATTCGGCGGTCCGCAGCGCGGCGCCGACGTCACGGCGCGAACGACGCTCGACTTCATCACCGCCGCAAAGGGCGAGACGATCACCCTGCAGGGCGAGGACGGCGTGCCGTTCAAGGTCAAGATCCCCGCGGGCGTCTCCGACGGCCAGAAGATCCGGCTGCGCGGTCGCGGTCGTCCCTCCCCGGACGGCGGCGAGAGCGGTGACATCGTGGTGACGGTCGCTGTGCGGCCCCACCCGGTGTTCTCCCGCGACGGGCTCAACCTGCGGCTGACGGTCCCCGTCACCTTCACCGAGGCGGCGCTCGGAGCGACGATCGAGGTGCCGACCCTCGGGGGCGAGCCCGTGCGGCTACGCGTGGCGCCGGGCACTCCGTCGGGCCGCGTGCTGCGCGTCAAGGAGCGTGGCATCCATTCGTCCAAGGGGACGGGCGACCTGCTCGCGGAGGTCCAGGTGGCCGTTCCCGACCACCTCGACGACGCCGCCCGCGAGGCCCTCGAGCGCTTCCACGCGCTCGAACCGAAAGAGAATCCCCGCGCCGACCTGATGGCCAAGGCGCGGCAGTAACGCTGGACTCCTGGCATCCGCCACAATCGGATGCCAGGAGCCGGCGATCGATGCGAGAGGAGAGGCCGTGTCCCAGAAGGAAATCGACGAGGACGCGCCGATCTTCGCGATCGCCGTGGCAGCCGAGCTGTCGAACATGCACCCGCAGACCCTGCGGCAGTACGACCGGCTCGGTCTGGTCGTGCCCGCTCGCACGCAGGGCGGATCCCGGCGTTATTCGAGCCGTCACGTGCAGCAGCTGCGCGAGGTCGCTCGCCTGTCGGGCGAGGGCATGAGCCTGCCCGCGATCGCGCGGTTGCTCGCGCTCGAGGAGCAGGTGCACGACCTCGCTCGCCGCGTCAACGATCTCGAACGCCAGCTCCTCGCCGAGCGTCAATCGCGTCCGGGCGCGCGCGTGTTCGCCGCCGGGGCGACCGGCTCGGTCGTGACGCTGCCGCACGGGGCGCGCGTGCGGCGTGCGACGGACATCGTGCTGTGGCGTCCTCGCGGCGTCTTCGATCACGACGAGGACTGACGCAGCACGAACCGATCATCGGGTGAAGAGCGTCCGAGGTAGTCTGTCAACGGTCGACAGTTGGGAGCAGACGTGTCGGAGCTTCGACCCCTCGCCATGGGCGACCAGATCGCGCATCGCCTGCGCGTCGAGATCATCCGCGGCGTCATCCCGCCGGGCACGCACCTGGCGGAAGACAGCCTGGCCGCGCGCTTCGACGTGAGCCGCGGACCGGTGCGAGACGCCCTCCGTCAACTGGAGGTCGAGGGTCTCGCCGAAGACAGGCGCAAGCGCCTGTACGCGCGGGCCATGGACCTGCGCGACGTGGAGGAGCTCTACGTCGTGAGGGAGGCGCTGGAATCGCTCGCCATCCGCTTGGCCATCCAGAACGCGAGCGCAAGCGACTGGGATCGCGTGCAGCGCATCGTCGATGGCATGTCGGCCGCCGCGAGCAGCGACGACGGCGAGCGTTTCGCGGAGCTCGACATGGAGTTCCACACCAGCTTCTACACCAACTCGCAGAACCGCCGTCTGGTGGACGCGTGGCGTCCGTACCAGCGCATCTTCGCGATCTTGTTCGAACTGAGCGACACCTCCGACATCGCCTCCGCGACCGAGGACCACCAGGGGTTCCTCGACGTCATCCGGACGGGAGACGTGGATGCCGCCGTCCACCGCCTGCGCCTCCATCTGACGCTCGCGAAGGGGCACGTCCGCGACGTGCTGCGAGGTCTCGCGGCAGGCTCCACCGCCTGACGCGCGCGCCCACCCGGTGCGGACGCGGCGGAGGCCACCCCGCTCGTCCGACGATTCCGCGCGCCGTTCGACGGTGACGCGCCCAGCCGTCGCGCGCGCATGCGGGCCCTCGCGCGACGGACGCAAAGGGGCGGCACCGCGTATTGACACCCACCGATCCCGCCCATATGGTAACTGTTAACAGTAGACAGATCGTTCGATGGTGATCGGTTCTTCGGATCCCCTCGCCGTCCAGAAGGGCTCCGCAAGATGACCTCCGCCTCCTCCGCCGTCGGTGACGGCCGCACCGTGATCGTCGGACCCGTGCGTTACGCCGAGCTGTGCGGTTCCGGTCGGCAGCTGCTGCTCGACCACGGGTTCACCCTCGTCGAGAACGAGGCGACGGTGCCGTGGACGCAGCCCGAGCTGCACGCCCTTCTCGCCGGCGCCGACGCCGCGGTCGCGGGCGTGGAGGTCTACGACAGCGCCGCCCTCGCCCACGCCGACCGGTTGCAGATCATCTCGCGCCTCGGTGTCGGCCTCGACAACATCGACCTCGACGAGACGCGAATCCGTGGCATCCACGTCGTCAACGTCCCCGGCGGCAACGCCGCCGCGGTGGCCGAACTGGCGATCGGTTTCATGATCGCCGTGCTGCGCCGTCTGCCCGAGATGGATGCTGCGACGAAGGCCGGCCGCTGGGACCGCTTCGTCGGACGCGAACTGGCAGGCAAGTCCATCGGCCTCATCGGATTCGGCGCGATCGCTCAGCTCGTCGCCCGCCGTCTGCACGGCTTCGACGTCGCGGTCACCGCGTACGACCCGTTCGCCGACGAGGCCGCCGCCGCGCGACTCGGTGTCCGCCTCGCGGACAGCGCGGCTGCGGCGGTCGCTGACGTCGACATCGTCAGCGTGCACGCGCCCCACACCGCCGCGACCCACCACATCGTCGATGACACCCTCATCGACGCGATGCGCGAGGGCACGATCCTGATCAACACCGCGCGCGGTGGGCTCGTCGACCAGGCCGCGCTCGTGCGGGGTCTGGCATCCGGTCGCGTCGCCGGCGCGGGCCTCGACGTCTTCGAGGTCGAGCCCGCCTCGGCCGAGAACCCCCTCTTCGCTCACCCGAACGTTGTCGTCGCGCCGCACGCGGCGGCGGACAGCCGCGAAGCGTACGAGCGCATCGGCCTGGCCACGGCCCGGGCGATCGTCGACGTCTTCGCCGGGCGCCTTCCCGAGGCGCTCGTCGCATAACTCCTGCTGCAATCACACACCCCGAGAGGAACACCGATGTTCACTACACCGCACACCCGACGCGTCGTCGCGGGACTGGCCGCCGCAGGCGCCGTCGTACTCGCGCTGACCGGATGCGCCGGCGGAGCAGGCGGCGATGACGCCCCCGTCTCCGAGATCACCGTCGTGGCCGCCAACAGCCCCTGGGTCGAGGGGGTGAAGACGCTCGCGACGAAGTACAAGGACGAGACGGGGATCACCGTCAACATCGAGGCCTACGGCAACGAGCAGCTCAACGACAACTACAAGGTCAAGCTCAACGCGTCGTCCTCCGACTTCGACGTCATGGCGTTCCAGGTGCAGGACGTGATGCGGGAGTTCTCGCGCAACGGCTGGCTCGCCGATATGACCGACTACGTCTCCTCGGATGCCGCGTGGAACTGGGAAGACTTCCAGCCGGCGGCCCGCGACGCGGTGCAGCTCGACGGCACCGTCTACGGAGTCCCCGTCATGACCGAGCGCCAGATCGTCTACTACCGCACCGACCTCCTGGAGGCGGCCGGCATCCCGGTTCCGGAGACACTCGACGAGCTCGAGTCGGCCGTCGCCGCTCTCAACAAGCCCGACGCCGGCGTGTACGGCATCGCGATGCGCGGCTCGCGCGTGCCGCTGGTGACGCAACTGTCGTCGTTCTTGTACAGCTATGGCGCCGACTTCCAGGACGCGGACGGTAACGCCAGCATCGACACGCCCGAGGCGGTCGAGGCCATCCAGCTCTACGGCGACCTGCTCAGCAAGTACGGCCCTCCCGGAGCAACCAACATGGGCTGGGTCGAGGCATCCGCGCTGTTCGCCCAGGGCAAGGCGGCGTTCTACATCGACGCCGACAGCCAGGCCTATACCTTCCTCGACTCGAGCAAGAGCAGCGTCGTCGACACCGTCGGCTTCGCTCAGTTCCCGGCGGGTCCCGCGGGCTCCCACTTCTACAACATCGTTCCCCAGACGGTCGGTATCAACGAGTTCTCCACCAAGAAGGATGCCGCGTGGGACTTCATCAAGTGGGTGACCAACGAGGAGAACACCACGTGGCTGCTCGCCAATGAGACCGTTCCGGGCGCGCGACAGTCGGCGTGGGCCGACGATGCCGCCGTGGCGTCCTTCCCTGCCGGACTCGTCGACATCGTCCGCAACGTCGCCGACCACGGCGTCGGCCATGACCGTCCGCGCCTCGAGCAGGTCGCGGCGGCGCGCGAGATCGTCGGCGGCCCCGTGATCACCGCGATCGAAGGAGGGGACGTCGCCGGGGCAGCGGCATCCGCCAACTCCCAGTTCCAGGACCTCCTCGACTCCGAGAAGTGACCTGACGGGGCCCCGGCGACGCCGCCGGGGCCCCGTCCCCGACCGAAAGAGGAACGATGGCGACCCTCACCGCCTCACGCCGTCGCGTCACCCCCGCGACCCGAGCCGTCGACTGGATCGACGCGCATCTGAAATGGATACTCATCGCCCCGTCGGTGGTGTTCATCGCCCTGCTGATCGCCTTCCCGATCGGCTACACCGTGTTCCTCTCGATGACCGACTCCGCGGGAGCCGTCTCACGACCGTTCCGGTTCGTCGGGTTCGAGAACTACATCGGCTGGCTGACCGACACCGAGCGGTTCTGGCCGGCCGTCGGGCGCACCGCCTACTTCACCGGCATGGCCCTCGCCCTCGAGATCGTCCTCGGTCTGGCCATCGCGCTCCTGCTACGCAAGACGTTCCGCGGTCAGAGCCTGGTGCGCGTCTTCATCCTCCTGCCCCTGGTGGCCACGCCCGTCGCGGTCGGCATGATGTGGTTGCTCATCTTCGAGCCCTCCATCGGCTTCGCCAACGTCGTGATGCGCTTCCTCGGACTGCCGCCGCAGGGATGGCTCTCCGACCCGTCGATGGCGCTGAACACCCTGATCTTCATCGATGTCTGGCAATGGACTCCGATGGTCATCCTGATCCTGCTCGCGGGGCTGTCCACTCTGCCCGAGGAGCCGGACGAGGCGGCCCGCGTGGACGGCGCGAACGCCTGGCAGCGCTTCCGCCACATCACCCTGCCGCTCCTGGCTCCGGTGATCGCCGCTGCCGCAATCCTGCGGTCCATCGACGCGATGAAGACCTTCGACATCATCTACGCCACCAAGGGCATCGGCGGCGGGTCCAGCCACGAGGCCGAGACCTTGAACATCCTGGCCTACGGGCAGGCGTTCCAGTTCTCCCAGTACGGCAAGGCATCGGCCCTGCTGATGCTCTTCTTCGTCCTGATCATCGTCGTCCTGCTCGCCCTCGCGATCCTGCGAAATCGAGGAGCCCGCTCATGAGCGCCACCCTGACTCCCTCCGCCACCACCCGTCGTTCGGCATCCGCATCGCCCTCGACCGCGGGGTCCCCCATCCCGAAGCGCCGCCGCCCTCGGCCGGCCGCCGTGGTCGGCGGTGTCGCCCGCGTCGTCGCGATCGCCGTGGTCGTCCTGTCGTTCCTGGTCCCGCTGATCTGGATGTTCCTGGCGAGCCTGAAGCGCAACCTCGACGTCGTCGACCCATCCAAGACGTTCTCCTTCGAACCCACCCTTGGCAACTACGGGACCGTGTTCGGCGCGCAGAACTTCCTGCCCATCATCGGCAACAGCATCTTCGTCGGCGCGGGGGCGACGCTGCTGGCCCTGGCCATCGGCGTGCCCGCGGCGTACGGCATCGCCCGGTACAAGGCACGCAGCACGACCGCGTTCCTGCTGATGGCGCGTGTGATCCCGGGGGTGAGCCTGCTCATCCCCTGGTACTTCCTGTTCTCGCAGGTGCACCTGGTGGGCACCTACACCGTGCTGATCCTCACGCACCTGTTCGTCACGATGCCGCTCGTCGTGGCGATCATGTCGAGCTTCTTCGATGGCATCCCCGTCGAGCTCGAGGAGGCCGCTCAGATCGACGGCACCAGCCGGATCGGGGCCTTCGTTCGGGTCGTCCTTCCTCTCTCGGTGCCGGGTGTCGCGACGGCGGCGATCCTGTCGTTCATCTTCAGCTGGAACAACTTCCTCTTCGCGCTCGTGCTCTCCAGCCAGAGCACCAGGACGCTCCCCGTCGCCATCGTCAACTTCACCAGCTACGCCGCCGTCGACTGGGGCGGGCTCATGGCGGCCGCGGTGGTCATCACGGTGCCCGTGATGATCGTGGCGCTCATCGCGCAGAAGTACGTCGTCAGCGGTCTCACCGCCGGCGCAACGAAGGGCTGACGCGTGCCTCGATCAACCGCCTGGATCATCGGGGGCGGCTCCGGCATCGGCGAGGCCGCCGCGTGGGCGCTGGCCCTGGCAGACCGGCATGTGATCGTGTCCGGGCGACGCCAAGGTGAACTCGACCGCGTCGTGAACCGGGTGCGCGCCGCGGGCGGGTCCGCCTCCGCCGCGGCCCTCGACGTCGGGGACCCGTCCGCGGTTCTCGCGACGGCGGAGGCGATCGCCCACCGTCACGGCCCCGTCGGCACGCTCGTCTACAGCGCCGGGACGAACGTGCGGCAGCGGTTCTGGGATTCGGTCGAGCCCGCGGACATCGAGAACGTCATGGATGCCAACCTCCACGGTGCCGTTCGTGCGATCCACGCCGTTTTGCCCGCGATGCGGGAACGACGTGAAGGCAGGATCGTCCTCGTTTCGTCGTGGGCGGCATGGCGCTTCTCGCCGGGGGCCGGCGCCGCCTATTCGGCGAGCAAGGCGGCGCTCGGCGTTCTCGCGGAGACCCTGAACGCCGCGGAAGGACGCGGTGGCGTGACGGCGACGCACCTGTGCCCCGGTGAGGTGTCCACCGACATCCTCGACACCCGCCCCGACCCGCCCTCCGCCGAAGCGCGCGGGCTCATGTTGCGTCCCGACGACCTCGGCGAGGCGATCGCCTGGCTTGCGGGTCTGCCCGCGCGCGTGTGCGTCAACGAGCTCGTCGTCACCCCCGCCGCCAACTCTTCCTACGCCTGATCCGAGCCGAAAGGTCCACCATGTCCCGTCGTGACATCGTCACCGCCATCCCCACCAGCTTCCGCCCCGACGGCGCCCTCGACGTCGACGGGAGCCGCGAGATCTTCCGCTACGTCGCCCGGTCGGGAAACGAGGGCGCGTTCGTCCTCGGGACCACCGGGGAGTTCCCCGCCGTGGACGACGACGAGTTCCGCACGCTCGTGTCGATGGCCGTCGACGAGCTCTCCGGCCACCTGCGGGTCATCGCGCATGTCGGGCAGCCCAGCGCCTACGAGGCCGTCCGCCGCGTCCGTGTCGCGCGCGAGCTCGGGGTGACGGAGTTCGCCGCCCTCACCCCGTACTACCTCCCCGCCACGGAAGAAGCGGTCTACGACTACTTCACGCAGGTCGCCGACGCGGTGGGCGATGGATCGCTGTACGTCTACGTGTACCCGAAGCGCAGCGGCATCCCGGTCTCGCCAGCCCTGCTGGCGCGCCTGGCCGAACTGCCCGCGGTCGTCGGAGCGAAGGTCAGCGAGCTCTCGCTCGACGAGCTCGCCGCGTACCGCGCGGTCGTGCCCGACGACTTCGTGCTGTACACCGGTGCCGACCGTGAGCTCGTGGCCGCCGGAGAGTCGGGGGCGCAGGGCGTCGTGTCCGGGGTGTCGTCGGTGCTGCCGAAGCCGTTCCGCGATCTCGCCCGCGCCGCAGACGGAGACGACGCGGACGCGCTCGCTCGTGCGCAGGCCGCGGTCGACGATGTCGTGGCCGTCATCGGCGGTGACATGGCGCGGATGAAGGCCGCCTACCGGATCATGGGCGTCGCGGACGGAGTCTGCCGTATGGCGCTGGCCGCGCCCGATGACGCCGCGCTCGCGGAGATCGAGCGCGTCGTGGCCACGTACCGGTGACCGCGACGGTCGTCGTCGTCGGTTCCATCAACGCCGACGAGACACTGCCCGTGGCGTCGTGGCCCGTACCGGGGGAGACGGCGCTGCTCACCGGCCCTGTCCTCCGCGGTCTCGGAGGCAAGGGGGCGAACCAGGCGGTTGCCGCGACCCTCGCCGGGGCGGACGTCGCCCTCGTCGGGGCCGTCGGTCAGGATGCCACCGGCAACGACGCCCTGCGGAGCCTCCGCGGCCACGGCGTCGACGTGGACGGCGTGCGGACGGTCCCCGGGTCCACGGGGCGCGCGCTCATCGTCGTCGACCCCCGCGGCGAGAACCTGATCCTCGTCGATCCCGGGGCCAACGCCGTGATCGACGCCGAGATGGTTCGCGAGGCCGCGGGCCACTGGGCCGCCGAGACCGTCGTGCTCGTGCAGGGCGAGGTGTCGCGGGCGGTCATCGACGCCGTCGCCGCCGCGTGCCGCGCAGTCGGTGCCCGGTTCGTCCTGAACCTCGCGCCCTTCGTCGAGGTGGGCGGTGACACGCTTGCGACCGCGGATCCCCTGGTCGTCAACGAGATCGAGGCCGCACAACTCGGTATCGATCCGACGGCGGAGGCCGGGGCATTGCCCGCATGCTCCCTCGTCGTCACTCTCGGTGCCGACGGAGCGGTCGTGCGCACGGCGGCCGGCACGCAGCGGTTGCCCGCCCGTTCGGTCGAGGTCGTCGACACCACCGGGGCCGGCGACGCGTTCGTCGGCACCCTCGCCGCCCGGCTCGCCGCCGGGGCGGATCTGGCCACCTCCGCTGCGGTGGCCACCCAGGCCGCGGCATACGCGGTCGCCCACCGCGGAGCCGCCGCGTCATACGGCACCCGCGAACAGATCGAGCGCTTCGCAGGCGTGCACTGACGACGAGCCCCGCCGTGCATCCCCGCGCCTCCCGAAGAAAGGACTACGCGTTGAACCCTTACACCCTGCCCGAACTCCGCCCCCGCCCCGAGGCGCCGGCATCCACCGCCTATCTGATCGCCTCGGGCGATCTGCGCGAGTCGGCGAACGTCGCCGGCTGGCCGACGCAGGAGGCGATGGAGCGAGCCATCAGCGCCGCCTTCGCCGAGGAGGGATGGACGGTGGTGCGCGCCAACGACGTCGATCCCGCGACCGGACACGGTTTCATCTCGAGCCAGCGCATGGGCCTCGAGGTCTTCACCGGCATCCCGACCGATGCGCCGTTGATCGTCGCCGAGGCGGTGTGGCAGTACTCGCACCACGTTCTCGCCGGACTCCGGACCCACCGCGGACCCGTCCTCACGCTGGCGAACTTCGCCGGCGAGTGGCCGGGACTCGTGGGCCTGCTGGGACTCAACGCGGGGCTGGCGAAGATGGGCAAGGAGCACTCGACACTGTGGTCGGTCGACTTCACGGACGACTGGTTCCGATCCCGTCTCCGGGAGTGGATCGCGACCGGCCGCATCGCCCACGACGTTTCGCACGTCCGGACGCTCCCCGCCCTCCCCGAGACTCCGGAGGTGGAACTCGGCCGCGCGCTGGGCGCCGAACTGCTCTTGGACAAGGCGATCATCGGCGTGTTCGACGAGGGCTGCATGGGCATGTACAACGCGATCTTCGACGACGAGCTGCTCAACCCGATCGGCATCTACAAGGAGCGGCTGTCGCAGTCGGCGCTCTACGCCGAGATGCTGCGTGTGGAGGATGCCGAGGCGGACGCCACGTTCGACTGGCTGACGTCGGCGGGCATGGTGTTCCGGTTCGGCGCCGACCCCGCGACCGAGCTCACGCGCGATCAGGTGCAGTGGCAGCTGAAGATGTACATCGCCGCGGTGCGCATCGCGGATGACTTCGGTGTGGATGCCGTCGGCATCCAGTACCAGCAGGGGCTCAAGGACCTCGTGCCCGCCTCGGATCTGGCGGAGGGAATCCTCAACACGACGGACCGCCCGCCGGTGTTCTCCCGCGATGGGCAGCGTGAACTCTTCGCGGGACGAGCCCTCCCGCACTTCAACGAGGCCGACGAGGGTGTCGCCGTCGATGCGCTGATCACCGACCGCATTTGGCGCGCGATGGGCCTGGTACCCGACAACACGCTGCACGACGTGCGGTGGGGTGAAGACTACGAGGGCCAGTTCGTCTGGGTCTACGAGATCTCGGGGTCGGTCCCGGCCTCGCACCTGGGTGGATGGGACCACGCCGAGGGATGGCGCCAGGGTGAGGTGTTCTTCCCCGCCGGCGGGGCGACCATCAACGGTGTCTCCCGGCCCGGCGAGGTGGTGATCTCGCGGGTGTTCCTCGCGGACGGCATCCTGCAGGTGGACCTCCTTCGCGGCTCGGTGATCGAGTTGCCCGAGGAAGAGACCCGTCGCCGCAAGGAGATGACGAACCCCGAATGGCCGATCGCCCATGTCGTGCTGCACGACATCGACCGCGATCAGTTCATGGCTCGGCACAAGGCCAACCACGCCCAGGTCGTCTACGCCCCGGATGCGGAAACCGCCGACCGTGCGCTCCTCGCCAAGGCGGCGATGTTCGACCACATCGGCGTGAAGGTCAATCTCGTCGGTCGCGTCGCTCTCTAGGCGGCGGCACCGTTGCCCTCGCGGTACGGCTCTCTCCGATCTCTCTCTGCTCGAGGGATCAGCCCGAGCCGTCACCGCGAGGGTCTCCGATGAGCCGCCCCGACCGATACCGCCACCGGTTCTGCGACATCACGAACGCGCTCCGTTCAGCGCGGCGCGCTCACGCCGGATCGAGTCGCAGGACGGTCGCTGCCTCACCGACCCGCAGGTCGTCGACCACGCGCAGGGTGCGGGCGAGGTCGTCCACGGCGCCGATGACCGTGCCGAAGCGCTGGCGGTCGGCGCACACCGCGGTGACGGTGACGAAGTGGGCTCCGGTGTCCCACGTGTAGGTCGCGAACGGCGGCGTGCGCGCGTCGGAGGGGAGCGGCATCGCGAGCTTCTCGCCGACCCCCAGGTGAGGATTGCGGAAGGCCTCGGTGTCGTCGTACTCCATCGGCATCATCGCGCGGGCGGCGCGCAGCTGCGGCGTCGCCTCCTGCAGCTGCGCCATCACGACGAGCAGGTCGGGGTCGCTCCGCCACACCCACACGAGCACGCGGCCCGCGGCTCGGCGCATGAGCAACGGTGCGGCCTGGCTCGCCACCCAGGCGAAGAGCCCGCTGCCGGGGCGCTCGGTTGCGCCGACGGCGCGGTTCGCCTGCGTCAGCAGCATGCGGATCGCGGCCTTGCGGTGTCGGCGTCCGCGCAGGCCGAGCGAGCCGGTGACGGGCACCCAGAGGTCGGCGGGGGCGTCGGCCTGGAGTCGAGGCATGACACTTAGCCTACGAGCCTGGATGCCAGCCTGCCGGGGCCGACGTACGCCTTCCGCGGAAGCACTCTCGCGATGTCGGAGGTTCGTGCCACTCTTATCTCGCGGTGGTCGCACCGCACCGATCTGACACCCGGAGAACGCCGTGCTCGGAAAGCTCCTCATCCGCTATCTCTCGCGATATCGCTGGCTGCTTGTCGCCATCCTCCTCTTCCAGGCGGCGTCGGCCGTCGCGACGCTATACCTGCCGCGCCTGAATGCCGACATCATCGATCAGGGCGTCGCCCGGGGTGACACGGGCTACATCTGGTCGCGCGGGGCGCTCATGCTGGTCATATCACTCGGCCAGATCGTGGCCTCCGTGATCGCCACCTACTTCGCCGCGCGGGCCGCGATGTCCGCGGGGCGCGACATCCGCCGTGACGTGTTCGAACGTGTGAGCGGGTTCTCCGAGCGCGAGCTGTCGCAGTTCGGCGCCGGCTCGCTCATCACGCGCAACACCAACGACGTCCAGCAGGTGCAGATGCTGGCGATGATGGGCGCGACGATGCTCGTGAGCGCGCCGCTCCTCGCGATCGGCGGCATCATCATGGCCCTGCAGCAGGACGTCGGGTTGAGCTGGCTGATCGGCGTCGCCGTCCCGGTGCTGCTCGTGCTCGTCGCGCTGATCATCGCGCGCATGGTGCCGCTGTTCCGCAGCTACCAGACCAAGCTCGACGCCGTGAACCGCGTCATGCGCGAGCAGCTGACCGGCGTCCGCGTCGTGCGGGCGTTCGTGCGCGAGCGCATCGAAGAGGAGCGCTTCCGCGGGGCGAACACCGACATCCTCGTCGTCGGACGCAAGGTGGGGTCGCTCTTCGTCCTCCTGTTCCCGCTGGCGATGCTCGTGCTGAACGTCACCGTGGTGGGCGTCATCTGGTTCGGTGGCATCCAGGTGGATGCCGGTGGTGTCGAGATCGGCACGCTGTTCGCCTTCATCCAGTACGTCGCGCAGATCCTCGGCGGCGTGCTCATGGCAAGCTTCATGACGGTGATGATCCCGCGCGCCGCGGTGTCGGCCGAGCGCATCGGCGAGGTCCTCGACAGCACCTCGACGCTCGAGCGCCCCGCGAACCCGGTCGCCGCGTTCCCCGCCCCCGGCGAGGTCGTGTTCGACGACGTCGCCTTCTCGTACCCCGGTGCCGAAGCCCCCGTCGTGTCGGGCATCAGCTTCACGGCCGCCCCGGGCGAGACCGTCGCGATCGTCGGTTCCACGGGTGCCGGCAAGACCACCCTCATCTCCCTCATCCCGCGCCTGTTCGACGTCACCGGCGGCGCCGTGCGGGTCGGCGGGGTCGACGTGCGCGAGGCCGACCTCGACGAACTGTGGCGGGGCATCGGTCTGGTGCCGCAGCGGCCCTTCCTCTTCAGCGGCACGGTCGCCTCCAACCTCCGCTTCGGCCGCGAGGACGCCACCGACGACGAGCTGTGGCGCGCGCTCGAGATCGCGCAGGGCAGCGACTTCGTCCGAGAGATGGAGGGCGGCCTGGACGCCCGTATCGCGCAGGGCGGCACGAACGTCTCGGGTGGGCAGCGCCAGCGCCTCGCCATCGCCCGAGCGATCGTTCATCGCCCCCGCGTGCTCGTCTTCGACGACTCGTTCTCGGCCCTCGACCTCACGACGGACGCGCGATTGCGAAAAGCGCTGTGGGACGAGTTACCCGACGTCACGAAGATCGTCGTGGCGCAGCGCGTCTCCACGATCACCGGGGCCGACCGCATCGTCGTCCTGGAAGACGGGCGCATGGTCGGACTCGGCACGCACGACGAGCTGGTCCAGACGAGCCCCACCTACCGCGAGATCGTCGAGTCGCAGCTGGGGGTGGAAGCATGAGCACTCCCGATGCCCTCACGGAAGAGGAGCGCGCCGAGCTCGAACTCGCCGAGCAGGCGCGCCAGAACTCCGGCGACTGGAACAGCGTCGCGCCGGGGAAGGCGTCGGCGTTCGGGCCGAGCTTCCGGCGACTCATCGGCCTGCTGCGGCCTCACGCATGGACCTTCGCCTTCGTCTCGTTCCTGGGGGCCGTTGGTGTCGTGCTCGCGGTGCTCGCGCCGCGCATCCTGGGCAACGCCACCAACATCATCTTCGAGGGAGTGGTCTCGAAGTCGCTGGCCCAGGGATTCCCGGAGGGGACGCCGAAAGAGACGGTCGTCGACGCCCTCCGCTCCTCGGGTCAGGGAGACGTCGCGAACATCGTCTCGGCGATGGACAACTTCCAGGTGGGCGCCGGTGTCGACTTCGACGCCCTGCGCGTCGTCATCGTGACCGTCCTCGCGATCTACGTGGGCTCGTCGCTGCTGTCGTGGATCCAGGGTTACGTCATCAACGTGATCATGGTGCGCACCATGTGGCGCCTCCGCGAAGACGTCGAGGCCAAGATCAACCGTCTGCCGCTGGCGTACTTCGACAAGGTGCAGCGCGGCGAGCTGATCTCGCGCGTCACGAACGACATCGACAACATCACTCAGACGATGCAGCAGTCGCTCTCGAGCGCCCTCACCTCGGTGCTCACCGTGGTCGGCGTGCTCATCATGATGTTCAGCATCTCCTGGCAGCTCGCGCTGGTCGCGCTCGTCTCGCTGCCGCTCATGGCGGTGATCTTCGGCGTCATCGGCCCGCGCTCGCAGAAGGCCTTCGGTGAGCAGTGGAAGAAGGTCGGCCGCCTCAACGCCCGCGTCGAGGAGTCGTTCTCGGGTCACGCGCTCGTGAAAGTCTTCGGCCGCGAGAAAGACGCGCGCGAGAAGTTCGAGGTCGAGAACGACGAGCTGTTCGAGGCGAGCTTCCGCGCCCAGTTCCTGTCGGGCATGATCATGCCCGGGATGATGTTCGTCGGGAACCTCACGTACGTCGGCATCGCGGTCCTGGGCGGTCTCATGGTCGCCGGCGGCCAGATCCGCCTCGGCGACGTGCAGGCGTTCATCCAGTACTCGCAGCAGTTCACGCAGCCGCTGTCGCAGCTCGGCGGCATGGCCGCGGTCGTCCAGTCCGGCACCGCCTCGGCCGAGCGCGTCTTCGCGCTGCTCGACGCCGACGAGCAGGAGCCGGATGCTGCGGACGCCTCCGCGCATGTCGAAGGACGCGGCGTCATCGAGTTCCAGTCGGTCCGTTTCTCGTACACGCCCGATCGGCCGCTCATCCGTGACCTGTCGTTCCGTGTCGAGCCGGGCCAGACAGTCGCCATCGTCGGCCCGACCGGTGCCGGTAAGACGACGCTGGTGAACCTCATCATGCGGTTCTACGAACTCGACGGCGGACGCATCCTCCTCGACGGGCAAGACATCGGCGAGTTGCGCCGCGATGACGTGCGCTCTCGCACGGGAATGGTGCTGCAGGATCCGTGGCTCTTCGCGGGCACCATCCGCGACAACATCCGGTACGGCCGCGAGTCGGCGACCGACGACGAGATCGTGGAGGCCGCCGTGGCCACCCGCGTTGACCAGTTCGTGCACTCGCTGCCCGAGGGGTACGACACGGTCCTCGACGAGGATGCCGCGAACGTCTCCGCGGGCGAGAAGCAGCTCATCACCATCGCGCGGGCGTTCGTCGCGCGACCGTCGGTGCTGATCCTGGACGAGGCGACCTCGTCTGTCGATACCCGCACCGAGTTGCTGCTGCAGCAGGCGATGGCCGCGCTCCGCGAGGGCCGGACGTCGTTCGTCATCGCGCACCGGCTCTCCACTATCCGCGACGCCGACCTCATCCTCGTGATGGAGCACGGCGACATCGTCGAGAAGGGCTCGCACGACGAGCTCATCACGGCGCACGGCGCCTACTGGCGCCTGTACCAGTCGCAGTTCGAGAGCGCCGCGGGCGACGAGGCGGCCGCACCCGAACTCGACCCGAGCGTCGCGCGCAGCTGACCTCGCGGCGGTGGGTTTGGGGCGGGATTCTTCGTTTGGGGCGTGATTTCTCCGCCCCAACGGAGAATTCCGCCCCAAACGCGACGCGGCGCGTGCCCCGCTCCACACATGACGCGGCGCGCGACCCGCCCGAACACGACGCGGCGCGTGCCCAAGGCAGCCACCCCGGAACCGGACGCGTCCCGGTATCGCCCATGCCTCAGCGCCTCGGCATCCGGGGTCCCCCGAACCCCCTCGGGTACAGTTGAGGGGCGCATGCACCGCACAGTGCGACCCGTTCCGCCGCACAGATAGGCCTCACCACCCGTGACCACTCCTGCGACGCCCGCCCCCTCATCTTCGGATGACCGCCCTCTGACGGTCCTCATTGGAGCAGACACCTTCCTCCCGCACGTCAACGGTGCGGCACGCTTCGCCGAGCGCCTCGCCGCGGGGCTCGTGGCGCGCGGCCACGACGTCCACGTGATGGCCCCGAGCGCCGGCCACCGCAACACCGGCGTCTTCACCGAAGTGATCGAGGGAGAGCCGATGACGATGCATCGGCTGCCCTCCTGGCGGTTCCTGCCGCACGACTGGCTCACGTTCGTCCTGCCGTGGCGGTCGAAGCACTACGCCCGGCGGGTGCTCGACGAGGTGAAGCCCGACGTCGTCCACATCCAGTCCCACATCATCATCGGGCGCGGACTCGCGCGCGAGGCGCGGAAGCGTGGCATCCCGGTGGTCGCGACGAACCACGTGATGGCTGAGAACATCCTCGACTTCACGACGCTCCCCGACTCCCTCGACCGCATCTTCGTGAAGCTCGCGTGGGCCGACGCCCAGCGCACGTTCGCCCTCACGCGCGCCGTCACCACCCCCACGCGCCGCGCGGCGGACTTCCTCGAGTCGACGATCGACATCACGGGCGTCATCCCGGTCTCGTGCGGCATCGACCGCTCCAACTACACCCCTGACTTCGAGCCGCGCGACGCGAACCGCATCCTCTTCGTCGGACGCCTCACGACCGAGAAGGGGATCGACATCGTCCTCCGCGCGCTCGCTCAGCTCGATCCCGCACTGAACGCCACGTTCGACATCGTCGGCGGCGGCGACCAGCGTCGCACCCTCGAGCAGCTCGCCGAGCAGCTGGGTGTCGCCGACCGCGTCACGTTCCACGGGCACGCCTCCGAAGAAGAGCTACGCGCCCTGTACACGCGGGCCAGCGTCTTCGCCATCGCCTCGATCGCCGAGCTGCAGTCCATCGCGACGATGGAAGCGATGGCATCCGGTCTCCCGGTCGTCGCCGCGAACGCCGTCGCCCTGCCGCACCTGGTCCACGACGGCGAGAACGGCTACCTGTTCGAGCCCGGGAACGTCGAAGAGCTCGCCGCGCGCTTGACCGACGTCCTCACCGCCTCGCCCGACGACCGCCGCCGCATGCAGCAGGCCTCGCTCGAAGGGGTGAAGGTGCACGACATCGGCCGCACACTCGACACGTTCGAGGCACTGTACCGCGGACGCCCCCTGCCGGAGTGACCCCGTGCACGTGGTGATGTTCGCCGACCAGCACGTGGAGTCGCTGGGCGGTGCGCAAGTGTCGATGCGGTTGCAGCGGCGGTTCCTCGAGCGCGCCGGGCACACCGTCACCGTCGTCGCCCCGCGGATTCACCGTCCCGCCCCCGCCGACACGGCCTACGTCGATCTCCCGTCGATCCCGGTCACCCCCGACCGGGAGTACGCCCTGTCGTGGCCCGGCATCCGGACCGATCGTTTCGTGGATGCCGCGATGGCGGGCCGTCCCCCCGTCGACGTCGTGCACGTGCAAGCCGACTTCTGGGGAGCGTTCATCGGCCACCGCTACGCCGCGCGGCACGGGCTGCCCGTCGTGCACACCATGCACAACCGCGTCGACGTCGGGATCGAGGCGACGGCGCCGTTTCCGGGGTTGGTGCTGCGAGTGCTCAACGCGTGGGCGCGGCGCGCTCTGCGCCCGGCGATTCCGGGCCGCGGCGGCGAGGGTGGCCACGACGGCTGGGCCTACTTACGGCGCCTCGCGCGGCTCTCGACCGCGGTCACGGCACCCTCGGCGCATTTCGCCCGACGCCTCGAGGCGCACGGCGCCCTTCCGGCCGGTGGCTCAGCGTCCGGGGTCGGCAGCGCGTCGGGGAGCGGCCGCGCGCCCGCCCCGGGCGTCGGCACGGCCTCGGGAGTCGACGTCGTGTGGAACGGCATCGACGACGACATCCTCGATGCGGCGCTTGCCGCCGGTCCCGCCGGACGCCGCCCGGGACGTCCGCGTTTCGTGTGGATCGGCCGGATGAGTCCCGAGAAGCGGCTGCTGCCCTTCCTCGAGGCGGTCGCCGCGTCCGGAATCGACGCGGATGTCGAGGTGATCGGCGGCGGAGCGCAGCTCCGCACGGCGCGACGCCTCGTGGAGCGCTCGCGGCCGGTGGCATCCATTCGGTTCTCGGGCCGGATGCCGTACGCCCAGACGCTTGAGCGTCTCGCCGAGGCCGACGCGGTCGTACAGACGTCGATCGGCTTCGAGACGCAGGGCATGACGGTGTTCGAGGCGGCGTCGCTCGGGACGCCGGCCGTCGTCAGCGACCCGGACATCGCCGCTGAACTGGGCGCGGGTGTCTGGAGTGTTCCGGATGCCACGGTCCCGGCGCTCGCCGAGGCGCTGCGTCGCGCGTCCGCCGACATCGCGGCGGGGTCGCCGGTCGCGGTGGATCCCACCATCGGGGAGCGGTTCCGGCAGTCGTCGCGCACAGCCGCGATGGTCGAGGTCTACGCCCGCGCCGTGTCGCGCTGAGGGCGACGCACGGAGGGGAGCGCGGTCGGGGTCGCGCTGGCGCGTTCATGCGACATGTCCGTCCCCAACGTCGCGCGATCGTGGGATGCGGTGGGCGCGCGAGCGGCGTGACTGTCCGCCCCACCGGGGAGGCGGCGAGGGTCGACGGGGATGCGGCCGTAGCCGTCGGTACGAATCAGCCACAGCGTTGCGACGATACCGAGGAGGGACAGGATGCCGAGAGCGATGAAGTATGCCATGGCAGATAAGCTACGTCTGTACGAATCATGCCCACGAGTGGCATGATGGACGTCATTCGTCGTATTTCTGCCACCCGGAGGATTCATGCGCTCGGTCGCCGTCGTCGTCCAGCCCGGCTTCGCGCCGTTCGAGTTCGGTCTCGCGTGCGAGGCGTTCGGACTGGACCGCAGCGATGACGGCATCCCGAACTTCGACTTCCGGATCGTGAGTCCGGACCCGGGGGTCGTACCGTCGAACATCGGCTTCTCGATCAATGTCGAGCTCGGCCTCGATGCCGCCGAAGACGTCGACGTCCTGGTGCTCGCGCCCGTGCCGCGGGCTCAATGGGGTGCCATCGACGAGCGCGTGACGGAGCTCGTCCGTCGCGTCGACGCACGGGGCGCGTGGCTGCTGAGCGTGTGCAGCGGCTCGTTCGTCCTCGCTGACGCCGGCGTGCTGGACGGTCGCCGTGCCACCACGCACTGGCGATACGCCGAGACCATGGCCCGGATGTACCCGCGGATCGAGGTCGATCCCGACGTGCTCTACGTCCAGGCGGGCAACATCATCACGAGTGCGGGCACCGCTGCGGGGCTCGACGCGTGCCTGCACCTCCTGCGCCAGGAGCTCGGCGCCGAGCTCACCAACCGCATCGCGCGGCGGATGGTGGTGGCGCCGCAGCGTGACGGCGGCCAGGCCCAGTTCATCGCCGCGCCCCTCCCCGTCGACACGTCGCTGTCTCTCGCGCCGGTCACCGAGTGGATGCTGCAGAACCTCCACGCCGACCTTCCGGTCGAGCGGCTCGCCGCACGCGCACACATGTCGCCGCGCACGTTCGCGCGCCGCTTCAAGGCCGACTTCGGTGCCACACCCGCGGCATGGCTGGCGCGACAGCGACTCTTGCACGCGCAGCGCCTCCTCGAGGAGACGACCCTCGGCCTCGATCGCATCGCCGCCGAGTGCGGCTTCGGTTCCGCGGCCGTGCTGCGGCAGAACTTCGCCCGCACGATGGGACTCACCCCGACCGCCTACCGCGCCCGGTTCTCGTGCGCGGATGAGCCCGCGGCATCCCTCGAGGCCGCGGCATCCCTCGAGCCCGTGGCATCCCTCGAGGCCGTGCCGGCCTGACCTGGTCCGCGAGACTTCCTCGCGCCGACATGTCCCTTGCAGCCTGCGCTGCACTTGTCGGCGCGATGAAGTCTCGCGGGTTCCGAGGGGCGCGGGCCAGGGCGTGCGCCGCGACGAAGGCCGCGTGGTCGGCGCGGCCTTGCGGCGACGCTGCCCCCATTGCCACGCACATCCCGCGCTGCTAAACTTGAGTCAACGCAACTCAAGTTTGCGAAAGATTTCCAGGAGACACCATGAACGCCACCCAGCAGCCGGGGCAGGAGGACGCGCGGAGCGCCCTCGAGCAGTTCGGCATCAACCTCACCGACCGGGCCCGTCAGGGCAAGCTCGACCCCGTCATCGGGCGCGACAGCGAGATCCGGCGCGTCAGCCAGGTGCTCACCCGCCGCACCAAGAACAATCCGGTCCTCATCGGCGAGCCCGGCGTCGGCAAGACCGCTGTCGTCGAGGGCCTCGCGCAGCGCATCGTCGCGGGCGACGTCGCCGAGAGCCTCAAGAACAAAGAGCTCGTCGCTCTCGACATCTCGGCGCTCGTCGCCGGTGCGATGTACCGCGGCCAGTTCGAGGAGCGCCTGAAGAGCGTCCTCAAAGAGATCACCGAGTCCGACGGACGCATCATCACGTTCATCGACGAGCTGCACGTGCTCATGGGCGCGGGTGGCGGTGAGGGTTCGGTCGCGGCATCCAACATGCTCAAGCCGATGCTCGCCCGCGGTGAGCTGCGCCTGATCGGCGCGACCACGCTCGACGAGTACCGCGAGTTCATCGAGAAGGATGCCGCCCTCGAGCGCCGCTTCCAGCAGGTGTACGTCGGCGAGCCGACCGTGGAAGACACGATCGCGATCCTCCGCGGTCTCAAGGAGCGGTACGAGGCGCACCACAAGGTCGCGATCGCGGACGCGGCGTTGGTCGCCGCGGCATCCCTCTCCAACCGGTACATCCCGTCGCGCCAGCTGCCCGACAAGGCCATCGACCTCATCGACGAGGCCGCGTCGCGGCTGCGCATGGAGATCGACTCGGCCCCGCTCGAGATCGACGAACTGCGTCGGCACGTCGACCGCCTGAAGCTCGAAGAGCTCGCGCTCAAGAAGGAGAAGGACGCGGCCTCGAAGGAGCGTCTGGCGGCCCTGCGCGAGACCCTCGCCGCCGAGCAGTCGAAGCTCGACGAGCTGCAGGCGCGCTGGGAGCGCGAGCGCGCGTCGCTCAACCGCGTCGGCGACCTGAAGACGCGACTCGACGCCGCCCGCGTGGATGCCGAGCGCGCCCAGCGCGAGGGCAACCTCGAGCGCGCGTCGCGGCTTCTGTACGCCGACATCCCGGCGCTCGAGCGCGAACTGATGACGGCCGAACGCGAAGAGCCCGCCGGTGACCGCATGGTCAACGACCAGGTCACCGAGGAGGACATCGCGGCTGTCATCGCCGCGTGGACCGGCATCCCGGTGGGTCGTCTGCTGCAGGGCGAGACCGAGAAGCTGCTGCACCTCGAGCGCGAGCTCGGCAAGCGCCTGATCGGCCAGAGGGATGCCGTGAAGGCGGTGTCCGACGCGGTGCGGCGCTCGCGTGCGGGCATCAGCGACCCGAACCGCCCGGTCGGTTCGTTCCTGTTCCTCGGCCCGACCGGTGTCGGCAAGACAGAGCTCGCCAAGGCGCTCGCCGACTTCCTGTTCGACGACGAGCACGCCATGGTGCGCATCGACATGTCCGAGTACGGCGAGAAGCACTCCGTCGCCCGGCTCGTCGGTGCCCCTCCGGGGTACATCGGCTACGAGCAGGGTGGCCAGCTCACCGAGGCCGTGCGGCGACGCCCGTACAGCGTCGTGCTCCTCGACGAGGTCGAGAAGGCGCACCCCGAAGTGTTCGACATCCTGCTGCAGGTGATGGACGACGGTCGGCTGACCGACGGCCAGGGGCGGACGGTCGACTTCACCAACGTCATCCTGATCCTCACCTCCAACCTCGGCTCGCCGATCCTCATCGACCCGACGCTCTCGATCGAGACCAAGCGCGAGCAGGTGCAGGCGCTGGTACGGCAGGCGTTCAAGCCCGAGTTCGTGAACCGTCTCGATGACATCGTCATCTTCCAGGCGCTCACCGAGGACGACCTCGCCCAGATCGTCGAGCTCGCGGTCGACGCGCTGCACAAGCGCCTCCGCGAACGCCGTCTGACGCTCGCGGTCACGCCCGATGCCCGGTCGTGGCTGGCCGAGCGCGGGTACGACCCGGTGTACGGAGCCCGTCCGCTCCGCCGCCTGATCCAGTCCGAGGTGCAGAACCGCCTCGCGATGGCGATCCTCGCCGGCGGCGTCCACGACGGCGATGTGGTGAAGGTCGACGTCGCGAGCGACGGCGAGTCCCTGGTGCTCACGAGCGCCGGTCCCGCCGCCGAACAGAGCGACCTCGACGACGACGTCATCGAGGCCGAGATCGTCGAGTAGACGGATGCTGAGAGGGGATGCCGCGCCGGGTGCGTGGCATCCCCTTCTTCGTGCCGTCGTGGGGTGCGTCGCTACCCTGGCCGCATGACGATCGCGACGGCCGACCTCTACGACGAGCGCGGCGACGAACTGGACTCGCTCTCCCTGCAACTGCTCGACCTCGGGGGCCGCGTGGCCTTCGACGGCCCCATCCGCACAGTGCGCTGTCACCGCGACAACGCCCTCGTGAAGCGGGTGCTCGCGACGCCCGGCGAGGGGGCCGTGCTCGTCGTCGATGGCGGAGGATCGCTCGAGTCCGCGCTGGTCGGCGACCTGATCGCGGCGTCCGCGGTCGAGAACGGGTGGGCCGGGGTCATCGTGCACGGCGCGATACGCGACCGCGCGGCCATGGCATCCCTGCCCTTGGGCGTGAAGGCCCTCGGCTCCAATCCGCGCAAGAGCGCGAAGGACGGCGTCGGCGAGGTCGATGTGCCCGTCACGATCGCGGGGGTCGTCTTCACTCCGGGACGGAAGGTGTGGGCGGACGCGGACGGCGTGCTGGTCGAGCGCTGACGGGGTCTTGACGGCGTACTTCACTTTTGGAAGTATCACGGCCATGAGCCTCTTCCTCACGTGCCCGGTCGAGTCCGTCGAACGGGCGACCGCGTTCTACACCGCCCTCGGCTGGACGCTGAACGAGCAGATGTCCGACCACAACGTGTCGTGCTTCGCCATCGCGCCCGAGCAGTACGTCATGCTCGGCTCGCGGGAGATGTACGCCGCCGTCGGCGGCACCGAAGACCTGATCGGCGGGCCCGACACCCCGTCGAAGATCACGGTGTCGTTCGACCTCGGCAGCCGCGAGGCCGTCGACGAGCTCGTCGAGCGCGCGGGCGCGGCGGGCGGTCGCATAGGCGACACCGACGACTACCCCTTCATGTACCAGCGCCAGTTCGACGACCCCGACGGCTACCACTACTCACCGTTCTGGATGAAGCCGGACGCCGAAGCGGCCGAGTGAGCGATCTCGCCGCGGCCCTCGACGTCGTTGGTGCGCGCTGGGCGCTGCTCATCGTGGCGCGGCTGCTCGACGGTCCTCAGCGCTACGGCGACCTGCAGCGCGACCTCGGCGTCGGCACGAACATCCTCGCGGTGCGGCTGCGCGAACTCGAGGAGGCGGGGGTCCTGCGACGGCTCCCTCTCAAGCACAACACCCGCGCCTACGCCCTGACCGAGCGGGGCGAGGCGTTGCGCGAGGTCATCGTCGCGTTGGGCCGGTGGGGTGCCGGTCAACCGCGAGATCCTATGACCTCGCCGAGATCACCGGACGTTTCGGCGAAAAGCGAGTGATCTCGGCGAGATCCTGTGACCTGGGCGCGGGACGCGCGCGACGGGGCGCGGGGGCGGATGGATGCCTCAGACCGCAGGGGCGTCAGGCGTCGAGGAGCAGCGACTCGGCGATCGGGCGGCGGGTGCGGGGAGCGGACTCGCGGGCCCGGACGGCCTCGTCTGCGGCGGCGGGATCGCCGAAGGCGCCCACCGCGATCACGGTCACGGGCGTGAAGCGCGGGTCGATGTCGAACGCGGTACGCAGGGCATCGCCCGAGAAGCCGCCCATGGTGTGGGTGGCGAGGCCGCGGGCGTGGGCCTCGACGGTGAAGAACGCGGCGGACTGACCCGCGTCGTAGGTCGCCCACGGGCGGGCGTTGCCCTCGGCGTCGACGGTCTCGGCCAAGACGACCAGCAGCGCACCCGCCGTCGGAGCCCAGCCCTGGTTGAAGCCGACGAGCGCGTCGACGACGTGCGCGTGCGCATCGGTTCCGCGGCGGGCGAGCAGGAAGCGCCACGGCTGCGTGTTGTTGGCGGACGGCGACCAGCGGGCTGCCTCGAGGGCGGCGCGCAGTGCCTCTTCGTCGATGGGGGTCTCGGCGTCGAAGACGCGGGTGCTCCAGCGCTCGGCCAGGACGTCGAGGATCGGGACGTCGGTCTGAGCGGTGCGGTCGAGAACGTGTGACATGGGGTACTCCTGGGGGTAAGAACGATGCCGGGGCGCCGTTGACCCAGTCCATCGAACGCGCTTACGGACCCCGGTGTTCCCGTGTGACGGAGAAAGTCGCCGTCACAGACTCCCGCCCGTCACAGACTCCCGCCCGTCACAGACTCCCGCCCGTCACAGACTCCCGCCCGTCACAGACTCCCGCCCGTCACAGACTCCAGTCCGCCGGCCCCGCGGTCCCCGCGGGGTAGCTGTCGAGCGGCACCTCGTCGGCACGCCACGCGTCGATCACCGGCTGGACGATCCGCCAGCACTGCTCGGCGGCGTCACCACGGACGGCGAGCATCGCATCGCCGTCCAGGATGCCGGAGAGCACCTCGCCATAGGCCTTCATGCCGCCCTCGCCGAGGTCGGCCGCGAGCGTCACGCGCTCGAGTTCGAGCGGGTCGTCGGCGCCGTTGACGTTCAGTCCGAGGCTCATCGTGTCGGGGCCGAGCGAGAACGTCAGCACCGAGGGGTCGCTCTCGCCGACGAAGCCGTGGGGCAGATGCCGCACGGGCTTGAACGTGACGGTCACCGCCGGGTCACCGGCATCCGGCCCCAGAGCTTTACCCGAACGCAGGACGATCGGGACTCCCTGCCAGCGGGCCGTGCGCACCTCGACCGTCATCTCGGCGAGCGTCTCGGTCTGGCGCGACGGGTCGACCCCGGGCTCGTCGACGTACGACGGGAAGTGCCGATCGCCGATCGTGCCCTCGGTGTAGCGCGCGCGGCGAGAGTTCTTCACGGGGTCGTCGTCCCACACGTGGGTGGCGCGCAGCACCGCGGCGGTGGCATCCCGGAGGTCGAGCTGGTCGAGCGAGGCCGGCGGCTCCATCGTGACGAAGGCCATGACCTGCAGCAGGTGGCTCTGGATCATGTCGACCAGGGCGCCCGCCTGGTCGTAGTAGCCCGCGCGTCCCTCGAGCCCGAGCTTCTCGGGGTAGTCCACCGTGATCGCGGCGATGTCGTCGGCCGACCACACGCTCTCGACGAGGCGATTGGCGAAGCGCACGCCGAGGAGGTTCAGCACCGTCGACCGGCCGAGGAAGTGGTCGATGCGGAACACCTGGTTCTCGGGCACGTGTTGCGCGACCTGCACGTTGAGGGCGTGGGCGCTCGCCTCGTCGGTGCCGAAGGGCTTCTCGAGCGCCAGGATCGTGCCCGTGGGGATCGTGACGTCGCCGAGCGCCACACAGGCCTTCTCGGCGACTGCCGGCGGGACGGCGAAGTACAGCGCGGGCCGGCCCTCCGCGGCATCCAGGAGCGCCTGCAGGTCGGCCGCCTTCGTGATGTCGGCCCGGGTGTAGGTGGTGTCGGCGACCTTGTCGAAGGCTCCCTCCGCGCCCATCGTCGCGAACGACGCGCGCACGACGTCACGCCAGTGGTCGTCGGTCCAGTCCTCCATGCCTGCGCCGTGCAACCGCAGCGAGCGGTTCGGCTCGCGCGTGAGCAGCTGCCCGAGGGCGGGCAGCAGGAGGCGCGAGGTGAGGTCGCCCGAAGCGCCCAGGATGATGAGGGTGGTGTCCGCAGGCATGGGGCCACCGTAGCGCTCCCCTGCGACACTCACGGTCGCTTGCAGCGGGCACACGGATGCCGCTAGCGAGATGCTCGGCCGTGAAGCCGGCATCCCTGCCACAATCACGAGGGTGAGTACCGCGATCGAGGACTACGCCGTCCTCAGCAACTGTCGATCCGCCGCCCTCGTCTCCCGGGACGGCAGTGTCGACTGGTTGTGCCTGCCCCGGTACGACAGTGCATCGATGTTCGGCGCGCTGCTGGGCGACGAGTCGCACGGGGCGTGGTCGCTGCGTCCGACCGACCCGGATGCCACGGTCACCCGCCGCTACGACGACGACACGTTCGTGCTCGTCACGCGCTGGGAGACGTCGACCGGCGTCGCCGAGGTGCACGACGCGATGCCGATCGACGAGGGGATCGAGGCGCTCGTCCGGCGCGTGGTCGGGATCTCCGGCGAGGTGGACTTCGTCAGCGAGGTCCGGTTCCGGTTCGACTACGCCCGCGCGGTGCCGTGGGTCCGTCAGGTCGGTCAGGGTCACGAGCACGCGATCCTCGCCGTGGCGGGCCCGGATGCCGTGATCCTGCGCGGTCCGCGCCTGATCGCCGTCGACACCGCGCACCGCGCGCTGTGGACGACCGTGGCGGGGGAGAGCGTGGACTCGGTGCTGTCGTGGGGGCCGTCGTGGCGTCCGGCGCCCGCCCCGATCGACGTGGATGCCACGCTCAAACACACCGTCGAATGGTGGGCCGCGTGGGCGCGGCGCGTGCAGGCGGCGGGCGAGCACGCCGAGCTCGTCACCCGCTCGCTCCTCGTTCTGCGGGCGCTGACGCACGCCGAGACCGGGGGCATCGTCGCCGCGGCCACGACGTCGCTCCCCGAGTCGTTCGGAGGCGAACGCAACTGGGACTACCGCTACGTGTGGCTCCGCGACGCCGCCCTCACCCTGAGCGCGTACATCGACCACGGGTACCTCGACGCGGCGCACCGGTGGCGGACGTGGCTGCTGCGCGCGATCGCCGGCGACCCCGCCGATGTGCAGATCATGTACGGCGTCGCGGGGGAGCGCGACCTTCCCGAGCGCGAGATCACGAGCCTCCCCGGGTACGACGGTGCCCAGCCGGTGCGCATCGGCAACGGCGCGGTCAACCAGTACCAGGCCGATGTCATCGGTGAGGTCATGGTCGCGCTCGAGGCCGCGCGCGACGCGGGCGTGGAGGAGACGTCGTTCTCGTGGGCGCTGCAGCGGGCGCTGCTCGACCAGCTCACGCAGTGGTTCGACCGCCCCGACAACGGCATCTGGGAGATGCGTGGCGACCCGCACTTCTTCACCCACTCGCGCGCGATGGTGTGGGCGGCGTTCGATCGTGGCATCCGGGCCGTCGAGCAGAACGGGTTGGACGGCGAGGTCGACACGTGGCGGGAGATGCGCGACCGCGTGCGGGCCGACATCGACGCGCACGGGGTGCACGTCGGCGGGTGGTTCACGCAGCACGCCGACACGGACGAGGTCGACGCCTCGCTGCTGATCCTCCCGCAGGTGGGGTTCTGCGCGTACGACGATCCGCGGATGCTCGCCACCGTGGAGCGCATGGAGCAGACCCTCATGCCCGATGGCTGGCTGCTGCGGTACCGCACGACCGGCGTCGACGGTCTCGCGGGCGACGAGTACCCGTTCCTGGCATGCTCGTTCTGGCTCGTCGGCCAGTACGCGCACACGGGCCGCCGCGACGACGCCGTCGCCCTGATGCGCCGGTTGACCGCTGTGGCGAATGACGTCGGCCTGCTGTCCGAGGAGTACGACCCGCGAGGCAAGCGGCAAGCCGGCAACACCCCGCAGGCGCTGTCGCATCTCGCGCTGGTCGGCGCGGCGGACGCCCTGGGGGCGACGGCTTCCTGACAACCGCCCCACCCGGGTCGCCACGGTTCTAGAGTCGGGGCATGAGCGACGATGACGTCGAGCTGACCCGCCTGCGCGAGCGCGTGTACGGCGACAATGACACCCCGGCGACGGCGGAGGAGATCTCCCGGCTGGCCGCCCTCGAAGAGGGGATCCGCGCCCGGCGCTCGCCGGCTCCGACTCCCGAGACGCAGCCCCGATCCGGAGCGTCCGCTCCGCCCACCGTCCCGACGGATCTGCCGCAGCCCGTCGAGGACGGCCAGACGGATGCCAGGGCCCACCCCCACCGCGCGCTCGCAGTCATCGCGGCACTCACCGCGGCGGGAGTGCTGCTGGGGGCGGGGTACGCCGCCGGCGTCGGCATGCCCGCGTTCGTCGGAGCCTCGCCCACGCCGTCACCGACCTCCGGGGCGCCATATCCGGAGTTGCGTTTCCCGCAGACGGACGACGACGTGATCCCGGTCAGCATCATCGACGACAGCAACATCGACCCCACGAGCACCCGGTACATCGCCGTGATGCGCGGCTTCCGCGTCTTCCTGGCTCAGCGGGAACGGGGAGGGGGCGTCTGTGTGGTGACCCTCATCGTCGTGAACGACCAGCCGTGGTCGGCGGGATGCACGACCGGGGGACCGTTCGACGACGGTGCGGTGTTCGGCGTCGACAGGAACCTGAATATCGCGCTCGGCGACACGTCGCGCATGTCGGTCCGCGGCACGCCCGTGCGGCTTTCGGAGTCGGTGACGGCGTACGTCAGCGACTGACGGGGCGGCCGCTGGTGTGCCGCGGCGCAGGCGGCCCCGGCTGGCGCTGCACAAGCTCCGTGATCTGCGCAAAGTCAGTGGGTTTCGGCGGATGCCACTGAGCCGCTGCAGATCGCTGAGCGCACGCCGCGAGGTCCGACACGCGCCTAGAGTCGTCGCATGAGCGACGACGACGTCGAGCTCGCACGGTTGCGCGAGCGCGTGTACGGCGGGCGGGGGAGTGCACCCACGCCCGACGACATCGCGCGGCTGGGCGCGCTCGAGGACCGCGCCCGCACGGCGACCCGAGTCAACGAGCCCCCTCTCGCCGGTGGGGCCGAGCCGCGGTACCCCGAGACCGACGCGTCAGGAGCCGACGAGCCGCCTCGCTCCACCTCCCGCCCCGTCCTCCGCGGCATCCTCACGGCCCTCGCCGCGGTCGCCCTGGTCGGTCTCGGCGTCGCGACCGGGTACGGGCTGGCGAACGCTCCGGTATCGGCGGACTCGTCCGCGGCCGACCTGCCCGAACTCGCCTTCGTCCAGACCGCGGAGGACGTGATCTCCGGCGACATCCTTTCGGACAGCGGCATCGACCCGGCGAGCATCCGCTACATCGCCACGATCCGCGATTTCCGTATCTACCTCGCCCTGCCCGACGACGGCGACGGTCGCTGCGTCGCGGTCTTCACCTCCAGCGACAATCGGCCTTGGTCGGCGGGGTGCGCCAGCGGCGCACAGCCCGGCGCGGCGGTCTTCGGCGTGGACGAAAAGCTCACCGTCGCCATCGACGACCCGGCCGACGACACCGTCGCGGGCACCCCGATCCGACTGTCCGAGAGCGTCACGGCCTATGTGAGGCCGAACTAGGGAAAGGGCACGACCATGTTCCACTCCGAGGGGGCCTTCTCCGGCTTCGCCGTCGACGACCTCGACGCCGCCCACCGCTTCTACGCCGATACCCTCGGCCTGCGCGTGGAGGTGCTCGAGGGGTCCGGTTTCCTCCGACTCCATCTGGCATCCGGGGGGAGCGTGCTCGTCTATGGCAAACCGCATCACGTCCCGGCCACGTTCACGGTGCTGAACTTCCCCGTGGCAGACGTCGAGGCCGCCGTCGACGACCTCCACGCGCGCGGCGTCGAGACGAAGATCTACGACGACGCCGACTTCCCCACCGACTCGCGCGGAATCATGCGCGAGGGCGGCCCGCTGATCGCCTGGTTCCGCGACCCCGCGGGGAACGTCCTCGCCGTCCTCGAGGAGTGACGGAAAGCGGGATGGATGCCAGAAGCCGTGGCATCCATCCCGCCGGTGACCGGGCCCGAGCCGGTCAGCCCCGCAGCGCCTCTGCCAGCTTGACGCGGGCCCCCATGCGCAGCAGGGAGTTCTGGTAGATGCGGGCGGCGATCGCGATCGCCGCGATGCACGAGGCGATGAGGATCAGCAGCGAGAGCACCGGCTCCCACCACTGGGCGTCACCGAGGTACATCCGCAGCGGCATCCCCACCGGTGCCGAGAACGGCACGTACGACATGATCGTCAGCACGACGGGGTTGTCGTTGAAGAAGATCACGAGGAAGTACGGCGCCATCACCAGCATCGTGATCGGGGTGGTCGTGGCGCCGATGTCCTCCTGGCGCGACACCATCGCGGCCGCGGCGGCGAACAGCGACGCCAGCAGGATGAACCCGAAGAGGAAGAAGATCGCGAACCACGCGATCGGGGCGCCGAGGGCGCTGAGCACCCCGACCTGGTCGGTGACCGCCAACCCGATCACCGCCACCGCCGCGAGCAGAACGATCTGGGCCATCGCGAGGATCGTGTTCCCCAAGACCTTTCCGGCCAGCAGGGCCCGCACTGGAATCGCCGAGATCAGGATCTCCACGACCCGCGTCTGCTTCTCCTCGACGACGCTCTGAGCGATGGTGCCGCCGAAGGTGCTCGCCGCGATCAAGAACACGATGCCGAAGCCGAGCGCGATGAGGTAGCGGAGCGCATCCGCGGCACCCGCGCCGGGGTCGATCGTCTCGACCTCCGGGGTCTCGCTGAGCAGCTGGAGAAGCGCGGCGGGCACCCCGTCCTTGACCACGACGGTGTAGTCGAACGCCGGGTTGGTCGACCCGGACACCAGGGCGGCATCCACCGTCCCGTCCTCGACGAGCGCGCGGGCGGTGTCGTCCGAGTCAGCCACCGTCGCGTCGACTCCGGCCAGCCCCGACAGAGCCGGCTGCGTCTGGTTCGTCACGGCGACGGGGATGCCACTGCCCCCGGCGTCGCGCGCGGCGAAACCGCCCCACAATACCGACGCGAGGGCGGCGACGACGAGGATCGCCGTCGAGATCACGAAGACCTTGCTGCGCAGCTTCGAGCCGATCTCGCGCTCGGCGACGAGCCACACGCTCTTGAGCTCGCTGGGGGTACCGCGGGTCGTTCCCTGCGACGTCGCTGTGGTGCTCACTGGATGACCTCCTTGAAGATGTCGGCGAGGCTCGGTCGCTGCGGCGCGAAGCTCGCGACGTCGCCGCGGGCCACCGCCTCGCGCAAGACCGCCTGCGCCGCAGCGTCGTCGGCGGCGTCGAAGACGGCGTACCCACCGTCGAAGTCCATGACCGTGACCCCCGGCCGGTCGCGCAGCCACCCCGCGTCCCCGCCCGAGACGAGCTCGTAGCGGTGGGTCGCGTGCTGCGCGCGGAGGGCCTCGCGGCTCCCCGCCGCGCGGATCGTGCCCGCCGCGATGATGACCAGGTCGTCGCACAGCCGCTCGACGACGTCGAGCTGGTGCGACGAGAACAACACCGCCGTGCCGGTTGCCGCTTTCTCCTGCAGCACGCCCGCCACGACGTCGACGGCGAGGGGGTCGAGTCCCGAGAAGGGCTCGTCCAAGATCAGCACGTCCGGCTCGTGCACGAGCGAGGCGGCGATCTGGGCCCGCTGCTGGTTACCGAGCGACAGCGTCTCGACCAGGTCGCCGAGGCGCTCGCCGAGGCCGAGACGCTCCAGGAGCGCGGTGGCCTTGGCGGTGGCCTCGGCCTTGCCGAACCCGTGCAGACGCGCGAGGTAGGCGATGTGCTCGGCCACCTTCATCTTCGGGTAGAGGCCGCGCTCCTCCGGCATGTAGCCGAAGCGGCGTCGGTCGGAGGCGGTGAGCTCGGCCCCGTCGATGGAAACGGTGCCGGCATCCTTGCCCAGAACGCCGAGCGCGATCCGCATGGTCGTGGTCTTGCCCGCGCCGTTGCCGCCGACGAAGCCGGTCAGCCGCCCCGGGGCCACGGTGAAGCTCACGTCGTCGAGCACGCGGCGTCCGCCGTAGCTCTTGGTGATGCCGTTCAGTTCGAGCACGGTCCACCCCTTTCTGGTGATGGACTCCACGCTACGGAGGCCGACACGACGCGGCATCCGTCCCGGGGCGGGTTGCGCCCCTCCTCCCTGAGGGGGAGTCCGGGCCCGCCGCGGTCGCGCGGTGCGGTCAGGCCAGGCCGTGGCGGTGCGCCAGCACCACGGCCTGGACCCGGTCGCGTGCGCCGAGCTTTTGCAGCAGGTTCGACACGTGCGTCTTGACCGTGGCCTCACCGATGAACAGGCGCGCCGCGATCTCGGCGTTGCTCAGTGCCTCGGCGACGAGCTTGAGCACCTCGGCTTCGCGCTCGGTCAGGGGTTCGGCGAGGACGAGCCCCTCGGCCGGCGGGGTCGAGGGCTCGCGGGCGGGCGCACCGCCGCCCTGTCCCGCGAACCGCGCGATGACGCGGCGCGTGACTTCCGGTGCGAGCAGGGCATCGCCCGCGCCCACCACGCGGACCGCGCCCACGAGCTCTTCGGGCCCGGCGTTCTTCAACAGGAAGCCGCTGGCTCCGGCCGCGAGAGCGTCGAACAGGTAATCGTCGCGGTCGAAGGTCGTGACGATGAGGACGGCGGCGGCAGAGGCGGGATCGGCGACGATACGCCGGGTGGCCTCGAGCCCGTCCATGTCGGGCATCTGGACGTCCATGCAGATCACGTCGGGTCGTAGCGCCGCAGCGGCCGCGATCGCCTCGACGCCCGTCCCCGCTTCGCCGACGACCTCGATGTCGTCCTCGAGCGAAAGGATCGTGCGGAACCCCGCCCGCATCATCGCGTGGTCGTCGACGAGCAGCACGCGCAGCTCAGGCATGCTGGACCTCCGCGTCGACCAGCGGCACCCGGACCCGCACGAGATACCCGCCGCGGGTGCGCGGGCCCATCTCGATGCTGCCGCCCGACACGGCGGCGCGTTCCCGCATACCGCGCTGGCCGAGACCGGGGGCACCGGAGCCGCGGCGACCCGTGTTTGTCACCTCGAGTTCGACGGTCGTGCCCTCGTAGCGGACGCGCACGTCGGCCGTCGCATCCGGCCCCGCGTGCCGGCGGGCGTTCGTGAGCGCCTCCTGGGCGATACGGAACAGGTTGACCTGCACGACCGGGGACGGCTCGGCCACCGGCTCCCCGATGACGGCGAACGTCGTCGGGAGTCCCGCCGCCGACGTCTCCGCGACGAGCGCGGGGATGGATGCCAGCCCGTGGGTCGTCGGAGCGGTGTCGGTGCTCGGCTCGCTTCCGTGACTGGCATCCGGTGTCCGCAACGTCTCGAGCAGCTGGCGGAGCTCGCGCAGCGATGTCCGCGCCGATTCTTCGATGCCGCTCAGCACCTCGCGGGATTTCTCGGCGTCGCGGTCCATCACCGAGCGGGCGACACCCGCCTGCACGCCCATGAGCGAGACGTGGTGCGCGACGACGTCGTGGAGTTCGCGCGCGATCCGCACCCGGTCCAGCGCCACCGCTTGGGCGGCCGTGATCTCGCGCTCGGCCTCGAGCTCGGCGGTGCGTTCCTCGAGCGCTGTGCGTTGAAGGCGCTGCTGGTATGAGCGCTCACCGAAGAAGTAGGCGCCGCCGAAGAACAGCGCGTTGATCCCCAGCCCGAGCAGCTGTGAGGCGACGAAGGGCGAGAATGCGCCGGTGCGGGACGGGAAGCCCTCGGGCACCTGGTCCACCGGCATCGTGGCGTCCTGGAACATCACGACGAACAACCAGGCGAACATCCCCAGGATGATGGCCACCCGCACGATCGTGGCCCGGCGACGGTTCGTCGACCACGCGCCGACCGTGTAGATCGCGATGAACATCGCGATGTTGCCCGCGTACACCTCGGGGACCCGCAGGGTCACGGCGAAGAAGTACGCCGCCGAGACGATCACGGCCACGATGGACGGCCACCGTCGCCGGAACGCGAGCGGGACGGACAGCACGGCGACGTAGACGACCGCGAGGACGAACTCGGCCTGCTGATCCCCGTAGAGTCCCGCGACGGCCGACAGCACCGCGCTGAGCAGCCCGCCCACGAACAGCACCGCCGCGAGCACGATGTCGCTGCGCCACTGCGCGCGGGTGAGATTCGGCATCCCTCCACGTTATGGGGGCTCCGCCTGCTCGGCATCCCCCTCGAGACGGAGTCAACCCCCGCGGGGAATGGGCCGCGGAACGAAAAGCTTGCACATGAATGCACCCGGGCGCCCCCGCGCCCCCGGCACCACAGGAAGGATCATCGTGACCGAATACACGATCGGCTACATCGTCGGAAGCATCTCCAGCACCTCGATCAACCGTCGCCTGGCGAAGGCGCTCGAGAAGGTCGCGCCCGAGGGCGTGACGCTCAAGGAGATCCCGATCAAGGACCTCCCGTTCTACTCGCCCGACTACGACGAGAACTTCCCTCAGGTCGCGACGGACTTCAAGAACGCGATCGAGGATGCCGACGCGGTCTTCATCGTCACCCCGGAGTACAGCCGTTCGATCCCGGGCGTGCTGAAGAACGCGCTGGACTGGTCGGCGCGCCCCTACGGCGAGGCGTCATTCAACGACAAGCCCACCGCGGTCATCGGCACGTCCCAGGGTGGCATCGCCACCGCCGCCGGCCAGCAGCACCTGCGCTCGGTCCTCCTGCACTACAACGCTCTCGTGCTCGGTCAGCCCGAGGGCTACATCCAGTCGACGCCGGGCCTCTTCGACGAGGACGGCACCGTCAACGACGAGGGCACCGCGGCGTTCCTCCGCTCGATCATCGAGGCACTCGTGACCCTGGTGAAGCGCACCGCTCCCGCGGAGGTTCCCGCGGCCTGAGGTTTCGCACGAGGCGGGGTCGGGGCGTTCCCCGGCCCCGCCGTCGTGCGTCCGGGCCCGCCGGGCGCACGATGGCGTCGGCTCTCGTGCGAGCGACGTCGGCGATCAGTCGTCCCCGCGAGGCGGGATTCCCTGATCGGGAGGGTCACGCCGCTCCGCGACCTCGTGCCGGAAGCGCACGAATCCGACGGACAGGACGCCGATGCCCACGAGAGCGATCGCGATGCGGAAGCCGACGTGCAGGTCGGCGAAGAGCAGGTTCGGAAGAGTCAGGAGGAAGACCGCCGCGATGAAGTACCAGACCGCCGTGGAGTCCCGCTGATCCTCGTTCGGGGATGTCATGGAGTTCGCTCCTCTCCCCGGAAGCGTACGAAGGCCATCAGCGCCTCCACCTCCCCCGCGGGACGGAGATGAGGCGGGATGCCGTTCGCCTGGTGCCCCGCCGGCCGCGCCGCGCCGAGGATCGCGCGACTCACGCGCCGAGGGCGTCGGCCTTTCGTCGCAGGAGGGCGGCCTCCCGGGCATTGCTGGTGAGAGCGGCGGCCTCGCGCAGATGTGCCCGCGCCTCCTCGGTGCGCCCGGAGCGCGCGAGCAGCTCGCCGCGCACGGACGGGAGCAAGTGGGATCCGCGGAGCGCGCCGTTCTCCGCGAGGGCGTCGACGATCGAGAGAGCCTCGGCGGGACCGGATGCCATCGACACCGCCACGGCACGATTCAGGTCCACCACGGGGCTCGGGCTGAGGCGCCCGAGCATCTCGTACAGCAGGACGATGCGATCCCAGTCCGTCGCATCCACACTCTCCGCCCGGGCGTGGCACAGGGCGATCGCCGCTTGCAGCGCATAAGGACCCCGTCCGCGGCCGAGGGCATCAGCCCGGTCCAGAAGCAGGGAGCCGCGAGCGATCGCCGAGCGATCCCAGCGCCGCCGATCCTGGTCGGCCAGGAGCACGGCATCCCCGTTCGCATCGACGCGGGCCGCGAAGCGGGAGGCCTGCAGCTCCATGAGGGCCGAGAGGGCGAGCACCTCGGGCTCGTGGGGGAGCAGCCCGCAGAGAACGCGCCCGAGCCGCAGGGCCTCATGAGCGAGCTCGGTGCGCAGGACCGCGTCGCCGGTGCTCGCGACATAGCCCTCGGTGAAGATGAGGTACACGACGGTCAGTACCGCGGTGCGCCGCGCGGGCCACTCCGCGGGCTCGGGCACGGCGAACGGCACGCGCGCCGCGCTCAGCGCCTTCTTCGCCCGGACGATCCGCTGCTGCATTGTCGGCAGGGGCACGAGGAAGAGGCGCGCGATGGCATCGGTGTCGAGCCCGCCCACCACCTTCAGCGTCAGCGCCACCTGCGCTTCGCGCGAGAGCACCGGATGACAAGCGGCGAAGACGAGGCGCAGGACGTCGTCGTCGATGGGCTCCCAGACGTCGTCGGCCACCTCGTCGAGATCGGCGGCGAGGAGGCGGTACTTCTCGCCGAGGCGCTGCTCGCGCCGCCACCCGTCGATCGCGCGGCGCTTCGCGACCGCCGTGAGCCACGCCCCGGGGTTTCGCGGCACGCCGTCTCGTTCCCATTGCTCGACGGCCTCGACGAGGGCGTCCTGCGCGAGGTCTTCGGCCGTACCGAGGTTGCCGACCACACGCGCCAGCGCCGCGACGATCCGCGCACCCTCGATGCGCCAGATCGCCGCGACGCGGCGCGAGAGGTCGGTGTCGGGGCTCACCGCCCGGAGAGTTCCTCGCGCCAGCCCTCTTCCTTCTGGATGTACTCGTTGTCGGCGAAGGCGGCGAAATCGGTCTCGTCGGTGACGCGGCGCACCTCGAGCTTGTTGCCGGCGATGAGCGGCGCCCGTCGGGCCCACTCGATGGCCTCATCGCGGTTGGACACCTCAATGATCCAGAACCCGTTGAAGAGCTCGTGCGTCTCCCCGTAGGGGCCGTCGGTGACGACGGGCTCCTCGCCCCCGAACTCGACGACGAAGTTCTGGCTCATGTCTTCCGCGAGGCCGTCGCCGGCGACGAGGACACCCGCGTTGATCATGGACTCGTTGTACGCGCCCATGTCGTTGATGATCTGCTCGAAGGGGATCTTCTTGTAGGCCGCGTACGCTTCGTCCGTGCCGCGCATGATCAGCATGTACTTCATCGTGAACTCTTCTCGTCGTGTGCTCGGTCGAGCGCCTTCGGGGAGCGAATGCCTGCCCCTACTATCGCGTCGAACGGCACTCACCGGAATCGACAGGGCGACGAGAATAGTTCTGAGGATGCCGTCAGCCGAAGATCATCGGCAGATCGTCGTCGTCCTCGTTCCGCGAGAGGTCGAGGTCGGCGACGACGGGCACGTGGTCGCTGGGGGCCTCGCCCTTGCGCTCGTTACGGTGGATCTCGGCGCCCTGCACCGCGTCGGCGAACGCCGGGGAGCCGAGGATGAAGTCGATCCGCAGCCCCTCGTTGCGGGGGAAGCGCAGCTGCTTGTAGTCCCAGTACGTGTAGCCGGTGGGGATGAGCGGACGCACGACGTCGGTGAGCCCCGCGGATTCGAACGCCGCGAACGCGGCGCGCTCGGGCGGCGAGACGTGGGTGGTCACGCCCTCGATCACCGTGGGATCGCCGTTGTCGGCATCCGTCGGCGCGATGTTGAAGTCGCCGGTGAGGGCCAGGGGCAGGCCCGGGTCTGCTGCGAGAGTGTCCTCGGTGTGGCGGCGCAGGGCTTCGAGCCAGTCGAGCTTGTAGCGATAATGCGGGTCGTCGAGCCCGCGGCCGTTCGGCACGTACAGGCTCCACACCCGCACACCGTCGATCGTCGCGCCGATCGCGCGCGCCTCTTTCGGAAGGTCAGGACCCTCTTTGCCCTTCTCGAACCCGGGCATTCCGGGAAAGCCGATCTCGACGTCCTCGATCGGCTCACGGCTCGCGATCGCGACGCCGTTCCACTGGTTCAGACCGTGGGCGACGACGTGGTACCCGGCCTCTTCGAACGCGGCGTACGGGAACTGCTCCGTCTTGCACTTGATCTCCTGCATCGCCAGAACGTCGATGTGCTCGCGCACGGCGAACTCGACGGTGCGGGCGACGCGGGCGCGGACGGAGTTGACGTTCCAGGTGGCCAAGCGCATGGCATCCAGCCTACTTTCGGCCGGGGACATGCTCTTGCGTGCGCCCGGGCCTGACGTGGCGGAGGAGGCTGATCTGCTCTGATCACGGCAGATGTTGTCCATGGAGGCAAATAGAATCGTCGCCGTGACTGCCGCCTCCACGCCCGAGCTCGAAGCCGACCGTCAGGCCCTCATCGGCCTCATCAACGCCGAGGCGGTGTTCCACGGCGACTTCACCCTTTCGAGCGGCAAGAAGGCGACGTACTACGTCGACATGCGCAAGCTCACGCTCGACCACCGCGCCGCCCCCGCGATCGGCCGCCTCGTGCTCGACCTCGTGAAGGACCTCGACGGCGTCGTCGCCGTCGGTGGGCTCACCCTCGGCGCCGACCCGATCGCCAACGCGGTGATGCACGAGTCGGTGCACGCCGGTCGCCCGCTCGACGCGTTCGTCGTGCGCAAGGAGCCCAAGGACCACGGCCGCGGCCGCCAGGTCGAGGGCGCGGATGTCGCGGGCCAGCGCGTCGTGGTCGTCGAGGACACCTCGACCACCGGTCAGTCCGCGCTCAAGGCCGTCGAGGCCCTGCGCCGCGAGGGCGCCGAAGTCGTCGCGGTCGCCGTGATCGTCGACCGCAAGACCGGCGCGCAGGCCGCGATCGAGGCCGAGGGCCTGCAGTGGCTGGCCTCCATCGACCTCGACGACCTGGGCCTGCAGCCGCAGTAATCCGTCACGCCTGCCGCGCGTGCGGCGGGGCCGGTGTGCGGTGCCGGCGCGGGATACCGAGCCCCTACCGCCATGGTGCATCGGCGCCTCGCCCCGCCGCTGCCAGCCGTCAGTCGCCGTCGTCGCCCGGGCCGTCGAACGGGTCGCGGCGGTTGCCCCGCCGGGAGCGGCGCCACTGCACGATGAACGCCACGAGCGTGCCGGCGGTGATGAGGAAGGCCGTTCCCAGCCAGAGTGTGCGATCGTCCACGGGTCGATCCTCTCCGATCAGACGGGGCGTTTCCCCTGGGCGGCGTCGGCGACGATCTTCGCGATCCGCGAGTCGCGCGTCTCCGGTCGCACTGCCATCGCGATCTGCGTGAGTCCGAACTTGCGGCTCGACGGGGGGAACGTGTCCCAGTTCGCTCGCGCGGCGGGCACGGCGTTCAGCGCCGCAGTGAGCTCGGGCGGCTCGATACCCGCCTCGGGTCCGTCGAGCAGCTCCCATGCGCCGTTGGCGCGGGCCACCTCGAGCGCGCGGATGCCGGCGGGACGCAGCCGATCTTCCGCCTCCAGCCGCGCGATGCGGGCCTTGTTCGTGGCCGCCCACCCGCTCTTCGGCTTGCGCGGCGCGAACCACAGCCCCGAGCTGAGTTCATCGAACACGCGAACGGGGCCGTCGATCCACCCGAAGCGCAGCGCTTCGCAGATGGCATCCTCGTACTCGATGTAGCGGCCCGCTTCGGCTCCGCGGCCGCGCAGCAGCCACGCGCCCTTCGACACGGTGTGGTTCTCTTCGAGCCACAGGCTCCACTCGACGGCGTCGATCGCCGCGACCTTCACCCCGTCGTCGAGCACACCCATGTCACAGGCCTTCGCTCAGACCCTCTTCGCCGTCGGCGAGGTCGGTTTCGATGGGCTCGTCGCGGACGAGATCGGCGACGGATGCCAGGATCTCATCGGGCCGGAACGGGTACTTCTCGATCTCGTTCTGGTCACTGATGCCGGTCATCACGAGGACCGTGTGCAGCCCCGCCTCGATGCCGGCCACGATGTCGGTATCCATGCGGTCGCCGATCATGCCGGTGTTCTCGGAGTGCGCGCCGATGCGGTTCAGGGCGGAGCGGAACATCATCGGGTTCGGCTTGCCCACGATGTACGGCTCTTTGCCGGTGGCCTTCGTGATGAGGGCGGCGATCGCGCCTGTCGCGGGCAGCACGCCCTCGTGGGAGGGGCCCGTGGCATCCGGGTTCGTGGCGATGAAGCGGGCACCGTCGCGGATGAAGCGGATGGCCTTGGTGATGGCCTCGAACGAGTAGTTACGCGTCTCGCCGACCACGACGTAGTCGGGCGAGGTCTCGGTCATGATGAAGCCGGCCTCGTGGAGGGCGGTGGTGAGCCCCGCCTCGCCGATGACGAAAGCGGAGCCGCCCGGCATCTGCGACTGCAGGAAATCCGCCGTCGCGAGTGCCGAGGTCCAGATCGAGGACTCGGGCACCACGAGACCCGACGAGCGCAAGCGAGCGCTCAGATCGCGCGGGGTGAAGATCGAATTGTTGGTGAGCACGAGGAATGGGGTTCCTTCTGCCCGCCACTGCGCCAGCAGCTCGGAGGCACCCGGCACAGGGGTGTTTTCATGGACGAGCACGCCGTCCATGTCGGTGAGCCAGCACTCCACGTCGCCACGGGTTCGCATGGGCTCAGCCTATCGCCGGGGTCCGACACGGCGAGGGGGTGGACGCGGAAAGGGCCGCCGGCGCGAAGCGCGGCGGCCCTTCACGGCGAGGCGTTACTTGTTGAACGCGTCCTTGACGTTCTCGCCCGCCTTCTTCGCGTCGGCCTTGACCTGGTCGGCCTTGCCCTCGGCGGCGAGCTTGTCGTTGTCGGTGGCGTTACCGATCGCTTCCTTCGCCTTGCCCACGATGTCCTGTGCGGCGTTCTTGATCTTGTCGTCGAGACCCATGATCGGTTCCTTCCCTGAAATGACGTTCGTCGCGCCGAGTGATGGCCGCGGCGGAGCCGGTGTGCTCACATCTCAGACGTAGCGACACGAGCCTTCGTCACACGACCGAGCGAAAAAGTTCACGAGATCGGTATTCCGCATCCGGAATGCACCCGTGACGGGGCCGAGGGATCTGGTTAGGGTCGAAGGGTGGCGCGCGACGAGTGGGACCCCCGGAACCTTCCCGACCTCTCGGGCCGCACGTACCTCGTGACCGGGGCCACCCGCGGTCTCGGCTACTTCTCATGCGAGCAGCTCGCCGGCGCGGGTGCCCATGTGCTGCTGACGGGCCGCAACCCGAACCGGCTCGTTCTGGCGAAGGCGGCCGTGCGTCGAACGCATCCGGATGCCTCGATCGAGACGCTCCTGCTCGACACGAGCAACCTCGGCTCGGTGCGGGCGGCCGCGGCGACCGTCCGCGCCCGGGGTCGACTCGACGGCCTCCTCATGAACGCCGGGATCGTGCACCCGCCCAAGACGCGCGAGCTGGCGGGCGGGCACGAGCGCGTGTTCGCCACCAACGTGCTCGGGCACTTCGCACTCGGCGGCGAACTCTTGAAGCCTCTGGCCACCGCGCGCGGGCGCATGGTGTGGGTGGGCAGCATGTCCACCTCGCTCTGGAAGCACGTTCCCACCGACCCGGAGCTCGTCGAGGGGTATACGCCCTGGCGCGCCTATGTGCAGTCGAAGGCGGCCACGACGGCACTCGCTCTCGAGGCGGACCGCCGCCTGCGCGCGCACAGCGTGCCCGTCGAGAGCCTCGTCGCGCACCCCGGGTACTCCACGAGCGGCCGCACTCGTGGCATCCGCGGGGTGAACGAGCCTACGCGCCTCACGCGATTCGTCGACAACCTGCAGGCGCCGTTCACACAGTCGAAGGACGAGGGCGCCTGGGCTCTCGTGCGCGCGCTGACCGATCCGCTCGCCGAGGGCGGTGCGATGTACGGGCCGGCGCAGGTCGTGCGCGGCACCCCGCGTCCGGCGACTCCCGCGCGGCGGACGCGCGACGGCGCCCTCGGTACGGATCTCTGGCTCGCGTGCGAGACCGCGACGCACGTGCGGTGGCCGTTCGAGAGGGTGCGGCGCGCGGCATCCTGAATCCGCCCCCGCGATGTCGGGCCCTGCCCCTACAGTGAACGCATGGAGCAGGCGACCGTCGACGTCGGCGACGCGCGAGGACTCACCGCCGCCGCGGTCGCCGAGCGGGTCGCCGCCGGCCAGACCAACGCGTTCTCCGCCGACAGCAGCCGGTCGGCGTGGAACATCGTGCGCGCCAACGTCTTCACGCTGTTCAACGGGATCGTCGCGGCGTGCTTCTTGGTGTTGCTGGTCCTCGGCCGCTGGCAAGACGCGCTGTTCGGCGTCGCTTCTCTCTCGAACGCGGTCATCGGGTGCGTGCAGGAGTTCCGCGCCAAGGCGGCGCTCGACCGCCTCGCGCTGCTGAACGCCCCCCGTGCGCGCGTGCGCCGCGACGGCGTCGACGCCGAGATCGCCCCGGCCGAGGTGGTCCGCGACGACCTGCTCGTGCTGCGCGCGGGCGACCAGGTGCCCGCCGACGCCGTGGTCGTCGAGACGCGCGCGCTGCAGATCGACGAGTCGATGCTCACGGGCGAGTCGGATGCCGTCGACAAAAGGCCGGGCGACGAGGCGCTGTCGGGATCCATCGTCGTGGCGGGCGAGGGGACGGCGCGGGTCACCCGCGTCGGGGCGGAGTCGTACGCCAACGCCTTCGCGGCCGAGGCGAAGCGGTTCCAGCTCGTCTCGAGCGAGCTGCGGACCTCGATAGACCGCGTGCTCCGGTGGGTGGGGTGGGGCATCGGGCCGATCGGGCTCCTCGTCCTGAACGCCCAGATGATGGTCGCCGGCGGATGGGTCGAGGCGTGGCAGCAGGGCACGTGGTCGCAAGCCGTCGTGAACACGATTGCGGCGCTGACGGCGATGATCCCGCTCGGTCTCGTGCTCATGACGTCCATCGCCTTCGCCGTGGGCGCGGCCCGCCTGGCCGGCAAGAAGGTGCTGGTCAACGAGTTGCCGGCCGTCGAGGGCCTCGCGCGCGTCGACGTCATCTGCCTCGACAAGACAGGCACCCTGACCGCCGGCGAGATCCGCTTCGACGCCGCCCTCGAGATGCAGACGGTCGGCGGGTGGCGCGACGCGCTCGCCTGGTATGGCGCGGCGGAGGACGCGAACGCGACCGCCCAGTGTCTGCGCGAGCCCTTTCCTGTCGCGGCGCCGCTGACGGTGGCGCAGCGCATACCGTTCTCGTCCGCCCGTAAGTGGAGCGCGGTCTCGTTCGAGGGCGCGGCGCCCGGGACGTGGGTGCTCGGGGCGCCCGAGATGGTGTTCGGAGACACCGCCGCGGATGCCACGAGCGAGCTCGGCGCGGCCGTGACCCGCCTGGCGTCGTCCGGGCGTCGCACCCTCGTGCTGGCTCACACCGACGCAGCGCTCGACGACGCCGATGTCGCGGCCGAACGCTTCCCCTCCGGCGCCATCGCGGTCGCCGTGCTGACCTTCGTCGAGGCCGTGCGGCCGGACGCCGCCGAGGCACTCGCGTACTTCCGTGCACAGGGAGTCGCCGTGCGCGTCATCTCGGGCGACAACCCCCGAACGGTCGCGGCGATCGCGCGCGAGGTCGGACTCGACGTCGACGAGGGCTACGACGCACGCGGCCTGCCCGACGACGATGTCGAGCTGGGGCGCATCCTCGAGGAGCACACCGTCTTCGGGCGCGTGACGCCCGACCAGAAGAAGCGGATGGTCTCGGCGCTGCAAGCCCGCGGACACGTGGTGGCCATGACCGGCGACGGCGTCAACGACGCGCTCGCGATCAAGACCGCCGACATCGGCATCGCGATGAACTCCGGCGCCGCGGCGACCAAGGCGGTCGCGCGCCTCGTGCTGCTCGACGGCCGCTTCTCGCACCTGCCCTCGGTGGTCGCCGAGGGGCGTCAGGTCATCGCCAACATCGAGCGGGTCTCGATGCTGTTCCTGACGAAGACCGTCTACGCGACGGGCCTCGCGGTGCTGTTCGGGGCTCTCGTCATGGAGTTCCCCTTCCTGCCTCGCCAGCTGTCGATCACGGACGGCCTGACGATCGGCATCCCGGCCTTCTTCCTCGCGCTGCTTCCGAACACGCAGCGATACGTGCCGGGTTTCCTCCGCCGGTCGCTGAGCTTCGCGATCCCGGCCGGTCTCGTCATCGCCGTCGCGCTGACGCTGTACACGCGCGCGGCGATGGCCCTCGGGCTCAGCGTCGAGCAACTGCGTACCGGCGCGACGATCATTCTCGCGATCGTCGCGATCTGGGTGTTGACCGTGCTCTCGCGCCCGGTGACGCGCGTGAAAGTGCTGGTCATCGGAGCGATGTTCATCGCGCTCACAGCGATCTTCACGATCCCGGCGCTGGGACAGTTCTTCCAGCTGCAGGACCCGGGCGAAGCCGGCGCGTGGCTCGTGACGGGTGTCGTGATCGCGGCCGTCGGCGCGATCGAGATCGTGCGGTTCGCGCACCGTCGCTTCGTGCGGCGGATGCTCCGGATGCCGGCATCCGCTCGCCGTGACGCCGACGCGGCTCAGAGCATCGGTGAGGGCTCCGTCACCGGGACGGTGTCGGGCCGGAAGTAGCGCCGCGCCGTCGGCGGGATCCAGACCGCGGCGAGCACCGCCACCGCGGCCAGCAGCGCGATGACGATCGTCGGCTCGAGTTCCGTGAGGGCGAGAGCGAGCCCCTGCAGGATCACGAGCAGCGACAGGTACGCCGTGAGGAGGTTCCGCGCCAAGCGGCTGCCGCGGGCGAGCGAGGAGCCCCCGGCGACGGTGAGCAGGCCCAGCAAGATGGTGGCGGCGCCCACGAGCGACACGGGCAGCACCTCTTCGGCATCCACCTGGTACCGGGAGAGCAGGACGAGGACGCCCAGCGCCGTGTTCGCCAGCCCCCCGACGTAGACGAGCACGACAGCGACGGTGACGGGGAGAGGTCGATGGACCTCGACGGTGCTGGTCATGGATGCCTCCCCTCGGTGGCTCCGCGGGAGCCGGTGGGGTCAGCGTAACGGCGGAGCGTCGTGCGCGGGGCGCTCAGCGCGCGAGCCAGACCGAGGCGCCGGCGCCCTCGGGCAGCGGCACCTCGACTCCGTCGGCGCGGACGACGTCGGGTGAGACGACCTCGAGTTCGTGGCCGACGTCGATGCGCAGCGCCACCAGCGCGCGAAGCAGCTCGGGATCGCGGTCGCTGACGCGCAGCACGCGTCCCGAATGACCGGATGCGGCGTCCTGCAGCAGCACGAACGGCTCACGGTGCACGGCGCCGGTGGCATCCGGGATCGCGTCTCCGTGCGGGTCGAACCGCGGGCGTCCGAGCCGCTCGTCGATGCCCTCGAGGAGACGGTCGCTCAGCGAGTGCTCGAGGATCTCGGCCTCGTCGTGGACCTCGTCCCACGAGTAGTGGAATTCGCGCACGAGCCACGTCTCGATGAGGCGGTGGCGGCGGATGACCGACGCCGCCCGCCGCGCACCGGCAGGCGTGAGCGACACCGGACCGTACGGGCGATGGCTCACGAGCCCCTGCGCGGCGAGCTTCTTCACCATCTCGGTGACGCTCGAGGGAGCGAGGCTCAGCACGGCGGCGAGCTGCGAGGGGGTGATCGGGTCGTCCTGCCACTCGGTGTGGTGGTAGATGGCCTTGAGATAGTCGTCGGCCACGGGCGATTCCACGCGCCCAGCCTAACCTCCGGTGAACACCAGCCACAGGAGGACGGCGTTCAGCGCGACGAGGAACACCGACGCCGCCACACCCGCCGCGGTCGTGAGCGCGCGGTTGCGGTGCACTCCGAGCAGCTCGCGTCGGGACGTCAACACCACGAGGGGGATAAGAGCGAACGGGATGCCGAACGACAACACGACCTGACTCAGGACCAGGGCGACCGTGGGGTCGAGACCCACGCCGAGGATCAGCAGCGCCGGGATGAGCGTCACGAGGCGGCGCACGAGGAGCGGAACGCGGATGCGCAGCAACCCATGCATGATTTCGGCGCCCGCGTACGCCCCCACGGACGTCGAGGCGAGTCCGCTCGCGAGCAGCCCGACGGCGAACAACGTCGCGACCAGCGGCCCGAGTCCGTCGCGCAGAGCGGCGTAGGCGCCCTCGAGGCTGTCCGTACCGGCGACTCCCGTCAGGTTCGCGGCGGCGAGCAGCAGGATCGCGAGGTTCACGGTGCCCGCGACGGCGAGGGCGATCGTGACGTCCCACCGCGTCGCCCGCAGCAGTCGCCGGGTCGACACGCCCCGAGCGGCCTCGAGGTCGGCGGCCGCGGTGGGCTCGGCGGGCGCGAAACGGTCGCGGCTCAGCGCCGAGTGGGCGTAGATCGCGTGGGGCATGATCGTCGCGCCGAGGATCGATGCGGCCAGGAGCACCGACGTCGCACCGTCGAACCGGGGGAGCAGCCCGCCGACGACGCCCGCCGGGTCGGGCGGCGCGAAGAAGAGACCCGCGGTGAAGCCGACCGCGATGATGAGCAGGAGTCCGATCACGACGGTCTCGAACGTGCGCGCCCCCCGGCGCGACTGCACCAGGAGCAGCGCGATCGAGACGACTCCCGTGATCACCCCGCCCCACAGCAGAGGGATGCCGAACAGCAGGTTGAGCGCGACCGCGCCGCCGATGACCTCGGCGACGTCCGTGGCCATCGCCACGAGTTCGGCCTGCACCCAGTAGGCCCGCCGCAGCCAGGGGCGTTGGATGCGACGGCCCAACAGCTGCGGAAGGCTTTCGCCCGTCACGATGCCGAGCTTGGCCGACAGATATTGGATCAGCCACGCCATCACGTTGCCGAGCACCACTACCCACACGAGCAGGTAGCCGAAGACGGCCCCGGCCGTCATGTTGCTGGCGACGTTGCCCGGGTCGAGGTAGGCCACGCCCGCGACCATCGCCGGCCCGAGCAGCCATGCCGCACGGCGCGTGGCGCGGCGCGGGGGCGCGGCATCCATTGTTTTCGGCATGCCGAAACCTTAGCGATATTTCGGGCCACCGAAAAATGAGGCATGTCGTCGGAAGTCGCGCACGGTCGCGTCACGTGGTGCTGCGCGGAGTCCCGTCGCGCCAAATGGCACGACTGGGGGTTCCGTCGCGCCGGATGGCACGACTGGGGGTTCCGTCGCGCCGAATGGCACGAGGTCAGCGCCGCGGCCGGTGACTTCTTCGGTCGCGGCAAAGTGTGCGTGCGGTGGTTCGGTGGTGCAACTTGGCGCGATGGAGGCGGTGGAGCGGAGCTGGGTGAGGCTTGGGTCGCGGGGAAGTGCGCGTGCGGTGGTTCGGTGGTGCAACTTGGCGCGACCGAACGCCGCGCCGCTGCCGCGGATAGCCTGGACCGGTGACCCACGGCGACGCGACCCCGGTGCCTGACGACGCGACGCCGGGCGCCGAAGACGCGACGCCGGGCGCCGAAGACGCGACGCCGGGCGCCGAAGACGCGACGCCGGGCGCCCAAGACGCGACACCGGTGCCTGACGACGCGACGCCGGGGGATGACGCACCCGCGCCCCTCCACGGGGTGGGGCCGTGGCCGGGCGGGCCGGACGCGTGGCCCGACGACCCGCGCTACGACCGCGAGCTGCTGGCCGAGGGTGATCGACGCAACGTCGTCGACGCGTACCGGTACTGGACGATGGATGCCATCGTCGCCGACCTCGATGCGCGGCGGCATCCGTTCCATGTCGCGATCGAGAACTGGCAGCACGACCTCAACATCGGGTCGATCGTCCGCAGCGCCAACGCTTTCCTCGCGGCCGAGGTCCACATCATCGGCAGGCGGCGCTGGAACCGTCGGGGCGCGATGGTCACCGATCGGTATCAACACGTGCGGCACCACGAGGACGTCGCCGCGTTCGTCGAGTGGGCGCGCCGGGAGGGCCTCCCCGTGCTCGCGATCGACAACGTCGAGGGATCGGTTCCGGTCGATCGGGCCGAGCTGCCCGAGGCCTGCGTGCTGCTGTTCGGTCAGGAAGGGCCGGGACTCTCTCCCGACGCACTCGCCGCCGCGTCGAGCGTGATCGAGATCACCCAGTACGGGTCGACGCGGTCGATCAATGCGGCCTCCGCGGCCGCCGTCGTCATGTACGAGTGGTGTCGACGCTGGGCGTGAACCCCACGGTCAGTGCACCTCGGTGCGCTGCGGGCACTCGTCGAGGGGGCGCGATCCGTGGACCCGACCCGTCCGCAGGAGCATCAGCGCCGCGGCGTACAGAACAGCGGCGCTGAGGATCACCGAGACTCCGAATACCGCACCCGAGAACGGCCTGTTGCGATACACGTACGCCGACGTCGAGGCATCCCACACCTCGTACTCGACGAAATAAAAGCCGCCCGCGCAGAAAATGGCCATGGCCAGAATCAGCGCGGCGGCCACGATCACCGTCGCCACCACATGCCCCCGCATGCGACCAGGATAGGGACTCCCGGTGACGGGCGTGTGAAGATCTCGCGAAGTCCGTGCGGGAACGCGGGCGCACGTCGTGAACGGACATGATCTGCGGGCATGAGTGCAGGCGATGGCTCGCCCCTGTCGAGGCACCCGCGTCCCCCGAGGCGCGTGCGCGTCTCAGGCACCCGATGTCATCCACGCTCTCCCACGAACCCGGAGTCCGAGGGTGACGGCGCGGGCGAGCATGTACACGCCGAAGAACGCGGCGGCGAGCCATGCGAGGCCCGTGGCGCCCCCGCCCGCGAACATCGCCACCAGAACGAGCGCCGGGACGTACGGCACGAGGTTGAGCAGCCCCGCGATCGCGAGGTACCGCGCGTCGCCGGCGCCGATGAGGACACCGTCGAGGACGAAGACGAACGACGCCAGAGGTTGGGCGACCGCGAGCACGAGGAGCGCCGGCTGGATGAGGGCGGCGATCTCGGGGTCACCCGTGAAGACGAGACCGAGGACTCCGGATGCCGCGGCCACGAGCGCCCCGACGGCAACCCCGAACCACAGGCCCCACGCCACCGTGCGGGACAGGACCTGACGCGCTCCGGCGACGTCGCCGGCGCCCAGTGATTTGCCGACGAGCGCCTGCGCCGCGATGGCGAGCGCATCCAACGCGAACGCGGCGGTCGAGAAGATCGTGAACGCGATCTGCCATCCGGCGAGTTCCGCTGAGCCGACCCCGGTGGCCACCGCCACCGTCGCGAGGAACGCGGCGCGCAGACTCAGCGTGCGAACGAACAGCCACCCTCCCGATCGCGCCGTGCCGCGAAGTCCGCCGGCTTCGGGGCGCAGCGACGCCGCGTGCCTCCGCGCCAGGCGCGTTGCGATCACGACGTAGGCGCCCACCATCCCCCACTGCGCGACGACCGTGCCCACCGCCGAACCGGCGATGCCCCAGCCGAAGCCGTAGATGAACAGGGCGTTGAGCAGCGCGTTGGCGCCGAAGCCGAGCCCCGCGATCCACAGCGGCGTGACGGTGTCCTGCATGCCGCGCAGCAGCCCCGTCGCGGCGAACACCACGAGCATCGCAGGTAGGCCCCACATCGAGATCGACAGGTAGACGCGGGCGTTCTCGGCGACGTCGGGTGCCGCACCGAACACGCCGACGAGCACCGGCGTCGCCAGCACGCCCACCAGGGCGAGCACCGCCCCGATCGTGAGCGCGAACCACATGCCGTCGATGCCGACCGAGACCGCTCGCCCCAACTCGCCCGCGCCGTAGCGTCGGGCGACCGCGGGGGTCGTGGAGTACGCGAGGAAGACCATCAGCCCGACCGCGGTCTGCAGCACGGCGCTGGCGATGCCGAGGCCGGCCAGCGGCGCCACCCCGAGGTGACCCACCATGGCGCCGTCGACGATGAGGAACAACGGCTCGGCGACCAGGGCGCCCAGCGCGGGTACGGCGAGCCGCATGATCGCGCGGTTCAGGGTCGCCGGTGCGGGTGTGGTCACCGTTCGAGCCTACGGCGGGCCGCCGACACGGGCGGGGTGGCCGTGGCATCCGGAACACTCCGAAGGAGATCCGTGCGGTGGCCCGCGGGGTCGACGCCCCGGGCTGGGGGGGCGGCGCGATCTTCCTTCGTCGCGGACGGCGACAGGTCATCCGGAGCCGGGACGGAGCCGGGGCAATTATCCTGTCTCCATGACCGAGACCCCCCGCTCCGGTCTCGCGCTCGAAGAACTGAGCGACGAGATCCGCCCGCAGGACGACCTGTTCCGCCACGTGAACGGCCGCTGGCTTGAGCGCACCGAGATCCCCGACGACAAAGCCCGATGGGGCAGCTTCCATCTCATCGCCGAGCAGGCCGAGAAGGACGTGCGCACCATCGTGGAGGAGTCGCAGGAGGCCGAACCGGGCAGCGAAGCCCGAAAGATCGGCGACCTGTTCGCGAGCTTCATGGACACCGCCCGCATCGAGGAGGCGGGAGCGGCACCGCTGGGCGACCAGCTCGCGCGCGTCGACGCCGTGAGCGACGTGCCCGGCTTCCTCCGGCTCGTCGGCGAACTCGAGCGCGACGGCGTCAGCGGCCTGTTGACCCTCTTCGTCGAGCCCGACCCCGGCAACCCCACGCGCTACGTGCCGGTGATCTACCAGGGCGGCCTGTCGCTGCCCGACGAGAGCTACTACCGCCTCGACAACTTCGCCGAGACGCGCACCGCCTACCGGGCGCACATCGAGCGCATGTTCGAGCTGGCCGGTGTCGCCGAGCCCGCGGCATCCGCCGATCGCGTGTTCGCGCTCGAGACCGATCTCGCCACGCACCACTGGTCGCGGGAAGACAGCCGCGACGCGGTGAAGACCTACAACCTCCGCTCGTGGGATGAGACCGTGGGCCTCGCCGGGATCGACCTCGTGCCGTGGCGCGAGGGAGTCGCGCCCGGCCACGAGGACGCCTTCGCCGAGGTCGTCGTCTACCAGCCGAGCTTCCTCGAGTCCCTCTCGGTGCTCCTGGTCGACGACCGGATCGAGGACTGGAAGGCGTGGCTGCGTTTCGCGATCGTGCACTCGGCCGCGGCGTTCCTGTCCGAGGAGTTCGTGGCCGAGAACTTCGCGTTCTACGGGACGCAGCTCACCGGTGTCCCGGTGAACCGCGAGCGCTGGAAGCGCGGCGTCGGCCTCGTCGAGGCGGCGCTGGGCGAAGCCGTGGGCAAGGTCTACGTCGAGCGTCACTTCCCGCCCGCGGCGAAGGATGCCATGGACGTGCTCGTGACGAACCTCATCGAGGCGTACCGTGAGTCGATCACCGGGCTGGAGTGGATGACGCCCGAGACGCGGGAGCGCGCGCTCGCGAAGCTCGACGCGTTCACGCCGAAGATCGGCTACCCCGTGAAGTGGAAGGACTACTCCGCGCTCGAGGTCGACGCTGCCGACCTCGTCGGTAACGTCCGACGTGCGCACGTCTGGGAGCACGACCGTCAGCTGGCCAAGGTCGGGCAACCCATCGACCGCGACGAGTGGTACATGACGCCCCAGACGGTGAACGCGTACTACAACCCGCTGATGAACGAGATCGTGTTCCCGGCGGCGATCCTGCAGTACCCGTTCTTCGACGCCGACCGGGATGCCGCCGCGAACTACGGCGGCATCGGCGCCGTGATCGGTCACGAGATCGGCCATGGATTCGACGACCAGGGCAGCCGCTTCGACGGCGACGGGTCGCTGCGCGACTGGTGGACGGACGCCGACCGCGCGGCGTTCGAGCAGCGGACGAAGGCGCTCATCGCCCAGTACGAGGAGCTCGTCCCCGAAGGGTTGAGCCCCGAGCACCACGTCAACGGCGCCCTCACGATCGGCGAGAACATCGGCGATCTCGGAGGCCTGGGCATCGCGATCCGCGCGTACCGACTCTCTCTCGGCGAGGACGAGCCCGCCGACGGTCCCTCGGTCGACGGGTTCAGCGGCATCCAGAGGCTCCTGCTCAGCTGGGCGCAGATCTGGCAGCAGAAGGGGCGGGATGCCGAGACGATCCGCCTCTTGACGATCGATCCCCACTCGCCGAACGAATTCCGCTGCAACCAGATCGTGCGGAACATCGACGCGTTCTACGGTGCGTTCGACGTGACCGAGGGCGACGCCCTCTGGTTGGACGCAGACCAGCGCGTCACCATTTGGTGAGGTCGCGTTTGTTGCTCTCCTGACCCGGAAGGAGCCACGCTCGTGGGCATGCCACCGGTTCCCGAGCCCGCAACACCCGAACCCGCCGGAGGGCCCGTGGAGTCGTCGCGACGCGACGCCCCGGCCCTCCGCGGGTCGGCCCGAAAAGGACCCCGACGTCTGCCCCGGAGGGCGGCCGCCGGTCGCCGGTCGTTCACGGCGACGCTCCGGGCGCTCGATGAGCTCGCGGCATCCGGTGCCAAGGTCTCGGTGCGCATCGACGACCTCGACGGCGGCTCGGCGGTGCTCGAAGGAGACGACTTCGTCACGCTTCCCGTCGCGGGGCTCGGCGTCGTGCCGCTGCTCATCGAGGTGGCCGCGGCGATCGAGGCGGGGCGCGTCGACGCGCTCGAGATCGTCGATCGCTCGACCGTCGACTCGGCGTCCGCCGGGGGAGTGTGGCAGCACCTGAAGGCACCGGCGCTCCCGCTCTCGGACGTGGCGGTGCTCGCCGCCTCGACCGGCGATGCGCTCGCGGCCAACGCGCTGCTGCAGCGGGTGGGGCTGCCCGCGGTCCGCTCCCGTATCGAACAGCTCGGCCTGCGCCGTACGGCGCTGCTCGACCGGTTCCGCGACGACCGCGGACCCGACGACGCGCCGCACGTCGCGCTGTCGACCGCGCGCGAGATGGCGGCAGTGTTCGCCGGGCTGGTCAACTCCACGGTGGTGTCACCGGGGGTGAGTGCCCAGGTCGCCGAGTGGCTGAGCCTGAATCACGACCTGTCGCTCGTGGCATCCGCCACCGGCCTCGATCCGTTCGCACACGAGAACGACCGACACGGCCTGTTGTTCATCAACAAGACGGGGCGTTCCGAGGGGGTGCGGGCGGAGGCGGGTGTGCTCGGCGGGCCGCGCGCCGGCGTGGCGTTCTCGATGATCGTGAACTTCGACGACCTGTCGATCGCCCACCGCCTGCGCGCGCACGACGCCTTCCGCGTGCTCGGCGTCGAGCTGATGGAGTACGTGTTCTGAGGCCCCCGGCCCCTCGCGGTTCGCCGCCGCGGTTCGCCGCCGAGGTTCGCCGTGGCCCGCCGTGGTTCGCCGCGGTTCGCCGAGACTTCATCGCGCTGACGTCTCCCTTGCAGGCTGCAAGGGACTTGTCGGCGCGATGAAGTCTCGCGGGTCGATCGGTCAGACGGATGCCGGGGCGCGGCCGATCTGCAATACCCGCGCGGGAGGGGCGCAGCACGCGCCGCCCAGCGAGGCGCCGGACGCATCGAAGAGACCCGCGCCGCCGCACACGCCCGTGTCGGGGAGTGCCAGCTCCACGCGACGGGCCGCTTCATGGTCGCCGGCGAGCTCTGCCACGACGCTCCGCACCTGCTCGTACCCGGTGAGGGCGAGGAAGGTCGGTGCCCGCCCGTACGACTTCGCCCCGACGAGGTAGAAGTCGGGCTCGGGCTGTGCGAGGTCGGCCGCGCCGGTCGCCGCGACGGAACCGCAGGAATGCACGTTCGGGTCGATCTCTGCGGCGATGCGCACGGGAGCCTGCAGCGTGGGGTCCAACTCCAGACGCAGCTCCGACAGGAACGACAGATCAGGGCGGAACCCCGTCAGCACCACCACGCGATCGGCGGTGAGCGTGCGCCCGTCCTCGGCGATCAGCGTCGGCCGACCGGCATCCACCCTCACGCGTTCGACGCGGAAGCCCGTCGCGAGCGACACCAGTCCGGCATCCACGACTTCTTTCGCCCGGATGCCGAGGGCGCCACGTGCGGGGAGTTCGTCCGCGTCGCCGCCGCCGAAGGCGTTGCCGGCGGTGGCGCGGCGCAGCGCCCACGTCACCGTGGTGCTCGGGTCGCGGCGGGCCATCCGTGCGAGCGCGAGAACCGCCGTGAGGGCGGAGTGCCCGGACCCGATCACGACGGTGTGCTTCCCCTCGAAGCCCTCGCGGTCGCGGAAGTCCGGGATGCGGTAGGTCAGCAGGCCGTCCGCGGCCCTCTCGCCGAGCGCCGGCAGGCCGTCCGCACCCGCGGGGTTCGGCGAAGACCATGTTCCCGACGCGTCGATGACGGCACGTGCCTGCAGCCGGAATTCCTCGCCGTCGGCCGGTCGCACGTGCACGGTGAACGGCTGGTCCGCGCGGCCCGCGTCGATCAGGCGGTCGCGGCCGAGGCGCGAGACGCCCACGACGCGGGAGTCGTATCGCACGCGGTCGCCCAGTTCGGCGGCGAGCGGAGCGAGGTAGCGGTCGATCCACTGCCTGCCGGTCGGGTACCCCGCCGTCGGAGCGGTCCACCCCGTGCGCTGGAGAAGCCGCGCCGCGGCCGTGTCGATGAGCTCGGGCCATTCGGAGAACAGCCGTACATGACCCCACTCGGCGACCGCTACCGCCGGGCTCGAACCGCCTTCCAGCACGACCACCGGAAGTCCGCGCTCCACCAGGTGCGCGGCGGCGGCCAGTCCCTGCGGACCCGCGCCGATCACCACGACGGGTAGCTCGTTCACCATCAGCCTCACTCCTCCGTATCGATGGACCTCGATGGATCGAGATTGCTCGATGTATCGACGAATGTCAATGTGATGTGCCAGAATCGACCCATGCCCACGACGCTGCCTCTCCTTCCGTCCGACGCCGCGGTGTGCTGCTCCCCGGTCATCGGTGGGGCTCTGTCAACCGAGGAGGCGGAGCGGATCGCGCGGACCTTCAAGGCCCTCGGCGACCCCACGCGAGTACGGCTGCTCTCGCTCATCGCGGCATCCGATGAGGGAGAAGCCTGCATCTGCGACCTCACCGAGCCCGTCGGGCTTTCTCAACCGACCGTCTCCCATCACATGAAACTGCTCGTCGACGCCGGGCTCGCCACGCGCGAGCAGCGGGGTCGCTGGGCGTACTACCGGGTCGTGACCGATGCTCTCGAGCAGGCGTCGCTGGCCCTCCGCCCGTGACCGCCGTTCGTCCGATGACCGCGGCGGACTGGCCGGCGGTCCTCGACATCTACCGGTGGGGGATCGAGACCGGGAACGCGACGTTCGAGGCTTCACCTCCGAGCTGGGAGGCGTTCGACGCCGGGAAGCTCTCGCTGGGGCGGCTGGTCGCCGTCGGGGACGAGGGCGAGGTCCTGGGCTGGGTCGCGGCGTCCGCAGTCTCCGCGCGCGAGGTCTATCGCGGCGTCGTGGAGCACTCGGTCTACGTCTCACCGGACGCGCAGGGCCGGCACGTCGGAACCATACTGCTGGCGGCATTCCTGGATGCCGTCGACGCGGCCGGCATCTGGACCGTGCAGTCGAGCATCTTCCCCGAGAACACCGCGAGCCTCGCGTTGCACGACCGCGCCGGCTTCCGCCGGGTCGGACGGCGTGAGCGCATCGCCCTCATGACACACGGCCCCTGGGCGGGGCAGTGGCGCGACACGATCCTGGTCGAGCGGCGCCTGGTCTGAGCGCTGTTCGCCCCCGTGGTTCGCCGAGACTGCATCCCGCTGACGTCTCCCTTGCAATCTGCAAGGGACTTGTCGGCGCGATGAAGTCTCGCGGACGAGTGGGGCGGGGAAGGCGCGCGGGTTATCCCGCAAAGGGAGCGGGAACGCAATCCCTCGTTTCGCAATGCGGCCGGTGAGACCCTGGTGCCCCCGAACACCAGAAAGGACAGGGACGATGTCCGACACCACCGCAACCACCGACCCGTTCGCCAACTCCTCCGGCCCCGAAGGGCACTCGATCACCGACTGGACCGACCTCGGCCGAGAGATGTGGTCGTACCTGACCGGCCGCGGCGCCGCGGTCAACTACTCATTCGTCGACATGACCGTCGAGGTGCCCCGAGACATCGGCCCCGACGCCCCGCGCGCGACGTGGAAGCTCAACGGCACCCTCCGCGTCACCACGAGCGACGACACCGCGCCGGGTTCCGACCCGTACCGCGGCAACTGAGGGTAGGCGCCGTCATGGTGCGCCTCGACATCGACCTCGCCTTCTCCGAACAGGAGGCGGGGGCGGATGCCACTCTCCCCCCGTTCAAAGGCACGATCACCGCCGCGGGATCCGAGGTGCGGGTGACGGTCAACGATCCGTTCCGCCTCCCCGGCAACGGGCGCCGCACGCTCGCGGAGCTGTCGACCATCGCCGACGCGCTCGCTCGGCGCGGCATCTCGGTGCGAGTGGAGGGTCCGGACGGCCCGATCCTGCACCTGGGCGACGTCAAGAGCAGCCTTCTGCAGCGGGTCGTCACGGGTTCGCCGCACATCCGGCTGGGATCGGTCGCGGCGGTGGCGCCGCTACTCACCCGCCGGAAGGGCAGTGAGCCGCTGACGTTCCCCGTGCCGCCGGGGACGCCGCTGCCGCTCGTGCCGACCGTGAACCGGTTCGTGCGGCGCCGGATCACCACGACGCACTACACCCCCGGCTCGGGGCGACCGCGTCTCATTTTCGCCATCGGCACCGGCGATTGGGATGGGCGACCGCCTCGCGAGTTCGATCTGCTGCCCACGAAGACCGTCATCGGGTCCGGCGACGAGGCCGACCTGCGCCTGCCCGGCCTCGCGCCGGTGCACGCGGAGATCCGGCACGAGGGCGACGACGAGTACGTCTTGTACGGCTTCGACGTCGTCGGCGGTGGCGGAGCCGCGGTCGAGGGACGCCGCGGGAACGGCCGCATTCTGCGCACCGGCGCGCGGATCGAGCTCGGCGACTGGCGCCTGGCGTACTTCCGCGCCGAGTGGGCTGATCACGGCCGCCCCTACGGTGGCCGCGTCGGTGGAGAGCTGGCGCGCCAGCGCAAGCAGCCTCCGCGCGGCGGCACGGGCCCGTTGTCGAAGGCATCCGACCCCGATTGACGCCCTCGCGACCCCGCACCCCGCGACCCCGCGAGACTGCATCCGGCCGACAAAACCCCCGCACGCTGCAAGGGAGATGTCGGTCGGATGCGGTCTCGGCGTCAGGAACGCGGAGCGGGAGCAGGGGGCCCGGAACGGGCGCCGCGCGTGCGAAGAACGCGTCGGGTCAGGCGGCGAGCACCCGCCAGACGCTGCGCATCGAGGCGGCGACCAGCGTCGACAGCACGATGAGCGCCGCGCAGGTCCACAGGACCGGGGCCGTGCCGACCACGTGCGCGGCGGGGCCGACGACCGCCTCGCCGAGCGGCACCGCGACGAACGACCCGACCATGTCGTACGAGTAGACGCGGGAGAGCGCCTCCCGCGGAACGTGCGACTGCAGCGACTGATCCCACGCGATCGCGAAGATCTCGGTCGCGAAGCCGCCGAGAGCGAACCCGGCGATCAGGACGGCGACGGTCGGCGCAGCCGCGAGGGTCGCCACCGGAACCGCGGCGAACGCCATCGCGGCGACACCGATGCCGAGGGCCCGCCGAGGCCGCCAGCGCAGGGCGACCACGGCGCCGACGGCGAAGCCGACGGTCTGTGCCCCGACCACGAAGCCCCACGCGGTTCGGCCGACCGTCTCGTCCGCGACCACGGGCCCGAGCACGGCGACCGAGCCGGTGAACGCGGCGTTCAACACGGCGAACTGCAACACCACGATCCACACCCACGAGCGGCTCGTGAACTCACGCCACCCCTCGCGCAGGTCGGACAGCATCGACGTCCGTCCGGCGTCGCTCCGCGCCCGTTCCGGCAGTCGAAGCCGCGAGAAGAACGCCGCCGCGGCGGCGAAGGCGACGGCATCCACCGCCAGACCCCACCCCGGTCCGAACGTGGCGATCAGGATGCCACCCGCCGAGGCTCCGAGAATCGTGCCGCCGTTCAACCCGAGGCGCAGCAGCGCGTTCGCGGACCGCAACTGCTCGGACGGCACGGTGTCGGGCACGAGTGCCGCGGATGCCGGGAGGCTCACGGCCGACACGGCGCCGTTCAGGATGCTGAGGATCACGAGTGCCGGCACGGTCGCCGAGCCGGTTATGACGAGGGCGGCCACGGCCCCTTGCGTCCCCGCGGCCGCGACCGATGTCCCCACGAGCACGACGTTGCGGGGCAGCCGGTCCGCGAGCACGCCGCCGAACAGGAGCATGGCGACGTTCGTGATCGACCGGGCGGCGACGACGAGACCGAGGTCGGCGGCCGAGCCGGTCAGGTCGAGCACGGCGAAGGCGAGAGCGATCGGGGCGACCGCATTGCCGACGATGTTCGTCGTGCGCGCGGCGAGGAGCCAGCGGAACGGGGCGTGACCGAGCGGCCCGCGCGGGCTCACGGGCGCACGAGCGGGAAGAGGGCGGCCGTCATCGAGACGGGCCGTGTTCCCGGGGTGCGCGGCGGTCGGGCGGCGGTGTGGAGGAGCGCCGACGCCTCGGCCACGTGGTGCACGACCCGCCGCCAGACCTCGGGATCGACCCACAGCTCCGCGTCCGCGGTGACACCGGGTCCGTCGGCGCGCCGGCGCGCTCGCCGCCGCAGCTCGCCGATCATCGCCTCGACGAAGGGGGCCTCCTCGTCGATCGGTGCCCGCGGCGGGAGGGGAGCGGCGGGATCGACGCGGCGCGAGGACGACTCGTGGCGGTAGCGCTTGGCATCCCCGCCTCGCACTCGGACGGTCTCGACGACGCGAATGAGTCCCACTCGCTCGAGCACACGCAGGTGATAGCTCGCGGCGGCCTGCGAGACGCCGAGTTCTCGACCGACTTCGGCGGCGCTCAGCGCGGCGCCGGTGAGGAGGGAGAGCATCCGGAGTCGGAGGGGGTGCGCGGTGGCGCGCAGCTCGTCGATGCGGGACATGGGTCGATGTTGGCGCGCCGCCCCGCGACCGTCAAATGCCTCTTTGGGGGTCGCGACGGGCGGACTCAGAAGACGATCGTGTGGTTTCCGTGGCGGATGATGCGGTCCTCGGCGTGCCACAGGACGGCGCGTGAGAGGACCTGCCGTTCGACGTCGGCGCCACGGCGGGCCAGTTCGGCGGCCGAGTCGGCGTGCGTCACGCGGACCGTGTCCTGCTCGATGATCGGCCCCTCGTCGAGGTCGCCGGTGACGTAGTGCGAGGTCGCGCCGATGAGCTTGACGCCGCGCTCCTTCGCCTTCTTGTACGGCTCGGCGCCGATGAACGCCGGGAGGAACGAGTGGTGGATGTTGATCACCGGTACCCCGAGCTTCTCGAGGAACTCGGGCGAGAGGATCTGCATGTACCGCGCGAGCACGACGAAATCGACGTTGCCGACGAGGAGTTCGAGGATGCGAGCCTCGGATGCCGACTTGTCCGGGCCGGGCGTCGACGGGACGTGGAAGAACGGCACGTTGAACGAGCGCACGTCATCCGCGGAGGTCGTGTGGTTGGACACGACCATCGGGATGCTCACCGGCAGGTCGCCGCGACGGTGGCGCCAGAGCAGGTCGAGCAGGCAGTGATCCTGCTTCGAGGCGAGGATCGCCATGCGCTTCGGCGTCGAGAGGTCGGTGACCTTCCACTCCAGCTCGAAACCGCGGCCGAGGGTCTCGTCGAGGTCTGCCTCGATCGCGGGGAGCGCGGCCGCCAGATCGGGCCGGTGGAACACCACGCGCTGGAAGTACGCCCCTCCGCGCGGGTCGTCGGAGTACTGGTCGAAGGCGACGATGTTGCCGCCCTGGCGGGCGATGAGAGCCGAGACCGCGGCGATGATGCCGGGGGTGTCGCTGCCGTGGACGATGAGGCACGCGTGATCGGGCTGCAGGTGGGGACTCGCGGAGACCATCGGACCATTCTGCCGTGCCTGAGTGAACACGACGGACACGCCCGCCCGGGCACACGGCACTCGGCCGAGGCCTACACCCGGACGACGAGCTTGGATGCCGAGACTCCGGCGCGCTGACGGTCGAGGGCGCCCTGGATGTCGGCGAGCCCCTCACCCACGACAAGCGGTTCCGGCATCGGTCGGAGGTTGCCGTCGGCGAGCGCGCGCGGGATGACCCCGCCCCACAGCCCCGGGCCCACCTCGTCGTCGCGCAGGCTGCTGCCCCACACGAATCCGGCTCGGATGCCGGCGCGCCGAGCGCGCAGGGTCGACCGCGCCGTGGTCAGGCCGATGCGGCCGAAGACGGGGAGCATGGCGGTGAACAGTCGTCGTCGCCCGACCAGGTCGGCCAGCGACACGGGCGTGCTCGCCATCGCCAGCCGCGAACCGCCGGTACGGCGCAGGACGTCGATGCAGCGATCGGTCGACCCCGCACCGAGCGCGACCGCGCCCTTCACCGGGCGACCCCCGATCGCGGAGACGAGGTCGCCCACGGCGCTCGCCGAGCTGTAGTCGACCACGGTGTCGGCGCCGAGGGAGCGCACGGTCGCGGCGTTGCGCGGGGAGGCCGTCGAGACGACGTCGTACCCCGCGGCGCGGGCGAGCTGGACGGCGTTCATTCCGACGCTCGTCGATCCGCCCCACACCACCACCACGCCCCCGTTTCCCGTGGGCGTGCCGCCGATCGGCATCCGGAGTCCGAGGTGGCCGGGCTGGAAGAGCGCGCACGCGGCGGTGGACACGCCGAGGGGGAAGACCGCGGCCTCCTCGTCGGAGAGTGCGTCGGGCGTCGGCGCGGCGAGCCGTTCGAGCAGGACGGTGTACTCCTGGAACGCGCCTTCGCGCCGGGGGTCGCGCCCGCGGTCGGTTCCGGTGGCAAGCCCGAACACGCGCTGCCCGACCCGGAATCTCGTGACGCCGGATCCGACCGCGACGACCTCTCCGGCCACGTCCGATCCGAGGACCGCGGGGGTCCGCAGCCACCGGTAGGTGACGCGGCTGGTGCCCTGGATGACCCAGTCGACGGGGTTGATCGCGACGGCGTGGACGCGCACGAGGATCTCGTCCGCGGCGGGTTGCGGAATGTCCGCGGCGATCACCTCGAGCCGTGCGCGCGGGGTGGGGAGCACTGCGGCGGTCTGGACGGGCATGGATGCCTCTCAGTCGTGATGACACTCGGTGTCTTCACCGTACCGCAGGTGATGACACTGTGGGTCATCACTTAGGATCATCGACATGGCCAGGTGGGCACCGGACACACGGGAGCGGCTCCGCGCTGCGGCGCTGGAGCTCTTCGCGGAGCGCGGATTCGAGGCGACCACGGTGCCCGACATCGTCGAGCGCGCGGGCGTGACCCGGCGCACGTTCTTCCGCCACTTCAGCGACAAGCGCGAGGTCTTCTTCGGCGACGACGAGATTCCCGCGCTCGCCGCCTCGATCGTCGCCGCCGCGCCCGCGGGGGCGACGCCGTTCTCGATCGCGTGGCGGGGATTCCACGTGCTCGCCGGCGAGCGGTTCGAACCCCGGCGCGCGCAGATGGAGGCCGCGCGGCGTTTCATCGGGGCCGAGCCGTCCCTCCGTGAGCGCGACCTGCAGAAGCAGGCCGACCTCCGCGATGCGCTGCGTGATGGCTACGTCGCCCGCGGCGTCGATCCCTCGACCGCGCGCGTGGTCGCGGGTGTTGCGGTCGAGCTGCTGCAGATCGCGCTCGAGCGGTGGCTGGCTGACGACACCGGCACCCCGCTGACGCAGCATCTGGCCGCGGTCCGCGCCGACATGTCCGGCGCGCTCGACGACGCTTGAGGCGATCGGCGCCGCGCGGGACCCGGGGCGCTGTCCGTGGCCCCGGGGCCACCCTCGCCGCCCCGGGGCCACCACGGACCCCACCGCCCCACCCGGACGGACCCCATCGACCCGCCGTGTCGGCGCCCGCGACTAGCCTGGTGGATGCCGTCTTCCGTGGCATCCGCCCCCTTCTTCCCCAGGACTCGCCGTGATCAGCACCCTCGAACGCCCCGGTTGGCGGACGTGGACGCTGTGGGCGGTCGGGGTGCTCGCGTACGTCGTGTCGATCGTGAATCGCACGTCGCTTTCGGCGGTAGGGGTGGATGCCGCGACGCGGTTCCACGCGGATGCCTCGGCGCTGTCGTTGTTCGCCGTCATCCAGCTGTTCGTCTATGGCGCGATGCAGATCCCCGTCGGACTCCTCCTCGACCGCTACGGCGCGCGTCCGATGATCGCGATCGGCATGGTGCTGATGGCGGCGGGTCAGCTGGTCATGGCCTTCGCGGATGCGGTGGGGATCGGCATCCTGGCCCGCGTGCTCATCGGTGCCGGTGACGCGATGATCTTCCCGAGCGTGCTGCGTGTGATCGCGACGTGGTTCCCCGCGCAGCGCGCGCCCGTGCTCGTGCAGATGACCGGCATCATCGGACAGCTGGGCCAGATCGTCGCCGTCGTGCCGCTCGCCGCCCTGCTGCACGCCACGAGCTGGAGTGTCGCGTTCGGCAGCGTCGCGGGCCTCGGCGTGCTGTTCGCCGTGCTGACGTACGCGATCATCCGGAACCGTCCCCCCGAGCGGCGTGACGACCCGGTAGACCTGTCGGTCGACACGCGCACCGGCGCGATCCGCGTCGTGACCTCGGCTCCCGATCTGCGGCAGGGGTTCCGTGAGTCGTGGGCCCATCCCGGCACGCGGCTGGGGTTCTGGTCGCACTTCACCACTCCGTTCGCGGGAACCGCGTTCATGCTGCTGTGGGGATTCCCATTCCTGACCGCCGGCGAGGGGCTCGCGCCCCCGACCGCCTCGGGCATCATGACGTTGTTCGTGCTGTTCGGCATCGTGAGCGGTCCTGTCATCGGCGCGCTCTCGAGTCGGCACCCGCGTCGGCGCTCGCGCTGGCTCGTGCTGCCGACCGTCGTTTTCCAAGCCCTCGTCTGGATCGTCGTGGCCGCGTGGCCCGGCCCCGCTCCGCTGTGGCTCCTCATCGTGTTGATGTTCGCGCTGGCGACCGGCGGACCGGCGTCCATGATCGCGTTCGATCACGCCCGCACGTTCACTCCGAGCCACCGCTTGAGCACCGCGACCGGCATCGTCAACGGCGGCGGCTTCCTCGCCGCGCTCCTGGCGATCCTGTTCATCGGTATCGCGATGGACGTCCAGGGCGCGGGCAGCCCCGACACCTATTCGCTGGATGCCTTCCGCTGGGCGTTCCTCACCCAGCTGCCGCTGTGGCTGGTCGGCGGGATCGCGATCGTGATCGAACGCGGCCGGACGATTCGTCACGTCGGCGGGGTGCTTCCGCGCTGACGCGGGAGTGTTCGCGGCCGCGCCGTGGCCTATCGGCGGGGCCGTGCCGGTCAGTCGTCCCGCTCGGCGTCGCCGGGTGACGCGTTGAAGGCGTGCATGAGGTCGGTGAAGGCGCGGATGTCCTCCGTCCGCCATCCGTCGAGGCGCGTGAGGAACGACGAGCCGCGCAGATCGAGTGCGGCCAGAACGCGGGCTGTGCCGTCATCGGTCAAGGACAAGCGGACCGCTCGACCGTCTGCCGGGTCCGGGAGTCTCTCCACCAACCCCAGGGATTTCATGCGTCCGAGAAGAGCGCTGGTCGAGCTGCGATCCATCGCGACGGCGTCCGCGATCACGCTGGGCTTGGCCGGTCCGTAGGCGAAGAGCCACCGTGCGAGGTGGAAGGCGGCCGGGCGCAGCTCCGGGTGGAACACGGCGGCGGAGCGCTCGGTGAGGGCGCGGGACGCGCCGATGAGCGCGTTCAGCTCGGCGCCGAGGGCCAGGACGAGCCGTTCGCGGTCGTCGATGCCGGGGGAATCGTCAGTAGTGGACATTTTCCTATTACTTTGTATAGTGGAGAAATACCCACTTTATCGAACGAGTGGTCCGAGGAGCGAGGTCGATCTCATGGACAGTGCCCGCCGGCGCATCGCGGTCATCACCGGTGCCACGAGTGGACTCGGGCTGATCGCCGCGACCGAGCTCGCGCGAGGGGGGATGCGGATCGTGATGCCGGCTCGCGACGCGAGCCGGGCGGACCGTGCTCGCGCCCACATCCTCGCGGCGGTTCCCGACGCCGAGATCGACGTCGTGTCGGCCGACCTCACCCGCTTGGCCGAGGTGCGGGCGGCGGGGGAGAGGATCGCCGACGCCTACGCGCACATCGACGTGCTCATCAACAACGCCGGACTCCACGCGTTCGAGCAGCGCGTCACCCCCGACGGGTACGCCGAGATGGTCGCGGTGAACTACCTCGCGCCGTGGCTGTTGACGAGGACGTTGCTCCCGCGGATCGCCGCCACGCCCGGGGCGAGGATCGTCAACGTCGGGTCGGAGGCCTCGCGCCGCCACGGCGAGCTGACGCTGCCGTCGGACCTGACCGATGTGAGTCCGTTCGGCGCGCGGGAGTCCTCACTGATCTACGGAAAGACGAAGCTGCTGAACATCATGTTCAGCGTCGAGCTCGCGCGCCGCGTGGCTCCCTCGGACGTCACCGTCATCGCCGTCGACCCAGGATTCAACGTGACCGGTCTCGGGCGGGAATTGAGCTTCGCCCGGCCGTTGGCGCGGGTCCTGTCCTGGCTTCGTATCGGCGACCCGCGTCGAGGAGCAGGCCTCATCGTCGCCGCGGCGCTCGACCCGTCCTACGCGGGGGCTTCCGGTTCCTACTTCACGGTCCGTCGAGCCACGCCGATCGTCCCGACCGCGCCCGGCGACGACCCCACGTGGCAGAGACGGCTCTGGGAGGAGACGGAACGCCTGCTCGCCGTGACCTCGCCGGGTCGGTAGTCGGGGTGGGAGAGACCACGCCGACTCATGGCATCCCTTCCCTGTCCCACTTCTTGCCGCCGGGGACGCCTCCAGGTGACAAGAAGTGGGACATGCTCCGCCGGAAGTGGGACGAGGTGGCAATGCCAGCGGGGTGCTTCCGCGCTGACGCGGATGCCAGACTCGGAGCATGAGCACGACCGGCATCGACATCCGCCCGCTCGACACCCTGGAGGCCATCGAGGCCGGGTCGCGGCTGTTCGATGACGTGTGGGTCGGCGACCGGGCGACGATGCCGTCCAACATCCTGCGCGCGCTCGAACACTCCGGCAATTACGTCGTCGGCCTCTACGACGGCGACCGGATGATCGGCGCGTCCGCGGCGTTCTTCGGCCCGCCCGCTGACCGCACGATGCACTCGCACATCACCGGCATCCTGCCCGGCCACCAAGGGCGGGGGCTCGGGCGACAGCTCAAGGCACACCAGCGCGAGTGGGCGCTCGAGCGGGGCATCGGCAGAATCACGTGGACGTTCGACCCGCTGATCCGCCGTAACGCGCACTTCAACCTCGCGATCCTCGGCGCGCACGCGACGGAGTACCTCGTCAATCAGTACGGCGAGATGCCCGATGACGTGAACCGCGGCGACGAGTCCGACCGGCTGCTGGTGTCGTGGGCGGTTGCGGAGCCGCCCGCCCCGACCCCGACGGAGGATGCCGTACGCGATGTCGTCGAGATCCCCGACGACATCGAGGGTCTGCGCCGCACCGACCCCGCGTCCGCCGCCGAATGGCGGTACCGCGTGCGGGACGAGATGCGGAAGTACCTGGCATCCGGTCTCCGCATCGGCGGCATCGACCGCCGTGGGTACCTGCTCGTGTGACTCAGTCGCCCGAGACGGGTTCGTCCTTCTCCGCGGCGGGGTCGCCCTGACCGGGACCCGGACGCACGGCGGCATCGTCACGCACGTCGATGCGGGTGACGCCGTCGCGCTTCGTGACGTCGAAGCGGGGAGCGGCATCCTCCTCCGTCGCCTTCGGGGCGCTCGTCAGCTGATCGTGGCGGTTCTCTTCGAAGCTCTTCTCGTCGCTCATCGCGCCCTCACTCTCCGGCCGAACGCCACGCGTCCGACTCCATGTGCGACCCGGCCTGCGGGCCCATCTGCAGCATTCCGCCGTCGACCACCCAGCTCGCTCCCGTCACGTACGAACCGGTCGGCGAGGCCAGGAAGCGGATGACGTCGGCGACCTCGTCCGGCTTGCCGGGGCGCCCGAGCGGGATGCCGGGACGGTGGATGCGGTCGGCATCCTCGGCATCCATGTTGTTGATGGGCGTGGCGATCTCGCCCGGCGCGACGGCGTTCGCGGTGATGCCGTACTGCCCGAGCTCGAGCGCCATGGTCTTGATGAGCCCACCGAGGCCGTGCTTGGCGGCGACGTAGGGCGCCGAGCCGACGCGCGGCTGGTGCTCGTGCACGCTCGAAACGGCGATGAGGCGACCGCCGTTGCCGGCCTTCACCATGCGTCGCGCGGCGGTGTGCAGGGCGAGGAAGGCGCCGTCGAGATTGAGCGCGATGTCGGTGCGCCAGGTGTCGAGGTCGAGGTCGAGGAACGGTCCGCCGATGCCGCCGCCGGCGTTGTTGACGAACACGTCGAGACCTCCGAGGTCGTCGGCGATCGCATCCACGACGCGAGGGACGGAATCGAAGTCGGTGGCGTCGAACTGCGCGACGATCGCGCGACCTCCGCGGGCACGGACGCCCTCGGCGGTCGACTCGGCGCCGTCCTTGTCGCTGTGATAGGTCACGGCGACATCCATGCCGGCCTCGGCGAGCGCGAGCGCGGTGGCCGCTCCGATGCCCGAGTCCGAACCGGTGACGATCGCATGGCGGGGAGTGAAGTCGGTCATGCCGATGACGCTACGCGCGGCCTGCGCGCCGCGCGCCGCCCTTGCCCCGGGGTCGCGAGGGCGTTACGGTCGCCGGCTTGGTGCCGTCGCCGCGCTTGGTGTCGTCGTGGCGGGCCGAACTCCTGAGATTCCCCCGGCAGGGAGTCGTTCGGGGCGCCGGCGAGCCCGCCGCGCGCAGAGACTCAGGAGTTCGGCCCGCCTCCTGTCTGCCCCGGCCCGCCTCCCGTCTGGCCCGGCCGCCTCCTGTCTGCCCAGGCCCGCCTCCCGTCTGCCCAGGCCCGCCTCCCGTCTGGCCCGGCCGCCGGATACCCTGCCTCCATGCCGCCCCGTACTTCCGCCGCTCCCGTGACTTTGGATGCCGTCGAGCTGCGCGTCCTGCACATCCCCCTGGTGTCGCCGTTCACGACGTCGTTCGGCACCGAGACGGTGCGCGAGGTGATCGTCGTCCGCGCCGAGACCGCCGACGGTGCCGGGTGGGGCGAAGTCGTCACCCAGGCGGAGCCGTCCTACTCCAGTGAATACACGCAGGGCGCGGGGGACGTCCTCGCCCGCTTCCTCGCGCCGGCCCTGCTCGAACGCCGCACGTTCACGCCGGAGGAGGTCGCCGGCATCCTCCACCCCGTCGTCGGGCACCGCATGGCCAAGGCCGGACTCGAGCTCGCCGTCATCGACGCCGCGCTGCGCGCGGAGGGGCGCAGCTTCGGTTCCTACCTCGGCGCCGAGAAGGACCGCGTGCCCTCGGGGGTCTCGGTCGGGATCCAGCGCGACCCCGCGGCGCTCGTCGACGCGGTGGCTGCGTACCTCGACGAGGGATACGTCCGCATCAAGATCAAGATCAAGCCCGGGCGCGACGTCGACGACACCGCCGCCGTGCGGGCGGCGTTCGGCGGCATCCCCCTGCAAGTGGATGCCAACTCCGCCTACACCCTCGCGGATGCCGACACGCTGGAACGGCTCGACGCGTTCGACCTGCTCCTGATCGAGCAGCCGCTGCAGGAGGACGACCTCGTCGACCACGCAACCCTGGCGAAACGCCTGCGCACGCCGGTGTGCCTGGACGAGTCGATCGTGTCGGACAAGGCCGCCGCCGACGCCCTGGCACTGGGCTCCGGATCGATCATCAACATCAAGGCCGGCCGGGTCGGCGGCTACCTCGAGGCGCTCGCGATCCACGACCGGTGCCGCGCCGCCGGGATCCCCGTGTGGTGCGGCGGCATGCTCGAGACGGGCATCGGGCGGGCGGCCAACGCCGCGCTCGCGGCCCTCCCGGGGTTCACGTTGCCCGGCGACATCTCGGCATCCGCCCGCTTCTACGACCGCGACATCGTCACGGTGCCCGCCGTCATCGAGGACGGACACGTGCGCGTGCCCACCGGCCCGGGCCTCGGCGTCGACATCGACGAGGCCGCGCTCGACGCGTTCACGGTGCAGCGCGAGCGGATCACGCGATGAGTCGCAGCATCGCTCGATAAACTGGATGCCGCGCAGTCGCGCTCGCACCCACAACTTTCCCGACCATTGGAGCCACCGTGGCCGAACAGTCCCGCCTCGACAAGGTCATCTCGCTCGCTCGACACCGCGGGTTCGTGTTCCAGGCCGGTGAGATCTACGGCGGTTCGCGTTCGGCGTGGGACTACGGCCCCCTCGGCACCGAGCTGAAGGAGAACATCCGTCGTCAGTGGTGGCAGACGTTCGTGCGCGGCCGCGGCGACATGGTGGGGCTCGACTCCAGCATCATCCTGCCCAAGCGCGTGTGGGAGGCGTCGGGGCACGTCGCCACCTTCACCGACCCGCTCGTGGAGTGCCTGCACTGCCACAAGCGCTTCCGCGCCGACAACCTCATCGAGGACTTCGAGGCCCGCAAGGGACGCAAGGCCGAGAACGGTCTCGCCGACATCCCGTGCCCCAACTGCGGCACCAAGGGCCAGTACACCGAGCCCAAGGCGTTCTCCGGTCTCGTGAAGACCTACCTCGGCGTCGTCGACGACGAGTCGGGCCTGTACTTCCTGCGCCCCGAGACGGCGCAGGGCATCTTCGTGAACTTCTCCAACGTGCTCACGGCATCCCGTCGCAAGCCGCCGTTCGGCGTCGGTCAGGTGGGTAAGGCGTTCCGCAACGAGATCACCCCCGGAAACTTCATCTTCCGCACGCGCGAGTTCGAGCAGATGGAGATCGAGTACTTCACGCCCCCCGCCGAGGCGCAGGAGTGGTTCGAGCACTGGGTCGAGGCGTGCTGGGACTGGTTCGTCGACCTCGGTATCGACCCGGTCAACATGAAGCGGTTCGACGTTCCCGAGGACGACCGGGCGCACTACTCCGCCGGCACGATCGACGTCGAGTACCGCTTCGGGTTCCCGGGCAAGGAGTGGGGCGAGCTCATGGGCGTCGCCAACCGCACCGACTACGACCTGAAGAGCCACTCGGAGGCCTCGGGCTCGAGCCTGACGTACTTCGACCAGGCCTCGGGTGAGAAGTACACCCCGTACGTCATCGAGCCGTCGTTCGGTCTCACGCGCGCGATGATGGCGTTCCTCGTCGACGCCTACCGCGAAGAGGACGTCCCCAACGCCAAGGGCGGCAGTGACACCCGCACGGTGCTCAAGCTCGACCCGCGCCTCGCGCCCGTCAAGGCCGCCGTGCTGCCGCTGTCGCGCAACGAGCGCCTGTCGCCGCTGGCCCGCGAGGTCGCTGACCGGCTGCGCTCGGCCGGCTGGAACGTCGACTTCGACGACGCCGGCGCGATCGGTCGCCGCTACCGTCGCCAGGATGAGATCGGCACGCCGTACTGCGTCACGATCGACTTCGACTCGCTCGACGACAACGCCGTGACCGTCCGCGACCGCGACACGATGGGTCAGGAGCGAATCCCCCTCGACGGCCTGCACGCCTACCTCGCCGAGCGGCTGCGCGGCGCCTGAGTCCCGCCGCCGCGTGCGGCGTCGCGCCCGCCCGGCGTCACCCTGCCCGGCGTCACCCTGCCCGCGAAACTTCATCGAGCCGACATCTCCCCTGCAGCCTGCAAGGGACTCGTCAGCGGGATGAAGTCTCGGCGACCTCGGCCCCGCGGATGCCACGGACTCGCCCCCGCGGATGCCACGCGACCTCGGCCCCGCAGATGCCACGGACTCGAGCCCGCGGCATCCAGGGTGTCGCGCTCTTGGGTCGCGGCAATCCGTCGCTCAGGGAGCTGAGTCGTGCAACTTGGCGCGACCGGACGCGGCACACACGGCGACACACACGGCGACACACACGGCGTGACAGCGCCGTGACAGCACCACTCCCGCCGTGACAGCGGTGCGACAGGACGCCCGGCGCATCCTGTCGTCATGACCACTTCATCCACCCGCGTTCCCGCGGTGCGAGCCGAAGGGCTCGTCAAGACGTTCGGCTCGAACAGGGCCGTCGACGGCGTTGACCTCGTCGTCGAAGCCGGGACCGTCTACGGCGTCCTCGGCCCCAACGGTGCCGGCAAGACCACCACCATCAGCATGCTGACGACGCTCCTGCGTCCCGACGGCGGACGGGCCGAGATCTTCGGCCACGACGTCGTGCGGGAGTCGCACGTGGTGCGGCAGCTCATCGGCCTCACGGGGCAGTTCGCGTCGGTCGACGAGAAGCTGTCCGCCACCGAGAACCTCATCATCTTCGCTCGCCTGCTCGGGCTGTCGCGTGCCGACGCCCGCCGCAAGTCGACGGAGCTGCTGGAGGAGTTCGGCCTCACCGAGGCGGCGTCCCGGCCGCTCGCGAAGTTCTCCGGCGGCATGCGCCGTCGCCTCGACCTCGCGGCATCCCTCATCGCCCAGCCGCCGCTCATCTTCCTCGACGAGCCGACCACGGGCCTCGACCCCCGCACCCGCGGGCAGATGTGGGACACGATCCGGCGGCTCGTCGCGACCGGTTCCACGGTCGTGCTCACCACGCAGTACCTCGACGAGGCCGACCAGCTCGCCGACCGCATCGCCGTCATCGACCGCGGACGCGTCGTCGCCGAGGGCACGGCGCTCGAGCTCAAGGCGTCCGTGGGTCAGGCGTCGCTCGTGCTGCGCCTGCAGCCCGGTTCCGACCTCGAGGTCGCCCGCGCGACGATCGGACGGGTCCTGGATGCCACGGCCATCGTGTCTCCGGAGGCGGCGCGCCTCACGGTGCCGATGTCCGACCCCGACCAGGTCACCGATCTGCTCGTGGCCTTCCGCGACGCGGGCGTGCACCTGAGCGAGTTCAGTGTGCAGCAGCCCACCCTCGACGAGGTCTTCCTCACCCTCACCGGCAGCGGAGTGCCGGCCGACGACGACGCGGCGCGCGAGAGCGCCACCGACCTGGAAGGAGTCCGCGCATGACCGCCCTGACTCTCGAGCGCGACCTGCCCCGCACCGCGGGGCTCGGTCAGACGTTCCGCAACACCCTGACCATGGCCTGGCGCGGCCTGCTGAAGATCCGTCGCACGCCCGAGCAGCTCATCGACGTGACGGTCCAGCCGATCCTGTTCACCCTGATGTTCACGTACATCTTCGGCGGCGCGATCGCCGGAGACGTGGCGAGCTACCTGCCGATCATCATCCCCGGCATCCTCGTCCAGACGGTCATCACGACCTCGGTCGTGACGGGCGTGCAGCTGCGCGAGGACATGGACAAGGGCGTGTTCGACCGGTTCCGGTCGCTGCCGATCGCCCGCATCGCGCCGCTCTCGGGGGCGCTGCTGGCCGACACCGTGCGGTACGCGATCGCCACGACGCTGACCTTCACGATGGGGTTCATCATGGGCTTCCGGCCCGCGGGAGGCCTCGGTGCCGTGGTGCTCGCCGGCATCCTGGTCATCGTCTGCTCGTGGGCGATCAGCTGGATCTTCGCGTTCTTTGGCGTCATCGCCCGGACCGCGTCGAGCGTGCAGGGCGTGTCGATCCTGATCCTGTTCCCGTTGACGTTCCTCTCGAACGCGTTCGTGCCGTCGAACACCATGCCGTCGTGGCTGCAGTGGTTCGTCGACATCAACCCGGTGTCGCACCTCGTCACCGCGGTCCGCGATCTCGTCAACGCGGGCACGCTCGGTTCCGACGCGGTCCTGTCGCTCGTCGGTGCTGCCGTGATCGTGGCGGTCTTCGCCCCGCTGACCGTCCGCGCCTACATGCGGAAGGCCTAGTCGAGCAGGGCCGTGAGCACGTCGGCATCCACGACGCCCAGAAGGGCGGGAGGGATGCCGGGCGCGGATGCCGGAACTTCTCCGGTGTCCGCGCCGAGGCGTTCCCCGACCCAGCGCCGGAACGGGTCCAGCTCGTCGTCCGCCCCGCGAATGGCCTCCGCGCGCGCGAGCGCCTCGCGGGCGGCGTCGAAGCGTCGCGCGGTGGCGTTCCACCCGGCGACGGCGACGAGTACCGTCGCGACCACGGGGTGATCACGTGCCCTCGCCGCCTGGGGCAGCGCCTCGCGCAACGCCGTACGAGCCTCGTCGGGCCGGTCGAGAAGCAGCAGCGCCTCGGCGCGCAGCGCGGTGCACCACGCCACGACCTGCTCGGGGAACGCGGCCTCGACGGAGATCTGCGCGACCTGGCGCAGGGCAGCCTCCCCGTCGCCCGCCGCGATCTCGACCTGCGCCGACGCCATGCGAGCCTGGGTCAGTGCCCGCGCCGAGCCGTCCGCCACGGCGATCGACTCCATGTCGGAGGCGCGGGCCCGTGCCTCGGCGAGCCGGTCGAGCCGGAGCAGGATGCCGACACCCTGGGCCCGCTGCTGAAGGAGGTCGGACACCGACGTCATGCCCGCCACGACCTCGAGGCCGTCGTCGGTCACCTTCAGCGCCTCTTCCAGGCGGCCGGAGAGCGTGAGCCACTCCGACCGGAGCTGGCTGGAGATTCCCGTCCCCCACGGGTCGCCGACCTCGGTGAACAGGCGCAGCGCCTTCTCGCTTTCGGTTCCGAGGACGCCCGGGTCGCCCGCGTTCACCGCGGCCCCCGCGCGCATGACATGGAACATCGCGCGTGACCACGGGGGTGCGGCCGTGATCTCGTCTTCCGAGATGTCGAAGCGCCATGGACGTTGAACACCGTTCTCGGCGGCCTCGAGCACGGACGCGGCGAGACCGAGGAGCGGCCCGGCGAGCACCGACACTTCGGACGGATGCCGACGTGCGGCCTCCGCCAGCTGCGCGCGGCGCGTTGCGAAGGCCACGGGATCGTACGTCGACGCCAGCCCCACCCCGGAGAAGGATGCCGAGAACAGCGCGAGCGCCTCGATCACGACGCTCGATTCGTCGTCGAGCGGTGCGTCCGGGTCGCTGAACGTCGCGAGCGCGGGACGGAGTTCTTCCATGCGTTCCCGGACCGCCCACGCCCAGAGGAGGGCGCGCAGGAGACGTCGTCCGGGTCGCCGGTCCGGCGAGGCCGCGCGCGTGCGCAGCGCCGACGACAGGTTCTCCTCGTTGGCGTCGAACCACACGAGTCCCGCGCGCAACCCTGGCCCGCGCATCGTGTTCTCGTGTGACGCCGCGAGAACGGTGAGCACGTCGGCCGCGCGCTCCCGATACTCGGTCTCGGTTCCCTCCGCTCGCAGCCGGTCGAGTCCGTACTCGCGGACCGTCTCCAGCAGGCGGAAGCGGCCATCACGCCGCACGAGCAGCGACCGATCGACGAGGGCGTCGAAGACCGTGGCATCCACCCCGAACGCCTCGGCCACCGGACCGGCGTCGCCGCTGCCGATGCCATCGGGGAACACCGACGACGCGCGCAGGGCCACCCGCTCGGCGTCGGTGAGGGTGTCCCAGCTCCAGTCGATTAGGGCCCGGAGCGTGCGGTGGCGGTCGGGGCTCAGGCGCGGACCGTGCGAGAGCAGTGCGAACCGATCGCCGAGCCCGGCGTCGATCTCGGCGAGGGTGAGGGTGCGGGCGCGCGCGGCGGCGAGTTCGATCGCGAGGGGGAGTCCGTCCAGACGCTGGACGATGCTCGCGGCCGTGGCGCGTTCCCCCGGCGAGGGCGGGGTGCCGCGCGCGGAGCGCACGCGTCGGGCGAAAAGTTCGTCGGCGTCGAGCTCGGGCAGCGGGCCCAGGTCGACGAACGCCTCCCCGATCACTCCGAGAGGCTCGCGGCTGGTCGCGAGGATTCGCAGCCCCGGTGTGCGCAGCAGCAGCTCGTGGGCGACCTCGGCGGCCTCGCGGATCACATGCTCGCAGTTGTCGAGCAGCACGACGATGTCGCGCCCGGCGACCGCGTCGAGCACTCGTTCACGCGGCGTCGCCGGTGCGACGCTCGCATTCTCGTTCATCCGGATGCCGTGCCCCACTGCTCCCGACAGAGCCGCCCATACCTCGCCGGATGTCGCGGGCGCGAGCTCGACGATGAGGGCGTCGGAAGCAGCCCGTACGGTCTCGAGCGCGAGCGTGGTCTTCCCGGCACCGCCTGGCCCGATCACGGTCACGAGTCGGTCGGTGGCGAGGCGCTCGCGGATGGCATCCAGTTCCTCGGCGCGCCCGACGAGACCGACGATCGCCGCGGGAGCGAGCCGGGAGTCCACCGCGGGTGCGGCCGGTGCGGCGGCGACCAGCCGTTCGGCGTGTCCGCGGTCCTGCCACAGGTCGCGGACGAGCCAGTCGAAGCCGTCGTGCGGAATCCACGGGTCGCCGACCCACAGGTCGAGAGCCTCCCGAGCGAGCGCGGCGTCGCCCGTCGAGCGCGCGGTGGCCACGAGGTCCTGGAACCGCGTGATGTCGATGTCGTTGCGTGCCACGTCGAGGCGATAGCCGCCGGGAACGGAGGCGAGGATGCCGGGGGGAAGCGCCCGCCGCAAGCGTGAGGCGAGCGACTGCAGCGCCGCCCGCGGGTCTTCCGGGGCGTCGGTCGGCCAGACGTCGTCGGCGAGTGCGCGGTAGCCGACGGTGGTTCCGGCGTCCACGGCGAGGCGCAGCAGCAGAGCCTGCTGCCCGCGCCCGGGAACCGCTCCCTCGTCCGCGCCCCACGACACGGAGAGGCCGCCGAAGAACCTCACCTGCACGCTGTTCACTCTAGGTCCGCGGGGTCGCCGCGCCGGGCTGCGGCCGGTGCTTCGGTCGCGGCGAAACGTCGACGGGGCGGCCACGTCGTGCAACTTGGCGCGACTGAACGCCGCCGGGCTCCGCGAAGGTGGTGCCCGGGCTGCGCTGGTGCTTCGGTCGCGGCGAAGTGTCGGCGGGGGCGTTAAGTCGTGCAACTTAGCGCGACTGAACGGCGCGGCGTTGCCACCCTGGAGGGCGTCCCGCCGCCGTGCCGAGCCTCGGAACTCAACGACCGAGCGGTGCTGCGCCGGTGCTCGCGCGCACGCGGAGCAGCGGGCGGTGAACGCGGAAGCGATCGGCATCCCTGGCGAGGACCTCGAGGCACGCGGCGCCGACCTCGCGCGGCTGCATGTCGAGTGCCGTCACGGCGGGGGTCAGCAGGGCGTTCAGCGGCTCGTCGACGTACGCGGCGAGCAGCAGGTCGTCGCCGACGCTACGCCCCGCACGGGCGACGGCGGCCAGGGCGGGCACCGCGGATCCGCTCGGCACGACGACCACGGCATCCGCGCCTTCGATCACCTGAGACACCGCGGCGGCGACCTCCTCGGGCACTGGCACGAACCCGATTCGACGCGAGAGGGGGATGCCACCGCGCTCGGTGCTCCACTCCTCGTACGCCCGGGCGACATCCTGGCTCCACGCTGTGCCCTCCGGCGGGAGCAGGATCGCGATGCGCTCGGCGCCCCGATCTGCGAGGTGGTCGAGCAGTTCGCGCGTCGCGGTGCCGTGGTCGGACACGACGCTGCCCGCGACCCGATCCTCTGCGCCGAGCAGCTGCTCGGAGCTCACGACGGGTCGTCCGGTGTCGAGGATCGCCGGGATGCCGGCATCCTTCGCCGTGGCATCCACGACGATGTACCCGTCGACGAATGCCGTCGGAGGGGAGGCGTCATCCCCATCCCGATGGGGGAGCAGGATGACCGAGAGGCCGAGGCGGTCGGCGGCATCCACGACGCCGAAGGCGAACTCGGTGTAGTACGGGAGGCGGGTGGTCCCGGGCGGGAGGTACAGGCCGATGGCGCCGTACCGCGCGGTGCGGAGGCTGCGGGCCGGGACGTTGACCGCGTACCCGAGGTCGCGCGCGACGGCGAGCACGCGCTCGCGTGTCTCGGGTGAGACCCCCGGCTTGTCGCGCAGCGCGAACGAGGCTGCGGCGATCGAGACGCCTGCGGCGGCGGCGACGTCGCGCAGCGTCGGCTTGCGTGGGGTCACGTGGGGTGACGTTACCCGACGGATCGGATCTTGCGCTGCAGTCACTTAAACGTTTAATGTCACGATTGGCGCACCACCCACCCACCGAAGGACCGCGATGACCTGGCGCATGCCCTCCGAAACCGCTCCGCACACCCGCACGTGGATGGCGTTCCCGAGCGAGGGGCCCACCCTGGGCGAGACGGATGCCGAGCGCGAAGCGGGCTACGCGGCCTGGACCGCGGTCGCCCACGCCGTCGCGGCGTTCGAGCCGGTGACGATGCTCGTCGATCCGACCGAGACGGCCCGCGCCCGTCGCCTGCTCGGCGGCGAGATCGAGATCCTCGAGGCGCCCGTCGACGAGTTCTGGATGCGCGACTCGGGCCCGACGTTCGTCGTCGATCCCGAGCGCCCCGGCGTGCTCGGCGCGGTCGACTGGATCTTCAACGGCTGGGGCGATCACGACTGGGCGAGGTGGGCGAAGGCCGCGCATCACGGCCGGATCATCGCCGAGGGCGCCGGCGCCGAACTCGTCCCGTCGTTGCTCGTGAACGAGGGTGGTGGCATCCACGTCGACGGCGAGGGCACGGTCCTGCTGACCGAGACCGTGCAGCTCGACCCACGCCGCAATCGCTACGCCGACCGTGGACGTGTCGAGGCCGAGATGCTCCGCACGATCGGCGCCACGCACGCCGTGTGGCTGCCGCGCGGCCTCACCCGCGATTACGAGGACTTCGGCACGAACGGACACGTCGACATCGTGGCGACCCTGCCGTCGCCCGGCGTCGTGCTTCTCCACGACCAGCGGAACCCCGCGCACCCCGACCACGCCGTCACGCGTGAGCTGCGCACCTTTCTCCAGACGCAGACGGATGCCAACGGCCGCCGGTTCGAGATCCGCGACCTGCCCGCGCCGGTCACGGTCCGCGACGCCGACGGCGATGTGGACTGGAGCTACGTCAACCACCTCGTCGTGAACGGCGGCGTGATCGCGTGCGGGTTCGGCGAGGAGGAGGCGGATGCCACAGCCCGCGGCATCCTGGAAGAGGTGTACCCGGGTCGCCGGGTCGTGACCGTCGACGCTCGTGAGATCTTCGCGCGCGGGGGCGGCATCCACTGCATCACGCAGCAGCAGCCGGCGGTGACGGCGTGATCGACGTCGTCGAGGCATCCATCGCCGAACTCGCCGCCGCGCTCGCCGAGGGCCGCACGACCGCCGTCGAGCTCGTGGACGCGCACCTCGCGCGCATCGACGCGTACGACGGCCCCGACACCGAGACGAGGCTCAACGCGGTGGTCGTCCGCAACCCGGACGCGCGCGCCGAGGCGGCCGAGTCCGACGCCCGCCGCGCCGCCGGACGGGCGCGGGGGCTGCTCGACGGCATCCCGTACACGGCGAAAGACAGCTACATGGTGCGCGGCCTGACGGTCGCCGCGGGAAGCCCCGCGTTCGCCGATCTCGTCGCCCAGGACGACGCGTTCACGATCGCGCGGCTGCGCGAGGCCGGGGCGATCTGCCTCGGGCTGACGAACATGCCGCCGATGGCCAATGGCGGCATGCAGCGCGGGCTGTACGGCCGCGCCGAGAGTCCGTACAACGCCGAGTACCTGACGTCGGCGTTCGCGTCGGGCTCGTCGAACGGCTCGGGCACGGCGACCGCCGCGTCGTTCGGGGCCTTCGGCCTGGGCGAGGAGACGTGGTCGAGCGGCCGCGCGCCCGCGGCCTGCAACGGTCTGTGCGCCTACACGCCGTCGCGCGGCATGATCTCGGTGCGCGGCAACTGGCCGCTCGTACCGACGATGGACGTCGTCGTGCCGCACACACGCTCGATGGCGGACCTCCTCGCGGTCCTCGATGTGATCGTCGCCGACGACCCCGAGACGCGGGGAGACTTCTGGCGCGCGCAGCCGTGGGTTCCGCTGCCCGCGGCGTCCGAGGTGCGGCCGCCCTCGTTCGCCGCGCTCGCGGCCGGGACCTCGCTCCGGGGGAAGCGCATCGGCATCCCTCGCATGTTCCTCGGCACCGACCCGCTGGCGGGCACCGGTCCCGGCGGCATCGGCGGCCCGACCGGCGAGCGGATCGTTCCGCGCCCGTCGCTGCTCGACCTGTGGGCCGTGGCCCGCGCCGACCTCGAGGCCGCGGGCGCGATCGTCGTCGAGTGCGATTTCCCGCTCTTGAGCAACTACGAGGGCGATCGCCCGGGTGCGCCGACGATCCGCACGCGCGGGCTCGTGTCGGAGGAGTTCCTGCACCGCGAGATCGTCGACCTGTCGGCGTGGGCGTGGGACGACTTCCTCCGCGGCACCGGACACCCCGGCCTCGCCGAGGTGGAGGGGGCGGCGATCTTCCCGCACCCCGAGGGTGCGCTGCCCGACCGGTACACGGGGTTCGACGATGACATCGCGGAGTACCCCGCGCACGTCCGCGAGCACCCGGTGGCGTCGTTCACCGAAATCCCGCACCTCGCCGAAGGCCTCCGGGGTCTCGAGGAGACCCGTCGCCGCGACCTGGAGGAGTGGATGGATGCCGAGTCCCTCGACGCCGTGGTCTTCCCCACGCTCGCCGATGTGGCGCCCGCCGATGCCGACGTGAACGAGGCGTCGGCCGACATCGCGTGGCGGAACGGCGTGTGGGTGGCGACGGGGAACCTCGCGATCCGGCACTGCGGTGTGCCCACTGTGACGGTCCCACTAGGGACGCTGGCCGACATCGGGATGCCGACCGGCCTGACGTTCGCGGGGCGTGCGTACGACGACGCGGCGTTGCTGTCGCTGGCCGCGGCGTTCGAGGCACTGCGTCCTCGGCGGACGGTGCCGGCGCGGACACCCGCGCTGGGGGCGTAGGGCGGGCGCGCACGGGGCGGGCGTTTTACGGCGCGGCCGCCTCGCTGGCTGTGGGGCACGATTCCTGCGGTTGGGCGTGATTCTTCCGCCCCACCGCACCGAACGCGCCCCAGAACGTTTCGAGCTCGTCTTCGACGGACTTGACCGTCACGAAGCGGTATCGAACAACGCGGGTTCCGACCGCGACGGTACCCCTGGGACGCTGACCGACGTCGGAATGCAGACAGGACTCACCTTCTCGGGCCGCGCGCGCGACGGTGTGGCGTTGCTGGCGCTCGCGGCCGCGTTTGAGGTGCTGCGTCCACGGACGATTGCCCCGCGGACGCTCCCAGTCAATTGACCCGATGAATGGCTAGCGCCATATATCGGGCTGTGTCAAAATCCAGGCAATCGATCGCCCGTATCGGTCGATCTGATCTTGTCGCCGAATGGGGAGTGCCCGATGTGGGTTCAGGGCCGGACTGTCGTCACCGGAATCGTCGGAGCCCTCTTGGCGACTCTTCTTCTGGTCGGCCCGGTTGCCGCAGAACAGCCGGGCGTTCCCGCGGTCGAGAAGCAAGACGCGGATCTCTCCGAGATCGAGTACTTTCCCTCTGATGACATCTCCGATGCCGCGACGGAGACGGTTGATCAATCGGTGGCCAGCCCTTGGCAGGCGGCATTCGCGCTCATCGTGCAAGAAATTCGCGACGAGTACCCCGATGATTTAACGGAGGCTGAGGTCGATCCTGGCCAGGACACTGGCGTGATCCGGTTCAGGGGTGATCCGCCAACCGGCGCGGTCGCCATGGCATCGTCGGTACCGGGCGTCCGGTTGGAAGGCGGGCTGCGATACACCGAGTCGGACATCGACACCGCCTCCCGCCAATTGTTGCTGGAAACGACCAAGGCCACCGGTGATGAGTTCGAGTCGATGACGTACTTCGATTCTCGAGACGACTCATTCCACGTCGAAGTGGCGCCGGCCGAACCCGGAACCATGGACACAGCACGCGCCAGCGGAATGATCGCGGGTCTACAGGACGAACTGACTGACGCGAATCTGATCCCCCAAATCCCCATCCTCGTCGATTATGTGGCGTACCCTGTCGTCGACGACGAAGCCTGGGTCGCGGGCTACGCACTCTATCGCGCCGGCGTCTATCACTGCTCCACTGCCTTCCCTGTTAAGAACGTCAACGGACCGGAGCTGGGTATCCTGACGGCTGGCCACTGTAGTGGCAGCGTCTCGTATGCCAACGCGAGCAACTTCATTTTCACGGTCGTGCCGTACAGCCAATCAGCGACGGACGTTGACCCAGGAGGGGACTTCAGGTGGCTGTGGAGTTCTCAGATGTTCACTGGTCAGACGCAGGTCAGCGGTGGCGACCTTTGAACTTTTGCATCTGCAGCGATAGCCCCCTTCAACTCGGGTGCGTGCAAGTTCGGCAATACCACAGGGTATGGCTGCGGGACGGTCACGGTTTCGGGCATCTACAAGAATGTCACCGTAGTGCCCGAAGACGGGGGCGGGACTTATTACGCTGGCCCGTTCCGGGGAGTGGGTACTCACATCACCCAAGGCGGAGATAGCGGCGGTCCATGGTTTCTCGGCAGCGTCGCGTATGGCATCCATCAAGGAACCAATCCGGCCGGCACCATCTCCATCTGGAGCAATGTCACGAACGCACTGACTCGATTCAACCTACGGCTATGGGCCGGCTAGGGCTCGGGCTCGTCGCCGGAGCGGCTGTCGTGGTTCTCGCTGCGTGCTCAGCGCCGGCCCCGACGCCTACTCCCTCACCGCGGGAGACGGAGTACTCGGCGCAGCCGGCGATCCTCGTCGGGCTGGCGCCGCCGCGCTCGGCGAGCCTCGTCGAGGATCTCGCCGGAACGCTCGCCGTCAACGACCAGGGATGCGTCGTGCTCCAAGCCCTGCTTCCCGTCGAGAGCGAGCTCGTTGTGATCTGGCCGATCGGAACGAGCGCGGGGCCCGGTCGAGTCGACCTGGTTGATGGCTCATTCGACATCGGCGACTCGATAGATCCAGCTCGTGGATGGTTGACCACGCTCGGCGACCTGGCGCCCGGAGCCTTCCTCGAAGGACGTGACGGCCCGTGCGGGCACACCGAGGCCGCACCGGCGGTCGTCATCACGCAGATCGTCGGTGGCCCGACGCAGGAGTGAGGGTCGCGCCGGCTAGCAGAGGGGACCGATCCGGTATTCCACCCACCAGCCCGGCATACCGCTGTCACCGCCGATGGCGCGGGTCACACCGTAGTCGACAGGGGTCTCGCACCAGTAGAGGGTGGTGCCGTCGAGGAAGTAGCCGAGCGACACCGGTGTGGCGGTGACGGGCGCGCCGTGGACGTCCGGGGGAGCCCACTCGCTGTCGCTGGATGTCGCGACCCATGTGCCGCCCTGGAGATACTGCATCCACTGGACGGAGCCGTAGAACCCGCCGATCGCCTTGGTGACTCCGGTGGCCGAGACGCTGCCGCGGTTGTACAGGGTGGTGCCGTCGATGACGTAGTTGCGGGTGACGGCCGTGGCCGTGGCCGGGGCGCGGAACGATTCCACCGACCCCCAGCTGTCCCGGATGATCCAGGTGCTCCCCTTGAGGTACTGCACCCACGACGCACCAAAAGCCGTCCCACCGATGGCCTTGGTGACGTTCGTGTCGACGCTGCTGCCGTTGAAGTAGAGCGTCGTCCCGTCGAGCAGGAAACCGAGGGTCAATGGGGTGGCGGTCGTCGGCGTGCCCGCGAGGGTGGTGTCGTCGAAGCTCTTCGTGCCGTCCACGATGTACCAGGTATCTCCCTTGAGGTACTGGGCCCATTCGTTGAACGGGAGCATGACGCCGAACGGCGAGGTCCCCCCGACGACTTTGGTGACGTTCGTGTCGAACAGTTCGCCGCCGTGATAGAGGTTCGTCCCGTCGATGAAGAAGCGGACCGTCACGGGGTGAGCGGTCCACGGCGGCGTCCCGGGGCTCCCACTGGGGAAATTCCTCCCTTCTCGGAGCCCCCATCGGGTGGTGACAGCGGGAGAGTTCAGACCCGCGCTGACCGTGCTCGCGCCGGAGCTGAGTGCGGTGATCGTTCCGGAGCCTCCCAGAGTGGGAATGGCGATCCCCGGGAGGGCGATACGACCGTTCACGTCCGTGATGACGGTGCGAGTGGTCGTGCCGTCCGGGAATTGGTATCCCCCGGCGAGAGTGAGGGTCACCTCACGGCCGGAGGCGGGCACGCCGCCCACGGTGAGGACGAGGGAGGCGCCGCTGATCGTGCCGCAGGACACGCCCGCGTAGGACGGCTTGTCGAACGCGAGGCGCACCTCCGCAGGGTTCGAGGCGGCCGCGACGGGGGCCGCGGTGGCGACGGCGACCGCGGGGACCGTCCAAGCGGCGCTCCGGAGGAGGGCTCGACGGTCGACTCCCGGGGGTCGATGTGCGGGGATGTGGCGATGTACGGCGCTCATGCGTGGTGCCCTTCGGGTGGTCGTTGCGGAGTGACCAGGAGGGCGCCGATTATTCGCAGGCGATGTTGCGCACTCTTAACACGGGGTCCCCGAGTGCGGCGGGTGAAATCTTGGTCGTCAGCCGAGGTGCGCGGCGACGCCCCCACGGGCGGCCGCGGCCGCGTCGAGCAGCCGCACACCGATGATGCCCTCGGGCTCCCACGGGGTGAAGCCGTCGGTCGCCCACCGGGCATCGGGGGCGACCTCGACCGTGCCGTAGACCCGCGTGAGCTCGGCCGTCGGCGGCGTCAAACGGGGGAGGAGCACCGTGAGAACGACGCGTTCCGCCACCACGACCTGCGCCGCCGCACCGTCGTCGAGCGGGCGGATCTCGACGGACGTCTCGGTCAGCTCTTCGGTCGTGAGCACCGCCGACACGGCCTCGGCGAGCGCGTCGATATCGACGGGGTCACGCGTGAATGCGACGCTGCTACGGGGCACGGTTGCCTCTTCTCCGGCGGGTCAGGGGCGGCTCTTGCGTTCGCCCGGCGTCATCCTCGATCTCGGCGATCGCGTCGGTGGCGCCATCGGGCGACACCTCTTCCACGACGGCTTCGGCCGGCGCGCCCGGGGACGATGCACTCTCGGGTTCACCCGCACTGGCGACGAAGTTCGCCACCTGCACGAGCGTGGGGCGCTCGCCGCGGCGAGCCAGTCGGCCGCGGCCCGCGATCATCGGCTCGGCGTACAGCTTCGGCAGCAGCGCACCCTCGGACCGGTCGCCCGACATGATCAGCGCCGTGCCCCCCGTGTCGCGGATGCCCTGCAGCGCCACATCGAACATCGCCCGCGACGCACCCGCGACGGGGCGGCTCACCACCACGTTGAGGCGCAGGTCGCGTGCCGACGCCAGGTACGGCAGCAGCGGGCGCAGCGGTTCGGTGCCGCCGGCGGCGAGGATGTCGAAGTCGTCGGCGATCACGAGGATCCGCGGGCCCGCATCGCGGTCGTTCGCCCGCTTCTCGAGCTCGACCGCGATGGATTCGGCCAGCAGCCGTGCCTGCCGACCCGACGATGCATGGCCGCCGAGATAGGCATCCGGAACCTCGGATGCCAGCTCCCCGCGCGCATCCATGAGGGCGACGACGAGCTCCTCGGCGGAGTGCCGGTCGATCGCACCCTGCACGATGCCGCGCAGCAGCGTCGTCTTCCCGCAGCGGCTGTCGCCGAGGACGAGCAGGTGCGGGTCGCGCGTGACCAGGTCGAGCGACACCGGCTGCATCGTGTCCTGGCGCAGACCCAGGGGGACGGCATCCGGTTCGTCGATCGCGTCGGGCAGCTCGATCGGCGACAGCACCTCGGGGAGCAGGCGGATCGGCGCCGCGCCCTGACCGCCCCACCGGGCCGCGCTCTCGCGCGCGAGCTGTTCGAGGGCCTCGCCGGTGTCGCCGTCGTCGACCTCCTCGAGCAGCGGCAGCGCGATCTGCGCGAAGAGCTTCTCGTCGGTCAGGACGCGGCCGGGCTCGTCGGCGCGGAGCGTCTGCGAGAGCTTGCGCGCGATCTGCGAGTCGGCGGGGTCGTTGAGCTTGAGCTCGAGGCGCGTGCCGATGAGGCCCTGCAGGTTCATGCGCAGTTCGTTCCAGCGCGAGAGGGCGACGACGACGTGGATGCCGAAGCTGCCGCCGCGTTCGAGCAGTTGGGCGAGCGGGGTCTCGAGGTCTTCGAAGTCCTGCCGCAGCGCCCCGAGTCCGTCGACGAGCAGCACGACATCCGCGCTCGGCAGGTCGGGCAGGCGCCCGTCGGCGTGCTGGCGGCGCATGTCGGCGAGCGAGTCGAGACCGTGGTCGCGGAAGACGCGCTCGCGGACGGCGAGCATGCCGGTGAGCTCTTCGAGCAGACGCGTGAGCCGCTCGCGGTTGCCGCGCGTCGCGACTCCACCGACGTGCGGGAACGGCTCGATGCGGGCGAGACCACCGCCCGTGAGGTCCATGCCGTAGATGCTCACCTGGCGCGGGGAATGCGTGAACGACAGCGACGCGGCGAGCGTGCGCAGGAACATCGAGCGCCCCGACTGCGGCGCGCCGGTGATCGAGACGTGTCCGCCCGAGCGCGTGAGGTCGAGCATCCACGGCGACTGCGTCTGCTTCGACGGGTCGTCGAGGAGTCCCATCGGCGCGCGGAGCGTCCCGGCACCGTCGGCCTGGGGCAGGACGCCGCCGAGGGTGAGCACGGGCGGCAGCGGCGGGAGCCACACCGGACGCGTGCGGGCGATGCCGCGCGCGAGCCGCGATGTCGCCGCCTGCACGAGGGTCCGACCGGTGGTGGGCGTCTCGGGCTCGGCGCTGTCGAGCTGCTCGGCCTCGGGCGAGTCGTCGGGCAGGTCGTACGCGGGCAGCCGCAGCACCGGCGGGGCGTCGTCGTGTCGGGGACCGGACTCGATCGGGTCGGGCACCGGACCGGACACGTAGCCGGCGCGGAAGCGCGTGTAGACCGACGTGTCGACCTTCAGGTAGCCGAAGCCGGGGATCGCGGGCAGGTGGAACGCGTCGGGGGTGTCGAGCACCACGGCCGACTCCGACTCCGAGAACGTGCGGAGGCCGATCCGGTACGACAGGTACGTGTCGAGTCCGCGCAGGCGCCCGGCCTCGATCCGCTGGCTCGACAGCAGCAGGTGCACGCCGATCGACCGGCCGATGCGCCCGATCGTCAGCAGCAGCTCCACGAAGTCGGGCTCGGCCGTGAGCAGCTCGCCGAATTCGTCGATCACCAGGAAAAGGTGCGGCAGCGCCGGCAGCTCGGGACGGTCCCGTCGCATCTGCCGGTAGTGACCGATGGATGCCGCGTTCCCGGCATCCTTCAACAGGCGCTGTCGACGCACGACCTCGCCCTGGATGCTCGCGCGGGCGCGCTCGGTCAGCTGCGGGTCGTCGGCGAGGTTGTCGATGATGCCCGCGACGTGCGGGAGCCGCGCGAACGGCGCGAACGCCGCCCCACCCTTGTAGTCCACGAGGATCATGCTGAGGTCGTCGGGCGAGTGCGTCAGCGCCAGGCCCAGGATGAGCGTGCGCAGCAGCTCGCTCTTGCCCGAACCGGTCGCGCCGATGCAGATGCCGTGCGGCCCCATGCCGAGCTGCGCCGACTCCTTCAGGTCGAGCAGCACCGGGCCGCCCCGGTCGTCGACGCCGATCGGCACGCGCAGGAACTCCGCGGCGCTGCGCGTGCGCCACGCGGCCGAGGTGTCGATGGCATCCACGTCGGCGACGCCGAGCAGCTGCGTCACGTCGGGGGCCAGGGCCGTCCCGGCATCCTCGGCCGACGTGCGCGTCAGGCGCAGCCCCGCGAGGGGGCGGGCCACGACCTCGAGCGCGGCGGGGGTCATCGGATCGATCCGGATGCCGGTGACCGCCGCCTCACCCGAACCGGGCGTTTCGACGGTCGCGGTGCCGGCGTCGATCGTCACGCGGACGGCGACAGACGTCGGCTCCTTGAGACGGTCGTCGACGAGGTGCACGACCGTCACGCCCAGCGCGGACAGGTCGAGGGCGGCATCCAGGCGGGGGACGGGCGACGCGGCGTGGTCGGCCTCGTCGACGAAGATCACCAGGCGTCCGGGCTTGGTGCGGCGGCCCGCGCGGCGCGAGGCGGCGGCGGTGGCGACGCGGTCGCGGAGCTCGTCGCGGAGCAGCGACAACAGCTCGGGCAGGCTCGGCGCCACGCGGCGGGCGGTGACGGCCCCGGTCGGCGGGGTGTCGCTCGAAAGGTGGGGCAGGAGATCGATGCCGTCCCAGTCCTGGCGCTGCGCGGGCGCGATCGCGGCGGCGATGTGCACGTCGTCAGGGGAGTGGAACGCGGCGATCTGCGCGGCCAGCGCCCGGGCGACACGGAGCGTGTCGGGCCGTGCGCCGACGAGGGAGACCTGGCCGCCGCGTTCGAGGTCGACGGTCGCGGGCATGCCCTGCGAGACACCGGCGAGGCGCACCATGCGCTCCGCCGATTCGCGCATCACGGGATCGAAGGGCTGCACCGGGTTCTGCTCGGGCGGCAAGGCGACCTCGACGGCGCGCAGGTCGCCCGTCCCGATGCGGACGCGGAGGAAGTCGGCATCCCCGGGTCGTCGTTCCCACCGTCGGGCGGGGTCGGCGACGATCTCGACGAGAGTGCCGGGTGAGGGGTGCAGGGCCAGGGCGGCGGTGCGCTGCGCGTCGGCGGTCTGCCGCACGGCCTCGCGCGTCTCCTCGAGGTAGTCGAGGTAGCGCTCCCGCTGGACGCGACGCTGGCGGGCGGCGTTGCCGCGCTGCGTGAACGCCATGCCGAGGCCGCCGACGAGGGCGACGACCAGGATGACGGCTCCCACCACGACCATGATCGGGTTGTTGCGCAGCAGCACGATCATCGTGATCGACGACAGGCTGCCCACGATGGGCAGCAGCGACTGCAGGGGGAATCCGGTCGCGCCCTCGCCGATCGGCGGGGGCGGCGCCAGGGTCACATCGGGCGCCGGCTCGACGGCCTCGCTGATGCGGGCGGGGCGGTGGACGATGCGGACGGTCACGAGGCCCTCCCCGTGGCAGAGACGAGCGCCGCGGCCAGCTGCACCACGGCCAGTTGGGTCGCCGAGCGACGCGCGTGGCCCCCGGCGGCGAGACCCGGGTCGAACGGCACACCGACGACCCGGTGATCGGCGCCGGTCGCGAGGGCACGGGCGACGCCGTCGCCCTCGCGCGCGTGATCGACCAGTGCCAGCACGACCGACGGCGACTCGGGGAGACCCGCGATCGCGTCGACGACGGAGCGGGCGTGTTCGGCCGGTGAGCGGCGCGCGTCGCCCACCAGGCACACCACGTCGCACAGCGCCGCGCACGCGGCGAGGTCGACGAGGGGATGCCGCGCCCCGAAGTCCGTGACCGACACATCGAAGAAGCGGGCGATCGGTGCGGCTTCGCCGAGCCACGCGCCCACGGCGTCGTCGGCGTCGCGCGGACGCAGAGCGACGACGCCGTCGCGCACCTCGAGACCGCTCAGCGCCTCCGCCGTCGTGCGGGCCGAGGCGCGCGTATCGTCCGGCGGCACCGGTTCGGCGCCGAGGCGCGCGGCCAGCCCGGGCGTGCCGGTCGAGACGTCCACCGCGAGCACCGGTTCGCTCCGGCGCGCGGCGACCGCGCGGACGAGCTGGTGCGCCACCGTGCTCGTACCGGCACCGGGTGAGAGCGACACCACCCCGACGCGACGCGTCGTCGACAGGCCGCCGCGGATCGCGGCATCCCACGAGGTCAGCTGCACGCGGGCGTTGGCACCGCTGCCGAACACCGCGGTCGACAGCGCCCGCACATCGAGCACCGTCACGACCGGCCGCCGAACATGCCGAGCAGCTCGGCGTAGATGCCCAGGGCGCCCACGAGAAGCGGGATCAGCGCCACCACCGCGAGCGTCTCGACGACGTTGCCGAGACCGCGCAGGCGTGCCCGGACGTGCGGCCGCGGCCGCACCAGCACCATCGTGGCGATGAGGGCGGCCACGACGACCGCCACGCCCGCGCTGATCCAGCCGAGACCACCGACGAGAAGCACGGTGAGTCCGGCGGCGGCGATCGCGCCCGCCGCGACCCACAGCAACCAGCCCTGCCACCGCAGCGGGAACGCCCGCGTGCGGAGGGCCGCGACGAGGAAGAACGCCAGGGCCAGCAGTTCCGTCCAGATCGTGCCGGACAGCGCGAGCACCACCCCGGCCACACCGAGAACGGATGCCACGGCCCCGATGCTCCACGTCAGGGCGGCGTACGCCTCGTCGATGGCCGCGAACGCGCGGGGCCGCGCGGGCGGTGAGCCGGCCGCGGCGCGCTGGTCGAGGTCGGTGAGTCCCGCCGACGACAGGGCGATCCACGGCAGCGGACCGGTGGCGAACGCGGCGACGACGCCGGCGACGGCCGAGGCCGCGACGGCATCCACCCCCGCCAACAGAAGTCCGAGCAGCAGGGACGCGAGAACGGCGCCCAGCGCGCCGCCCGCCGCGGCCCCACGGCGCCGGTGGGCCACCCCGACGCCGAGCAGAGCGACCGTCGCGCCGGTCGCGAGCGCGGCGGCGATACCGGCGAGGATCGCGGCGGTCGGTGCCAGTGTCGATGCCAGCGCGGACGAGGTCGCACTCCCCACCGGCAGCGCCAGGCCCGCGGCCGCCGCCGACACGCATGCCGACAACCGTCGGAGCCCGCCGAGCCCGAGGCCCGTGGCGATCGCGGCGAGGAGCACCGAGGCCGCGAGCAACGCGAAAGCCGCGAGCGTCGGTGACGACCAGGGCGACAGCCACCCGGCGACGGCGAACGCCGCCGCGATGCCGGTCCCCCCGGCGATCGTGCGGGCCCGGTCGTCCCAGCGATCCGGGCGGGCGTCGTGCGCGTCGGCGGCGGCATCGGTGACGTCGATCACGACGGGCGGCGGGGGCGCGGCATCCAGGCGGACCAAGCGCACCAGGGTGCCGTCCGCAAGGTCGAGCTGCTGCGGCGTGAGAGCGATGTCGATCTGCTCGCCGTCGGGCGCGATGACGGCGAGCGGTCGCGCCACGGTGCCGGCGGTCTCGCCGAGGAGGTCGAGCAGGCGCGGAATCGCGGCGCCCACGGGCTCGCCGCTGGGGACGACGACTTCGGCGCGGCGTTCGGACCCGGCGACGGTCAGGCGGGTGTAGATGCTCACGGCGTTACGGCTCCGGTGGGGGTCTGGACGGTCGAGGTCGCCTGCTGGGCGCGCTCGGTCAGCAATTGCGAGACGAACGAGACGCCGACGCACGCGGCGCACGCGATCGCGGCGACGATGATCGAGCCCATGAGCCTCTTCATGTGGTCGTTGACCGTGCGGCGCTCGCCGATGTGGCCGTAGACGAGGGCGGCGCCCAAGCGCATGCGCTGGATCTTGGCCTGCTCGATGAGGACGGTGTCGCGCTGGTCGGGCATCAGCGGGTCCTTTCCGGCTCGCGCAGCTGCGCCCGCACGTGCGGGGCGAGGTTCAGCAGTTCGCCGAGTCGCTCGGGGTCGAGCGTTCTGAGGACGTCATCGAGGCGTGTCCACCCGCCGCCGTCGACCGAACCGAGCGGCAGCAGTACGCCGGGGAGCCGTGGGCTGCCGACCGTGGCGCCGCCGACCTCGTCGATCCAGCGCTTCGCGTCGATGCCCAGCGCCCGGATACCCACCGGCCCGATGAGCAGCGCCAGAGGTTCGGGCTGCGGGGATGCCGTCGCCCGGCGCGCCAGATCGGGGGCGCCGATCGCGGCGAACGCGATGCCGATCAGGGGGAGGCCGACGGTTGCCGCACGAGCGAGGAGCTCGCGCGCCTCGCCGGTCGCCGTCGCCCCGGCCTCGCGGCCCACGCCCGGCACCGCCGCCCAGACGCGCGTCGTCTCTTCCAGTCCCTCGTTCGTGCGGCCGACCTGCACCGTCGCGAGCGCCGCGCGTTCGCCGCCGCCCACGGCGACCCAGTGGCTGTCGAGCGGGATGCGGCGTCTCGACCGCTCGGTGAGGTCGTCGCGGTCCCACGGTGCGAGGAGCGGCTCGATCGCGCCCCACGCCGCGGGTTCCGTTCCGGTGAACAGCGCGACCGCCGCTTCCGCGACGCCACCGAGCCGCACGGGCCGGCTGACCCGGTGTCGCGTCGAGATCGTCGCCACGACCTGCAGAGTGGATGCCACCTGCGCGCGGACGAAGAGAGGATGCACGTTCTCGGGCGTCGGCGGATCCGCTGTCAGAGCGTCGGCGGGCGCGGCGAGGCGAACTCCCGTGCGCGCCTCGTAGAAGCCGTCCGTGCGCGTACGCACGACCCAGTGCCCCTGCACGGCGGACAACACCTGCGCCAGCGGCTGTGTCAGGCGCGAGAACTCGCTCGACACGATGATCGGGCGCAGCCCCTGGCTCGCGGTCTTGTGCAGGAAGTCGCTCATCGCGGTCGTCAGGGCGACGATCGGTGCGCGCGTCTCGGTGCCGGCCCAGCCGGGGCCGGCTGCGTCGAGGAGGGGGTGTGCGACGGTGCTCATGCGGCATCCCGGACGGTCAGCGTGCGGTCACCGATCTCGAGGACGACATCGGTGGGCACGGGCGTGCGCTGGTGGGGGAGGAGAGGCGTCGAGCTGCCGCCGCCCCGCACGAAGGTGCCGTTCGTGGAGCCGAGGTCGGTGACCCAGACCTGACGGCCGTCCCACTCGAGACGGACGTGCGACTTCGACAGGGTGCGGGACATGTCGGCCCAGCGGTAGACCTCGGCGGGGGCGTCGACCGGGGCCGAGGGGTCGCGGCCGAGGATCAGCGCGGTATCGAGCGTGAGGCGTTCGCCCGAGTCGAGCATGAGCGTCGGGACCATGCCGCGTCGGGCGCGGCCCGGCGCGCTGGCGGGAGTGGCGTCGGGGAACTGGAACGCGGCGATCGCGGGGGCGAAGGGGTCGCGGCCCTTGCGCAGATCGAACATCGCCAGCTTGCCGGACGCCAGCGCCCACACCGCTGACCCGCCCGCGGCCGCGCCGGTGGTGCGGCGGACGATGCGAGCGTCGACGGTCGCGGCGCCGAGGGTGCGGCCGGAGCGACCGAGGAGCCACACGGCGACGGCGAGGAGCGCGACCGCGGCGACGACCAGCAGCCATCCGATCGCCGGGGGACCGGCCGCGATCACGACGATCCCCGCCGCCAGCAACGCCAGGGGCATGACGACATCCAGCGCCACGGCTCCGACGATCTGGCCCCCGCGGGCACGCTCGGTGAACACGAGCGGATCGACGTCGGCCAAGCGCAACGGATCGTGCGTGCTCGTCATCGGGCCCCCTCCCTCGACCTTTCACCTTATGCGGGACGCCCTGACGCCGCGCATTTGCGCCGTCCCTTGCGTGGATAACCCGCGGGACGGCAGAATTCGCGACTCAGCGGCGGGTCAGCGGGATGTACTCGCGCCGTGCGACCATCGCGAAGATCTCTCTCGCTGCGGCATCCGAGATCTCCTCGAGGTCGGAATCCAGCGGAAAGCGGATGCCACGATCCAGGACGCCGCGCGTGTCCGGGGTCCAGTGGTCGACGTCCACGAGGAGCTCGTCCACGGGTCCGTGGTCGGTCTCGCACCGCCGGAACAACCGGGCGGGAACCAACCGACCGTCGACGCGGAGTTCACGGACGAAGTAGCGGGGCATGCTGTCCCGGCGAACCTGCGCGCGCCACCCGGCGACGCTGTTGCTCGACCGGAGGCGCGACAGGAAGTCCTCGAGCGCCGGACCTTCCTCCGTGAACTCGCGTCGGCCCTGCGCCGTGGCGCGCTCATCCGTTGCGAAGACCACCCAGCCGCTTCCCGTGCGCTGGATCGCCACGATGTCCGTGTCGTTCATTGCGTCTTCGAACCAGCGATATCCGCCGAGGCCCTCGGCGCGGATCGTCGCGAGCGTTTCTTCTCGCTGCTGCGCGCTTGCCCGCTCGTTGTGGGGGTCGGTCACAGGGGCATCACCTTCTCCCGGAAGTCGCTGAGTACGGAGAGCGGTACGAGGAACGAGACACCGCCGTTGCCGCCGCGCTCGTCGTGCACCTCCGCTCGCGGAAGGGCGACGAGAGCCTCCCAGTCCGGGCTGCGGTAGAGGTACAGGACGGCCAGGTAGTCCGCGCCCGATCGGGGCACGGGGGCGTGTACGCGGGTACCATCCTGCTTCCAGGTCGACACGAGCGGAATCCAATGGCCCTCGTAGAGTCCCTCGGCGTCGACGTGCTCCACCTGCAGAACCTCCGCGGCCGGCACGGTCCGATAGCTCAGCCCCTCACGGTCGTAGAGGAAGAACTCGGTGGGCCGTTCCCCGGGCGCCACCGTCGCTGTCGAGGCGAACCACCCGTCACTCGTTCGGACCCAGATCCCCGTGGCGCGGATCGTCTCGGCATCCATCGTCCGCCTCTTCGCGGGTTGCGCCCGTGTGTCCCTGAACGGCACGTCGTTCCGGGTTCTCACCATCTCCAGGAACTCGATGCCCAGCCGTCGGAGGGTGAAGAACCACCGGGATGCCAGGGCATCCACGGCATCCGGCGAAAGGTCGGGGCGGGCGGCCCGCAGGCGTCGCTTGTAGAGAGCCTCTCGGCCGTCATCGCTCGCGGCCACCGCCGGTTCGTCGGCGATGGGCATCGCCGCGCGGCCCCAGCCGAGGTACGCGACGACGGCTGCCGAAAGGACGTCGGCGGGCTGCGGTCGCGTCACTGTCGGTACTCCTCTGGGACCCGAAGGAAGCGAAGGGCGACCTGCCCCGCTTCCTTTGCGGTGAGTGGCGGCTCGTGAGGGTCGGTCATCGTGCCTCTCCCTCCTTCTTTGTGAGTTGACGGCTCCCGCTACAGGTGTCGAGCGAATCTCGTGAGTCGTGGTTCGGCTTCGCAGGGGACGATGAATCAATGGACGACAACGAAATCCTCGAGATGTGGGCGCATCGCGCTGGATTCCTCAGCCCGCTGCGCCCCGGTGATGCCGCACGAGGGTGGTGGAACCCGGAGACCGCGTTGGCCGTTCGCCGAGTCGCCGATTCCACCTGGCACGTGGACATCGAGAATCGCGGCTCTCGAACGACGGAGGCGTTCCTCGAAACGGAGGAGGACGCGAATCGTTTCCTCCTGATGCGGTTCGGCGTGCTCTGGCGGCTCGAGCAGGGACTCGATGACTTGTTCCCCATCCAAGCCGATCCCGGCGTCGTCATCAGCGAAGAAGGGTCCGTGTACTCGGTCCGGTGGGACGGTCGGAGTGCCGCGATCGCGGCCAAACGCCAGGCGATCCGATACAGCCATGTCGTCGACGAACCGCTCTCCCGCATCAGCGCACACCTCATGAGCTAGTCGGCTGCGGCGAGGCGAGCCATCTGCGCATCGACGGGTTCTGCGCTCGACAGCGTGAAAACAACGTCGCCGTTCTTCGGGATCACAAATGGGCCGTTGCCGGCCAGCGCCTGGAAGACATCGCCATGAACGGCGAATGCTTCGGACTGATAACCCTGCACCCACCACGCGCCGTAGTCGATCCTCTCTCCCACGAGGACGCAGCGCACGCCGCCGCGGCCTTCGGCGCTTCGAAGGGCTTGGCGAACGATCTCGCGGGCGTCGTCTGCGTCGATCATCTCCACTTCGCTTGCTGGCACGTTTCCCGACGTTCGTGACCCGAGGGGGTGACCGTCATGCATGGACATGTCGGCGGTCAGCGTCGTTGCAGCGGGACGTAGGTGCGGCGCGCGACCATGTCGAAGACGTCCTGCGCGGCCGCGGGGGAGATCTCCTCGATGTCGGCATCGAGAGGGAAGCGGATGGCCTTGTCGACCGTTCCGTGACGGTCGTCGGTCCACGAGTCGACGTCGAGGAGACGCTCGTCAACCGGCCCTTCCGGGGTTGAGTAGCGACGGAAGACCGACACCGGGACGACCTGCCCCTCCACCATCTGCTCGCGGATGAAGTAGCGCGTCGACGATGCCGCGGAGACCTGACGGAGGGTAGCCCTCCCGGCTTCCAGAAGAGCCGGTGCCAGCCGCTCCGACGGCAGTTCCCCGGACCGCGCCAACCTCATGGTGACTTCGAGGTCGTTCTCGGGGAGACGCTCTGTCATGGGGAGCTCCTTCCCTGTGTGGTAGCTCCGTTCGAACTCGACTCCGCGAGAGTGTTCGCCATCCGATCTCAACCGACGAGTTGATTGGCGAGGAGCTTCGTGTCGGAGAGATCGGTTCCCGGGATGCCGGACACCTCGAAGACGCCGTAATCGACCATGACGGCCGACAGTCGCCCGGCGATTTCAGGATCGTCCGTCAGGAGCTGCCCGCGGACGACGCCGTTGTGCTCCTCGAGCACGCGGAGCGGAACGTCGTCGAGGGTGGCTGTGAAATCGAGCTCGTATACGGTGCAGGCCGCGAGCGGAACCGTTTTCGTCCACACGCCGAGACGCGCTTGTGACCAGTCAGCAGACGCCGGCTCGACGTACGAAGTGAGATCGACCTCGTCATCGTGGATGTCCGCGGCGTACTCGGTCTCGTCATAGACCGCCCGCGTACCGAAGAAACGACTGGACGGATGCCATTCCGTGACCGGCGGTTGCCCCGCGAGCGCGGTCCACCCATGAGCAGCACCCCGGTACACGGCGAGGACCTCCTGTTCACCGGAGTCTGAAATCCGCCACAGTTCGGCCCCCGGGGAATAGCGGGTCGTGGACATGTTCCAGACCGGGACGATCTCGTCACCGACGGGCCGTAGGAACCCGAGCGGGTACGACGGCCACGGCCGTTCCACCTGCGGTGGTACGGCGAGGTTCGCGCACCGCGGGACTTCGAACCGCACGACATCGACGTGTCCTGAGCCATCGGACGGCCATCCGTACGCCTCCCGCAGCGCGCTGGCCGTTCGCAGGTTTGTCGCGTCACCCGCGAGCACGACGGAGCCGCCGACCTGGGAGTACCCGCGTTCGCGGACGAGCTGGGACATGCCGGGATGCAGCAGCTTCTGCAGAACGGTTCTCATGCTCTGACCACCGGGTGTTGCGTGGAAGCCACGTGTACGTCCTCGACCTCATCGGGGGCGACAAGCGCCGACCATCCATCATTCTGGTTTCCCGACATGCCTGCGGCCAGCGCCGCGTCGGGCTCGGTGCCCTCGTACCAGACGGTGACCATGCCGCGCTCCAGACCGCGTTTCACTCGCGGGCCGACCGATACGGGTACGCCGTGCCACGTGCCGGTCACCTTTTGAGAGAAGTAGGCAGACAGTGCCGAGAATGGCAGCTTCACCCACGGTTCGCGGGGATCATCGTGCAGCTCGAGAGCATCTGGAAACTCGTCCCGGGTCGGCCCGCTTTCAACATTGACCCGAACGAAGTCGTCACCCCCCGAGTGATAGGAGTACCGGCGACCTCGGTAGTCGTACTGCGTTTCGCTGACGGGAATTTCTGACATCTCAGCCCACCGGGATCCACTCTCCGGCGCGAAGCACCGCGAAGAGTCGTTGAGTTCCATCGCTGAGGACTTCCCACATCTCGGCTCCTTCACGCATGTTCACGCGGTTGGCTCGATACTCGGGAATGATGTCATCGCCGGTCTTTAGGAAGCCGTTGCCCGTGAACGGCGGGCTGTAGTGGTCCACGGAACCGTCGCCGCCCATCGAACTGTGCAGCTGAGGATTGACGGATCCCGATGCGTTGACCTGCTCCTGGAATCGTACGACGTAAGCGCCACTGTCATCGGGCAAGAAGTTGGTGTTGGGGTAGTCGAGCCGCAGCGACTGGAAAAAATCAGCGGGCGTCGTCAGGTGCGCGGTGTCTTGGGCGACCGACACCGACCCCGTGATCATTCCGTCGTCACGGAGAACAATGTTCTCTCCCTGTCCGAGCACCAGCTTCCCCGAAGCGTCGAAGTGCGGCTGGTCAAGAACCTTCTGGAAGACCGTGTCCGGAGTCACCTGAGCGGTGAGCTCGTTTCGCACTCCGTTGACGATGGTCTTCTCGGACGGCGTCAAGGTGTCGATCGGGCGGTTGATGAGATCTTCGAAGTGCGTTCGCGTTACTCCGTACTTGTCCAGAAGCGGAGTGGTCACGCGACTGCCACCGAGGTCCTCAGGCGCGAATGCGGTGGTGTGTTCGGTCCCGTCCATCAACGAGTAGACCCGTCCAGGCGAGGCGGGTGTCGTCGAGCTGCTGGTGGGCGAGTCGCCCCCCGCAGGTCCGGTCACGTCCCCGTCAGGCCCGTGCCCGCCCGCCGCGGCGTCGTCGCCGCGTCCCGCGCCGCTCGTGTCGTCGCCGCGGCCCAGGCCGTCACCGTTGCCGGTGTCGGAGCCGCCGTGGCCGCCGCTCTCGCCGCCCGCGTGGCTGCTGCCGCCGCCCGTGTCGGTCGAGGGGTCGCGCACGACCGTCGACTCACCCGCTCCACCGGTCTCGGTGCGGACGGGGGCGTCCTCGACGATCGAATTCACCGGACCGGGACCCGTCTCGCCGCGGACCCCACCGGCGCCGACGAGCTCGGGCTCGCGCACCGGCGCCGCGACACCGGCATCCGTTCCCCCGTCCGTGCGCACGGGCACGTCGCCGCCGCGCACGCCGTCGAACGAGCCGGCGGGCATCTCGATGCGACCCGAGGGGATGGCATCCGTCGGGGGGAACTCGTAGACCGCGACGCCGTCCTCCACTCGCGCCGTGACGTTGCTGAGGTCGACACCCGCGTCGTCGAGCGCGCGCAGCCCGGCCGCGGCGTCGTCGGCGACGAACGGCATGTCGGGAGTATTGAGGTGGAAGCCGTCTACGGCATCCGTGCCGAGGCGTCCGATGATGCCGTCGAGTCCGCGAATACCCGCCCCGCCGAGCTTCATCGCGCCGTTCATGGCGAACGCTGCCGGGTCGACGAAGTCGGCCACCTTCGCGATCTTCGACACGACGGATGCCGCGGTCGATGCGGTCTTCACGCCGGCGACGGCCGCGCCTCCCACGGGAATCAACGCGGTGCCGACGTTGAACACCGACTCGCCGAGGGCCGTGCCCGGGTCGTCCTGCCACTTGTCCCATGCGATGAGGGCCTTGCCGGTGTTGATAGCCGCTTCATCGGCCTGGGCCTTGAAGTCGCGCACCTCCTGCGGGAGGAAGCCGTCCATGCCCATGGACTGCATGAGAGAGTCCGACTGGAAGATCGGGGCCAGGATGCCGGTGTTGGCAGCGCCGGCGAACACGAGCATTCCCAGGTTGCCCCAGGCTGCACCGTAAGCGTCGCCGGAGAAGAAGTCCCCCGTCTCGGGGTTGTAGCCGAGCACGAGGGTGCCGAGGCCGGTGATCGTGCCCCACACACCGCCCACGGCGATGCCTTCCCAGAGGAAGTCCTTGAAGACGAACTTGGCGGTCGCCTCGCCGCAGCCCTCGGTGCGTTCGACCTCGGCGCCCCAGGGCATCTCGGTGCCCTCGGGGATCTCGGAAAGGCCGTAGCCCAGAGCATCGTCCTCGGACTGTGCGGCGTGCAACGGCGCGGCGCCGTAGAGCGCGCGGATGCGGTTCGCGCAGGCCCGCTCGGCCTCCCACAGCTTGACCTGCTGGGCGTTCACCGCGGACAGCAGCTCGTTGTTGCGGTCGACGTACTCCTGTACCTCGTGCCATTCCTTCGTCACCGTGCGGTACTTGTCCGGTGCCGCAGCGCTCGACGACCCCGTCGTCGACGAGCCCCACGAACCCTGGTAGGTCGGCGCGGCGGTGGCCCCTCCGTACGGCGACTGCGCCGCCGTCCACGCGGGGTTGATCTCGCGAACCTGCACGCCGCCCTGGATCGAGTCGTTGAAATCCTGCGCCTGCGTGCGCAGCGAGTCGAGCTCGGCCTTGATCGGACGCACATCCGCGGCGAAAGCGATGAGCGCGGCCGACACCTCGGAGAGGTTGTCGCTGACCTGCGTGGCCTGCGAACTGACCGGGGCCATCAGCCCCAGCAGGGTAGGCGACTCGGGTGCCTCGTAGACCCCGGCCATGCCCTGCCACTTGAAGTGCACGTTCGAGCCGTGATCGGCCACCTGGCCGGAGATCGTTCCGATCGTGCGGGCGTTCTCGTCGATGGCATCCGGGTTGATGTCGGCACCCGGAATCGCATCGACCTTGATCGCGTCTGGCATCACATCACCCCGTGCGGAAGAGTGGGCGGGTAGATCGCGGCGACGGCGGCGGACTGCGCGTTCGCCGCCATCTCGGTGTCGCCCGCGACGTAGGCTTCGGTGGCGCTGACGACACCCTGCGCCGCCGCACCGATACGGGCGCTCATGCCCTGGATGCGGGGAGCTTCCTCCTGCTGGAAGTACGCCTGCACGGCCTCCGAGATCGCGCCCGACTGCGTCGCGGTCACCGCTCCTTCGAGAGCGGGACTGAGCGAGTTCAGTGCGGTGCCGAGCGCTTCGGCATCGATGTTGACGTCTTGCAGCACGGCCACGACGCCTGATGGCTGGATGCTCCAGCTGGTCATCGCCCGACCCCCTTCATCATTACGAGACTGCCGCGCGGCTCACCCTGCGCGCGGGCGCCACGGATGCCGGGCGCAGTCTGCACCCGGCATCCGGAGGGATTGTCAGCCGATCGACTCCACCGCCGCGCGAGCCTTGCTCAGCGCGGTCTGGGCGGACTCGTCGTTGCGCTCCAGTGACGAACGGAGGGTCTGGATGATGCCGCGCACCTCGGCGGCGGCGTTCTTCCAGCGCACCTCCTTGCCGCGGTAGTCCTCGGACACACCGTCGGCGGAGTAGTCGGCCATGGCGGCCTGAACGTCGCGGTCGCGCTGGTCGATCAGCGACTCGAGCTGCGCGGCGACGCGGTTGAAGTTGTCCTGAGCGTTCTGCGACGCCGCGATCGAGTAGTCGCGACGGTCTCCCTGGTTCACCATGAGTCAGTCCTCTCCGATTCTCAGCGGCTGCCGAAGCGGGCGGCGTCGAACGACGATCCGGCTTCGAGGCTCGTGGTCTGGTCGACCATGGACGACTCGCCCTCCTGGAAGGAGCGGTCCATGCCCGAGATTCCTCCGAGCACGCCGTCGAGCGCGAGCTTCAGCTCGGACGAGATCGCGTCGGTGCGCGACTTGAAACGGTCGAACGCGGCACGACCCGCGCCCTGGAACTGCCCCTCGAGCGGCTCGGCCGCTTCGAACAGCTGGCGCACCAGCAGAGACAGCTCATCACTCGAACCCGAGGTCGCCTTACCCAGCACACCCAGTGTGTCGGAACCCATTGCGAACTTCACGAGAGCCCACCCTTCGATCGCGAATCAACCTGCAACGAACCCTGAAACACTAACCACGGGTCAGCGGTCGCGGAACGAAGATGAGAGAACTCTCCTTTTTCTCTCACATGGTGTAGAAGGGGTCAGTCCGTCGCTTTCGCCGCTGCTTTCGCGGCCCGCTTGTGCTCGCGCACCTTGGCCAACGAGTCCGGGCTCGTGATGTCGGCGACCGACCGGAAGGAGCCCTCTTCCCCGTAGGGCGCCGACGCTTCACGCCATCCGGAGCCGTCGTACCCGTACTGCTTTCCGAGCAGCGCGAGGAAGATCTTCGCCTTCTGCTCGCCGAAGCCGGGCAGGGCTTTGAGGCGCTTCAGCACGGTCGCGCCATCGGGATGGTCACGGGTCCAGAGCTGCGCGGCATCCCCGCCCCAGTCCTTTTCGATCGCGGCGCAGAGCGATTGCACGCGTGTGGCCATCGACCCGGGGAAGCGGTGCACCGCCGGGGACTGCGAGAAGGCGGCCGCGAACGCCTCGGGGTCCTCGTGCGCGAGCGTCCTGGCATCCATCGCCCCCACCCGCTCTTGGATCTTCAGTGGTCCCGCGAACGCCGTCTCCATCGCCACCTGCTGATCCAGCAGCATGCCGATCAGCAGCGCGAGGGGGTTCGTCGAGAGCAGGTCGTCGGCGGCCGGGTCGTCGGTGATGTGCAGGCTCATGCCCTCATTGTCCCGCGCGTTCACGCGGGTTCGGCGACCCACTTCTGCGCGAAGGGCACGGCATCCAGGTGATGCAGGTCGTCGGTGATCTCGGTCAGCTGCGTCTGGAAATCGTCGAAGCTGCCCGGCTTCAGGCGCTTCACGAGGGAGCCGTCGACCCGCCGGATCACGACCTCGCTCGTCGACGGTGCGTCTGCTCCGGAGTCGAGCAGACCCATGACGACCGTCGCCGCCCATCGCAGGCCGTTGCGGCGGCGATCCTCACCGGCGACGCGGTACACCTCGGATGCGGGAGTGCTCATGCGCACATCCTGCCCGAATCGGCGTGCGGTCGATTCGCGGGCTGGACGTGGCTGCCGCGCCGCTCGGGTGCAGCAATGCGCGGGTGGCGTCGGGTGCGTGTTGTCGGAGCGCCCCGTAGGGGAGGAGATTCGGCGGGGGAGGGGGATGCCGCGGTTTCGGTCCTCCGCTGCCCGGAAGTCCTCCGCTCGCCGGTGCGGCTCGAGCTCAGCCCGCGTCGGCGATGCGTGAGGCGGGTGCGTCGGCGTCGGCGACCTCGATGCCGAACAGCGCGGACAGCGCCGAGATGTAGTCGTCGCCGCGGCCGGACTCGGCGAGCTGGTGGGCGCGGGTGGTCGGGGTGTGCAGCAGCACGCCGACCAGGTGCCGCAGGGCCTGCTCGGTCTGGCCGCCCTCGTCGCCGCGGGCGCGGACGCGCTCGACCTCGGCGTCGAGCACGCCGAACACGTGGGCGCGCAGCGCCACGACGGCGGGCGTGATGTTCTTGCGCTCTCCCACGGAGGCGAAGCGGCGGGCGGCGTCGCGCACCAGGTCGCGCGCGGCATCCGTCGCCTGCAGCTCTTCGAGCGGGGCGTGGAGGCGGATGGTCTCGAGGTCGAGCAGGTCGACGCCGGGCACCGTGGCGACGTCGGGGTCGACGTTGCGCGGAAGACCGAGGTCGATGACGAGGCGGCGGCCGGAGTGCTCGACGGGACAGCCGACGGACGCCGGCGCGGCGGCTTCGGCGGCGGTGCGTCCGGCGGCGAAGGTCGCGGCGCTGACGACGTGGTTCTCGCTGGTCGTGCACGTGATCACGAGGTCGGCGTGCACGACGGCGGTGGGGAAGGTCTCGGCCGACACGGCGCGCAGCCCGTGCTTGGCGGCGAACTTCGCGGCGCGGCCCGAGGGGGAGTGCACCGAGATGTCTTCGGCGCCCTGGTCGCGGAGCGCGGCGACCGTCGCGGCCGCGTAGGCGCCCGTGCCGACCAGCAGGACGCGCTGCGTCGACCAGTCGGCGATGCGGCTGTCGGCGAGCTCGAGGCCGAGGCGTACCAGCGAGCGACCGGCGCGGCCGATCGCGGTCGAGTTCTTCACGCCGCGCTGCGCCTCGGACGCGCGCTGGAACAGCCGCTCCAGCTCGCCGGACGTGGTGCCGAGGTTGCGCGACTCGGTGAGGGCACGCCGCACCTGACCGGCGATCTCGCCCTCGCCCACGACGACGGATTCGAGACCGGATGCCACCGAGAACAGGTGCTCTGCCACATCACCGCCGCCCAGCACGGTGTACGAACCCTCGAGCTCGCTCGCGGGCACGCCCGTCGCCGCCTCGATGGCGCTCAGCGTGGCCTCTACTCCCACGGCGACGGCGGCCGTGACCGGCTCGTCCATGTCGACGTAGGCCTCGAAGCGGTTGCAGGTGGCCACGACGACCGCTCCCTGCACGCACTCGTCGTGCGCGGCGATCAGGGGGGCGACGGGGGTGGTGGGTACGCTGAGCCGCTCGAGGAGATCGAAGGACGCGGTCTTGTGACTCGCGCTCACACAGAGCAGCACGCAGAGATTCTACGCCCGGCACCCGCGAGGTATTCCGGGGCGCCTCTCGACGTCGAGGCATCCCCGTTCTTCACAGAACGCGAATGGGAGGATGGATGCCATGGCCTCACCCGACGCGCCCCTGCTCCGTGCCCTCCGCGGCGACCGTCCCGAACGGCAGCCGGTGTGGTTCATGCGGCAGGCCGGGCGCTCGCTTCCGGAGTACCGCGACCTGCGCGTCGGGACGCGGATGCTCGATGCCTGCCTCACCCCCGATCTCGCGGCGGAGATCACGCTGCAGCCGATTCGCCGGCACGGGGTGGATGCCGCCATCTTCTTCAGTGACATCGTCGTGCCGCTCCGGCTGGCCGGCGTCGCCGTCGAGATCGAGCCGGGCCGCGGCCCCGTGTTCGCCGAGCCGGTGCGCACCGCCGCCGACGTCGCCCGTGTCACCTCGATCGACCCGGCCGACGTGGCCGCTGCCGCCGAGCCGATCCGGGAAGCCGTGCGCATCGTGACCGGCGAGCTCGACGACGCCGTGCCTCTCATCGGCTTCGCCGGGGCGCCGTTCACGCTCGCGGCGTATCTCGTCGAGGGCGGTCCGTCGAAGGAGCACCTCCGCGTCCGGGGCATGATGCACGCCGATCCCGAGTCGTGGCACCGTCTCGCGGGCTGGCTGGCTGAGGTCTCGCGCGCGTTCCTCGGCGCGCAGATCGAGGGCGGGGCGCAGGCGGTCCAGCTCTTCGACTCGTGGGCCGGTTCCCTCTCGCGCGCGGCGTTCCTCGAGTTCGTCGCCCCGCATTCGCGCACGGCGCTGGAGGGCGTCGACGTGCCGCGCATCCACTTCGGCGTCGGGACGGGTCCGTTCCTCGCCGACATGCGCCTGGGCGGCATCGCCGACGCGGTCGGCGTGGACTGGCGGATGCCGCTCGACGAAGCGGCCGCGATCGTCGGCCCCGACACCACGCTGCAGGGCAACATCGACCCCGCGCTGCTCGGTGCGCCCTGGCCGGTGCTCGCGGCGCACATCGACGACATCCTCGCCCGGGGACGCGCGGCCCGTGCCCACGTGCTGAACCTCGGCCACGGGGTCCCGCCCGACGCCGACCCGACGGTGCTCACGCGCATCGTCGCCCACGCGCACGGGGAGGCGGAGTGAGCGATCCGCTCGAGCGTCTCGCGGAGCACGCCCACGCGAGCCACGTCGTCGTCGCGGGCGGCGGGATCTCCGGCCTCGTCGCTGCGCTGGAATGCGCGAAGGTCGGCATGCGGGTGACCGTGCTCGAGGCATCCGACGCCTTCGGGGGAGTCGTGCGCTCGGCCGAGGTCGGCGGGCTCACCCTCGACGTCGGTGCCGAGAGCTTCGCCACGCGCGGCGGGGTCGTCCGCGCGCTGCTGGCCGAACTCGGCCTCGAAGACCAGGTCGTGCCGCCGAACGCGGCCGGGGCGTGGGTCGCGGGCGTGCCCGGGATCGGGGCGGCCCCGTTGCCCAAGGGCGGGGTGCTCGGCATCCCGGACAATCCGTGGGCACCGGACGTGCGGCGCGTGATCGGGTGGGCGGGTGCGTGGCGCGCGTACGTCGACCGTCTGCGCCCGCCGCTGACGATCGGTCACCAGCGCAGCCTCGGCGCCCTCGTGCGCTCGCGCATGGGCTCCCGCGTGCTCGATCGACTCGTCGCGCCGGTCACGAGCGGCGTCTACTCCGCCCGGCCGGACGACATCGATGTCGATCTCGCCGCTCCCGGCCTGAACGCCGCTCTCACGCGCACCGGCTCGTTGGGCGGGGCCGTGGCCGAACTCCGCGCGGCGCGCGCGACCCCGGCACCCGCGGACGCACCCGCCTCGGACGTCCCCGTCGTGTCCGGTGCCGCCCCACGCACCCCGGCGCCCGGTGGCGCGGTCGAGGGGATCGCCGGGGGGATGTCTCGCCTGGTGGACGCCCTCGTCGCCCGCCTCGTCGAGCTCGGCGTCGACCTGCGCACCGAGATCGCCGTCGAGCGGCTCTCGCCCGCGGACGGCGGCTGGGACGTGGGCACCGCAGACGACTCCCTCCACGCCGACGCCGTGATCGTCGCCCTCCCGGAGGGGGCGGCGCGCGAGCTGCTGGCACCTGTCGTGCCCGGACTCGACCGCGGCGAGCCGATCGCGCCCGTCGTCGAGGTCGTGACCCTCGTCGTCCACGCCCCGGCCCTCGACGCCGCTCCCCGCGGAACGGGCGTCCTCACTGTCCCCGGCAGCCACGTCGCGAAGGCCCTCACGCATTCGACCGCCAAGTGGGACTGGGTTCGGGATGCCACAGAGCCCGGCATCCACGTCGTCCGCGTGTCGTTCGGGGCGCAGGGGGAGGAGCCGGCGACTGCGACCCTGGACGACGAGGCCGCCGGAGCGCTCGCCCTGGCCGAGGCGTCCGCGCTGCTCGGCGTGCCGCTCGCCCCGGCGGCGCTGCGCGCGTCGCATCGTGTCCGCTACGTGCAGTCGCAGCCCGGTGCCGCCATCGGGCGCGCGGCAGAGACGGCCGTCGCCCGCGGTGCGGTCCGCGCGGTGGCCGGCCTCGGGGCAACGGGTGCGTGGCTCTCGGGGACGGGTCTTGCGCAGGTGATTCCCGACGCGCGGAGCGAGGCCGATCGCGTGCGGAGCGCCACGCTGTGGCACCGCGGCTGAGCAGCCGGTCCCCGATCGTTCGCCTACGCTGCCACGATGTCAAGGGCGGATGCCGGAACGGGAATACATCGCTATCGTGAGACTCGACCAGCACTGATCGAGCGTGAGGAGACCCCATGAGGGGCAAAGCAGCACTCGTCGTAGGACTCGTGGCGGGCTACGTGCTCGGAGCACGCGCCGGCCGCGAACGGTACGAGCAGATCAAGGCGCAGGCCGAGAAGGTCTGGGACCAGCCCGTAGTCCAGGGACAGGTCGAGAAGGTCAAGGCGTTCGGCGTCTCGGCCCTGAAGTCCGTGCCCGGTGTGGTGTGGAAGGGCGCGAAGTCGGTCACCGGTGCCGCGTCGCAGTCCGGCACCGTCTCGGAGCGCGCAGAGCGCGCCGGCCGCGCAGCCAAGGCGTCGGCCCACGAGGTCGCCGGCGCCGTCGAGGAATCCGTCGATGACGCGAAGAGCGCCGAGAAGACAGCCACCTCGCGAGCGCAGGCGAACAAGAACAGCTTCACGTCGTCGGAGAGCTGAGGCATGACGACTCCCCGCGGTTTCCGTGACCGCGCCGATGACAGCCTGTTCACGCTCATCGGCGACATCCCCGAGCTCGTGCGCAACCTCGTCGTCGCCGAGATCAACGGCGCAAAGGCGTGGGCCGCGCGGACGGCCAAGGACGCCGGGATCGGTGCGGGTTGGTTCGTCGGCGCGCTGATCGTCGTCTTCTGGGCCGTCCCCGTCTTCTTCGCGTTCGTGATCGCCGGGCTGTCGTCGTGGTGGCCCGTCTGGTTGTCGGCGCTGGTGGTCTTCGGCGTGATGATCGTGATCACCGCGATCCTCGCGCTGCTGGGATACCTGCGGTTCAAGAAGTTGTCGAAGCGCGAGAACCCGGGTCAGGCGATCGCGCAGGACGTCCGCATCGTGAAGGAGGCCGGCGATGAGTATTGATCGTCCCGTTCCCGTGCCGAAGACGGCGGTTCCCCTGGGCATCGCCGACCCCGTCGAGCAGGCGCGCGCCGAGCTCAAGGCGGCCCTGGCCGCGATCGAGGTCAAGGCGAACGTTCCGCGTCGGGTGAGCGAGGCCGTGGACGTGCGCGTCGCCGAGGTGCGCGAGTCCGCTCGCCGCAACCCGGCCGCGGCCGCCGCGGTGGTCGCCGGTTTCGCCGCCACGGTCGGCTTCACCGTCTGGGCACTGGTCCGCGCCTACACCCGCTGACCCGCGCGCCCGCGGCATCCCCTCGTCCGTCGAACGCCCACGTTCCGCGCGAGAGCCCACGTTCCGGTCGTCCGGACCGTGTGCTCTCGGCCGGATCGTGGGCGTTCGGCGTGCGTGCGTGCGGGCCGACTGGGACGCCGCGGGCGTCAGGGCTCGTTCGCGAACAGGCCGTCCAAGAGGTCGTGAAAATACTCGGGCGTCACGGCGATCGGACCGGCGTACGCATGGTCGAAGCCCGCGATCGCATAGAGCAGGAGCGCAACGAACAGCGCGAGCATGCTCGCCATCAGCAGGTGCACCCGGAGGTTGCGCACCTCGATGAGCGCGATCAGCACGGCGTTGAGCACCGCGCCGACGGTGAGGACGATCCACAGCACGTTCGGCAGCGCGAGGTGCGTCAGCGCGATGCGGTCGCGCCGGTTCTCGACGAGCAGCTGGAACTGATCCAGCGACTGCTCCACGTACAGGATCTCGGCGGGGCTCGTCGGCTGCACGGCGGCGATCGCCTGCTGCATGGCCGTGACGTTGGCATCCGTCTCCGAGGGGATCTGCAATTGCGCCTGGAGCGGCCAGTCGACGTCGATGACGTTGCGCGTGTACTGGATGATCTGGTTCTGCAGTTCCGTGGACTGCGGCTCGGGCAGAAGCGCCGCCGTGCGGTAGAGGGATGCCAGTGACGACGACTCCTGGAGCACGACGCCGTCGACCTCGGTGAAGTTGCCATACGCCGCGGCGGCGATGAGGGCGAGCGTCACGCCGTAGAAGACGCCGTACGCGCCGACGGCGTAGCTGAGCACGCGATCCCACTCCTCGCCCTGGCCCCCGACGCGGCGCACCCAGCGGCGCAGGACGAGCAGGATCGCGCAGGATCCGCCCACGACGATCACGATGAACAGCGGCAGCCCCACCGACATGGGGAGTTGGTAGAGCCACATGGGTCACACCCTTCCGACCGGCATCCCCCGATGCCGTCGTCGCACAGTACCAACGGCCCGCGCGGCCCGACGGACGCCGGTGATCCATCGGCGAGTCAACCGGTTTGGCCGCCCGCGCCCGCGGGGCGAGACTTGACGCATGGCCCACGACGACTCTTCTTCCATCTACACCCTGTGGGCGGTGCTCCGCCGCGACCCCGAGAACCCCGTCACCGCGGTCGACGCCACCGAGCTCGCCGACCTCGTCGATCTCATCGAGGCGGATGGCGTCACCATCCGCGGGTTCTACGACGTCAGCGGGCTCCGTGCCGACGCCGACCTGATGGTCTGGCTGCACGGCGCCGACCCTCAGGCGCTGCAGCGCGACCTGCGCCGCCTCCGCCGCACCGAGCTGCTGAAGAACCTCCTGCCCACGTGGAACGCGATGGGCGTGCACCGCGACGCGGAGTTCAACCGCTCGCACGTGCCCGGTTTCCTCCGCGGCATCGACGCGAAGGACTGGCTCTGCCTGTACCCGTTCGTCCGCAGCTACGAGTGGTACCTGCTGCCCGAGGCCGAGCGCCGCGAGATGCTCATCGAGCACGGCAAGAAGGGCTCGCAGTACACGGGAGTGATCGCCAACACCGTGGCATCCTTCGCTCTCGGCGATTACGAGTGGCTCCTGCCGATGGAGGCCGACGACCTCACCGACCTCGTCGACATGATGCGCGACCTCCGCTACACCGAGGCCCGCCGTCACGTGCGCGAAGAAGTGCCGTTCTACACGGGGCGTCGCGTCACCCTCGACGAGATCCCCGAGATCCTCCAGTGAGCGCCGCCCTGCGCCTGGGCACGCGGCGCAGTGCGCTCGCGATGGCGCAGTCGCAGATGATCGCCGACGCGGTGGCCGAGGCATCCGGTCGCGAGGTCGAGCTCGTCCCGATCGTGTCCGAGGGCGACGTCAACCGGGCGTCGCTGTCCCAGCTCGGTGGCCGTGGCGTGTTCGCGAACGGTCTGCGCGAGGCGCTCGCGGCCGACCGCTGCGACTTCCTCGTCCATTCCCTGAAGGACCTGCCGACGCTGCAGCCCGAGGGGCTCATCATCGCGGCGACCCCGTCGCGCGAGGACGCCCGCGATGTCGTCGTGACCCGCGACGGCACGCCCCTTTCGTCGCTGCCGGCGGGGGCCCGTGTGGGCACCGGCTCGCCGCGTCGTATCGCCCAGGTACTGCGGCACAACCCGGGGGTGGAGATCCTCGACATCCGGGGCAACGTCGACTCGCGGCTGGCGCGTGTCCGCGAGGGAGACCTGGATGCCGTGATCCTCGCCGCCGCGGGCATCTCGCGCCTGGGCGGAGACCTCGGTGGTCTGGAGGCCGAGTACCTCGGGCTCGCCGAATGGCCCACAGCGCCCGGCCAGGGCTCGCTGGCCATCGAGACCCGCACCGACATCGATCCCGAGATCCTCAGCGCCCTCGCGGCGCTCGACGACCCCGCCACCCGCATTGCGATCACGGCCGAGCGCACGGTGCTGTCCGTCCTGGATGCCGGATGCCACGCCCCCGTCGCCACGCACGCCGCCCTCACCGAGGGTGATCTCCGCCTCCGCGCGATCGTGTACGCCCTCGACGGCTCGCATCGGATCGGTATCGATCGAACCGTGCGCGTGGAGCCGGGGTATGGTGGGGAACCTGGCAGTGGCAACGGAGCGAATGCTGCCGACGACGGGGGACCCATCGCGCGTGCGACGCGTGCGGGCCAAGAAGCCGCGCGTCGGTTGCTCGAACGCGGGGCGGCCGACCTGGTACCACGAGAGTCGACCACATGAATGAAGGCCATCGGCACACGCCGACCCCAGACAAGCCGCTCGCCGGCCGGCGCGTCCTCGTGCCGCGCGGCGGCCCGTGGGGCGACGGCGTCGCCGCGAGCCTCCGTCAGCGCGGTGCCGTGCCCGTGATCGCTCCGCTCATCAACTTCGCGCCGACCAACGATCAGGCGACCCTCGAGCAGGCGCTCGCCGACCTGGCCGCGGGGCAGTTCGACTGGCTCACGCTGACCAGCGCGACCACCGTCGACGTTCTCTACGCGTACCGTGCAGAGATCCCCACGTCGACGAAGGTCGCCGCCGTCGGTGAGACGACCGCCGCGGCCATGCAGGCCGTCGGGTACCACGTCGACCTCGTCCCCGACCGCGACAACTCGGCGCAGGGCATGGCCGAGCAGATGATCGCACTCGAGACCGAACCCCGCACGGTGCTGACGCTCCGCAGCGAGATCGCCAAGCCCGTGCTCACCCGTCTCCTCATCGAGGCCGGGCACCACGTCCGCAGCGTCGTGGCGTACCGCACGGTCGGTGTCCCCGTCACCGACAAGATCGCCGCCGATGTCCATTCGGGCCGGATCAACGCGATCCTCGTGACCAGCGGCTCGGTCGCCGAGCAGGTGGTCGAGCAGTTCCCCGAGATCCCGGCATCCACCGTCATCGCCGCAATCGGACCGCGCACCGCAAAGGATGCCAAGCGCGCGGGCTTGAACGTGGATGTCATCGCCGAAACGCAGACGGTCGACTCGTTGATCGAGGCCGTCGCCCGATTCACCGTCCCCCCGGAGTCCGAGAACACCGAATGAGCTTCCCCGAGTACCGTCCGCGGCGTCTGCGCCGCACCCCCGCCGTCCGCCGCCTGGCCCGCGAGACGCACCTCGTGCCGTCGCAGCTCGTGCTGCCGCTGTTCGTGCGCGAGGGCATCACCGAGCAGGTGCCCATCGGCTCCATGCCGGGTGTCGTCCAGCACTCGCTCGACTCGCTGCGCCGTGCCGTCGCCGAGGCCGCGGCCGCCCGCATCGGCGGCGTCATGCTGTTCGGCGTGCCCGAGCACCGCGACGCGGTCGGCTCGGGGGCCGACGACCCGGACGGCATCCTGAATGTCGCGACCGAGGCCGTGGTGTCCGAGGTCGGCGACGCGCTCGTCGTGCAGACCGACCTGTGCCTCGACGAGTTCACCAACCACGGTCACTGCGGCGTGCTGCGCGCCGACGGCGAGGTCGACAATGACGCGACCCTCGAGCGATACACGGCGATGGGTCTCGCGCAGGCTCGCGCGGGCTCGGCGATGCTCGGCCTCTCCGGCATGATGGACGGCCAGGTCGGCGCGGTCCGCGAGGCGCTGGATGCCGAGGGGTTCACCGACACGCTGCTGCTGGCATACTCCGCGAAGTACGCGGGGGCGTTCTACGGTCCGTTCCGCGAGGCCGTGGACTCGCAGCTGAAGGGCGATCGCCGCTCCTACCAGCTCGACCCCGGCAACGGCCGCGAGGGTGTGCGCGAAGCGTTGCTCGACGTCGAAGAGGGCGCCGACGTGGTGATGGTGAAGCCCGCGCTGCCGTACCTCGACGTGCTCGCCGACGTGAAGGCATCCGTCGATGTCCCGGTGTGGGCGTACCAGGTGTCGGGGGAGTACGCGATGGTCGAGGCCGCCGCGGCCCACGGCTGGATCGACCGCCGCGGTGCCGTTCTCGAGAGCCTGCTCGGCATCCGTCGCGCCGGTGCCGACGCGATCCTGACGTACTGGGCCCTCGAGGCCGCGCACTGGCTGCGCGCCGACCTCTGATCTTCTTCGCGTGAGGGGTCAAGAACTGTCGCCTGATTCCCTCGACGGCGACAATTCTTGACCCCTCACGCGGGGGTGCCCGGGAGAATGGGACACATGACAGACCTCAACGACCAGTGGTTCGCGCGCGCGAAAGACGTCATCCCGGGCGGCGTGAACTCGCCCGTGCGGGCCTACGGATCGGTCGGCGGGACGCCGCGGTTCGTCCAGTCCGCCGCGGGTGCCCGGATCACGGATGCCACGGGTCGCGAGTACGTCGACCTCGTCGCCTCGTGGGGTCCGGCCCTCCTCGGTCACGCGCACCCCGAGGTCGTCGGGGCCGTGCAGTCGGCGGCATCCAAGGGTCTGTCCTTCGGTGCGCCGACGGGGGCCGAGGTCGAACTCGCCGACCTGATCGCCCACCGCGTGCGCGTCGGGGATCTGGCCCCGGTCGAGAAGGTGCGCCTGGTGTCGACGGGCACCGAGGCGACGATGACGGCGATCCGTCTCGCGCGCGGCGCGACCGGCCGCGACCTGCTGATCAAGTTCGCGGGCCACTATCACGGCCACTCCGACGGGCTGCTCGCCGCCGCCGGGTCGGGCGTCGCGACGCTGGCGCTCCCCGGTTCTGCGGGCGTCCCCGCGCCGATCGCCGCGCAGACGCTCGTGCTGCCCTATAACGACCTCGACGCCGTCCGCGAGGCGTTCGCGGTGCACGGCGAGAACATCGCCGCGATCATCGTCGAGGCGGCATCCGCGAACATGGGTGTCGTCCCGCCGCTGCCCGGCTTCAACGCCGCTCTCGCCGACATCGCGCACAGCCACGGCGCGCTGCTCATCATGGACGAGGTGCTCACCGGCTTCCGCGTGCACCCCGCCGGGTTCTGGGGCCTGCAGGCATCGCAGGGCGAGACGTATCTGCCCGACATCCTCACGTTCGGCAAGGTCGTCGGCGGAGGGATGCCGCTCGCCGCCCTCGGCGGCCGCGCCGACGTGATGGACCAGCTCGCGCCGCTCGGCCCCGTGTACCAAGCCGGCACACTGTCGGGGAACCCGCTGTCGGTCGCGGCGGGCCTCGCGACCCTGCGCCTGGCGACACCCGAGGTGTACGCCGCGGTCGACGCGTCGGCATCCCGCGTCGCCGACGCTCTCGACGCGGCGCTGACCGCGGAGGGCGTCGTGCACACCGTGCCGCGCGCCGGGTCGCTGTTCGGCGTCGCGTTCCTCCCCGAGGTGCCGCTCGACTACGCCACGGCGCTGACGCAGCAGTCGTGGCGGTACGCCCCGTTCTTCCACGCGATGCTGGATGCCGGGATCTCCCTGCCCCCGAGCGTGTTCGAGGCGTGGTTCCTCACCGCCGCTCACGACGACGTCGCGCTCGAGCGGGTTCTTGAGGCCCTGCCGGCGGCGGCGCGGGCCGCGGCCGGCGCCGCGGATCCGACGCTGCTCGCGCAGTAGGGCGGCGGGCGGCCCGCGGGGCGCTGCGGGCCGGTGTCGTGCAGAACTCCTGAGGAACCGCGGCTGGGCTGCCGTCTGGCCGCGTGATTCCGCGGGGGTTTCGGGCGGCGGCCCCCGGTTTGCAGGAGTTGTGCGCGGGCGCACGACTCGCCGCATCTTGCCAGGGCGGAAGGGCAGCATCACCTGCCTGGACCGGGATGCCGCGCGTGTGCTGTGATCAGCACATGTGGCAGTTCGCGGGGCTCCCGCTTCATCCTCTTCTTGTGCACGGCGTCGTCGTGCTGCTGCCGCTCGCCGCGCTCATGCTCGTCGTCGGCAGCGTCTGGCCCGCGGCGCGTCGGCGGCTCGGCATCCTGACCCCCCTCGTCGCGATCGTCGGTGGCGGGTTCGCGCTGCTCGCCAAGGAGGCGGGTGAGGCGCTCGAACGTCAGGTGCCGTCGTCGGCGCTGGTCGAAGCGCACACGGCGCTGGGCGACGGTCCGGTCATCTGGGCGTTCTTCCTGATCGTCGTCGCGGTCGGACAGTGGGCGTGGTTCTGGTGGCGCGCACGGCGCGCGGAGACGCCGACCACCGCCGGTCGGATCCTCACGACGGCCATCGCCGTGGTCGCGATCGTGGTGTCGATCGGCACGACCGTCGACCTCGTGCTCGTCGGCGACAGCGGCGCCCGTGCCGTGTGGTCCGCCCTCGGGGCTTCGGGCGCCTGACGCGTCGCGCCGCCTCGCGACGGTGGAAGACTGGAGGGATGCAGAATTCTCGGCCTCGCGTCGTCGTCCTCGCCGGCGGCGTCGGAGGATCCAAATTCACCCTCGGGGTGCGAGCCGCCCTCCGTCGACGCGAGGCCCCCGAAGCGACCGTCGTCGTCAACACCGGCGATGACCTCTGGCTCTCCGGCGTCCGCCTGCAACCCGACGTCGACTCGATCACGTACGCGCTCGCCGGGGTCAACGACACCGTCCGCGGCTGGGGCCGCGCAGGCGACTCGGAGCGCGTCAACGAAGAGCTGCAGGCGTGGGGCGCCGGCTGGCCGTGGTTCACGCTGGGCGACCTCGACCTCGGAACCCACCTCGCGCGCACCGGTTGGTTGCGCGAGGGTCTCAGCCCGACCGCGGTGCTCGGTCGGATGGCGGAGCGGTGGCCGCTCGGCATCCAGCTGCTCCCGATGACCGACAGTGAGGTCGACACGCACGTGCACGTCGAGGACGGGCGGCGCCTGCACTTCCAGGAGTGGTGGACCCGCTACCGCGCCTCGCTCACGCCGACCCGATTCGAGAACCCCGGAATCCTGGATGCCGTGCCCGCCCCCGGCGTGGTCGAGGCGATCGCGCAGGCCGACGTGGTGCTGCTCGCCCCGTCGAATCCGGTGGTCTCGATCGGGCCGATCCTCGCCGTTCCCGGCATCCGGGAGGCGCTGCGGTCCACGACAGCGCGGGTCGTCGGTGTCTCCCCGATCATCGGAGGCCGCGTCGTGCGGGGGATGGCCGACGTGTGCCTGACCGCGATCGGGGTCGAGACGTCGGCCGCTGCCGTCGCGCGGCACTACGGCGCGCGGTCCGCCGACGGCGTGCTGGACGCCTGGCTGTTGGCCGAGGAGGACGCCGGCGTGGCGGGGGAGGTCGAGGCCGCGGGGATTCGCGCCGTCGTCGCGCCGCTGTGGATGCGCGACGAGGACGCGTCGGCCGCGATCGCGGAGGCGGCACTGGAGGCGTAGGGCAACACCCCGACATCCGCCTCCCGGGGTGCGCCGCCTCAGGCCGCAGCCGCTGCCAGAACAGCCGCCGTCCGCGGCCCCACGCCGAGCGCCACGGCCTCGGCGAGCTGCGCGGCGGTGTCGACGTCACGGCGGAGCGACGACCCGCGCGGAACCGCGAGGTCGGTGCACCCCAGCAGCCGGTGTCGGGCCGCGGAGTCGGCACCGAAGGCGGACACCCACACGGCGCCGGGCCGAGCGGTGACCAGAGTGGAGCCGGTGCCCTCGGCATCCGGGACCAGGCCCCGTTCGACCGTGGCGGCGAGTTCGAGAGCGGCGTCGAGATCCTGCGGCGTGAGAGCGGGGACGTCACCGAGCAGCGCCGCACGGGGCGCGCCCTGACCGGCGGTGGCGGCGCCCATCGCGATCGCAGCGTCGAGGCCGCGCACGTCGCCCTCGGTGATCACGTCGACCGCGGGCCAGGTCGACACGAGGGCCGATACCTCGGCGTCGTCGGTCACGACCAGCACGTGCGAAACGCGCGGGGTCGCTGCGGCGGCCGCGATCGTGTCGAGCGCGATGGCGCGCGCGAGGGCCTCGCGGTCGGCCGTCACGGCGGTCAGCCGCGTCTTGCCCAGGGCGGCGGGCTTCACCGGCACGACGACCGTCCAGCCCTCGCGGATCTCAGGAATGCTCATCGGCTCCATTGTGTGCTGGACTCCGGACATTTCCGGACGGGGGTAGCGGTGCGCCCGCGATTCGTGCTGCGGAGGCAGGGGTCGACGACGGCGCCCACCGAGATCACCCGCGATCGTCGAGATGACCGTGGATGCCGGCGAGCGGCGGGTCCGCTCGCGAATCGCGGGTCATCTCGCGGCCGCCCCGCGCCCCGTCAGGCGAACCGCGCCCGCAGCCGCGGCAGAACCTCGGCGCCGTACGTGCGCAGGAACTCCTCCTGGTCGTGACCCGGGTCGTGGAACACGAGGTGGCGGAAGCCCAGGTCGACGTAGCGGGCGATGCTGTCGACGTGCTCGTCGATGTCGGTCGAGACGATGAAGCGGGATGCCGCCCGCTCGATCGGCAGTTCGTCGGCGAGACGCGCCATCTCGAGCGGGTCGTGGACGCTCATCTTCTCTTCCGCCGACAGCGCCAGGGGCGCCCAGAACCGGGTCTTCTCGAGCGCGGTCTCACGGTCGGGGTGGTACGAGACCTTGACCTCCATGAGCGTGTCGATGTCGTCGCGCGTGCGACCGGCCTTCTCCAGACCGTCGTCGAGCGCCGGCAGCAGCTTCTCCGTGTACAGCTCTGGGTCCTTGCCGCTCGTGGTGATGTACCCCTCGGCGATGCGGCCGGCGAGTCGCGTCGCCGCGGGGCCCGAGGCGCCGATGTAGATCGGCACCTTCTGCTCGGGGCGGTCGTAGATCGTGGCATCCTTCACCGAGTAGTAGGTGCCCTCGAAAGTGACCCGGTCTTCGGTCCACAGCTTGTCGATGAGGGTGATCGCCTCTTTCAGGCGCTGGAAGCGCTCGGGCGGCTCGGGCCACTCGAGGCCGAGGGTCACCTCGTTGAGCGCTTCACCCGTGCCGACGCCGAGGGCGACGCGGCCCGGGAACATCACACCGAGCGTCGCGAACACCTGCGCGATGACGCCCGGGTGGTAGCGGAACGTCGGCGTGAGCACCGAGGTCCCGAGCAGCACGCGGGACGTGCGGGCGCCGAGCGCGCCGAGCCAGGGGAGGGCGTTGGGCGCGTGTCCGCCCTCGTGACGCCACGGCTGCAGGTGGTCGGAGAGGAACACCGAGTCGAAGCCCATCTCCTCGGCGAGCACGCCGAAGTCGAGGAGCTCGTTCGGTCCGAACTGCTCGCTCGAGGCCTTGTATCCGAATCGCAGCGGAATGCTCATGACTCTCCTTCTCCGTGACCCGCGCACGCGGGCGATGCGTCAGCCGCGCACGGGGGTGTGCGCGGGTTCGAACTCCGACCCGTCGGTACCGGTCAGTCTCTCGTGGAACGCCTGCACGGTGCCCGGCCACAGCAGCGTCAGCCGCCCCGACCGCTCGTCGACGTACCAGTTGCGGCATCCGCCGGTCATCCAGGGCGTGGATGCCGCGGCGGCGGCGATCTCGTCGGTGTAGGCCGCCTCCGCCTCGGGGCGGACGCGCAGCACGCGATCGGGGCGGCGGTCGCGCTCGGCGAGGGCGCGGACGACGTACGCGGCCTGCTCCTCGATCATGAGGACCGCCGAGTTGTGGCCGAGGCTCGCGTTGGGGCCGTTCAGCACGAAGAGGTTGGGGAAGCCCGCGACGACCGTGGAGCCGAAGGACGTCATCCCCGTGCTCCAGTGTTCGGCGAGCGTCTCGTCCTCGCCGCGCACGAGGTCGGCGTACGGCTGCTGCGTCGAGGCGAAGCCCGTCGCCAGCACGAGGACGTCGGCCTCGTGACGGCGTCCGCTCGCGGCGGTGAGGGTCGACCCGTCGACACGGTCGAGGGCGGTCGGCTCGAGGGTGACACGATCGGATGCCACGGCCGGGTAGAACGCGTCCGAGAGCAGCACGCGCTTGCACCCGAAGGCGTAGTCGGGGGTGAGCGCGGCGCGCAGCGCGGGATCGGCGACCTGGGCATGGAGGTGCGCGAGGGCGGCGTCACGGGCGGCGGCGGAGGCCGCGGCATCGCCCGAGCGGGACGCGAAGCGCGCCTCGCCCTCGGCGTACAGCTCGGCGCGCAGGCGCGCGAGGGCTCCGGGGTTCTCGGCCAGGTGCTCGCGCTCTTCGGCGGGGATCTCGCCGCCGCCGCGCGGCACGATCCATGCCGGGGTGCGCTGGAACAGCGTGACGTGGGCGGCGGTCTGGGCGAGTTCGGGTACGAGTTGCACGGCACTCGCGCCGGTGCCGACGACGGCGACCCGCTTGCCGGTGAGGTCGACGTCGTGGTCCCAGCGCGCGGAGTGGAACAGAGGACCGCGGAACGTCTCGAGGCCGTCGATCGCGGGGACGTGCGGTTCGGTGAGCCGTCCGCACGCGAGGACGAGCGAGCGCGCCCGGAGGATCTCAGCGCCGGTGTCGATGCGCCACACCGAGGTCTCGGCATCCCACTCCGCCCCCGCGAGCGGAGTGTGCAGCCGGATGCGATCGCTCACGCCCGCGGCGACGTCGCGCAGGTACGCCTGGATCTCGGGGCCCTCGGCGAACGTCCGTGACCAGCCCGCGTGCGGGTGCGCGGCGTAGCTGTAGAGGTGCGCGGGAACGTCGCACGCGACGCCCGGATACGTGTTGTCGCGCCACGTGCCGCCCACGTCGCCCGCGCGCTCGATGACCACGACGTCGTCGCGTCCCGCGCGCCGAAGGGCGCCTGCCATGCCGAGCCCGGCGAAACCCGCGCCGACCACGACGACGTCGACGACGCTCACGCGCGAGTTCCGTCGACGGGGCGGACGATCGGGAGCCGCGTGCCCCCGCTGGTCACGACGTACGGCGCGGCCGGTTCGACGGGCGTGCGCTCGACCCCGTAGTCGGTGGTGCGCAGGCGGAACGGGCGCATCAGGCTCCGCGCCAGGCGCTCGGCCACCGCGACGGGCAGCTCGAGACCCTGCTCGATGCCGGTGTCGGGCAGGACGCGTCCGTCGAAGAGCGTGCCGCCGAGGTCGTCGCCACCCGACTGGAGCAGGACGGCGGGGCCGTCGCGGCCGACGCGGGTCCACGGGATCTGCACGTGCGGGATCGCCCCCGACAACAGCAACCGCGACACGGCCACCATGGCGCGGTGCTCGTCGAGGGGCGAGCGCCCCGCGACGAGCGGAACGTCGCCGCCGGGTAGCGGGATCGGCACGAACTCGGCGAAGCCCTTCGTCTCGGCCTGGATGCCGCGCAGCATCCGCAGGTGTGCGATGCGTTCCTCCGCGGTCTCGACGTGGCCGTAGAACAGCACCGAGGTGGAGCGGAATCCGGCGCGATGCGCGGCAGTGATGCCCTCGACCCAGCGGTCGATCTCGAGATCGCCCGGGGCGACGAGCCTGCGTACGCGCTCGCTCAGCACCTTCACTCCGGTGCCCGGCACGGTGTCGACGCCGGCCTCACGCATCGCCGCGAGCGCACCGTCGAGCCCGAGCCCGCCGCGGTCGGCGAGATCGCGCACGTCGAGCGGACGGAACGCATGGACGTGGATGCCAGGAGCCCCGCGCTTCACGGCCCACACGAGGTCGAGGTAGCCCGAGGGGTCTTCCTCGGGCGGGAGGGCGCCCTGGATGCAGATCTCGGTGGCGCCGAGGTCGGCGGCATCCGCGGCGATCGCCTCGGCATCCGCGAGATCGAACTCGCCCGGGCCGGTTCGCCCGGCGCGGCGGAAGCCCGTCGACGTGAGGTTGCGGTTGCGCACGAGGGTGACCGGCTCGCCGACGGTGTACCGGCGCGCATCGTCGGCCGCGGCGGTCAGGGCGTCGAGCTCGGCGCCGGTGGCGTGGAGGAGCCGCGTCCAGTCCGCGTCGTCGAGCGCGAGGGGGTCGGCTGCGGCCTCGGCGAGGCGGAGCACTCCGGGGTCGGCGCTGCGCGCTGCCGCCGGGGCCGACGTCGCGGCCGCGTCGCCCGCGGGACGAGCGGAGGGGAGGGGAGGAGCGGAGGGCGAAACGGGGGCTGCGGGTCCTCCCGCCGTCCCTGATCCTCCCGCGGTCACGCGCGCGGCGCCGTCCGGGGTGGCTGGGGCCTCGGGCGTCGCCACGGCCGCGGGGGTCGCGTCGGCCGCAGGGTCCGTGGCCTCGGCGGGACGAGCGGAGGGGATAGGACGAGCGGAGGGCGAAACGGGGGCTGCGGGTCCTCCCTCCGTCTCTGATCCTCCCGCGGTCACGCGCGCGGCAGTGCCTGAACCCGCCGCGGCGGGGATCACGTCGGCCGCGAGGCCCGTGGCATCCGCCAATGCCCGCAGCGGGGCGTGCAGCGCCGGGTCGATCCACGTCGCGGCGTCGCTGACATACTCGGGGTGCGCGGTCAGCCGTTCGCGGAGCGTGAAGCCGCGTGCGGCGGTGTGCGCGGCGAGGTCGTCGATGTGGGGCCAGGGGCGCTCGGGGTTGACGTGGTCCGCGGTGAGCGGCGATACGCCGCCCCAGTCATCGATCCCCGCCTCGATCAGCAGCCCGAGCTCACGCGGGTCGGACAGGTTCGGCGGCACCTGGATGCGCATGTCGGGTCCGAATACGAGTCGTGCGACGGCGACCGTGACGAGGTATTCGTGCATGTCGGCATCCGGGGCTGACTGCATGGCCGTGCGGGGCTTCGCGCGGAAGTTCTGCACGATGACCTCTTGCACGTGTCCGTGCCGGTCGTCGAGGTCGCGCAGCGCGATGAGCGACTCCGCGCGATCGCGGACGGTCTCTCCGATGCCGACCAGAATGCCGGTCGTGAACGGGATGCCGGCGGCCCCGGCGTCGTCGATGACGCGCAGACGCAGGTCGGGGTCTTTGTCGGGCGAGCCGAAATGCACCTGACCCGGCTCTTCGTAGAGGCGGCGCGAGGTGGTCTCGAGCATCATGCCCATCGACGGCGAGACGGGACGCAGGGTCGACAGTTCGTCGGGGTGCATCACTCCGGGGTTGGCGTGCACGAGCATGCCGGTCTCGGCGGTGATGAGCTGCGCGATGTGCGCGACGTAGTCGATCGTCGAGGCGAAGCCGTGCTCATCGAGCCAGGCTCGGGCCTCGGGCCAGCGCTCTTCGGGGCGGTCGCCGAGGGTCAGCAGCGCCTCTTTGCAGCCGAGCGCCTGCCCCTGCCGCACGACGGTGAGCACCTGCTCGGGGCTCATGTAGGCGGGCTTTCGCAGCAGATTCAGCTGACCGGGGGTGTCGACGAAGATGCAGTAGTGGCAGCGGTCACGGCACAGCGTGGTGAGTGGCACGAACACCTTGCGCGAATACGTGATGACGCGCGGACGTCCGGCGCGCTCCAGTCCCTCGTCGCGCGTCTTCGAGGCGGCGCGGGACAGCACATCGAGTGGGGCATGAAGCAGAAGCTCGGTCTCGTCGACGTCGGGCCGGTGCCCATCGCGCACGCGCTCGAGGAGGTCGTCGATCGAGTCGCCCCGGGCCGGTGCGGCCTGCGGCGCAGCGCTGCCCGTACTCATCGCTCCAGGCTATCCCTCCCCTCCGACACCCGGGCCGCGCTGGGCTCGGGGGCATCGGGGCGTGGGGCTGCGCGGGGCTCGGGGCTGAGCGGGGCGTGGGGCCGTCGGGGAGTTGCGCGGGGGTGGGGCGTTGGGTCGCGCCATGTTGCGCTACGGAGCCGCGTTGCGTGCGTTTTGCCGCGACCGGGGTGCCGCGGGGCGGGGGGGCATCGGGGCGTTGCGCGGGCGTGGGGCGTTGGGTCGCGCCATGTTGCGCGATGGAGCCGCGTTGCGTGCGTTTTGCCGCGACCGGGGTGCCGTGGGGCGTGGGGCCGTGGGTTGGGTCGTGCCATGTTGCGCGACTCAACGCGCGCGCGTGCACTTCGCCGCGACCGAGCCGCCGCGCGCAGGTCGCCGCGACCGAACTGCTGCGCGCGGTTCGCCGGGTTGGGTCGCGTCATGTTGCGCGACCCAAAGCGCTTGCGCGCACATTGCCGCGACCGTGCAGCCGCGGATCGTTGCGCTCTCGTAAGCGAAGGGGACGGTGCCCGCTCGGTGGCGCTGGCAGGATGGATGCCATGGTGACCCTGCTGCTCGATTCGACGCAGCTCGAGGTCGTGCTCTCGCCGACCGAGCGTGCCCTCTCGTTCCGCAAGCGCAACATCGTGGTGCCGCGCACGACCATCGACCGTGTGCAGTTGACCGACGACGCATGGACGTGGCTGCGCGGCGTCCCCAACCCCGGCACCAACCTCCCCGTCGCGGTCGCGATGGGCACGTGGAAGTCGGCCGGGGGCAATGACTTCGTCATCATCCGGCGCCGCAAGTCCAGCGTCGTGATCGACCTGAGCGGCCACGACGAGTTCGAACGTCTCGTGCTCACCACCAAGCACGGCGTGGCGCTGCTCAAGGCGCTGCGCTTGGACGTGGCATCCGAACCCGAGGACGTCGCCGACCTGGTGTCCTGACGCGTCACGGGGCGCCCGCGCTCTTCCTGCGGTCGAGATCACACGATCCGGCCCAGACCACACGATGCGGTCGACCGGAACGTGTGCGGTCGACCCGATCGTGTGCGCTCGCCGGGCGCGCACGCCAGCGCAGCGCAGCGCAGCGCACGGAACGGCGCGGCACGGCACCCCGCGCCGCACCGGACGCGGCGCCCGCCGCAGGCGGTGTCAGTCGACGTCGCGGCGCCAGGTCGTGACGAGACCGATCGCGACGAGCACCACCGCGTAGCCGAGCAGCACGAGGCCGCCGAGCCACCACTCGAGCGGCTCGGCGCCGCCGGCGCCCACGGCGCCGAAGATCGTCTTGCCGACCAGGGCATCGCTCGCGGCGCTCGGGAACCAGCGCGCGACCTCGCCCAGCCCGTCGACGATACCGGCGATCGTCCGCACGATCGGTTCGATGAAGAGCGTCACGGCCAGCACGATCACGATCGCCGCGACCTGATTGCGCACGACCGTCCCGACGCCGATTCCGACCACGGCCCACAGGGCGAAAGCCAGGAGCATCCGTCCGACCAGCACCCACGTGTCGGAGGAGCCGAGTTCGGTGTCGAGACCGAACAGGGCGAACACGCCGGCTCCGGCGCCGATCGCGGCGATCGACCCGAGCACTCCGTAGAGCAGGCCCACCAGGATGCCGATCGCGAACTTCCCGATGAGCACGACGCCGCGGCGGGGCGTTGCGAGGAACGTCGGGGTGAGGGTCTTGTGCCGGAACTCGGTCGTGACCATGAGCGTCCCCGCGAGCAGCGGGAAGACGTATCCCACCGCGCTCGCCGAGCTGTAGACGAGTCCGGCGAGGCCGTCCGTCGAGGGGACGGGCCCCGATGCGCCCGGAAGCTTGCCGGATGCCACGCCCCCGAAGGCCAGCGCCAGCACCCCCGCCGTGAAGCCGACGTAGACGATGAGCACGATGCCCAGGACCCACCATCCCGCGGTGCTGAACTGCTTCGTGTACTCGGAGCGAGTGGATGCCACCAGGCTCATCGTTGCTCCTCCGTGTCGTCGGTGCGGGACTCGACCGGCACGATGTCGATCACTCCGGTCGCGGCCACCGCGTACGAGCGTCGAGGGCCCGGATCGTCTTCGGGCGCCGCCGGTGTCGCGGCGCTCCGCGGGGCGGGGACGATCGCGACGAGGTCGGTCGACGGAGCGGGCTCCGGTGCCGCGGGTGCGGTGGGCGATTCCGCGTGCGCGGGCACGGGTGCGGCCTCCGGCTCGGGCGTCGGGGCCATGGCATCCCCGGCGGGTCCGCCCACCGGGGTCGTGGCATCCCCGGCGGGCCCGCCCACCGAGGTCGTGGCATCCCCCGCCGGCCCGCCCACCGGGGCCGCCGCGCTCGCGTGCGTGCGGACGCCGCTGACCAGCTCGAGGAAGATGTCTTCGAGGCTCGCGCCCTTGCTCTGCAGGTGCGACAGCACGATGCCGGCGCCGGCGGCGAGCGTGCCGATCTCGAGCGGCTCGACGTGCCGGATCGTGAAGCCGTTCCGCAGGAGCTGGAATTCGATGCCCCGCTCATCGAGCAGACGGGACAGGGCCTCGCGATCGGGTGAATCCACGACGGTGGAGTACTCGTCCGGGTCGGCGAGATCCTCCGTGCCGCCCTGGAACACCAGGCGCCCGCGCGAGATGATCAGCAGCGCGTCGACGGTCTGCTGAACCTCGGCCAGGAGATGCGAGGAGATCAGCACCGTGCGCCCCTCTGCCGCGAGGTGGCGCAGGAGCGATCGCATCCATCGGATGCCTTCCGGGTCGAGGCCGTTGGAGGGCTCGTCGAGCACCAGGACGCCCGGGTCTCCGAGCAGCGCCGTCGCAAGGCCCAGCCGTTGCCGCATGCCGAGGGAGTAGCCGCCCACGCGGCGCCCGGCGACATCGGCGAGTCCCACCAGCCCGAGCACCTCGTCGACGCGGGAAAGCGGCAGGCTCGCGGCGCGCGCGTACGCCTTCAGGTGGTTCGCCGCCGAGCGTCCCGGATGGAAACTGGATGCCTCGAGCGCGGCGCCCACGGTCTGCAGCGGTCGCTCGATCTCGGCGTAGCGGCGGCCGCCGATCGTCGCGGATCCGGCGGTGGGGCGCACGAGTCCCAGCAGCATGCGCAGCGACGTGGTCTTGCCCGCACCGTTGGGGCCGAGGAATCCCGTCACCAGGCCCGGCTCCACGCGGGCGGTCAGGCCGTCGACGGCCGACACCGCGCCGAAGCGCTTGGTCAGCCCGGAGAATTCCAGCACCTGTCCTTGGGGCATCGAGTACCTCTCGTTCGGCGGGCGTTCTCCCCATCTTCCCCGATCCGAGGCCGAAAACCCATCTCGCGGGCTGTGTAACGTGGCAGCGTGAACGCACAGCGATCCGACGACGACGCGGTCATCGCGCGAGCCTGGCGCGGGGTCGGCCACCTCACCCTCAACCGCCCTCGCGCGATCAATGCGGTCGACCTCGGGATGATCCGCCTCCTGTCCGCCGCGCTGGACCGGTGGGAGCGCGACTCCGATGTCGACCTCGTGCTCCTCGACGGCGCGGGCGACCGCGGCTTCTGCGCGGGCGGCGACGTGCGGGCCTTGTACGACTTCGTGGTCGACGGACGCATCGACGAGGTAAACACCTTCTTCCGCGAGGAGTACGCCCTCAACCACCGGATCGCGACCTACCCGAAGCCGATCGTCGCGATCGCCGACGGCGTGACGATGGGCGGCGGGATCGGCCTGGCCGGCCACGCGCGCATCCGCATCGTCACCGAACGCTCGCAGCTGGCCATGCCCGAGACCCGGATCGGCTTCACCCCCGACGTCGGCGGATCGTGGCTGCTCGGGCGCGCGCCCGGCCGCCTGGGCGAGTACCTGGGTCTCACCGGCGCGACGATGGATGCCGCCGACGCGATGTACGCCGGCTTCGCCGACCACCTCGTCCCGGTCGCCCACCTCCCGGCCCTGCACGAGGCCCTGGAGTACCGCGCCGACCCGTCGAGCCCCACCGAGCTGGTGCTGCTGTTCGACGAGAGCCCCGAGAGATCGAACCTCGAGACCTGGCGTCCGTGGATCGACGACGCCTTCTCGGCCGACGACCTCGATGGCATCCTGCACCGGCTCCGTCAGCGCTGGGAGCCGGAGGCGCACGCCACCGCCGACCTGCTCGAGGCGTCGGCTCCGACCGCCGTGAGCGTGACGCTGGAAGCCGTCCGACGGGCGCGGGCGCTGCCGTCGCTCCGGGCCGCGCTCACGCAGGAGTACGGGCTCGTCGTGTGGTTCGCGACGACCCAGCCCGACCTCGCCGAGGGCATCCGCGCGCAGCTCGTCGACAAGGACCGCTCGCCGTCGTGGTCGCCGGCCCACCGCTTCGACCTTCCGCCGCACCGCGTCGCCGAGGCGTTCGCCCATCAGCCCGAACCGGCTCTCTGGTAACGCCATGGAGAGGCGGCGGCGCTGGTCGATCGGGCGGCTGCTCGACGGGTTCTTCTTCATCTTCGGCGGTCTCGCCGCCGTCTGGCTCGCGTACCTCAGCTTCACCCAGACCTTCACGATCGGCTGGGGCGGGATCGTCATGGCGATCGTGTTCTGGGGGCTCCTCGCCTACCTCGTGCTGCCGCGGCTGCATCGCATCCTGACCGCGGTCTACGTTCCCGACTACTTCATGGGACGCACGCGCACGTCCGACGGCCTGCTGGGCGACCCGGTGAACCTGGCGTTCCAGGGCGACCGCGCCCAGGTCGAGGCGACCATGGCGGCCGCCGGATGGATCCCGGCCGACCCGGTGAGTCTCGGCTCGTCGTGGCGCATCGTGGCCTCGACGTTGCGCCGTCAGAGCTACCCGACGGCGCCCGTCAGCCCGCTGTTCCTGTTCGGGCGGATGCAGGACCTCGCGTACCAGCAGGAGGTCGCCGGATCCCCCGCGCAACGGCACCACGTCCGCCTCTGGCGCTGCCCCGACGGCTGGCTGCTCCCGGGTGGGCGGCGGGTCGACTGGCTCGCCGCCGGCACGTTCGACCGCGCCGTCGGGCTCTCGCTGTTCACCCTCCAGGTGACGCATCGCATCGACGCCGACACCGACATCGAGCGCGACCACATCGTCGCGACCGTGCAGACGCTGCCCGGCGTCGTGGTCGACGTCATCCGCGACTTCTCGACCGGCTACCACTCGCGCAACGGCGGCGGCGACAGCATCACCACGGACGGCGATCTGCCGATCCTCGACGTCCGCGGCGTCGACCCGGTTGCCCTCGAACGGTGGACGGATGCCGGGACGCACGCCGCCGAAGCGGGAGGCCGGCCGTGAGCGAGAGGCATCCGCAGAAGAGGGCGGCGTTCGAGCCGCTCGCCGCCCCGGTCGCGCACGACCCGGCGATGCGCCGCCCGGCCGCGACCGTCGCCGGGGGAGTGCTCGTCCTCCTCCGTGCTCTGGCGGGGATCGTGTGGGGCCTCGCGGTCGCGTTCGACCTGCCGCCCTGGCTGCAGGTGGTCGCCGGCGCGGCGGACGGTTCCGGCGCCGAACCGACGTTGACCCTCGCGGACGTCGGAGTCGGCGCCGGTGTGTTCTTCGGCATCCTGGGCGGCATCGCGCTCGTCCAGGTGGTGTTCGGCATCCTGTTGCTGCGCGGCAGCAACCTCGCCCGCGTGATCGTGATGCTCGTGTCGACGGTCTCGATCGTGACGGCGTTCGTCGGCTGGTGGGAGCTCGGGCAGGAGATCACGGTGGGGACCACACTCGTCACACTGAGCCTCGACATCCTGGTGCTGCTCGCCCTCTCGAGCCGGGATGCCGCCGCATACGCCCGCCGGAACGAGCGGCGCTGACGCGGGGTGCCGCCGTCAGCGAAACCTCGGGCGCATCCCGGGGGTTGCACAGACGGCGGCCGATAGCCTGGAGGGTGCCGCACCCGGGCGGCGGAACGGATGACGGACGTGTTCGACAGTCCCATGTCGCTCTCGGCGTACGAGGTGCTCCGCGTCGATGTCGACATCGACGACGACGGGCTGCGCCGTGCCTACCGCGTGCGGCTGCGTGAGACCCACCCCGACACCGGTGGCGATGCCGCCCTGTTCGTGCAGGTGCAGCGCGCGTGGGAGCTCGTCGGCACGCCCGAGGCCCGCGCCGCCTATGACCGCGGCCGTGGACACGCGTCGGCCGAGTGGGGCGGCGGGACGGCGGCATCCACCCCTCCGCGTCCGGACACCCGACCCCGCGCCCGCGCCTACGGGCAGCCCGGCGGATGGCGGCGCGAGCGGTACCTGTCGCTCATTCGTGAGTGGGTGGGCCGCGGCGTCGACGTCGCCGACCCCTACGACCCCGCGCTCGTGCGGTCGGCGCCGCCCGAGATCCGGCACATCCTCGCCGACGCGCTCGCCGAGGAGGAGACCGCGCGCCTCGTGGCCGAACTCGGCATGGGGTACACCGTGTGGCACGACGTCTTCGCCGACCGCGACGGCCTCGACCCGGAGCAGAAGCTCGACCACCTCGTGCTCGGCCCCAGCGGCCTGTACGCGATGCTCAGCGAGGACTTCGGCGGTCCGGTGGGCGTGCGCCGCGGCGAGATCACCGGGCCTCACGTGATCGGCTCGCCTGTTACGCAGCTCGTCTCGCGCGCCCGCGTGATCGCGCGCGCCGCGGGCGTCCGGTTCAGCGGTGCGATGGTCGTGCTGCCCGACGACGCGATCCTCGACGCCGTCACCGACCTCGGCAAGGTCCGCGGAACGCCGGTCGTACTGGTGCAGCGGAGCGCCCTCACGACGCTCTTGCGTCGCGGCATCCCCGGTGCCCGCGAGGTCGGCGGCACCGAGCTGTTCGACATCCGCACCCGGCTGCAGCAGCGCGTCCGTCACGTCTGACGGCGCACGGGTCAGCCGGACATGCCTAGGGTGGGCACATGAGTACCGACGAGACCCCGGATGCCACGGCATCCGACGAGATGAAGCGAAAGTTCAAGGAAGCCCTGGCGAAGAAGAACGGGCAGCAGCGGTCGGGTCAGGCTCACCTGGACGGTCACTCGGCCGTGCAGGGCACGCATGGAGCCGTCACGAAGCGGGAGTTCCGCCGCAAGAGCGGCTGATCCGACCGTCCGGTGTCACTCGCCGACGTGTGGGCGGTCCGAACTCCTGAGTTCTGGGCGTTCGCGGGTTTCTCGATGCGTCGAGCACGCGCGGGATGCCGAAAACTCAGGTGTTCGGCCCGCCGCACCGCCGCGAACCCCCGCCGCGCCGCGGCGTCGGCCCGCTTCACCCCCGCGAACGACCGCCGCGCCCCGGCGTCGGCCCTCCGCACCGCCGCGAACGCCCGCCGCGCCGCGGCGTCGGCCCGCCTCACCCCCGCGAACGCCTGCCGCGGGCCGGCCGGTCCGGCGCGGACTCACCCGCGCAGCGGAGCCTCGAAGAAGGCCAGCTCCTGCCGCATCGACCGGTCGTAGGCCGCCGACATCGCGGCCCGGACGGCGGGGGATGCCGCTCGCGCGGCGGTGTCCGCGATCCGCGAGGCCTCGGCGGACGACGCTGCGAACACCTCGTCGCCGTAGGCCGTGAGCCAGTCGGCGTAGGCGTGGTCGGGGTCGAACGTGCCGCGCCAGCGCGCGCCGATGTCGGTGTACAGCACGAAGCAGGGCAGCACCGCCGCGACCAGCACCGCGTACGAGCCGCCCGCCGAGACGGCGTGCAGATGGTCGGTGTACGCGGTGGTGTCCGGCGCGGGCGCGAGGGCGGTGGCATCCACGTGGCTCTCGTGCAGGCGCGCTTCCTCGGCGAGGCACGAGGCCGACGCGGCCGCCCAGAACCGCTGTTCTTCCGTCGTCGGGGCGAGCGCCGCTGCCCGGGCGAGCACGCGGGCGTACTCGCGCAGGTACAGCAGATCCTGCCCCAGGTACCAGGTGAAAGCCGCGCGATCCAGGTCGCCGGATGCCAGCCCCCGCACGAAGGCGCTGGCGTCGACGTCGGCGCGCACCGAGGCCGTGGCATCCCACCGCTCGACGCTCCACGCCGGTCCGAGGTCGAGGTGCGGCCGCAGCGCGTGGAAGTGATCGATGGGACCGTTGCCGCGTCCCACACGGAGGTCGGCGGCATGCTCCAGAGCGCCGGTGAGCCAGGGCTTCGCCCGCTCGAGCGCGGCGGGCCACGCGAGACCGCGCGCGGCGAGTGTCGCCATCGCGGATGACAGCGAGCACCCTGTCCCGTGCGTGTGACGGGTGTGGACGCGCGGGCCCGACACCGGGTGGATGCCGTCGGTGTCGACGATGGCATCCGGGCTGTCGGGGCCCGACAGGTGCCCGCCCTTGAGTAGCACGGACGTGTCGGCGCGGGAGGCGAGGGTCCGCGCCTGCGCGATCGCGGCGTCCCAGTCGGCCGCGACCGGCTCACCGACGAGCACGGCGAGTTCGGGCAGGTTGGGGGTCACGAGATGGGCGAGACGGCACAGCTCGCGCACGGCCGCCTCGGCGTCGGCGTCGAGCAGGCGGTCGCCGCTCGTGGCGATCATCACCGGGTCGAGCACGACCACCGGCGGCCGCACTTCGGTGAGCCACGCGGACACCACCGCGACGACCTCGGCCGACCCGAGCATCCCGATCTTCACGGCATCGATGTCGACGTCGTCGCTGACGGCGCGGAGCTGCGCCGCCAAGAATGCCGTCGGCGGGACGTGCACCTCGCGCACCCCGAGGGTGTTCTGCGCGACGAGCGCGGTCACGGCGGCCATCCCGTACCCGCCGAACGCCGAGATCGACTTGAGGTCGGCCTGAACGCCTGCGCCCCCGGTCGGGTCGGTCCCCGCGATGCTGAGGACGCGCGGGATCATGACCACGCCTCGCGGAGCGCGCGCGTCGCCGCCGCAGGATCCTCCGCCGCGCTCACGGCCGACACGACGGCGACCCCCGCCGCTCCGGCTCGACGCAGCGGGGCCACATCGTGCGTCTGGATCCCTCCGATCGCGACACACGGCAGAGGGGCGGATGCCACCAGTTCGGCGAAGCCGTCCACCCCGAGCGGCTCCGGGTGATCGGGCTTGGTCGCGGTGGCGCGGATGACGCCGACGCCGAGGTAGTCCACAGTGTCGGGGGGCAGCGCGGCGGCGGCGGCGAAGTGCGCCGGGGTGTTCGCGGTCCAGCCGATGAGGGCATCGGCACCGAGGAGCCGGCGCGCGGCGAAGACCGGCAGATCCGTCTGGCCGAGATGCACGCCGTCGACGCGTGCGCCCGCTGCGCGGGCGGCGAGCACGACGTCGACGCGGTCGTCGACCACGAACATCACGCGTCCGGCGATGACGTCGGAGAGCGCCGTGACGCGGTCGAACAGGTCGCGCCCGGTCGCCGTCTTGTCGCGGAACTGCACGACGCTGACACCGGAGCTCGCGGCCGCGTCGACGACGTCGACGACGTGCGCGAACGGCATCCGGTCATCGGTGACGAGGTGCAGCGACAGATCGGTCGCGTTCACGCCTGGACCCGCCCGTCGAGGTCACCCGGCTCGATCGCGGCGAGGGCGTCGAGGAACGTGACCGCGAACGACCCCGGTCCGCTCGAGGCCGCCTCCGCCCGCTCCGAGGCCACGGCCCAGATGGCGCTCGCCGCGACCGCGGCGTCGAACGGCGCCGATGTCGCCAGCAACGCCGCCATCGCCGCGCCGAGGGCGCAGCCGCCGCCGGTCACGCGGGTGAGCAGCACGCTCCCGCCCGGGACGCGCGCGATGCGGTCGGCATCCACGATGAGATCCACCGCGCCCGAAACGGCGACCGTCCCGCCGGTGCGCTGCGCGAGGGTCCGCGCGGCGTCGAGTGCGGCATCGGGGGTGTCCGTGGAGTCCACGCCACGCCCGCCCGCTCCCGCCCCGGCCAGGGCGAGGATCTCCGACGCGTTGCCGCGCACAATGGCCGGCCGCGCCTCGAGCAGTTCGTGGGCGAGGGCCGTACGGACCGGCAGCGCCCCGACGGCGACCGGGTCGAGCACCCACGGCGTCCCGGCGGCCACGGCCTCTCGGGCGGCGTCGCGCTGTTCCGCGGTCGGGGTGCCGAGGTTGACCAGGACCCCACCGGCGACGCGGGCGAAGAATCCGGCCTCGCCCGGGATGTCGCACATCGCGGGCGACGCGCCGAGGGCGAGGAGCGCGTTGGCCGTGAAGTTGGTGACCACGGCGTTCGTGATGCATTGCACGAGCGGTGGGGAGCCGCGCAGAGCGGCGAGAGCCTCGACGGCGGTGGACGGAGACGACGACGTGCGAACGACCATTCGCGACATCCCTTCGCTAGTACGAACTAGATCAGGTTCGACGGGTGTGTTCTCAGCCCCTGGGGCACCCCGTGTCACTGCGGGCGACGCTAGCACGACGGAGGTCGTCGCGTCGGCCGGTCAGTAGCGCGCGGAGAATCCGCCGTCGGTGTGCAGAAGCTGACCGCTGACCCAGCGACCCTCGTCCGACAGAAGGAACGCCGTGATGGCGGCGATATCGCGGGGGACGCCGAGCCGGCCGAGCGGCTGGTGCGCGATCACGGCGTCGCGCGTTGCGGTATCCATCCAGCCGGTGTCGATCGGTCCCGGGTTCACGACGTTCGCGGAGATGCCTCGTGGTCCCAGCTCCCGAGCAGCGGAGACGACGATTCTGTCGAGCGCACCCTTCGAAGCGCCGTACGGAAGATTCCCGGTGGTGTGGTCGCTCGTGAACGCGACGATCGCGCCACCGGTCTCATCGACCTGCCGCGCGAACGCCGCGATCAGGAGAAGACTTGCGCGGGCGTTGACGGCGACGTGGTGGTCGAAGCTCTCGGCGGTGGTGTCCAGGATGCCGGATTCGACACCGTGCGCGTGGCTGAGGACGAGCGCGTGGAGCGGGCCGCGCTCGCGGGAGACGCGTTCGACGAGGTGCGTCGGAGCGGTCGGGTCGGCGAGGTCGCAGGGGTAGTCACCGGTCTCGAGTTCGCTGGTCACGACGTCCCACCCGTCGGCTTCGAGGCGGGGGATGATCGCGGCGGCGATGCTGTTGGCGCGCGCGGCGCCGGTGACGAGAGCCAAGGGCATGAAGCGAGGCTACGGTGCAAGCGAAACCGGATGCTGCGCGCTCTGCAACGCGTCGGGCACTGCGACACACAGGCGCAGCGTCAGAAGGGGGCCGCTGGCACGTCCGGTTCGGGTGGGGAGGGGTCGTCCGGAACGAAGCGGACAGCGGGAGAGTAGGGCAGGGGCTCATCGGTGTACGTGCGCCCGGTGGGGCTGGTCCAGCGGAGGACTCCGCCGGGGAGCTGGGTCACTCTCCAGCGGGTGAACTGTTTCTGCGTGTGGTGCCGTTGGCAGAGGTGCGCGAGGTTCGCGACGTCGGTCGGGCCGCCCAGCGCGTAGTCGTGCGTGTGATCCACCTCGGCACGGACCGCCGGAACCGTGCAGCCGGGCCACCGGCAGTGGCGGTCGCGGGCACGGAGGAACCGGTCGATCGCGCTGCCGCGGTGGTAGGTGTCGGTGTACAGCACCGCGCCGGTGACGGGGTGGGTGACGACCCGATCCCAGGGGAGCACGGTCGTCTCGGCGAGAGCGCGCGCGGTGCCGGCATCGACGGGGCCGTGTCCGACGAGTTCGGCGGGGTCGAGGTTCTCCTCCGCAGGTCGCAGCATGGTCAGCGCGGGCACGACGACCTGGACCCGCGCGCGGATGCTTCCAAGGGCGCCGGGGCCGTCGTCGGTGCGGGTCGGATCGGCATCGGGCGCGGCGGTCAGCAGAAGGTCGGCGAGGATGTCTGCGCGAAGCTGCGCGGTGGTGCGGTCATCCGTGCCTGATTCGGTCGTCGCGTCCCTCGCGTCGACAAGAGCGTGGGCCTGCCGGCTCAGACGGTCGTAGATCCCGACCGCGAGCACGGTCGGCAGCGTCGCGATGAGGTCGGACATGCCGTCGACCCCGGTGATGACCCGAACACACCGTGTGTCACGTCCGCGCTGGTGACGCTCCGTCAGAGTGGCCGGTTGCAGACGTTCGGCGAGCACAGCAAGACGCGAGCGCAGCCGGCCGGGGCTGAGGCCGTCGGCGGTCGCGACGGCGAGCAGGTCGTACTCGGCGCGCGCGTCGACGGGGAGAGGCGCCCCGACATCGGCGATCGCGTGCACGTGGGCACGCGTGATGACCCCCGCCTCCCACGCGGCGAGGGTCTGCGGATAGTCGTCGACCAGCGTCATGGCGCGGCCGATCTGCGACTGCACGCTGCGATCGGACAGACTCTCGGCCGCCGCGAGCTCGGAGGCGACCTCCCGCAGCGCCATCTCGGAGGCTCGGGCGGTCGCCCGCCGGTCGGCCATCACGTCAAGGGCGAGGTGCCCGGCCGCCGCCAGGGCGCGGGTTCGCGCCACCTCGGCAGCGGCGAGCTCGGACCCGGCGCGGAGCGCGTCGTCGAGGACCGCGGACAACCCGGCCGGATGGCCCGCCGTGGCCGCGGAGGGAGTGTCGGGAGGGGGATCGGAAGACATGTGTGCATGCTAGCGAGGGCCGCCGACATCGAACCCCGCCCGCGCGGCATCCCGGGGATGGATGCCATCGCACGCGGGTTGTGGAGGAGCAGCGCCGGAGCCCGCAGTCGGATGCCGGCAGGCGGCACCGCGACGAGCGGACGCCCGTCAGTCGTTGAGACCCAGGAGGTCGAGGGGATGCGTCAGCCGCCACCACGGGCTCGGCGGGTCGACGTCGTCCTGCAGGCGCACATCGACCGTGGCGGCGTCGAGCGGCCCGGTGGTGATCAGTTCGCCCGCGGTGTCGCCCGCGTCGCGCGACTCGCCCAGCGTGAAGGACACGTCCGGGGTGGCGCTCGCACCGTTCCACAGCACGTTCTGCGCGTCCTCCGCGGTGACGAGCGCGACGTCCTCGCCCCACAGCGTCGAGACCCGGCCGACCACGGTCCCCGCGGGCACGGAGGTGCGCACCTGGATCTCCTCGGCCAGGCGCGCGTACAGGTCGCGGCTGGCCTGATCACGGGCGTCCGGGCCGGGCTGTCCGAGCACCGCCGCGTACGTGCGCACCGTGACGTCGCCGACCGTCAGATCCTTCGCCGACAGCAGGTTCCAGGCATCCAGGGTCCCGGTCTTGATGCCGACGACGCCGGGGTCGGCCAGCAGCGGGTTGCCGTTGCGGAACGACCCGGCCCCCGGGAGGGACAGCTCCCGGGTCTGGACGATGTCGGCGATCACCGGGTTCTGCAGCGCCTTCTGCGCGAGCGCGATGAGCGCCGCGGGGGTCGCGGTGTTCCCCGCCTCGATCCCCGTCGGATTGACGATGGTGATGCCCGAGATGCCCCGGTCGGTCAGGTACTGGTCCGCCGCCGCGGCGAAGTCGGCGTTCGACGGCCAGATCTCGGATGCCAGGCGCTGGGCGTAGTTGTTGGCGGAAGCGATGAGCATGCCCTGAAGCATCTGCAGTTCGGTGAGGGTCCCGTCGACGGGGACGTCGAGTGAGGATTCGCCGCGGAAACGGTATTGCCAGTAGTCGTCGCTGTCGGCCTGCGTGAACGCGTACGAGGGTCCCTGCTCACCGGGCGCGAGCGGCAGTCGATCCAGCACCAGGAGGGCGGTCACGATCTTGGTGATGCTGGCGATCGACTCGGGGTTCTCCGCGGAGGAGAGCACGCCGGGGATGCCCTGGACGGCGATCGCGGCTTCTCCCTGACCGGGCCAGGCGGGCGCGGCGGCGGGCGCGGCGGCGACGTTCACGATGAGCGGGGTCACCCGCGGCGGCACCGCGTTCAACGGCCACAGCAGCGTGACCGCAGAGTAGATCGCGACCAGCAGCAGCAAGAGCAGCGGCGGCACCACCGTGCCGGGACGGAGCGCGCGACGGCGCCGACCGGCGAGGAGGTCGAGCGGGCGCGGCTGAGTCGCGGTGAGCGCGAACTCGGGAGCGGGGCGGGGAGCCGCGGCGCCCTCGGGGTCGACCCAGGTCAGCGCGATGGGTCCGCCGATGAGGATGCGCTCGGGAGCCGGGGCCAGCGCGGGCGCCGGTGCGCCGACGTCGGGGGCCGGGGCGTCGGTGTCCGTGGGGGTGTCGGCGTCCGAGGGGTCGTCGGCGTCCGAGGGGGCGTCGATGTCCGAGGGGCGCTCGGCATCCGAGGGGGCGTCGATGGACGCCGTGGGCTCGAGCTCATCCCCGCTCCGGTCGCCCGACGCGTCGACCCGGTCACGCAGCTCGCGCCGTGTGGCCGGGTTCTGGTCGTGCACTCGCCCACGCTACCCCGGCGACCGGCCTATACTCGGGAACCACAACCACGGGAGTCCGGTGAGCCGGGCTGAGAGGAAGCGACCCACGCTTCGACCGTCGAACCTGATCCGGATCATGCCGGCGCAGGGAGGAGAACACATGCACGCGTCCGCGTCCACCCGGACGGCCCCCGCCGTCGCCACGTCCGACCGGTTCCGGTGGCGGGTCGTCGACATCGTCGTCGCCGCCGTCCTCGGCGTCGCGATCGGCCTCATCTTCTGGGCCTGGAACACCGTCGGCGGTCTCTGGTTCGCCGCGATGGACGGGCTCACGCCCGGTCTCGGCGGCATCGCCGTCGGAATCTGGCTCCTCGGCGGCGTCGTCGGCGGGCTCGTGATCCGCAAGCCTGGCGCGGCGCTCCTCGTCGAGCTCATCGCCGCTGTCGTGTCCGCCCTCATCGGCAACGTCTGGGGTATCAGCACGATCTACTCGGGCCTCGCGCAGGGCCTCGGCGCGGAGCTGATCTTCCTGGCGTTCCTGTACCTGCGCTTCTCGTTGCCGGTCGCGATGCTCGCCGGCGCGGGCGCCGGTGTCGGGGCGTGGGTGCTGGAGTTCTTCACCGGCAACATCGTCAAGACCGCCGAGTTCAACCTCCTCTACCTCGGCACGCTCATCGTCTCGGGTACGGTGCTGGGCGGCGTCGTGGGGTGGCTGCTGGTCCGGGCGCTCGCCGCGAGCGGCGCGCTCAGCCGCTTCGCCGCGGGACGCGAACGCCGCCGCGAGGTCTGATGCCGCATCCGGCCCGGGTCGAGGTCGATGGCTGGGGATGGCGCTACGCCGGTCGCCGGCTGCCGGCCACCCGCGACATCGACCTGACGATCGACCCGGGTGAGCGGGTGCTCCTGCTGGGCGCCTCCGGTGCGGGCAAGTCGACGTTGCTCGCCGGGCTCGCCGGGCTGCTCGGCGGCAGCGACGAGGGCGAAGCGAACGGTCGCATCCTCGTCGACGGCCAGGCGCCCGAGTCCCAGCGCGGGCGCATCGGCCTCGTCCTGCAAGACCCGGAGGCCGGCGTCGTGCTGTCGAAGGTCGGCGATGACGTCGCGTTCGGGTGCGAGAACCTCGGGGTGCCCGCCGACGCCATTCCCCTGCGGGTGGCCGGAGCGCTGGCATCCGTGGGATTGGACGTGCCCCGCGATCGGCCGACGAAGGCTCTGTCGGGAGGGCAGAAGCAGCGGCTCGCGCTCGCCGGCGTGCTGGCGATGCAGCCGGGGCTGCTGCTGCTCGACGAGCCCACCGCCAACCTCGACCCCGACGGCGTGCGCGAGGTGCGCTCCGCCGTCGAACGGGTGGTGGCGGGCGGTGAGACCACCCTCGTGCTCATCGAGCACCGCACCGCGGTGTGGGCCGACCTCGTCACCCGCGTGATCGTGCTGGCGCCGGGAGGGGGCCTTCTCGCCGACGGTCCGCCCGCGCGAGTGTTCGCCGAGCACGGTGCGGCGCTCGCCGCGGCGGGCGTGTGGGTGCCGGGGCGTCCGGTCGACCTGCCCGCGCTGGCTCCGGCCCCCCCGTCGATGGATGCCGTGCTCTCGGCATCCGGGCTGACGATCGGTCGCGAGCGCCGGACGCCGGTCCTTGCGGGACTCGACGTCCGCATTCCCGAGGGGAGCGGCACGGTCGTGACAGGCCCCAACGGCGCCGGGAAGTCCACCCTCGCGCTGACCCTCGCCGGGTTGCTGCCCGAGCTCGCGGGAGAGATCGAGGCATCCGCGTCGCTGGCCGCCCGCGGCATCCGGCGTCCCTCCCGCTGGCGCTCGACCGAACTCCTCACGCGGATCGGCACGGTGTTCCAGGAGCCGGAGCACCAGTTCCTCGCCACCACCCTCCGCGACGAACTCGCCGTCGGGCCCCGCGCGCTGCGGATGCCGACGACCGAGGTCGACGCGATCGTCGACGAGCTGCTCGAACGGTTGGACCTGGCATCCCTCGCGGAAGCCCACCCCTTCACGCTCTCCGGCGGGCAGAAGCGGCGGCTGTCGGTCGCGACCGTCCTGGCATCCTCGCCCGCGGTGATCGTGCTCGACGAGCCCACGTTCGGTCAGGACCGCCGCGGCTGGAGCGAGGTCGTCGCCCTGCTCCAGCGCGAGATCGCGCGGGGCCGGACGGTCGTCGCCGTCACCCACGACGCCGACGTCGTGCGGCATCTGGGACAGCACCGCATCACCCTCGGGAGCGCGGCGTGACGGCGACGCTGGCGCGGAGCGAGCGCACGCTGTCGTGGCTGGACGGGGTCAACCCGGTCACGAAGATCCTCATCGCCCTCGTGCTCTCAGTGCCGTTGTTCGCCACGCTCGACCCGGTGAGCGCGTCCGTCGCCATCGTGCTCGAGCTGCTGTGCGTGCCCCTCACCGGACTCGCGGTCGCAACGGTGCTGCGACGTCTCATTCCCGTCGTCGTGTTCGCCCCCGTCGCGGGCGTGAGCATGCTGCTCTACGCGCAGCCGGGCGGCACCGTGTACGGCCAGTTCCTCTTCGCCACCGTCAGCGACGACTCGATCGCGCTGTCCCTCGCGGTGATGCTGCGCGTGCTCGCCCTCGGGCTCCCCACGATCCTGCTGTTCGGACGCACCGATCCGACCGAACTCGCCGATGCGCTCGCGCAGGTCGCCAAGCTCCCGAGCCGTTTCGTGCTCGGCGTTCTGGCGGGGGCCCGCACGGTCGGGCTGTTCGTGGACGATTGGCGCACGATGACCCTCGCCCGCCGCGCGCGCGGCCTCGGCGATCGTGGCGCGGTGCGCCGGTTCCTCGGGATGGCGTTCGTGCTGCTCGTGTTCGCCGTCCGCCGCGGCACGACCCTCGCGACCGCGATGGAGGCCCGGGGCTTCGGCGCCGAGGTCGAACGCACGTGGTCGCGGCCGTCGCGCCTGCACCCGCGCGACGGCGTGGCTCTCGCGGGGGCCGTGGCGCTCATCGGTGTCGCGCTCGCCGTGGCCGTGGCGTCCGGGGCCTTCCGCTTCGTCGGGGGCTGACGCGTGTCACGGCGGGCGCTGACGCGTCAGAGCGCGAGGGCTGACGCGTCGCGCGGTGGGGGCTGACGCGTCACACGACGGGGGCTGGCGCGTCTCGCGGTGGGGGCTGACGCGCCCCACGGCGAGGGCTGACGCGCCACCGCGTGGGCTGACGCGTCCCGCGGCGTGGGCTGACGCGCCCCGCGGCGAGGGCTGACGCGCCCCACGGTGGAGGGGCTTCGCGTCAGAGCGGCCGCTCGAAGCACAGCGACTTCGGCATCGTGGCGACGTAGGGCTCGTAGACGGGGATCGGGGTGAACCCCGCGGCAGCGTACAGCGCGAGCGATTCCGGTTGCATGCGCCCGCTCTGCAGGATCACGCGGGAGGCGCCACCCTCGCGTGCCCGCCTCACCACCGCGTCCGTCAACGCGCGACCGACACCGCGCCGGCGCGCGGCCTCGGTGACGATGAGGCGCTTCAGCTCCCACTCTTCGCCGAGGCGCCGCAGCAGCACGTGTCCGAGCGCGGAACCGTCGGCATCCACGGCCAGGAAAGTGGCGACGACCTGCTCGGCGTGCACGGCGAGCGCCTCGGTCCGTTCCTCCGCCACTCCGGGCGGGTCGTCGGCATCGGCTTCGCGGTACCGCTCGTCGAGGTCGAGGTCCAACAGGGCGCGCAGGGCGACGGCCCGGGGATCGTCAACGGCCACGTGTTCCACCGTGAAGTCCATCCGACGAGCCTAGAACGCCGGATCCTGGACGATCGCCGCAGTTGTTGTCAGGATCCCTCGTGGACAGACCCCCGGCGGCGGCTACGCTGAGTCCTCGCCGTCCCCCACTTCGGGTGGCGGAACGGGGGTGAGGGTGCCATGGCTCTGTCGTTGGCGTTGCTCGCGATGAGTATCGCCGTGGTCGGCTCCGTGCTCTTCGTCGCCCTGCCGCGCGTGGGCTCGCCTGGCCCGTTCACGCTGTTCCTGCGTTTCGCTGCGGCGTCCGCCGTGGCCGCCGTCGGAGCCAGCGCGCTCTACCTCGCGTACGGGGGGAGCGGGAGCCGGGCGTCGCTCGCCGTCGCCGACATGTGCATGGTGCTCGCGCCCCTGCTGCTGTTCGTCGCACTGCGCGTGCTCGACGGACGGTCGGGCCTGGGGTGGTCGGTGGGCGCCTTCGCGGTCTCGATCGCCGTTGCCACGGTCACGACCCTCGCCCCCGAGACGGTGTCGATGCCGGTCAAGGTCGCGGTCCTCGCGGTCGTCTGCACGGGCTGCACGTGGGCCGCCGCCCGCTCGGACGCCGAGCCGTGGTCCGCGATGCGGACGATCGCGCTCGCGACCGCGGCCTACTCCGTCTTCTCGGTGCTGCGGGGAGTGATCGCGATTCTGACGGGATGGGGCTCGCCGCGCTACGACCTCGCTTTCTCCTTCGTCCCCGCCACCATCGTGGGCATGCTCGTCGTGGCCGTGATCGGCGTCGCGGTCGTGCGGCTCGCCCGCGCCCGCGAGCGGGTCAGCGTGTCGCGCGCGCCCCATCCCGCCGGTGCGGTCGTCGTGGTCGGCGACTGGAGTCTGGCCTCCGCGGCGTACGGAGTGGACCGCGTGCGAGGTCTCGTAAGCGACTTGCGCGAGGCCGCGCGGGTTCTCGATCCTCAGGCCGGAGACGTTCCGCGGGGCGTCGAGGTGGCCGTTCCCCACCCGGTTGCCGCCCTCGCTGAGCGTCTGCGCACGACGTACGGGTGGAGCGCCGACGAGATCGCCCTCCTCGCGGACGGAGCGTCCACGGGCGCCATCCGCACGCACGCCGTCCGCGGTCACGGGTGGTCCCGCGATCGTCCACGCCGAACCTGAGTCCCGGGTAGAGTGACACTGAGTTTCTGCCTTCGAAGGAGAACGCATGGACATCGCGGGTGCATCCGCCCTCGTCACCGGAGGGGCCTCGGGCCTCGGCCTCGCCACGGCGCATCGCCTCGCCGCCGCGGGCGCGCGCGTGACGATCATCGATCTGCCCTCCTCCGCGGGGGCGAGCGTGGTGGACGAGTTCGGGGGGACGTTCGCCCCGGCCGACGTCACCGACGCCGAGCAGGTCGCCGCCGCCGCGGCCCGCGCCGTCGAGTCCGGGCCGCTGCGGGTCGTCGTGAACTGCGCGGGCATCGCCCCGCCGGCCAAGGTGCTCGACCGCGACCTGAAGCCCACGCCGCTGGCGGATTTCGAACGCCTCGTCCGGATCAACCTCGTGGGCACCTACAACGTCATCGCGCAGACGTCGGCGCTCATGGCGGCGCAGGACCCGACCGAGAGCGGCGACCGCGGCGTGATCGTGAACACCGCGAGCGTCGCGGCCTTCGACGGGCAGATCGGCCAGCCCGCGTACTCGGCGAGCAAGGGCGGTGTGCACGCGATGACCCTGCCGATTGCGCGCGAGCTCGCGCGTCACGGCATCCGGGTCGTCACGATTGCGCCGGGGATCATGGAGACCCCCATGCTCAAGGGCCTGCCGCAGGCCGCGCAGGACTCCCTCGGCCAGCAGGTGCCGTACCCGTCGCGGCTCGGCGCCCCCGACGAGTACGCGCGCCTCGTGCTCGCGATCGTCGACAACGGCTACCTCAACGGCGAGACCATCCGACTCGACGGCGCGATCCGGATGGCACCGAAATGACCGACGGCATCCTCCTCTCCGTCGACGCCGGCCTCGCCCGCGTCACGTTCGACCGCCCAGCCTCGCTCAACGCAATGGACTTCCCGATGGCCCGCCGTTGGCGCGACGTCGCGCACGAGGTCACCTCGGATGCCTCCGTCGGAGCGGTGATCCTGGATGCCACGGGCCCCGCGTTCTGCGCCGGCGGCGACGTCGTGGCGATGGCGACGACCGGCGCGTCGGGCTCGGTCGTGACCGAGACGGCCGAAGCGATCCACGACGGCATCCGCACGTTCGTCGAGGCGCCGCTGCCGATGGTCGCGGCGGTGCAGGGGGCGGTCGCGGGCGGCGGACTCGGCCTCATGCTCACCGCGGACTACGTCGTCGCGAGCGAGAACGCCCGTTTCGTCAGCCGCTACGCCAACATCGGCCTCACGCCCGATCTCGGTGTGTCGACGCTGCTGCCGGCGGCGATCGGCCAGCGCCGTGCGCTGCAGCTGCTGCTGCAGGATCGGATGCTGGATGCCGCCGAAGCCCTCGAGTGGGGTTTGGTCGCCGAGGTCGTGGCATCCGGGGATCTGGCCTCGCGGGTGGAGGGGATCGCGCGGTTCTGGCTCGACGGGGCGACCGCCGCGTTCGGCCAGGCGACGCGTCTCGTGCGCGTCGGCGCGGGTCGCTCCTTCGCGGAGAACCTCTCCGACGAGGCTGCGACGATCGGCGCCGCCTTCGACACCCCCGAGGCGCGGGCGCGGGTCGCGGCCTTCGCCGCCGCCTCCGCGAAAGGACGCTCATGACCCTCGCCGGAAAGACCATCCTCATGTCGGGCGGGAGCCGGGGCATCGGCCTCGCGATCGCGCTGCGCGCCGCGCGCGACGGCGCGAACGTCGCGTTGCTGGCCAAGACCGACACGCCGCACCCGAAACTCGAGGGCACCGTGCACACGGCGGCCGAGGCGATCCGCGCCGCGGGCGGTCGCGCGCTGCCGATCGTCGGCGACGTGCGCGACGAGGAGTCGATCACCGAGGCCGTGCTGCGCACGGTCGGCGAGTTCGGCGGCGTCGACATCGTGGTGAACAACGCCAGCGTCATCGACCTTTCGGGGTCGCTCGACCTCGCGACGAAGAAGTACGACCTGATGCAGGACGTCAACGTGCGCGGGACCTTCGTGCTCTCGCGCGCCGCGATCCCGCAGCTTCGTGAGGCGTCCAACCCGCACATCCTGTCGCTCTCGCCGCCGCTGAACGTCACGTCGAAATGGCTCGGTGCGCACACCGGGTACAGCCTGGCGAAGTTCGGCATGACGATGGCGACGCTGGGGATCGCGTCGGAGTTCGCGAGCGACGGGATCGCCGCGAACACCCTGTGGCCGCGGACGACCATCGCGACCGCGGCGGTGCAGAACGTCATCGGCGGCGACCGGCTCATGCGGGTCTCGCGCACGCCCGAGATCTACGCGGATGCCGCGTACGAGGTGCTCACCCAGCCGTCGCGCGAGCTCACCGGCCGGACGCTGATCGTCGAGGACGTGCTGGAGGCCGCGGGCGTGACGGATTTCTCCGGCTACGCCGCCGTCCCCGGCACCCCCGACGAGGCCATGTACCCCGACATCTTCCTGGACTGAGGCCGTTCGCACCGGGCAGCGGCCCGGGATGCGCCCGCGCTCGGGCGGCATCCGAGAAACGCTCTCTGCACCCGGATACGCTCGCTGCGAACGTTTCTCAGTGCAGAATGCGTTTATCGGTGGGGCGGCACCGGCCTCAGATCAGGCCGAGCTCGGCGAACGCGTTGTGGACGCCGTCGTCGAGCACGGCGGTCGTCACGCGACCGGCCAGAGCCTGCAGTTCGGGTACCGCGTTGCCCATGGCGACCGGGGTGCCGACGACCTGGAACATCTCGACGTCGTTCCACGAGTCACCGATGCCGATGGCATCCGCCGGGTCGAGGCCGAGCAGCGCGAGCACCTCGAGAATCGCCGAGCCCTTCGTCACGCCACTGAGCCCGATCTCGCCGTTCGACCCGCCGGGCAGCGGAATCGACCCCGGGATGACATGGAAGCGCTCGCCCAGTTCGACCCCGGCGTGCGCGACCGTGTCGGGGGCGGGGCTGATGAACACGGCCTTCGCGACGCGGTCGCGGTCGATGTCGGCGAGGGGTCGGGCGCGGGGAACCGAGGTGGTCGGCTCGATGTCCAGCCCGAGGGCGGCGATCTCGGCCGCTCGGCGGGCCAGACGCTCGCGCAGGTACTCGCGCATCGTCGGCTCGATACCCGGAGAGGCGAACACCGCCTCGTGCGTCTGCAGGAAGTAGTGGATGCCATGCGCGACGAAGTAGTCCTCGATGGCGGCCACGTCGTCCCGGCGCATCGGGTGCTGCACGACGAACTCGCCGTCGCGTGTGGCGTAGGCCCCGCCGTTGCTGATCGCGCCGTCGAAGCCGATCGCTTTCACGTCGGGGTGGATGTCGCCGTCGGCGCGGCCGGTGCACAGCCACACGAGGTGGCCGTTCGCGCGGGCGCGGCGTATGGCGTCGACCGTCGAGGGGGCGATCACCGATCCGTGCTCGAGGATCGTGCCGTCGACGTCGAGGAAGGCGATGCGGGTCATGGTTCTCCGCGGATCGGCCCCGGGCCGTGAGGGCCCGGGGCCGATCCGATCGATGGGATCAGCGGGTCAGGGACGCGCCGTTGGTCCGGATGACGTCGCCGTACCAGTGGAACGACTTCTTCCGGTACCGATCGAGGGTGCCGGAGCCGTCGTCGTTACGGTCGACGTAGATGAAACCGTATCGCTTGCTGAGCTGTGCCGTGCTCGCGCTGACGATGTCGATGCAGCCCCACGAGGTGTAGCCGAGCACGTCGACACCGTCCTGCAGCGCTTCGCCGACCTGCACGAGGTGGTCGTTGAGGTACTGGATGCGATAGTCGTCGACGACCGTCTTCTCGCCGTCGACCTCGACGAGCTGGTCGCGGGCGCCCAACCCGTTCTCGACGATGAACAGCGGCTTCTGCCAACGGTCCCAGAACTGGTTGAGCACGAGCCGCAGGCCGACGGGGTCGATCTGCCAGCCCCACTCGCTGGCGGGCAGGGTCGGGTTGGGGACGCCGCCCATGATGTTGCCCTCGGCGGTGGCCCGCTTCTCCGGGTCGCCCGTCTCGGCGATCGACATGTAGTAGCTGAACGAGACGAAGTCGACGGTGTTCTTGAGGTCGTCGCGGTCCTCGTCGGTGATGTCCAGCGCGATGCCCTTCTCGCGCAGGGTGCGCAGGAAGTAGCCCGGGTACTCTCCGCGCGTGTGCACGTCGCCGTAGACGAGGTTGCCGTGGTCGGCATCCATCACCGCAACCGCGTCGACCGGCGACGGGGTGAGCGGGTAGATGGGCATGGACAGCACCATGCAGCCCACCTTCGCCTCGGGGGCGACCTCGCGGGCGATGCGCGTGGCGCGGGCGGACGCCACGAGCTCGTGGTGCATCGCCTGGTACAGCTCGCTCTGGGGGACGCCGCCCTCGGGGATCGGGATGCCGCCGCTCATGAACGGCGCGTGCAGGAGCGAGTTGATCTCGTTGAACGTCAGCCAGTACTTCACGCGGCTGCCGTAGCGCTCGAAGAGCGTGCGGGCGTAACGCTCGTAGAAGCCGATGAGCGCGCGGTTCGTCCATCCGCCGTAGGCCTCGGCCAGGTGCAGCGGCGTCTCGTAGTGCGAGATCGTCACGAGCGGCTCGATGCCGTGCTTCTCGAGCTCGTCGAGCACGCGATCGTAGAACGCCAGACCAGCCTCGTTGGGCTCGGTCTCGTCGCCGTTCGGGAAGATCCGGCTCCACGCGATCGAGAACCGGTAGACCGAGAAGCCCATCTCGGCGAACAGCGCGATGTCCTCGGCGTAGCGGTGGTAGTGGTCGATGCCGACGAGCTTGAGGTTCTCGGGGGTCGGGCGGTCACTGCGGGGACCCGAGATGCCGCGGGGCATCACGTCCTGCACCGAGAGGCCCTTGCCGTCCTCGTCGTACGCGCCCTCGATCTGGTTCGCCGCGGTCGCGCCGCCCCAGAGGAAGCCGTCAGGGAAGGGGGTGTTCGTCATTCTTCTGTCTCCAGGGGGGTCAGCGGGCGGTGGACATCGAGTCGACGGACACGGCGCGGAAAAGCGTCTCGCCGTGCGAGAGCGGGCCGGATGCCACGTCGGCGACGTCGGGGTAGAGGTCGCCGTTGGTCACGATGACCGGGGTGATCAGGTCGTAACCGGCGCGTTCGATGGCGTCGCCGTCGAACTCCAGCAGCAGGTCGCCGGCCTTGACCTCCTGACCCGACGAGACCTTCAACGAGAAGTGCTGACCGCCGAGCTTGACGGTGTCCAGGCCGACGTGGATGAGCAACTCGACGCCGTCGACGCCGCGCAGGCCGATCGCGTGGCCGGTGGGGAAGGCGGCGACGACGCTGGCGTCGAAGGGGGCGTAGACCGCGCCGGACGTCGGCCGGACGGCGACGCCCTTGCCGAGCGAACCGTCGGCGAAGGCGGCATCCGGCACCTCGCTCAGCGCGACGACCGAGCCGTCGACGGGGTTGAGGACGACGGTGTCGGTCGCGGCGGCCGGGGTCGCAGCGGTGTCGTCGACGGGGTCAGCGAAGCCGATGAGCAGCGTCAGCAGGAACGGCACGAGGATCGCGACGGCCAGGCCGATGCCGAGCATGACCATGTTGCCGTTGCCGAGCAGCGCCGGGAGGGCGAGGCCGGACGGGACGACGAAGGCCGTCGAGAAAACCCCGCCCATCGCGATGATCGCGCCACCGAGGGCACCGCCGACGATGCCGAACGCGAACGGGCGCTTGAGGGGCAGGTTGATGCCGTAGATCGCGGGCTCGGTGATGCCGGCGAGGAAGCCGGAGAGCGTGGCGGGAGCAGCGAGGGATCGCAGGTTCTTGTTGCGGGTGCGCGCGAAGACGCCCGCGACGGCCGCGGCCTGCGCGAGCACGGCGGCGAAGACGGGGCCGATGAGGAGGATCATGCCGGTCGTCTGGTACTCGAGCTGGAACAGCGGCACGAGTCCCCAGTGCAGGCCGAAGATCACGAAGACCTGCCACAGGCCGCCCATGATCGCGCCGCCGAGCCACGGCACGGTCTGGAAGACCCAGCCGATGCCCGAGGCGAGACCGCCGCCGATGAGCGCCGAGATCGGTCCGATCACGACGAAGACGAGCGGTACGGCGACGAGGACCACGATCATCGGGGTCACGAAGCGGCGGATCGCGCCGGGGAGCACCCTCAGCAGGAAGCGCTCGGCGTGGCTCTGCAGCCACACGATGATGATCACCGGGATGACGCTGGAGACGTAGCTCACCATCGTCACCGGGATGCCGAAGAACGTCACGTCCGGGGCGCCGGTGAGGGCCGTGATCGACGGGTACACGAGGGCGCCGGCGATCGCGAAGGACGTGAACTCGGAGGCCTTGAAGTAGCGCGCCGCGGTGATCGCGAGCGCCAGCGGCAGGAAGTTGATCAGCGCGTCCGAGAGGGCGTTGAGGATCGTGTAGGTGGAGGTCGTGGCATCCATCCAACCGAAGGTGACCGCCGCGGCGAGGAACGCCTTGAGCAGACCGGTGCCGGCGAGGGCCCACAGGATCGGCGTGAAGATCGCCGAGATCATCTTGATGAAGCGGTTGAAGAGGTTTCCCTTGGGGCCGTCCTCCGCGCCCGCGTCGCCGCCGACCTTGGTCTGCGCCTGGATCGCGGCGTACACGTCGGGGACGTCGTTGCCGATCACCACCTGGTACTGCCCGCCCGCCTGCGCGGTGGTGATGACGCCGGGGACGGCGCGGATCGCCGCGGCATCCGCCTTGCTCTCGTCCTTCAGGACGAAACGCAGTCTCGTCGCGCAGTGCACGAGCGACTGCACGTTGTTCTCTCCACCGACGCCGGCGAGAACGCCCGCCGCTGTCTTCGCGTGATCCGCCATCGGAACCGCCTGCCTTTCACCGCATCCATGCGGCCTGTCTCATGTTCTGTGGCGACGCACCGGGGCTGTTTCGGGCAATAAAAAAGACCCGAATCCGTTCATCGCTCGTCAGCGATGTGGATTCAGGTCTTGCCCGCTCGCGCGGTAACAATCCGGAAATCGTCGGCAGGAATGCACCTGCGGTGGTGACTATAGCACCGGGTCTCCGGGCTCGCCAGCCGCGGCTCCACGGCCCATGCTCGTCGCGAGGCGCTCGACGTGGACGATCAGGTAGAGCACCTCCTCGTCGGTGAGGGCCGAACCGGTCGCCGCGAGCACGTACCCCTTCACCGACTCGGCGATTCTGAACGATCGCGGGTAGCGGTGCTTGGCGAACTCGAAGAACGAGGAGTCGCCGCTGGCGAGCATCGTCCGATCGACGAGGCGCTGGAGCAGGAACCGCACGTGCAGGATGAACCGCGCGTAGTCGGCACTGCCGGTGTCCAGGGCCGTGCCGAGACCCGTCTCGACGGTGCGGACGACGTGCTGGACGCGACGGAACAGCAGGGCCGCGGTGCCGTTCGGCTCGTCGCGGGTGGCGTTGAGGAGGTGCATCGTGAGGAAGACGCCCTCCTCGGGCGGCAGCTCCCGATCGAGGGACGCCGCGATGGAGGCGGCCATGTGCTCGGCGACGCGCGACTCGTCGGGGTGGAGGATCCGCAGCTCGGGCATCGAGGTGCCGGGGATCCGGATGCCCTGGTCGAGGCGTTCCACGACGTAATGCACGTGGTCGATGACGGCGAGGGGGAATCGGCGGCCGAGGTCGCGGCCCAGCTCGCGTTCGGCCTCGTCGACCGCGCGCAGTACCGCCTGCACGAGGGCGTACGGCGCGTCGGTGAGGAGCTTCCGCGCGTGCGCGGTGTCGCTCGCCTGATCGAGGACGAACGTCTTCTCGACGCTCGCGGGATCGATGCGGCCGTCGTGCTTGAGCTGGAACCCGATCCCGCGCCCCATGAGGACGCGTTCACGGCCGTCGGCGTCGATCGACACGACGACGTTGTTGTTCAGGAGTTTCTGCACGCCGCCGGGCGGGAGGGAGACGTCACCGGCACCGGGCATGGGATGCATCCTAGAGGCGTTCACGCCGCGTGAGGGGTCAGGATTCGTCGCCGCCGGGGGCTCCCGGCGACAGATCTTGACCTCTCACGCGGATGACAGCGCCCAGCCGGGGTGCAGGCGGCCGCCGGTACCCTGGAGAACATGACCGATCAGACCCCCGTGCGCGAGACCACCCCTCGGCAGGTGCGTCCCGCGGGGGCCCCGGCCGACACCGCGGTCCGTGAGACGCGCCCGAAAGACACCGGCATCCGTCAGGTGCGCCCGAAGACCGAAGGCTGGCAGCAGGCGAAGGACGAGACAGGTCGTCCGCTGCTGCAGTTCGCCAGCCCCAAGCGCGGCAAGCCGCCCGTCCACCTGGCCGACCTCACGGCCGAGGAGCGCGTGGCCAAGGTGAAGGAGCTCGGGCTCCCCGGCTTCCGCGCGAAGCAGCTCGAGAAGCACTACTTCACTCACTACACGTCCGATGCGGCCGCGATGACCGACCTGCCGGCATCCGGTCGGGACGAGCTCGTGGCGGGGCTGCTCCCGCCGCTGCTGACCGAGGTGCGGCGCCTGGAGACCGACCGCGGCGACACGATCAAGTTCCTGTGGAAGCTCCACGACGGCGCGCTCGTCGAGTCGGTGCTCATGCGCTACCCCGGCCGCATCACGCTGTGCGTGTCGTCGCAGGCCGGGTGCGGAATGAACTGCCCGTTCTGCGCCACCGGCCAGGCGGGGCTCACGCGCAACATGTCGGCGGCCGAGATCATCGAGCAGATCGTCCGTGCCAACCGGCTCATCGCCGAGGGCGGCCTGGGCGGCAAGAAACGTGACGACCACTCGCTCGACCGTGTCTCGAACATCGTCTTCATGGGCATGGGGGAGCCGCTCGCGAACTACGCCCGCGTCATGCAGGCGGTGCGCGTCATGGTCGACAAGGAGCACGGTCTCGGCATGAGCGCGCGCGGCATCACGGTCTCGACCGTGGGCCTCGTCCCCGCGATCAAGAAGCTCGCCGACGAGGACATCCCGGTGACCTTCGCGCTGTCGCTCCACGCCCCCGACGATCACCTGCGCGACGAGCTCATCCCGGTGAACTCTCGCTGGAAGGTCGACGAGGCCCTGGATGCCGCCCGCGCCTACTTCGACAAGACCGGACGCCGCGTCTCGATCGAATACGCCCTGATCAAAGACATGAACGACCACGCCTGGCGCGCCGACCTGCTGGCCGAGAAGCTAAACGCCCGCGGGCGCGGCTGGGTGCACGTGAACCCCATCCCGCTGAACCCGACGCCCGGCTCCATCTGGACGGCGTCCGAGGTGCCGGTGCAGAACGAATTCGTCCGTCGCCTCAACGACGCCGGCATCCCGACGACCCTCCGCGACACCCGCGGCAAAGAGATCGACGGGGCATGCGGTCAGCTCGTCGCGACGGAAGAGGACGAGGTCGCGGCGGCGCAGACGCCCGTCGGCTGACGCGCCGTCCCGGTCGCGTTCGGTACCCGGACGCCCCGAGCGGCCCTCGATGTCGGATGCCGCCGATAGCGTTGACCCATGGTTGGTTATCGCTACCTCGGCAACAGTGGATTCAAGATCTCGGAGATCACCCTCGGCAACTGGGTGACCCACGGCTCGCAGGTCGGTGACGACGCCGCGATCAAGACGGTGCACGCGGCCCTCGACGCCGGCATCACGACGTTCGACACGGCGGACACGTATGCCAACACGGCGGCGGAGGTCGTGCTCGGCAAGGCCCTCGAGGGTCAGCGTCGCGAGTCGGTCGAGATCTTCACGAAGGTCTATTTCCCCACCGGTCCCATGGGCCCCAACGACACCGGCCTCAGCCGGAAGCACATCATGGACTCGATCAACGGGTCTCTGAAGCGCCTCGGCACCGACTACGTCGACCTGTACCAGGCGCACCGCTTCGACTACGAGACGCCGCTCGAAGAGACGTTCCAGGCCTTCGCCGACATCGTGCGTCAGGGCAAGGCGCTTTACATCGGCGTGTCCGAGTGGACCGCCGAGCAGCTGCGCGAGGGTCACGCGCTGGCGAAGCAGCTCGGCATCCAGCTCATCTCGAACCAGCCGCAGTACTCGATGCTGTGGCGCGTCATCGAGGGCAAGGTCGTGCCGACGAGCGAAGAGCTCGGTATCTCGCAGATCGTCTGGTCGCCGATGGCACAGGGCGTGCTCAGCGGCAAGTACCTGCCGGGCCAGCCGGTTCCCGACGGCTCGCGCGCGACCGACGAGAAGAGCGGCGCGAACTTCATCAAGCGGTTCCTCCGCGACGACGTGCTCGAGGCCGTCCAGCGACTGAAGCCGATCGCCGACGCGGCGGGACTCAGCATGCCGCAGCTCGCGATCGCCTGGGTGCTGCAGAACCCGAACATCGCCGCGGCGCTCGTGGGCGCCTCGCGTCCCGAGCAGCTCGCCGACACCGTGAAGGCTTCGGGCGTGACGCTCGATGCCGACACCCTCGCGGCGATCGACACGGCCCTCGGCGACGCGGTGTTCTCCGACCCCGAGAACACGTACGAGGTGTCGCCGAAGCAGCGTCTGGTCTGAGACACGCGCACAGGCGGGTCGGGCGTCGCGCCCGGCCCGCCTTCGCGTGTCCGCGGGCCGGCGCGGCGGCGGCGGCGGCCCGGCGGCGGCGGCCCGGCGGCGGCGGCGCGGCGGCGGCGCGCGTGCGCCGAGCTCACCCGTCCTTCCCGAGGTCACCCGATATTCGGCGCAATCGCGGGTGATCTCGCGCAGAGGGAGTGATCTCGCGCACTGCGGCCCCTCGGCGGAGCCTCAGGACCCGCTCAGGCGGAAGCAGGATGGGCGTCGTACCCTGTGCGAATGTCCTTTTCCGCTCACCGGCCGGGCCGCTTCGGCTCCGATGGCCGTATCGAGTTCACGACGGACGAGGAACGCGAGCCCCAGTACCTCGACGACATCCTCGCTCAGCAGCGCGACGAGCCCGACTCCGCCGCCGACGACGTGACCCCCGACGACCCCATCGAGCCGTGGGGTGCGCCGCCCGCCGGTGACGACGACACCGCTCCCTTCGAGTGGCCGGAACCGGAGCCCGCCGCGGCCGAGCCGTCGACCGAGGATGCCGAGGAGGCTCCCGTCGCCGAGCCCGCTGCCGTCGAGCCGGAAGCCATCGAGCCGGAGCCCGAGCCGGCGCCAGCGCCCCAAGCCTCAGCGCCGGAGCGGCCCGAAGCCGCGCCGTTCCCGGCGCCCGTGGCATCCGGCCCCCGTCCGCCGCGCCTGCGCCGCGCCGACCCCCGCCGCCCGAGCCTCTCGCTCGTGAGGCGCATGGCCGTCCTCGGTGGTGCCGACAACGACGTGCTCGACGAGGTGCCCGAAGAGGTGCCGCGCTTCGTGCAGATGTTCCTCGTGCTGGCGGGGACCGCCCTCGTCTCGGCGCTGTCGATGATGTTCGCGCTGCTCACGGGTGTGCGGGTGAGCATCTTCCTCGCGATTCCGCTCGCGCTGGTGTGGGGCCTCATCATCTTCAACCTCGACCGCTTCCTCACCTCGACCATGCGGTCGACGAAGAACATCTTCCGGCTGCTGGGTCTGGCGTTCCCGCGCGTGATCATGGCGGCGCTCATCGGCATCGTCGTGGCCGAACCGCTCGTGCTGCAGGTGTTCCAGAACGACATCAACCGCGAGGTCAACTCCACCAACGTGACGCAGGCGCTGAGCGACCAGGATGCCGTGACGAGCGGCCCCGAGAAGCAGGCCCTGGATGCCGCCAGCGCCCAGGTCGCAGCGCTCGAGAACCAGGCCGCGACGGGCATCGTGGCCGGGACCTCGTCGACGTCCGCGGAGGCCGCCGCCGCGCAGCAGACCGTCGACCAGCTGACGCAGCAGCTCGCCGCACAGCAGACCGTCATCGACCAGGCGCGGGCGGTGTATCAGTGCGAGCTGACCGGGCAGGGTGCGGGGCAGGTCCCCGGCTGCACCGGTGTCGCCGGCGACGGCGCCAGCTCCGAGGCCGCGCAGGCGCAGCTCGCGCAGGCGCAGTCTGCGTACGACGCGCTCTCCACCCAGCTCCAGCAGGCGCAGTCGTCGCTGGCCACGGCGAACTCCGCCGGCGCCGAGGCCGCCGCCGCCTCCGCCGACCAGAACAAGCAGCAGGCACAGGATCAGCTGCCGGCGGCGCGCGCCCAGTACGAGGCGGCGCTGACGGCGTACAACGACCGGGCGGCATCCGTGGCGAACGGCAACGCGGGGGCGGTGGGGCTGCTGAGCCAGATCACCGCGCTCGAGCGACTGTCCGATCGTGAGCCGACGCTGCGCTGGGCGCACTGGCTCATCGCGGCGCTGTTCTTCATGATCGAGCTGCTGCCCGTGCTCGTGAAGGTGCTCACCGGATTCGGTGGTCCCTCGCTGTACGAGAAGGCCGAGCGCATGCGCGGGCAGATCGCGCTCGACCGGGTCACGGCCCGCACGTTCCGCAAGCGGGCCGACGTGATCGCCGACGAAGCCGCGCGCGTTCCGGCAGGCGTCTGATGGTCGCGTGGAGCGCGGGGCTGCTGCTGTACCGGCGGCATCCCGCGCTCGAGGTCTTGGTCGCGCACATGGGCGGCCCGTTCTGGGCGCGCAAGGACGCCGGCGCCTGGTCGATCCCCAAGGGCGAGTTCGAGCCGAGTGCCGAAGAGCCGCGGGATGCCGCGCATCGCGAGTTCCTGGAGGAGCTGGGCGTCGAGCCGCCCGCGGGGGAGTGGGCCGAGCTCGGCACCTTCGCGGCGACCTCGAGCAAGAAGCTCGTCGTGTTCGCCGCCGACGGCACCGGGTTCGAGGCATCCGGATTCGTCTTCGGCGAGTTCGAGATGGAATGGCCGCCGCGCTCGGGACGCACCGCGTCGTTCCCCGAGGTCGACCGCGCCGAGTGGACGGGCCTGGATGCCGCGCGCGAACGGCTCGTGAAGGGCCAGCGCCCGCTGCTCGACGCCCTGGAGCGCCTGCTGGCCTGAGGCTGTGTGGCGCCGGAACCCGGCGCGGGCGGGCCGAACTCCTGAGAAACCTTGCGCGACCACGGCGACAGCCGCGCGCCGACGCGGGCGGGAGCGTTCGGCGGCGCGACTTCTCAGGACTTCGGCCCGGTCGGTCAGCCATCGGAACTCGGCGCACGCCACGCCCGCAACGCCGAGTGTCCAAGACACGCCGTGTGCGGGTGGGCAGCAACGGCGTGTCCTGGACACTCGAGCGAGGAGCATTACGGGCGCAGCAGCACCTTGCCCACGCGCGGCGAGAAGCTCGCGGCCGCGGCGTCGCGGACGTCTTCGAGCGCGAACGTCGCGGCCACGGGAAGCGTCACGGTGCCGTCGGCGAGGTAGCGCGACAGGTCGCCGAAGAGGGCGCCGCGGGTTTCGGCATCCATCGTCTTGCTGACGACGCTGCCCCAGAAGCCCTTCACGGTCGCCTGGCGGAAGATGATGTCGCCGGCGGACAGCTCGAGCTTGCCGGCACCCATCGAGCCGAAGATCACGAGCGTGCCGTTGTCGGATAGCAGCGACAGCACGTCGTTCGCCGACGAGCCGCCGACCGAGTCGACGCCGGCGACGACACGTCCGCCGTCCACGATCGCGAGGGCCTTCTCGCGCCAGTCGTCCGCGTCGGTGGACACGACGTTCTCGATGCCCTGCTGGGCGAGCTCGTCGACGGCGCTCTGGCGGCGGACCAGGCCGAGGACATGGATGCCACGCGCCTTCGCGATCTGCGCGACCATGCGTCCGACGGCGCCGTTGGCGGTGTTCTGCACGAGCCAGTCGCCGTCCTTCAGGTCGAGCGAGTGCAGCAGGCTGATGGCGCTGAAGGGCATCGCGACGAGCTGGGCGGCCATCTCGTCGGGCAGGGCGTCGGGCACGGGGATGAGGCCGGCAGCCGGGGCGACGACGTACTCGGCCCACACGCCGAAGGTGCCGCCGGTGGCGACCCGCTGGCCGATCTGCAGACCATCGACGCCCTCGCCGAGCGCGTCGATCACGCCGACGGCCTCGGTGCCCGCGCGGGCGGGGAGTTCGGGCTTGTACCCGTAGGTGCCGCGGATCGTCCACAGGTCGTGGTTGTGGATCGGCGAGAGCAGGACGCGCAGCCGCACCTGACCGGGGCCGGGCTCGGGGGTCTCGACCTCTTCGACGCTCAGGACGTCGGCCGGTTCGCCGAACTGGGGGTGCACGATCGCGCGCATGGAACTCCTCCGTGGTTATTTTGTAACGACCGGTCTAATATAGACCCGGACCCGGAAGAAGGAAACCCATGGGCAGGATGCCGATGTTCGACCGCCGCGCCGTCGTCGACGCCGCACGCGACGTGTTCTGGCAGCGCGGCTATGCCGAAGCGGGGATCACGGAGCTGGAGGAGGCGACCGGCCTCACCCGGTCGAGCCTGTACAACGCCTTCGGCAGCAAGCGGGGTCTCTTCGACGCCGTGCTCGCGGGGTATCTCGACGACGTCGTGCGGACGCGGCTGCGGCCCCTCGGCGGCGGCGATCCCGGCGCGCTGGAGGCCTACGTCGAGGACATGCGCGCGGCGATCGCCGCAGACAGCCCCCGTGCGCGCCTCGGGTGCCTGCTGCTCAACGCCGGCTCGTCGCCGCTCGCGTCCGACGACGCCGACGTGCGTGCCCTCGTCTCGGGATACGCCGCCGAGATGCGCGCGGCCATTCGCGCGGCCGTCGCCGATCGGCGCCCCGATCTCGGATCGGATGCCGTGGACTCGCTGTCCGCGGTGTGTGCGTCGCTCGTCGTGGCGGCGCTGACTCTCGCCCGCGCCGACCGTGACGCGGCGGTGGCGACGCTGGCATCCGTCCCCGCGACGTTGGAGTCGTGGGGCTGACCCCTGGCCGTCGGCTCGGGGCTGCTCTCCGCTCGCCTTCGGCTCGGGGCTGCTGTCCGCTCGCCGTCCGCGCCGCGGCGGCGGGTCTCGCTCGCCGTCCGCGCTGGGCGGCGGCGGGTCTGCTTCCGCGAAACGTCATTCCGCTGACGAAACCCCCGCGGGGTGCGCGGCAGTTGTCGGCGCGATGAAGTCTCGGCGATCTAGCCGGCCCGGTGCGAGGCGCCGGCCGGACCGGACGACCGCGGCGGATCAGCCGAGCTTGACGGCCGTGCCGTAGGCGACGACCTCCTGGAAGTTCTGTGCGACCTCGCTCGTGTCGAAGCGCATCGCGATGACCGCGTCGGCACCGAGCGCCTGCGCCTGCTCGACGAGGCGTTGCTTCGCCTCGTCGCGGCTCTCCTGCAGCTGCTTCGTCAGCCCCTCCAGCTCACCGCCGAAGATCGACTTGAGACCGGCTCCGAACTGGACGCCGATGTTGCGCGCGCGCACGGTGAGGCCGGTGACCTCGCCGTACACCTCGACGATCTGGCGGCCGGGGACATCGTTCATGGTGGTGACGAGCATGCGGCCAGTGTGACACCGACGTCCGCGCCCCCGCTAGGGGACGTTCCCGCCGCGCAGGGGCGGAGGAGGACGGGCACAATGCTGTCATCCCCCTTCCCCGCCCGGAGGTTCGCATGACTTCGAACGACGCCCGCATCGTCCTCGTCTCGGGGGCGCGCACTCCGATCGGCTCCTTCGGCGGAGCGCTGTCGAGCGTCGACGCCCACGAACTCGGGGCCGTCGCGGTCACCGCCGCACTCGAACGGGCGGGGGTGTCGAAGGATGCCGTGGACGAGGTCGTCATGGGCTGCATCGCGCAGAACGGACCAGACGCGTACAACGCCCGCCGCGTCGCGCTCGCCGCGGGGCTGCCGACCCGGGTGCCCGCGTTCACCGTGAACCGTCTGTGCGGATCGGGACTTCAGGCGATCTGGTCGGGCGCGCAGGAGCTGCGTTGGGGCGGCGTCGACGTCGTCGTCGCGGGCGGCGACGAGAGCATGTCGCGCACCCCGTTCCTCGAGTACGGTGCCCGCGGAAACGCGCGCCTGGGCGACCGGACGCTCCTCGACGGCACGCTGGCGATCCTCACCGACCCGTTCAGCGGCCGCCACATGGGCACGACCGCCGAGACCGTGGCATCGCGGTACTCGGTGTCGCGGGAGGAGCAGGACGCCTTCGCCGTCGAGAGCCAGCGCAGGGCGGCCTTGGATGCCAGCCGCGCGGCGTTCGCGGAGGAGATCGTGCCCGTGACGACCGGCGGGAAGCGGCCGGTCGAGGTGGCGGTGGACGAGCATCCGCGGCCCGGAACGACGCTCGACGTGCTCGCGGGGCTGCGGCCTGCCTTCGAGCGGGAGGGGACGGTGACCGCCGGGAACTCGTCGGGGATCAACGACGGGGCCGCCGCGACCGTGCTCATGCGGGAGGAGGACGTGCGCGAGCGCGGGCTCACGGGCCTCGCGACGCTCGAAGCCGTGACCACCGCGGGGGTCGACCCCGAGATCATGGGCTACGCCCCGGTGCTGGCGCTCCAGCGGCTGTGGGATCAGACCGGTCTCACGCCGGCCGACGTCGACGTGATCGAGCTGAACGAGGCGTTCGCGGCGCAGGCGGTCGCGGTGATCCGCGACGCGGGCCTCGACCCCGAGAAGGTCAATCCGTACGGCGGCGCGATCGCGCTCGGGCACCCGGTCGGGGCGACCGGCGCGATCCTCACCGTGCGTGCCGCGCTCGACCTGCACCGCCGCGACCTGGAGTACGCCGTCGTGACGATGTGCATCGGCGGCGGTCAGGCCCTCGCCGCGCTGCTCCGGCGCTTCTAGCCGCGTGAGGGGTCACTTTCTGTCGCCTCGTCGTGCCCGAGGCGACAGAAACTGACCCCTCACGCGAGACGGAACGGCCCCCACCCCGAAGGGTGAGGGCCGTTCCGGCGGTGAGCGTCAGATCGTGCGGCGCTTGCGCAGGGCGAAGGCCAGGCCACCCGCAACCACGAGGAACGCGCCCCCGAGGGCCAGGCCCCACGGAACCTCGGTACCCGTCGTGGCCAGCGCGCCCTTCTGCCCGGGAGCGGCGCTCGGCGTCGCCGTCGGCGTCGGGGACGACGTCGGGGTGGGGGTCGACGTCGGGGTGGGAGTCGGAGTCGGCGTGGGCGTGGGCGTGGTGCCCTCGTCGACCGGCTGCGTGCCCTTCAGGTAGGCCCGACCCAGGGGCGACGGCGCGACCGTGCCCTTGGCGGCGAAGAAGTCCGCCGTGGCCTGCAGGTCGATCTGGCCCGAGTCGGCCTTGCCCGTGCCCTGAGCGAAGGCGGTGAAGTTGTCGCCGCCCGCCGCGAGGAACGAGTTGGTCACGACGCGGTACGACGCGGCCGGGTCGATCGGCGTGCCGTTGAGCTTCATCGACAGGATGCGCGATCCGGCCGCGGCGGCCGGGTCGTACTCGAAGGTGAAGCCCTTCGAGACGCCGAGCGCGAGCACCGGGCGCGACGCGCCGGCCGGCTGCCACTGCTGCTCGAGCACCGACTTCAGCTGGGCGCCGGTGAGCGAGAGGGTCACGAGCGTGTTGCCGAAGGGCTGCACGTTCGCGGCCTCGCGGTACGAGACCGAGCCGTTGTCGGTGCCGTACAGCAGGTCGGCGCGGAGTCCGCCGGGGTTCATGAACGAGATCTGCGCGTCCTGGCCGTTAAACGAGGGGTTCTCGCTCGTCGCCCACAGGTACACGTCGGCGACGGTGTTGCCGAGCGTCGAGTAGGCGCCGCGGTCCTCGCCGCCCGAGGAGTTGACCGCACGCGTGATGTCGCCCGTGATGGTACCGACCTCGACCTGGCCCTTCACGTCGGCGGTGGCCTTGGCATCCGCCACGATCTTCGCGACGTGGGTCTGCGGGTAGGCGATCCACTGCGAGACGGTGGAGTCGTTCAGCGCCCGCACGCCCGGCGTGATCGAGACGAGCGTGCCGGCGTCGTCGAGGTCGATGTCGAGCAGGCCGAGGTTGGTGCCGTACTGGCCCGTCTGGATGACGGAGCGACCGCCGATGGTGCACGCGTACTTCTGGTGCGTGTGCGCCGAGACGATGGCATCCACGTCGCTCGAGGCGCCCCGGACGAGGTCGCCGAAGTCGCCGGACTCGGTGGCGATCTTGCTGCAATCCGTGCCCTCGGATCCTTCGTGAGCGAGGAGGATCACGACGTCGGCGCCGGCCGCGCGGGCGTTCTTCGCCTCGCGGTTGGCCGCCTCGACCTGGTCGCCGAACTCGATCTCGGTGATCTTCGAGGGGTCGACCATGCCGGCGGTCTGGCGGGTGACGGTGCCGACGAAGGCGACCTTCGTGCCGTTGACGTCCTTGATCGTGTACGGCTTCAGGGCGGGGGTCTTGGTGCCCTTCTCGTACACGTTCGCGCCGAGCGCGAAGTCGCTGGAGTCACCGTTGTTCCCGCCGTAGGCCGGGATGACCCGGTCGGTCAGGTCGGCGAAGCCGCGGTCGAACTCGTGGTTGCCCACGACGCTGACGTCGAGCGTCGCAGCCTTCAGGGCCTTGATGGTCGGGGTGTCCTGGTCGATGAACGACTCGAACGCGCTCGCGCCGATGTTGTCACCGGCCGAGACGAACAGCGTGTTCGGGTTCTGCTGGCGGTACTTCTCGACCGCGCCGGCGAGCACTCCCGCGCCCGCGACGCCGCCGGTCTCCTGCAGCAGGCGACCGTGGAAGTCGTTGATCGTCAGGATCTGCAGGTCGGGGGTCTTCGGCTGCGTCGGGCGCACCTCGAAGACGGTGGTCGAACCCGAGACCTCGTTGCCGGTGATGAGCAGCGGGATGCCGCTGGGTGAGCGCAGCGCGGAGACGAAGGCGATGCCCTCCGGGCCGAGGTCGCCGGCCGCGGCCGTCTTCACGTCTGCGGAGGCGTCGCGGTTGTTCACGTACGTCACGTACGTCGCGTTCTTCGGGTCGGTGATGTCGTAGACCATGACGCCGCCCGCGCGCTCGAGACCGATGAACGCGTAGGTGCGGCCGTCCACGACGCCGATCGCGACGTTCTCGGGCTCCGGTCCCTTGTCGTCGCTGCGGTCGTCGACGGTGTTGTTGTCGTTCGAGACGTTGAACAGCTCGGGAGCGACCTCCTTGAGCTTCTGCTCGAAGTCGTCGCCGGAGTCGAAGACGAGGGCACCCTTGGTGTCCCAGATCGAGAACGAGCGCCCGCCGTAGGCGTAGAGCTCGCTGTAGCAGCCGTCGGCGGTCTTGCCGAGGTCGGTGACGACCTTGAGGCGTCCGAGATCGGCATCGGCCGCGCGGCCGGCCAGCGGGGAGGTCTCGCAGATCGCGGCGAGGTCGTTCTTGCCGAAGTCCTTGATGCGGGCCTCGTCGATGAAGTCGCCCCACTCGCGGCCGTCGCCCTCGTTGGCGGTGACGAGGTAGGTCGCGGCCTTGCCGTCGACGCTCGCCGAGTACGAGGCGATCCCGTCGGGCATGTACAGGCCCTTCAGGCCCGGCACCGACCGGATGTCGATCTTGCCGTCCTTGTCGCTCGTGTCGAGCGCGTTCCCGGCGGCGCCCCAGTCCTTGTACCCGAGGGGCAGGATGCCGGTGACCTCGGCCTTGGTCAGGTCGACCGTCGCGACCGCGTTCGCCTCCTGCAGCGTGACGTACGCGACCGTGCCATCGACGGTGATGTACTCGGGCTCGAGGTTGCGCGAGACGCGGTTCGCCGACAGCGGCGTCGTGCCCTGGTCGGGCGCGGCGACGTCGGGGCCGAAGACGCGGACCTTCGGGTCGAGCGTCTTGGACCCGCCCGGCTCGAACGCGCGGAACCCCGCGGTCTTGACGGCGGTCTGCGCCGGAGCGGTGAGGGTGGATGCCACGGCGACGACGCTGACCGAACCCTCGGGGTCGACGGAGAATTTGTCGGCCGGCTCGCCCTCGTTGGCGACGACGACGTAAGTGCCGTCCTTGGAGAACGTCACCATGTCGGGGAGGGCTCCGACGGTGACCTCGCCGAGCTTCGCGCCCGCGGCGTCGTCCTTGTTGGCGTCGAAGAACATGAGGTGACCGGCGGCGGTCTTGTCCTCGGCCTCGAAGGCGACGACGCCCAGGCCATCGTCGCGGACCGCGACGGAGTTGGCGACGCCGTCCGAGGCGATATCGAACAGCTTCGTCGGCTTCGACGGATCGCTGTTGTCGAGCACCGTCACGGTGCCCGCCTGGGCGTTCACGACGAAGAGGCGATCGCGGTACGCCTGCACGATCTCGGCGGCGGACTCCTTGTAGACGCCGGTGTCGTAGGAGCCGACCGGGGTCAGGCCGATCGCCGCGCCGGACGCGCTGTTCGAGATGGGTGTGGGGACGAGGGCGGCCGAAGCCGCCGTCGCGCTCGAGAGGGCGAGCGCGCACACCGCCGAGGCGGTCGCAGTCAGTGCGACGGCGCGGCGGAGGAACGTCGAAGGCATGGATGTCCTCGGGTGCGGGGATGGGGTGGAACGAGCGGTGCGGGGGCGCCGAACGCCTTCACTGTGCCCAGTGGGGGTGACATCCCGGTGAACGGGGCGGGAAGGGACGGGGGTGGATGCCGCGATGCGACCGATCGGATCGACGCGGTTCCCCGCGGGACTAGCCTGATCGCGTGACCGATTCGCCCGCCGGAGCGCATCCCGATGAACCGCACCGCCAGGGACTCGCGCAGCGCCTGAACTGGCTGCGTGCGGGAGTCCTCGGGGCGAACGACGGCATCGTGTCGACGGCGGCCGTCGTCGTCGGTGTCGCCGGCGCGACGAGCGAGGTCGGTCCTGTCCTCATCGCGGGGCTGGCCGCCCTCGTCGGTGGCGCGATCTCGATGGCGCTCGGCGAGTACGTATCGGTGTCGAGCCAGCGCGACAGCGAGCACGCCCTCATCCAGAAGGAGAGCCGCGAGCTCGCGGACGACCCCGAGGCCGAGCTCGCCGAGCTCGTCGGGCTGTACGAGGCGCAGGGCCTGAGCCGCGAGACCGCGACGCGCGTGGCGACCGAGCTCACGGCATCCGATGGCCTCAAAGCCCACCTGTCGGTCGAGCTCAACATCGACGTCGACGACGTGGTCAGCCCGTGGGCGGCCGCCCTCGCCTCGGCGGTGGCGTTCACGATCGGGGCGATCCTGCCGATGCTGACGATCCTGCTCGTCCCGGTCGAGGCGCGCGTGCCGCTGACGTTCGTCGCCGTGCTCATCGCGCTCGCGGTCACCGGCTATCTCGCCGCGTGGATCGGCGGCGCGCGCCGCGGCCGTGCGATCCTGCGCACCGTCATCGGTGGCGCGCTCGCGCTCGGCGCGACGTACGGGGTCGGCGCGCTCTTCGGGGTGGCGACGGGTTGATCACGCGTCGACGGTGAGCGGAAGCCCTCCGGCGATGTCGGGGGAGCGTGCGACGATGCCAGGGAAGGCCACCGATCACGACGGGAGTGACATGACCGACGAGCATGCCGGCGACCGCAACGCCGCGTACGAGACGATCCGGGTCGAGCAGCGCGGGCGGGTGGGGTGGATCACCCTCGACCGCCCCGAGGCGCTCAACGCATTGAACTCGCAGACCATGGTCGAGGTGGTCGCGGCGGCCACGGCGTTCGACGACGCTCCCGACATCGGGGCGATCGTCGTCACGGGCTCCGAGAAGGCGTTCGCCGCGGGAGCCGACATCAAAGAGATGGAGTCGATGTCGGGGCTCGACATGACCCTGACCGACCACTTCGGGCCGTGGCGGCGCTTCGCCGCGGTGCGCACTCCCGTCATCGCTGCGGTGTCGGGCTACGCCCTCGGCGGCGGGTGCGAGCTCGCCATGATGTGCGACATCATCCTGGCGTCCGACCGGGCGAAGTTCGGGCAGCCCGAGATCCAGCTCGGCGTCATCCCGGGCCTGGGCGGCACGCAGCGCCTCGTGCGGGCGATCGGCTCCTACAAGGCCGCCGACATGGTGCTCACAGGGCGCATGATCGACGCCGCCGAGGCTGAACGGGCGGGTCTGGTCTCGCGGATCGTTCCCACCGCTGACCTGCTCGACGAAGCAGAGGCGGTCGCACGCACGATCGCCGAGAAGTCGCTTCCGGCGCTGTACGCGGCGAAGGCGGCGCTCGACGTGGCGCTGGAGTCGACCCTGGCCGAGGGCCTGCGTTTCGAGGGGCAGGCGTTCGCCTCCCTCTTCGACACCGCCGACCAGAAGGAAGGCATGGCGGCGTTCCGCGAGAAGCGCGGACCGAACTTCTCCCACCGGTGAGGGAGACGGGCGCTTACCACCGTCGCGTTCGGCGACCAATCCCGCGCCGCGCGCGGTCGGGAGACGGGCGGGTTCGGTATCGTCGGGAGGTCAGTCCTCGCTCCGGCCCTGAGAAGTAGATGGCCTCCACACCCCGCAACCCGCAGCGCGGGTCGTCGCGCGTCCTCGGCGATCTCACGGTCGCGCAATGGATCGGATCCGTCGTGCTCCTGAGCGCGGCGGCGCTCGGGCTCGCGGCGTTCGTCGTGCTGATCGCTCGCGTGCTCGTGTCGCTCGGGCCGTTCCGCGACTTCCTCGCCGCCTACCCCGGGACGTACGCGCTCCCGGACGTCGCACCCGTCGGCATCCCGGCGTGGCTCGGCTGGCAGCACTTCCTGAACAGCCTGTTCCTCCTGCTCGTCATCCGTTCGGGGCTCCAGTTCCGCCGACAGAAGCGCCCGGATGCCTTCTGGTCGCCGCGCGGCAACAAGCGGCGCCGCATCAGCCTCGCGCTGTGGTTCCACCAGGCGATCGACGTCCTGTGGATGGCCAACGGCGTCGTGTACGTCGTGCTGCTCTTCGCGACGGGGCAGTGGATGCGGATCGTCCCGACGTCGTGGGAGGTCTTCCCGAACGCGGTGTCGGCCGCGCTGCAGTACGCCGCGCTCGACTGGCCGACCGAGAACGGCTGGGTGAACTACAACAGCCTGCAGCAGCTGTCGTACTTCGCGATCACCTTCGTCGCGGCGCCGCTCGCGATCGTCACGGGCGTGCGGCTCTCGGGCGTGTGGCCGAAGGGCGCCGAGCGTCTGAACCGTCTGTTCCCCGCGGAGTGGGCGCGTCGCATCCACTTCCCCGTGATGCTGTTCTTCGTCGTCTTCATCGCCGTGCACGTGTTCCTCGTGCTCGCCACCGGCGCGCTGCGCAACCTCGACCACATGTACGCCGCGCGCGGCTCGGTCGACCCGGACGCCTTCGCCGCCGACCCCACCGGTCTGCTGTTGTTCGCGGCATCCCTGCTGATGATGGCGGCCGCGTGGATCGCGGCCCGTCCGTCGTTGCTGATCCCGGTCGCGCGCCTGTTCGGCGACGTCAAGCAGCGCTGACGCGTCGCCTGGGCGTCGGCCGCGCGCGTGGGCGCCGGCGCTGCGCGTGGGCTCCGGCCGCGCGGGTGGGCGCCGGCCGCGAGAGCACACGATCCGGTCGAGCGCACACGATGCGGACGTCCCGATCGGGCGCTCTCGACCGGATCGTGTGCGTTGGGCGCCGCCCTGTGGCGCCCACGCCGGCGCGCGCGCCCGCGGCGCCTACCCGGGCGCGCTACGCCGGCCGTGCAGCGGCCGCGGCGTGCAGGCCGCGGTGGATGAGCTCGACACCGAACGCGAAGTCGGCATCGGGGACGTGCGCCGCGCCGGGGGCGACGACACCGACGCTGTCGTACTGCAGGCGTTGCTGCTCGTGCCAGACGTGGCCGAGGACGAAGTGCAGCAGGGTCGTCGCGGCACGGGTCGCGACCTCGGGGGAGAAGCCCTCAGCGGTCACGGCGGCGGCGAGGCGATCCAGGGCGGTGGTCGAGCCGAGGCCGAGCGCGAGCGTGCTCGAGACGACCTCGGCTCCGTCGCGGTAGGCGAGCAACGCGTCCCGCAGGGCGCGGGCTTCGGCGACGACGCCGGATCCGCGCACGAGGGATGCCGCTTGCCCGACGATCCGGTCGGACAGTTCGGCGAGGAGCGACTGCTTGTTGGGGAAGTGCCAGTACAGCGCGCTCGGCTGGACGTCGAGCCGCGTCGCGAGACGGCGCATCGTGAGGTCGGCGAGCCCGTCGTCGTCGAGGATCCGCAACGCCGCCCGAGCGACGTCGTCGGCGGAGTGGCCGCGAGGGCGTGCGGGGGGCGTCACGGATATGAGTATAGTGAACGCCGTTCAGGTGAACACCGTTCAGGTAAGGATCGACATGACCTCCCCCTCCCGCTTCCGCGCTCCGGATGCCACCGACCTGGCCCGCGTGGCCGTGCTCGCCGCCTTCATCGCGGTCCTGGGTCTGCCGGGCAGCTTCCCCGTGTTCGGCGGTGTGCCCATCACCGCGCAGACCCTGGGCGTGATGCTCGCCGGCGCGATCCTCGGGCCGTGGCTCGGCGCGCTGTCGGTCACGGTCCTCCTCGTGCTCGTTGCCGTCGGGCTTCCGCTGCTGGCGGGCGGCCGCGGCGGGTTCGCGGTGTTCGTCGGGCCGACCGCGGGTTACGCACTCGGCTGGATCTTGGGAGCGATCGTGGTCGGACTCATCGTCCACGCGGGCAATCGACGCCCGGTCTGGTGGCGCACCGCGATCGCGATGGTCGCCGGCGGTGTCGTGGCGATCTACGCGCTCGGCATCCCCGTGCAGAGCCTCGTGACGCGCCTGCCGCTCGGAGACACCGTCCTGGCGAGCCTCATCTTCCTGCCCGGCGATCTGCTGAAGGCCGCGATCGCGACGATCGTCGTGACGCTCCTCGTGCGTGCGTACCCGCGCGGATTCCGTCGGCAGTGGCGAGCGGCGCCGGTCGAGGAGCCCGTCCACGCGTGATCCTGCACTGTCGTGATGTGGGCGTGCGCCTCGACGGGCGCGAGGTCCTGCGCGGCGTGACCCTCGATCTCGAGGCCCGCACGATCGCGGTGATCGGCGACAACGGCTCGGGGAAGTCGACGTTCGCCCGCGTGCTCGCCGGTCTCGTCCGCCGCGACACCGGCGACGTGCGGGTGCTCGGACTCGATCCGGATCGGGACGCCGCCGAGCACCGCCGCCGTGTGGCCCTCGTGCTGAGCAATCCGGACGCGCAGATCGTCATGCCGGTGGTGTCGGAGGACGTCGCCTTCTCGCTTCGCCCCGAGCGTCTGCCCAGGGCGGAGCGCGCGGAGCGCGTCGCCCGCGCCCTCGACCGGTTCGGGCTCACCGACCTCGCCGAGCGGCCCGCGCACGACCTCTCCGGCGGACAGAAGCAATTGCTCGCGCTGTGCGGTGCGTTCGTGCGAGAGCCCGACCTCGTGGTGGCCGATGAGCCGACGGCCTTCCTCGACGCGCGCAACGCTCGCCGTGTCGCCGACCACCTTCTCGCCGACACCGGCCACGCGCTCGTCCTCGTCACCCACGATCTCGGCCTGGCGCGGCGGTGCGACGCCGCCGTGCTCTTCACCGACGGGCGCGTGACCGCGGCGGGTGTGGCATCCGAGGTCGTCGACACCTACGAGCGGGCCCTGGCGTGCTGAGCCTCTACCGTCCGGGTGACGGCATCCTGCACCGCCTGCCCGCGGGGCCGAAGATGCTGTTGCTCGCCGTCGCGGCGGTCGCGCTCGCCGCCCTGCCGACGGTCGCGTGGGCGGCGGCGGTGTGCGCCGGCGCGGTGCTCGCGGCCTACCTGGTCTCGGGAGTCGGCCTGCGTGAGCTCGGTCGACAGGTCTGGGGTCTTCGCTGGATCATCGCGGTCACCGCGATCGGCCAGCTGCTCTTCCTCGGTCCCGAGCCCGCCCTGGCCAACACCGCGCGCGTCGCGGCTGCTCTTCTCGTCGCGGCGCTGCTGCCCCTCACGACGCGCGTGGACGACATGCTCGACGCCCTCGAGCGCGGCCTCGGGCCGCTCCGCCGGATCGGGATGGATGCCGAGCGCGCAGCGCTGCTCCTCGCGGTGACGATCACGACGATCCCCGTCCTCGCGCGGCTCGCCGCCGAGGTGCGGGAGGCGCAGCGCGCGCGGGGCGTCCGCCCGTCGCTGCGCGCGGGCGTGGTGCCGTTCGTCGTGCTGTCGCTTCGACACGCCGACCAGCTCGGCGAGGCCCTCACCGCGCGCGGCGTCCGCTGACCCCCCGCCCCGCTGAACCTCGTCCCACTTATGGCTGCTTGGAGGCGGTGGGAGTGACCATAAGTGGGACACGCACCGCCAAAAGTGGGACGAGGGGTGTGCAGCAGCGACGCCGCCCCGACCGGCGCGGGTCAGTGGCGGGTCGGCGGCGGATCAGTGGCGGGTCAGTCGGCGGCTCGGCCCGCCGCGAAGCCGGCGGCGTAGGCCTCGTCGGAGCCGAGGGCGAACATGTCGCGCTCGGCCGGGCGCACGATCGAGCGCGCTCCGGGCAGGTCGAGGTCGCCGACGAGGTCGGCGCGCCCGCGCACGACGGCGACGGGGAGGCGGGCGGCCTTCCCCTTCACGAGGTCGGTGGCACCGGCGATCTCGTCGGCCACGCACGGCAGCGTCACCATGAGCGGGCGGCCCTCGGCATCCACCGTCCCGCGCAGGTCCTCGAACACGTGCACGCCCGCGGCGCCGATCGCGTGGTCGGTCTGACCTTCGCGCCAGGCTCGGCCGAGGGTGTCGGTGATGAGCACGCCGACACGGGGGCCGGCCGCGCGGAGCCCCTCGGCGATGCGACGCGCCGACGCGTCGGGGTCTTCGGGCAGCAGCAGCACGGTTCCCTCGGGGGTGTTGCTGGCGTCGACGCCCGCGGCGGCCGAGACGATCCCGAGACGGTTCTCGACGATGCGCGTCACGTGTCCCGCCGGGGAAGTGCGGGATGCCACGAGCCGGACGGTCTCGCGGGTGATCGCGTCCTCGCGGTCGTCGGCGCGGAGGATGCGGCCCTCGGCCTTCGACACGATCTTGCTGGTGATGACGACGATGTCGCCGTCACGCAGATCGGAGCCGTCGCGAGAGTCGGCGTCGATCGCCGCCCGGATTACGGTGACGAGGTCGGTGCCCGGCGAGATCTCGCCGATGCCCTCCAGAGCCCAGATCTGCAGCACGTCAGCGGACGAAACGCACCTCGGTGAGCTCCTCACCGAGGAACGGCTCGACGTGCGACGCGCCGTCCAGCGCGAAGCCGTTGCGTGCGTAGAAGCGGTGGGCGCGGGGGTTGTCCTCGGCGACCCACAGGTAGAGTGCTTCGCCTTCGTCGACGGCGGCGTCGAAGAGCTGCTGGCCGATGCCCGTCCCGTGGTAGGCGTCGAGCAGGTAGATGAAGTACAGCTCGCGCGCGCGGGGGGCGTCGTCCTCGCGGGCCGGGCCGGAGCCGACGAAGCCGACGATCTCGCCGTCGACGAGCGCCGCGCGCATCCGGTAGTCCTCGCCCTGAGAGGCCCAGTGGGTCCACAGCTCGGCCATGCGCTTGGGGGAGACCGCTTCGAGCGCGGCGGTGCTGATGAGGTGGTCGTACGTTTCGTGCCAGCACGTCGCGTGCACGCGGCCGAGGGCCTCGGCATCCACATCGCGCACCGGACGGACGACGATGTCGGTTCGGGGTTCCGCAGTCATGGCGCGACTCTACGCGGACGTTCCGCGACCGGGAAATCGAACGTCGACGACCCCGCGATGCGCTAGGGCGGGGCATCCTGCCAGACTCGCGTGCCACGATCCCGGGCATGATCGCGCGCCCCGCCCTGACGTCGGTCGAGGCTCGCATCGACGCGTTCGCGAACCGGCTGCTGCGCTCCGCTCCCGCGACGGGAGCACGGGCGCGCCTCGTCGAGTTCGCGGTGTTCGTGCTCAAGCAGGCGTGGGCGTGCGTGTTCGGCGCGGCTTTCCTCGCGGTCGTTCTCGCGGCGAAGCTCTGGTACCCCGACGACGCGGTGCTCGCCCGCAACGACGCGGTCACGATCGCGGCCGTCGCGATCCAGGTGGCGATGGTCGTCGGCCGCCTCGAGACGTTGCGCGAGCTCCGCGTCATCGTGCTGTTCCACGTGGTCGGCACGGTGATGGAACTGTTCAAGACCGACGTCGGGTCCTGGATGTACGAGGCGGACGGCGTCCTGCGGCTTGGCGGCGTCCCGCTCTACAGCGGCTTCATGTATGCCGCGGTCGGCAGCTACATGGTGCGGGTCTACCGGTTGTTCGACCTGCGGTTCTCGCGCTACCCGCGGCGGTGGGTCACGGCGGTCGTGGCCGCCGCGATCTACGCCAACTTCTTCACCCACCACTGGATCGTCGACCTGCGATGGGTGCTCATGCTCGTTGTGGTCGCGCTCTGGTGGCGCACGACGATGCACTTCCGCTTCTTCCGCGGAACGTTCCGGATGCCGCTTCTCCTCGCCTTCGCCGGGGTCGCGGTGTTCATCTGGCTCGCCGAGAACATCGCGACCTACGCCGGAGCGTGGCTCTACCCGTCGCAGGTGGGCGGATGGCATCCGGTCGACGCGTCGAAGCTGTCCTCCTGGTTCCTGCTGATGATCGTCTCGGTCGTCCTGGTGGCCTGGGTGTACCCACCACGGCCGCCCGAGCCGGCCGCGTTGTCTGCTGTGCACAAAGGAATCGCCGAGTCGTAGGCGAATCACTACGCTCGCGGCTCGTGAACGTCCTCTGGCGCACCCTCCTCGTCCTCCTCCGCGCGCGGCGTCGTCTGCGCCGCGAAGGGCCCATCGACCCGAACACGATCGGACGGATGCGCGTGCGCGTCCTCCCGACCGACATCGACCTGCTGCGCCACTTGAACAACGGGCGGTACCTGTCGCTGTTCGATCTGGGGCGGTGGGACCTGCTCACGCGCACCGGGATCGCCGGGGCGATGAAAGCGCACGGGTGGTACGCGGTTGTCGCGGCCGAGACGATCACCTTCCGCCGGTCGCTGGAGCTGTGGCAGCGGTTCGAGCTCGAGACGCGCATGCTCGGCCACGACGACCGCGCCGTCTACCTCGAGCACCGCGCCGTGGTCGACGGCGAGATCTTCGCGCGCGCGATCATCCGGGCCCGCATCCTGCGCCGCTCGGGCGGCACCGTGCCCCACGAGGAACTCTTCGCCGCGATCGAACGCCCCGAGGGCGTGCCCGACGTCGAACCGTGGGTGCACGACTGGGCGGCGGCCTCCGCCCTCCCCTCGACGAAGCGGCCCGCGCCGAGCGACTGGCGCTGAGCCCCGCCCGGCCGGGGCACCGCGACCGCCGCGGGTCCGTGCCTCAGCTCTCGGTGGGCCCCGCGTCCCGACCGGCGCGGGTCCGTGCCTCAGTCCTCGGCGGGCGCCCTGTCGGTCGGGCCCAAGCGCCTCAGCTCTCGGTGGGCCCCGCGTCAGCCGAGGCCGAAGCGGGCGTCGAGCCAGGCGACCTGGCGCGCCCAGTGCCGCGTCCCGCCGCCCTCGTGCCCGTTGTAGGGGTACACCTCGATCGCCGCATCCTCGGATGCCAGGGCGTGGAACGCCGCGAAGACGCCGGACGGCAGCACGATGTCATCCATCAGGGCGACGGAGAAGAACGCGGGAACCTGAATGCGTCGGGCGAGGATCGCCCCGTCGATGTGGGACAGCGTGTGCAGGGCTGCCGCCGTGTCGTCGCGGTGGATCGAGAGCCAGCGCGTGACCTCGGTGAACGGCGCGGAGGGCGTACGCACGATCGCGTTCGGGATGTCGCACAGGAACGGCACGTCCGGCATGACCGCGGCCACTTGGTCGCCCGACAGTGCCGCCGCGGCGATCGACAGCGCGCCGCCCTGGCTGCCGCCGGTGACCGCGACGCGGGTGGCATCCACTCCCGGCAGCTCGCGCACGACGTCGACCAGGCGAGCGGCGTCGGTGTACAGGCGGCGGTAGTAGTACTCGCGGGGATCGTGGATGCCGCGGGTCATGACGCCGGGGTAGGCGGCGGTGGACCCGTGCGGGTCGGGGGTGTCGCCGATGCTCCAGGTCGAACCCTGACCGCGCGTGTCCATGATGACGTGGACGTATCCGGCTGCCGCCCAGGCGATCTTGTCGCCGGGCAGACCCCGGCCACCGCCATAGCCGATGAACTCCACGACCGCCGGCAGCGGTTCGTCGCCATGCGGGCGAACGACCCATCCGCGGATCTCGTCTCCGGCGTACCCGGTGAAGGTCAGGTCGTGCACCGACAGCGCGCGCACCGGACCCGCCACGGGAGTTAGGGTCGCGGGGCGAGCGGCGGCGCGCGCCTCGGCCAGGGTCTCGGTCCAGAAGGCATCCAGTCCCTCCGGCTCGAGGAGCTCGGGGCGGTACTCGTGCAGCAGGTCCAGCGGCATGTCGGTGAAGGTCTGAGCCATGGCGATCTCCAGTGGTCGGGGCGAGTCGACAGTAGCGAAAGGAAGCACCCCCGCGTATCGCGATGCGGAATCCGGTGTCACGGTCGGCGGCGCCTCCTCGCCCGCGTGTCGATTCCGTGCCGTGCGGCGGGGCCGCCGCGGCCGCGCGAGCGCGGTGCCTAGGCTGTGGAGCATGAGCGAGAACGACCCGCACGCGCACGGTTCCCTGCTCTCCGGCGACGCGGTCGAGCGCGCGGTCGCGCTGGCCGCGACGTTCGCCGAGACGGTCTCCCCAACTCCCTCGCCGTTCGCGTCGCCCGACGCCGCACGCTTCCTCGCGCGGGCCGCTGACGGCATCCTGCGTCCGGAGGGAACGACCGCCCCCGCCGCCGCCCTGCACCGGCTCGCTGCCGACGTCCCCTCCGCGCTGCCGTGGGTGGTGCGCAGCGCCCTCCAGCTCGGCGGTGCGATCGCGCCCGTTCTCCCCGCCCCGGCCGTGCCGCTGGCCCGCCGAGCGCTCGCCGACACGGTGTCCCGCCTCTCCCTCGACGCGCGCAGCGACCGCCTCGGCCCCGGGCTCGCCTCCCTTCGCGCCGACGAGGTCACCCCCGACCTCCGGCTCGTCGCCCCGGCCGTGCGCGGCGAGACGGCTGCCCGGCACCGGTTCGACGGCATCCGCGCCCTCGTCGCCCGCGAGGACGTGGACCGCATCTCCGTCGCCATCCGCGACGTGGTGAGCGGACTGTCGCGGTGGGCCTTCGAGGCCGACGTCGAGCATGCCGCCGAGCGACTCCTGCCGCTCTTCCTGGATGCCGTCGGCTCGGGCACGCGCGTCACGCTCGTCGTCGAGGGACGCGACGATCTCGACCTCACCGTCGCCGTCCTCATCCGCGTGCGGGAGGAGCCGCGCCTGCACGACGCCCCCGCCGGGATCGCGCTGCCCGTCAGCGTCCCCGAGTCGCTCGGCGCGCTCCGGGAGCTCGCCGCGTGGGCACGCGTTCGAGTGGCGGACGGCGGAGCGCCGCTCGCGGTGCGACTCGACGACGCCGTGCCCCCCACCGACGACGCCCTGCGGGCGGCACGGCACGGCTGGCCCGCTCCCGCGGTCACCGCGACCGCCGACCGGGACGCGCTCGCCGTCGCGACCGTCCGGGAGGCGCTCGGCCGTCGTGCGACGGAGGGGATGAGGGTCGAGTTCGCGACCGTCGACCCGGTACGCGCGGCGATCGTCCGAACGCTCGCGGAGTCGGCGGACGCCGCGATCGACCTCGCGCTGCCGCTCGGCGCGGGATGGGGCATCGACGGGCCCCATGCGGTCCTCGCCCCGGTGGTCCACCCCGACGACGCCGATGCCGTCGTGGCGACCCTGGCTGCGCGCGTCGCCGATCGGAACCCGTCCGACGACGGCGAGCTCGAGGCCCGCATCGCCGCCGCCCTCGCCGTGCCCGACGCGGCGCCCGTCCCGCCGCGCCCGCCGCACCGGGGTATGGTCCCCACGCCGCCGATCCTGCGCGAGCCCGCCGCCGACGATGCCGCCGAGCCCGGCCTCACGCAAGCGGTCCTCGGCATCGCCCGCGACGCCGCGCCCGGCGACACCTCCGCGCTCCGACCCGACGTGCAGCAGATGCTCTTCGGCGGGCAGGCGTTCGTCGACACGGCGGTGTTCTCGGTCCGTGAGACGGCGGAGCTCTCCGGTGCGGCGCCGGGCTTCCGCAATGCCGCCGAAGCCGATCCGAGCGTCCCGGAGGACCGGGCATGGGCCCACGACGTCCTCGCCACGGTTCCCGGATCCACCGCCGGTGATGCGACCGCGGCAGCCGGTCGCGTCGATGACGCGGCGGGGCTCGACGCGGTGGTCGCCCGTGTCCGGGAGGCCTCCGACGAGTGGGGGAGCCGGGCCGCGACCGATCGCGCCGCCGTGATCGAGGCGGCGTCCCGTTCGCTCGCCGAACGGCGCGCCGAGCTGGTCGAAGTCCTCGTGTCCGAGGGTGGGGCGCTGTTCGCCGAAGCCGACGCCGAGGTCGACGTCGCCGTGGACGCGGCCGCCTACTATGCCGCGACGGCGAAAGAACTCGACCGCGTGGCCGGCGCGGTGTTCGTGCCCGACCGGGTGACCGTCGTCGCCCCGCGGTGGAACTCGTCCGTCGGGCTGTGCGCCGCCGAGACCCTCGCGGCGCTCGCCGCCGGGTCGGGCGTCGTGCTGACACCGTCGCCGCGCGCCCGACGGGCGGGAGCCGTCGTCGCCGAGGCGCTGTGGGCGGCGGGTGTCCCGCGCGACGCGCTCGCCTACGTCGACCTGAACGAAGAGGCATCCGGTCGGGCTCTCGTCGTGCACCCCGGCGTCGATCGCGTCCTGCTCGCGGGGGCACGCGCGACCGCAGAGAGGTTCCTCCAGTGGCGCCCCGACCTGCCGGTGCAGGCACTGACGGCCGGCCGCAACGCCGTGATCGTCGCGCCCTCGGCCGATCTCGACCGCGCGGTCGCGGACATCGTCGAGGGCGCGTTCGCGCGGGCGGGTCAGGCGGCGACCGCGACCTCGCTGGTCATCCTCGTCGGCGCGGTGGCGCGGTCGGCCCGGTTCCTCGCTCAGCTCAAGGATGCCGTCGGGTCGCTGCGGGTCGGACCCGCCGACGACCCGCTGTCCGATGTCGGGCCGCTCGTCGAGGAACCCGCGGGCGATGTCCGCCGGGCCCTGACCGTTCTGGCCGACGGCGAGCGGTGGCTCGTCGAGCCGCGAGAACTCGACCTCGGGCCCGAGACAGCCGGTCGTTTCTGGACCCCGGGCGTGCGCACGGGCGTGAACGCGGGGTCGCCCCTGACCCAGAGCGGCGTCGCCGCGCCGGTGCTCGGCATCCTGCACGCCCCCACTCTGGCCCGCGCGATCGAGCTCCAGAACGTCGTGGGGTCGGGTTTCGTCGCCGGGCTGCACACGCGCGACGCGGCCGATCTGGAGCTGTGGCTCGACACGGCCGATGCCGCCGTGCTGCGGGTGAACCGCTCCACGACCGGGGCGACCGTACAACGCGAACCGCTGGGCGGCTGGGGGGCCGCATCCGTGGGCCCCGGGGCAATGTCGGGTGGTCCCAACCGGCTCGTGACGCTCGGATCGTGGCGGAAGTCATCGGGGGGTCCGGCCTCGTCGACGCTGCATCTGCGCGGCCTCGACACCCGGATCTCGTCGCTGATCGAAGCGGCTCAGCCGACGCTCGACTACGCCGCGTTCGAATGGCTGCGCCGGGGTGCGCTGTCGGACGCGGTCGCGTGGGACCGCGAGTTCGGCCGGGTCAAAGACGCCTCGCGCCTGGGTGTGGAGCGCAACCTGTTCCGGTATCGCCCCGCCGACGTGGCCGTGCGCGCCACGGCGGACGCCCCCTGGCAGGCGGTGCTCCGGGTTCTCGTCGCGGCCGTGCGCTCGGGTTCGCGCTTCAGCCTCAGCACCCCCGTGGGGCTCCCCGCCGACGTGCGGCGTCTGCTCGGCGAGAGCGTGGTGCCCGTGTCGGTCGAGACCGACGCCGAGTGGCTGCAGCGGATGGCCGGCGGCCTCCCCGATGCCGAGACGGTCGGTGGCGCGGCGGAAGACGGTGCGGCAGGCGGTGAGGGCGTGTCGGAGGGTGTGGCGTCGGCGAGGGTCTCGGTGACGGAGACGGCTCCGCCGGATGCCACGCCGAGTCGCGCTCGCCCCCCGCGGGTACGGCTCGTCGGCACGGTGGCATCCGTCGAGGCTCTGCGCGCCGCCCTGGCCGAGACCATGGCGGGCGACCCCGACGTGACCGTCTTCGCGGGCGAAGTGACCACCGCGGGCCGGATCGAGTTGCTGCCGTTCCTCCGCGAACAGGCGGTGTCGATCGAGGCGTTCCGCTTCGGCTTCCCCGACCCCTGGAGCGCCGAGGTCATCTGACGCTCGCGCCCGTCGCTCCCCGCGCGCGATCCGGTCCCGCGCCGACGATCGGGGCGCCCGGAATACGGGCGTTCGCCCCGTTCGTCGGGCGTTCTCCCCGCCGGGGCGCAGCCGCATCGGAGGGTCTGCAACGTTGTAGAGTCACCCCACGGGGCGGGGAGGGATGCTATGAGCGCGACGCTGCATGATGTGGCGCGAGCGGCCGGCGTGTCGATCAAGACGGTCTCGAACGTCATCAACAACTACCCGCACGTGCGTGCGACCACGCGCGAACGCGTCGAAGCAGCGATAGACGAACTGCAGTATCGACCGAACCAGGCGGCGAGGAGTCTTCGTTCCGGTCGCGCCGACATGATCGGGTTGATCGTCCCGGATCTGCGGAACCCCTACTTCGCCGAACTCGCCGATGACGTCATGCGGGCGGCTCGCGCGCACGGATTCTCGGTGCTCATCGAGCAGTTCGACGCCGATCGTGACAGTGAGCTCGCGGCCCTTCGGGGCGCGCGACGCCGCGGGCTGGACGGTGTGCTGTACTCGGTCGTCTCCCTCGGTGAAGACGATGCGGCCCTCCTGGACGACGTCGGGGTGCCGATGGTGCTGCTGGGGGAGCGGATCTTCCACTCGGCCTATGACCACGTGACGATGCGCAACATCGAGGCCGCTCACGCCGCGACGGCGCACCTGATCGCGGCCGGGCGACGTCGCATCCTGGCACTCGGGTCGCATCCCGGCGAGGTCATCGGGTCGGCGGGTTTGCGTCTGCGCGGGTACGAATCCGCGCTCGCCGAGGCGGGGTGGGAACTCGATCCTCGACTCGTCGTGCCGGTCGATCACTGGCACCGGGTAGACGGGGCGAATGCGATGCGCGCGGTCCTGGACGCGGGTCTCGAGTTCGACGGGGTGGTCGGCTTCAACGATTCGATCGCTCTCGGGGCCATGCGCGTCCTCCTCGAGCGCGGTGTGCGTATCCCGGACGAAGTGGCCATCGTCGGCTTCGACGACCTCGACGAGACGCGCTATTGCCTCCCCGCCCTGACGACCATCGATCCCGGCCGATGCGAGATCGCGCGGGTGGCGGTCGATCTGCTGGTGGAGCGCATCGCAGGGGGCGGCGACCCCCTCCCGCGGGAGGTGCTCGCCGATTTCCGACTGGTGGAGCGCGAGTCGACGCGAGCCTGAGGGCATCGCTTGACAGCGCTGAGTCGTCCGACCATCATTTACAACGTTTACCTACATCGTTGTAAATGACACAGCGCGCTGACACGCGGACGCCTCTCAGTCGTCGACCGATTCGCCTCATGCGCCTCCGGAGGAGCACAGATGACCACCGCACGCCTGACCGTCGACGCCCGATTCCCGATTGGGGCGGTGCGACGTCGCCTGTTCGGCGGCTTCGTCGAGCACCTCGGACGCCACGTCTACGACGGCATCTACGAACCCGGCCACCCCGAGGCCGACGAGCAGGGGTTCCGCCGCGACGTGCTCGAGCTCGTGCGCGAGCTGGGCGTCTCGATGATCCGGTACCCCGGCGGCAACTTCGTCTCGGGCTTCCGCTGGGAGGACAGCGTCGGTCCGCGCGACGAGCGCCCCCGCCGCCTCGACCTCGCCTGGCACTCCACCGAGACCAACGAGGTGGGCCTGCACGAGTTCGCCGACTGGCTCGACAAGGCCGGCAGCGAGCTCATGCTCGCCGTGAACCTCGGCACGCGCGGCACGCTCGAGGCCATCGACCTGCTCGAGTACAGCAACCTCCCCGGCGGCACGACGCTGTCGCAGCGGCGCATCGACAACGGCCGCGCGGCGCCGTTCGACGTGCGCGTGTGGTGTCTCGGCAACGAGATGGATGGGCCGTGGCAACTCGGTCACCGCTCGGCCGAAGACTACGGCAAGCTCGCGGCCCGGACCGCGAAGGGCATGCGCCAGCTCGACCCCTCGATCGAGCTCGTCGTGTGCGGATCGTCGGGCGCGCAGATGCCGACCTTTGGCGAGTGGGAGCGCGTCGTGCTCACCCACACGTACGACGACGTCGACATGATCTCGTGCCACGCCTACTACCAGGAGCACGACGGCGACATCGACTCGTTCCTGGCATCCGCGGTCGACACCGACCGGTTCATCGAGGCGGTCGTCGCGACCGCCGATCACGTCGGGGCGGTGAAGGGCTCCGACAAGCGCATCGACATCTCGTTCGACGAGTGGAACGTCTGGTACATCGACCGCGTCGCGTCCGAGAAGCCCACGGCGATCGACGACTGGCCCGTGGCTCCGCGCCTGCTCGAGGACGTGTACTCGGCGGTGGATGCCGTGGTCTTCGGCAGCCTCATGATCTCGCTGCTCGCGCACGCCGACCGGGTGGCATCCGCCTCTCTCGCCCAACTCGTCAACGTGATCGCACCGATCATGACCGAACCCGGCGGACCCGCGTGGCGGCAGACGACGTTCTACCCGTTCTCGCTCACGTCGCGGCTCGCGCGGGGCGAGGCCCTCCGCGTCCAGGTCGAGGCGGGCACGATCGACACGGCGAAGCACGGCACGGTCCCGGCGGTGGATGCCGTCGCCACCCACGACGCCGACACGGGCGACGCCGCGGTCTTCCTGGTGCACCGCGGACGGCACGAGGCCGTCGACGTCGCGATCGACGTCACGGGCTTCGGGAACGTCGAGCTGGTGGAGACGCACCTGCTGCACGACGACGACCCGTACGCCAGCAACACCCTCGAGCACCCCGACCGCGTGCGGCCCCGACCGCTCGAGGGAGCGCGGGTCGAGGGTGGCATCCTGCGCGTGACGCTTCCACCCATCGCGTGGGCCGCGCTGGCCCTGCGGCGGGTCGGCTGAAACGCGTTCGGGGCGCGATCCTCCGCGTGGGGCGGGGGAATCGCGCCCCGAACGGCGAATCGCGCCCCGAACGGAGCGAACGCGGCGTCAGGCCAGCTGAGCCCGGCGGGCGTGCAGCTCGTCGAAGGTCGCGAACGTCTCGGCGATGGGGTTGCCGGTGAAGTGGCCGACCCAGCCGTCGTCGTCGTGGAAGAAGCGGATGCTGACGAACTCGGGATTCGTGCCCATGTCGAACCAGTGCGTGGTGTTGGCCGGCACCGAGACGAGGTCGCCCGCTTCGCAGTAGAGCGCGTGGACCTTGCCGTTCACGTGCAGGTAGAACACCCCGGCACCCTTGGCGAAAAAGCGGTCCTCGTCGTCGTCGTGGCGGTGCTCGGACAGGAAGCGCTCGCGCGAGGCGACCTTGACTTCGTCGTAGTTCTCCTGCGCGGGGGACAGGCCCACGATGTCGACCAGGGTGTACCCCTCGTCCTGCTTGACCTTCTCGACCTGCTCGGCGTACAGCGCGAGGACGTCGTCGAGGACGGCGTCCGAGGCGATCTCGTGCACGTCCCAGCGGGAGAAGCGGGCGCCGAGCTCGGCGAGGGCGGCACGGATCTCGTCCTCGTCGGTCGTCTCGAGGACGGGGCTGGTCGGGTCGGTCTCTTTCCAGACGGTCAGGAGCGTCACGGCTCCTCCTCTCGGACGAATGCGGTCGGGATGCCTCGATTGTCTCGCCCGCCGCGGGTTCCGTGGGTGTTCCGAGGTGGATGACCCGTAACAAAGCGCAACCCGAAGGGTCCCTGCGGGGCACCACTGCTTGACTGCTCGACGGTCGCCGCACCACAGCACCCGCCGCGGCCCTCCGCACCCGACTCCTTCCGAAGGGGACCCCGTGTCCGTTCGCTCCCACCGCTGGGCGGCGCTCGTCGCCACCGCAGGCATCGCCGCCCTCGCCCTCACCGGCTGCGCACAGCAGAACACCGCTGCACCCGCGGCATCCGCTGCCCCCGTCCAGAAGGTCGAGAACCTCCCCGCCCCGTTCGACGGCGAACCGCTGAAGGTCGCCCTCGTGCAGCAGTCCGGCGCGGGTGACTTCTTCACCGCCTGGACCGCGGGCGCCAAGGCGCAGGCCGCCGCGATCAACATCGACCTCACGGTGTACGACGCGCGCAACGACAACGCCAAGCAGGCCTCCGACCTCGAGCAGGCGATCGCCGCCAAGCCCGACGCGATCATCGTCGACCACGGTCAGACGGACACCATCGAGCCGCGCGTGCGCGAAGCGGTGGATGCCGGCATCCCGGTCGTCGTGTACGACCTGGCCCTGGAGAACACCGACGGCGTCGTCGTGACCTCGCAGTCGGATGCCTCGATGGCGCAGGGCGTCCTCGACCAGCTCGTCGAGGACAACGGACAGGGCGCGAAGGTCGGACTCGTCAGCGCCGAGGGCTTCGCGCCGCTCGACCGCCGCAAGAAGGTGTGGGACGAGGTCGTCGCGAAGAACGGTCTCGACCAGCTCTTCTTCACCGGCAAGGTGACCGAGTCGACCGCGACGGACAACATCCCCCTCGTCGACGCGGCGCTCAAGGCCAACCCGGGCGTGCAGGCGATCTTCGCCCCGTACGACGAGATCACCAAGGGCGTCGTCCAGGCCGTGCTGCAGAACAACCTGCAGGACAAGGTCAAGGTCTACGGCATCGACATCTCCAACGCCGACATCGAGGTCATCACCGCCGAGGGCAGCCCGTGGGTGGCCACGAGCGCGACGGACCCGTCGGCCGTGGGTGCCGGCGTCGTGCGCGCGCTCGCGCTGAAGCTGACCGGCGAGCTTCCCGAGGACGCCGTGCAGTTCCCGGCCGTCACGATCACCCGTGACTTCCTCATCGAGAAGGGCATCACCAACGTCGCCCAGCTGCGCGAGGCCGAGCCGTCGCTGCTGCTGAGCGACACGGTGGTCGCCGACTGGCTGCCCGCCGTCTCCGGATGACGTCACCCCTCTCGCACGCCGCTCAGGCCGACGACGCCCCCGTCGTCCGCCTGAGCGGCGTCGGCGTGCGGTTCGGCACCAACCAGGTCCTCCGCGACGTCTCCCTCGACCTGTTCCCCGGGAGCATCACGGCGCTCCTCGGTACCAACGGCGCCGGCAAGTCCACGCTCATCGGGGCGATCTCGGGCGCCAACGCCGCGTACACCGGCGAGATCGCCGTCGCGGGCTCGACCCAGCGTCTGGGTTCCCCCGCACGCGCCCGGCGCGCCGGAATCGAGACCGTCCATCAGCGCATCGCCGACGGCATCGTGCCGGGGCTGAGCGTCGCCGACAACCTCGCGCTCACCGACCTCGCGACCGGGGGACACCGGCTCGTGCGCCGCGTCGAAGCGGAGCGCGTCGCCCGCGCGGCGCTCGACCGTCTCGGTCTGTCGTGGTCTGCGGAGGTCTTGCGAGCGGATGCCGCGCGCTTGGGCACGTCCGACGCTCAGCTGCTCGTCCTCGCCCGGGCCCTCCGCTCGACCCCTCGCCTGCTGATCCTCGACGAGCCGACGTCGGCCCTCACCGCCTCCGAGGCGGATCGCCTCTTCGCCGTGCTGCGGGTCCTGCGCGACGAGGGCCTGTCGATCCTGTTCGTCAGCCACCGGTTCGGCGAGATCGAGCGCCTCGCGGACCGCATCGTGGTGCTCCGCGACGGACGGCTCGAACTCGAGGCCGGCCGCCCCTTCGACTGGCACGCGGCGCTGGAGGCCATGCTGGGCGTCCCCACCGAACTGCAGCAGCACGTCACCGAGCCGCTTCCCGCCGGGCGAGAGGTGCTCGCGGTAGACGAGGCCGTGCTCCTGCCCGGCAGCGAACCGCTGAACCTGTCCGTCGCCTCGGGGCAGGTGACCGGCATCCTGGGACTGCTGGGTGCGGGCAAGACCGAGCTCGCCGAGCTCATCGCCGGGGTCCGGCCCGTCGGTGCCGCGCGATTGCGTCTGGACGGTGCGCCCTACCGCCCGTCCTCGCCCGCGGCGGCCAAGGACGCCGGTGTCGTGCTCGTCCCGGAGGATCGCCAGCGGCAGGGCATCCAGCCCGGGTGGTCGATCGGCCGGACCGTGGGCCTCCCGGTGCTCCGGCAGATCTCGCGCTGGGGCGTCGTCTCGCCCGCTCGCGAGCGCGCGGCCGCCGAGGACGTGATCGACGCCTACGGCGTCGTGGCCCCGTCGGCGGAGACGCGCGTCGACGACCTCTCCGGCGGCAACCAGCAGAAAGTCATCGTGGGCCGGTGGCTGCGCACCGGGCCGCGGCTCGCCGTTCTCGACGAGCCGTTCCGCGGTGTCGACATCGGCGCGCGCCGCCGCATCGGCGACGCCGCCCGCGACCGCGCCGCCGCGGGCGCCGCGGTGCTCGTGCTCTCCAGCGACGTCGACGAGATCCTCGATGTCGCCGACCGCATCGTCGTCCTCGTCTCGGGGCGCATCGTCCTGGACACCCCCGCCGGAGTGCTCGACCGGGCGCGCATCGTCGCCGCGCTGCTGGACGACCCCGGCCATCGGAAGGAAACCGCATGACCTCCGTCGCCGCGCCCGCGCGTCCGAGCGCCGGCTCCCGGATCGTGGATGCCATCGCGAAATGGGGCTTCGTCGCCGTCACGGTTCTGCTGATCGCGTTCTTCGCCGTCACGCAGCCGGCCTTCGCGACCCCGGAGAACCTCGTCGGGATGCTGAAGTACATCGCCCCGATCGGCATCGCCGGTCTGGGCGTCACGCTCGCGATGACCGTCGGCGGACTCGACCTCTCGGTCGGCGCGAACGCCGGCTTCGCGGTGTCGATCGCCGCGTGGACCATGGTCATCGCGAACCAGGTCGGCGGGATCGCGGTCGGGGTCGTCCTGTTGTCCGGTGCCCTGATCGGCGCGATCAACGCGGCGCTGATCGTGTTCGCCCGCATCCCCGACCTGCTGGCGACCCTGGCGACGATGTTCACCGTCGTGGGGCTCAAGCTGATCATCGTCGACGGCAAGTCGATCTCGTCGCAGATGACCCTCGACGACGGCACCACCGCCCCGGGCCGCTTCACCCCGGACTTCCTGTGGTTCGACCGCGGCTTCATCGGCCCGATCTCGGTGCCGGTCGTCCTCTTCCTCGGACTCACGGTCGTCCTGTGGTTCGTGCTGGACCGCACCCGCTGGGGACGCGCTCTCGCCGCCGTCGGCTCGAACCCCGAGGCCGCCCGGCTCGCCGGTGTCCGCGTCCGGGCGTACCGGGCGGCGGCGTACATCGGCTGCGGCATCCTCGCATCCATCGCCGGACTCGTGCTGGCCGCCCGGATCGGTCAGGGCGATGTCTCGGCGGGCAACAGCCTGCTGCTGGACGCCGTGGCCGTCGCACTCGTGGGCGTCTCGGTGCTCGGGATCGGGCGTCCGAACGCGTGGGGCACGGCCCTCGGGGCCGTGCTCGTCGCCGTCATGGTGACCGGGTTCTCGATGATGGGCCTGCCGTACTACATCCAGGACTTCGGGAAGGGCCTCGTCCTGCTCGTGGCCCTGCTGTTCAGCTTCACGTTCCGCCGTCGCAAGACCACCATCGTCGCCGGGAGCACCACCGCATCATGACTCTCCTCACCGATCAGCTGACCGTCGCCACGGTCCCCGCGTATCTGGCTGCCCGCCCTCACCTGTCTGGGCCGGTCGATCCGGCATCCATCGTCTCGGTCGTCGAGGTCGGCGACGGCAACCTGAATCTCGTCTTCATCGTGAAGGATGCCGCGGGCAACGGCGTCGTCGTGAAGCAGTCGCTGCCGCACGTGCGCGTCGACCCCTCGTGGCCGCTGACGCGCGAACGGGCGGCGCGCGAGGCCGTCGTCCTCGGGGTGCACGAGCGGATCGACCCGGCCCACGTGCCGGCGTTCCACGGCTTCGACGCCGAGGCCCTCGCCCTGTCGATCGAGGACCTCAGCGACCACGCGGTGTGGCGTGGGGAGCTCAACGCCGGCCGGCTGCACGAGTACGCGGCGGCGCAGTTGGGTTCCTACGTGGGCGCCGTCGGCTTCGCGACGAGCGTCTTCGGCACTCCGGGGCCGGAGCGTCGGCGCGCGATCGCCGCGGCGACCAATCCCGAGCTGAGCGAGATCACCGAGGACCTCGTCTTCACCGAGCCCTATGTCGACCACGAGCACAACGGTTGGCTGCCGGCCAACGACGACGACGTACGGGAGTTGCGCGCCGATCGCACGTTCGTGCGCGAGATCGGGCTGGCCAAGCAGCGGTTCCAGGAGAGCACGCAGAGCCTGCTGCACGGCGACCTGCACACCGGGTCGGTGTTCGTGCGGGCCGAGGGTGAGTCGGTGCGCGCGTTCGACTCGGAGTTCGGCACGTACGGCCCCACCGGCTTCGACCTCGGAGCCGTGTGGGCGAACCTCGTCATCGCCGCCGCCCGGGCGCAGGTGCTCGGGCGTGGTGACGACGCCGAGCGGTTGCTGACGCTGCCGGTCGAGCTCGTGGACGCGTTCGAGGCCGAGTTCCGCCGCCGGTGGCCCGATCGCGTCGACCCCCGCGTGTACGGCGACGAGGTGCTCGAGCACACGCTCGCGCAGATCCGCTCCGATGCCGCGATCTACGGCGCGGCGAAAGCCGTGCGGCGCATCGTCGGGTTCTCGAAGGTCGCCGACATCCAGACCCTGCCCGAGCCCGAGCGCGCCACCGCGGCCCGCTTCGTGCTCCGCGCGGCGCGCACGCTCGGCACCGCACGGTTGGAGGACTCCGACCCGCGCGCCCTCACCGCCCGGACGGTGGCGCTGCTCGGCTGAGCATCGGGGGTCGTGGCATCCCTGTGCCGTTCTGCATCGGTCGGGCGGCGTGCGGGGGCCGTGGCATCCATCGCGCGCAGGGGGCGGGGCGGATGCCGGTGCGTCAGCGCGGGAGCAGCGTGCTCCGGATCTTCTCGGCGACGGCTTCCCGAAGGGGGCGCACCGCATCGGCGTCCCAGGATTCGGGGTTGGGGAACGACCATTCCAGCACCTCGCCGCGCGGGATCGAGGGGAGGGCGAGGCCCGGCTTCATCAGCACGACCACGTCGGCGGTGTCGAGGTCTTGTTCGGTGACGTGGCGGGGCACGCGATCGGTGATGTCCATCCCCAGCTCGGCGACGGTGGCCGCGACGGCGGGATTGACCTCCTCGGCGGGGGCGAGGCCCGCGGAGGAGGCGGCGAAGCGATCACCGGCAAGGTGCTCCAGAAGCGCCGCACCCAGTTGGGAGCGGCCGGCGTTGTGCTGGCAGATGAACAGGACGGTGGGGGCGGTGGCGGTGCTCACGGGTGTTCCTTCGGTGATCAGGGGGCGGTGAGTCGAGGGGCGAGTTCGGTGATGCGGCGCTCCAGCTCGTCGTAGGCGGAGTCGAACGCGTCGTCGGTTCCGGTGCGCACCGGGTCGGGGATCGACCAGTGCAGGTCGCCGGCCACTCCGATCTCCTCGTGCGCCATGTCGCAGACGGTGATGACGAAGTCGGAGTCGGTGAGGACGGAGCCCAGCTCTCGCGGCGATCCGGTGGAGAGGGCGAGCGCGTGGCGCTCGGCGGCCGCCACTGCTCCGGGGGCGATCCGGTCGGCGGGATGGGTGCCCGCCGAAGCCGCGGGGATCGTGCTGTGGGTGGCCCAGAGGGCTGCCGCGAGCTGAGACCGGGCCGAGTTCGCGGTGCAGACGAAGACCACCCGGTGCGCGCGTTCCGTCCTGCCGGGGGCCAGGTCGTCCAGCGCCGCTTCCGTGAGGCGCACGTAACTGCGACGGCGGTCGGCCTCCGAGCGGGAGCGCTCGACCATCCCGACCGACTCGAGGACGTTGAGGTGGTGCGCGACGAGATTCGACGGCAGGCCGAGAGTGGCACGGATTTCCGAGGGGGACAGGTCGCCGAGCGTCAGCAGATCCACGATCCGCAAGCGCGACGGATCTCCCAGGGCGGCGTGCCGCGCAGCGCGATCCTCAAGGGGCGGATGTTTCTCAACGTTCATTGCCTCAATATTGACTGATCTATCACTCGCAGGTCAAGATGGTGCCGTGACCCCCACCGAATCCGCCACCGTGCCCCGTCGGCCCCACCTCGCTCGCCGTGCGGCGGCGGAGTTCGTCGGCACGGGTCTGCTCGTCACGGTGGTCGTCGGATCCGGCATCGCCGCGCAGCGCCTCTCGCCGGACGATGTCGGTCTGCAACTCCTCGAGACCAGTCTGGCCACCGCTCTCGGGCTGGCCGTCATCATCCTCGTGCTCGGTCCCGTCTCGGGGGCCCACCTGAACCCCGTGGTGTCGGTCGCCGACTGGGTGCTTGGGCGGCGCCTGCGGACCGGCCTGCCGCTGCGCGACCTCGGCCCCTACCTCGCCGCGCAGACCCTGGGCGGCATCGCCGGAACGTTCCTCTCCGGCGTCATGTTCGACGTCGCGCCCGCCTTCTCCGCGAACGAACGCGCCACCGGCGGCCACCTGGTGGGAGAAGTGGTGGCCACGGCCGGACTCGTGCTGCTGATCTTCTCCCTCGCCCGCACCTCCACGGGCGTGACCACCGCGGCCGCGGTGGGGGCGTACATCGGGGCGGCGTATTGGTTCACCAGCTCCACCTCGTTCGCCAACCCGGCCGTGACGATCGCGCGGATGTTCACCGACACCTTCGCCGGCATCGCGCCCGCGGCCGTGCCGCCCTTCGTCCTCGCGCAGTTCGCCGGCGCCGCCCTCGGGCTTGCGCTCGTCGTCCTCTTCTTCCCGACCGCCGCCCGGACCGCGGGCGAGGTCGTGACCCCCGCGCACCTCGAATCCCGATCCTGAAAGGTCCTCATGCACCTCGTTGCCATCGGCGGAAGTGACGCCGGAATCTCCACCGCGCTGCGCGCCCGTGAGCTCGACCCCTCCGTCGACGTCACGGTCGTGGTCGCCGACGCCTACCCGAACTTCTCCATCTGTGGCATCCCATACTTCTTCTCGCGGGAGGTGCAGCCGTGGCAGTCGCTGGCGCACCGCACCCACGCCGATCTCGAAGCCACCGGCATGACGCTGCGCCTGGACACCCTCGCCACCGGCATCGACGTCGCGGGTCAGAAGCTCGCCGTGCGCGCCGCCGACGGCACCGAGTCGACGATTCCCTACGACGCCCTCATGGTCGGCACCGGCGCGTCACCCGCGACCGCCGGCATCGCGGGGCTCGACGAGCTCGGACCCGACGACGGCGTGCACCTGCTGCACTCGATGGGCGACACCTTCGCCCTGGAGCGATACCTCGACGAGCGTGAGCCCCAGAGCGCGATCATCGTCGGCGCCGGGTACGTCGGTCTCGAGATGGCGGAGGCCCTCACCGTGCGGGGGCTCCACGTCACGCAGCTGCAGCGCGGACCAGAGGTGCTGTCGACCCTCGACCCCGAGCTCGGCTCCCTCGTCCACGACGAGCTCACCCGGCACGGCGTCGACGTCCGCACCGACACCCGCGTGGCTTCGGTCGCCCGCGAGGGTGGGCGTCTCACCGTCACCGGCACGCACCACGGCGATCCCGTCGCCCACACCGCCGACCTCGTGCTGGTCGTGGTCGGGGTCCGCCCCAACACCGAGCTGCTCACCGCGGCAGGCGCCTCCACCGGCGCCGGCGGTGCGGTCGTCGTCGACGAGCGGATGCGCACGGGTCTGCCGAACGTCTGGGCCGCCGGCGACGGCGTGGTCACCCACCACCGTCTCCTCGGCGTGACGTACCTGCCGCTCGGGACCACGTCTCACAAGCAGGGCCGCGTCGCCGGCGAGAACGCGATCGGCGGCGACGCCCGGTTCGCGGGCAGCCTCGGCACGCAGGTCGTGAAGGTGTTCGATGTCGTCGCCGCGCGCACCGGTCTGCGCGACCACGAGGCCGTCGCCGCGGACTTCGCCCCGCACAGCCACACCGCGATCGCCGACGACCACAAGCGCTACTACCCGGGCGCCACCCCGATCAGCATCCGGATCACCGGTGACACCCGCGACGGGCGTCTGCTCGGGGCGCAGCTCGTCGGCACGCGCGGCGCCGAGATCTCCAAGCGCGTCGACACCTATGCCGCGGCGCTCCACCACGGCATGACGGTCGCCGGGATGAGCGACCTCGACCTGTCGTACACGCCCCCGCTCGGCTCTCCGTGGGACGCCGTGCAGGTGGCGACCCAGGCCTGGGAACGCGAGGCCCGCGCGCTGGTGCCCGCGCGGTAGTCCGCGGTCTGCCCCCGCCGTGCCCCGTCGCTGCCCCGGATGCTCCGGCGAGAAACGCTTGCTGCACCGAGAAACGCGCTCAGCGAGCGTGTCTCAGTGCAGGAAGCGTTTCTCGTGCGGGGGAGAGGACTCGGATGCCGCAGCTCAGCGCGTCGCGACGGCGAAGCGCAGCAGCCACTCGGCGATCTCGAGGTGTCGGCGGGCGGCGGCGACGTCGACGCCCCACGCGTACATGCCGTGGCTCGCGACGATGAGCGCGGGCACCTCGGGCACCTCGGCGTTTGCGGGGCGGTAGACCTCGTCGAAGCGGGCGGCCTCGACGGTCATGTCCTGGTCGTTCGCGATGACCGGGATCGTCACGATCTCGTCGTGTGCGCGGTGGCCGATGCCCTTGAGCATCTCCATGTCGCGGATCTCGACCCCGCCCGGCCACCGGTGTCCCGCGACGACCGCGTCGAACGCGTGCACGTGGAACACCGCCCCCGCGCCCGTGCGCGCGGCGATGTGCGCGTGGAGTCCCGCCTCGGCGGAGGGCGGCCGCGGGTCGTCGGGGTCGAGGGCCTCGCCGTCGGCACCGATGAGCACGACGTCGCGATCGGTGAGTTCGGACTTGTCCAGACCGGATGCCGTGACCGCGAGCACCAGCGGATCCCGGTCGATCACGAGCGAGAGGTTGCCCGAGGTGCCGCGCATCCAGCCGTAGCCCGAGAAGCGCGAGGCTTCCGCGGCGAGGGCGGCACCGGCCTCCTGCACGCGGGCGGTGAGGGGGAGCGTCATCGTGTGAGCTCGATCTCGTCGAAGGATGCCACCGCCGGCGCGGCGAAGTCGGAGCCGTGCCACGGCTCCCCGGCGCGGTCCAGCGCGACGACTCGCCAGCCGGCGGCGAGGGCTGCGGCGACCTCGTCGGGGTGGTCGGTGAGGAACAGCGCGCGCTCGGGCGCGACCCCCAGGGCCGCCGCGATGCGGTCGTACGAGCCGGATTCCTTCTTCGGCCCGGCGCTGACCGTGTCGAAGTAGTCCTCGACGATCGGGGTGAGGTCGCCCTGCGGCGCGTGACGGAACCACGGCACCTGCGACGCGACCGACCCCGACGAGTAGACGGCGAGACGGATGCCGGCCTCGTGCCACGCGCGCAGCTGCGGCGGCACGTCCTCGAAGAACTGCGAGTGGATCTCGCCCGCGGCGAAGCCCTCGGCCCAGATGATCCCCTGCAGCGTCTTCAGCGGCGTCGACTTGACGTCGGAGGCCATGAGCCCGCGGAGCGCGTCGGCGACCTCGGCGTCGGTGGCATCGGCATCCAGACCGGTCTCGGCGATCGCGTCGGCGCGGGCGCCCCGCACGGTGTCGTCGTCGCGCCCGAGCACCTCGTCCAGGCGCGGACGGGCGTAGTCGTAGAGGTCGCCGAGGATGAAGCCTGCGGCGCTGGTCGTGCCCTCGATGTCGAGAACGACGACGTCGGCGGAGATGGCGGTCATTGGGGATCCTCGTCGGGGGAAGGGGACACGGGGCGGAAGGCGACGGTGTCGGGCTGCACGGTCGCGGCGATCGGGGCGGGCTCGGCGGGGGATCGGCGACGGCGGAGCGCCGGTGCGGCGTCGGGTGCCGTGGCATCCGGATCGGCCGTGAAGTGCTCGCCGACGCGCGCGGGCTCGAAGGTTCCGCGGCTCGTCGCGATGCGGGTCACGAGGCGCGGCGGGGTGACGTCGAACGCGGGGTACCACGCGTCGGTCACGAGCGGGCTCGCGGTGCGCTGCCCGAGCACCTCCAGCACCTCGCGCGGGTCGCGGTCCTCGATGACGATGTCCGCACCGGTCGGTGCACCGGGATCGGGCGCCTCGACCATCGCGTAGTACGGGATGCCGAAGGCCGCGGCCGCGGCCGCGTGCGCGAGCGTGCCGACCTTGTTCACCACCGAGCCGTCGAGGGCGACCCGGTCGGCGGCGGTGACGACGGCGTCGATCGGGCCCGACCCGACGCCCCGCGGCGAGGCGAGGGCGGCGGCGGCCATGCCGTCGGTGATGAGCGTCACCTTCTGGTCGAGTTCGCGCAGCGAGTGGGCGGTGAGCCGGGCGCCCTGCAGGTACGGGCGGGTCTCGGTCGCGATCCACTCGATCTCGCGACCGGCTTCGCGGGCGGCGGCGACGAGACCGAACAGGTAGGCATCGGCCCAGCAGTGCGTGAGGATCCGCGGCGACTCGGGCAGCAGCGACAGTGTCGCCCGGCCGAGGCGCAGGCTCGCTTCGCGGTAGTCGCGGTCGACGGCGGTCGCGGTCTCCATCGTCGCGGCCACGAGGGCGTCGGTGTCGTCGGCGTCGCGGCCGGCGGCGAGGATGCGGGCGACCGCGTCGCGGGGGTGGGCGTTCGTCGGACGCGCCGTGGCGAGAGCGCGGCCCGCGCGGCCGAGCGCCGTGCGTGCCTCGCCGAGCGGCAGCCCCCGCACCTGCAGGGCGGCGAGGGCCATACCGGCGGTCGCGGCGTACAGCGGCCCGGAGCTCTGGGTCACCATGTCGCGGATCGCCGAAGCGACCTCGTCGGGGGTCGTGGCATCCACCCACTCGACCCGCGCCGGGAACACGCGGCGATCGAGGATGCGGACGACACCGGCGGCCTCGTCGAAGACGACGGAGTTCTCGAGGGTGGCAGACATCGCCGCAATCCTCCCACGGCGCTGCGCCCGGCCCCGCGTCGATGACGCCGCGCGACGGCGCAGGCTCGGCGATTCGCGTTTTCTCAGCCCGGGCGGGGTGGATGCCGCTGACCCGGCGCGGATCGCAGAGGTGGTGCCGCGGGACGGGAGTGCGTGCGCATCCTCAGCGATTCGCGCATCCTCAGTCTGACGGTGCCGGATGCGGCTGACCCGTCGCGGATCGCTGAGATTGTGCCGCGACCCCCCGGCCGCCCGCGCCCCATCGCACGCCCGGGCGCTCGCGCGCCCGCACACGCGCGTGAGACAATGGCCGCGGCGTGCTCGGACCGACCTTTCCCCGCACGGCGCCACGGTGCCGGCGGGTCGAAGGGCCACCGGGCCAAGAGGACAGCGTCCGCCGCACCTTCTCCGAGGAGCAGAGATGTCCGCGAACCCCGCCGCCGCCGCCGTCGAATCCGAGACGATCGAGCGCGTCCAGCAGCACCGCCGGTACCTGATGTGCCGGCCCGAGCACTTCACCGTCAGCTACAGCATCAACCCGTGGATGGAGCCGTCGCGGCCCACCGACACCGACCTTGCGCTGCGCCAGTGGCAGTCGCTGTACGACACCTACGTGTCGCTGGGGCACGAGATCGAACTCATCGATCCGCTCGAGGGCCTCCCCGACATGGTCTACACCGCCAACGGCGGTTTCGTCATCGACGGCGTCGCGTACGGCCCGAAGTTCCGCTTCCGCGAGCGCGCCGACGAGGCCCCTGCGTTCATCGACTGGTTCGCCGCGAACGGCTTCCAGGTCGCCGAGCCCGTCGAGGTCAACGAGGGCGAGGGCGACTTCCTGCTCGTCGGCAACACGATCCTCGCCGGCACGGGGTTCCGCTCCACCGGTGACAGCCACCGCGAGGTGGGCGAGGTGTTCTCGCGCGAGGTCGTGTCGCTGACGCTCACCGACCCGCGGTTCTACCACCTCGACACCGCGATCGCCGTGCTCGACCCGGTGGAGGGTCCCGGGGGCGTCGACAAGGCCAACATCGCGTACCTGCCGACCGCGTTCGACGAGCGCAGCCAGGCGATCCTGCGCGAGCGCTACCCGGATGCCATCCGGGTCTCGGATGCCGATGGCGCCGTGTTCGGCCTCAACTCCGCCAGCGACGGCAAGAACGTCATCATCTCGCCGCGGGCCAAGGGCTTCGAGGCGCAGCTGCGCGAGCGCGGCTACACGCCCGTCCTCGTCGACCTGTCCGAGCTGCTGCTCGGCGGTGGCGGCATCAAGTGCTGCACGCTCGAGTTGCGCGGGGGCACCCGATGAGCACCGCCGTGGATGACCTCGGCGCGCAGCTCATCGCGTCCGAGAGCGCGCACGTCGCGCACAACTACCACCCGCTGCCGGTCGTCGCCGCGCGCGCCGAGGGCGTCTGGGTCACCGACGTCGAGGGCAAGCGCTACCTCGACCTGCTGTCGGCGTACTCCGCGCTGAACTTCGGCCACGGACACCCGGCGATCCTCGCCGCCGCCCGGGAACAGCTGGAGCGTCTGACCCTCACGAGCCGCGCGTTCCACAACGACAAGCTCGGACCCTTCGCCACCGCGCTCTCGCAGCTGTGCGGGAAGGATCTCGTGCTGCCGATGAACACCGGCGCCGAGGCGGTGGAGACCGGCATCAAGGTCGCCCGCGCGTGGGGATACCGCACGAGGGGCATCGCCCCCGATGCCGCGACGATCATCGTCGCGAACGGCAACTTCCACGGCCGCACCACGACGATCGTCGGCTTCAGCGACGACCCGGTCGCCCACGACGACTTCGGGCCGTACGCTCCCGGCTTCGTCCACGTGCCCTACGGAGACGCGGACGCCATCGCCGCCGCGATCGACGAGAACACCGCCGCGGTGCTCCTCGAGCCGATCCAGGGCGAGGCCGGCGTCGTGATCCCGCCGGAGGGGTTCCTCCGCCGCGTGCGGGAGATCTGCACGGCGAACAATGTGCTGTTCATCGCCGACGAGATCCAGTCGGGCCTCGGCCGCGTGGGGGAGACGTTCGCGTGCGACCGCGAGGGCGTCGTGCCCGACGTGTACCTCCTCGGCAAGGCGCTCGGGGGTGGCATCCTGCCCCTGTCGGCGGTCGTCGCGAACGAGGACGTGCTGGGCGTCATCCGTCCCGGCGAGCACGGCTCGACCTTCGGCGGTAACCCGCTGGCCGCCGCGGTGGGTCTGCGGGTCGTGGAGATGCTGGCATCCGGAGAGTTCCAGACCCGCGCGAAAGCGCTCGGCGAGCACCTCGCGCAGGGGCTGGAGGCCCTCGTCGGCCACGGCGTCACCGCGGTGCGCGTGGCCGGGCTGTGGGCGGGCGTCGACATCGACCCGGCCGCGGGGAGCGGTCGCGAGATCGCCGAGAAGCTCCTGGCGCGAGGCGTACTGGTGAAGGACACCCACGGGCAGACGATCCGCATCGCTCCGCCCCTCACGATCCGGGGGACCGAGATCGACTGGGCGATCGAGCAGCTGCGGCACGTGCTGGCGTAACCCGGGCGTGAGGGGTCAACTTCTGTCGCTTCGGGTCGCTCCAGGCGACAGAAAATGACCCCTCACGCGATGGTGACGCGCACCTCGTCCCAGCCGGTCGCGCCGTCGGGGGCGGGGGCGGCGCGGTTCGGCGTCTGGGTCTCGCCGTCGGCGGACGTGGCGCGGCACCGGACGGTGTGGTCGCCCGCGGTGGCGTCCCACGGCAGGCTCCACTGCACCCACGTGTCGGACGAGATCGCCGTCGCGAGCTTCGCGGGTTGCCACGCGCCGTCGTCGATCTGCACCTCGACGCCCGAGACGCCGACGTGGGTCTGCCACGCGACGCCCGCGATGGTCGTGGGCCCCGCGGTCACGCGGGCGCCCGCGCGCGGGACGTCGATCCGGGATGCCAGCTTCACCGGGCCGCGGGCCGACCAGCCGCGCGAGGTCCAGTACCCCTCGGCCACGGCGTACTGGGTCACCTCGAGTTCGGTGACCCACTTGGTGGCCGAGACGTAGCCGTACAGTCCGGGGACGACCATGCGCACCGGGAAGCCGTGCGCGAGGGGCAGCGGCTCGCCGTTCATGCCGATCGCGAGGAGCGCGTCGCGCTCATCGGTCAAGGCCTCCAGCGGCGTCGAGGCGGTGAATCCGTCGATCGAGTGCGACAGCACCATGTCGGCATCCGCTGTCGGACGTGCCCGGGCGAGCACGTCGCGGATCGGGACGCCCAGCCAGCGGGCCGTGCCGATCAGATCGCCGCCGACCTCGTTCGACACGCACACGAGGGTGGCGACGATCTCGCGCTGAGGAAGGGCGACGAGGTCGTCCCATCGCAGGACGACCTCTTCCTCGACGAGACCGTGGATGCGAAGCGACCACGTCGTCGGGTCGACCTGCGGAACCACCAGCGCGGTGTCGATGCGGTAGAAGTCCGCCGACGGGGTGATGACGGGGGAGAGGCCCTCGACGCCGAGTTCGGCGGTGGGGGGAACGGGGGTCGTCGTGGACGGGGTCGGCAGACGCAGCGCTGCCCGGACGGCCGTGATCGCGCGCGCCCCGCCACTCGCCGCCGCGGAGCCCACCGCGGCGAGGGCTCCCACCACCACCGCGACGCCGGACAGGATCAAGACGTTCCGGCGGGTGAGACCCGCGTCCGCGGGACCGGCAGCGGGCCGACGCAGGCGCGCAATCAGCATCGCGCCGCCGATCGACGCCGCAGCCCCGGCGACGATCGAGGGAACGGGCGACAGCAGGTCGGCGTCGGCTCGAGTCATCGACACGATCGCCCCGGCCGCCCCGAGCGCGGCCAGGATCACGCGGCCCCACGGAGCTCGATGCCTCTCGACGATGCCGGCGACGGCAGCGATCGCGAGGAGCAGCACGGCGATGCCCACGAGCAGCGCCGCCTTGTCGTTCGTGCCGAAGAGGCTGATCGCGAGGTCTTTCCCCCACGTCGGCGCGATGTCGATCATCCCGCCGCCGATGACCGCGAACGGGCTCGCGGCGGGTGCGACGGCGGCGGCGGTGAGTTCGCCGAGCCCTGCGCCGAGCACGGTGGCCGAGACCGCGGCGAGCGCCGCGAGGAGGTCGGGTGTGCGGGATGCCACGTTCGGAGCATAGGCAGTGCCGCCGACGTGGGTGCCGCGGTATCCGGAACTCACAGCCAACCGGCACGCGCGAAGGCATGGGGTGCGGGGCGCAGGTCTCACACGGTCAGCGCGACCCCGGCCAGTCGCCCCGACTCCTCCCACACGCGTGCGGCCTGGTCCATGTCGCGCAGCGGGCGGTACATCGCGTGGGTCGTCGGGGCGCCGCCGAGGTTCATCGGGCCGCCCGGGCCGTACAGCACGTCACTGCGCGGCTCGGGGGTGGTGGCGGCGAGGAGTGCCGGCTGTGCCGCGGATCGGACGGTCCCGAGCAGGATGCCGTGACGTGACATCCACCTGATGGCGCGCACCCCCGAGGTGTCGGTCGCGCGGCCGATCTCGGGCCGTGCCGCGAGCAGGTTCGTCGGGGCGACGCCCGGGTGCGACAGCACGCTCCGCACGCCCCAGCCGGCCTCCTGGCTGCGTCGGTCGAGTTCCCGCGCGAACAGGCCCAGGGCGATCTTCGACGCCGAGTACACGCGTTGCCCGTTGTACGAGCGTTCGGCCTGGAGGTCGTCCCAGTCGATGCGCCCGCTGCGCGCGGCGATGCTCACCTGCGTCACGATCCGCGCTCGCCCGGCGGTGAGCAGCGGAAGGATGCCGCCGACGAGGGCGACGTGTCCGAGGTGGTTCGTGCCGAACTGCAGTTCGAGGCCGTCGGCCGTCGTCTGCCGTGCGGGCGGCGTCATGACACCGGCGTTGTTGATGAGCAGGTGTACGGGACGCCCGTCGGCGCGGAGCGTTTCGGCGAGGGCCGCGACGCTCGCGAGCGAGGACAGGTCGAGATCCTGGAGCTCGAGGCGGGCGCCGGGGACGCGCTCGCGGATCGTCTGGACGGCCTTGTCGCCTTTCGCCCGGTTGCGGACGGGCAGCACGACCTCGGCGCCGGCCGCGGCGAGGCGCTCGGCGATGACGAGGCCCATGCCGTCGCTGCCGCCGGTGAGCACGGCCCGACGGCCGGCGAGGGAGGGAAGGGGGATGTCGGTGTCGGTCACGGTGTCTCCTGGGTCGATGGAGATCCCAGCGTGCGCTCGAACGCCTCCCTCGAACCAGGACCCGTCGATCCCCGGCTGAGCAGGCCGCTCCTTCGTCCGAGAGGGGGATCGCCGCGTCCTGGCTCCGCGGTGCACGGACGGGTAGACAGGAAGCATGATCGACCGGACGGCCCTCGCGGACTTCCTCCGCACGCGGCGCGAGGCGCTGCAACCCGAGGATGTCGGGATGCCACGAGGCATCCGTCGCCGCACTCCCGGGCTCCGCCGCGAAGAAGCTGCGGCACTGGCGCACATGTCGACCGACTACTACGCCCGGTTGGAGCGAGAGCGAGGGCCGCAGCCGTCGCCGCAGATGCTCGCGGCCATCGCGCAGGGGTTCCATCTCACGCGAGCCGAACGCGACCACCTGTTCCGTCTCGCCGGGCACGTGCCCGACGAGCGATCCGCGGTGGGCGAGCACATCAGCCCGGGGCTGCTCCGGATCCTGGACCGACTCGACGACACCCCCGCCGAGATCATCACCGAACTCGGCGAGACGCTCCGTCAGTCGCCCCTCGGCGTCGCTCTCACCGGAGATGCGTCGCTGCGGACGGGCCGCGCGCGGAGCCTCGGATACCGATGGTTCACCGATCCGGCCACGCGCGCGCGGTACGCGGCCGAGGAGCACGAGTTCCTCAGTCGGCTCTTCGCCGCGGGCCTGCGCGAGCTGGCGGGTCGCCGCGGCCCCGGGTCGCGCGCGGCCGTCTTCGTCGACGACCTGCTCGAGCGGAGTGCGGAGTTCCGCACCCTGTGGGCCGCGCACGAGGTGGGACTGCAGCCGCGCCAGATGAAGAGGTTCGTCCACCCCGCGGTGGGCCCGCTCGACCTGCACTGCCAGTCGCTCGTCGACCCCGAGACGTCCCACTCGCTGCTGGTCTACACCGCGGTGCCCGGTAGTGAGAGCGCGGAGAAGCTGCGCCTGCTGGCGGTGCTCGGTCCCTCGATTCCCGCCGTGTAACGCGTGAGAGGTCAAGATGTGTCGCTTATGGGGAGCGGGAAGCGACAGATTCTGACCCCTCACGCCCCGCGACCGGGGATAGCGTGCAGACATGCCTGAGAACGTGAGGACGGTGCGGCGACCGGCGACCGGCGGGGTGCCGCCCTTCGACCTGAGCTACGTGCGCACCGGACCGCGCACATCGACGCCGACGGTGATCATCCCGGGAGGTCCCGGGCTGGCGTCGGTCCTGCCGTACCGGGGCCTGCGCCGCCGCGCGGCGCGGGGTGGGCTCGACGTCCTCATGGTCGAGCACCGCGGTATCGGGCGCTCCCGCCACGACCTCGCGGGGCACGTCCTCCCGCCCGAGGCGATGCGCATCACCGCCGTCCTCGACGACCTGGCCGCCGTGCTCGACGCGGAGGGAGCGGAGCGGGCGTTCATCGTCGGCTCTTCGTACGGCAGTTATCTCGCGTCGAGCTTCGGGGTCCGGCATCCGGAACGGGTCGCGGGGATGCTGCTGGATTCCGCGCTGCAGTCGACCGACGACCTCGCCCTCGAACGAGCCCGCCTGCGTTCTCTTTTCTGGGATGCCGACGACGACCTGGCCCAGGGAGTGCGCCGCCTGGTCGCCGACGGCATCGACGAGCGCGTCGTGCTCGACGTCGTACGTGCGGCGTACGAACTCGCCGGACCCGACCTCGTCGCGCCCCTCGTGCGGCACCGCCCCGGACTGGCGTGGCGCGCGCTCGCCGCTTACGCCTCGCGGGACGGCTCGGTCGCCCGAATCCCCGGCATCTACGAGTTCGATGTCGTGGGGACCATCGCGTTCCGCGAGCTGCACTACGGCGCGCCCGCCGACGGGCTGCCGCTCGACCCGGCTCTCACCTACGCCCCGCTGGCCTCCCGCTACCCGGCGTTCGCGGGAGAACCGTACGACCTGACGGCCGCGGCATCCGGGTTCGACTGGCCTCTCGTGCTGCTCACGGGCGACCGCGACCTGCGCACGCCCCCGGAGATCGCCGAACGCGTCGCCCGGACGGCCCCGGATGCCACGCTCGTCCGTATCCGCAACGGGCACAGTGCGCTGGACACCCACCCGATGGCCTTGCTCAACGCGGCACGGCGTCTGGTCCGCGGGCGGCAGCACCTCCTGCCCGGCGACGAGGCGGCCCTCGACCGGCTGCCGCGGACGGGGCTGTCCGCGTCGTTCCCCGCCCTGCTCCGGCCTCTCGCCCGGCTCGACGCACTCACGCACCGCCGCGTTCGGCGGCACTGACGCCCGCCCTCGGACCGCGACACTGTCGGGATCGGCCGCCGCTGTCAAAGCCCTCTCCGATCCGGCGCCGAGCGGCGAGACTGACCGCATGAGCGACGCCGTTCATCCCCCGTTCCCCCTCCTCCTTCCCGACGACACCCCCGATCTCGACGACGTCCGCACTGCCCTCGCGGCGGCGGATGCCGTCGACGGGTTCGGCACCGACATCGCCGCCACACTCGCCTGGGCCGTCGACGTCGCCCGACCCCGCTCGGTGGCGGCGACGTGGGAGCTGCTCGCCTCGGTCGCCGCGCGCGACGTCACCGCGGCCCGCGTGCTCGAACCGCACCTCGACGCGCTCGGCATCCTGGACGAGGCCGCCGCGGCCGGCATCCCCCTCGATCTCGATCGCGACGGCACCTGGGGCGTGTTCGCGGCCGAGGGGCCCGGCGTTCGCCTGGAAGCGCGGCAGGATGCCGGAACGTGGACGCTCCACGGGACGAAACTCTGGTGCTCTCTCGCCGCCGACCTCTCGCACGCGCTCGTCACCGCCTGGGTCGACGACGGACGCCGGCAGCTCTTCGCCCTCGACCTGCGCGATCCGGCCGTCACCGCCCGGTCCGGTCCCTGGTACGCGCACGGTCTCGAGCGCGTGGTCAGCGCTCCGATCGACGTCGACGGCGCGGCCGCAGTCCCCGTCGGCGATCCGGGATGGTATCTGCGCCGACCGGGCTTCGCGCACGGGGGCGTGGGAGTCGCGGCGTGCTGGTGGGGCGGGGCGGTGCCGCTGCGCCGGGCGCTCGCCGAGGCCGCGCGCGGCGACCGCGCCGACCAGCTCTCCCGCGTCCACCTCGGCCGGGCTGATACCGCTCTGTGGGCGGCACGCGCCGTGCTCGTCGAGACCGCGACGGTGTTCGACGCCGGCGGGTCGGCATCCCAGAGTCTCCGGGCCGCCCGTGCGCGTTCGGTCGTCGCCGACGCCGTCGAGACGTCGCTCGCCGAGGCCGCGCACGCCCTCGGCCCCTCGCCCCTCGTCGCCGATGAGTCCCATGCCCGGCGCGTGGCCGACCTGCAGCTGTATCTCCGGCAGCATCACGCCGAGCGGGATCTCGCGAGGATCGGCGGCGACGTGGCGACGGGGGACGGCGCATGGTGAGCTTCGACCACCGCGACGCCGGCACCGACGAGCGCGTCTGGACCACGGCACTCGGGGCCGCTCTCCCCGCCCTCGACCTCGACGTCGATCGCGTGATCGTCGTGGCGGCGCACCCGGATGACGAGAGTCTCGGTGCGGCGGGGCTCCTGGCCACCGTGGCCGCGCGCGGTGTCGCGATCGACCTCATCGTCGCGACCGACGGTGAGGCATCGCACCCCGACTCGCCCACGCACAGCCCGGCCACCCTCGCGCTGCTCCGGCGCCGGGAGCTGGTCGAGGCGGCCCGGATCGTCGGCCTGGGTGACGCCCCCGTCTTCCTCGGCCTCCCCGACGGCGGCACCGGGGAGTACCGGGATGCCGTCGCCGCCGCTCTGCGGGACGCGCTCGATCGGGCCGGCGACGACCGCGTCCTCGTGCTCTCGCCGTGGCGCGGCGACGGACACCATGATCATCGCGTCGTCGGCGAGGTCGTGGAGGCCGTGTGCGCGGTGCGCGGCGTGCGTTCGCGCGCGTTCCCGATCTGGCTCTGGCATTGGGGCGGTCCGAACGACGTCCCGTGGGAGCGCGCCGAGCGTCTCGCGCTCGACCCCGACGCCCGAGAGGCGAAGGCGCGGGCCCTCGCCGCGCACGCGAGTCAGCTCCTGCCGTTGTCGGCCGCCCCCGGCGACGAGGTCCTGCTGCACGCCCGCATGCGCGCGCACTTCGAGCGCGACGCGGAGGTGTTCTTCGCGCAGGAACCCGCCGTCGGCGCAGAGCCGGATGCCGTCGCCGCCGAGGCGCCCGCAGCCGCCGACAGCGTCGCCCCGGACTACTTCGACGACATGTACGCCCGCCACGACGACCCGTGGGGGTTCGACTCGCGCTGGTACGAGGAGCGCAAGCGCGCCGTCCTGCTCGCCGCACTGCCACGGCGCCGCTACCGCTCGGCGTTCGAGGCCGGGTGCTCCACAGGTGCCGTGACCGTGGCGCTCGCCGACCGGTGCGACCGCGTCCTCGCCGTCGACCTGGCGACCGCGGCGCTCGCGCAGGCGCGCCGACGGCTCGCGGGGCGCGAGAACGTCGAACTGCGCCGGGTGATGCTCCCCGACGGGTGGCCGGGCGGTGAGTTCGACCTGGTCGTCGTGTCGGAGGTGGCCTACTACTGGGGCGACCTCGACCTCGACCGTGGGCTCGCGGCGAGCGTCGGCTCGCTCAGCTCCGACGGTCACCTCGTCGCGTGCCACTGGCGGCATCCGGTGGCCGAGTACCCGCGCAGCGGCGACAGCGTCCACGACGCCCTCGCGTCGCGGCCCGATCTCGTGCGACTCGTCCGCCACGAGGAGGAGGACTTCGTGCTCGAGGTCTTCGGTCGGCCGGGGGCGCGGTCGGTCGCCGCCGAGGCGGGACTCGTTCCGTGAGGGCCGTCGCCGTCGCGATCCCCGCGCACGACGAGGAGGCGCTCATCGGCCGCTGCCTCTCCTCCGTGACGCGCGCGGTGAGGCACGCGCGCGAGCGCGAGCCGGGTCTCGTCGTCTCGGTGGTCGTCGTGCTCGACGCGTGCCGCGACGCCACCGCCGAAGTGGCGCGGCGGTGGCCGGTCGAGACGGTCGAGATCTCGGCTCGCCGGGTCGGCACCGCGCGCCGGATCGGTGTCGCGCACGCGCTGTCGGCGCTCGACGCCCGCCCCGAAGACTCCTGGATCGCGATGACGGATGCCGACACCGTCGTGCCGCTCGACTGGATCACCCATCAGCTCGACCTGGCGGATGCCGGTGCCGATCTGGTCCTCGGGACGGTCCGCCCCGACTTCGCCGACCTCAGTGCGCGTCACAGCGCCTACTGGCGTGCGACGCATCACCGTGGCCTGCCGGCCGGGAACGTGCACGGGGCCAACCTCGGCGTGCGCGCGAGCGTCTACCTCGCGGCGGGCGGCATCCCGGATCTCGACGAGCACGAAGACGTCGCGCTCGTGCGAGCCGCGCGTGCGATCGGCGCCCGCGAGCTCGCGAGCGACGTCCACGAGGTCGAGACGTCGGGCCGCTTCACGGGGCGTACCCCGGCCGGCTATGCCGCGTTCCTGCGGCAGGTGCACGCCTGGATCGACGCTCCGCCGCCGCTCCCGGCGCCCGGAGCCTGAGACCCCTGGGGGTATTGCGGCCATTCGTCAACCACCTCGGTTGCGCGCAGCCCCGACCGCACACTGAGACCTCCCCCGGAACGAGAGAGGCCGCACCATGAAGGCATTGACCTGGCAAGGCAAGCGCAACGTGAGCGTCGAGGAGGTCCCCGACCCGCAGATCCTCGAACCGACGGATGCGATCGTGAAGATCACCTCGACGGCGATCTGCGGCTCCGACCTGCACCTGTACGAACTCTTCGGTCCGTTCCTCGACCGGGGCGATGTGCTCGGGCACGAGCCCATGGGCGTCGTCGTCGAGGTGGGCTCCGCCGTGACGACCCTGTCGGTCGGCGACCGTGTCGTCGTGCCCTTCAACATCTCGTGCGGACACTGCTTCATGTGCCTGCGCGGACTGCAGTCGCAGTGCGAGACCACGCAGGTGCGCGAGTACAACAGCGGCGCGTCGCTGTTCGGTTTCACCAAGCTCTACGGCCAGGTGCCCGGCGGCCAGGCGGAATACCTCCGCGTCCCGCTGGCCGACTACAACCACATCCGCGTCGGCGACGATCTGCCCGACGACCGGTACCTGTTCCTCAGCGACATCGTGCCGACGGCGTGGCAGGGCGTGCAGTACGCCAACGTGCCCGACGGCGGCACGCTCGCGGTCATGGGCCTCGGCCCCGTGGGGCAGTTCGTGTCACGCATCGGCGTGCACCTCGGGTACCGCGTTCTCGCCATCGAGCCGGTGGCAGAGCGGCGCGCGATGGCCGAGCGCCACGGGGTGCAGACCTTCGACCTCACCGACACGGTGGTCGACGAGCTGCGCGACCTCACCGAGGGTCGCGGCGTCGACGGCGCCGTCGACGCGGTGGGCATGGAGGCGCACGGTAACCCCGGGGTCACCTTCGCCCAGAACGCCATCGGACTGCTGCCCGACGCGATCGCCCAGAAGCTCATGGACACCGCGGGCCTGGACCGGCTCGCGGCGATGCACGCGGCGATCGACGTCGTCCGCCGCGGCGGCACGGTCTCGCTCAGCGGCGTGTACGCCGGCGATGCGGACGTCCTCCCCATGAAGACGATGTTCGACAAGCAGATCAGCATGCGCATGGGCCAGTGCAACGTGAAGCGGTGGACCGACGACCTGCTGCCGCTCGTCGAGGATCCCGCCGACCCGCTCGGCGTCATGGACCTCGTGACGCACCACGCGCCGCTCGAGGACGCCCCCGGCCTCTACGAGACCTTCCAGAAGAAGGAAGACGGCTGCATCAAGGTGGTCCTGCGCCCCTGACCTGTCGCGTGAGGGGTCAATATTCGTCGCCGAGCGGCTCGCCAGGCGACAGTTTTTGACCCCTCACGCGGTCAGGCGCGTCCGGAGTGCACGGCCTCCAGAGCGGCGGCGTCCGCCGCGCTCATGCCCGCGATCGGCTCGCCGTTCCAGACGATGTCGTCGCCGAGCGCGGCCAGCACCTCCTTGCGGTCGCCGTGCGAGATCTTCGCGCCGTGGACGATCGTCGCGGGACTCCACAGCATCGCGGCGTCGTCCCACCATCCGGCGCCCACGTCGCGGACGTGGATCAGATCGTGCAGCGTCGTGGGGAGGTGCTTCAGCGGCTCGGTGAACGCGTCGGCGAGGACGGCGAGCGTGATCTGCCGCTCGGTGCCGGGAACGGCGACGACCGTGTGGTCGACGGCTCCCTCGATCGCGCGGGAGACGTCGTCGGCCTCGAGCAGGATGACGCCGTTCGTGGGCCGCGGATTGCACTCGATGATCTTGTAGTCGGGAGCGCCGTCGGTGCCGTGGTCGACGAAGTCGAACGAGATCTGCCCGGTGAACGTCGGGTCGAGGGTGTCGATGATCCGCTGCGTGTACCGCAGCGTGTCCGTGCTGTCGACGGCGACGAACGCGATCGCGGTGCTGTGGGCCCATTGCTCCGCGGCCTTGTAGGTCGTGTGCGCGGTGACGCGGCCGTCGACGACGACGCTGTAGGTGCACACCATCGGTCCGTCGACGAACGGCTGCACGAGCCACGGCTGCTCCGGCGTGGGCACGCAGTCCTCGATCGGCACCTTGCCGGCCAGGGGGCCGGTGTTCGTCAGCAGCCCGACCCCGCCGCGGGAGAACGCCGCCCGCGCGAAGTACCGGGGGAAGCCGTCGATCGCCGTGCGCAGCTCCGCGGGCGAGGTCACCACGACCGTCTCGGGGATGGGGACATCGGCATCCTGGGCGAGGCGCTGGAAGCTCGCCTTGTCGTGCAGGCGGGCGAGGTCGGAGAAGCTCCCCGCGTAAAGCTCGACGCCCTCGGGGAGGTCCGCGACGCGCGCGGCGAGATAGAAGACCTCCTCGAAGGTGGGGAGGATCACGTCGATGTCGTGCTCCCGCACGTAGGCGCTCACCGTCTCGATGTAGGCATCCGTCTCGAACCGGGGTGACGGGGTCACCAGGTGCCCCGCGAGGAATCGCGAGTGGTTGCCGACGGCGCCGTCGTAGGTGTCGCTCGCGAACACCGTGTGACCGACGCTGCCGAGCTTGCGGACGAGGTCGAGGGCGAACGTGTTCCGGGAACTGGTGACGAGCACGCGCATGGATGCACCTTTGATCGAGGCGGCGGATGTCGCGCCAGCCTAGCCAGGACGACAGCCGCGCGGGGGAAACCTGTCCGCAACACGACGCTGAGTAGAGTCATGGCATGGGTGACCTGTTCGACGGTTACGGCTCCACGTTGGCGCCGCGCAAGACCGTATCCGGCATCCCGGCGTACGACGAGATGTTCGGTGCCCCGGCCACTCCGGGAGACACGGCGCCCTCGCGCGAGGCGTATCGGGAGCTGTACCAGACGCTGGCGCAGATGACGCAGGAGGAACTGCGCGGGCGCACCGACTCGCTCGCGAGCTCCTACCTCGCCCAGGGTGTGACGTTCGACTTCGCAGGCGAAGAGCGTCCGTTCCCCTTGGATGCCGTGCCCCGGGTCATCGCGTACGACGAGTGGTCGCGCATCGAGGCCGGTGTGAAGCAGCGGGTGCGAGCCCTGGAGGCCTTCCTCGACGACGCCTACGGCAACCAGCACTGCGTGCGGGACGGCGTTCTTCCGGCGGGCCTGATCGCGTCGTCGCAGTACTTCTACCGCCAGGCCGCCGGTATCCGCAGCGCCAACGGCGTGCGGATCCAGGTGTCGGGCATCGACCTCATCCGCGACGAGCACGGCGAGATGCGGGTGCTGGAAGACAACGTGCGCGTGCCCTCGGGTGTGTCGTACGTCATCTCGAACCGCCGGGTCATGGCGCAGACCCTGCCGGAGCTCTTCGTCTCCATGCGGGTCCGACCGGTCGGCGATTACCCCAACAAGCTGCTCGCGGCGCTGCGCGCGTCGGCCCCGCCCGGCATCGACGACCCGAACATCGTCGTGCTCACGCCGGGTGTCTACAACTCGGCGTACTACGAGCACACGCTGCTCGCGCGCCTCATGGGCGTCGAGCTCGTCGAGGGCCGCGATCTGCTGTGCGTCGGCGGCAAGGTGTTCATGCGCACGACGCGCGGTCCGCAGCGCGTCGACGTCATCTACCGCCGCGTCGACGACGACTTCCTCGACCCGCTGCAGTTCCGCGCCGACTCGATGCTCGGTGCCCCGGGCCTCATGCTGGCGGCGCGCCTGGGCAACGTCACCATCGCGAACGCCGTGGGCAACGGCGTCGCCGACGACAAGCTGCTGTACACGTACGTGCCCGACCTCATCCGGTACTACCTCTCCGAGGAACCGATCCTGAAGAACGTCGACACGTGGCGTCTCGAGGATCCGGGTGCTCTAGAAGAAGTGCTCGACCGTCTTCCCGAACTCGTCGTGAAGCCCGTCGACGGTTCGGGCGGGAAAGGCCTGGTCGTCGGCCCCGACGCCTCGCCGGCGGAGCTCGAGAAGCTGCGGAAGCGGCTGCTGGCCGACCCCCGCGGGTGGATCGCGCAGCCGGTCGTCATGCTCTCGACCATCCCGACGCTGGTCGAGGACGGCATGCGTCCGCGCCACGCCGACCTGCGCCCGTTCGCCGTCAACGACGGTGACGACATCTGGGTGCTCCCCGGCGGTCTGACGCGCGTGGCGCTCCCCGAGGGTCAGCTCGTCGTGAACTCCAGCCAGGGCGGCGGCTCGAAGGACACGTGGATCGTGGGCGGTTCCGCGCCCTCTCACGTCGAGTACGGCCAGGGCAACGGCGTGTCCGGTCTCGTCGCCGACCAGGCGGCCGTGACCGAGGCGATCCCGATCGTCTACGACGGCCAGCCCGCGCCGGCCACGGCCCCCCGCGACCTGCGCGCCGACCGCGACCAGCAGGAGCAGCAGCAGCAAGCCGACGCCGGTGTCGAGCACGGCCCGCAGGCCGAGCAGCAGCAGCAGACCGGGGAGGTGTCGTCGTGCTGAGCCGTATCGCCGAGTCGTTGTTCTGGATCGGTCGCTACATCGAGCGGTCCGACGGCACCGCGCGCATCCTCGACGTTCACCTGCAGCTTCTGCTGGAGGACCCGTGGATCGATGAGGACACCGCCTGCCGGTCGCTCCTGAGCGTCATGGGATCGCCCTTCCCCGAGAACGTCGACACCGTCCGCCGAGAAGACGTGCTCGCTCGTCTCGCCGTCGACCGCATGAACCCGTCGAGCATCGCGTACTCGATCACGGCGGCGCGTGAGAACGCCCGCCGTGCACGGGAGATCGTCTCCACCGAGCTGTGGGAGATCCTCAACATGACGAACTCTCGGATGCCGCGACGCCTGCAGACCGACAAGGTGCACGAGTTCTTCCAGTGGGTGCGCGAGCGCGCGGCCTTGGCGATCGGCATCGTCGACTCGTCCACCAACCGCGACGAGGCGTGGCAGTTCTTCACCCTCGGGCGCAGCATCGAGCGCGCGGACATGACGGCGCGCCTGCTGGCGACGCGATCGCTCACCGAGGTGTCGGGCCCGTCCTGGACGACCATCCTCCGTTCCTGCGGCGCGTACGAGGCGTACCTGCGCACGTACCGCGGGATGCCGAGTGCCCGCAACGCCGCGGAGTTCCTTCTCCTGGATCGACTGTTTCCGCGGTCGATCATCTACTCGATCCAGCGCGCCGAGGACTGCATGAGCGCCATCGACCCCCGCGCCGACCGCGTCGGCCACTCCAACACGGTGCTGCGGGCCCTGGGGCAGATCCGCAACGATCTGGAGTACCGCCCCATCAGCGACATCCTCGCCGAACTCCCCGAGCACATGCAGCGCGTGCAGACGGTGACCCGCGAGGCATCCGAGGCCATCCGGTCGCGGTTCTTCCCGACGCAGGCCGAGCCCGCGTGGATCGGAGAGATCTCGTGAAGCGCCTGCGCATCGAACACCAGACCGGGTTCGCCTACCCGGGCGACGTCGTGGCCTCGTACAACGAGGCGCGGATGCTGCCCGGCTCGACCGACAGCCAGTTCGTGCTGAGCTCGTCGCTCGACATCGAGCCGTCGACCTCGGTGAACCAGTACGTCGACTACTTCGGCACGCGGGTGGCGGCATTCGACGTGCTCTCGCCGCACGCGGCGTTGACGATCACGGCGCGATCGCTCGTCGAGGTGCGGCCGCGTCCCATCGAGCACGCCGACATCACGTGGGACACCCTGCGCGACGAGGCGGCCCGCTCGATCACGACGGTCGAGCAGTTGGTGCAGACGCGGCGCACGGCCCCCCACCCCGAGGTGGTCGCGCTGGCGCGCGAGATCGCGGCGCAGCACGACCGTCCCGGACCCGCGGCTCACGCGATCGCCGAAGCCGTCGGCGACGCCATCGAGTACATGCAGGGCGTCACCGGCGTGCACTCCACCGCGGTCGACGCGTGGGAGGCCCGCAAGGGCGTGTGCCAGGACATCGCGCACATCACCCTCGGTGCCCTGCGCGAAGTCGGCATCCCCGCCCGCTACGTGTCGGGATACCTGCACCCGAAGCCGTCCGCCGAGATCGGCGAGGCCGTGACGGGGGAGTCGCACGCGTGGGTCGAGTGGTTCGCCGGCGACTGGCAGGGCTTCGACCCGACGAACAACATCGAGATCGGCGACCGCCACGTGCTCGTGGGGCGCGGGCGTGACTACAACGACGTTCCGCCGCTGCGCGGGGTCTACGCCGGTCCCGGCAAGAGTCAGCTCAAGGTGAAGGTGACGATCACTCGCGAGACCTGAGCCTCAGGCGTCGGCGGCGCGGCCCAGCAGCCGGTGGATCTCGCGGTGCAGGTCGACGAGGCTGTGGGTCTCGCCGCGATCGTGACGGCGGGCCCACTCGTCGAGGGTGGTGCGCATCTCCAGACCCGTGAGGCCGGCGGCCGTGCGGACGTCGAGGTCGGGACGCCCGGTGCGCTCGGCGATCCCGGGGATGAAGCGGTCGGATGACGTGACCTCGCGCCGGATCGCGGTGCCCAGGAGCGCCGGTTCGTGGCCGATGAGACGGCGCACCCGCAGGAACCGCTCGCGCGCCTCGGGATCGGCATCCAGCCTCTCCAGCTCCCGGGCGAAGACGCCGCGGAGCGCGGCGGTCAGGGTGGCGATGTCGTCACCGGGTTCGCCCACTCCCGCGATCGCCTCGACGAACCTGTCGTCGTCGACGAACACCGCGTCTTCCTTCGTCCCGGCGAGGCGGAAGAACGTGCGGGGTGATACCCCGGCGCGGGCGGCGATCTCGTCGACCGTCGTGCCGGCGACGCCCTTCTGCTCGAAAAGGTCGAGGGCGGCGGTGCAGATCTCCATCGCGGTCTCCCGTCGCCGACGATCCCGCAGGCCGGGGGCGGAGGGGGTGCTCATGTCCGATACAGTAGTCGATGTCTTATTGGCAGTAACTGCCAACTTGTCTTCTTCTGCTCAGATTGGTCACCCATGGTCGCCACCGGAACCATCCCCACCGCCGCCCCGCCCGCGAAGCCCGTCCGACCGGGCGCCGTCATCGCCCTTCTCGTGGTCGCCGCTTTCGTCGTCATCCTGAACGAGACGATCATGGGCGTGGCTCTTCCCGAGCTCATGCGCGAGCTGGACATCACCGCCGCCACCGCCCAGTGGCTCACCACCGCGTTCCTGCTGACGATGGCCGTCGTCATCCCGACGACCGGCTTCCTCATCCAGCGGTTCCCGCTGCGCACGCTGTTCTTCATCGCGATGGGGCTGTTCACTCTCGGTACCGTCATCGCCGCGATCGCCCCCGGCTTCGGCGTGCTGTTGATCGGTCGCATCGTGCAGGCCTCCGGCACGGCGATCATGATCCCGCTGCTGTTCACGACCGTGCTCAACGTCGTGCCCGCGAACCGTCGTGGACGCATGATGGGGCTCATCTCGATCGTCATCTCGGTCGCACCCGCCGTGGGTCCGACGGTGTCGGGGCTCATCCTGTCGGTGTTCCCGTGGCGCGCGATGTTCATCGTCATGGTGCCGATCGCCCTGGTCGCGATCGCCCTCGGTGCGCGCTGGGTGCAGAACCTCACCGCCACCCGCCGCGTGACCCTCGACGTCCTCTCGGTCGTGCTCTCTGCGCTTGCGTTCGGCGGCATCATCTTCGGCCTCTCGAGCATCGGCGAAGCCGCCGGCGGACACGCGATCGTGCCGGTGTGGGTCCCGCTCGTCGTCGGTGCCATCGCGCTCGCCGCGTTCGTCGTGCGCCAGCTGCGTCTGGGCTCGACCGACCGCGTGCTGTTGAATCTCGCCGTGTTCCGTCACTCGACGTTCACGGTAGCCGTCGTGCTCGTCGTCGTGACGATGACGATGCTGTTCGGCGTGCTCATCCTGCTGCCGCTGTACCTGCAGAACGTGTTGGGCCTGGGGACGCTCCCCACCGGTCTGATGCTGCTGCCGGGCGGGCTGTTGATGGGCCTCATGGCCCCGATCGTGGGCAATCTCTTCGATCGCTTCGGCGCGCGCCCGCTCGTCCTGCCCGGCGCCATCGTGGCGAGCGTCGCGCTGTGGGGCTTCTCGATGCTGTCGACGGCGAGCCCGATCGGCTTCGTCATCGCCGTGCACTGCGTGCTGAGCCTGGGCCTGGCGTTCATGTTCACCCCGCTGATGACCTCGGCGCTCGGCTCGCTGCCGCGCGAGCTGTACCCGCACGGGTCGGCGATCGTGTCGACCGTGCAGCAGTTGGCGGGTGCCGCGGGCACCGCGGTCTTCGTCACGCTGATGACCGTGGGTGCCGCTGCGGCTGCGTCCGAGGGCAGCGACATCGTGGATGCCACCGCCAGTGGCATCCACACCGCCTTCTTCGTCGCGGCGTGCCTGTCGCTCGCCGTGATCGTGCTCGCGGCGTTCGTGCGGACGCCGACGCCCGCCGACGCCACGGGGGTGCCGGTCGGGCACTGACCTCAGGCGTCAGCCCCCGGTCGAGGCCCGGACGACGAGCTCGGGGCGGAACCGTGCGCGCCGGGGGGTCGCCGCGGGGTCGGCGAGCGACTCGAGGAGCAGCTCGATCGCGGTCGCCCCGATCTCGCGGGCCGGCTGACGCACCGACGACAGCGGCACCACCGTCGACTGGGCGAACGCGATGTCGTCGTAGCCGATGATCGCCAGGTCGTCGGGAACGCGGATGGAGCCGAGGATCGCCGCGCCCTGAAGGACGCCGACGGCCAGCAGGTCGTTCGCGCAGAAGACGGCGTCCGGACGATCCTCCCGCTTCCTCGCGGCGAATTCCTCGCCGACCTGGCGTCCGGCGAGAACGGTCAGTTCGGGCTTCTCCACGATCTCGAGGTGTGCGCCCGGGACGTCGGCGAGGGCGCGGCGGGCTCCCGCTAGGCGGTCGATGACCTGGCGGACGGCGAGCGGGCCGCCGACGAAGGCGATGCGTCGACGGCCGCGCTCGAGCAGGTGGCGGGTGGCCAGGTATCCGCCCTCGACGTCGTCGACGGCGACGGAGGGCACGCTCCCGTCCGCCGACTCACCGTCCATCAGGACGAGGGGGATACCGGCGTGCGTGATGCCCGGGGCGGCCGGAACGCTCGGGGTGAGCAGGACGCCGCGAACGCGCTGCTCACGGAACAGGTCGAGGTAGGCGTTCTCTCGGGCGCCGTCCGGTCCGCTGTTGCCGAGGAGCACGGAGAGCCCTTCGGCATCGGCGCGCTCCTCGGCGCCGCGCGCCACCTCGGCGAAGAAGGGGTTCGCGCTGTCGAGCACGATGAGACCCACCGACCGGCTCTGTCCCGCGCGGAGCTGGCGCGCGGCATCGTTGCGCACGAATCCGAGTTCGTCGATCGTCGCATGGACGCGCTCGACGGTCGCGGGGGAGACCTTGTCGGGCCGGTTGAGCACGTTCGACACGGTGCCGACGGACACGCCCGCCGCCGCCGCGACGTCCTTGATGCTCGCTGACACCGGCGCTCCTCCGCTTGACGAACCGAAATGTCCACACTATCGTCTGAATCGATTCAGTAATGAAACGATTCACATCTTTCCTCCGAACCCCACCGTCGTGGAGAAGGACCGCCCCATGAGCACCCTCACCCCCGAGATCCTGTCGACCCTCGAAGGCCAGGCGATCGAACTGCCGTCGTGGGCATTCGGCAACTCCGGCACGCGCTTCCGCGTGTTCCCGACCGCGGGCACCCCGCGCGATCCGTTCGAGAAGATCGCGGACGCCGCCCAGGTCCACCGCCTGACCGCGCTCGCGCCGACCGTGGCGCTGCACATCCCGTGGGACCTCGTCGACGACTTCGGCGCCCTCCGCCGTCACGCCGAAGACCTCGGCGTGAAGCTCGGCACGATCAACTCCAACACCTTCCAGGACGAGGACTACAAGTTCGGCGCCCTCACCCACCACGACGAGCGCATCCGCCGCAAGGCCATCGACCACCACCTCGAGTGCATCGACGTGATGGATGCCACGGGCTCGCGCGACCTGAAGATCTGGCTCGCCGAGGGCTCGAACTATCCCGGCCAGAACGACATGCGCGGACGCCAGGACCGTCTGCAGGACTCGCTGCAGCAGATCTACGCGCGCCTCGGCGACGACCAGCGGCTCGTGCTGGAGTACAAGTTCTTCGAGCCGTCGTTTTACCACACCGACGTTCCCGACTGGGGGACGTCCTACACCCAGGTGGCGGCGCTCGGCGACAAGGCGCTCGTGTGCCTCGACACGGGCCATCACGCGCCGGGCACAAACATCGAGTTCATCGTCATGCAGCTGCTGCGCCTCGGCAAGCTCGGCTCGTTCGACTTCAACTCGCGCTTCTATGCCGACGACGACCTCATCGTGGGCGCCGCCGACCCGTTCCAGCTGTTCCGCATCCTCACCGAGGTCGTGCGCGGCGGGGGCCTCAACAACCCCGACGTCGCGTTCATGCTCGACCAGTGCCACAACATCGAGGACAAGATCCCGGGGCAGATCCGCTCGGTGCTGAACGTGCAGGAGATGACGGCTCGAGCCCTCCTCGTCGATCGTGACGCGCTGACCGCAGCGCAGCACGCGAACGACGTCCTCACCGCCAACGCGGTCCTGATGGATGCCTTCTACACCGACGTCCGTCCCGCCCTCGCCGAATGGCGCGAGTCGCGCGGGCTTCCCGCCGACCCCATGGCCGCGTTCGCGGCATCCGGCTATCTGCCCCGCATCGCCGAAGAGCGTGTCGGCGGCACCCAGGCCGGCTGGGGCGCCTGACCCAGACCCACCGGGGCGGCGTCTGAATCCGCCGTCCCGGTGTCCATCCCGCTGCCGTGCCCGGCGGCCCCCTCCACCGCCGGGGCGGAGGCTCCGATCCCGCCACTCCGGTTCTCCCTCCCCGTCGCTTCCACCCGTGAGGAACGTCATGACCAGCTCCACCGCCGCCGACCTCGTCGCGCGCAGCAATCGCCTCGGCTCCGACCCGAAGGTCACCAACTACGCCGGCGGCAACACGTCCGCCAAGGGCGCCGACATCGATCCCGTCACCGGCGAGCCGGTCGAGCTGCTGTGGGTCAAGGGCTCCGGCGGCGACCTCGGCACGCTCACCGAGAAGGGCCTCGCGGTACTCCGCCTGGACCGCATGCGCGCTCTCGTCGACGTCTACCCCGGCATCGACCGCGAGGACGAGATGGTCGCCGCGTTCGACTACTGCCTGCACGGCAAGGGGGGAGCCGCCCCGTCGATCGACACCGCCATGCACGGACTCGTGGATGCCGCCCACGTCGACCACCTGCACCCTGACGCGGGCATCGCGATCGCGACCGCCGCGGACGGCGAGGAGCTCACGACGAAGATCTTCGGCGACAAGGTCGTGTGGGTGCCGTGGCGTCGCCCCGGCTTCCAGCTCGGCCTCGACATCGCCGCGATCAAGGCCGCGAACCCGCAGGCGATCGGCACGATCCTCGGCGGACACGGCATCACCGCGTGGGGCGACACGTCCGAGGAGGCCGAGCGCAACTCCCTCTGGATCATCGACACCGCGCAGGCCTACATCGACGAGCACGGCGCGGCCGAGCCGTTCGGCGGCGTCCGTCCTGGCTTCGCCGCCCTCCCCGAGGCCGAGCGCCGCGCGAAGGCCGCAGCCCTCGCCGCGACCATCCGCGGCCTCGCCTCGACCGACAGGCCCATGGTCGGCCACTTCACCGACTCCGACGTCGTGCTGGACTTCCTGGCATCCGAGAAGGCGCCCGCCCTGGCCGCGCTCGGCACGAGCTGCCCCGACCACTTCCTGCGCACCAAGGTCAAGCCGCTGATCCTCGACCTGCCGGCCGACGCCTCGACCGAGGACGCGATCGCGCGCCTGCAGGAACTGCACCAGCAGTACCGCGCCGACTACCAGGCGTACTACGACGCGCACGCCGTCGCCGACTCCCCGGCCATCCGCGGGGCCGACCCGCTCATCGTGCTCGTGCCCGGCGTCGGGATGTTCTCGTACGGGGCCAACAAGCAGACGGCGCGCGTGGCGGGGGAGTTCTACGTCAACGCGATCAACGTCATGCGCGGCGCCGAGGCCCTCTCCACCTACGCCCCGATCTCGGATGCCGAGAAGTTCCGCATCGAGTACTGGGCGCTGGAGGAGGCAAAGCTCCAGCGGATGCCGAAGCCCAAGACGCACCAGGGCCGCATCGCGTTCGTGACGGGCGCGGCATCCGGGATCGGCAAGGCGATCGCCACCCGCCTGGCCGCGGAGGGCGCGTGCGTCGTCGTCGCCGACCTCGACCTCGAGAAGGCGCAGGCCGCGGCAGCCGAGCTCGGCGGAACCGACGTCGCGATCGGGGTTGCCGCGAACGTGGCGGATGCCGAGGCGGTTCAGGCCGCGATCGATGCCACGCTGCTGGCGTTCGGTGGCATCGACCTCGTCGTGAACAACGCGGGCCTGTCGCTGTCGAAGCCGCTGCTGGAGACCACCGAGAAGGACTGGGACCTGCAGCACGACGTCATGGCGAAGGGCTCGTTCCTCGTGTCGAAGGCCGCGGCGAAGGCGCTCATCGCGCAGAGAATGGGCGGCGACGTCATCTACATCTCGTCGAAGAACAGCGTCTTCGCGGGGCCCAACAACATCGCGTACTCGGCGACCAAGGCCGACCAGGCGCACCAGGTGCGCCTTCTCGCGGTCGAACTCGGCGAGCACGGCGTGCGCGTGAACGGCATCAACCCCGACGGCGTCGTGCGCGGCTCGGGCATCTTCGCCGCAGGCTGGGGCGCGAACCGCGCCGCCACCTACGGCGTGAAGGAAGAGGACCTCGGCCAGTTCTACGCCAACCGCACGATCCTCAAGCGCGAGGTCGTGCCCGAGAACGTCGCCGACGCCGTGTACGTGCTCACCGGCCCCGAGCTCTCGCGCACCACCGGTCTGCACGTGCCCGTGGACTCGGGCGTCGCCGCGGCGTTCCTGCGATGACGGCGGCGCGCGTCGTCGCGGCCGTCGACCTCGGCGCGACCAGCGGACGCGTGATGATCGGGCGCGTCGGGGGCGACACGATCGAGCTCGAGGAGGTCGCCCGCTTCCCGAACGGTCCCGTCGAGCGTGCCGACGGATGGCACTGGGACATCGAGGCGCTGTGGGGCCACGTGCGCGCCGGGCTCGCGGAAGCGCTGCGACGCGAGCTCGGCATCGAGAGCGTGGGCATCGATTCGTGGGCGGTCGACTACGGGCTGGTGCGCGGTGAGGAGCTGCTCGCCGAGCCGTTCCACTACCGCGACGCCCGCACCGCTCGCGGCGTGGACGCCGTGCACGCGCAGGTTCCGTTCGAGGAGCTGTACCGCCGCGATGGTCTGCAGTTCCTCCCGTTCAACACGCTCTACCAGTACGCGGCCGATCCCCGCGTCGGTGAAGCGGACGCGAGTCTGCTCATCCCCGACCTGTTCGCCCAGCGCCTCACGGGTCGCGCGGTCGCCGAGCGGACCAACGCCTCGACGACCGGTCTGCTCGACGTGCGCACGGGGGAGTGGGACACGGCTCTCGCCGTCGCACTCGGCATCCCGGCATCCGTTCTGCCTCCGCTGGTGGACCCGGGCGAGACGATCGGGGAGACCCCCGCAGATTTGGGCGCGGTGCCCGTCGTCGCCGTGGGGTCGCACGACACCGCGTCGGCGATCGTCGCGGTGCCGCTGTCGACCCCGAACGCCGCGTACATCTCCTGCGGGACGTGGGGACTCGTCGGCCTGGAGCTTGCGGAGCCGATCGTGACGGATGCCGCCCGCGCGGCGAACTTCACGAACGAGGGCGGCGTCGACGGGCGCGTGCGCTTCCTCCACAACGTCACCGGGCTGTGGCTGCTCAGTGAGACCGTGCGCGCGTGGGAAGAAGAGGACGGTTCGGCGATCGACCTCCCGCTGCTCCTCGCCTCCGCGGCGTCGGTGTCGCCGCCCGCGCGCCTGTTCGACGCCAATGCCCCCGAGCTGGCGGCTCCGGGTGACATGCCGGGCCGTATCGCCGCCCTCCTCGACGCCGATCGGCCGGGCCGGGCGTCGCGTCCGATGTTCGTGCGCATCATCGTCGAGAGCATCGCCGCGGCGTTCGCTCACGCGGTGCGCACCGCGGGCGCGCTCGCCGAGCGCGAGATCGACGTCGTCCACCTCGTCGGGGGCGGGGCGCGAAACGCTCTGCTGTGCCAGGCGACGGCCGATCGCGTCGGTGTCCCGGTCCTCGCCGGTCCCGTCGAGGCCACGGCCCTCGGCAATGTGCTCGTGCAGGCACGCGCGCTCGGCTGCTTCGGCGCCGACGCGAGCCTGGAAGACCTGCGTGCGCGCGTCGCGCACGCGTTCCCTCCCCGTCGCTACGACCCCCGTTCCTGACCATCACGTCCGGATCGGGCGTAGTCTGTGGTCAGACCACACGAAAGCGAGACTCCATGGTTCAGCGCCAGCTGCCCAAGGTCGGCGAGCTCCTCGAGCTCATGCAGTTCAAGAAGCCCGAGCTCGATGCGCGCAAGCGACGCCTCGACGCGGCGCTGACGATCAACGACCTCCGAACGATCGCGAAGCGCCGCACGCCCAAGGCGGCGTTCGACTACACCGACGGCGCCGCTGAGGGCGAGCTTTCGCTGGACCGTGCCCGCCGGGCGTTCGAGGACGTCGAGTTCCACCCCGACATCCTTCGGCCGGCGGCGAACGTCGACACCTCGTGCGAGATCCTCGGCGGTCCGTCGGCGCTGCCGTTCGGTATCGCCCCCACCGGCTTCACGCGCCTGATGCAGACCGAGGGCGAGACCGCCGGTGCCTCCGCGGCGGCGGCCGCCGGCATCCCGTTCACCCTCTCCACGCTCGGCACGACCTCGATCGAGGACGTGAAGGCCGCGAACCCCGTGGGACGCAACTGGTTCCAGCTGTACGTGATGAAGCAGCGCGACATCTCCTACGGTCTGGTCGAGCGCGCCGCCAAGGCCGGCTTCGACACCCTGCAGTTCACCGTCGACACCCCGATCGCCGGCGCCCGCCTGCGCGACAAGCGGAACGGCTTCTCCATCCCGCCGCAGCTCACGCTCGGGACGATCGTGAACGCCATCCCGCGGCCGTGGTGGTGGTACGACTTCCTCACCACGCCGAAGCTCGAGTTCGCCTCACTCAGCACCACCGGCGGAACGGTCGGCGAGCTGCTCAATGCCGCGATGGATCCGACGATCAGCTACGACGATCTCGACATCATCCGGGGCATGTGGCCGGGGAAGCTCGTCGTGAAGGGCGTGCAGAACGTCGCCGACGCCGCGCGTCTGGTCGACCTCGGCGTCGACGGCATCGTCCTGTCCAACCACGGCGGACGCCAGCTCGACCGCGCGCCGATCCCCTTCCGCCTCCTCCCGCACGTGGTGCGCGAGGTCGGCAAGGACGCCACGATCATGGTCGACACCGGCATCATGAACGGCGCCGACATCGTGGCATCCATCGCCCTCGGCGCGAAGTTCACGCTCATCGGCCGCGCCTACCTGTACGGCCTCATGGCCGGCGGCCGCCAGGGCGTCGATCGCACGATCGCGATCCTGCGCAGCGAGATCGAACGCACCATGGCGCTGCTCGGTGTCTCGAGCCTCGACGAGCTCGAACCCCGCCACGTCACGCAGCTGACGCGGCTGGTGCCGGTCGCCGACGGCGTCGACGCGCGCGTCTGACCCGGGGTCCGCGCGCAGCGTCGGCGATTCGCGCAACCTCAGTGCGATGCGGGCGGATGCCGCTGATTGGGTGCGGATCGCTGAGCGTGTGCGGCGCGGCCCGCGGCGTCTACGCTCCGGCGCGCGTCGCTGAGCTTGCGTCGCGCGGCCCTGGTCACGACCCCTCCGCCGCCGCAGCCTCGTCGCGGCCCCCGCGCGTCCTCGCGGCGGCGCCGAGCGTGAGCGTGGACAGCAGGCCGAGCGCGAGGAAGCCCGCCGCGGTGAACGCGGCCGCGCGGGTGCCGTCGCTGAAGGCGGCGCGCGCATCGGACGCAACGTCTTCCGTCTGGGGCGACTGCTCGAGGCCGACGATCGCCGCGCCGGCGCTGTCGACGACCTGCGAGACGACCTGGTCACGCTGCTCGGCGGGCAGGCCGCGGTCGTCGAGGGCCGACGACAGCACGCTCCCGGTGGTGGAGAACAGCACCGTGCCCAGGATCGCGACACCCAGCGCCGCACCCAGCTGTCGCGAGGTCGACTGCGTCCCCGACGCCGCGCCGCTCTCGGCGGGCGGCACCTCGGCCAGCACCACGCCGGTGAGCTGTGCGGTCGCCAGGCCCACACCGACTCCGTAGACGAACAGGAACGGGACGAGCGGGCCCCACGTGGCATCCGGTCCGATCGTGAAGGCGACGCCGGCGACGCCGACGATCTCGCCCAGCAGGCCCGCCCGGACGATCCAGACCGGGGCGACGCGCCCGCTCAGAGCGCCGGCGATACCGCTGGCGACGAAGGAGCCGATCGCGAGCGACAGCAGCAGAAGACCGGTCTGCAGCGCGTCGAAGCCCACGACGAACTGCAGCCACAGGGGGAGCGCGAGGATGATGCCGAACTCCCCGAGCGACACGACGGCGGCGGCGATGTTGCCGTTGCGGAACGACGCGATCCGAAACAGCCCCAGGGCCAACAGCGTCGAACGGCCGGTTCGCTGCCGTCGAAGCCCCCAGGCGATGAAGCCCACGAGGGCGACCGCCGCCACCGCGAACGCGATCGGCACCGGCGAGAGCGACACCGGCCACTGCGCGTCGCCGATCCGAGGGGTCTCGTTCACGGTCCACCAGCCGTACGTGCGGCCCTCGATGAGCCCGAAGACGAGCGGCGCCATCGTCAGCACCGACAGCAGGGCGCCGACGCCGTCGATGCTCTCGCGGCGGTCGCTCCGCGATTCCGCCACGGTGAACAGGACTCCGACGATGATGAGGATGCCGAGCGGGATGTTGATCCCGAACGCCCACCGCCACGAGAACGAGGTCGTCAGCCAGCCGCCGAGCAGAGGGCCCACCGCCGCCATGCCGCCGATCGTGGATCCCCACACGGCGAAAGCGATCCCGCGTTCGCGTCCGCGGAACGTGGCGTTGATGAGCGACAGCGTCGTCGGCAGGATCATCGACCCGCCGACGCCCTGCACCAGGCGGGCGAGGATGAGCAGTCCGCCACTGGGGGCGATCGCGGCGGCGATCGACGCGAGGCCGAAGACGACGACGCCGATGAGCATGAGCCGTCGACGTCCGAAACGGTCGGCGAGGCTGCCGAAGACGAGCAGCAGGGACGCGAAGACGAGGGTGTACGCCTCTTGGACCCACTGGACGTCGGTGGATGAGATGCCGAGATCCTCCACGATCGACGGGACGGCGACGTTGACGATCGTGGAGTCCACGATGATCAGCGAGACCGCGATGCTGATGAAGACGAGCCCGGCCCAGCGGCGACCCGTCCGAGATGCGTTCATATCGCTAGCTTATCTAGCGAAATTGAACAACGGTAGTTGTCTACCGCGTCGCGTCGATCGGCCGGATTGCGCAGGGGGGTGACCTACCATCGGATGATGGGGAGCTGGTCGTGATCGAGTCGTCCCCCCTGTCGAACGTCAGGGTGGTGGCGGAGCGGGTCGTCGCGGGCGCGCTGCCCCTGTCGCCGGCGCCCGACATCGCGGACCTGCGTTTCCTGGCCGATATCGAGGCCGGGCCCGCCCCGCGCATCTGGGTGGATGCCAGCGCGCAGACGCTCGAGGCGCTCCTGATCGCGCGTGCCCGGTTGGACCGTGTGGACGACGCGATCCGCCTGGTCGACGCGCACTTCGCCGACGGACGCCTCCGAGCTCCGGGCCGGATGGAGCCGGAGACGCGATCGACCCTGCTGTCCGCGGTGGCCGAGGTCTACGCGGCGGCGGGGTGGTCGCGCCGGGCCGGTGAGTATGCCGCCTCCGCCATCGCGTACGCCCCCGACGCAGCGACGCTCTACCGCGCCCGAGCGGTGCGCTGTCTGGCGGCGGCCGTCAACGGCGAGTACCGCCTGGCGGAGGAGAGCCTGCAGGTGTGCGACGACCTGGCGGAGACGTCCGGCTGGGGGATCGTGCACCCCGACTACGACCTGCTGCTCGCGCGCATCCTCATCGCCTCCGCTGCCCTCGACGCCGAGACGCTCTCACGCACCGCCGAGCACCTGCGCGAGGGATCGCCAGCGGATCCGTTCTGGCAGTACTCGGCCCGGGCCGCCGAGGCGATGTGCGCGCTCATCCGTCGCGACTACGCCGAGGGCATCGTGCTCGTGGCCGCCCTCGCGGGTGGCACCGATGCGCACTCGGGTCATGCGATGGTGCGGGGTTTCGCGCAGGGTGTGTACGCCGACCTGCTCCTGGCCCGTGGCGAGCCGCGACGCGCACTGGCGGTCCTGGAGGGGCGGGTGTCGCCGCCCGGCCACGCGCTGTGCTTCGACATGCAGCGCGCCGCGGCTCTCATCGCCCTGGGCCGTGAGCGGGAGGTGCTGGAGTCGACGGATCCGTGCATCCGCATGGGGACGCACCACTGCGTCCGTACTCTCACTCCCCTGCTGCTCCGTCGCGCTGTCGCCCACGTGCGTCTCGGCAACGATCACGCCGCCGACGCCGCGTTCGACGAGGGGTTCCACCTGTCCGAGAACATGGGCGGGTCTCTCACCCCGTACCTGACGCTGCCGCGGACGGAACTCCTCCTTCTTCTCGAGCGGATGACGGCACGGCATCCGGACTCCGCGGAAGCGGCCGAGCGCGTGGCGGCGATGCTGGCGGTGGTCCCCACGAACGACCACCGTCCACGGCTGCCCGCGCTGAGTCCGCGCGAGGAGCGACTCGCGCTGTCGCTCCGCGGCCCCCGGAGCCTGCCGCAGATCGCGGAAGAGCTCGAGGTCTCTCCCAATACCGTCAAGTCGCAGCTGCGCTCGATCTACGCGAAGCTCCAGGTGTCGGGACGCGAGGCCGCCGTGGCCGTGCTCGAGGCGCACGGGTTCTACGTCTGACCGCGACCGTCACGATGGGGTGGGGTGTTCGGTCCCGGTCGCGCCCCGTGGTCAGGTCGAGGGGTGGGTCCGCGGGGCGGGTCGCGCGTTCCCGGCCAGTCCCGTCGCGCGATCCGTGGGCAGCGGGATCGGGGTCGTGCCGGCGACCTCATCGCTGAAGTCCTCCGGTTCGGGGGCGATCGTGGTGATGGGGCGCGTCTCGTCCAGGGTGATCCGGAACCGCTTCGTCTCGTGCTTGTGCACGCGGCCGCTCCCGAGCGTCCATCCGACGCCGATGCCGCACGCGATGAACGCCACGATGGCGGCCAGCCCGATCGCCACGCGCGGGCCGAACTCTCCCGCGACCCAGCCGACGATCGGGGCGCCCACGGGGGTGCCGCCGAGGAGGATCGCCATGTAGAGCGCGAGGACCCGACCGCGCAGCGCCGGGTCGGTGGTGGTCTGCACGTAGCCGTTGGCGGTCGTGAGCGTCGTCACCACGCAGAAGCCGGTGAGCACGAGCGTCGCCGCGTACGTCTCGTAGCTGGGGGCGAGGACGGACAGGGTGGATGCCACGGCGAAGCCGCCGGCGCCGAGGATGACGACCCGCATGCGGGCCTGGTCGCGCCGCGCGGCGAGGAGCGCTCCGGCGAGCGAGCCGATCGCGACGAACGAGCTCAGAAGCCCGAAGCCGTCGGCGCCGCGCCCGAATTCGAGGGCCATCGTGGAGGCGAAGATCGGGAAGTTCATGCCGAAGGCGCCGAGCAGGAAGACCATCGCGAACGTCACGACGAGGTCGGGGCGCTTCGCGACGTACCGGAACCCGTCGGCCAGGCGGGCGGGGCCGCCGCCGCGGTGATGACTGACCAGCTCGTGCGGGCGCATCAGGGCGAGGGCGCCGAGCATGCCGATGAAGGTGAACGCGTTGACGAGGAACACCCACCCCGTGCCGACGACAACGATCATGAGACCCGCCACGGCGGGGCCGATCAGGCGCGCCGTGTTGAACGAGGCGGCGTTCAGCGCGACGGCGTTGGAGGCGTTCTCTTTCGCGACCAGGTCGGAGACGAACGCCTGACGCGCCGGATTGTCGAAGGCCGTGATGACGCCGAGCGCGAGGGCGAAGACGAACATGAGCGGCAGCGTCATGACCCCGGTCAGCAGCAGGATGCCGAGGGCCACGGCAAGCGCGAGCATCGCGCTCTGCGTGCACATGATGAGCTTGCGGCGGTCGAAGCGGTCGGCGACCCACCCCGTGACCCCGACGAGCAGCAGGGGCGGAGCGAACTGCAGCGCCATCGTCACGCCCATCGCGGCGGCGTCGTTCGGGGTCAGCTCGGTCAGGACGACCCAGTTCTGCGCGGTCGACTGCATCCACGCGCCGATGTTCGACACGAGGGCGCCGATGAACCAGACGCGATAGTTGTAGACCGAGAATGAGCGGAACATCGCACTCATCTCTCTGCCACCCTCCGCATGATCTCGGCCGCGGCCGCCAGTGTCTTCCGTTCGTCGTCGTCCAGTGCGGCGAGGGCTTCTTCGAGCCAGGCGTCGCGGCGCCGCACGGTCTCGTCGACGACGAGACGACCGGCATCCGTCAGGGCGATCGTCACCTTGCGACGGTCGTCGTCATCGGGAGTGCGCGAGACGTAGCCCGCCTCCTCGAGGAGCGACACGGTGCGGTTCATGGAGGGAGCCGTCACCCGCTCGCGGTCGGCGAGCTGGCCGAGCGTATGGTCGCCGTGCATGGTGAGCGCGGCGAGCACCGCGAACTGCCCGTCGCTCATGGTGTCGACCGCGCGTTGCGCCCGCAGGCGCCGGGCGAGACGGAACGTGGCCATGCGCAGCTCGGAGGCGGCCGTGCTGAGGTCGTCGCGCGAGTCGGATCGGGGGGATTCGTCGACGCGTTTGTTCATGCTGTTAATTAGCATATCTCATTAGTCTTGCTAACGGTTCGATTCGTCGTTTTCCGTCCGGACCCCCGCCCCTAGACTCGGCGCATGCCCGAGTACGTCGACGCCTACGGCATCCCGATCATCTACGACGTCTCCGAGGCAGAGTCGCCGCGGGCCGTCGTGCAGCTGCTGCACGGTGTCGGCGAACACGCCGGTCGGTACGGCGCCCTCATCGACGCGCTGGTCGCCGACGGCTACACGGTGTACGCCGACGACCATCGCGGGCACGGGCGCACGGGTCTGCGGCAGTGGGGCGACGATCACGCGAAGCTCGGCCGCCTCGGCCCCGGCGGCCTCGGCGCCGCCCGCGACGCCGTGTGGACCCTGACCCAGATCATCCGCGAAGCGCACCCCGACCTGCCGATCGTCCTCCTCGGCCATTCGTGGGGCTCATTCCTCGCGCAGATGCTGGTGGATCGGCATCCGGATGCCTATGACGCCCTCGTCCTGAGCGGATCCGCGCTGCGCTGGCCGGGTGCGCTGAACTCCGGAGACCTCAACGCCCGGTGGAAGCACCTCAAGGGCACGGGTATGGAGTGGCTCTCGAGCGTCGAGCAGGTCGGCCGGGACTTCCTCTCCGATCCGCTGACGACCTCGACACCGCTGCTGCGGCTGTTCGGCCCCGTCGAGACGGCGAAGCTCATCGGTCGTCCGCGCCGCGATCTCGGTCACGACATCCCGACGCTCCTCATGGTCGGGCGCGACGACCCGGTCGGCGGTCCCCGCAGCGTGCATCTCCTCGCGGATGCCTATCGGAAGCGCTCGGGCTTCACCGACGTCACGACCCTCGTCTACCCCGGCGCGCGGCACGAGATCTTCGCCGAGGCGCAGCAGGCCGAGGTGCGCGCCGACCTCGCCGCCTGGCTCGACGCGCGGTTCCCCGCGCGGGACTGACGCCTGTTCTCCTGACGCGGGGCTCGACGCGCACGGGCCCGCCGTAGGCTGGACGCATGCACGGCGAGTACAAGGTCCCCGGCGGGAAGCTGGTCGTCGTCGACCTCGACGATACGGACGGCCGGATCTCCGGCTTCCACCTCGCGGGCGACTTCTTCCTCGAACCCGACGACGCTCTCGACGACATCGACGCGGCCGTCAACGGCCTGCCGATCGAGTCGGACGTTCCCACGATCGCCGCCGCGATCCGGGCCGCGCTGCCCGAGGGGGCGCAGCTGCTCGGCTTCACGCCCGAATCGGTCGCGACGGCGATCCGCCGCGCGCTGGTCACGGCGCCGGGCTGGGCGGACTTCGAGTGGGAGGTCGTGCACGACGCCCCCGTCTCGCCGCGGATGAACCTCGCGCTCGACGAGGTGCTCACCGCGCGCGTGGGAGCAGGTCTGCGCAAGCCCACGCTGCGCCTGTGGGAGTGGAACGAGAACGCCGTCGTGATCGGGTCGTTCCAATCGCTGCGCAACGAGGTCGACCCCGAGGGTGCCGCGAAGCACGGCTTCGACGTCGTCCGCCGCATCTCGGGTGGCGGGGCGATGCTCATGGCCGCCAACTCGATCGTCACCTACTCGCTGTACGTTCCGGCGTCGCTCGTCGCGGGCATGACGTTCGCCGACTCGTATGCGTTCCTCGACGACTGGGTGCTACAGGCGCTGCGGTCGCTCGGCATCGACGCCGTCTACCAGCCTCTGAACGACATCGCCGGACCCCACGGGAAGATCGGGGGTGCCGCGCAGAAGCGCCTCGCCAACGGCGGCGTCCTCCATCACGCGACCCTCAGCTACGACATGGACGGGCAGGTGCTCACCGAGGTGCTGCGCATCGGCCGTGAGAAGCTCAGCGACAAGGGCACGGTCTCGGCGGCGAAGCGCGTCGACCCGCTGCGGAGCCAGACGGGCCTCCCTCGGGATGCCGTCATCCAGCGGTTCATCGACACGTTCACGACGCTCTACGTAGCCACCGAGGGGCATATCACCGAAGAGGAATATGCCGAGGCCGAGGCGCTCGTCGCATCGAAGTTCGCTACCGACGCGTGGCTGCAGCGCGTTCCGTGAGCGATTCGACCCTGGCCGGCGTTCTCGATCACGGCACCGTCGAGATCCACCACGCCGACAACCTCGCCGTGACGCCCGCGCTCGCCGCCGGATCGTTCACCCTCGTCTACCTCGACCCGCCCTTCAACACCGGTCGCACGCGGTCGAAGGCCGTGGAGTCGGCGCGATGGACTCCGCCCGCGGACGAGACGCCGGATGCCGAGGAGCCGGTGGTCGTGGCATCCGAACCGCCCCGTGACCCGGCGATGCTCGTCTTCCCGGGCGAGGACGAACCCGCTCCGGCCCCGGTCGTGCAGCGCGGGTTCCACGGGCGCGACTACGCGCGGCTGCGAGGTGATCTGCGCACGTACGACGACCGCTTCGACGACTACTGGGCGTTCCTCGAGCCGCGTCTCGAGGAAGCGTGGCGCCTGCTCGCCGACGACGGCACGCTGTACCTGCACCTCGACTACCGCGAGGTGCACTACGCCAAGGTCATGTGCGACGCGCTGTTCGGGCGCGACCGGTTCCTCAACGAACTCATCTGGGCATACGACTACGGTGCGAAGACGCGGCGCCGCTGGCCCACGAAGCACGAGACGATCCTCGTGTACGTGAAGAACCCCTCCGCGTACTTCTTCGACTCGGATGCCGTCGACCGCGAGCCGTACATGGCGCCCGGCCTCGTGACCCCCGAGAAGGCGGCGCGCGGCAAGCTCCCGACCGACGTCTGGTGGCACACCATCGTGCCCACGACCGGCCGCGAGAAGACGGGCTACCCGACGCAGAAGCCCGAGGGCGTGCTGCGGCGCATGGTCCAGGCATCCAGTCGCCCCGGCGACCGTGTGCTCGACATGTTCGCCGGCAGCGGCACTCTCGGCGCCGTCGCCGCTCCGCTCGGCCGCCACAGCGTGCTGATCGACGACAACGCCGACGCGGTGGCCGTGATGCGCGCGCGCCTGCCCGGAGCCCGCGTCGCTCGCTGACGCCCGCTCGCGTCGGTGCACCCGCCCGGTGCGGCCCCGTCCTGCATCGCCGAGACTTCATCGCGCCGACGTTTCCCGTGCAGCCTGCAAGGGAGATGTCGGCTGGATGCAGTCTCGGTGAAACCGGGGCGGGCGCGAGGGGATCGCGGAAGTTAGGGTTGCCTAATGACCCATGTCTTCGACCCGGAAGTTCGCCGCGCCGTCCTCGCGCACATGAACGTCGACCATCGCGACGACAACGTGCTGATCGCGAGGGCCTTCGGTCCGGATGCCGCGATCTCGACCGCCGAGATGACCGGCTTCGACGGCGACGGCGGGGAGTGGATCATCGGTCCGGAGGCCGAGGCCTTGCGCGTGCCGTGGCTCGGCGGGCCGATCGCGGAGCGCGCCGAGGTGCGCCGGGAGATCGTGGCTCTCTACGACGAGGCGTGCCGACGCCTCAACGTGACACCTCGCCCGCACTGACGAAAAGTGAAGGTTAGGCTTGCCTAACTGTTTGCGTATGATGGCCTCATGAGCGACGTCGTCTCCTTCTCTGCCGCCCTCCGCGCGCGCTCCCGGAGCGCCCACTCCACGAGTGAGCACGCCGGGTTCATGGCCGACCTGGTGAGCGGGGCGGGAACGCGCGACGACTACGTCGCCCTCGTCGCCCAGCACTGGTTCATCTACGCCGCTCTGGAGGAGGCGACAGAGCGGATGCGGGTCGACCCCGTGGCATCCGTGTTCCTCAGTGACAAGCTGACGCGTCTGCCCGCGATCGAAGCAGACCTCGACTTCCTCATCGGGCCGGATTGGCGCGAGACCGTCGTGCCGCTCCCGACCACCCAGGCGTACGTTTCGCGCATCCGCCGCGTCGCGGCGACCTGGCCCGGCGGCTTCGTCGCCCACCATTACACGCGCTACCTCGGCGACCTGTCGGGCGGCCAGTTCATCGGACGCCTCATGAAGCGGCGTTTCGGCTTCGACACCAACGGCATCGGCTTCTACCTCTTCGGCGACATCGCCGACCCGGAGGAGTTCAAGAACGTCTACCGCGAGAAGCTCGATGCCGCCCCGTGGGACGACGCCGAGAAGGAACGCGTCATCGACGAGGTGCTCGTGGCCTATCGCTTCAACACGGAACTGTTCGAGGACCTCGCGCGGGCGAAGGCGGCTCAGACGGCCTGAACCCCGTCCTTCTGCCTCGCGTCGGCGGCGTTCCCGCGCCCGCGCCGCGCGGCACGACGGCGCACGATCAACAGCGCGGCGATGACCGCCGCGACCACGACGAGGACGAGGGCGTACAGGCTCCACGGCGGGGCCGCGATCCCGAAATCGACGACGAGCGGCGCGACGGCGTCCGCCCCGAGACCGACGCCTTCGGGTCTGACTTCGACGCGGCCGGCGAGCCATCCGATCGAGAACGCGGAGAACTCGCGGGTGACGTGCACGGCCGATCCGGTGACGATCTCGGGAAGCTGGGTCGGTGTCGTCGAGGCGGGGACGAGACCGTCGACGGTGAGCGTGTCGACACCGGTCAGGCGGGTGTTGCCGGTGTTCTCGAGCGAGTACTCCACGACGACACGACCGGACTCGAACGGATTCCACGATCCCTCGTACCGCGCGGTCACGCCGGTCACGGCCGCTGCGGGGACGAGGTCGCCCGCCACGCGGAGGTTGATGCGCGTGCCCAGACGTCGCTCGACGGACAGCGAGCTCGAGGCCTCTCGACTCGTCAGCGACGTCACGATCCCGGCCGAGTGGTCGCCCGGGCGGGCGTCGGCGGGCACGGTGATGGTGAACGGGACGTCGGCGGACTGGCCCGGCGCCAGCTCCACCGACGTCTGTCCCACCGAGACCCAGGTGCTGGCATCCGCGGACGGCGTTCCGTCGGCGAGGACGTCGATCTCACCGCTCGCGGCGGTGAACGCGTCGGCCGCGTACACCGTGAGCGGCAGCGGCTCCGTGCCGGTGTTGACGACGATCATCGTGTCGGAGATCACCGCGCCGGGGTCGGCCGTGTACGCGAAGTTCGCCCGCCCGCTGCCGTGGGTGTTGTCGGCCGTCTGCACGCTCCACGCGATCCCGCCGCCGTCGGCGAAAGCGGCAGGCGGCGACGCCGCCGCACCCAGGGCGAGGCCGAGGGCGAGCGCGGAGGTGAGGGCGACGAGACGGAGGGACGGGAGCGCGGTCACGGGAGGGCTTTCGGGTCGGGAAACGACGGGGCCCCGGCCGACGCCGGGGCCCCGAGGGGGTTTACTGCAGGGCGGTGATGGTCAGCTTGCTCGCGTAGTCCCCTGCGGGGGTGGTCCCCGGGATGACGAGCGTGAGGTCGGCTCCCACGGTGGCGCTGGCGGCCGACGTCGACGAGGCCAGGACGCGGGACGAGCCGAGGCCGGTGCCGCCCAGCCGCGTCGAGGCGACCTCGGTGCCTCCGGTCACGGTCGAGCCCGCTGAGACGAGCTTCGGCTTCCACCCGAGCAGGTCTCCCGAGAACGATTCACCCGTCGACGACGTGAAGGCGCCGACCTGACCCGAGATGCTCCACGTGTACGGCGAGGTGCCGCCGGCTCGGGTGTCGGTCACGACGATGTTGGTGAGCGAGCCGGATGCCACGAAGTTCGCGCCGTCCTGGACCGCGGTGCCGAGGTTCGCGGGCGAAGTCCCCTCGAACGCCCACCCGAACGAGCCGGTGGGGTTGTCGACCCACGCGGGGACGTCGACGATCACGTCGGATGCGGCGGCGAAGGTGATCGGGGTGAACGTCTCGAACGGTGCGTAGACCGCGCCGCTGCCGGCGTACGTGAAGATGCCGAACGTGCCGGCGGCGAGGTTCTGCGCCTCGGTCGTGCTGAGGGCGAGGTCGACCGAGAAGGCGCCGTCGGCCTTCAGCTCGATCGCGCCGCTGTTCGTGCCGCCGATCGTCGACATGCTCGCGGCGGGCACGGCCCACTTCTGAGCGATGACCGAACGTGCCGAGGAGGGGGCGCCGGCCGACGGCTTCCACACGTCGGCGAACTTGCCGAACACGACGTAGGCGCCGCTGAACTGTCCGGCCAGCGGCGGGCGGGTGCCGTTGGTGGCGGTCGCGGACGGCAGGAAGCCGCTGCCGCTGACCGTGACGGTCTCGCCCTGCGCGAGGCCGCTGGTCTTGGAGACGGTCACGGTGGGGCCGGCCGTCGGCGCCACCGTGTACGCGATCGAGAGCGGGGTCGCGGGCTTGCGCACGTCGGCCGATCCGCCCGACGAGTACCAGTAGGAGCCCTGGCCGGTCTTGATCTGGAAGTCGATGAACGGCTGGGGGAACGCACCCGACGAAGCCCCGCCGGTGACCTGCGCCACCGACCCGGCGGGCACGGTGACGGTCCGCCCGAGGTAGTCGGGAGTGATGGTGAACCCGGTGGCCGTCACGTCGACGCCCGTCAGGGTCGCCACGACGACGTCGGTCTCGGGCGTGAGGCTCTCGAACTTGTCGGGGTCGTCCATCGAGGTGCCGTACCCGCCGAGCGTCGCCGTCACGGTGCCCGTGCCGTCCGACGCGACGGTGAGCTTCGGATCGGTGATCCACGACCGGGTCATGCCGGAGTAGAACGCCGACGTGAACGAGCCCGTCCACTGGATGACGGCGGTGTTGGCATCCACGTCGACCGTTCCGGTTCCGCCGGAGATCTCGACGATGTGGCCGGAGTTCAGGCCGTTGCCGGTCGTGATCGTCGTGCCGGCCGCGTCGGTGCGCAGTCCGGCGAACGTCGCGTCGGCGTAGCTGCCGTCGGCCTGGAGCTTGAGGATCTCGACGTTGCCGTCGCTCTGCTTCCAGTTCGTCGAGGTGACGCGGTCGGACGACGACGTCGCGGTGACGATCCCGGCCGAGAGCAGGTTGACGGTTCCCGGGGCGAAGGCCGCGGCGTTCGCCTCGGCGTTGATGCCCCATCGGAACACGGCTCCGTCGACGGTCGACGCGGCCGCGTGGGCCGGAGCAGCGACGAGAGCGCCGCCGAGCGTCAGCGCCGCCGTGAGGGTCGCGGCGGCGAACATCGCCGGCCGGGACCGGCGTCTGGGTGAGGAGTCCACGTGATTTCCCTTCTCCCGCCCTCGGCGATTCCCGACGGCGCGCGTCGGCTGCGCCCGATGGCGGGCGCAGGAGGGCAGGTTAGGCTTACCTAAGCACGTTCGTGAATCTCTGGCAATGTTAAGGATAGGCTTGCCTAACTCGGAGGTTCACACATGACACGTCGACCGGTTCGCGGTCTCGCCGCACTCGCCGCACTCGCCCTGACGCTCGCGGCGGCGCTGGCTCTCACCTCGTGCACGGCCTCCGGTTCGGCCCACGGCGCCGGCGGCCCGGCCACGCCGCCGCTCTCCTCGGTCACCCCCGAGACAGACCCGCTGGCGTGGGAGGGGCCGTCCACCGCGATCGCGGCATCCGCCCCGATCGACCCCGTGACCGACGGTGCTCCGGCGCTCCCGGCGACCGTCACCGACGCACAGGGGTCGGTCGTCACCGTCTCCGACACCTCGCGCATCCTCGCGCTCGACATCTACGGTTCGCTCTCGCGCATCGTCTTCGAGCTCGGCCTCGGCGACTCCGTCGTCGCCCGTGACGTCTCGAGTGCCTTCCCCGAGGCGGAGCACCTGCCGGTCGTCACCGAGAACGGACACGATCTCAACGCCGAGGCGATCCTCGACGCCGCCCCCACCGTCATCCTCACCGACACGAGCCTCGGCCCGTGGGACACGATTCTGCAGATGCGGGATGCCGGCATCCCCGTCGTCGTCGTCGACTCCCACCGTTCGCTCGACTCGGTCGGGTCGCTGATCCAGCAGGTCGGGGACGCGCTCGGCGTCCCGCAGCGCGCTGCTGCGCTCGCCGCGCGGAGCACCGCCGCGGTGGATGCCAAGATCGCGCAGATCGCCGCGATCGCGCCTGCGGACCCCGCGAAGAAGCTGCGCATGATGTTCCTGTACGTGCGCGGACAGTCGGGCGTCTACTACCTCTTCGGCGAGGAGTCCGGCGCTGACAGCTTGATCGAGGCGCTGGGGGGCATCGACGTCGCCGGCGAGATCGGCTGGACCGGGATGCGGCCCATCACCGATGAAGCGCTCGTCCAGGCCGACCCGGACCTGTTGATCATGATGACGAAGGGGCTCGAGTCGGTCGGCGGCGTGGACGGGCTCGTCGAGCACCTGCCCGCCGTCGCGCAGACCGACGCGGGTCGCCACCGCCGAATCGTGGACATGGCTGACACCACCGTGCTGAGCTTCGGTCCCGCGTCGGCCGAGGTGCTCGACGCCCTCGCCGTCGCGGTCTACGCGCCGGGGGCGACGGAGTGAGTGCGGCCCTCGCCGAGCGGCATCCGACGAGGCTTCCGGCGCCGACTGCGCGTGACCGGTTCCGTGCGCCCGCGGTGTTCGTCGTCCTCGCGGTGGCGCTCGTGGGGCTCGTCGTCGTCTCCGCGGGGAGCGGCCAGCTCTCGATTCCGCCGGACCAGGTCGTGGGGGCGTTCGCCCGCGCGTGGAACACCGGCGTCCGCGCGATCGGTCTCGGCATCCTCTCGGTTCCTCCGGGAGCGGCGATGGAGCACGTCAACGGCGAGGCCACGCTCTGGCTCATCCGGATGCCGCGCCTGCTCATGGCCGTGCTCGTCGGGGCGACCCTGGCGACCGCCGGTGTCGTCATGCAGGGCGTCTTCCGGAACCCCCTCGCCGAGCCGGGTGTGATCGGCATCTCCTCGGGTGCGGCGGTGGGCGCATCGGCATCCATCGTCTTCGGGCTGGGTTTCCTCGGGCCGCTGACCCTCCCCGTGCTCGCCTTCGCGGGCGGGCTCGTGGCGACCGTGATCGTGTACGCGTCGGCGCGCACCGACGGACGTACCGAGGTCGTGACCCTCGTGCTGACCGGCATCGCCGTCAACGCCGTCGGGGGCGCGGCGATCGCGCTCTTCACCTACCTCGGGTCGACGCAGCAGCGTGAGCAGATCGTGTTCTGGCAGCTGGGCTCGCTGAACGGCACGCGATGGGACGACCTCGCGATCGTCGCGCCGCTCGCGGTCGTCGGGATCGCCGTGTGCCTCTTCCTCGCCGGACCCCTCGATCTGCTCTCGCTCGGCGAGCGGCAGGCGGAGCACCTGGGCGTCCGTGTCGAACGGCTGCGGGTGATCGCGATCGTCGTGATCGCGGCGCTGACGTGCGCCGCCGTCGCGTTCTGCGGGATCATCGGCTTCGTCGGTCTCGTCGTGCCCCACCTGATGCGGATGCTGCTCGGCCCCGGGCATCGTCTGCTGCTCCCCTCCAGCGCGCTCGGCGGCGCGGTGCTCCTGGTGGCGGGCGATCTCGTCGCGCGCACCGCGGTGCCGGGATCGGAGCTGCCGATCGGGATGCTGACGGCGCTCATCGGCGGTCCGTTCTTCTTCTGGTTGCTGCGACGCACGCGCCGTCGGTCGGGGGGATGGGGATGACGGCGGTGCTGCGCGCGCGGGGACTCTCGGTTGACGTGGGCGGGCGTCGCGTGCTGCAGGGCATCGACCTCGACCTACGGGCCGGGGAGATGCTCGTCCTCGTCGGGCCCAACGGCGCCGGGAAGTCGACGCTGCTGTCGGTGCTGGCGGGGGACCGCACTCCGACCGCCGGATCGCTCGAGCTCGACGGCGCCGTGCTGGAATCGTGGCCGGTCCTGGAGCGTGCGCGCCGGAGGTCGGTGCTGACGCAGAGCAACGACGTGTCGTTCCCCTTCGTCGTGCGCGACGTCGTCCGCATGGGACGGGCGCCGTGGCGGCGGCATCCGGCGGCCGCGCGAGACGACGACGCGGTCGCCGAGGCCATGACGGCCGGCGAGGTCGCCGCGTTCGCCGAGCGCCCCGTCACGGGGCTCTCGGGCGGAGAGCGTGCGCGGGCAGCCTTCGCCCGCTCGTTCGCCCAGGAGTGCGCGATCGCGCTGCTCGACGAGCCGACGGCGAGTCTCGACATCCGGCATCAGCATCGTGTCCTCGCCCGTACCCGCGAGCGGGTGAACGCCGGGGGAGCCGCGATCGTCGTGTTGCACGACCTGGGGCTCGCCGCTGCGTACGCCGACCGCATCTCCCTGCTCGACGGCGGCCGCGTCGCCGCGGTCGGCCCACCGCGCGACGTGCTCGAACCCGGACTGCTCACGTGGGTCTACCGGCATCCGATCGACGTCGTCGACGGACCCCGCGGGACGCTGCTCGTCCTCGCCGACACCGCACCCCTCCCGTCCGCCGACCCCGGAGAACAGCTCGCATGACCTCTTCGCCCCGCCTTCTTCTCGCCGCCGCGACCGCAGCGACCGCCGCGATCGTCGCGGTGTCGGGCGCCGTGGTCGCCCCGCCCGCGTGGGCCGCCGGGACGGTGTCGATCGCCGGTCCCGACGGCACGACGGCGCTCGCCGAAGACCACGCGACCTCGATCACGGTGTCGGGCTCGGGGTTCCAGTCGATCCCGAAGGGGTTCGGCGGCATCTATGTGCTGTTCGGCTGGGTCGACGACGCGGCGGGGGGAACATGGCGCCCCAGCGTCGGGGGATTGGTCGGCGAGGACTATCGGTACGTGCCCGACAGTGAATCGGCCGACAACAACGGCTACCAGCGGTTCCTCGCGTTCCCTGGCGGTCAGACCGAGAGCTCCGCGAACGGCACCCTCGGCACCGACGGTTCGTGGTCGGTGGGGATGGTCATCCCCGGTGCCGTGTTCGAGAGCCAGGACCGCGACGGTCGCGTGACGTCGGTCGACTGCCGCAGCGTCACGTGCGGCATCATCACGATCGGCGCCCACGGGGTGAAGAACGCCAACAACGAGACGTTCACGCCCGTGTCGTTCGCGGCCGCGGCAGCACCGGCGGGGGAGCAGGATGCCGCGCCCGCCAACGCAACCGTCGGCGCGGTGCGCGTCGGGGTCGAATCAGGCACCGTCTCGGCCGGATCGTCGATCGTGTTCACCGGTCAGGGCTTCACCCCGGGGGAGCAGGTTGTCGCGGCGCTCGACGGAGGCCTGACAGCGGTCGGTCCGCTCACCGCCGGGGCCCAGGGCGAGGTCGCAGCGGCGCTGCCGGTGCCGCGCGACATCCGCGACGGCACCCACCTCCTCACGCTGCGCGGCGCCGGATCCGGCGGCGTCGCCGAGGCCGAGGTGAGCGTCACCGGAGGTACCGCCGAGGCGGCCGTCGACACCACTCCCGCGATCCCGACCTGGGCGATCGTGCTGTTGCTGGCGTGCATCGCCCTCTCGCTGGTGCTCGTGATCGCGAGCATCGTCGCCGCGATCCTGCGGGCGCGGCAGGCCCGGCGTGCGCGCCGGGCGGCACGATCCGGCATCGCGACGGAGCAACGGCCGTCGGGGGTCGGCGCGTCCGCGGTCGGTCCGGGGGTGGGGCCGGGAGCCGAGGCCGAGACCGAGACCGTCGCGATGGGGACCAGCCGATGAGGGCGGCGGCGATCGTGCGCGCCGGGCTCGCCCTCGCTCTGGCCCTCGTGACGGTGGGCGGCGCGGTCCCGGCCACCGCTGCGGGACCGGACGACGTCATCGTCACCGTGCCCGGATCGGGGGGCTCCGCGGGCGGCGACGGCGCGATCACGAACGCGCAGCTGCGGTGGGGGCTGAACGCGGAATCCGGCGGGGGAGCGTTCGCGGGCGGATGCAACTTCCTCAGCGCCGGCCGCGCGGGCGATGCCGGCGGCTCCCGGGTGTGGGGGCAGAACGACGGCCTCTACCGCGCCCAGGACGGCCGCGTGCGGATCGAGAAGCCCACCGCCTCGGGCGGGTGGACGGCGGCCACGTGGGAATCGAAGTGCCTCGACCCGAGCGGATCCGCGGTGTCGGTGGCATCCACGTCGAGCACGACCGGCAACCAGGTCGTGATCGACGGGGGCGTGGGGGAGCGTCGCGACGGAGCGCTCGAGATCCGCTGGACGGGGTCGTTCACGGTGGCGTACTACGGCGGAATGACGTATTGGAGCGTGACCGATCCGCAGCTGACCCTCGACGCGTCGGGCAACGGCCGACTCGTCGGCGAGGCCAGCGGGTACGGCACATCGATGGACGACCTGTCGGCGTGGACCCCGGTCGCCCCGCGCGAAGTGGTCCTCGCCGAGATCCGCTCGGCCGGGTCCAGCGCCGACCGCGGGTTCACCGTCACGCCCGAGTACCGCGGCGTCGCGACGACGGGCGCCGGCCAGGTCGCCCGCTCCGCCGCGAACGAGGCGTTCTGGGGATCGTTCCCGCAGTCGTTCGTGGACTTCCACCGACTCACGGGTCAGCAGGGATACTGGCTCACGACCGGTGGCATCCGGGATGCCGCGAAGCCGGCCACCCCGATCACGGTGAGCTACGACGCGGCGACACCGGTCGGGGCACCCGCGCCCGCGGGGGCAGGTGGGGCGACGACGGCCGGTGTGCCGAACAACCCGCTGCGGCTCGCCCCGGCTGCGGCGGATCCTTCGGTCCCCGCGCGCGCGTTCTTCGCCGCCAACGCCCCGCTCACGACGCAGCCCCAGGGCGCCGCGCTCGTGCCCTCCGCTCGCGGCGGCATCCCCGCGGTCGTCGCGCCGCTGCTGGGCTCGGCCGCGGCGCTCGGCGTCGGGATCGTGGCGGTGCTGAGCATTATGCGCGCGCTCCCGTGGCAGCGCCGCCTCGTGCGCTAGGCCGTGGCTCCGGCCGCCGCCCCCCCGTCCCCCGCGCCCCAATCTCCCGCGAGACTTCATCGCGCTGACATCTCCCTTGCAGCCTGCAAGGGAGATGTCGGCTGGATGCAGTCTCGCGGCCGGGGGCTGCGCGGAACGACCGCAACCGCGCGCGGATGTCGGGGTACGGCCCTAAGGTGAAGCCCATGGAATTCGGCATCTTCGTCCCGCAGGGTTGGCGCTTCGATCTGGTGGGCATCGACCCCGCAGACCAGTGGCGGGCCATGAGTTCGCTCGCGCAGAGCGCCGACGAAGGGCCCTGGTCGTCGATCTGGGTCTACGACCACTTCCACACCACTCCCGTGCCCAGCGCCGAGGCCACGCACGAGGCGTGGACGCTGATGGCCGCGTTCGCCGCCGTCACCGACCGCGTGCGGCTCGGCCAGATGTGCACCTGCATGGGCTATCGCAACCCGGCGTATCTCGCGAAGGTCGCCGCGACGGTCGACCTCATCTCGGGCGGTCGCGCCGAGATGGGCATCGGAGGCGGCTGGTACGAGCACGAGTGGCGCGCGTACGGCTACGGGTTCCCGCCGATCGCCGAGCGACTCGGGCGTCTTCGCGAGGGCGTCGAGATCATGCACCAGGCCTGGACGACCGGGTCCGCCACCCTCGCCGGCAAGTACTACGAGGTCGACGGCGCGATCGTCCAGCCGCAGCCGCTGCAGGACGGCGGCATCCCGCTCTGGATCGCCGGCGGCGGTGAGAAGGTGACGCTCAAGGTCGCCGCGAAGTACGCCTCGTACACGAACTTCGGCGGGTCGCTGGAAGAGTTCGACCACAAGTCGGAGGTGCTGCGCGGCCACTGCGAGGCGCTGGGCCGTGACTTCGGCGCCATCACACGGTCGACGAACTTCAACACGATCGTGGCGGACACCGAGGCCGAGGCCGACGAGCGGCTGGCCGCCGTCGTGGCGCGCCTCCGGCCCCACGTGGGCGACGAGCGGGCGGATGCCATCGAGGCCGACTACCGCTCCTCCGACGCGTTCGGCACGCCCGAGCAGATCGTCGAGCGACTGCGCGCCCGCGCCGAGCACGGCCTCGGCTACGCCATCCACTACTTCCCCGAGGCCGCGTACGACACCTCGGGCATCACGCTGTTCGAGCGCGAGGTGGTTCCCGCTCTCGCCTGACCCCCGCCCCCGCGCGTGAGGAGTCAAGAATCGTCGCTTGGGCGGGGCGTAAGCGACAGATATCGACCCCTCACGCGCCGGGGCGCGTCAGACCAGTGGGGCGACGTCCGAGTACGCGTCGGACTCGACGGACGGGGTGGATGCCGGGGCGCCGAAGACGCGCGCGCGGCGGGTCCCGGCATCCCAGGCGGCCCACCCGGGGTCGCCCGTGCGCGCGAACCGGACGGCGGCGGCGTGCATCGCGTCCGCCACCCCGACGGGCGGCGTGTCGCCCGCGATCGCGGCCACCCCGTCGGCGTCGAGGTGGTCGAACCAGAACGGCACGTCGAGGCAGTGGCAGGCGTACCCGATCGAGGGCGACGGCCAGGCGAAGCGGTACACCCACGTCGCGGCGTCGGGGCGGGCGCGCGCGGTGCGCAGCACGACCGAGCGGATGACGCGGTCCGAGACGTAGCCGCCGAGCCGCGCGGCCGCGCCGCGCCGTCGCGACCGGGCGAGGTACGCGCGCCGTCGGGAGCGACCCAGGCCGAGGGTCGCGAGGGCCAGCGGCACCGGGATGAGGCTCAGCAGGTGCTTCGCGCGGGCGGTGAGCATCGTGAACTCGTCGTCGGTCGACCCGATGACCAGCGGGAGGCTCGAGGAGGCGCCAGCGGCGATGGCCTCGAGCGGTGGCTGCGGGAGCAGGTCGCCGTCGACGACGGGACCGATCGGCAGCCCGTCGTCGAGGAGAGCGGTGATGCCGGCGAGGCGACGTCGTCCCTCGGGTTTCTGCGCCTGTCGCTGCAGTTCGAGGAGGTTCTCCTCGGGGAGGCTCGAGAACCCCTCGCGGTCGGCGCGGACCCCGGCGAGGGCGGCCACGTGGTCGGCGAAGCGGCGAGCGGCGGGCATCGTCACGGCCCCGAGCGCGGGGGAGAGGGCCATCGCGCCGTGGAACAGTCCGGATGCCGCGGGCGAGGCCAGTAGCGCGAGCACCGACCCTCCCCCGGCGGACTGCCCGACGATCGTCACCCGCGCGGGGTCTCCACCGAACGCCCGGATCTCGTCGCGCACCCACTCCAGCGCCGCGATCTGGTCGCGCAGCCCGCGGTTGGACGGGGCGCCGTCGATGGTTCCGAACCCGTCGAAGCCGAGCCGGTACGAGACGACGACCGTCACGACCCCGTCGCGGGCGAAGGCATCGCCGTCGTACCACCGGCTGGCGGGCGACCCCGACGTGAAACCACCGCCGTGGATCCACACGAGCACCGGGAGCACGGCATCCGGTGTCGCGTCCGACGGCGCGAAGACATTGACGTTCAGCGTCGCATCGCCCGGGACGCTCGGTTCGGGGATCAGCGTGATGCCGGTGTCTCCGCGCTGGGCGGTCGGGCCGTACTCGGTCGCGTCGAGCACGCCGTCCCACGGGTCGACCGGCTTCGGGGCGGCGAACCGCAGGGGCCCGACCGGGGCTTGGGCGAACGGGATGCCGAGGAACACCGCGGTCTCACCGCGGCGGAACCCCCGGACGGCTCCGTGCGAGGTGGTGACGACAGGCGTGGCATCCATGTCCCCATCCTGGCGCAGGGGTGTGTCACGGCGTCGCGCGCGGACCCGGCTCGGCCGATCACGCCCCGTCCCACCAGCGCAGCACGCGCAACGCGAAGAACGTCAGCCACCGGGACGGCTCGCCCGCGGGGGCGTCGACCGGGAACCACTCGCGGCCCACGGGCGGGTGCTGCTGGTGCCACGTTCCGTCGGTGGCGCGCGCCGCGCGGACCGTGTCGATCGCCTCGGCCAGCCGCGGGTCAGGGGCGGTCCCGTCGTACTGTGCGGCGGCGCGGAAGTGGTCAAGGGCGCGAAGCGCGCTGTAGCGGTGCCGGAACGGATACCCCAGGTGGTCCGCCCAGGGATGCTTCTCGCCGGTCGACAGCCGATACAGCAGTCGGCGCTCGAGCAGGTACTCCTCGGCGCCGCGGCGCGCGTCGTGCGATTCCGGGGTCCCACCGGTACGCCATTCGTCGTCGAGGATGCCGATGACGGAGTTCAGCGTGGAGTGGAACGACGACCGCGTCGAACCCTCCACCCACTCGCAGTTCCACCCGCCGTCGGGCAGGCGGTGCTCGACGAACCAGTCCCGGATGCCGCGGACGTCGGCCCCGAGCCACGCACCGTTCGCGAGGGTGAACGCGTTGATGCAGGCATCCACCTCGCCGTCCCAGAACGGCAGGTCCTCGTACTCCCAGCGGGCGTGCCGCTCCAGCAGCCCCGCGGTGTCGGGGCGAAGGGCCGTGGCATCCACGCCCCATTCGCGCAGGCTCATCAGCGACCACGACGTGGCGGTCCAGGGCTGCCCGGGCTCGTCGCCGCCGAAGTCGGCGGGGAAGTGCGCGCCCCCGGCGAACCGGCCGTCCTCGTCCTGGTGGGCGAGCAGCTGTGCGCCGAAACCCTCGCGGGCCACCAGCGCGCGGGTCTGCTGCCACTGCTCCGCGGGTGCGTCGAGCAGGTCGCGCTCGACCTTCCACCGCAGCGCGGGGTCACTGTCGAGCAGCCACGTGAGCACGTCGTCGGTCATGCCCGGCAGGCTACGCGCCGGTCGCCCTGCCGTACAGAGTTCGGGCGTGCCGGTGCGCGCCCCGCCCCAGGCGCAGCGGTGCAGCCCCGCCCTCGGCGCAGCGGCACCCCCGCCCCCGGCGCAGCGGCAGACCCGCCCCGGCGTCGCGGTGCAGCCCCGGCGCAGGCGCAGCGGCGCAGCCCCGCCCCCGCGCGGCGCGGCGCACCCCGCGTCAGGCGTCGCGGCGGGCGCCCTGCGACGGCGTCACGGTGAAGACGTTCGGGGCGCGGAATCCGGATGCCGCGAACGCGGCGTGCACAGCCTCGGTCGCCGTCGGCACCAGCTCGGCGGGGATGAGCGCGATCGCCGCCCCGCCGAAGCCGCCGCCGGTCATGCGCGCGCCCAGGGCGCCCGAGGCCAGGGCCGTTTCGACGGCGAGGTCGAGCTCGGGCACCGAGATCTCGAAGTCGTCGCGCATCGAGGCGTGCGACGCGGTGAGCAGGTCGCCGATCGCGGTCGGGCCCTCGGCGTCGAGCGCCGCGACGGTGTCGAGCACGCGCTGGTTCTCGGTCACGATGTGGCGCACGCGGCGGAAGGTCACGTCGTCGAGGATTTCCTCGGCACGGGGCAGGTCGTCGACCGTGAGGTCGCGGAGTGCGGGGACGCCGAACGCGGCCGCGCCCTTCTCGCACGAGGCGCGGCGCTCGCGGTACCCGCCGGAGGAGTGCGCGTGCTCGACGAGGGTGTCGACGACGAGGATCTCCAGGCCCGCCTCGGCGAACCCGAGCGCGACCGGGCGCGTCTCGAGCGAGCGGCAGTCGAGGAACGTCGCCGCGTCGGCGACGCCGAGCATCGACGCCATCTGATCCATGATCCCGGTCGGCGCGCCGACCGCGTCGTTCTCGGCCGTCCGGCCCACGCGGGCGAGCGCGACGGGATCGAGGCCCGCGGCCCACACATCGTTGAGGGCGGATGCCACGGCCCCCTCGATCGCGGCGGACGAGGAGAGGCCGGCACCCACCGGCACTCCCGACGCCAGGGCGATGTCGACGCCGCGAGGCGTGGCATCCGGGGCCGCCGTGCGCAACGCCCAGGCCACCCCCAGGGGATACCCTGCCCAGTCGAGGCCGCCGGCGGCGATGCGGGCGTCGAGCTCGGCGAGCGACACCTCGATGCCCGTCTCGGCGAACGTCGAGCGCACGCGGATGATGTCGTCGTCGCGGAGCGCGACCGCCGCCGCGGTGCGCTGCGCGATCGCGAACGGCAGAACGAAACCCTCGTTGTAGTCGGTGTGCTCGCCGATGAGGTTGGCACGCCCCGGCGCCGACCACACGCCCACGGCGGGCGCGTCGGTCAGAGTGGCGAGCAGGGCGCGGGCATCGTCGACGGCGGTCATGCCGTCACCTCCGGAACGGTGTCGAGGGCGGCACGCACGCGCTCGGCCTGCGATTCGGGGGTGATGTCGCCGATCCACGCGCCCATGGCGGCCTCGGACCCGGCGAGGTACTTGAGCTTGTCGGCGGCGCGGCGCGGCGACGTGATCTGGAGGTTGAGTCGCACGCTGTCGCGGGCGCGTCCCACCGGCGCCTGGTGCCACGCGGCGATGTAGGGCGTGGGGGTGTCGTACAGCGCGTCGATGCCGCGAAGGAGTCGCAGGTAGAACGGCGCGAGCTCGTCGCGCTCGGCATCCGTCGTCTCGGCCAGGTCGGCGACGTGGCGGTGCGGCAGCACGTGCACCTCGACGGGCCAGCGTGCCGCGAACGGCACGAACGCGGTCCAGTGCTCGCCGCGCAGGACGACGCGGGGGCCGGATGCCTCGAACTCGAGGATGCGCTGGAACAGGTCGGGCGACGTGCGCGCGACGGTGTCGAGAAGGCGCTGGGTGCGGGGGGTGACGTACGGGTACGCGTAGATCTGGCCGTGCGGGTGGGGGAGGGTGACGCCGATCTCCTGCCCGCGGTTCTCGAACGGGAACACCTGCCGGATGCCCGGGAGCGCCGACAGCGCGGCCGTGCGGTCTGCCCACGCCTCGATCACGGTGCGCGCGCGGGTGCGCGAGAGGGTGCCGAAGGAGCCTTCGTGCTCGGGGCTGAAGCACACGACCTCGCAGCGCCCGACGGAGGTGCGCGTGCGGCCGAGTCCGAGGTGTTCGAGGTCGTCGTCGCCGCGCGGGGGATCGATCGCGGCCGGGGCGCCGCCGGTGGCGACGTCGAGCGCCGGACCGAACGACGGCGACTTGTTCTCGAACACCGCGACGTCGTACCGCGCGGGGATCTCGGACGGGTTGGTCGGCGTCTGCGGTGCCAGGGGGTCGAGGTGCGCGGGCGGGAGGAACGCCCGATTCTGGCGATTGGATGCCACGGTGATCCAGTCGCCGGTGAGGACGTCCTGCCGCATGGTCGCGGTGCTCGGGCGCGGGTCGAGGGCGCGGGTGTCGATCGCGCGCTCGGGGCCGAGGGTGGTGTCGGCGTCGTCGAAGTAGATCAGTTCGCGGCCGTCGGCGAGGCGCGTGGGGCGCTTGACGACTCCGGCGCCGAGGGCCACCGCGGTGGGGCTGTCCGTGTTCACGATAACACGCTACAGATCGGGCGTGATATCGTCAACACGAAGGGGGTGGCATGCGCGTATCGATGGCCGACGTGGCCGCGGCGGCGGGGGTTTCCGCTCAGACGGTCTCGCGCGTCGCCAACGGCAGCCCCCGGGTCGATCCGGCCACCCGGGCTCGCGTCGAGCGGGCGATGAGCGACCTCGGCTATCGCATGCACCGCGCCGCCCGCGCCCTGCGCACCGGGCAGACTTCGACGATCGGCCTGGTCGTGTCGACCTTGGCATCCGTCGGCAACTCCCGCATGCTGCAGGCCATCTCCGAGGCGGCCGCCGCGCGCGACTACGCCCTCGCCGTCGTCACGGTGGGGGAGCGTGGCATCCAGGATGCTTTCGCCCGCCTGCGCTCACAGGGCGTCGACGGGGCCGTGGTGCTGAACGAGGCGACAGAGCTGGCTCGCGACGTCGATCCGCCGGGCGACCTCCACCTCGTCGTCGTCGACTCGCCGCCCGACGACCGCTTCTCGATCGTGCAGACCGACCACGTCGGGGGTGCCCGCGCCGCCGTCGAGCACCTCCTCGCACTCGGCCACGACACCGTGCACCACATCGCCGGTCCCGCGCGCTCCTTCGCCGCCACCGAACGCGAGCGGGGATGGCGTGCCGCGCTCGCCGACGCCGGGCGTCGCGCCCCTGATCCCGTCCGCGGTGACTGGACCTCGGCATCCGGTCACCGCGCGGCCGCGGAACTCGGCGCCGCCACCGCGGTGTTCGTCGCCAACGACCAGATGGCGCTCGGCGCTCTGCGGGCGTTCGCGGACGCCGGCCGGCGTGTGCCCGACGACGTCGCGGTCGTGGGGTTCGACGACATCGTGGATGCCGCCGAGTATCGCCCCCCGCTCACGACGGTGCGGCAGGACTTCGATGCCCTCGGCGCGCGAGCCGTCGCGGCGCTTGTTTCGGCGATCGAGGGGGGCACGCCGGTCGGCGAGACGGTTCCGGCGACCCTCGTCGTGCGGGAGAGCGCCCGCTGACCTTCCGGGCGCCCGGTCAGGTCGTGGCCGGGCGCGTCGGTTGGTGGTGCGTCCATTCCCCGCCCACCCGGTCGTACCGCAGCCGGGTGTGGCGTCGGTCGGCGGCGCCCTCCCAGAACTCGACATGGTCGGGACGAAGGCGCCACAGCACCCAGTCGCCAGGCGCAACTCTCGCGCGCGCCGTCGCAGACCGCGCGGCCAGATCGGCGGCGCTGTCCTCTGGCGTGGCCTCGACGACGCGCCCGCGCACCCGGACGGCTCGGAGAACGGGCGGCCACCAAAAGTTCAGTGCCGCCGCGGGCCGGTCCGCCAGTTGAGCGCCCTTGGCCGAGGTGCGCGTGCTCGCGAAGGCCCAGCCCGCCGGACCGACGTCTTTGAGGATCAGGGTGCGGGCGTCGGGGACGCCCTCGGCGTCCACCGTCGCGAGGGTCGCCGCGTGGGCCTCAATGACTCCGGCATCCACGGCATGGCGGATCCACCGTTCGAACAGCTCCTCGGGTGAGGCCGGGAGCGGGGCGGTGTCGGGCTCGGAAGCGGCTCCGGTGAGCGAGGGGAGGGACCGGAGCCACGCGGCGAACGTCATGCCCTCATTCTGCGCGCCGTCCGTTGCGAGCGTGATCGGCGCGATCGGGCGTGACGTCCGCTGGTCAGTGCGGCTCGTGCCACCCCTGCTCGAGAATGCGGAAGCCGGCCTCGATCATCGCGGTCGCGTCGTCGTGCTCGAACGCGAGGATCTCCAGCTGCAGCACCATTCGCGCGTAGACGCGGATCCCGGCGTCGGGCTCGTCGCGCCCGAGGCTGTGCGCGATCGCGTCGGCGAGGGCGCCCTCGTGGCGCAGCCACATACGGTCAACGTACGCGCGGAGCGCGGGAGTCGAGGAGATGAGATCCATGAACCGGCGGCGATTCGTGCCGTCGGGGTCGTCGGCGACGTCGAGGAGTTCGCGCCGGTAGAGGTCGCGGAGAGCCTCGGACACGGACGTTCCGGGTGCGCGATCGCGGACTGCGCCGACCAGGAGCTCGCGCTGCTCATCATCCTCGTCGAAGACGAGCGCCTCCTTCTGGGGGAAGTGGGCGAACACGGTCGTGGGGGAGACGTCGGCGGCCTCGGCCACCTCGCGGATGCTCACGGCGTCGAAGCCGCGCTCGAGGAAGAGGGACGTGGCGGCGTCGGAGATCGCCTTGCGGGTGGCGGCCTTCTTGCGCTCGCGGCGCCCCGGCTGATCGGTCACGCCCCTACTCTACCGGACTCAATCCATAACTGTATTGACACCAAAACTGGTATCGATACAGTTATGGCGTGACTTCACCATCTCTCTCTCCGCGCGACGACCGCCGCGCCTGGATCATGCTCATCGTCATCACGATGCTCACGACGGCCGGAATGACCGTCGTGCTCCCTGTGCTGCCCTTCGTCGTGCTGCGCTACGTCGCGAACCCTGGCGATCTCGCCGTTTGGGTCGGCGTGCTCGAAACCGTCAACGCGCTGTGCGCGTTCCTGGTCGCCCCCTTCCTCGGGCGCCTCTCCGACCGCTTCGGCCGGCGCCCGATCATTGTGATCGCCGGCTTCGGCGCGACTGTCGGCTACCTGCTGTTCGGTATCGGCGGCGCCTTGTGGGTGCTGCTGCTCGGTCGGATCGTGCAGGGCGTCACGGCGGGGGACCTGCCCGCGCTCTTCGCATACCTCGCCGACATCACCCCGCCCGAGAAGCGCGCGCGCCGTTTCGGGGTGCTGGGCGCGCTGTCGGGCATCGGCACGATGGTGGGACCCGCGCTGGGCGGCCTCCTCGCCGCGATCGACGTCGACCTCCCCGTCTTCGTGACCGCGGGGCTCGCCCTCACCGTCGCCGTGCTCAGCCTGTTCCTGCTCCCCGAGAGCCTCGCGACGGAGAAGCGGATCCCCACCCTCGACCTCCGCGGTCTGCATCCGCTCGCCGTCTTCCGCGGGGTGTTCCGTCGACCGGAGCTGCGCGGGCTGATGATCGGCCTCATCCTCGTCGGGCTGCCGTTCGGGTTCTTCGTCAACAACTTCAGCGTGCTCGCCCTGGATGCCATCCACTGGACGCCCACATCCATCGGCCTCCTCACCGCGTGCGTCGGCATCATCGACATTGCGATCCAGGGAGTGTTGCTCGGCATCCTGCTGCCCCGTATCGGTGAGCGGGGCGTGATCGTCGGCGGCATCCTGACTCAGGCGGTGGGGCTCGCCGCCCTCGCGGTCGTCGCGTCGCTGCTGGCCCAGCCGTGGCTGTTCGTCGTGGGAGCGCTGACGCTCGCGGCGGGTCAGGGGGCGGCGACCGCCACGATGGACGGGGTCCTTTCCACCACCGTCGGCGACGACGAGCAGGGATGGCTCGCGGGCGCCGCGCAGTCGCTCAACGCCGCGATCGGTGCCGTCGCGCCCTTCGTTGCAGGACTGCTCTACGCCCACGTCGCGCACGCCGCGCCCTACGCGCTGGGCGTCGCGCTCATGGTGGCGGCCGCGGTGGTCATCGGCCGTGCCCGGTTCGCGAGTCCCTCCCTGCGCCCGAAGGCCACGGATGCCGACTCCCTCGAACCCGCATCGGAGCCCGGCATACGGTGAGTCTGCCACCGCCGGGGTGGGGCGCGATCCGTCGTTCGGGGCGCAGAATACGCGCCCCGAACGAGGTATTCCGCGCCGAACTCGGCGTCTCCTCCGGCGCTTACTCCTCGAGCTGCCCCAACTTCGGCTGCGCCACGAAGCGCGCCACGGTCTCGACGACCTGCTCGAGCTCGAGCACCACGATCTCGTTCGCGCCCGCGCGCAGCACCGGCGACGGCACGTACAGCGTTCGCTGCGGAACGTTCTGCCAGTACCGGCCGAGGAAGAAGCCGTTCACGAACGCGAAGCCTTTGCCCCACGCCGTGGTGTCGAGGAACAGGTCGGTCGGCGTGTCGATGTCGAACGCGGCGCGCAGGAGCGCGCGGCCGAGCGTGCCGGCGCCGGTGCCCGCGGCCGCCGCGAGGTCGATGGGCGTCGCCGTCCAGCCGGTCAGCGGCCGGCCGTCGAGCGTCGCGCGCCCGATGAGCCCCTTCTCCTCGCCGAGGCGGTGGCCGTAGTTGACGCGGCCCTGATCCTCGACGAGCACCGTGAGGCGCGCACCCGCCGGGATCGCGAGCGCCCGCTCGTGCAGCGTGCGCGACAGACGTCCGACGAACACGCCGTCGACGTGGACCCACGCGAGGTCGCGTACCTCGCCGAACGCGAGCACGGCCGGACCGTCCGCGGGCAGGTCGACGTCGTAGCGGACGAGCGGGCCGAGATGGCCGAGGTTCTCGAAGGTCGCGGGCGCATCCGAGACGGAACCCGTGGATGCCGGCATCCAGTCGCCCTCGCCGGACAGCGCCACCTCGAACACCGGCGCGTCGGGCCGTGCCGACGGCTCGAGGTCGGGCACGGGCGCGTACTTCGCGATCACGTCGCGGAAGGCGTGGAACTTCGCCGTCGGGTGCCCGGCCTCGTCGATCGGGGCGTCGTAGTCGTACGACGTGACGATGGGGTCGAAGCGTCCCTTGTCGTTCGCGCCGTTCGTGGTGCCGAAGTTCGTGCCGCCGTGCACCATGTAGATGTTCACCGACGCACCTGCCGCGAGCAGCACATCGAGGTCGTGGGCGGATGCCGCGGGGTCGGTGGTGTGGTGGATGCTGCCCCACCAGTCGAACCAGCCGTCCCAGAACTCCGAGCACATGAGCGGACCGGTGGGCTGGAACTCGCGCAGGGTCTCGAGGCGCTCGGCCGACCGCGAGCCGAACGAACCGGTGAGGTGGAGTTCGGGGAGGCTGCCGTTCTCGAGCATCCAGGGCATCGGCTGATCGACGGTCGTCAAGGGCACGGTGATGCCGGCGTCGCGGGTCACGCGCACGAGCTCGCGCAGGTAGTCCTTGTCGGAGCCGTAGGCGCCGTACTCGTTCTCGATCTGCACGAGGACGACGTTGCCGCCGCGGTCGATCTGCCGCGGGACGACGATCTCGTATACACGCTCGAGGTACTCGGTGACGGCGGCGAGGTACTGCGGCTCCGAACGGCGCAGGCCGATCCCCGGGTTCGACGTCAGCCACACGGGGAGCCCGCCGTTGTGCCACTCGGCGCAGATGTACGGGCCCGGGCGCACGATCGCATGCAGCCCCTCGGCGGCCACCAGGTCGAGGAAGCGTCCGAGGTCGTTCCACCCGGTGGCATCCCACTCTCCGCGCACGGGCTCGTGCGCGTTCCACGCGACGTAGGTCTCGATGGTGTTGAGGCCCATGGCTTTGGCGGTGCGGATGCGATCGGCCCAGTGCTCGGGGTGGATGCGGAAGTAGTGCAGAGTTCCGGAGATGACCTGGAAGGGTTCGCCGTCCAGAAGGAAGTCGGTCTCGCCGATGGTGAAGGTGGTCACGTTCTCTCTCGGGTCAGGAGGCCAGCTGGACGCGCACGCGCGCCCACGCGAGCGGGGGGAGGGTGAAGTGCAGGACGCCGTCGACGACCTCGACCGCCAGGGCGGCGGGGGCCACCGGCTCGGCGTCGGCGGAGTTGGTGGTGTGGCGGTCGCCGCCCTCGGGGACGGTGATCACGACGGCATCGGCGGATGCCACGGGTCCGAGGTCCAGCTCGACCTCGGTCGGGGCATCGAGCGAGCGATGGGCGAGGAAGACGTGGGCGACATCGCCATCGACGGTGGCGATCGCATCCACCGCATCGACGTCGCCATGTCGGGCGGTGGTGATCCCCGCGCCGTCGACTTCGACGGGCACGACCCGTCCGGTCGCGGCCTCGGCGGTGAGTCGGAAGGGGTGGAACGTCGTCTGCCGCCAGGCGGATCCACCGCCGGGCTCGGTGCGGATCGGGGCGATGACGTTGACGAGCTGCGCGAGGTTCGCCATCGAGACGCGGTCGGCGCGGCGCAGCAGGGTGATGAGCAGTGACCCGACGACGACGGCGTCGGTGACGGTGTAGTCGTCCTCGATGAGGCGCGGCGCAAGCGGCCAGTCGCCGGTGAAGACGCGCGGCTTGTCGACCTCGTTCCAGCGTGTCTGGTTCCAGACGTTCCACTCGTCGACGCTGATTCCGACGGGCGCGCCGCCGGGCGTGCGGGCGTCGACCTCGTCGATGATGTCGACGACCTCGCCGATGTAGCGGTCGAGGGCGGCGCCGCTGGCGAGGAAGCTCTGCGGGTCGGTGGGGTGCTCTTCGTAGTACGCGTGCACCGAGATGTGGTCGACCAAGCCCGCAGTATGCCGGAGCACCGTGCGCTCCCACTCGCCGAACGTGGGCATCTCGTGGTTGGAGCTGCCGGCGGCGACCAACTCGACCGTCGGGTCGATGAACCGCATCATGCGCGCGGTCTCGGCGGCGAGGCGTCCGTACTCTTCGGCGGTCTTGTGCCCGATCTGCCAGGGCCCGTCCATCTCGTTGCCCAGGCACCACAGTCGGATGCCGAAGGGCTCGTCGCGTCCGTTCGCGCGGCGGCGGTCGCTGAGCGCGGTGCCGCCGGGGTGGTTGGCGTACTCGAGCAGGTCAGCCGCCTCGGCGACGCCGCGGGTGCCGAGGTTGACCGCTTCCATGACCTCGAGGCCGGCGGCATCCGCCCAGTCGGCGAACTCGTGCAGGCCCACCTGATTGGTCTCGGTGCTGTGCCACGCGGCATCCAGGCGGACCGGCCGCTCGTCGCGCGGGCCGACGCCGTCTTCCCACCGGTAGCCCGAGACGAAGTTGCCGCCGGGGTAGCGCACCACCGTCGCGCCGAGCTCGCGGACGAGATCGAGCACGTCGGCGCGGAAGCCCGCGGAATCGGCGGTCGCGTGACCGGGCGAATGGATGCCGTCGTACACGCAACGTCCCATGTGCTCGACGAACGTGCCGAACAGCCGGCGGGGCACTTCCGGTCCGGGACGGCGCGGGTCGAGCGAGATGCGGGTGGGGGAGGTCATGCGGCTCTCCTGGAGCGGTAAGGGAAGGGGCGGGTCGCTCGCTCACGCTGCGACCCGCCCCCGATCATCGGCCTACTTGTTGACGGTGAAGCCCTGGTCGTTGCCGTACTGGACGAGCTGGTCCTGCCACGCGCTCAGCCCGGCGTTCAGGTCGCCCTTCGTCGCGTACGCCTGGCCCACGGTGTCGCCGTAGATGCTGTTGGCGTAGACCTGGAAGGGCAGGTAGCTCCAGCCCTCGCGGACCTCGCTCGAGGCCTGCGTGAGCACCTCGTTGATCTTCTGGCCGCCGAAGTAGTCCGACGTCTGCTCGACGAAAGAGGGGTCGCTCAGCTGTGCGGTGGTGGAGGGGAATCCGCCCGACTCGGCGAAGATCTTCAGGCTCTCCTCGTCGTTGTTGAGCCACTTCAGGAAGCCCGCGGCCAGGGCCGGGTTCTTGCTCTGCTTGGTCACGGCCTGGCCGCCGCCGCCGTTCTCCGCCGTCACGGCCTTGCCGTCGTAGGTGGGGATGGGGGCCACGGCCCACTTGCCCGCGCCGTCGGGAACCGACGACTCCAGGACGCCCGGCATCCAGGCGCCGATCACCAGCGAGGCGATCGAGCCGTCACCGAGGCCCTTGAACCACTCGTCGCTCCAGCTCGGGGTGTCCGAGAGCAGGCCGCCCTCGATGAGGCGGTTCCAGTTGTCGGCGAACATCTTCGAGCCGGAGTCCTGGAGATCGATGGTGACATCGGTGCCCGAGGTCTGGAACGGGGTGCCGCCGGCCTGCCAGATCATGCTGGTGGTGAAGCCGGAGTCGCCGGTGTCGGCGGTGATGTACTTGGTGGGGTCGGCCGCGTGCAGCTTCTCGGCCGCGGCGACGTACTCGTCCCACGTCGTGGGGACGGCGATGCCGAACTGGTCGAAGACCTCCTTGTTGTAGAACAGGGCCATGGGGCCCGAGTCCTGGGGGAGACCGTAGATCTTGCCGTCGAAGTCGACCGAGCCCCAGGTGCCGGGGCTGTAGTCGCCCGAGAGGTCGCCGAAGCCGTAGGGCGCGAGGTCGAGGAGCGAGTCCGACAGCGCGAACTGCGGGAACGCGTAGTACTCGATCTGCACGACGTCGGGGGCGCCGGAGCCGGCCTTGATCGCGTTCTGGAGCTTGGTGTACTCCTCGGTGTTCGTACCCGCGTTGACGTAGTTGACCTTCACGTTCGGGTACTTCTTCTGGAAGGCGGCGACCTGGGCCTCGGCTGACGGCGTCCACGACCAGTACGTGAGCTCGCCGCCCTCCTGGAGTGCCTTCTCGATGTCGTCGGGGCTGCCACCGTTGCTGCCGCCGCCCGTGCTGCCGCCGGAGCACGCGGTGAGCGCACCCACCGAGAGCGCGGTGGCTGCCAGAGCGAACACGGCCCGCCGGGCGGCAGTGCCCTTGCGCATGAATGTCATCGGGATTCCTTCACTTCGTTGTTGTGGATTGTGTTGCGGGATTCCGGGGCAGGACGCTCCGGGTTTCGGGAGGGAGCTTTCGTCACTGCTTGACGCTTCCGGCGCTGAGGCCGGACTGCCAGAAGCGCTGCAGCACAAGAAACGCGGCGACGATCGGGATGATCGACAGCAGGGCGCCGGTGATCACGAGGTTGTAGATCGGCTGCGCGGCGACGCCGGTCGCCTGGGCGTTCCACTGGTTCAGACCCACCGTCAGCGGGTACCAGGCGGGGTCGCTGAGCATGATGAGGGGCAGGAAGTAGTTGTTCCAGGTCGCGACCACGGCGAACAGCAGCACCGTGACGATGCCCGGGGTCAGCAACCGGATCGAGATCGTGAAGAACGTGCGGAACTCGCCGGCCCCGTCCATCCGTGCCGCCTCGAGCAGCTCGGTCGGGATGGCATCCGTCGCGTACACCCAGATGAGGTAGAGGCCGAAGGGGCTGATGAGGGACGGGATGATGATCGCCCACGGGGTGTTCGTGATGCCCAGCTGGCTGAACAGCAGGAACGTGGGAACGGCCAGTGCCGTACCGGGGACGGCGATCGCGCCGAGCACGACGGCGAAGACGGCCTTGCGTCCGCGGAAGTTGTACTTGGCCAGGCCGTAACCGGCGAGGGTCGCGAGCAGCGTCGCGCCCCCGGCGCCGACGACGACGTACAGCAGCGTGTTGCCGAGCCACCGCAAGAAGATGCCGTCGCGGTAGGTCAGGGTCTGGGCGATGTTGTCGAACAGGGCGAAGCTGTTGCCCGGGCCCAGGCCGAACGTCGTGAACAGGTCGGGCTGCGTCTTCGTCGCGTTGATGAGGAGCCAGAACAGCGGCACGAGCGTATACAGCAGGTACAGGCCCATGACGATGCTGAGGACCAGCGACTTCTTGCCCTGCGTGGGCGAGGTGCGGGCGAAGCCGCGGCGGGAGCGGGCACGAGAGGTGGTCACGGCCACGGTGTCGGTACGGGGTGCGCTCGCGGTGGTCATCGCGCCTCCTGACGAGAGCCGCGCAGCTGCACGACGTAGGCGATGATGGCGGTGATGACGCCCATGATGATGGCGACCGTGGCCGCGTAGTTGTACTGCTGACCCGCGAACGACAGGTTGTACGCGTACATGTTCGGCGTGAAGAACGTCGTGATGGTGTTCGGCGCCAGAGGCTTGAGGATGTTGGGCTCGTTGAAGAGCTGGAAGCTGCCGATGATCGAGAAGATCGTCGCGATGACGACCGCACCGCGCACGGCGGGGATCTTGATCGAGAAGATCGTCCGCCAGGCTCCCGCCCCGTCGATGGATGCCGCTTCGTAGAGCTCGCCGGGGATCGTCTTCAGTGAGGAGTAGAAGATGAGCATGTTGTAGCCCACGAACTGCCACGTGACGATATTGCCGATCGACACCAGCATCCACTCGGGGACGAACGGCTGGATCACGGAGCCGCCCAGCAGGTCGTTGAGGTTGCGGGTCAGGCCGAACTGGTCGCCGTAGATGTAGCCCCACATCAGCACTGCGACGACGGCGGGGACCGCGTAGGGCAGGAAGATCACCATGCGGTAGAAGCCCGCGGCGTGCAGGCGCGCGCTGTCGATCGCGAGGGCTGCGGCCAGGGCGAGTAGCAGCATGATCGGCACCTGCACGACGAGGAAGAGCGAGACGCGGCCGAAGCCGTCCCAGAACTTCGGGTCGCTGAAGGCGGCGATGTAGTTGGCGAAGCCGACGAAGGCGTTGCCGCCGATCAGCTGGTCGCGGAAGAGGCTGAGGTACACCGAGTACACCAGCGGCGCGAGGAAGACCAGCGCGAAGACGATGGCGAACGGTGCGACGAACAGCCAGCCGCGGTCGTCGATTCGAGCGCGCCGCCGACGGCGCGGGGTGCGCAGGGCGGGCGGGGGTGCCGCGGTGGTCGTCATCGTCCGGTTGCCTCTTCTTTGGTGCGCATCTCGGTCGAGTCGCCGCGATGTTGACGTAAACATACCCAGCGACCGCTAGCATGTCAACGTCAACATCCAAGGGGGCAGACGTGAGCGAGACGACGACGGTGTCGACCGCGACGGGTGGGCGCGGACGGCGCCGGGAAGTCTCGATGGCGGACGTCGCCGCGGCGGCGGGGGTTTCGGGGCAGACCGTCTCGCGCGTGGCGAACGACCGATCGAACGTCGATCCCGAGACGCGTCAGCGCGTGCTCGACGCCATGGCCTCCCTCGGGTACCGGCCCAACAGTGCGGCGCGGGCGCTGCGCTCGGGCCGCTTCCGCAGCATCGGCGTGATCATGTTCTCGCTGAGTTCGTACGGCAACGCCCGCACCCTCGACGCGCTCGCGTCGGTCGCGGCGGCATCCGGGTACTCCCTCACGCTCATCACCGTGCAGACGGCCACGCAGACCGATGTGTCCGGAGCGTTCCTGCGCCTGCGCGAGCACGCCGTGGACGGCATCGTGATCCTCATCGAGAAGCACCGTCTCGGCGAGAACGAGCTGTCGATCCCGTCCGGCCTGCCCGTCGTTGTCGTCGATTCCAGCGCCGACTATCCCTACGCGGTCGTCGACAACGATCAGGCGCAGGGTGCGCGCCTGGCGACCGAGCACCTGCTGGAGCTCGGCCACGAGACGGTGTGGCACGTGTCGGGTCCGCCGGAGTCCTTCGCCGCCGAGCGACGCCGCGACGCCTGGCGTGCGGCTCTGGAGGAACGCGGATGCCGAGTCCCGCCGGTGCAGATCGGCGACTGGACCGCGGAATCCGGGCATCGCATCGGGCACGTGCTCGCGCAGGACCCGGCCGTGACGGCGGTGTTCGCGGCCAATGACCAGATGGCGCTCGGGGTCATTCGCGCCCTCCACGAAGCGGGGCGCGCGGTTCCGGGCGATGTGAGCGTCGTCGGATTCGACGACATGCCCGAGTCGGCGAACTTCTGGCCTCCGCTCACCACCGTGAGCCAGCGCTTCGAGCGCGTCGGCGAAGAGGCGATGAGCGCGCTGATCGCCGACATCGAGGGCACCGGGGGAGAGCACGCGCGCACCCTCGTGCCGACATCGCTGGTGGTGCGCGAGAGCTCCGGCCCGCGCGGCTGAGCTGCCCGCGGTCCGCGACGTCGGGCGAGCGGAGGGGATCGGGCGAGCGGAGGACCGGGGCCCCGGCATCCGTCCTCCCTCCGCGGTTTCTCCTCCGCTGACCGGGCACCCGCGGTCGTGCTCGCCTGGGGATCGGTGGTCGAGCGCGGGTGGGGGAGGGAGGCGCCGGCGTTGTGTCACAGAGCCCGACTCCGCTAGGTTCGATGTTGACGTCAACATGTTGACGTCAACATTTCCCCTCACGAGGCCGCAGCGAAGCGGCCGGATCGGAATGACGATGAAGTCAGCTCGACTGTTGTCGATGGCCTGCGCTGTCGCCCTGGCCGCCGGTGGCATCACCGCTTCGGCGGCCGCCACCGCCGCGCCCGCGCTCGCGGCGGGACCGGATGCCGTGCACATCACCCCCAACCCCGCCTCGGCGGCGGAGCCCTTCGAAGGCTGGGGGACCAGCCTGGTGTGGTTCGCCAATGCCACAGGGAACTACCCCGACGACGTGCGGCAGAAGCTGTTCGATGCCGTTTTCGGTGACGACGGTCTGAACCTCAACATCGCTCGGTACAACGTCGGCGGCGGCAACGCGTCCGACGTGCCGTCCTACCTGCGGCCCGGCGGCGCGGTCCCCGGGTTCTGGAACCCCGACCTCCCGGCCACCGACGCGCAGGGCGAGATCACGTCGGACTTCGCCGACCGTGCACGGTACAAGGCCGCGTGGAACCCCGACGACCCGACGCACTACGACTTCGACGCCGACTCCGCCCAGCGGTGGTGGCTCGATGCGCTGAAGGACAAGGTCACCCACTGGGAGGCGTTCAGCAACTCCCCGCCCTACTTCCTCACGCAGAGTGGCTACGTCTCCGGTGGCATCAACAACGCCACGAGCGAGCAGCTCGCCCCCGCCGACATGGAGAAGTTCGCCGGGTACCTCGTGACCGTCGTCGACGAGCTCGAGAAGGAGCACGGCATCCGGTTCGACACGATCGACCCGTTCAACGAGCCCAACACGAACTACTGGCAGACGCAGATCCCCAACGGTGCTCAGTGGCCGACCGGTGGCCGGCAGGAGGGTGCCCACATCGGGCCGCAGGCGCAGGACGCGATGGTCAAGGCCCTCGCCGCCCGCCTGGCGCAGCCGACGACGACGACGGATGCCGTGATCTCGGCGATGGACGAGACCAACCCGGGCATCTTCGCGACGAACTGGAACGCGTGGTCGGCCCCGTCGAAGGGCCTCGTCGATCAGCTCAACGTCCACACCTACGGAACGAGCGGGCGCCAGGTCGTCCGTGACATCGCCAAGGCCGCCGACAAGCCGCTGTGGATGAGCGAGGTCGAGGGCAACTGGACCGATCAGAGCCGCGGTTTCGTCACGAACGACATCGAGAACGGCCTCGGCATGGCCCAGCACATCGTGGGCGACCTGCGTGAGCTCGAGCCGACCGCGTGGGTGTTCTGGCAGCCGGTCGAAGACCTCTACAACATGGAGAAGGTCGAGAAGCTCAACTGGGGCAGCGTCTTCATCGACTTCGACTGCAACGCCGAGGGGAAGTCCCTCCGACGCATCGCCGACGGCGACGCCGACCCCTCGTGCCAGGTGCTCACGAACGAGAAGTTCAACACCGTGCGCAACTTCACGCACTACATCCACCCGGGCGATCGTCTGATGTCGACCGACAACGCCCAGTCCACCGCGGCGGTCGATGCCGACGGTGACGGCGCCACGATCGTGCACGTCAACTCCGAGGCGACCGAGCGGACCGTCGAGATCGACCTGCGCGACTTCGGCGCCATCGCCCCGGGCGCGACGGTCACGCCGATCGTGACGACGCAGTCCACGGCGGACCAGCCGTCGGTCAACGCCCTGAAAGAGGGGGCGAAGGTCGCCGTGAACCCGGTCTCGCGGACCGCCACCCTCACGGTGCCGGCCAAGTCGGTCACCACGTTCGTCATCGACGGCGTCTCGGGCGTCTCCGAGGACGCAGCCGCCTTCCGCGACGGTGACACCGTGCAGCTCACGGGCCTGCAGAGCGGTCTCGCTCTCGACGGTTCGGGCGCGAGCCCCGTGCTCCAGCGGACCGCGGCCACCACCGACGCCATCCGCCCGCAGACCTGGACGGTGCGGACCGTCTCGGGCGCGGGAACGAACCTGCACCGCTTCACGCTGCAGAACGGCGACGGGAGATTCCTCGCCTCCCGCGACGGCGGAACGGCCCTCGTGGACTCCGACCCGACGGCGGCAGCCGCCGACCCGGCCCTCCAGTGGATGGCATCCACGACCGACGGCACGTACTACTCGGTGCTCAACGTCGCGAGCGAACGAGTGCTGGACGTCAACGGCCAGAGCACCACGCCCGGCGCATCGGTGGGCCTCTACACCTCGAACGGCGGATACAACCAGCTGTGGCGCATCGGGAGCACCCGCATCGTCGGGACCGAACCGGTGTCGGTCGCGACAGCGGTGGGAGTCGAACCCGAGCTCCCCGGCCAGGCGACGGTCCGATACGCCGGTCGTGAGCTGCGTTCGGCCGCGGTGGAGTGGCAGCTCGACGGCCAGGACTGGTCGCGACCCGGCACCGTGCAGGTGCGCGGGACGGGCACCGACATCTTCGGTGCGACATTCGAGGCGACGGCATCCGTGGAGGTCGGTGCGTTCAGCGCGACCCGGCCCGCGTCGGCGACCGTTCCCGCGGGCAGCGCCCTCGAGACGGTGAAGGGACTGGCCGGCGGCGACGTGCAGGCCGAGGTCCGTCCCTCGGGCGCCGGCTACTGGGTCCCCGTCGAGTGGGCGTGGGACGGCCTGACCGACGCCGCGTTCGCGGAAACAGGAACGGTGACGGTGCCGGGTGTGGCCACCGGTCCGAGCGGCGAGCGTCTCGACGCGACGCTGACGGTGATCGTCACCGCGGCATCAGAGCGCAATGTCGCCCCGCAGAGCTCTCCCTCGGCGACGTTCACCGAGTCGGGCTACCCCGCGAGCAACACGATCAACGGCAGCGCCACCGACAAGGGCTGGTCCAATTGGAAGGGCGGCACCAAGAACGAGCAGGACACCCTGAGCTACTCGCTCGCCCAGCGCGAGACGCTCACGCACGTCGCGGTGCAGTTCTACCGCGACGGCAGCTCGTTCAGCTGGCCCGCGACCATGCGGGTGGACCACCGCGTGCGCGGTGGGGAGTGGACGCTGGGCGAGACGCTGACCGTGCCGACGCCGTCCAGCGGAGCCCCGCGGGTCGACGTGCCCGTGACCGGCGCCGCCGACGAGGTGCGGGTCGTGATGAACGCGTGGTCGCAGACGCACATGATCGTGTCGGAGGTCGAGATCTTCGCCGCCGCTCCCGCTCCGGCGGGGATCGCGGATCTCGCCCGCCTCACGGTAGGGGACCAGGTCGTCGACGGATTCGCCCCCGACCAGCTCGCGTACACCGTCGCCTCGACGGGTGCGGCTTGGCCGACGCTCCACGCGCTGGCCGTCGACACCGGTGCGAGCGTCGTGGTGACGCAGCCCGGCGACGCGGACGGCGTCGGCTCCGTGACGGTCACCGCCCCCGACGCCACGGCGCGCACCTACACCGTGACGATCGCGCGCACCGTGGGCGTTGCGGCGCCGACGATCGCGGGCGAGCCCCGCGTGGGAGCGACCGTGCGCGCGAGCGCCGTGACCGATCCCGCGGACGCGACCGTGACCTGGGTCTGGATGCGGGACGGTGCGCCGATCCCGGATGCCACGGGTGACGCCTACGCGCTGACCGCTCTCGATGCGGGTCGCTCGATCACCGTCGAGGCCACCGCCGCGGCTGACGGCTTCACCGCCGGCTCCGCCCGCTCCGCGTCGATCGTCCCCGCTGCGGCTCCGGCTGAGCCAGGGCCGGGCGGCGGCGGCGGCGACGGTGGCGACGGCTCGGGAGGCCCGACGCCGGACGGCGGCTCCGAGAACCCGGTGACCGGTGGCGGGTCTTCGGCATCCGGTTCCGGTGCCGGCGAGTCGTCGAGCGCGTCCGGCCGCGATCTGGCCCGGACGGGACGGGACGCCGACGGTGCCATCGCCATGGCGTGGGGCGCCTTCGGTCTGCTGGTCCTCGGGGTCGGTGCGCTCCTCGTCCGGCGCCGTCGGAGCGACGTCTGATCGCGTGACAACCGAGGCCGTGCCGGTGGTCGTCCGACGACCGGCACGGCCTCGTCGCATCCACGCGCTCGCCCCCGGCATCCGCGTAGCCGTTCCGCACATCCGTGCAACCCCGCCCTCCCCGGCACCGCGGCGCGGAAGGATGGAACCGTTCATTCCCCTCCCCGAGGAGCTTCATGCACGTCAACGCCTACGCCGCGTCCTCCGCGACCTCGCCTCTTGAGCCCACCACGATCGAGCGGCGCGAGGTCGGCCCGGCCGACGTCCTGATCGACATCGCCTACGCCGGCATCTGCCACTCCGACATCCACACCATCCGCGGCGAGTGGGGCGAGGTGCCCTACCCGTTGACCGTCGGTCACGAGATCGTCGGTACGGTCGCCGAGGTCGGTGCCGACGTGACGAAGTACTCCGTCGGCGACCGCGTCGGCGTCGGATGCATGGTCAACTCGTGCCGCGAGTGCGAGAACTGCCTCGCCGGCGAGGAGCAGTACTGCCTCAACGGCAACGTGGGGACGTACGGCGCCGTCGATCGCGACGGCACCGTGACCCAGGGCGGATACTCGCAGAAGATCGTGGTCGACCAGGACTTCGTGCTGCGCGTGCCCGAGTCGATTCCGTACGAGGCGGCGGCGCCGCTGCTGTGCGCCGGCATCACCACCTACTCGCCGCTGAACCACTGGAACGCCGGCCCCGGCAAGAAGGTCGCGATCGTCGGGCTCGGCGGTCTCGGTCACATGGCGGTCAAGATCGCGCACGCCATGGGCGCCGAGGTCACGGTGCTGTCGCAGACGCTCAGCAAGAAGGACGACGGCCTCGCGATGGGCGCCGACCACTACTACGCCACGAGCGACCCCGAGACCTTCGACGAGCTGAAGAACACGTTCAACCTCATCGTCAACACCGTGAGCGCTCCGCTCGACCTCAAGCAGTACCTCGGCACGCTGACGCTGGACGGCACCATGGTCAACGTCGGTGCCCCGCCCGAGCCGCTGCCGATCCAGGTCTTCACGCTGTTCTCGAACCGCCGTTCGTTCGCGGGATCGTCCATCGGCGGCATCCGCGAGACCCAGGAGATGCTCGACTTCTGCGCCGAGAAGGGCATCGCGCCCGAGGTCGAGGTCATCTCGGCCGAGCAGATCAACGAGGCCTACGAGCGCGTCCTGAAGAGCGACGTGCGCTACCGCTTCGTGATCGACGCCGCGACCCTCGCCTGACCCGGATGCCACGGCCCCGACGTTCTTCGGAGCGTCGGGGCCTCGGCATCCCCGCGCCCCCTCCGCGCGATAAACGCTCGCTGCACTGAGGAACGCTCGCCGCAGGCGTTTCCCGGTGCAGCGAGCGTTTATCGCAGCCTCACGCCCCGCACACGAAAGCGGCGCCGTCCCGGAGGACGACGCCGCTCACGCGGATGCGTCAGGCCTGACCGAGCGCGGCCGAAACCACCGCGCGCGCCTCTTCCTGGACTTCGCGCAGGTGCTCCTCGCCGCGGAGCGACTCGGCGTACAGCTTGTAGACGTCCTCGGTGCCCGAGGGGCGGGCGGCGAACCACGCCGACTCCGTCTGCACCTTGAGGCCGCCGATCGCGGCGCCGTTGCCCGGCGCGTGCGACAGCTTCGCGATGATGGGCTCGCCCGCGAGCTCGGTGGCGGTCACGGCATCCGGCGACAGCTTCGACAGCGCCGACTTCTGCGCGGGCGTTGCGGGAGCGTCGACGCGCTGGTAGGCCGACGCGCCGAATTCGGCCTCGAGCTCGGCGTACCGCTGCGAGGGCGTCTTGCCGGTGACCGCGAGGATCTCGGCGGCGAGAAGGCACAGCAGGATGCCGTCCTTGTCGGTGGTCCAGACGGTGCCGTCCTTGCGCAGGAACGACGCGCCGGCCGACTCCTCGCCGCCGAACGCGACCGATCCGTCGAGCAGGCCCGGCACGAACCACTTGAAACCGACCGGAACCTCGAGCAGCGTCTTGCCGAGGGCGGATGCCACCCTGTCGATGATCATCGACGAGACGAGCGTCTTGCCCACCGCGGCATCCGTCGGCCATCCCTCGCGGTGCGAGAAGAGGTAGTCGATCGCGACGGCGAGGTAGTGGTTGGGGTTCATCAGCCCCGCGTCGGGGGTGACGATGCCGTGCCGGTCGGCGTCGGCGTCGTTGCCCGTGAGGATGTCGTAGTCGGCACGGGCGGCGACGAGGGAGGCCATGGCCGACGGCGACGACGGATCCATGCGGATCTTCTCGTCCCAGTCCAGCGTCATGAACTTCCACGTCGGGTCGACCTCGGGATTCACGACGGTGAGGTCGAGGTCGTACACCTCGGCGATGAGCGCCCAGTACTCCACCGATGCGCCGCCGAGCGGGTCGGCGCCGATGCGGACACCGGCGTTCTTGATCGCTTCGACGTCGATGATGGATGCCAGATCCCGCACGTACGCGTCACGGAAGTCGTACTGGCCCAGGGTGTCGAGGTCGATGTCGGCGTGCGGGGTGCGCTGCACGCCCACGAGGCCCGCAGCGATCAGGGCGTTGGCGCGGTCGGCGATCCAGCCCGTCGCGTCGGTGTCGGCGGGACCGCCGTGCGGCGGGTTGTACTTGAAGCCTCCGTCGCGGGGCGGGTTGTGCGACGGGGTCACGACGATGCCGTCGGCACGGCCCGGGTCGTCGGTCGCCCGGCCGCGGTTGTAGGTGAGGATCGCGTGGCTGAGCGCGGGCGTCGGCACCCACGAGTCGCGCGAGTCCACGCGCACGTCGACGCCGTTCGCCACGAGCACCTCGATGGCGCTGCGCTCCGCGGGCAGCGACAGGCCGTGGGTGTCGCGCCCGAGGAAGAGCGGACCGGTGATGCCCTGCTCCGCGCGGTAGTCGACGATCGCCTGCGTGGTGGCGAGGATGTGGTCCTCGTTGAAGCTCGTGCTCAACGACGATCCCCGGTGGCCGCTGGTGCCGAAGGCGACGCGCTGCTCGGGCACGGTGGCATCCGGTTTGCGGTCGTAGTAGGCGTTGATCAGTTCGTCGATGTCGATGAGATCGGATGCCTCGGCGGGCTGTCCTGCGCGACTGCTCATATCCACAGTCTGCCCGGTGTCCGGCCCTCTCGCATGCGCACCGGCCCATTCGGGGCGCAGAACATCCCGGGAATGTCCTTTGATCCATGCGCGCCGGTGGGCGCGGCTCAGGATCGGAGCACGGCGCCCCTCTCACGGAGGGCCGACAGGGTGGCGCGGAGGGCGGGGGAATCGCTCTGCGAACGCCGGTGCACGGCCACGACGTCGCGGGTGGAGGCGGGATCGACCGTGGGCACGGCGACGAGGTCGGGGCCGAGCGGTGCGCGCCCGAGACGCGGGACGAGCGCGACGACGGCTCCGGTGCGGGCGAGTTCGAGATGGTTCTCGAACTCCATCGACTCGTAGACCACGCGGGGAGCGTTGCCCACCCCGTCGAAGAGGCGCCGCAGCCACTGGCGGCAGATCGTCGTCTCGAAAGTCGCGACCCACGACTCGTCGGCCAGCTCGTGCGGGTGGAGGACGTCGCGCTCGGCCAGGGGATGATCCCGGTGCAGGATGACGTCGGCGACATCGGTGAACAGCGGCGTGACGACGATGTTCTCGGGGATCGCCAGCGCCACGCCGCCCCACTGGTGGGCGATGCCGAGGTCGCGCTGACCCGAGGCGATGAGGGCGACCGTCTCCCAGGGCTCGCTCTCACGGACGAGGAGGCGCAGGTGGGGGTGCGTTCGAGCGAGGTCGACGAGGAGGGGCGCGAGCATCCCGCGGACCACGGTCGAGAATGCGGCGATGCGTACCTCGCCGCTCACGGTGCCCCCGTCCGGTGCTTTCGCCTGCAGGTCGGCGCGCAGCCTCTCGAGCTCGGCGAGGATCGGGGTGGATCCGACCACGAGGTGCGTGCCCGCGTCGGTGAGGGCGACGCCGCGTCCGACCCGCTCGAGCAGGGCCACGCCGGTCTCGCGCTCGAGCCGCTTGATCTGCTGCGAAACGGCGGAGGGCGTGAACCCCAGGGTCGCGGCGGCCGCGGAGACGCTTCCCTCGCGGGCCACGGTGCGGAGGGACCGGACGGCGTCCAGATCGATCATGAAGCGAATCTACTGTGTCTCGTGAAGAAACGTTCGCTGGTGCTTCAACCTCGGAGGCGCTGAGCTGGGATCGTGAGTCGAAGAGACATGATCCTGGCCGCCGCGGTCGCCTCCGCGTGGGGCTTCAACTTCCTGGTCATCGACTGGGGCATGCCCGGCATCCCGCCGCTCCTGTTCGTCGCGATCCGATTCGCCGTGGTGGCGGTGTTCGCCGTGATCGTGCCGCGTCCGGCGGCATCCTGGGCCACCATCGTCGGCGTCGGACTCTTCATGAGCCTCGGGCAGTTCGGTCTTCTGTACACCTCGCTCGCGCTCGGGCTCCAGCCGGGCCTCGCCGCCCTGCTCCTGCAGGCGCAGGCGGTGTTCACCGTCGCGATCGCCGCGGGTGTGCTGCGGGAGCGGCCGACCCTCGGACAGGGCGTGGGCGTCACGATCGGCGTCGTCGGTCTCGCGGCCGTGGCCCTGGGCCGCGGCGGAGACGCCCCCGCGCTCGCCGTGGTGCTGGCGCTCGGCGCGGCGCTGTCGTGGGCCGTCGGCAACGTCATCTCACGGCGCGCGGGCGTGGTCGCCGGGCGCGGTCGGTTGGGTGCCCTCTCGCTCACGGTCTGGTCGGCACTCGTGGTGCCCGCTCCGGCCCTCGTCCTCGCTTTCGCCGTGGAGGGCCCTTCCGCGATCGCCGCCGGTCTCGCCGCCTTCGGATGGTCGGCGGCGCTCTCGACGCTCTACACCGCGGGCCTGTGCACCCTGGCCGGGTACGCGATCTTCAACGGCCTGCTCGCGCGCAACCCCTCGGCCGCGGTCGTTCCCTGGGTGCTGCTCGCCCCCGTCGTCGCGATGGTCTCGGCCGCCGTGCTGCTCGGGCAGATCCCGGCGCCGGCGGAGGTGATCGGGGGCGTGCTCCTGGTGGTGGGCGTCTTCGCCACGACGGTCGATGTCCGTTCGCGTCGGGCGGCGTCGCGCCGGGGGTCGGTGGTCGATACTCTCTGATCGGAGAGGAAGCCGGTGAGACGTATCGCACTCGTCGACGATCACGATCTGGTGGGCCTTGCGCTTCGCAACCTGATCGATTCTTCCGAGCACCTCGCTTTCGCGCGGCACGAGCAGACGGTGCCCGAGATGACACACGTCGCGCGCGACGCCGATCTGGTCCTGCTCGACCTGAGCCTGCGCGACGGGAGCACCCCCCAGGAGAACGTCGAGGCGTTGCGGCGGTGGGGAGCGCACGTGCTCGTCCTCACGTCGGCGGAGAACCCCTACCTGGTGCGGGAGGCGTCGCGGACCTCCGCCCTCGGGATCGCCCGCAAGTCGCTCCCGAGCGACGATCTGCTCGCCGCGATCCGCGACGCGGCCGAAGGGCAGCACGTCCCCACGACGGAGTGGGCGTCCGCTCTCGACTCCGACCCGGGTCTCACCGCCGCACCCTTGACCGAGCGTGAGCGCGAGGTGCTGTCGCTGTACGCGTCGGGAATGGGGGCTCGCGAGGTCGCGACCGCGCTGTGGGTGAGTGAGAACACCGTGAACGATCACCTGCGGAGGATCAAGGGCGTCTACCAACGCCTCGGTCGTCCCGCTCCGAGCAAGGTGGACCTGTACCGTCGCGGCATCGAGGACGGGTTCCTTCCGGTTCCGCGGCGTGACTGAGTCCGTCGCCGCGGACGCGGCCCTGGAAGCGACCCGACGGGCGTTGCTGCTCGCGGTGGCGGTGTCGCTGGTGGCTGCCGCGACCGTGGCCGTGCTGGTGGCTTCCACCGTCAACGAGGCTGCGGCCCCCGGATGGTGGTCGGCGCTGGCGTTGTCGGCCTTCGCTGTCCTCCTGCTGGGCGGGGTCGTCGGTCCCGTGCTCGGCTCGCGCATGGGGCGGCGGATCGCAGGTCTGGCCACGGCGATGTTCGCCACGGCGGTGCTCACCTATCCTTTCGCCGGCCTCATCGCGGTCGCCGACGGGCAGAACGGCACCATCCCGTGGCTGCTCACCGCGGCCTCCGCACCGTCGCTGGCGGTCCTCGTGGTCGCCGGCTGGCGATGGACCGGCGCTCTCCTGGCCGCCTGGATCGTCGTGGTCGTGGTGTCGCGCAGCGTGCTGGGCGGGTACACGCTGACGGGCTTCGCGAACGACACGCAAGCCCTGCTCTCGGCGGTCACGACCTGCGCGGTTGCCGATGTCGCCCTGCGCACCGCGGCCCACGTCGATCGCGCGGCGGCTCGCGCGGAGTCCGCCGCGGTCCGCGCGGCCGAGGAACGCGCCCGACTGACCGCGCGTTCCCGCGCGGCCGCGTTCGTCCACGACGAGGTTCTGGCGGCCGTGCGCGGAGTCGCGGAGGGGACGCCGGGGACCGAGGTCGCCGTGCTGCGCCAGGCGGCTCACGCGACGGCGACGGTTCGCGATCACCCGCCCTCCTCGAACCTTGTCGATCGGATCGAGGCGCTCGCGGCCGAGGCCGGCGCGTCGCTGGAGAGCTCCCGCGGTCCGGGTGCCGTCACGTGCTCGCCCGAGGTCGCCGATGCGCTGGTCGCGGCCACCGGTCAAGCTCTCCAGAACGTTCGGCGCCACGCGCCCGGCGCCCAGTGCCTGGTGCGGATAGAGGTCGGCGCGACGGGTGGGCACATCGAGGTCGCCGACGACGGGCCGGGATTCGCCCCCGAGCGGGTGGCATCCGATCGTCTGGGGCTGGCCGCGACGGTGCTCGGGGTACCGTCCGAGATCCCGGGAGTCCGGGGCGAAGTGGAGAGTGCGCCGGGCCGCGGCACACGCGTGCGACTGTCGTGGAACAACGAAGAGGTGGACCGGGAACCGCCGCGGATCTCCGGGTGGTCGCTGAGAACGCGGGAACGCGTCGTGGGGTTGTTCTTCGTTCTCACGCAGACGGCTGTCGGAGTGGTCGCCGCTTTCCAGGCCGGGATCGCCGGTACGGGAATGGTGTCGCTGGCGATGCTCGCGGTCCTCTTCATTCTCACCGCTGTGGTGGGGCGTGCACACCGCGGCATCACCCGCCTCGGTGCTCTCGCCATCGTCGCGCTGCTGAGCGGCTCCGTCGCCCTCGCCATCTCGAGCATCCCGGCCCCGATCAGCTACGGCTCGGCGTGGTTCCTGACGGCGGCGGGCTTCGTGTTGGTGGCGCTCGCGCTGCGCGACCGTGGCGGTGTCGCGCTTATTGGAGGCGGCATCCTTCTGGCGTTGTTGATGCTCGACGCGGTCGGCCGTCGAGCGGACCTTCCCCAGATGCTCGGGATCGGAACGCGCGTGGCGACGATGGTCGGGCTCAGCGTGGTGTTCGTGGCGATGCTGCGCCGGTTGGGCCGATCGGCGGAGGTGCAGGCGGAGCGTCGTGTGGAGTCTGCCCGCCGCGCCGCATGGGACGCGGCCGCCCACGCGGAACTCCTCGCGCACCTCACCGACGTGGATTCGTACGCGCGCCCGCTCCTGGAACGCGTGGTGCGTGCAGGACGCATCGTCGACGAGGATCGCGCGGAGGCGCGGGCGGTCGAGGGACGCTTGCGCGACGGGTATCGCGCCGGTCGGCTGCACGGTCACGGCATCGCGGATGCCGCGATGCAGGCGCGACTGCGCGGAGTCGACGTCGTGCTCCTCGACGACGGCGGCGCACCCGACCCCGCCGAGTCCTGGGTGCCCCGGCTCGCCGAACTCGTGCGCGAACGTCTGTCGTCGGCCGAGCACCGTGTCGTCGTCCGCGTCCTCCCTCCCGGCCGCAGCGCGCTCGCGCACATCGTCGCCGACGGACGGCTGACCGTCTACCCGGTGGGTGTCGCCGCGGGGTCGGCGGGGTCGACGCCGATCGGGGTCCACGGCGAATAGTCCCGATCGAGGATCGCGCGAGCCGGATTCTGCCCGCGCGACCACCACCGTGCCTCGTAGCCGGTGTCGTCGAGCATGACGCGATCCCCCTGGTTGTAGAGCACCGCGGCATCCCATTCCGGGTACGTGCCCGCCGGCAGCACCGGCAGCCGGAAGGGGTAGTCCGTCGCCAGCACCGGGCCGATGTAGCTCCAGGCGGACGTCGAGGTATCGAGCGCCGGGTCGTCGGGCGGCGTTCCGCCTTCGTTCCACCACTTCGCGACATAGACCGAGCCGTGCCAGACGACCTTGATCCCGCGGGAGTAGAACGACGTCGAGCTCCAGATCGGGTACGGGCTGGTCGCCGGATCGTCCTCGACGACGGTCTGGTCGGCCGCGGGAGTGAGGGTTGGGACCTCGCCCAGATAGCCGTTCGACAGGACGCCCGCGAACGACTCGGCCCCCTGCTCGACACCGCTGCATCGGGTGGAGACCGTCCCGGTGAACGGGTAGTTCGGCCCGCACGTGTGATCGCGATTGAGCGACCACATCGAGAGCCGGGCGAGCCCCCGCTCGTTCGCGTAAGACGCGAGCTCGCGCGCATCGTCGAGCGTGAACACCTCCGAGGGGACATCGTTGCGCCCGATCATCGGCGTGGCGCCGAGGAGCGCCGATGCGCCGCCGGGAGGAAGGTCGACCCCCGCGCGATCCCAGATCCCGGCCAGCTGCGAGGCCGTGGCATCCAGAGCCCGCTCGGAGACCTGGGCGAGATTCCCCGGCTTCTCGATGCCGTAGTTCATCGTCATCGCGTTCACCCCCGCGAGTCGGACCCCGGCATCCAGCATGCCCGCGACGAGGTCGACGCCGTCGGTGGTCAACCCGTCCGGACTCACCGGAAGCGTGAGCCACACCTCGAGCGGGTCGTCGGCGGGACGACGGTCCTGCAGGCGGGCGACGGCGTGGGCGCGCCGATCCCAGGACGAACGGTCGGTGAGCATGTCGCCCTCGATGTCGAAGTCGACGGTGTGGACCGCGTACCGCTGGATCACCGTGTCGTACGCCTTCGACAGGGCCGAGGAACTCGTGCAGGCGGCGGCGAGCTCGGTGTTGATGACACCGCCGAACGACACGGTGACGGTGCGTCCCTCCCGATGCATCCGCTCGACCCGTCGATCGAGGTCGAAACGGGTCGCCGCGTCGTCGAGGGTGTAGGCCTTGCCCCAGGTCGGGGTGCAGTCGCTATCGCCGGCGGCAACGACGAAAGCGAGAACCGCCCCGCCGGGGGAGGACACCAGGGCGTTGTCGGCGAGTTCCGCGCCCTGGTCGAGCGTGACGTCGTAATACCCGGCGAACCATCGATGGTCGACGGGTGTCCCCGCCACCGGCCACGAGAGCGGGGGTGCGACGGCGGCGACCGCCGCCCCGATCACAGCCAGGCTCCCCAGCACGCTCGCCAGGACCCGAACCCACGACACGCGCCGTCCGCGGAAGCGACGCCGTTCGCGACGACTCATGCGTTGACCGGTTCGACGAGGCCGTCGTCGAGGACGCGGCGCCAGGCGGGGACGGTTGCGGCGGCGGGGGCCGGGCCGCGTCGGTCGACCGGGACCCAGATCCACTCGAGCCAGCCGTTCCACAGGTCGGCGATCGCTTCTCGGACACCGATCAGGCGGATCAGCGCGTCGGTGACGCAGATCGCCGTGAACACGGCGAAGGCCGCGGCGATCCAGGACCCTTCCTGCGCCGACCGCACGGCCACGACCACCGATCCTCCGGCGATGATCAGCGGCACCGCGATGAGCAGAGCGCCCGCCGGCGTGCGTTCCCCCTGCTTGGGAGTTCGGGCGAAGGCGACGCGGTGCCCCGTGAAGGCCTGCGCGATCGACCCGGCCGTGCCCGCGAGATTGACGGCCACCAGCAGAAGGTTCAGGCCGTACACGCCCAGGATGTCGCGCCGGCGATAGCCGAGGATGCGCAGGTCGTGCCCCATCTCGACGAAGTAGGGCAGCGCGATGACGATGAGCACGATGCTCACCAGCTCCCCGTTGAGGGGCACGACCGTCAACAGGACGATGAGGGCGGCGGTCACCCAGGCGATCGAGCCGAGGTAGTTCGCGCGCAACAGGATCTCGGACGCCCGCATGGGGTGGCCCGCCCGGCGACGGGACGCGGCGGTGCGCCAGAGCGACGAGAGGACGAGCAGCCCGCCGTTCGCCCACCGGCGGCGTTGGACCGCGAGCGTGCCGAAATCGGGCGGCGTCGAGCTGTAGCTCAATCGTTCGGGGTAGTTGACCAGACGCCAATCGTGCGCGACGACGTCGATGCTCGACTCGGTGTCCTCGATGACTGTGCGTCCCCGGATGAAGCGGACGACGTCGTGTCCGTCCACCGTCTCGACGGTGCGGAGATCCGCGAGCAGACCCCAGCGGATCACGGCGTTCGCCCCGACCCAGAACGTGGCGTCGAAGGCCGTCAGCCCCTGGTGGACGAGGTGCTGGATGTCGGTCGTCGCACCCGCCAGACGCTCGAGGTCGCTGCGTCGGCCGCGGTAGGCGGAGTAGGGCGTCTGTATGACGCCGATCCTCTCGTTGCCCGGCTGTTCCAGGGCGTAGACCAACCGCGCGGCGTATTCGGGGAGGAGCATCGAATCAGCATCGAGCGTGATGACGGCGTCGCAGGCCGGGACCTCGATGACGTGCTCGACTCCGTCGAGGTCGTGCAGACGGTGCGTGCCGCCGACGAGCGCCAGGTAGGCGTTGAGGTTCTCGGCCTTCGTCGCTTCGTGGGACGGTTCTCGGAACCGTTTCCGTTCGAACACGTCGACCTCGGCGCTGAAGATCCGCGTGAGTCGACGCGCGAGCGAGCGGACACGGGACGCGGACAACGCGTGGTCTCCGTCGTCGCTCGCCTCGTCCAAGGCCATGGCGACCGCGGCGAGCTCGTCGGCGAGCGCCTCCAAGACGTTCTCGGCGAAGAAGGCCTCGACATGATCCGTGCGGGGCTCGATCTCCGCCCGATCCCGTATCCACCACGACGCCATGTGGTACGCGGCGGCGACGGCGCTTCTGGCGTCGGCGACCGAGTCCGTCTCGGTGCGCTCGAGGGCCTCGCGCGCGAGCTCCAGCGGTCCGGACATCTCCAGGCGGATCTCGTCGATGATCGCGCGCGTACGGGCGAGGCGGTCGAGGATCTCGGGATCGTCGCTCGGCGGATCGTCGAGCAGCAGCACCACTCGGAGGCGGGGGACCTCCTGCAGGGCGACGGACCACAGCGCCATCCGGACGTAGGCGGGGTCCTCCCCGTAGGACGGCAGGAGGGCGAGGACGCGCAGGTCGTCACGGTCGAACCGGTCGTCGATGTCCGCGCGACGCGCGCGGCGATGCGCCGCCAGCCGCGGCAGCGCGCCGGCACGGGCCAACAGGTACATGCTCGACGAGAAAGTGAGGGCCGCCACCGACACGAGGAACACCACGGTCCCCAGCAGGTGCCACGCGTCGACGAGCGCGCCGCCGCGCGAGAGGGTCACCACGACCGTGGTCATGTACAGCAGCCACAGGGCGATGGTGCTGACCAGTGCCACTCGTGAGCGCACGATGCTCGCGGGCGACGGGCGCGGGTGCAGGACGCCGGGTGTCGGGTCCAGGCGGCGTCGTGGACGGGGGCGGTGTGCGGTCTTCGGGCGGGCGCGTTCCATCGTCGATCGGGTTCCTTGCTCGCGCGGTGCTGAAGCGCGCGGCGGTGGGTGTGCCCGCCTCGGGTCGGCGGGCACAGCTCATCGTGCCAACACTGCAGCGATCCATGCCGCTGCATCGACCCCCTATTCCGGTGGTTCTCTTCACCCGCGAGGTGGTCCCCTGCGACGCGACGAGTGGTCCGATTCGGGGGGAGGACTAGGCTGAGCCGGTGCTGCCCGACACCGCCACCGCGCCCCCTCGCCGTACCTACAGCTATCTGGGCCCGGCAGGAACCTTCACCGAGGCCGCCCTCGCCCAGGTCCCCGAGGCACGCGACCAGATCTGGCGACCCGTGCGCAACGTCGGCGAAGCGCTCGCCGACGTCGTGGAGGGACGGTCGGATGCCGCGATGATCGCGATCGAGAATTCCGTCGACGGGGGCGTCTCGACGGCGCAGGACGCTCTGGCCACGGTGCCGGGCCTGCGGATCGTCGGCGAATACCTCGTCCCGGTGAATTTCGTGCTCGTCGGGCGCCCCGGCATGACCCTGGAGAACGTGTCCCTCGTCGCGGCTCACCCCGTCGCGTACGGTCAGTGCCTCCGGTGGCTGCGCGACCACGTCCCCGCGCACGCTCACCTCCCCGCGGCCAGCAACGTCGCCAGCGCCCTCGGAGTCCTCGACGGAACGAGCGGGGCGGATGCCGCCATCGCCGCGCCGGGCATCGTCGGGCACCACGATCTCGAGGTGCTGGCGGACGAGATCGGCGACAACCCCAACGCCGTCACGCGTTTCGTGCTCGTCAGTCGCACGGTGGCGCCCGCCCCGCCGACCGGCGCCGACAAGACGTCGCTCATCGTCGAACTCCCCGAGGATCACCCGGGTGCTCTGCTCGAGTTGCTCGAGCAGTTCGCCACCCGGGGCATCAACCTGAGTCTGCTGGCATCCCGGCCCATCGGCGATGCGCTCGGTCGCTACCGGTTCGTGATCGACGCCGACGGGCACGTGCACGACGAGCGGATGGCCGACGCTCTTCTGGGGTTGCGGCGGTTCAGCCCGAAGGTGATCTTCCTGGGCTCGTACGCCCGCGCGGATCGCGCGATCGTGCGCTACCCGCAGCGCTACTCCGACGACGTCTTCGTCGAGGCGCGCGACTGGCTGCGCGGCCTGCTCAGCGGCGAACCCGAGTCCTGACCCCGGACCGCACTGCCGCCCGCCCCTCAGGCTCCCGCCCGCCGGGTGCCCCGCCCGCCCGGGTGCCCCGCCCGCCCGGTGCCCCGCCCGCCTGGTGCCCCCCAATCCCGAGACTTCATCGTGCTGACATCTCCCTTGCAGGCTGCAGCGCAGATGTCGGCGCGATGAAGTCTCGGCGAGAAACGCGGGCGCGCGAGAACGCGGGCGCGCGGAGACGCGGGCGCGCGGGAACGCGGGCGCGCGGGAACGCGCGCGCCGGGGACCGGCGGGTCAGGCCGCGACGGCGGCCGGAGCCGCGACGAGCTCGAGCGTCTGTGCGCGACCGCCGGCGGAGTCCAGCGGCTCGCCGTCGTAGGCTCCGGCGACCGGAGAGAGCATGATCTCGTCCACGTCGTACTGAGCCGCGAACGCCGCGAGCTGGGCGCGCACGTCGTCTCCGGTGCCGACGAACCACTTCTGACGGCTGGATGCCATGATCGACTCGGCCATCGCGTCGAACGGGTCGGCCTTGGCCTGCTCGACCGTCTCGAGGGGCACGAGCGGACGGTTCGTCCGCAGTCGCGCCATCATCCGCAGCTGCGGCAGTGCGCGATCCTCGGCCTCTTCGGCGGTGGGAGCGGCGACGACGTTGGCCGTCACGAACGTGCGGGGCCCGTCGCCCGACTCGTTCGGCTGGAACTGATCGCGGTACAGGCGCAGCGCGTGTTCGAGACCCTCGCCTGCGAAGTGGTTGGCGAAGACGTACGGGAGTCCGAAACTGGCGGCGAGCTGCGCGGAGTAGTCGCTCGAGCCCAACAGCCACACCTGAGGCATCCCGGATGCCAGGGGTGTCGCCTTCACCTGGTACTCCGTGCCCGAGGTGAACCGCACCGTCGCGCCGTCGGCGGAGGTGAGCGCGAGGATGTCGGTCACGTGGTCGGGGAAGCGCGACACGTCGCTCGTCGTGCCGGATCGGTGCAGGAGCTGCGTGATGACGGGGTCGCTCCCCGGGGCTCGCCCGATGCCGAGATCGATGCGGCCCGGGGCGAGGGCCTCGAGCGCCGCGAACTGCTCGGCGACGATGAGCGGCGAGTGGTTCGGCAGCATGACTCCGCCCGAACCGACGCGGATGCGCGCGGTGCGCGCGGCGGCGGCGGCGATGAGAACCGGCGGCGCCGTGGAGGCGACGGCGGGCATGTTGTGGTGCTCGGCGAACCAGTAGCGGCGGTAGCCGAGCCGGTCGGCGCGTTCGACGAGGTCGAGGGAGGCGGCGACCGCCTGCGCACTGCTCTGCCCGGTGCGCACGGGGACGAGGTCGAGAACGGAGAGGGAGGGGATCGCGTCGTTCACGTCAACGGCAACCCGTCGAGCGGCGGCAGTATTCCGCATCCGGTGGGAATCGCAACCCCCTCAGCGACGGCGGCGGTTCCGACCTACCGTCGCTCGCATGGATGGGGGCCACACCATGGTTCGGACGCAGATGGCGGTCAACGACGCCGTCTTCGCGTTGACGCAGGGGCAGGACATCGAGGCGTTGAAGAGGAGGATCGAGAGCGCCGTGGAGCGTGGCGGCCGGTTCGAATCCTTCGTCGTCGTGGGCAATCGCGAGGTGAGCGTGCTGTTCTCGCCCCAGACGTCCGTGGCGTTCTCGACCGAAACCGTCGAGTTCGATGAACGGGACGACGGCGATCCCGGTGTCCCGTTCGGAGGCTTCTTCGACGAATGACGCGGCGAGTGGGGACGCTCAGGGTTCTCTCAGCAGCAAACGCGTGACGAACGGGTCACCCGCAGCGTCTTCCCTATGACTTCGCGGAACACAGGGTTCCGCAGATCACGGAAGGAAGCGCAATGGCTGAGAACACCGCCACCACCACCCCCGCCTCGATCACGAAGGACGGCGGCTCGACCGTCATCGTGGATGCCGTCGTGGCCAAGGTCGCCGGCATCGCCGCGGCCGAGGTTCCCGGCGTGCACGCTCTCGGGGGCGGCGCCGCCCGCGTCATCGGCAACCTCCGCCAGGCCGTGGGCGCCAAGGACTACGCGCAGGGCGTGAGCGTCGAGGTCGGCGAGACCGAGGTCGCCGCGGACATCGCCATCCAGGTCGACTACCCCGAGCAGCTGCAGCGTGTGGCCTCCAACGTCCGCGCTGCGGTGCACCAGGCCATCACCGAGCTCGTCGGCATGAAGGTCGCCGAGATCAACGTCACGGTCGTCGACGTCTTCATCCCGGGCGACGACGACGAGGACGAGGTCGTCGAGACCCGCGTCAGCTGACGTTCCTCGTGACGAAGGGCGCCACCTCCGGGTGGCGCCCTTCTCGCGTTCGCGGCCTCACCCGCCGTGACGCACGCGGTCGTACGCGTCGAGCGCCCGCTGGCGCGTCTCCTTCAGGTCGACCATCGGCTCGGGCGCGCCCCCGTCGAGGTGTTCCGGTGCCCACCGGCGAATGTACTCGTCGTGCGGATCGAACTTCTCGCGCTGCGTGTCGGGGTTGAACACGCGGAAGTACGGCGCGGCATCCGCCCCCGATCCCGCGACCCACTGCCAGTTGAACGGGTTGCTCGCGGCATCCGCGTCGACCAGGCAGTCCCAGAACCACTGTTCGCCGTGACGCCAGTCGATGAGCAGGTTCTTGGTGAGGAAGGATGCCGTGACCATGCGCACACGGTTGTGCATGACCCCGGTGTGCCAGAGCTGCTTCATCCCGGCATCCACGACCGCGATCCCCGTCTCGCCGCGCTGCCACGTCTCGAGGTGTCCGCGGTTCAGTCTCGGCCACGGGAACGCGTCGTATTGCTCGCGCCAGTTCTTCGTCGCGAGGTCGGGGGAGTGGAACAACACGTGCCACGCGAACTCGCGCCAGATGATCTCGGACAGGAACCCGGTCGCCGACTCGGCGTGCTTGCCGGATCCGCGATGCTCCAGCGTCGCGTGCCACACCTGGTTGGGGCTGATTTCACCCCAGCGCAGGCGCGGCGACAGGTTCGAGGTCGCGCCGCCCGCGAAGGCATCCCGCGAGAAGGCGTAGTCGCCGAGGTCGTCGTCGAGGAACTCCCGCAGCCGTGCGAGAGCCGCCGGCTCGCCCGGTTCCCACGTTTCGCGCAGGCCCTCGGCCCAGTCGGGCTTCGTCGGGAGCAGCCCCCACGCGTCGAGGTCGTCGGATTCGGGTGCCTGCGACGGCCCCGCGATCTTGCGAGCCTCGGGGAGGGGCGCCCGCGGTGCGGGCATCTTCTCCACTGCGCGGCGGAACGGCGTGTAGACGCCGTACGGAGTGTCCGAGCCGGTACGCACGGTCCACGGCTCGAAGAGCAGGTTCGCCGCGAACGACGCCACCGTCACGTCGTCGTCCCGCAGCCGTTGTTTGATGCCCGCGTCGATGTCGCGCTCCGCGCCGCCGTAGCGCCGGTTCCAGAACACCGCTCCCGCTCCGGTCTCCTCGACCACCGCGGGCACGACGTCGGCGGCGCGTCCTCGCCGCAACACCAGCGTTGAGCCGCGTTCCTCGAGGCGCTCGGCGAGGGATGCCAACGAGTGGTGCAACCACCAGCGCGCCGCCCCGCCGATCTCGCGGACGCCGTCGGATTCCTCGTCGAGTACGTACAGCCCGATGACCGGTTCGTCGCGGTCGAGCGCCGCGCGCAGAGCCGGATGGTCGGTCAGCCGCAGGTCGTCGCGGAACCACACGAGAGACGGAGAAGCCATGCAGCGACGCTATCCAGCCGGGTTTCTGCGGCGCCGGGCTTGACAGCCCTGCGCCGCGTCGCCCGCCGCCGCGTCGCCCGCCGCCGCGTCGCCCGCCGCCGCGGGGTCGCCGAAGTCCCACGTTCGGGCCGAGCGCCCACGTTCGGGACGCCCCGATCGTGTGCGTTCGACCGGATCGTGTGCTTTCGACGTCCCAACCACGGGCGGGCTGGCGCGGTTACAGCCCGGACGTGTCGTGGCCGGCGGGGAGGTTGACCTGCAGGCCGCCCTCGATGACCCGCGTGTAGATGCGGGTCGCCTCGCCGAACTCGTCGCCGTCGAGCTCGATCGGCTGCGCCGGTGCGGTCGCCAGCTCGATGCCGCTTCCCCGCAGGTACCGCACCGAGGAGTCGCGACGCCGTTCGAGCACGCGGCGGCCGGCGCGGAAGCGGCGCAGCACGGAGTTGTCCCACCAGATCTTGCGCCACACGCCGAGCCAGCCGAACACGCCGCTGGGCTGGATGACGGCGACGTCGAGCACGCCGTCGGCGATCGAGGCATCCGGGATCAGGGCCACCCCGCCGGGCAGTGCGCCGCAGTTGGCGAACAGCACGCTCTGCACCTTTGCGGAGTGCAGGCGGTGTCCGTGTCCGTCGAGCTGGTACATGACGCGGAACGGCTTGGCGTTCACGAGCGACCGGGCGGCGCCGTCGACGTACGCCACCCATCCCACCGACTTCTTCAGCTGGGGACGGGTGTTCTGGATCATCGCGGCATCCAGTCCCATCCCCGCCATGACGACGAAGCCGTGTTCTTCGACGGTCCCGTCGGCGCGGCGGATCCGGGCGATGCCGGTGTCGGTGGGGTGCACCTTGCCGTCGAAGGTCGCGCGGATCATCGCGTCGGCGTCGTCGAGCGGCAGGTTGAGGTTGCGGGCGAGGAGGTTGCCGGTGCCGCTGGGGACGATCGTCAGCGGGATGCCAGTGGAGGTCAGCGCCTCGGCCACGGCGCGGACGGTGCCGTCGCCGCCGGCGACGAGCACGGCATCCACCTCTTCTTCAATGGCGGCGCGGGTCGCGAGGTCGCCGAGGTCGTCGACGGTGGTCTCGTAGAACAGAGGCTCGGCCCATCCCGCCTCGGCGGACAGCTCGCTCACGCGCGGTCGCAGGACCTCAGGGTCGACCTTCGTCGGGTTGTAGACCAGCGCCGCCCGCTTCTTCGCCGTGGGCTCGGCATCCATCGGGGCGTCGTCGCCGTCGGGCGAGACGCGCTTGGCCTCGCCGGACTCGTGATCCGAGGTGTCGGGTTCGACGTCGCCGGGCTGGTGGATGACGTCGTCGGGCTCGGCCGCGTCCTTGGGGTCGGGCTCGTCGACCGCGACGGTGTCGGGCTCGTCCTCCTGCCGCAGGGTCGCCTCGTGGAAATCCTCGGGCGAGCCTTCCGACGCCGCCCGGTCCTGCTCGGCCTCGGGGGAGACGGGGGCGTCCGCGTCGTCGCGCGGTTCTTGGGGGTCGGCCATGGCATCCACCCTAGGACCCGGAACGTCGCCGATCTCCGTCGATCCGCGGGGTTGACCGGCGCCGTCCCGAGCGCCATGGCGCGGATGTCGCCCCGGGGCCGACCGTAGGATGGACGCGTGATCGACCTGACTCTGCTGCGTGAAGATCCCGAACTGGTGAAGCGGTCCCAGATCGCGCGCGGGGAGTCGCCCGACTCCGTCGACGCGGCGATCGCCGCCGACCGCGAACGTCGCGCCGCGATCACGACGTTCGAGGAGCTGCGCGCCGCCCAGAACGCGCACGGCAAGAGGGTCGCGCAGGCGCCGAAGGACGAGAAGCCCGCGCTCGTGGCCGAGGCCAAGGAGCTCAGTGAGCGGGTCAAGTCCGCTCAGCACGCGGTGACCGTCGCCGAGGAGGCCGCCGAGGAAGCCCTGTCGAGGATCGAGAACATCGTGCTCGAGGGAGTCCCCGCCGGAGGCGAAGAGGACTTCGTGACCCTCCGCACGCACGGCGAGGTCCCGACGTTCGACTTCGAGCCGCTCGACCACCTCGCCATCGGCGAGAAGCTCGGTGCCATCGACATGGAGCGCGGCACCAAGGTCTCGGGCAGCCGGTTCTACTTCCTCACCGGCATCGGCGCGCGGCTCGAGCTCGCGCTCATGACCCTGGCGCTCGACCGGGCGCTGCAGGCCGGGTTCACGCCCATGATCCCGCCGACGCTCGTGCGCCCCGAGGTCATGCGCGGCACCGGCTTCCTCGGCCAGCACGCGGACGAGGTGTACCACCTCGACAAGGAAGACCTGTATCTCGTCGGCACCAGCGAAGTGCCCCTCGCCGGGTACCACATGGACGAGATCCTCGACCTCGAGCGCGGAGCGAAGCGCTACGCCGGATGGTCCACGTGCTACCGCAGCGAGGCCGGCTCGTACGGAAAAGACACTCGCGGCATCATCCGCGTGCACCAGTTCAACAAGCTCGAGATGTTCGTGTACACCGACCCGGCGGATGCCGAGGCCGAGCACGACCGCCTCGTCGCGATGCAGGAGGGCATGCTGCAGGACCTCGGGCTCGCGTACCGCGTGATCGACGTCGCCGCCGGAGACCTCGGGTCGAGTGCCGCGCGCAAGTTCGACATCGAGGCCTGGGTTCCCACGCAGGACGCCTACCGCGAGCTCACGAGCACCTCGAACTGCACCACCTACCAGGCGCGGCGCCTCGACACCCGGTTCCGCCCCGCCGACGGCGGCAAGACGCAGCCGGTCGCCACCCTCAACGGCACGCTCGCGACCACCCGCTGGATCGTCGCGCTGCTCGAGACGCACCAGCGCGCCGACGGATCGGTGACGGTGCCGGAAGTGCTGCGCCCCTACCTCGGCGGCCTCGAAGTGATGGAGCCCATCGCGTGACCGACGAGGCCGCCCTGCCCCGCGTCGGTGACGTCGACGCGGAGACGCAGCACGAGGCGGCCGCGGTCGTCGACGACATCGCCCGTACGGCCCCGGTCGGACGCATGCTCATCGCGCTCGACATCGACGGCACCGTCCTCCTCGAGGACGAGTCGCTCAGCCCCGGAGTCGTGGATGCCGTGCGCCACGCGCAAGACCAGGGGCACGAGGTCATGCTCGCCACCGGTCGCAGCTGGGACAGCACCCACACGGTCATGGGGCGCCTCGGCATCCACCCCGAATACGCGGTGTGCTCGAACGGGGCCATCGTGATGCGCCGGATCGGCGGGCCGGATGCCACCGAATACGAGCGCGCGCACGTCGAGACGTTCGACCCGACCGAGGTTCTGACGCTGCTCGGCGAGCACCTCGGCGACGCCCACTTCCTCGTCGAGCTGCCCGACGGGCAGCGCCTCTTCACGGACTATCTCGACGACTGGAACCTGCAGGGCGCGAACCGCGTGAGCTTCGCGGAACTGTCGCATCAGCCCGTCTGCCGCGTCGTCGTCGTCGCCCCCGAGAAGACCGACAAGGACTTCCTCGAGCTGGTGAAGCGCATCGGTCTCAGCCAGGTGTCGTACGCGATCGGCTGGACGGCGTGGCTCGACATCGCACCGCAGGGCGTGAACAAGTCCACCGCCCTCGAACTGGTGCGTGAGTGGCTCGGCATCCCGCCCGAGAACGTCCTGGTCATGGGCGACGGCCGCAACGACATCGAGATGATGCAGTGGGCCGTGTCGCACGGCGGCCGCGCGATCGCGATGCGACAGGGGCCACCCGAGGTGCACGAGGCGGCCGGTGAGGTGGGCCTGTCGGTGTCCGAGGGCGGCGTCGCGGCGGTCCTCCGCGACCTCTAGACCCCGCTCCACGCTTCGCGCACCGTCGCCCTCAGCGTTCTCGCGTCGGTGGGATCGAGCCCGCGACGACCGCGTGCGGACGCCGCGCGGGCGGCCTCGCGGAACTCGTGGGCGTGGCGGGGCGCGGCTGCCGCCAGCGAGGCGAGGCATTTCTGGAGGCGCACATGCACCTCGATGTTGCCGGCGCCGTCGCGGGCGAGCGGGCGGAACGCATCGTCGATGAGTTCGCCCAGGGTCGTGGGGTGACGAACACGCGCGAGTAGTGGACCTCGTCGTCGGGGTCTGCCGTCAGTGCGGGGGTGAAGACCCGCTGCAGCGCGGCCATCACTTCGATGGCCGTCCCCGGGTCGTTCGTGGCGGGGGAGAGTGCCCGACTCCCGATCTCCGTGAGCGCGATGACCCCGAACCGCGGATCCTGTTCGAACGACCGATGGGACTCGACTCGGAAGGCGCCGCGTACCTGCGAGATCGCGCGATCGTCCACGGCGCCCTCGATCCGGACGAGCGGCGTGCGGGCGTCAGCGACGCGGCCGGGCGCGGCGACCACGTAGACCCGGAGGTCGTGGGCGTCCGCGATCCGGTTCAGCGCGGACACGTTGAGATGCGTGACGTATCCGACACCGTCGCTGTGGATCGGTCGAGCCCCGGGCGGAATGGACGTCAGCCGGCGTGCGCCGAGGAGCGGGGCCGCGCCGTAGGCGGTGAGAGCGTCGGTCGCTGCCTTCTCGACGCGGTCGATGACGTCTGCCATGCGCCCGAACGTCGACAGGTGCGAGATCCACCGCAGGAGCGTGAAGACGACGATGCCGATCACGATGAGCGTGCCGATGAACAGGATCGTCCGCCCCTGCTCGGTGTAGTACCCGGTGGAGAGGGCGACGATGCCGACGAGCGAATAGGTGAAGGCGCCGACGAACGTCGACACCGCGTTCTGCGAGGTCGGATCGGCGATGAGCAGGGGAGTGGAACGTGGGGTCGCCGTCGTCGTCGCCGATGAGAACGCGGTGACCATCGCCGTGACCGAGAACGTGCTGACGGTCAGCATCGCCGTCGCGATGATCTGCAGCAGAGACCCAACGGCGTTCTGCCCGAGATCGATCGTGACGTCGAACGGGAGGAGCGGGCCGAGGAAACCGGCGATGAGGGCGATCGCGATGCCGATGAACGTGAAGAGTGCGGCTCGCACCCACACCTGCCTCCCGAGGCGGAGGAAGAAGGATGCCAGCGACCCGCGGTTCGTCGTCATCCCCTGACGTTAGCCACCGCCCGCAGCGGAGGTGACGGGGTTGCCCCGCCCGGTTCTCAGCCGATCGTGGAGAGCAGGATGTTGTTCGACCCCTCGGGACTGCGGAAGAGCGGGGCGCAGTTCGCGTCGATCGTGACGGCGGTGTCGTTCGCGCCCGGGGTGTGCCGCAGCTCCAGGGGCCCGAGGTCGCCCTCGGGGAGCTGCACCGTGTACGAGACCGTTCGTGTCTGCCCCTCGGCGAGGAGCAGAGTCCTGCTCTCGGCGGAATTCCCGTGGTCCACCCCCGAGCGATCGTGGAACGTCGAGTCCCACCGGTCGCCCTCCTCGGGGTCGACGGACACGATCTCCGCGCCGGGTGGGGCGAAGAACAACACGTCGAGCATCATCGTCCGGAGCGGGATCTCACGTTCGATGTTGCGCAGGCCCAGCGTGTAGCCGCTCGTGATGGCATCCGTGATGCTGTTGTGCAGCTCCATCGAGACGGTGATCGTCCGGTCGTCGGCGCTGCAGCTCGCGTGCTGGGAGTACGTGAGGTGATACTCCAGCTTCCCGATGGAGTAGTCGTTGAAGTAGATGCCGAGCTGGGTGGCATCCTGGTTGTCCGTCGGGAGCGTGCCGTCCAGGCCGTACTCATGGGACAGGTTCTGAAGGCCCGCGTCGTCGAACCACGCGAAGATGCGGCCCTCGTCGGCGCTGCGAACGATCTGCGTCCACATCGTGCCGATGTCCCACTGGCGCCCGGTGAGCTTGCTGAACATGCTCGCGCTGATCTCGCTGAAGTACCGGTCCATGGCCGCGTTGTCGATGCCGTAGCGCTCGTACGGCTCGCTCATGAGCTTCGCTCCCGCATTCTGGGAGTCGACGGTCTCGCCGGAGGCGAGCGTGATCGGACCGGTCGCTTCGAGAAGATGCGCGAGCACGACGGGATCGATGGAGAACGCCCCGTCGAACTTCGGCTTGTCCGTCCACGCCCGCGTGGCCTGGAAGAGCTCGACCGCGGTCGGGAAGTTCGGCGTCATGGTGAAGTTCGACGACCAGTTCGTCAGCTCCGGCGGGTACAGAGCCCTCGTCTGCCAGGGCAGGGGGATGAGCGAACCGTTCTCGGTGTCGAAGCCGACGGAGGGGAGCAGCGAATACATCAGGTCGGTGCCCGTGTCGAGGCTGAGCATGTCGACGTTGCCGTCGTCGACTTTCAGCACCAGCCATTGGGCGACGCCGCCGCCGGTCGCCCGGATCTCGGCCGGTGTCTGGATCATGAGCTGATACAGCATGGGGCGCTCGGCGCCCGCCGCGCGCAGGAGCTCGGGCAGGTGCGCGTTGACCGTCTGCAGGACGGGGGTGGCTTGATCGATGGCGCGCACGAGCTGATCGACGGGGGCGGAGATCTGCGGGAGCACACCGGTGCGATCCATGCTCGTCGCGATCCGGGATGCCTCGTCGAACGACGTCAGCACCGTCGGGATCACCGTCCCGGCGTGCAGGAACGGTGCGAGGTTGATCCCCGACCCGCCGCCGGAACCGTCGCTCGCCGCGGACATCGTCGTGATGAGCGGGGGGAGCACCTGGGAGGTGACCGTCTGAGCGATCTCGGTGACACCGCGGACGGCGAGCACGTTCGTTCGGGCCGCCGGGATGTCCGCTGCGAAATCCCACAGGGGGCCTTGGGCGGTGTCGTACGCCCGCTGCGCGCGAGCGACGATGTCTTCGCCGGACCGTTGGATGCCGGCGGCATCCCCGCTCGCGGCCGCCTGGATCAGCACCTTCGACTGGTCCATCGCGCCCTCGAGGTCGTCCTGTACCTGGATCACCTGCCAGGCGAAGGCTCCGGCGGCGATGAGCGCGGCGAACACGATCACCGTGAGCGGTCCGCCCACGGCCGCCAGGGCGAGGCCGGTGTTCCGGCGCCACTTCTGCGCCGCGGCGTCCGGTGCGGCGTGGCGCGAGACCGGGCGCCGCACCGTCAGATCGGTCGCGCGGTGCGCGGTCGACGCGCGTCGCCGCGCGCGGCTGTCGGCGCGAGAGCCCGGCACTGTCCCCACGGTCACGCCCAGATCGTAACTGCGCGAGGTGACTCGTTCCTCACGGCACCGTGAACGGGCGAGATGGTGACCGCGGGGGCCGGGGGTGCGGCCGGGGTTCTGGCGCGGGTGCTCCGGCGCCGGGGTTCTGGCGCGGGTGCTCCGGCGCGGGTGCGGCTTCGGTGGGGCGGCTCGGGGGTGCGGCGGGCGGCGAGCGCACACCATCGGGTCGAGCGCTCACGATCGGGTCGACCGCATCGTGTGCGCTCGGCCGGGACGTGTGCTTTCGCGGTGCGCGGCCGCGCGGCTGGGTAGACTCGCACGATCGGGAGGGTTGTCCGAGCGGCCGATGGACCTGGTCTTGAAAACCAGTGGGCAGAGATGTCCCGTGGGTTCGAATCCCACACCCTCCGCTGAATGTGCGTTACTCGAACCCCGCCCGGATGCCGGCCCGGGCGGGGTCACGTCGGGAGCGACGCCCCCGGGCGGATCTCCTGCAGCGCCCAGGAGTTGGCATCCGGGTCCGCGAAGAACGCGTAGCGCACACCACCACCCATGTCGTGGATGCTGGAGACGTCGAGTCCCCGCGAGACGAGGGTCGCTCGGGTGAGCTCCAGGTCGTCGACCACGAGGTGGATGTTGCTCACCGGCGCGGAACCTCCCATTCCGGTGCCGAACGCGATAGAGCAGGCCGATCCCGGCGGGGTGAGCTGCACCACGCGCATGCCGTTGCCGGGGGAGACGTCGTGATCCAGGTCGAAGCCGACGACGTCGCGATAGAAGGCGATGCTGCGGTCGACGTCCGCGACGACGAGGGGGATGAGTTCGAGGCGCATGCGCATGTGCTCAGGCTAGGTAACGAGCATGCATATGCCCCGGCGCCGACCGGCTCGGTCTCCGCTTCGCTCGCCGATTTGATCGCCCTGCTGCACCTTTCGTGAAGGAGAGGCGGCCGTCTATTGCGGGGACATGCCACGTCGCTTCGTTGCCTGTACAGATTCCCCGGCCGTGTCGGGACCCTTCGGTAGGGTCCTGAAGACCGGTGAGAACGGGGGCTGGTTAGACGTGCAGGATGGACAACTCGATGCGGGAGCACCACGCCGCCGATCGTCCATGGCGGTTCGCTCGGTCCTCGCCGTCGCCATCGGACTATTCGCGATCGCGCTGAACGCGACGCCCGCGCTGGCATCCCCCCACGACAGTCGCGACGACCTCGTGCCTTCGACGGGCGCGTATTTCGGATCCATTCTGCAGTGGGGCAGCGACAGCGTCGCCGACCAGGCCGATCGGCTGGGGGCGCCGAGCGCCCTCTACCAGCGCGAGGTGCCCTACCCGCTGACGGGTGATGAGAAGGGCTACCTCGCGGGGTTCTTCCAGCAGACCGCGGCGGCCGGGTCGATCGCGGTCGTGGTGGTGAATCCGACGGTGCCGCTCGAGGACATCGGGCGCGCGCAGGCGGAGGACTTCGTGGCCGCGCTGAAGGAGATCGCGCGGCCCGCGGGTGCGCCGCTCTACGTGAGCTTCGCCCCCGATATGAACACGACGTGGCGGCCCTGGGGGCAGCGACCGGATGCCTACCGCGCGGCGTTCCAGACCTTCGCTGACGTCGTGCACGCCGAGCTACCTGCGGCTGCGATGCTCTGGTCACCGTTCTGGGGCGGGGATTACCCCTACGCGGCCCCGGCGCCGCTGACGTCCGCGCAGTCGGGAGCCGACACCGACGGCGACGGAATGCTGACGCGAGCGGACGACCCGTACGCGCCCTATTACCCGGGCGATGGAGCGGTGGATGCCGTCGGACTGTCGCTGTACTTCGACGAGACGGGCGGTGTGGAGGCGCGCAACGTCGTGCCGGGGTCCGACGACTTCGTCTCGCGTCTGCGCGGCACCGACGGGTCGGGAGCGCCGGACTTCGCCGCGATATACCCGTCGGCGCAGCGTCCGCTCGTGATCCAAACCGCCGCGTTCTACAGCGGAAGTGCTCCCGGCCCGAGCGAGCTCGAGGTCAAATCGGCGTGGTGGCGCCAGATCGAGGCCGCCGTCGACGCGCAGCAGGTCCCGTACCTCGGCGCGGTCATCTGGCAGGAGACCGCGACGACCCGCGGAGTCGTGGGCGAGACCGTCATCGACTGGTCGGTGACGTTGACGTCGGATACCGTGCGCTCGGCCTTCGTGAACGACCTGCGTGCATCTGACCTCGTTCTCGGTCCGGTTCGCGATGCCACCGGCTCGGCGGCGGACACGACCCGCGCGGACGGAATCTGGGGATGGATCGTCGTCGCCGCCGTCTTCGCCGTGGCCGCGCTGCTCGTGCTGTTCGCGGCGCGCTCCTCGGCATCCGCCCGCCGCCTGGTCTACAGCGGACCGCCGTCGCGGGACGCGAGGATCGACCTGCTCCGGGGTCTTGCCATCGTCTTCGTGGTCGTGAATCACCTCGGTCTGGTGAGCTACCTGCAGATCGGGACGCAGGAGTTCATCGGCGTGGTCTCGGGCGCCGAGCTCTTCGTGCTTCTCTCCGGTGTCGTCCTCGGCCTGGTCTACCGGCCGAAGCTCGTTTCGGGCGGCATCGGCGAGGTCGTGATCCGCACTGCCGGCCGGTCGTGGAAGCTGTACCGCACAGCGCTCGTCGTCGTGGTCCTCGTGTACTTCTTGGCTCTTCTGCCGTTCCTGAACGGTCAGTCCGTGACGACGTTCACCGATCAGGGCACGGGAGCCGCCGGGCCGGGGGCCACAGGGCGCGTGTACGACCTGTACGCGGGGGCGGATCGCATCCTGCAGTACCCGGTCGACCCGGGCGTGGTGCTCGACTTCCTCCTCCTGAGGATGGGGCCGTGGCAGTTCAACGTCATGGGCCTGTACGTGGTGCTTCTGCTCATCTCGCCGCTCATCCTGTGGGCGCTCGGGCGCCGTTGGTGGCCGTGGGTCGTGGGCGCGAGCGTCGCCCTCTACGTCATCGGGTACACCACGCGTTTCCGCCTGCTGCCCTCGCAGTTCGAGGACTCGTTCCCGTTGCTGATCTGGCAGCTGCTGTTCGTCCTCGGCATGGTCGGAGGTTTCTACCGCCGCGAGATCATCGCGTGGTTCTCGACGCGGCTCGGCCGCGTGGTGCTTGTCGCGATCATCGCCGTGGCGGTGGCGTTGATGTTGTTCTCGTGGAACAACCCGTACGCGCCGGCACCGGGCGACCCCCGCCTCGGTCTCCTCTCCGACAACACGTTCCGGGGTATCTACGCCGCATTGTTCGAGCGCACGCACCTCGCCCCCGGGCGTCTGCTGAACGTCCTCGTCCTCGTCGTCGCGCTGTACGCGCTGGTGTCGGCGTACTGGAGGCCCATCGCGGCCGCGACCGGCGCCTTCCTGGTCCCGCTCGGGCAGTCCACTCTGTACGTCTTCGTGATGCACGTGTTCTTCGCGCTGATCGTCGCGAGCATCCCGGCGCTGAACCAGGGGAACCTGCTGCTCGGCACGCTGGCGAACATCCTCGTGCTGGCGGCGCTGTGGGTCATGGTGCGGACGCGCTTCCTTTTCGGGGTGGTGCCGCGATGAGTTCGGCGGAGAGGATCGATGACGTGACCGACGACACCCGGATCAGCGAGGGGCGCCTGCTCCTGATGCGCGTCGTCGTCGTCCTCACCCTCCTCCTGGGCGTGAACTACGTCGCGTGGCGGTGGTTGTTCTCGCTGAACTGGGATGCCTGGTGGATCGCGGTTCCGCTGATCGTGGCCGAAACGTACAGCCTGATCGACGTGTGCCTGTTCGGGATGATGATGTGGAAGGCGCGGGGTCGCGAGGCGCCGCCGGCCCCCGCTGCGGGTCTCACGGTCGACGTCTTCATCGCCACATACAACGAACCCGTCGACCTCGTCATGACGACCGCGTTGGCGGCGCAGCGCATCCGCTACCCGCATTCCACGTGGATTCTCGACGATGGCAGTCGCTCCGAGATGCGGGAGCGCGCCGAGGCCGCGGGCATCGGGTACATCTCGCGCGGAGCGGAGTGGGACGACCGCCCGCGCCACGCGAAGGCCGGCAATATCAACAACGCGCTGCAGGCCACGGACGGCGAGTTCATCCTCATCCTGGATGCCGACATGATCCCGCGGCCCGAGATTCTGCACCACACGCTCGGGTACTTCGACGATCCGCTCGTCGCGCTCGTCCAGACGCCGCAGGTCTTCAGCAACGTCGCCACGGGTGACCCCCTCGGTAGCCAAGCGCCGCTGTTCTACGGGCCGATCCAGCGGGGCAAGGACGGCTGGAACGCGGCCTTCTTCTGCGGCTCGAACGCGATCCTGCGCCGCGAAGCGCTCATGCAGCTCGGGATCGTCGGCTACGTGCGCGAACTCGACCGGTCGATCGCGAGCGCTCTGCGCGCCGCCGCCCACGTCATCGACAAGGCGCGCTCGAACCCGGCCGCGTCCGACCCGGCCGTCGCCGCCGCGCTCGACGACGTGACCGCGGCGGTGAAGGAGGCGCGCGAACAGCTCCGCGCGCATGCGCCGCTGGGCGAGGTCACCTACCGCCTGCATCGCCGGGTGGATGCCGCGACCCAGTCGATCGTGGCATCCGATGTCGCGGGCATCGAAGCCGATCTGCGCGAGCTCGCCGCCCTTGCCGGACCGTCCGGGGCGGGGGCGACTCCCGAGGAGCAGGCGTTCGACGTGGAACAGGCGGTCGCCGCGCTCGCGACGCGCGAACTCTCCCCGTTGAACGCCCTCGAGGCGGTGCAGGCCGTGCTCCGCACGATCGGCGTCGACCGCGCCGGCGAGGCGCAGCCGGTCATGCCGCTGGCGACCATCTCGGTGACCGAGGACATGGCGACCTCGATGCGCATGCACGGGATGGGGTGGAAGAGCGTCTACCACCACGAACTGCTCGCCGACGGCCTCGCGCCCGAGGATCTCGGCACCATGCTCACCCAGCGCCTGCGCTGGGCGCAGGGCACCATGCAAGTGCTCCTGCGTGAGAACCCTCTCGTGCAGTGGGGGATGTCGTTGCCGCAGCGCCTGATGTACTTCGCGACGATGTGGAGCTATTTGTCGGGCTACGCCGCCGTCGTGTACTTCGCCGCGCCGATCATCTTCCTGGTGCTCGGCATCCTCCCCGTCCACGCCTACGCGGTCGAGTTCTTCGCTCGGTTCATCCCGTTCATGATCGTGAACCAGTTGCTGTTCGTGATCGCGGCCCGCGGGGCGCCCACCTGGCGCGGCCAGCAGTACAGCCTCGCCCTGTTCCCGGTGTGGATCAAAGCGTGCACGACGGCGTTCAACAACGTTGTCCTGCGCATTCCCCTGGGTTTCGCCGTCACGCCGAAGACCCGCCCCAGCAACAACGGCCCCCAGTGGCACCTGATCAGGACGCAGCTGGTCGTGATGGTGCTGCTGGTCCTGGCCATCATCGCCGGATGCGTGCGACTGTTCGTCAACGGTGCTGAGCCGATCGGCACCGCGGTCAACATCGCCTGGGCGATCTATGACCTGGTCGTGCTGAGTGTGCTGTTCCAGGCGGCCACGTTCAAGGGATACGACCCGGTCGCCGAGGCCGAACGCCTGGCGGAGCACGCCCGCCGGGTGACCCGGAAGGAGATGAGATGACCACCGTCGTCCCCCCGTTCGATGACGCCGCCCGGCAGCGCGCGATCGAGAGCCTCGGCATTCTCGATTCGCCGCGTGACGAGCGCATCGACCGTGTCACGCGCATCGCCCAGGAGATGTTCGGCGTCCCGATGGTGAGCGTCACCCTTCTGGACCGCGACCGCCAGTGGCGTAAGTCCGAGATCGGTCTGGGCGGCCGGGAGGCACCGCGTGAGGACGCCTTCTGCGACTTCACGGTCCGCGAGGGGCGCACCGTCGTCATCCCTGACGCGAGCGAGGACGAGCGTTGGGCGGGCAACCCCTTCGTCGAGGGCGATCCGCATCTGCGTTTCTACGCCGGACATCCCCTCGAAGCCGGGGGTGGGGAACGCATCGGCACGCTGTGCCTGCTCGACACGCAGCCTCGCGTGCTCGACGAGCGCGAGGAAGACCTGCTCCGCGAGCTCGCCGGGTGGGTGCAGTCCGAGATCCTGCGCCAGAACGAGCTGGATGACGCCGTCGCCTTGCAGGGCACGCTGCGCCCGCGGAGCGCACCAGAGCTCCCCGGGTACGAGGTCGCCGCGGTCACCGTCGCCGCCGGGCAGATCTCGGGCGACCTGTACGACTGGTACCCCGTGGACGGCGGCGTGCGGTTCACCCTCGCGGACGTCATGGGCAAGGGCCTCGGGGCGGCGCTCCTGGCCGCCGGGCTCCGCGCGTCGCTCCGCACGCTTCCCGACCGTGATCTGCTCGAGGCCGTGCGCGAAGCGGACCGTCTCCTCGACGCCGACGTCTCCGACCTCGGAACGTTCGCCACGGCTTTTCATGCCGAATTGGATGCCGGTACCGGTCGGCTCCGTTTTCGTCGACGCCGGGCACAGCCTGGGCTACATCCTCCGCGCCGACGACACGTGGGAGCACCTCGTGTCGACGGGGATGCCGCTGGGCATGGGCTTCGCCGACGTGCGGACCGCCGCACACACCGAGATCCGTCCCGGGGACATCTTCATGGTGTGCAGCGACGGTCTGCTGGACGTGCTCGACATGGCGGATCCTCTCGGGCATGTCCGGCGCGTGCTGCGGGAGCGTGGCGTCCAGGGCGCCCTCGACGAGGCCGCCCGCCTCGCGCGCGGTGCCACGGCCACCGACGACGTGACCGTGATGGTGGTGGCGCGCACCGATGACGCGCCCCAGGAAGGAACGGAATGAACATCGAACGCCGCGACCTCGGCGACTTCGTGGTGCTCGCGCTCGACGGCAGGCTCACGGCCGCCGTCGCTCCGCAGGTCCGCACCGCGGTGGCCGACCTCGTCGACGACGGCCGGCCGCGGGTCGCGGTCGATCTCACGAAGGTGGATTTCATCGACTCGTCGGGTCTCGGTGCGCTCATCGGGGCGCTGAAGGCCACGCGGGTGGCCGGCGGCGACCTTCGCATCGCGGCCGCGGGCGAACAGGTGCGGCAGGTGCTTCGCCTGACGAACCTCGACCGCGTCCTCCACGTCTACCCCGACGCCGAAAGCGCGTTCGACGGTGTCTGAGGTCACCGTGTCGCGAGAGGGCCTCGCGACACTCGACTTCGTCGAGGGGCTCCACGAGGCGCTGGAGGAGCTCGGCGCGCAGGCAGCGCACATCTCCGAGCTCGACCTGAGCTTGTTCTCTCTCGCGGTCATCGAGATCGCGACGAACATCGCCGTGCACGGTCCGCGCGGCGACGAGGACGTTTCCCTCTCCGTCGAGCTCTCGGCGGGCGAGGAGCTGCGCGCGACGCTGCGCGACAGCGCGGCCCCGGTGACCTTCGACCCGAGGGCGCAGACGATGGTCGACGCACTCGCCGAATCGGGTCGCGGACTCGCCATCGCGGCGGCCGTCTGCGACGAGCTCTCGGTCGAGCGTCGCGGGGGGAACGTGTGGCGGCTGGTGCGCCGACCGGCGGCCTGATCCATCGGCCGAGCACCGTTTCAGCGAGTGGTGCGGGATGACCGACCCTCATCCGCCGTCGGGCGCGTATCCGCCCCGAGGACCTCGTCCACGACACGGCGGCAGTAGTCTTCGGCGGCAGCAGGATCCGCGACCGGCGAGGGTGCGAGCGAGAGCAACGTCCCCGCGAGCATGGCGCCCGTGATCGACAGCACGATGATGTCCGGGTCACGGTCGCGGCTCAGTTCGCCTCGGTCGATGGCCGCGGCCACGAGCGCACGGTTCTGCGAGTGGATGAAGCTGCGGAACCGCTCGAAGTACCTCTCGAACATCCCCCCGCCGGAGCCGCGCTCTGAACTCACGCGGAGGACGAACGACCCCTCCTCCGAGTGCGCCAAGCGGAGGGTCGCCAGGGCGATGTCGATCAGCTGCGCGCGGATGTCGCCCGTCGATGTCTCCGTGGGGACGAGAGCGTGCGAGCGGAGGACGTCGTCGAGGAGCTCGTCCGTGGACTCCCACCGGCGGTAGAGCGCCGGCTTGCCGACGCCGGACTCACGCGCGACGGCCTCGAAGGTGAATCCCGGCAGCCCCCCGGCGAGGTAGACCCGCTGCGCCGCCAGGAGCACCTTGGCCCGGATCTGAGGATCGCGAGGCCGACCCTTGGGGCGAGTATCCGTGTCGGTCACGACCGCACCGCCTTCCCGGCATCCACGATACCGATCGGCTCTTGCGTCCCGCGCCCGACGGTTCTAACGTTATTTTCGTACGCATACCGTACGAAAAAGACGAAGGAGTCGCGATGTCCACACCGACCATCTCCGGTGACCGCAAGATCCCCGTGATCACGCAAGAACTGATCGACGGCGATGCCGCCCGCTGGCGACGCTTCGGCGAGGTCGTTCCGGCCGGCGGTTCGACCCGACCGGACGGCACGCCCGACTACGGGCTCTTCGGTCCCGGGTCCGTGACGTGGGAGCTTCTCCTGCACCCCGCCACGATCGTGTTCGAGACCGCCGCGCAGGGGTCCATCCAGTTCCTGTACAAGCCGGTCGTGGCGGGCATCCGCGATGCCGACCCCATCAGCCGGAAGGCGCGCGCCGGCCGGTTCACGATGTTCGATTTCTTCGAGCGTCTGCAGCGCAACTCCGGCATGCACGCGCCGATGTGGCTCGGCGACACCACCACCGCACAGAACATGGCCACGCACCTGCACCGCATCCATGGCCACGTGCAGGGGCCTGTGATCGACCCCGACGACCCGTCTCTCGGCGGATACGCTGCCGCCGAACCGCGGGATGCCATGTGGGCGGCTATCACCGAGATGCAGTGCATCCTGAGCGTCTACGAGAACCTGGCGTGGCACGGCGACGAGCCGCCGCGGCCGCTCACCGCCGCCCAGCGCGACCAGTACGTCCTCGAGATGGGGTCGTACCTGCGGCTCGTCGGGGCGGAGGAGTCGGAGATCCCTACCACCTGGGCGGAGCTCCAGGCGCTCTACGAGAAGTACTGGCCCCTCTTCGGGCACTCCGACAGCGTGTTCCGCGACCTCGAGACCGGCGTCGACATGCTGGAGCAGTATCACCAGGTCGGCAAGCAGAACTGGCACCCCAGTCACGCGCTCGCGGTCGAGGCGCTCGAGGACGTCTATCAGCGGTGGACCGAGCTGATGGATGCCATCCTCCCGGCGAACCTGCAAGCCTCCGCCGGGCGCTCCCCGGAGACCATCGCCGCGGCGGGCGACATCATCCGGGCCCGCGAGGCGGACGTCCGTGAGTTCCAGAACCCGGAGAACGAGGCGCGTGTCATGCGTCTTCTCTGGGGGCCGGACGGCGTCGAACTCATCCGCAAAGCACGGCGTCTGCACGAAGAAGCACGCACGCGCGCGGCCTAAGCGCCCGGAGAGCCGAGCTCGCTCGCGGGTGGCATCCGTACGGAGGGGCGGACACGTCCCTCCGTACGAAGCCCCGTGAGCGAGTGGACGCGACGTGAACAATTGCTGTCCACTTCTTCACGCAGTTCACAGGCTCACGTACCTAAACTGTCGCCGACCTGCGCTTCGTCGAGGTCCTGAGGTGCCGCCCTCTGGCATCCGTCCTCCCGAAAGGACCCGAGTGAGTAAGACCACGACCCCGCGCGGACGAGCGACGATCGCGCGTCACGGACGCCTGCGGTCGGTGGGACCGCTCGCCCAGTTCTTCCGCGCGCTCGCCGTGGCGATGGCCGTCGTTCTCGTCGCCGGTGCCGGCGTGGCCGCGTACGCCGTGTACGACCTGTCGTCGAGCTTCACCGCCGACGCCGTCGACCTGCCGGACCAGCCGGCCGTTCCGCCAGACCTGGGTGAACTGAAGGGTGGAGTCAATCTCCTCCTCGTCGGCACGGACGAGTGCGAACCCGACTTCGCGCAGTACTTCGGCGACCGCTGCACAGGGCCGGACGCGGGCGACAACCTCAACGACGTCAACATGCTCGTGCACATCTCCGACGCCCCGCGACGCGTCACCGTGATCTCGTTCCCGCGCGACCTCATGGCGCCGATCCCGTCGTGCACCGACGCGGACGGCAACGTCAGCTCGGCCATGTCGAAGCAACAGATCAACAGCGCCTACATGTACGGCGGCCTGGCGTGCGTCGTGCAGACCGTGTCCGAGCTGAGCGGGCTGCAGATCCCCTTCGCGGCGAAGGTCAGCTTCGGCGGCGTCATCAACATCACGGACGCCATCGGTGGTGTCGACGTCTGTATCGCCAACGGCATCAAGGACTCCAACACCGGCATCGACTGGCCCGCGGGCATGCGCACGATCCAGGGCCTCGATGCCCTGCAGTTCCTCCGCACCCGCCACGGTGTCGGCGACGGCGGAGACCTGGGGCGCATCTCGAACCAGCAGCAGTACATGTCGCGCCTGACGACGAAGCTGCGCAGCGAGGAAGTCCTCTCGAACCCGGCGACGTTGTACAAGCTCGCCTCGACCGCTCTGCGCAACGTCGACCCGTCGACGTCGCTGACCAACCCGCTGACGCTCGTGCAGATCGCGATGGCCGTCAAGGACGTGCCGTTCAACGAGATCGTGTTCGTGCAGTACCCCACCTTCGCCGACCCGGCCGACCCGAACCGCGTGGTGCCCGACTACGACGCCGCGGACGCTCTGTGGTCGGCACTCGCCGCGAACCAGCCGATCCAGCTGTCGGGCGACCTCAGCGGTGGCGACGGCGTCATAGCCGACGAGAGCGCCACACCCGCACCGTCGGACACCCCGGTGCCGACCGACGGTGCGACCCCGACGCCCGATCCGTCGTCGAGCGTCATCACGCTGCCGTCCGAGATCGCCGGTCAGACCGCGGCGCAGGCCACCTGCTCGAACGGCAACGTCCGCTGAGCGGCGGGGCGTGGCATCCCTTCGTTGGATTCGGATGCCACGCCCCGACCGGTTAGTATGGACCGGTGTGCTCGCGCTCCGGCGTCGATCACCTGGAGACGTCGCATAGTCAGGCCTAGTGCACCACCCTGCTAAGGTGGAGTCCCCGTAAGGGGACCGAGGGTTCAAATCCCTCCGTCTCCGCCACGAAAAGCCCCGGTTCGCCGGGGCTTTCGTCGTTGGCGGGCCGCGACCTCGCTGGGCGGCGGGGCGGCCCCACGCGCACGGGAGGGGCGGGCCGAAGCCCGCCCCTCCGCCACGGTCACAGCTCGCGGCCGCACTGGATGCACTGCGTGTTGTTGACGTTGTTGCTCGTGTTGCAGTAGCCGCACTTGCGCGCTTCCTTGGTGGTGTTCTGCATGGTCGCCCTCCTCTCCATCGTCGAGGTCATCGAATCATCAACCGATCCCGGGGACGAGGTGTCATGACGGCGGGATCGGTAGCAGGCGTGTCGGATCCGCCGTGAACCGTCGCGAGGGCGACGGCGGCGGTCCACGGAGGGAGCGATCATGAGCAGTATCCGTGCCGAACACCGCATCGCACGCCGTGTCACCCGTGAGCGCTGCGAGACACGCGCTCGCCGCCTTCATCTCATCGACATCGAGAACCTCGCCGGTGGCCCCGGGTTGGCCGCGGAAGAATACCGGCGGGTGTGGCACGTCTACCGCCATTTCGCCGTCGCGGCGCGGCCGGGCGACCAGCTGGTGATCGCGGCGAGCGGTGTCACCGCGAAGTCCGCAGCGCTCGCTCTCGTCGGCGAGCCGGTGCAGTGGCGGGTCCGCAATGGTCGTGACGGCGCGGATCTCGCACTGCTGGATTTCGCCGACCTGGACTTCGTCGCTCGTCGCTTCGGCACCCTGATCGTGGCATCCGGTGACCACGCTTTCGCCGGGCTCGCCCACGCCGCGGACGCGGCGGGACTGGCGACGCGGCAGATCCTCGGACGCGGCCGCTCCTCCGCCGAGCTTTGGCGTGCCTGCCACACGCACGCGAAGCTGCGCCTCGGGGCGGGCGAAGCGCTCGCCCTCGCCGCCTGATCGGCGCCGACTCCCCGGCCCATGGGTGCGATGGTTCGCGCCGTCCGCCGGGGATCGGTAGAGCAATCGGGTCGCGACGACAACGCCCCGAAAGGAAGCCCGACATGAGTGACACCGGACTGATCAAGCACCAGATCGCTGACCTGGAAGCGATCCGCAAGGAGCACCTGGCGCAGGCCAGCGCGCAGCGCGCGAACGCGCAGCGCTTCCGCGCCCAGCGCGACCGCCCCTCGAACCCGTCGCGGGCGTACGAGCACCAGCGGGAGTGCGACCAGAAGGCGGCGGATGCCGAGCGCGATGCCGACTCGAACACGCGCTCGGCGGAGCGGGTGCTCAACGAGATCCGCGGGCTCGAAGCCCGCTTGCGCTGAGCCGGCTCGCGGACACCGACCCGCGTCGGATCGAGGACGTCGTTCCCGATCCGACGCGGGTCTTGCTCGTGTGCGGGCTCGGACCGAGCGCGCGTCCACCGACCTCCCCGAGTTCGTGCCCACACGGATGCCGGCGGCAACCTCGTCGACTCCCTGGCGCGGAAGAACCGCACCGTCAGGATCCCCTTCGGCGACTGACCGCGGCGGCTGCCCCACCGGCGTCGGGCTCAGACGGTGCCGGCCGCCCTCAGCGCGTCCCGCACCGACCATGACTCACCCATGAGGGCTTTCTCGAAAACGGTCGAGGCCACGCTCATCGAGTAACCGCACCGGGCGGCGATCCACCAGGCGACCGTGTCGACGCTCTCCTGTTTCCCGTCGGCCCAGACTTTGCCCGACCCGGTGAATGCGGCTCCGTGGCCGATCTCGATCAGGAAGTTGTCGGTGTTGTCCACGCGAAGGATGGGCCACACCCCGGTGCTCGCGTCGCGGCCGAAGACATGCTTCAAGAAGTCAGGATTACCACGCGTCGGGGTCCGAATCGCGCGGACGGCATCCGGGAACTCCTGCAGCGCCTGGGCGCACCACTGCGCGCAACGCGCGCGGGTCTCGTCGCGCTCGGCGATCTTCGCGCGGACCGCCTCGACATCGATTGCGGGCATCAGGAGCAGGTTCCCCACTGGCAGGCGTGGATGCCGACCGGCAGCCCGTTCGTCTTCGCTTCCTTGCACATCGCGCAGGTCGGCTTTCCCGCGTTCACGCACGCACACGCCATTTTCGTCCCCCCGGACTCCGCCACCCCCATAGCGGCGATCAGCTCGATGATGGTGGACCGTGCCGCGTCGGCGCAAGGACCAATACCGTCCACGAGCGCGATCCGATCCCTCCGCCGGTCCGCGGAATCGGGACACCGGCCTCCGCGGGACATCGATATGATCCGAAAACGCACGGGGAGGGCGCAATGGGGGACGAACAGACGCCGACCGTTCTGCCGACGGCAAAGAACATCGTGGCCCTGGCCACGGGGTTCCGGCACGTCATCCGGGGCTCCGAGGGGATGTCGAAGAGCTGGACGGCCGCGCAGTTGGGCCCGCTCAACCGGCTCGTCCGAGATGACGACGGCGTGTGGCGTCCCGACGGATTGACCGCCGCGCGATTGGTGCTGCGAAGGGTCGTCGAGGCCTACCGCACGGCGCCGCCGCCGGCGCGGTCGCGTCAGGACATCGCCCACACGGCGAAGGTGATCGCGCGCCGCTGGGGGATCGACGGATTCCCCTCCGATGCCGTCGATGGCAACCCGTTCATCGATCGCGGGGACCTGAGTGCCCCCGCGGAGGAGGCCGCCGCCGCCCCGCTGCTCGAATACTCGGATCGATCGCGATGGCAGGCCGCCGTGGCTGGTCACCCGAACGCCATCGCCGCGGCCGCCGAGCCGCTCGATCTCGACTGGGCGACCGTGGACGCCGAGTGGAGCGCCAGGAAAGCGACCGCGCACCCGCGGTGGAGTTTTGAGAACCGCAGATCCCTCTCCTGGCCCCCCGAGCCCGATTTGCCGGGAAGCGAGGGGGACTGGCTCCTCTCCCGTCTCCGTGACGCTCTGAACAATGACCCGCGGGTGGTGGGACCGGGCGAGGGCGACAAAGCGCGCAATGCTCAGCTGCTCATGGTTCTGCGCCGCCTCGCCGTTGACCGTCATGCCGCTTACCTCGGGGCGCGGGTCGATACCCAGCGACACTTCTTTCATCTGCGGCACTCGATGGCCCGGGTGTGGTTCACGAACGATCTGCTCGACATGGGCGGGGCGGAAGAATTCGGTGTCACCATCGAGGACAGCAGCGACGAGCGTCAGCAGATCCTGCGATCGCAGGCCAGCATCGCCCGCATGGAGTTCTACTCGGTGATCCACGAATGGAATCAGAAGACCGTGGATGCGGTTCTCGACCGGCGGAGTTCGGCTCGGCGGCTGTTCCTCGGGCTCGATCAGCTCTCCGATGCATTCACGCAGTTCGAGGAGCGGCTGCTATCGAGGCCGTTGCATGTCACGGAAAAACGTGACGACGCCGCGCGCGGAGAGGCAACCCTCGACCCCTCCCTCCCCGTCTTCGTCCGTGCTGCCAATGCCAAGGCGCGCGAGATCTTCGCCCTGGCTCTTCACGTCCGTAGCCAGCCCACGCGGGCCGTCATCCGGGAGTACCTCACACTGCGGCGAGACGAAGATCTGCGGTTCGATGCGATGCTCCCCGCGAGCAAGCGCACCGTTCTGCTCGCCGATCAGTCCGTGAGCCTCGATTGCGTCAACATCCGAGATGCGGCACTCCAGAAGCTCCTCGGCGAGCTGTTGAAGCAATCGCGAGTGGCCGGGCTCGAGTACGCCGCGTTCAATCGTCGAGACAGAGCAGTTCTGGCGACGAAGGAGGGTACGCGAGAGGGATTGGCGCGGACGATCGACGAGGGCATCCGCGGGGTGACCGAGGTCTACCGGACGCGAAGAATGCTGGATGACGAATTCAGCGATGTCCGTGTCGATGAACGCTCGTCGCTCGAGACCGAGCATCAGATGAGTCTGGCTCTCGCCGGCGGCGCCGTCAGGGTGCTCGAAGCGTTCATGAGTTCGGATGCCAGGACTCAGATCGAGAAGCGCCCGGAGATCGTCTCCCGCGAGATCGCGGGAGCGCTGCACTGGTCGGCGCGCACTGTGAAGATCCTGGAGATCCTCGAGACGAAGGAGTATCTCGCCAAAGAGCGGTATGAGATGGGATACCTCTCCAGCCTGAATTGGAGAGTCACCACCCGCGTCATGCGCCACCGTGCGTTGTGCGCCGCTTTCGCCGTCTCCACGGCCTTTCTTCTCCGCGCCAAGGCCTTGCCGACCGTCCTCGATCTCGACGTGGCGTACGAGCAGATGATCACCACGACCCAAATCACCCGGGGCAACGTGGCCTCGGTTCTCCAGGGCGTGCTGTTCCATTCCTTTCTGACCGGGGGCATGTTGCCGTTCCCGCCGAGAATCGCCCCCGCGCTGCAGGGCTTCGATTTCCTGACTGCCGACATCGACCATCGGCGGACGCGGCGGCACTCGGTTCATCTCGACGGCCGCAATCGCATGGTCGCCACGCTTCGTATCTTCGATGAGGACTGGAACTACGGCGTCGTCGGCAAAGTCACCCCGGGTACCAAGATCGCCGACCTTCTCGATCAGCGAAGTCATGGCGAATTCTCCCGCTGGCGCTCGTACATCGAGGTCCTCGGCCTCATCCAATCGGGCGCCGAGGACACCGACATCACGTGCCAGAACTGCAACTGGGCGGGGCCGACGAGCAAGGTGCGCGGAGCCCATTGCCCGATCTGCGACTCGACGATGATCGTCGCCCGAGAGACGGAGCGGGGCTAGCCCTCGGCGGGGCTCGCCCCGCTCCGCGCTAGCGCTCCTCGCCCGCGATCTTCTCGAGCGTTGCGATCACCATCCTCTTCGCGGACGCGGCGCTGAGGACGTTCTCCGTCCGCGCGACCTGGACGAGGTGGGCGATCAGCGCGGGCCGATCGGTGAGGAGCTCGGCATCCATCGATCCGGCCCGAAGGGCTTCCGCGATGCGGCCGATCTCGCGGCGCACCACACCCTCCGGCGTGGCGTCCGCCACCGTCGACAGGCGCCGGAGCGCGGCCATTCCATCGAGGCGTCCATCCTGACGCTCGCTGTCGCTCGCCCATGTTCGGGCGAGGTGACCGAAGGCGCGGTCTTCCGGAGTCAGACTGTCTTCGCCCTCCTCGCGGTGCTCCCAGTCGACGCTGATCGCGCGGTCCGCCTTGACGTAGCCGTCGGCGTTCACCTGCTTGAGCTGCGTGAGGCCGTAACGGACGAAGGTGTCCAGGTCGTCCGCGCCGGCGCACTGCAGCATCTTCACCAGCGCCTCCTGGACGAGGTCTTCCGCACGCGCCAGATCGTGCTTCGCGTAGCGGAGCGCGACCGCGAGCAGACGCGGACGCGCGGCTGCCGCGTGGGCCTCCCATCGGGCCCGGGCCTCGGAGTCGAGGACGGCGATCGGACGCGGTTCGCCGTTCGCGCGGCGCCGCTCGGCCGTCCAGTGGCCGGACCATCGCGGGTTCGAGGGATCGGCGATGCCCGCCCGGGCGGCGGCGAGGATCGCCTGCTCCACGCCGAAGGCGTCCAGGACGAGGGCGGGGTCGTTCCGCAGGGCGTCGGCGGCCTCGTCGCCGAGGCGCGAGGTGATCCGGGTGCGGAAGTTCGCCCGTTCCTCGGAGCTGGTGGTGCGCCCCACGAGCCGCTCCTGCGCGGCGATCACTTCGGAACGAACGGTGGAGGAGGCCGAGAGGACCGCCTCGACCGCACGGGCGAGGACCTCGCCGACACGAGTGATCTGTGCGCCGAGCGCCGGGTCGATCGCCTGGTTGAGCGCGATCGTGTTCGCCGCGGCCAGGGTGTCGATCTCGACGCCGGCGATCTCGGCGATGCGGATCGAGGCCGGGGTTGCGGGGATCGGCTTGCTGCTGCTGGCGCGCGGCATCAGGCCGGCGTAGAGCGACTTCATGCACCTCAGGGCGAGCGAGGTCGTCGCGGGGTCGGTGTCACGGATGGCGTGAGCCAGGGCCTCCGCCCGGCTCGTGGGCGGGTTCTCGAGGCGTTCGGGGGAGAAGGGGAGGAACTCTGACACGGTGATGCTCCTTCGCTGATTTCCCGAGCCGTCGTCGGGGTGGATGTCAGCGTGGAGCAGGAAAAACGGCGCTGCTGAGGGGGCGGGCATTCTCCATTTCGGAGGGTTCCCCGGGCCTCCAGGTGTCAGAAATCCCGTCGGCGGGGGCCGCGTCCGGAGCGGCCGGAGCCCGGTCGGCTTCGGCCGCATTCCGTGTACCGATCCCCGGCGGCGCACGTCTTGCGTGTGTCATCGACGGGGATCGGTAGAGCGAAGCGTGAGCATTCTCGACCAGTTCCGCGATCAGCCCGCGCGGCGCCCGACGCTCGCCGACGTCGCACAGGCGCGCTCGCGCGCGGCGGCCGCTCTCACCCGTCGGACGCGCATCTTCTTCTGGGTCGTGCTCGTCGTTGCGGCGGCTGCGGCGATCGCGGAGTTCGTCACCCTCCCGACGCTGCTGAGTACCGCGGCCACCGCGGAGGGTCTGGGCGCCGTGCCGGCCGCGATTCTCCTGTGGCCCGTGCCCGCCCTCCAGCCGGCGGTGCTCTCGGCATCCGCCGTCGCCCTGGTCGTGCTCGCGGCGAGGACCGGAGGTTTCGCCCGGGCGGATGTCGTGCAGTCACGCACGCTGGTCGCCGTCGCGATCGCGGGGATGGTCGCCGTCCTTCCCGCGGTGGTCATCATCGCCGCCGTCGTGGCGGCGGCGGCGCTCGTCATCACCGCCATCGTCGCCATCGCCCTGGCCATCGCCGAAGGGTGAACGTGAAAGAGCAATCGAAGCCCCGGGCGATCGCCGCGGTCCCGTCGGAGACCAAGAAGGACTCGGGCGCCGAGATCGTGCGCTCCGCCGTGGAGGCGGCCCCGGGATCGGATCCTCTCGTGATGGGCGCGATCGAACTCGATGTTCAGGGCCCGCCCCTCGTGGCGGCGTTCCACCTCGTCCACGGGCACTACTGACCACCCACCCCACCGCGAAGAAGGAGTCCCTCATGACCGACGACGACGGCGTCCTGACGCTGATCGAAGTGCGCGACGGCAAACCCGTCCGCTGGGCGCCCGCGCCCGAACCCATGCCCCCGGTCGACGCGGCGCTCGTCGGCGCCCCGCCCACCGGCCGCGGTGTCGTCGCCGTCCGCGCCGACGCCCACCTCCCCGTCGCGCGCCCCGGCGCCGACCTCGTCGTGCGTCCCTCGGGCGTCATCACGGCGGTCGCCGACGAGGCCGACCCCACCCCGGTGTCGACGGTGCCGCGCCAGCGGATGGCGGCATCCGGATGGCAGGAGGTCTTCGACCAGGTGCGCGACCTCGAATCGGGAAACGGTCCCGACCTCGGGGTGCGACCGGGTGGCGCGATCACCAAGCACGAGGGGAGCACCTCCGAGCCGGTGAGCGTCGTGCCCTCGGTGCGCATGGCCGCTCAGCCGGGCGCCGTCACGAGCGATGACGTGTGGGAGGTGTCGCGCCTCGACCCCGACAACGTGGAGAACTGGCGTCCGGTGCGCTCGTCGAACGGCGAGTTCAGCGGCTGGCTGTTCGACATGCAGCCGCCCTTTCCGGGCGAGCGCTTCACGTTCCTCGCCTTCCGCAACCCCTCGCGCGGCAACCTGTGGGACATCGCGTCCATCGCGCCGAACGTGGACTCCCGGTTCGGCCACGCCGACCACGTCATCCGCACCCGCGTCGGCGGGCGCGAGATGCCGATCCTCTGCGGCCCCGCGGGCCAGCCGAGTCGTACCCTCACCGAGGTCCGCGGTGTCGCCGCGAAATGGATGTACTACACGTCCGCCCGGATGGCGGGCCACAACCCGGGATTCTCGCTGTGAGCGCCCGGACGCTCGCCGCGCCGGTGCGCTTCAGCGACGGCGTCATCGCCGAGCTCGTCACGCACATCGCGTCCGTTCCGCCCGAACGCGGCGCCGTGCTCCTGGGCATGGCCGACCTGGTGACCCTCGCCGTCCACGACGGTTTCGGTGACTACGGCCCCGCCCACTGGGACATCAGCCCGGAGATCAATGAGACCGTCCAGCGACTGGAGCGCGCGGGCGCGGGTCAGTTCCTGGGCACCGTGCACAGTCACCCCCGTGGCGTCGTCGACCCCTCGGGGACCGACATCGCCTCGACGGCGGAGACGCTGCGCCTCAACCCCCACATCGGCTCCCTCATCGTGGCCATCATCACTCGGGGCGAGCCCGGCGCAGGCCAGCTTTCGATCGGTGTCGACCACCGGATGTCGCTGCATCGCGTGCACCTCGAGGGCGGCCGCCCCGTCGTCGTGCGCATCACCGGGTCGGTCGTCGACCTGGTGGCGCCGCTCGCCGACGTCGGCATCCGCGTCGACAGTGGAGTGTCCGCGGGAGACGGGCTCGAGCGCGACGCGCCGTACCCGCGCACCGGACGGTACCGGGGTCGAGAGAGCGTCTTCCTGCAGGCCGGGCCCGAGCGGGTGCTGGTGGTGCCTGCGGCGTACCCGCTGGCCGGTCCCGTCCGGGTCGAGGCGGGGGCTCAGGGTCCTCGCATCCTCCCGTCGCCCTGGGACCCGGCCACGCCGCCGGCGCCCCAACTGCGGGCGCTGGCGGGCGGAGTGTCGTCGATCGACCGCGGCGAGCGGCTGCACCGTGCGCTCCCGCTCGTGGGCGACCTCGCGCAGCAGCATGTCGTGGTCGCGGGGCTGGGCTCGGTGGGCAGTCGGATCGCCGAGGACCTCGTCCGCGCCGGCGTCGGACGCCTGACGCTCATCGACCCCGAGGAGGTCGAGGCCGCCAATCTCTCGCGCAGCGTCTACGTGGCGCGCGACGTGGGGCTCGCCAAGTCGGCGGCTCTCGCGCGTCGCCTCGAGGAGGTCGCCCCGGATGCCGTGGTGCGGCAGGTGCCGCAGACCCTGGGGGAGACCGACCTCGGTGCGCTCGTCCGGGACGCCACGCTCGTCATCGGTGCCACGGATGACATGCGCGAGCAGTTCCTGCTCGCCCACCACGCCTACGCCGCCGGCATCCCGATGGTCTGCTGCGCGATGTACGCCGGGGCGCGCGCCGGCGAGATCGTGATCGCTCTCCCGTCGGCGGATTCCGCGTGCGTGTCCTGCGCCCTCGGCAACGGGGCGACCACCGACATGCACCGGCCCGCGAAGGACTATGGCCTCGGCGGACGGCTGGTCGCCGAGCCCGGACTCGGTGCGTCGATCCAACTGGTCGCGTCGGCGGCGAGTCTCGTGGCCCTCGGCATCCTCGCCGGACCGGAGGGCGCACTGGCACCGCTCGTGGCGGAATCCGTCGGACGTGGGCGCACGCTCGGGATGCTCGCGACCCACCCCGCGTGGGACTTCTTCCCCGACGTCGTCGGCGGTCCCACCCAGGTCGCCCCGCAGAGCGTCTGGGTGAAGGTCGAACGCGACCCGGCGTGCGTGGTCTGCGGCGATCTGGCAGCCCGTGTGGCGCCGGCGAGCCCGGGGTTCTGGGAAGGGCTCGAAGAAGCCCTGGCCGTCGGTGACGGGGCGACGGCTCCGTGATCGGCGGAGCACCCGTCGCCCGCAGGAACCGACTCATCGTGCGCTCACTGTGGCGCGACGATCTCCCCGAGGCGCGCGCCGCCACGGCCGAACGCGCCCTTCTGCGGACCATCGGGGAGTGGCCCGCGGGAGCCGGGATCGACGTCGTGGCTCGATCGACGACGGGCTCCCGCGTGGAGGTGGATGTCGTCGCCCTGGGTGACGTTCCTGCCGAATGGCAGGCCGACGTCGCCCTGGCACTGGGTGGCATCGGCACGGTCGCCGCGACGGCACGCCCGCGACGACCGCTCGAACCGTCGATCGTCGCGGAACTCGTCCGGGACCGGGCAGACGTCCGCGCCGCGCCGGAGGGCTCCGTCACCGCGCCCTCCTGGCCGCGCGGGGAACGGGAGGGTGCCACCCCGTTGCTGGAGGCCCTGAGGGAGATCGACGGGGGATTCGTGCGGATGCTGGTCGCAGCCGCCGGCCCCCTCGAACGTTCGATGCTCGACGACGACTTGTTCGGCCCCGGCGGCACCCCCGCGGAGATCGCCGCGATCGAGGCGTATCGAGGCACGCCGGTCCTCGCGCGCGCGTTCATCGGGATCGCAGGCTGCGCCCGGGGCGTCGGGGCCGGCTTCGCGCCCCTGCGCGCAGCCGTGCGCAGCTGGGGCATCGGCCTTCGCCTCGCGGATGCCGAAGGTCCCCGCTTCGACGAGGCCGCCTCGGTCAACGTGCGGGGTGCCGTGCGCCCCGAGGGATGGGGTCTCGCGTTGCTCCGGCTTCCCGCGTCCGGCCGGGCGCCGATCCTCGCGATGCCGACGAGCCCTCGCCCCGTGCCCGACCGGCCCATCGACGTGGCCGGCGTGCCGCGCCGCTCGGTGGCATCCATCGATCTGGGAACCGCACGCGTGGCCGGTGCCGGCACGACCCGTGTGCGGGTCGCCGTGGACGACCTGCTGCGGCACGCCTTCGTCGAGGGTCGCAGCGGTGCGGGGAAGACGACGCTGCTCAGCCGGATGGCCCTGGAGCTCGCCGTTCAGGGCGTGGGATTCACGCTGCTGGAGCACCACGGCTCCGGCGTCGACGAGGTCTTGCGTGCTCTTCCGGACGAGCAGTCGGGACGCGTGCGCGTGGTCCGCCACGGTGACCTCCTCGTGCCCGCCCCTCTCAACCTGCTGGCCGAACCCGATCCCGACGCGCGGGAGCAGGCCGTGTCGGAGTTCGTCGAACTCGTGCAGTCGATGTTCGACCCACGGGGCGAGGGGATCGTCGGTCCCCGGTGGCGACGCTGGTTCGGCCTGCTCGTCGACGGGGTGTGCGCGTGGTTCGGCCCCCGCGCGACTCTCCTGCACGTCCTGGCGGTCGCCTCCGACCTGTCGCGTGTGAACGCGCTCGCCGCGCGTCTGGCTTCGACCGAGCCCGAACTGTCCCACCGCCTCCGATCGGAGATCGGCATGCTTCGGGGCGAGGAGGCCGTCAACGTGACGTCGTGGGCCCTGTCGAAATTCCAGCCGTTGGTCGGCCAACGGGCGATGCGTGAGATCGTCGGACGCGCCGAGGACTGCGTCGATGTCGTCCAGGTCATGGACGATGCGGTCCCCCTGCTCGTCGACCTCGCCGGGCCCACCCTGGGTACCGCCTCGGCGCGCACCCTGGGCGCGCTCTGGCTGCTGAAGCACCTGGTCGCCCTCGGGCGACGCCGCGATCGGCGGCCGCACATCCTTCTCGTCGACGAGGCCCACCTCTACACCTTCGGGGCGCTGCCGACCCTGCTCGCCGAGGCGCGCAAGTTCGGTGTGGGCGTCATCGTCGCGACCCAGAGTTTCGACTCGCTCACCCCGGCCATGCAGGTCGCGGTGGAGGCGAACGTCGGTTCGACCTTCTCTTTCCGGCTGGGGCTCCACGCGGCGCCACGGTCGTCGATTCGTCTGGCGGGATGGCCGGTCGACGAGCTCGTCCGGCTGCCGGACCGGAGCACGGCGACGTCGCTCAGCCGGGCCGGGGTGCAACAGGACCCGTTCCTCCTCCGAGTGGCCCGGTCGGGAGGGCGAGGTCAAGGCTCTCACGACCGGGTCGAGGCAGCGGACGCGCGCAACGCGCAGCTCCTGCGCGAGATGTCGTCCGCCCCGGCGCCCACCGATCAGGAGGTCGTGCGGGCTCTCCACCCGAGCGAGGACAGCTCGCCGCGCCGAGCCGACCGTGTGCTCGATCGACGCCGCGCGGCCGAGCTGGCCGACCTCGACGAGGAGATCATGGGCGGCCCGGCGTCCGATTCCTTCTGAGGCGGACACCGCACCGGTCGGCTCAGGCGACCCTCCACACCGCGCAGCTAGGCGTGAGTGCTCGACGCGCCCCGCTGGAGAGCGTCGGCGCCGATGCCCCGCATGATCGACCGCGCCAGGCCGGGCACGTACCGCGCCATGGCTTGCATGCTGCGGTTCGATGACCCGAGAAGGTACTCGGAGCGTCGGCCCGCCGCTTCGCGCGCGAACCGCGGCGCCGCCCACGACATGGGGTAGCGCTGGGGACCGATGAGATCCGCACCGTTTTCCATGTGCGGCGGGGAGACGATCGCGATCTCGATGCCCCGACCGCCGAGCTCGAAGCGTGCCGACCGTGCGAACGAGACGAGAGCGGCTTTCGCGGCACTGAAGTTGTCCAGTGACGGGGTGCCGATGTACCCGAGCGTCGATGCCGTGGCGACGAGACGGGTGGCGTGGGCGGCATCCTTATGGCGGGCCAGTGCGCGCGCCACTCGGACGAACCCGAGGTAGTTGACGTCGACCTCGCGGACGAGGTCGGCATCCACTCGCGTGAGGATGCTGCCCTGGTACAGCTGCGACGCCAGGTAGACCACGAGAGCAGGCGTGCCGCGCTCGCGGATCGTGTGATCGATGGTCGCGTCGACCGCGACATCGTCGCTGACATCGAGCGTCGAGACGTGACGGAAGGGGGCGGCGTCGGCGATCACGGATCGTGCGAAGCCGACGACCGGCCGACCGGCATTCGCGTACTGGCGCGCGATCTCGTGGCCGAGGCCTCGTGACCCTCCGATGATCCAGACGTCGCGATCGGGCGTGTTCATGATGATTCTCCTCTAAGATGTTGGCAATGCCCACATCGTAGGGAAGGAATGTTGTCAATGTCAACTTCGGCGCGCCCGTATCACCATGGCGATCTCAGGACCCGGCTGCTCGACGTCGCCGAGGAGCTTCTCGAGGAGGGCGGCGTCGGTGCCCTGAGCTTGCGCGAGGTGGCCCGGCGCGCGGACGTGTCGCACAACGCGCCCTATCGCCACTTCGCGAGCAAGGACGAGTTGCTCGCGGCTCTTGCCGCCTCCGGGTTCGACAAGCTCGCCGCAACCCGCGCCGACATCTCGGACCCGAGCGACGCTCTCGTGGAGAGCGGGCTCGCCTACGTGCGCTTCGCGCTCGAGCACCGGGCCCTGTTCCGCCTCATGTTCTCCGGCGCGACGGGCGGTGAGAGCGACGAGTCCGTCGCGAGCGTCGCGTCAGCCGCCACGGTGATGCGCGGCGCCTTCGGTGACGACACACCGGGTGACGCGCTCATCAGTTCGTGGTCGTTCGTGCACGGACTCGCCGGGCTCCTCCTCGACGATCAGGTGCCCGCCGGCTTGCGAGCCGGGCGTGACGACGAGGCGCTCGTCCGCGACATTCTGACGCTCACCGCGCGAGCGATGGACTCCCGTTCCGGCAACGCGCCCTAGACCGCCCGCGGCGGCGCCGTCGACTCGCGAACGACGAGTTCGGCGGACAGCTGCACGCGGCGGTTGGCGATGGTCTCGCCGCGCGACATGGCCAGAGCCAGGCGGGCCGCCTCGGACGCCATGCCGGCGAGAGGCTGATGGACGGTGGTGAGTTGCGGATTCACCCAGCGGCACAGGTCGACGTCGTCGAAGCCGACGACCGAGAGATCGTCGGGCACGCTCAGTCCGCGCTCGCGGGCCGCCAGGTAGATCCCGTACGCCTGCTCGTCGGAGCCGCTGATGATCGCGGTCGGGCGGTCGGGGGAGTCCAGCAGCTCCCCGCCGAACCGGATGCCGCCCGAGGTGAGCGAATCACCGATCCGCACCAGCGACGGATCAGGCGTGATCCCGCGGCGTCCGAGCGCCGACATGTAGCCGTCGAGCCGGTCCTGATGGCACTCGAGGTTGAGGGGGCCGGTCACGAAACCGATGCGGGTGTGACCGAGGTCGAGGAGGTGGTCGGTGGCATCCCGTGCCCCCGACCAGTCCGCCGCCGACACCGTGACGAAGGACTCGGTATCGGTGCCCACCGGGTCGACGAGAACCACCGGCACGTTCAACCTCGCGAGCTCGTCGCGGCCGACGGGATCGATCTCGGACACGACGATGACGATGCCGTCTGTTCCGCGCCCGGCGACGCGCTGCAGCCACTCGGGGGAGCCGGCCGGTGATCCTTCTGTCGCGGTCACGACAAGATCGGCTCCGGCGCGCGCGGCTTCGGCTTGTGCTCCGCGGAGGAGCTCCGTGGCCCACTGGGTCTCGAGGCTCACGATGACGAAATCGAGCAGGGAAGTTTCGCGGCGGGTCTTGCGACGTTCGTAGCCGCGCTCCTCCAGCAGCTTCTCGATCTCCTCGCGCTTGGGAGCCGAGATGCCCGGTCGTCCGTTGAGCACGCGGGAGACGGTCGGCACGGAGACCCCGGCGACATGAGCGATCTCGGCCAGTGTGGCGGTGCGCTGCGACATGTGCTCCCTCTTCCCGTCCGGCGACCCGCGGGCTCTTGACCCCGATGCGGCGGTGGATCTACTATAACCATTACGCAAGTTGCGCAACAAGTTACTTTCCAGTGTCGGTAAAACTTGCGAGCACACGTGCGCCAAGCAACGGATGCCAGGCGCACCAGACCTGCAGCACTAGAGGAGAAAATCCATGTCAAGGAAGACATCGCCGTGGCGTCGCGTCGGCGCGACGGCCGTCGCAGGAATCGCGCTGCTGTCCCTCGCCGCCTGCTCGGGCGGCGCGTCGGGCGGCAACGACTCGGGATCGGCGACCGAGGGAGACCTGGTCTGGTGGGGGTGGACGCCGGACAAGCCCGTCGCCGACCAGCTGATCGCCGCGTTCAACGAGGAGTACCCCGACATCAAGGTCGAGTTCGTCTCGAAGCCGATCGACAACTACGACTCGGTGATGGGGCCGGCCATCACCTCGGCAGACGGACCCGACATCTTCAACGTCGCGCCCGGCTCGGCCAACGGCGGGGTCGAGACCTTCCAGGCCGGAGCGATCGACCTGGCCCCCGTCGTCGAGGCGGCGCTCGGTGCCGATTGGCGCGACAAGCTGTCGGCATCCGGGGTCGAAGGGCTCGTCGTCGACGACAAGGTCGTCGGGCTCTCGGCCGGATCGGTCTACTCGGGCAGCCTGTGGATCAACAAGGACATGTTCGACGCGCAGGGGCTGACGCCGCCGACGACGCTAGACGAGTGGAAGAAGGTCTGCGCGACCTTCCAGGCCGCGGGCCAGGGCTGCTTCGTCCAGGGCGCAGGGCAATGGGCGTTCGACATGGACACCTTCGAGGCGATCATGGAGAACGTCGAGCCCGGTGCCTACATCGAGGCCTCGACGGGGGAGCGCCCGTACACCGACCCCGCGTTCGTCGAGGGCATGGAGATCTGGAAGTCGCTGTTCGACGACGGCATCATGCAGGACGGCGCCGTCGGTCTCCAGCAGTACCCCGACGCCAGCAACGCCTTCATGTCGGGTCAGTACGCCATGGTCATGATGGGCACCTGGTACACGCAGTACACCGTGCGCGACACGATGGTCGGCGCCATGGAGGCGGCGGGCGTGTCCAACCCCGAACCGTTCACGATGATCCCGATCCAGTTCCCGGACGTCGCCAACACCGGGAACACCGGCAACATGTTCGGCGACGCCGACTACGGTCTCGCGATCAGTGCGCAGTCCGACCAGCAAGCGGCGGCCAAGACCTTCGTCACGTGGCTGACGACGACCGAGGCCGGACAGCAGACCGTGGCCAACACCCTCAATGACATCCCGTCGCTGCTCGGCATCCAGCCCCAGTGGGACGAGATCGACCTCGTCAACCCCGAGGTCCAGCTCGAGGCGCTGAAGCAGTACACGGATGTCGCGGCCTCGTCGTCGCAGCCGCGGTTCGCCACGGTGTCGGCCGACCTGAACTCGGCCTTCCGTGACGCCCTCATCGGTGTCGCCACGGGCGACGTGACCATCGACGACGCCCTCGCCGGTCTGCAGACCGTCGTGGACTCGCAGAAGTAGTACGTGCTGCCACCCCTTCGCGGGCGGGATGTCTCCCGCCCGCGAAGGGGCCGACTCAAGGAAGAGCACATGAGCACCCTCACCGAAACACTCGTGACCGCGGGGCGGTCGCGCCGCAGCGCGCGGCAGGCCCCGCGCACCGGACGCAAGTCCCCCTCCCCGGGCGGCCTCCCCTGGATCCTTCCGGCCCTCGCCCTGGTGGTCGGGATGATCTACTTCTCGATCGGCTACACCGGTTACGTCTCGACGCTCGACTGGAACGGCTTCATCCTCAGCCCGTCGGAGTCCGTCGGCGCCGACAACTACGTCGAGATGTTCGGCGACCCGGTGTTCTGGGGCGCGATCGGGCACACCGCGATCTTCTTCGTCGTGACCTTCACCGCGCAGACCGTGATCGGCTTCGTGTTCGCGGCGATCATGCACTCGCGCATCCATCTCGCGCCGCTGTACAAGGTCATCATCTTCGTCCCCACCGTCCTCGCGCCCGCGACGATGGCCCCCGTCTTCCGCCTGATCTTCGACGCCAACGGTTCGTTCAACGGCATCCTCTCGGCGATCGGCCTCGGCTCGCTCACCCAGCCGTGGCTGGCCGGCAACGTCACGGCCATGGCGGTCGTCATGCTCGTCACGATCTGGCAGTGGACCGGTCTGACGTTCATCCTCTTCTACGCGGCGATGAGTCAGATCGAGCCGGAGATCCTGGAGGCGGCGCGCGTCGACGGCGCCGGCAACATCCGCACGCTCTGGTCGATCGTCTGGCCGATGTGCCGCGGCACCGCGGTCGCCCTCGCGGTGCTCGGTGTGATCGGCGCGCTGAAGACCTTCGACGTGCCGTACCTCGTGACCAAGGCAGGACCCAACCACGCGACCGAGTTCCTCGGCACCTACATCTTCCAGACCATGGTTCAGGAGAAGCACTTCGGGTACGCCGCTGCGATCTCCATCGCCCTGCTCGTGCTGGCGATCGGCGGAGGTCTGCTGATGAACCGGATCAACCGTTCGTCCGAAGGAGCCTGATCCATGTTCGACATCCGCTCCCGGTCCTCGCGGTGGGGCCTGCAGCTCCTGGCCACACTGATCGTGCTGCCCTACCTGTTCCCCCTGATCGCGATGGTGCAGGGGTCGCTCGCCGGCCAGGGTCTCGGCAACTACGGCAAAGTGTTCGCCACCGGCATCGTCCACGTCTACTTCCTGAACAGCATCATCATCGCGGCCTCGACGATCGCCCTCGTGTACGTGTGCACGATGCTGGCCGCGTTCGGTTTCGCGAAACTGCGGATCGCCGGCAAGGAGATCTGGTTCTGGCTCCTGCTCGTCGCGCTGACGATGCCCGAGGCCGTGCTGCTGACACCGCTGTTCGTCACCGCGTCGAGGTTCGACATGTACAACGAACTCATCGCCGTGATCCTGCCGCTCGCGGCCCTGCAGGTGCCCTTCACGGTGCTCCTCGCGCGCAGCTTCTTCAACGGCATCCCGACCGAGCTGATGGAGGCGGGGCGGATCGACGGCGCGAACATCGTCCGGGTGTTCTGGCACATCGTGCTGCCCCTCACCCGGCCGATCGCCGGCGCCGTGGTCGTGCTGACCCTCATCAACAGCTGGAACGCCTACCTGCTGCCCCTGCTGATGCTGAACGACCCGAGCAAGCAGGTGGTGACGCTCCTGCCGACCTTCTTCATGAGCCAATACACCAACGATCAGACCGGCGTGCTCGCGGCGGCCGTCATCACGGCCGTGCCGGTGATCGCGGCCTACCTCCTGCTGCAGCGCTCGTTCGAGCGGGGCCTCGCGGCGGGAGCGCTGAAGTGACCCGCGGGTTGCTCACGGGCCAGGTCGCCGTGGTCACGGCGGGCACGTCCGGGATCGGCCGGGCGATCGTCGAACGCTTCCTCGCCGAGGGCGCCGACGTCGTCACGACCGGCCTCACCGCGGCACGCATCGCCGAGGCACGCGAGGCGTGGGGGACCCGGGCCCGCGTGTTGCAGGCCGACGCCAGCAGCCTCGACGGGCTCGACGAACTCGCCGCCGAGGTGCGCACGATGGGCCGCGGAGTCGATGCGCTGGTCGCCAATGCCGGGCGCGACATCTCGTCGACCCCGATCGCCGACACGGATGCCGCGGCGTTCGACTACGTAAGCGACCTCAACTTCCGCGGAACGTTCTTCACGGCGCAGCGGTTCGCGCCGCTGCTGAACGACCACGCACGCATCGTGCTGGTGTCCTCGATCGCAGGGGCCAACGGCGGGCCCGGCCACGCGGTGTACAACGCGACCAAGGCGGCGGTCCGTTCGCTCGCCCGCACGCTGACGGCGGAGCTGGGGGAGCGCGGCATCCGGGCCAACGCCGTGAGCCCCGGTCCGACCGCGACCGCGGGCTTCGATCAGTTCACCGGCGGCTCCGAGGCCGTGGCGGCCGCCGTCGCCCAGATGGTCCCGCTGCGCCGGATCGGTCGGCCGGAAGAGGTCGCGGCCGCCGTGGCGTTCCTCGCCAGCGCCGAGTCCAGCTTCGTGGCCGGTGTCGACCTCGTCGTCGACGGCGGCATGAGCCAGGTCTGACACCTCCCCCTCCTCGTTCCCCCGTTCATCCCCCAAGTAGAAGGACCCGTCTTGAGCACTCCCCTGAAATTCGCCGTCGTCGGCACCGGCTGGCGCTCCGATTTCCACATCCGCATGGCCGCCACCTCTCCGGATCGCCTGGAGGCCGTCGGTGTGCTGGCCCGGAGCGATGAAGCGGCCGAGCGCATGACCCGGCGGTGGGGCATCCCCGTCGTCCGCACGATCGACGAGATCCTGGCGCTCGAGCCCGACTTCGTGATCGCCTCCGTCTCGTGGCCGTCGATGCCCGGTGTCGTGACGGAGCTCGTCGAGCGTGGGGCCCACGTCCTGGCCGAGACCCCGCCGGCTCCGACGGCGGACGGTCTGCGCGACCTGTGGGCGGCGGTGGGAGCGTCAGGACGCGTCCAGGTCGCCGAGCAGTACATGCTCATGCCGGGGCACGCGGCACGACTCGAGGTCGTGCGCTCGGGGGCCATCGGTCAGCCGACCGCGGTCGAGGTCGCCTCCACGCACCTGTACCACGCGACGTCGATCATGCGGGCGTACCTCGGTGCGGGAATGACGGATGCCGTCGTCTCGGCGCGCACGTTCACCGCTCCGCTGGCCGACCCCCTCACGTTCGACGGGTGGGTCGAGAACCCGCAGCCGCAGCCGCGCACGACGACGATCGGAACGATCGACTTCGGCGACGGCCGGATGGGGCTGTACGACTTCGTCGACAACCAGTGGTGGAACCCCCTGCTGGCCCGGCGGCTCGTCGTCCGTGGATCGCTCGGAGAGATCGTGGACGACGCGGTGACCCGCCTGTCGAGCGAGGGCGTACTGACCTCGCCCATCACGTACCGCCGCACCGGAGTCGACATGAACCTCGAGGGCAATGAGGTCGTCTCGGCTGCGTTCGAGGGGCGCATGGTCTACCGGAACCCCTGGGTGGGCACGCGCCTGTCGGAGGACGACATCGCGGTCGCCTCGTTCCTCGAACTCACCGGGCGCTGGGCGCGCGGCGAGGCCGAGGGCCCCTACTCCCTGGCGGACGCCTGCCAGGACCATCTGCTCGGGCTCGCCATCGAAGAGTCCGCTCGCAACCGCGCCGACGTGCGCGTCACCAAGGAGGTGTGGGCCTGATGCCCCTCATCACGATCGAAGTCTCCGAGACCGTCCCCGTCGAAACGCGCCTCGCGTACGCCGAGGCCGTGCACCAGGGTCTCGCCGAAGGCCTGGGCATGGACATCGAGGACCGTTTCCAGGTGATCCACCCGCTGCCCGCGGATCACATCATCGCCGACCCCCACTACCTCGGCGGCGAGCGTCGCGACGTGCTCTACGTCCGCATCCTCATGGTCAGCATGTACGACGACGAGACCAAGGCTCGGGCGTTCCGCGCTGTCGCGCGCCGCTTGGAGGCGGAGGGTGTGCGGCCCGACGACGTCTTCATCGCGGTGACCGAGAACACGATTCCCGATTGGTACCCGGGCGCCCGCGGGGAGTCCACGCCCGATGCCTGATCTCTCGCAGCGCCGCGTCGGTGGACGCGTGCGCCTCGTCGACCCGTCCGGGCGTCCCCTCGCGGGCGCCCGGGCGCGGGTCGAGCAGACCGCGCACGCTTTCGGGTTCGGCAACATCGGCTTCGACTTCATCGAGTGGATCGCGGGCGCACCCGACATCGAGGGCGCGCGGGAACTCGAGCACTTCGGCGGAGCGCTCGCCCTCGACCCGGAACGCCTCGCGGCCGACTACCTCGCCCTCTTCAACGCGGTCACCCTGCCGTTCTACTGGCGCGGGTACGAGCCCCAGCGGGGGCAGACCGACGAGGTCCGCCTGAAGCGCACCGCCGAGTGGTTCGCCGCGCGCGACGTGCAGATCAAGGGCCACCCGCTCGTGTGGCACACCCTCACGCCATCGTGGCTGTTGGACCTGAGCGACACCGAGGTCGAGGACGTCCTGCGCGACCGCGTCCGCACCGTCGTGGCGGACTTCGCCGGGGTGATCGATCTGTGGGATGCCATCAACGAGGCCGTGATCCTCCCGGTGTTCACCGCGGAAGAGAACGCCGTCACGCGGTTGGCGCAGTCCAAGGGACGCGTCGAGATGGTGAAGCTGGCGTTCGAGTCCGCCCGCGAGGCGAACCCCGACGCCCGTCTCGTCCTCAACGACTTCGATCTGTCGGCCGACTACGAGCGCCTCATCGCGGACTGCCTGGATGCCGGCATCCAGATCGACGCGCTCGGGGTGCAGACCCACATGCACCAGGGGTTCCGCGGCGAGGAGCAGATCGCGCAGATCCTGGAGCGCTTCGCGGCGTTCGGTCTGCCGCTGCAGATGACCGAGACCACGCTGCTCTCGGGCGAGATCATGCCCCCGGAGATCGTCGACCTCAACGACTACATCGTCGACGCCTGGCCGAGCACCCCCGAGGGGGAGGCGCGGCAGGCCGACGAGATCGTGCGCCACTATCGCACGGTGCTCGCCAACCCGGCGGTCGAATCGCTCACCTACTGGGGCATCACCGATCACGGCGCCTGGCTCGGCGCGCCCGCGGGGATCATCCGTGCCGACGGCTCCCGCAAGCCCGCGTACGACGCGCTGCACGCGCTCATCCGCGACGAATGGTGGGTGGCGCCGACCGACCTCGTCGCCGACGCCGACGGCATCGTCGCGATCGACGGGTTCGCGGGCCGCTATCGCGTCTACAGTGGCGCGGCATCCGTGGTCGTCGAGCTGACGGATGCCACTCCGGTCGAGATCGTGGTGGATCCCGATGACCGGTGAGGCGGTCGAAACCCTCCGCGTCGGTGGCGGGGTGAGCGACGTCGTCGCCCTCGCCGCCGACGCGGCGCCGGCTCTCCGCGCCGCGAGCCGCGAGGCTCGGGCCGGGTGGCTGCGGGGCATCGCGGACGCGGTGGATGCCGCGGCGCCCGAGCTCGTCGAGATCGCCGACCGCGAGACGCACTTGGGTTCCGAGCGCTTGCGTGGCGAGGTCGCCCGCACCACCGGGCAGCTGCGCCTGTTCGCCGGGGTGATCGAGGAGGGCTCGTACCTCGAAGCCATCGTCGACGGCGCCGACCTCGCCGCGGTGCCGCCGCGCCCGGAGCTACGTCGCTTGTTGAGGCCGCTGGGGACGGTCGCCGTCTTCTCGGCGTCGAACTTCCCCTTCGCGTTCTCGGTCGCCGGGGGAGACACCGCCGCGGCCCTGGCGGCGGGATGCCCCGTCGTCGTGAAGGGCCACTCCGGCCACCCGGAGCTGTCGCGGGCGACCGCGCGGATCGTGACCGATGCGCTCGCCGCCGCGGGTGCCCCGGCGGGGGCCTTCGGTCTCGTCGAGGGCCGCCAGGCGGGGCTCGATCTCGTGCGGGCGCCGGCCGTCCGTGCCGCGGCCTTCACCGGCTCCCTCGCGGGGGCGCGGGGGCTGATGGATGAGATCGCTCGCCGACCCGATCCGATCCCGTTCTTCGGCGAGCTGGGGAGTACGAACCCGGTCGTGGTCACCCCCGGCGCGGTCGCGGCCCGGGGCGACGCGATCCTCGACGGGCTCGTCGCCTCGTTCACCCTCGGCGGGGGGCAGTTCTGCACGAAGCCGGGACTGGTCTTCGTGCCGCGCGGGACCGCGGACGACCCGCGCCTGCGCGCGCGCGTCGCCGAGCGTCCCGCGTTCACGCTGCTCACCGATCGCATCGCGGAGGCGTTCGGCCCCGGGGTGGATCGTCTGCGTGAGGAGGGGGCGGCGCGCGTCGTCGCGGGCGAGACCTCGGAGGCGTCCGGCCCCGTGCGCGCGGTCGTCGTCGCGACCGACATCGGCACGTTCCGCGAGCGGTCCGACGCGCTCCTGGAGGAGTGCTTCGGCCCCGTCACGGTGCTCGTGGAGTACGACGAGATCGACGAGGTCGTCGCCGCTCTCGCCCTCGTCGGCGGTTCGCTCACGGGCACCCTCCACGCGCAGCCGGGTGAGCCGGTCGACGCCCTCGTCGCGGCCCTGGAAGAGCGCGTCGGACGTGTCGTGTTCGACGGCTGGCCCACGGGCGTCGCCGTGACGTGGAGCCAGCACCACGGGGGTCCGTGGCCCGCGACGACGAACACCTACACCTCGGTGGGGGCCACTTCGATTCGCCGGTTCCTGCGCCCGGTCGCCTACCAGCAGGCACCCGCCGCGGCGCTTCCCCTCGATCTGCGCGACGAGGCCCTGGCGGGCATCCCGCACCGCCGCGACGGCGAGCTCGTGCTGCCGTCCCCGAACAGAGGAACGACCCCATGACCGACGACGCACCCGAGGGCGGCCGGCGCAGCGCCGAGTTCTACGGCGGCGACGACCGCAACGCGTACCTCCATCGCGCGTGGATGCGCCGCGGCGTGCCGGATCACGCCTTCGACGGGCGTCCGAACATCGCGATCGCCAACACCGCGTCGGAGCTCACGCCGTGCAATACGCACCTCGACGAGGTCGCGCAGAGCGTGAAGAACGGCGTGTACGAGGCCGGCGGCATCCCCTACAACCTGCCCATGGTGTCGATCGGCGAGACGACCGTCCGCACCACCGCGATGCTGTGGCGCAACATGGCGGCGATGGCGGCGGAAGAACTCCTCCGCGCGAACCCGGTGGATGCCGTGGTGCTCCTCGGTGGATGCGACAAGACCATCCCCGCCCTCCTCATGGCCGCCGCCTCGGTCGGCATCCCGGCCATCGTCGTGCCCGGCGGGCCGATGCTCAACGGCACGTTCCGCGGGAAGCCCCTCGGGTGCGGGACCGACGTGTGGAAGCTCAGCGAAGAGGTGCGCGCCGGAGGTCTGACCAGTGACGTCTTCCGCTCGACGGAGTCGTCGATGATCCGCAGCCGCGGGCACTGCAACACGATGGGCACCGCCTCGACGATGGCCTTCATGGCCGAGGCGCTGGGCATGACGCTCCCCGGAATCGCCGGCATCCCGGCCCCCGACAGCCGTCTGCTGGAGTACTCGCACGCGACCGGTCGACGCATCGTCGAACTCGCCGGTGAGGGACGGACCCCCGCGGATGTCATGACGAAGGCGTCGTTCCACAACGCGATCGTCGCGCTCGCCGCCATCGGCGGGTCGACCAACGCCGTCGTTCACCTGCTCGCGATCGCGGGGCGCGTGGGCGTCGACCTCACGCTCGACGACTTCGACGCGATCGGTGAGGGCGTACCCCTCCTGGTCAACCTCCAACCCGCGGGCACGTACCTCATGGAGGACCTCTTCCGCGCCGGCGGCTACCTCGCGGTCCTGCGCGAGGTGCGGGATCGGCTCGACCCCACGGCAATCACCGTCGCCGGCCGCCCGTTCGTCGATGAGCTCGACGCGCACGAGGTCTGGGATCGTGCGGTGATCCGCACGGCGGACGAACCCCTGCTGCCGGATGCCGGGATCGTGGTGCTGCGCGGCAACCTCGCTCCGTCGGGAGCGATCATCAAGCCCGCCGCGGCCACTCCGGCACTGCTGCGTCACCGCGGTCCCGCCGTCGTGTTCGACTCCGTCGAAGACATGCGGGCCCGCATCGACGACCCCGACCTCGTGGTCGACGAGGACTCCGTGCTCGTGCTGCGCGGCTGCGGGCCGCGGGGCTACCCCGGCATGCCCGAGGTGGCGAACATGCCCCTTCCGCGGAAGCTCCTCGAGCGCGGGGTGCGCGACATGGTCCGCATCTGCGACGGACGCATGAGCGGGACGGCCTACGGCACCGTCGTGCTGCACGTCGCTCCCGAAGCTGCGGCCGGGGGTCCCCTCGCGTTGGTGCGCGACGGTGACCTGATCGAGCTGGACGTGGCCGGCCGGAGCCTTCGGATGCTGGTCTCCGACGAGGAGCTGGCAGCCCGCGAACCGGCGTCGGCGGCGACCGCCGCATACGCCGCACCGCGCCGCGGGTGGGAGCAGCTCTACGTCGAGCACGTCCAGCAGGCCGACACCGGCGCCGACCTCGATTTCCTCGTCGGGGCGACCGGACCCGCGGTCCTGCGCGAATCCCACTGACCATGAAGGAGCCCCGATGCCGTCCCTGATCCACGCGGCCGTCCTGCGAGAGGTCGGCGAACCCCCGCGGATCGAGCAGATCGAGCTCGCCGACCCCGGTCCGGAGGAGATCCTCGTCGAGATCGAGGCCGCGGGCGTCTGCCACTCCGACCTCCACTACCTCCGGGGAGAGCTGCGGTGCCCGCTCCCCGTCGTGCCGGGACACGAGGGCGCCGGCCGCGTGCGGGCGGTCGGCGAGCGCACCAGCGGCGCGATCCGCGTCGGCGACCGGGTCGCCCTGCTGTGGCGTCCGAACTGCGGGCGCTGTCGCCAGTGCATGGTCGGCGCCCCCATCATGTGTGAGATGGGAGCCGTCCAGGCCCAGTCCGGCGGCCTCCTCGACGGCACGACGCGCATGAGCGACACCGACGGCCCCGTGCACCACCTGCTCGGGGCGTCGAGCTTCGCCGAGCGGGTCGTGGTGCATGAGCGCAGCGTCGTGCCCGTGCCGGACGACATCCCCGCGGAGATCGCCGCGATCGCGGGGTGCGCCGTGATCACCGGTGTCGGGGTCGCGCGCAACGTCATCGGGCGGTGCCTGGGCGACCCGGTCGTCGTGATCGGTGCGGGCGGTGTGGGGCTGGCGGCCATCATGGGGGCGAAGCTCTCGGGCGCGTACCCGCTCATCGCCGTCGACGTCGACGAGGACAAGCTGGCGCTCGCCCGTCGCCTCGGGGCGACGCACACCGTGCTCGCGGGGGAGGGCGACCCGGTCGACGACGTGCTCGCGATCGCCCCCGGCGGGGTGGCGTGGGCCATCGAGGCCGTCGGACGGCCGCGAACCCTCACCACCGCGGTCCGGATGCTCCGGCCGCTCGGCACCGCGGTCGCGGTCGGACTCGGCGCCGTCGGTCAGACCTTCGACGTCCCGATCAACGAGCTGGTGCAGCGGCAGAAGAAGATCGTCGGCTCGCTGTACGGCTCCTCGGTCCCGGCGCTCGACCTCCCCGCGATCTTCGAGCTGTACCGAGCGGGGCTCCTCCCGCTGGACGAGCTCATCGGCATCCGCTACCCGCTCGACGGGGTGAACGAGGCGTTCGGCGCCCTCGCCGCCGGCGCGGTCGGGCGCGCGGTCATCCTTCCGGGCGGTGTTCCGGCATGACGTACGCGAGCTACCCGAGCCTCGCCGGACGCGTCGCCGTCGTGAGCGGGGGAGCGACCGGCCTCGGCGAGGAGATCGTCCGCCAGCTCGTCGCGCAGGGCGCCCGCGTCGGGTTCGTCGACATCGACGTTCCCGCGGCGGAGGCGCTCGCCGCCGAGCTCGGCGGGGCCGCACGGTTCCTCACGTGCGACGTGCGTGACATCCCCGCGCTCGAAGGCGCCATCTCACGTTTCGCCGACGAGCTCGGCCCCGTGCAGATCCTCGTCAACAACGCCGCGCACGACCTGCGCCACACGATCGACGAGCTCGACGTGGCGTACTGGGACGACCGCCAGGCGGTGAACCTCCGTCACCACTTCTTCGCCGCGCGAGCCGTGGCCCCGCTGATGCGGGCGGCCGGGGGCGGCTCGATCATCAACATGGGGTCGATCAGCGCGCACATCGATCTGCAAGATCTGGTCGGCTACATCACGGCGAAGGCGGGCATCGAGGGACTCACGCGCACGCTCGCCCGCGAGTTCGGCCCCGATCGCATCCGCGTGAACTGCGTCATCCCTGGCTGGGTCATGACGGCGCGACAGGTGCGCGACTGGGTGACGCCCGAGGCCGAGGAGCACATCCGGCGCAGCCAGAGCCTGGAGGACAAGCTGTACCCGGCCGACGTCGCGCGCATGGTGCTGTGGCTCGCCGCGGACGACTCGGCCATGTGCACGGCGCAGAAATGGGTGGTCGACGGTGGGTGGCTCTGATCTGACTCGTCCGGCCGGAGTCCGCTGGATCGGCGACCCCGCGGTCGACCACGGCGAGGGCGCCTTCTGGGATGCCGCGACGCGCACGCTGCGACACGTCGACATGCTCGCTGGCGACCTCATCACCGTCGCCGGCGAGGTGGCATCCGTCGATCGCACGCACATCGCGGACGTCTTGAGCGTGATCCGGCGTCGTCGTGACGGCGGGTTCGTCGCCGCGGTCGAGCGCGGCTTCGCGCTGTTCGACGACGACCTCGCCGTCGTGCGGAGGATCCCCGTGTTCGACGACCCCGCGGTGCGCATGAACGAGGGCGCGTGCGACGCGGCGGGGCGCTTGTTCTGCGGTTCGATGGCGTACGACATGCGCCCGGGCGGTGGGCGGGTGTACCGCCTCGACCCCGATCTGAGCGTCCACGTCGCCCTGGAGGGGGTGTCGATCCCGAACGGACTGGTGTGGACGGATGCCGGGACCACGGCGCTCCACGCCGACACGCTGTCCCGCGAGATCAGGGCCTACGACTACGACCCCGATCGCGGCACGTTCGGCGCCTCGCGGGTGTTCGTGCGGATGGAGGACGACGCTCCGGGGTCTCCCGACGGGATGGCCCTCGACGCCGAGGGTGGCCTGTGGGTCGCGATGTGGGGTGGGGCCGCCGTTCACCGCTACGACTCCGACGGGCGACTCGATCAGGTGCTGCCGCTCCCCGTGACGAACCCGACGTCGTGCGCGTTCGGCGACGGCGATCACCCGGTCCTGTACGTCACGACCTCGCGTCAGGGGGTCGCGGCGGGGGCGGAGCCTCTCGCGGGTCGCGTCGCGGCGGTGCCCTCATCCGTACGCGGAGCCCCGGTGTTCGCCTTCGCCGGCTGATCCGTCACGCCTCGACGGCGCGTCGGATCGTGCAGGGGGCCGCGATCTCCGGCGCTCGCTCGACCCGGTTGAACCGGTCCAATTTCCGTGCGATCATCGAGGTCGAATGCACTGCATCGGGCGCTGCGCCTTTAGGGAAATGGGCATGAAGTGCGGGCTGCGCTCTCACTTCTCCTATTGGAGCACTCCAAAAAGTGACCATCACCGATGCGACCATTCGTGACACAGAGGAGCGACGAGGAATGCACACCAAACGCGCGGCGATCACGGACGTCGCAGCGGCGGCAGGCGTGTCCCGTTCCACCGTGTCCAACTACCTGAATCACCCCCACCTCCTCTCCCCGCCGACTCGGGAACGCATCGCGCGAGCCATCGCCGACCTGCGCTTCGTCCCCAGCGATGCAGCCCGCACGATCAGCTCGACAGACACGGGCACGATCGGTTACATCGCGTTCGAGTTCGCGAATCCGTTTTCGGGTGTCATCGCCGACGCGATCGAGCGTCGTGCCTCCGAGGCCGGGCGTACCGTGATGATCGGCAACTCCGCCGGGTCGACGCGACGGCAGGAGGAGTACCTCGACTTGTTCGAGCGCAAGCGAGTCTCCGGGATCATCATCGCCACCTTGGACGATGTCGAACCTCGCCTCGAGGAGATGCGCCGCCGGGGGACGCCGGCCGTCATCACGGGCCGAGGTTCGTCATCCGCCCTCATTGCGTCGGTGTCCGTGGACGATGCGGCCGGCGGGTACGCCGCCGCCCAGCACCTCCTCGACATCGGTCGACGCCGCATCGCCTTCGTCGGGGGCCCGTTCAGCGTGAGACAGGTGAGCGAGCGTTTCGACGGCGCCAGCCGCGCCGTCGAGGAGACGGCGGGGGCGACGCTGACGGCTGTGCGTATCGACGAACGGAGCATGGATGCCGGGTTCGCCGCGGGGGTCGAGCTCGCCACTCGGGGCTCCACGATGCCCGACGGGGTGTTCGCGGTGAACGACCTCGTCGGGCTCGGCGTGGTGCGGGGGCTGGTCTCGTGCGGGGTCGAGGTTCCGCGCGACGTGGCGGTGATCGGCTTCGATGGCGACGACATCGCGGCCGTCGCCGCCATCCCGCTCTCGACGATCAGCACCTCGGGTGATGCGGTCGGCGAGACCGCCGTCGACCTGCTCCTGGCCGAGCTCGGGGTTCCCGTGCGGGAGTTCCCCACACGGCAACGCATCGTCGAACCGACGCTCGTGGTGCGACCGTCGACCGTCGGCGACGCCGCACCGGTCGCTCCGCCCTCCGCCTCCGGCGCTGTCGGCCGTTCGACGACGAGCGTGTCGTGACCGCGGTCTTTATCGCGGCGTCGGAAGAGACGCACGCCCCGCCCCGCTTCCGCCGCGTCGTCGAGCTCGACCGCCCGCGGAGCGAGATCGTGAGCGCCGTTCTGCGCTGGAGCGCCGAGGGCGTCGCGGACGCCTGGATCGGCGAGACACCCGCGAGCGACATGCTCCTCGTCCCCGGCTGGACCGCCTACGAGCGTCGGCTCCGCTACGCCGAGGCCGACGTGGCGGCACTCGTCTCCGAACGCTTCGTGCTCGGGATGCAGCTCGCCGACGGGTGGTATCTCGGGCGTCTGGGCTGGAGCGGGCAGGCGCGGATCTACGGCGATCGCGGGGCGGTGTACGCGTCGCTTCGGGTCGTGTACACCGATGGTCACGTGCAGACGGTCGAGACCGACGCGACATGGGAGTGGAGCGAGGGCCCCGTCCGCAGCGCCGACCTCTACGACGGGCAGTCGATCGACGCCGGTCTCGCGGACGATTGGCTCCGCGCCGAGGGTGGCGCGGCAGGACGGCCCGTCGTCGTCTCGTCGGCGCCCCGCGCAGAGCTCGAGCCCTACCTCGCCCCTCCGGTGCGCCGCGTGGCCACCATCGCTCCGCAGCGCACCTGGACGTCGCCGTCGGGGGAGACCCTCGTGGACTTCGGGCAGAACCTCGTCGGATTCGTCCGCATGCGCGTGTGCGGGCCCCGCGGCGCGGTCGTCGTGGTCCGTCACGCGGAGGTCCTTGAGCACGAGGAGCTCGCCGTCCGGCCGCTGCGCAGCGCGCGGGCGACCGACCGCTTCTTCCTCAGCGGCGGCGACGACGTCTTCGAGCCGACCCTGACCTTCCACGGCTTCCGGTATGCCGGGATCAGCGGCTGGCCGGCATCCGCCCCGCCGATCGAGGAGAGCCTCGAGGCCGTCGTGATCGGGTCGGACATGCACCGCATCGGGGAGTTCTCGTGCTCCGACCCTCTGCTGTCCCGCCTGCACGAGAACGTGGTGTGGAGCATGCGCGGCAACTTCGTCGACGTGCCCACCGACTGCCCCCAGCGCGACGAGCGTCTGGGATGGACGGGCGACATCGCGGTGTTCGCCGAGACGGCCTGCTTCCTGTTCGACACGAACGATTTCCTGTCCGACTGGCTGCGCGACGTGGCCGTCGAACAGGAGCTCGCCGGCGGACGTGTGCCGCACGTGGCGCCGGACATCCTCAAGTACGACCCCGCGTACGGCGGTCTTCCCGCGACCGACACGGCGATCTGGGGGGATGCCGCGGTGTGGGTTCCGTGGGCGGTGTGGCGTGCGTACGGCGACCGCGGGGTCCTCGATCGGCAGTACGCCTCGATGACGGCGCACGCCGACCGCATCGCCGCGCTCCTCTCGCCGACCGGGCTGTGGGACACCGGGTTCCAGTTCGGCGACTGGCTCGATCCGTCCGCCCCGCCCGACAGGCCCGCCGACGCCCGCGCGGATCCCGGCGTGGTCGCGACGGCGTGCGCGTATCGGACGCTCTCGACCGTCGCCCGCACCGCCGAGATCGTCGGCGAGACCGTGGATGCCGCACGGTTCGCCGCTCTCGCCTCTCGGGTCCGCGACGCCTTCCGCGCGCATTACGTGAACGACGGGATCGTCCGCAGCGACTGCGAGACCGTCTACGCTCTCGCGCTCGTCTTCGATCTCCTCGCCGAGGAGGATCGCGAGCGTGCGGGGAACCGCCTAGCGGACCTCGTCGCGGCGTCGGATCACCGCATCTCGACGGGATTCGCGGGCACCCCCTACGTGCTGGACGCGCTGGCCGATTCGGGGCACTCGGACGTCGCCTTCGCTCTCCTGATGCAGACGGAGAGCCCGTCGTGGCTGCGTCCGGTGACACTCGGCGCCACGACGATCTGGGAGCGCTGGGACTCGCTGCTTCCCGACGGAACGGTCAACCCGGGCGAGATGACGAGCTTCAACCACTACGCCCTCGGAGCCGTCGCCGACTTCCTGCATCGCCGCATTGCCGGCATCGCGCCACTGGCCCCGGGCTACCGCGAGATCTCCATCGCCCCGCTCATCGGCGGCGGTCTGACGTGGGCCGAGTCCTCGCTCGAATCACCGCACGGGACGATTCGCGTGCGCTGGGAGCTCGACGGCGACACGGTGCGCCTCGAGGCCGACGTCCCGCGCGACTGCACCGCCGTCATCGATGTCCCCGGGAGGGGCGCCATCCTCGTCGGCGCCGGTCATCACTCGGTGATCGGCGCCGTCGGATCCGCCCACCAGCACTGATCCCGGTCAACCAATCGACGAAACGTCGAGGTCTCGGCGATCTTCGACATTCGCCGAAGACACACCTCGACCTCGTCCCATAGGGTGACTGCACGTCGCGCCGCGGAGTGCCCGCGGTGATGACGTGACGACCGGATCGAGGAGCCCCATGTCCGAGACGAACCAGCCCGTCCCCGCCGACCTGAGCGGGACGGTCGACGAGCGCATCGCTCAGCTCGCATCCCTCGAGGCGGGTTCCGAGCAGCTGCCCCCGGAATGGGTGCTCCGCCAGCTGCGGTCGACGCTGGCGTCTTGGGCCACGGATGCGACAGAGGTCGACATCGAGGTCGAGAAGCGCACCGACTACTGACCGCTCGCGATCCTCGGGCTTCTCCCGTGGTCCCCCTGGGAGATGATGACGTCATGAGGACGCGCGCTCGACGACCTGGCATCCGGCCACGCCGATGAAGAGGCGCAAGCGGGTCGGCATCCTGCTGTTCGAGGGGGTCAAAGCACTCGACTTCATCGGGCCGGCCGAGGTGTTCACCGAAGCCAACCAGCGGGTGGACGGCTACGAGGTGCTGTTCTTCTCCCCGGACGGCGGTGACGTGACCACGTCGATGGGGCTGCGGGTGGGCGTCGACGGTCCCGCCCGGGGCGACGAGCCGCTGGACCTCGTCATCCTCCCGGGCAGCGAGATCGCCCCCGGCGTCTATGACGCTCCCGAGGTCCGTCAGGCGGTGCTCGCCCTCGCCGAGCGCGCGGCCAAGGTCGCCTCGATCTGCAGCGGGGCGTTCGCGCTCGCCGCCGTGGGCCTGCTGGACGGGAAGGCGGCGACGACGCACTGGAAGTTCACCGGCGCCCTGGCGAGCATGTACCCCGCCGTGAACGTGCGCCCCGACTCGATCTTCGTGAAAGACGGTGACGTCTACTCGTCGGCCGGCGTCGCCGCCGGCATCGATCTCGCGCTGGCGATCGTGGAGGAGGACTTCGGCGCCGATGTCGCTCGATCCGTCGCCCAACTGCTCCTGGTCTACATGCGCCGATCGGGAGGGCAGTCCCAGTTCTCCGCCTCCGCGCGCCTGAGCCCCCCGCGGACGAGCGTGGCCCGCGCGGTGGCCGAGTACGTCGCGAGCGATCCGACACGTCCGACGTCGTTGCGCGATCTCGCCGGCCACGCCAACATCAGCATCCGTCATCTCACTCGCGTCATCCGAGACGAGATCGGGATGACGCCGACCGAGTTCGCGGGGTCGATGCGCCTGGACTTCGCGCTCGGTCTCCTGGAAGAGGGGCGCGCGGTCTCGGAGACGGCTCTCGCTGCCGGGTATCCGAGCGCGGTCGCCTTCCGTCGCGCCTTCGTCGCCCGCTACGGCACGACGCCGTCGGACTACCAGAAGAGGTTCCAGACCACCGGGGACGGTGTCGCCGAACGGCCGCCGATCTGACCCCCGGGAGGCCGGTGAGGGTGGTCCCCGGGGGACCACGCACCGCCCCAGCGAGGAAAGTAGCTTGGCCGCATGAGTCGTGACGATCACCGTCCGGAGACGGCGCGCGCGCTGGTCGAGTCCGTCGAGGGGGTCCCCGTCCTCGTCCGGGATCGACACCTCACCGTCGTGGCATCCAACGCGCTGGCCCGCGCCCTCTCACCGGGCTTCGTGGAGGGGACGAACCTCGCCCGGTACACGTTCGTGGACTCCGCCGGGTACGCCGGCGCCGCCTGCTGGGACGTCCTGGCGGGCCAGGTCGCGGCGATGTTGCGCGAGTCCCTCGACCACCACCACGACGACGCCCCGTTCCGTCACCTGGTCGGGGAGCTGTCGGCGACGAGCGCGACGTTCTCCGCGGCGTGGGCGGACGAGAAAGCGCCGGCACGACAGGGCGTGGCCAGATTCCTCGGAACGCCCGTCGGCGACATGACCCTGGCCTACCGGGAAGAGTGGATCGACGACACTCAGGCGGACGCTCTCATGATGCTGGCGGGTGTCGACGCGGAGTCGGAGGCCCGGCTCGCCAGGCTGGCATCCATCGTGGCCAACGGTCGCATCGCCGAGTGATCCCGCGCCCGCGCGGCGATGTCGGCGAGCGCGTCCGCGCCCGGGGTCCCGGCATCCGCGTAGAAGGTCGTCACGAAGTGGCCGACCTCCCCGGGGACGTCGAGGGTCAGCCACCGCAGGTCGACCCACCCGTGCGCATCGATGTGGCTCAGGGTGACGCCGGTGGTCTGCGGAAACGCCTCGCCCAGCGACCAGAGCTGGCGGAACTTGCGATGCTCGACCGAGAGGATGCCGAGGATCTCCCGCAGCCGCGGGCTGGAGGCGTCGGCCTGGAAACGGAGCGCGGCGATGAGCCGCCGAGCGGTGTCGTTCCAACTCTCGTCGTCGTAGGCGCTCTCCGACACGGCGAACACGTCGAGCAGGAGGTTCCGTCCCACACGCAGGTAGTCGGGGGCGACGGCGGTGGCCCCGCTGTTCACGGCGATGATGTCGTGATGGGCGTCCGTGATGTAGGCGGGCGCATCCCCCCACGCGCGCAGGATCTCGGCGGCATCCGAGGGGTCCGCCGGGTGGGGGGAGCGCTGCCGACCGCCCGTGGACTGCACGATGCGGTACATGTAGGTGTCCGCGACTCGGTCGAGGAGGAGCGCACGGCTCAGCGCGCCGAGCACCTGGGCGGACGGTTGCCGGTCGCGTCCCTGCTCGAGCCGCAGGTAGTAGTCGACGCTGATACCGGCGAGTCCCGCGACCTCGGCGCGGCGAAGGCCCGCCACCCGTCGTCCGCGCTCTCGCGGGATGCCGACATCCTCGGGTTGGAGCTGTTCGCGTCGTGAGGTGAGGAACTCCGCGAGCGGTCCGTTACCCGCCACCGCGTCACCCCCTGCTCGTCACCAGACCACGATGCAGTCATTATGGAATCGCCGTCGCCTCCGCGGTGAGGAAGGGTTCGGCCATATCTGGTCCGAATCTGGACATGCCGATGCGCCGCCGGCCGCGGGCCGTCGCGGTACCCACGGGACCGCGCGATGCACGGGCGACTACGGGGTCGGGGACGACGTGTCGTCCAGTCCGAGATACTCGTCCACGGACATCGGCCCCGACGGGGATGCCGGTCCGGGATCGTCCGCGAGACCGCCGAGGAAGTCCGCGGAGGGCGCGAAGAACGTGCAGCCCATGACCGCTTCGGAGAAGTCGAGGATCCGGTCGTACATTCCGGGCGGGTCGCCGATGAACATCCGCTGGAGCATCTTCTCGGTGACCCACAGGTACCGCGAGTAGCCGATGAAGTACGTGCCGAAGGCGGACGCCCCGGGACTGCCGAAGGGCATGTTGTCGCGGAGGATGTCGTGCTCCACCCCGTCGACCACGATGGTGGACAGCGTCTTGTGCGACTTCTGACCGGTCGTCGCATCGTCGAGCTCGACGTTGTCGGCCTTCTTCCGGCCGATGATGGTTTCCTGCTGCTCGGTCGTCAGGGCATGCCAGCTGTCGAGGTTGTGCAGGTACTTCTGGATGACGACGTAGCTGCCGCCCGCGTTGCCCGGATCCTCGTCGCCGACGAGCGTCGATTCCGCGACGGCGTTCCCGACCGGGTTCGCGGTCCCGTCGACGAAGCCGAGCAGGTCGCGCACGTCGAAGTACCGGAAGCCGGTCGTCTCATCCACCACGGTCACCGCGCCTCCGAGGGCGTCGAGGAGTTGGCGTTCGAACTCGAACGTGAGGTCCTGCCGGTTGGCCCGGATATGGAACAGCAGGTCTCCCGGGGTGCTGGGGGCCGTGTGCTTCGGCCCGGCGACCTCGGTGAACGGGTGCAGCCCGACCGGAAGGGGCTTCGAGGTGAGCCGCGGCCAGACGCGCGCTCCGATCCCCACGGTGCACGACAGTTGCGCGTCCAGATCGCGGAAACCGACGTTCTTGATGAGGTCGTCGATTCCGCTGATGGTGTCGCGCACGGTGTCCGCGGCGTCCGTGCCCGCCGCGACCTCGACGACCAGGAAGGTCGCGCTGGAGGTCAGCGGCGCGTCGACTTTCTGCGCTTCGATGGGAACGCGTCGAGAGGAGGAGGTGCTCACGGTCCGAACCTAGAGCACGGGGTGCGAGGCGCGTTTCGACGCTTGTCGAGGCCGTATCGGCGTGATCGTGGCACCGGGCGACGGCGGGACGGCGTCGGGGCGGTTCTTCCCCTCCCAGAGGCGCAGGAGCTTCAGCCCGAGGTGCAGAGTGCTCCGCTGCAGGCCGTCGGCGAGCGCGTCCCGCACGGTCTCGGGCATGCTCTCCAGCCGGTAGTACAGCGTCGTCCGGTGGATGAAGAGAGCCCGGCACGCGACGGCGACGTTGCATCCCGAGTCGAGGTACGCCTCGACCGTGGTCCTGCGCATCGGGTCGGGGGCGCGCCACAATTCGTCCGCCGCGGGCGAGGCGGCGGCCACGAGGTCGGGCGAGCCGCTCATGGTGTGCAGCAGTCGCCACACCCCGAGATCTTCGGCACGTGTGGTTCCGATGGCATCCCCGCCCACGAGCACGAGAAGCTCGGTCGTGGCGCGTGCATCGTCCGCCGCCCGCTGCAGATCCTGCTCGTCGGTGCGCAGCCCGGCCGAACCGATGGCTCCGATGACGCGCGTGCCCGCGCGCGCGGCGGCGTCCCGGATCCACCCGTCCACGTCGAGGTCGCTTCGCCCGGGCGAGGTGACGACGAGGATCGCGTCACCGTCCTCGAGAACGAGCGAGTGGCCACGCCCCGACACCGACAGCGTATGGACGAGCTCCTCCCGCGATGCCGGGGCTCCGTCGACGACGACCGCGCGGACGACGACGTCGCCGTACACGTCGATCCATCGACGGCTGCGGGCGGCACGCAGGGACTCCCGGCGGCGCTCGGGATCGGTGTCCACGAGCTGGGCGACGAGGGACGCCCTGCCGTCGACGTCGTCGGTACGAGGCTGGTCAGTGCCGAATGTGCTTCGTCTGGCGTTCACCGGTGCCTCCGCTCGTCGCTGTCCTTGTGCCCAAGATACGAGCGGAGACACGCGGTGTGGTGGCCCTGTGAGGACTACCTTCCCCCCGCGCGCGACGCTCAGGCGCGCAGGGGAGTGATGCCCTGGGTGCCCCGCGGGAACGTCGCGAGGGTCGCCTCGTCGATGTTGAGGTGAGCGGCGAGGAGGGAGGGTGGCACGTGGCTGAGCCAGTTCGCCAGCGAGATCTCCTCGTATTTCGGTGCCTTGAACACCTCGAGGAACTGGAGGACGTCGTCCCCGGTGTTCTCGACGTAGTGGCCGAAGTTCTTCCGCACCACGCCGACGTCGCCGGCGCGGAAGTCGGTGGTGTTCGCGTGCGGGCCGGTGTTGAACACCGTCATCCGGGCGGAGCCGCGGAGGTAGTACTGCCACTCATCGGCGTTGGGATGCCAGTGGAGCTCGCGCATCGATCCGGGCTCGATGGTCACCAGCGCGGCGGCTACCGTCTGCGACAAGGGGAAGTTGGTGCTGTCGGCGATCTGGATGCTGCCGCCCGAGTTCTTGTGCAGCGGCTGGGACCGGGAGAGGCGGAAGATGATGGGCTCCGATGCGCCCCACTCGACGCCGGCGTCGGCTTGGTCCTTGGCGAGGTCGCCGGGTTCGTCGCCGGGGAAGATCCAGAGGTTGTGGAGCGGGATGTCGGCGAACACCTCCTGCGCGACCCCGAAGTTCTTCGCCAGGACGTCGGGGGGAGTGTGGGCGAACCAGTCGGTGAGGAGCAGGGTGTTCGACTCCGACTGCTCCCCGTCGTCGAAGGCGAGGACGAACTCGGCGCCGTCGGGCCCGAGGCCCTGCAGCGAGTGCGGAGTTCCGCCGGGGAAGAACCAGAGGTCCCCCTCCTCCACGTCTTCGACGCTGGGAAGCCCGGAGCGGCTGATGGTGGTGACGCGGCAGCGGCCCCGGGTCATGACCGCCCATTCGGCGGTCTGATGCCAGTGCAGCTCGCGGATCCCGCCCGGCTCCAGGTACATGTTCACTCCGGCGATCTCGTCGGAGATCGCGAAGTCCTGCTTGGTGAGCTCGCGCGCCCAGCCGCCGCGTTGCACCCGCCGCGGCGAGATGTTGAACGACGACCAGAAGAACGCCTGCGTGGAGACGTCGGTTCCGGGGGCGTCGATCTGGTTGGGGAACTGGCTCGCGATGACCGGGTTCTGGGGACCGGTCATCGTCAGGCTCGCCGGGTCGTCGACCGTGTTCGACTCGCCCTCCGGCGGAAGGTCGGGGTTTCCCAGCGAGGGGGACTCGTGGTGCGGGGGACGGGTGTCGTTCTCTTCCACGGAGGAGGCTCCTTTCGTGCTCGGGACGCCGTGAAGTCCCGGCCCGTTCAGCCCACTCTCCGGGGGTCGCCGCCTCATCAGACAGATGACGGAGATTTCCGCCGCGGCCGAGGGGGCTCAGGCGTGGATCTGATGCCACGCGGAGATGCGGGAGTTCTGGAGGCGGAAGCTTGCGAAGCCCATCACGAGGTGCGGTTCGCAGCCGGGGAGTCGCAGGCTCATGGACTGCTCGGCGAGGACGACGTCGCCCGTGACGGCCACGCTCACCAGGAAGACGCGCCACTCCTGGAAGGTGCGCTTGATGGCCTCGATCATCGCGACGACGTCCGATCTGCCGTAGACGGTGAGCTGAGCGGAGGGGCGGTAGTGGACGTCGTCGGCGAGGAACGCGTGCAGTTCCCGTGTCGATCCTTCGTTGAGGACCGTGATGAAGTCGCGAACGATCAGCTCGAACTCGAGCCGCTCGATGGCGGTGTAGGTGGCGCGTGTGAATTCGTCCATCGCTGCTTCCCTCCCCGGTGATCAGGTCGCGCGCTCGCCCGATGCTCGGGACAGGGCGAGGGCGACGAGCCCGGCGATGACGGCGCCGGACGTGGGAGCCACCAGCGACATCCACAGCTGCTCGAGGGCGACCGGTCCGCCGTAGATCGCGGTGGCGATGGAACGGGCCGGGTTGAAGGACCCGTTCGAGACGGGGATGGCGATGAGGGCCATGAGCGTCAGTGACAGGCCGATGGCCAGCGGCGCGGTGACGTGGTCCCCTCGGCGGCCGGTGACGCCGAGGATGACTCCGACGAACACCGCTGTCGTCGCGACCTCGACGAGGAATGCGGACCCCAGCGAGAAGCCGCCCGGTGACAGGTCGCCCCAGCCCGTCGACGCGAATCCGTGACCGAGGGCGGTGGAGAGGAAGGAGCCGGGACCACCGGAGGCGACCGCGACGACGACCGACGATGCCGCGACGCCGCCGAGGATCTGTGCGACGACGTAGCCGCCGACGAGCCGCCAGTCGAATCGCCCGGCCACGGCGACGCCGAGCGTGACCGCGGGGTTGAAGTGGCCGCCGGACACGGGGCCCCACGCGTAGGCCCCACCCACGACGGTCAACCCGAGGGCGAGGGCGACGCCGAGGAAGCCGATGCCGGGGTTGCCGTCGCTCGTGGGCACGGACGCGCTGAAGACGGCGGCACCGATGACTCCGAGTACCAGAAGAAACGTGCCGGCGAACTCGGCTGCGAGGCGAAGGGGAACGGTGGGCGGGCTCGGGGCTTCGATCGGGATCACGGCTGCTCCTCAGGACGGTGAGGCGAATGTAGCGACGGTGTCGACGACGGTTCTTCGACTTCCGTCGTGACGTTGTCGACATCCGTCCCGTCTGCCGGGGGACGCCGGTCACGCCCCGTTTCAGGCGTCGTCGCGGCGATGGTGAGGATGATCCGGTGCCCGCGAGACCTCAAGCAAGTGCGTCGCGACCGGTGCCGTGGTGCTCATCGCCCAGGCGCGGGCGATCAGCTCCCCGTCGAACTCGGTCGTCCGGCCCTCGTGCTGGCTCACGTGCTCCCGCCACGATCCGACGGTGTACGCCTCGACCACGACGTCCGCGTCCTCGACGTCCGTGTACAGCCGCCAGGCGCGCCCGCCCGTGCGCAGGCGGGTCTGCTTGACCTGGGCCATCAGGGCGACGAACTCCGCGCGAGCGTCGGGCGGGACGGCGTAGCGGATGAGGACGAGCACGGCGGCATCGTCGCGGCCGTCGTCCCGGGGCTCGTCGTGGACGCCGGGGACCTCGACGATGTCGCGGCCGATCCCGGCGGTCTTCGGGAGGGGCCAGGCAAGGAGCGACAGGGCCCCCAGGAGACACAGGATGCCGGAGATGACGACGACGATCCCGGATCCCCACACGGCGGCGGCGATGCCCGCCAGTGTCGAGCCGATGGCGGTGCCGCCGAACAGGACGAGCTGGTAGAACGACAGTCCGCGCGTCCGCACCCACACCGGGAGGAAGGCTTGCACGGTGCCGTTGATCGTCGCGATCACGCCGATCCATGCCAGCCCCGTCGCCACCAGTACGGGGAACGTGATCCAGAGCGACGGTGAGAGGACGAGGATGACGAGCCCGGCGCCGAACACGGCGGAGGAAGCGAGGATGACCCCGTTGAACGCGGCGACGCGCCGGGCCCAGGGCAGGACGAACGCGCCGATGATGGACCCCGCGCCGAGCGCGGCCAGGAGGAGTCCGTATCCGTCCGCGTCGAGGTGCAGGGATTCTTTCGCGATGGTCGGGAGGAGTGCCCACAGCGCGTTCGCGGGCACCAGGAAGATCGCGAGCCGGAGGAGGATGAGCCGCACGATCCGCGAGTGCAGCACGTACCGGATGCCCGCCCGAGTCGCGTCGATGAAGGGTTCGTGGCGTCCGACGGGTGGGCGGTAGGTCTTCCAGAAGAAGAGGACGCCGAGGAAGACGACGAAGGAGGCGGCGTTCAGCAGGAAGACCGCGACGACCCCCGACTGCGCGACGACCAGACCCGCGATGGCCGGGCCGACGGCGCGCGCGATGTTCACCCCGATCGACGACAGGCTGGCGGCGTCGACGAGGAGGTTGCGCGGGACGATGTCGGGCACGAGCGCCTGGAACGCGGGGAGCTGGATGGCGGAGATCGTGCCGAGGACGAAGGTGGATGCCAGCAGGATCACCGGGGTGGTCTCGCCGATCCAGGTCAGGTAGGCCAGGACGAGCACGATGACGAACTGGATCACCTGCGAGTACAGGAGGACGAGGCGCCGGTTGAGGAACTCGCCGATCACGCCGGAGGGGATCGCGAACATCAGGACGGGCGCCGCCGACGCCGTCTGAACGAGGGCGACGACGAGCGCGGAACCGTTCGACTCGACGAGCAGCCACTGCGCGCCGACGGTCTGCATCCAGCTCCCGATGTTGCTGACGATGGATGCCAGCCAGACGAGCCGGAAGATCGGAACGGCCAGGGGCGCGAACCCCGAGGTCCAGCCCGCGGGTTTCTCGGCCGCGGGAGGAACGGCCTGCGGGTCAGCCATCGGCGGCGATCTCGTCGAGGATGGTCTCGATGAACCGGACGATCTCGGCGGCGTGGGTCTGTGTGACGAGGTGGGGCGCGTCGAAGGCGGCGACTTCGCGGCATCCGGCCCGCCGGTAGCCGAAGAGCTGCACGTCGGGAGGGACCGTCCGATCCTCGGTGGAGACGACTCCCCAGCTGGGCTTCGCGTGCCAGGCGGCGGCCGGGGCGCGTTCATCGAGCACGGATACGGCGATCGGGCGTTGCGAAACGGCGAGCACCGACGCCTCATCGGCGGGAAGTCCTTCGGCCAGCATGGCGGGGAAGGAGGGGACGGCGACCGTGACCTCGGTGCCGGGCCAGCCGCTCTCGTCCCGGAACATCGCGGGCACCAGGTGCTCGTCGACGTCGGCGGCGGCGAACGCGCCGGCCATCTCGCCGACGGACTCTCCCCGTTCCAGGGCGTACCCCGCGACGAAGAGCAGCCCGGTCACGTTCGAGGCGTCTCCCGCCACGGTGACGACGGCGGCTCCGTAGCCGTGGCCGACGAGGAGGACCTCTCCGTCGATGCGCTCGACGAAGGCGCGGATGTAGAGGCAATCGCCGTCGAAGCTGCGGCCGAAGACGGGCGGCGCGAGCACCCGGTGCCCGGCCCCGAGGAGACGGAGGACCACGGGCCACCAGCTGGAGGCGTCCGTGAACGCGCCGTGCACGAGGACGACCGTGGTGCCTGTTGTCATGAGATCCCTCGTGGTCGTCCTCCTCGTGCTCAGACGAATCTAGGAACGAGAACCGCCCCGGCCTTCCGACAGGAGTCGGAGACGTGTCGCGGTGGATGTGCTCCTCACGCGCGGGCCGCTTCGACGGCGCAGTTCTGCCTGCTTTCTTCCTGGTTCTTCCGCGCGCGAGGCGGTCGGATGGGGTGACTCGATCTCGGTGCGGCCCGCGTCGGCGGTTGTCGACGCGGACGCCGCATGATGAACCCGCCCGGAGAGGAGCCCCCGTGCGCGCCACCCCGAACGCCACGACTGCACCCGTCAGCCTGCAGAACATCGCCGATCAGCTCACCGCGTCCCTGGGGCGTCCGGTCGCGGTCCGTGAAGGCGCGCCGCATCCCTCCGCCCTCGAGAGCGGGGCCGGGGGCCGCTCGCCCGAGTCGCGGGTCGTCGTGCCCGTGGAAGACCGAGGCGTGACCCTCGCGCACATCTCCGTCCGGACCGACGCGGAACGCGCGCTCTCCCCACTCGACTTCGAAGCCCTCGACGCGGCATCCGTCCTCGTGCGGGAACTGCTGAGCGAGGACCGGGGTCCGGACCGCGATTCGGTGCTGCGCGATCTGCTGGACGACGACGAGAACGTGCGGCGCGCGGCCTACACCCGCGCGCTCCAGCAGCGATGGCTGAACCGCGACCAGGGCTCCGTCGTTCGGGCGCTGCTCGTCGACGCGGCGGTCACCGACGTCCAGAGGATCGCCTTCGCGCGACACGTCACGCACCTGCGACCGCTCGCCCTCCACTTCCTCGCCCTGCGCGCGGGCATGGTGATGCTGGTCGGCCCGCCCGTCGGCCGAGACGTCGACGACGTCGTCCTCCACGAGGCCGCGAAGCACGGCATCCGTGTTCTCGGGATCGGCACGGCCTCACCGGCACGGGAGGCGGACGACGTGCGGGGCGCCGCCGAGGAGGCGGCCATCGCGGCCTCGCTCGCGGCGACCCTGCCCCAGTTCCACCCCGTCGCCGACGCCAGCGAGCTGGGCGGGTGGCTGCTCCTGGCATCCGCGTCCGCGAACCCCGCGCACCTCCACGTCATCTCACCCGCCGCGTACGCCCTCTACCGGCAGACCGATGACAGTCAGCGGCACACCATCGAGACGTATCTCGACGTGGGCGCGAATGTCGTGGCGGCCTGCGAGATCCTCTTCGTCCACCGCACCACGCTGTACTACCGCCTCGAACGGATGCCGGACGTGGTTCGCGAGGCTCTCGCCGACGGCGTCAAGCGCAGCACGCTCCACGTCGCGCTGAAGCTCATCCGGCTCTGGGAAGCGACGGGCCGCGCCTGAGACGGAGTGCGCCAACTTCCGTCGAACGTCGAAGCGGAGCGCGATCGCGCGGGGCTACCGTCGCCCCATGCAGCGTTCAGGTGGCAGAGGATGACGACGAAACCTTTGCACGTGGGGGTGGTCGGGGGTTCCCTCGGCGGCCTGTTCACCGCGGCGCTGCTGCACCGGGCCGGCCACCACGTGACGGTCCTCGAACGGTCGCGCACCGGACTGGCGCGTCGCGGCGCGGGACTCGTCGGGCAGCAGGACCTCTTCGACGTCCTCACCCGCCTGGGGCTGACCGCCGTCACACGATCGGGCGTCGAGGCCCGCGAACGCATCACGCTCGACCGGCGCGGCGACGTCCTCTCCCGCGACCCGACACCCCAGACCCAGCTGTCGTGGGACTACCTCTACGAGGGGCTCCGCGGAGTCCTCCCCGACGGAAGCCATCTGCAAGGAAGCGCGGTCGCGTCCGTGCGGTCGGAGGACGCGCGCGCGGTGGTCCAGCTCGACGACGGCAGGAATCTCTCCTTCGACCTGGTCGTCGGGGCTGACGGTCTCAACTCCGTCGTCCGCGAGGCCGTGGCGGACGGGCAGTCCGCCAACCGTTACGTCGGCTACGTCACGTGGCGGGGCCTCGTGCCCGAGACCGCGCTTCCGGACCCCTCGGCCGAGACGCTCCTGGAACGGTTCGCCTTCTTCACCGCGTCACGCTCCCACATGCTGGGCTACCTCGTCCCGGGACCCGACGGTGAGACCGGTCGCGGCCTGCGCCGATACAACTGGGTCTGGTACCGGTCCCTCCCGCTCGACGGTCTGAAGACCCTCATGGTCGCGTGCGGGCACGCCGCGACGAGCAGCTCCCTCGCCCCCGGCGACCTTCCGGCCGGTCTCCGCGACGCGCTCGTCGCGGCCGCGGCATCCGAACTGCCCGAGGCTTTCGCGCAGGCCGTCGCCGCCGAGCCGCGCCCGTTCCTGCAGGCGATCTACGACTACGTCACGCCGCGGATGTCCGCGGACCGCGTCGCCCTCGTCGGCGACGCCGCGGTGGTCGTCCGGCCGCACACGGCGATGGGGGCGGCCAAAGCCGCCGGTGACGCCATGGCGCTGGTGGACCTGCTGAGCAGCGAGCTGTCCGTTCGCGACGCGCTCGCCGTGTACAACCGCGACAGGCTCCCCGTGGGCCGATCCATCGCCCGCTACGGTCAGCAGCTCGGCGACTCGCTTCCCCTCTGACGCCGACGGCAGAAGCTACGGCGCCTCGCGAGAACCGCGCGGGTCCGGGTTCGGGCGGAGCTCCCGGCCCTCGAGGAGTTGAGCGATCTCCGCCCGGAACCGCGCGAAGACGAAGGCCTCGCTGCTGCCCGGGCCCAGGAGACGGAGCGCCTCGTCCACCTCCGCCATCGCCGCCGCCGATTCGCCGGCGGCGATGAGAGCCCGGATGTGACGACGCATCATCAGGGCGACCCTCATGTCGTCCTTCAGCGCACGGGCGATCCGGATGCCGATCGCCCCCGCGCGGATGCCGTCGTCATGGCGGCCGACCGCGATATAGGCATCCACGAGGTCCAGGTAGGCGGCGTACTGGGTGATGAGATTGAGGAAGCTGTCGGCCTCGGGGTCGGCTTGGATGCGCGCGAGAGTGGCCTCCATCCGCTCGATCGCGGCGAAATGCTCCCCTCGCGTGTTCTGGATCATCGTTGCGAGCAGCTGCGCATTCTCCACGCCGGCCCTGTCGTCCGAGCGTGAGAACGCGTCGACCGCCCGATCGGCGGCGATCGCGGCGTCGGCGGCCCGATTGAGGAGCCAGCTCGCCCATCCCACGTAGTAGTTCGCCCACCCCTCCTGAGTGGCGTCGCCGGCGCGTTGCGCCGCCTCGAGCGCCGCGCGTCCGGTGAGCACCGCGCGCTCACGATCCCCCGTCTCCACGATGTCTGCCCACGCGAGGTACCCGAGCTGCGTCGCCTCCATCGCGGCGTCACCGAGATTCCGGGCGGCGGCCACGGCGAGCGAGAAGAACGGATGCCAATTCCCCCAGGCGAGCCAGACGTCGGAGTACCAGTGCAACGCATCGGCGACATCGACGACCGTGGCATCCTCGCCGAGTTCGGCGGCCTCGGAGTACGCGGGCCACCAATGCTCCGCCTCGGCCCGGATCCACGTCGCCGCGTCGTCGGCGTCGACGAACACCCGCCCGGTGCCGCCGACCTGGGGTTCCCTGTTCGGCTCGTACCAGGCTCCGGCCCGCTCCAGGGTTCCGAGGAGCCAGGTGCGGATGTGCCCACGGCGTCTCTCGATCTCGTCCGGCCCGACGGTGGACCGCAGCTTGTTCACGCCGAACAGGCGCATGAGGTCGTGCAGTCGGTAGCGATCACCGCCGCGCGCTTCGAGCAGGCCGAGATCCGTGAGGTCGTCGAGGCGGACCTCGACCTCCGCGACGTCGGTCGAGCGGACCGCCGCCGCCGCCAGGTGCGCGCCGAAGGTCTTCCCGCCGATGAGGGAGATCCACCGGAAGAGGGCGGCCGTGCGGGGGTCGAGTTCCTCGTACGAGAGCGAGATGGCCGATTCGACCGCGAGATCTCCGGCGACGAGGAGCCGCAGCCTGTCCTCGGCCGTCCGCAGTCTGAACAGGAGGTCCTCGACGTTCCACGACGGCCGGCTCGCGATCCGGCTGCCGACCACGCGGAGGGCGAGGGGGATGTCGTCGCAGAGGCTCGCGATCTCGTCCAGAGCGTCGAGGTCGGCACCGGCCTGCGGGATGAGGTGGCGGAGCAGGGCGATGCTGGCGTCGCGCTGCAGGGGGTCGAAGCGCAGTCGTCGCACGCCCTCGAGTCCGGCCAGGCTCCGACGCGACGTCACCACGACGACGTCGCCGCTGCAGATCGAGAGGATGGGTCGGACCTGTGCCTCGTTGGCCGCGTTGTCGAGCAGAACACGAACGGGGGAGGCGTCGACGGCGGCACGCCATTGCTTCGCTGCCCCGTCGAGGTCGGTCGGTGGCTTCTGCTCCGACCCCGGTAGCTGACGGAGCATCGCCGTGATGATCTGCAGGGGCGTCAGCGGGGACGGATTGAAGCCGTCCAGGCCGACGAAGACGGTGGGGAGATCCGCGGTGCGTCCGCGAGCGAGGATCTCGACGGCGCCGGTGGTCTTGCCGATTCCGGGGGCGCCACTGATGACGAGCGCGGGGCGGGGACGACCGGAGGGCGGTTCGCCCTCGAGGACGTCGAGCGCGTCCCGGATCTCGCGCTCCCGGCCCGCGAAATCGAACACGCGGTGGGGCGGGACGGCGCCGGGCGCGTCGGGGGAGTCGACGACGCGGACGCGCGCCCGGGCCGCGCGGAGGAACGCGTGGCGGGCGGCGACGTCCAGGCCCAGGCCCTCGGCCAGGGCATCGACCGTGCGGCGTTGGGGCGACGTGCTGACGCCGCGCTCGAGGTCGCCGATGGTGCGGACGCTGACGCCCGAGATCGCCGACAGGGCTTCCAGGGTGAGATTCCGTTCGACCCGGAGCGACCGGAGCAACAGCCCGAACGGTGAGGGATCGGTCATGACGTCTCTCCGCCGGCGTCAGCCACGGCCGCGGAACCGGGCATACTGCTGCGCCACTTCACGTCTCGTATTGACGCCCCACTTGGCGTAGATGTGTCGGATGTAGGTGACGACGGTGTGCGGGGACACCAGGAGCTCGTCGGCGATCTGTTGCGTGGTGAGACCCGAGAAGATGAAAGCCGCGACCTGTTGCTCGCGGAGGGACAGGCCGTTTCCCCCACTGGTCTCGGCGGTGCCGGCAGGTCGTTGATGGACCCCCCTGCTCCTCAGGCTCTTGAGCACGCGAGTGACATCGCGGGTCGCACCGCACGTCGCGTAAGACTGCATCGCCTGCGTGAGAGCCTTCGTCGCCTGCTCCCGATTTTCCGAGAAGTCTCCGACGGCCTCGAAGAGGGTGCCCGTCACCAAGGGGCGGCATTCGTGTCTGAGCAGCTCGGCCGCGGCGAGAAGATCGTCGGCCGAGCCGTCGCGGATGCCGCGCGCCGCGCGCGCGAGCGCCGCGACGAAGACGTTGTCGGGATTCTGGGCGGCCCGGTGCTGCGCGACCTCGACGACGACGTCGACCGCGTCGAGGTCGCCGGCTTCTCGACAGATGGCGGCGAGCACGAAGTCGTCTGAGAAATCCGCGGGGGTCGTCATCGAGGGAGTCGCCTCGCGCAGAGTCGCGATGGCCAGCTGAGAGTGTTCGTACGCTTCGGTCGGGCGCATCCGTTCCCGTGCCTCCACCGCAAGGCTCCACTGACCGGTGCGCCGGAGCCCGACGCCGTCGGCGAGGCTTTGGACGAGCGGCCGAACCCGCTCCCGCAGCGGAATGTCCCCGGTGTGGAGCGAGATCCGGTGCAGGACGATTCCGGCCGTGGCGTTCATGAAGTCGCCGAGGCCCAGCTGCTCGCCGAGCTCGAGAACGGTCTCGGCTTGCGCGCGGGCGTCGTCCAGTCGGCCGACGTCGTAGAGCACGCGGGAGCGGACCATCATCCAGTAGGCCTCGGCGATGACGTTCTTCGCGGCGCGTGCCTCGGCCAGGCCCTCATCGGTCAGTCGCAGGGCTTCTGCGCAGTGCCCCGTGCTGTTGCGCATGAAGGCCAGCCACAGACCCTCCGGCATCCAGAGACCGGTGGGGATGCCGAGGCGCGAGATGCTCTCGAGCGCCCGGCGCTGCAGCCGTTCGGCTTCGTCGAAGTCGCCTTGGTTGAACACCAGCACCGACTCCGTGGCGTCGAGGGTGGCCAGGGCCCGTCCGTCCCGGTCGGGATCTGAGGTCTCACGCGCCTGCTTCAGGCTCTCGCGGAGGCCCCTCTCGTCGGCCTTATTGGCAAAGTTCAGGGCGCGTACGGAGAGCAATCCGACGCGTGCCTCGTCGGATACGCCCGGGATCGCGAGCCCGGCCGCGGTCTCGCGGATCGCCCCGTCGAAGTCCGATTCGGTGAGCTGACGCGCGATGGCGAGGCTCATGTTCGCGCGCGCATCCGGGGTGAGCAGTGGCCTGAGGGAGCGACTGATCTCCATCGCCTCCTCGACCCGTCCTCCCAAGAGGACGATGGGGAGCATGGCGGCGACGCGATCGGCGTGGGCTGGACTCCCCGCGGTGAGATGCGCGCCGGTGATCACCAACTCGGCCGCCCCCTGCACGTCCGTGGAGGAGAGCCGCTGGGCGGCATGGAACAAGAGCTCGATCGACTCGTCGTCGCCGGCTTCCGCGACGGACAGGATCGACGAGGCGAGTGCGCCGACACCCTCCCCCGCCTGGAGGCGTCGGCGGATCACTTCGCGCGTCATTGCCCGTCGAAGCGAGGGCGAGAGGCTCTGAAGGGCGGCCGCTTGCACGGTGTCGTGCCGAAAGGCGAGGGACGTGCTCGTGTCGACGATGAACCCGAGGTCGAGGAGTTCCTGCAGAGCGGGCGCGGCCGCGGAGGCCGTCTGCCCCAGGATGTCGAGAACCCCGTTGAGGGGGAACTCCCTGCCGTAGAGGCTTCCGATCTGCGCAATCCTCTGCGCGTCCCGGCTGAGCTGGCGAAGCCTGTCGCGGGCTGATGCGCCGAAACGTGCGGGGAGCGTCTCGTCGTCGAGGTCGACGACTCCGCGAGCTGACCGGAGGAGCCCCTCCTCTTCGAGTCCGCGGAGGAGCTCGAGGACGAGGAGGGGGTATCCGGCGGTGCGCGTGAGGGCGTGCTCGACGCGGGGACCGGGCTCGCCGCCGAGGGCGTCCCGCGCGATCTCGTCCACCGCTGTCTTGTCGAGCGGGGCGAGGTCGAGGATGGCGGCGAAGCCTTTCACCCCGTCGAGAAAGCGCTGATGGGCTTCGCTGTAGACGCCGGTCCGGGTCGCCAAGAGCCAGACGACGGGAACGCCGTGAAGATCGTGGATGAGCGCCGTCAGCGCGCCGAGCGATCCCGCGTCCAGCCATTGCAGGTCGTCGACGATGACCAACGCTCCGGCCGCACCCGCCATGGTCTCCAGGCCCTCAGCGATGGTTCTGGTCAGCCAATACTTCGGGGCCGAAGACTGCAGCAGCACGCCCAGGTCGTCCTTGATGACGAGTGGCGGATCGGTGCGCGTCGCCGCGCCGATCAGTGCGCCGAGGGGGGACAGCGTGGAATCGACGTCGGGTGCCACGACCATCGTCTTCCAGCCGCGTTCCGTGGCGCGCTCCAGCGCATGCTGCAACAATCGGGTCTTCCCGATGCCGGCGTCGCCGAACACGAGGGTGACCGCCTGATCGCCCGTGGCGGCGGCATCCAGGCCATGTTCGACCTGGTGAATCTCCTTCCGCCGGCCGCGAACGGGCGCGTGGTACCGGCCGGCACCCATCCCTGAGAGCGCGTCGAGGCCGATTCGGCGCGCTTGTCGGCCATCAGCAAGCACTCGTCCACCGTAACCGGCGGTCGGGGGTCGGCCATGACCCTCTCGCACCCCCCTTCGCACCATGCGATATCGGGAACCCCGCGGGGGGATGTGGGCGCGTGGACCCCGAACCTAACGTTCCGATTGCGGGTTCAGACCCGACGAAGTGGCCCACCTGGTCACGCATCCCCGCCGGGAACCCGGCACAACTGGAAGGAACATCCCATGAGCGTTATGGTTCGCGACGACCTCGTGCTCTCGCACGCCGTCGTCACCGCCGACGTGACCGCGCCGTTCGCGTACGTCGACATCGAGCAGTGGCTGAAGACCCTGCCGACGCACGAGTACCAGCGCTGCGCCCCCGGCGACCACAAGGCCGCCGGCTACACCGTGGACGACGACGGCACCCCGATGTCGATCAACGTCGAGATGATCGGCGCCGGCCTGGTCATCCAGCAGTACCGGTATGAGGTCGCGAGCCCGCACTACTGCAAGATGGTGTCGATCTCCGACGTCTATTCGGCGGCCGGGTGGACGACGACCCAGGTGATCTGGGAGCTCGGTATCGAGCAGCTCGAGGGCGACCAGCTGCGGTACGTGAACACCGTCACGTCCCACCCGACCGAGGACTTCCTGAAGTTCATCATCGCCAGCGGCCAGACCTTCGAAGACGCCGCGGCCGCCCGCCAGCACGCCTCCGGCGCCCACTGCGAGGTCGAGACCCCGCACTACGCGCAGAGCATCGCCGCATTCGCGAAGGCACGCGCGGCCGAAGCCGCCGCCGTCACGGCCTGAGCCGCATCGGAGGATCAGCGATGACCGCGAACGACGAGCACGTCGAGCATCACGACATCGAAGCGCACGAACACGGCGAAGGATGCGGTCACGAGACCGTCGACCACGGCGACCACGTCGACTACATCCACGACTCGCACCGTCATGCCCTTCACGGGGACCACTACGACGAGCACTGAGACGGCCAGTACCCCGCCGTCGGCGTGATCGGAGGGGGCCACGAGCCCCCTTCGATCACGCGCGCACCCCGAAGGGAAGAACGACCTCGATGTCCTCCGCGATCCGCTTCACCCACCCGGGTCCTCCTGACGTCCTCCGCCTCGTACGGGTGGAACGGCCGGAGCCCGGTCCGCGCGAGGTGCGTATCGAAGTCGCCGCTGCCGGCGTGAACAACGCCGACCTCCTCGAGCGGCGAGGGCATTACCCGGTGCCTCCGAACGCACCACCGGGGCTCGGCCTCGAGGTGGCGGGCATCATCACCGCGCTCGGCAGCGAGGTCACCGGTTGGCGCCTCGGTGACGAGGTCTGCGCCCTCGTCGCCGGAGGCGGTTACGCCGAAGAGGCCATTGCGCCCGCCGCGCAGCTGATTCCCGTCCCCGCCGGCCTCAGCATGATCGAGGCTGCCGCATTGCCGGAGGTCGCGTGCACCGTCTACTCGAACCTCGCCATGATCGCGGGTCTCCGTGCCGGACAGGCGGTGCTCATCCATGGCGCCGGCGGCGGAATCGGCTCCTTCGCCATCCAATGGGCGACGGCGATCGGCGCGCGAGTCATCACCACCGCGGGCAGTGAAGCGAAGACGCGCGCCGCAGTCGAGCTGGGAGCGACCGAGGCGGTCAATTACCGCCTCGCCGACTTCGTCGCGGCGACCCTCGACGCCACGGACGGCCGAGGCGTCGACGCGATCCTGGACATCGTCGGCACCACCTACCTTCGCCGCAACATGGAGTGCCTCGCCGACGACGGACACCTCGTCATCATCGGGGGTGCCGTCGGGCCGGTCACGTTCGACCTCGGCGAACTCCTGGCCCGCCGCGCGAGCATCTCCGCGACGATCCTCCGCAGCCGACCCGCACATCAGAAGGCAGCCATCGTCGCCGGCGTCATTCGCGACGTGATACCGCTCGTCGCGGCGGGCCGCATCAGAGCGGTCGTCGACACCGTTTTCCCGCTCGCCGAAGCCGCGCTCGCTCACGAACTGCTCGAGTCCGGGCGAACGGTCGGCAAGGTCGTCCTCGAGACGCCTCGGCACCGGCCGCGCCGGTAGGTCCAGAGCCGTGACCGATATCGCGACGAATGACGAGAGCGGTGCGGACCGCGTGCGCGTGCTCGCGCCGTTCACCGTGCCGATCTTCCGTGCCCTCTGGATCGCCGCTCTCGTCAGCAACATCGGCAGCTGGATGCAGACGGTGGGGGCGCAGTGGTTCCTGATCGAGGAGCAGAGTTCGCCGCTGCTCATCGCCCTCGTGCAGACCGCGTCGTCAGCACCCGTCCTCGTGCTCGGCATCCCGGCCGGGGTACTGGGCGAGCTCCTGAACCGGCGCGGCCTGCTGATCTGGGTGCAGAGCGTGCAGGTGGTGATCAGTGCCGGGCTCGTCGCCCTCACGGCGGCGGGAGAGATGACGTCGTACCTGCTCCTGGTGCTCACACTGCTGCTCGGCGCGGCATCGGCGGTGCAACTTCCCGCTTACGAGGCGATCTCGGCCGAGATCGTCCCCGCTCCGATGATCCCGAACGCGGCGTCACTGAGCGCGATCTCCGTGAATCTCGCTCGTGCGATCGGGCCGGCCGTCGCAGGGCTCCTCCTGTCGAGCCTCGGGGTGGCGTTCGTCTTCGGTCTCAACCTTGCGTCGTTCGGGGTCTTCCTGGTCGTCCTGATCGGCTGGCGCAGCTACCGCCCGGGCGGACACGAGCCCGAGCGGTTCGTCGACGCGACCCGCGCGGGGATGCGCTACGTCTCCCACTCCGGTGTCATCCGTCGACTCTTCGTGCGGCTCGGTCTCTTCGTCGTGCCGGGGAGTGTGCTGTACGCATTGCTCCCGCTCGTGGCCACGGACCGCCTCGGCGTCGACTCCGCCGGCTACGGGGTCCTCCTTGCCGGGCTCGGTGCGGGGTCCGTCGCGGCGGCGTTCGTCGCCCCGATGCTGCGCGACAGGATCGGAGAGAACGTCACCGTCCTCCTCTCGTCGGCCGTCTTCGGCGCCGGCACCCTGACGGTAGCTCTGTCGTCGAGCATCGCGGTGACCCTGCCCGTGCTCGCCGTGGTGGGCGCTGCGTGGATCGGTGTCGTGGCGACCGTGAACGGCGTCGTCGAATCCTTCCTCCCCGTCTGGGTGCGTGCCCGGGGGCTGTCGATCTACCAGATGGTCTTCTTCGGTGCTCTGGCTCTGGGGGCCGTCGTCGGCGGCGGCATCGCGAGCTGGACCGGCGCGCCCGCGACGATCGCTGCGGCCGGCGCCCTCGTGATCCTCGTCGCCGCGTCACAACTGCGGTGGCCGCTGCTTCCGACCGCGGAGAAGCGGCGTCTCACCGTCCCGTTTCCTCTTGGTCCCGATGGGGGCGCCGACGTCGATCCCCTGGGGCAGACCCTCGTGCTCGTCCGGTACGAGATCCCCGAGGAAGATCGCACGGTCTTCGTCGAGCAGATGCGGCTCGTGGAGCACAGCAGGCGGCGTACCGGTGCGCGCACCTGGACGCTCTACCAAGACCGCGAGAGCCCCAGCCACCTCGTCGAGGTCTTCGGCGTCGGGAGCTGGCAGGAGCACCTCCAGCAGCACACCAGTCGCCCGACCCAGTACGACGACGAGACCATCCGCTCCGCCAGCGCCCTCGCCACTCGTGTCGACGTCCATCACCTCATCCAGGTCGGTCGCACCCGTATCGCCGTCCCCGTCACCCCGACGGAGATTCCTCGGCGTCATCCCCAGAAGGAGAACCGTCATGACCACCACCATCACTGACCTCGTCGGAGCGTGGCGCTTCGTCAGCGCCGAGGAAGTCTTCGCCGACGGCGAGCGCCGAGCCCAATTCGGTCCGAACGCCGACGGCTATCTCAGCTACAGCGCCAACGGCATCGTCACGGCCGTGCTCGGCAGCACCACCCGTCCTGCCAGTGGTGGAGCCGGTCCGGAGAGTGCGACCGATGCGGAGGTCGTCGCCATGGCCCGAGACTTCATCGCGTACGGCGGCCCCTTCACCCTCTACCCCGAGACGGACACCGTCACCCATCACATCGACATCGCTCTTTTCCCCGGATGGCAGGGCGGTGAGCAGGTGCGGACCTTCACGGTCCACGACGACATCCTTCGCGGCCGAACGCTGCAGGCGGTTTCGCCCGACGGGCGCAGCCTCCACGTCGAGCTGACCTGGAGCCGAGTCCCCGCGTGACGTCGACCGCAGACACCCCTACCGAAAGGAATGCCATGGGAAACCCGATCATGAGCACCCCGTCCCGCCACGTCGCATCCCTCGTCGACGTCGCTCCCGTCTTCGAGAGCGATCTCGGGTCGGTCGCCGAACTGAGCGCGAGCAACTTCTCGATCCTCGATGGGATGAGCCTCAAGCGGATCGTGCTCGAGCCGGGGGCGATCCGCGAGCCGCAGTGGAACGTCAATTCGAACCAGATCGCCTATGTCACTCGGGGCACCGTCTTGGTGTCGATGCTCGCCACCGGTGACGAGTTCGCGACCTTCCTCGTGAAGACCGGGCAGATGTACCACGTCGCATCCGGTGCGGTCTACCACATCGAGAACGTCGGGGAGGGGGCAGCGGAGATCATCGCCGCGCTCCGCACCGCCGACCCGCAGCACTTCTCTTTCCAGAACAGCGTGAACGTGATGAGTAACGCCGTCCTGGGAAACACGTACGACCTCCCGGCCTCCGCGTTCGAGGGTTTCCCCCGGGGGGAGGCGCCGCAGATCATCCGCCGGACGGGGAGCGCGACCGTCCCGGAGAACGCGGGACTGCCCAACGCTCACTTGTTCGACGCGGAAGGACAGATCGCGCCGCTGGCCTACCCGTACGGTTCCGCCAAGCTCGCCCGCAAGCAGTTCTGGGCGGCGCTGGAGGACCTGTCCATGTACTCGCTGAACATCGGGGGAGGCGGGATGCGGGAACCGCATTGGCATCCGATCACCGCTGAGCTCGGGTACGTCCGGAGCGGCCACGCTCGAATGACGATTCTCGACCCCGACGGCACCGTCGACACGTACGAGCTCGCCCCCGGCCAGGCCTACTTCGTGCCGCGGGCCTACCCGCACCACATCGAGGCGCTCAGCGAGGAGGGGATCGAGTTCCTGATCTTCTTCGATCAGTTCGTTCCGGGCGACGTCGGCTATCGGGCGACAGCGACGGCCTTCTCCCGGGAGGTGCTCGCCGCGACGTTCCAGGTTCCGGAGAAGGAGTTGCCCTCGTTCCCCTTCACCCCCATCGATCCGCTCATCGTGGCACGCGCCAATCCGCGCGATCCGATCGCCTGACCCATGGACATCTCTCCCGCCGCGGGGGCGCCGGCACGACGATCGAGCCGGATGGCTCTGGTCGCCGTGGTGCTCGCCTTCGCGGCGGGGGCGACGGATGCCTTCGCGTTCCTTCAGCTCAGCGGCGTCTTCACCGCGAACATGACGGGCAATCTCGTCCTCGGCGGCCTCGTCGACCGTCCCGGCTACGGCTCCACGATTGCGGGAATCACCACCGCGATCGTCGTCTTCGCCGGCACGTTATTCCTCGCGCTGCGGTTCACGCCCGGCGATACCCCGACGGGGAGGACCGTCATCCTGCTCGTCGTCGCGGCTCTCGCGCAGGCGGCGATCCTCGGGATGTGGGCCGTCGGTGCGGGCGGCGCCTCCCCGGTCGCCGTCGTTGTTCTCACCGGCCTGTCCGCGATGGCGATGGCCTGCCAGACCGCTATCGCCAAGCGCATCGACGGGGCCTCCGGCGTCACGACGACCTACGTCACCGGCACCATCACCAGCCTCATGGCCGACGCCGCCGACCGCAAGCCTCAGCCGGCGGGCATCCGCCTCGCCGTCATCGCCGCTCTCGTCGTCGGGGCCCTCGGCGGGGCGGTCGCCATCCACGCCGATCCCCTGTACGGAGCGGCGCTCCCTCTTCTTCCGGCTGTTGTCGCCGCCGCTCTCACGGCGACGACGATCACGCCCCGGCGGCTGACGAGCCACGGACCGGGTCGTCTCCCCGCACCCATCCCGAGGGTGACCCCCTCTCACCGACGGCGACCGGGCGGGGAGAGCGCGGATGCCGTACGCCACCACCACCACACACAGGAGGTTTCACCATGAGCAGCACCATCGACCGGAGCACCTCGACCATCCCCGTGTACACCGACGTGCCCGTCGGGATCGACGCCACCGGGGAACGCCGGGAGTTCGACAGCATGGGCACCGTGGCCGTACCGGCCGACCGGTACTGGGGAGCGCAGACCCAGCGCTCCCTCCAGCACTTCTCGATCGGCAACGATCGCATGCCCATCGAGGTGTACCGCGCCTACGGCATCGTGAAGAAGGCCGCGGCCCTGGTCAATGAAGAGGCGGGTCGACTCCCGGGGTGGAAGGCGAAGGCCATCGTCCAGGCCGCCGACGAGACCATCGCCGGCAAACTCGACCGGGAGTTCCCGCTCTACGTGTGGCAGACCGGATCGGGCACGCAGAGCAACATGAACGTCAACGAGGTTCTGTCCAACCGCGCCATCCAACTGCTCGGCGGCACCCTCGGCTCCCAGCACCCGGTCGGCCCCAACGACGACGTGAACATGGCGCAGTCCAGCAACGACTCCTTTCCGACCGCCATGCACATCGCCGCTCTCACCGAGATCGACGACCGTCTCCTCCCGCGCCTGCGAGAGCTGCACGCCGAGATCGACGCGAAAGCCGAAAAGTGGATGGGGGTCGTGAAGATCGGCCGAACGCACCTCGAGGACGCCGTGCCGCTCACCGTCGGCCAGGAGTGGTCGGGATATGCCGCGATGCTGCACGGTGTCATCCGGGAGATCGAGCGCTCCCGCGACGGCTTGCTGCGTCTCGCCCTCGGCGGGACGGCTGTCGGCACGGGTCTCAACGCTCCGGCCGGCTTCTCCAAGAAGGTCGCGGAGAAGATCGCGGAGCTCACCGGCAAGAAGTACGTCACCGCGCCGAACAAGTTCGAGGCGCAGGGATCGCTGGACGCCATCGTCCGCGCCCACGCCGCCCTGCGCGGCGCCGCGGTGTCGCTGATGAAGATCGCCAACGACATGCGCTGGCTGGCATCCGGCCCCCGCACGGGGTTCGCCGAGCTGGTGCTGCCCTCGAACGAGCCGGGGTCCTCCATCATGCCGGGGAAGGTCAACCCGACTCAGTGCGAGGCGATCGTGATGATCGCCATCCAGGTCCTCGGCGACGACTCCGCGGTCGCGTTCGCGGGGTCGCAGGGCAACTTCGAGCTCAACGCGATGCGCCCCATCATCATCAACAACTTCCTGCACTCGGCCCGCATCCTCGGCGACGGCGTCGAGAAGTTCCTCACGTACTCCGTCAAGGGCACCGAGCTGAACGAGAAGAGGATCGCTTCCTTCGTGGGGGAGAGCCTGATGCTGGTCACCGCACTCAGCCCCGTGATCGGGTATCAGAACGCCGCCCACATCGCCGAGAGCGCTCTGGCCGGCGACCAGACCCTTCGCGAGGCGGCGCTGGCATCAGGGCTTGTCACCGCGGAACAGTTCGACGAGATCGTCGTCCCCGCAACGCTCGTCGGGCACGGCGTCGGCGGAGCCTGATGACGACGAAGGCCGTGCGGGCTGCGGCGGCGGCCGCGCACCGATCCGATCGGGATCTCGTCGCGGCGGCCGCCGCCGTTCTGCAGTCCGGCGGTGAATCCACCTCGGTGACCCTCGCCGCCGTGGAGCGGATGAATCGGGGCCTGGGGACGGGGTTCGAGCTGATCCCGGGATGGACCGCGGTGACCGTTGCGGACCCCTCCCCGCGGGACGCGGCACCCGCGAGGATCGTGCCGGCGGCGCCCACCGGGATCTCCCTGCGTGCCGTCGCGCTGCTGATGCGGACCATCGACCGGCTCGGCGAGGGGGCGGCGGGAAGGAGCGACCTGGTCGCCACGCTCGCTCGCGCCCGCGATGCGCGCCCGGCGAACCTCTGGATCTTCCTCCTCGCCTGCGCGTCGGGGGCGGGGTCGCTGGCGATCATCTTCGGCGCCCAGGATGCCACGGCGGTACTCCTCGCGGCGGGGAGTGCCGCCGTCGGCGGCGCAATCCGTCGTCTGCTCGGTCGCGCGCGCGTCGGGCCGATCGGTCAGGTGTTCGCCGCCGCAATGGTCGCGGGCATCATCGGGGGGCTGGCGGTGCAGGCCGACCTCAGTTCGTCGCTGCGGCTGATCGCGGTGTGCCCGGCGATGATCCTCGTCCCCGGCCCGCACATCCTCAACGGCGCCCTCGACGTGCTGGCACTGCGCATCCCGCTCGGCTTCGCCCGCCTCGGCTACGCGGCCGTCCTGCTGCTGTCGATCGGCACGGGGCTCGGGCTCGCGCTGGCCGTCTTCGGTACGAACCTGCCGACGGACCCGGCCGGCCGCTCCGTGCCGTTCTGGCTCGACGTCGTCGACGCCGCGGTCGCCGCGGCGTCCTACCCGGTGTACTTCTCGATGCCCTACCGGTTCATCGTCTGGCCGGTGATCGTCGGAGCCGTCGCGCACGGGCTCCGGTGGTGGGCGATGACCGTCGAGGGGATGAACATCGTGGTCGGCGCATTCCTGGCGTGCCTTCTGGTCGGCCTCGTCCTCGCCCCGGTCTCGCATCGACTGCACATCCCCTTCGCCGGCATCGGCTTCGCCGCCGTCGTGTCCCTCGTCCCCGGGGTGTTCGTCTTTCGAGCCATCGACGCCCTCGACAGCTTGCCGTTCGGGGGTGCCGACCCGCAGTTGCTCGGAGGCATCTCGGATGCCACCACGGCGGCGCTGATCGTCATCGCGATGGCCGTCGGGCTCGCGGTACCCATGCATGTGTACGGCCGGTTCAGTCGGGCGGCGAGGGCGTGAACAGGGCGATCCTGATCCCGACCGCGCTCAGCGTGATCGCCGGTGTCACCGACGTGACGAGCTGGTTGCTGCTCGGCGGATTCTTCTCCGCGCACGTCACGGGAAACGTCGTCGTGGTCGCCGCCGACGTGGTGACCGGCACGCCTCCCGATGCCGTCGCGCTCCTGGCCATCCCGGTGTTCATCTCCACCACGGCGATCGCGACCGTCGCCGCACGCCGGATCGGGTCGGACTCCGCGCGCGTCACCATCGTCTTGTTCGGGGCGCAAGCCCTCTTCCTCGTCGCCGCCGGCGCACTCTCCTTCACCACTCACGCCTCGGCCCATCCGAAGAGCGGAGTGGCGATCGTGATCGGAATCTGCGCGGTCTGCGCGATGGCGTTCCAGAACGCCTACCTCCACATCGTGCCGCCCCGTGCCCTCTCCACCGCCGTGATGACGGGCAACCTGGTTGCCGCGGTCGTGGCTGCCACCGACATCGTGCGTACTCGCGGCGACGCTCCCGACGCTCGGGCGAAGTGGACGGCGAGTTGGCCTCTTCTGGCCGGATTCGTCGGCGGATGCCTCATCGGAGCGGGCGGCGCAACCCTCTTCAGCGACCACGCCGCGGTCATCCCCGCAGCCCTTGCCGTCGCCCTCCTGCTGCTCGCGCTCCGCGGCACCGCCCGGGCACGTACCCGCTGACACGCTCCCGCTCGATGTCGACGACCCGCCTCGAGGGTCCCCGAGGGGGACCGGGAGTGCCAGTCAGCAGGCTCGCCGAAACCGTAGCGTGGAGGGATGGGCGAGAGAAGTCACGATCGCAGCGAGACGGCGGAATGGGAGCGCCTCCTCGACGCGTGGCGACCGTTGCCCGCCGTGCTTTTCGATCGTCATCTCGATGTGCTCGCCGCCACGGATGTCGCGCCGCGGCTCTCCGAGGCCTTCAGCGTCGGCGAGAACCTGGCCCGCTTCGCTTTCCTGTCACCGAAGCGCCAGTTCGAGCATCCCCGGTGGCGAAGTGCGGCATCCGCCACGGTCGCCCTCCTCCGCGGGTTCGTCGACGAGCACGACGAGGATCGCGCATCGCGGCGCCTCCTCGGCGAACTCGCCACCGCGTCCCGCGACTTCTCTGAGATGTGGGCGGATCCTGAGACCCGGACCCGGATGACAGGGCCCATCGTCTTCGAGGGCACCGCCGTAGGAACCGTCGCCTGCACGTACAACATCCTCGGGATGTCGGGTCAGGACGAGTGCGCTCTGCTCGTCTTCGTGCCCGCCGACGAGTCCGGGCGCGCGGCGATCGCGCGCCTGGAGTCGAGTTCATCCGTCTCCGGCTGAGCACTCTCCTCGCCTCCCTCGCCGTTCATCGGCGCTTCCCCCTGTTTCGTCGACAGCTGAGCAAGCGCATGAGCCGCGCGCGATCCGTCCGCGGCGAACAGCAGCGTGACGTAAAGATCGGCCGCGCCCGGGGCATCCAGGTTCTGCCAGCTGAGATCGATCCAGCCGAAATCCTCGGTGTGGACGGAGACCCGGCCGTTGAGCTGCGGCCTCGCTTCGTGAAGCGCCCAGATGCGCCGGAATGCGGGATGACGGGATGTCAGCAGTCCGACGATCTCCTGGAACGCCGGGTCGGCCGGATTTCCATTGAAGCGGAGTGCGGCGGTGATCGTTCGCAGGGTGTCTTCCCACGCGGCCTCCTCGGCGGACCGGTCGCCGTGTTCGGACGCGCGTGACATGAACGCCGCGTATTGGTCGTACGCGGCGACGACGTGGTTGATCCCGGGAACGAGCAATTGGGGGACGAGGGCCGTCGCGAGGGCATTGACGGCCACGATGTTCTGGTTGGCGTCGCTGATGTACGCGGGCATATGTGACCACTGGGACAACAGCTCGACGATGTCATCCGTGTGCTGTTCCTGAGCGATTCGCATGAAGGGTCGGGGCTGCGCGAGTTTCATCAGGTACCGGCGGCCGTCGGGGTCCAGGCGAAGGGCTCGGGCCAGGCCGGCCACGACCTGATCCGAGGGCCTGCTGGCCTTGCCCTGCTCGAGGCGAAGGTAGTAATCGAGGCTGACGCCGGCCAGGTCGGCAACCTCTTCTCGTCGAAGTCCCGGAACACGTCGGCCCGGCGCCCTCATGATGCCGACCTCTTCCGGCTGCACCCGCTCGCGACGGGCGCGCAGGAATTCGCCCAACGTCTTCTCGGGTCGGGCTGGGCGCATGCGACCTCCGGACAACACGACCACGACATTCATTGTTGCTCACAGCTCGGGCCCGCCGGAGGCGAAAACCGCAGTTTTCCGGGCCGACGACGCCGTGAAGGTGGTCCCCTTGGGGCCACCTCGACAATCACGGCAATTACTAGCCTGCGACCATGGGGGACGGTGAGCTGCCGAACGTCGCCACATCCGAGGCGCGGCTGATGATCGACGGATGGGTCGCCGTTCCCGCATTCATCCGGGATCGCTATCTGACCGTCGTCGCCTCGAATGCTCTCGCCACAGCACTCTCACCCGTCTTCCGCGAGGGGGTCAATCTCGTACGCGCCCTGTTCTCCACAGAGGAGCTCCCCGAGGATCTGAGGGTCGACCGCCAACAGATCGCCGATGTGTTGCGGGAATCCCTGCTCCGATACGAAGGGGACGAAGATTTCGAACTCTTGGTCGGTGAAATGTCATCCATGAGTCCGCACTTCCGAGCGGCGTGGGCCGGTGCCTCCGAGACGGTCGAGCCCGTGCCGTTCCGCGTGCTCCATCAGCGCGTCGGTTCGATCTCTCTCGCCGCTCACGCGATGACCATGCCGGGGCGGTCCGATTTGTCTCTGACGGTCCTGCGCTGCACGGACGACGCCTCTCGCGCGGCGCTGAACCGTCTCGCAGACGGGTGACCAGGTGAGGTCGCGCTCTCATGCAGGGGATGTGCGCTCGAGGACCCGGAATCTAGCGTCGCAGTGACCCGGCGGTGATCCGTTCTGGTCGTAGCCCCGCCGCTCGAGGAGACGCCGTCCGCGCATGACCCACCTGACTGATCCCGCCGAGGATGCCCGCGCGGGAATGACACCGCGACCCGCATCGGAGGCCTCGCGCCCGCGCCGCCGGTCCCGCCGCGCCGACACGTACGGCCTGACCGCGGCGACCATCGTCCTCTTCCTCTTCTTCGCCGCAGCGGCGGCTCCGTCGCCCCTGCTCCCGCTGCTCTTGCGGGCGTGGGATTTCGAGCCCTGGCTCCTCACCTTCGCTTTCGCCGTCTACGCCCTCGCGATCCTCGTCACGCTGCTGGTCGTGGGCCGGCTCTCCGACCACGTCGGTCGACGTCCGGTCATGCTGGCGGCGACCGTGCTGGAGCTGGCGTCGATGATTCTCTTCCTCGTCTCCCAGGACATCGGGATCTTCGTCGTGGCTCGCACCCTGCAAGGATTCGCCACGGGCGCCGCGACCGGCGCGATCTCTGCGGCCATCGCCGACTTCGCGGGAGAACACCGCGCGCGGCTGACGGCCACCCTCGGCAGCGTCGGGCCGCTGGCCGGTCTCGCTGCGGGGGCCGTCTTCGCGGGGGCCGTCGCGGAGTTCCACCCGGACCCCAAGGCGGTCGTCTTCGGCGTCTTCGCCGTCCTGTTCGCGGTCAGCGTGGGCGCGGTCTCGGCGCTGCGCGAATCATCGTCGAAGCGGCCCGGCGCAGCGAGGAGCCTGATCCCTCGAGTGGCCGTGCCACGAGCGGCTCGACGACCGTTCATGAAGGCCATTCCGATCGCGGCGGCCGTGTGGATGGCAGGAGGGTTCTCCCTGTCCGTCGTCGGAGAGACGGCGCGCGACCTCCTCCTCGTGGGAGATGAGGTCGCCACGAGCCTTCTGATCGCGGGGCTCTCGGCGACCGGCGCCGTCACCGTCGTCCTCAGTCAGCGACTCCGCGCCCGCACGGGGGCCACGGTCGGGGCGCTCCTCATCGCGCTCGGCCTACTCGGCGACATCCTCGCTATCGCCCTCGGCTCCGTCGCGATTCTCGTGGTCGGGACCGTGGTCAGCGGCGCAGGATTCGGGATGGCCTTCGCCGGGGCGGTGGGCCTCGTCATCCCCCATGCCCGCGTCCACGAGCGGGGCGAGCTGTTCTCGGCGATCTACGTCGTGAACTACGTCGCCTTCGGGGTGCCGGCGATCGGTGCCGGTTTGCTGATCGCCCCTCTCGGCCTCGCCGCCGCCGTCATCGTCTACGCGGCAGCCGTTGTCGCTGTCGCTGTCGTCGGCGTTGCCGTCCAGGCGGTAACGAGCGCGGGTCCCCTTCGCGCTCCGCAACACGCTCCGCCCGCATCCGTCGCCGTCCCGGAGAAGAGACCCGCGCCGTGACGACGACGTTCCGCACCCGCACCGCCGCCCTGCCGGTTCCCTCCCGATCCCTCGCCCGAGAAAGGCCACTGACATGACCAACGACCCGAACTGGAAGCTCCCGATCGTCCCGACCTTCACGCTCACGAGCCCCGACTTCGACGACGGCGGCCCGCTGCCCCTCTGGGTGCGCGGCTCCGCCGCCGGCGGGAAGGACCGCTCGCCGCAACTCGACTGGGAAGGTGCTCCCGAGGGCACCAAGAGCTACGTCCTGACCGTCTTCGACCCCGATGCCCCGAGTGGCTCCGGCTTCTGGCACTGGACGCTCATCGACATCCCGAGCAACGTCACCTCGCTCCCCGCCGGCGCCGGCACCGATGACGCGCTCCTCCCGCTCGGCGCAGCCCGCCGCCGGAATGAGTACGGCACCGACGTCTTCATCGGGGCCGCCCCACCTCCCGGTACCGGTCCGCACCGGTACACCTACACGGTGAGCGCTCTCGACGTTCCCGCCCTCGTGGTCGCCGAGGACGCGACCCCCGCAATCGTGGGGCTCCGCCTCCGTCCGCACATCATCGCCCGCGCCCAGCTGATCGGCCTTGCGCAGACCGGCGAGGACGGATCCCCCGAGCCGATCGCGTCGCCGCTCTCGAAACCCTGATGTCCACGGCTCATCCGGACAGCATCTCGCCCCGCCCGGTCGCGTCGCGCCGGCGGGGCGAGCGGGCGTCCGCGCGATCGTCTCAGGCCCGGCCGTCGACGGAGGGGCCGGATGCCGCGCGGCGCATGACGAGGGCCGCGGCAACGGTCACCACGAGCACGAGGGACGCGAACACGAGGACCACGACGGTCTGTGAAGCGAAGGTGAGCACCACGCCGATGGCGATGACGGGCAGGGCGAGTCCGCAGTAGGCGATGAGGAAGATCAGCGCCAGCGTCTCCCCGCGGAGACCGGGCTCTGCCAGCCCGGAGGCGGTCGCCACCGCCGCGCCGAACAGGACACCCACTCCCGCACCGGACACGACCCCGCCGGCGAGGAACACGACCAGGGAGGGGGTGGAAGCGCCCACGGCGACCGCGGCGAGTCCCACGCCGCAGCACGCGGCGGCGACGGTCAGGCGGACGCGCAGCGGCACCCGCGCGAGCGCGACCTGACTGGCAGCTGCGGCGGCGAAGACGGAGAACGCGGTGGCCCCGGCGAGGAGATGGTCGTGTTCGCCGAACGTGCCGATGAGGATCGTCGGTGCGAGCGAGGTGAACAGCCCGAACAGGGCGAAGCCGGCGAAGGCCCCGAAGCCCGCGGCGACGAACGCCGTCTTCGAGCGCGGGGGAGTCGCGATGCGCTGCGGGCGGTAGGCGCGGGGCTCGTCGGGGGACGCAACGGTCTCCGGGACGCAGGTGACGGCGATGGCGGCGGCCAGGAGCACGACGAGGAAGACCGCGTGGGGCAGGACGAGGGGATCGGGAAGGAACTCGGCGAAGAGCCCTCCGATCAGCGGACCGAGGGCGAGACCGCCGAGGTTGGCGGCGCCGGCCACGGAGGCGGCGACGATCGTGCTCTCCGTCGGCCGAGCGTGCGCGCGCAGCTCGCCGAGGTGAGCGGTGGCCGTCGCGGTGAGGATCCCGACGCTCGCGCCGTTCACCAACCGCGCAACGAGGAGTCCCGGCACGCTCGTCCAGACGAGGAAGAGGACGGCGGAGAGAGCCGCGACCAGGATCGCGACGGTCAGCATCCGCCGCCTCCCCATCCAGTCGCTGACGTGACCGAGGAGAAACAGGCTGACCACGACTCCGACCGCGAAGGCGGCGAAGATCAGTGTGATGACGGCGACCGGGAAGCCGTCGAGCTCTTGGTACAGCGGATAGAGCGGTGTCGGGACGGTCGCGTAGGCCATCACGACCAGGAACGCGGTCGCGACGACCCAGAACCCGGCCCCGTGGGACGTCTGCGGCAGCCCGAGAGGTGTTTCCCGCGCCATGCGTCAGGACCCGGGCTTCCCGTGCGCGAGCGCGGATCGGATCGCGTCCGCGAGTCCGGCGGTCCCGGCCTGGACGATGGCGCCGTTGAGGAAGAACGTCGGCGTGCCGTTCACCCCGCTGCGGATGCCGCCGTCTTCATCGGCCCGGATCCGAGCGGTGTACGTGTCCGCGGCGGCGGCCTTCTCGAGGTCCGCGACGCGCAGGCCCAGTGACTCGCAGATGCTCTTGTACAGCTGGGGGCCGAGGCGCGTCTGGTTTTCGTAGAGCAGGTCGTGCGCCTGCCAGAACTGGCCGTGCTCCGCCGCGAATTCGGCGACGAAGGCGGCGTCCACGGCCTCGGCGTGGATCTCGGGGAGGGGGAAGTTGCGGAACACGAAGCGGATCGTGCCGTCGTACTGCTGCAGGAGATCCTTGACGACGGGGAAAGCCTCGCCGCAGTAGGGGCATTGGTAGTCGCCGTATTCGACGAGGGTCAGCGGCGCGTCGGTCGGACCAACGCTGTGGTCCTGGTCGGAGACGGGGATGCGAAGGTGCGACATGACGGGTCCGATCTCACGGGGCGGGGGCGGGCGGCGATTGCAGGGCGTCGAGGGCGTGCGTAGCTCGTCTGCTGGCCCAGACGCTAGCCGTCGCCGCGCGGCCGGCCACAGGACAGATGTCGGAAGCGCCGAGGGAACGCGCGGCCGCACCCGGCTCGGCGTCCCGAGACGCTGGGGAAGAGTCTGAACAAAAGTAGGAGCGGTGTGGTCGAGGGCGGCGGTTACCGTGAGACCGCTCCCGCTCGATCCGCAGCAGGGAACGCCCGATAGCCGTCCCGAGAAGAACTCGGGATCACATAACCCTGGAGGTCGACCATGCCCTTTGTGACGACGGAAGATGGCGCGGAAATCTACTACAAGGACTGGGGCCCGCGCGATGCCCAGCCCATCATGTTCCACCACGGCTGGCCGCTGTCCTCGGACGACTGGGACGCCCAGATGCTGTTCTTCCTGAACAACGGCTTCCGTGTCATCGCCAGCGACCGCCGCGGTCACGGACGCTCGTCGCAGATCAGCACCGGGCACGACATGGACCACTACGCCAGCGACGCGAACGCCGTGGTCGAGCACCTCGACCTGTGGAACGCCGTCCACATCGGACACTCGACCGGTGGCGGCCAGGTCGCGCGGTACGTCGCCCAGTACGGGGAGCCTCAGGGTCGCGTCGCCAAGGCCGTTCTCGTCTCGTCGGTCCCGCCGCTCATGGTTCAGACCGACGACAACCCGGAGGGCACGCCCATCTCGGTGTTCGACGGCTTCCGCAGCGCGCTCGCGGCCAACCGTGCCGAGTTCTACCAGGTCGTCGCCGCCGGCCCGTTCTACGGCTTCAACCGGGAAGGCGCGAAGGTCTCCGAGCCGGTCATCGCCAACTGGTGGCGTCAGGGCATGACCGGCAGCGCGCAGGCGCACTACCTCGGCATCGCGGCGTTCTCCGAGACCGACCAGACGGAGGACCTCAAGGCCATCTCCGTCCCCGTCCTGGTTCTGCAGGGCGATGACGACCAGGTGGTGCCCTACAAGGACGCCTCCCTCAAGCAGCACGAGCTCCTCAGCGACTCCACCCTCAAGATCTACGAGGGCTACCCGCACGGCATGCTGACGACGCACGCGGATGTCATCAACCCCGACATCCTCGAGTTCATCCGCGCCTGAAACCCCTTCGGCGCGAAGAAACGGCGCATCCCGGTGACCCCGGGGTGCGCCGTTTTCTGTGTCTCTTCGACGGAGGACGCCCGATCGTTCGGCACCGCGTGCGGCCCCCTCGCCGTCCGGGCGCTAGCTGCCGTAGTGGATGTAGAACGACGTCGGCGGCGTCGCCACATGAGCGGTTCGCCGGTTCTTCGCGCGCACAGACCGATGCGGGGGAGGCGACGGGCGACGCGGCGTTGACGCTCGCCGAGCTTCGCGCTAGTGTGCCAGTACGCAAACTAGTTTGCAAACAGTTTGCGCTGCAGTGTCATACCAAATCTCTTCGCGACGGAGCGTATCGATGAGTGATCGTAAAACCGGTTTGGGTGGTGTCGATGCTCGACCGGAGTCGACTCCGGCGGTGACGATCCAGGCGGTCGCCGCTGCGGCGGGTGTCAGCAAGACGACCGTTTCGCACGTGCTCTCCGGAAACCGGCCGGTCTCCGCGGAGACCCGCCGCCGCGTCGAGAAGGTCATGGACGAACTCGGCTTCAGCCCGAACTTCTTCGCCCAGGCTCTCAATCGCAACCGGAGCAACACCATCGCGCTGATCGCCCAGGACATCACCAACCCGTTCTACCCGTCGCTGGCGCGGGGTCTGCAGTCCGCGGTGTCCAGCCAGAACCAGGTGGTGATGCTCTTCGACGCCGGCGCGGGGGAGGGCGCACTCACCCAGGCCTTCGTCACCGACGCGATTCAGCGGCGGGCGGACGGCGTCGTCATCGCCGTGAGCGATGTCGACGACGACATCGCTCGTCTGCGTGAGGCCGGTATCCCGGTGGTCGCCGTCGGCGCCGGCGCGTCCACGCTCCCGATCGACTGGGTGACGGCGGACGACGAGCGGATCGCGGCGGATGCCGTGATGCACCTGCACCTCCTGGGCCACCGTCGCATCGCGACCATCACGGGACCACTGGGCCACACCCCCGGCAAGCCTCGGCACCTCGGGTACCGGCGAGCGATGCACGACCTCGACCTGCCCGTGGCTGCGGACATGGTCGAGCACGGGGAATGGACACGCGAGAGCGGATTCGACGCGATGACGCGGCTCATGAGTCGACCTGATCGGCCGACCGCGGTGTTCTGCGGGAACGACATGATGGCGATCGGCGCGCTGGATGCCGCTCAGCGGCAGGGATTGGCCGTTCCGGAAGACGTCGCGATCATCGGCGTCGACGACATCGAGGCCGCCGCCCTGGTGCGCCCCGCGCTGACGACGGTCCGGATTCCGGCCGAAGAGATCGGCCGCGCGGCGGGGGAGCTCCTCCTCCACCGCATCGCGGAGGGCATGACGACGACCCACCGGCACGTGCTGGTCCAGCACACGCTCCAGACCCGCGAATCGGCGTGACGGCCTCCTCGCCGACCGACGTCCCCGCCCCCTCATCAAGGAAGAAGCCTCCGTGCACTCTGCGCTCGACCCTCGCGACCTCGTTCCCGACGAGGCGGAGCAGCTCGCTCACTCCGGATACCTGATCGGCGACCTCGAGTCCCGAGCGCGCGTCGCCGCCGCGGCATCCGATGAAGACGAGCTCGCTCGCATCCGCGGACGCCTCGCCGCCGCCCCGCTGCGCGCCGACTGGCCCTACGTCGAGCCCAGCGACACGGCGACGCTCGCCCTGCTGGGCGAGGGGGTCGAGCCCCGCCCGGTCGACCCGGACGACCTGCCGCGACGGGTGCGCGGCGCGTGGCTCGGGCGGACGGTCGGCAACACGCTGGGAAAGCCCATCGAGGGGCTCTCCCGCGCCGAGGTGGAGGCCTACCTGCGCGCCGCGGGGCAGTGGCCGCAGACCGGCTACGTCGCGCTCCTCGATCCGCTCCCCGCCGGGGTGTCCCACCTTCACGAATCCGCTCCCGATTCCGCGGCAGGGCGGTTCACCGATGTCCCCCGGGACGACGACATCGACTGGACGATCCTCGGACTGCACCTGCTCGAGCGGTACGGTCGCGACCTGACCACGGCGGACATCGCCACCGAATGGCTGGACCGTATCCCGTTCACCCAGACGTTCACGGCTGAGCGCGCGGCCTACCGCAACCTCGTCCACGGCCTCCACGCTCCGGAGACCGCCGTCGTCGACAATCCGTATCGCGAATGGATCGGAGCGCTGATCCGCGCCGACATCTTCGGATACGCCCACCCCGGCGATCCCGCTTCCGCCGCGCGCATGGCCCTCACCGACGCGCGGCTCACCCACGTGAAGAACGGCATCTACGGCGAGACCTGGGCCGCCGCCCTCGTGGCCGCGGCGTTCTCGACGGAGAGTGCCGAGGAGGCGCTCACCATCGCCCGGCGCTTCGTCCCGGACCGCTCCCGCCTCGCCGCGGCGCTCGATGGCATCCTCGAAGTCCACCGCGGAGGCGCGAGCGCCGTCGATGCGCTCGACTGGATCGACCGCGAACTCGGTCACTACAACTGGGTGCACACCATCCACAACGCCGCCGGGATCGCCGCCGGACTCCTGTGGGGAGACGGGTTCACCGAGTCCGTCGCCCTGACCATCGCGGCCGGACGCGACACGGACTCCTCCGCCGCGACGACGGGGAGCGTCTACGGTGCCCTGCACGGCGACGACGCGGTCCCCGCCGAGCTCGTCGGCTCCACGCACCATCGCGTGCGCAGCAGCATCCGGGACTTCGACCGCATCACGATCGACGAACTCGCCGCGCGCACCGTGGCCGTCGCGCGGATCGCCGTCGCAGCCCCGTCGAAGGTGGTGCGGTGATGACGCGGCGCAAGGTCATCATCGACACGGACCCCGGGCTCGGTGAACCCGGCAGCGACATCGACGACGGCCTGGCGATCGCTTTCGCCCTGCGCGACCCCGACCTGGACGTCCTCGGCTTGACCATCGTCAACGGCAACGTGACCCTCGCGACGGGGGTGCACGTGGCGAGGAACCTGGTCGATCGTCTTGGCGTCCCCGAGCTCCCCGTCGTGGCGGGTGCTGATGCCCCGTTGACGCGGGACATGGCTTGCGTGCGCGCTCTTTTCGACGCCGTACCCGGACACGCTCTCGCCGCGACCACGGGGCAGCTGCGCGGGCCGAACGTCGACATCGACGCGGCGGACTGGATGATCGAGCAGGTCGAGCGATTCCCCGGTGAGATCACGATCCTCGCGATCGGCCCCATGACCAATCTCGCCCTTGCCATCGAGAGGTCGCCGGCATTCGCGTCGAACGTCCGGGAATTCGTCCTGATGGCCGGCAGCGCGACGACCTACGCCCAGAACATCACCGTGGTCGGCGACTTCAACGCGTACGTCGACCCCGAAGCCCTGGACGCCGTCCTCCGCAGCGGCGGACGCATCACGATGGTCGGTCTGGACCAGACCTCCAAGGTCCTGCTCACCCGCGCGGACGCCGAACGGATGCTGGCATCCCCCGATCCGTTCTCACGGTGGGTCGGCGAGTGCACGAACGCCTGGATCGACTACTTGGCGCTCGCGTTCCCGAAGCGGCCCGAGCACGCCGTCGGCTGCTTCCTCCACGATCCCCTCGTGATCGCCGCCCATCTCGACCCTCGCATCTGCGACTGGGACAGCGCTCATGTCCAGGTGGAACTGGTCAGCGAGCTCGCCCGTGGGCTCGTGGTCGCGGATCGAGGACTGTCACTGACCGTGCCCGGCATCCCGAATGCGACCGTGGCGATCGACACCGACGTCGACGCCTTCCGCCGACTCTTCCTCTCCCGCATCGACCTCACCCCCGCGCCCGAACCGGGCACCGAACACCCACAGCAGAAGGAGTAACCCGACATGCGATTTCACAATGGCGTGACCCGCTGGCTTGCGGCCGGCACCGGAACCGCGCTGGCTCTGGCCGCCCTCACGGCGTGCAGCGGCGGCTCCGGCGGTTCCGGAACCATCGACGGTGTCGCGCCGACGGACCTCACCGACCCGACCCAGCCCATCACCATCACCTATGCCGGCGCCGCCTACGACGCCAAGCAGATCCAGCCCGTCCTCGACGCGTTCCACGAGCAGCACCCGAACATCACCGTCACTTACGAGGCAGTTCCCTTCGACGACTTCAACAGCGTCCTGGCGGCACGGCTGACATCGTCGTCGGATGCCATCGACGTGTTCGACGTGGACATGCCGCGCACCGCCGCCTATGCGGCGCGCGGGTGGCTGACCGACATGACGGGCACCTTCCCCGACCTCGCCTCCGCGGTGGATCCCGGCAGTCTGCAGGCGGCGACGGTGGACGGGAAGCTCGTGACGATGCCCTATCAGACGTCGACGAACATCATGTACTACAACAAGTCCCTTCTCTCGGCCGCGGGCATCGCCGCCCCCGGAGCGGCTCCGGCCGACCGTGAGACGTGGGAGCAGATCACGGCGGATGCGAAGAAGGCGCAGGGCGCCGGTGCGCAGTACGGGCTGCTGTTCGACCAGATCGACCGGTATTACCAGCTTCAGCCTCTCGCCGAGAGCGCCGGGGGAGGCCCCGGAGGAACGGGCGACGGCAATCTGACGCCGGATGTGACGAACGACGGCTGGGAGAAGGCGTTCAGCTGGTACGGGTCCCTCTTCGCGGACGGGCTGTCTCCTCGAGGGGTCTCGGTCGCCGACACGCCCAGTCTCTTCGCCGCGGGCAAGGTCGCCTACTACGTCGGCGGTCCGTGGTGGGGAACGCAGTTCGTCGCCGAGCAGGGCCTCGATTTCGGCATCGCACCGTTCCCTGCGTTCGAAGGCGGCGACGCGGCGACGCCGACCGGTGGCTGGGCGCTGGGGATGAACCCGCAGACGACCCCGGACAAGGCCAACGCGAGCGCGATCTTCATGAAGTTCATGGGGATCGACGACGGGGGCTACGCGCAATACCTGTCGGCACTGGCGGTCCCTCCGTCGAACCTCGTCGGTTCGGCGAAGTTCTACGACTCCGAGGCCTTCACGGACCCGCGGTTCGCGGGGGTGATCGACCTCATGAAGAGCGAGTTGGCCGACACCGCCACGCTCCGACTCCAGACCGTGGGGTACGTCGAGTTCGAAGACGTCATGACGAAGACCTTCGACGACATCATCAACGGCACGGATGCCAAGACGGCCCTCGCATCGGCGTCGACGCAACTCGACGACGCCTGGTCGAAGTACCGCCAGTAAGACCACCCGCCGGTACCGGGGTTCGCCCCGGTACCGGCGCTCAGGGAGACACCATGACTTCGACAACACACCGGCTCGATCGCGCGGATCCGGTCACGGTCTCCGCGCCCGCGCCCGCCCGCGCGCGCGGCAGACGTCGAGGAAGCGCGCGCCGCGACGTTCTCGCCGCGGCGGCGTTTCTCATCCCGACCATCGTCCTCATCGTTCTGCTGCGCATCTGGCCGACGGTGCTCGCGGTGGTCAATGCAACGCGCAGCGGTCTGCCGGGCAGTCTCGCCGAGCCGCAGTTCGTCGGGCTGGACCTCTTCGCGAAGATGTTCGCCAGCCCCGCGTTCTGGAACAGCGTCCTGCAGACGCTGGTCTTCAACGTCATCGTCAATCCTCTGCAGATCGTCCTCGCCTTGCTCCTCGCGGTCCTTCTGACCCAGAACCTCCCCGGCCGAGGTCTGTGGCGCACGCTCATCTTCCTGCCAGCGGCGGTGCCGCTCGCGGGAAGCACCATCGTCTGGGGCATCGCACTGCGCCCGGACGGGCCGGTCAATGGCTTCCTGCAGCTGTTCGGGGTGCCCGCGCAGCCGTGGTTCACCAGCCCGGACCAGGTGATGATCTCCATCATCGTGCTGGCCAGTTGGATCGGTATCGGCTACTGGATGATGTTCCTGATCGCCGGCCTCAACGACATCCCGCCGGTGTACTACGAGGCGGCGCGCCTGGACGGTGCCGGCCCCCTGCGGACCTTCTTCTCGGTCACTCTGCCGATGCTCCGGCGTCCGCTGCTGTTCGTCCTCGTCGCCGACACGGTCTCGAACTTCGTGCTGTTCGCACCGGTGCAGATCCTCACCGGAGGGGGTCCGGAAGGCCGGAGCAACTTCCTGATGTACGACATCTTCCACCGCAGCTTCGAACTCAGCGACCCGTACCAGGCTTCCGCGCAGCTCGTCGTCCTCCTCGTCCTGATGATCGTCATCGTGGCGATCCAGTTCCGCCTGCTCGGAAACGGAGCGAACGAAGAATGAACGCCCGCCCCCGCCTCCTGTCGCGCGCCATCCTCACGGCCCTCGCCGTCGTCATCTCGCTCGCCTTCCTCGCGCCGGTGCTCTGGCTGCTCGCGAGCACCTTCCGGTCGGCGACGGAGACGTTCGCCTCGAGCTCACCGCTGAGCTGGCACGTCCTGTGGCCGCAGGACTGGACGCTGGACAACCTCCGTTCCGCGATCGACAGCGGTTTCCTCTCCGCGCTGGGCAACAGCCTGGCCGTCGCCGCGGCAACCGTCGTCGTGGGGCTCGTCGTCAGTTCCGCCGCGGCTTTCGCCCTCGCGGTGATCCCGTTCCGCGGCCGGGGCGCGGTCTTCACGGTGGTCGTCCTCAGCTTCCTGATCCCTTTCGAGGCCATCGCCATCCCGCTCTCGCGCATCATCTCGGACTGGGGGCTCGCGAACACGCTCGTCGCGCTGATCCTCCCGGGCCTGGGCAACGGTCTCGCCGTGTTCACGTTGCGGCAGTTCTTCCTCGGCATCCCGCTCTCCCTGTCCGAGGCCGCTCACCTCGATGGAGCCGGGTGGTTCCGCATCTACTGGTCGATCTACCTCCCGCTCACCAGGCCCGCTCTCATCGGTGCTGGGCTGATCCTCTTCCTGTTCCAGTGGCAGGCCTACCTCTGGCCGATCCTGATCACCTCGACGCAGGCCATGGATCTGGCGCCCGTCGCGATCGCGAAATCGTTCGGTGCGTTCTCGAGCGACTACGGTCGGGTGTTCGCCGAGACGGCGATCCTCGCGGTGATCCCCGCAGCGATCCTGCTCGGCCTGCAGCGCTTCTTCGTCACCTCCGTGTCGAGCACCGGGAGCAAGGAGTGAGCGCCGCTTCCGGCCGAGCCGCACGCGTCGCGGTCGTCGGATCGGTGAACCTCGACGTCGTGGTGACCGCTGACAGGCGTGCGGGCGCGGGCGAGACCGTCGCGGGTCGCGACGTGGTCGAGGCCGTCGGGGGAAAGGGCGCCAACCAAGCCCTCGCGGCGGCGCGGGAGGTCGACACGGCGCTGGTCGCTTCGGTGGGAACGGATGCCGCGGGAACCGCGGCGCGTGCGACGCTCACCCGTGCGGGAGTGTCCCTGGATGCCGTGAGCACGTCGTCGCACCCGACGGGACATGCCTTCATCACCCTCACGCCGGACGGTGAGAACAGCATCATCGTCGTTCCCTTGGCCAACGCGGATCTGACGGGCGATCACGTCTTCGCCGCGCTCGACCTCCTGCGCCCGGCCGTCGTCCTCTGCCAGCTCGAGGTTCCGCCGGAGGCGGTGCATCGGGCGGCTGAGTGGTGCGAGTCCCGAGACGCGCGTTTCCTTCTCAACCCCAGTCCGATGGGTGATTTCGATCGACGGGTGCTCGCGCTCGCGCACCCGCTGATCGTCAACCGACACGAAGCGGAGCTCCTCACCGGCCTTCGCGAGAGGAGCGCACCGGACCTCGCCCGTGCCCTCTCCGTCGGCTCCCGCTCGGTCGTGGTCACGGACGGACCGCGGGGGGCTTTCGTGGCCATCGACGACGCCGTCGATCTCCTCCCGGCCCCGGCCGTCACCGCCGTCGATACGACGGGTGCCGGGGACGCGTTCGCCGGCGTGCTCGCCGGACGACTCGCTCTCGGGGACTCGCTCCACCAGGCCACCGCGCGGGCGGTGGATGCCGCTTCTCGGACCGTTCAGCTGGCGCGATCCGAGCGCTGAACACTGCCGGCCCTCCCTCTGCAAAGGAGCAGACATGAAAGTCATCCGAGCTGTCGCCGTCGGCGCGGCCACCCTCGCCCTGCTGGTGGCAGGCGTCGCGTCACCGGCGAACGCTGATCCGCTCTCGCCCGCGACCGGGGCCCGCCCGTCCAACTCCGGGAACCCCGCCGCCGGGGCCGGCGGAACCGTCTACTACCTCGACGCCACGTCAGGCAATGACGGCAGTGCGGGCACGTCGCCCGCCTCCGCGTGGCGGACTCTCGCCAAGGTCACCTCCCACGTCTTCTCGCCGGGTGACGTCGTGGCGTTCGAACGCGGAGATACGTTCACCGGGTCGGCGACGATCTCCGGTGGGGGAACGAGCACGAATCCCGTGACCGTCACCGCATACGGCACTGGCGCACAGCCCGTCCTGACCAATCCGGGCGGCTGGAACATGCTGCTCGTCGACGCCCCCTATGTCGCCGTGAAGGACATCGCGTTCTCCAACGGCGCCGTATTCGACAACGCTGACGGGGCGGGCATCACGGGCCCCAAGTACGAGCGGAGCGGCGCGGTCGCCGTCACCGGCAACGGCACGGGGGTGCTCGTGCAGGACAGCACCTTCACCGACGTCGGCGTCGGGGTGAAGACCTACGGCGCCGACTCGAAGGTGCTGCACAACACGTTCCAGAATCTTCGGATCGCCTACCGCGGTCCGGACTCGGGTATTCAAACCTCCTACGGCGCGATAGGGGTCTCGGTCAACAACAGCGGAGTGGAGCTGGCGTACAACGACTTCCTGAACTGCCGTTCCACGGACAGCCCCTACGGTGCCGACGGGGGCGCGGTCGAAATCGAGGGCTTCCTGTACACGAAGGACGACGTCACGATCCACCACAACTACTCGCGCGGGTCGCAGGGCTTCCTCGAGGTGACCGAGACGTCCACGGCGAACGTGACCGTCAGCGAGAACGTCAGCGACGACTACCAGCAGTTCATCGCGTGGGACACCACCACCACGCCGAGCGGCTACGTCGTGGAGAACAACACGGTCATCCGGTCCTCCGACAGCGCGACGTTGTTCGACCAGTACTACTACCGCGTCACCGGGCCGTCGCCGAGCGCGGGCTGGGCCACGATCCGGAACAACATCTTCCAGACGTCCGGAAAGTTCAGCTTCTTCAACTTCCCGCACGACCACAACCTGTTCGCGCCGTCCGTGAAGCTCAGCTACGCCCTCGGCGCCGGGGACATCATCGCCGCTCCGGCATACGTGAACGCCTCTGCCCGCGACTACCGGCCGGTGCAGACGAGCCCGGCGGTCGACAACGGAACGGCCGCGTCGTCGACGACGGATCTGGCCGGGAATCCGAGGAATGTCGGTCTCGGCACCGACATCGGGGCCCATGAACTGCAGACGTCGCCATCCGGCCTGGGAACCAACCTCGTCAGCGACGGCGGGTTCGAGACGCAGACGGCGATCTCCGCGACCACGACGCCCTGGTGGAGCGACGGCGGCGGCCTCACCTACGGCGTCGACGTCAACGCCGGTAAGGCACACTCCGGGCTCGACAACGGTTGGATCGCGACGTCGGGGACTGCCTGGGGAGCGCTTCGACAGACGGTTCCGGTCACGCCGAACACCACCTACCGGCTCACCGTGTGGGTGCGCAGCTCGACGGGCGTGAACAACGCGTGGATCGGCGCCAAGACCACGACGGATGCCGTCATCGGAGAGATCCGGCACGGCCGGGCCGCGGACTACACCCGATACGTCGTCAGCTTCACGACCGGGTCACAGACGTCGATCCGACTCCACGCGGGCCTGTACGGCGCGGGCGGCGGGACCTGGGAACAGATCGACGACGTCTGGCTGCAGCAGCTGTAGCCGCGCACGTCCGGTCGGGTCGCTGCCGTGAGTATCTTCGCCGGCGGCCCGACCTCGACGTTCTACGCCCGCCGCACCTCGAGGGCGTCGATGCCCGGCATCCCGAACCAGGAGCGTCCGCCGACGGCATCCACGATCGTCAGGAGGACCGCGTCGCACGATCGGCATCGGGCGACCACACCCATGGGGCTGATGTACGCCGCGGCCACGGCGAGGGCGGCGTCGGTCCCGCACGATCGACAACGGATCAGGGAGTCCGTGGCATCCCACCCCAGGAGGTCGGCCAGCCGGCCGGCCAGCGCGTTGCCGTCGAGAACGTCCATCACGAGCCTCCGAATCGCTCGGTGCGGATGTCGCCGGGCCGGTGCCCGGCTTCCAGGAGCCACTGCGAGACCGCCTCGACGAACGGCGTCGGGCCGCACACGTAGACCCGCGGAGCGCGCTCGGCCGGCACGACCGCGTCGCGCAGCCGCTCGGCCGTGAGTCGGCCGGGGGGAACGGATGCCTCGGGCGGGGCGGTGCGCGTGTACACGAGGTCGACGTCGACGGCGCCCGACGCTGCCAGCGCGGCGATCTCGTCGGCGAAGAACACGTCAGCGGGGGTGCGCACCGAGTACAGAAGACGGAACTCGCTCGTATCCGCGGCGCTGCCGTGCGCCTGCGCCATGGCGTACAACGGGACCACGCCCGAGCCGCCCGCGATCAGCTGCACGGGACGCGGCGACGATTCGGTGGGCGGCGTCCAGATGAAGAACGCCCCGAGGGGACCGTGCACCTCGATCTCGTCGCCGACTCTCAGGTCGTGCACGAGGAACGGCGAGACCTCGCCGTCCGGGACCTCGTCGACCGCGAGCACGACGCGCGTGCCGTCGCCCGACGACGCGATCGAATACGACCGCGAGGCCTGGTAGCCGTCGGGAGCCGTGAGTCGCAGGTCGAGGTGCGCGCCGGCGTCGTTGCCCGGCCAGGTCGGGATGTCGAGCTCGATCCGCTGCGCGCTGGGCGTCTCGGCCCGGATCACGGCGACCGTCGCGGTGTGCCAGGCGGTCGGGCGGTGTGTCACCAGTACCGCTCCTCCTGCCACGGGTCTCCGTGCAGGTGGTAGCCGTTCTGCTCCCAGAAGCCGGGGTCGTCGTCGGGCATCGTGACGAGGCCGCGCACCCACTTCGCGCTCTTCCAGAAGTACAGGTGCGGAACGAGGAGCCGCGCGGGTCCGCCGTGCTCGGGCGTGAGCGGTTCGCCGTCGGCCTCGAACGCGATCCAGCTCTTCCCGTCCAGGAGGTCCTCGAGCGGCACGTTGGTGGTGTAACCGCCGTACGAGTGCGCCATGACGAAGTCGTGCGCCGTCTCGACCTCGTCGAAGATGCGGTCGAGCGAGACGCCGCGCCACGGCATGTCGAGCTTGGTCCAGTGCGTGACGCAGTGGATGTCGACGGTGATGTCCTCCATCCCGAGCGCCTGCAGCTGGGCGGTGTTCCACCGGTGCTCGCCGTTCTCGGTGCGGACGACGAACTCCCAGTCGTCCGCGTCGATCTCGGGAGTGGGTCCGGCCGACAGGACCGGCCAGTCGCCCACCAGGGTCTGGCCCGGAGGAAGGCGTGGATCGCGCTCGGCGCGGCGCCCGGAGAACCCTCGAGTGATGAACGACATGGATGCCTCTTTTCCTCCCGGGAGTGGACGAGTTTCACCCTAGCCAGGTCGCCGGGGACGCGACAGGGACGATTGTCGGATCAATTCGACGACGCGGCGCCGTCGGTACGGGGCCCGCGGGCGTCGGCCGCCGCCGCGAGCACCGTGTCGACGAGGGAGGCGGTGTCCTCGCCCCCGAGCGCGATCGGCCGCAGCAGCTCGCCCGCCGTGGTCAGCAGCACACCCGCCGGACGGTCGGCGGGGATGCCGAGAGCGACGGCGAACTCTCCGGACGGATCCGCGTGCAGCCCCTCGCCCGCCGTGCTCACGGCGGAGTCGTCGCCCACGGCCACGATGAGCCGCACGTCGACCAGGGTCTCGAGCAACTCCCGGTCCCACCGCACTCGGTCGATGATGTTCTCGCACGAGCTGCACCCGCGCCGGACGAACAGCAGCAGCTGCGCCCGACCCCGCAACGCGCGTTGACGGGGGACGACGACCGCGCCGTCCGGCGTGATGAGTGCGGCATCGCGCACGTCGCTCGCGGGAATCTCGATTGTGGGCCCCGGGGTGCGCAGCGTCGCGCCGATGACGGCGAGGGCGGCGGCGGCGATGGCCACCACGACCGCGGGGCCGGGCGACAGCAGGAGACGGACGGCGAGTGCGGGCGCACGCAGGTCGCCGACGGCGCCGATGAGCCCCAGCACGGCGAGAACGGTGATCGCCGCGTTCCGTGCCGTCATGGCGGGACCCACGCGAGTGGATGCCAGCGGCCCGAAGCACCCGCACTCGTCGGTCGAGGCGTGCGCCTGCGCGCGCACTCCGACGGAGAGGAAGAGGAGCGCCAGCGTGACCGACGCGGTCGCCGCGACGACGGCGACGAGCCCGGCGCCCAGCAGCACCCCTGCCGCCACGACGATCTCGGCCGACGCCACGGTGCCCACGACGGCACGCGGAGGCAGCCCCGTGAGCCGCAGCGCCCGCAAGGTCGACGGGGCCGCGTCGAGATCGAGGAGCTTCCCGATACCGCTGAGGAGCAGGACGGCGGCGACGATCAGGGCGGGAAGGAGGGAGGCGGCGAGCATAACCCCCAGGGTCCCGCGGACCACCCGGACGGGCGGGGGCGCGCACGTCCCGTCGTGCCGGGGTGAAGCCGCCCCGTGCGCCCGTCGACGCCGGGGCCGCTAGGGTCGCTGTGACGACTCCGTCACTGCGCGCGTCTTCCGCGGCAGCCGTCCACACAGGGAGAATCGCTCATGTCTGTCGGTCTGCTCGCTGTCGTCGACGACATCCTCAGCGCCGCCCTCAAGGCCAGCGCCAAGACGGCGGGTGTCGTCATCGACGACGCGGCCGTGACGCCGCAATACGTGCAGGGGATCACCCCGGCGCGCGAGCTGCCGGTCGTCTGGAAGATCGCGCTCGGCAGCATCGTCAACAAGTACGTCATCATCATCCCGATCGCGCTGCTGCTGACGGCCTTCGCGCCGTGGGTGCTGCCGTTCCTGCTCATCATCGGCGGGGGATTCCTGTGCTTCGAGGGCGCCGAAAAGGTGCTCGAGTGGTTCGGTGTCGCGCACGGACACGAGGACGAGGACGGCCCGCGCGACGAGCGCAAGCTGGTCCTCGGTGCCGTGCGCACCGACCTGATCCTCAGCACCGAGATCATGCTGATCGCGTTGTCCAGCCTCGACCCCGATTTCGGCATCTGGATGACGCTCGGCGCGCTGCTCATCATCGGGCTGGCCATGACGGTCGTCGTCTACGGCGCCGTCGCGCTCCTCGTGAAGATCGACGACATCGGACTGCGCTTCATGAAGAGCCCGGCGCGTGGCGTCCGGCGCTTCGGAGCACGGGTGGTGGCATCCATGCCCGCCGTGTTCCGAGTGATCAGCGTCGTCGGCACGGTCGCCATGCTGTGGGTCGGCGGCCACCTGGTGGTGCAGAACCTCGGCGAGACGCTGTGGGCGGGTCCGTCCGATCTGCTCCACGCCGTCGAACACGCGATCGAGGCGACCGGCCCCGTGGTCGTGTGGATCGTCGACACCGCGATCTCGGCGGTCTTCGGTCTCGTCCTGGGCCTGATCATCGTCGGCGTCGTGACCGGTCTCGGCCGGGTGTTCCGCCGTGGTGAGAAGGCGGACGCCGCGCACTGACGCGGGCCGGTCTTCTCAGTCCAGGCGAGAGTGCTCGCCGAGGCGGTGCCACGTGCGGTTGTGGTAGACCAGCGCGGCGCCCGGCTCGCCGGGCTCCAGGTCGCGCTCGACGTTGACCTGGAGGGCCTGGGCGGCGATGACCGTCGAGCCGCCGGCATCCATGCGGCTGACGACGGCGCAGCGCAGCCACGCCCGCACGCCGTGGTAGATCGGCTCGCCCGTGGGCAGGCGCGACCAGGCTGACGTGTCGGCGAAGCGGTCGAGGCCGCTCGTGGCGCCGGCGCGGGCGAGGCCGATGTCTTCCGCGTCGAGCAGGTGCACCACGATCGTGGACGCGGCCACGATCGTCGGGGTCGCCGACGACAGGCTCGACACCGAGAAGATCAGCAGCGGCGGATCGGCCGAGACCGACGACACCGACGAGGCGGTGAGCGCGACGGGACCGTGCTCGCCGTACGCGGTGATCACGGCGATGCCGCCGGGGTGGCCGCGGAACGCACGCTTGAAGTCGTCCGCCGTGACGGACGTACCGATGGTCGGCGTGCTCTCGGATCGCTCCTGCGGGAGGGAAGTCATACCTCGACGGTAACGCCCGGCAGGGGGTACGGCACCGGTACGCGAAACGCGGCGACACATCATCGGAGTGACGGCCGTGTCTTTGTGAGGCTTCACATCCGCCCTTCCGTGACGTTCTCGTTGCAATTCCGTCTTGACACCACGGCCAGTGTGAGCGCTAACATTCAGGAGTCAGCCCGCCCGAGGGGGCTGCATCACATGAAACCGGCGACGCAGCCGGCGAAACGAGGAGGTTTCAACATGAAGGCGAAGAAGACCCTCGCCGGACTCGCGCTCGTGGGCGCGATCGCTCTCACCGCGTCCGGCTGTGCCGGCGGCGGTACCACGGCCGGCGGCGGTGGAGACGACGTGATCACCGTCGGCTTCGCGCAGACCGGGTCGGAGAGCGGCTGGCGCAGTGCCAACACCGAGTCGATGAAGACGGCGTTCTCGTCGGAGAACGGGTTCAACCTGATCTTCAACGCGGCCGACAACAAGCCCGAGGCGCAGATCGCCGCGGTCCGCAGCTTCATCAACCAGGGCGTGGATGCCATCGTCCTCGCCCCGATCGTGACCGACGGCTGGGACGACGTCCTCAAGGAAGCCAAGGATGCCAACATCCCGGTGATCCTCGAAGACCGCACGGTGTCGGCCTCCGAAGACCTGTACGCCAGCTGGGTCGGCCTCGACTTCAAGAAGGAAGGCGAGACCGCCGGTAAGTGGGTGGCGGACAACTTCGGCACGACCCCGACCAACCTCGTCGTGCTGGAGGGCACCACGGGATCGTCGGCCGCGACCGACCGCGCCACCGGCTTCAACGACGCGATCAAGGGCACCGACATCAAGGTGCTCGACTCGCAGACCGGCAACTTCACGCGCGCCGAGGGCAAGACGGTCATGGAGGGCTTCCTCCAGAAGTACGGCTCGCAGATCAACCTGCTGTTCGCCCACAACGATGACATGGGCCTGGGCGCGCTCGACGCGATCAAGGCCGCGGGTCTCACGCCCGGCACGGACATCAAGATCGTGACGATCGACGCGGTCAAGGACGGCATGACGGCCCTGGCCGACGGCGAGTTCAACTACATCGTCGAGTGCAACCCGCTGCTCGGTGAGAAGGTCGCCGAGGTCGTGAAGAAGGTCGTCGCCGGCGAGTCGGTCGACAAGCAGTACATCGTCGAGGACCAGGCGTTCGACCAGGAGCAGGCCAAGGCCGCTCTGCCCGACCGCAAGTACTGATCCACCCGCGGACGCCGCCCGCGTCCGTACCCCACGGGTGTGCGGGGCCGACCTGGCCCCGCACACCCTCCGCTCACCCTCTGAGAAAGCGATCGAGCATGACATCCGAACGTGCTGCCGTCGTCGCGATGCGCGGCATCAGCATCTCCTTCCCCGGAGTGAAAGCGCTCGACGGCGTGGACTTCACCCTCTACCCCGGTGAGGTCCACTCGCTCATGGGCGAGAACGGCGCCGGCAAGTCCACTCTCATCAAGGCGCTCACCGGTGTCTACGGGATCGACTCGGGCACCATCCGCGTTCAGGGCGAGGAGCGGCTCTTCCGCTCCACCGCCGACGCCCAATCCGCCGGCATCGCCACCGTCTACCAAGAGGTCAATCTCTGCCAGAACCTCTCCGTCGGCGAGAACGTGATGCTCGGCAACGAGATCCGTCGCGCGGGGATCGTCGACTGGCGCGCGACCCACGCCGCCGCAGCGACGGCGCTCGCCGAGCTCGGGGTGCACATCGACACCCGCTCGGTCCTCGCCAGCCACTCCATCGCCGTGCAGCAGCTGGTCGCGATCAGCCGCGCGATGGTCGTCGACACGACGGTGCTCGTCCTCGACGAACCGACCTCGAGCCTGGACCGCGGCGAGGTCGAGCAGCTCTTCGCCGTCATCCGGAGTCTCCGCGACCGCGGCGTCGCCATCCTGTTCGTCTCGCACTTCCTCGACCAGATCTACGAGATCTCCGACCGCCTGACCGTGCTGCGCAACGGCACCCTCGTGGGGGAATACCCGATCGCCGAGCTCGGGCGCGAACAGCTCGTGGCGAAGATGATCGGCCGCGAGCTCGGAGAACTGGATGCCATCTCGGCCAGCGCCGAGCGCCCGATCGATCGCTCGGGCACGCCGGTGCTGAAGGCCGTTTCGCTCGCGCGAAAGAACGCCCTGGAGCCGGTCGACCTCGATGTCTTCCCCGGGGAGATCGTTGGCCTCGCCGGACTCCTGGGCTCGGGACGGACCGAGCTGGCCCGCCTCATCGCCGGTGCCGACCGCGCCGACCAGGGCCAGGTCGAGGTCGGCGGAGTCCCGTCGCGCCTCGGTTCACCGCGCCACGCCCTCGACCGCGGTATCGCCTTCTCCTCGGAGGACCGTCGCGCCGAAGGCATCGTCGGCGACCTCACCGTGGCCGAGAACATCATCCTCGGTGTGCAAGCGCGCCGCGGCGCGCTCCGCAAGCTCGGCTCGGCCGAGGTGCAGGCCATCGTGGACGAGTACATCACCGCACTCGGTGTGCGCCCCGCGAACCCGAACGCGCTCATCCGCAACCTCTCCGGCGGCAACCAGCAGAAGGTCCTGCTCGCCCGGTGGCTCGCCACCGCGCCGGAACTGCTCATTCTCGACGAGCCCACGCGAGGGATCGACGTCGGCGCGAAGGCCGACATCCAGCGCAAGGTCGCCGAGCTCGCGGAAAAGGGTCTGGCGGTGGTGTTCATCTCCTCCGAACTGGAGGAGGTCCTCCGTATCGCTCAGCGCGTAGCCGTGCTGCGCGACCGTCGTAAGATCGGCGAGCTGGCCACCCGGGACGTCGACCTCGACGGCCTCGTGACCTACATCGCCGAGGGGCAGCCCGAGACAACGTCGTCCGATCGGGAGAAGATCGCATGAAGAAGTTCCTTTCGCACCGCCTCGTGTGGCCGATCGCCGCGCTCGTGGCGCTCATCGCCGTCAACACGATCTCGCGGCCGTCGTTCCTCAGCATCACGGTGCAGAACGGCCAGCTCTATGGGTCGCTGATCGACATCCTGCGCAACAGCGCGCCGCTCATGCTCGTCGCGCTCGGCATGACGCTCGTCATCGCCACGCGCGGCATCGACCTCTCGGTCGGCGCGATCATGGCGGTCTCGGGTGCCGTCGCGCTGACGATCATCGAGGCCTCACCCGATCCCGGAAACCTCGGTGTCGTCATGATCGCGATCGCGGCGGCCGTGGGCAGTGCGCTGCTGCTGGGCGTCTGGAACGGCTTCCTGGTCTCGGTGCTCGGCATCCAGCCCATCATCGCCACGCTCGTGCTCATGCTCGCCGGCCGCGGTGTCGCCCTGCTCATCACCAAGGGCTTCATCACGACCATCAACAGCGACCCGTACCAGTTCATGGCGCAGGGATACGTCCTGGGATTGCCGTTCGCCTTCTACGTTTCGATCGCCGCGGTGATCGTCGTCGGCATCGTCGAGCGGCGAACGGCGCTGGGCATGCTCACCGAAGCCGTCGGCATCAACCCCGAGGCGAGCCGGCTTGCCGGCGTGCGTTCGCGCGGCATCATCTGGGGTGCCTACATCGCCAGCGGCACGCTCGCGGGCATGGCCGGCATCCTCTACAGCTCGAACATCATGGCCGCCGACGCCAACGCCGCCGGCCTCTACATCGAATTGGATGCCATCCTCGCGGTGGTCCTCGGCGGCACGTCGCTGGCCGGGGGCAAGTTCAGCCTCGCCGGCACGGTCGTCGGAGTGTTCACGATCCAGACGCTCAAGAGCACGATCACCTTCCTGGGCGTGCCGCCGGCGGTCAGCCCCGTCTTCATGGCCGCGGCCGTGCTGATCGTCGTGCTGCTGCAGTCGCGCCGGTTCCGCGCGTTCTTCCAGACCGCGGGCCGTTCGGCCCTGCGTCCCCTCTCCCGACGTCCCGACGCAAAGGTGCTGTCCTGATGGTCACTCTCACCGCCGAGCGCGGCCACGCCGCGACCACGTATCGCCGATTCCTCAGCCGCCACGTCTCGTGGATCCCGGTTTTCGCCGCGATCGCGATCCTCGTGATCATGATCGCGGGGTCGATGGCCTACTTCCCGAACTTCCAGCTTCCCCGGATCCTCTCCTCGATCCTGCTCGACAACGCGTATCTCTTGGTGCTTGCGGTGGGCATGACGTTCGTCATCCTCACCGGCGGCATCGACCTCTCTGTCGGCGCGGTCATGGCCTTCACCGGCATCCTGTGCGCGAGCCTCCTCTCGCAGGGCGTGCCGGTGGCGGTCGCGGTGCCGGCGATGATCCTCATCGGCGCGGCGATCGGACTACTCATCGGGGTGCTGGTGCAGTTCTTCGACGTCCAGCCCTTCATCGCCTCGCTGATCGGCATGTTCCTCGCCCGGGGTCTGGCGTTCGTGGTGAGCCTGCAGTCGATCAAGGTCGACAACGAGGGGCTCCTCTGGCTGCAGTCCACCCGCTTCTCCTTCGCCGGGTGGTACATCACCCCGACAGGCATCATCGCGCTGCTGACCGTCGCGCTCGCCGCCTTCGTGCTCCGCTTCACCCGATTCGGACGCACCGTGTACGCGGTCGGCGGCAACGAGCAGTCGGCGCGTCTCATGGGTCTGCCCGTCGTGCGAGCCAAGCTCTCGGTCTACGTCATCAGTGGCGTGTGCGCGGGTCTCGCGGGCATCGTCCTGACGGCCTACTCCGGCGCGGGCTATCCGCTGAACGGTGTCGGGACGGAGCTGGACACGATCGCCGCGGTGGTCATCGGCGGGACGCTGCTCACCGGCGGCAGCGGGTTCGTGCTGGGCTCGATGATCGGCGTCTTCGTCTACGGCCTGATCCGCACGATCATCTCGTTCTCGGGCGCCGAGCAGTCCTGGACGCGGATCACCGTCGGCGCGTTGCTCTTGGTGTTCGTCGTGGTGCAGCGGATCATCGTCTCGCGGTCCGCGCTTTCCAAATGACGCGCCCGCAGAGGATGCGCGCGCGGCGACCGTCGCGCGGGCATGATTGACCCCATGTCCGCCGTTGCCCCGCCCCTCCTCGAGGTCCGCGGGGCGACGGTGCGTTTCGGCGTCGAGTCGGCCCTGGCCGACGTCGACTTCCGACTCCGCCCCGGCGAGGTCCATTCGCTCATGGGGGAGAACGGCGCCGGCAAATCGACCCTGATCAAGGCGATCACCGGAGCCCTGCGCTTGGACCAGGGGGAGATCCTCCTCGAGGGTCGGCCGATGCAGTTCGCGACCCCCGCGGACGCCCAGGCAGTGGGGATCTCGACCGTCTATCAGGAGATCGACCTCCTTCCCAACCTGACGGTCGCCGAGAACATCTCGCTCGGACGAGAACCGCGCCGCTTCGGGATGATCGATCACCGCGCGATGCGCGACCGCGCGACCGAGGCCCTTGCCTCGCTCGGCGTCGACGTCGACGCGTCGTCGGTGCTGTCCACGCACCCGCTCGCGATCCAGCAACTCGTCGCCATCGCCCGCGCGGTCTCGGTCGACGTGAAGGTGCTCGTCCTGGACGAACCGACCTCGAGCCTGGATGCCGACGAGGTCGCCGAGCTCTTTCGCGTCATCCGCGATCTCAAGACGCAGGGCATCGCGATCGTCTTCGTCTCGCACTTCCTCGACCAGGTCTACGAGATCTGCGACCGCGTCACCGTCCTGCGGGGCGGGCGTCTCGTGGGCGAGTACGGCACGCGCGAGCTGCTGCGCATCGACCTCGTGGAGAAGATGCTCGGCGCTGCGGCCGACGCCCTCGCGCCGCTCGGGACGCGTTCGCCCGGGCCTGCGGAGGGCCCGTCGATCGTGAGCGCGCGGGGGCTGGCATCCGGAGCTCGTCTGCGCGACGCCGACGTCGACATCGCGGAGGGCGAGGTCATCGGGGTCGCAGGTCTCCTGGGATCGGGCCGCAGCGAACTGGCGCGCGCGCTGACCGGTGTCGACCACCCGGACAGCGGCGAGGTGCGCATCGACGGTGAAGCCGTGCGGCTCGGATCGCCGCGCGAGGCGATCCGTCGGCGCGTGGCCTACTCGTCGGAGAACCGGCGCACCGAGGGGATCATCGGCGATCTCAGCGTCCTCGACAACATCACCCTGGCCCTGCAGGCGCAGCGGGGAATCTTCCACCGTCTGAGCACGGCGCGGCGTCGCGAGCTGGCGACGAGCTGGGTGGAGGCGCTGCACATCCGCCCCGCCGACATCGACCGTCCCGTCGCCACCCTCTCGGGCGGCAACCAGCAGAAGGTGCTGCTGGCCCGGCTCCTCGCGCTCTCGCCCCGCGTCATCGTGCTGGACGAACCGACGCGCGGCATCGACGTCGGCGCGAAGGCCGAGATCCAGCGCCTCGTGGGGGAACTGTCCGACAACGGTCTGGCCATCGTCTACATCTCCGCCGAGCTCGACGAGGTGCTCCGCGTGGCGCACCTGGTCGCGGTCATGCGCGACGGCGTGCTCGCGCAGATCGTCCCGGCCGCCGAGCTCACCTCCGACGCCCTGCTCGCCCTCGTGGCCAAGCCCGCCGCGGGGGAGGAGGAGGTCTCCGATGGCTGACGACAAGGCCTCGCGCACCGCCAACATCTTCGACGTGGCCCGGCTCGCCGGCGTCTCGCACCAGACGGTGTCGCGTGTCCTGAACAACATGCCCAACGTCCGCCCCGCCACCCGGGCGCGCGTCGAGCAGGCCATCGCACAACTGCGGTACAGCCCGTCACCCGCAGCCCGGGCCCTCGTGACGCGCCGCACGCGCACGATCGGCCTCGTCACGCCGGGCACCGTCGACTACGGGCCCTCGTCGATCGCGACCAACTTCAACTTCGCGGCGCGCGCCGCCCGGTACAACGTCGACGCGATCAGCTCCCCGCAGAACGACGTCGCGGCCGTCCGCGCGGCGATCGACGGACTGCTCAAACAGCGCGTGGATGCCATCGTGCTCATCGTGGTCGACGTCGAGGTGCTCGCCGCGGTGCAGGCGATCGAGATCGACGTGCCCATCGTCGCCGCGGCGACGACCAGCAGGCCGCATCCGCGGCTCGTGGCGATCGACCAGTACCGCGGCGCTCGCGCCGCCGTGCGCCACCTCCTCGAATCCGGATACAGCACCGTCCGCCACATCGCGGGCCCCGCGCGCAACCCCGATGCGGTGGAGCGCTTGCGCGGCTGGCGCGAGGAGATCGCATCCGCCCGCGCGCAGTCGACCCCGCCCGTCCACGGCGACTGGTCGGCCGCGAGCGGATACCGGATCGCGACGGAGACCGATCTCGCCCCCGGTGAAGGCATCTTCGTCGCGAACGACCACATGGCCATCGGCGTGCTGTCGGCGCTCCGCGAGCGCGGGTTGCGGGTGCCGGAGGACATCGGCGTGGTCGGTTTCGACGACGTTCCCGAGGCGCCGTTCCTCTTCCCCTCCCTCACGACCGTCCGTCAGGACTTCGCCGCCCTCGGAGAGATCCTCATGCAGAAGGTTCTGCTCATGGTCGAAGAGCCCGACACCGTGAGCGAGAGCACCCCCCTCCCGACGCGGCTCGTCGTGCGCGACTCGGCCCCGCAGCGCTCCTGACGACCGGGCGTTCCGCGACGTCCGTGCCCCGTGATCATGACCGGTGCCGAGGGCGGGGGTCGGGGTCTCCGGCGTAGCCGCTGACTCCAGCGGATTCGCACGTCAGACTGGTGTCGATCGCGGTGTGAGCGCTAACATTCGGGGTGTCGTCGTCGTCGACGGCCTATGCAATGTCGCATTCACGAGAGGACCCGCACCCCCGTGCCTACACTCCATCGAACGGCGCTCCCCCGCCGCTTCCCGTCCTGGACGCTCGCCGTCCCGGTCGCCGCCGCGCTGGTCGCGGCGCCGATTGCTGTCCCGTTTGCCGCAGATGCGGCAACGAGTTCGAGCGGATTGATCGTTTCGTACCCGCTCGACGAGACCTCGGGCGCCGTTGCCCACGACGACTCCGGCAACGGCCGCGACGCCGCCTACGTCGGCAGCCCCTCGCTCACCGGCGCCAACGGCGTCCGCCTCGATGGTGCCGATGACTATGTGAGCGTTCCCAACGACATCCTTCAGGGACTCTCCTCGGTGACCGTGAGCACCGACGTGCTGGTGCGCCCGGAACAGTCGGGCAACTACTTCATCTGGGGTCTGGGCAACACCACGGACTGGTACGGCAACGGCTACCTCTTCGCCACGGGTAACCCGGCGCGCACCGGCATCGCCAGCGGCAACTGGACCACCGAGCAGGAGACGCGCGGGTCGGCGAACCTCGATCGCGGGGTCTGGAAGACCCTCACCTACACCCTCGACGCGGACAAGAAGACCTCGCGTCTGTACCTCGACGGCATCCAGGTCGCCGAGAACACCAACACGACGATCACCCCCGGGGCGATCGGCGGCGGGAAGACCACGGCCAATTACCTCGGCCGCTCGACCTACACCCCCGACAAGCGCCTCGCCGGAAGCCTCCGCGACTTCCGCCTGTACGACCGCGCCCTGTCCGCCGACGAGGTGGCCACGCTCGTCGCCACCGATCAGCAGCGTGTCGCCCGCGACAAGGCGGCTCTCGACCTCGGTGACCTCAGCGCCGTGACCACGAACATCTCCCTGCCGACCGCGGGAGTGAACGGCTCCGCCATCGCGTGGGCGTCCTCCGACTCCGCGGTCGTGTCGGACACGGGCGCCGTCACGCGTCCCGCGGCCGGACAGCCGGATGCCGAGGTCACGTTGACGGCCACCCTGACGCGCGGATCCGCCACGACGACGGCCGCCGTCACCGCGACGGTCCTCGCCATCCCCGACGACGCCGGCGCGGCGCAGAAGGCGCTCGACGGGATCACGGTGGTCAATGCCGCTGACGCCCGTGGCAACCTGACGCTGCCGACGACCTCGGACGGTCTGGCCGTCACGTGGGCGAGCTCGAACCCCGCCGTGGTGTCCACGACGGGCGTCGTCTCGCGCCAGGAGGCGGACACGACCGTCACCCTCACGGCATCCGTGACGAGGGGCTCGGTCACGAAGACGCGCGACATCGCCGTGAACGTGCGCAAGGCCGTGCACCTCGGGGCCTTCGAGGGCTACACGTTCGCCTACTTCACGGGCAACACCATCGAGGGCGAGAACATCTACTTCGCCGCGAGCAACGGCAACAACGCGCTGTCGTGGACCGAGCTCAACGGCGGGAAGCCCGTCCTCACCTCGAGCTACGGGGAGAAGGGCCTGCGTGACCCGTTCATCATCCGCTCTCCCGAGGGCGACACGTTCTACCTCATCGCGACCGACCTCTCGATCGGCGGCGGCACCTCTTGGGGCGACTCGCAGACGGTGGGTTCGAAGTACATCGAGGTCTGGGAGTCCCACGACCTCGTGAACTGGAGCGATCAGCGTCACGTGCGGGTCTCGCCCGACACCGCGGGCAACACCTGGGCGCCGGAGGCGTACTACGACGAGGGCCTCGGGGAGTACGTGGTGTTCTGGGCGTCGAAGATCTACCCCGAGGACGACCCCGGCCACACCGCGAACGTGCCGAACAGCATGATGTACGCCACGACGCGCGACTTCGTCACCTTCAGCCAGCCCCAGGTCTGGCAGGGCGGGATCTCTCGCATCGACTCGACCGTCATCAAGGCGAACGGCGTCTACCAGCGCTTCACGAAGGACGAGGGCGCCGGGACCACCGGGTGCAGCGACATCATCCAGGAGAGTTCGCCGGTCTTGACCGCCCCGCTCAAGGACTGGACGCAGGTCACGTCGTGCATCGGCAAGAACGCCGGCACGGGTGCGGTCGAAGGCCCGAGCATCTTCAAGTCCAACCCGGGTGACGTCAACGGCGACAAGTACTACCTGTTCGTCGACGAGTACGGCGGGCGCGGGTACATCCCGCTGGCCACCACCGACATCGCCGACCCGAACTGGCAGGTCCCCGCGAGCTACACGCTGCCGAGCAGCCCTCGCCACGGAACCGTCATACCCGTGACCGCCGAGGAGCTCGCGGCGCTCCGCAAGAACATCCCGACCGAGCCGACCGTGACCCCGGTCACGGCCAACGCGAAGGGCGAGGTGCTGCGGTACGACTTCACCGACGGGTCGGGCGCGACGCTGCACGACCGCTCCGGTGCGGGCCGCGACGCGCAGATCCAGGGCGGGGCGACGTTCTCCGACGACGCGCTGATCTTCGACGGCAGCAACGACTACGTCGACCTGCCGGACGACATGCTGGCCGGGGTCACCGACTTCACGGTCGACACCGAACTGCGCATCGATCCGGCGCAGAAGAACCCGTACTTCCTGTACGCCTTCGGCAACACGGGTGGTGACGGCAAGGGCAACGGCTACCTCTTCTCGACCGGTGACGGCCAGTACCGCGGTGCGCTCACCACGGGCAACTGGACCGGCGAGCAGAACGCCGCCACCGCCAGCGCGCTGCCCCGCGACCGCTGGGTGCACCTGACCTACACGCTGAGCGGCAACACCGCCCGGGCATACCTCGACGGTCAGAAGGTCGCCGAGAACACCAACGTGACGGTCCGCCCCGGGGACATCGGCGGGGGCAAGACCCTGGCGAACTACCTCGGGAAGTCGGTGTACAACGACGACAACCTCTTCCGTGGTCAGATGCGCGAGTTCGCGCTCTACAACCGCGCGTTGAGCCCCGACGAGGTCGCCGCCCAGAATCCCGGCATCCTCACGAACGTGAGCCTGCAGGATGCCGCCGCGCTCAAGGTCGCTCCGATCGTCGACGCCGAGAACCGGACGGTGGTCTTCCCCGTCGTGCCGGGGACCGATCTGACGACCCTGCGTCCGACGTTCGCGACGGCGCCCGGGACGACGGCCACCCCCGAGTCGGGAACGGTGCGCAACCTCAGCACGCCGGTCACGGTCACGCTGAAGACGGAGGGCCAGTCCGACGTGGTCTGGACGCTGAAGGCCGTCGAGATGAAGAGCCCGGTGCTCCCGGGCCTGTACGCCGACCCGAACATCGCGGTGTTCGGCGACACGTACTACATCTACGCCACGACCGACGGCGTACCCGGATGGGGAGGCAACACGTTCTACGTCTGGACGTCGAAGAACCTCGTCGACTGGACGCGTTCGGACACGCCCTTCCTGACCCTGAACGGCGCCGACGGCAACGTCCCGTGGGCCACCGGCAACGCGTGGGCTCCGACGATCATCGAGAAGGGCCGGAAGTACTACTTCTACTTCAGCGGCCACAACCCGAAGGACGACCGCAAGGAGATCGGCGTCGCCGTGGCCGACAGCCCCGAGGGGCCGTTCACCGCGGAGGCGCAGCCGATGATCACCAACGCGGAGAGCGTCCACAGCGGACAGGCGATCGACCCGGCGGCGTTCCACGACCCGAAGACGGGGAAGTACTACCTGTTCTGGGGCAACGGCAACCCGGTCTACGGCGAGCTCTCCGAGGACATGAAGAGCATCAAGGCGGGCACGATCAGGCCGATCTCGGGTCTGAACGACTTCCGCGAGGGCTCGTTCGTCAACTACCGCGACGGTCTTTACCACCTGACGTACTCGATCGACGACACCGGTTCGGCCGACTACCGCGTCGGCTACGCCACATCGACGAGCATCGACGGTCCGTGGACGTACCGCGGTGTGATCCTGTCGAAGGATGCCTCGCAGGGCATCCTCGGCACGGGGCACAGCTCGATCATCAACGTGCCGGGCACGGACGAGTGGTACATCGCGTACCACCGGTTCGCGATCCCGGGCGGTGGCGGAACCAACCGCGAGACGACGATCGATCGCCTCGAGGTGGGGGAGGACGGGCTGTTCCAGACCGTGAAGCCGACGCTCTCGAGCGTCGCTCCGCGAGAGGTCCCGGACACCACTGAACCGACGCCGACGCCGACCCCCACGTCGACGCCGACGGTGTCGCCCACGCCGACCGCGACGCCCACGCCGACCGTGACGCCGGAGCCGACCGCGACGCCGGAGCCGACGGGCGAGCCCACGGCCACCCCGACGCCGACGGCCTCGCCCACGACGACCCCGGGTGCCGCTCCGTCGGTGTCGGTCTCGGCCACCACGGTCGAGCGCGGGGGCATCGTGCGCGTCACGGTCACGGGTCTCGGCGCCGGTGAGCAGGTCACGGCGGAGCTCCGCAGCGACCCGATCCGCATCGCCGGCGTCCCCGCCGCCGACGCGAACGGCCGCGTCACGTTCGACGTGCAGATCCCGGGCAACCTCGCCGCGGGTGCGCACTCGATCGTCGTCTACGGTGCCGACGGCTCGGTGATCCGCACGGTGCCGATCACGGTGGTCGCGGCCGGGCAGCTCGCCGCGACCGGTGCGCAGGCGCCGCTCGGCGGGGCCCTGCTGGCAGGGTTTTTCCTCGTCGCGGGAGGGGTGGTGTGGACGATGCGTCGTCCGCGCCGCACGGAGGCCTGATCGGAGGTCCGTCCGACCGGAAAGGACCCCGGATGCCTGGCATCCGGGGTCCTCTCCGTGCTCCCGGCGTCCGTGGCGCCGTACCGCTCCGGGACGTTCGGAACGGCGCTTCGCGTCGCAGCGCGGCTTCCCCCGGGCGGTTCACGCCTGGTGCTGCGTCCGCCCCGTCGCCCGCGCAGCTGGGGGGAGTCCGTCGCGTGACCACCCGAGATCGGCCCGGCGGCCCGCTCAGCCGGCGGCCGGGCCCATCGAGGGGCCTCTCAGCGCGCGGTCGACGTCTCCGGGGGCGCGAGGGGAATGAACACCCGCATCTGAGAGGGGCCCCTCTCCGCCCAACGGTGGTAGGGGATGAAGGTCACCTCCAGCGGCCGCCCCGCCCGGTGAGCGACGGGTTGGGCGGCGTAGGGGAGGAGCCCGGTGGGAATGCCGAGCTCGACAGCGATCGCCGACGCCCGTGCGCCGTCCTCGTGCGCTTCCGGAATGCGGGGGAGCAACCGGATGTCCTCGATCGCCACTCCCTCGGGAAGGTCGATCGACTCGAGACACAGCACGAGCGGGCCCCGCTCGATCGCCACCGCCCCCCGCACGCTGTCGATCCGCTCGTCCGGGAACACCAGCCGGGGCTGTGAAGGAAACGTCATCGTCACGACCGTGCCCGGCTCGACCACGGTCACGTCGAACCATCCCGGTGCGGCCGGGCGGGCCGCGTCCCCGGAGACAGTGACCGAGGCCCCGAGAGCCCATTCCGGGATCCGCAATCTGAGACGAGCCGCGTCGGCGGGAGCCTCCTCGACGGTGATCGTCACGCGCGCGTCGTCGGGGAACCGGGTGTCCACGATCAGACGCCACCCACCGCTCTCCAGAATGCCCGCCGCGTATTGCAGGAGGAGAATGCCGTCGTCATCCCACGCGGCGGTGTACGCCGCGAGTGAGGCCAGGGTACGGGCGACATTCGTGGGGCAGCACGAGACCTCGAACCAGGGCGCTCGCACGCCGCCTTCCGCGCGAGTGTTGACACCGTCCTCCGCCGGCGATCCCGCGATGCGCTGGTGGAGCGGGTTGGCGTAGAAGAAGGCCCGCCCGTCAGCGCTGGGCGAGGTGGCGACCACGTTGTAAAGGGTCCGTTCGATGAGGTCGGGGTAACGCACATCCCCGGTCTGCAGGAACAGGCGCCACGCGAACATGATGGAGGCCACTCCCGCGCAGGTCTCGCAGTAGGCGCGATCCGCGGGCAGCTCCCAGTCATCGCCAAACCCCTCGTCCTGGTGGCGCGAACCCATCCCCCCGGTCAGGAAGGTCCGCCGCGCGACGGTGTTCTCCCATTGCCGCTCGAGTGCCGAGAGAAGGACGGCGTCGCCGGTGTCGACCGCGACATCGACGGCACCCGCGGACAGGTAGAGGGCGCGGACCGCGTGGCCGCGCAGGACATCCGCGTCGCGCACGGGAACGTCATCCTGAAAATACTCCGGGGACTGCAGCGGGGGCACGGCCAGAGTTCCCTGCCCCCGTCGTTGCACGAAAAGGCGCGCCTGATCCAGGTAGCGACGCTCGCCGAACGCGCGCCCCGCTTCGGCGAGCGCCACCTCGATCTCGGGATGGCCGCACACGCCGTCGCGTGCGCCGTCGCCGAATTCCCGACAAATGTGGTCCGCGGCGCGGCGCGCCACGGTGACGATCGGATCGTCGGGGTGACCGGTGCGGGCGCGCGCGACGGCGGCCTGCAACAGATGACCCATGTTGTACAGCTCGTGTCCCATGGACAGGTCGCTGTACCGTGTCGGCTGGCCGGTGTGTCCGAAGGCGGTGCCGAGGTAGCCGTCCTCATCCTGTGCGCGCGCGATCCGCTCGACCAGCGAGGCGAAGATCGCTTCGAGGGCGTTGTTCGGCTTGCGTTCCAGTTCCCAGGCCATCGCTTCCAGGAGCTTGTAGATCTCAGAGTCCGAGAAGACCCATCCGCTACGGCCCGCAAGCTCTTCGCCCCGGGCGATGCGGTCGAAGTTTGCGAGCCACCCCAACCGTTCCATCCAGTCGAGACAGTGTGCGAGGGTCGCTTCGGCATTGACCACCTGCCTCCGCCCCCAGAATCCCTCGGGGTCGAGGCGGACGGTTCGGACGCCGGCGCCTCGGACACGCGCGCTCGCGGGGACGACGGGGACCGCCTGACTGTCCCGTCCGGTGGGGATCAGGGGGCGTTCGAGAACCACGGATCAGTCCTTCACGGCGCCAGCGGTCACGCCGGCGGCTACATAGCGCTGGGCGACGACGAGAAGGATCGCCGCGGGGATGGATGCCACGGCGGCGGTGGCCATGATGGCGTTCCACTGCGTGGTGTTGTTGCCGATGTAGGCGTAGATGCCCAGGGTGATGGGCTTCAGCGCGGAGTTGCGGGCCAGGGTCGAGGCGAAGATGAAGTCCGACCACGCCCACAAGAACGAGAACAGGGCGACTGTCAGCACGGAATTGCGGCTCAGCGGTAGGACGACCGACATGAACGTGCGCCAGGAGCCGGCGCCGTCGATGCGTGCCGCCTGGAGAAGCTCTCGCGGGAGACCACCCATGAACGCGGTGAACAGCAGCACTCCGAACGGCACGGCCACGGTGGAATCAGCGAGGATGAGCCCCGGCACGCTGTTGAGCAGACCCGCGCGCGCGTAGATGGCGTAGAAGCCCATCGCCATCACGACAGCGGGGATCATCTGCGCCACCAGGAGCACGAAGTTCAGCGTGCGTCCGCCCCGCAGATTGAGCAGGGCGATCGCGTAGGCAGCTGGGGCGGCGAGCACGATCGTGACCAGCACGCAGCCGAGGCCGATGATCAGACTCGTGCCGAGATTGGGCAGCTGCTGGCTGAGCACGGCGGTGTAGCCCTCGACGGTCGGATCGAAGGGGAAGACGTGGGGCGGGCTGTCGCGCAAGTCGCTCGTCTTGGTGAACGACACGTTGAGCATCCAATAGACAGGGAAGAGCATGAGAGCGGTGAAGAGCAGGCCGAGGCCCGTCTTCCACCACGCGCGGTGGGTGGTCATGAGTTCTCCTGGCGACGCTGGGCCCTCAGGTAGACGAACCCGAAGACGAGGGCAATGACGATGAGGATGTTGCCGACAGCGGCTGCGGGCGACAGATCGGGCTGGCCGGTGCCGAACGCCTCGCGGTACGACCAGATGGCGAGCGTCGTGGTCGCGTCCGCGGGACCGCCCCGCGTCATGATCCAGATGATGTCGACGACTTTGAGGGTGTAGACGAGTCCGAGGAGGAGCGTGATCGCCGAAACGGGGCGCAACAAGGGGAAGGTGATGCTGCGGAACTGCCGCCAGGGTCCGGCCCCGTCGAGGGAGGCCGCTTCGTAGAGCTCGGTCGGGATGTTCTGCAGACCGGAGTACAGGATCACGAGGTTGAAGGGGATGCCGAGCCAGATGTTGGCGATGACCACGGCAGTCATCGCCGTGTCCGGGGAGGTCAGCCAGTTGATCTGCCCGATGCCGAAGGCCTCGAGGAAAGAGTTGACGAGGCCGTTGTCGCTGTTCAGCATCCACGACCAGGTCGATCCCGACACGATCAGGGGGAGCAGCCACGGGACGAGGAAGAGTCCGCGGAGGATCCCGCTGAGAGGGAAGTGCGAACGGAAGAAGACGGCCAGACCGAGACCGATCGCATATTGGAAGAGGAGCGAGACCACGACGAAGACCGCGGTGTTGGCCAGGGCCGGCCCGAAGGTGGGCGACGAGATGACCGCAAGGTAGTTGTCCAGGCCGACGAAGGCGGCGTCGCCCTGCACGAAAGCCCGGACCGTGTAGTCGTGGATGCTCAGGTCGATGCTGCGCACGAGCGGCCACAGGTAGAACACGACGAGGTAGATCACGAGGGGAGCGGCGAATGCGGCCGCCACCCAGGGCGACCCGTCGCGATGCGCGCGGCGGCGACGCGCAGGGGGGACGGTCACGGCGACGGTGTCGTCGGCCGCGCGGGGGCGCTCACGAAGGGCCGAGAAGGACATGGGGACTTCTTTCGATGGGGCATCCGGGGGAACGTCGCCGCTCCCCCGGATGCCGACGGGTGCCTCTACTTGCTGGTCGCCGACTTGGCCGCCGTCTGCGCGGCGTCGAGGGCCTGCTCGGGCGACTGCGCGCCGGAGAGGACGTTCTGAACGGCGGTCCACAGCTGCTCGGAGATCAGCGGGTACTTCGTCCCGAGGTTGTCGCTGGTGCGACCCTTCGCCGCCTGCACAGCGGACACCCACGTCTTCAGATCCGGGTGTTCGGTCAGAAGCTGCTTCTGACCCTCCTCGGTCGGCGGGATGTAGTAGGCGAAGGTGTTAGCCGTGTCGACGAAGCCCTCGGGCGTCGTCATGCATTCGATGATCTTGCGCGTGGTCTCGTAGCGCGCGGTGTCCTTCTGTACCGGTGCGACGATGAACTCGCCGCCGGTGGGAGCAGGGGCGGCCCCGCCGTCCTTGGCGGGGAGCTCGATCACGCCGGTCTTGAACGGAGCCTTGGCGGCGCTGTTGACCTGCCACGTGCCGTTTTCGGCGAAGCCGAAGTCGCCGGTGAGGAACTCCTCCCACACGGTGTTCTGCGAGTTCGTGATGACCGAGTTGGGCGCGTACCCCTTGTCGAGCCAGTTCTTCCACAAGGTCACGGCCTCGACGGCCTCCGGCGAGGAGAGGTCGGTCAGGTCAGCGCCGGCACCCCAGAACCAGGGGAGGAACTGGAAGGATCCCTCTTCGGTGTTGATGCCCGAGAAGGTGATGCCCTTCTTGCCCGCGGCGGCGACCTTGGCCAGGGCGGCGTCGAGGGACGCCCAGTCCGTGACCGAGGAGGGGTCGACTCCGGCCGCGGAGAGCACGTCGGCGTTGTAGTAGAGCGCGAGTGTGTTCGCACCGATCGGGATCCCGTAGGTCTTGCCGTCCAGGACGCCCGCGGCGAGGAGGTTCTCGTCGATCTTCGACGTGTCCAGCCCCAGTTCCTCCGTGGTCGAGAGCATGCCGGTGTCGGCGAGGGTGGAAACGGCGGGGTTGTCGATGAGGATGACGTCGGGCGAGGTGCCGTCCTGAGCGGACAGCAACGCCTGGTTGGTCAGAGCGGTGGTGTCGTAGGCGGTGCGCTGGATCGTCACACCGGCCTCGGTGCCGCAATCCTGGACGCGCTTGGCCCAGTCGGAATCCTCCGCGTGCTGCGGGTACGGGTCCCACCAGGTGTACGTGCCGCTTGCCGCGTCACCGGTGGAATCGCCTCCGGCGGTGCCGCCGGAGCATCCGGCCAGGGCGCCGACGGCGACGGTCGCCGTAGCCAGGGCCGCGGCGATGCGCAGGACCTTGGTGTTCATGTGTTCCTCCTCGAACATGCTCGGGTGAGCGCTGTGTGGGTTCGCCTCAGCGGCGGGGTGGGGGTGCGGCAATGCTGCCGCGGTCATCGATGACGGGCGCGATCAGGTCGACGACGTGGGTGTCCGTGGGCGTGGGGGAGTGCACACGGGAAACGAGGTGTTCGACGGCGCGGCGACCCAGAAGATCGGCTGCGCTGTCGATGGCGCTGTAGGGCAACGAGAACGTGCGGGCGAATTCGTCGGAGTAGCGCCCGATCACGGAGAGATCGGTCGGAGAACTCAGACCGCGGGAAGCGAGCACCGAGGGCAGGGCGGCAGCGGCGGCTTCGTTGTTGAGCAGAAGGCCGGTCGCGTCGGGGTGCGCGTCCAGAACGGCGTGGAGGTCCCGACCGATGTCGGGCTGGTGCGACGACCCGAAGATGTGGTGGAGCCGGATCCCGTGTCGCTCCGCCCGCGCCCGGGCCGCGTCGGCGAGACGCCAGACGTAGGCACCCCCGCGCTCCACGACGTGTTCGGGCTGGGATACCAGGGTGAGCTCGCGGTGACCCATCTCGTGCAGGCGGTCGACCATCAGACGTCCGGCCGCGTCGAAGTCGAGATCGAACGCATCCACTCCGCTGGGGTCTCCGGGCAATCCGACCAGAGCGCCGGGCTGGGCGACCGAGCGCAGTGCGTCGAGGCGCTCGTCGAACTCGGCGACGTTGAGCAGGACGAACCCGTCGACCATGCGTGAAGCGGCGATGCGGGAGAGCGCCCCCACTCCGTCGCTCTCCGTGACGAGGAGGGTGTCGAACCCGAGCTCCCGGGCTCGGTTGGTGATGCCGAGGATGTACTGCAGCATGGCGGGGGCGAACTCGTCGTCGAAGAACTGTCCGAGCAGAGCGAGCACGTTCGTGCGCGACGTCGCCAGCGCACGTGCACCGGCATTGGGGGTGTAGCCGAGTTCGCGTACCGCGCGTTCCACGTTCTCCCGCACGGCGGGCGAGATCGTGCGCTTCCCTGAGAGTGCATAGGAGGCCGTGCTGCGAGAGACGCCGGCAGCCCGCGCCACGTCGCCGATGTTGACCATGTCGCTGTCCTTTCTCTGCCGGGCTTCGGTGTCCGGCGGGATTTTCGGTGGTACCACCGAGTGTCCCCGCTCGCCGTCGTCTTCGCCGTGTCGAACTGGTTCGATTCGAACCGGTTCGACAGTACAATGAGGTCATCTCCTGCGCAAGAAGAAACCACAATCGATTCGGAGTCCTCGATGACGAGCGCCATCCCTTCCTTCGACCTGCGGCACGTTCCGTTCAGCCGACGCGGTTCGTGGCTCGATCTGTCCCCGGTCGTCGCGGCGCATCGGACGGTCGACGACGTGCACCTGGTCTCGCATCGGACCGGGATGCACGCCGTGCTCGCCCTGGAGCCCCAGCTCCGGTCCGACGTGCGTCGCGGGGGTGGCGCATGGGCGACAACGGCGGATGCCTCGGTCCTTCGCTGGACCTGCGACCTCGCCGGCGTGGAGGCGGTGTTCGCCGGCAATGACACCGTTCGGCTGCGCGGCGATGCCGGTTCGGCTCTCCGACTCACCGAGGTCGCTGCACAGCTGACCCCCTTCACCGGCATCTACCTCTACGTCGATCCCCGCGACGGTGCGGCGGTGTTCACGTCGTACGAGACCGGATGCCGTTACCGCATCTCCGTCTTGCGCGGTGATCTACGCATCGAGGGGGCCGAGGTCCTCGGTGTCGCCGAGAGGTCGGTCACGGTGACGGGACGAGCGGGCGAGAGCGGGTGGGAGATCGCCATCGAGGAGTTCGAGAGCTCGCGCCCTCCGTTCGCGACATCCCTCTCGTTCGACGACTGCGTCGCGGCGGTCGCCGACGAGTTCCGAAGTTTCGCCGCACGAGTGGCGCCGTGGAGCACGGACGCCGGCCTGCCGTCTGCGACCCGGGAGGCCTCGTTGCTGGCTGCGTACGTCCTCTGGTCGGCGACCGTCTCGCCCGCGGGCTTCTTCCGACGAGAAGCCGTCCTGATGTCCAAGCACTGGATGGACAAAGTATGGAGCTGGGACCACTGCTTCACCGCGATCGCCCTGGCACCCGGAGAACGGGATCTCGCCCTCGACCAGTTCCTGGTGCCCTTCGACAATCAGGACCCCACGGGCGCGCTCCCCGACTCCGTGGCGCACTCGGAACGGCTGTACAACTTCGTCAAACCGCCGATCCACGGGTGGGCTCTGGGCCGTCTGAAAGACGAGGGCATGATCCTCTCGGACACCGAGAAGCGGGATGTTTACGACAAGCTCGCTCGCTGGACTCGTTTCTGGCTGCAGGAGCGGCGGGTGCACGGACGGGCGCTCGCTCACTACCAGCACGGCAACGACAGCGGCTGGGACAACGCGACGGTGTTCGATCGGACGCGGCTGATCGAGTCGCCCGAGTTGGCGGCGGTCTTGATGATCCAGCTCGACGAGCTCGCTACGCTCGCCGATGAGATCGACGACGACCCTCAGCCCTGGCGCGCGGAGCGCGCGCGCATCGGTGCGGCCCTGGAAGAGCTGTGGCGTGGGGACGGCTATGTCGCGCGGGCCGTCGTGGACGGACTCGACGTCGGACGTAGCAGCCTGCTTCCGCTGCTCGTCATTGTCGCGGGAGATCGTCTCCCCCTCGCAGCGACGGAGGCGCTCGCCCGCGCCGTCGACGTGTTCTTGACGGAATGGGGGCCCGCCACCGAGCGCCCCGACAGCCCGTACTACGAGGATGACGGCTACTGGCGAGGCCCCATCTGGGCTCCGTCGACGATGCTTCTCGAAGACGGTCTGCGACGCTCGGGTCAGGCGGCGCTGGCCGACGACATCAGCGCGCGGTTCCGCCGTCTGTGCGAGCGGGGCGGCTTTGCCGAGAACTTCGATGCGCAGACGGGTGAGGGGCTTCGCGATCGCGCGTACACCTGGACCGCCGCCGTCTACCTCATCCTCGTGCGCGACGCGGCGCGACGCGGCGACCTGAAGGCCTGAGAGCGAGAGGCGGGCCGGATCCCGACTCCGGCCCGCCCCTCCCGCCCCGGGCCACCGATAAACGCCCGCTGCACCGAGAAACGCTGGGAGACCGCGTTTCTCAATGCAGTGGGCGTTTATCGAGGCTGCCGTGCGGCCTCAGCCCCGTTGCCGTGCGGCCTCAACCCAGCAGCGGCACGGCCCCCACGAGCACGCCGACCGCCAGCATCACGAGCGAGACGATCGTCGCGCGCCACAGGACCTTCTTGTGGTGGTCGCCGAGGTTGACGCCCGCGAGCGAGACGAGCAGCAGGATCGCGGGCACCAGCGGGCTCTGCAGGTGGACCGGTTGGCCGGTGATCGACGCACGTGCCATCTCGACCGGCGTGATCCCGTAGTTCGCGGCGCTCTCGGCGAGCACCGGGAGGATGCCGAAATAGAACGCGTCGTTCGACATGAAGAACGTGAACGGGATCGACAGCACGCCGGTGATGACGGCGAGGAACGGTCCCAGCGACGACGGGATGATCTGCGTGATCCAGTCGGCCATCGCGGTGACCATTCCGGTGCCGTTGAGCACTCCCACCAGGACGCCGGCGGCGAGGACCATCGAGACGACGCCGACGATACTCGGTGCGTGGGCGACGATCTCGTCGGCCTGCGAGCGGAGCTTCGGGAAGTTCACGATGAGCGCGAGCGCGGCTCCGACCATGAACACGAAGGCGAGGGGCACCACGTCCATCACCAGCAGTACCATCACGGCGACGGTCAGGGCGAGGTTGATCCAGATGAGCTTCGGGCGCAGGGTCGCGCGGTTCGGGTCGAGCATCGTGTCGGCCATCGCGGTGTCCGCGGCGTCGACGAGCTCGGGGGCGGCGACGGCGCTCCGGCCGCCGCGGACGGTGACGATGTTCCCCGTGCGCAGCGACGCGACGGCGCCGGGCTTCGGCTCGGCGCCGCGGAACAGCTTCGGCGCACCGAGGCGGCCGAATCCGCCGGGGGCGTCGAGCCGCGAGGTGTCGACGGATCCCGCGAGGCGCTTGCGCTCGGCCAGGCCGAGGAACCACGCGAAGGCGAGGGCGACGACGAGGCCCGCGAGTAGCGACGGCACCATCGGGACGAAGACGTCGGTGGGCTGCAGGCCGAGGGCCGCGGCGGCTCGGACGGTCGGCCCGCCCCACGGCACGATGTTCAGCGTGCCGTTCATGAGGCCCGCGACGCACGTGAGGACGACGGGACTCATCCCCAGCCGCAGGTACAGGGGCAGCATCGCCGAGGTCGTGATGATGAAGGTCGTCGAGCCGTCGCCGTCCAGCGACACCGCGCCGGCGAGGATCGCCGTGCCCAGCACGATCTTGGCCGGGTCGTCGCCGAGCACGCGCGTGATGACGCGGATGAGGGGGTCGAACAGCCCGACGTCGATCATGATGCCGAAGTACATGATCGCGAACATCAGCAGCGCCGCCGTCGGGGCCAGCTTGCCGATCGCGTCGATGACCATGTCGCCGATGCCGAACCCGGCGCCGGCGATGAGGCCGAAGATCGTCGGGACGACGATGAGCGCGACCATCGGGGTCAGGCGCCGCGTCATGATCAGCGCCATGAACGACAGCACCATGAGGAAGCCGAGGGCCACGAGCACGCCGTCGGCGGGCGTGTACGCCACGGCGTAGTCGGCCGCTTCGGCCAGGAGGATGTGGGGGGTCATCGCGACTCCTTCGTCGTGGATGCCGGCACGCTCCGCGCCGGGGATGGGGCGAGGCTACGGATCCGGGTGCCGCAGCGCGCGCTTGCTCGCATTGAGCGACGTTGTGCGCGTAGCGTGTGTTCTGCGCATTTCGCGCACGACGGCGTCCGGAGGTGTCATGCGATTCGCCACCCGGATGCTGCTGGTGCAGATCGGCACGATGGTGGCCGTCGTGGCCGTGTGCACCGCGGTGTTCGCGTGGCTCGGCATCCAACAACTCCGCGCCGAAGCGGACTCGTCCGCCCTCAACATCGCCCGCTCGGTCGCCGAGGCACCCGAGGTCCGCGAACTCGTCGCCGCCTACTCCGCGGACCCCGGAACCCCGGATGCCGCTGCTCTGCGCGGCGGGACGCTCGAGCGCTACGCCTCCGACGTCACCGCGCGGACCGAGGGACTGTTCGTCGTGATCACCGACGACCACGGCATCCGGCTCGCCCATCCTGACCCCGACCGTCTGGGACAGGTGGTGAGCACGAGCTTCGCCGACGCGCTGGCCGGACGCGAGGTCGTCACGTGGGAGACCGGGACGCTCGGCGAATCCGCGCGCGCCAAGGTGCCGGTGTATCCGCCGGGGGGAGGCGACCCCGTGGGCGAGGTGAGCGTCGGATTCGAGCGCGCGAGCGTGTTCGACGACCTGCCCGCGCTCCTGATCGGCATCGGCATCGCCGTCGCCGTGGCCGTGGGCCTCGGGGTCGCGGTGGCGCTGCTCATGCGTCGTCGCCTCGAGCGGCTGACACTCGGGGTGCAGCCGGAAGAGCTCGTCGCTCTCGTGCAGACGCAGACCGCCGTCCTGGAGAGCGCCGACGAAGGCGTCGTCGCGATCGACGACAGGGGCGTCGTGCGGGTGTGCACGGCGACGGCGGAGACTCTTCTCGGGGTGACGGGGGCGGTCGGGCGACCGCTCGACGAGTTGGGGCTTCCCGACGCCGTCGTCGTCGCGCTCGCCGGATCGGGTGCCCCGAACGGGATGCCGATCGGCGAACGCGTCGTCTTCGTCGACGTCCGGCCCGTCCGGCGTGGCCCGCGGGCCCTCGGCCGCGTCGCGGTGCTGCGCGACCGCACCGATGTCTTGGCGCTGTCCGACCGCCTCGACAGCGTGCGGGCGCTCGGCGACGCGCTGCGGGTGCAGCGCCACGAGAACGCGAACCGGGTCCACGCCGCGGTCGGCCTGCTCGACGCGGGCCGTGTCACCGAGGCCCGGGCGTTCCTCGCCGACCTCGTCGACCGGGGGTCGGTCGACTGGGCCGTGCCGGGTCTCGATCTCGTTGGCGACGCGATGCTGCGGTCGTTCCTCGGGGCGAAGGGCCTGTCCGCGCGCGAGCGCGCGGTGACCCTGCGGGTCTCGGAGGACACCTGGCTGTCGTCGATCGTCGACGACGTGGAGGACGTCGTCGCCGTGCTCGGCAACCTCGTCGACAACGCCGTGAGCGCCGCGGCATCCGGGGGCGAGCCCCGCGAGGTCGAGGTCGCCGTGCTCGGAGACGGAGCCGACGTCGTGCTCACGGTGGCCGACACCGGCGGCGGCATCGCCGACGTCGACGCGGCCTTCGCCCCCCGCGAGCGTACGGACGACCCCGCCGCGGTCCACGGCCTCGGCGTCGGCCTTCCGCTGTCGCGGGAGTTCGCCCGGCGGCACGGGGGAGACGTCTGGATCGTGGATGCCGGTGGGCACGGCCGCGGCGCCGTCGTCGCGGCGCGACTGCCGGGCGTGCTGCGCTCGCGCCCCGAAGGGGCTGCGCGACCGCCGGGTGCACCGCGGCCCGCGACCGAGGGGGAGAGATGACCGATATTCGTGTGCTCGTCGTCGACGACGACTTCCGGGTGGCCGGGCTCCACCGCGACACCGTCGACGCGCGCCCGGGGTTCACGGCGCTGGAACCCGCGCGCACGATCGGCGAGGCGCGGACGGCGATCGCCGCGTACGCCCCCGACCTGGTGCTCGCCGACGTGTACCTCCCCGACGGCGACGGGATCGAGCTCGTCCGGTCGATCGGCCTCGACGCCTTTGTGCTGTCGGCGGCGACGGATGCCGCGACGGTGCGGCGCGCGTTCGCGGCCGGAGCCCTGGCGTTCCTCGTGAAGCCGTTCGACACGCGCGTGCTCGCCGAGCGGCTGGACCGTTATGCGCGGTACCGCAACCTCCTCGCGACGTCGCGGCCGCTGACCCAGGACGACGTCGACCGCGCGGCCGCGGTCATGCGGGGCGAGCGCGACGGCGCGTCGCTCGCGCGCTCCGCGACCGAGCAGAGCGTGCTCGCGGCGCTCGGCGATGACGAGGCGTCGGCGTCCGAGGTCGCCGAGCGCATCGGTATCTCCCGTGCGACCGCGCAGCGCCACCTCACCGCCCTGGCCGAGCGGGGCGTGGTGACCGTGGGACTCCGCTACGGCTCGACGGGCCGCCCCGAGCACCGCTTCCGCGCCGGCGGCTGAGTCGCGGTGGGCGCCGGCATCCCCTCGTCCCACTTATTGCCGGTGGGAGGGACTGAGGCGGCGGGCGCCGGCACCCCTCGTCCCACTTATTGCTGGTGGGAGGGCTGAGGCGGCGGGCGCCGGCATCCCCTCGTCCCACATATTGCCGGTGGGAGGGGCGGTGGGTGGCCAGAACTGGGACATGCACCGCCAGAAGTGGGACGAGGTTCTTCAGCGCTCCAGCACGACCCAGCCGTGCGGGGGCAGAGCGGCGCGGGAATCACGCAGGACGCCGTCGCCGACGACCACCGTCGCGGCGTCGGCGGCCGGAAGCGACGCGGGGGAGTCGCCGATGTTCAGAGCGACGATCACCGCCTCGTCGTCGACCGCGGTGCGCAGCACGAGCGTCGTGTTCGTCACCTCGACCACGTCGGTGCGGGCACGCCAGAGCCACGGATGCCGTCGGCGCAGCGCGATGAGCGCGCGATGCGCGTCGAGGATGCGGTCGTCGACGTCGGTCACGTCGCCCGGGCTTGCGGGGAACTGCGGCCGCACCGCGTCGTCGCCGCCCTCGCGCTCCTCTTTCACACCGGTCCAGCCGAACTCGTCGCCGGCGTACACCGACGGCGTGCCGCCCACCGTGAACAGGACGGCGAGGGCGTGCGGCACGAGGTCCCCGCCCACCGCCGAGGCGATCCGCGTCACGTCGTGGTTGCCGACGAACGTCTGCGGGACGTACGTCGCCAGCAGCTCGTCGTGGCGATCGATCGCGTGGCTCAGCTCGAAGAAGTTGCCGTCGGCGATCCCGTGCCAGATCCCCTGCCACAGCTCGTACTGCGTCAGTGCGTCCATCGTCGATGCCTGGACGATCGCCGGCCCATCTCCGTGGATCACCTCGCCGAGGAACCATGCCCCGGGGAAACGCTTGCGCACACGGGGGAGGACGCGGGCCCAGAACTCCGCCGGCACCGCGTAGGCGGCATCCAGTCGCCAACCGTCGATCCCGCGATCGAGCCAGTGGCACATCACGTCGACCACGAGCTCGACGGTGGCATCCGAGGAGTGGTCGAGCGCCACGAGCGCCCCGTGCCCCTCGAAGACCTCGGGTTCGAACCGCCCATCGACCCACGCGCCGCGGAACAGCGCCGCGTCGCCGCCGTCGAGCACGCCCTGGAACGCGGGGTGCCCGCGCCCCACGTGATTGAACACGCCGTCGAGAAGCACCCGGATGCCACGCTCCCGCGCTGCGGCGAGCAGGCGGTCGAGGTCGCGGTCGTCGCCGAGACGCGGATCGACGCGGAAGTGGTCGACGGTGTCGTACCCGTGGGTCTCCGACGCGAAGACGGGGCCGAGCAGCAGACCGTTCAGGCCGAGCTCGATGACGTGATCGAGCCACGGCTCCAGGCGCTCGAGACGGTGCGTCGGCTCGGCATCCCGGTCGACGCCCTCACGGATCGGCGCGCCGACGAACCCCAGCGGGTACAGGTGCCACCAGAGAACGTGTTCGGGCCAGTCGGGCATGGGGTGAGGCTATCCGCCGGGGTCGGCTCGGGGAGACGGGTTGCGCCCGCCCCCTGTGTGCGTGAGGGGTCAAGAATTGTCGCCTCGACCGGGGCGGAGGCGACAATTCTTGAGCCCTCACGCGCCTCGGCGTTCGGCCGGGAGGGAGAACGCCCCGAGATCGATCGCGCGCAGGCGGGTCGACTCGATCGCCGCGGCGACGGCACCGATCGAGACGATGTCGGCGCCGAGCGGGGATGCCACGATCTCGGGCGGCGGCAGGTGCAGCGCGCCGGGGAGGGACTCGGTCGCCGCGGCGATGATCGGGGCGGCGCCGGCGGCGATCGCGCCCGAGATCACGACCCGGCGGACGTCGAAAAGGCTGCCGAGGAGGCCCGTCACGATCGCGAGCTGGCCGCCGACCTCGGCCGCGACGGCGCGGGCTCCCGGGTCGCCGGCGGCGGCGAGGTCGAGCACGCGCTTGGCATCCAGGTCGTCCGGGGACTCGTCCGCCAACGCGCTCCCGGCGGGGAGGGTGCCCGCCGCGATCGCCGCCCGCGCGGCGTCGACCGTGCGGGGAGCGAGGCCGAAGGCGCTGCCGACACCCTCGACCCGGTCGAACGCGACCGTCTCGCCGGCGCCGCCATGCGCGCCGCGGAGCAGGCGACCGTCGAGCCACAGCCCGGCGCCGAAACGCTCGCCGGCGAGCAGCGCCACGAAGTCGTCGTACCCGACGGCGGCACCCTGCGTGTGCTCGGCGACGGCCGCGAGCGACGCGTCGTTCTCGACCCGGATCACCGGTGCCCACGCGGCGAAGGTGTCGATGAAGTCGGGGTTCATCCGCTGCCAGAAGCCGTCGTGGTGGGCGGGCGAGCGGCCGGCGCGGTCGACGGGGGCGGGCACGCCCACGCACACCGCGACGAGGTCGCCCCGCGAGGCGCGCGCCCGGGTGAGGGTCGCATCCACGACCTTCTCGGCGGCGCGGCGACGGCGCTCGGGGGAGTCGCGCTCCGGGTCGATCGACAGGCGCGAGGTCGCGACCGGGACGCCGCGCAGGTCGGCGACCGTCGCCGTGACGTGTCCGCGGCCGGCATCCACCCCGACGACGAGTCCGGCGTCGGCGCGCAGCGCGAAGCGTCGGGCGGGACGCCCCTTGGAGTACTCACCGACGGCGCGGGCGTTCGGCATCTCGCTCAGCAGCCCGCGCGCGACGAGTTCGTCGAGCACGTCGATCGTCGTCGAGCGGGTCAGGGCGACCGCGGCCATCACGTCGCTCGCGGTGAACGCCTCGGCGTCCCACGCGTAAGCGAGCACGGCGTCGAGGCTGTGGCGTCGGAGCGAGGGCACCGAGGGTGTGGCATCCGTCATCGAATCTTGACTCCCTTCGACCCCGATGCAATACTGCCGTCAACACATTGATTTGGCGAGTAGATTTAATCACTGATTCAAGATCGCAAGGATGCGAGGAGGACACGTGTCGACAAAGACGGCAACGGTGCGACGAGGGGTCGCAGCGCTGACGGTGGCGGCGCTGGGGGCAGCGATGCTCGCCGGGTGCTCGGCCGATGGTCGCGAGACCATCCGCTTCACCTTCAGCAAGCGCGAAGCCCTCGCGTTCATGAACCAGGTGGTGGCGGACTACAACGCCTCGCAGGACACGGTCCGCGTCGAGATGGATGCCTCGGGCGTCGACGTCGTCTCGGCGAGCTTCGTCCGCGGCAACCCGCCGGACATCATGCTCGCGAACTACAACTACGAGGTCGCCCGCTTCGTGCAACGCTGCGCGCTCACCGACCTCTCGGGCACGGCTGCGGCCGCGACCGTCCGCGAAGACCTGCAGCCGCTGATGGACCAGTACGGCGTCTGCGCGGGACGGACGAGCGCGCTGCCGTACTCGGTCATGGCCTCGTCGGTGATCTACAACCAGGAGATCTTCGACCGCCTCGGACTCACGGTGCCCACCACGTGGGACGAGCTCATCCAGACCGCCGAGACCCTCGAAGCGAACGGCATCGCTCCCTTCTACGGCACGTTCAAAGACGACTGGACCGTCGGCCAGGGCTGGTACGACTACGCCGTGGGCGGGTCGGTCGACGTCATCGACTTCTTCGACTCGCTCGCGGCCGAGGGCGACCAGGTGGGACCCGATTCGAGCGTGTCCTTCGAGAAGGACTTCGCCGGCGCCATGGATCGCATGACCGAGCTCGCCACGAATTACGCCAATCCGGATGCCGACAGTCGGGCGTACGGCGACGGCAACCTCGCGTTCGCCCAGGGCCAGGCGGGCATGTACCTGCAGGGACCGTGGGCGCTGGGCGAGATCGCGAAGACGGCGCCCGACCTGCCGCTGGGCACGTTCCCGCTCCCGATGACGAACGACCCGAACGACCTCGCCGTCCGCGTCAACATGGACCTCGCCGCCATCATCCCCGAGGGCTCCCGGCATCAGGATGCCGCCCGCGACTTCCTCGAGTACCTCTACCAGCCGGAGATCATCGAGGCGTACAACGAGTCGCAGCTCGGCTTCGCCCCGACGAAGGACGCCCCCGCCCCGACCGACCCGCGCGTCGCGGGAATGATCCCGTACTACGACGAGGGCCGCATCTACCAGGGCGCGTCCGTGCTCGTCCCCAAGACGATCCCCACGTTCAACTACGCCCAGGCGATGATCCTCGGCGCCTCGCCCGAGGCCACCCTGCGGACGATGGACCAGGACTGGGCGCGCCTGGCCTTCCGGCAGCCCGCCGCGTCGACCACCGATTCCGCCGCCGAGGGAGACGTGCGATGACCACCACCACGACGATCGTCACCGGCGGGAAGGCGGCCGCGCGCCGCAGCTCCCGTCGCGTCGAGCCGATCTATTACTTCTTCCTGATCCCGACGCTCGTCCTGTTCACGCTGGCGATCACGGTGCCGGGCATCATCGGCATCTTCTTCAGCTTCACCGACTCGATCGGGATTGGGGAGTGGAACTTCGTCGGACTGACCAACTACATCGCGATCTTCAGCGACCCGGCGATCCTTCAGGCCTACCTGTTCACGTTCGGCTTCTCGGTGGCCACCGTGATCGTCGTGAACGTCGCGGCGTTCCTCCTGGCCGTCGGTCTGACCGCGCAGATCCGCTTCAAGAGAGCGCTGCGCACGGTCTTCGTCATCCCGATGGTGATCTCGGGCATCATCATCGCCTACGTCTTCAACTTCCTCTTCAGCAACTCCGTGCCGCAGGCCGGGTCTGCTCTCGGCATCCCGTGGCTGGAGTCGAGCCTGCTCGCCAACCCCGACCTCGCCTGGCTCGCGATCGTGATCGTGACCGCGTGGCAGGCGATCCCGGGGACGCTGTTGATCTACATCGCCGGCCTCCTCTCGGTGCCCGGCGACGTGTACGAGGCGGCCGGACTCGACGGGGCCGGCAAGGTCCAGCAACTGCTGCGCATCACGCTGCCGCTGGTCGCCGGATACGTCGTCATCAACGTCATCCTCGGCTTCAAGGGTTTCCTCAACGCCTACGACATCATCGTCGGCCTCACCGGCGGAGGACCCGGCACCGCGACCCGCAGCGTCGCGATGTCCATCATCTTGGGATTCAACGGCGGCGACTACGCCTACCAGATGGCCAACGCGGCCCTCTTCTTCCTCGTCGCCGTCGTCATCTCGCTCCTGCAGCTCTCGCTGACGCGGGGAAGGAACACCCTGTCATGACCGCCGTGAACCAGCCCGCGCTCGCGTTCGAGCAGGCCGAGCTCTCCGTCTCGTCCCGCCGCCGCTCGGGCGCCCGCTTCCGCCGCGTCGGCACGGAACGCATCAGTTGGTCGACGACGACGATCCTCGTGCTCTGCGCCGTCACCGTGCTCCTCCCGCTCTACGTCACCGTCACCATGGCCCTGAAGAGCGGAGCGCAGGTCGTCGACGGAAACGCCTTCTCGTTCCCCGCGCCGATCAGCTTCGACGGGTTCGTCCAGGCGTGGACGCTCACGAGGTTCCCCGTGGGTCTCGCCATCTCGCTGCTCGTCACCGCGGGCACGGTCGTGGCGACGATCGTCCTCGCCGCGTTCGCGTCGTACGCGATCGCCCGCAACTGGGACCGCAAGCTCTTCCGGTACTCGTTCTTCTACCTGCTCGCGGCGATGTTCATCCCGTTCCCCGTCGTGGCGCTGCCGCAGATCCAGCTCACCGGCCGGGTCGGGCTCGACAACCCGTTCGGTGTGATCATCCTCGCCACGATGTTCCAGCTGAGCTTCAGCGTGCTGCTGTTCACCGCGTTCCTGCGCTCGATCCCGCTCGAGCTCGAGGAGAGCGCGCGCATCGACGGTGCCACGACCTGGCAGACGTTCTGGCAGCTCATCTTCCCGCTGCTCGCCCCGATGAGCGCCACCGTCGGGATCTTCGCCTTCCTGTACGCGTGGAACGACTTCATGATGCCCTCGCTCATCATCAGCGATCCGGCCTTGCAGACGCTTCCCGTGCGTCAGAACCTGTTCCAGACGCAGTTCAGCAACAACTACAACGTCGCCTTCGCCTCGTACCTCATGGCCATGGCCCCCGCGATCGTCGCCTACCTCTTCACCCAGCGATGGGTGATGGCCGGCGTCACGCAGGGCGCCGTCAAGGGCTGACCCGCCACCCCCTCGAAAGGACTCCTCCGTGACCACCGCCGCACCCTCCGTGCACGCCCGCGAGCTCTCCGACGCCCCCGACTGGTGGCGTCAGGCCGTGGTGTACCAGGTGTATCCGCGCAGCTTCGCCGACAGCAACGGCGACGGCCTCGGCGACATCCCCGGTATCACCTCGCGCGTTCCGTACCTCGCCGAACTGGGGGTGGATGCCATCTGGCTCAGCCCCTTCTACCCCTCGGCGCTCGCCGACGGAGGGTACGACGTCGCCGACTACCGCGACGTCGACCCGCGGCTGGGGACCCTGGCCGACATGGACGAGCTCATCGCGCAGCTGCACGCCCATGGCATCCGGGTCGTCGTGGACATCGTGCCCAACCACACCTCGAACGACCACGCCTGGTTCCAGGAGGCGCTCGCCGCCGGCCGCGGTTCCGCCGCGCGCGACCGGTACATCTTCCGTGAGGGGACCGGCCCCGACGGTGCCGAGCCGCCGACGGACTGGCACTCGGTGTTCGGCGGCTCCGCGTGGGAGCGGGTCGCCGACGGGCAGTGGTACTTCCACAACTTCGACGTCTCGCAGCCCGACCTGAACTGGGCGAACCCCGAGGTGCGCGCCGACTTCGTGAAGACCCTCCGCTTCTGGAGCGACCGCGGCGTCGACGGGTTCCGCATCGACGTCGCCCACATGCTGACCAAGGACCTCACCGAGCCGCTGCCCTCCGCGGCCGAGCTCGCCGCGATGCCGCAGGACGGCAATCACCCCCTCCTCGATCGCGACGACGTGCACGAGGTGTACGCCGAGTGGCGCGCGGTCTTCAACTCCTACGACCCGCCGCGCACCGCCGTCGCCGAGGCGTGGGTGCACCCGTCGCGCGTGCCGCTGTACGCGAGCATCGAGAGCCTCGGTCAGTCGTTCAACTTCGACCTGCTCGAGGCCGACTTCGACGCGGCCCAGTTCCGCCGGATCGTCACCGACAACCTCGCGCTCGCCGCGGAGTCGGGCTCGTCGACGACGTGGGTGCTCTCCAACCACGACGTCGTCCGCCACGCCACGCGGTACGGACTGCCCGACGCCGACCGCGCCGCCGACGGCCGTCCGACGCTCAAGCACGGCAACCGGTGGCTGCTCTCCGGCGGCACCGAGCCGACCCTCGACGCCGATCGGGGCGAGCGCCGCGCGCGCGCCGCCACCCTGTTCGTGCTGGGGTTGCCGGGCTCCGCGTACCTGTATCAGGGGGAGGAGCTCGGCCTGCACGAGGTCGCGGACATCCCCGACGCCGCGCGGCAGGACCCGACGTTCTTCCGCAGCCCCGGCGTCGACATCGGGCGCGATGGATGCCGGGTGCCTCTGCCGTGGGCGGCGGAAGCGCCCGCGTTCGGCTTCGGCGGTACCGCGGCGCACCTGCCGCAGCCGGAGTGGTTCGCCGCGCACGCCGTCGACCGCCAGGACGGCGACCCGGCCTCGACGCTGTCGCTCTACCGCCGCGCCCTCGACCTGCGGCACGAGCTGCAGACGGCCGAGGAGCTGGAGTGGCTCGACCTCGGCCGTGAGGACGTCGTGGCGTTCTCGCGGCCGAACGGCTGGACGGTCGTGACGAACTTCGGCGCCGAGCCCGTGGAGCTCTCCGCGGGCGAGGTGCTGCTGTCGAGCGCTCCCGCCACGGAGGGCACGCTGCCCGGCGAGGCGACGGCCTGGCTGCGGAGCGCCTAGCTCCCGCACCCGGTCTCTCTCGCGTGAGGGGTCAGAATCTGTCGCTTCGGACGCTGCCGAAGCGACAATTCTTGACCCCTCACGCGCTCGGAACGCGCACCCAGGAGTCGCCGCGGCGCTCGATCGCACCGGCGGCGGCGAAGGCCTCGAGCCAGCCGCCCATCGGCCAGATGCCCCAGCGGCGGTGGAACGTTGCGCCGTTGCGGAGGATGTCGTCGAGGTGCTGCCACGGCGGTGATGACACCGGATGCCACTGGTGATAGGCATCCGCCCCGCCCGTCCACACCAGGGGAATGCCGGCGGCCCGTGCGGTCCACGCGAGGTCGGTGTCTTCGGCGCCGTAGCCCTCGTACGCGTCGTGGAAGCCGCCGAGGCGCTCCCACGTCGCGGGGGTGAGGGCGAACGACAGCGACCAGAACAGGTCGTACTCGTCGGGGCCGGCGACCCGGGTCTGGCCCGGGGGAAGCGCGGGTCGGGCCCGATGCGGGCGCGTCACGGCGGGAAGATCGGCGATCTCGGGCCGCTGCACGCTCGCGAGGTACGTCACGGGACCGGCGAGCAGCGCGCCCGGGTGTGCCAGGGCCGCCTCGGTGTACCGGGGGAGCATCTCAGGTCCGGGCAGGCAGTCCACGTCCAGGAAGACGAGCAGCTCGGCGCCCTCCGCGATCGCGGCTGCCGCGGCGGCGTTGCGCCCCGCCCCCACGCGCAGTCCGTGCGGCCCGGGCGGCACGTGCAGGGTTCGCGTGTCGGCATCCCGGATGCCATTCGGCGGCGTCTCGTCGAGGAACGCCTCCACCCGCACGACGTCGGGCGCGACCTCGGCGAGTACCGTCCGCTGGCGTTCGAGGTGGGCGCGGCGGGCGGCGGAGGCGACGGTGAGGACCGCGGTCCTCACGGCAGCATCGCCTCGACGGCTTCGGCGGCGCGCTCGGCGGCCCCCGCCACCTGCCACCGCGACCAGTCGGGGTGGTCGGTCGCCGCGTCCTCGACGAGCGCGACGATCCCCGCGGCGTCGACGTCCTCGGGGGCGACGCGGGCGAGACCCCACCGGTGCAGCGCGCAGGCCGTGTGGCGCTGTTCGTCGAAGGGGCGGTCCTGGGCGACGACCACCGCGTGCGCCCCCGCCGCGGCGAGGTCGGCGACGCTGTTCTGCCCGGCCGCGCTGACGACGACGGTGTGCGAGGTGAGCAGCGGCCAGGGGTCGTCGACGCGCGAGTCGGAGTCGTGTCCGACGGCGCGTGTGCGCCACCCGACCGCGGTCAGAAGCTCCTCTGCCTCTCGGAGCACGTCGTCGTCGAGCACCCGACCGAGGAAGAGCACCGATCTCTCGGCATCCGCTCCCTCGGCGGACCGTTCTTCGGCGGGACGGCCGTCGTATCGTGAGATCCCGCCGGTCCAGACGACCCGATCGGTGCGACTGGACAGTGCGCCGGCGGGCACCGCCCCGTGCGCCCACGGCGCGAGGATCCGGTCGGCCAGGTCGTAGGCGAGGGCGTGCGCCGCGTCGGTCCGCTCGCCGGGCTGCGTCACCGCGACGGTGCGGAGCCCGAGCAGTCGCGCGAAGGCGACGACCTCGGCGCTGACGTCCACGACCATCGCGTCGACGTCGGCCGCGCGCTCGGCGATGCGGGTGAGGCGGGCGCGGTGGCCGGGGTGGTCGTGCGGAGCCCAGTGCAGCGCCCCGCGCACGGTGGGATCCGCCGTCCGCGGGTCGAGCCGCGTTCCGTCTTCGTGGTCCACGATGTCGGCGTCGTCGGGGAGGGCCACCCATTCGACCTCGTCGCCGAGCCCCGAGGGTCGGGGGAGCGAGGAGAACGCGCGCACGGGTCCCCGCAGGTGCGGGTGCACGGCGAGGAAGCGGGCGACGTGCCCGAATCCGTGGTGGTGGACGTACCAGCCGATCACCACGACACCGCCGGGATACGGCGCTCCGCGGCCGGCTGTGCGGTGTGGGCGAGCACCCGTTCGATGTCGCGGTACCGGCGGCTCAGGGCGTGCTCGCGGACGGCGGCGCGGCGCGTCCACACCCGCGTGAGGGGTTCGCGTTCTCCCTCGAGCGCGAGCTCGCGCGCCGCGTGGGCGAGGGCGGTCACGTCGCCGGGCATGACGGCGGCCGTGCCCGGCATCCCGGCGAGCACCTCCGACACGCCGCCGATGTCGAACGCGGCGACGGGCGTGCCGGTGATGAGGGCTTCGGCGATGACGAGCCCGAACGGCTCTTCCCACATCGGCGTCACGAGCGCGACGGCCGACGCGCCGACGAGCCGGCAGAGGTCGGGTTGGTGCAGGGCGCCGACGTAGCGGGCGTGATCGCCCAGCCGCGGAGCGACCTCCTGCTGGAAGTAGTCGACGTCGCCGATCCGCCCGGCGACGACGATCTCGGCGTCGACTATGCGCGCCGCCTCGATGGCCAGGTGCGGGGCCTTCTCGGGCACGATCCGCCCCGACCACACCCAGCGCGAGCCGCCGGGCCCGCGGGTCCATCGGTCGGTGTCGATGCCGTTGGGGAACACGAAGGCGTCGACACCCTCGACCGACCAGGCCCGCGCGGTGGCCTGGCTGACCGCGACGAAGCGGTGCGCGCTGCCGCGGGCGTACGCAGCTGCCTCGAGGAGCGGTTCGAGCGGGGGCGTGTGCAGCGTCGTCACGACGGGGATGTCGGCATCCCTGCTCCAGCGGATCGGGGCGGGGTGCAGGCTGTGGTTGTCGATGACGTCGAAGCGGTGCCGGTCGGCCCGGAGGCGTTGGAGCAGCACCTCGTGCGCCGCCTCCGTCGCCGCGGCGTACCCCTCGGGGTAGCCGGTGTCGGTGGCGTCCTCGACCCGCGACCATTCGGGGGCGGGGAGGGCGAACTCGGGCGCCTCGCCGAGGAAGTCCGAGCCCTCCGCGGCGCACAGGGTCACCTCGTGTCCGCGGTCCCGCAGCCAACGGACGCGGTCCCACACCGTCGCCTCGAGGCCTCCCGCGTGGGGCTGGCGCAGGGGGTAGCGCGAGGGCGCGACCACGAGCACCCGCATGCGGTTCATCGTCCGGGTCATGCCGCGTGCTCCGTGCGGAGCGACCGGCGGTACAGCGCCACGTGCGCTGCGCGGACCCGCTCGCGCTCGTCGAGCCGTTCGACACGCCGGCGGACGACCTCGGCTCCGCGCGCGTCGGAGCCCGGGATCGACCAGTCCGGTGCCGTGGCATCCAGGATCGCCCGTTCCAACGACACGGGGTCGCCGACCTGGAACAGGTGGAAGTCGTGGGGGTGCTGTGCGGCCACGTGGCCGACACGTGTCCCGATCACGGGAACGGCGAGGTCGTAACAGAGCTCGACCCAGCCGGAGTGCGTGCCGTGCGAGTAGGGGAGCATGCACGCGTCGAGGTCGGCGAGCCACTCCGCGAGCGCGTCGTCATCGAGCCGAGCGGACCGCTCCAGCGTGACCCCGTCGGCGTTGGCGGTGAGGGCGTCGATGGATGCCGCGGCCTCGACGTCGCGCACGTGCTCGTTCAGTCGCACCACCGCTTCGACGTCCGCGCCGCGCGCACGGAGGTCGGCGACCGCGCGGACCAGGGTCGCCGTGGTGCCCACGCCGTCGATGTTGGGCCGGAGGTCGCGCAGGTGCACGCCGACGCGGGTCGGGCCATGCGACCGCCCCGCCGGCGGCGTCCCGTCCTCGACGAGGGTCGGGTGGGGGATGACGGCGGGCGAACGGCGGTAGTCGCGCTCCACCTCGGCCGCGGTCGCGGCGGTGAGAGTGGTCAGTTCATCGGCCCCGGCGATGAGAACGGCCAGGGCGGCGCGGTGCGCGCGCTGGTCGGTCAGCTGCGGGTTCTCCAGGTCGTGGACCGTGTAGATGAGGGGGAGGCCCCGCCGCCGGATGGCATCCACCGTCGCCGAAAGCTCGTCCGGCGAGTACGACTCGCTGCCGAAGTGGACGTGGACGAGGTCGATCTCGTCGGCGTGGGCGTCGATCCACGACGGAAGCAGCACCTGCGGCGGCCACCACTGACCCGGGGCGGCGCCGGGCGGGGGCGGGTCGGACCGGAGGTCGACGAAGCGCTCGTCCGTGACGGCGCGGGTGTACGGGTGCCCGGCGGGCACGGCGGCGACCCGGATCCGGCGAGGGGCTGCGGCGTCGATCTGTGGTCCTCCTGGCTGCGTCGGTCGTGTCGCGTACCGCATCGCCCGGACAGTCGCAAGCGAAGGCGGCGGTTTCCCGGGCGTCGGCGGCGACGGCGTACGTTCACATCATGAGTGGCGGTCACGACGGGTCAGCAGTGGTTGCGGACGACACCGCGGCGGTGATAGCGCGCCGGCGGCACTACGCCGAATTCTTCGGAGACGCGCCCGCGCCCGAGGGGTACGGCGTCGTGGTCGGCAACTGCCAGGCCGAATCGATCCGGCTCGTCGTGTCGAACGACGCCCATCCCGGGGTGCGGGTTCCCGCGGTGCACGAGATGGATGCCGCCGACGCTGAGCGCTTGCACCGGCTGCTGGCCGGGGCGGCGTTCCTCATCGTCCAACCCATCCGCGACGACTACCGCGGGCTTCCCCTCGGCACCGCGCAGCTGCGCGCGGCGCTGCCCGCGAGCGCCCGCACCGTCGTGGTCCCCTCGCTCCGCTACGGCGGGCTGCAGCCCTTCCAGGCCGCGATCCGCGTGCCCGGCGTCGAGGAGGACCCGCCGCTCGTGGCCTATCACGACGTCCGCCTGCTCGCGGAGGCGGCGGGTCTGCCGGTGGCGTCCGCTCTCGCCCCCTCCGTCGTGCGCGCGGTGGCCGAGGATTCCGTCGCCGAGCTGCGCCGCCGCGAAGACCTCGGCGTCGACGTCGTGGCATCCGATCTCTACGCCCCGGTCGTGGCCGATCTCGCCCGCACCGTCAACCACCCCGGCAACGCCGTGTTCCTGCCGCTCGGCGCGCGGATCGTCGCGGCCCTGGGCGCCCCCGGCACCGCGGTGGACCCCGGACGCCCGATCCTCGCCGGCGTGCAGGCGCCGCTCGAGCCGTGGGTGGTCGAGGCGTGGGGCCTGGATGCCGAACCCCGGCGCGACTGGATCGTCGCGGGGGAGACGCTCGCCGCCGACACCGTCGCCGAGGAGCACCGCCGGTGGTACGTGGCGCACCCCGAGTTCGTCACGACCGCGGTCGAACGGCTCGCGCCGCTGCTGAGCCGGTGGCGCGCGGCATGAGCGTGCGTCCGGTTCTGCTCGCGCCGCCCGGTCCGCACGGTGTGGCCGCCTACGCGCGCGCGGTCGCGGCCGAGGTGCGCACCCTCGACCCGACGTGGGACGTCGCGACCCTCGACGACCTGGCGCAGCTTCCGGCCGGAACGCCGGTGCACGTGCACGTCACCGACCGGCAGTGGGGCGCGTCGCCCGAGGAGGCGACCGAACGATTCACGGCGTTGGCGCGTCGGCATCCCGTCACCGTCACGCTGCACGACGTGCCGCAAGCCTCGGACGGGGAGCGCAACCGCCCGCGGCGCCGGGCCTTCTACGCCGCCGTCGCGCGGGCCGCGCACTCCGTCGCGGTGAACAGCGCGCACGAGCGCGACCTGCTCGTCGAGGAGGACGTCTGGCGCGGGCCCGTCGAGGTCGTGCCGTTGCCGGTACCCGCGCTCGCCGAGGGGACGCGTCCTCAGCCCGACGGGACCGTCGGGGTCCTCGGGTACTTCTACCCCGGGAAGGGACACGACGAGGCGCTCGCCGCAGCCGTGGAAGCCGGGATCGGCCGGATGACGATCCTGGGGCGGGCCTCCGACGGGCACGCCGTCGACCTCGAGGCCTTCGTCCGCCGCGCCGCCGACGCCGGGGTCGCCGTCGAGGTCACCGGGTGGCTCGACGATGAAGCGATGGCGGAGCGGGCTCGCGCGATCTCGGTCCCGGTCATCGCCCACCGGCATGTCTCCGCGTCGGGGTCGTTGGCGTCGTGGATCGGGTGGGGCCGCCGCCCGATCGCCGTCCGCAACCGCTACGTCGACGAGGTGGCAGCTCTCCGGCCCGGCACCCTCCTGCCCGTCGAGCCGTCCGCGCTCGCCGCCGCGGTGCGCACGGCGGCGGACGACGCGGATGCCACGTGGCACGGCATCCATCCCGTCCCCGTCGGCCCCGCCGATGTCGCCCGCGCGTACCTGGCGTGGTGGGCCGCCCTGCCCGCCCCCGCCGCCTCCCCTCCGGGTGAGCGTCCCGGACACCCGTCGCCGGGCGACCAGGGCTGGGTGGTCGGGAACCGGTGGGATCTCGTCGCGGGAGAGGAGCCCGAGCCACCGCGGGTGAGCGTGATCGTCACGCACTACGCCCAGCCCGAGGAGCTCGCCCGCACCCTCGCGGCCCTGGCGCGGCAGGACCACCCCCGTGACCGACTCGAGATCGTCGTTGCCGACGACGGTTCGCCCGAGGCGCCTGTGGTGCCGGACAGTGTCACGCTCGTGCGCCAGGCCGACCGGGGGTTCCGCGCGGCGGCCGCACGCAACCTCGGCGTCACGGCGAGCACCGGCGACGTCGTGTGCTTCCTGGATGCCGATACGACCCCCGAACCCGGCTACGTCCGGGCGCTCACGCGCCTGCCCGCGCTGGTGCCGGAGGCGGTCACGGTGGGGCGCCGCCGGCACGCCGACCTCGCCGGCCTCGGCCCCGATGTCGCGGTCGCGGAGGCGGGACCGGATCGAGAGCTCCCCGAGCCCGCGTGGCTGCGGGAGGAGTACGCGCGCACCGACAACCTGTTGCGCGCCGACGACCGCTCCTACCGCCATGTGATCGGAGCGGTCATGGCCTGCTCCCGTGCCTTCTTCGACGAGATCGGCGGCTTCGACGAATCGTTCACGTCGTACGGCGGCGAGGACTGGGAGTGGGTGCACCGTGCCTGGCAGGCCGGTGCCGTCCTCGCGCACGTCCCCGACGCGGTGGCGTGGCACGACGGCCCCGACTGGTCGGGTCGCGACCGGGACCGCGTCCGCGAGGGCAACGACCAGACGCTGCGCCTCGCCGCGGACATCCCCGTCGCCGGTTCCGCCGGGCGAGGGTTGCTCCCCGCCACGCCCGACCTCGTCGTACACCTCGCGGGGGAGCATACGGACGCGGCGACGTTCCTCTGCGTCGACTCGGTGCTCGCGGCCTTCCCCCGCGCCGTCATCGTTCTCGACGCACCTCCCTCCGCCCGTGCGCTCGCCGCGGATCCCCGCGTCCGGTCGGGCGCGGTCCCCGACGCCCGAGTGGTCTGGCGGCTCGAGCGACCCATCCTCCTCGACGACGGCGAGCCGCTGACATCCCGCCTCGCCGAGCTCGGGCAGGGCGACGAGGGGTGGCTCGAGATCCGCTCTGCCGACGGCACCTCCGTCGGCAGAGCCGTCGCGCGGCGGGCCCGCCGTCGCGCGGAACGATGGGGCGCCGAGGTCGGGTTCACGACGGGCGAGCTCGTGGCATCCGGCATCCACGTCTTGCGCGACGAGCCCCACCTCGAGGCCTGGGTGGGCGGGTGGGGCGGTCTCGACCGCTTCACGTGAGCGACCGTCACGCGGAGAGCCCGCGCGCCCTCCCGGCGCCCGTGCGGTAGTTCTGGAACGGACCGGCGACGTCGCCGAGTCCCCCGACCGATCGGAGTCACCGGTGAATCCCCTCCTGTTGCCGCCCCGGCCCGTGCAGCATTTCTATCTCGGCGGCCATCGCCTCGCCGCGCTGCGCGGAATCGAGCCCGAGACCGACCACCAGCCCGAGGAGTGGCTCGGCTCCACCGTGGCGCGGTTCGGGTCCGACGGCGTGGGTCTGGCCGCAACCGAAGACGGCACCCTCCTCCGCGATCTCGTGCGTGCCGACCGCGGCGCATGGGTGGGTGCCCGCGCAGGACGGGATGCCGGCGACGTCGGCATCCTGACGAAGCTCATCGACGCCGGTCAGCGTCTCCCCGTTCACGTCCACCCCGACCGCGGCTTCGCCGCGAGCCACCTCGACTGCCCCTACGGCAAGACCGAGGCCTGGTACGTGCTCGAGACCGACGGCGAGTGCGCGGTGCACGTCGGGTGGAGTCGGTCCGTCGACCGGGACGAACTCGATCGCCGGCGCGACGCGCAGGACGGCGAATGGATGCTCGCCCACATGAACCGCGTCGTCGTGCGACCCGGCATGGGGGTGCTCGTGCCCGCCGGGACGGTTCACGCCTTCGACGGCGGAATCTTCCTGGCGGAGGTGCAGGAGCCCACCGACTTCTCGATCCTGCTGGAGTGGTCGGTGACGACCTCCACCCGCGAGGAATCGCACCTCGACCTCGGTTTCGACGCCGTCATGCCCGCGGTCTCGACCGAGGCGCTGGATGCCGACGCGCTCGACGCCCTCATCAGCACGGCGGGAACCACTCCGGCGGAGGCGGCGTTCCGCTCGCTGCTACCCGCCGCGGCCGATCCGTATTTCCGCCTGTTCGACGCCGCCGGCGAGACCGCCCCCCGGGAGGCGGGCTTCGCGGTCGTCCTCGTCACCGAGGGTGGCGGGGCGCTCGTCTCCGAGGTCGGGCGCGTCGAGATCGAGCGCGGCCAGGCGTACGCCGTGCCGTACGCCTTCGGCGCCTGGCGTCTCACGGGCGACGCTGAAGTGCTCGTCGCCGCCCCCGGGGCCGGTTGGCCGAGGACGCTCCGCGCCGGCGGCGTGCGCTGACCGCGAGGCGGTCGGCATCCCGCTCGCGCGCGCGGTCGCTGAGCCACGACCCTGGGAGAATCGAGGCATGACCGCCACGCTCGTCGCCCAGGGACTCGCGGGAGGCTACGGCCACCGCACGCTGTTCGAGGGCGTCGACCTCACGGTCGCGCCGGGCGACGTGATCGGTGTCGTGGGCGCCAACGGCGCCGGCAAGTCGACGCTGCTGCGACTGCTCGCCGGCGTCGACGAGCCGCTCGCGGGCACGGTCGCGCTCGCCCCGTCCGACGCGTTCGTCGGCTGGCTCCCGCAGGAGCACGAGCGCGTCGCGGGCGAGACGGTGGCGCAGTACATCGCGCGGCGCACCGGCTGCGCCGAGGCGACGAGAGAGATGGATGCCACGGCCGCCGCCCTCGGCGACCCCGAGGCCGTGGGAGCCGACGACGCCTACTCGACGGCGCTGGAGCGCTGGCTCGCCAGCGGCGCGGCCGACCTCGACGAGCGGATGCCGGTGGTGCTCGCCGACCTGGGCCTCGACGTGGGCCCGGACGCGCTGATGACCGGCCTCTCCGGCGGACAGGCGGCGCGGGTCGGCCTGGCGGCACTGCTCCTCTCGCGCTTCGACATCGCCCTGCTCGACGAGCCCACGAACGACCTCGACCTGGACGGCCTCGAACGCCTGGAGTCGTTCGTCACGGGCCTGCGCGGCGGGGTGGTGCTCGTGAGCCACGACCGAGAGTTCCTCGCGCGCTCGGTGACGCGCGTGCTCGAGCTCGACCTCGCGCAGAACTCGCACCGCGTGTACGGCGGCGGCTACGACGCGTACCTCGAGGAACGGGCGACGCTGCGCCGCCAGGCCCGCGAGAAGTACGAGGAGTTCGCCGAGACCAAGGCCGATCTCGTCGCCCGCGCGCGGACGCAGCGTGAGTGGTCGAGTCAGGGCGTGCGCAACGCGATGAAGAAGGCGCCCGACAACGACAAGATCCGCCGCAAGGCGTCGGCGGAGTCCAGCGAGAAGCAGGCGCAGAAGGTGCGGCAGATGGAGAGCCGCATCGCGCGGCTCGACGAGGTCGAGGAACCGCGCAAGGAATGGAAGCTCGAGTTCACGATCGGCGCCGCGCCGCGGTCGAGCTCGGTCGTCTCGACGCTCTCCGGTGCCGTGTTCCGGCAGGGGACCTTCACCCTCGGGCCGGTCTCGCTCCAGGTGAACGCGGGCGAGCGCATCGGCATCACCGGGCCGAACGGTGCCGGGAAGACGACGCTGCTGCGTGGCATCCTGGGTCGTCAGACGCCCGACGAGGGTTCGGCGTCGCTCGGGTCGAGCGTCGCCATCGGCGAGATCGACCAGGCCCGGTCGCTGCTCGTGGGGGAGCGGCCGCTGGCCGAGACGTTCGAGGCGCTCGTACCCGAGATGGCCGCGGGCGAGGTGCGCACCCTGCTGGCGAAGTTCGGGCTGAAGGCCGACCACGTGACCCGCCCCGTCGACGGGCTCTCGCCCGGGGAGCGAACGCGCGCGGGCCTCGCGCTGCTGCAGGCGCGCGGGGTGAACGTGCTCGTGCTCGACGAGCCGACGAACCACCTCGATCTGCCCGCGATCGAGCAGCTCGAGCAGGCCCTGGAGTCCTACACGGGCACGCTTCTGCTCGTCACGCACGACCGCCGCATGCTCGACGCCGTCCAGACCGACCGCCACTGGCGCGTCGAGTCGGGTCGCGTGTCGGAGCTGTGACGCGACGGTCGGCGCCGGTGCGGCGGTCGGCCGCGCCGCCCCTCCCGCGATAAACGCTTCCTGCACTCAGACACGCGCGCTGCGAGCGTTTCCCAGTGCAGCAAGCGTTTATTGCCGGATGCCGGATGCCGGATGCCGGATGCCGGACGCGCGGACGTGCGGACGTGCGGACGCGTCAGCGACCCTGGCGCTTCTTGTACGGCTTCGGTTGGCCCTTGACGATCGGGGCGCGGCCCGTGCCCTTGGATGCCTTGGCCTTGCCGCCCCGGGCCTTCGGCGCCGCGGAGGCCTGCGGAGGCGCATCGGCGATCCGGGCGTGCGCTTCGTCGAGCAGCAGCGCGCCGGCCGGGGTCAGCCGTGTCGGCGGCGTCCGCGACACCAGGGGCTGCCCCACTTCTTCCTCGAGCTTGTCGACCGTGGTGTACAGCGAGGCGAGCGGGATGCCGAGCTTCTCGGCCGCGCGCGGGAAGTGCAGCTCCTCGGCGAGGGCGGCGAACCGGACGAGGTGCGCGAGCTTCATGGCATCCATTCTCCCCCGCCGCATCCACCCCGGCCCCCGCCGCGCCCGGTCCGCCCCGGGCCGCCCACGGGTCGAGGCCACACATTCGGGCCGAGCGCACACGTTCGAGACGCCCCGAGCGTGTGCGCTCGACCCGATTGTGTGCGCTCGGCGCCCGGCCCGCGGCGCCCGGCCCGCGGCGCCCGGCCCGCGGCGTCAGGCCGCGAGGAACCGGTCGGCCGTGCGCAGCGACAGCGCCATGATCGTCAGCGCCGGGTTCGCGGCCAGCGCCGAGGGGAAGATGCTGTTGTCGCAGATCCACAGGTTCGGGATCTCGTGCGAGCGGCCGTCGCCGTCGACCACGCCGTCGGCGGGGTCGGTCGACATCCGAGCCGTGCCGATCGTGTGCGCGGAGCGGGCGAGCACGAGAGTCTCGCTCGCCCCCGCCGCCTCCATGACCCGCTGCAGGAATGCGGTCGCGTGCCGGTCCATCGCCTTCTCGTTGGGCCCCGCGGTGTAGGTGACCCGGGCGCGCGGGATGCCGAATTCGTCGGTCTCGTCGGCGAGCTCGAGGCGGTTGCCGTCCGACGGCAGACAGTCACCGTTGATGCCGATGCCCGCCATGTGCTGCGCCTGGTCGAGGCGTCGCATGAGGTCGCGGCCCCATAGACCGCCGCCGCGGGCGAGCGTGGTCGCGAAGGTCAGCGGCATCACGCCGAGGCTCTGCACGAGGTAACCACCGGCGAAGTCGGCGTCGGCGGGGCGCAGCATGTCCTCGGTGATGAGCGACGACGGGTAGCCGCGGTGCCCGCGGACTGGCTCGTCGAACAGGCCCCACACCTGCGTCGCTCCGTGCGCGAGGAAGTTGCGGCCGACCTGCCCGCTGCCGTTCGCGACACCGGTGTGCAGCAGCAGGCGCGGCGTTTCGACGCCGCCGGCCGCGAGCACGAGCGACCGGCAGCGCTGGCGCACGTCGACGCCGTCCTGCCGGTAGACGACCGCGGCGACGTGCCCGCGCGCGTCGAGCTCGATGTCGTGCACCATCGCGCCGGTGCGGATCTCGGCCCCGTGCGCCACCGCGACCGGGAGGTAGGTGTTGGCGGTGGTGGCCTTGGCATCCACACGGCATCCCTGGTGGCAGGCGCCGCAATTGATGCACGCGCGGCGTTCGCCGTGGTGGTCCTGCAGGCGAGCGCGGGTGAGCACCGCGGCGGGGGCGTCGGCGTACCGGATGCCGAGAGCCTCGCAGCCGCGCGCGACCAGGGTCGCGGGGGCGTTCCGGCCGGCCGGGGCGTAGGCGTACGAGCGGTCGGGGTCCCACGGGTACGGCGTCGGGCCGGAGACGCCGATGTCGCCCTCGACCCGAGCGACGTACGACAGCAGCTCGGCGGGGTCGAGCGGCCAGTCGCGGCCCTCGCCGGTCTCGGAGCGCAGCCTCAGGTCGCGCGCGTCCGGACGCGGGGTGAACGCGCCCCAGTGCAGCGTCGACCCGCCGACGCCGCGGCCGCTGTTGTTGGGGCCGAAGGCGGTGGGGTCGTCACCGCCGCTGAGTCGCTCCGACATCCAGTTGATCTCGACGGCCTCGGTCTCGTCGGGGGTGAGATCGTCCAGGTCGAAGTTGCGTCCCGCCTCGAGCGCCACGACCGACAGTCCGCGGCGGGCGAGTTCGGCCGTCAGCGGAGCGCCGCCGGCGCCCGTCCCGACCACGACCACGTCGACGATGTCGTCGGTCCCGTGCGTCCGCATGCCGTCGAGGTTCATGCGGCGTCTCCCGTCGCGATCGTGCCGCCGACCCCGGCGGGCTCCCAGTCTTCGCGTCGCCCGAGCGTCAGCTCCACGTAGCCACGGATGGGTTCCCGACCGCCCGTGGCGAAGCCGTCGTATCCGGTGCGGGCCATGCTGGCGGGGTGCGCGAGCCAGTGCCGCACCAGGTCGACGCGGGCGTCCTCGAGCCACGCCGCGAGCAGCGCGGCATCCAGGGGTCCGTCGGTGGGGCCATCGCCCCCGATCGCCGCCCGCAACACCGTCTCCCGCTCGGCGGGGTCGGTGGCCCAGACCGGCGCGAGCGTGTCGAGCCCCGCGCGGTAGGCCTCGGGGTCGGGCGGCAGGCCGTCGGTGCGCCACCCGTCCCCCTCGCCGCGGGCGAGCTGCGCGTCCACGCGCGCGGCGATGTCGATCGCGGGGCCGTCCTGCGGCACGACGAGGTCCGCGATCTCGCGCAAGAGCGTGAGCTGCGCGAAATCGAGCACGCGCGGGGCGTACCCGCGGTCGTCGGGCACCGCCCGGCGGTTCAGGATGCCACGCACCCGGTCGTCCACCCGGTCTCCGGCGATCAGTCGCCCCCACTCCTCCGTGACGACGGGTCCGGTGAGGACTTCGTCGGCGACGAACGCGGCGAGGACCTCCGCGGCCTCGGCCGGACGCTCCAGGGGGATCATGTGCCCGGTGTCGGCGAGGGCGTGGAACCGTGCGCGGGGGTAGACCTCGGCGAGGAGTCCGGGCTGCGCGGCGGCGCCGAGGTCGGCGTCGTCCTCGCCCGCGAGCACCAGCACCGGGAGATCGAGCGTCCCGACCTCGGCGCGCGCGTCGACGCGGCTTCCCGTCTCCAGCCAAGCCCGCCACGCCGTCGGCGAGGTGCGGCGGAGGTCGGTGAGCGCGAGGCTCTGGGCGCCGGGGTCGAGGGGCAGCGCGGTGTTCTGGTCGATGAAGGTCTCGGCATCCGGTTCCGCGATGGCACCGTCGTCGACCCACGACAGCATCAGCGTGCGCCGCTCCTCGTCCATCGGTTCGGGGCGCGGCGGAGACGGGGCGAGCAGCACCATGCCCGCGAGGCCCACCAGCGGCGCCGTGCCGTCGAGCACCCGGGATGCCACGAGCGCCGCGATCTTGCCGCCCATGCTGTGTCCGCCGAGCATCCATCGGCCGCGCGCCCGCTGATGGAGGATGCCGATGACGTGCGCGACCGTGGCATCGAGCGAGGTGTCCGATGCGGCGGTCTCAGAACCGAAGCCCGGGAGATCGATGCCCTGAACGTCGACGCGACCGGCGAGCGCATCGCCGAGCCGTTGGAACGACCCGGCGCTCGCCCCGAGGGCGTGCAGCAGGTACAGGGTGGGGACGTCGTTCGGGCTCGGCATTCCTTCACGCTTTCGCACATCGGGGTCGGCGATGGGCCGCTTGCGCGCCGGGACCTTTTGCGCAAGGAGCCGCCGCGCCCCTGTCCGGCTCCGGCGTTCCGCTGCCTCCTGTGCCACTTGTTCCGTTCCACCGCCGACCATGTCCCACTTGTGGTCAGTTGCGGGGCCCTCAGGCAGCAACAAGTGGGACATGGTCCGCCACAAGTGGGACATGGTCCGCCGCAAGTGGGACGAGGGGGCCGCCGACGGCGCGCCCGCCGCGAGGGCTACGGCGTGACCATGCCGCCGTTGACGTTCAGGGTCTCGCCCGAGACGTAGCTGGATTCCGCCGAGGCCAGGAAGACGAATGCCGGCGCGATCTCGGCGGGCTGGCCCGCGCGCTGGTAGGTGCTCTCGTCGTCGAAGTGCTCCATCTGGTCGTCCGAGACGCCCTGGCTCACCTGCAGCGCCGACCACGTCGGCCCCGGAGCGACGACGTTGACCCGGATGCCTCGGGGTGCCAGCTGCTGAGCGAGCCCCTTCGACAGGTTGTTGATGGCCGCCTTCGTCGCGGCGTAGTCGAGACGGTCGGGGGCGGGCACGTAGGCCTCGAGCGATGCGGTGTTGATGATGGTCGCGCCCTCGGGCAGGTGCGGGAGCGCGGCTTTGGTGATCCAGAACGGGGCGAACACGTTCGTGCGGAAGGTCAGCTCGAACTGCTCGTCCGAGAGGTCGTCGACCTTCTCGACCATGACCTGCTTCCCGGCGTTGTTGACGACGATGTCGAGCCCGCCGAGCGCCTCGACCGCCTCGGCGACGAGGGCGCGGCACGCGTCGGGATCGGTGATGTCGGTCGCGATCGAGACGCCGGTGCGGCCGGCATCCCGGATCTGCGCGAGCACGTGATCGGCGTCGCGCTGTTCGTCGGGCAGGTGGACGATCGCCACGTCGGCTCCCTCGCGCGCGAACGCGATCGCGACCGCGCCGCCGATGCCCGAGTCGCCGCCGGTGATGAGGGCCTTGCGGCCGGTGAGGCGTCCGAGCCCGCGGTAGGTCTTCTCGCCGAGGTCGGGAACCGGCGTCATATCGGCCTGCACGCCCGGCTCGGGCTGGTGCTGGATGGGAGGCTCGACGCGGGAGTAGCGGGTGACGGGGTTGTCGAAGGTGAACTGGTCGCGATCGGAAGTCATGGGGCGACGTTAGGCACGATGCCCGTCACGATGCCCGCCCTTGACGGACGCCGTGCGACCCGTCCGGCACCGTCGACGTGCGCCGTCGGGCCTCCACGACCTCGTCGAGAACCCGCGACACCCGCTCCGCCGAGGCCCGCCATGAGTACCGCTGGGCGTTGCGGAGCCCGTCTCGCGAGAGGTGCTCGCGCAGCGCCGCGTCCTCGACGACCCGCGTCATTGCGTTCGCGATGTCGTCGACGTCGTACGGGTCGATGAACAGCGCCGAATCGTCGAGCACCTCGGGCAGCGACGCCGCCCGTGCGGCGATGACCGGGCACCCGCACTGCTGCGCCTCCAGCGGGGGGATGCCGAAACCCTCGTAGAGCGACGGGAACACGAACGCGAGGGCTCCGCGGTACAGCGCGGTGAGCTCGTCGTCGTCGATCCGTCCGAGGAAGCGCACGCGCTCCCCGGGGACGGCGTACTCCTGCCGGGCGAACGCGTGGGTCTGACTCCCCACGACGCGCAACTCGACGTCGGGGTGGGTGGTGGAGAACCGGGCGAACGCCGCGAGCATGCGGGCGAAGTTCTTGTGGGCGTTGGGGGAGGACACGGCGAGCAGGTAGCGGCCCGGTGCGGCCTCACCGTCCGGGCGGAAGCGCGCGTCGGCGGCATTGGGGACGACGGTGAATTTCTCGGCCGGCGCGTCGAAGAACGTGGCGATCTCGCCCTTCGAGAACTCGCTGACGGTGAGCAAACGATCGCTGCGCGCGATGAGGCGGGGCACGACCATCCGGTAGACGGCGCGGAACCGGCGATCGAAGCTCTCCGGATGCCTCAGCCAGGTGATGTCGTGGTGCGTCGAGACCTGTGGCGCGTACCAGACCGGGCCCGTGCTCGTGAGATCCAGCAGCACGGCCCGGCGGTGACGGGCGAAGAGCGGGAGCTCGATCTGTTCCCACGCATGGCCGGACAGCCGCCCGACCCGGACGATCCGGCGATCGTCGAATCCTTCCCGCGCGGTCAGCCCACGGGGAGCAGCGAGCACCACGTCGGAGCGCAGAGCGAGGAGCTCACGGCTGATCTCCGACGCGAACCGCTGGATGCCGGTGACGTGCTGCGTCAGGAAGCGGGCATTGATCACGATCATCGGGCCCGAACCCCCTCGCGCACCGCCGCGAGCCGATACAGCGCGAGCGAGTCGCGACCCAGCGCATCGTCGGTCAGTGCGCGGCGGGCCCAGTCCAGAGCGGCGGCGGACATCCGCTCCCGGAGCGCCGGGTCATCCAGGAGCAGCGCCGTCGAGGTGAGGAGAGCGTCGTCGTCGGCGCACACGAACCCCGTGACGCCGTCCTCGACGCTGTCGCGGTTTCCCACGACATCCGAGACGACCGCCGGGATGCCGTGCGCCTGCGCCTGGATGAGCGACAGCGACATCCCCTCCCAGAGCGAGGGGAACAGCAGAACGTCCATCGCATCGACGAGCACGGCCAGCTCCTCCGGGGACACCCACCCGGTCACGCGCACCGGGGAGTCGCCGAACCAGCGGCGCTCGTCATCGGCGGATCCGCCGCCGATCCAGACGAAGTCGGCGCGCTCGCCGAGAACGCGGGCGACGGCGGCGAAACGCCAGGGCGCCTTCTGGTGCACGAGCCGGCCGATCATGCCGACGACCGGACGGCGGCTCGGGTCGGCGGCGCGTGCCGTGCGCGCCACCGACGCGGCGGGCACCCCGGTCTGCACCAGATGCGCGCGGGGCGGACGCAGCGCCTCCTCGGCGACGGTGAATTCCGACGGCGAGGTCAGCACGAGAGTCGATCGCTTCGCGAGGACGGTCTCGAGCAGCCGAATGCCGTGCCGGACCGGGGCGGGCAGATCGAGCCGGAGGAACGCGAAGCCGTGAGGGGAGAAGAACACGCGTTCGGCGGGGATGCCGTGCCACAGCGCGATGCGCACGACGGCGCCGGCGATGCTCGAGTGCGCGTGAACGGCATCCACGTGCTCCGCGGCTCGCGCGGCCTCGATGGCGAGGGCTCGGAGGTCGCGCAGGCGGCCTCCCGTCGACACCCGCCGGAGGGCCACGCGGTCGTCGAACCTCGCGCGCAGCGCTGCGTCGTCGGGTGTCTCTGGGCGGGGGGCGAAGAGCACCTCCACCTCGGCGCCCGCCTCCGCCTGCCGACGGGACATGCTGTCCACGAGGCTGAGGACGCCGCTGCCCATCGCCTCGGTCACGTGCAGGATCCGCGTCATGGGGTCGTCATCCTCGTCCAGGTGTCGGCGATGCCCTCGGTGAGGGTGAGATCGCGGTCGGGCCCGTACTCGGCACGGAAGCGGCTCACGTCGAGGACGACGTGATCGACGAAGGTGGCCGGCTGGGGCACGCGGAGCACGTCGAAGTCGTACCCGACCACGTCGCGGACGGCAGCCAAGACCTCCGCGACGGAGTGCCCGCGCCCGCTGCCGAGGTTGTAGGCGCGATGCTCCGGAGCCCGCTCGACCATGCGCATGATGCGGGCGACCAGGTCGTCGACGTGGAGGTAGTCGCGGACCATCGACCCGTCGCCCACCTGCACCGCCGGCTCACCTCGCCGGATGCGGTCGAGCGTGATCGGGATGATGCCCTGCCCCTTCGCCGTGGTGGCCCGCGGCCCGTAGGGGTTCGAGATGCGCAGGGCGACGGAGTCCAGTCCCGCGGTCGTGGCGTAGTAGTCGAGGTAGCGCTCGATGGTGAGCTTGCCGATCCCGTAGGGAGAGACGGGCAGCAGGGGCGCGTCCTCGGTGAACACCCGCCGCGGTTGGGGACCGTAGATCGCTCCGCCGCTCGAGGCGAAGAACACCCGTCGCACTCCGGCCTCCGCGCACAGCGACAGCAGCTCGACGGTCGCGCTGACGTTCGTGCGCAGGTCGACGGTGGGGGCGCGGTCAGCGCTGGCCGGCGTGGTCGTCGAGAGGAAGTGGAAGACGTACTCGGCATCCGCGACCGCGGCCGCCACGTCGGACGGCGAGAGGAAGTCGCCCGTCACGGCGACGGCATCGGCCGTCTCGAAGGCGCGGACGCCGGCGCTGTACCGGTCGAAACCGGTGACGTCGTGTCCTGCCGCCGCGAGGCCGTCGACCACCCGTGAGCCGAGGAAGCCGTTGGCGCCGATGACGAGGCACCGCGCCATCACCGGCCACCCGAGGAACGAGCACTGCGCGGCATGGGGCCTTCCGGACGGATCGGGGGCTCGCAGCTCAGCGCCGACGCACAGCGCCCCACAGGGAGGAGAGGTCGCGGCGGGCCACGAGTGCCACCGCCACACCCACGACGATCGCCCACGACCCGCCGGTCGCGAGCAGCCGGGGGAGCGTGTCGAGAGGGGTGAAGAACGACCTGTCGAGAAGGGATGCCACGGCGGCGGCGACGGAGAAGACGACGATCGGGCGCACCGAGGCCGCCAGCAGCGCGACCGTGGACACACCCGCGCGGGGGAGGACGACGAACGCGGCGACCCAGAGCGCGAACTGTCCGATCGACATGGCCGCCGCGATGGCGAGGGGGCCGATGCCCGCAGCCGCGACCACCAGCGCGATCATGAGGACGCGTCCGGCCGCCTCGCACCACAGCAGAAGGCCGGACCTGCCCGTAGCGACGAAGGCCCAGTACTGCGGGTAACCGAGGGTCTGGAAGACCGCGCCGATCGCGAGCACGGGCACGTAGACGGCCGCGTCGTCCCAGCGACCGCCGAAGACGAGGTGGATGGCAGGCTCCGCCGTCACAGCGAACAGGCTGAGGTACGCCAGCACGGGGTAGCTGAGCACGGTCTGGTACTTCGCCAGGCGCTGATCCAGCGGCGTGGGGTCCGAGGGGTCCGCGAGGGCGGGGATCACCACGCGCGTGAGCGGAGTGATCAGCTGATCGATCGGGAGATTCACCAACTGGGTCGCCCGATTGAACAGGCCGACCGTTCGGTCGTTCGCCACCTTCCCGAGCGCGAGCGTGCCGACGACGGTCGAACTGTAGTTCAGTGCGTGGACGAGGAAGGTGTGCCCCCCGAAAGTGAGCAAGCCCTTCATGTCGGAACCTCGGCGGGGGAGCCCGGGGTGCCACGGCGTCAGGACGACGGCGACGAGGAGCGTGATCGCCGCGGCGACGGTTCCCTGTGAGGCGAGGGCGAGCGCCCCGCCGCCGAGCACGGCGAACAGGACGGCGACCACCAATCCGGTCAGGTCGCCCGCGAGTTCGGCGGCGGCGAGTCGCCCCAGTCGTCCCGAGCGGTTGAGCTCGACACGGAACTGGGCGCTCATCGCGCGGAGCGCGAAGGCCGGGGCGAGCAGCGCGAGCACGGGGACGAGGAGCGTATTGCCGTAGACCGCGGCGAACGGCGGTGCCAGGACGACGACGAGAGCCGTGGCGAGGGTCCCGATCACCGTGTTGGCCCAGAACAGCATGGTGCGCTGGGCGGACGTGAGCGTCGGGGCGCGAAGGGCCGCCATGCTGAGCCCGAAGTCGCCGAGCACCGCGGCGAACCCGGCGAGGGCTCCCGCCAGGGCGACCACGCCGAACTCGGCCGGGCCCACCAGACGCGCGAGCACGATCATGCCGAGCAGCTGCGAGAGGTAGCGCACCCACTGCGCGCCGAGGAGGAGGGTCGCGCCGCGGCGTCGCCCGGTGACGACGGTGGTCGTGGTCATCTGACTCCCCTGGACATGTACGGTGTCGGCCGTGAGCACGCTAGTCAGTCCGCGCGACCTGGCCGTCGCGCCGTCCGCGCCCCGGGGCGGGTTAGTGGACTCGCCCGTCGCCCGACGGGTCATGGTCCTACTGCTGAGCGCGTTCTCGCTGGTGGGGCCGCTCATCGAGACGGTGCTGACCGACCGGACGCACTACAAGGAGGGCACGACCGCCACGAACCCCGCCGTTGCGGCCATCGACGACGTCGGCAGCATCATCGTTCCGGTGGTGGCGGCGGCTACCGTCCTTCTCGTCGTGCTCTACGCGCGGATCTCCGGGCCGAGTCTGCTGCTGGTCGTTCTGCCGGGTCTGATGCTCGCGGCCAACGAGTTCGTTCACGGGCGGAATCCGACGTGGGGACTCCTTCTCACGTCAGCGGCGGGCGCACTCCTGGTGAGCGTGCGGGTGAAACCGGCGGATCTCGTCGTTCTCGCCTATGTCGGCGGCCTCGTCGCAGCGGGCTCTCTCGTGGCGACGTATCTGGTACCCGCGAAGGTGATCATCTCCGGCGGGACGGGGACGTTCGACAAGTCGCTCACGGGTGCCCCCCTGCTCGCCGGCATCTTCTCGCACTCGAACACCTTCGGGATGTTCCTCGCGTTCTCCCTGCCGTGCATCTTCCTGGTGCGTCGAGCGCTCGTGCGGTGGCCCCTCCTGGTCGTCGTGGCCTGGGCCCTGGTACTGACCTCTTCCCGGACGGCCCTGATCGGGGCGGGCGCCATGCTCGCCGTGGTGGTCCTCTCCCGAATCCTCCCGAGAGCCGGATTCCTGTCCCTCAGCGTCATCGGGGCCGCGGGGACGCTCATCGCCGTGATCCGGATCCCGTTCGTCGAAACCGACCCGGAGGCATTCACCTACCGCGGGGCCATCTGGATCTACAACCGCGGCGTGCTCGGCGACCACTCCCTGTTCGGACTCGGTGCCCACTGGTACGCCGACAACTATCCGGTCTTGCGCGAGGTGCTCTCCTCCGCCGCCAGCCACGCGCACAACCTCGTGCTCACCACTCTGGTTCAGGGTGGCGCGGTCGTGCTCGTGTTCTGGCTCGCCGTCATCGCGTTCGCCCTCTTCGGCGCCGTCACCGATCCGGTTCGGTCGTCGTCGGTCGCGGGGATCGCCCTGGTCGTGGGGCTTCTCGCCATCGGGGCCACGGAGACGCCTTTCCCCCTCCTCGGCTGGGGGCCGCTGTCGGCCTCGACGCTCGTCCCCCTCTTCGTCTTCGCCACCCGCCGTCGCCTCGACCAGGAACAGGCCGCCGTGGACGGTGCCCTCCCGGACACACGTGCCGCGCGTCGCGGCCGTTGGAGCTGACCGAGTCAGTGTGCCGCGGCGCGGAGGTTGCGCACACCCCGGACGAACCGCCGCCATCGCGCGGCGGCGGGAGACGCACCTCTGTCGCCCGCATGGCGCGCGGAGGTCAGGACCATGTCCTCCGGTGGCCACACGAATCGCCACAGCACCCGAACGCGCGTCGGGAGGCTCTCGCCCAGGAGTGCCTTCCAGTACGCGCGGATGCGGTCGGGTTCGGCGCGCCACGCCCAGTCGTGGGGGATGCCGTGCCGGTGGAGAGCGATCGTCTCCTCGGGCAGGAGACCGGCGAGTTCCTGCTCGAGCACGGGGACGGCGCCGAGTTCGCACGCCCACTCGCCGCTGCCCTCCGCGGCGGCCAGCAAGGCGGCCGCGGTCGTCGAGGCTGCGGCTGAGCGGGGTCCCGCACCGATCTCGGGCCGCACCGTGTGCACCGCGGCGAGGACGGCGTGCACCTCGACCCGAGGGATCCGAACCTCGACCCCCGCGTACACGACCGTTTCCGAGCCGCGGACGACCGCGTCGAACGCGTCGGCGTCGGCGAGCGTCAGGCCCGGGACGCGCCGGTGGATGTCGATCTCGCATCCCCACTCGCCCGGGATCATCGTGGCGGTGTGATGGATCGACGTCCCCCGCCACGGGTCGGGCTCGCGGCTCCACCCCCACGCCGAGAGGGCGTCCGCCAGGTCGTCCCACCGCGACGGCGGACACCACACGTCGACGTCACCGGAGTGCTCTCGCTCGCGCAGGCCTTGGTGGTGCAGGGCGGGCCCTTTGATGAAGACGCACGGGATGCCGCGGGCCGCTGCGGTCCGCGCCGTCAGGGCGTAGGCGAGCTCATGCAGGGGGGAGGACAACCGCGGTCGGTCCACTCGCGTGAGTCGGGCGGCGTGGGTCGGGTCTCGCGAGGCGATACCCAGGGCGGTCATCGCGTCCAGCATCTCCCGTTCCTCTTCGCCGAACGGAGTGACCGGGCCACGCGTCAGCAGCCGCCGCCACAGCCGGGCGCCGCTTCCGGTCAGGCAGAACGGCTCGCCCGGCTCCGCCGGCAGGACGAGGATCTCGGCATCCGCGCCGAACGTGTCGAACCCGGCGATGTCGAGGGCCCCGGCGGCGATAGCGACCCAGCCGGTCGAGGCGGGAGGGAGAGCGGTCATGGGGCCTCTTCAGGACGGAACGGGTGCCGCCCACTCTGGCGCGCGAGACGATCGGTTCGGATCGACCCCGGGTCCCCGCATCGCTCCCGCCGCGGTCGTTCACCTTCGCCATCACCCCGAACGGGCGGCGGCCTCGTGCAGGGATCGACCGGGCCTAGGTGTTCGGCAGGGAAGCCGTCGGCTCTCCCCGTCGGCTCCGCCGGGGGCGGTCAGCGGACTTGTGTGAGGCTGGTGACGAGGTTGATCGCGAGCGCCACGACGAAGGTTCCGAAGAAGTACGACAACAGCGCATGGCCGAAGGCGATCCGGCGTGAAGGCGTGGACGAGTGCGTCACGTTGCTCGCGCTGTACGACATCCCGATACCGAACGCCGAGTAAGCGAAGTCGCTGTACGAGGGGTCTTCGTCCTGGTCGAACTCGAAGCGATGCCGATCGTCGTGGTAGTACATCCGGGCGTACTTGAACGCGAACACCGTGTTGACGACCGCCCAGGAGGCCACGACGCCCACGACCGCGAGAATCGCGCACGCCGTGCCGATCGCATCCTTCTGCTGACTCCGCGTGAGCGCCAACACCACGCCCACCACGCTGAGCAACGTCGCGGCGATGATGAGCCCGTCGACGAGCCGGCGCCCTCGACCCTCGTACAACGCGAGGTCGCGTGTCCGGTCCGGATCAGCGGGCCACGCCCTCGTCCATGACCAGGTGAGGAAGACGGCCGAGGCGACCGCCCACCCGAGCAGGGGTGCGAGTTCGGGCACGCCGAACAGGATCGGGACGAGCGCAACCAGCAGGCCGACGAGCACGGAGACCCCGGCTTCCCTGGCGATGTGCGACACGGCGAGCCTCTTCGGTCGGCGTCGACGGTCGGGGTGTAGCCGTCGGCTCGGTGAGAGCGGAACCGCCCTGTACGCGCACGGGGATATCGCGCCTCCCCATTGACGGTGGAAGCTGCGTGTGGGCGGTCGGGCGTCAGAGGGCGAGCGTGCGGCGGAGGTAGTCGTTGCGGAAGACTCCGCGCGGGTCGGCGGCCCGCGCCGCGGCGACGAAATCGTCGGCGTGAGGGAGCGTGGCGCGGATCGTTTCGCCCGGCATCGTGAAGGCCTTGCCCCAGTGGGGTCGTGGCTGGAACGGCGCGAGCGCCGCTTCGATCGTCGGCAGGACCGCCGCCACGCCGGCGTTGTCGTTGCGCCAGGTGAAGTGGATCGCGAGGACGTCGCGGCGGTACGCGGGACTCAGCCACAGGTCGTCGGCGGCCACGGTCCGCAGCTCGGTCACCAGAAGAACGGGATCGATGACGGATGCCACGGCCCGCACCGCCGCGAGGGCGTCGGCGGCGGCGTCGAGCGGAACGAAGTACTCCGACTGGATTTCATCGCCGTCGCTCGGGAGGGCCTCCGCACGGAAGTGGGGCAGCCGCGTGTGCCAGGGGCCGGGCGTCCCGCGCTCGGTGGTGTTGCCGACCGTGCGGATGCGGCCGAGGTGCAGGTCGTCGCCGACCGGACGCCCGCCGAGGGCGGTGACGTAGTCCGGTTCGGCGTCGGCATCCGTCTCTTTGATCCAGACGAGGTCGTGTGCGGGATCTCCCCACGTCGTGAAGACGCTGACGCTGCGGGCGCTCGCGAAGAGCCGCTTCGGGTCGGCGACGATGTCATCCCACGCGACGCCGGTGAACGCCTGCGCGGTCACCGTGTATGTCGGGTCCGTCCGCAGCTCCACGGCCGTGACGACGCCGAACGCCCCGAGGCCGACGACCGCCGCCGGGAACCACGCGTGCTCGCTGTCGATGCGGTGCGCCTGACCGTCGGCATCCATGATCTCCAGGGCGGCCACCGCGCTGGAGAGGTTGCCGTTCGCGCTCCCGGATCCGTGGGTCCCGGTCGCGGTCGCGCCGACGACCGAGATGTGGGGGAGCGACCCGAGATTGTGGAGCGCCCGTCCCTCGGCCTCCAGCACGGGTGCGAGCTGCGCGAATGTGACGAGGCCCTCGACGCGCACGCGGTCGCCGTCGAGCGCGATCCGGGTGGGCAGGCGCTCGAGCGAGAGCAGGGAGCCGTCGGTGTCGCCGATGTCGTTGAACGTGTGCCGGGTCGCCTGCACGCGGATCGACTCGGCCGCCGAGATCGCGGCGGCGAGTTCGGCGAGGTCGGTGGGCAGCAACGTCTCGGTCGCGCCATAGCGATGGTTCCCCGACCAGTTCGTGCCGGAGGGGCGGGTGTGCGTCATGGGGTCCATCCTCTCCCGCGCGGATCGTGTCGGGCCCGAATCACGGCGCGGGGAACAACTCGGTCTCGAACACCGCCTCCGCGGCACCGACGAGCAGGCGATTCTCGCCCAGCTCGGCGACGCGTAGCCGCAGGTCTTCGGCGCACGCCGGCATGGTCTGAGCGCGGACCGCGGCATCGAGACCGTCCACGTCGAGCGCGGCGAGGGCGGCGAGGAAACCGCCGAGCACGACGACGGCGGGATTCAGCACGTTCGCGGCGTTCGCGAGCGCGGTCGCGAGGATCCGTCGCTGGCGTGCCGCCTCGGCGCGCACCCCCGGGTCGTCGCTGGACGCCAGGGCCCGGGCGAGGACGGTGTCGTCCACGGCATCCAGATGCAGGGCGGACAGGAGCCGTGCGCGGCTCACTTCGTCCTCGAGCACACCGTCGGCCGCGCGGCGATCGGCGGCGTCGACGATTCCCGGGCGGTTCTGTCCGAATTCCCCCGCGTAGCCGCCAGCACCGCCCAGCGGCACTCCGCCCACGATCACGGCGCCGCCGATGCCGCTCGCGCCGCCGTTGAGGTAGACGACGTCGTGCGCTCCGCGCGCAGCGCCGAAGAGGTACTCGGCCAGCGCGCCGAGCGCGGCGTCGTTGCCGACGCGGGCCGGCAATCCCGTCGCCGCCGTGACGAGGTCGCCGATCGCGGCATCCGTCCACTCCAGGTGCGGGGCGGTGCGGACGAGACCGTCGGCGGCGCGCACGGGGCCGGGCACGGCGACGCCCACGCCGACAATGCGGCGCCCGCGGAGGGGGCCGCGGCCCCAGGCGGCGAGGCGCTCGCCGACGAGTTCGGCGGTGCGCTCGGGAGTGAGCAGCCGGGTCTGGGGGAGGCGCTCGCGCGCGACGGGCGTGCCGTCCAGCGCGAAGGCGCCGATGTCGAGCGCATCGACCTCGGGGTTGACGCCGATGGCGACGACCCGCGGATCCGGGGCGACCGTCGGCGAAGGGCGGCCGACGCGGCCGACCGGGTCGGGGGCGCGCTCCACGACGAGGCCGTCGCTCACGAGCTCACCGACCAGGTCGGCGATCGTCGAGCGGTTCAGACCCGTCGCCTCGGTCAGCGCGGCGCGCGAGCGGGGACCCTCACGGTGCACGGTGCGCAGCACGAGCGCGAGATTGGCGCGGCGCATGCCGTCGCCCCTGCTCGCGGTGACCATCCGACCACTGTGCCATGCGTGCGTGCCCGGCGCCGTGCGGCGTGCCCGCCCTCGTGTCTCGTGCCTCTGGTACCTCCGTGCCCACGCGATGAACGCGCCCTGCACGGGGAACCGCTCGCCGAACGCGTTTCCCGGTGCAGAACGCGTTTCTCGGAATGAGGCACAGACATAAGCACCCGGTGCCAAAATCGGAGCATGGACCTCTCCGGCATCCCGATCACCACCATCCGTGGCGAACAGACAACCTTCGGCGCCTTGACCGAAGGCAAGGCGGCGCTCGTCGTCAACGTCGCCTCGCGCTGCGGCCTCGCGCCGCAGTACGAAGCGCTCGAGGCGCTGCACAAGAAGTACGCCGACCGCGGTTTCACGGTGATCGGCTTTCCCAGCAATCAGTTCCTGCAGGAGCTGAGCGACGAAGAGAAGATCGCCGAATACTGCTCGGCCACGTGGGGCGTGACCTTCCCGATGTCCGAGAAGGTCAAGGTCAACGGGCGGAGCGCCCACCCGCTGTACAAGGAGCTCACCCAGACTCCGGATGCCGAAGGCAAGACGGGCCGCATCTCGTGGAACTTCGAGAAGTTCGTCGTCTTCCCCGATGGCCGCGTCGTGCGCTTCAGCCCGCGCACTCAGCCCGACGCCCCCGAGGTCGTCGCCGCGATCGAGGAGTCGCTGCCGCACTGATCCGCGGTGGCCGGCACTCGATGCGGGTGCGCAGATCGGTACCCTGAGCGCATGATCGATGCCGTCGTCCTCGTCTCCGGCGGAGCCGCCGTCACCCCGTACACCGACCCCGCGCACGCGGCCGCGACCGGGCTCGCGGCGGGCAACACCATGACCGCCCTGCGCGCGCACTTCCTCGACCGAGGCATCCGGGTCTTCACCGCTCCGGCGCGCATCGGTGCGGGAGAGGTGCGAGAGGATGCCGGGTGGCAGGGCTTCGCCGACGTGCCGGTCGTGCTGCCGGCCGAGGTCACGATCAACGCCGTGGGCCGCGTCGACGACGCGGGGGTCGCGCTCGCGGGGTTCCTCCGCCACCTCGCCGCCGAGGAGGGCGTGGAGAGCGTCGCGCTCGTCGGTCACTCGATGGGCGGGCTGTTCTCGCGGGCCGCGATCCGGGAGCGGGGTGGCGACAGCCCCCGCGTCGAGCGGCTCGTGACGCTCGGCACGCCGTGGGACGGTTCGGTGCTCGGCGACCTCCTCGACGGTGAGATCTCCGAGGACGACGCGCACGGCGACTCGGCGACGCTGCAGATCTTCGCGGAGGCGCGGCCCTACGCCGACGCCAACTCCCAGGGCGCAGCTGCGGAGGTGTCGCGCCGGTTCCTCCGCGGGTGGAACGACCGGCAGGCGGGGGTGCTCGACGGCATCCCGGTCACCGCGATCGGGGCGGGGTACTTCGCCGGGGCGACCGAGCCCCGGCAGCTGTGGCCGCACGACGGTCTCGTCTCGCTCACGAGCGGACGCGCCGACGAGGTTCCCGCCGCGGTCCTGCCCCGGGTCGAGCGGCACTCGTTCCCCGACCACGTGCACAGCATCTTCTTCGCCGACGGGTTCGGCCTGCCGTGGGAACGCGCACTGACGTGGGACCCGGCGGTCTTCGCTGTCGTGGACGCCGCCCTCGAGCTCTAGCGAGGCGCTGGACTCGATGGCATCCGGGGTATATGTTGTGAGAACCAACAAAACCCCGTGCGTCGGCGATCAACCGTGCGCATCCATGCGAAGGAGCAGGAATGCCCACCCCCACCCGTGACGACAAGTTCTCGTTCGGTCTCTGGACCGTCGGATACAACGGCACCGACCCGTTCGGCGGACCGACCCGCAAGCCGCTCGATGTCGTCCACGTCGTCGAGAAGCTCGCCGAACTCGGCGCCTACGGCCTGACGTTCCACGACGACGACCTGTTCGCGTTCGGCTCGACCGACGCAGAGCGCCAGACGCAGATCGACCGTCTGAAGGGCGCCCTGGATGCCACGGGCCTCATCACCCCGATGGTCACGACCAACCTCTTCTCCGCCCCGGTCTTCAAGGACGGCGGCTTCACCTCGAACGACCGTCAGGTGCGTCGTTTCGCTCTCCGCAAGGTGCTCCGCAACCTCGACCTCGCCGCCGAGCTCGGTGCGAAGACGTTCGTCATGTGGGGCGGCCGCGAGGGCGCCGAGTACGACTCCGCGAAGGACATCCGCCAGGCGCTCGAGCGCTACCGCGAGGCCGTCAACCTCCTCGGCGACTACGTCACCGACAAGGGCTACGACATCCGCTTCGCCATCGAGCCGAAGCCCAACGAGCCCCGCGGCGACATCCTGCTGCCGACCCTCGGCCACGCGATCGCGTTCATCGACTCGCTCGAGCGTCCCGAACTGGTGGGTCTGAACCCCGAGGTCGGCCACGAGCAGATGGCCGGGCTGAACTTCGCCGCCGGCATCGCGCAGGCGCTGTACCACGGCAAGCTCTTCCACATCGACCTCAACGGTCAGCGCGGCATCAAGTACGACCAGGACCTCGTGTTCGGCCACGGCGACCTGCACAACGCCTTCGCGCTCGTCGACCTGCTCGAAAACGGCGGCCCCGGTGGTGTGCCCGCGTACGACGGCCCCCGCCACTTCGACTACAAGCCCTCGCGCACCGAGGACGAGTCGGGCGTCTGGGACTCGGTCTCGGCCAACATGAACACCTACCTGCTGCTCAAGGAGCGCGTCGCGGCGTTCCGCGCCGACCCCGAGGTGCAGGAGGCCCTCGAGGCCGCCAAGGTGCTCGAGCTCGCGCAGCCGACGCTGAACGAGGGCGAGTCGTACGACGACTTCCTCGCCGATCGCTCGGCCTACGAGGACTTCGACACCGACGCGTACCTGGGTGGCAAGGGCTTCGGCTTCGTCCGTCTGCAGCAGCTCGCAACCGAGCACCTGCTCGGCGCGCGCTGAGTTCTCGGGGCCCGGATGCCATGGCATCCGGGCCCTTCCCTTCCGTCGAGTGTCCAAGACACGCCGCATCGCCTCCCCGTGAGACGGCGTGTCTTGGACACTGAACGGGATGCCGCACCGGAGCGGCGAAGACAGAAGGAGTGAGCATGGCGCTCGTCGCAGGTGTCGATTCGTCGACGCAGTCGTGCAAGGTGGTCGTCGTCGACGCCGAGACCGGCCGCGTGGTCCGCGAGGGTCGCGCATCGCACCCCGCGGGAACCTCCGTGGATCCGGAGGCGTGGTGGATCGCGCTGGGGGATGCCATCGCCCAGGCGGGGGGCCTCGACGACGTCGCGGCGATCTCGATCGCGGGGCAGCAGCACGGCATGGTCGCGCTCGACGAGGGCGGGCGGGTCATCCGCGACGCGCTGCTGTGGAACGACACCCGCTCGGCTCAGGCCGCTGCCGACCTCATCGCCGAGGTCGGGGCCGACGTGTACGCGGAGAGGACGGGCGTCGTGCCCGTGGCCTCGTTCACCGCGACGAAGCTCCGGTGGCTGCGGGACGCCGAGCCCGAGAACGCCGCGCGCGTCGCGGCCGTGGCGCTGCCGCACGATTGGCTCACCTGGCGCCTGCGCGGGTTCGGTCCCGGGAACGCCGACTTCACCGAGCTCACGACCGACCGTTCGGATGCCTCGGGCACCGCGTACTGGGGCGCGGACGGCTACGACCGCGAGCTGCTCGTGCGCGCGCTCGGACACGACGCCGTGCTCCCGCGCGTGCTCGAGCCGTGGGAGAGCGCGGGTGCGCTGCCCGGCGGGGCGCTCGTCGGTCCCGGCGCCGGTGACAACGCCGGCGCCGCGCTCGGTCTCGGTGCGGGCGTCGGCGACGTCGTGGTCTCGCTCGGCACCTCCGGCACGGTCTTCGCCGTCACCGACCACGTCGTCCGCGATACCTCCGGCACCGTCGCCGGGTTCGCGGACGCGACGGGTCGCTTCCTCCCGCTCGTGGCGACGCTCAACGCGGCCCGGGTCCTGGACGCTTTCGCCGGGCTGCTCGCCGTCTCGCACGACGAGCTCGGCGCCCTCGCCCTGCAGGCCGAGCCGGGCGCCGGCGGGGTCGTCCTCGTGCCGTGGTTCGAGGGGGAGCGCACGCCCAACCTGCCGCAGGCGCAGGCGTCGCTCACGGGCCTGACCCTGGCATCCACCAACCGTGCGAACTTCGCGCGCGCGGCGATCGAAGGCATGCTCAGCGGTCTGGCCGTCGGGCTCGAGGCGATCCAGGCGCAGGGCGTCGAGGTGCGGCGTGTGCTGCTCATCGGCGGTGCCGCCGCGAACGAGGCCGTCGCGCGCATCGCCGCGCAGGTGTTCGACGCCGAGATCGTCGTCCCCGCCGCGGGTGAGTACGTCGCGCTCGGCGCGGCGCGCCAGGCCGCGGGAGTGCTCGCCGGGGGCCCGGTCGACTGGACCGTGGCCACCGCCCGCGCCGTCGACCCCGACTTCCGCCACGAAATCCGACGCCGTTACGACGAGGTCGCCACGCTCCGCGCGACCGAGTAGCGGCCCGCGTCCGCGCCGGGGTTCGGCCGCGTCCGCGCCGGGTTTAGGGCCGCGAGACTTCATTGCGCTGACATCACCGCAGCGGCCTGCCGGCGTGTTGTCAGCGCGATGAAGTCTCGGCGTCCAACGGCACCCCGACCTCGACCCCGGCCTCGGCCTTTGTCGGCGCCGGGGGCGGGGCTGCGCTCTGCACGCGGAGATACGACGGCTGGCGGATCGACCGCACCCAGGCGTATGTCCGTGCGCCGGGGAGCGGTCGCCGGACCGCGTCGAAGCGCAACGCGCGGTCGTCCTGATCGGGAGCGAGGCGCAGTTCCAGAAGCCCGAACGGATGCCAGGGCCCGCCCGGAGTCGCGTGGAAGAGGCCGAGCCTCCACACGTCCGGCGACATGTCGGGGCCCTGCAGTGCTCGCGGATCCGTCGCCGGCGGTCGTCCCCACAGGGTCCGCGCGCCCAGGAGCACGGGGCCACGTGTGCCTCGGTAGGGGAGCAGGATGCCGAACGTCGCACGCTCGGCCCGCCGCCGGGGGAGCAGGGCGAAGCGCCCCGGCACGAGCCAGCCGGTCGAGGCGAACTCGATGTCGGCGTCGTCGACGCGCAACGCCAGCCCGAGGATGTCGGGGAGGGGCGCGGGAAGACCGATCGACCGCGAGACACGTGCCACGACCGGCCGGGCCTCCGTCGGCGCGTCGTCGATCCAGGAGAGGCCGGCCGGTGTGGCATCCGGAATCCACCGGATCTCTCCGCGCAACACGATTCCGCGACTGTGGATCGGACGCGGATGCCGGAGGCGTTGGACAGCGGCGAACCCGCGTCCGAGGGCAGCCCCGATCGTCGCCGAGACAGGCGTGCGCGACGGTCGCGGGACGCGGGGTGTCGAGGTCATACCGCCATCGCACCGCGCGAGCGGGCGCACGCCGAGGGGGTTGCGCGCCGCTACTGTGAGGGACCATGAGCAGCGACGGCGGGGCGAAGCGCACGGGCATGCGCGACGTCGCCGACGCTGCCGGCGTTTCGACGCAGACCGTCTCTCGCGTGCTGAACGGGTATCCCGGCATCCGGGATGCCACGCGCGAGCGCGTCCTCGAGGCGGTCGCCGCGCTCGACTACCGCGTCAACAACGCGGCGCGCGCGCTGGGTACGAGCCTCACGCGGACCGTCGGGGTGGTGGCATCCGACGCCGTTCTGCACGGCCCGTCGGCGGGCATCGCGGCGCTCGAGCGAGCGGCGCGGGCGCGCGGCCGGTGGATCTCTACCGCGTACACCGACTCGGACGACCCAGCCGACATCGACGCCGCCGTCCGCCGTCTGCTCGACCAGGGGGTCGACGGCATCGTGCTCGTCGCCGCGCACGGGTCCACTCCTCTCGAGGGGTACGACGTGCCGCTCGTGCCGCTGTACGGCGAGTCGGGGATCCGCCAGCGTTCCGCGGCCGCCCTCGTCGTGGATCATCTCGCCGACCTCGGACATCGCCGCATCGTCGAGGTGGCCGGCCCCGCGGACTGGCGCGAGGCTCTCGCTCGCACGGGCGGTGTCGCCGACGCCGTGGCCCGGCGCGGGCTCGTCCGGGACGGGCGGGTCGAGGGGGACTGGAGCGCCGCGTCCGGATCAGCGGTCGCCGATGTCGTCGCCGACCTCGTGCGCGCGGGCGCCACGGCTGTGGCCGTCGCCAACGACCAGATGGCTCTCGGACTCATGGCGGGCCTCGCCGCGCGCGGGCTGGCGGTGCCGGAAGACGTCTCGGTCGCCGGTTTCGACGACAACCCGGATGCCGCCTTCTACGCGCCCGCGCTCACGACGGTCCGCCTGGACGTCGAAGGTGAAGCCGCCGAGGCCGTGGCGCGGGTTCTCGGTGACGAACCCGCGGCTCCCGCGCAGCCCGTGCTGGTGACGCGGGCCTCGACCGCCGCGCCGCGCTGACAGCGGGAGAAGCTGCGGCTCCCCGGATGACCGGGCGAAACTCCGGAGATTCCGCACCGTCCGCCCGCGTGCCCCGCGGAAAACCGCGCACCGGTCGGCCCGGCCGGTCGAAAACTCCGGAGTTCGGCCCGCGCGCAGCCGGAAGACGACGGCATCCGGGGGTCGCCAAGACGGGGATGTTACCGGTAACATGAACCCTGTGCCGCAGCGACGGCGCCCGCCCGACTGAGTCGAAGGAGACCCGCGTGTCCGACGCCGCACCCCCGTTCGCCCCCGACCTGCAGGAGGCGATCGACGCCGTCCGCGTCGACGTCGCGAAACTGCACGCCGAGCTCGTGCGGTACAACCTCATCGTCTGGACCGGGGGCAATGTCTCGGGCCGCGTGCCCGGGGCCGACCTGTTCGTCATCAAGCCGTCGGGCGTCTCGTACGACGACCTGGCGCCCGAGAACATGATCCTCTGCGACCTCGACGGCAACGCGATCCCCGGCACCCCCGGCAGCGAGCGCAGCCCCTCCAGCGACACCGCCGCGCACGCCTACGTGTACCGGAACATGCCCGAGGTCGGCGGCGTCGTGCACACGCACTCCACGTACGGCGTCGCGTGGGCGGCCCGGGGCGAAGAGATCCCCTGCGTCATCACGGCGATGGCCGACGAGTTCGGCGGACCGATCCCGGTCGGTCCCTTCGCGATCATCGGCGACGACTCGATCGGCCGCGGCATCGTCGAGACCCTGCGCGGTCACCGTTCGCGCGGCGTGATCATGCAGAACCACGGTCCCTTCACGATCGGCACGAACGCCAAGGATGCCGTTAAGGCCGCCGTCATGCTCGAGGACGTGGCCCGCACCGTGCACATCGCGCGCGAGGCCGGTCCCCTCATCCCGATCCCGCAGGACAAGATCGACGCCCTCTACAACCGCTACCAGAACGTCTACGGACAGAGCACGGACGACCGCCGATGAACGCGCACATCACCGAAGGCCGCGCCTCGCTCGGCATCGAGCTCGGTTCCACCCGCATCAAGGCGTGCCTCATCGGGCCGAACGCCGAGGTGCTCGCGGTCGGCTCCCACGAGTGGGAGAACGTCTACGCCGACAAGCTCTGGACGTACTCGCTGGATGCCGTGTGGTCGGGCCTGCAGGCGGCCTACGCCGAACTGGTCGCCGACGCGCAGCAGCGCCACGGCGTGACGCCCGAGCGGTACGCCGCGATGGGCGTGTCGGCGATGATGCACGGCTACCTCGCGTTCGACGCGGACGGTGAGCTGCTCGCCCCCTTCCGCACCTGGCGCAACACCAACACCGGTGTCGCCGCGGCCGAGCTCACCGAGCTCCTGGGCGTGAACATTCCGCTCCGCTGGTCGATCGCGCACCTGCACCAGGCGGTCGTGGATGCCGAGCCCCATCTGCCCGAGATCCGCTTCCTGACGACCCTCGCCGGGTACGTCCACTGGCAGCTCACGGGCGAGAAGGTGCTCGGCGTGGGCGACGCGTCGGGCATGTTCCCGATCGACTCGGCGACCCGCGACTACGACGCCGAGCTCGTGTCGCGCTACGACGCACTCGCCGCCGGGCGCGTCCCGGCGCTCGCCGACCTGCTGCCCCGGGTGCTCGTCGCCGGCGCCGACGCCGGCAGTCTCACGCCCGAGGGTGCCGCGCTCCTCGACCCGAGCGGCGCGTTGCAGCACGGCATCCCGTTCGCCCCGCCCGAGGGCGACGCCGGCACGGGCATGGTCGCGACGGGCGCCGTCGCGCCGCGCACGGGCAACGTCAGCGCCGGGACGAGCATCTTCGCGATGGTGGTGCTGGAGCGGCCGCTCACCGAGGTGCACCACGAACTCGACCTCGTCACGACGCCCTCGGGCGACGCCGTGGCGATGGTGCACTGCAACAACGGGGCGAGCGAGCTCGCGGCGTGGGCGAACATGTTCACCGCGTTCGCCGCCGCGGCGGGCACGCCCGTGACCCCGGATGCCACCTACACGGCGCTCTTCGCCGCGGCGCTGGAGGGCGAGGCCGACGCCGGCGGGCTGCTGGCGTACAACCACCTCGCCGGGGAGCCGATCGCCGGGCTCGAGGAGGGCCGTCCGCTCGTGGTCCGCACTCCCGACAGTCGCTTGACGCTGCCGAACTTCATGCGGGCGCAGCTGTACGGCGTGTTCGGCACGCTCGCGCTCGGCATGGACGTGCTCCACGCCGAGGGCGTCGGCCTCGACAAGATGTACGCGCACGGCGGGATGTTCCGCACGGCGGGAGTCGCCCAGCGCTTCCTCGCGGCGGCGCTCGACGCCCCCGTCGCGGTCGCCGAGACCGCCTCCGAGGGCGGCGCGTGGGGCATGGCCGTGCTCGCTGCCTACGTCGCCGAGGGCGCGGGCCGCGACCTCGACGCGTACCTCCGCGACGCCGTCTTCGCCGACGCGCCCATCACCACCGCCGACCCCGAGCCGGCGGACGTCGCCGGCTTCTCGGCCTACCTCGACCGCTACCGCGCCGGACTCGCCGTCGAGGCGGCCGCCGTGGCATCCCTCTGATCACTCGAAAAGGAACAGTCATGACCCGCACGAAGCTCAAGAACGACCTCGACGGCTACGAAGTCTGGTTCGTCACCGGCAGCCAGAACCTCTACGGCGAGGAGACCCTGAAGCAGGTCGCCGAGCAGTCGCAGGCCGTCGTCGAGGGCCTCGCCGGCCTCCCCGTGAAGGTCGTCTGGAAGCCCGTGCTGAAGGACTCCGACAGCATCCGCCGCATGGCCCTCGAGGTCAACGGCCGCGACGACGTCATCGGCGTCATCGCGTGGATGCACACCTTCAGCCCCGCCAAGATGTGGATCGCAGGCCTCGACGCCCTGCAGAAGCCGCTGCTGCACCTGCACACGCAGGCGAACGTCGAGCTGCCGTGGAACGACATCGACTTCGACTTCATGAACCTCAACCAGGCCGCCCACGGCGATCGCGAGTTCGGGTACATCCAGACGCGCCTCGGCGTCGCGCGCAAGACCGTCGTCGGACACGTGTCGAACCCCGCGGTTCGTCAGCAGATCGAGGACTGGGAGCGCGCCGCCGCCGGCTGGACCGCCGCCCGCACCCTCAAGCTCGCCCGCTTCGGTGACAACATGCGCTTCGTCGCCGTCACCGAGGGCGACAAGACCGAGGCCGAGCTGCGTTTCGGCGTGCAGGTCAACACGTGGGGCGTCAACGAGCTCGTCGAGGCCGTCGAGAAGGCCGTGGATGCCGACATCGACGCGCTCGTGCAGGAGTACATCGACAGCTACGACGTGGTCGACGAGCTGCTTCCCGGCGGCGCGCGCCACCAGTCGCTGCGTGACGGCGCCGCGATCGAGCTCGGCCTGCGTTCCTTCCTCGAAGAGGGCGGCTTCGGCGCCTTCACCACGTCGTTCGAAGACCTCGGTGCGCTGAAGCAGCTGCCGGGCCTCGCGGTGCAGCGCCTCATGGCCGAGGGCTACGGCTTCGGCGCCGAGGGCGACTGGAAGACGGCGATCCTCGTGCGCGTCGCGAACGTCATGGGCGCGGGCCTCCCCGGTGGTGCGTCGCTCATGGAGGACTACACCTACGACCTCGTCCCCGGCAACGAGCGCATCCTCGGCGCGCACATGCTCGAGGTCTCGCCGTCGCTCACCACGAAGAAGCCGCGCCTGGAGATCCACGAGCTCGGCATCGGCGGCAAGGAGGACCCGGTGCGCCTGGTCTTCACCGCCGACCCGGGCCCCGCGCTCGTCGTGGCGCTGAGCGACATGCGCGACCGCTTCCGCCTCACCGCGAACGTCGTCGAGAACGTCGAGGCTCCCGACCTGCCCAAGCTCCCCGTCGGCCGCGCCGTGTGGAAGCCGGCGCCCGACTTCGCGACCTCCGCCGCGTGCTGGCTCGCCGCCGGCGCCGCGCACCACACCGTGATGACCACGGCCGTGGGCATCGAGGTGTTCCGCGACTTCGCCGAGATCGCCAAGACCGAGCTCGTCGTCATCGACGAGGACACCACGGTCCGCGGCTTCCAGAGCGAGCTGCGCTGGAACCAGGCGTACTACCGCCTGGCCCAGGGCATCTGATCCCCGCCGCCCCGGGTTGCTTCGTGCCCCGGGGCGGTGCGGCACGTGCGCGTCCCCGCCGGGGCGCGCCTGTGCACCGGTTCACCCCGGCGCACGAACCGTGCCCCGGATCCGCGTCGGTGGTGGGACGCCCGCGGATCCGGGGCATTCGTGCGTGCGGGCGGCGGTACCCCTCGTCCCACTTCTGGCGGTGCGTGTCCCAAAAGGTGCTGTTTGGGGCGGCTCCAGCTGGCAATAAGTGGGACAAGGGATGCCGGCTACCCGGCGCTGCGCTACAGCCTCTGCCCCAGCGACCAGAGGCGGTCGGCGCGACCGGAGATCGCCTCCGACAACGTGAAGGCCTGGGCGTCGGTGAGGGATGCCACGTAGTCCACGATTCCGCGGGAGCGCGCGAGCGTCTCGGCTTCGGCATCCGAGCGGCGACGTTCCGCCGGGAGGAGCGCGTACTGCTCCCGCGCGAGAGCGATGAGCTCGCGCAGGCGCCGCGGGGTGCGCGCGCGGTCGAGGTCGTCGTCGAGCCACTCGCCGAGCGCGCGCACGGACCGCGCGAGGATGCGGCTCATGCCGCGCTGCTGGATCGCGAGGTCGGGGCGGCTCAGGACGAAGCGTTTGTGGACGAACTTCAGCACCTCGACGTGGTGCCACGCCGACGGAGACAGCGTGACCGGACCCGCTCGCGGCGTGTCGAGGGGACGAAGCTGGGCGGACTCCTGGAAGCGGCGGATCCACCGGTCGGTGAACACGGCCAGACGCCGTTCGGCCGTCAACGACCCGTCGAACGGTCGGGCGAGCAGGTCGGTGACCAGCTCGGCATCCACGTCGCTCACCGCCGCGAGGAACGCCTCGTCGTCGGCGATCCAGGGGTCGTCGCGGCGCATCTTCCGGCGCAGGCGCTCCAGGGCCGCTCCCGGGACGAGCTCCGCGCGGACGTCGGCGTCGTCGCGCGAGCGCCACTCGATCACGTCGTCGAGCCACCCGCGGAACTCCGCCGCGATCGGGGCGTGGTCGAGGATGCCCGCGCGGTAGAAGTCGTCGACGTCGTGCACCGAGTACGCGATGTCGTCGGCGAGGTCCATCACGGCGCCCTCGATCGTCTGCCGGAGCGGCTCGGCATCCACCCCCGCCCGAGCCTGATCGAGGTCGTCGGCGTCGAGGTCGTAGACGGAGTACTTGTGCACGCGGTACGCGCCGTCGGGAGCGCGACGGATGCCACGGGGCGGACCGAGCCGCTCGATCTCGGCCGCGGACACCGCCGGCGACCACGGGTACTTCGCCGAGGCCGCACGCACCGCGGCGGTGAGGTTGAGCCCGTGCGGGGCGTTCTCGACCACGTCGAGGGCGGCGAGGATGCGATACGTCTGGGCGTTGCCCTCGAACCCGTCGGTGAGGCCGAGCTCGGTGCGGGCCAGCCGGTCGAGGGTCGTCTCGCCGAGGTGCCCGAAGGGCGGGTGGCCGAGATCGTGGGCGTAGGCGGCGGCCTCGACGACGGTCGGGTTGCACACGTCGACGCCGGCGCGCGTGTTCAACTGCAGCGCGACGACACGCGCGATCGCGCTGACCTTCAGCGAGTGTGTGAGGCGATTGTGGACCGGCGCCCCCGAGATCGAGGGCGACACCACCTGGGTCACGGCCGACAGGCGCGAGAAGTAGGGCGAGAACTGGATGCGCTCCAGGTCGATCGACCACGGATCAGCGCCGGCGGTCCCACTCTCGTGGTGCATGCGTGAGGCCGCCGTGGGCTCGTCGGAGAGCGTCATCCGTCCACGCTACCCGTCGGGCGCCCCGCCCCGCCGCCCTCGCCCCGCCGCCCTCGCCTCGTGGCCCTCGCCCCGCCGCCCTCGCCCCGTGGGGCGATACCCCGCGAGACTTCATCGCGCCGACATCTCCCGTGCAGCCTTCAGGGGAATCGTCGGCGCGATGAAGTCTCGCGGACAAAGGGGGGCAGAGGGCTGGGGCGGAGCGCAGCGCCGGGGGCGCCGCCCTCAGGCCCGGCGCACCTCCACGCCGACCACACGCGCGTCGTCGGGACGCAGCTCGTACGTGGGGCCGGTGAGGTGCAGCGTCACGGCCTCGTCCACCGATTCGCACGAGGGACCGACCCGCAGCTCGACGTCCCCGGGCTCGACGACGCGGCGGAGCGTTCGGTCGCTGTACGCCAGACGGGATGCCGGGATCGTGAACCGCACCTCAGCGCTCTCGCCGGGCTCCAGGTCGACGCGGGCGTAGGCCACCAGTTGCGCGACGGGCCGCGTGATGCTCGCCACCGCGCGGTGGGCGTACAGCTGCACGACGTCGGCTCCGCGACGTTCGCCCGCGTTGGTCACGCGGACGCTCGCGGCGAAGGCGTCTCCGGCCCGCACCTCCGCATCCCCCCTCAGGTGCTCGCGACGGAAGGTCGTGTACGACAGCCCGAACCCGAACGGTCGCACGGGCGTCGGGTCGGTGCTCGTGACCTCGGTGGGGCCGCCGAGGATCGGGTGCAGGTACGAGTACGGCTGTGCGCCGGCGGAGCGGGGGAGGGAGACGGGGAGTCGCCCCGAGGGCGTGGCATCCCCGGCCAGGAGTGCGGCCAGCGCGGGCCCGCCCTCCTCCCCCGGGAAGAACGCCTGGATGACGGCGGCCGGGCCCGAGGCCTCGTCCAGTGCCCAGCCGATCGCGTAGGGGCGGCCGGTGAGCAGGACCATCACCACGGGGGTGCCGGTGGCCACGATCTCCTCGACGAGGCGACGCTGCAGGCCCGGAAGCTCGAGCGAATCCGCGTCGTTGCCCTCGCCGACGGTGCCGCGGCCGAACAGTCCCGCGCGGTCGCCGACGACCACCACGGCGACGTCCGCGGAACGCGCGAGATCGACCGCCGCGGCGATGCCGGTGGCGTCCGTCCCCTCGACCGCGACGCCGTCGGCCTGGACCACGTCGCCGAAGCGGGCGGCAAGCGCCTCGCGCACCGTCGGGATCTCGAACCCCATCGGTGTGCCGGGGTGGTGGGCGAGCACGTGGTTCGCGAAGGAGTAGCAGCCCATGAGGGCCTCGGCGCTGTCGCCGTTCGGTCCGATCACGGCGATGCGCCCGGGTGCGGACAGCGGGAGCACGCCGTCGTTGCGCAGCAGCACGGCGCTCTCGACCGCGAGGCGGTAGGCCAGCGCGCGGTGCTCGGCGTCGTCGAGGTCGATCGAGGTCGGGGCGTCGTCGAAGGTGGCATCCAGGAGGCCGAGGTCCTCCTTCTCCGCGAGCACACGGGCGACGGCCCGATCGATGACGGCCTCGGGGAGGGCGCCCGAGGCCACCCGCTCGGCGAGGTGCGGATACGCGTCGGGTCCGGGCAGCTCGACGTCGATCCCGGCCTCGAGTGCGAGCTGCGCGGCCTCCCCGAGGGAGCCGGCGACCCCGTGCATCGAGCGCAGGAACTCCACGGCGAAGTAGTCGGACACGACGGTGCCGTCGAAACCCCACCGGCGGCGCAGGAGGTCTGTGAGCAGCTCGGGGGAGGAGGCGACGGGCGCCCCGTCGATCTCGGCGTAGGAGTTCATCACCGAGCGCACACCGCCGTCGCGCACCGCCATCTCGAACGGCGGGAGGAACACGTCCTGCAGCTCACGAGGCCCGACGTGGACGGGAGCGTGGTTGCGGCCCGCCTGCGAGCCCGAGTACCCCACGAAGTGCTTCAGCGTCGCGTGCACGCCGGCGGACTGCAGGCCCCGCACGTACGCGGTCCCGATCGTCCCCACCACGTACGGATCCTCCGCGATGCACTCGTCGACCCGCCCCCACCGCGGGTCGCGGATGACGTCGAGCACCGGGGCCAGGCCCTGATGTACCCCGACCTCGTGCATCGAGCGTCCGATCGCGGATGCCACGAGCTCGACGGTCTCGGGGTCGAACGACGCGCCCCACGCGAGCGGCGTCGGGAAGGTCGCAGCCTTCCACGCCGCGAAGCCAGTGAGGCACTCCTCATGCACCAGCGCGGGGATGCCCAGACGGGTCTCGGTCTTGAGCCGACGCTGCTCGCCCCACAGCCACGCCGCGCGCTCGGCGGGGTCGACGGGACGGGTCCCGTACACGCGCGTCAGATGGCCCAGACCGTGCACGGTGGCCTCCGCGTAGTCGGTCGAGGTGACCTTCTCGCCGGACATCGGCGCCACGACCTCATCGCCCTGGTCGACCCAGTAGCCGACGAGCTGCGCGAGCTTCTCGTCGAGGGTCATCTCGGCCACGAGCGCCTGGACGCGAACCGAAACGCCCGGGGTGAGCGGTGCGCCGACGTCGGTCTTGTGGATGGTCATGCGGGTCAGCCCTTCACGGCGCCGGTGAGGCCGCCGACGATCCGCCGCTCGAAGACGCTGAAGAACAGCAGTGCGGGAATCATGGACAGCGAGGTGAATGCGAGCACGCGGGCGGTGTCGACCGAGTACTGAGAGGCGAAGGCCTGCGTGCCCAAGGGCAGCGTGTAGGCGGCTTCGTTGTTGAGGATGAACAGCGGCAGCATGTAGGAGTTCCAGCTGTTGACGAAGGCCAGGATGCCGACGGTGACGACCGCGGGAACCGCCAGCGGCAGCACCATGCGCCAGAAGAACCCGAGACGTCCGAGCCCGTCGATCGAGGCGGCCTCCTGCAGCTCCTTCGGGATGGCCGCGAGGAAGGGCGACAGGATGATGATCGTCAGCGGCAGCGCGAACGCGATCTGCGGAACGATGACGCCCGCGAGGGAGTTCGCCAGTCCGAGGTTGCGCACGAGGATGTACAGCGGCGTGATCGCCACGGTCATCGGGAACATGAGTCCGGCGGTGAACAGGGCGTAGACGGCGCCGCGTCCGCGGAAGCGGTAGCGCGACAGCGCGTACGCGGCCATGAGTCCGAGGGCGACGACGAAGACGGTCGTGGCGATCGCCGCGATCGCCGAGTTTCCGACCTGTCCCCAGAACATGCCGCTGACAAGCACGTCGGCGTAGTTCTGCCAGTTCCACTGGGTGGGGAAGCCCGAGGGGTCGACCGTGATCTCGGCGTTCGAGCGGAAGCCGCCGAGGATGATGTACACCACGGGGGCGAGCATCAGGCCGATCAGCAGCAGGGCGACGAAGCCCACGATCACCGAGCTCGAGCGGTTCCTGCCCGCGGGGGCGCGGCGGACCGAGCGCGGCGCCTTCGGCGCGACGAGGGTGGCGGTGGCGGTCACTTGGTGCCTCCCGTAAGGGCGCCGGCCGTGTCACGACGGAGCACGAAGCGCTGGTAGATGAGGGCGACGGCGAGGGAGATGAGGAACATCACGACGGCGACGGCGCTGCCGTAACCGAAGCTGCCGGCGTTGCGGCCGTTGGCGACCATGTAGGTGGCCATGGTCGAGGTTCCCGCCGTCGAGGCGACGTACTGGCCCCAGATGATCCAGACGAGGTCGAACAGTTGGAGGGAGCCGATGATCGACAGGAACGCCCAGATGCGGATCGTGGGTCCCATGAGCGGGAGCACGATGTGGCGCTGGATCTGCCAGAACGAGGCACCGTCGATGGCGGCGGCCTCCGACAGCTCCTCCGGGATCCCCTGAAGGCCGGCGAGGAAGAGGATGACGGCGAAGCCGATGTACTTCCACGTGATGATGATCAGCAGCGTCCAGATCGCCAGCGCCGGATCGGAGATCCAGTCGGCGCGCAGGGCGCCCAGGCCGATCTTCTCCAGCGCGCCGTTGAGCGCCCCGCCGGACTGCAGCATGAGGCCCCAGCCGAGGCCGACGACGACCTCGGAGATGACGTAGGGCACGAAGATCAGCACGCGGATGAGCGACTGCGCGCGCATCTTGCGGTTCAGCAGCAGCGCGAGCCCGAGGGCGAGCGGCCCCTGCAGCACGAGCGAGCCGATGACGATGAAGACGTTGTGACCGAGCGCCTCGTGGAAGGCGGGGTCGGTGAGGATCGTGAGGTAGTTCCGGAAGCCGACGAAGTCGGTGGGCGCACCGAATCCCGACCAGCTGTAGAACCCGTAGAAGGCGGCCAGGGCCACCGGCAGGATGACGAACGACACGAACACCACGAGGGCGGGGCCCAGGAGGATCGCGAGTTCGCCGCGGATACGCCAGTTCTCACGACGACGCCAACCGGACGCCGCCCGGTCCGAGGAGGCGCGCGATGCGCCTTCCTCGGCCGGGCGGCGGACCCCGGTGTCGCTCTCGGCTGCGAGCTGATCGCGCACGGTGGTCATGGCAGGCCTCCTCAGGAGCGCGAAGCGGCCGAGTTGACGGCGTCGACGATGCCCTGCGGGCTGCCCTTACCGGCGAACAGGTCGACCACGGCGACGTTCAGGGCGTTACCGACGTTCTGCCCGTAGAGGGTGTCCAGCCACACCGACACGTAGGGGGCGTCGGTGTAAGCGGCCAGAGCCGACTGCAGAGCGGGGGTGGTCACGGCATCCGTCGCCTCGTTCGAGGCCGGGATGGTCTGGAACGCGTCGGCGTAGGCCTCCTGGTTCTCCTTGGTCACCATGAAGTTGAGGAAGTCGGTGCACTGCGCGGGGGCGTTGACCCAGCACGCGTAGCCGTCGACGCCGCCCATGATGGCACCGGGCTCGCCGTCACCACCGGGGACCTCCGGGAAGGGGAACCAGCCGAGGTCGGCGAGCGGCTGCTCGTCGGGGGTCAGCGAGGCGATGACGCCCGGGTTCCAGGCGCCCATGAGCTCCATGGCGGCCTGGTGGTTGGCGAGCAGACCGGCCGACGAACCCGCGCCCTGCTGGGCGGCGGTGGTGAGGAATCCCTCGTTGAAGGGCTGCGTCTGCAGGAACGACTCCAGGTCTTCGCCGGCCTTCAGCCAGCACGGGTCGTCGAAGCTGCGGCTTTCGGCTGCCTCGGTGAGCACGTCCTCGGCGCAGGCGCGGAGGGCGAAGTTGTAGTACCAGTGCGCGGCGGGCCATGCGTCCTTGGCACCCACGGCGATCGGGGCGACGCCGGTGGCCTTGATCTTCGCGTTCGCAGCCTCGAGGTCGTCGATGGTCGCCGGCGCCTCGGTGACGCCCGCGGCGGTGAGGAGATCCTGCGAGGTGAAGATGCCCGAGGGGAGCACCGCGACGGGCATGCCGTAGTTCTTGCCGTCGACCTCGAACGCGCCGAGCGAGCCGCCGAGCGCGGTCTTGACCTCGGGCGAGATCTTGTCGGTCAGGTCCATCGCCTGCCCGGCCTTCACGATGTCGGCGAGCTTGCCGCCACCGCGGGCCATGAAGATGTCGGGCGCGTCGCCGGAGTTCAGCGCGGTCTGGAGCTTGCCGTCCATCTCCTCGTTCTGGAGGGACTGGATCTCGATGGTGACTCCGGGGTTGGCCGCCTCGAAGGCTGCGGCGGTGTCCTCCCAGTACTGCTTGCCGTCGCCGGTGGTGGAGTTGTGCCAGAACGTCAGGGTGACGCTTCCATCGGCGTTCTGTCCGCCACCGCCTCCGGCGCAGCCGCCGAGGGCGAGGGTGCCGGCGACCGCGAGGGCCGAGGCGGCGAGGAGTTTCCTCGTGTTCATGTGATTCCCGTTTCTCTTCGTCGAGGTGCATCCCGCGGGATGCTCCGGTTTTCGGCTTCGGTGCCGGTCGTTCACGTCCGGGTGTGCGGCCCGGGGTGTCAGAAGTGTCGCCCGGCCGCGCAGCATCGTCAAACGTTTTCGAAAATGATTTCCACGCTAGTGTCTGATGCCATGACCCGCCGCGTCACCATCCACGACGTCGCCGCGGCCGCCGGTGTCTCGGTGGCCACGGTGTCCAAGGCCGTCAACGGTCGCTACGGGGTGTCGCCGGAGACGGTGGGTCGCGTCCTCGACGCGGTGCGCCACCTCGGGTACGAGTCCAGCCTCGTCGCCAGCAGCATGCGGTCCCGCCGAACCGGCGTGATCGGGGTGCTCGTCGCCGACATCGAGCCGTTCTCGGCAGAGATCCTCAAGGGCGTCGGGGGAGCACTGTCCGACACCGGATACGACCTCCTCGCGTACACCGGGGCGCGGCGCGACGGCGAGGGGTGGGAGCGGCGCTCCCTCAGCCGCCTCAGCGGGACGCTCATCGACGCGGCGATCCTCGTGACTCCCACGGTCGTCAACGTCGCCGCCGAGGTGCCCATCGTCGCGATCGACCCCCACACGGGCCGCGCCGACCTCCCCACCGTCGAGTCCGACAGCTTCACCGGGGCGCAGCAGGCCGTCCACCACCTCGTGCAGCTCGGCCACCGCCGCATCGGCTTCATCGCGGGGCGACCCGACCTGCGGTCGGCGGTCGCCCGCGCCTCGGGGTATCGCGAGGCCCTGTCCGCCGCCGGCATCCCCTTCGATCCGGCGCTGGTGGGGCAGGGGCACTACGAGCAGGATGTCGCCCGCGAGGCGGCGCAGGCCATGCTCGCCCTGCCCGATCCGCCGACCGCGGTGTTCGCCGCGAACGACCTCTCGGCGCTGTCGATCGTGCGCGTCGCGGCCGAGCGGGGCCTGCGTGTTCCCGACGACCTGTCCGTCGTGGGGTTCGACGACGTGCCCGAGGCCGCTCGTGCTCAGCCGCCGTTGACGACCGTGCGCCAGCCGATGAAGATCCTCGGCGCGGAAGCCGTGCGCATGGTCTTGGCGCTGCTCGCCGGGGAGGAGCTGCCCGAGACGCACCTGCAGCTCGCGACGCGCCTCGTCGCCCGCGGAACCACCGCACCGCCGCCGCCGCGCTGAGCGTCGCTCGTGCCGCTCACCCGGTGAGTGTCCACGACACGCCGTGGGTCGCCGACCGGCCACGGCGTGTCTTGGACGCTCGGCGGTGCGAGACCCCGCGATAGGGTCGGCGCGTGACGCGTGTGCTGCTCGCCCCCGATGGATTCAAGGGATCGATCTCCGCGGCCGCGGCAGCCGCGGCGCTCGCCGCGGGGTGGCGTGGTGCGCGCGCCGACGACGTGATCGTCGAGCTGCCGATGGCGGACGGCGGCGAGGGCACGCGGGAGGCCTTCCTCGTCGCCGTGCCCGGGGCGCGCCGGATGCCGGTCACGGTCACGGGTCCGCACGGGCGCGAGGTCGCGGCATCCTGGGTCCTCCTTCCCGAGACGCCGGAAGCACCCGGCGGAACCGCGGTCGTCGAGCTGGCGTCGACGTCGGGGATCGAACTGCTCGACGGGGACCTGCGGCCCTTCGACGCCGACACGCGCGGGTTCGGTGAGGCGATCGCCGCGGCGTTGGATCACGACGTCTCCCGCCTCGTCGTCGCGATCGGATCGAGCGCTTCGACCGACGCGGGATTGGGGATGCTGGTCGCCCTCGGTGCGCGCGTCACGGATGCCGAGGGCCTCGATGTCGCGCCGGGTCTGCGGGGCGTGCGCGTCGCCGCGGGGCTGGATCGTTCGGGGCTGCGCGCCCTACCGGCCGGCGGGGCGGTCGTGCTGACGGATGTGCGCAGCCCGCTCACCGGCCCGGCCGGTGCCGCGGCGGTCTTCGGCCCGCAGAAGGGCCTCGTGCCCGACGACATCCCCGACGCGGACTCCGCTCTCGCCCGGGCGGGGGCACTGTTGGAGATCAACGCCGCCCACCCGGGTGCCGGGGCGGCGGGCGGAACCGGTGCCGCCCTGCTGGCGTGGGGTGCCGAGCTCGTTCCGGGAGCGGAGCGCATCGCCGATCTCATCGGGCTCGCCAACGCGGTGGGGGAGGCCGACGTCGTCGTGACGGGGGAGGGGTCGTTCGACGCCAGTTCGGCGACCGGCAAGGCTCCGGCGAGGGTCGCCGCGCTCGCGCGGGCGGGCGGGCGCGCGGTGGGCCTCGTCGCCGGGCGGATCTCCCCGGATGCCGACACCTCGGGGTTCGCGGCGGCCGTCTCGCTCGTCGAGCTCGCCGGCTCGACCGAAGCGGCGCTCGCGGAGCCCGCGCGATGGCTCGCCGCCGCGGGCGAGTCGCTCGCGCGGCGCCTGGGCTGAACGTTCGGCGTTCACGCCCGGTCGCGTGTGGCCACGGGGCCACACACGGCGCCCCGGGGTCATCAGCACCGCCCCGACACCGCCCCGAGCCCGTCGTCATCCCGCACCCTCGCGTCGCAACCCGCCGCCGCGCGCGCCGCATCCTCCCCCGGCTCCGGTACCGTCGTTGTGTGTCCACTGTCTCCAGCAACAAGGACGATGAGGTCGATCTCCTCATCGATGCCTGGTCGCAGTTGCTCCCCGAGGTCGATCTGACGCCCCTGGACGTCATGTCGCGGCTGCGCCGCGCGGCTTTCCACCTGTCGAAGCTCCGCGCCCGCGCGTTCGCGAGCGCCGACATCGCCGTGTGGGAGTTCGACGTCCTCGCCGTCCTCCGCCGCGCCGGCACGGAGCTCAGCGCGACACGCCTGATCTCGGCCACGATGATCGGCAGCGCGGCCATGACCAACCGCCTCGACAAGCTGGCCGAACGCGGCCTCGTCAACCGTCGCCCCAATCCGTCCGACGGGCGCGCGATCCTCGTGGCCATCACGCCCGAGGGCATCGAGAAGGTGGATGCCGCCATGACCGAGCTCGTCCGGCTCGAGGCCGACGCCTTGCGGGACGTCAGTCGTGCCGACCAGGCGCTGCTCGCGCGGGTGCTCCGGGTTCTCGCCGCCGGCGAGACCCACGAGGCGTGATCGACCTCATCACGCGTCCCCTCGTTCTGGACGGGGGGCTCGGCACGCTGCTCGAGAGCCGCGGCAACGACGTGTCGTCTCCGCTCTGGTCGGCGCGCGTCCTGCTCGACGACCCCGACGAGGTGCGTGCCGCCCACGCCGAGTTCGCGGCGGCGGGCGCGGACGTCCTGATCACGGCCTCGTACCAGGTGGGCTTCGGCGGTCCGATCCCGGATGCCGACGTCGAGACGCTGCTGCGGCGCTCGGTGTCGCTCGCGCGCGAGGCCGGGGGCGCTCTGGTGGCGGCATCCGTCGGTCCGATCGGGGCACTGCGCGCCGACGGCAGCGAGTACACCGGTGCCTACGGGCTGGACGTCGCACAGCTGCGCGCGCGGCATCACCGCCGCCTCGTCGTGCTCGCCGATGCCGGGGCCGACCTGCTCGCGGTCGAGACCGTCCCCTCCCCGCTCGAGGTGGAGGCGCTCGCGATCGAGCTCGCCGACCTGCAGGTGCCCGCTTTCGTGAGTCTGTCGGCGGACAGCGTCGGCTTCGCCGCTCCCGATGCTCTGGCGGGGGCGCTGCGGACGGCGGCATCCATCCCCGGAGTGATCGCCGTCGGGGTGAACTGCTGCGCTCCCGAGAGTGTGGGCCCCGCCCTCGCCGAAGCGCCCGACGTCCCGCTCGTGGCCTACCCCAACACCGGGGAGCGGTGGGATGCCTCGACCCGTACCTGGCACGGCGGCGCGGTGCCGTTGGCCGACGCCGCCCCGAGGTGGGTGGCCGCCGGTGCGCGGCTGGTGGGCGGATGCTGCCGCTCGACCCCGGCGGACATCTCCGCGATCGCTGCTGCTCTGAGCTGAGCAGCGCCCCGGCGCCGCACCCTCAGTGCTGATCGATCCGGCCGCGCCGGCCGCCGCGTTCGCCCAGGAGCGCGATCTCTTCGGGGTTCCATCCGAAGGCGTTCTGCATCTGGTCGCCGAGGGTCGACAGTGCCGACGGCAGGGCCGTAGCCACGCCGTGTCGGACGTCGACGGCACGATCGTCGAGAGCGTGGGCCGCGACCCGCAGCTCGTCCACGAGCGACCTCAGACGATCGGGTCCGTACGCGGCCGCCACGAGGCGCGCGTCGCTGATGGCGATGACCGTGAGCTCCTGCGGATCGCTGTCCGACAGTCGTGTCGCCGACCCGAGGGACAGGATGACGGTCAGCCCGCAGACCAGGACGGTGGCGATGGCGATCGCCGCGCCGATCTCCAAGGAGCGGAACACCGCCCCCACCGGACCCGCCCATCCGGTCGTCACCCCTACGACGGCGCGCGCCGCCGAGTACACGGCGTAGAGGCCCATCGCGAGGGCGAGCAGGCGTGCGGGCCTTCGCGGAACCACCGGGGAACGAGCGGCGGCCAGCGCGCAGGCGCCGCTCACCACCGTGAGGACCCCGGCCTTGATCACGAGAGACGTGTCCTCGCCGGTGGTCGCGGTGCAGATCCCCGTGGTGATCGCGATGGCCGCGACGACGCCGAGAGCGGCACGACGGCGTCGCGTCGACAGCGCCGCGACGGCGACGGTCATCGTTCCGGCCGCGAGCACCATGCCGGCGTCCCCGACGGACAGTGCCAGTCGTGCGCCGTCGTATCGGTGCACGACGTACATCACGGTCGACCCGATGGAGAAGATGCCGGCCATGGTCGCGTACTGCAGGAAAGTGGTGAACGGGACGGGCGCGGACGCGCGGGGCAGGGCGATCCCCACCACGCTGACGGCGACGCCGATGCACATGGCGGCGAGGCCGATCGTCAGCAGCATCACTCTCCCCCTCCCGCGCGGCGGTGCACGGTCCCGCCACCTTACCGGCCGGGAGTCGCCGTCCGCCGAGGTGCGCCGCGAGGGGGCTGCCGTGCTCTTCCCCGCGGGATCCGCGTGCGGAACCGCGGCCCGACGGTGTCACGGCTCGCGGCCTCACTCCGCGGTGTCGATCACCCGATCGAGCCACTCGGACAGGAGCGCCTGTTCGGAGGGGGAGAGGGCGGTGAGATCGTGGGCCGTCGCCCGCAGTGTGACGGCCGCGGCGCGGGCGGGGGAATCCACCGCGTCCGTTCGGGGGAGCGGGGTGTCGACGAGGATGCCCGCGAGGACGGTCTCCATGAGAGTTTCGGCGAGGTTCAGGCGGCGAGCCGCAACGTCCTGTTCGAGAAGTGCGAACACCGCCCCGGTCCCGGCCGCGTGGACGAGGGTCACGGCATCCGGGACGGGAATCCGCAGGCGCCCCGCCGCGGCGACACGGCGCAGCCGCTCTTCCAGCACGCGGATCCCGCTGACCATGGCAGCGGAGTCCCGCCCGCGGCGAGGGTCGCTGATGATGAGGAACAGGTCGGGGTGGGCGAGCCCGAAACTGACGGTCTCTCGCCAACTCGCGCGGAGTTCCTCGACCGGGTCGACGGGGTCGGCGGATGTCGACAGGGCGGCGGCCTTCGCGGCGCTGAACTGCGCCAGCGCGTGTTCGGCGACGGCGTCGAGCAGTCCGTCCTTGTCGCCGAAGAGGCGGTAGATCGTGGGGGCCTGTGTGCTGGCGTGTTCGGCCACCGCTCTCGTCGTGACCGCGGACACCCCCTCGTCTTCGAGGAGCTGTGCGGCAGCGGCGATGATGCGCTCGCGGACATCGTCACGAACGGTGGGCACGGACATGTATCGATGATAACGATCCGTTGCTATCAAGGTGATATCAATGATACGTTTTGAGCGTTTCCACCGATATCGAGAAGGGTCGGACAATGATCGCCATCACCGGGGCAACGGGAGCCCTCAACGGCCGCACCGTCGAGCATCTGCTTCGCATCGTGCCCCCCTCCGAGCTCACGATCATCGCGCGCGATCCCGAGCGGGCCGAGCGGTTCGCGCGTGCGGGTGCGACGGTCCGCGCGGGGCGGTACGAGGATCCCGCCGGTCTCCGTGAGGCGTTCCGGGGAGCGGACCGGGTCCTCCTGGTCTCGTCCAACGATCCGGGTGGCGACACCGTGGCTCTCCATCGGAACGCCATCGAGGCCGCGGTGGCGGCCGGAGTCGGTCGGGTTCTCTACACCAGCCACCAGGGTGCCCACACCGACTCGCCGTTTCCGCCGGCCCGTGTCCACGCCGCCACCGAGGCGCTCCTGGCGGGCTCCGGAGCGAGCTGGACCGCACTGCGGAACGGCTTCTACGCTCATAGCCTCGACTGGCTCCTGGGATCGTGGCGTTCGAACGGCCGCATCGCCGTCCCGGCGGACGGGCCGGTCTCGTGGACCTCGCGCGACGATGTCGCCGAGGCTGCGGCGGTGCTGTTGGGCGGGGCGGGCATCCCCGATGGGCCTGTGACGCTGACGGCTCCCGCGGCCCCGCGTTTCGCCGATCTGGCGGGGCCCGCGTCCGAGGTGGCGGGAGGGCCGATCGACGTCGAGATCGTCGATGCGGAGCACTGGGTCCGTCTCGCTGTCGAGGCGGGGCAGCCGGAGATGCGGGCGAGGTTCTCGCTGACCATCTTCCAGGCGGCGGAACGAGGGTTCTTCGCCGGGACGGATCCGCTTCTGGGCACCCTCCTCGGCAGGGAACCGCTGTCGGTGCGGGAGGCTCTCGCGCTACCCGACCGTTCTATGACGTGACGTCGACGCGAGATCAGGTGAAATCGGCTGCCAGGGCGTTGCGGTGGTATTCGAAGATGATGCTCGTGCGCGTGGATGCCACGCTGTGCCGCGCCGAGAGCTGATCGACGACGAAGCGGCGCACCGCTGACGAGTCGTCGACGGCGATGTGGACCAGGAAGTCGTCGGCCCCGCCGAGGAAGAACAACTGGATGACGTCCGGATGCCGACGGATCTCCTGCGCGAAGGCGCGGATGCTCTCGTGACGCTGCCCGGGTCGAAGCGTCACGCCGACGATGGCCTGGAGGCCCCGGCCGAGACGGCTCTGGTCGACGGCGGCGTGGAAGCCCGCGATGAGCCCGCGGTCGACGAGGGCGCGAACTCGGGTGTGAGCGGTGGATGCCGCGACCCCGAGCGCGTCAGCGAGGGCGGCGTTCGTCATCCGGGCGTCCGCGGAGAGCATCTCGATGATCCGCGCATCGAGCGGGTGCAGTTCGTCATCGGTCATCGCAGATCCTTCGGCTCGTAGATCGGGTGAGGCGGCTTCTTGGCGAGAATACCGGCGCACGTGGCATCCATTTCGAAGAATCTGCGGATTAACGCAACGGAAACAGAGATTTCTGCGATTCTTCCTGCCACCACCACTCAGAGGAGAGACCGATGCGCGTCGCCGTGCCCACCGAGATCAAGAACAACGAGAACCGCGTCGCCATGACGCCGGCGGGCGTCGACGCTCTCGCGCATCGCGGCCACGAGGTTCTCGTGCAGGCCGGCGCCGGTGAGGGCAGCGGGTTCTCCGACGACCAGTACCGCGCGGCGGGCGCCGAGATCGTGGCGAGCGCGGACGAGACGTGGGCGCGCGCGGAGCTGCTCGTAAAGGTGAAGGAACCCATCGCTCCCGAGTACGCGCGGCTGCGTCCGGACCTGACGCTCTTCACCTACCTGCACCTCGCCGCCGACCGCCCGCTCACCGACGCCCTGATGGCCGCGGGGACCACCGCGGTCGCCTACGAGACCGTCCAGACCGCGGACCGCGCCCTGCCGCTCCTCGCGCCGATGAGCGAGGTCGCCGGGCGCCTCTCGATCATCGAGGGGGCGCACCACCTGCTCCGCGCCTCGGGCGGTCGAGGACTCCTCCCCGGCGGCGTTCCGGGCACGCCCAAGGCGAAGGTTGTCGTGATCGGCGGTGGCGTCGCGGGCGAGCACGCCGCGGCCAACGCCCTCGGGCTCGGTGCGAACGTCACCGTCATCGACATCTCGCTGCCCAAGCTCCGCCAGCTCGAGGAGCGTTTCGGCGGCGCGATCCAGACGCGAGCCTCCACCCGCCTCGAGATCGCCGAGCAGCTCGCCGACGCCGACCTCGTGATCGGCTCGGTGCTGATCCCGGGTGCCGCGGCGCCCAAGCTCGTCACCGACGACATGGTCGCGGCGATGAAGTCGGGCTCGGTGCTCGTGGACATCGCGATCGACCAGGGCGGCTGCTTCGAGGGGTCGCGTCCGACGACTCACGACGCGCCCACCTTCCGCGTCCACGACTCGCTGTTCTACTGCGTCGCGAACATGCCCGGCGCCGTGCCCCACACCTCGACGCGCGCCCTCTCGAACGCCACGCTGCCCTACATCACGCGGATCGCCGACGCGGGCTGGGAGGCCGCGGCATCCGCCGATCCGGCCCTGGCGAAGGGCCTCAACGTGCGTGCCGGCGTCGTGGTCAACGAGGGCGTGCGGGCGGCCTTCGACCTCTGAGCGCGCCCGCTCGCGCGTCAGGCACGGACCCAGGCGTACGTGATCTCGGGGCGGCCCGGACCGCCGTAGCGGGGCTCGCGACGGACGCGGCCCGCGTCGGCGAGATGCTCGAGGTACCGCCGGGCCGTGACGCGCGACATGCCCTCGTGTTCGCCGACCTCGGTCGATGACAGCGAACCGGATGCCGTCCGCACCCGTTCCGCGACGGCCTGCAGCGTCTCATCGCTCAGGCCCTTCGGCAGGGTCGGTGCGACGGTGCGCAGCGAACCGAGCAGGGCGTCGACCTCGGACTGTGTCGCGTCTCCCGCGGCACGATCCAGGCCCTCGACGTACGTGCGGTAGGCCTCGAGCCGCTCGCGGAACGCCGCGAACGTGAACGGCTTGATGAGGTACTGCACCACACCGGTCGACACCGCCGCGCGGACGGTCGCGGCATCCCGGACCGCCGTCACGGCGATGATGTCGACACCCGCTCCCATCGCGCGCACGCGCCGGGCCACGTCGAGTCCGCCCCCGTCGGGCATGGTCATGTCCAGCAGCACGAGGTCGATCGGCCGAGCGGGATCGGCGATCGCGGTGAGCGCCGCACGTGCCCCCGCCGCCTGACCCACGACCTCGAACCCCGGGACGCGTCCGACGTACGCGGCGTGAAGCTCCAGCGCGAGAGCGTCGTCGTCGACGACGAGCACGCGGATCACGCGTGCACCGCCTCGACCGGAGCCGGCAGCACCACGCGCACCGTCGTGGGTGCGTCGGTGACACGCAGCGATCCGCCGTGCGCCGCCACGATGTCGCGCACGAGCGCCAGACCCACGCCGCGCCCGCCCGCCGCCGCCGCGGGCTTGGTCGACGCGCCGAACGCGAACGGGTCGGCGAGGGCGGGGTCGAACCCCGCTCCGCTGTCGCTCACCTCGATCGCGACGTCGGGTCCCGTGCTCGCCAGGGCCACCCGGACCCAGTGCGGTTCGGCGCCTGCGGCTGCGGCATCCATCGCGTTGTCGACGAGATTCCCGACCACGGTGACGGCCTCGGCGGGGGCGAGGGGGAGGGTGGGGGTCGGCTCCTCGACGTCGAGATCGAGGGCGACGCCGCGCTCGGCGGCCTCGTCGAGTTTCCCGAGCAGCAGCGCCACGACCACGGCGCCGTCGTTGCCCGACACGATGCGGTCGGCGAGATCCTGCCGGCCCGCGGTGGATGCCTCGATGAGCCGCCGAGCGTCATCGAGGCGGCCGAGCTCGAGGAGGGCGAGCAGCGCGTGCAGCCGGTTGCCGTGCTCGTGCGTCTGCGAGCGCAGCGTCTCGCTGAGCGTGCGGACGCCCTCGAGCTCGCCGAGGAGCGCCTGCAATTCGGAACGGTCGCGGAGGGTCATGACGCGCCCGCGTTCGGGGGCGCGGCGCCCCGCGAGGTCGCGGGCCTCCTCCTGGTTGACCAGCAGGACGCGGTCGCCGGTGGCCACGGTCTCCTCCACCATTCGGCGACCCGTGGCGATGGCCTCGGCGAGCGCGGCATCCATGTCGGTCGCGCGCGGGTCGAGGCTCACCTGACCCTCGGACGCGGGAGGCAGGCCCAGCAGATCGGCGGCTTCGTCGTTGTAGAGCACGATCCGGCCGTCGCTGTCGGTGACGACGAGGCCCTCGCGCAGCGAGTGCAGCACGGTCTCGTAGCTCTCCACCAGCCGGGCGAGCTCGCGCGGCGTGTACGACCCGGTGACCCGCCGGGCGCTGCGGCGGACGTACAGGGCACCCAGGATGCCGATACCGACGATGCCGGCCGCGGCGGCCACGATTAGCGGGACACGGGCGGCGAGGTCGGCCTGCACGGCGCCGAGCGTGACCCCGACCGAGACGAGGCCCACGATCTCGCCGTCGTCGACACCGCCGTCGCGGATGGGCGTGATGGTTCGGACGGACGGGCCGAGCGTGCCGTCGTAGACCTCGGTGTGGGTGCGGCCGGCGAGCGCCTCCTCGCGCGAACCGAGGTACTGCTGCCCGATCTCGGACCGGTTCCGGTGGGTCAGCCGGATGCCGTCGGGAGTCATGATCGTGACGAACGACAGGTCGGCGTCCGAGAGGATCGCCTCCACCATGGGCTGCAGCGTCTCGGAGTCGCGCCCCGCGGTGAGAGCGGCGACGTCCGGCTCGTGCGCGAGCGTTTCGGCCACCGACCGGGTGACCTGTTCCGCCTGACGCTGACCGGAGTCCGACAGCTGCACCGACATGAGGGCGGCGAGGACACCCGCGACCAGCACGACGACGCCGAGCGACACCATCGCCAGCCGTCCGCCCACGCTCAGTCGCATGCCGTGCCCTTTCCGGTTCGTTCCGGTCTGCCGTGAACAATACGACCACAAATCGCCCCGGACGCCGCGCTCGTCCAGAGTCGGGACATCGCCGGCGGCCCCGCCGGACTCAACGAAGACGTTAGGAAAAAGGGGAACTCGCGAATGTCTCTCTCACTCCGCACCACGCGCGACGGTCGGCCGCGTAAGAAGATCGACCGCAACCACTGGCTCTACATCGCCGTCATCGTCGCCGTCGTGGCGGGTATCGTGGTCGGCCTCGTCGCCCCGCAGTTCGCCGTCGGCCTCGAGCCCGTCGGCAAGGGCTTCGTCAACCTCATCAAGATGATGATCGCCCCGGTCATCTTCTGCACGATCGTCGTCGGCATCGGCTCGATCGCCAAGGCCTCCACGGTCGGCAAGATCGGCGGCCTGGCGCTGCTGTACTTCCTCGTCATGTCGACGTTCGCGCTCGGCATCGGCCTGCTCGTGGGCAACATCATCCACCCCGGCGAGGGCCTGAACATCGCCGGTGCGCAGTACGACGCCGTTCCCGAGGCGACGACGACGCAGGACTTCATCCTGGGCATCATTCCGACGACGTTCTTCTCGGCGTTCACCGGCGGCAGCATCCTCCAGGTGCTCTTCATCGCACTCCTCGTCGGGTTCGCGCTGCAGGGCATGGGCGAGCGCGGGGCGCGCTTGGTCGAGGGCATCCGCAACTTCCAGGTGCTGGTCTTCCGCATCCTCGGCATGATCCTGTGGCTCGCGCCGATCGGTGCTTTCGGCGCCATCGCCGCGGTCGTCGGCAAGACCGGCTTCGGCGCCGTCATCAGCCTCGGCATCCTGATGGGCTCGTTCTACCTGACGTGCTTCCTCTTCATCACGGTCGTGCTGGGTGTGCTGCTGTTCGCCGTGACGCGGGTCAACATCTTCTCGCTCATCAAGTACCTCGGTCGCGAGTACCTGCTGATCGTCGGCACGTCCTCGTCCGAGGCGGGCCTGCCCCGCCTCATCGCGAAGATGGAGCACCTCGGCGTCTCCAAGCCCGTCGTCGGCATCACCGTCCCGACCGGCTACTCGTTCAACCTGGACGGCACGGCGATCTACCTCACGATGGCGTCGCTGTTCATCGCGACGGCGATGGGTGCCCCCATGTCGATCCCCGAGCAGATCGGCCTCCTGATCTTCATGATCATCGCCTCCAAGGGCGCGGCCGGTGTCACCGGTGCGGGCCTCGCCACCCTCGCCGGCGGCCTCTCTGCCTACCGTCCCGACCTGGTCAACGGCGTCGGTGTCATCGTCGGCATCGACCGGTTCATGTCCGAGGCCCGCGCCGTCACGAACTTCACCGGCAACGCCGTGGCGACCCTCCTCATCGGAGCCTGGACCAAGCAGTACGACCGCGAACGCGTGGGCGAGGTGCTCTCGGGCCGGATCCCCTTCGACGAGACGCTCCTCACCGGTCACGACCACTCCACGACTCCGGCAGCGGATGCCAAGGAAGAGGCGTCGACCGAGGCCGGCACCGGTCCTTCGGCCGTCGACACGCAGGCGCTGAACGCCTTCCGCGCCCAGGCGGAGGCGGAGGCGGCGGCCCGGAGCCGTTCGTGAGCCTGACGCACTCCTCGGCGGGGGCGGCTTCGGCCGCCCCGCCCCCGCGCGCGTGGACCTGGCCCGCACGTGGCTGCTGCGCTCGCCGCTGGCGGCAGGGGGCGACACCGCGGCCGACGTCCTCGTGCTCGATCTCGAGGACGGGCTGCCCGCTGCGCGCAAGGCCGAGGGCGCGAGCGCGCCCGTCGCGCCGCCGAGGAAGCCCCGGTGTGGCTGCGAATCAGCGCCGCGGGAACGCGCGACGGCGAGGCCGACCTCGCGCTCGGTCGCGACCTCAGCGGCGGGCTCGCCGGCGTGGTGTTGGCGATGTGCGCTGGACCCGCCGACGTCGCCCACGTCGCGGCGTCCCTCCCCGATGGCGTGCCGATCGTGGCGATGATCGAGTCGGCTGCGGCGCTGCTCTCGGCCCCCGCGATCGCGGCGCACCCCGCCACCCGACGTCTGGCGTTCGGCACCGGCGACTTCCGCCGAGACACCGGTATGGCGGCCGACCGCCTCGCCCTGTCGTGGCCGCGCGCGCAACTCGTCGTCGCGTCGGCGGCGGCCGGGATCGCCCCGCCCATCGACGGCCCGTGCGGCCCGGTGGAGCAGGCGCGGGATGCCGCGGACCACGCCGCCGCGATGGGGTTCACGGGGACACTGGCGTTGCGGGAGGCCGCGATCGCCGGCGCTCACGCGGGATTCACGCCGGCCTCGTCCGAGGTCGCGGAGGCCCAGGCCCTGCTCTCGACGGTGCCCGACGGCCCGGTGGACGGCTCGTACGCCCCCGCCCTGGCCCGCGCTCGCGCGCTGGTGTCGCGCGCCGAGGCCCTCGCGCGGCTCTGACGCGCGCGGCCGGCGCGGCCCCGGCGCCGCCGCCCCGCCGCAGCGAGATCACACGTTCCGCTCGAGCGCGCACGTTCCGGTCGTCCCGTCCGTGAGCACTCGACCCGATCGTGTGCTTTCGGCGCCCGGGCGTCAGCGCCTCCGGAACCAGCCGCGCCGGGGTCGGGGCGCGGCCGCCGGAGCCTCGACGGTGCGGGCACGGCGGCGCTCGGCCCACCCCGCGACCTCGGCATCCACGTCGACCGTCGGTGTCACGACGGGCGGGCCGCCGAGCAACTGCCGACGTGCCTCGATGACGCGGCGGTTGAAATCCTCGAGCGCTTCGCGGACGTCGGGCTCGCGCGAGAGGGCGTCCAGGCGATCGGCGAGCTCGGCGTGCTCCACTCGCAGGGTGAGGGCGGGCGGCCCGAGCCCCGACAGCTTCTCGGTCTCGATCTTGCGGCGGATCCACCAGTCCGGGTCGTGGCCGTCTCCGAGGCCGACGAGGGGTTTCCCGGCGCCGGGCAGGTCGTCGAAGTCGCCGCGCCGAATCGCCTGCTGGATCGCCGTCTCGACGTACGCGGCGCGTTCCGCCGCGGTGGATCCGCGCTCCGGTGCGGTCGCCTCCGCCGACTCGGGTTCGATCCCGGCTTCCCGCAGCCGCCGGTCCAGGCGGTAGCGCTCGGCCGCCTCTCGGGGGTCGTCGCTCATTCCGCCTCCGCGTGTGTGCTCGGGTCCTTCCAGGCTACGTCGGCGGCGACGCGATGGCGCCGTGGACAGCCCGACACCTCCTGCGGGGGAGTGGATGCCGACCTGCCGGGGCCGCCACTGCCCGGACGGGCTCACTCGGCCGCCGAACACCCGAGGGCGACGCCCCCGGCGGCGCAGCCTCCGCCCCGCCCTACAGCCCGAGTCGGCGCAGTCGCAGGCGCGCCATGTCCTGCGCCCGCGGTCCGGAGCCGAGCGCCCGCTCCGTGACGCGCAGGATGATCCGGGTCGCCGTCTTCACCGGCAGCCACGACCGGCGCACCCCGAGGAGGCGCCGGAGGCGCGGGGGGAAGGTCGCGACGGCCGCGGCGAACAGCACGCGGTAGGCGAGCCCCATCGCCCCGGTGAACGGCGGCTTGCGGAGGAACCGGACGACATCGTCGACCCGCTCGTCGCGGCGCAGTTCGCCGCGGTCCAGGAAGCCCTCCAGCTCGGCGCGAAGCGCGGCTTCGGTCCGCGGCGGATCGGGGATGCGCATGAGACGTCCCGCCGTGGCCCAGTCCGCGACATACGCGTCGGTGCCGCCGGGGATCGCGCCGCCGTAGGCCTGATGGCTCCGGAGGAAGGCGTCGGTGAAGGCGAGGTGCACCCAGCGCACGAGGTCGCCGTCTTCGGCGGTGTAGGTGCGCGCGCCCCCGTCGCCGCCGACGTAGGTGCCCTGCACGCGCTGATGGAACCGGCCGACCCGGGCGGTCTCGGCATCCGCCTGCGCCTTCGAGCCGTAGGTGAGGGTGATGACCCAGCGCACGGTCCCGGTGAGGCGACCAATCGGGTCTTCGCGGTAGCGCGACCAGTCGTGGACGCCCGCGAGGGCCCCGGGGTGCAGCGCCTGCAGGAGCAGGGCGCGGATGCCCGCGACCAGCGTTCCCATTCCGGCGTGGACGGTCCAGGCGGGACCGTTCTCGACGAAATAGCCGCCGTCATCGCCCTCGGCGATCGCCCGGACGTACGGCGCCATCCCGGTCGGGTCCCCCGCGAGGGCGGTGAGCAGCTTCGCGCGCAATCGTGCGACGCGGGCCGAGACGGGAGGGGAGGGGGTCACCTCTCCAGCGTGCCACCGTCCGAGCGATCGGGCTCGGCGGTAGTACGACGTCGGGGATGTTCCCGGGGGAGGGGGATCAGTGCCCCTCGTGGGTGATGACGGGGACGGTCCCGTCGTCGCGGATCAGGACCGCGTCCTGCGTCGCACCGAGGGCGGGCGTGACGACGACGGCGATGATCGACGCGGCGAGGAGGAGCCCGAGCACGCTCATCGGCTGAGGTGTGCGGGGTGTCGCGTCTGTGGCATCGCGGCCCTGTCGCCGCACGTGCACCGCTACGGCCGCTCCCACGACGATCAGCAGCAGCGCCGCGGCCGCGATGGCGATGATGCTCGTGTGCGTCGGCAGGACGAACATCAGGGCGGACGAGGTGAGGAGCCCTGCGAGGACTCCCACCAGCGTCGCCCGCGGGGCCACCAGTCGACCGAGGGCGAGCGCGGCTCCACCCCAGACGAGCGCGGCCACCCCGAGGACGACCAGACCCGCTCCGAGACCGCGCGAGGCGGCCCCGGAGCTGGGTCCCACGATCGCACCCGCACCGAGGGCGGCGAGGATCAGCCCGGCCCCCCATGCGGACACGGAGGGCCACGACCGGACGAAGGTCGCGGCGTTCACGCTCAGACCGCCGCGGTGCGGGGGACGTTGCGCTCGGTGCCCAGTCCGACACCCAGGAGCACGACGGCGCTGGCGAGGTGCAGGAAGTGGTCGGGCACGTTGAGCGCGAGGATGTTGGCCGGTCCCGTGAGGAAGAAGCCGACGATGCCGAGGAGCAGGTAGACCGCGCCCACGGTGGTGTTGACGCCCTTGGCGGCGCGAGCGTTGGCGAGGCCGGCGACCAGCAGCGCGGCACCGATCAGGAGGTGCGCGATGTTGTGCAGCGGGTTGACCTCGAAGATGCCCAGAAGCAGGCCACCCTCGTTGGCGATGAATCCGACGCCGCCGGTGACGGCGAAGCCGAGCAGACCGACGAGCAGGTAGACGGCGCCGAAGACGGTGGCGACGATGCGGTTCGGTGACGAGCTCATGATGAACCTCCCAGAGTTTTTGCAGCGGCCACTCGGCCGCCTTCCTCACATCTTCGGAGACACTGGTTGTTTCGGATTGGCCTTTGCGGCGCCCCGGGCAATGCTGTAGGACGAGCGCGCGCCGCTCGTTGCGCCCGCGTGCGGACCGCCGTCCCCCGGATACGACAGAAGGCCCCCGAGTACTCTCCGAGGCCCTCCGCAACGGGTGAGACGCTACGGGAGGGGCGCGATCACAATCCGGGGATTGCAATTCCCGTGCTGTTCACCTACGCGCGTCTCTGCCACACTCGCCGCATGAGGTTCGAGACGACGCTGTTCCAGATGGGAAACAACACCGGTATCGAGGTCCCGCCCGAGGTCGTCGAGGCCCTGGGCGGCGGCAAACGTGCCGCAGTGCAGGTCGACGTCAACGGCTACGTGTACTCCAGCACGATGGCGGTGATGGGTGGGCGCCAGCTCATCCCGTTCTCCGCTGACAAGCGCAAGGCGACGGGGCTTGCCGGTGGTGATCCGATCACGGTCGAGCTGACGCTCGACACGACCGAGCGCACGGTTGAGATTCCCGAGGATCTCGGGGCCGCCCTCGACGCGGCGGGTGTCCGGGCGGCGTTCGACGCCCTCGCTCCGAGCACGCGTAAGGCGCACGCGGGCAGCGTGGCCGAGGCGAAGGCTCCGGAGACACGCGCGCGTCGCATCCAGAAGATCGTCACCGCCCTGGCCTGACCGCCGTCGACCGCCCGGCTCGACCGATAGCCTGGAGAGGGAGGTCGCGTGGGCCGGACGAAGGATGCCATCGCCGAGGGGTTGTCGATCGCGACGGCCGCGGCGCGGCTCACCGTGCGCAACCGGATCCTCGTCGAGACGATCGCGCGGGGCGGGCAGTTCGACGGCGCCGTCTTCGCCGAGTTCGCCCGCGAGACGTTGCGCGCGCTGGCGGCGGAGCAGGATCAGGCGGCGAACCGTGTGACCCAGCAGCGCAAGCGCGCGTGGGGGCGGTTCTCCGATTCGTCGGGCACCCACGACTACCGCGATCGCGACACCCGCAACCTCCGCCGACGCGCACGTCAGTCGCGCGGGGTGGCGAAGGAACTGCGCGAGTTCGCGGATGACCCCGAGCGCGTCGACGTCTTGGTCGCTGCGGCGCGCGAAGCCGCGTGGGGCGACGTCGCGGCGAACCTCTCGCAGCGTCTGGACGTCGAGGGAATGACCGCGGATGCCGATCCTGACTACGCCACGATGCGGCGTGCGCGCATGGACGCCCTCCGGATGGTGGATCTCGCCCGCCTCGCCTCGCAGGCGAAGAAGCGGGCGAAAGAGCAGTCCGCGGCCTCGGACGCCGAGGGCGTCGATGCCCCCGCGCCCAAGAAGAAGAAGTCGACCTCGGCCTGAGCGCCCCGGAGGCGGACGGCTTCGCAATAATCAAGGGTGACGATTCCTGGGGGCGGCCCACGTTGGGCCAGCGTCGTTGTCATCGGCGCCGGTCAAGCGGGGCTTTCGGCCGCCTACCATCTCGCCCGCGCCGGGTTCGTCAGTGCCCTGGACGCCACGAGCGACGCCGGTGCGCCATCGTTCGTGGTGTTGGACGCGGAGACCGCGGCGGGCGGGGCCTGGCAGCACCGCTGGCGATCATTGACGATGGCGACAGTCAACGGGATCTTCGACCTGCCCGGCTACCCGAAACCGCCGATCGACGACACCGCCGCCAGCCGAGACGCGGTGCCCGCCTACTTCGCCGCTTACGAGCAGCACCTTCAGCCGCCCATCCTGCGGCCCGTCACGGTGACGGCCGTGCGCTACGCGGACGCCGACCCCGACGGAGATTTGATCGTGGAGTCGACCGCGGGAGTGTGGGAGACGCGCGCGGTGATCAACGCGACCGGGACGTGGAACAACCCGGTGCTTCCGCACTATCCCGGGCAGGAGACCTACCGGGGTCGTCAACTGCACACGCGCGACTACGTCTCGCTCGACGAGTTCTCCGGTCTCCGCGTGGCGATCGTCGGAGGAGGTATCTCCGCGGTGCAGTTGTTGGAGGAGATCTCCCGAGTGGCCACGGTGTTCTGGTACACCCGGCGGGAGCCCGTGTTCCGCGACGGTGAGTTCACCCCCGAGACGGCGGGAAGAGAGGTCATCGCGAAGGTCATCGCCGATGTGGAGGCGGGGAACCCCGCGGGCAGCGTCGTCTCCTACACCGATCTGGCCTGGCTGCCCTACGCGGTGGCTGCGAGGGAACGCGGCGCGCTCGTCCGTCGCCCGATGTTCACGGCGATCGCACCCGACGGGGTGCGGGAGGCCGACGGCTCGTTCACGCCGATCGACGCGATCGTGTGGGCGACGGGATTCCGAGCCGACCTCCGCCATCTCGACCCGCTCGGGTTGCGCAACGCGCGCGGAGGCATCCGCATGACCGGTACCCAGGTGGGCGAGGAGCCGCGCGTCCACCTCATCGGGTTCGGCCCCTCGCAATCCACGGTGGGAGCCAACCGGGCCGGCCGTGACGCGGTCCGGGCCCTTCGGAAACGGCTGATACCCGCCCGAACCAGCTGAGTCCGCCCGCGGGTCTCGAGGTGATCCGTCGATCCCACGGCTCTTGCGCCGCGTCTCGTCGCCGGCTCGTTCGTGCATCCGCGACGGCCTCGTCACTCGACTACTCGGCTGCGGATCGTGTCACCAGGACCGCGGCCGCACCTCCGCGTTCCGCGACGGTTCGGGGGCGGGTGAGGGGCGCTCCACCGGGGTGCTCCGCGATTGCCGCTCGATCGGGGCGGCGCACGCGGTGTCGTGGGTCTGGCGGTGGGATCGCCACAGCAGGGACTTCACGTCATCCAGCGTTTCGAAGACGCCCAGCGGGCGGGATTCGTCGTCGAAGGCCGACCACGTACCGTCAGCGCTGCGGCTGGCGAAACCGAAGATGCGGCGGGAACAGGTCCCGAGGAGGAAGTCGCCCTCGATCGACTTCCAGGTGACGTCGTACGTGGCGCGCGTGAAACCGAACATCGGGAGCTCCTTTGCTCGCCCGTGTGAGTGCGGCCCTCACCCTATGCCCGCGCGATCTGCCCGGGGGAGGGACTTTAGTCCCTTTTGCGCTTTTCGGCCGAAAGTCGCGCGGTACACCCCGCGCCGCATCCGGGATCGCTACCGGCGAGTCGCGGCAAGCACGTTCGCGATGGCGTCGAGCGTCCGAGCGACTTCCGGCAGCGCGTCGACCGGCGGAATGTTGAGATGGCCGTGCGGCATGCCCTCCGCGACCTCGACCTGGACAGGGATGCCGGCTTCGCGCAACTGTCGCGCGAACAGCTCACCCGAACCGCGGAGTTCGTCCATCTCGCTCAGCGCGAGAAGTGTGTGAGGGAGGCCGACGGGAGCGCGGTTTCCCGGCATGGCATCCACGGGCGGATCGTCGACGCGTCCCACGTAATCCCGGAGCACCTCGTCGTTGCGTACCGGGCGGAAGCGCAGGATGTCGGGGAGGTCGTCCATCCCGTCGATGTCGATCGCGGGCACGGGGAAGTGCAGCAGGGGGTATCCCAGGACCAGGGCGGCCGGCCGCCGGCCCTCACGATCCGTCAGGCGCAAGGCCGTCGCGGCGGCGAGGTTTCCCCCGGCGGAACAGCCGCCCAAGCACAGGCGCGACGGGTCGATATCGAAGTCCCGCGCGTGGACGGTGAGCCAGGTCCACGCGGCCTCGACGTCCTCCAACGGGGCCGGGAACCGCGTCTCCGGGCCGGCGAGGCGGTAGTCGACGCTCGCGACGACGGCTCCCGCCCGGGCGACCAGTTCCCGAGCGACGACGTCGGACTCGGCCATGTCGATGTCGCCGGCCGTGAATCCGCCGCCGTGCACCCACAGCAGCCCGGGGGCGTCGGTCGCCGCATCCACGGGGCGGTACACGCGGACGCGCACGGGCCCGCGCGGACCGGGAGCGGCGTGCTCGGACACCTCGGTCGGCGGAGCGACGTAGCCGGATGCCAGCTCCCCGATGGCACGCGCGTAGTCGTCCCAGTCGACCACGTCGCGCAGGGTGTCGGCCATCACGGCGTCGAGGCTCACGGGCGCGTCTCCCGGGCGATGAGCTCCACGGGGAAGACCTGCCGCACACGGGCGCGGCGGGGGTCCTTCCGCTCGGCGAGAAGGATGTCGGCGCCCTGGTAGCCCATCGCCGTCATCGGGGTGCGGATGCTGGTGAGGCCGATGGCGTCGGTCACCTCGGAGTCCTGTCCGGCGATGACGAGGGCACGCTCCGACGTCGTCGGACGGCGGTCCTCCTCGAGTCGGCGCCAGGCTCCGGCCGCGGTGCGATCGTCGGGCAGGAGGATGGCGTCGAAGCCCATCCGGCGCTCACCGAGGAACTCCACCGCCGCCCGTCCGGCGGCGCTGTCGTGACCGAGGGCGTCGTGTTCGATGAGCACCTCGCCCGGATCGAATCCGGCAGCGCGCGCGGCACCGCGCGCCGCCGTGCGACGCAGATCCGCTCCCGCCCGATCGTGGGGCGGGTGGACGAGGACGATCCGACGGCGCCCGCGCTCGAGAGCGTACGAGACGGCGAGGGCCGCGGCGGACTCGTCGTCGGCGGCCACCGAGCTGAGGTCGGAGGTCGTGGGGGTGCCGATCGCGACGATCGACACCCCGCGTTCGGCGGCATGCACGGCGATCGACTCGGCGCCGGGGGTCATTTCCAGCAGGATGCCGCGGACGCCGGTCCGTTCGAGCGTGCGGACGGCGTCGTCGACTCCCGTGGGTTCGTCCGCGGGGAACGTGACCAGCGGCTGCGCACCACCCCAGGACAGCCGTCGGCGGATGCCGTCCAGCAGGGCGGCGCGGTGAGGCTCGGTGCCGACGAGAACGACGCCGACGAGGTCGGGACCCACGGGGGCGCGTCGCCCCCGGCCGGTCGGTCGCCACCCGAGTTCGTCGATGGCGGATCGCACGCGACGCAACGTCGGCGCGGCCACGATTTCAGGCTTGTTCAAGACGTTGGAAACCGTTCCGATCGATACGCCCGCAACGCGGGCCACATCATGCATCGACGGAAAGTCCTGGTCTGCCATCGCTCGCCCTCCTTCCTTGGTGGCTGGGATCCATTGTGCTCGTACGGATGCCGCACTCTCATCCTTGCATGAATTGAAATATTTCAACTAGCATCAGGGCGTCGCGATCCGAAGATCCGATCCAGCACTAGAGAGAGCTCGAGGTTTCAATGATGAATCTCCGTACCCGCGTCGGTCTCGGCGCGATCGTCGTGGGCGCGCTCGCCGTGTCCGCTACGGGGTGCGCCGGCGCACAGCAACCGACCATCGATCCCAGCGCCAGCGTCACGATCACCGTGGGCGACCTGCCCAGCACCAAGGCCGAAGCGGCGCGGAAGAACTTCCTCGACGCCGTCGACCAGTTCCAGAAGGCCAATCCCAACATCACGGTCGAGCCCAGCGAGACACGATGGGACAACGGCTCCTTCTCCGCGCTCGTCGCGGGGGGCACGATGCCCACCGTCATGAGCGTGCCGTTCACCAACACGCAGCAGGTGATCGCGAACGGTCAGGTCGCCGACCTCACCGACGTCGTGAATCAGCTCGGCCTGCTGGACCGCCTCAACCCCGACACGCTCACGCCGGCGCAGGCGGACGGCAAGACGTACGGCATCCCGACGACGGTCGATACCGTCGCCCTCATGTACAACCGTGATCTCTTCACGAAGGCGGGCCTCGACCCCGACAAGCCGCCTGCCACGTGGGATGACGTTCGTTCAGCGGCGAAGGCCATCACCAAGGCGACCGGCAACCCGGGCTACCTCCAGATCACGTCGGAGGGTCAGGCGGGGTGGATCTACACCGCGCAGGTCTACTCGCGCGGCGGCAGCATCGAGAACGAGGCGGGCGACGAGGTCACCATCGACAACCCGGCGTCGATCGCGGCCCTCCAGGGGCTGCGGGACATGTTCTCGACGGACAAGACCATGGGCGAGTCGGTCATCATGGACTTGAAGACGATCATGCAGGAGTTCGCCGCAGGGCGGGCGGGTATGTTCATCGCACCGGTGGCATCGTACGAGTGGCTCAACAACGTGTACGACATGGATCTGTCGGTCATCGGCGCCTCCCACCTCCCGCAGGGCGACACCGCGGGGTTGGGCACGCCGCTCGGCGGAAACGTGCAGATGGCCAACCCGAAGTCGACGCCCGAGCAGCTGCTCGCGGCGGCGAAGTGGGTGGACTTCTACTACTTCGGCAAGTTCACGAGCAAGGAAACGGCCGTCGCCAACGCGCAGGCTCTCATCGCCGATGGCGGCATCGTCGGGCTCCCGGGTCTGTCGCCGCTCAGCGCCGACGCGTACAAGCAGTACCGCGACTGGATCGCGGACGACACCAACGTCGACGCGTCGCACTTCACCAGTTACACCGACTCGCTGACGAAGATCCCGCTGATCCCCGAGCCCACCACCCGGGCACAGGAGGTCTACGCCGACCTGGCGTCGACCGTGCAGGCGGTGCTGAGCGACCCCTCGGCGGAGATCGAGCCGCTCGTCGCGGACGCCGCATCCCGACTCGATCGGATCATCAAGCAGTGACTCGAGTCATGTCGGTTCGGATCGGGGTCCCCGCGCGCGAGGCGCGCGGGGGCCTCATCCCGCGCGTCCGACGATGGGTGCGCGCGGGAGGGCTCTGGTCCATCGTGTTCGGGGCGCCACTGGTGCTCGTGTTCGCCTACTTCTCGTGGGGGCCGATCGTCCGGGGCCTCGTGCTGTCGTTCCAGAAGACGAACTTCCTCACCAGCAAATGGGTGGGGCTGACGAACTTCGAGTTCGTGCTCACCGACCCCGTTCTTCCGCGAGCGATCCTCAACACGGTCATCTTCACCGCGATCGGTCTCCTGATCGGTGCCCCGCTGCCCTTGGCGCTGGCGGTGGTGATGTCAGAGTTGCGACGGTGGAAGGGCCTCTACAGCACGCTCGCCTATCTCCCCGTCGTCATCCCCCCAGTGGTGGCCATCCTGCTGTGGAAGGTCCTTTACATGCCGGGCTCGAGCGGGTTGCTGAACTCGCTGCTCGGAACGGTGGGTCTCGGGCCGTTCGCCTGGCTGAACTCGGAGCAGCTCGTCATCCCCTCGATGGTGCTCGCGGCGACGTGGGCGGGCGCCGGTACCTCGGTCATCATCTACCTCGCCGCGCTCGGGGGCGTCCGACCCGACCTCTACGAGGCCGCAGAACTCGACGGAGCCGGCATCTGGAGCCGCGTGTGGCACGTGACGCTGCCGCAGATCCGCGGTGTCATCCTCGTGCTCATCCTCCTGCAGCTCATCGGGACCATGCAGGTGTTCAACGAGCCGAAGCTCCTCACCGGCGGCGGCCCGAACAACGCCTCCATCTCGATCCTGATGCTCATCTACCAATACGGGTTCGTGAATTCGAACTACGGTGCGGCTGCCGCTCTGAGCGTGATGCTCGCCGCGGTCCTCGCGATCGTGTCGATCGTCTATCAGTTCGCGACCCGGAGGCTCAACGACAATGACTGACACCTACACGCTCACGCAGCCGCCCACGGCGCCGCCGTCCCGACGCCGCCTCCGGCGTCAGGACGACCCCGAAGAGGTGGTGCGCTCCGTCTCCTCGTGGGGGGATCGTCGCAGGCCCCTGGTGAGGTGGACCCTGCGACTCGTCCAGGTGTTCGTGCTCGTCGGTCTCGTCGTCGCGGCGGTGCTGCCGCTGCTGTGGTTGGCCAAGGCATCCGTGTCCACGACGACGGAACTCGTGAGCGACCCGCTGAGGCTGCTGCCCTCGATCTTCGACTGGTCGAACTATTCCGCCGTGTGGAACGACCTCGGGATCTGGCGCTACCTGCTCAACACGCTGCTCATGGCGCTCGGAAGCGCCGCGGTCACGCTCGTGGTCTGCGTGACCGGCGCATACACTCTGTCGATCCTCCGGCCGCGATGGGGCAACGTCGTCTACTGGGCCGTGCTCGCGACGCTGTTCATCCCGGGCATCGTCTCGCTCGTGCCCCTCTACCTCACGGTGCTCGACCTTCCCGGTCTCGGCATCAGCCTCCTGAACACCATGTGGGCGATCTGGCTGCCCGCCGGGGCGAGCGCCTTCTCGCTCGTGCTCGCCAAGCGCTTCTTCGACTCGATCCCGCGCGAACTCATCGAGGCGGCGCGGATCGACGGAGCGGGTCCGGTGCGCGTGCTGTGGTCGCTCGTCATCCCGCTCTCACGGCCGATCCTGTCGGTCCTCGCGCTCCTGAGCGCCGTGGCGGCGTACAAGGAGTACCTGTGGCCGCTGCTCGTCCTGCAGGACCCGGGTGTTCAGCCCATCTCCGTCGCGCTGCCGCGCATCGAGCCGGCACTGGAGTACTCGGTCATGATGGCGGCGCTGTTCCTGTCGATGATCGTGCCGATCGCGCTGTTCCTGCTCTTCCAGCGGCAGTTCCTGCGCTCGGTCGGCATGGCCAACGGCATCAAGGGCTGACGGAGACGGCCCTGAGCTATCTTCGGAGGTATGGAGCGCGGAGAGACTCGATGAGTGCGCCGGATGACACGGGCGTGCGCCGGGCGAACCTCCGCGAGGTCGCGGCGCTCGCCGGGGTGTCGGTGTCGACGGCGTCGCGTGTGCTCTCGGGGACGTATCCGATCGCGGAAGCCACGCGAGGCCGGGTCGTCGCGGCGATGCGCGAGCTCGGCTACTCGGAGGCTCGCGCACGCCGACGGGAGGCGACCCGGACCATCGGTGTCATCGTCCCCGACGTGAGGTCGTCGCTGGTCTCGGGCGTGCTGGCCGGGATCGATGCGGCGGCCGTCGAGCACGGGCGCATCAGCATGATCTTCCCGACCGAGGGTGACGTGGATCGCGAACGCGACATCGTCCGGCTCATCGCGCGTCAACGCGAGCTGGATGCCGTCGTGTTCGTCGGCGGCGTGTATGCGTCGGCCGACTACTCCGACCGCCTGGGCGACTACGCGACGATGCTCGAGGAGATCGACGCGCGTCTGGTGATGTGCGCCCGCCCGGGCCCGATCGCCGCGGACCGCGCGCTCGTGGCCGGCTACGACAACACCGGCGGTGCCTTCGCCATCACGAGCCACCTGCTCTCGCGCGGGCACACCCGCGTGGCCTGGGTCGGGGGGATCGAGGACTACTCCACGACCGAGGGGCGTATCGCCGGGATGCGGGCCGCGCTCGCCGCCCACGGTCTGGAACCCGCGGCCGTCTACACCGACCCGTCGCCGCGCCGCGCGCGTCGCAGTCTCGTCGTCGACCACACGTACGCGCACACCGTCGACCTGCTGCGCGAGCACCCCGAGGTCACCGCGATCGTGGCGAACAGCGATTTCCACGCGCTCGACGTCGTGCGGGCGCTCACCGAAGCGGGGCTCTCCGTGCCCGAGGACATGTCGGTCGTCGGCTACGACGACGATCGTGTCGCGCAGCGTCTGCATCCCCCACTGACGACGGTGCACCTGCCGGTGTTCGACCTGGGCTGGGAGGCCGCGCGCCTCGCCGTCCAGAAACCCATGCCCGGACACGCCGGTTCGGTCGTCGAGCTCGGCACCCACGTCGTCGTCCGAGACTCCGTCGCCGCTCCGCGTCGCTGACACCCCCGCCCCACCTCGAGCCCCGCCGTCACGGCGGGGCTCGTTGTCGTTCTGGATGCCTCTCCACGCTTGCGTTCGCGTTTTGTTTCTGTATTGTTGCTACGCGAGTGACGCATTGTTGCTGTCACGAGCTGGCTGCCTAAGGGGATCTCGATGATGCGACGACGCGCTTTCTCCACGCTCGGGATGTCCGACGCCCCTCTCGCCGACGTGGTGGCTGTGGCGGCGGAGAGCGGATGGACGGGCGTGGAGGTGGGATCCGCTGCCGACAGGCCGGTCAACATCTCGCTGTCGATGGCTCAGCGGGCCGATGCGCGATCGATCCTGGCCGCCGTCGACCGGGTGTGCCTCGCGACGTACGTGCGTGTCGCCGACGCCGGTGCCACGGACGCCGACGTCCTCGCGCGCGTGCGCGCGGAGGCCGTCCTCGCGCGCGATCTCGACTTCCCGGCGATACGTGTGTTCCCCGGCGGTGCGGATGACGGCGTCCTCGTGCGTCGGCTGCGGGCCGCCGTCGCCGTGTCTCGCGACACCGGGGTGGACATCTGGCTCGAGACGCACGACTCCCACCCCACCGGCCTGTCGGTGGCGCGGGTGCTCGACGCGGTCGACGACGAACGCGTGGGGACGATCTGGGACGTCGCGCATCCCTGGGTGGCGGGGGAGCCGGTGTCGACGACCGCCGCCCTGCTCGCGCCGTGGCTGCGTCACGTCCAGGTCAAGGACGTCGCCGGACGCGGCGACGCGCGACCCGTGCTTCCCGGGCACGGTGGCATCCCGCTCGAAGAGATCCTGCTCCAGCTCGACGCGCGCGCCTACGACGGATACCTCAGCCTGGAGTGGGAGCGTCGGTGGTTTCCCGAACTGCCACCCCTGCGTGACGCACTCTCCGCCGCGACCGTCTGGCTCGCCGCGCATCCCGCGCCCGAGCGCACGCCGGTCTCCGACGTCGAAGGAGCACTCGCCGCGCTCGACCTCGACGAGAAGGTGGCCCTGGTCACGGGCCGGGACTTCTGGTCGACCACCGGGATTCCGCGCATCGGCTTGCGCCCCCTGGTGCTCTCGGACGGCCCCGCCGGGGTTCGCGGGCCGACCATGGACGAACGGCAACCCTCCGTCGTGTTCCCCTCGGCGGGCGCGATCGCCGCGACGTGGGATCCGGCTGTTGCGCACGATGCGGGTCGGGCGCTCGCCGACGAGGCGGTCCGCCACGGGGTGGACGTCGTGCTCGGACCGACGATCAACCTGCACCGCAGCCCGCTCGGCGGGCGCACGTTCGAGTCGTTCTCCGAAGACCCGGTCCTTTCGGGCGTGATCGCCTCGGGCTACGTGCGCGGGCTGCAGGACGGCGGGGTGACCGCGTGTCCCAAGCACTACGTGCTGGGCGACTCCGAGACCGACCGGATGACGGTGTCTGTCGAGGCCGACGAGCGGACGCTGCACGAGCTCTACCTCGCGCCGTTCCGCTCCGCCGTGTCGGCGGGAGCCGGCGCGATCATGAGCGCCTACAACGCGGTCGACGGCGTCACGATGACCGAGAATCGCCTGCTGGAGGACCCGCTCGTCACGTCGTGGGGGTTCGACGGCGTCGTCGTCTCCGACTGGTCTGCGGTGCGCTCGGTCGCCGCCGCGCGCGCGGGCCAGCACCTCGAGATGCCGGGTCCGCGGGGAGCCTGGGGTGAGGCACTGCGGTCCGCCGTGGAGGACGGCGAGGTCTCCCTCGAGGTGCTCGACGAGAAGGTCCGGCGCATCCTTCGGCTCGCCGAGCGCGCCGGGGCCCTCGGGGGAGGCGTGCGCCCCCCGCTGTCGCACCGCGATCCGGGCGCCGTCGCGCGCGCCGTGGTCGTCGGTGGCTCGGTGCTCCTGGAGAACGATGGCATCCTTCCGCTTTCCGCGTCGCCGGAGGCGCCGCTGCGTGTCGCCCTGCTCGGCTCGGGGGCGACACGGCCGCGCGTGCAGGGCGGGGGCAGCTCCGAGGTGTTCCCCGTGAGCGTCACGACCCCGGCAGCCGCGCTTGCGGCGGAGCCCGGCATCCATCTGACCGTCGTCGACGGGACGGTCGCCGGTCGGGTCGAGCCGTTCGCAAGCGACGAGCTCCGCGCGCCGGACGGGACGCCCGGCGCCGTGCGCGCGGTCCTCCGCGACGCCGAGGGCGGCGTCCTCTCCGACGAGCGGCGGTCGACGTCGCGCCTGATCTGGCTGGGCGATCTGCCCGACGCCGCCCGTCATCTCGACGTCGAGTTCGAGGTGCTCCCGTCCCGGACGGGGCGGATGCGGATCGGCATCGACGTCCCGGCGGCGGGGACGCTCCGCATCGACGGCGTCGTCGTGGCCTCGGTCGAGGGCGGGGCCCGCGTCGAGGGTGCCCACATCGAGCACGCGAATCCGCTCCAGGCCGACGTCGACGCGGTCGCGGGACGGGCGGTGCGGGTGAGCGTCTCCGCCGACGCTCCCGAGGACCTTCCGCTTCGCATCCTCGATGTTCGTCTCGGTCGCGCCTACGAGGGAGACCCCGCCGTCGCGCGCGCGGACGCCGTCGCCGCCGCGCGCGAGGCCGACGTCGTCATCGTCTGCGTGGGCACGCCCGTCGGAGCGGAGTCCGAGGGGCACGACCGGGCTGACCTGACTCTGCCGCCCGACCAGGACGCCCTGGTCGCGGCCGCCGTCGCGGCCAATCCCCGCACGATCGTCGTCGTCTCCGCGGGTGGGCCCGTCGAAGTGCCGTGGCGGCACGATGTCGCGGCGGTGCTGCTGACGTGGTTCGGGGGCCAGGAGATCGGTTCTGCGCTGGCGGACATGCTGCTCGGACGCGCCGAACCCGGCGGACGTCTCCCCACCACATGGCCCGCGCGTCTGGCGGACGCCCCGGTGTCGGCGGTCGTGCCGCGCGACGGCGTGCTGCGGTACGAGGAGGGCCTCGACATCGGCTATCGCGCCTGGGCCGGCGCCGATGCCACCCCCGCGTATCCGTTCGGCCACGGACGGGGGTACACGTCCTGGGCGCTGGGAGTGGTGAGACTGGAGCAGTCGAGGGGTCGGATCCACGTCGTCGCCGACCTGACCAACACCGGCCCCCGGCGCGGACGACACGTCCTCCAGGCCTACCTCTCCCGGCCCGACTCGGACATCGAACGCCCGCCGCTCTGGCTCGCGGCGTTCACCGCCGTCGAGGCCGATGCGGGTGTCCGCACCACGATCCGTCTCGAGATCCCGGCGGGAGCGTTCGCGCATTGGTCTCCGCGCGACGGGGAGTGGATGACCGAGCACGGGGCCTTCGCCGTGTCGCTGGGCTTCTCGGCGACAGACGTCCGGTGGACCGGGAGGGTTCACCCGGTCGGGGTGCCGTCGCGAGGCGCCGGCGTGACGGGTGCCGGGGCATGAGGGCGCGTCCTCGCGTCCTGCTGTCGATGTGGGACGACGTCGTGTCGGAGGTGTTCCCGCCGCGGCTGCGGGAGACGCTGCACCGCACGGTCCATCTGCTCGACGACCGCCCGCTGCAGTCCCTCGACGATGCGGTCGCCGCGCACCTTCCCGACGCGGAACTGCTGATCACGAGTTGGGGAGCGGTGTGCGTCGACGATGCCCTTCTCTCCCGGGCGCCGAAGCTCCGCGGGGTGTTCCACGCCGCCGGTTCGGTGAAGAGCGTCGTGGGCGACGCCGGGTGGCGCGCCGGATTGCACGTGACCTCCGCCGTCCGAGTGGGGGCGGGCCCGGTGATCGACTTCACGGTCGCGATGGTGATGCTGAGCGCCCATCGCGCGCTTCCCCTCGCCCAGGAGTATCGCCTCGCCGGCTTCCCCGCGGTACGCGGGCGCCGGGGACGCTTCGGGTTGCGGATCGGGGTCGTCGGCGCATCCGCGATCGGACGCGGCGTGATCGAGCGTCTCGTCGCCGACGGGTGGGATGTCGCCGTCTACGATCCGGTGGTCGATCCCGCGGTCGTGCGGTCGCTGGGCGCGCGTCAGCTCGAGCTCGACGAGCTGTGCCGGACCAGTGACATCCTGACCCTGCACGCCCCGAGCCTGCCCGGCACCCGGGGAATGATCGACGCGCGCCGGCTCGCCTTGCTGCCCGATGGCGCGACTCTCATCAACACCGCTCGCGGTGCCCTGGTCGACCACGACGCGCTGCGCGCCGAGTGCGTGAGCGGTCGATTGGATGCCGTCCTGGATGTCACGGAGCCCGAGCCCCTGTCACCGGACGACGTCCTGCTGCGCCTTCCGAACGTCGTGTGCACGCCGCACGCGGCGGGGGTGCAGGGCAGCGAGATCGGCGAAATGGGGGCCTTCATCCTCGATGAGGTACGGCGCTACCGGAGCGGGCAGCCCCTGATGGGCGCGGTCGACCCGGGCCTTCTGCCGACACTCGCGTAGCGGCGGCGGGTCCGCGACGGCGCGACGGCGCGTCGACGCGCCGCGTGTCCACGTCGGCGGAGGAGCGCGGCCGGCCCTCGATGTCCGCTGTGCGCTTCCCGCGGCATCCCCTCTCGACGACGAACGAAAGACCCGGGCCCCCGCCGCACCGACGCGGTGTCGGTGGGCGGGAGGCCCGGGCCTCGGGCTCAGGGACTACGGGTGCGGGACGAGCAGCTCGTGCTGATCGGCCGGCGTGAGGGACACCGTCACCTTTCCGTCGCCGCCGACGGTGAGGTGCTGGACGGTGCCGTCGACGGTCACGTCGATCGCCCCCGGAGTCAGCTGACCGAGCACGAGGTCGGCGCCGGGCAGATCGTCCGGGAGCACACCGGTGAGGCGGATCCGGATGCCTCCGGACTCGACGCCGAACCGGAGGTTGCGCCGTCCGCCCTGCACAGCCACGCTGATCCCCGCGACGACGGCGGAGGCGGCATCCACGACGGTCAGGACATCCGGGTCGGCCGAGGTGGACGCGCGGCGGACCACCAGGGCGCGGGCATCCGCCTGTGCTCCCGGGACCGAGATCGTCCCTCGTCCGTCGCTGGTCGTCGCGACAGCGACCGTGTCGATCCTCCCCGGGCGGGTGAGGTCGGCACTCAGCTGACCTGTCGCCACCGCCGAGGCCAGGGTCGCAGCATCCGATGCGGAGCGCTGCGGTACGAGCGCCGCGGCGAAGCGGGCCGTCTGCGCCGCCGGGACCGTCGACCGCCACGTCGTGCCGAGCGCGGCCAACGCGTCCGCCGCGTGCGAGAACGTGGCACCGGAGTCGGGCGAGGACTGCAGGTAGCGCGCCGTGACGGTGGCGGATCCGACGGTCTGCGCGATGTCCGATCCGCCGGTGACGTCGGTGACGGTGCCCTTGCTGTGGAACAGCGAGTGCAGGTCCTTCGCGGTGCCGGCCGTGACGTCGTCGAGGATGACAGCCGCCTCCCGATCGAGGAACGCGATCGTCCGGCGCGCGCGGGTGATCCCGGAGGTGCTCGGCGCGGCGTAGAGGCCCGTGACGTCGGCCGCGATGATCGTGTCGTCGCCGAGGCTGCACACCGCCGGGATCGACGCGCGATCCCGCATGTCCGCGTAGGGCTGGGTGAAGCCGCTCGCGCGCTCTCCGGCCTGCCCGACGTCGCTGCCCGCGACGATCGCGTTCGTCTGCTTCGTCAGATACGCGCCGTACGGGGCGTACGACCCGAACACGGCCCCGCCGAACGACATGCTGAAGTGCCCACCGTCGGGGTGGTCGTGTCCGACGTTGATGTAGGTGACGTTGTTCCCGAGGCGGTCACGCCATTGGTTGAGGCGACGGCCGCCCATGACGCCGGCCTTCACGTGGAGTGAGACGTCGGTATTGGCCCAGCCGGAGCGGGATGCCACGACCCCGAGGTCGCTGTACAGCCGTGTCGTCGGACGGTCGTCGAGCCCGGTGGCGGCGAGCGAGTCGTCGAACCACAGGAGGTTCCACGCGTTGTAGAAGAACGACGTCGCCCCCGCGGTACTCGACGTGTACAGCCGGTGCAGGAAGTCCTGGACCTGCTCGTCGCCGTACTTGCCGGCGATCCGCCACAGGAACGGGTTGAAGTAGTACTGGCTGCCGTCGGTGTCGCCGTAGGAGAACTGCGCGGGGAAGCCCGGCAACGACATGTCGACCTTGAACGAGGCCATGCCCGGGAGTTCGGGCTCGGCCCACAGGTCGCCCCCGCCGATGCCGTCGAAGATGTCGACGGCGCGGACGATGTGCTCGTTGCCGTAGACCGCGTACGTGATGCTCTCGTGCTGCGACCCGTCCGGCGAGATCCACGTCAGCACGTGTCGCAACTGGGAGCGGGCGAACTCCAGGCGGTAGTCGTCGCTCTCGCCGGTGTCCGCTGCGCCGTCACCGTAGATCGCGGCGGCGGCGGCGGTGATGCCGTCGACGCGGAAGTGCCGGTGGTTGGGCTGCGGGTCGTTCTTCCAGTAGGCATCCGTCGCGACCGAGGTGTTGCCGAACTGCTCGATGAGGCGGTCGGCCTGCAGCGCGAGCTTGTCGCGGATGGTGGCGCGTTCGGCGGGGGAGAAGAGGTCGTAGCACCAGTCGTACGCGACCGAGACGCCGATGAGGCCAGCGGCGTTGCCCATCGACCCGCCGTTCTCGCCTCCCCACTGGGGGCGGGTGGCGGGGTCGCAGACGTACAGCGTCCAGTTCCGCAGCTTCGTGGAGTAGGTGGAGTTCCCGGTGATGAGGTACGCCATCGCCAGTTCGGGAAGGGTCCAGTACACGGATTGCCACTGATTGTCGTCGCCGTTGCCGGTGATCGTCGGCAGGGCGGCGCGGCCGTTGGCGTAGTTGATCAGGCTGGTGACGAACGGCGCGTACGCGGGCGCGGCGGCTCGACGCTGCAGTTCGGTGAGCGACACTCGCGTGCCGAGGATGAGGCGCGGGTGAACGCCGGCCAACGCCGGATCGATCAGTCCGGTGGCGGGGGGAACGGTGCCCGTGGCCGGGCGGGTGAGGCCTCCTCCGAGGGCGGCGCCTGCGGCGGCGGCACCGACGAGCGATCCGAGGAGCATGGATCGCCGGGAGAAGGCACGACGGGGAAAGGGGGCGGACGGCTCTGTCACATCAAGTCCTTCAGTCGCAGAAACAAAGAGGATTTGTTGCGCAAACTAGCGCGAACAGGAGCCGTGGGTCAAGAGTGCGTCGGATGCCGTGGCCCGCATCACGACCACCATCACGACCGCCGGTGTCGCTGCGACCGGGAACGCCATACAGGACCCCGGGTCTCATCCCGGTATGCGCCTCGAACGGCGCAGGCATGGGCGTGTGTGCTCCCGTTGAGCCGATCGCCGGCCGACCGGGCGCCGTATCCGGTGTTACCGAGATGGGGGCAACCTCTGATAAATAAAGAACTAGCCGACTTGCGCGAATATACGTCTGCGCCTGATGATGCAATCTCCGCTCTCGAATAATTAATTGAGGAAACTTTGACCGATGGTTGCTGAATACTCTGAGGAAGACTTCATTGAAAGCATTTATGAAAATGTCTACATGTCAAGTGTTCGCGGCGTGATCACAATCTTGAAACAGCCTCCCGGCCGCAATCCCCGCAAATCACTTGTCGAAATGAGTGAATGGTTCCTCGCGCTGTCGCAAGAGGATCGCGCGATGGCAGTGCGTGTCATGTGTCAGGTAGCTGACTCCGCAGTATTTGGTTTCTTGTGCGTGCTCGACGGCGCGCGACCGATCACCGATGGATTCAGCCGCGAACTCGTATTGACAATTGCAGGCGAGGGGGAAGAAATCGTCATCTCTCCGGATAAAGACCTCCACGACTACTTCCGGGCGACCGTGGACGAGCGAAACGAAATCCCCGAAATCTGACCACGGGGGCGTCCAGGACCTCGTTCAAGCAGCTGGACGGCACGGTCGGGGCGTGGGGAGTCGGACGAGCAGTCCTTCAGTCGTCGGTGCAGGTTGCCGATCGTTACTTCCGATCGATAGGTGGAAGTGTGCCGCCTCGCGGGTGACGGGCGTGGCGAGAAGTGAGCCCGGCGATCCCACCGAGAGGAGGAGTGGCGGGCTGCGGTCGGGCGGCGGTATTGAGGGGGGCGGAACTTGTTACGACGTCGTGTCGCTCGATTGGGGTGCGTGGAGCGCCGCGCTCACACTCGAAGCTGGGACGAAGGGCCTGGTGCTCACGACGGGCAAGTCACCACGACGACCGGCAAGCGCTGGGCTGCATCCGAGGCGTTCCCCACGGTGCAGCGCCTCGCACGTGCTGCGGGCATCGAAGGGCAAGTGTCGCCGCACGGCCTGCGCCATACCCACGCCACGCTCGCCCTCGACGCGGGCGTGCCCCTCCGCGATCTCCAAGACAGCATGGGCCACGCCGACCCGCGCACCACGCGCCGCTACGACCGCGCACGCGCCCGTCTGGAGCGCAGCAGCGCCTACGCCGTCGCCTCTGCGTTGGCATAACGGGACGAGCCTCGCCCTCGCGGCACGCCGAGATCAGTCGTACCAGTAGCGGGTCATCACGGCGTCAACTATCGAGGTGCACTCGATGTAATGCTCTTCTGCCCGCAGCACCATGGCGAGAACGTCGTCGTACGTCACAGGTGGACGAGCGACGATTCTCGAAACAATCGGACTACTCGAACGGATGTCGTGGAACTGGTCAGGGCTCCACGGAAAAGACGGGTGAGCGAAGAGAGCACGCATCGCGAACGGTTGCACGAGTGCGGCGTCGTCGTGCGCCTTGTGCCAGTCCGCGACGCTAGCGGTGAACGAGTCTTCGACCAATTGCTGCGCGATGGAATGTTGCAGAAACGCGTCAAACTTGCGCGAAGCACCACGGAGCTCGGTGGCAGCCTTCGAGAACTCATGGAGACTTCGCAACTCATCGCTCTCCAAAACATCGGCCCAACTCGCGAGAGGAATGTCTTCTACCAATTTGAGAAGGCCGTCATTCCGGTGAGCGAATTCATCCAGCGAATCCATGATGACGCGCCGGTCCCACGGGTCCAGAAGCTCCGCGCCCACCCGAGGGCGCAGGGCCTCCCACCGCAACTCGATCTCCCGGCGTTCCTTTTTCTTTGCTGCGCGGGCCTGCGTCCACGCGAGGATCAAACCGACCGTGAGGCCCGTGAAGACGCCGACGATCAGGTCTGGCACGAAAGAGCCCCAGTTCGACGCCACATCCGGCCCGGGTGTGTCGAAGATTGGAATCGGCAACATCCGGTGAGCTTATCTATGGACTAGAGCGCGCCGCGCAGCAGATCGGCGGCGCGGCCCTCTACGGCTTGGAACGCCTCGCGCACCTGCAGGTAGTGGGCCCAGGCGTCGCCGAGGGCGTCGCCCGGGTTCTTGCCCGCTTGAATGCGCTTGCCGTCGTCGATAAGGGCGAGCATTGGCTCGCTCTCGGACATCTTGGCCGTCGCCTCCGCGATCCAAGCGAGCAGTTCCTCGTCGCCCACGATCAGGCGTAGCTCGCCTCCGGTGCGGGTGATCGCCAGCGAATGCTCACGGATCGTCTTGCCGCTATCGGTGTCGGGCCACTCCAGCCAGAACGTCCGGTCCTTCGCGTTCTTTTGGAAGAACGGGACCATGTTCCAGTTGGCGTCGGCCCACTGCGTGCCCGCCTCGACGAACTGCGCCAGCAGGGCGCGGGCGTCACGACGCCGATCCTCGCGGCGAGCGGCCGCCGCCTGGGTACGGCTATAGCGATGGGTCAGTACGACACCGACGACGCCAGAGGCCAGAGTGAAGGCCCCCGTCAGTCGCGCCACCCACACGGTCTCCGACATGCGCCTGACCCTAACTCCAGCGAGCAGCCGCCCCCTGTATTGACGTTGCTCTGCCACGCTGGGCGGATGTCCAAGTCCTCCCGTCCTACCCGCGCCATGCTCGCCGCCATCGGGGAGGTGGCCGCGGAGTCAGCGCGCGTCGAAGACCTGATGCGCGAGTTGTTCTCGCAGTTGATCGACTCGCCCTACGGTGCCGTGATTACCGCAGGAGAAGACCTCTCGCGCGTCTGCCAGATGTGCGCCCGGGTAGCCCAGTACAACCTCGCCCTGACAGACGAGCAGGTCGACCAGCTCGGCGCGATTATCAACGCGATTGACGCCCTCAGGGACGAACGGAACTACTTCGTTCACAGCCGCTGGGAGTACGTGCCGTCCGTGCGTCAGCACATCGGCGTGCGCAGTCAGCGACCGTCCACTCGCCCGAATGGCACCGACGTAGACAAGCTTTACTACTGCACCCCCGGCGATGCTTTGGAGATCGCCGTGGGCTTCCGCACGGTGGCTGACGGCATCGAACGCTATAGCGACCAGACGTTCCCTGATTGGGCGAGGCACCGGCTCGCGCGGCGAGCGAACTGGAAGAAGATGAACGCCTTCACCGAGCGGATGCTGAGCGGCTTCCTGGCGAAAGAACCCCCGCCCGTCGTGTGACACATGCACCCACGACACCGCACGCGACGGGCGTCTAGCTACCGGCGCTGCTCCGCCCCACCGTGAACGCCACGAGAACGACGACGACGCCCTCGCTCGATCCACGGACCCAGGCCATCAACCTGGGCCTTCAGCGCGGCACATAGGGTCTCGGAGTAACGGTCGCGGTAGTACATGGGCAGACGCTACGGTCGACCCCCGACACTGCTGTGCTGGCGCGTGAATCCCTCGCCTTGCTCACGCGCGTCATCAGGGCCGTGTTGCACTGGCCATGGGCCCTCGTTGTGGAGCGCGGAATGCCCCTGAAATGCCCCGCCGACGCAGAATGTCCGCAAGAATGAGACAAGGCCTGGTCCGGATTACTCCGATGACCAGGCCTTTCACTGTCTCAACACAGTGTGCGCCCGAAGGGACTCGAACCCCTAACCTTCTGATCCGTAGTCAGATGCTCTATCCATTGAGCTACGGGCGCAGGGCCTCCGCGCGAAACGGCGCGCAGGCCGTGGTCCAGCATAGACGGGAACCGCGTGCAGGTCTAATCGGCGCGGAAGCCGCCACATCTCGGGCGTGGCGAGCGGGTGACCGGACAGTGAAGCGGACGCGACGTACGCTGGACGGATGAGCGCCTACGTCTCGGCGTTCGAGCTGTTCTCCATCGGAGTAGGACCCTCGAGCTCCCACACGGTCGGCCCCATGAGGGCTGCCGCAGAATTCGCCGCGCGGCTGCGCTCCACCCGAGCGCTCCAGAACGTGGCATCCGTCTCCTGTGCCCTCTACGGATCGCTCGGCGCGACCGGCATCGGGCACGGCACGCCCGACGCGGTCGTCGCGGGACTCCAGGGCCTTCACCCCGAGACGGTCGATCCGGATGCCGTGCGCCGGGCGTGGTCGGGCTGGCCCGCCGGCCAGACGCTCGCGCTCGCCGGCAGCCACGGCATCCCGTTCTCGAAAGAGGACATCGTGCTCGCGCCGCGTACGCGACTGCCGGGGCATCCGAACGCGATGACGCTCCTCGCACGCGACGCCGACGGCACGATCCTCGCGGAAGAGACGTACTACTCGGTCGGCGGCGGGTTCATCCGCCGCGAGGGCGAGCCGCCGCGGGTCGCTGCCACCCCCGTGCCGTTCCCCTACACCGACGCGGCGACGCTCCTCGCGCTGTGCGACGAGCACGGCATCACCATCGCCGAGGCCGCGCGGCGGAACGAAGAGGCGCTGCGGTCCGACGAGGAGATCGCCGAAGGGCTCGACCGGATCTGGGATGCCATGGCCTCCTGCGTCAACGCCGGACTCCGGCACGACGGGGTGCTGCCCGGCATCCTGAAGGTGAAGCGCCGCGCCTCGGTCATCCGTGCGCAGCTCGAGGAGATCCAGGCCGAGGGGCATCGCGAGCTGCCGGGGGAGTGGCTCGGCGCGTTCGCGCTCGCCGTGAACGAGGAGAACGCCGCGGGCGGGCGCGTCGTCACCGCTCCCACGAACGGCGCGGCCGGCATCCTCCCCGCGGTGGCGATGTACTGGTGGCGGTTCCTCGCCGACTCGGGGCTCGGCGTCGGCAACGCCGTCACCCCGCACGGTGAGCTGGTCGGGAGTGCCCTGCTCGGGTTCCGCGGGCAGGCGGCAACTCCTGACGAAGCTGCCGGGTGGGACGACGCGCACGTGGCCGAGGCGAACCGACGCCGAGGGATCCGGAGATTCCTGCTGACGGCGGCGGCCCTGGGGTCGCTGTTCAAGAACAACGCGTCGATCTCGGGAGCCGAGGGTGGATGCCAAGCCGAGGTCGGTTCCGCGTGCGCCATGGCCGCGGGAGGACTGACGGCGGTCATGGGCGGCACGAACCGGCAGATCGAGAACGCCGCCGAGATCGCGATGGAGCATCACCTCGGGCTCACGTGCGACCCGGTCGGCGGGCTCGTGCAGATCCCCTGCATCGAGCGCAACGCCATCGCCGCCTCGACGGCCGTGACCGCCGCTCGCCTCGCGCTGCGCGGCGACGGCACGCACTACGTGTCGCTGGACACCGTGGTCGAGACGATGCGGCAGACCGGCATCGACATGTCGACGAAGTACAAGGAGACGAGCGAGGGCGGCCTCGCGGTCAACGTCATCGAGTGCTGACGCGGGGCCTGGTCCGCGGGGAGACCCGACTCCGCCGAAAGCGCACGATCGGGCCGACAGCACACGTCGCGGACGGCCCGAACGGGCGCTCTCGCGCGGAACGTGTGCCTTCGCGGCGTCGGGGGCGCGCGCCGGGTGCGCGGCGCGGCGCGGCGGGATGCCGAGGACGAAGGGTCAGCGCTCGTCGCGCAGCTTCGCCGTGAGGGCCTGGAGCTGTGCGAGCTCGGCGTCGTCGAGGCGCGCCATGCGGTCGGCGATCGTGTTGCCGTGCGCGGTCGCGAGGCGGCGGAAGGCGATGGCCCCGGCCTCGGTCGCGGTGACGAGCGAACCACGACCGTCCTCGGGGTCGGCGCACTTGGTCAACAGGCCGCGCGCGACCATCCGGTCGACCAGCCGCGAGACGCTCGGCTGGCTGATCAGCATGTTCGACGTGACGTCGCGCAGTCGCGCGGTCATGCCGCGGCGGCGCGTCACCGTCAGGAGCACGTCGTACTCGGCCTGTGAGAGCTCCGAGCACTCGAAGTCGGTGCGGATGTCCTCGAACACCTCGTGCTGCGCGCGGAACAGGCTCTCCCAGGCCTGGACGGCGAGGCGACGATCGGTCATGCACTCAGGGTAGAGGCGTCCAGGCCCATCGGGGCGGCGCCACGTCCATGTCAGTGAATACAGGTAAGGGCCGGTCGAAGCGGCATCCGACCGGCCCTCTGCACCAGAGTGTCCTGCAATCACATGTCGGTAGCCGCCACAGCAAAACAGCTACCGTGCGATGACTCTATAACGGTGAGGTAACGGAGGGGAAGAGGTCTCCGTGATCTTTTTGTGACTTTCTCACGTGCGCTGCGCGTCGCTCGGGTTCGTTCCCCCGGCGCGCCGGGACTCGAGGGCGAGCGGATGCCGAGGCGGGAGTAGTGTCGCGTCATCGATCGCCGATGGGGGCTTCGTGCGTTCTCCTCTCCTCTCGCCGCGCGCCACCCTCGGTGTCGTGATCGCGACCGTCGTCGCGCTCGCGACCGCGCTGGCCATGGCGATGCCGGCGCTCTCCGTAGGTGCGGCCGACGCGGGCGCGCGCAGTCTGCTGGCCTCGCGGTCCGGGGAGGACACCGGGATCGACCTCTCGCTACCGCGCGACGCCGACCCTCAGGCGCAGAATGCCGTGGTCCGTGAGGTCATTGCCGCGACCTTTCCGACGCGCGCGTCGGTCGCCGTGGACACGGTCGAGACGACCGGGCTCGTCGACGCGGGTGGTCGGCGGGCCTACCTGGCCGCAGACATCGGCGAGACGCCCCCGCTGCCGCTTAACGCCGGGCGCTGGCCCGGCGGCCCCGCGGAGGCTGCGATTCCCGCCTCGCTCGCGGAGTCCTGGGGAGTGGGTGTCGGGGACACGATCGCTCTCGGCTCGCGCACCGTCACGATCGCCGGTGTGTGGCGCGCGTCCGCCGAGGCGGCGGATCGGTGGTTCGGTGTCCGCGACGAGTTCGCCCGCAGCGGCGGTGCCGGGCCCGTGCTCGTGACGCCCGATGTGCTCGACGCGGTCGCCGAGGATCAGGCAACGGATCGACGCGTGCACTGGACCGTGCGCCCCCGCCCCGACGAGCTCGGCCTCGCGACCCTCACGGCCTCGGTGCGTGCGGGACAGGCGTTACCGGATGCCGTCGCTGCGGCCGGGGTGGCCACCGACGACGTCGCCACGACCGGACGTCTGCTGCCGACCGCGCAGCTCGCCTCCGCGCGGGCCGCGGTTCTGGGTGCCACGGAGCCCCTCGCGCTCGCGTCGGCTCTCCTCACCGCGCTCGCGGTGCTCGTCGTCTTTGCGGTGCTCGTCGTCGGGGCGACGGCGGCGGAACGGCGCCTTCGCTGGGCCAGGGTGCCCCCGCGCCGCGCATCGTGGCGGGGGAGGCGATCCGCTGGGTCGTGCCCGGCGCGATCGGCGCCGCGGTCGGTGCCGTCGGCGTGCTCGCGGCGACCCCCGACCCCGGGCCACTCGTTCCCACCGCGGCGATGATCCTGCTCGCCGGCACGCTCGCGCCGGGGCTCCTCGTGGCCCTGCTCGTCTCCGCGGACGTCCGCGCGCTCCAGAACACGGACCCCGCGGTCAGTGGATCCCCCCGGTGGGCGGTCGGGGTTGCGGCATCCGTCTTCGTGCTCGCCGCCGCGCTCTCGGCTGCGCGCCTGCTCTCGCTCGGATCTCCCCTCGGGCCGACCCGCGGCACGGCGACGTCCGACCCGATCGCGGTCGCCGCGCCGGCCGCGGTGCTGCTCGCCCTCGTGGGGATCCTCGTCGTCGTACCGGTTCTGGGGCTGCGTCGGGGCTGGGAGAGGCTGGCCCGACGGGGCGGGGCGAGCAGGATGCTCTGGGCGATGCGAGTGGCGCGACGTCCGCTCGCCGTGACCGCGTCGGCGATGCTCGTCGGCGCCGCCATCGGACAGCTCGGGATCGCGGCGGTGTACCAGAGCTCATGGGGGAACGCCTACGCGTCCGCGCTCGCCGCGCAGGAGGGCACCGCCTATCGTGTCGCGACGGACGCGTCCGACCTGACGTCGGACGCCCTCGCGCGGCTCGCCGCATCCCCCGGGATCGCCGGGGTCGCGCCCGTGTGGAGCGAGGACACGTCGATCGCGGCCCGCCCCGCGTCGGTAATCATGGCGGCGCCCGCCGCGATCGCCGCCCTGGGGGATCCGGCCGTCGGCGACCTCGGACGCCTCGTCGACGCCTCCCGCGGCGACGCGCCCGGGCCGATCCTCCCGACGGCGGCCCGGACGGTCCGTGTCGACGTCGCCACCCGCGGCACCGCAGCCGTGGCGGATGCGCTGATCCTGGAGGACGCGTGGGCACGGACGGTATCGGTATCCCCTGGGCCCGAGGGCGGATTCTCTCTCCCGCCCGTTTCGGCGGCCGTCGGCGGTGCGTGGCGGCTGGCCGCGGTCGAGCTGGCGTTGACGGGCACGGGCGACGCGGGCGGGCAGGTCTCGCTCACCTCCGTCACCGTCGACGGCGAGCCCGTGGACCTGGGGTCCCTCGTCCTGCCCGTCGACGTCAGCACCGACGCGCTCGCGCTTCAGGCCGATCCGGGCCCACCGGTGGCGGTGTTCGACTCCGCGACGACGCGCGTGCGTTTCGTGCCGGTAGGCCCGGTTCCGCCCGCGGTGGTGTCTCGCGCCTTCGCCGATGCGGCGGGGGTCGACGAGGGCGACACCCTCCCGCTCTCGCTCACTCCCGATGGACGTTCCTCCGCCGTCCGGATCGCCGCCGTGGTCACAGCGATCCCCGGAGCACCGTCCGATTCGGCCGTCTTCCTCGACGCGACGGCCGTCGTCGCTGACCGGCTCACGGCGCAGTCCGCCCTGCCCTCGACCGACGACGCGTGGCTCGCCCTGGTTCCGGGCACCTCCCCGGACGAGATCGCCGCAGCCCTGCCCGACGACGGGCGGCTCTCCGGCACCGCGGCCGACGACGGGAGAGGAGTCCTCGCCGCGGCCGTGACGATGTTGTGGTGGGGGGCGGCGGGAATGGCCGTCCTCGCCCTCGTCGGGCTCGCTGCTGCCGGCGCGGTCGTCCGGCGGTCTCGGGTACTCGAGGCCGCCTCGCTCCGCGCGGCCGGAATGGATGCCGTCGCCCGCCGCCGCCTTCGGATCGGCGAGCAGATCGGAGCCGTCCTCGCCGGCGTCGTCGCCGGGGCGGTCGCCGCCGCCGTCACCGCCGTGACCCTCCTGCCGGCCATGGTCACGGGCGCACTCCCGAAGCCCGTTGCGGTGGCGGTGGTCGTCGATCCGTGGACGACCGGCATCCCGCTGGCGGCCTTCTCTGTCGCTGCCCTGGCCGTCTCGCTCGCCCTCGCGGTCCGCGACGACGCGCGGGCCCGGGAGGCGATGCAATGACGCTCGCGTGGCACGTGCTCCGCCCGCACCGGGCCGCCTGGGTCCTCGTCGCGGTCGCGGTGGCGGTCGTCGTGGCATCCCTCGTCGTCGTCCCCCGGTACCTCGACGTCGTCGCGGACCGCCGTCTCGATCTCGCGCTCGCGGACGGATCCGAGGCCGCCACGGTCGTGTGGAGCGCGGACCTGGATGCGGAGTTTCTCGGCGCGGACTCCGTGGACGGCATCGCCTCGGCCCTCGCCGCCTACCCGGACACCGTCGGCGTGCCGCTGCGGCAGACGCTGGGGGCGCCGCGGTGGATCCTCGCCTTCCCCGACGTGACGGCCGCGGCTCCGGACGGGCACTTCGTGCGTCTCCGCTGGGGGTCCGCCCCCGCGCTGCAGCAATCGTGGAGGGTCGTCGAAGGAACCGCGCCGACGGCCTGGACGGGAACCGGACCGGTCGAGGTGGCGATGGAGCGCGAGGTCGCGGATCGGCTGGGTGCTACGACGGGCACGACCTACGTCGCGACCGAGGCGACGGCGGTGGTCACCGCGATCGTCGACTCCGACCGCGCCCTCCCCACCACTCAGGGGGTGTTCGCGCACCCCACGTCGGAGCGGGTGAGCGGCACCGACGACCTCCTGACCGGCGGGGCCTACGTCGATCCCGGCTCCGTCCCGGCGCTCGCGGATGCCCTGGCCCGTGCGCAGCTGGTCGCGGCGTTCCCCGTCAGGGGCGGAAGCGTGACGGCTTCCGACGTCACCGGACTCGAGCGCGCGGCCGACAAGGCCTCCACCCAGGGAGCGAGCCTGCCGAACGGGTACCCGGTCACGGTCTCGAGCAGACTCTCGGCTCTCCTGCACGACCTGGAGTCGGAGCAGAGGGCGCTCGAGACGCTCGCGGCCCTGCTGATCTCGGCGCCGTGGGGCGGGGCCGTCCTGGTGAGTGTGGTCGCGGTCGTCACCGCGGAGCGGCGGCGGAGGAACGAGCGGATGCTGCTGTCGGCACGCGGCGCAAGTCGCGGCCGGATTGCCCGGATGGCGGGCGGCGAGATGCTGATGGCATCGATTCCGGGCGCGCTGCTGGGGTGGGCTCTGGCGCTCGCCGCCGTACCCGATGTCCCGCCCTCCGGACTCCCGATGGTCATCGTCGCGGCAGCCGCTTGCGCGATGCTGTCGGCGGGTGTCGCGGTCGTCGCGACAAAACCTCGCGGATTCCCCCGACTCGTGCGCACCGCGGCGGAGGGCGTCCTCCTCATCCTCACCGTGGTGACCGTCGCCCTCTTCGTCACGCGCGGACTCCCCGAGACGGGGTCTGATGCGCTCCTGGCCGCGACGCCGCTGCTGATCGCGCTCGCCGCGAGCGCGGTGCTGGTGCGGGGCATCGGGCTCGTGCTGATCCCGTGGTCTCGTCGGTCGTGGCGCGGACCGCGCATCGGCGTGTCGCTCGCCCTCGCCCGCATCGCGCGGGGTGGAGGCCGGTTCCTGTCCGTCGCCGGCGTGGTGATCGCGGTGGCCACCCTCACCTCGGCGGTCGGTCTTCTGTTCGTCGCGGGTGCCGGCGTCGCACGCGCGGCGGAGCAGACCGTGGGAGCCGACGTCCGGGTCTGCGGCGGCGCGACGGGGGTCGCGGAACCCGACGCGGCGGGTGCGGTGGCCCAGCTGCGCACGCTGTCCGGCATCCCCGTCACCGACGACGGGCGGTTGCGTGCGGTGACGGTGCTCGCGGCCGACATCGCGGACCTCCACTTGGTGCAGCCGGAGATCCCCGACCTTGCCGCGTCGGGCGCCGCCGAGCCGCTCGTGCTGTCCGCGTCCGCCGCGCAGCTGCTCGACGGCGACCTGCAGGTGGGCGGCCGTCCCGTCTCCGCGGCGGCTGTGGTCCCGGATGCCACGCTCCCGACGAACGAGGGGACGTGGGTGCTCGTCGGCGACGCTTTCGCCGACGCGCTGGACGCGCCCGCCGACTCGGTCTGCGACCTCATCCGTGCTCGACCGGGCGCCGACGTGGCGACACTGGCGGCTGACGTGCGCGCGGATCGTCCGGGTGCCGACGTCGTCGATGTGGCATCCGAGAGCGCCCGACGGACCGCGGAGCCGACGGTGTCGGCCTTGGCCGGGGTCCTGACGGGGGCGTCGGTCGTCGCGCTTCTTGCGGCGCTCGCCCTCGCGGTGTTCGACTCCGTCGGGTCGGCCGCGGACCGTGGACGCACGCGATCCGTCCTGTCGATGATCGGGGCGGATCGTGTGCGAGGACTCGTGCTCGCCGAGGCCGTGCCGATCACCGCGACGGCCGCGATCGTCGGGTGGGGTGTCGGGTGGGCGGTCATCACGGTCGTCGTCGGTTCGAGCGGGGTGGGGGACAGGCTCGGCATCGCCGTGGACATTCCGGCGATCGCGGTACCGGCGACGGCGGGAGCGGCGGCCGTGGTGGCGATCGCGGCGATGGGAGCGACCGTGGGGACTGCGATGCTGGCCGCGCGGCGACGAGGACGACGTGACGAGAGGCAGGAATGAAGATGGCCCCATCCGCACCGGAGATCGAATGTGTCGACCTCGTCCGCATCTACCGAGGTGCGGGTGTCGAGGTGCAGGCGTTGCAGGGACTGAATCTGCGGGTCGAGCGCGGCGAGCTGACCGCGATCGTCGGTGCGTCCGGGTCGGGCAAATCCACGCTCCTCGCGATCCTGTCGGCGCTCGACACCGCCAGCGCCGGCAGCGCCCGCGTCGCGGGGCACGATCTGCTCGCGCTGTCGTCACGCCAGCGCGCCGAGTACCGGCGGACGACGGCGGGCTTCGTCTGGCAGCAGACGGGGCGCAACTTCCTCCCGCACCTGACGATCGGCGAGAACCTCGACCTGACACTGTCGGTCGGCCGCGTCCCCCGCGCGAAGCGCGCGGCGCGGGCGGCGGAGGTGCTCGATCTGCTCGGGGTCGCCGCCGTCGTCGATCGACGCCCCGGGCAGGTGACCGGGAGCGAGCGCCAGCGCGCCGCGATCGCCCTCGGCCTGGCCAATGGGTGCCGAGTCCTCTTCGCGGACGAACCCACGGGGGAGCTGGACGATGCGAGTTCCGCGCAGGTGCTCGAAGCGTTGCGCGAGGTGAACGAGCGGTCGGGGGTGACGGTTCTCATCGTCACGCACGACGCCGGTGTCGCCGATCATGTGCGCCGGACCGTCGGCATCCGCGATGGTCGGACAGCGGTCGAGGTGTGGCGCGGAGGGGATGCCGGAGCAGGTGCGCGGGAGTACGCGGTGCTCGACCGGGCGGGGCGCCTGCAGCTGCCCAAGGAGCACATCGACCGCCTGGGTATGCAGGACCGGGTGCGACTGCAGCTGGAGACCGACCACGTCCGGGTCGAGCCGGCGGAGCAGGAGGAGACGTGATGGCGAGCGAGACGATTCGGCTCACGGGCCTGACACGGAGCTACGGGGTAGGCGCCGCGGAGACGACGGCTCTCGTCGACGCGACGGTGACGGCGCGGGCGGGTGAGTTCGTGGTTCTCCGCGGCCCGTCGGGCTCGGGGAAGACGACTCTCCTGCGCCTCGCCGCCGGTCTCGACGAACCCGACGCGGGGGAGTCGTGGATCGGCGGCCGTCGGGTGACGGGAGCGTCGGAGAGCGAGGTGGCGGAGCTGCGGCGCACCGTCTTGGGATATGTCGACCAGGAGTTCCCGCTCGTGGCGTTCCTCACCGCGTCCGAGAACATCGAGTTACCGCTGCGTGCTCGCGGTGCGGCGGCACGCGAGCGCCGCTTCCGCGTGGCAGAGATCCTCGAGGCCGTGGGGTTGTCCGACCACGCGGCACAGCGCCCGGACGAGCTCTCCGGCGGCCAACAGCAACGGGTCGCGGTGGCCCGCGCGCTCGTCCACCGCCCGAGGGTCGTTCTCGCGGACGAACCGACCGCTCAGCTGGACAGCACGACCGCGGCATCCGTCGTCGGTCTGATCCGCGAACGGGCGCGACGGGACGGGATGACCGCTCTGGTCGCCTCGCACGACCCGATCGTGGCGGAGGCGGCGGACAGGGTCGTCGAGATCCACGACGGTCGGCTCATCGGGGGAGCATGACGTGCGACGCCGCGGGAGATCAGCGCCCGCGCACGTGGTTCCACTGCGTGATGACCTCGGAGCCGTGCTCGAACCCGAGCTCGCTGACCGCCGAGGTCCCGAGCACGAAGTAGCGGCCGCCCGCGGCCGTGAGGCCGAGCCAGACGCCGGCGAGCGCCCTCAGGAAGTGCGCGTGCGAGAACAGGAGCACCTGCTCGCCGGCGCGGACTCGCGGACGTAGCTCGTCGAGGAGGGACTCGGCGCGGGCCGTGACCTGTTCGACGGTCTCGCCGGGCGTGGCGCCCGCGGGGGCACCGGCCTGCCAGATGGTCCAGGGGCGGCCCAGCTGCGCGGTGATCTCGGGGGTCGTGAGGCCTTCGTAGGCGCCGTAGTCCCACTCGACCAGGCGCGGCTCGATCTCGGCCTGCGGGTACCCGGCACGCGCCGCGGTCTCGACCGCCCGCTCCAGGGGGCTCGTGAGCACGCGATCCCAGTGCCGTGTCGCCAGCAGGGTCCCCGCGAGTTCGGCCTTGTACGCGCCCGTCTCGGTCAGGGGGATGTCGGTGAGCCCCGTGTGGCGACCGGTGCGGCTCCACTCGGTCTCGCCGTGACGCACGAGCACGAGGCGCCCGTCGGGGTCGGTCAGATCCTCATCTTTCACGTGCCCATCCTCCCGCGTCCGCGACGGGTGCGGCCGCGATGGGTGTGGCCGCGGTGGGTGCGGCCGGGGTTGGGGCGGCCGGGGTTGGGGCGGCCGCGGTGGGTGTGGCCGCGGTGGGGGCGGCCTCGGTTGGGGGCGCGGTTGTGTCGGCCGCGCGGGGTGGGTGCGGCCGGGTGGGTGCGGCCGCGGCGGGGGCGGCCGCGGTTGGGGCGGCCGCGCAGAAGCACCACCACTCGCAGCACAGCCGCACCGCGAGTCGATTCGCAGCCGAACCACCAGCACACCACCGTCGCGCCACCCGCCGATCTGATGAACCAGTTATGAATCACGAAAACATAACGGCGCCCTCTTCCTCTCCGTTACCTCACCGTTATAGAGTGCTGGCACGGTAGTTGTTTTGCTGTGGCAGCTACCGACATGTGATTGCAGGACACTCTGGTGCAGGGATAAGGGCCGGTCGACACTCCTCGACCGGCCCTTCGTCTGTTTGCGGACTCATCACGGCCCCGATCGTGGAGCGCGCCCGAAGCGACCCCCCCGGGCGAACCCCCGGCAGCGACACGCCCGGAGTGACACCCCCGGAGTGACACGCCCGGAGTGGCACCCCGGGCAGTGACACGCCCGGAGCGGCGCGCCCGGAGCGAACCCCCGGCAGTGACACGCCCGGAGCAAACCCCCGGAGCGACACCCCGGGTAGCGGCACCCCCGGAGCGACACCCCACGCCGAGCACACCCACCGCGGCCGCACCCCGAGCACCGCCGGAGCGACACCCCCGGAGCGAACCCCCACGCCGAGCACACACACCGCGGTCGCACCCCGAGCGCCCCCAGGGCGAGCACGCCCACCCCAGCGCCCCCAGAGCGACGGCACCCGCACGGCGCGCGGCGCGGTGTGGGTGGCGGATCGCCCTCTCTGACGGTTCCTCCACAGTCCTCGAATGGCGTGGCCTTTCCACAGATTGGGCCTGAGGCCTGGGAAATATCTGTCGGGTCGAGTAACCTTCGAACATGTCTTCGAATGTCGTCCCGACGTCGCCCGAGCCGCAGCCGGACCCCGGCAGGCATCACGGACCGGGATCGCTAGCTGACTCGGGCGCACGCCGCGCGGCAGGTCGGCCCGCGCGGTCGCCTGCTGCGCGTTCCGGGCCGGATCCTGCGGGCCTCTCGGGCGATGTGCGCATGCTCGCGCGCCTCGTTGAGCAGGTCGTCGCGGCAGAGGCCGCGGTGGCGGCGGCCGAAGCCGCCCGGGTTCGGGCGCTGGCTGCGGCGGGGCAGTTCGCTGTGGATGCCACCGGGTCGGCGCGATCGTCTGCTCGCGAGTCGGACATGGCGATGAGGGAGGTCGCCTCGGAGATCGGCGCGGCATGTCGGGTATCGGATCGCACGGTGCAGCGAGACATCGGCGAGGCGATGATTCTGGTGGACTCCTATCCGTTGACCGTGGGGGCGTGGGAGGCTGGGGCGATTTCGCGACGACACGTGCGGGTGATTGCGGATGCCGGGGCCGAGCTTCCGCTGGACGCCCGAGCGGAGTTCGACCGGGTCGCCGTGGCGTCGGCGGCCGAGGTTTCCAGCCCGGGCCGATTGAAGAACCGGCTCGCCGTCGCCGCGCAGAGTTTGCATCCACAGACGATCACCGAACGCCACCGCGCCGGCCGGCGATTGCGGTGCATTCGGGTGATTCCCGGCTCCGACGGGATGTCCGATCTCATCGCGACATTACCGACGGTGATCGCCGAGGCGATCCATGACCGCATGACCCAGCAGGCGCGGGTCATCTGGCAGGCAGGCCGGGAAGTGAGCGCGGGGGACGGGAACCGCGTGGAGAGTGACGGGTCAGCACACGGTGACACCACCGTCGCGCCCGTTCCGCACGCCGCGGAGACACGAACGATGGATCAGATCCGTGCGGACGTCTTCGCCGACATGCTCCTCACCGGCGACCCCACGCTCGACCCCACTCGACCGGGCGACGGGCCGGGCACGCTGGGCAAGATCCGCGCGAGGGTCCAGGTCATCGTGCCCGCGCTGACGGTGCTGAGGCCTTCACGGGAGAACATCGCCCCGGCGGACCTGGTGGGCCGCGGCCCCATCGACGCGGACACCGCCCGCGCTCTCGCCGAGTCCACTTCCCTTCCCTGGGATCGAGTCGTTACGCATCCCGTCACTGGGGCGGTGCTGCGCACCGACACCTATGCCCGCACCGCAGCCATCGACCGCCATCTCAGGGCCCGCGATCGCGGCTGCCGATGGCCGGGGTGCACAGCACCCGCCATTCGCTGCGAGATCGACCACACCACGGATTGGGCGCTCGGCGGGAAGACCGACGTGAGCAACCTCGCTTGCCTGTGCCAACGCCATCACACCCAGAAGCAGTTCACCCGCTGGAACGTTCGACAACTCGACGGAGGGCTCCTCGAATGGACTTCTCCTACCGGCCGTGTCTACACCGACCACCCCGTGCCCTACCCGCACGCCACCGACGTCGCAGGCGTTCGGTTCGAAGAAGACCCGCCCCCGTGGGAGGCGGGGGAATGCGAGCCGGCCGCCTAGGCCTCGCGCCCCGGCCGCGGACGACGCCTTCGCGCCCCGTCGCGGACTGTGCCTTCGCGTCCGTCCGTGGACGACGCCTTCGCGCCCCGCCGCGGACTATGCCTTCGCGCCCGTCAACGCCAGCGCTCCGCCCAGGCCGATCATCATGACCCCGCCGGTCCCCGCCAGCCCGGCGATCCGTCGCGGCGATCGACCGAACCACGCTCGCGCGGTACCGGCCGCGAGTGCCCAGGCGCTGTCGCAGAGCAATGCCATGACCTGGAACAGCAGCCCCAGCAGGAGCAGCTGTGCCCACACGGCGCCCGCCGACGGCGACACGAACTGCGGCAGAACCGCCACGAAGAAGGCGATCGTCTTCGGGTTCGTCATCCCGACGACCATGCCCTGGCGCAGAAGCGTCCACGACGAGCGCGGGCGCACCGTCGCGTCCGCGCGGACGTCGTGGCGGTGCCGGATTGCCTGGATGCCGAGCCACACGAGGTACACCGCGCCGACGATCTTGACGACCGTGAACGCCACGACCGACGACGCCACGATCGCCCCCACACCGAAGGCCACCGCGACGACCGCGGGGATCGTGCCGAGGGAGTTGCCGACCACGCTGAGCACTCCCGCCCGGCGCCCCAGCGCGATCGATCGGCCGATCACGAACAGCACACTGGGTCCCGGGATCACGATGATGACAACGGAGGCGAGCGCGAACGCCACCAGGTTCTCCCACGGGATCATGCGCTCACACTAACGCCGCCGCGAGGGCCGCCCGGACTACTCTCGTGACACGATCGTCTACCCGAGGGAGCCGTCATGCCGGAGCAGTTCGACACCGTCGTCGTGGGAGCGGGCATCGCCGGCCTGTCGGCCGCCCGCCTGCTCGATCGAGCCGGTCGACGTGTGGTGGTGGTCGAGGCGCGCGACCGAGTCGGCGGACGCGTCCACTCGCAGCGCGACGGACACCACGTCACCGATCGCGGCGCGTCCTGGATCCACGGCATCGACGACAGCCCCGTCGAGGCGGCCGCCCGCGCGTTCGGTATGCCCATGGTCGAGTTCACGGTCGGGGGCTACCAGCCCGACAGCCGGCCGCTGGCCTACTTCGGTGCTGACGGCGAACGACTCGACCCCGACGAGGTGCGCCGTTTCGCCGACGATGTGCGCACGCTCAACGCCGACCTCGTCGACGTCATCGCGCATTCCGCCCCGGATGCCACCTACGCCGACGTCGTGGAGGCAGCCCTCGCCGCCCGGGACTGGGCGCCCGAGCGCGCGCAGCGTGTCCGCGAGTACAACGGTCGCCGCGCCGAGGAGCAGTACGGCGTCCACATGTCGGTGCTCGGGGCGCACGGCCTCGACGACGACACGGTCAACGGCGACGAGGTCGTGTTCCCGCGCGGGTACGACGAACTCGCCACCAACCTGGCGCAGGGACTCGACGTGCGGCTCGAGCACGTCGTCACCTCGATCGCCTGGGCCGACGACGGCGTGACCGTGACCACCGACCACGGCACCTTCCACGGAGCCACGGCCGTCGTCACCCTCCCCATCGGTGTCCTGCAGTCGGGCGATGTCGCGATCACCCCACCGCTGCCCGACTCCCACCAGCGTGTGCTGGAAGTCTTGGCATCCAACGCATTCGAGAAGGTCGTGTTGCGCTTCCCGGAGCGGTTCTGGGATGCCGGGGTCTACGGCATCCGCCAGTTCGGTGACGAGGGCGAGTGGTGGCACTCCTGGTACGACCTGGGCCGCATCCACGACGAGGCTGCGCTGCTGACGTTCGCGGCAGGCCCGGCCGCCGTCGCGACGCGGCACTGGAGCGATGAGGAGATCGCCGCCTCCACGATGACGCAGCTGCGCCGCCTGTACGGCGAGGGGGTCCCGGAGCCCGGGAGCGTCGTCGTCACCCGCTGGCAGGACGACCCGTTCTCGCGCGGGTCGTACAGCTACATGAAGCCCGGGTCGGTCGGCCCCGACCACGACGAGCTCGCCCAGCCGGTCGGCGGCGTCCTGCACCTCGCCGGTGAGGCGACATGGGGCGACGACCCCGCGACCGTGCCCGGTGCCCTGCTCTCGGGGCACCGCGCCGCCGAGCACGTGCTCGGCCGCGCGGTGCCGATCGAGGAGCTCTGGGCCTGACTCAGCGCGCCTCGGGACCCGTCGCCACCGGCAGCTCCGGGTGGTTGGACCACTGACTCCACGACCCCGGGAACACCCGCGGCGTGAACCCGGCCAGGGTCAGCGCGACCGCCTGGTGCGCCGCGGTGACGCCGGAGCCGCAGTACACGCCGACTTCGATCCCTGGCACGGCGCCGAGCTCGGTGAAGCGCGTGCGGAGAGCCTCCGCGTCGTGGAAGCGGCCGTCGGCGCCGACGTTCTCGGTCGTCGGGGCGCTCACCGCGCCCGGCACGTGTCCCGCGCGCGGATCGATGGGCTCGACCTCGCCGCGGTATCGCTCGCCCGCTCTCGCATCGAGCAGCAGCCCACCGTCGGCGAACTCGGCCACGTCCTCCAGCGGCAGCACGGGCAGGGCGCCGTAGGCCAGCGTCACCGATCCGGGCGTCGGGAGGGCGGCATCCCCCGTCTCCACGTCGAACCCGGCGTCGGTCCACGCGCGCAACGACCCGTCGAGCAAGCGCACGTCGGCGACACCGGCGTACCGCAGCAGCCACCAGGCGCGCGCGCTCGAAAGGTTCTTCAGGTCGTCGTACACGACGACGGTGTCGCCGTCGTCGATGCCCCAGCGCCGGGCCGCGTCCTGAAGGGCCTCGACGGGAGGGAGCGGATGCCGTCCGTCCGTCGGCTCGCCGTGGGCGGCGAGCTCGTGGTCGAGGTCGACGTACTGCGCGCCCGGGATGTGGCCGGCGCGGTACTCGGGCAGCCCGTCCGGGCGGTCGAGCCGCCACCGCACGTCGAGCACGCGCACGGGGCCGCCGTCGGCGAAGCGGCCGGCCGAGAGCGCGTCGCGCAGCTCTGTCGCGGTGACCAGCACGTCAGACATGCGCGTGCACCGCCTCGTTCTCGTGGATGCCCGACAGCTTGAAGGCCAGCCGGCCGTGGGCGAACCCGCCGCCCGCCCGGATCGCGGTGGCGACCCACGCGGCCTCGGCGAGTTCGGCCTTCGAGGCCCCCGCACGCACGGCCGCCTGCGAGTGGCCGTCGATGCAGTAGGTGCACTGGGTCGTAATGGCGACGGCGAGGGCGATGAGTTCGCGGAACTTCAGCGGGATCTCGCGACCCTCCGGCGCGAAGACGCTGTCGTTGAACGCCGTGAACGCCGCCAGCACGTCCGGCGTCGTCTCCTTGTAGTCGCGCGTGTAGGCGCGGTCTCCCTCACGGTCGAAGAAGTCGCTCATCTCTCACTCCCTGCCGCGCGCCGCTCCGGGGGCGCGCACCCGTCCGAGCCTAGGAAGCGCGGTCACTGCCGAGCAATGCCGGGTCCGTGATGGGCACCGATCGTCGTGCACGATGGATGCCATGTGAACGCGCGTGACCTCCGACCAGCGCGCGAGAGGTCCCCGCGGCTATCGTCCAGAAATGGCCGAGACCTTGGACATCATCCAACTCCGCACCTTCGTCACCATCGACGAGTGCGGAGGATTCGGTCGTGCCGCGGTGGCCCTCCACATGAGCCAGCCCACAGTGAGCCAGCACGTCCGTTCGCTGGAGAAGCGGCTGCAGCAGCCCCTGGTCGAACGCGACGGGCGGCGCGCGCGCTTCACGCTCGCAGGCGAGAAGCTGCTCGCCGAAGCCCGTCGCATCCTCGCCGTCCACGACGAGGCTCTCGCACGCCTCGACATCACCCGGGCGCGGACGATCGTCGTCGGCTCGACCGAGACGGCGGCGGAACAGATCCTCCCCGAGCTCCTGGGGACGCTGCGCCGCGCGTTCCCCGACCGCCAGGTGCAGTTCCACATCGACCGATCGACCCGAATGACGGATGCCGTGTCGAAGGGCACCATCGACCTCGCCGTCGTGCTCGACACGGGTTCGACCGTCGCGGGCGTCGAGGTCGGCGACCTTCCGCTGAACTGGTACGCGTCGCCCACGTGGCAGCCTCCGACCCACGGCGAGGCCGTTCCGCTGGTGGCCTATGTCGAACCGTGCGGGATGCGGCAGCGCGCACTGCAGGAGCTCGGCGACATCGGCGCACGCGTCGACATCGCCGCGGAGTCCGGGAGCCTCGAGGGCGTGATCGCCGCGGCGCGCGCGGGTCTCGGCGTCGCCGTGCTGCCCACCGCGGGGCGCGCGCCGGCGGGTCTCGTGGTGCGTCGCGACTTCCCGGACCTCGGCCGGATCTTCGTGCGGCTCATCACCCGTCGCGGCCTCGAGCCCGACGTGGAGCAGGCGGCACTGGCATCCCTCGACGGGTTCTTCGCCGTCCGTCGGCACATCCACGCCGTTTCGGCCTGAGCGTCCCGCTCATCGGAAACCCCGATGGATGCGGTTCGCGGATCCCTGTTGGACGAGGCCGCTCCCGCGCGCGGAGCATGGGGAGCATGACTGCTTCCCCGACCCTTTCGCGCGTCGACCTCGACGCCCTCACCGCCGCCGTCGCCGAAACCGCCGAGCGCTACGACCGCTCGGGAGACTTCCCCGCCGAGGGTCTCGACGCCGTCCACCGCGCGGGGGTGTTCCAGGCCGTGATCGGCGAACGGTTCGGCGGCGGTCAGGTCGACGCCGTGGAGCGGCTCCGGTTCCTGCAGGCGATCGGGCGGGGCGACCCCTCCGTCGCCCTCATCGTCGCGAACACGCTGGCGACCCACATCGCGCAGATCGACCGTGACGTGTGGCCCGCGCACCTGTACGACAAGGTCATCGCCGAAACAGCGGAGCGCCCCGTCTCGATCAACACCGCGCGCGCCGAACCCGAGCTCGGCGCCCCCGCGCGCGGCGGGCTCCCCGCAACCACGGTCCGCCGGACCGCGGACGGCTGGGCCGTCACGGGACGCAAGGCCTACGTCACCGCCAGCACGGGCCTGGACTACCACCTGGTGTGGGCGAAGACGGACGACCCCGAACCGCGCGTGGGGCATCTCATCGTGCGCGGCGATGCGCCGGGCATCACGATCATCCCGACGTGGGACCACCTGGGCCTGCGGGCGAGCTCCACCAACGACGTCGTCTACGACGGCGTTGAGGCGCCCGCGGATCACTTCCTCGAGATCCCCTACACGGGGGTGTATCGCGATCCGGCTGCGCAGGCGAGCGCCCTGGGTCTCACCCACGCGGCGCTGTACGTCGGGGTCGCGCGCGCCGCGCAGGACTTCTTCCTCCGTTTCTCCCACGACCGCGTCCCGGCGGGCCTGGGCCGAGCGATCGCGACCACGGAGCGCATCCAGACGATCGCGGGAGAGATCGAGGCGCAGCTCGTGCAGGCCGAGACACTGCTGTACGGGGTGACCGAGAAGGCGGTCGCGGGCGACGCGGAGGCCGTCGCGCGCGTGCCGCTGGCGAAGGTCCTCGTCGTCCGTTCGGCGATCACCGCCGTCGAGGCCGCCGTCGCCGCACTGGGCAACCCGGCTCTCAGCCGCACCAACCCGTTGGAGCGTCACCTGCGTGATGTCCTCTCCGCGCGCGTCCACCCGCCCCAAGAGGACTCGGCGCTCATCGGAGCGGGGCGGAAAGTCCTCGGCCTCTGACGCAACACGGCGTCATCCGCAAAGACACGGGCGGCGCCCGGCACGTGGCGCGCTACCCCCGAAAACCCCCGGAATCCTGCGGATTCCGGGGGTTTCGCCATCCATCACCCGCGCCGATCGTTTCTCATCCGCCGTCGTCGTTGGACGCTTCCTCGCGGCCCGCTGAGACTCGCTGAAGAGTTTCCGACCGCGTACGGCGGTCGGTCCCGACGAAGGAACCACAGCCCATGTCTGCACACCCGAAGCGCCGACGCCGAGCCGCCCTCGGCGCGGCCCTCGCCCTGTCCCTCACCCTTCTCGCCGGCTGCGCCGGCACGACGACCTCCGTAGCCCCGACGGACGCCGCGCCGACCGAGGGCGGCGACGTCGTCTTCCTGATCAACTCCCTCGGCACCAGCTGGGTGCCCAACGAGAGCTCGATCTCCAGCTACCAGGGCAACATCTGGGGCCAGGTCACCGACAAGCTCGTCTACGTCGATGACAAGGGTGCCGTGTCGCCGTGGATCGCCGAGAGCTGGGATCAGAACACGGATGCCACCGCGTTCACGCTGCATCTGAAGGACGGGGTCACGTTCTCGGACGGCACGGCGCTGGACGCCGCCGCGGTCGTCACGAACCTCGACTACTGGGCCTTCGGCAGCCCCGATAAGGGCATCACACCGATCGGCCTGTTCCCGAAGACCTACCAGAAGGCCAACGCGGTCGACGCGAAGACCGTCGAGGTGACGTTCTCGGCCCCCACGCTCGGCTTCATCCCGACGCTCGGCTACCACGGCTCGATCCTCGTCTCGCCGAAGACGCTCGCCCTCAGCAAGCAGGACCAGGGCAACCTCGACAACTTCTCCGGCTCGGGTCCGTTCACGATCAAGAGCTGGGCCGACGGCGACGACGTCGTGCTCGAGAAGCGCGCGGACTACAGCTGGGGTCCCCAGGCTCTCGGACACACCGGGCCCGCCTACCTCGACACGCTCACGTACAAGCAGGTCGCCGAGTCCAGCACCCGCATCGGTGCGTTGACCTCGAATCAGGCGCAGGTCATCTACAACGTCCAGCCGAGCGAGATCGCGGGCCTCACCGACAAGGGATACGTCGCCGGGCTCCCGCGCTACCTCGGCTTCACCAATGGCTACGCCGTCAACGTGCAGGCAGCACCGTTCGGCGACGTCAAGGTGCGCCAAGCGCTCCAGCACGGCATCGACCGCCAACAGATCCTCGACACCGTGTACACCGACGGCTGGCAGGCCGCGGAGGGCTTCATCCAGAGCGGTGTGCCCGAGGCGACCGATCACTCCGCCGATTTCGCGTACGACCCGAAGGCCTCTGCCGCCCTCCTCGACGAGGCGGGCTGGGTCAAGGGCGCCGACGGCAAGCGCACCAAGGACGGACAGCCCCTGGCTGTGACTCTCTATGCCAACCCGTACCTCGCGACATCCGCCTCGATCGATGAACTCGTCTCGCAGCAGCTCGGCGACCTCGGTTTCGACGTGACGGTCCAGACCTACGACGTGGCCACCTTCGGTGAGAAGGTCAAGGTCGGTGCCAACACCCCGCTGTACGAGGTGACCCGATCCTTCATCGACGTGGGCACGGTCGCCAGCATCCTCACCAACGCCAACAAGGGCGAGGACTGGTTCGGTCTCGGCGAGGCGGACTCGACGCTCAACGGCCTGCGCGACAGCATCGCCCGCGCCACCGACAAGGACGCGCGCGCCCAGGCCGTCGATGAGTTGCAGACCTACGTGCTCCAGCACGGCCTGTTCGTCCCGATCACGCAGATCGTCCAGCGCATCTACGTCCAGAGCCCGAAGCTCCAGGGCGTCACGTACAACGGCGTGGCGATCGCGAACTACGCCACGGCGTACCTGCAGAAGTAGGACCCGACATGAACTCCGCCTACCTGATCTTCGCGGCCAAGCGCCTCGGCCAAGCGGTCGTCGTGGTGCTGCTGGCCTACGTGCTGACCTTCGTGGTGATCAGTGTGCTCCCGGGCGATCCGCTCACGAGCACACTGCGCAACCCCGAGAACGGCTTCACCGAGGACCAGATCCAGAAGATGGTGGAGTTCTACGGACTGGACCGACCGGTGTGGATCCAGCTGGTCGAAGCGCTCGGGCGCTTCGTCCGCGGCGAGCTCGGGATCTCCCTGAGGTCGAGCCAGCCGGTGGCCACCATCCTGGGTGACGCCCTGCCTTCGACGTTCGCTCTGGCGGCGTCGGCGTTGGGCGTCGCCCTGGTCCTCGCGTTCGCCATCGCGTACGGCACCCAGGTGCTTCCGCGCCGGGCGGCGCAGCTGCTGCGGTCGGTTCCGGCCCTGTTCCTCTCTGTGCCGAACTTCGTGATCGGTCTGCTGCTGCTGAACGTCTTCGCCTTCCAGCTGAGCCTGTTCTCGGTGATCGACCCGGATTCCCCGATCGCCACCTTCTTCGCGGCCGTGGCGCTCGGCATCCCGGTCTCGGCCCAGATCGCGCAGGTGCTCATCACCGGACTCGACCACGAGTTCGGCGAGGACTACGCCGTCGTCGCGTACGCCCGGGGGCTGGGCCGCGCCCGGTTGTTCTTCGCACACCTGCTCAAGCCCTCGGCGCTTCCGGTCGTCACGATCATCGCGCTGACGGTGGGGGAGCTGCTCGGCGGTGCCCTCATCACCGAAACGGTGTTCGGACGCGCGGGGATCGGCAGCGTCGTGCAGACGGCCGTCGCCACGCAGGACCTGCCGGTGCTGCAGGCGGTCGTGGCGCTCGCCGCCGTCATCTTCGTGGCCGTGAACCTCCTCGCCGACCTGCTCTACCCCGTGCTCGACCCGCGCGTGTCCCTGCTCAAGCCGCGCCGCGCCGCCGTGCCCGCCCCCACCGGGGACGCGGCCCTCCCTGAGAAAGTGAGCATCCGATGACCGCCGTCCTCTCACCGGTCCTCACCGGTGCCGATTCCGCCGGACGTCGGCGCCGTGGCATCCCCGTCGCCGTCGTCGTGTCGGTGCTCGTGATCCTCGTCGCCACGGCGTGGGCCATCGCTCCTTCGCTCTTCACCGGGTACGACCCCGTCGTGGGAGACACGAGCGAGAAACTGCTCGCGCCGAGCGCGGCGCACTGGTTCGGCACCGACAACCTCGGGCGCGACCTCCTCGCGCGCGTCATCTACGGAACGCGTTCGTCGGTGCTGAGCGCCCTCGTGGCCGTGGGGATCGCCGTCGTCATCGGCGGGCTGCTCGGGCTCGTCGCCGGCTTCTTCGGCGGTCTGGTGGATGTCGTGACCGCCCGCGTCGTGGACGTGCTGCTGGCGATCCCGAGCTTCCTGCTCGCCGTCGTCGTCGTCAGCTCGCTGGGTTTCGAGACGATCAACGCGGCGATCGCGACCGGCGTCTCCGCGGTGGCCGTCTTCGCCCGCGTCATGCGATCCGAGGCACTGAAGGTCCGGAACACCGTTTATGTCGAGGCCGCGCAGCTGCAGGGCGGTTCGCGCTGGCAGGTTCTGCTCACACACGTGCTGCCCAATGCCTCTCGGTCGGTGCTGTCGCTCGCGGTCTTGCAGTTCGGGGTGTCGATCCTCGTCATCGCGGGGCTCGCGTTCCTCGGCTACGGCGACCCGCCCCCGGCATCCGACTGGGGCCTGCTGGTGTCGGCCGGCAAGGACTATCTCGTGTCGAGCCCGTGGCTCGTCTACGCCCCGTCGGCGGTCATCGTCGTCGTCGTGCTGTCGATCAACCGCGTCAGCCGCTGGCTGCGAGCGAAGGACTGAGCCATGACAGAACCTCTCCTCTCCGTCCGCGACCTGTCAGTGTCGTACGGCGGGCGCCGCGTCGTGAACGATGTCTCCTTCGACCTGCACAGCGGCCGCAGCCTCGCGCTCATCGGCGAGTCCGGCTCGGGCAAGTCGACGATCGCCAAGGCCGTCCTCCGACTCCTCCCGCGCGACTCCGGCCAGGCCGAGGGGCGCGTGCTCCTCGAGGGCGACGACCTCCTCGCCCTGTCCCTCGCCCGGTTTCGGCCGCTGCGGGGACGGCGTCTGGGATTCGTGCCGCAGGACCCCGCCTCGGCGCTCAACCCCGTCCGCACCATCGGCTCTCAGGCTCACGAGGCCGCCGCGCTCACGGGCGAGCGGGATGCCGCGCGCCGCCGGGCCGCGATCCTCGACGTCTTCGAGCGCGTGGGGCTGCCCGACCCGGAGCGCGTGTACCGCTCGTACCCGCACCAGCTCTCCGGCGGCATGCTCCAGCGTGTGCTGATCGGCCTCGCCGTGCTGCCTCAGCCGGCACTCCTCGTCGCCGACGAGCCCACCAGCGCACTGGACGTCACGATCCAGAAGCGGATCCTCGACCTCCTCACCGAGCTTCGCACCTCCCTCGGTATCGGTCTGCTGTTGATCACGCACGACCTCGCCCTCGCGGCCGAGCGTGCCGACGACCTCGTCGTGCTGCGCGACGGCGTCATCCAGGAGGCCGGTCCGGTGGGGGAGGTGTTCACGGCACCGCGTTCGGATTACGCCTCAGCGCTGCGCGCCGACGTGCCCGCCCTGTCGCCCGACCGGTACCGTGCCCTGCTCGCGGAACGCCGCATCGATCCCGCCCGCCCCGCCGTGCAGGTGTCGGACGTCGTGAAGACGTTCCCCGTCGGCGGGGAGGAGCTGCGCGCGGTCGACGACGTCACCTTCGAGGTCGCCGCCGGCAGTACGCACGCGCTCGTGGGCGAGTCGGGCTCGGGCAAGACGACGACCGTTCGCCTGCTCCTGGGGCTCGAGACTCCGGATGCCGGCGACCTCCGCGTCGCGGGGGAACAGGTGCACGGCCGGTCCCGCGCCCAGCTGCGGTCGGTGCGCCGTCACCTGCAGTTGGTCTACCAGAACCCCTTCACGTCACTGGACCCCTCGTGGCACGTCGAGAGCCTCGTGCGGGAGCCGCTCGACCGGTACCGGGTCGGCGACCGGCGGGCGCGCCGCGAGGCAGCGCGCGCCGCGCTCGTCGCGGTGGGCCTGCGCGAGCACCTGTGGCGCCGCCGCGCGGCCGCGCTGTCGGGCGGTCAGCGTCAGCGCGTCGCGATCGCGCGCGCCCTCGTGCTCGAACCCGACGTGCTCGTCCTCGACGAGCCGACGAGCGCCCTCGACGTGACCGTGCAGGCCGAGATCCTCGACGTCCTGGCGCGGCTGCAGGTCGAGCGGGGTCTGACCTACCTGTTCGTGTCGCACGACCTCGCGCTCGTGCGCCAGATCGCCGACACCGTCACGGTGCTCCGCCATGGACGCATCGTCGAGTACGGCCCCGCCGCGGAGGTTCTCGAGAACCCGCAGCATCCCTACACCCGCTCCCTCGTCGCCGCGGTCCCCGACCCGCGCGGCATCCGATCCGCCGTGCCCGCCACGGTCTGACCCCTCTGGTTCCCGAGAAAGGAAAATCCATGCCCGTCGAATTCGTCAACATGGTCGGCAGCCGTCCGCCTGGAGCCCCCGCCCACGGTGGGAGCACCTTCACCACGCCCATCGACGTGGATTGGCTGCGCCACTACGCGCGCACCATCGAGGTGTACGGGTTCGACTACACCCTGATCCCGTACGCCTCCGCCAGCGCCGACCAGTACGCGCTCGCCGCGACCGTTCTCGCCGCGACGCAGAAGCTCAAGACCGTCGTGGCGGTACGACCGAACTCCGCCTTCCCGACGGTCGCGGCGCAGGGCCTGTCGACGCTGGACCAGCTGTCCGGCGGCCGTGCGCTCGTGCACATCATCTCGGGCGGCAGCGACGACGAGCAGGCGCGCCAGGGCGACTACCTCGACAAGGAGCAGCGCTACCGTCGCTCGTCCGAGTTCATCCAGCTGCTCCGGCGCGTCTGGACCGAGACGCAGCCGTTCTCCCACGACGGCGCGTTCTACCGCTTCGACGGCTTCGGCCCCGGGTACTCGACGTCCTCCGGCGGTGCGCTCCCGGTGTCGCTCGGCGGCTCGAGCGAGTTCGCGTACGCGTCGGGCGGCGCGAACGCCGACATCTTCGCCCTTTGGGGGGAGCCGCTGGCGCAGACCGCGGAGCAGATCGACCGCGTCTACGCGCACGCCCGCGCGGCCGGGCGCACCGATCGTCTCCGGTTCTGGGTGACCTTCCGGCCGGTCGTCGCCGCGACCGACGCTCTCGCCCGCGAGAAGGCCCGCGGCATCCTCGAGGCGGCCCGTCCGTTCTACGAGAAGGTCCGCGACATCAACAGCACCAACGTCGGCTCGGTTCGCCTGCGCGAGCTCGCGAAGCAGGCCGGGGAGCACGACGGCGGTGTCCTGTGGACCCCACGGGGGGTCGCCGGATCCGGTGGCGCATCGTCGCTCCTGGTCGGTTCGCCCGAGACGATCGCCGCGGCCATCGTGCGGTACGTCGAGCTCGGGGCCGACATCGTCTCGCTCCCGACGCTGGGCGACCTGAACGACGCGGTGGATGCCGGGCGCCTGGTCATCCCGCTGGTGCGCGAGGAAGTCGCGCGCCGCGGGATCGATCCCGAGGTCGTGTTCGGGCAACGGAACGTGGCGTGACCGCGACCGAGATCAACCGTGCCGTCGACCGGTCGGGCTTGCGACCGGTGGGCACTCCCGCCGAGATCGTCGTGGCGCGGGATGTCGCGGAGGTCCAGGAAACGGTCCGACGGGCCGCGGCATCCGGACTCCCCCTCGTCACGCGGGGCGCCGGTTCGGGACTCGCGGGGGGCGCGGTGGCGGGGGAGGGCACGATCGTCCTCGACCTCTCGCAGCTCACCCGCATCCGGGCGATCGATGCGGTCGACGGTACGGCCGAGGTGGAGGCCGGTGTCATCACCGCGGATCTGGATGCCGCGGCCCGGGCCCACGGTCTCTTCTACGCGCCGGACCCGGGCAGCGTCGGCATCTCGACGATCGGCGGGAACATCGCCACGAATGCCGGGGGCCTGCGGGGAGCGAAGTACGGCGTGACGCGCGACGCCGTGATGTCCGTCGATGTCGTCCTGTCCGACGGCTCGCTGGTGCGCCTCGGACGCCCCACGATCAAGGGGGTGACGGGATACGACCTCGCGGGGCTCGTCGTGGGGTCCGAGGGGACGCTCGGCATCGTCGTCGCCGCCCGGGTGCGTCTTCTGCCGGTCCCGCGACGGCTCGCGACCGCCTCGGCGTTCTTCGCGTCCCTCGAGGACGCGGCGCACGCCGTGGCCGCCATCGCGGTCAGCGGCGCGCGCCCGGCGGTGCTCGAGATCCTCGACGGCGCGACGCTCGCCGCGATCGACGCCGCTGAGGGCACCGCGCTGCGGGAGCGGGGGGACGCGCTCCTCCTCGCGCAGACGGACGGCTTCGGGGCGGCGGAGGAGATGGGGGTCGTCATCGAGGCGGTCGCTCCGACCGCGACCCACCACGAGTGGACCGAGGATGCCGATCGTGCCGCCGACCTGCTGCACGCGCGCCGCCAGGCGCTTCCGGCCCTCGAGCGGATCGGCCGGCCGTTGATCGAGGACATCGCCGTACCCCGCAGCCGGCTCGCGGAGGCGATCCGCGGCATCCGCCTCATCGCCGACCGGCACGAGGTTCCGATCTTCGTCTTCGGCCATGCCGGGGACGGCAACCTGCACCCGATCATCGTGGTCGACGACCAGGACGGCGATCTGCCCGAGGCCGCCGTGCGCGCTGCCGACGACATCTTCGCGCTGGCCCTCGCGCTCGGCGGGACGGTGACCGCCGAGCACGGTGTCGGCCGTCTCAAGCGCGAGTGGGCGCGCCGGGAACTGGGCGATGTGGTCGTGCGCCTGCACGACGACATCAAGCGGGTGTTCGACCCGCGTGGCATCCTGAACCCCGACAGCGCCTATTGAGCCGGCTCGACCGTCGGGCGTGCGGTGGTGCGCCCGTCGGCGGCCCGTGCCGCGGCGCGGTCGTGGCGGGAACCGACCGGGACGATCGCGGTCGCCTTCGGCAATCCCATCGGTGGTGTCGCGACGAAGATCGACTCGGCGCGGTCGACGAGATACGTCTCGTGCCAGATCCCGACGGCGCCCGCCGCCTTCCTCGCGCGCTTGTTGAACCGCGTCCACGCGGGGCGGTGCGCGTGCGCGGGTGCCGAGGCGTAGGTGTAGAGCTTCTCGAGCGACGACCAGTACTGCACGATGTACGGCCCGCGCGGGCCGAAGAGCATCGTGAACCCGAGCAGTCCCGAGTCGGGGTCCATGCTCAGCTCGCGCAGCATCGGTCCCATCTCCCCGAAGACGGGTAGCCACGCGTCGGGCCGCCACCAGCGGTTGATGGTCATCCCGATGTGAAAGACAACGAGTTCGCCGTCGTGCCGGTGGGTCATGCGACCCGGATTGATGGATGCCATGCGTTCGTCCTCACTCGATAGTGTCACTATCTAGTGTTGGATAGTAGAGCTATCGAGTCAAGGGGGAATCCATGCGGATCTCGGAACTGTCCGCCCGCAGCGGTGTCTCCGTCGCCACGATCAAGTACTACCTGCGCGAGCGCCTCCTGCCCGAGGGAGAGCGCACGTCCGCGACGCAGGCGGCCTACGGCCAGGAGCACGTCCGGCGACTGGGCATCATCCGTGCGCTCGTGGATGCCGGGGTCGGAATCGCCGGGGTGCGGAACGTCATCGCCGTGCTGGAGAGCCCGCCCGAGCACCCTTACGACCTGCTCGGGGCGGCCAGCGCCGCCGTCAACCCGCCTGGCGCCGACGACGACGATCTCGATCTCGGACCCGCTCTCGCGCTCCTCGGCCGCTTCGGCGGCGCCGCAGACGACTGCTTCCCCGCACAGGTGGCCGCGGTCGCTCGCGCGCTCGCCGCGCTCGATCGCGCCGGATTCGTCGTCCCCGAGCCGGTGCTGGATGCGTACGTCTCGCACCTCGGCGCGATCGCCGCGGCCGAACTGGACGCGACCCCCACCGAATCCCCGGAGGCGGCGCTGCGCTACGTCGTCCTGGGCACCGCGCTGGTCGAGCCGCTCATCCTGGCTCTCCGGCGGGTCGCCGAGCAGATCGCGGCGTCACGCCGCTTCGGTCACGACTGAGCGGTCAGCCGTTCGGGTTCGTGGCGGCACCGTCGAGCCAGAGAGTGTCGCTCGCGTCGCTGTGCGTGCCGCCCGAGCCGACGTGGGTGTCGCTGATCTGCGGTCCCTTGGTGATCACGTGGACGAGAGCCATACCGTGACCCCGGCCGAGGTCGTAGTCCGCCTTCAGCCACTCCAGGATCGGAGTCGCCTTGGTGCCCGGGCCGAAACCGCGCTCCTGCGCGAGGTCGACGAACTGACGCGGGGTCAGTCCGGTCTTCTTCTCGACCGCGTCGAGGTAGGCCTGGAACGACATCGTTTCTCCTGTCTCGCCGGGACGGCGGCGCGGGGGACCGAGCAGTGCCCCGGGGTCAGGGTAGCGAGACGGCGCGATAGCGTCGAGGAATGGCCGTCACGTTTCATCGCGCGCCCGTCGCCGAGATCGCCCCGCTCACTCTCTACCGGTTGCTCTGGCTGCGCGTGAGCGTCTTCGTCGTCGAGCAGGAGGCGGCGTACCCCGAGATCGACGGTCGCGACATCGAGCCCGGCGCGGAGCTGATGTGGGCCGAGGATGCCTCGGGCGCGGTGCTCGCGACCCTGCGGATTCTGCGCGAAGAACGGAACACCCGCATCGGTCGAGTGGCGACCGCCGCCGAAGCGCGTGGCCGCGGTCTTGCCGCCGAGCTGATGCGCGCCGCGGTCGGACTGCTCGATCGCGAGGCCCCCGGTATCCCGATCCTCCTCGACGCGCAGGCGCAGCTCGGCGACTGGTACGGCCGGTTCGGGTTCGTCGTGGCCGGTGAGCCGTTCGCCGAGGACGGCATCCCGCACCTGCCCATGCGGCGGACCCGGCTGACCACCGAGCGCCTCGTGCTGCGCGAGTGGACGCGCTCGGCCGACGACCGCGCATTCCTCTTCGACCTGTACCGGCGACCCGAGGTGCGTCGCTACATCGGCGACGGGAGCGTGATGACGGATGCCGAAGAGGTCGATGCCCTTCTGGAGCGGTGGGCCGCGCGCGCCGACGGTGTGCTCGGTGTCCGGGCGGTCACGGCCCCGGACGGCACGCGACTCGGGGTGATCTTGCTGAAGCCGATCCCCTGGTCGGACGGCGTCGGTGCCGATCGCCCCGAGAACATCGAGATCGGCTGGCACTTCCATCCGGACGCCGCCGGGAGGGGGTACGCGACCGAGTCCGCCGCCGCCGTTCTCGAGCTCGCCCACGCGACCGGCATCTCGCGCGTCGTCGCCGTGACCCACCCCGACAACGCTGCGTCGCAATCGGTCGCGACCCGCCTCGGGATGCGCGCCGTCGGGCTCACGGACGACTACTACGGCACGACGTGCGCGCTGTTCGTGTCGGAGCGGGCGTCGTGATCGGCTCGAGCCGGCCGGCGCCTCGGGCCGTCAGAGTTCGACGCCGTTGTCGGGGTCGTTGACGCCGACGTTGCGTCCACGACTGGACTCGAAGGCGATGAGCCAGCCGAGCGAGACCACCGTGGCGAGGATCAACCCGAGCCAGACGTTCTGGAACACCAGTCCGAACAGCACACCCGCGGCGAACAGGACGACCGAGCCCAGCAGCCAGTAGGTGCGTCCGCGGGGCCACCCTGTTCCGGTTTGCGTCATGCGCCCCAGCCTAGGGTGGGGCCGACCCGCGTGGGGACCGGTCTCTTGCCCCTCAGCGATCGCGGTGGTCCTCGGGGTGCATTCGGGGGCCGCGCCGCGGTTCGAGGCTCGCGCCCGCGTAGATGAGGCGGATGACGCGCTGGCGGTGACCGGCGAAGGGTTCGAGGAGCTCCAGCATGCCGTCGTCGTCCGTGCGGTGGCCCGTCAGGGCGTACCCCACCTGATGCGCGAGGTGGTAGTCGCCGATGCTCACGGCATCCGGATCTCCGAAGGCCCGGATGCGCGTTTCCGCGCTCGTCCACACGCCGACTCCGCGCAGGCTGATGAAGACACGATCGCGCGCCTCGGCGTCGGCCGCCCCGGTGGCAGCCTGCACGATGGACGCCCCGCGGCGTGCGGCCTCGACGATCGTGCGTGACTGCGGCGGTTCGAGCCCCGCCCGGTGCCAGCTCCATGAGGGGACGCGCCGCCACCCCTCGAGATCGGGGGGAGCGAACATCGGATGGGGGGTCGGCCCCGGAGCGCGCTCGCCGTACCAGGTCACGATGCTCCGCCAGGCGGAGAAGGCCTGGAGCCCCGTGACCTTCTGCTCCATGATCGCGCTGACCAGGGCGTCGAACACCAGATCGGTGCGTCCGATCCGCAGATCGGGATGACGGCGGTGCCATTCGTGGACCGACGGATGCCGTGACGCGTCGAAACCCTCGGGGTCGTCGAGCGCTCCGCACAGCGCGGGCAGTTGGTCGAGCGCCCACTCGGCTCCGGGCCCCCACGCGGCTGCGTGGACCGTGCCGTCAGCGGCGCTGCGGAGCGCGAGGGTGGCCACCCCCGTCGGCGTGCGGCTGGCTCGCCACACGACGCCCCCGCTGCGGAGGGAACCCGTGGCCGCGAACGTCGGGTCGTTTCGTCCGTGGCGCTGCGCGGCGATCGTGCGTTCGACGTCGACGCGAGTCCGCGGACGGTACTCGGCGCGGAGCGGCGCCGTGAGCGACGAGCCCGCATCACGCGGGTGTGTGCGCTCGCGGGTCGACCTCATGCCGACACCCTACGTCGCCCCCACGACATGCCGGCCGGAGACGCGGGGGCGCGTGTCAGAAGCGGTCGGGCGAAGGTGTGCCGTGGCCGTAGCGGATCGACACGTCGGCGTGACGGTCGAACCGATAGCCCACGCCGCGAACGGTGCGGACGATGTCCTCGTAGACGCCGAGCTTGGCGCGCAGGCGACGCACGTGCACATCGATCGTGCGCTCGCCGGGAGCCTCGTCGTCGGTCGTGCCCTCCCAGAGCGAGGACACCAGTTCGGTGCGTTCGATCGTGCGGCCCTCGCGAAGCACGAGGTACTGCAGCAGCTCGAACTCCTTGAACGTGAAGGCCGCGGACTCGCCGTCGATGAGGACGCGCTTGCGGGAGATGTCGACGATGACACCGCGCGGAGCGCGGTCCTCTTCGGCGGGCTCCTCCTTGGTGCGGGCGACCGCCGAGGGCTCGTGCAGGGCGAGGCGCACGACGTCCACGTCGCGGCCGCCGGCGCCGGCGGGGGCGAGGGCGACCGTGGCGTACGTCTCTGCGGCCGGAGCGAGTTCGCTGAGGGTACGGCGAAGGGCCTCGACGAGGGTGCCGAGGCTGACGCCGGCTTCGGCGGCCTTGGACTCGTCGATGCCGACGTAGAGAGCGAAGCCACGCGGCGACGTCCCGGCGGGAAGGGCGGGTCGAGCCGGAGGAGTGGCGGGAGTGGTGGAGGCCGCGGGCTGCGCGGGGGCGACGCGTCCGGCAGGCTGCGGGCGGGTGGTGGAAGCGGCGGGGCGGTCGAGAACGGCGGAGATCGACATGAGGAAGGTGTCCTTCAGTGGTGAACCCGGGCGTCAGAGGGGCGGGGTTCGACGGGAGGTGTGTGGCCGAGGGGCCGGAGCGCGGTGTCCGGGCGCGTGATCGACGCGTACCGCGGACGACCGGGTGACGACGTCGGCGTTCAGAAGCACGAGATCGTCAGGGCGAGGGTCGCTGTTAGCGGCACATTCGACAACACATGACAACGCGGCCGGGCATCATCATGCCGGCAGTTCCGTTCGCCTCCCGGGCGGACAGAGCAAGCGCGTTGACAGTCATGGGGGCGATTATGACCCATCGTGTCCGTCGACGTCAAATGATGACGTTCGGAAATGTGGCATCCTGCTCGAATTCCGGGCCAAAGCCGACTGATCGCCGAGCAGTATGCGCTCTCAGCGCCGATAGGTCCGCACCGGCGTACCGTATTCCCATGACCGACCTGCGCTTCGCCGATGACCGGGACGCCTCGCGCTACACCCTGCACGACGGCGACGACCTGGTGTCCGTTCTCGACTATCGCGACGACGGGCGCACGATTGCCCTCACCCGGGCGTTCACGATCCCCACGTTCCGCGGACACGGCTACGCCGCGGTGGTCGTCGAGAGGGCCGTGGATGCCATCGCGCAGGCCGGGGACCGCGAGATCCTCCCCGTGTGCTGGTACGTGGGCGAGTGGTTCGAAGCCCACCCCGAGCGGGCGAATCTGCTGCACGCGCGCAGCTGACCGGTTCGCTACCCGCGCCCCTTTCCCCCGTCAACCCCCGCGGGTCCGCCCTCAGCGGCAACCAAGCTGGGGCTCGATGAGAGGGGTTGTCATGACCGAGGAACGCGACCTTCCCGACGGCGTCATCGACGCCGACCCGCCCGGCGGCTGGGAGAGCGGCGACGTCGCCGACGGCGAGACGTCGGAACAGAACGACCACGCGAAGGGCTCCCCGCGTCTCAACGACGCCGAGCCCTCCGACCCCATCGAGGGCGATGCGGCCAGCCAGGGCATCGACCCCGACATGAGCACGGAGGAGTGACCATGACCGACGACACACGAAGCCCCGAACCCTCGGACCCCGCGGAAGGCGGTGCCTCGCCCGCGGATTCGGTCGGCGGTGCGGTGCACGAGGACCGCAAGGTGTCGCGGCCGGACGAGCAGTCCGAGCCCGCCATGGACACTCACCCCACCGATGACGCCGCGCGCATCGCCGGTGTCGTCGCGCAGACGCGAGCGGACGTCGGAGACGCGCCTGAGGAGCGGATCGCGGACGTGCTGCGCCAGCGCTTCAGCGACGTCGGGCTCGACCTCGGCGACGACCGTATCCGCGCGCTCGCGGCGGAGGTCGCCGGCGGCTGACCTCGTCGTCTCCGTCGGGTCCGAGAACGTCGCCGGGGTGGGTGCGAGCGACCCGCGCGCAGGCTGAGCACCGATGTCGGAGGCCCGACGTACCGTGTCTGCATGCGGATCCTGCACACCTCTGACTGGCACATCGGGAGGTCGTTCCACGGCCACTCGACGCTCGACGCCCTCGCCGGGGTGCTCGACGTCCTGGTCGAGCAGGTGCGTCAGCGCGACGTCGACGTGGTGGTCGTCGCCGGTGACGTGTTCGATTCCGCGGCACCGTCCGCCGCGTGCTACCCGCTGCTGACTCGGACCCTCGTCGCCCTCGCCGACGCCGGGGCGCGGGTCATCGTGACCTCCGGCAATCATGACTCCGCCGCGCGACTGGGGTTCCAGTCTGCGCTCCTTCGCGAAGAGATCACCGTCGTCACCGACCCCCTCACCGTCGGCACGCCGGTGACGATCGACGATGCGCACGGTCCCGTGCACTTCTACGGCATCCCCTACCTCGAGCCCGCGATCGTGCGGCACCTCTGGGAGGGGGTGGAACTCCGCAGTCAGGCGCAGACGATCGGGCACGCGATGGACCTCGTGCGCCGCGACCGGGCGCTGCGTGGCGGCCGCTCGGTCGCGATCGCGCACTGTTTCGCCGCCGGTGTCGAGGCGACCCCGGGCGTCGAGCGCGAGATCCGTCAGGGTGGACTCGACAACGTGCCGCTGCCCGTGTTCGACGGGCCCGATTACGTCGCTCTCGGTCACATCCACGGTCGCCAGCAGCTCTCCGACCGCGTGCGCTACGCGGGCGCACCCTTGCACTACAGCTTCGGCGAGGCAGGCAAGCCGCGCGGCTCGTGGCTCGTCGACCTGGATGCCGCGGGTCTGGCATCCGTCGAGTGGGTCGACCTCCCCGTACCTCGTCCGCTGATCACCCTGCGGGCGCCGTTCGACGACCTGCTCGAAGACGGCGCTCTCGACACGTTCGTCGATCACTGGGTGCGGGCCGAGTACACGGATGCCACTCCGCAGGTCGATCCGATGCGACGCCTCCAGGCGCGGTTCCCGTGGTGCGCCACGGTCGCCCATCTCCCGGCCGCGACGCGGAAGGACGACGGACTCGGATATGCCCGTCGCGTTCGCGCGGCGCGCGACGACACCGAGATCATCGATGCGTTCCTCGTGCACGTCCGCGAGGGCGAGGGTGCCTCGGAGGCCGAGCGCGAACTCCTCCGCGAGGTGCTCGACGCGCGCGCGGTGGTGGAGGCGCGCTCATGAAGCTGCACCGCCTCGAGCTCGAGGGTTTCGGCCCCTTCCTCGAGCGTCAGGTCGTCGACTTCGACGCGTTCGCCGACGACGGCATCTTCTTGATCGCCGGCCGCACCGGTGCGGGGAAGTCGAGCGTTCTCGACGGTGTCTGCTACGGGCTGTACGGCGGCGTTCCCCGCTACGACGGAGCCGAACGCCGGCTGCGCAGCGACCACTGCGGACTCGACGACCCCACCAGCGTGACGGTCGAGTTCAGCGCCGAGGGACGCCGGTGGCGGGTGACGAGGTCGCCCGAGTACGAGCGACCCAAGCGCAGCGGCACGGGGACGACGAAGGAGCCGCACAGGGCGAGCCTCGAGGTGCTCGAGCCCGCCGGATGGACGGGCGTGGCAGCGCGACCGGTCGATGTGGCCGCGCGGCTCGACGAGATCCTCGGGCTCACCCAGCAGCAGTTCCTCCAGGTGATCCTGCTCGCGCAGAACCGCTTCGCGCGGTTCCTTCTCGCCAAGAACGACGAGCGACAGGCTCTGCTGCGGACGCTCTTCGGTACGCGCACCTTCGAGCAGTATGCCGTCGCCCTCGACGACCGGCGAAAGAGCGCACTCGAGCGCCTCGCGGCGGGCGGCACCGAGGTGTCCACGTTGCTCGACGAGGCCGAGCGCATGATCGCCGCCTTCGACGCGGCGCGCGCCTCCGACGACGCACCCGGACCGCGCGCGGCACCGGCCGATACCCCCGGTGAGGGCGCCGCGGACGGCCCCCCGGCGACGATCCACGACCGGCTCACGGCCGTCATCCGCGCCGTCGAGCGGATGGAATACCGGGTCGAGGCGGCCGCTCACGAACGGGAGGCCGCGAAGCGCGGGCTGGATGCTGCCCTCGCCGCCGAGCGCGAGGCGACCGCGCTGCACGGTCGGCAGGTCGAACGTCGTGCCGCGCGAGCGCAGCTGTCGGATCTCGAATCCGACACCGAGCGAATCGACGCCGTGCGCGCCGAGCTCGGGGTGGCGGCCACGGCCGAGGCGCTCCGCGCGCCACTCGATGCCGTCGGCCGCGCGGAACGCGCGCTGCCCGCTGCGGAGGCTGCGTGGCGCGCCGCCGTGACCGTCGCGGAGCGTTGCGGCGAGACGGGTGTGGAGTCCCTCGCCGCGCTGACCGCGCGCGACGACGATCTCACGGCGCTGCTGGCGCGAGTGGACGAGGCGCTCGTGCTCGAGAACGACCTCGCGGAGGTCGAGACCGAGGTCGCAGCCCGGCGCGCGCGGGTCGACGACGCGGCGCGCCGGGTGGATGAGGTCGTGGGTCGGCTGACCGAGATTCCGTCGGTCCGCGACGCCCTCGACGAACGGCTGGCGGCCCTGTCCGACGCGGCGACACGGCGCGACCTCGCGCGCGCGGAGCGGGCCGAGGCCGCTCGACGCCACGAGGCGGCGGTCGAGGCCGAGCGTCTCGCCGAGGAGCGCGACACGGCCGATATGGCCGCGCTCGTGCGGGCCGATGAGCTGCAGCGCGCCGTCGCGTCCTGGAGCAGTCTGTTGCGGCGACGGCTCGCGGGAGCGGCGGGAGAACTTGCTCACGCGCTCGTCGACGGCGAACCGTGTGCCGTCTGCGGGTCCACGGAGCACCCCGCCCCCGCGGTCGGCACCGACGATCCGGTCACCGACGCCGAGGTGACGGCGGCGGAGGACCGCAAGAACTCCGCGACCGAGAAGGACCGCCTCGCCGCCGATGCCGCGCGCATCACGCGCGATGCCTACGCGCTCGCGGCGGCGCGGGCCGGGGGAGAGACGGTCGCCGAGCTGAACGAGCGGCTCGGCCGAATCGACGACGCTCTCGCCCGAGCGCACGCCGATGCGATCGAGCACGAGCGCCTCGCCGCTGAGCGGGCCGCTCTGGTTCAGAGCGAGAAGGCCGACGCCCTGGAGCGCGAGCGACTCGACCGCGAGCTCGCGGATGCGCGTCAAGACCTCGCGCTGCATCTGCAGCGCGCCGAGACCTTGCGCGCCGCGCTGGCCGAGGCCCGCGCGACGTTCCCGACCGTCCGTGATCGCCGCCGCGACCTCGCAGCGCGGCGCGACGCGGTGCGGGCGGTGATCACCACGCGCGCCGATCACGAGACGCGCGTGCGTGCCGTCGCGGAGGCGCGCGCGGCGTTCGACGAGCTGCTCATCGACAGCGAGTTCGCCGACGAAGCGGCGATCCGCGCGGCCTTGCGCGACTCGGCTGAACGCCGACGCCTCGAGACTGCCGTCGCCGATCACGATGCCGCCCTCGCCGCCACCCGACGCCGTCTCCTCGAGCTCGAGCTCCATCTCGTGGGGGCGCCCGACGAGCCGGTCGATCTCGGTCCGGTCTCCGCGGCGGTCCTCGAAGCCCGTACGGCTGTCGAGTCCGCCGCCGCCGCGCATGCTGCCGTCTCCGCAGCGGCGCTGCACGTCCGCGACCTCGCCGAGCGTGCCGACGCCGGCAGCGCCGCCGTCGCGCGGCTGTCCGATGCCCACGCGGTCGTGGCGCGTCTGGCCGACACGGTCGCCGGGCGAGCCCCGAACACCCGGCGGATGACGCTCGAGACGTTCGTGCTCGCCGCGGAGCTGGAAGAGATCGTGGATGCCGCGAACCTCCGGCTCGATCACATGTCCGCGGGGCGCTACCGACTGCAGCACACCGACGCGCTGGCCGCGCGGGGCGCAGCGAGCGGACTGGGCCTCGAGATCATGGACGCGTTCACCGGCCAGTCCCGGCCGCCGCAGTCCCTGTCGGGCGGCGAGACCTTCCTCGCGTCCCTCGCGCTCGCACTGGGTCTGGCCGAGGTGGTCACGGCGCGGGCGGGCGGCATCCGGCTCGACACCCTCTTCATCGACGAGGGTTTCGGCTCGCTCGACGACGAGACGCTCGACCTGGCGATGCGGACGCTCGACGAGCTCCGTCAAGGTGGGCGCACGGTGGGCGTGATCAGTCACGTCGCCTCGATGAAGGACCAGCTTCCGGCGCAGGTGAGGGTCACGGCCACACCGAGGGGGCCGAGCGTCATCCGGCAAGACGCCGTGGGTGCGCTCGCCTAGGCTGTGACCATGCGCAAGAGCACGCTGTGGACGATTCTCGGGGTCGTCGCGGCCATCGTCATCGCGTGGATCGTCGTGAACATCCTGTTCTCGCTCATCGCTTTCGTCTTCCGCCTCGTGGTCGTCGCGGTGGTCGCCGTCGTCGTGTTCGTTATCCTTCGCGCCGTCTTCGCGCGGCGCGACATCGACTGACGCGCGTCCCGCAAGCCCGCCCGTCGGGTCGTGCACGCGAGTAGCGTGACAACCGATGTCTCACGAATCCTCGTCCCCCCACCCGCCGACACAAGACATCCAGCTCTCCCCGCGCCATCGCTGGCGCGCGTACTGGATCGCCGTCTCGGTCGCCGCGCTGACGATCCTCGACCTCACCAAGGTCAACGTCGCCCTGCCCTCGATCGAGGCGGCGTTGCACGCGGGCCCCACCGAGCTGCAGCTCGTCGTGTCCGGGTACATCCTCACCTTCGGTCTCGTTCTCGTCCCCGCCGGCCGTCTCGGCGACCTGCGTTCGCGGCGGGTGCTGTTCCTCGTCGGACTCTCCCTGTTCCTGGTCATGAGCCTTGCCTGCGCCCTCGCCCCCAACACGGGTGTCCTGCTCACCGCTCGCCTGCTGCAGGGTGTGGCCGCCGGCATCCAGATGCCCCAGGTGCTCGGACTCGTGCAGCAGCTGTTCCAGGGCAAGGAGCGCGGGCGCGCCTTCGGTCTGTTCGGCGCCACCATCGGCATCGCCACGGCTCTCGGCCCGACGCTCGGCGGTCTGCTCATCGCGCTCGGCGGTCCGACCGACGGCTGGCGGCTCATCTTCTGGATCAACATCCCGCTCGTCGCGATCGTGATCGTGCTCGCCGCGTGGCTCCTGCCGAACACCCGCACCAAGTCGCACCGGGCGCTCGACCTCGATCCCGTCGGCGTCCTCTTGTTCGGCCTGACGATCATCGCGCTGATGTGGCCGTTCCTGTTCACCACCGGCTCGCCCGACGACGACCCGCGCCGCTGGTGGCTTCTCGTGGTGTCCGCCGTGTTCGCCGCCGCGTTCGTCTTCTGGGAGCGTCACTACGCCGATCGCGGGCGGATACCGCTCATGCCGCTGTCGATCTTCGCGCTCAGCTCGTACCGGAACGGCGTGCTGATCTCGACCGCGTACTTCTCCGCGGTGCCCGCGATGTTCCTGCTCGGCACGCTGTTCCTCCAGGGCGGCCTCGGGCTCGAACCGGTGTTCGCCGGGATGGTGACGATCGGCTTCGCCGTCGCGTCGGCGGGAAGCTCGTGGGTCGGTGGCAACCTCGTCACCCGGCTCGGCCGACCACTCGTGGTGGCCGGCATCCTCGGTATGGTCGCGACAGCGGGAGCTCTGGCCGTGGTGGCACTGACGACTCCGGCCGCGTGGACCCCGTGGGCGATGGCGGCCGTCATGGTGTTCGGCGGTTTCGCCGGAGGACTCGTCATCTCGCCGAACCAGACGCTCACCCTGGCGGACATCCCCGTCTCCAGTGGTGGAGTCGCGGGATCGGTCGGGCAGCTCGGGCAGCGCATCGGCACGGCCGTCGGCACGGCGATCGCCCTGGCGCTGTTCTACGCCACGGTGTACCGCGAGCAGGGTGACCGCGACACGCTCGTGGTCTTCCACGACGCGTACGCCACGGGCATGATCGCCGTCGGCGTCTTCCTCGGGCTCGCTCTCATCGTGGGCGTCGCCGACCTGGCCGGTCGCGCCCGCCACGGCTCGCAGACCCCGTAGCGCGCGAGGCCGCGCGAGCCACGGGCTCAGACCCCGTAGAGCTCGCGGAACTTCGCGCGGAGTTCGTGGCTGCAGCGTTCGACGACGTCGTCCCACAGCTCCGTCGCGCCGTCCTGGGCGCGGTCGGAGACGGCGCGGAGGATGCGGATCGGCACGTCGAACTGCTGTGCCACCCAGGCGAGCGCGTACGACTCCATGTCGACCATCCGGGCGTCGAGCCCGCGGATGAGGGCCACCGCGTCGGCGTCATCGACGAAATGGTCGCCGGTGGCGATGACGACGCCTTCGGGCGCGATGTCGACGCGGGCCGGCAGCCACACGTGCTCGCCGAAGGTTCCGTCCAAGCCCTTCACATCATGCTGGATCGTGGCGGAGATGTCGTAGATGCCGCCCTCCAGCTCGGGGTCGATGGCACCCGCGGTACCGACAACGACGATTTCGTCGTACGTTCCCTCGCACAGTGCGCGCGTGAGTGCGTACGCGGCGGGGATCTTGCCGACACCCGTCAGGAGTCGATCGAATCCCGGGATGTCGGGCTCGAAAGCGACGAATTCGGAGGCGTGGGCGGCGACGAGGAGCTTCACCCCACCATTCTCGCCGACCGCCGGCCCGTGCGATGACACCCTCGACCGCGGGACCGGGACCGCGCGGCGATGCCCGATCCCGTGGGCGACGGGCGACCCGCGCCGCGTCAGTCCTGTGCCGCGGCCGACACCCCGTCAAGGCGCTCGAGCTCGTCGGCCGACAGCTCGAGCGACATGCTCGCGACGAGGTCCGCGACCTGTTCCGGCCGGGACGCGCTCGCGAGGGGGGCGATGACGGTCGGCTGAGCGCGCAGCCACGCGAGCGCGGTGGTGGCGATGGAGGCGCCGTGCGCGCGACCGATCTCCTCGAGCGCGTCGATGACGGCCAGGCCCGCCGGAGTGGCGAGCTTCGCGGCCCCGCCCGCGCGGGGCGAATCGCCCGAGGCATCCGTGGTCCGGTACTTACCCGTGAGGAAGCCACTCGCCAGGGCGTAGTACGGGACGAGCGAGAGCCCGAACTCCTCGGCGACCGGCACGATCTCGCTCTCCACGGTGGTGCGGTGCACGAGGTTGTAGTGCGGTTGGACGGCGACGGGAAGGTCGGCCCCGGCGGCCTCGGCGAGCGATATCCACTCGCGGATGCGTGCGGCCGTGTAGTTCGACACGGCGACGTAGCGCACCAGTCCGTCGGAGACCAGGTCGGCGAACGCTCCGACGGTCTCCTCCAGTGGGGTTTCGGGGTCGTCGAAGTGCGCGTAGTAGAGGTCGATCGCGTCGACGCCCAGGCGGGTCAGCGAGGCCTCCGCGGCGGCCCGGATGTTGGCGGCGGACAGCCCGCGGAAGTCGGGGTGCGTGCTCACCTTGGTCGCCACGACGACGTTCGCGGGCTTCCGGCTCGCGAGCCACTCGCCGATGAGTGTCTCGCTCTCGCCGCCCGAGTTGCCCGGCACCCACGCACTGTAGCCGTCGGCGGTGTCGACGAAGTTGCCGCCCCCGGCGTGGAAGGCATCGAGCACGGCGAACGAGGTGTCTCGGTCGGCGGTCCAGCCGAAGACGTTGCCACCCAGCGAGAGGGGGCGGATGTCGAGGTCGCTACGACCGATGCGCGTCATGATGGCCTTCCGTTCGAGAAATGGATGCCTTCGGGTCAACGGCTCGGCCCGCGGGGAATTCCCCGGCGCGCCGTCAGTTTCCCGAGCCGCCGGAGAGGATGCCGATGAGTCCGCTGCCCAGCAGCCACAAACCCACCGCCGACACCGCGATCCAGATCACGACCTGACCGCGCGGGTACTTCCGGGGCTTCTCGCCGGGGCCGCCATCGTCGGGCGCGGTCACGAGCGCACCATCGTCACGATCGACACGATGATCACGGCGAGGCCTCCGATTCCGGCGATGGCGGCGATGACGGGGCCGCCGCCCGCGAGGAGCGCGGCGACGCCGAGCCCCAGGAACAGCACGCCGACGACGATCCCGCCCACCTGGTAGACGCGGTACCGCCGACTGATGCCGGTGCCGTGTTCGCCGCTCACTCGTGCCCCTCCTGCTCCCAGGCTACCCAACCGTTGCGAGGGTCCGAGCCACGCTTCGATCACGACCGACCCCGGAGGCGTTGGTGCGGCGTACCGTGGACGCATGGCGCGACCCGTTCCCGACCCCGTCCGACCCGGCCAGGAATCGGTGTGGGACTATCCGCGTCCGCCGCGCGTGGAACGCGTCCCGAAGCGCGTGCAGATCGACTTCGGCGGCATCCGGATCGTCGACACCGACGACGTCGTCCGCGTGCTCGAGACGAGCCATCCGCCCGTGTACTACGTGCCGATCTCGGCATTCGCCGAGGCGCTGACGCTCGGTCAGGGCGCGTCCTTCTGCGAGTTCAAGGGCGGCGCGCGCTACTTCGACGTGCACGGCGGAGGTGGCGCCCTTGCCGAGCGGGCCGCGTGGAATTACCCCAACCCCCTGCCGGGCTACGAGGTGCTCGCCGACCGCGTCGCCGTGTACGCCGGCCCGATGGACCGGTGCGTCGTCGCGGGCGAGACGGTGCGGCCCCAACCCGGCGGCTTCTACGGCGGATGGGTGACGGACGATCTCGCGGGGCCGTTCAAGGGCGTCCCCGGCTCGATGGGCTGGTGACGCGCTCGACTCCCGGGCGCGCGCAGGCCGGCACCGCCGCGCAGGCTCGCACCGCCGCGCAGGCCGGCGCCACCGCGCAGGCTCGCGCCGCCGCGCAGCGTGCGCGCTCAGTCGCGCGCGAACGCCTCGGGCACGGCTGCGTGCAACTCGGCGAGCCACGCGCGGGCGTTGCCGTCCGATGGGGCGCGCCAGTCGCCGCGCGGTGACAGCGACCCCGCAGGGGACACCTTGGGTCCGTTGGGGATCGCGGTGCGCTTGAACTGTGCGAAGCCGAAGAAGCGCTGGAGGAAGACCTCCATCCACCGGGCGACCGTGACGAGGTCGTAGGACGGCCGCGCGCCCTCGGGGTAGCCCGCGGGCCAGGCCCCGGCATCCGGGTTCTCCCAGGCCTTCGCCGCGAGGAACGCGATCTTCGACGGCCGGAAGCCGAACCGGAGCACGTGGTAGAGCGTGAAGTCGTGCAGGTTGTACGGACCGATCCGGTCTTCCGTGGACTGCATCTTCCCGTCTTGGCCCGCCGGCACCAGCTCGGGGCTGATCTCGGTGTCGAGTACCGCCCGAAGAACCTCGACGGTGGCGGCGCTGAGCTCACCCGCGGAGATGACCCATCGGATGACGTGCTGGATCAGGGTCTTCGGCACGCCCGGGTTGACGGAGTAGTGGCTCATCTGGTCGCCGACGCCGTACGTGGACCAGCCCAGCGCGATCTCGGACAGATCGCCGGTGCCGATGACGATGCCGTTGTTCTGATTCGCCAGGCGGAAGAGGTAGTCGGTGCGCAGCCCCGCCTGGACGTTCTCGAATGTGACGTCGTGCACCGGCTCTCCGGCGGCGAACGGGTGACCCATCCGGGAGAGCATCTCGGATGCCGCGGGACGGATGTCGATCTCATCGATCGTCGCGCCGATCGCCTCGGCGAGGGCGATCGCGTTGCGCTTGGTCTTCTCGCTCGTCGCGAACCCCGGGAGGGTGTACGTCAGGATGTCGCTGCGCGGCCGACCCATGCGGTCCATCGCGCGGGCGATGACGAGCAGGGCGTGCGTGGAGTCGAGTCCGCCACTCACTCCGAGGACGGGGCGGGGTCGGCCGATCGCCTCGAGCCGCTGGACGAGCCCCGAGACCTGGATGTTGAACGCCTCGTAGCAGTCCTGGGCCAGCCGAGCGGGGTCGTCGGGCACGAAGGGGAATCGGTCGATGGGGCGGAGCAGGCCCAGGTCGCCGGACGGGGGAGCGAGCTCGAACGACACCGTGCGGAACGGGGTCGCTGTCGAGCGGCGGTTGTCGTCGAACGTGCCTTGGCGCAGCCGATCCTGACGCAGGCGATCGAGGTCGACGTCGGCGACGCTGCGGCGGGGCCCGTCGGGGAACCGCTCGGTGGTCGCGAGGAGCTGGCCGCCCTCGTAGATCATCGTCTGACCGTCCCAGGACAGGTCATTGGTCGACTCGCCCTGGCCCGCGGCGGCGTAGACGTACGCGGCGAGACACCGCATCGACTGCGACTGCACCAGCAGGGCGCGGTCGTCGGCACGCGCGATCGTGATGGGGCTGCCGGAGAGGTTGGCGAGCACGGTGGCACCGGCCAGGGCTGCGGGCGAGGACGGGGGGATCGGTACCCAGACGTCTTCGCAGATCTCGACATGCAGCGTCAGCCCGGGCACGTCCGCGGCCTCGAACAGCAGGTCCGGCCCGAACGGGACCGTCTCGCCCGCGACGGTGGTGTGCTGACCCGCCTGGTCGTCGCCGCGGGCGTACCAGCGGCTCTCGTAGAACTCCCGATACGTGGGCAGGTACGACTTGGGGGCCACACCGAGGATCCGCCCGCGGTGGACGACCACGGCGCAGTTGTAGAGGCGATTGCGGTGACGCAGGGGCGCGCCGACGAGCAGCACGGGGAGGAGGTCGACGGATGCCGCGACGATCCGCGCCACGGCCGCCTCCGCGGCATCCAGAACAGGATCCTGCATCACGAGGTCGTCGATCGCGTAGCCCGTCAGGCACAGCTCGGGGAACACGGCGATCGCGACCCCGTCGGCGTCGCATTCCCGCGCCGAGGCCAGCACCGCTTCCGCGTTGGAGGCGGGGTCGGCGACGGCGACGGGGATCGTGCACGCCGCCACGCGCGCGAAACCGTGCCGGTAGACGTTCTCGAACGGCAGCTCGGTGATCACCGTCCCAGTCTGTCAGGTGGGGCCGACACCGTGGCGGACCGCCCCTGCGGAGCCGGCGACCGGGGGAGGCGGGACCGCCGATGTCGGCGGCCCCGATTAGCGTGGGGGATCATGCGGTACATCGAGCAAGAGGCCCGGATCGTCTGGAGCGCCAGCGACCTCAAAGCGGCAGCCGAATGCGAGTTCGCGTGGCTGCGGGCGATCGACGCGAAGATCGGCCGCATCGAGGCGGTACCCGATCCCGAGGATGCCACTCTCGAGCGCGCCGCGGCGCTCGGAACCGCGCACGAGTTGCGCGTGCTCGACGAGTACCGCCGTCAGTTCGGCGCGGCCGTTCGAGAGATTCCGGCCGCCCGGTCCTCCGACGCCGAGGCGTTGGCCGAGGCGGTACGGCTGACGGGTGAGGCGCTCTCCGACCCCTCGGCCGAGGTCGTCTACCAGGCGGCGTTCTCGACCGACGAGTTCGTCGGATTCGCCGACTTCCTCGTCCGCGAACCCGACGCGGGCGACGGCGGCACACGACCGTGGATCGTGCAGGACACCAAGCTCGCGCGTCGCGCGCGCGTCACCGCCCTCATGCAGCTCGCTGCGTACGTCGACCAGCTCGACCGGTTGGGCGTTCGGCGCTCGGGCGAGGTGCAGCTCCTGCTCGGTGACGGGGCCACGAGCACCCACCGGGTCGACGACCTCCTGCCGGTGTTCTCCCTGCGTCGCGCGCGCCTGCGCGCCCTCATCGCCGACCGGCGCGTCGAGCTGGGCATCGCGGGTCCCGTGGTGCCGTGGGGCGACCCGCGCGGCGACCTCGCGGTGCTCGCCTGCGGGCGCTGCCCGACCTGCGAGATCGAGGTGGTCGCGCACCGCGACCTGCTTCTCGTCGCGGGCATGCGCCCCGTGCAGCGCGAGCGTCTGCGGGCGGGCGGAATCGAGACGATCGACGCCCTCGCGGCGGCGACGTCCGCCCCCGCGGGCATGAGCGCCGACACCTTCGCCTCCCTGCGGACGCAGGCGCGACTGCAGCTCGAGAGTCCCGCCGGTGACGGCGCCGGCGGCGAGCACGTCGTCCCGACCTACGAAGTGGTGGCGCCCAAGGCCCTCGGCGTTCTTCCTCGGCCGGATCACGGCGATCTCTTCTTCGATTTCGAGGGTGACCCGCTCTACACCGAGGGCGACCGGGAGCACTGGGGCATCGACTACCTGTTCGGCTGGGTGGACTCGCGCGAACGCTACGGAGCCCTCTGGGCCCATACCTTCGACGAAGAGCGTGCCGCGCTGGAGCGTTTCCTCGACATGGTGGCCGTGCGCCGGGAGCAGTTCCCCGACATGCACATCTACCACTACGCGCCGTACGAGCCCACGCACCTGCTGACGATGGCCGCGCGCTACGGCGTCCGCGAGGCCGACGTCGACCGGTTGCTCCGCGACGGCGTCTTCGTCGATCTGTACCCGGTCGTCCGGCGCGCGCTGCGCGTCGGATCCCGGTCGTATTCGATCAAGAAGCTCGAGCCGCTGTACATGGGCACGGAGGTGCGCACGAGCGACGTCCAGCGTGGCGATGACTCGATCGTGAAGTACGTCGAGGCTCGTGCCCTCGCCGCCGACGGTGACGTCGAGGCGGCCCAACGCGTGCTCGACGACCTCGCCGACTACAACCGGTACGACTGCGTCTCCACCCGGCGCCTGCGCGACTGGCTGGTCGATCGCGCGCGCGAGGGCGGGGCGATGCCCGCGCGGGGCGCCGAGCCCGACGAGCAGGCCTACGAGCCGTCCCCGCGGGCGACCGCGTTGCAGCGCTGGGCGGCCGAGGCCCCTGAGCCCGACGCGACGGCCCTGCGTCTCGCGGCCGCCGCGATCGACTACTACCCCCGCGAAGAGAAGACGTACTGGGCGACGCACTTCCTGCGCCTGCGCGAGCCGGTGTCGATCTGGGAAGACACCCGCGACGTCGTCGTCGTGGACGCAGCCCGCTCGCGCGTCGTCGCCGACTGGCACATCGCGGAGTCGGGCCGCGGCGCGGAACGGCGTCTCGTCGAGGTGCACGGTGAGGTCGCGCCCGGGAGTCGGTTGACGGTGGATGCCGAGCCCTTCGCGGTCTACGACCTGCCGGCGGCGTTCCCGCTCGACGTCCGGCCGCGCTGGATCCACGGAGCCCGCCGCGTCACCGTCCGCGAGGTTCTCGAGGACGGAGCCGTCATCGAAGAGGTGGCCGTCGACGGGATGACGTGGGACACGCTCCCGCTCGCGCTCACGCCGCCGGCTCCGCCGCGCGCCGGCAACCAGCAGAAGGCGATCGACGCGTGGGCCGACGCCGTCCTCGCCGCCGCGCCGACGCTCCCGGACGGCCCCGCGGCCGACATCCTTCGTCGCCGCGCGCCGCGCACGCGGTCGGGCGCGCTCGCCGCGGTGACCTCGATCGACGGTGGCGCCGGAGACGACGAGGTCACCGCGATCGCCCGCACCGTGTCCGACCTCGATCGCAGCTATCTCGCGGTCCAGGGTCCCCCGGGGACGGGCAAGACCTACGTCGGCTCCCACGTCATCGCGCGCCTCGTGGCCGAACGGGGGTACCGGGTCGGGGTCGTGGCGCAGTCCCACGCGACGGTCGAGCACATGCTCGACCGGGTCATCGCCGCCGGCGTTACCGCAGGCCGCGTGGGCAAAGCGCCCAAGGATCCGAGCGTCGATCACTCCTTCACGGTGCTGCCGAAGAACGGTGTTCCAGCTTTCGCGGCCGAGAATGCCGCGCACGGCTTCGTCGTCGGGGGCACGGCCTGGGACTTCAGCCACGAGGCGCGCATCCCGCGCGGCAGTCTCGATCTGCTCGTGATCGACGAGGCGGGGCAGTTCTCGCTCGCCTCGACGATCGCCGTGTCCCTCGCCTCCCCGCGCCTGCTGCTGCTCGGTGACCCGCAGCAGCTGCCGCAGGTCAGCCAGGGCACCCACCCCGAACCCGTCGACACCTCTGCGCTGGGGTGGGTTATCGACGGGGCCGAGGTCGTCCCGCCCGAGTTCGGTTACTTCCTCGCGCGCACCCGTCGCATGCATCCGGCCGTCGCGGGCCCCGTTTCGCGACTGTCGTACGAGGGACGCCTCGCCGCTCACCCGTCGACGGCGCAGCGCTCGCTCGTCGGCGTCGAACCGGGACTCCACGCCGTTCCTGTCCGACACCACGGCAACGCGACGGCGTCGACCGAGGAGGCCGACGCCGTGGTCGCCCTGGTCGCCGACCTCGTCGGGCGTGCGTGGTCCGGTGCCGAGGGGGGTGCCGGTGACAGCGCGGTGATGCATCCGTCGCGGCCGCTCCGTGCCGACGACGTGATCGTGATCACGCCCTACAACGCCCAGCAGGTGGCGGTCGAGGAGGCTCTCGCGGCGGCCGGTTACCCCGAGGTGCCGGTGGGCACCGTCGACCGGTTCCAGGGCAAGGAGGCCGTCGTGGCGATTCTCACCCTCGCCGCGTCATCCGGCCGGGATGCTCCGCGAGGGTTGGAGTTCCTGCTCCTGCGCAACCGCATCAACGTCGCGATCTCCCGGGCGATGCAGGTCGCGTACGTCGTGTATTCGCCCGCGCTCCTCGACGACCTCCCGCGCACGCCCGAGGGTGTCGCCCGCCTCAGCGCCTTCGCCCGCCTCGTCGCCGACGCGCGCTGACCCGCGAGGGGAAAGCCGCAGGTCAGGCCGTGCCGTAGAGGCGGTCGCCCGCGTCGCCGAGCCCGGGCACGATGTAGCCCTTCTCGTTGAGGCGCTCGTCGAGCGCGCCGAGGACGAGCGTGACGTCGTGTCCCTCGACCTGCTTCTCGATCGCCGCGACACCTTCGGGGGCGCCGAGCAGGCAGATCGCCGTCACGTCCTGCGCGCCGCGGTTGAAGAGGAATTTGATGGCCGCGCCGAGCGAGCCGCCGGTGGCGAGCATCGGGTCGAGCACGAAGCACTGGCGGTCGCTGAGGTCGTCGGGGAGGCGCTCGGCGTAGGTCGAGGGCTGCAGCGTCTCCTCGTCGCGGACCATCCCGAGGAACCCGACCTCGGCGGTCGGCAGGAGCTTGACCATGCCCTCGAGCATGCCCAGGCCCGCGCGCAGGATCGGCACGACGATCGGACGCGGCTCGCTGATCCGGACGCCCTGCGTCGTCGTGACCGGCGTCTGGATCTCGATCGGGTCGACGCGCACGTTGCGGGTGGCCTCGTAGGCCAGCAGCGTCACGAGCTCCTCGGTCAGCTGACGGAACACCGGCGACGAGGTCTGCCGGTCGCGCAGCACCGTGAGCTTGTGGGTGATGAGAGGGTGGTCGGCGACGTGGACACGCATAGGCTCAAGGCTAGCCGCTCGACCCCCTCGTTCCGCCCCTGTCTTTCCGGAGCACCGTGACCCCCACCGCCGCCGATCTCGCCGCGATGCGCCGTGCGCTCGCGCTGGCGGGCGACGCCGCCGCGCACGGGGACGTGCCCGTGGGTGCGGTCGTGCTCGACGCGGAGGGCTGCGTGATCGGCGAGGGCCGCAACCTCCGTGAGGTCACGAACGACCCGACCGCGCACGCCGAGGTCGTCGCGCTGCGCGCAGCCGCCGCGCACCTCGGGACGTGGCATCTGGCCGCGTGCACGCTCGTCGTCACCCTCGAGCCCTGCGTCATGTGCGCGGGCGCGGTGCTGCAGGCGCGCGTGCCGCGCGTGGTGTTCGGATCGTGGGATGCCAAGGCAGGCGCCGCCGGATCCCTGTACGACGTCCTCCGCGACCGGCGTCTGCCCCACCGCGTGGAGGTCGTCGGCGGGGTCGCCGACGACGCGGCATCCGCCCTGCTGCGCGACTTCTTCGAACACCGCCGCGACTGATCCGCGACGGCGCGGGCGCGGCCGCGACCAACCCGGGTCAGCGCGGAAGCAGCGGCAGCAGGTCCGCGCCGATCTCGTCGGCCTGATCGACGTCGCGCAGGTCGAGGAGCTGGAAGTAGACGCGTTCCGCGCCCAGCTCCTGCAGGCGTTCGACCTTCGCCGCGATCTCCTCGGGCCGTCCGATGAGATTGGCGCCGTTGTCGAACTGGGCGCGCGACTGGCCGATGGCCGCGGTGCGGCGTTCGATCGCCCCGTCGTCCGCTCCGACGATCGTCGGAAGTGCGACCGAGAGCTTCAGGCTCGCGGGGTCGCGGCCGGCCTCCTCGCAGGCGGCCCGCACGACCGCGAACTTCTCGGCGATGACGTCCTCCGGAACGAATCCGATGTTGAACTCGGTGGCGAAGCGAGCGGCGAGCGCGGGGGTCCGCTTCGGACCGCCGCCACCGACGATGACCGGCACCGGCGACTGGACGGGCTTGGGCAGGGCGGGCGCGGCATCCAGGCGGTAGTGCTGTCCGTCGAACGAGAACGTGTCACCGACCGGGGTCGACCACAGGCCCGTGACGATCGCGAGCTGCTCCTCGAGCAGGTCGAAACGGCGTGGGGGGAACGGGATGCCGTACGCGGCATGCTCCCGCTCGAACCACCCCGTGCCCAGGCCCAGCTCGACTCGACCGCCCGACATGGCATCCACTTGCGCGACCTGGATCGCGAGGATGCCGGGAACGCGGTAGGTGACCGAGGAGACGAGTGTGCCGAGTCGGATGCGGGATGTCTCGCGGGCGAGGCCGGCGAGGGTCGTCCAGGCGTCGGTGGGCCCGGGGAGCGCGTCGCCCTCGCCCATTCGCAGGTAGTGGTCGGAGCGGAAGAACCCGTCCAGCCCGTGGGTCTCGGCGGAGCGGGCGAACGCGAGCTGGTCGTCGTAGGAGAAGCCCTGCTGGGGCTCCGTGAACAGGCAGTACTCCACGGGGACCTCTCAGTCGGCCGAACGCAGGATGATCGCCTCGGTGGGCGGGGCGGGGTCGGCCGGACGTCCCACGTAGCCGATCACCGTCAGCAGGGCCTGACGGAACTGCGCCGGTCGCTCGAGATGGGGGGCGTGCCCGGCACCGTCGATGGCGATCTCGGTGACCTCGCCGCCCGCGGCGGCGTACGCGTCGAGCACGTCACGCGTCTGCGACACCATCGGTTGGGCGGGTGCGATTTCGTCCCCCGGCCAGTCCGGGACGATGCCGAGGGCGCCGAGGTGGTTGAAGTCGTAGAACGAGGCATCCGACACGATGGCGTCCGCGGTCCCGTGGATCCAGAGGATCGGCGGCTTCTCCGCGAGGTCGACGATGTTCGAGACATCGAAGTGCTTGGGCGCCATGGTGTTGAGCACGCCGATGGTCCCGGCGGCGAAGCCGGGCCAGTTCGGCGACGGCACGAAGTCGCCGGGGTAATTGCCACCGGCCGTGGAGGTCGTGAGCATCGACTCGACCCAGACGTCTTCGTGGTCGCTCGTGTATCCGGGGGCGACGTAGCCGGAGCGGAAGACCGAACGCGGGGAGGTGGGCGCGGAGTCGGTCGTGTCGTGGTCGATGAGGCGCTGCACGAAGTCGGGGTTCGCGCCTCCTGCGCCGACACCGGCGTCGTCGTCGGTGAGCCGCGACCCGTCGCGGCGCGTGCCGCCGAAGCCGTAGGGCGACACCGGCGCCTGAAGAGTGAGCGACAGGACCGGGTGATCGAGGGCGTACTGCATCACGACGCCCCCGCCCATCGACCAGCCCACGAGATGCGCGGTCGGGATGCCGAGGGCGGTGAGCGCGGCGTACAGGTCGTCGCTGAAGTCCCGCACCCCGCGGGTCGCGTCGATCGGCGCGTGCTCGGTTCCCCCGAAGCCGCGGAGATCGACGGCGAGGACCCGCAGCTCGCTCGGCAGGTCCTGCATGATCTCCTGCCAGAACAGCGAGGACGAGACGTTCCCGTGGACGAACACGACGGTCCGTTCGGGGGCCGTCGCCGGATCGTCGGCCGAGCGCTCGAGCACGTTGACGCTCAGCCGACCGGTCTCGACCAGGCGCGAGGTGATGCCGTCGAAGAGAGTCATAAGGGTCCTCCGTGTCGCTCGCGTCCGCTCCGCTACGGGCGCGCTCCGACTCTAACGCGCGCCCCTTTCCGCCGCACTCAGGGTTCGTAGACTTGCGTGCATGACGGATGCCACCCCTTGCCTGCCCCCGCTCGCGTTCCTCGGCGCCGGTTCCATGGGAGGGGCGATCCTCCGCGGCCTCGTCGCGGCCGGCCTCACGGGCGGGGGAGCGGGCGGAGGAGTGATCGCGACCAACCGCTCGGTCGCGAAGGCATCCGAGCTCGCCGAGCTGGAGGGCGTGACGAGCGTCGCCCTCGACGCTGACCCGGAGGGCAACGCCACCGCCGCGGCATCCGCCGAGGTCATCTTCATCGGCGTCAAGCCCGCCATGGTGCCCGACCTGCTCGACGAGATCGTGCCGCACCTTCGTCCGGGCGCCGTCGTGGTGAGCCTTGCGGCGGGGGTGACCTTGGAGACGTTCGCGCGACACCTCGGCGACGGCGTCGCGACGCTGCGCTCGATGCCGAACACCCCCTCGCTCGTGGGCAAAGGGGTGACGGGTCTCGCGGCCGGCGCCGCCGCGACCGCGGACGACGTGGCGCTCGTTCGCGCCCTGTTCGAGACGGTCGGCCACGTCGTCGAGATTCCTGAGTCGCAGATCGATGCCCTGTCCACCATCTCCGGCTCGGGTCCCGCCTACGTCTTCCTCCTGATCGAGGAGTTCACGAAGGCCGCCGTCCGCATGGGCTTCGACGACGCCGCCGCGCGCCTCCTGGCCGAGCAGACCTTCATCGGCGCGACGGCGCTGCTGGCATCCTCCGATGTCGATCCGGCCGAGCTGCGCCGCCGCGTCACCAGCCCCAAGGGCACGACGGAGCGCGCGGTCGCCGTGCTGCAGGACGCGCATCTCGACGACGTCTTCACCGACGCCGCCGAGGCCGCGCTCGCTCGCGCGAAGGAACTCGCCGCCGGGGCGTGACATGCGGCTGCGATTCGAGGGAGTGATCTGGTACTGGCGCGGACCCGCGCCGTTCCACTTCGTCACCGTGCCGCCCGCCGAGGCCGCAGCCATATCCGAGGTCGCGCCGGTGGTGACGTACGGCTGGGGGATGATCCCCGCCGCCGTCACGATCGGGGCGACCCGCGTGACCACGGCGCTCTGGCCGAGGGACGGGGCCTACATCGTGCCGATCAAGAAGGCGCTCCAGGATGCCGAGCACCTCGGCGTCGACGACGTGGTCACCGTCGAGCTGGAGATCGACGCGTGACACGCTTCCCCCGGTGATAAACGCTTCCTGCACCGGGAAACGCTCTCAGAGCGCGTTTCTCGGGGCGGAGAGCGTTTATCGCGGAGGGAAAGCCCGTCAGCGGTCGAGTGCCGCGAACCGCTCGATGTCGCTGTTCGTCCCCGAGACGATGATCAGGTCGTGGTTCGTGACGACGGTGTTCGCCTCGGCGTAACGGAACGGGCGGCCCGGGCTCTTCACGCCGACCACCGTCACGTTGTACTTCGTGCGGACGCCCGACTCGTTCAGGCCCACGCCGCGCACGAGCTTCGGCGGGTACATCTTCGCGAGCACGAAGTCGTCGTCGAAGCGGATGAAGTCGAGCATGCGTCCGCTGACGAGGTGCGCGACGCGCTCGCCGGCCTCGGCCTCGGGGTAGATGACGTGGTTGGCGCCCACGCGCGCGAGGATCTTGCCGTGCGACTGCGACACGGCCTTCGCCCAGATCTGCGGCACCTTCAGGTCGACGAGGTTCGCGGTGATGAGGACGGATGCCTCGATGAGGGAGCCCACGGCGACGACCGCGACCTGGAAGTCCTGCGCGCCGATCTGGCGGAGGGCGTCGATGTTGCGTGCGTCGGCCTGAACCGCGTGGGTGACGCGCTCGGACCACTTCTGCACGAGGTCGAGGTTGCCGTCGACGGCGAGCACTTCGCGGTCGAGGCGGTCCAGCTCGCCGGCGCACGCCGCGCCGAAGCGGCCCAGCCCGATGACGAGGACGGGCGCGTCGCTGCGGATCCGTTCAACCAACGATCGGCCTTTCAACGGGCAGCGCGTACAGCTGCGAGCGGGAGGATGCCGCGACGGCCGCGGCGAGTGTCACAGTACCAATGCGCCCCATGAACATCGTCACAGCCAGCACGTAGACGGCGGGGTCGGGGAGTTCCGCGGTGAGCCCGGTCGAAAGTCCCACGGTGGCGAAACCGGAGATGACGTCGAAGAGGACGTACTCGATCGGCGCGTCGGTGATCCGGCTGATGGTCACCGTCGAAAGCGCCACGATCGTCGCGCCCCACGCCACCACCGAGAGCGCGACGCGCTGCACGTCGCTCGGGATCCGACGGCCGAACGCCTCCACCGCGGGCCGTCCCTTGGCTTCGGACCAGACGGCGAGGGCCAGGACGGCGAGGGTGGTGACCTTGATCCCGCCGGCCGTGGATGCCGAGCCGCCGCCGACGAACATGAGCATCGAGCCCACGACGAGCGTGGCGCCGTTGAGGTCGCCGATGTTCACGACGGAGAATCCGCCCGATCGCGTCATCGCGGACAGGAAGAACGCCTGGAAGGTGGTGTCCCACGCGTCCATGCTGCCGAAGGTCAGGGGGTTGTCGTATTCCAGCAGCAGAATGACGCCGGCTCCGGCGACGAACAGGACGACCGTCGTGATGATCGTGAGCTTGGCGTGCAGCGACCAGAGGCGGAACCGCCACCAATGACGCCACAGCGTGAAGATCACCGGGAAGCCGATCGATCCGAGGAACACCCCGATCATGAGGACCGTGAGCAGGTAGTAATCCCGCGCGAACGGGAGGAGTCCGTCCGCGTTGGGGACGAAGCCGGTGTTCGTGAACGCCATGGCCGCGTAGTACGGCGCCTCCCACAGGGCCACGATCGGATCGATTCCCCCGATGATGAGCGACGGGTAGATGAGGACGGCGAGACCTGCCTCGATGACGAGGGTCGACAGGGCGACGGTGCGCAGCAACTGGCCGACCTCGCCGAGGCGGATGGTCTGACCCTCGTTGACCGGACCGCCGTGGGCGCGGAGCGGGTTGCTGTCGCCCGCGGCGATGAGTTTCGCGCGCAGGCCCAGGCGCTTGGAGATGACCAGGCCCAGGATCGATGCGAGGGTCAGGACGCCCAGGGCTCCGACGTTCACGCCGAGATACGTGATCACGCGCCCCAGGGGGGACCAGTCGCTGTACATGTTCACCGTCGACAGGCCCGTGACGCAGATCGTCGACACCGCGGTGAACAGCGCGTCGGCGAACGGGGTGCGCTGGCCGTCGGCGGCCGCGGCCGGCAGCGAGAACAGCGCGGTGAAGAGCGCGATCAGGATGACGAAGACCAGAACGGCGAAACGGGCGGGGGATGCCGTGGTCAGATCGCGGAGTCCGTCCCATGCCCGGAACGCGATGCGCCGTGCGCGCATCGACATACTCACCTCTTCGGGCGTCGCCGCCATGCGTCGCTCCCTTCGGGGGTGGAACCCGAATCATGGTACTCGGCCGGGGTCGCGGCTAACCTAATGCCATGGCGGACATCTTCGACGTGATCGCTGACGGCACGCGTCGCGACATCCTTCAGCTTCTCCTGGATCGCGCCACCGGCGGCGAGCGGGGGACGAGCGTCTCGCAGATCGTGCATTCCCTGGGCGTGAGCCAGCCGACCATCTCCAAGCACCTCAAGGTGCTGCGCGAGGCCGAGTTGGTGTCGGTGCGCGAGGAGGGGCAGCACCGGTACTACAGCCTTGCGGTGGCCCCGCTGGACGAGGTCGACGACTGGCTCGTCCCGTTCTTCTCCGTCGACGTCGAGAACGAGCCGGCGCTGCCGGAATCCGCCGTCCACGCGGCCGAAGTGGTCGGACGCGCGGCCGCCTCGGTGAAGCACTCCGTCGCGTCGGCCTTCCGCAAGCTGCCGGGCCGCTGACGCAGGGCGCAGCCGCGGGCGCGTGGCATCCGATACAAACACGAGTCACAGAAGCCCCATAGGTTTACAGCCGTCCCGGCCAGACCCTAGAGTGTGACCCACATCAGAGGGTGAAGGTCACCCGCGGCGAAGGGTGATCGATGGCGGAGCTGCCCGACGTGCGTTTCCTGACGGTCGCCGAGGTCGCCGAACTCATGCGCGTCTCGAAGATGACCGTCTACCGGCTCGTGCACGCGGGCGAACTGCCCGCCGTCCGCTTCGGCCGGAGCTACCGGGTGCCCGAGTCCGCCGTCGCGGAGGTCGTGCAGCGCCCGGTGGCCGACGTCGGCTAGACTGATCCGAGGCCTTTTTCCAACGCCTACCCGTTCCCGGGCGCCGACATCGGCACCCAGACCCCGACTTAGTGAGGTTTTCCGTGGGTTCTGTCATCAAGAAGCGCCGTAAGCGCATGGCGAAGAAGAAGCACCGCAAGCTGCTTCGCAAGACTCGTCACCAGCGTCGCAACAAGAAGTAACGCGACCACCACCGAGCGCCTGTCATCCGACGGGCGCTTCGTGTATGGGGCATATGACCACTCCGTCCTGCGAGGAGCAAGAATGCAGTCCATCTCGGTCCACGACCTGCACGACGGACGCGACCGTCCCCTGATCGACGTGCGCGAGGTCGACGAGTTCGCCGCGGGCCACGTGCCCGGTGCCGTGAACCTCCCGATGTCGACGCTCGGCGAGAACCTGGACCAGCTTCCCGATGGGGCCTTCGACGTGATCTGCCAGGCCGGCGGCCGCTCCGCGCGGGTCGTCGAAGCTCTGACGGCGCGCGGCCACGACGCCACGAACGTCGAGGGCGGCACGGGCGAGTGGATCGCCTCGGGGTACGACGTCGAATCCTGACGCCGACGCGCTCTTCTAGGATGGGAGCGTGACGACCCTCACGCTTATCGGCAAGCCCGACTGTCATCTCTGCGACGTCGCAGAGCAGATCGTCGAGACTGTCGTGGCCGAACTTCCCGTCGACGTCGCGGATCGCGTGGTCATCGACCAGGCCTCGATCACCGAGGATGCCGCCCTGTACGAACGGTGGTGGGAGAAGATCCCGGTCGTCCTCATCGACGGGGAGTTGCACGCGCACTGGCGCCTCTCCGCCGATCGCCTCCGTGCTGCGATCCTCGCGGCCGACCACGAAGGAGCCTCCCGGTGAGCATCCGTCACATCGTTCTCTGGAAGCTCGCGGCGGACGACGCCGACACGCGTGCCCTGCACGCGGAGCAGATCGAACAGCAGCTGCTGTCGCTGCGGGGCGAGATCACGGAGATCGAGCACCTCGAGGTAGGCCGGAACGTCGCCTATCCGCAGGCGAACTGGGACGTGGCGCTCGTGAGCGAATTCACCGACGTGGAAGCGCTCGAACGCTATCAGGTGCACCCCGCGCACCAGGAGGTGGCGGCGTTCGTCCGCTCGGTGGTCGCCGAGCGCGCGAGCATCGACTTCCCGGGCTGATCCCGGCGGTCAGCTGAGCGGTCGCGTCGTCACCGGTAGCGGCGCAAGGGCGATGCGCACGCGCGCGTGGTCGGTGAGCCGCATGTCCGCCCCGTGATCGACGTGGACGAGGCTCCCGTCATCCGTGCGCACGAGCGAACGCCGCACGTGGCCGAGGAATCTGCTCTCCTCCACGATCGCGTTCACACCCGGGGTGTCCGGACCCACGAGGACGACGTTCTCGGGCCGGATGAGGACCTCGCAGTGCCCGTCGTGCGCGGTCGCGGCGAGCGGCAGGTGCTGGCCCCACACGTCCACGACGGTACCCTCGACGATGCCCGGAACCGTGCTCACCGGCCCGAGCACGGCGGCGACGGCCGGTTCGGCTGCGCGGGCGTAGACCTGCTCGGGCGTCCCGTCGGCGGCGATGCGTCCGCGATCGAGGACGACGATGCGATCCGCCACCGCGATGGCTTCGGCGGTGTCGCGGGTGACCCAGACGGTGGTCGTCCCGCGACGGCGCAGCTCGCGCTCGACCGCGTCGCGCAGCCTTTCACGAGCGGACGTGTGCAGGGCGCTGAGCGCGTCGTCGAGGACGAGCGCCGGCGACTCGGTCGCCAGTGCCCGCGCGATCGTCAATCGTTGACGGTCGCCGCGGGAGAGGCGTCGCACCGAGGCGTTCGGGTCGCGGAGTTCGACGAGAGACAGGAGGCGGTCCTGCTCCTCCGCGGCGCGGGGGTGACGGCTGCGGGAACGGACGGCGTCGCGTACCCGTCCGAAACGGGGGGCGGCGTCGGAGAAGACCGAGGCCAGGCGCGGCGCTTCCGGCCGCGGGCGTCCGTCGATTCGCACTTCGCCCGTGTCCGCGCGCTCGCTCCCGGCGATGATGCGCGCGAGAGTCGTCGCCCCGCACCCGGACGCTCCGATGATCGCCAGGATGGTGCCGGGTGCCAGGTCGAGATCGACGTCGTCGACGATCCGCTCGCCCGCACGTGTGCGTCCCACACCGACGAGCCGAATGCTCCAACCCGCGCCGGAAGAGCCGTCCGCGGGGACGGTCAACGCGGCGCTGTCGACGACCATGCCGAAACGGTACGCGCGCGCAATGACCACACCCGACCCGGGGAGTGAACCTCGGGGGTCGGGAGGGGGAACTCAGGGGGCCAGACGCGTCGGTCCGCGGAAGAGGTAGGTCACCTCGCGGATCGAGGACTCACCGAGCAGCAGCATCAGCAAGCGGGCCAGCCCCATGCCGAAGCCGCCGTGCGGGGGCACCCCGTAGCGGAAGAAATCGAGGTAGTGCTCGAGGCCCGCGGGGTCGAGTCCCTTCTCGATCGCCTGCTCCTCGAGCTTCCCGATGCGGTGCTCGCGCTGCGCGCCCGTCGTGATCTCGGTGCCACGGTAGAGGAGGTCGTAGCTCTTCGTGAGGCCGGTCTCGGGATCGCGCATGTGGTAGAACGGCCGGATCCCGGCGAAGTACTCGGTGACGAAGACGAAGTCGTGGTCGAACGTCTCCTTGACGTACGCCGCGACGCGCCGCTCGCTCTCGGGGTCGAGATCGCCGTCGGCACGGGGGTTGTCGTACCCGCTCGCTGCGACGACCTCGCGGGCCTGGGTGAGCGTCAGCCGGGGGAATGGCAGCGCGGGAACGGTCACCTCGAGGCCGAACAGCTCCTCGATCTCCGCGCCGTGCTTCTCTTTCACCGCCGTGAACGCGAACGCGAGGAGCTCCTCCTGCATCCGCGCGACGTCCTCGTGCGAGTCGATCCAGCTGATCTCGGCGTCGATCGAGGTGAACTCGGTCGCGTGGCGGCTCGTGAAGCTCGGGTCGGCCCGGAAGGCATCCGCGATCTCGAAGACCTTGCCGAAACCGGCGGCCTGCGCCATCTGCTTGAAGTGCTGCGGGCTCTGGGCGAGGTAGGCGGTCTGGTCGCCGAAGTAGTCGAGCTGGAAGAGCTCGGCGCGCGACTCGGACGGGCTCGACATGAGCTTCGGGGTGTGGATCTCGATGTAGTCGCGCTCGACCCAGTACGTGCGCATCGCGTGCTCGAGGGTCGTCTGGACCCGGAAGATCAGGTTGTTGCGGCGCTGGCGCAGGTCGAGGAAGCGCCAGTCCATGCGCTTGTCGAGACCGCTGTCGGCGGCGATCGGGGTCTCGGGGTGGGCCGCCGCGGCGATCTCGAGCTCGCCGATCTTGATCTCGACGCCGCCGAGCTTCACGCGCTCGTCGTGCTTGAGCTCACCGTGGACGGTGAGGAACGTGCCGTTGGCGAGCCCGCCGACGGTCTCGGTGAGGGCAAGGGCCGCGGCATCCTGTTCCCCGGCCTCCTCGGACGGACGGGTCGCCGGGTTGACCAGCTGCACCGCGCCGGTCTCGTCGCGGAGGACGACGAACTGCACCTTCTTCTGATCGCGCACGGTCTCGACCCATCCGGACACCGAGACGGGGCCCGCGGGGAGGGATTTCAGCTGCTGCACCAGAACGCGTTCACTCACGAGAAGCCAGTCTACGTGCGGCACGGGCTCGGCCTTCCGCGTCAGCGGCCGGAGCCCGCGGTCAGACCCGCCTTGACGTGCCGCTGGGCGGCGAGGATGACAACAAGGGCGGGCACGCTCGCGATGAGCGAGGCGGCCATGGTGGCGGCCCAGGTGTTCAGGTTGGAGTTCGACAGCGCGAGGATCAGCACCGACATGGGGTACATCTCGTTGCGGTTCACCAGGGTCAGGCCGAACAGGAGGTCGCCCCAGCTGAAGAGGAAGGCGAACACTCCGGCCGTCACGATGGCGTTCCGCGACAACGGAACGACGATGCGCCACAGCGTGCCGAGGGCACCCAGCCCATCGACGGTCGCGGCCTCGATCACCTCGGTGTCCAGGCGGAGCATGAACGCCCGCATCACGATGACCGCGAACGGCACGCCCGCGGTGGCGTTGGCGAGGATCAGGCCGATGAAGGTGTTGAGCAGACCCCAGGAGTTGAACATCGCGTAGAACGACGTCGCGAGGACGACGCTGGGGATCATCTGCGCGAGCAGCAAGAGGATCAGGGCGATGCTCACGGCCCGCGAGCGGAGGCGGCTCAGCGCGTAGGCGGCCGGAATCGCGACCAGGAGCGTCACGAGCACGGATCCGAGCGAGACGAGGATCGACACCCGCAGTCCACCGAGGCCCGCGTCATCCAGTGCCTTTTCGTAGCCGCCGAGGCCGGGTGAGGTCGGGAACCACGCGGTGTCGGCGGAGTTGGCGGAGGGTTGCAGCGAGGCCGACACCATCCAGTAGACCGGGAAGAGGTAGACCGCCAGGACGATGACGGTGACCACGGTCCACGTCCAGCCCCGCCGGCGCCGGCGCACGGGCGCGGCGGTGGGGGCGGGTTCGGCGGCCACGACGGCGGGGGTGGACGGCAGGGTGGCGGTCATTCGTCACGCTCCCGGCGTAGGGACATCACGGTGTAGACGATCGCGAACAGGATGCTGATGCCCAGCAGCAGCATTCCGTACGCCCCGCCGAGTCCGAACTGGAACTGCTGGAAAGCCTGCCGGTACGACAGGAGCCCGAGGGTCACGGTGCTGTTCGCGGGGCCACCGGCGGTGAGGACCAGGACCAGGTCGACGATGAGCAGCGTGTAGACGACGCTCATGACCACGAGCACGGAGATCACCGGCCAGATCGTGGGGATCACGATGGAGAGGAGCCGGCGCCAGGCTCCGGCGCCGTCCAGCTGTGCGGCCTCGAGCTGTTCCGCGGGGACCTGCTTGAGCGCGGCGCCGAGGATCGTGGCCCAATACGGCAGGCTCGCCCAGACCGCGACGACGATGACTGCCGGAAGGGCCGTGGCGGGGTTGGCCAGCCACGGCTGGGAGGGGAGTCCGAGCGAGGCGAGCACGTCGTTGATCGGGCCGTCGCCCGCCAACAGCGACTTCCAGACGGTGGCGACGACGACCGCGGGAAGCAGCCACGGCAGAAGGATGAGGGTGGGCAGCCACCGGCTGCCGGGAAAGCGTCGGGCGAACAGCAGCGCGAGAGCGAGACCCAGGACGAGCTCGACGACGACCGAGACGATCGTGATCGTGAGGGTGTTCGCGAGGGCGCGGAAGGTGACCGGCTCGGAGAGGATCGCCTCGAAGTTCGCTGTGCCCACGAACGGAGCGCGGCCGGTGATGAAGGTCCCCGTGGTGAAGTTCGTCGTGCTCATGTACACGCCGTAGCCCAGGGGGAAGAGGAAGAAGACGACGAAGAACACGATCGCCGGGGTGAGGAACCCCCACAGCTCACCGCGCTGACGCGCCGCCAGTGAACGCCGGAACCGGCCGGGGGTGCGAGCCCCCGGCCGGCCGGTCGTCGTCAGCGTGTCCGCCGTCACTTGCCGCTGGCCTGCTCCAGCGCGGCCTGTGCCGTCTGACCGCCCACGGTCGCGCCCTGGATGGCGTCGACGTACTGCTGCTGCAGGGTGTTCCATTCGGTACCCAGCTGTGCGGAGTTGTAGGCACCGTCGACCGACTCCACGAACGGAGCGGCCGAGGGCACCTTCTCCACGAACGCGTCCTGCGCACTGGTCAGCGCGGGGATGTAGCCGCCCTGCACCGCGGTGTCGATCTGGTTCTCCTCGGAGGCCCGGCACTTCACGAGCGCGGCGGCAGCGGCTTCCTTCTTGGCATCCGCGTTCGCCGCGACGCCGTAGACGTAGCCCAGGAGGTTCACCTTCGGCGACTCACCGGACGTGGCCGTCGGGAACGGGAACGTCCCCCACTCGAACGGGATCGAGGTGTCGACGAGGTTCCACGGTCCCGAGACGGTGAGGGCCGCAGCTCCCGAGGTCCACTGGTCGATCGAGTCCCAGCCCCAGTTGACGAACTCGGAGGAGAGGGAGCCGTTGTCCACGAGCTTCTTGTAGAGATCGACGGCGTCGACCGCCCCGGCGCCGGTGGGGTCGGCGGGGTCGCCGCCGGCGGAGAGGAGGAAGGGCAGGAAGTAGACCGGGGTCGATCCGTCGCCGGCGATGCCGGGGAGGACGATGCCCTTCTGCGTCGGGGTGGTGAGGGAAGCGGCGAGCGTGGCGAGGTCGTCGAACGTCTTCGGCGCGGTCTCGGCCACACCGGCCGCGGCGAAGGCGGCCTTGTTGTAGAAGATCGCGTAGTCCTCGACCTGCACCGGGAGGCCGTAGAGCGTGCTGTCGTACGTTCCGAGGTCGGCGACGCTGTCGGCCAGCCCGTCGGTGGTGACGTCGTACTGGCTCAGGTCGGCCAGCACGCCCTGCGAGGCGAGCTGGGGGAGCTGCGTGTCGGTGGAGAGGAGGGCGACGTCCGGGAGGGCCTTGGCCCCGGCGGCCTGCAGCAGCTTCGTGGTGTAGTCGCCCGACTGGGTCTGAACGTCGACCGTGATGCCGAGGTCGGCGGCGCACGATTCGAAGTACTGCTTCTGCAGGCCCTGGTAGGGCTCGAAGTCGATGCTGTTCCACACCGTGAGAGAGACGCCGTCGAAACCGTCGGTGGCGACGGGAGCCGCCTGGCCGCCGGAGCAGGCGGTGAGGGCGAGGGCGGCGGTGAGGCCCGCCGCGGGCAGGGCGACGCGACGCAGTCGCTGAGCCGTGGATGCCATGAGTGTGTCCGTTTCCCGACGACGCCGGAGGCGCCGGTCGACATGTGCTGTGGGGGCACGGGTCTGGGCAGCCCGCGTCCTGTCTCACTTTGAAGTGTTCATGTGACGAACAGGGAACCAGCGTGTCACGCGGTGTAACACCGCGACGTGTCGACGTCGGCGACCGGGCAGGGTGAGAGCATGGCATCCCCTTCTTCCGCTCCCTCCGTCCGTCGCGTTCTGGTGGACACCGACACCGGTCTCGACGACGCTCACTCGCTGATGTACCTGCTGGCTCAGCCCGACGTCGAGATCGAGGCGATCACGACGATCTACGGCAACACGCCCGTCCACGACTCCGCGCGGAACGTGCGCACGGTGCTGCGGTTGGCCGGGCGCGAGGACATCCCGGTGCACCTCGGCGAGGCGGCCCCGATCGAGGGAGAGGCATCCATCGCCGATTTCGTGCACGGCACGGACGGCCTCGGCGACCGCTTCGAGCGCGCCGAGCTGCGCGTGGAGGAGGAGAGCGCGGTGGATGCCATCGTGCGCATCGCCGCGGAGCACCCCGGCGAGATCGATCTGCACCCTCTCGGGCCCCTCACCAACATCGCCCGGGCTCTCGAGCGTGACCCCGACCTGTTCCTGAAGTTCCGCTCGGTCGTGATCATGGGCGGCGCGGGACCGTACCCCGCGCCGGGCGGAGCGACGCTGACGGATGCCAACACGGCGAACGACCGCCGCGCCGCCGAGATCGTGTTCGGGGCGCGCAACGCGGGCAACGTCGTCATGGTGGGCGTGAACGTCACGGCCACGGCGATCCTGGACGAGCATGTCCTCGCGGTTCTGCGCGGCGTCGGAACGCCGTGGGCGACGTTCGCCGGGGAGGTGCTCGACGCGTACAACGACTTCTACCAGTACAAGTGGGGCCGCCGGATCTCGTCCGCCCACGACGGACTCGCCACCGTGATCCTGCACCGGCCGGAGATCGTGACGAACTGGATCGAGGGCCCCGTCGACTTCACGCCGTACGGTGGTTCGCTCGCGACGCGTATCGCCCTCACCCACGACGGTCTTCCGCTCGCGTGGGGGACTCCCGAGGGGCCGACGATCCGCGCGGTGACCGCGTTCGACGGCACCGAGTTCCTGCGCCGGTTCGTGCACGCGCTTTCGACGGGACCGGCACCGCGAGGCTGACCCGCCGCGGCCGTCAGTGACGTGCGGCGCGCGCCGGGTGGTCGTCGCCGAGACGGTCGCGCCGGTCGTCGCGGAGGCGCGATTGGAACGTGCCGTCCTGCGGGAACCCGCCGTAGAGCCCGCGCTCGCGCAGCGCCGGCACCAGCAGCTCGGCGAAGTCGTCGACCGACCCCGGCGACAGGAACGGATGCAGGAGGAACCCGTCGACGCCGGACTCGTCGACGAATGCGTCGATCGCATCGGCGACGTCGTCGGGGGTGCCGAGGAAACGGTCGTCCGCGAACGCCGTGACTCTCGAGAACTGGCGACGGACGTCTCCCGCGGTGAGCACCGGGGCGTCGCCGCGCGTCTCCTTCGTCTGCGTGGCGTTCGTGGCGCGCTTGACCAGCGGCTCGTCGTCGGCGTACTGCGAGAAGTCGATGCCGCCCCAACCGGCGTACGCGGCCAGCTGCGCCTCCGCGGCGTAGTGGGCCTGGAGGGAGTCGATCTTCTCCTGCACGCCGATCGCGGTCGGTGCCACGACGAGGTTCATCCCGACCACGGCCCGGATCTGCGAGGCATCCCGCCCCAGCTCCTTCGCGCGGCGACGGATGCCGGCGAGTCCCTCGCGCACGGCCACGGGGTCGGAGTCGCCGACGAAGATCAGCTCGGCGTGCCGCGCGGCGAACTCGCGGCCGCGCGGCGACCACCCGGCCTGGATGATGACGGGGGTGCGCTGCGGCGACGGGGTGACCAGGTGGGGACCGGCGACCCGGAAGTGCTCGCCGACGTGGTCGATGCGGTGCACCTTCGCGGGGTCGGCGAACACCCCGGATGCCTTGTCGCCGACGAACGCGTCGTCGTCCCAGCTGCGCTCCCACAGGGCGTACGCGACGTCGAGGAACTCGTCGGCGCGGTCGTAGCGGCTGTCGTGCGCCATGACGTCGAGCCCGAAGTTGGCCGCCGCGCCCGGGAGGTAGGAAGTCACGACGTTCCAGCCGATGCGTCCGCCCGTGAGGTGGTCGAGCGTCGAGAAGCGTCGGGCGTGGGCGAAGGGGTGCTCGTACGTCGTCGACACCGTGGTGCCGAAGGCGATGCGGTCGGTGACCGCGGCCAGGGCCGGGATGTGCAGCATCGGGTCGAGGGCGGGGATCTCGACGCCGTGCCGGATCGCGGTCTCGGCCCCGCCCCGGTAGGTGTCGTAGAGCCCGAGCACGTCGCCGAAGAAGAACAGGTCCATGCCCGCGTCCTCGACGCGCTGAGCCTGGTCGACCCAGTACCGCAACGACGTGGCCGACAGTCGGTCGTCGGCGGGGTGGGTCCACAGGCTCGCCGCCGATGATCCGTTGCCGACGCAGGCCTGCTCGTACAGGCCGAAAAGCAGGGGGCGGGGGTCAGACATGCGCGGTGGTCCGTTCGTGCTCGGGGAAGGTCGTCCAGCGGGTGCGTCCGCCGACGACGGTGAGGGATGCCTCGGCGGGACCCGCCTCGACGAGCTCGGCGAGCGCATCCCGCGGCGCGGTCGAGGCGACCGGGAAGACTGCGAGATCGGCGCGGGCTCCGACGCGGAGCACGCCGGTGTCGTCCAGGCCGAGGGCGTGCGCCCCGCCGGAGGTCGCCGCGGCGAACAGGCGGGCGTGGAGGTCGTCGTCGGCGTACCCCTGGGCGCGCGCGATGTCGTGCAGCGCCGCGACGTCCTGCCACGGCGACAGGCTGGGGGAGGACGACAGGGAGTCGGTGCCGACGGCGATCGCGTTGCCCTCGCGGAGGTACGCCGCGACCGGGGCCGGGTCGAGGCCGATCACGGCGTTTGAACGGGGACACAGGGCCACGCTGACCCCGCGCTCGCGCAGAAGTGCCCGGTCGTCGGCATCCACGTAGATCCCGTGCGCGAGGTGCGTCGTCGGGGTCAGGGCGCCCAGGTCGTCCAGGTACCGGATGACGCCCGTGCCCACGCCGCCGTCGCGCAGGAGCGCGAACTCGCCGCGGCCGTTCGCGCGCCAGCGCTCGGCGAGGTCGCCCGTGCCGGAGCGGACGTACGCGTCCTCCCAGGCGGACTCCGCGGCGTGGATGTGCTGGCGCACCCCGAGCTGCTGCGCCAGGCGCGCCAGGTCGCGGAGGACCGCGGTGTCGAGCGAGTAGATCGCGTGCGGCGACAGGCCGGTCGCCGGCGGGGTGGGGAGCGCCGCGAGCTCGGCACGCACGGTGCGCTCGCCGGTTTCGGTCCACGTGCGTTCGGTCCAGCCGAGGACCTCCCAGAACGCGATGCCGTGGAGCCCCGCGTCGTGAACCGCCGAACCGGCCGCCGCGTCGGTGACGATCTCCGCGACCGCCGTCGTGCCCGAGCGCAGAGCCAGCGCGGCGCCGGCGGCCGCGGAGGCGCCCCAGTCGCGCGGGACGGGGTACAGCTCCATGAAGGCGCTCATCCACGCCTCGAAGCCGTCGTGCTCGGCGAGTCCGACGGCGGCCATGTCGCTGTACTGCAGGTGCGTGTGCGCGTTGACGAGCCCGGGCGCGAGCACGCCGTCCCACTCGCGCAGGTCGGTGTCCGGGCCGGCGTCGGTGACCACCGCGTCCACGGGACCCACGGCCACGATGCGGCCGTCGGCCACGGCCACGGCCCCGTCCGCGAGCGGGGCGGAGCCGGGGGACAGGACGACCGGAGCGCGGTGGACGACGACCGTCACTCCTCGCCCTCCTCGGGGTTCCACGCCGCCAGGAACGCCTGCTGCGCCGCCGACGGGGCATCCAGCGTTCCCCCGAACGAGGCGAGGGCGATGGCCGCCACCTCGTCGTCCGCGGCTCGGGGCAGCTCGTGGACGCCCGGCGCGAGGTCGGGGGTCGCGAGCACGTGTGCCACCGAGGCGAGCTGGACCCCGAAGGAGAGGTCCATGATCTCCACCGGATTCCCCTCGGCGGCGCTGACGTTGAGGCAGTTGCCGTCGTCCAGCACGCGGACCTCGGCTCCGCTCGGCATCCGGAGCACCGAGACCGAACCGGTGCGCGAGGTCTCGACGGCCCCCGCCGCGCGTGCGGCATCCAGGGCGATCTCCTGGCCGACACCGCCGCCGACCGCCACGACGGCACCGCTGCGCAGCGCGTCGAGATGGGCGACGTCGATCGTGTGACGGATGCCGGTCGCCGAGATGACGATGTCGGCGAACCGGACCGCCTCGGCGAGGGTGCGCACCTCGAACCCCGCGAACGCGGCTTGCAGCGCGGCGACGGGGTCGGTCTCGGTCACGACGACACGCGCACCGAGGGCCGCGGCGTGCTGGGCGATGCCGGTGCCGACACGTCCGAACCCGACGACCGCGACGGTCGCGCCACGGAAGGAGCGGTCGGCGACATCGGCGACGGCGAACACGACCGACTGGCCCGTGCCGTGCATGTTGTCGAACAGCGACTTGGACCGGGCGTCGTTCGCGGCGACGACGGGGATGCGCAGCGCCCCCTCGGCCTCCATGCGGCGCAGGGGTCGCACGCCCGAGGTGGTCTGCTCCGTGGCTCCGCGCATGTCGGCGACGACATCGGGTCGCTCGAGATGCGCGAGGCGGATGGTCGATGCGCCGTCGTCCACGATCACGTGCGGCCGATGGTCGAGCAGAGCGAGGGCGTTCGCGCGGTCCTCGACACGGTCGGCGTCCGCGCGGGCGTAGACCGGGATGCCCGCGTGCGCCAGCGCCGCCGCCACCGCGTCGTCGGTGTTGCGGCCGGCGGAGGTCACCGTCACCTCGGCACCGGCCTCGGCGAGCGCGAGGGCGATCGTGGCCGTCTTCGGCTCGAGCACGTCGGAGACGCCGATGCGCACCCCCGCGACGGTGCCCTCGCGGGTCAGGCGGTCGGCGAGCGCGGTCGTCACGGGCATGTGCGCGCGAGCCCACTCGATACGGTCGTGCCCCGCGCGCCACAGCGACGGGTCGGCGATGCGGCCGCTCACGGGGTCACCGCCGTGGCGAACGCGTCGTCTCCATCGACGCGGGTGCGGGCGAGCAGTGCCGCGGTGAGAGCGTCAGCGAGATGGAGCTGCGCGGCCGTCGGGCGTTCTCCGTCGACCGGGAGGGGGGAGGGCATCTCCACGAGGGATCCGTTCGCGGTCGCGCGCACGTGCGGGCGCGGGGACGGCAGTGCCGTGGCATCCACGGGCCGCGGAGCGGCATCCGCGACGAGCCCGGGGGCGTCCGTCGGCAGGATGCCGTCGTGACCGGTGCCCGTGAGGATCGTGAGGGGCGCGGCGCTCGCCGCGACGACAGCCTCGACGCGGACGCCGTCGAGCCGCGCGGCGAGCCGCTCGACCGGATCGTCCGTGGCCCGCACCACAGCCGCCCCGAGGCGGCGCAACACCGTCGTGAGTGTCGCGGCGAGCGGACCGTCGCCGACGATGCGCACGGTGCTCCCGGCGAGCGTGAGGTTCGTGCGGGCCGACAGGGCGAGCACGACCTGCTCGGCGCGCACCTGCGCGTACAGGATGCCGAAGGCGCGCCACGCGAGCGGGTCCGGCGCCGCGGGGTCGTGCACGACATCGACGTTGGCGGTCGCGCGGAGGTCGGCGCGCACGGAGGTGGGCAGGGCGGGGAGCGCGCCGCCGTAGGGGAGGACGACGGGTTCGACCGGTCGCGCGTCGAGGAACGACCGCGCGACCGGGAACACGCCGCCCAGCCCGGCGGGGGCGGTGGACGAGGAGGACGACACGGCTCGAACGTAGGACGAGGAGGGCGTTCGACGCGAATCAATGACGCCGCATCTCTAGGATGTCGCCCGTGACCTTTTCCCTCCCCCCGGAGTCGTACCGGATGCTGCGGCCCGAGCAGCCTCCGCGCCCCGCGCGACGGGGATGGGATCTCGCGCTCACGATCGTCCTGCTCGTGCTGCTCCCGCTCGCCGCGCTCGCGTGCTCGTACGCCGGGTTCTTCCTGACGTTCGCGTCGGATGCCTGCGGGGCGGTCGCCTGCGATGAAAGCCTGATGAACTTCGGCCTCTGGTTCGCCGTCATCGCCCCGTGGGGCGTTCTGCTGGTCGCCGTGGTGGCCGCGATCGTCCGGCTCGTGCGGCATCGCATCACCTTCTGGGTGCCGCTGGCGGGCATCGTCCTCATGGCCGCCTTGTGGTTCGTCGCCGCCGCGATCGTGAGCGCCGGGATCTCGGCATCCTGACCCGTTCCCAGGTCTCGCGGAGGCGACGGCTCTAAGCTTCGGGCGGGCGTCCGGACGGGCGGCCGATCACCGAGCGCGAAGGCACCCGATGACCGACAGCACCCTCACCCTGGGCGGTACGCCGTCCCTGCGCGGCGCGTCCGCCGACACATCCGGCGACCAGTCGTGGCTCACGTCGCTGGCCGACTGGACGGTCTCGCTCATGGAGATCATCGGTCCCATCGGCGCGGGGGTCGCGATCGCGCTGGAGAATCTGTTCCCCCCGCTGCCGAGCGAGGTCGTTCTGCCGATGGCGGGTCTCACCGCCAGCCGGGGCTCGTTCACCCTGTTCGAGGCGCTGCTGTGGACCACGCTCGGATCCGTCGTGGGCGCGTTCGCCCTCTACGGACTGGGGCGGTGGCTCGGAGCCGCACGACTGCGCGCCATCGCCGCGAGAATCCCGCTGCTCCACCCCGAGGATGTCGACCGCACCGTCGCGTGGTTCGAGCGGCACGGGGGCAAGGCGGTGTTCTTCGGGCGCATGGTGCCGATCTTCCGCAGCCTCATCTCGATCCCGGCGGGGGTGGCGAAGATGCCGCTGTGGCGGTTCGGTCTGCTGACCGCGGCGGGCAGCCTGATCTGGAACACGATCTTCGTGCTGGCCGGGTACCTGCTCGGTGAGAACTGGCACGTCATCGAGCAGTACGCCGACATCCTGCAGTACGTCGTGATCGCGGGGGTCGCAGTGGGCATCGCGTGGTTCCTGTACGCGCGAGTCCGGTCGCTGCTCGCCTCCCGCCGCGAGGTCTGAGGACCGGCATCCGGAGGTAGGACGGCGTCGAACCAACGGGGCTGCTCGCTCAGCCGGCCCACAAGACCCGCCCATAGACTGGATGCCGTGCCCGCCGACCGCCTCCATCTCGTGCGCCACGGGGAAGTCCACAACCCGCGCCGCGTGCTCTACGGTCGGCTCCCCGGATTCGGACTCAGCGTCGACGGCCGCCGCATGGCACGGCAAGCCGCGCAGTACGTGCACGAACTCGAGCGTCCGATCGGCGCGCTCGTCGTCTCGCCCCTGCAGCGCACGCGTGAGTCCGCGGAACCCTTCGTCCAGACATTCGGCATCGAGCCGTTCATCGACGACCGCGTCATCGAGCCGACGAACGTGTTCGAGGGTCGGCGGATGAAGCAGGCGCTCGCGAACCCGCTGAACTGGCGCCATCTGTCGCGCCCGGCCGTGCCCAGCTGGGGCGAGCCGTACGAGCGGATCGTCGCGCGCATGACCGAGGCGATGAACGACGCCTGGGACCGAGTGCCCTCCGGCGATGTCGTCGTCGTGTCCCACCAGCTGCCCATCTGGGTCACGCACCTCGCCCTCTCCCAGCAGCCCACCCGCCACGACCCCCGCAAGCGCCGCTGTGCGCTGTCGAGCGTGACGAGCTTCGAGCGGCGAGACGGCGCCGCCGGTTCCTCCCGCTGGGTCGAGGTGGCGTACGCCGAGCCGGCCGCGACGGCCGGAGCCGTCGACGTAGGAGCCGTGTGATGCGCCGAATCCTCTCCGCCACAGCTGCGCTCGCGCTCCTGGTGGGCCTCGCCGCGTGCAGCGCCGACCCGCTCGCCGAGCAGTACCGCGCGGGCGACAACAAGGGGTACATCGCGGCCAACGGCTTCCAGACGAAGGAGATCGCCCCCGAGAACCGGGGCGAACCCGTCGACTTCGCGGGCACGCTCGACAACGGCTCGGCCGTCTCCAGCGCCGACTACGCCGGCAAGGTCCTCGTCGTGAACTTCTGGTACGCCACGTGCGGTCCGTGCATCATCGAGGCGCCGCGCCTCGAGCAGGCCTATCAGTCGTTCCAGGGCCAGGACGTGGCGTTCCTCGGCATCAACACGTACGACCAGCCCGCCACGGCGCTCTCCTTCGCGCGCGACAACAACGTGTCCTACTCGAGCGCGATGGCTGTGAGCGACGCCGAGCTCAAGCTCGCCTTCGCCGACAAGACGTCGATCAACGCCACGCCCACGACCCTCGTCCTCGACCGCGAGGGCCGCGTCGCCGCGCGTGTCATCGGCGAGTTGCCCGAGGCATCCATCCTCGAAGCGATGGTGCGCACCGTGCTCGCGGAGAGCGCGTGAACCCGGGAGCTCTCGTCTTCGACGGAGCACTGTGGCTCGCCCTCCCCGTCGCCCTCGCGGCGGGGCTGATCTCGTTCCTCTCCCCGTGCGTGCTGCCGCTCGTGCCGGGGTACCTCGGCTTCATCGGGGGCGCGGTCGCGCCGCGCGGGGGATCGGCATCCGCCCCGGGTCGCTCCCGTCTGGTCTTGGGAACACTGCTGTTCATCGCGGGCTTCACCCTCGTGTTCATGGCGGTCAACGTTCTCGGGGGGACGGCCGGGCAGTTCTTCGTCCGGTACGCCGACACGATCACGCGCGTCATGGGCGTGGTCATCATCCTGCTCGGGCTCGTCTTCATCGGGGTCTTCGGGCTCGCGCAGCGGACGGTGCGCTTCCAGGCCCGCAGCAACCTCGGACTCATCGGGGCGCCGCTGCTGGGCATCGCGCTCGGCGTCGGTTGGACGCCCTGCATCGGCCCGACCCTGACGGCGATCCTCTCGGTGTCGTACAACCTGGGCGACCCGGGGCGGGCCGCCCTTCTCGGTTTGGCGTACTCGCTGGGGCTCGGCATCCCGTTCCTGCTCCTCGCCCTCGGCTTCGGCTGGGCGACGCGTTCGGTGGCGTTCGTCCGCCGCCACATCCGCGTCGTCAACCTCATCGGCGGCGCCCTGTTGATCGTGCTCGGCCTGCTGATGGTGACCGGGGTCTGGGGCGCGTGGATGTCGACCCTGCAGGGGGTGATCGGCCGTGTCCAGCTCCCGCTCTGACCGAGGAAAGACCGTGATCGAACCGACCGACGGTGTGCTGCGGCCGTCCGACCACGCCGACTCCGCCGCGCCGTCGGGTGACGACATCACGTCGCCGCGCCTGGGCTTCGTGGGGTGGCTGCGCTGGGGGTGGCGGCAGCTGACGAGCATGCGCACGGCCCTCGTCCTGCTGCTCCTCCTCGCGATCGCGGCGGTGCCCGGGTCGATCGTGCCGCAGCGCGGCGCCGACCCGAACGGTGTCACGCAGTACTTCACCGACAACCCCGACCTCGCGCCGGTGCTCGACAAGCTCAGCCTCTTCGACGTGTACACGTCGCCGTGGTTCTCGGCGATCTACATCCTGCTGTTCATCTCGCTGATCGGGTGCGTCCTCCCGCGCACGAAGCACCACTGGAAGGCGTTGCGCTCGCAGCCCCCGCGCACGCCCGCACGGCTCGAGCGCCTGGACGACCACCGGTCGGTGACGGTGTCGGTGCCCGAGGGGCAGGATGCCGCCTCCGTCGCCGCCGCGGCGGTCGACAGCGCCGGCGCGCAGCTGCGCAAGAGCGGCTACCGCGTCGCCCGGTACGACGGGCGGGGCTCGTTCTCGGCCTCGGCGGAGCGCGGCTACCTGCGCGAGACCGGCAACCTCGTGTTCCACGCGGCGCTGGTCGGCGTGCTCATCGCCGTGGGGGCCGGCGGGGGATTCACCTACACCGGGCAGCGCGTGCTCGTCGAGGGCCAGGCGTTCACGAACAGCCTGCTCGACTACTCCTCGTTCAATCCCGGCCGATTCGTCGACCCCGACGCCCTCGCGCCGTACTCCATGACGCTGGACCGCTTCGACGTCTCCTACGTGCCGCCGGGGCAGCCGGGCTCGGGACAGGCCGGAGACTTCGCCGCGAACGTGACCACCCTCACGCCCGACGGCCAGACGCACGAGGGCCAGGTGCGCGTGAACCACCCGCTCGACGTGCAGGGCGACCGCGTCTACCTGCTCGGCAACGGCTACGCCCCGACCGTGACGATCCGCAACGCGCAGGGCGTGGAGGTGTTCCACGACTCGGTGGCCTTCCTCCCGCAGGATGCGAACATGACCTCGCTCGGTGTGATCAAGGTCGCCGACGGGATGCCGCAGCAGCTGGGGCTCATCGGGTTCTTCTACCCGACGATGGACACCCTGACCTCGGGCGCCCTCACCTCGACCTACGGCGACCTGGAGTACCCCGTCCTGACGCTTCGCGTGTACGCCGGAGACCTGGGGATCGACAATGGCACGCCGCGCTCGGTGTACACCCTCGACCCGACCGGGATGACCCAGATCGCCGGCGGCGACAGCGGGAACCCCGCGCTACGCCTCATGCCCGGCGAGACGCAGGATCTGCCGAACGGCCTCGGCACTATCACGTTCGAGAACGAAGCTCCCGCCGGCGCGACCGGGTACGCGGGCTCGATCAAGCGTTTCGCCTCGCTGTCGATCCACCGCGACCTCGCGGGGCCCTGGGTGCTCGGGTTCGCCGCCCTCGCCACGCTCGGTCTTCTGGCTGCGCTCTTCGTGCCGCGCCGCCGCATGTGGGTGAAGGCGACACCGCACGGTGACACCGTCCGCGTGGAGTACGCCGGCCTCGCCCGTGGCGAAGACCCCACTCTCGCCGCCGCCGTCGACCAGGTCGTCGAACGGCACCGCCCCCTTCTCGGGGACGCGGCTCCCGCCGAGGCCGCGGCGACGGACGACCCCGACCTCTCCTCCCGTTCGGCTCCGAACGACCAGAGCCGCCCTGACACCGGAAAAGTAGACTGACACCATGCCCGGAACCGACCCCCTCCTGCTCGACGAGATCTCCCTCCTCCTCGTATGGACGGCCGTCGCGATCTACGTGCTGGCGTTCATCGCCTATGCGATCGACCTCGCCCGCCGCTCCGACCTCGCGATCAAGGCCAAAGACGAGGTCGTCGCGCGCGAGCTCGTTACCGCCGGGGGCGGCGGCGTCATCGCGCCGCCGCGGTCATCGGCATCCGGGACCTCCTCCACCACGCCGCGTTACCTGTGGGCACGCATGGGCACCGCTTTGGTCTCCCTTGGCTTCCTGTTCCACCTGGCCGGCACCGTTCTGCGCGGCGTCGCGGCCGGTCGCGTGCCGTGGTCGAACATGTACGAGTTCGCGCTGACCGGTGTGCTGCTGGTCGTCGCGGTGTACCTCGTCGTCCTCACGCGGTTCGACCTGCGGTTCCTCGGCTCGCTCATCACCGGGCTGGCCGTCGTGCTGCTCGGCGGGGCGACGCTGGCGTTCCACGTCGAGGTCGTGCCGCTCGCCGACCCGCTGAAGTCGGTGTGGCTCGTCATCCACGTGTTCGTCGCGTCGCTGGCAACGGCCCTGTTCGCCCTCGCCTTCGGTCTCTCGGTGATGCAGCTGCTCCAGACCCGTCGGGAGCGCAAGCTGACTGTCGCCGCCGCCTCGCCGGATGCCGCTGCCCCGCGCCGCAGCTTCCTGCAGACGCTCCCGACCGCCGACGCGCTGGAGTCGCTGGCGTACCGCTTCGCGATCGTCGGGTTCATCTTCTGGACGTTCACGCTCATCGCCGGCTCGATCTGGGCCAATGACGCGTGGGGCCGCTTCTGGGGTTTCGACACCAAGGAGGTGTGGACCTTCGTGATCTGGGTGCTCTACGCCGGGTACATCCACGCCCGCGCCACGCGCGGCTGGCGCGGCACCCGTTCGGCGTGGCTGTCGATCATCGGTTTCGCCGCGGTGCTGTTCAACTTCACGATCGTCAACGTCTTCTTCAAGGGCCTGCACGCCTACTCCGGCCTGACGACCTGACGGCCGCTGCTCCCCGGCTGAGCCGCGTCTGCGGCCGCGGGGAGTCTGGGCCGCGGGGCACGTGGCGTTTCCCCCCGTGGCCACGGGCCGAACTCCTGAGAAACGGGGGTTGGTGGCGCCGTAGGCGCGCGCCGGGCGGCTGCGCGGCCGGAATCTCAGGAGTTTGGCCGGTGTCGTGGCATCCGGTCGTTGACCGCTGCGGCCGTACCGACTCCTGACGGCGGCGGCTGCACGGCGGGCTCGCGGCGCTGGCGACGGGCCGAACTCCTGAGAAACGGGGGTTGGTGGGGCCTCAGGCGCGCGCCGGGCGGCTGCGCGGCCGGAATCTCAGGAGTTCGGCACGTGTCGCGGCATCCGGTCGCGACCGCGCCCGGCTACGCGGGCTGAGCCGCGGTGCGGAGGGACGCGGTGCGGCGGCGGACCACGACGAGCGTCGTCGCGATCAGCGCCAGGACGGCCCACACGGCGAGCCCCACGATCCCGGCGCCGACTCCGCCCGACGACGCGAGGGCACCGAGCATCGCGGAGTATGCCGGCGACGTCGGCAGGAGCGACGAGAGGCCCGCGAGAACCGGCGGCACCGTCGAGACGATGTTGGCGGCCACGGCCAGCGCGCCCACGATCGCGGCGATCCAGCGCCCTGCGCCACCGAAGACGGCGACGAGAGCCTGGTTCACCGCGGCGAAGGCGACGCCCGCGGCGATGCAGACCAGCGCGAACAGCGCCCAGTCGCCCCAGTCGTATTGGGATGCCACCTGCACGACGCCCGCAACGAGGAGACCCTGCACCGCACCCACGATTGCCGCCGGGGCGAACCCGCGCAGCGCGACGAGCCCCGACGCGCGTCGGCTCGTGAGCGCCCGGGCCGACACGGCCTGGAACGCGACGAACGACGCCACACCGCCGAACCACAGCACGGCCATCGCCAGCAGCGGAACCGCCGCGATGCCGAACAGCGAGTCGCTCACGCCGGTGGCGGACACCGGGTCGGCGACGATGTCGGCGAGGCTCTGCGCCTGCGCGTCGGTGTAGGTCGGGATCTGCTGGACGGCGGTGTCGAGTCCGTCGGCGAGCGACGACGTTCCGGTGGCGACCTGCTGCACGCCGTCCGCGAGCTGCCCGGCACCGTCCTCGGCACTGGACGCACCGGATGCCACTTGCGCGGCGCCCGAGCTGAGACCCGCCGCGCCCGCACCGAACTGCTGAACACCCGAAGCGACCTGGCTCGCACCACCGGCGACGCCGTCGATGCCACCCGCGATCGTGTTGAGGCCGGTGGCGGCCTTGGTGGCACCCCCGGCGAGTCCGCGGGCACCATCGGCGAGCTGCTGATTGGCCTCGGCGATCGTGCGGATGCCGGCGGGGAGCTTCGCGGCGTCACCGGCGAGCTGCCCGATCTTGGTCACCGTGGCGGTGGCCTGGGGGAGGGCGGCGTTCGCATCGTCGGCGGCCTTGCGGAGGGCGTCGCACTGCTCCGGCGTGCCGGTGCAGTCGTCGGCGGCCTGCTGCAGGGCCGCGGCGGCCTTGACGAGGGCGTCGTTCACCTGCGGCGCGGCCTGCGACAGATCGGTGGCGACCTGCGCGAACTCCGGCGGGATCTGGTCGGCGATCCCGTTGATCTCGTCCGCGAGCCTCTGGTTGCCGTCGGCGATCGCGTTCGCGCCCCCCGCGAGATCGCCGACACCCGTTGCTGCTTCTCGCGTGCCGCCGGCCAGGGACGTCGCGCCACCGGCGACCTTCGATGCGCCGTCGGCGAGGGGTGTCGCCCCGGCGGCGAGCTGCTGCGCTCCGGTCGCGAGCTGCGCGGAGCCGTCGGAGAGCTGACCGAGACCGTCCTTCAATCCCGTCGCCCCGGTCGCCGCCTGCCCCGCACCGTCGGCGAGCTGGTGAGCGCCGCTGGCGGCGGTGCCCAACTGCTGACCCAGGGTCGTGAAGCCGAGGAAGACGTTGGTGAGGTACTGCGACGACAATTCGGTGCCGAACACCGAGGACGCGGTGGATGCCAATTGCGCGGTGATCGCGCCGTCCACGACGCGCGCGTCGGGGGCGGTCTGCACGCCGATCGTGGCGCGTTCCGGTGTCTCGCCCGGGCGCGTGGACAGCGCCGCGGACGTGAAGTTCTCCGGGATCGTCACGACGGCGGTGTAGGTCCCGTCCTCGAGGCCGGACGCGGCGTCCTCATCGTTGGAGATGACCCAGTCGATGTTGCTGGGTTGGTCGTCGGCGCCCTTCACCAGCCCACCGGTGAGCTGGCGCCCGAGGGGGACGAGTTGACCGTTGAGCTCGACGGCCTTGTCGTCGTTGACGATCGCGGCGGTGATGTTGTCGAGCCGATCGGTGGGGTTGTACAGCGCGCCGACCAGGATGCCACCGATCACGGCGGGAAGCAGGAGAACGCCGATGAGGGTGAGCCAGGTCACGGGGCGGCGCGAGCGGGAGCGCTCGACGGGGACGGTCATGCGAACACCTCGGAGAGATCGGTGAAGGACTCGTGAGCCGGACGGGGCCGGTGCGGAGACGGCAACGCGAGCGAGGTCACGTCGGGGCGATGGGCGTCGGCGAGCAGGGCGAGCGCGCGGCGCTCGTCGCGCGCCGACACGACCAGGGTGAAGGCGGAGTCGGCGTCGTCGCTGCGCTCGCGCGCGTCGACCGCGGCGCGCCGCAGGGCCTCGGCGATGTCGGCGCGGGCGTCGGTGTCGAGCCGGTCGACGTCGCACAGCACGGCGAGGCGGGAGCGACCACCGATCGCGCGGGTCACCTCCTCGACCGCGGACTCGGCGTCATCGAGCAACGCGATTCCGACACGTGAGCGCACCGCGGCGGCCCGTTCGGGCAGCAGCAGGCCGTCCACACGCAGGCGTCCTTGGACGGCGGGGAGCCGGCCGGCCAGTGCCAGCAGCAGCGGGCGCGTCACACGGGTCTCGCCGGTCACGAGCAGCGTTCCCCCGTAGGCGAGTCGGATGTGCACGTCGGCGAACGCCGGCACGTCGTCGTCGGATCGCGTGGCGGTGCGCAGATCGTCCGCGGCGACCGCGACGGCGGCCCCGGTCGGCCAGTCCGCGAGACCGAGCTCCCTCTCCACGGCCTCGCCCTCGACGTCGAGTTGGGGCAGCAGACGATCGAGCCAGCGTGGCATCCACCAGGCCTTCGCCCCGAGGAGCGCGAGCACCGCGGGGACCAGCGTCATGCGTACGAGGAACGCGTCGACGGCGACACCGACGGCGAGGCCCAGCGCGATCGGCTTCAGGCTCGAATCGCCCTCGGGGACGAACGCGACGAAGACCGAGAACATGATCACGGCGGCGGCCACGACGACGCGGGCCGACCCCATGAAACCGCTGCGCACCGCGCCCAGGGCGACCTCGCGCGGCGTGCGGCCCTCGCGGTCGGCGTGTACGTAGTCCTCGCGCATGCGCGAGACGAGGAAGACCTGATAGTCCATCGCGAGACCGAACAGCACGCCCATCACCACGATCGGCATGAAGCTGATGATCGGACCGACCTTGGCCACGTGCAGGGCGTCGGCGAACCAGCCCCACTCGAACACCGCCGCCACGACTCCGAACGACGAGGCGACCGACAGCAGGTATCCGCCGGCGGCGGTCAGCGGAACCCAGATCGAGCGGAAGACGATCATCAGCAGGATCAGGGACAGGCCGACGACGAAGATCCCGAACGGCAGCAGCGCCGCACCCAGCTGGTCGGAGATGTCGATCGTCACCGCCGTGTATCCGGTGACCAGCAGGCGCACGCCGAACTGGTCGTAGAGGCGGTCCTCGGCGGCACGGAGCTCGCGTACGAGGTCCGCGGTGCGGGGATCCTCGGGGCCGGTCTCGGGCACGATCTGCACGATGCCGGTGTCGGCGGTCTGGTTCGGGGTCGCGAGGGCGATCTTCGCGACGCCGGGGATCTTGGCCACCTCGTCGCCGATGTCGGTCATGAGCGTCAGCGGGTCGTTCGACGTGACGATGGTGCCGGTCATGATGAGCGGGCCGTTCGCCCCGGGGCCGAAGTATTCGTCGGTCAGCTCGTAGGCCGTGCGCGCCTCGTTGCCCGGGGGCAGCTGCCCGGCGGTCGGAAGGGTGAGGGCGAGGCTTCCGGCCGGGATGGCGGCCACGCCGAGCACCGCGACGATCGACACCGACGTGACGACGGGATGCCGAGTCACCAGACCCACCCACCGGGCGGCGGGGCCGTGCGACCGCTTCTCGGCCGTGACCGCCTTCTTCCGGCGCCAGCCGACGACCCGGCCCTTGGCGAAACCGAGGAACGCGGGCGTCAGCGTCAGCCCGATGCAGACGGCGATCGCGACGGCCACCGACGCGGCGACGCCCATCGTGGTCAGGAACGGGATGCCGGCGAAGCTCAGGCCGATGAGCGCGATGAGTACCGTGATGCCGGCGAACACGACGGCCGAGCCGGCCGTCCCCGTTGCGCGGGCCGCGGATTCCTCGGGATCCATTCCGCCGCGCACTTGGTCCTGATGTCGCGACACGATGAAGAGGGCGTAGTCGATGCCGACCGCGAGCCCGAGCATGACGGCCAGCAGCGGCGTCGTCGACGAGACCGTCGCGAATCCGGTGGCGACGAAGATCAGCGCGACGGAGAGGGCGACGCCGAGGATCGCGGTGGCCAGCGGCATCCCGGCAACCAGGAACGAACGGAACGTGAGCATGAGCACGATCGCGGCGATGACCACGCCGAGCGCCTCGGTGAGGCTCGCGCCCGGGATCTCGGTCGCGAAGAGCTGACCGCCCAGGACCGCCTGCGACCCCGACGGCAGGTCGGCGGCCAGGGAGGTCGTGTCCTCCCGCAGGCTGTCCTCCGTGGCGGTGGGAACCTCGGTGGCCTCGCCGGAGAACTGGATGCGGATGATCGCGGCGCGGTCGTCGTCGGACACCCCGCCCGAGATGCGCTCGTCGAAGGGGTTGGTCACGGCCTCGACGAAGTCGAGCTTCTCGATGTCGGCGATCGTGGTGCCGATGGCATCCTGGTACGGCTGATCGCGCACGCTCGCCCCGTCGGCGGAGACGACGACGATGTCGGCACCGGCACCGCTCACCTGGGGGAAAGTGCGGGAGAGCATCTCGAGCCCGGCCTGCGACTCGGTGCCGGGGATCGCGAAGGTGTTGTCGGTTCCCTTGGCGAACAGCGCGACGCCGCCGCCGGCGAGCACCAGGATCAGTAGCCAGGCCGACAGGACGCGCCACGGGTGACGGAACGACCAGCGACCCAGGGTGTACAGGAATGTGGACACGGTGGCTGCTCCCGAGGTCGGCGGCTTGATCGATACAGCACCGTATCGGATACAACAATGTATCGTGTCACGGGATGGGGCCTTCAACCTGAGTCTCGTCCGTGAAGCAGGAGGAGCACGGCATGACCGACACGGCACCGGCGCCGTCGCGACGACGCGAGAACACGCGCACCCGGCTGTTGGATGCCGCGGCCCAGATGTTCGCCGAGGAGGGGATCGACGCTTCGTCGGTCGAGGCCATCTGCGAGCGCGCCGGGTTCACCCGCGGAGCGTTCTACTCCAACTTCGGTTCCAAGGAGGAGCTGTTCCTCGCGCTGTGCCAACGGTCCGCAGAGACCACCCTGACGACGCTGCGGGAGCGCATCGCCTCGCTGGAAGCGGATGGGCTCGAGCCGGGCACCGAGGTGCGCAATCTCGTCCAGCAGGTGCTCGAGATCGCCGCCCAGGATCGTCTCGACGTCCTGCTGAACGCGGAGATCCGCACGCAGGCACTGCGCAACGCGGATTTCGCCGTGGCATATCTCGCACTGGATCGCGGGCTGTCCGAGAACGTCTCACAGCTCGTGCGCGACGTCGCCGAGGCCCGAGGGCTGAGGCTGCGGGTTTCCCCCGAGGCGGCCACCGAGATGCTTCTGTCGATGTGGGTTTCGGCCACCGAGTATGCGCTCATCGGCGGCCGCGACCCTCGGGCCGCTCAGCCGGAGCTCGCCGCGCGGCTCTCGCACCTCATGACACTCATCCTCGAATGAGGTCCGCCTCCAGCACCCGGTAGCACCGCGTCAGGCGCTGCAGCCACCAGTCGCTCCGCTCGGCGGGGGCCTCGACCCGGTCGAGGGTCGCGGTCGTCGGGGTCGCCCGCGCGAGGGTGAGTGACCCGGCGCGGGGTCGGAGTGGCGAAGCGACGACATCTTCTGTGAAGAGCGCCGCCGTGCCGAGCCCGCAGTCGTATTCGAGGTCGGGGAGTGCCGCCGCGAGAGCGAGGCCCATGGACAGCCCGACCGATGTGTCCAGCGCGCTGGACACCACCGCCGGCAGACCCGCCTCGCTCACGATCGCGAGAGCCGCGCGCACGCCGCCGAGCGGCTGCGCCTTGATCACGAGGAGGTCGGCCGCACCCGCGCGGGCCACGCGCAGCGGGTCCTCCGCCTTGCGGACGCTCTCATCGGCGGCGATGGGGATGTCCAGGTAGTCGATGCGTTCGCGCAGCTCCGCCAGCTCCTCGACCTCGGCGCACGGCTGCTCGACGTACTCGAGGTCGAACTCCGCGAGGGCGTGCACGGCGCGTTCGGACTCGTCGACGTTCCAGCCGCCGTTCGCGTCCACGCGCACGCGGCCCTCGGGACCCATCGCCGCGCGGACCGCGCGGACCCGCGCCACATCGTCCGCGAGCACCTGCCCGGCCTCCGCGACCTTGACCTTGGCCGTCCGGCATCCGTCGTACCGGGCGAGGACCCCGTCCACCTCGGCGGCCGCCACCGCGGGCACGGTGGCGTTGACCGCCACGGTCGCGCGAACCGGTGGAGGGGTGGGATGCCACCCGAAGTCGAGGGCCGCCGCGAGCCAGGTCGCCGCCTCGGCGTCGGCGTACTCGACGAAGGGCGAGAACTCCGTCCACCCCTCGGGACCCTCGAACACGACGGCTTCGCGCGTGCGGATTCCTCGGAAACGTGTGGCCAGAGGGAGCGCGACGACACGGGCCGTGGCGAGGACGTCGGTGAGGGACGGGAGGGCGACGGTGCTCATGCCCTCATCATGTCGCTCAGCGCGGGCCGCCGCCGCCGAAAGTCCCGAACCAGGACGTCTGACGCTCGACGGTGTAGGAAGAGAGGTCCTTCTGGGAATCGAGCGATTTCTGGGCGGCCTCGGCCTGCTCGTGCGTTCGACGCGTGCCGAAAAGGAACTCGCGCACTCGCGTCAGGATCGACACTTTCTTCGTCATGATGACTCCGATCGTCCGGGTCCTCCACGCTACGTGCCGGGCCGACGTGCGTCCACCCCTCCCGGTGTCGGGGGCCGGGCATAGGCTGACGCCATGCTTTTCGACACCCCGGTCCGGCTCGGCGTCCAGATTCAGCCGCAGCACGTGCAGTACTCCGACATCCGCGACGCCGTCTTCCGTCTGGAAGAGATGGGCGTCGACATCCTGTTCAACTGGGATCACTTCTTCCCGCTCTACGGCGACCCCGACGGCGAGCACTTCGAGTCGTGGACGATGCTCTCCGCGTGGGCCGAGCAGACCGACCGCGTGGAGTTCGGCGCGCTCGTCAACTGCAACAGCTACCGCAACGCCGACCTTCAGGCCGACATGGCCCGCACGGTCGACCACATCAGCAAGAAGGGCGGCGACACGGGCCGCTTCATCCTGGGTACGGGCTCGGGCTGGTTCCAGCGCGATTACGACGAGTACGGGTACGACTTCGGCACGGCGGGCTCGCGTCTGAACGCCCTCGCGAGCGACCTCGACCGGATCGTCGAGCGGTGGGGCAAGCTGAACCCGGCGCCGACGCGCAAGATCCCGGTCATGATCGGCGGCAAGGGCGAGCAGAAGACGTTGCGCATCGTCGCTCGTCACGCCGACATCTGGCACAGCTTCGTCACGCCCGACGAACTGCCCCACAAGTTCGGCGTCATCGAGCGCTGGGCCGAGACCGAGGGCCGCGACCTTTCCGGCCTCATCGTCTCGAACGAGCTGAAGGACCGTGACGAGACGGTCGCCGACGCGCTGTACGGCGCGGGAACGCGTCTCTTCACGCTCGGATTCTCCGGTCCGGACTGGGACTACTCGATCATCGAGCGCTGGCTGGCCTGGCGCGACTCGAAGAACGCCTGACAGTGACGGCGCCCCGCTTGTGTCGGGGCGCCGTTCTCAGGGTTTGAACTGCGCCCCGCCGGACGTGCCCGTCCAGTTCTTCACGGCCTCGCCCTGGTAATAAGCGGCATCGCTCTGGTGGTTCATCGAGCGCCGGGCATCCTCGGACTCGTCGTGGCGCGGGGCCCCGAGAAAGTACTCGCGGATCCGGCCGAACATCGACACCTTCTTCGTCATGATGACTCCGATCGTCGGGATCGACCAGGTTACACCCCCGCGTCCTAGGCTGATCGGGTGAGCGTTTCCGACATCTTCGACCCCGCTGAGTGGACCCTGGCGCCCGGCGCCGAGGACTACACCGACATCACGGCGCACGTCACGCACGACGGCCGGGTCGCGCGGATCGCGTTCGACCGTCCCGAGGTGCGCAACGCCTTCCGGCCCCACACCGTCGACGAGCTGTACCGGGCCCTCGACATCGCGCGGCAGGATCATCGCATCGGCGTCGTGCTCCTCACCGGCAACGGGCCGAGCCCGAAGGACGGGGGATGGGCGTTCTGCTCCGGCGGAGATCAGCGCATCCGCGGCCGTGACGGGTACAAGTACTCCGATGACGAGTCGGCCGTCGCCGACCACGGCCGAGCGGGGCGCCTCCACATCCTGGAGGTGCAGCGCCTCATCCGATTCATGCCGAAGGTCGTCATCGCCGTGGTCCCGGGGTGGGCGGCGGGCGGCGGTCATTCGCTCAACGTCGTGTGCGACCTGTCGATCGCGAGCGCCGAGCACGGTCGCTTCAAGCAGACGGATGCCGACGTGGGGTCTTTCGACGCCGGGTACGGTTCGGCCTATTTCGCGCGCCAGATCGGGCAGAAGTTCGCGCGCGAGGTCTTCTTCCTCGCCGAGGAGTACTCGGCGCAGCGCGCCTACGAGATGGGCGCCGTGAACCGCGTCGTGCCCCACGTCGACCTCGAGCGTGAGGCACTGTCGATGGCCCGCACCATCCTGACGAAGTCGCCGACGGCGATCCGCATGCTGAAGTTCGCGTTCAACGCCGTCGACGACGGGCTCGTCGGCCAGCAGCTCTTCGCGGGGGAGGCGACGCGACTCGCGTACGGCACCGACGAGGCGGCCGAGGGGCGCGATTCGTTCCTCGAGAAGCGCGACCCCGACTGGTCGGGCGTCCCGTGGCAATACTGATCTCCGGATGCCGCGGGACGGAGCTGACGTGAGGCTCGAGCCGGTGGCATCCGACGATCCGCGCGATGTGCTGCGGGCGCTGCGCCACGCGGTCCTCGGGGCCGGGCCGGCGGTCGCGCTCGGGGCGGGCGACGGGCTGCCCGCCGAGGTCCCGGCGGGGACGGCGGCGGTGATCACGACGTCGGGCTCGACGGGGGTGCCGAAGTCCGTGGCGATCGGACGCAACGCCCTCATCGCGAGTGCGTTCGCCACCGCCGCCCGGATCGGCGAGGGGGCGTGGCTGCTGGCGGTGCCCGCGACGTATGTCGCCGGCGTGCAGGTGCTGGTCCGGGCCCTCGTCGCCGGGCGCGAGCCGGCGATCCTGGCCGGACCGTTCCGGCCGGAGCCTTTCGCCGCCGCGGCTCTCGGGATGGCGTCGCACGAGAACGGGACGCGGGTCCCCACGTACACATCGCTCGTCCCGGCACAGCTGCACCGGCTGCTCGACGCGGCCGAGAACGACCCGGACATCGCCCGGGCGCTGCGGTCGTTCGAGCGCATCCTCATCGGCGGACAAGCCCTCCCCGTCGCCCTCCGCGAGCGTGCCGAGGCAGCGGGAGCGCGAATCGTGCGCACGTACGGCTCCACCGAGACCAGCGGCGGTTGCGTGTACGACGGAGTGGCGCTGGACGGGGTGGACCTCGCGATCGTGGGGGGCGAAGTGCGCATCTCCGGGCCCACGCTCGCCGACGGCTACCTCGGTGACCCGGACCGCACGGCCGAGGTCTTTCCCCAGGATGCCGCGGGAACCCGGTGGTACCGCACCGGTGACGGTGGCAACCTCGCCGACGGAGTGCTGCGGATCACCGGGCGGCTCGACAACGTGATCGTCTCCGGAGGCGTCAACGTCTCGCTGGACCGCGTCGAGGCCGCGGTGCGCGGGCTTCCGGGCCTGGAGTCCGCCGTGGTCATCCCCGTGGCGGACGCTCGCTGGGGCGAAGGGTCCGTCGTCGTCGCGCCCGAGGCCGCGGGCATGGACGAGCAGGAGACGCTGGATCGCGTCCGCGCAGCGGTCGCCACGGCGGTCGGTCCCGTGGCGCGTCCCTCCCGCCTCGTCTTCCTCGAGGCGCTTCCGCTCCTGGCATCCGGCAAGCCCGATCGCGCCGCTCTGCGGCAACGGTTCGGCTCCGCGAAGAATTAGGCTTTCCCTCCGTGGCAGCACAGTCTCGCAAGCGCTCGCGTCCGGCCCCGAAGCGGCGTCCCGGCGGCAACCCCCAGAAGGCCCACCGCCCCGCTCCCCGTGCGGCGACCCCCGCGACCGCGCGGGACTGGATCGCGGCGGCGCGACTGCGCACGCTGCCGCTGGCGATCACTCCGGTGCTGATCGGGACCGGCGCGGCGACCCTCGTCGACGATCAGCTGCACTGGGTCATCGCGCTGGCGTGCCTGGCGGTCGCGTTCGCCCTGCAGATCGGTGTCAACTACGCCAACGACTACAGCGACGGCATCCGGGGAACCGACGACGTGCGCGTAGGCCCGGGGCGCCTCACCGGGGGGAAGAAGGCGAAGCCGCGCACGGTGCTGATCGTGGCGTTGGCGTTCTTCGCGCTCGCCGCCGTGGTCGGTCTCGCGCTCGTCATCCGTACGGGCCAGTGGTGGCTGATCGCGGTCGGCGCCGCGTGCATCGTCGCCGCGTGGTTCTACACGGGGGGCAAGCGCCCGTACGGCTACAACGCGCTCGGCGAGCTCTTCGTCTTCGTCTTCTTCGGCCTCGTCGCCACCCTCGGCACGACGTGGGTGCAGGTGCAGTCGCTGCCGCAGGAGGCGTGGTTCGGCGCCGTCGCGGCGGGTCTGCTGGCGTGCGCGGTGCTCCTCGCGAACAACCTGCGCGACATCGACCAGGACCGGCTCGCGGGCAAGCGCACCCTGTCGGTGCTGATCGGCCGGCGCGCGACCCAGGTGCTGTTCACGGTGTTCGTGCTCGTGCCGTTCGGCATCTCCGTGTTCCTCGCGCTGGTGTATCCGATCGCCTGGCTCACGTTGATCGCGCTGCTCGGCGCGCTGTCGGCGATCCTCATCGTCTGGACCTACCGCGCGCCGCGCGAACTCATCGTCGCGCTGCAGGTGACGAGCTTCACCTCGGTCGCGTACGGCGCGGTCGTGTTCTGGGCTCTCGTGGCCTGAGCGCTCAGCGCTCGGCGTCGGGCCGGTCGTCGCGCGTCGCGTCGATGACGGCGTCCTCTGCGTCTGCATCGCGCTCGGCGCCCGTGCGGCGGCTTGCCGCGCGGCGCGCCGCGCGGCGTTCGGCGAGGTCGCCGGTCACCTGGTCGAGAGGCCGACGCAAGAACAGCAGCGACAGGCTCAGCCCGATGAGTGCCGCGAAGACGGCGGCCAGCCACGGCAGCTCGCGGAAGATGGGGAACAGCAGCAGGATGCCGAGCGGCACCAGGAACGCCAGCAGCCGCAGCACCGTATAGACCAGGGCGGAACGGGCACGCATACTCCCACTCTACGACCGCTCCGCGGCGCCCCGGTGCCCGGCCGTCGCCCAGGCAGCGCCGGTAGAATCAGTGCATGGCACGCCTGCTGCTGATCCTGGCGCTCGTGGCGACCGCGTTCTGGGTCTACACGATCGTCGACTGCGCTGTTCAACCGGCGGGACGCCACCGCGGGGTCAGCAAGCCCGCCTGGATGGCGATCGTCATCCTTCTGCCGGTGCTCGGCGGCATCCTGTGGTTCCTCGTCGGTCGTGGCCGCGCGGGCGGCCCCGCGCCGCGACGCGCGCCCGACGACGACCCGGAGTTCCTCGGCGGTCTGTCCGCCCGGGCCCGCGCCGATCAGGACGAGCGGATCCGGCGTCTCGAGGAAGAGCTCGCGGAGCTCGATTCCGAGGCGGATGACCCGAGCGAGACTCGCCCGGCCCCTAAGCCCGACGACGACGGCCCCGGAGACACCCCGGGCAAGGGCGACGACGACACGCGCGGTCAGCGCGGCGCCGTCGGCTGACCGTGACGTCTGGGGAACGGGGCGCCCACGCCCCGAGTACCGACGCGGCTGCGGCGCTTCTCGCCGGTCTCGTCGCGCGCGGCGTCCGCCACCTCGTCGTGAGCCCCGGCTCACGGTCGCAGGCGCTCGCCCTTGTCGCGGCCGAACTCGAACGCGCCGGTCTCGTACGGCTGCACGTCCGCATCGACGAACGCGTTGCGGGCTTCACCGCGCTCGGCATCGGCCGCGAGACGGGCATCCCCGCCGCGGTCATCTGCACGTCGGGCACCGCCGTGGCCAACCTCCTCCCCGCCGCGCTCGAGGCTCACCACTCCGGCATTCCTCTGCTGCTGCTGACGGCCGACCGTCCGCCCGAGCTGCGCGGCATCGGCGCGAACCAGACGACGCGTCAGCTCGGGCTGTTCCGCTCCGCGGCGCGGTACGAAGCCGACCTCCCCGTCCCCGAGGTGGCCGACCCGGATGCCAGCGACCCCCAGACCGCCGCGTTCGACGACGTGGCCGCGACGGCCTTGGCCGCGGCGTGCGGCGAGGGCAGTCGTCCGGCCGGGCCCGTGCACCTGAACGTGCCGCTGCGTGAGCCCCTCGCCGGCGCGGCGCCGGACTGGCTCGTCGAGCGCGCCACGCGCGCCGTGCCCGCGGAGGGTCTCGTCGACGAGGACGCGTCCGGCGCGCTGTACCAGGGTGGCGGCGGCATCGGCGTTGCGGATGTGGCTCCGGAGCCCGAGGTCTCCTTCCTCCTCGAGCCGGGTCCGCGCACGATCGTCGTCGCCGGAGCGGATGCCGGACCCGCCGCGGAAGAACTCGCCCACCACGCCGGCCTGCCGCTCGTCGCCGAGATCGTCAGCGGCGCACGCTTCGGGCGGCACATCGTCCACGCGTATCGCGCCCTGCTCCGCGAGCCGGAACTCGGCGGTCGCGTGGAACGGGTGGTCGTGTTCGGCCACCCGACCCTGAGCCGCGAGGTCGCGAGGCTCCTCGGCCGGGACGACGTCGAGGTGATCGCCGTGCGCGGCCCCGGTGAGCCGGTCAACCTCAACGGCGCGACGCACTCCGTGGATGCCGTCCGCGTCGCGGGTGTGGCCGATCGGCAATGGCTGGGGGAGTGGATGCGTGCCTCGCGGGCCGCTGCCGTCGATCTGAGCCCGCCCGCGCCCGACGCGGACGGACTGTCGTCCGCCGTGCCGCACGAGCGACTCGGGGCGATCAACGCCGAGGTCGAGGTGATGCGCGCCCCCGTCGATCGCGCGGCGCTCGTGGACGCCCTGTGGCGCGCGACGTGGCCGCACGACCGGCTCGTCTTCGGCTCGTCGCGTCTCGTGCGCGTCGCCGACGAGCTGCTCGGCGGCAAGAAGGTCAGGGTGCACGCCAACCGCGGGCTCGCGGGCATCGACGGAACCATCGCGACCGCGACGGGTGTCGCCCTCGCCAGTCAGGATGCCGAGCGGCCGGGCGTCACGCGCGTGCTGCTCGGCGACCTCGCCTTCCTCCACGACGTCGGCGCTCTGCTTCTCCCGCCCGGGGAACCCGAGCCGCGACTCCAGGTGGTCGTGGGCAACGACGGGGGCGGCACGATCTTCGACGGCCTCGAGGTCGCCGGGGTCGCGGCGGCGGACGCGATGGAGCGCGTGCAGTTCACGCCGCAGAGCGTCCGGCTCGAGCAGCTCGCCCTCGCGTACGGGTGGGAGTATCACCGCGTGACGACGCGTGTCGCGCTCGATCAGGCGCTCACCTCGCCCACCGGCGGTCGGCAGCTCATCGAGGTGCCGCTCGACCGCTGAGCGGGTTCGTCAACCTCCTGGCGCGGATCTCTGCCGCGGGGCACGATGTGTCGATGAGCTCGCACAGCCGTTGGACCACGCCCGCCGCCGAAGCCCTGAGTGTCGCCCCGGGTTTTGTCCTCGCCGACGTCGACACTCGCTCGACGCCCGGATACGAAGGCGACAAAGACCAGGGCAAGGCGGACCTCGAGGCGGGCGTCGCGCCCCTCGCCGATCTGCAGGAGCGCCTCTTCGCCCAGAGTGTCGCCGGGACCGCCACCGGCTCCGTGCTGCTCGTGCTGCAGGCGATGGACACCGCCGGTAAAGGCGGCATCGTCAAGCACGTCGTGGGGGCCGTCGACCCGCAGGGCGTGGAGCTGGCCTCGTTCAAGAAGCCCACGGCCGAGGAGCTGTCGCACGACTTCCTGTGGCGGATCCGCAAGCGGCTGCCCGATGCGGGGCGCCTCGGGGTCTTCGATCGCTCGCACTACGAGGACGTGCTGATCGGCCGGGTGCGTCAGCTCGCGCCGGCGGACGAGATCGAGCGACGCTACGGTGCGATCGTCGCCTTCGAAGCCGAGGCGGCCGAGCTCGGCATCCGTGTCGTGAAGGTCATGCTGCACATCTCGAAGGACGAGCAGCGCGAGCGCTTGGCCGCACGCCTGGAGCGACCCGACAAGCATTGGAAGTACAACCCGTCGGACGTCGATGAGCGCGCCCTGTGGGCCGACTACATGGATGCCTACCAGGTGGCGCTCGAGCGCACCTCGACGCCGATCGCCCCGTGGCACGTCGTGCCCGCCGATCGCAAGTGGTACGCGCGGCTGGCCGTCCAGCGACTGCTGATCGGCGCCCTGACCGACATCGACCCGCAGTGGCCCGCGGCCGACTACGACGTGGCGACCGAAAAGCAGCGCCTCGCCCAGTCCTAGGCCAGGGCCTCCACGATGGGCCGGAACTTCACGCGGGTCTCCAGCAGCTCCGACTCCGGCACGCTGTCGGCGACGATTCCCGCACCCGCATAGGCCGTGATGGGCGCGGTCGCCGCCGAGGGGGCGGCGCGGTCGATCTGCGCGCAGCGCAGGGCGATGGCCCACTCACCGTCGCCGGAGGCACCGATCCACCCGACGGCGCCGGCGTAACGGCCGCGGTCGAACGGCTCAAGCCTGCGGATGACCTCCATCGCCGCGGCGGTCGGGGTGCCCGCGACGGCGGCTGTCGGGTGGAGCACCGCGACGAGGTCGAGCGAAGAGGCGGCCTCGGACAGCTCGCCCTCGACGTCCGTGGCCAGGTGCCAGACGTTGGGGAGCTTGAGCGTGAAGGGCTGTTCGGCGGCGGCGAGCACCGCGGTGTGCGGGCGGAGCGCGGCGAGGACGCTCTGCACGGCGAAGCGGTGCTCTTCCTGGTCTTTCGCGCTCTCGGTGAGCGCGAGGGCTGCCGCGACGTCGCTGTCGGCGTCGCCGCCACGTGCGGTGGTCCCCGCGAGCACCCGCGCGGTCACGGTGCCGCGTGACACGGTCACGAGGGTCTCGGGGCTCGCGCCGATGAGACCGTCGACGGCGAACACCCAGCAGTCCGGGTAGCCCTCGAGGAGGGAGCGGACGAGTCGCCGGAGGTCTGAGCCGGCCGGAAGGGTCCCGGCGATGTCGCGCGCGAGCACGACCTTGCCCACTTCACCGGCGCGCACGGCCTCGATCGCCTGGCGGACGGCATCCTGGTACCCCTCAGCCGTCTGTTCGCCGGGACCGAGCGTCGCCGACCAGTGCGGGCCGAAGGGGGAGCGGGGCGGGAGATCGGGCTCGGGCTCATCGGGGGTGTCGGCGAACGCCAGGCGCGTGACCCAGGCCCGCCCGCTGTGGCGTCCGACGATCGTGCCGGGCACCCGTAGGACGCTCTCGCGCTCCGACCGCGGGTCGAACACGAACGAACCGAAAGCGACGAGCCCCGTGCCCGGGAGTCCCACCGGGTCGTCGATCTCGGCCGCGGCGGCGATCCGCCGCCATCGATCGGCGATGGTCGCGTCGCCGGGCTGTGCGCCGGTGTACCGGATCGTCAGGAGGTCGCCGAAGCCGGCGAGGGACTCGCCCCGGCGGCTCCAGAACAGCGGGTCGTACCCGGTGGTGTAGTCGAGGACGTCCTCCATGGGAGCGAGTTCGCGCGTGATGACACGCAGACGCGGGACGAGATCATCCGCCGGTTCCTGCACCTTCCCACAGTAGACCGCGACTTAGACTCGCGGCATGACCTCCCGCCCCGCACCCGGCACCCGACTCGTGTTCCGCTGGCGCAAATGGGACGGGTCGCCGCACTGGGAGCAGGACTGCGTCTACCTCGGCTCGGACAGCTGGGGCGATTGGTTCGGTCAGCGCGTCGGCTGGCGCAGCGTCCGCCCGGGCCGCGAGTTCGTCTGCCGCGAGCCGAACGTGACGCTGGTGCCTGCGAGCGGCGACTGGGCGTTCACGCACAACGCCGCTCCGCATCCGGTCGCGGTGTACATCGACCTGGCGTGGGATGCCGGATGGGACGACGCCGGCACCCCGGTCGGCATCGACATGGATCTGGACGTCGTGCGGCGCACCGACGAACGGGGCACGTGGATCGACGACCGCGACGAGTGGGACGAGCACCGCGTCCAGTACGGGTACCCCGCCGAGATCGTCGACCACCTCGAGACCGTGGCCGTCGACCTCGAGCGCCGCGTGCGTGCGGGCGAGGCCCCGTTCTCCGACGACGTGACCGGTCCGTGGCTGCAGCGTCTCGCCGACCTCGCGCAACCCGAGGACGAGGCCGCTGCCCGCGCCTAGACTCGACGGGTGAGCAGCGACCCGAACCGTGCCGATCTCGGCAAGGACCCCCAGCGCGTCAGCGGCATGTTCGATCAGGTGGCCGCGGCCTACGACCGGACGAATTCCGTGCTGAGCCTGGGCAACGACCGGTTCTGGCGCGTCGCCACCCTGAGGGCCGTCGCCCCGCGTCGCGGGGAGCGGATCCTCGACCTCGCCGCCGGCACCGGAACCTCGTCGATGGCGTTCGTCCCCAGCGGCGCCCACGTCGTCGCCGCCGATTTCTCGCGCGGCATGATCGCGGAGGGCCGTCGTCGGCACGGAAACGTCCCGAACCTGGAGTTCGTGCAGGCGGATGCCACCGACCTGCCGTTCGAGGATGCCGAGTTCGACGCGGTGACGATGTCGTTCGGGCTGCGCAACGTCAACGACCCGCGCCGCGCCCTGCGGGAGCTCCGCCGGGTCACGAAGCCCGGAGGGCGCATCGTGGTGTGCGAGTTCTCGCATCCACCGTCCCGGGCGTTCAACGGCCTGTACCGCTTCTACAACGACCGCGTGCTGCCGGTCGTGGCCAAGGCCGTGAGCTCCAACGCCGAGGCATACGACTACTTGAACGAGTCCATCCGCGACTGGCCGGACCAGCCGACGCTCGCGGCGTGGATGCGCGACGCCGGTTGGGCCGATGTCGCGTATCGGAACCTCACGTTCGGCATCGTGGCGCTCCACCGCGGTGTCAACCCCGGCGCGTAGCCCCGAGAGAGCATGGCCTGTCAACCGTCGAGATACCGACGGCGACCCCGGACCGCGCCAGGATAGGCTGAAACCGTGACCCCGAGACCGCCCGCGGCCGGCACCCGCCTGTCGGGCAAGCTGGGCCTGAGTGACCGCATCTTCGCAGGACTCCGTGCGCGCACCCTGCTCGCCACCGTCGAGGCCGGCCTCGACCGCGTCGAGAGCACCCTCGAACGCGAGGTGCGCAGCGCCGATCGGCTCGCCGACGTCACCGCCCGGTACCTGTACGAAGCGGGGGGCAAGCGCGTGCGCCCGATGCTCGCGATCCTCACCGCGCAGCTGGGTGAAGGCACGACGACCGAGGTCGTCGAGGTGGCCACGGCGCTCGAGCTGACCCACTTGGGCTCGCTGTACCACGATGACGTCATGGACGGCGCCGACAAGCGCCGCGGTGTCCCGAGTGCGCAGACCGTGTGGGGCAACAACATCGCCATCCTCACCGGCGACCTCCTCTTCTCGCGCGCCAGCCAGCTCATGGCCCGTCGCGGTGAGCGCGCGATCCAGCTGCAGGCCGACACCTTCGAGCGGCTGGTGCTCGGGCAGATGCACGAGACCGTCGGCCCGCAGGAGGGCGACGAGCCGGTGGAGTTCTACCTGCGCGTGCTCGCCGACAAGACCGGTTCGCTCATCGCCGCGGCCGCGCAGTCCGGCGTGATCTACTCGGGGGCCCCCGAGGAGTTCGAGGCCCCGATGGTCGTCTTCGGAGAGAAGGCGGGCGTCGCCTTCCAGCTGCTCGACGACGTCATCGACCTCTCGCCCGACCCGTCCGAGACCGGCAAGGTCCCCGGCACCGACCTGCGCGCGGGCGTGCCGACCATGCCGTACCTGCTGCTCGGCCATCGATCCGATCAGGCGTCCGCCGACCTGCGAGCACGCATCGACGAGGGTCAAGACCGTATCGCCGCGGGCGCCGACCCCGCGATCCTCGACGACGCCCTGACCGAGCTGCGCGAGCACGAGACCACGCGCGAAACGCTCGACCTCGCGCACCGGTGGTCGCAGGACGCGATCGACGCGCTCGCGCCCCTACCGGACGGTGCCGTCCGCGAGGCCCTGACGCGGTTCGCCCGCGCGGTGGCCGACCGTTCCGCCTGACCCTTCTCCACCCCCCCCGATCACGATCGAGAGGACCCCCATGACGAAGTTGCGCCTTGCCATCGTCGGCGCCGGCCCCGCCGGCATCTACGCCGCCGACATCCTGCTGAAAGCCGAGCGCCAGTTCGACGTGTCGATCGACCTGTTCGAGCAGCTCCCCGCCCCGTACGGTCTGGTCCGCTACGGCGTCGCGCCCGATCACCCGCGCATCAAGGGCGTCATCACGGCTCTGCGCGAGGTGCTCGATCGCGGCGACATCCGCATCTTCGGCAACGTGAACTTCGGCACCGACATCACGCTCGATGACCTCAAGCAGCACTACAACGCGGTGATCTTCGCCACGGGCGCGATCCGTGACGCCGACCTCGACATCCCCGGGATCGACGCCCACGGATCGTACGGCGCGGCGGACTTCGTGAGCTGGTTCGACGGTCACCCCGACGTTCCCCGCGAGTGGCCGCTCGAAGCAGAGTCGGTCGCGGTCATCGGCAACGGCAACGTGGCCCTGGACATCACCCGCATGCTGGCCAAGCACGCCGACGACCTGCTGCCCACCGAGGTCCCCGACAACGTGTACCAGGGGCTCAAGGCCTCCCCGGTCACCGACGTGCACGTCTTCGGTCGCCGCGGTCCCGCTCAAGTGAAGTTCACCCCTCTCGAGCTGCGCGAGCTCGGCGAGCTGCGCGACGTCGACATGGTCGTGTACGACGAGGACTTCGACTACGACGAGGCATCCCTGACCGCCATCCAGACCAACAAGCAGGTCAAGGTCATCGACCGCGTCCTGCAGGAGTGGCGCACCCGCCCGGGCGTGAACAACGCCGGAGGAGACGCCTCCCGCCGCCTGCACCTGCACTTCTGGGCGAAGCCCCTCGAAGTCGTCACGGACGCCGAGGGCCGCGTGTCCGCGTTCCGGTACGAGCGCACGAAGCCCGACGCCGAGGGCGGCGTCGTCGGGACCGGCGAGATCCGCGAGGTCCCGATCCAGGCCATCTACCGCGCCGTCGGCTACTTCGGTTCGCCGCTCAAGGACGTGCCGTTCGACGAGCGCCACGGCGTGATCCCCAACCAGGAGGGTCAGGTCATGGCATCCGACTCGAACGAGCGGATGCCGGGCCTCTACGCGACCGGGTGGATCAAGCGCGGACCGGTCGGCCTCATCGGCCACACCAAGTCGGATGCCATGGAGACGGTGCGCCACGTCATCAACGACCAGGGCGAGTGGTGGCGGCCCGCGCACCCCGAGGAGGAGGCCATTCCGGCGCTCCTGGCCGAGCGCGGTGTGCGCTGGACCGACCTCGAGGGCTGGCACCGTCTCGACGAGCACGAGATGGCCCTCGGCGCCCCGCACGAGCGCGCGCGCATCAAGGTGGTCCCGCGCGACGAGATGATCGCGATCTCCCGCGGCGAGTGACCCGCGTCGACCCGCCCTTAGGCTGAGGCCATGGCGGAGGCGAACGGGGAGTGGCATCCGGACCTCCTCGGCCCGGGCTTCGAGCAGCGGACTCTGCCGCTCGGAGCGGACGACGAGGGGGATGTCGTCGCGACACTCGTGCGGGCGATGCCGCACCCCGGCGCGAGACTGTTCGGGGCGTGGCGCGAGATCGACGTGCTGTACGTGCACGGGTGGTCGGACTACTTCTTCCAGACCGACCTCGCGCGCTTCTTCACCGATCGCGGCGCGCGGTTCCACGCTCTCGACCTGCGCAAGTACGGGCGGAGCATCCGGCCGGGGCAGACACGCGGGTACGTCGCCGCTCTCGACGTGTACGACGCCGACATCGAGGCGGCCCTGGCTGCCATGGGCACCGAGGCGCACGGGCGGCGCCTCGTGCTCCTCGGGCACAGCACGGGCGGCCTGACGCTGACCTTGTGGGCCTCGCGGCACCCCGGACGGGCCCACGCCCTCGTGCTCAACAGTCCGTGGTTGGAGCTGCAGCTCGGTCCGCTGGGGCGCCAGGCGCTCGCGCCGATCCTCAACGCCCGCGCCCGCATCGACCCGCTCGGCATGCACCCGGTCGTCGACCTCGGGTTCTACACCCGTGCGCAGCGCGAGGTCGGAACACTTCCCGACAGCCCCGACGGCTGGCGGCCCGAGCGCGGCTTCCCGACGCATCCGGGGTGGCTCGCCGCCGTGGTCGCGGGCCATGCGCGGGTGGCATCCGGGGTCGAGGTGGGCTGCCCGGCGCTCGTGCTGCTGGCGGCCCGATCCACGTCGGCGCTGTCGTGGAGCCAGGCGATGCGCGAGTCGGACTCGGTGCTCGTCGTCGACGACATCGCGCGCGCGGCGACCCGTATCGCCCGCGAGGTGACGATCGTCCGCCTCGACGGCGCCCTGCACGACGTCTTCCTGTCGCAGTCGAGCCCGCGGGATGCCGCGTACGACGCGCTCGAGCGGTGGCTGGGGTGGTTAGCGTAGAGGGTGAACAAGGAGCCCCATGCCCTCGACCACACCGACGGAGCAGTATCGCGCTGCCCGCGATCTTCTCCTCGCCGCCCGCACCGACCCCGACCGCGCTGCGGCGTTCGCCTGGCCGCGCATCGAGGGGCCCTTCAACTGGGCGATCGACTGGTTCGATCCGATGGCGCGGGGGAACGATCGACCGGCTCTGATCGTCGTGGACGACGACGGGACGCATCATGAGCGCACGTTCGACGAGCTGGCTCGGCGGTCCGACCAGGTCGCTGCGTGGCTGGCATCCCGGGGTGTCCGCAAGGGTCACGCGGTGTTACTGATGCTCGGCAACCAGGTCGAACTGTGGGAGGCGATGCTCGCGATCATGAAGCTCGGTGGTGTGATCGCGCCCACGACGACCGCACTCGGTCCCGGCGATCTGGCCGACCGCATCGAGCGCGCCGAGATCCGCCACGTGATCGTCGGCTCGGCGGATGCCGACAAGTTCGACGATGCGCCCGAGGGTCTCGGCCGCATCGTCGTGGGCGAGGCGCGGCCGAGGTGGGCACGATACGACGACGCGTTCCTGAGGGATGCCGAGCCCGCCCGGCATCCGGGAACCACCGCCGATGACCGTCTGCTCCTCTACTTCACCTCGGGCACGACGTCGAAACCGAAGCTCGTCGAGCACACCCACGCGTCGTACCCCGTCGGGCACCTGTCGACTATGTACTGGCTGGGACTCCAACCGGGCGACGTGCACCTCGCGATCAGCTCGCCCGGATGGGCGAAGCACGCGTGGAGCTGCTTCTTCGCGCCGTGGATCGCCGAGGCCACCGTGCTCGCGCTGAACTACTCGCGGTTCTCAGCCGATCGGCTGCTGAACGAACTCGAGCGCGATCGCGTGACGACATTCTGCGCACCGCCGACCGTGTGGCGCATGCTCATCCAGGCCGACCTGACGGGCCGTCGTGGAGCGCTGCGCGAGGTCGTGTCGGCCGGTGAGCCGCTCAACCCCGAGGTCATCGCGCACGTGCAGCGCGCGTGGGGGCTCGACATCCGAGACGGGTACGGGCAGACCGAGATGACCGCGATCGTCGCGAACACGCCGGGTGCGGCCCTCGTACCCGGGTCGATGGGACGCCCGCTCCCCGGGTGCCCGGTCGTGATCGTCGACCCCCTGACGGGCGAACGCGCCGACGAAGGGGAGATCTGCCTCGATCTCACCGAGCATCCTCTCAACCTCATGACGGGCTACGTGGGAGATCCGGAGCGGAACGCGGATGCCTTCGCGGGCAGCCTCTTCCACACGGGCGATGTAGCGCGGCGCGACGAGACCGGCAGCATCACCTACATCGGCCGCACCGATGACGTGTTCAAGTCGTCGGACTACAAGATCAGCCCGTTCGAGCTGGAGAGCGTGCTCATCGAGCACCCCGCGGTCGTCGAGGCAGCGGTCGTCCCGGCGCCCGACGCATTGCGGTTGTCGGTGCCGAAGGCCTATGTCGTCCTGGCATCCGGTCACGAGCCGGGGGAGGAGGTCGCGCTGGAGATCCTGCGCTTCGCCCGGGAGAATCTCGCCCCATTCCAGCGCCTGCGGCGGATCGAGTTCGCGGAGCTGCCCAAGACGATCTCGGGCAAGATCCGCCGCGTCGAGCTGCGCGAGCGCGAAGAGCGAGCCGCTCGCGGCGAGATCGTCGTCGTCGAATGGCGCGACGACAGCCTCCGGGGCTGACGCGGCGAAGGGCCCGCCCCTTACGGGACGGGCCGTTCGATGGCGGACCTCACCCCGCGACCAGACTCACAAGGAGGCGGATCGACAGGGCCAGGACCGCGACGAGGCCGACGAGACCGAGCACGTTCTGCCACCAGCGGTTGCGGAGCGGTCCCATGAGCTTCCGGTTGTTCGCCATGAGGATGATCACCGTCGCGAGGATCGGGGCGAACAGCACCGTGAGCGCCTGAGCGAGGACGATGAGCTGCACCGGCGAGCTACCGGAGAAGGCGATCGTCACCGCGATGCCGAACGCCAGGATGAAAGCGCTTCCGAGGCGGGCGGTGAGGGTCTCGGCGGAGGCGCCGCGCCCGATGGCATCCGACAGCAGCGTTCCGCCGGCGATGCAGTTCGGGATCATCGACGAGAATGCCGCGCCGAAGAAGCCGAGCGCGAAGATCCACGCTCCGACGGGACCGGCCACGGGTTCGAAGATGCGCGCGAGACCCGTGAAAGCGCCGGGCGTGTCGGCACCGGTCTGACCGAGGACCGAGGCCGACACCACGATCACGAGAGCGGTCATGATGCCAGGAGCGACGATGCCGGGGATCGTATCGACGATGGTGATGTCTCGGTACTCGCTCTCCTCGCGGTTGCGGGCCTTCGTGCCGTAGGAGGCGAAGAATGCCGCGTTGATCGAGAAGTTCGTGCCGACGAGGCCGATGATCAGCAGCCACGCGCCGCCCGGGACGACGGGGACGAGTCCGGCTCCGGCTGCCGCCCAGTCCGGGTTCGAGGCGAAGGCCGAGGCGATGAAGCAGAACGCCATCAGGGCGACGATGGCGATGAGGATCTTCTCCACGACGCCGTAGATCTTCTTCAGCAGCAGGATCGTGCCGACCAGCGCTGTGCAGATGACCGTCCACATCACCGGTGATGTGCCCGGCAGCAGCATTGCGAGGCCGACACCGGAGCCGACGGCGTTGCCGACCGAAAAGCACAGAGTGATGAGGAAGACGCCGATGCCGGCGACAACGCCTGCCCACGTGCCGTACGCCTCTTTGATGGACGAGATGAGAGACACAGGGGTGCGGATGCCGAGCCGCACGCTCATGTCGGTGAGGAAGATCATCAGGACGGTAGAGACGATGATGACCCAGATGAGGGTGTAGCCGTACAGGGCACCGGCGTTCATCGCGGTGGTCAGGTTGCCGGGGCCGAACTGCCAGGCTCCGGCGACGAACGCCGGGCCGATGAGCGTGAGGCGTCGCCAGAACGTCCGTCGCGTGCTCTGCGCGCCGACGAGGTTGCGGATCGTTTCGGTCGAGATGCGGCCGTGACCGGTGCCGGGGGTCGCGGGGGGACGTGAAGTGGTGCGATCGCTCATGGGTGTGTCCTTCCGTCGTCGTTGACGTGATGGGTCATGAGGGGGCGGCCGTCCGGGGCCGCCCCCGAGGGGATCAGGCCGGAACGACCACGCTGCCGAGGTCGGCGGAGGCGAATGCTGCGGCGATCTCCGCGTCGGCACCCGCCGGCAGCGGCAGGAGAGGCTCGCGCACGGTGGCGTGATCCAGGATGCCACGGTTGACCAGGCCCCACTTCAGAGCGACGGTGCCCTCCATGTGCGAGCCGCGGTGGTAGACCGCCTTCGTCACGGGGAGGAGGCGTTCGTGGATCGCGTGCGCTGCGGCATAGTCGCGCGCCTTGCCCGCGGCGATCAGGTCGACGAGCAGCTCGGGGGCGATGTTGCCGTAGCCCACGAGCAGCCCGTCGACGTCGAACATCGTGGGGAGCAGGTACTCGTCGTGGCAGGACAGTACCTGCAGCTCGGGGTACGCGGCGCGGAGGGCCGGGATCTCGGTGTACCAGCGGCGCATGTTGCGGACGCCGTTCTTGGTGTGGTTGACGCCTTCTTGGCCGGCGATCTCGAGCTGCGTGTCGAGGTCGTACGAGGCCTTGGTGTTGTCGGGGTATTGGAACAGGATCTCCTCCAGCCCCGACTCCTCCCAGATCGCGCGATAGCGCGTCTGCGGAGCGCCCGGCTGGAATCCGAAACGCAGCCAGCCGTGGGACGGGTAGACCAGGGCGCCCTTCGCGCCCGCGGCAGCGGCATCCTTGGCCTCGAGTGCGGCGGTGAGGTTGCCCTCCTTGGTGATGCCGGCGATGATCGGCAGCCGGTCGTCGACGGAGTCGCGGAAGGCGCGAATGACGTCGAGCTGTTCCTTCTCGGTGAGGAAGGTGCCTTCGCCGGCGTGGCCGAGGACCACGAGGCTCTTGACGCCTTCGATCGAGCCGAGCCACGAGCCCAAGCGCTGAATCGCGTCGTAGTCGACGTCGCCGTCAGGGGTGAACGGGGTAACGGGGGCGGGGTTCAGGCCGCGGAGGTCGAGGACCATCGTTGTCTCCTTCGTCTCTTCGTCGAGCGTTCTTTGGATAAGAACGTTTGCGGGAACGTTTGCAGTTTGCCCTCGCACCTTTCGTATGTCAAGGATTTCGTCGAATCGTTCCCGGGAAGGTTTTCATCGAACGGGTATCGTGGCGGGAAGGAGGGCGCATGGTCGACACCGAAGCCGCGGAGAGGCACGTGGTCACGTTGAAAGACGTGGCCGTGGCATCCGGCGTCAGCATCTCGACGGTGAGTCGGGTGCTCGACGACCGAACGCCGCGCTCGCGGTCGGCGACCGCTGACCGTGTCCGCGCCGTCGCCGACGAGCTCGGGTACCGACGCAATGTCTCGGCGTCGAGCCTGCGGCGGGGGATCACGGCGACGATCGGCGTCCTCGTCCCCCGGCTCACGGATGCCGTGATGGCGATGATGTTCGAGGCGGTCGAACGAGCCGCACACCGTCGCGGCTACTTCGCCGTGGTGGCCACCTGCGGCGACGACGCGGACGAGGAACGGCGCGCGACGGAGACGCTCCTCGGCCGCGGTGTCGACGGGGTGGTGCTCGCCACCGCCCGCCTCGACGACGCCCTGCCGGCATCCCTGCGCGAGAGGGGCATTCCGCATGTGCTGGCACTGCGGACCGACGACGTGAGCCCGTCCTCGCTCGGCGACGACGAGACCGGCGGATACCTGGCCGTTCGGCACCTGCTCGATCTCGGTCACCGCGACATCGGTGTGATCACGGGTCCGTGGTTCACCTCGAGCGGGCGGGACCGGCGGGCAGGTGCGGAACGCGCCCTGCGCGAGGCGGGCGTCGATCTGCCGGACGAGCGCGTGCTCGCCGCCGGTTATGGTCTCGATCACGGCATCGAGGCCGCGCGGAGACTGCTCGGCCGACCCGATCGCCCTACCGCGGTCTTCGCGGCGAACGACAACCTCGCGGTCGGGGTGTCCGCGGTCGCTCAGGCTCTCGGGATGGATGCCGGCACCGACCTGTCCATCGTCGGCTACAACGACATCCCGCTCGTCTCTCGCCTCCCGGTTCCGCTGACCTCCGTGCACACGCACTTCGACCGCATCGCGGAGATCGCGCTGGAGCTGTTGTTGGATTCCGACGGAGGGGCGCGCATCGAGCGAACCATGCCGACGCTGATTCCGCGTGCATCGACCGCTCCGCCGCGGAGCTGACAGGCATGTCCTACCCGGGTCGTGATGAATCACGTGTCCTTCACGCCCCGTTCGACAGCGCGGGACGGGCTGCAGCAACCCCCTGCCGCGCAGGGTGCGCGCGTGTGAGCATCGGGTCATGGATAACGACAAGAAGCAGCCGTTCGAGAACCCGTCGGTCGACGACGAGAGCGACCTGCCCTCGCTGCAGGAGGAGCGCAACGTGGGTCGCGACACCGAGCGCGAGATCACTCAGATGATCAACGGCATCGAGGGCTGACCCCCTCGGTGCGTCGCCAAACGGCCTGGACGGTCGCGATCATCGTGGTCGCGATCATCCTGGCCGCGGCTGCGGCCGTCCTCGGTGTCGCGGCGGTCATGACGGGCGGCGCGCGCGATGCGCCGCCGACGGCTTCTCCGGCATCCGCTTCGCCCCGACCGACGGAGTCGGCGACCCGCACACCCCGGCCGATACCCACACCGACGTCGACCCCCAGTCCGAGCGCGCGACCCGGCACGGCCCTCGTCGAGCGCACCGGCGATGACCGCGTTCGCATGCTCGTTGCCGGAGACTCGCTCGCCGCCGGCTTCTTCGCCACCACGGAGGACCGGGGGTTCATCCAGCTCGTCGCCGACGGGATCGGATCCGTCGACGTCACGGGAGCAGCGCAGGCGCAGCAGACGTTGTCGACCGTCGCGGCCGTGACCGACGTCCCCGCGGACGTGGGTGTCGCCGTCGTCGAGCTCGGCACCAACGACGTCGGTGTGCCGAAGCCACTCGCCGACTTCGAGCAGCAGTACGCGAGTCTCCTCGATCGCATCCGCTCGACCTCGCCCCGGGCTGGGCTGCTCTGTCTCGGCACCTGGACCGCCGACGGCGCGGCCTACGACGAGGTCATCTCCCGCACCTGTGCGGCGCACGCCGGGGTCTATGTCTCCCTCGCCGACGCCTTCGCGAACGCGGAGTTCCACGGCCCCACCGGACGCGAGACCTTCGCCGGTGCGGGTGACGAGTTCCATCCGAACGACGCCGGGCACCGGGCGATCGCGGATGCCGTCCTCTCGGCGCTGACGTACTGACGCCACTCAGGGCGTCGGCGTGGGAAACTGCGGGCATGGACGACCCGCTCGACCCTGGACCGTTCTTCCACGGAACGAAAGCCCACCTGCAGGTCGGCGACCTCCTCACCCCGGGGTTCCGGTCGAACTACCGTCCCGAGGTGGTGATGAACCACGTGTACTTCACCGCCCTGCTCGACGGGGCCGGGCTGGCGGCGGAGATCATCCCGGGCGATGGGCCGCCTCGGGTCTATGAGGTCGAGCCGACGGGCGAGTTCGAGAACGACCCGAACGTCACGGACAAGAAGTTCCCGGGCAATCCCACGCGGTCGTTTCGCAGCGCGGCACCGCTGCGGATCGTGGCGCAGCGCGACGACTGGACACGCCTCACCCCGGAAGCGCTCGCATCGTGGCGTACACGGCTGTCGCAGATGCGCGACGGGAACGCCGAGATCATCAACTGAGCCGCTAGCTCGGCTCGGTCGTCCGGATGAGCCCGCAGTTCACGCACGACCACGCCACGAGGAAGCGTTCGTCGTCGAGCACCTCGAACCGGAGCGGGTCGCCGCACGTAGGGCACAGCGGCCGGCCCTCGGGGGTTCTCACCGTTCGAACGTCACGTGCACGACGCCGCTCTCGGCGACCTCGGACGTGACGCGGTACTCGGTGTGCAGGTGGACGAGATCGTCCCAGAGGCGCGTGCCGCGACCCAGGATCACGGGGCGGACGGCGACGTGCAGGCGATCCACGAGCCCGGCGGCCAAGGCCGAGCGCACCGTCGAGACGCCTCCGCCGACGCGCACATCCGCGCCCGCCGCCAGCTCGTTCGCCCGGTGCACGGCATCCTCGATGCTCGTCTGCGCGAACTCGAACCGCGTGCCGTTGTCGAACTCGATCGGCGGGCGTTCGCGGTGGGTCAGAACCAGGACGGGCACGCGGAACGGAGGCTCGTCTCCCCACCATCCGCGCCAGTCCGGGTCGTCGGGGAAGGAATGGATGCCGAACATCCCCGCCCCCATCACTTCGGCGCCGATGTCCTCGAAGTAGCCCGCGGCGTAACGGTCGTCGACGCCGGTCGTGCCCGCGCCGGACGTGTCGCCGAACACGCGCTCGCGGAACGTGCGGGTCGCCATGTAGTCCTCGACGAGGAGTCCCCAGTCGGCCCCCATGGGGTTCTCGGGCGACACATCCGCCGGGGCGGCGACTCCGTCGAGTGAGATGTTGAGGTCGACGCGGACAGCCATGGCCTTCGCCTCCGGGATTCTTACCGGTAGTTCGTGAACTGCAGGTCGACGTCGAGGTCGGCGGCCTTCAACAGGCGCTGCACTTCCTGGAGGTCGTCGCGCGACTTCGACTGCACGCGCAGCTCGTCGCCCTGGATCTGCGACTTGACGCCCTTGGGTCCCTCGTCGCGGATGATCTTGCCGATCTTCTTGGCATCCTCTTGAGAGATGCCTTCCTTCAGCGTGGAGGTGATGCGGTACTCCTTGCCGCTGGCGACGGGCTCGCCCGAATCCAGGCTCTTCAGGGAGATGCCGCGCTTGATGAGCTTGGTCTGGAAGACGTCGAGAACGGCGTTGGCGCGTTCTTCGGAGTTCGCCTTGATCAGGATCGCCTCGCCGCTCCACTCGATCGAGGCGTCGGTGCCCTTGAAGTCGTACCGCTGCTCGACTTCTTTGCGCGCCTGGTTGAGGGCGTTGTCGGCCTCCTGGCGGTCGATCTTGGAGACGATGTCGAATGAGCTGTCGGCCATTCCTCGATTCTACCGAGCGTCGGTGCTGCGGCCCGGTCGGTCTCGCGCACTTCTAGACTCGGATGCCATGCGAGCACTCACCGAGAACAAGGTGCGCGACGCGTTCGTCAACGCGACGCCGGACGAGATGCGGGTGCTGTCCCTACCGCACGACTTCCTGCTGACCGACTGGGACCATCTCGACTTCTTCGCCTGGCGCGACCCCCGCACCCGGGGGCGCGGCTACGTCGTGACCGAACGGGACGGGGAGCCCACCGGTGTGGTCCTGCGCGTCGCCGACGGACAGTCGCGGGCGCGGTCGGCGATGTGCAACCTGTGCCACACCATGCAGCCCGGCGATCAGGTGGCTCTGTTCACCGCCCGCAAGGCCGGCGAGGCCGGAGAGCACGGCGACACGGTCGGGACGTACATCTGCGCCGATCTGTCGTGCCACGAGAACGTGCGCTTGGCGATGCCGCTTGCGCCGAGCGAGATCCGTGCCAGCGTGGATCTGAAGATCGACGGCACGACGCGCCGCACCGAGGCGTTCGTCGACCGCATCCTCGAGACGGCCGGAGTCCAGCGGTGACCGGCCGTGTGGTCGTGATCGGCGACGCCCTGATCGACGAGCTGCGCGACGACGCCGGTGTGCGGGAGTTCGTCGGCGGCGCGGGACTCAACGTCGCCGTGGGTCTCGCTCGCCTCGGCATCCCGACGTCGCTCATCGCGATGGTCGGCGAGGACGCAGCGGGTGAGCAGATCCGTGCGTACCTCGCGGAGCACGACGTCGTCCTGCTCCCGAGTCCCTCGGAGCACGGATCCTCGCGTGCGGTGAGCACGCGCTCGGCCGGCGGTGAGCCCGAGTACGTCTTCAACAAGGCCGCCCAGAACCGACGCGTGCGGTACGGAGACGCCGAGCGGGCCGCCCTCGCCGACGCGCCGATGGTCGTGGTGAGCTGCTTCCCCTTCGACGACGCCGAGCAGACGGACGCGCTGTTGGATGCCGCGGCGTCCGTGCCGCTCGCCATCGACCCCAACCCTCGCGCGGGGATGCTCCGCGACCGCGCCGCGTTCGTGCGCGGCTTCGAGAAGGCCGCCGCCCGCGCGCAGCTGGTGAAGGTGGGCGAGGATGACGCGCAGCTGCTGTACGGGACTCCGTTGGAGGAGTTGCGGCAGAAGCTCTCGAGCCTCGGGGTGGAGGCCGTTCTCGCCACGTACGGCGCCGGGGGAGCGGCCATCGACGCCGGCGAGCTGACCGTCTCGCGGGGGATCGCCGATCTGCCCGGTCGCATCATCGACACGATGGGCGGCGGCGACGCGGTGCTCTCGACGACCGTGGCGCTGGTGCGGGACGGCCTGCCCGGGGACGAGGCATCCTGGGGCTACGTCTTGGACCGCGCGATGGAGGTGGCGGCCGCGACCTGCCGCAGCGAGGGTGCGCTCCTGCGCATCCCGGAGTGATCCCCACCCGTGTTGGAAGCACCCCCTCGGGGAGGGTAAGGTAGGTGATCGCGCCTCTGGTCGACTGCGAAAGCCGGGCGGGTGTGCACCTGGCGAGTTACCCAAGCGGCCAAAGGGATCTGACTGTAAATCAGACTGCATTGCATTCGGGGGTTCGAATCCCTCACTCGCCACCGCGAAGAAGAGCGGCAGCCTCGGGAGACCGGGGCTTTTCGCTTTTTTGATCTGATTTCTGATCCACGATCCTCCCCGCGTCCATCCGCACGACGACGTCGGCCTCGGCGATGAGCCGATCGTCGTGGCTCACGCACACCACGCCCGTCCCCCGGGCGGTCTCCTCACCGATAGCGCGTCGGATGAGTGCCGCGCTCGCGGCATCCAGGGCCGTCGTCGGTTCGTCGAGAAGCAGGAGGTCGGCGCCGCGCGCCAAGCCCTGAGCCAGGAGCGCGCGCTGCCTCTGACCCCCCGAGAGCGCCGAGAACGGTCGGCGGTCCAGAGCCGAGATGTCGAGGCGGCGCAGGGCGTCGTCGACGGCCATCCGCGCAGGTGGGTCGAGGCGACGGAACGGACCGACGCGTCCCCACGCGCCCACGACGACGACGTCGCGCACGGTTAGCGGGAGACGTTCGGCGACGGCGGTGCGTTGCGGCACGAAGGCGCGTGCCCGCGCGTCGACGCGCACCGAGCCGGCCGTCACGGTCCGCACGCCGGCGAGCACCTCGATCAGGGTGGATTTTCCCGACCCGTTCGCGCCGACGATCACGGTCAGGGCGCCCGCCGCGATGTCGAGGTCGATGTCGGTGACGGCGCGCGTGTCGCCGTAGTCCACCCGGACGTCGCGGATCTCGGCGAGGGGCGGGGGCGCGGATCGGGGGTGCATGGCATCCATTCTATGAGTTTGAGAATCGTTCTCATTACGGATACGGTCGTGCCTCGTGTCCTGGCTCACCGATCCGTTCTCGCTCGAGTTCGTCCAGCGCGCCCTTCTCGGGGGCGTGCTGGTGGCCGTCCTGTGCGGGATCGCCGGCACGTGGGTCATCGTGCGGGGGATGGCCTTCCTCGGTGAGGCCCTCGCTCACGGGATGCTGCCCGGCGTGGCGCTGGCCACCGTTCTCGGGTTGCCCGTGCTGCTGGGGGCGGCGGCGAGCGCCGTGGTGATGAGCGTGGGCATCAGCGTGCTGCAGCGGCGGGCGCGGCTCTCGTACGACACGAGCATCGGTCTGCTGTTCGTCAGCATGCTGGCGCTCGGGGTCATCGTGATCTCCCACGCGGGCAGCTTCGCGACGGATGCCACGGCGATCCTGTTCGGCGACATCCTCGCGATCGGCGGTGGCGACATCGTCGTCCTCGTCATCGCCGTGGCGGCCGGGATCGCCGCGGCCACCGCGGCGCACCGACCGCTCGTGGCCCTCGCCATCGACGAACGCGTCGCGCACGTGATGCGCCTGGGGCCCCGTGTCGCGCAGACGGTCCTCGTGGGCCTCGTGACCCTCGCGGTCGTGGCCTCCTACCAGGCGGTGGGGTCGCTCCTGGTCGTCGGCCTGCTGGTCGCCCCCGCCGTGGCTGCACGCCAGTGGACCGAGCGCATCCCCACGACCATGGCGCTCGCCGCCGTCTTCGGCGCGGCCGCCGTGGGCGTCGGGCTGCTGGTGTCGTGGCACGCCGCGACGGCGGCGGGCGCCACGATCGCCGCCGTCGCGATCGCCGCCGCCGGACTGTCCTTCGCCCTCCGTCGGTCCGTCGAGGTCCTCCGCCGCTTCGTCGCTCCCGATCCCGTTCCGGCCTGACTCAGAAAGACCGCATGCTCCACCCCCTGTTGCCCCGCCTGTTCCCCCGCCTGTTCCCCCTCCCGTTCGTCGCGGTCCTCGCGCTCACCGGCTGCGCGGCGACCGGTTCGGCGCCCCCGCCCACCGCCGACGCGCACGGCGCGATCGAGGGGGCGGTCGAACTCGCCGAACCGGCCCTCGGCCTCACCTCGATCGACGGGGAGGGGCGGGTGTCGCACCTCGACCTCCTCGACGAGACGACGGTCGAGATCGGACAGGTACGCGCCCCGCTCGCTGTCCACACCGACGGTCGGTACCTCTTCGCGATCGACGAGACGGGTGTCTCGGTCGTCGACAGCGGGGTGTGGACGTGGGATCACGTCGACCACTTCCACTACTACCGCGCCGAGCCTCAGCACCTGGGAGACGTCGAGGGCGGAGGGGCGGCAACCGTCGCGACGTCGAACTCCTCGACGACCGGGGGAACGGGGCTGTTCTTCCGCGAGACGGGAGACGCCGTCCTGCTCGACACCGAGGCGCTCTCGAAGGGACGCGTCGAGGAGTCCTTCCGTCTGGCGCGTCAGCCCGGCCCCGGGATGGTCGTCCCCGTCGGGTCGTTCGCCGCGGTGGTGTCCGCCGACGAGGTGACGCTGCATAGGTCCGGCGGCGCGACGATCGGCGACTCGGCCGTGTGTCTCGATGCCGCCGGCACCATCACCACCCGAGTCGGGGCGGTCATCGGATGCCGGGATGGCGCGCTCCTGGTCCACGTCGAGGACGAGCGACCCGTCGTGGAGCGCATCCCCTATCCGGAGGGCGTGCCGGCGGCACGGGCCACGGCGTTCGCGAATCGCGAGGGGCGTCCTCGCGTGGCGGCGCTCGCCGGTGATCTCGGCGTCTGGATGCTCGATACCCGTGCTCGGTCGTGGACACTGCTCCCCGCGCCTGAGCCGATCGTCCAGGTGACGGCGGTCGACGACGCCGACGCGAACGTCCTCGCCCTGACCCCGGACGGGCGTGTGCTCGTCCTCGACGGTGAGACCGGCGCGGCGCGCGCGGCATCCGTTCCCCTGGTGGGGGAGAGTCTCGCCGCCGGCGCCCCCGTGACCCTGGTGGCGGATCAGCAGCGCGCCTACCTGAACGGCCCGGTCGAAGGGCGGCTCTGGGAGATCGACTTCGCAGACGACGCGCGCATCGCTCGGGAATTCGCGACCGAGCGCACGCCCGTGTTCTTCGCCGAGACGGGGCGCTGAGATGAGACTGCTCCGCATCGCCGCAGCCCTGCTGCTCGCGGGGGGAACGCTCACCGGCTGCGCGACCGCCGAGGGCGACCGTCCGCTCGTGGTGGTGTCGACGAACATCCTGGGCGACGTCGTGTCGAACCTGGTGGGCGAGGACGTCGAAGTCGTGACCCTCATGCGGCCCGGCGCGGATCCACACTCCTTCGAGATCTCGGCATCCGAGGCTGCGCGCCTACGATCGGCCGATCTCGTCGTCTCGAACGGCCTCGGACTCGAGGAGGGGCTGCAGCAGCACCTCGATGCCGCCACCGACGCGGGCGTCGTCACCTTCGTCGCGGGCGACGCGGTCGACGTTCTGCCCTACACCTCGACCGATGCCGACGGCGCCGACGATCCGCACTTCTGGACCGACCCCGCGCAGACGATCGCTGTCGTGGAGGCGCTCACGCCCGTCCTCGAACGGATGGACGGTGTGGATGCCGAGGCCGTCGCCGCCCGGTCCTCGGTGTACCGCGGGCAGCTCCAGATGCTGGATGCCGACATGACCACCGCCTTCGCGGCCATCCCGCCGGCGCAGCGCGCCCTCGTGACCAACCATCACGTGTTCGGCTATCTCGCCGCGCGGTTCGACTTCCGCGTCGTCGGAGCCGTCATCCCCGGCGGAACCACGCTGGCCGCGCCCAGCGCGAGCGACCTCGCCGACCTGGTCGCCGCGATCGACGACGCCGGGGTGCGCACGATCTTCGCCGAATCCTCGCAGCCCGATCGACTCGTCCGCGCCCTCGCCGAGGAGGCCGACATCGAGGTCACCGTGACCGAGCTGTACACCGAGTCCCTCACCGAGCCGACCGGGGGCGCCCCCGACTACCTGACCATGATGCGCGTCAACACGGAGCGCATCGCCGCCGGCCTGTCGCCTTAGCGGCCGGCCGAACCAGAGAAAGAAGAAAGAGGAATCACATGCGCATCCTTTCCCTCCGACGCGCGGGCGTGCTCGCGCTCGCGGTCGGTGCGACCGTCGGACTCGCGGCCTGTTCCGGCGCCCCGGCCCCGGGCTCGTCCTCGTCCGCCGCGGACGAGACCGGCACGCGCGTCGCGTTGTCCTACCCCGGCGGCATCGTCGTCCTCGACGGTGAGACGCTCGAGGTCGTCGGTGACGTGGACTCCGAGGAATTCACGCGACTGAACTCCGCCGGTGACGGCCGGCACGTCATAGTGACTACCAGCGCCGGTTTCCAGGTGCTGGATGCCGGCACGGCGACGGACGCCCCCGTCCTCACCGACCTGGTGTTCCCGGCGGAGAAGGCCGGACACGTCGTCGTCCACGGCGGCAGGACGGTGCTGTACGCCGACGGCACGAGCGACACCACCGTCTTCGACACCGATGCGCTCTTGGCATCCACGGACGACCTTCCGGACACGGAGACGATTCCGGGTGCCCAGGCGCACCACGGCGTCTCGATCGTGCTGGAGGACGGTTCGTTCGTCACGACGGTCGGGAACGCCGACGGGCGTACCGGTATCGTGGTGAAGGATCCCTCCGGTGGCACCGTCGCCGAGAGCGCCGACTGCCCGGGAGTCCACGGCGAGGGAACCGCCCAGGGGGAGGTGGTCGTCTTCGGATGCGAGGACGGTGCGCTGATCTTCGAGGGCGGCGGCATCACCAAGGTCGACGCCCCGGATCAGCCCTACGGGCGCACCGGCAACCTGTTCGTCAGCGACACCAGCCCCCTGGTCCTCGGCGACTACAAGGACGACCGTGACGCCGAGGGCTACCTGCTGCACCGGGTCGCGCTCATCGACACCGCGACCAAGACGCAGACCGTCGTCGACATGCCCGAGGGTGCCGCATACACCTTCCGCGATCTGGCGCGGGGTCCGGGGGACCTCGGCTACGTCCTCGCGTCGGACGGTGCGATCCACGTCTTCGACCCCGAGGCCCGGGCCTTCACGGATGCTTTCCCGGTCATCGATGCGTGGGAGGGGCCGGCCGAATGGCAGGACGCGCACCCGGCGATCAAGGTCAGCGGTGACATCGCCTATGTGACCGAGCCCGCGAAGAACAGGGTCCACGCTGTCGACCTCACCACCGGTGACGTGCGGGCCACCGCGACCCTCGAGGTCACGCCGAATGAGATCGCGCTGACGCGCTGACGCGCTGACGCGCTGACCGCCCCGGCACGATACCCGGGGCGGTCGGCCGTCCCGCGGTGCGCGGGTCAGGGGGTCACTGGTCGACGAGGAGCGCGCGCGACTTCGCCTCGAGGAACGACACGAGTGCGCCGAGCACGTTGAGTTCATTGCCGAGGTTCACGATCGCGACGGCAGTGAGCTCGATCGTCGTGTCGCGCGCCTCCATCGTGGCCATCCAGCGCCCGTCGCTGCCCGGGATCGGCTGGAGATAGGTGATGGTCGCCGCCTCGCTGAGGTCGACGACGATCAGCCCACGGTTCAGCTCGGTCTCATCCTGCTGCGGGAGGACGCGGATCTCGCTCCCGGTGAGGTATCCCAGGTGGCGGAACTCATCGAGCCACTGTTCCAGCAGTCGCAGATCGAGCAGATCACGTACAGGCACAGCACACTCCGTCTCGGGCGCACAGAACGCGCTCGAGCCATTATCCCGGGTCCGCGCGTGATATGCGTCCCGCGCCACCCGGATGCTCTTCAGGCCGCGCGCACCACTCGGGTGCGTCGGGCGGCGGGGATCACCGGAGCTGCAGCGTGCGAGACGGCGCGCTCAGCGTCTTCCCACGTGCGCAGATCGACGACGAGTCCGGCCGAGGCGTTGGCCTGGTCGGCCAGAGTGCGGAGGTACTCACCCACGAGCTGTTCGGGTTCGGTGGAGCTGAACACGAAACGGAGGGGGATGGACGGGTGCAGCCAGATGGAGGAGCGACCCGCCACGTCGGGGTCGCCGGACCACGTGAGGGTGAATGACTCCTGGCGGCGGAGTTTGGTGGAGGTGATCACCTTGACGTAGGCCAGCAGCCGGTCGGGGAAGGTCACCGGAGAGACGTCGGTGCCGTAATAAAGCGAGGCCATGTCGCGACGGTAGCACTATTTCATCCAGTTAAATAACTAACTGAAATATTCACAGGTTTAACCAGCTGTCACTAGGGTGGAGACATGTCCTCGCGCCCCGCACTCTCCACGGCGCTCGACGCCTACATCGAGGCGCGGCGCTCCGCAGAGGCGGCAGCGCGCGCTGAACTTCGAGTCAGCGAGACGGAGGCGCGAGCTCTGCTGCGCATCCGCGAGAGACCCGGCATCCGCCCGTCCGAACTGCGCGATCACCTCGGCGTGACCTCGGCCGGGGTGACGACCCTCGTCGACCGTCTCGTCGAGCGGGGGCTCCTGCGCCGTGAGGTCGACACCGAGGATCGGCGCGTGAACCACATTCACCTCGAGGTGGATTTCGATGCCGTGCCGTGGTCGCAGTTGGACCTGTTCTCGCGTGACCTCGACGACGTCGTGGAATCGGAGCCTGTGGAAGCCACGAGCACCTTCGCGGACACGCTGCAGCGGATCATCCGGGCGACGTTGGCTCGTCGCTGACCACGGGGATGTGGGCGAACGCGTCCTGCAGCGCACCCCGGACTGCGCGGATGCCGGGTCTGTCCGCCGTGCCTCGACGCACCGCCGTGAAGATCTCGCGTCGCGGCCGCGCGGGAAGGTCGATCGACCGTATGGCGGGTTCGTCGCCGCCGAAGACGAGAGCGGGAATCATCCCGACCGCGTGACCGGATGCCACGAGCCTCACGTGCGCGGTGAGGTCGGCGAGCTCGAAACGGACGTCGGGCTCGAACCCGGCCGCTCGGCATTGCTGCGTCGCCCATTGGCGGGCGGCGGTCCCCTCGGGCTCCATCACCCACGCGCGATCGGCGAGGTCGGACAGCGACGCGGCGGGGTCACCGTTCGCGACGGCGAGGCGGATGGCATCCCGCCCGAGGGTGCGGCGCTCGAGGAGATCGCGTTGCTCGCGCGTGTGACCGGGGTACTGCTCGGCCACGACCAGGTCGAACCCGCGGGCGGCCACTTCGAAGAGCCCCTCCTCGGGGGCGAGTTCGGCGATCTCGACGCGCAGGCGCGGCTCGCTCGCGGCCAGGACGTCGAGCGCCCGGGGCACGAGGCCATGGGCGGCGGACTGCATCACGGCGAGGCGCACGGGCGCCAAGGACGGCTGGAGCGACTCGAGTTCCGCGCGAGCGGCTTCGTCGGCCGCGAGCATCCGAGCGGCGTGCGCGGCGAGGGCTTCGCCCTGGGCCGTGAGGCGCACGCGGCGGCCGTCGGGTTCGAGAAGGGGCACGCCGGCCTCGCGTTCGAGCTGAGCGAGCTGCTGCGAAATCGTGGAGGGGCTGAAAGAGAGCGCCTCGGCAACGGCGGCGAGGGTTCCCCGCATCGAGAGTTCGTGCAGCAGGCGGAGGCGTCGCAGATCGAACATCGCCTCTTCTTTCGTTCTTGTCGAAGAATACTCTTCATAAATCATCGCTTTTGTCGATCATAAAACGACCTCACACTGGGGGCATCCGAGGAAGGACCCCCATGTCGCTCACCGATGTCACCCCCGCGGAGATCGCCCCGGCCGACCTGGCCGACGACGCCGTCGCCCTCGTTCGCCGGTGGCTCGTCGAGAGTCGCTCGGAACCCGTGGATGCCGCGGCCACCCGGCTCGCGGGCGTTCTGCGCGACCCGAACGGTCTCGCGTTCACCGTCGGGTTCGTCGACGGCGTGGTCCGGCCCGAAGACCTCCGGGTCGCGGCGGCCAACCTCGCCGGGCTGGCGCCGTTGGTGCCCGGGTTCTTGCCGCTGCACTTGAAGGCGGCGATCCGCCTGGGCGCCCTGACTGCGCCGATCCTGCCGCGCGTCGTGGTTCCGGCCGCCCGCACGGCGCTGCGGTCGATGGTGCGCCATCTCATCGTGGATGCCAGCGACCGCCGTCTCGGCGACGCCATCGCCGCGATCCGCGGTCGTGGAGAAGGCATCCGGCTCAACGTCAATCTGCTGGGCGAGGCGATCCTCGGGAAGAAGGAGGCCGCGCGCCGGCTGGAGGGCACTCGGCGGCTGCTCGCCCGGGACGACGTGGATTACGTCTCGATCAAGGTGTCCTCGACCGTCGCCCCGCACACGCCGTGGGCGTTCGACGCGGCGGTCGCCGACGCCGTGACGGCCCTCCGCCCGCTGTACCGCGTGGCGAAGGAGACCGGCACCTTCCTCAACCTCGACATGGAGGAGTTCAAGGACCTCGACCTCACACTCGCGGTCTTCGAGACCCTCCTCGGCGAGGCCGAGTTCCACGAGGTGGAGGCCGGGATCGTGCTGCAGGCCTACCTGCCCGACGCTCTGGCCGCGATGATCCGCCTGCAGGAGTGGACGGCCGCGCGGGTGGCATCCGGGGGTGCTCCGATCAAGGTCCGGGTCGTGAAGGGGGCCAACCTGCCGATGGAGCGCGTGGACGCCGACGTGCACGACTGGCCGCTCGCGACGTGGCCGTCGAAGCAGGCGACGGATGCCTCCTACAAGGCGGTGCTCGACTACGCGTTGCGGCCCGAGCGCACCGCGCACGTGCGCATCGGCGTCGCGGGTCACAATCTCTTCGACGTCGCTCTGGCGTGGCTGCTCGCCGAGCGCCGCGGGGTGACCGACGGGATCGACGTGGAGATGCTCCTCGGCATGGCCACCGCCCAGCAGGCTGTCGTCCGGAGAACGGTCGGGTCGATCCTGCTGTACACCCCGGTGGTCCACCCTCGCGAGTTCGACGTCGCGATCGCGTATCTCATCCGACGCCTGGAGGAGGGCGCGTCGAGCGAGAACTTCATGTCGGCGGTGTTCGACCTCGACGGTCATGAAGCACTGTTCGCGCGCGAACGCGACCGGTTCCTCGCGTCGCTCGCCGACATGCCGATGGGCGTTCCCGCGTCGCACCGGGTCCAGGACCGCAGCGCGGCTCCGGTTCCGGCGTCCCGCGCGGGCTTCCGCAACACGCCGGATTCCGACCCCGCAATCGCCGCGAACCGGGTCTGGGCCGACGGGATCGTGGCACGCATGGCGTCGTCGCGTCTCGGCGCCGACACGATCGCCGCGCACACGGTGACCGAGGCTGCGGTGCTGGACGAGCGCCTGCGGGATGCCGCGGGCGCCGCCGCCGCGTGGCGCGACCTCGGTGCGGACGCGCGCGCGGAGATCCTGCATCGTGCGGGTGACGTGCTCGAGGCCCGCCGTGCCGATCTCATCGAGGTGATGGGTGCCGAGTGCGGCAAGGTCGTCGAGCAGAGCGACCCCGAGGTCTCGGAGGCCATCGACTTCGCGCACTATTACGCCGAACAGGCGCGGCACCTCGACCGTGTCGACGGTGCCCGGTTCACGCCCGTGGGTCTGACGGTCGTGACGCCGCCGTGGAACTTCCCCGTCGCCATCCCCGCCGGATCGACTCTCGCCGCCCTCGCGGCCGGATCCGCCGTCGTCATCAAACCGGCCGCTCTCGCGGAGCGCTCCGGTGCGGTCATGGTGGAGGCGTTGTGGGACGCGGGTGTCCCCCGTGACGTCCTGACGCTCGTGCAGGTGTCCGAGAACGACCTCGGCAGGCAGCTGCTCACGCACCCGGCCGTGGAGCGCGTGGTGCTCACGGGCGCGTACGAGACGGCCGAACTGTTCCGCTCGTTCCGTCCCGACCTGCCGCTGCTGGCCGAGACGAGCGGCAAGAACGCCGTCATCGTGACGCCCAGCGCCGACCTCGACCTCGCCGCGAAGGACATTGCGCCGTCGGCCTTCGGCCACGCCGGACAGAAGTGCTCGGCGGCCTCCCTGGTCGTGCTCGTCGGGTCGGTCGCCCACTCCCGTCGCTTCCGCGACCAGCTCGTCGACGCCGTGACCTCGCTTGAAGTTGGGATGCCGTGGGATGACGCCGCCCGCGTCGGACCGCTCATCGAGCCCGCGCAGGGCAAGCTGCTGCAGGCCCTCACGACACTCGAGCCCGGGCAGCGCTGGGTCGTCGAGCCGCGGCGCCTCGACGATGACGGCCGGCTGTGGCGTCCCGGCATCCGGGAGGGTGTGCAGCCCGGCAGCGAGTTCCACCGCACCGAGTACTTCGGTCCGGTGCTCGGGATCATGACCGCGGAGACCCTCGACGAGGCGATCGACATCGTCAACGCGATCGACTACGGCCTCACTTCCGGGCTCCACGCCCTCGACGAGGCGGAGATCCAGCGCTGGCTGGCGCGCATCGAAGCCGGCAACGTCTACGTGAATCGCGGAACGACGGGCGCCATCGTGCAGCGCCAGCCGTTCGGCGGCTGGAAGAAGTCCGCCGTCGGCGCGGGCACCAAAGCGGGCGGCCCGCACTACCTGTTCGGGTTCGGTTCGTGGACGGATGCCGAGTCCGCCGCGCCGCTCGGTACGGACGCGCTCACCGGACCCGCCTCGGCGGCGGTGCCGGTCGGGGACCGCGCGTGGCTGGCATCCGCTCTGGCTTCGGATGCCGCGGCGTGGGCGACGGAGTTCTCCCTGGCGCGCGATGTCACGGGGTTGGAGTCCGAGCAGAACGTGCTGCGCTACGCCGCCGTGCCGGTGACGGTGCGGCTCGAGAATGCGCGCGACGCGGCCCTGGTGCGTGTCGTGGCGGCCGGTCTGCGCGCCGGTTCGGCCGTCACGGTGAGTGCCGGTCGCGACCTGGCCCCCGCGGTGCGGGCATGGCTCGAGGGCGCGGGCGTCGCTCATGACATCGAGGACGCGGCTGCGTGGTCGCGCCGGGCGGCACGACTCGCGCGAGCCGGCGGTCGGGTTCGTCTGCTCGGCGGTTCCGTCGAGCGGTTCGCCGAGGACACCGCCGGCTCACCCGCCGTGGCGCTGTACGCGGGTGAGCCGACCCGCGCGGGCGAAGTGGAGCTGCTGCCGTTCCTGCGCGAGCAGGCGGTATCCATCACCGCCCACCGCTTCGGCACGCCCCGTCGGTACGCGGTTCCTCCGCTCGTTCGGGGCTGACCTTCCCTACGCCGTGCCGCCGGATGCCACCCGTTCGGCGGCACGGCGGACCGACACAGGGACCGGCGTGCCCGCGATCGTCTGGGCCGAGGTGACCGGCTCGCCGGCGACGGCCCGCAGCGGGAGCAGCCCCGCCCACACCGCCCGGTCCTCCCCGTCGCCGTCTTCTTCCATCGCCGATCCGGCGTTGTCCTTGATGCTGGCTTCGGCCAGGGGCACGCGCAGCACCAGGGTGGCGGCGAGTTCGCGGGCGGTCATGGGGCGGACCTCCGCCGACCGGCCGGGCATCAGGTGCTCGGACAGCGCGAGGAGGGCGCCCTCCTTCTCCTCGGGAGGGACGACGGATGCCACGGCATGCACGACCGCGCAGCGGTACCGCATCGAGCTGTCGAACAGGGACCGGGCGTACTTCAGCCCCAGGAGGTGGGTGACGGTGAGGCACACCGGCGTTCCGTCGGCGATCCGGCGGAAGAAGTCGCTGCCGGTGGAGCCGTGGATGAGGACATCGTCTCCGTCGCGGCCGATTCCGACCGGAAGGGCGATGGGGCGCCCGTCGCGCACGATCGCGACGGTAGCCGCGAGGGCGCCGTCGATGATGTCGTAAAGCGCGCTTCGGTCGGTGACCTGGTAGTGCGGCAGTCGGCGGACGCGGGTGAGCGGGGTGAGCGGCAGGTCGGTCATCCTCTGATTCCACCGCCTTGAGTGGACCGTGTCCTAGACCGATTCTCTTGGTGATGAGTGGTCCAGTGGGATACTGGCATCCGTGATCTCCGCCGGCATCCTCGATCGGTCCTCGTCGGTGCCGCTGCACACGCAGCTCACCCAGGGGCTGCGTGCCGCGGTCGTCGAGGGGCGGCTGGCCGCGGGGGAGGCGCTGCCGTCGACCCGGGTGCTGGCCGACGACCTCGGTGTTGCGCGCGGAACGGTCGTCGCCGCCTACGACACTCTGGTCGGCGAGGGATACCTTCTCGCGCGGCCGGGGGCACGGACGATCGTCGCTGCGCTTCCGCGCCACGCGGTCGTGCCCGCGCTGGTGTCGACGCCCCCGACCGCGTCGGCATCCGCTTTCATCGATCTGCGTCCCGGGCGGCCGGGGACGCGCGGGCTCGCCGACGCAGCCTGGCGGTCGGCGTGGCGCCGGGCGAGTTCCACGGATCCCGAGTCCGACATCTCTGACGAGCAGGGCTCGCCGGCCCTGCGCGCTGAGATCGCCCGTCACCTCGGACGCACTCGCGGGGTGGTGGTCGACCCCGGCGATGTGATCGTCACGGCCGGGACGAGCGACGCTCTGCTGCTCGCGGCTCTGGCACTCCCGGCGCGGCGGCCGGACGGCATCCGACGCTTCGGGGTGGAGAATCCCGGCTATCCGCGGGTGCGGATGATCCTCGATCGCGTGGGCGTCGAGATGGTCCCGCTCCCCGTCACCCCGGGGGACGGTCTGGATGTCGATACCGTCGAGAAACACGACGACCTGGATGCCGTGATCGTGACGCCCCACCATCACTATCCGCTCGGGAGCCGACTCGACGCCGCTGCGCGTGCACGCCTGGTCGCCTGGGCGCGCGCCACGGGGACCATGGTGATCGAGGACGACTACGACAGTGAGTTTCCGCACGGCCGTGCGCCGCTGCCGCCCCTCCGACTGCTCGATCCGCAGGGGGTGATCCTCATCGGAACGCTGTCGAAGGTGCTGAGCCCCGCGTTGCGATTCGGGTGGGTCGTCGCCTCCGGAGCGGTGCGCGACCGCCTGCACGAGACGCGGGCGGACCTCGACCTGTCGGTGTCGACGGTGACGCAGCACGCGCTCGCCCTCTACTTGGCGGATGGATCGCTCGCCCGCCACACGGCCCGTCGTCGGCGTGACTACCGCCATCGGAGGCGACTCGTGCTCGAGGCGTTGGAGCCGGTCATGGGCGTGCAGCTCGCGGCGATGAACGGGGGCCTTCACGCCGTCGCGCTTCTTCCCGCGGTGTCGCCGGGGGAGGAGTCGCGGCTGGTGGCGCGAATCGCTGCGAGAGGAGTGCTGGTCACCGGACTCGCTGCCTATGCATTCCCCGATGCGCCCACCGACCTTCCGGCCGGTCTCGTCCTCGGGTACGCCGAGCCGACCACGGTGCGGCTGGCGGAAGCGCTGGCCGTGGTGGCAGGGGTCGTGTCCGACGTTGGGCTCGACGTCAGGCTCGGGGCGGTGGCAGGCGTCGTGTCTGACGTTCCGTCTGAGCTGGGGGGCGTGACCGGGCGGTCGTGATGATTCCCCAGGGACGCGAGTCCAGGCGGCGGCGACACCTCGTCGTTGCGTGCGGCGCGTGATCGCGGTTGTGGTTACGGCCGTCGCCGGGCGGGCTGGGTCAGGCTTCTCGTCCGGCGCGTGGATCCGCGCGGCGTGCATCCGCTTGGCGTAGATCCGCACGGCGTGGATCCGCACGGCGTGGATCACCAGGGTGCAAGTCAGAACGGTGGTGGATCGGCATCCGGCACGAACAGAACCCGCCCGGGGAGTTTCTCGCGATGGTCTTGTCCGAGAGGGCTTTGGAACCGCAACGTGCCGTCCGCCTCCTGGTTGACTGTCCACTCGGTCTCCGTCTTGAGCGTGTGGTGACGAACGCAGAGGTGACACAGGTTGTCGAGCCGGGTCGGACCGCCCGCGTGAGCCTCGTGGTTGTGATCGACCTGGCAGCGCGTGATCGGCGCACGGCATCCGGGAGCGCGGCAGTGTCGGTCGCGAGCGGCTAAGAATCGACGTTGCGAGGTCGTCGGCGCGTACCGGTCGACCTCGAGCACCGTCCCCGTCACCGGGTCGCACAGAACGCGATCCCATCCGGGCGCGTGCGCGGCCAGGCGTCGCGCCGTCTCGGGGTCGATGGGTGTGAGGCCATCGATGCTCGCCCCCACGTCTGTTCGGCCGAGGAGCGTCATCACTGGGACGGTGACCTGCACGTGTCCGCGGATGGCGCCCAGCCCTCCGGGGCAGATGGCGTCTGTCGTCGGGTCGATTGCGGGCGTCGCCGTCAGCAGGAGGTCGGCGCAGACATCCGCGGTGATCTGCGTGAGCGTGCGGTTGTCACGCAGATGTTGATCACCCACGTCGGCGTCCGTGTCCACCCTGGCCTCCGCGTCGACCGTCCCGCCGTCGTCAACGGCCCCGACCTCCGTGGCATCGTGGGCATCGGTTCTCAGCGTTTCGTCTCCGCGGTCGGGTGGGGCTGTTGATCCCGCAGCCTCAGCGGCCACCCCCGCGGCACGAATCGCCGCGGCCTGCCGGCGCAGACGATCGCGGATGCCGTAGGCGACCGTGGCGGGCAGGATCACGCTTAGCTCGGCCATGCCGTCGGCCAGATCTCGCACACTCACGCCGCGCGATGCGGCGGCACGAGCGTGCCGCTCCGTCATCCCGACCGGATGCACGCTTTCCGCGAGCTCTCGCCCGAAAGCGCGCACGCGACCGGGGGAGTCCCGCTCTGCGCGGGCGAGGACGACCTGCTCCCACCCGGCGCGTGTCGCGTCATCGTCGAGAACGATCCCCGTCTCCAGGATCGCCTGAGCGTGACGGACCCCGATGCGTCCCTCCGCGAGGGCCCCCACCGTCGCGGCGAACTTCTCCACCAGCGTGTGCGCGTCGGAGAGTTCTTTCTGCACAGTGAGGTCGTGACTGCGAGTGGCCACGGCGATCTCGAGCGCGAGGGAACGAACCGGCATCGCACGCTCTCGGCTCTCCCGGGAGCGTGAGCGCGCCACCTGATCGAGCGCAATTTGCAACGCCTCCGCGCGGAGCGTCACGAGCGAGGCCTGCACGCGCGCCGCCCGCGCCGACTCGTCGCGAATCGATTGCACGAGTACCTGCATCCGCACGCGCTCCCGCTCGACGTCGGACGATTCGGCGTCGAGAGGCGGGGTGGCGGGCATGGCTTGAGTTTAGAACAAAGCTTCGAATGATTGCGGCAATCTCACCCTCGCGGTCCCGGACATCACCCGAGACGTCGCTGTCGGCATCCACCAGTCGGGGACGCCCGTTCGTCCACTGCCGCGGATGCCCCCATTGCCGTGACTCCGGATGCCTCAGCCGCTCGCCATTCCCCACGCGCCCGTCGCCCAACGCTCCGGCATCCGAGCCAACCCCCGCCGTGGCACACCCGCCCCTGGACCGCGTGGCACACCACCCCGGGCCGCGTGGCATCCACCACCCGTCCTACCCGCGCCGGAGGATCTCCAGCGCCGCCATCGCCGCGTTCTGACCGCCGATGCCGCTCACGGCTCCGCCTCGACGGGCCGAGGATCCGCACATCAGTATCCGCGCGTGCCCCGTCTCGACTCCCCACCGCTCGGCGGCGCCCAGGTCGTCGGCGGCGCCCTCGAGCCATGGCCACGACAGTCCGCCGTGGAAGATGTCTCCGCCGATCATTCCGAGCGACCGCTCCAGGTCGGTCGTCGTGCGCGCCTCGATGCACAAGCGGCCGTCGGGTCCTTCGACGATGCAGTCCCGGAGCGGCTCCGCGAGCACGGCGTCCAGCGATCGCTGCGCCGCGGCGAGGAGCCGCGCCCCGGCGGCGACCCGATCCTCACCGTCGATGAGTCGGTGCGGCACCTGCAGCCCGAAGAGCGTGAGGGTTTGTGCCCCGCTCGCCCGCAGTTCGTCGCCGAGGATCGACGGGTCGGTCAGCGAGTGGCAGTAGATCTCGGCCGGGAGCGGGTCGGGCACGAGACCCGCGGATGCCGCAGCGTAAGCGGCATCCAGCTGGGTCATCGTCTCGTTGACGTGAAAGGTTCCGGCGAAGGCGGCTTCGGGGGTGACGGAGGCGTCTTTCAATCGGGGGAGCCGCGAGAGGAGCATGTTGACCTTGACCTGCGCGCCCTCGGGCTCGGGTGTCTCGGTCGGTGTGCCACCGGAGGTCAGCAGCCGCGCGAGCACCGCGCGCCCGACCCCGCTGAGCACCACGTCGCCGACGTACGTTTCGGGGCGATCGGTGACGGTGTGGACCTCGCCGGAAGGCGATACCGAGATCACCTCGACACCCGTGCGGATCTCTGCCCCCGCTTCGCGCGCCGCACGTTCGAGCTCGGCCGTCACCGCGCCCATGCCGCCGACCGGCACGTCCCAGTGCCCGGTCTCGCCGCCGATGACGTGGTAGAGGAAGCACCGGTTCTGTGCGAGGGAGGGGTCGTCCGACGACGCGAACGTGCCGATGAGGCCGTCGGTCAACGCGATGCCCCGAGCCAGGTCGCTGCCGAGTGAGGAACGCAGGAGTTCACCGAGCGGCCGTTCCGTCAGCGATATCCACAGTTCGTCGTCCGCCAGCCGTGCGCGCACCTCGTCGGCGGTCGGCAGCGGCTCGGTCATCGTCGGGAAGACGGCGCGACCGAGCGGCGCGAGGCGCTCGCCGAGAGCCGCGAACCGCTCGGCCTCGTCGGTGTCGCCGAGCGTCCGGGTGAAGGAGGCCGCGGTCGCTTCGGCATCCTGGGTGTCGATGAGGATGCCGCGCGTGGGATCCGCGGGATCCGGTGTGTAGGACGAATATCGCCGCCGGCGCAGGTCGATGCGCAGGCCCAGGTCGTCGATGATCCGGCGCGGCAGCAGGCTCACCAGGTACGAGTAGCGCGACAGGCGGGCGTCGACCCCCGCCCACGGGCGCTCCGATACGGCGGCGCCGCCGACGGCATCCTGTTTCTCCAAGACCACCACCGAGCGTCCGGCGCGCGCGAGGTAGGCCGCGGCGACGAGGGCGTTGTGCCCGCCGCCGACGATGACGACGTCGTATCGAGTGGTCTCCGCGGGGTTCATGTGCCCACGCTAGCGACCCCGTCCGACACCGCCCAGGGGTGGCATCCCGATAGCGTGGGTGCCATGACCCTCGCCGAAGACCTGCTCGAGATCGCCACCCGCATCGCCCGCGAAGCCGGGGATCTGGCTGTCCGCCGTCGGAGCGAGGGACTGGAGATCGCCACGAAGTCGGTCGCGGCCGACATCGTCACCGCCGCCGACAAGGAGGTCGAGGCCTTCGTCCGCGCCGAGTTGGAGCGCGAGCGCCCCGAAGACGGATTCTTCGGGGAGGAATCGGCGGCGCAGGAGAGCCGCAGCGGCATCACGTGGGTCGTCGACCCCATCGATGGCACCGTCAACTACGCGTACGGCATTCCGGCGTGGGCCGTCAGCATTGCGGCCGTCGAAGGATCCGACGACCCGGCGACCTGGAGCGCGGTGGCCGGCGTCGTCTACAACCCGGTTTCGGGGGAGATGTTCCGTGCTTTGCGTGGCGGTGGCGCTTGGCTCGGTGAGCAACGCCTCGCGGTCACGGCCGAGGTGGGCCCCGCCGGAGGACTCATCGCCACGGGCTTCGGCTACGACCCCGCCACGCACGGGCCCACGCTCGAGAGGCTCGCCCGCGTCATGCCCATCGCGCGCGACATCCGCCGCATCGGCGCCGCATCGCTCGATCTTGCTTCCGTCGCCGCCGGACGAATGGATGCCTATTACGAGAAGGGCACCAACCCGTGGGATCACGCCGCGGGGGTGCTGCTTGTCGAGGAGGCCGGCGGCATGGTCGGCGGAGCGCCGGGCGGGCGACCGGGCAAGGGCATGGTCATCGCCGCGAGCCCCGGGATCTACGGCCGACTCGAGGAGATCCTCGAACCGGAGTTGTGAAAGCCGACGCCTTGATGGCATTCCCAGACAGGCCGGGTTAGGGTAGTTACCTGTTCGTTATTTTCGCGACCCGAACCTGCGGAAATGGCGCAAGCCCGAAAGCCCGAAGCCGTCGCGCCCGCGACATGAACCGAGAGCCCCCGCGCGTTGCCGTCAGAAGCCCCAGAGACTGAGCCCGCCCGCACGCGGCGATCCAGTCGCCCCTCCGCCACGCCCGTCGCCACGGAGCCGACGCGAGCCGAGAGGCGTCGCCGCACCACTCCCGTTGCTGCTGACGACACTGCCGCGGCATCCGTGGTGGTCGAAGACTCTGCCGCCGAGCCGCTCACGCTCGATCCGGCACCGGTCGACGCCGAGGTCGCATCCCAGCCCGAAATCGTCGAGCAGGTCGCCGCCGCCGTCGTCGAGACCGTGATCGCCGCGACGATTCAGCCGACGCTGCCCGCTCCGCGCCGCCGCTCGTCGCGTTCCGCCGCTCCTGTCGCGAGAGACGCCGAGTCGGCCGCGACGACCGAGGCCGAGGCATCCGACGCCCTCGATGTCACCGTCGTCGACGAGCGTGGCTCCGATGACGTCGCCGTGATCCTGCAGAGCTCCGACGCCGCCGAGGCAACCACCCCGGTGACCCTCCCGACCTCGCCGATCACGCTTCCGGTCACACGCCGCAGTCGTCGGCGTCCCGCGCCCGCCGAGGACGCGTTGATCGTCGTCGCGTCGACCCCCGTCGAGGAATCGCGCGCAATCGACGAGCCGGTTCTCGGCCTCGCCAGCGACGCCACCGAAGGGTTGTCGGCTGCCGAGGAGGCAGAGGCCGGGCCGGCAAGCAAGCCCGTCGTCGCGGATGACACCGCCGATGAGTTCGAGGCCGCCGCACGCCTGTTCGCGTTCACGGGCGAGACCGCCATTCAACAGCCCGTCGCCGCTGCGGCGCGCCCGGTGGCGCAGGGTCTGCCCGCGACCGCCGCACCCCGCCGGCGTGACGGTCGTCGCATCGCCGCCGCCTCCTTCTCCATCGGGGTCATGGGCGTCGTCGGCCTCCTCACTGTCGGCATGACGATGCCGGTCAGCGCGCTCGCCTCCGCCAACGGCACGGCCAACGTCGCGTCCGCCGAAACCGTCGCGACGCAGAACCTCGCCGTGGGCGGCGGCGATGTCGGCGGCGGGTCCATCCAGGCCTACGTCGCTCCGGCGCAGTCGCAGGCCGCGGTCGTCGATCGAGCGGACGGCTACTCCGCTGCCACCTACGCGCAGGTCGCGGCGGACACGGGCATCAAGAACCCCAGCAACTTCTACGTCAACGACACGTCCGCGGCCATCCAATGGCCCTTCGCCGTGGGTGTCGGCATCACCTACGGCTTCGGCATGCGTGACGGTGTCATGCACGAGGGCGCCGACTTCGTCCCGGGCGAGGGTGCGCCGATTCAGGCGATCGCCGACGGCACGGTCCGCGAGGCCACCGAGGCCGGTGGCGGTTATGGTGTCGTCGTCGTGATCGACCACAAGATCGACGGCCAGCTCGTCTCGAGCCGCTACGCCCACATGCTGTATGGCTCGCTGCAGGTCAAGCCCGGGGATGTCGTGCACGTCGGCCAGGTGATCGGCCACACGGGCAACACAGGCCACTCGTTCGGTGCCCACACGCACTTCGAGATCCTGATGAACGGTACGGTCGCCATCGACCCGATCGTGTGGCTCCGCGCGAACGCCGGGCGTCACTCCCTCGATTAGAAGAGGCCGCCTCGCTCTGATATTCTCTTCTAGTTGCCCGGAGTGATCCGGGTACGCCCCGATAGCTCAGTGGCAGAGCACTTCCATGGTAAGGAAGGGGTCGTCAGTTCAATCCTGACTCGGGGCTCAAGGCATCCTTCTCGAAGACCGGATGCCGCGCGGCGGGGTAGCTCAGTTGGTGAGAGCGCACGACTCATAATCGTGAGGTCGCGGGTTCAAGCCCCGCTCCCGCTACAGATACGCCAGATCAGCCCCGGTTTCCGCCGGGGCTGCTGTCGTTATGGGGTGCAAAATCCCGCACAAACCCCGCACATTCGATTCGCGACACGCCCGTGTCGTCCCACACTGCGGGCGCTGCGCTCCTACACTCAGAATTGCTCCCAAGGTCAGCGTGTGTGGTGCAGGCTCACCTCTCGATCAGCAGAACCCCCGCCCTACACCGGGCGGGGGTTCTTTCGTTTACAGCCGCGCATCGGCGTGTCGGAACCTCGGTCGGCGTTCTCTTCCCTATGGTCGGATCCACCACACACACCAGGACCGTCAGCCGACTTTGGGAGGGATCGCGACATGTTTGCGAACGAGCTGCTGATCATGATTGAGGTAGAGACCTGTGAGCATCGCGTGCATCACTGACCCCGCGAAACGATCCAGCCCTGGCCGTATTCGGTCGGGGCTACTGGTGTCTGCCGCACTCGTTGCAGAGCAGCTCGCCCGACCACCCCACGATCCGGCCGTCGGCGTCAACGTTGACGACCCCGCCGGTTCGTTCGCCTTGCAGGTTCGTTCGCTCGAGCCTGAACCACGTCGAGCCGCACACGCACGTGCGCTCGCCGGCTGCTCGCTGAGCCCGCTCCGTCGGGAAGGCGATCAGTGTCATGCCGAGACGATACCGCGAGAGGAGGTGATTAGCGTGAAGCACCACGAGCCGAAGGGTCCCGATGGACTCTGGAAGACCGGTCAGCGCGTCCCGTTCGCGGGATTCTGGACTGACCAGTATGGGGAGGTGACCCACCATGAGGTGGGCGCTACGTTCCCGCCGTGCATCGACCGCAAGGGCGAATGCGCGTACCGCTATCTGGTCGAACAGTCCGCTGCAACGGGCTGACCTGATGGGGTGAGAGGGGCGAGGGGCGTCGGTTCTACCGGCGCCCCTTCGTCATAGACGGCGCGCGCTTCCTGCTGCGGTCAATGCACGGCGGAGCATGGCCTAAGCATGAGACAGATGTGACAGATGTGCAAGCCTACGCGCCGAGAACCGCGTCGAGGGCGTCCGCTGCCCGGTTTCCGCCGACCGTCTTCGACATGTACGTGCCCATCGTCAGCGACGGGTCCGCGTGCCCGAGGTACTCCGCGATGTCGCGGGGCGTGAGGCCTGCCTGATCGAGCGCCGTTGCGACGGTCTTCCGGAAGCTGTGGAACGTGTAGTCGGCGATCCCGAGCCGGGTGCGGGCGAGCGCCCAGTCCCTCGCGGTGTTGCGTGGGTCGCGGAGGTTCCCGAGCACGGTCGGGAACACGAGCCCATGCGAGTTCGGTCCGCCGCGGACGCGCCGGTCGCCCAGGATGCCGAGGACGCTCCCAGGAAGGCGGATGCGGCGCGTGCCAGCGTCCGTCTTCGTGTGGGTCTGCCGGATCACGCCGCGGCCGGTAGCGCGCACGGCATTCGCCCGAATCGTCGCTGTGCCCGCCTCGAGATCGACGTCGTCCCAGGCGAGCGCGCACGCTTCGCTGATGCGGACTCCGGTGCCCGCGACGAACTCGACCAGGTCGACGAGGTCGATCGCCTTTGCGCGCTCGTCAGCGCGGAGCTTCGCGAGGATGCCGGCGAGGTCCGCGAGAGGTATAGGGGTTGCGCCCTGCGCTTTCTGCTCGAGCGGCGCCAACTCCCGCACGGGGTTCGACCGGACGGCGTCTGCCCTCGTGGCGAGCCCCAGCATCCCGGACAGTACGGACCGGACGGTCTTTGCTGTCCCCACCCCCACCTCGGCCGTGATCGACTCCAGGAACCGCTGCAGCCTGTCCGGGGTCGCCTCGCTCACCGCGAGGTCTCCGATGCGGGGAGAGATGATCTTGCGGACGGCACGCTCGTACGTCTCGACCGTGCGCGGCGCCCGGCCTGCCTTCGCCGCCAGGAACCGCTCGCCCAGATCCCGGAGCCGGGTCTCCCGCTTCACGTCCGCCCTGGTCGAGGCCTGTACGGTCTTGAGGGCTTCCTTGAGCGCGTTCTCCGCCTTCGCGGCCGACCCGCCGAACCGCTCCACCTGCCGAGACTTTCCGTCCTCGAATCGGTATCTCGTGCGGGCGCGCCAGAGCTGATGCTTTCGCCGGTCGGCGTCTGGCTTGACCCGGAGCGCTCTCCGCCCAGTCGCCCCTTCGACGTACTCGACGGCCTGGACGGAGATGACGCCGTAGCTACTCAGCGGCGTTCGTGGACGGACCATCGCTCGCGGCCTTCAGTCGTTCGAATTCTCGCTGCGCCGCCTCCAGACGATCCATGTCCTCGCCTACGACGCGCACCGTGCGCTCGTCCAGCAAGTCAGCTATGGGGGCGTCCGGATACTCGAGGCGCTCCAGGTATGGTCGCAACGATGCCGGGGGCTCGGGGAGCTGAGGAACCAATGCCCCGGCCGTCATATTCGCAAGCCAATGATCGAGCTGCGCCCGCATGCGGTCGATCAGGTAATCGATGGTCCGCACGCTCCCGCCGGGCTCATCGCGAACACGCGCCTCCCCGCCGAGGTGCCAGATGGCGTTCTCTCGCCGTATGTCTGCGAGAAGGCGCGCGTACGTCTCGAGCGGATTCAGATAGGAGCCACGGAGCACCGAATCGGACGCTCCGCGCAACCATCGCAACGCTCCCGAAACTGACGCGTCAGGGAGCATGGGTGATTCAGGCAAGTCCTCAGCCGAAGGCAGGCCGAGAAGGATGAACTCGGGCGGCACGCGCAGCGCGCTCGCGAAGCTAAAGATCTCGCCAACACTGAATGATTTGCGCTTCTTCGTGCTGAGGATGCCATTGAGGGTGTCCAGACCGACTTTCCACCCCACCTCTTCTAGGCGGTCCCGCAAGGCGGGGATGGAGAGTCCCATGAAGTTCCTGAGCTCGTTCACGGAATGCACGACGCGCAGCGCGTACTCCGATTCCCAGGCGGCGAGCGAGGCAGAGTTAGTCACGCGCTGACTATACCCAGATATCGACAACCGTCACAGTTGACTACTCCGTGCATGACGTGGCAGACTTCGACGAACAGTCAGCGACTGACTATCTTGCGTCACGTCGCTCGTCATTGGAAGACAGGAGATAGTCGTGGCGACGGTATCCGAAATCGCGGAGCTACCCGCAGTGGCAACCCGAAAAATCGTGGCGGACTTCACGGGCATCTCGATGCCGACCCTCGCTCGGTGGGCCGTGGAAGGGAAGGGCCCGCGCTTCCGCAAGGCGGGATCTCGCTGCCTATACCTGCGGGAAGACGTCCTTCGCTGGCTCGAGTCGCTCGAATCGGGCGGCGGTCGAGCCTGATGCATGGCCACGACGTCGGCGAGTTCGCAACCGTCTCCGCCGCGCGAGCGGATCTCGCGCAAGAAGAAACCCCCGCGCCGGCGGCAACCGGACGCGAGGGTATAGCACCCCAGGAGGGCACCGAAATGAATATCACCATGTTGGCACAGAAGGACGAGATGCGCGAGGGGGCGCTCCGGATCAGCGGCAGCGACGCCCCGAACCACGTCTACTACTCCGACAACGCGGGAGGCTCTCTCCTGCTTCGAGTGCACTTTCGCATCGCGCGGCTGTCCGGTTCGGCGGGCTACACGCTGGCCCACTTCGCGGACGCGACGATCGAGGATCGCGCGCGCGCGAAGGAACGGGCGAGCCGCATCGGTGACCTGGGCGTCCTGTTCTCCCGTTGCAAGGCGGTGGGAGTGATGTACCGGCGACGCTACCCGGAGGACCGTCGGCGCTGGGTCGAGTACGTGATGCTCGGCACTCCCGTCAGTGACCCGTTAATCCAGCTTGAGCTCGAGATGATGATCGACCAGACGACCCCGGCGGTCGTGAACCCCAGGCTGGTGACTCGGTGAGTTCGTCGGGAGCGCAGTGTCGTTTCTCGGCGATGCCAGGGCTGGGCCTGCAGTCGGTCACCTATCGCGGGGACTACGTCGGCACTGTGCGGCGAGGCGCGGACGGATGGGAGGCGATCCGCCGGCGCGGCGGGCCTCTTACCGGTCTGCACCCGTCCCGAGCGGCCGCGGCGACGGCGCTGGTCGACGATCGCCAGCAGAAGGAGAACGGGTGACCCGTGCGGAAGCTCGCCTACCTGTACGCGGTCTACTGGGCCGACTTCGACGTGATGAAGGTCGGACGATGCGGCTCGGAGCGGCGCCTGCGGGAGCTGTGCCGCCGCGGCGTCGGTTCCCCGCGCGTGGTGATGTTCTACCCGGACACACCCGCGTCGTGGGAGCGTGGCGCGCTGCAGGCCATGCGGAAGAAGTTCGAGCCTCGGTTCGCGTCCGCCGTCGAGGGAGCCGACCTGCTCCTACACGACGGGTCCGGATGGACGGAATGCTTCTGGGTCGACGGGTGGGACGTGAACCGCGCCGTCGACACGATCTTGGCGGGGACGCTGCGCTATGCCCATGACGAAACGACGGTTCCTGACTCCGGAGGAGATGCAGGACGAGGATCTCGGCGAACAGACGCCGACCGTGCGGTTCGTGGCGATCGCGCTGCGGATGCTGGCGGACGACGAGGGCCGGGCGCGGCTGAACGTCCGCTCGATCAAGGGGCAGGCGTTCACGAACGATCAGTGGACGAGCGAGGACGTGATCGAGACGAGCGTGCTCGTGCTCGAAGAGATCGGCTTCATTCGAAGCTACGTCGTCGCCGGGCGGCAGTACTTCCAGGTGACATCGAGGTATCACACACCCCCGGAGAAGCCGAAGCGCTCGGAGATCCCACCCCCGCCGCCCCTGTCGGAACCGTCCGGACGGCATCCGGACGGCGTACCGATAAGAGGGGGGGAGGGAGGGGGCGGGCTCCCGTGGGGGGACACGTCCGGACTCGATCCCGACGACCTGCCCCCGAGCTTCTGCCCCGAGCACATGCCTTCAGGGTCGGGAGGGATCCCCTGCGGGCTGTGCGGGGATGCGCGCATGACACATCTGGCAGCCCTGCGAAAGAAGCGATCGGAACCACAGAACGGAGACGACGATGGATGAGCGCAGCAACGCATACGCCGAGCTCGGCGGTGGCCTGGGCGGCGGTATCCGCCTGGCACCCCGACCAGCTCCAGCCCGCATCCAGAGCGTCCGAACCCACCGCCACAGCTTCGACCCGGTGTCGGGCTGGTGTGGGTGCGGCCGCCGCGATGACGGGCGCGCGGCAGGTCGTCCTGAGTCTGCCCGGTGACGGGGTTTCGTCCCCCGGCCGTGGTGGCCGGGATCCTGACCGTCCCGGTGGCGGAGGTAGCCGAGCCGGCCGCACCGAAGACGCGGGCTGCACCTGCCGAGTTGGACGCGCTGACGGCCGTTCTCGGCCGCCTTCCCGCCGCGTGTGCGGACGATGCCCGGTTCACCTCCCACACGCCCGACGTCGCCGCGCTGAGCGCCGTGTGCGCCGCCTGCCGGGTGTGGCGGGCGTGCGAGGCCTACGCCACTGCGGCGCGACCGCTGGCGGGCTTCTGGGCGGGCGTGGCCTATCCGATCGACGACGAGGAGACCATGTGACCGGGGACTGCGCGCGCGGGTGCACTCAGCGGGGCGAGCACTTCGCAGCATGTGAAGACTACGGCCGCGACGATGGCGAGTGCGGAGGCTGCAAGCCACGCCCGGCACGAGACGGCGTCGTAGTCTGCGCCTACTGCTACGGCCGCCTGTGGTCCGCCTTCCAGACCGCGCCGGAGCTGATCGAGCACATCCGCGAACGATCCCATCTCACCTCCGCACACCGCCTCAGCCACGCACGAGGCCGCTCCGACCCGGCCGAGAAGGCCCCCACCAGCGTCGACATGCTCGACGCGCTCCGCGACCTCGGCATCATCCTCCAAGGAGAGGGGTTCCCCGCGTCGGCGGACGCACAGCAGACCCGGGATGCCGCGGGACTGATCGTGGGCGGGATCCTCGCCCGATTCGACGACCTCGCGAACGATCCTCAATCTGTCGCCGAGTGGTGGCCGCTGATGATGGCGCTCGAGATGCCAGACAACCCGACGTTTTGGACCTTCGCGCGAGCTGCAGCACGCTGGCCAATCCGCGACCGCCGACGCTGGGCAGCGAACCCGTGTCCAGAGTGCGACTTCAAGACGGTCATCGTCTCCCCGCCCCGCGACGGCCACGGCCGCACCTGGTACGCGTGCCAGCAATGCGAGTGGTCCGCCCATGACGGCGACGACGACGGCTTCTGGGGTGAGGCGTTCGAGAAGACCAGCACCCCCGTACTAGTGGAGCAGCACACCGCCTGAACATCCGAGGTGTCCACTACTGGACACCTTCACCTCCGAAAGGACGCCCCATGACCGACAACGAACGAGACCGCGACGAGGTGGACGATCTGACTCCGGATCAGGTCGTCGACCGCGCGCTCGGGCGCACCAGCGATGTCGACGACATCCTCGACCAGGCCATCGGCCGCTGACACGAACAGGACACCCCACATGGCCAACTACCTCGTGAACGAGAGCAAGCACCTCGATCTGATCGAGTGGCTCGACACCATCGAAGACATCGGCGTGAACATCGCCGACGCGTTCCCCGGCGTGATCGCCGCGAACGAGCGCGCGCACCGCATCCTCAAGATTAAGGAGAAGGCACACCAGGCCCACACGGCCGGGCGACGCCGGCTCCTCGCCACGATCAACCTGGACGACGAGGACGCCGTGATCGTGGCCGTCGACCGCGCTGCGCACGCCCAGAACACCGAGCACGCCGCGAACGTAGCCAACCTCTACGACAACGCCGCCGACGAGCTGCACGGGGATGCCGTCCGCATCTTCCGCCGCTCCGACATCCTCGCGATCCTCCGCCCCCGATTCGACGAAGTCGCCGCCCGGATCGTGGAGGCCGCGGAGACGATCCCCTACGGGGTGATGAGCATCGGAGATGCAGCCCGCCTCGGCCACGGGGACACGTACACGCAGCTCGAGCGGGATGCGCAGACGTGGAGGGCGATCGCCGACCTGATCAGCACCCTCCACCAGGCCGGAGTGCTCGACCTTGGGAGGGACTATCACCCCTTCGAGGCGATGCTCGAAGACGTGCAGGCGTACTGGGACACGCTCGCCTCCTCAGGTCGCCCGATGCGCGTCGCGCGCGCCGTCGCCGCCGGACGCCCCAACCTGCACATCCCGACCGAGCCGCATATCCCGTACGGCAACACGTCGGATCAGGACCGGTGGGCGTCCGAGGATGCCAACGCCGCCGAGAAGACCGCACGAGCAGCACTCGGCCTCACGGACTACTGAGGTCTGCTCGTCACCATGCGTCGCGTCAACGTCACCCCCAGCCTCCACCCCACGGTGCACCTCCTGCTGGACCCGGGAACGAAGGGACAACCCGCCACGAGGATCCCTGCGCGACCACGGCGCCGCGGCCACCACGCCGCGGCGCCGACCCCCACCCGGGGACCCCTCGCCCCCAGGGGACGGAGCGCGGGCAGAGGCTCGTGTTCGCAGTTTGTACAAGTCTGGGGATTTCACGGCGGCCCCCGGGAGCCCGTATCGGCCCAGGAAGGAATCGAGCAATGCCTGACGCACCTGAGATCACGTTTCACAACACCGTGGAGGAGGTGCGCGAAGCCTGGCGCTCACTCGTCCTGACCGGCGGCTACGCGCTCTACGTCGATGCGGACGGCGGCCTGCATGCCCTCCGCCTGGGGGTGATGGGTATCCAATGACGGATCTCTACCGGTTCGAGTACCGCGGCGCCCCGATGGTCGCCGACATTGACCTCGCCGACATGCCTACGACGACGGCCGCACCGAATCTCCGCGTCATCGCGGGTTCGTGGTCGACGTGGCGGCTCGAGATCACGCGACCCGAAGGCTTGCCGGCGGAGGCGCGACAGTTCCGTTGCGTCGACCCGTCCGACCCCTCGAAGCCGCATCCCCGCGGGAACCTCACCGCCGCGGAGAGCGCGTCTGACATCGACGTTCTCATGGTCCGTGAGGACGGCTACGTCTGCCGCGCCGCAGTCGGGGAGGCCGCGCTGTGGCCGTGGCGGGACCAGGCATACCGCGACGCCTTCCAGGCGCGACTCAACGCGTAACGGGTCCGACCGACCGAGTGTGGTCGGACCATCCTGGCGGCTCGCGATCTCACGGTCGGACGCCATGGGGGTGGTCCCTGATAATCTCCGACCATGCTCCCCGACGGCGAGCCGCTCGATCGGCTCACGACCCCCCTGTACTCGCAGGCCGAGGTCGCTCGCATCCTGCGCGCCAAGCCGTCCACCTTCCAACGCTGGACCCGCGGGTACACGACGGCTCAGGGCCGGCCGATGCCTCCGTTGGTGTCGGGCGTGCGCAGCGGCCGCGGATACAGCGTCCCCTTCCTGTCGCTCGCCGAGGCCTACGTCGTGCGAACCCTGCTCGATACGGGCGTGACGATGCCGCACATCCGCGACACTGTGACGGCTCTCCGTCAGAATCTCGGCGTTGAGTACGCGTTGGCCAGCCGTCGACTGAAGACCGACGGTGCTGTGATCCTCTGGGAGCACGAGCAGGACCGGGGGGACGAGTCGGGCCTGGTCGTCTACTCGAACGGACAGGCCGTCTTTCGCGACGTCGTTGCCGAGCGGCTGCAGACCATCACGTACAGCAACGGGTACGCCGAGCAGATCGAGATGTCGGTAGGTGCCGCCGCGCAGATCGACATCCATCCTTTGCGCAACTTCGGGCAGCCCACGCTCGCTGGGACAGGCGTCCGTGTGTCGGACATCGTGGGTCGGCTGCGGGCTGGGGAGAGCACTGGCAGCGTCGCGATGGACTACGAGGTGCCGGAACGAGCCGTCCGATCGCTGCTGTCGCTGGCGGCGTAGGTCTGCACCGTGGGGCAGGTGGGCGACGTGCGATTCTTCGTCGATCGCGGCCTAGGCGCCCATGTCGTCCCGAACGGGCTCCGCGAGCGAGGGTGGTCAGTGACCACGATGAACGAGCGATACGGCAGCGAGGCTGGTCAGCAGCTCGCGGACACACAATGGATCGAGGACGCCACACGTGCTGGGGAGGTGTGCCTGTCGAAGGATGAACGCATCGCCCGCGTCGCGATCGAAGCTCAGACCGTGTACATGAACGACGCGCAGGTCTTCGTCCTCAGCAGCTCAAGCGTGACGGGTCCCACCATGCTTGAGTGGCTCGTCGCCAACGAAGCGCGGATCCACAGGCTCGCCGACAAGGCCGGCCCTTATGTGTTCGCAGTCGGCGCGCAGCGACTTCGTCGAGTGCCGCTGAAGTACCCATAAACGGACGGCCGCATCTACCCACATCGCGTCTCCACACGAGAGTTGGCGACCCACTCGTGGATCTCGGATTCTCGGTAGACGACGGTGTTGCCGCTCGGCTTGTAGTACGGAGGCATCAGCCTCTGGTGGCGCCGGACGGCGAGGATGTCGAGGGTCATCCCAGGGATGAGCTCGCACACCATCGCCGGCGAGAGGTATCGATCGTCGCGCATCGTCCCATGATTCCGAATCACGCCACCAGGGGGCCGATCTATCTCGGATCCCCCTTCGCGCAGGTGTAGGGGGTGCGCACTCTGCATCCCCCCTCACGATCGAGCGGTTGGGTGGCCAGGGATACCATCCGCCAGGCGGATCGATCCGAGACGAGCGGGATCGCGCTCCGCGACCCCGTGCGCGCGATCCCTCATCCGAAATGAGGGATCGTGGTGCGCATGAGGATCCAGGACATGACCCCCGCCGAGCGGCTACGAGCCGCAGCCATCATCATGCGCGACGCGATCGAGCAGCAGGACTATGAGGCTGCGCTGCGCGCGGAGGAAGAACGACAGCGAGAGAACCCCGCATCTACCCCGCAGATTGGAGGACAATCGCTGATAGCACCTGATCTAGACAGGCCATGGGCGTGCTGGGCAGACGGACGCAGCGATACCCCGCAATAACCCTCGATTCGGCGGGATACACAATCGTGAGGTCGCGGGTTCAAGCCCCGCTCCCGCTACATCTCGGACAGGTTGACTGTCCTACTCAAACGATCGCCGTATCTCCTCCCGTGACTTTCTGCGCATCGCGGGACTCCGAGTGCTCGGCAGCATCGAAGCGCGTGGTCACGAGTGCTTCGTTGGTTTGCCGAGCCGAGATGGTGCCCATCGTTGACCTGCCGTGTTCATTTCTCACCCGTCCTTTCGTGTGTAGTAAGTGGTGAGCCAGTAATCGCTCCCGTCCGGGACGTTGATCTGCAGAGTCGTCGGCTGCGACGGGTCGTCGAGTGGCACCGCGGCGATCGAGGTGCCCGCCGTGCCGCACGTGGCGCCGACGCTGTTCGAGTGCGCCTGTTCCACAGCGATCGAGTACGCGTTCGTGCCGGTACAGGTGAGAAGAAGCACGACCTCAACGGGAGTGTTGAGATCGGTCGCGGGTAGCGCGACGGTTTCGTCCCTGTTCCCGGAGAAGTTCCCAGCAGGGACCGCACGGGGATACTGCTCCAGGATCTTCTCTCCTTGGCCAGCGAAATGTTCTCCGTCAGTGGTGCTTCTAGCGGGCGTCGTCGATATCGCGGTAGTAGGCGTCGGGGATGGGCTCGGGGCCGGTGGCGCGCACGCCACCAGTGCCATCACAAGCGGGACGGCTCCGACAATGGTCAACCTTCGGCACATGTTCATCTCACCCTCCTGCTTCATCCTCGGTCGCGTCGTCGGCCATATTTGTGCGCGTGCAGCCAAATGGGAGGGCCCGGAAATCTTCGGTAGTTCTCAGTGACGACTGAATCGCGACGTGACCTGCGGTTAGCTCGCACGAATTTGCGGATGTCGCAACAGCAGTGCCTTGCGATATCCGCCCGGCATGGCTATCGCGCTGGGGTTGGGCCTCCCGCACCGACCGTCGTGAGAGGACTTTTCGTGGATGTGCGCTGCACGGGCATTGCGCAAGCGGCGTCAACGTCCCCCGAGTGGGCTCGTATTCGATTCGCGTCGATTTGGCGGGCGTTGAGACCCGCGCCCGCACGGCCGCGGTGTGGGTGATTAAAAGGCCCTGGCGAGCCCGTCTCCGACGACAGATGCGCGCCAGGGCGAGCCAAGAGCCCGAGGGCGGTTGACCTATCACGCTCGCGCGATCGACGACCTCCGTGCGGGGCTCCTCGCGTAGGGCGGGTGGGTGCCTTTGGGGGCGGCGGACGAGCAGAAGCCGGTCGCCGAAGACACCGTCGAGGCGTCGGGGAGATCGGCATCCGACCCCATCGGCGGCTGGTACGGCACCCGCGGGGGCTACCGGGGGCGACTCGGCATGTATCTGCCGCCGCTGGGGGAGTCGCTCGGGCTCGCCGAGGTGACTCACGACGCGCGCAACAACCGCATGCGCGCGATCTGATCCCTCCCGCGGCATACACCCGTCTAAGGCACCCCCGCCATGCCCGCGAACTCGCGATCGACTCCACCGACCCGGGGTCTCGTGCGCCCGCAGACGCGCCTCTGAGACGCGCCGACGCTTCCGGAACGGTCGCGCTGAATACGTCCTGGTGTGCGGTCCAGAACAAGGAAAGCCCGGGGTGACGGTGCTGTCATCCCGGGCTGTCCATTCCTGTGTCAATCGTGCTGCATATTAGCGATACTAGTTTAATCAGCGTATTTTTAAATTAGGCGAGATAATCTTCTCAGCGACCTTGCGGCAGCTGGTTGAGGGAAATCTCTCGCGCGTCGAAAAGCCCCCGCTTCGCGACGACCATGGTGTACCCGTGGGATCGCAATTCGTGGGCGACCTCGGGCGTCAGGGGACGCTTGTCGATCTTCTCCCACCCGGTTGCGAGCCGGTATCCGTGCGTAATGGTGCGGACGCGTGCCATCAATTTTCCCGATCACATCGTGGCACCGGTGGGATCCATTCGCGAAATTTGGAGGTTGCCGAGGAGTAAACAAAAACCTTGAATGGGCTATCAACCCGGCCGTCGACCATTTCCTGTCAATTCACCCCAGTCCGCGGCGGGAGCACCGCCCGGGCGCAAGGATGCAAGAAAAGCCATGTGAACGTTGAAGCATGCGAGCCGCAGCGTCGTCGCCCACCCGATGATCTCGTCACCGTGCACGGCTTTGTACACGACGCGGTCCTCCGGCGAGACGCGCCGGATCTCCACGCGCCCGTACTCATGCCCGTGCGGGTCGATCATGCGCCACGTCCCGGTCGGGCCCTCGACCGCGGCGAGGATGGGGTGCCAGTGGGTCACGTGTGCCGGAACCTTTCTCCGGCCGAGTGCCGCAACGGTACCTCGGCCCGCAGACATCGGACGGGGGCCCGTCCTCGCAGGCCGCGACACGCAGATCTCGGCCGATTGGCGAGATCCACGTGTCGGCTCGGGCGTCTCCCCTAATCTCGGCGTCATGGGGGCGGCTATCCAGGCCACGGCGGTGGTCAAGAAGTTCGGTGACGTGACGAGCGTCGACGGTCTGAATCTCACGATTCCCCAGGGGACGTTCTACGGCATCGCGGGACCCAATGGCGCGGGGAAGACGACGTCGATCCGCATGATCGCCGGACTTCTCGAACCCGATGCCGGATCGATCGAGGTCGCCGGGCTCGCCGTATGGCCGAATCCGCGAGGGGCGAAAGCGGTGCTCGGCTACGTCGCCGACAATCCATCCCTCTTCGGTCGCCTGACGGCGCGGGAGATGCTGGACTACACGGGGATGCTGCGAGGAATGTCGGCTGCCGACATCCGCACCCGCGGAGACGACCTGCTGCGAGTGCTCGATCTCGAGGCGGACGCCGGGCGGCCCATCGCGGACTTCTCCCTCGGTATGACCAAGCGCGTCGGATTGGCCGTGGCGATGCTCCACGCTCCGCGCGTGCTCATCCTGGACGAGCCGTTCGGTGCCCTCGATCCGGTCAACACCCAGGTGATGGAGCAGATGCTGCAGCGGTTCCGCGAGGGCGGCGGGACCGTGGTGTTTTCAAGCCACGTTCTCGACGTCGTGCAGAAGCTGTGCGATCGCGTGGCGATCATCGCCCACGGCGCCCTGGTCGCCGAAGGCACCGTGGCCGAGCTTTCGCACGGCGGGTCGCTGCAGGACGCGTTCGTCGACATCGTCGGTGGGCGCGAGCTCGCCGAAGGAGATCTGTCGTGGCTTTCGTCCTCGCCCGCCTGAAGCTTGCGCTCCAGATCAGCGGCGCGCGCACGTCGAGCCTCGGCATCGTCGTCTTCGTGCTCGCGTGGGCGCTGGGCATCCTCGTCGGTCTCGCGGGCGGATTTCTGGTCGCCTTCCTCGACTCGGGAGCCTCCCCGTTCGGCGATCTGCTCGTCCTGCTGTTGTTCGTCGCGGTCTTCGGCGGCTGGATCGTGCTGCCCCTGGCCGTCCCCGTGCCGACGTCGAACATCGTCGACCCGGCCGTGCTCGAGCAGTACCCGCTCACGCGATCCCAGCAGGTGACGGGCCTGCTCCTGGGCGGTCTCGCGTCGCCGACCGCCGCCGCGACGTTCCTCACCGCGGCGGGAGGAGTCGCCGCGACCAACGTCGGGCTGATGGATCGGGCCGTGGCCGTCGGTGCGGCGTTGCTGTTCACGGTGCTCTGCGTGGCCTCGTCCTGCGCTGTGCGAGCGCTGTTCGCCGAGGCGCTCACGGCGCGGCGAGGCCGGGACGTCGCCGTCGTCCTATCGACGCTTGTGATCCTCACGCTGTACGTCCTGCCCCACCTTCTCCGTCCCCTGCTGGGAGCGGCCGAGGATGCCGGAGCCATCCTCGTCGCGATCCTCACCTGGACGCCTCCGGGTGCCGCGGGAGCGTTGGCGTACGTGCTCGAGAGCGGCGACGCGGTCGGCGCGATCGCGCGGGTGGGTGTCGTGATCACCGCGATCGGGATCGCGGTGATGCTCTGGGGCTTCGCTCTGCGCCTCCACGTGAAGGGGCACACGGCGAGGGCCGTGGCATCCGGTCACCGCCATTCGGCGGCCGGGTTGACGCTGGTGCCCCTCGTGCTGAGAGGGTTCCGCGCGGGGCCCGTTCTCGCGGCGGCGAGCCAGCATCTGCGCTACTACTTCTTCCGCGCGCCGCGAGCGGCGCAGTTCGTGGTGCTGGGGCCGGTCGTGGGGGTCATGTTCGCCGGCGCGCAGGTGCACGCGACCGGCCTGCCGTTCGCCGTCGCCGTCGGCTCGGTGGCGATGGGCGCCAGCGCGTTGCTGAACCTGTTCGGCTTCGACGGCCGCGGGGTAGAGCTCACCGTCCAGACGGGCGGGTCCCTCGCCAGCGTGCTGCGCGGCAAGCTTCTGGCCGTCTCGTTGTTCCTGGTCCCCGGCGTCGCTCTGCTCACGATCGGTCTCGGCATCGCGACGGGGTTCGCCGATCAGGTCCCTCTCGCGCTCGTCTCCGCGCCCGCCGCCCTGCTGCTCTCGTTCGCGGTCGGCGCCGCGTGCAGCGCGTGGAATCCGTACGACCAGGAGGCTCCGCAGGGCGACCGCAGCACCCTGTCGGTCCGAATGCTCGCCGCCTTCGGTCTCGCGTTCGCCATCGTGTACGGCATCGGCTGGATGAACACCTGGGTGCAGCCCGTCATCCCGGTCGCGGTCGTCCTCGGCGCGGCGCTCGTGCTGGCGGCCGTCGCGGCCGTCGTCTCCACGCGGGCGAGCGGGGCCTACCTCGATCGGCATCCCGAACGTCTTCTCGCGGCCTTCGCCTCGCGCTGATCCACCCCCCATGACAGGAGAACGCATGTCGTCATCGACCCCCGCCGCCAGCAAGGGCCGCCTCTGGTTCAACAGCTTCCTCATGGCGCTGGCCGCCAGCTGCGGGTACCTCATCGTCGCGCTCATGAGCCAGCACCAGGTGCTGACGATCGTCATCGCGATGGCATCCATCACGCTCGTGCTCACGCCGATCTTCTACTGGACCTACTCCCGTCGGGCTGCTCGGCCGGGAACCGCGCCACGACGCGAGGTCTAGCCGCGAGCTTCCCGGCGCGGCGGGGACGCTCGGCATCCGGTACGTCGACGTCGGTCGCCCGGCCTCGCCTCAGCGGTGGTCGCGCCAGAAGTGCTGCGGGTCGTAGCCCAGGAGTCGCCGCGCCTTGTCGATCGACAGCAGGGTGTCGGTGCCGCTCAGGTCGGCCCGCGTCTCGACGTCGGGGAAGACCTCCGCCACCAACTCCGCGTTGGGCCGCGTCATCACGGTGTCCGCGGCGGCGATGATGAAGCGGTCGAAGCCGGCGGGGGCGTTCTCCAGCGCGCGCTGGACGGCCTGCGCGCCGTCGCGCGCGTCGATGTAGCCCCACAGGTTCCACTTCCGCGCGCGGGCGTCGGTGTCGAAGGGGAACTCGGCATAGTCCTCGGGCACCATGACGTTCGAGAAGCGCAGCGCCGTGATCGACAGGTCCGGATGCCAGCGCACCAGCTCGGTGGCCAGGTGCTCCTCGAGCACCTTGACGAGGGAGTACACCGACTCCGGACGCGGGGCGTAGTCCTCGTCGACGGGGATGTAGGGCGGGTCGATGTCGAACGGCAGGCCCAGCACCGTCTCGCTCGAGGCGTAGACGATGCGGTCGATGCCCAGACGCACGGCGGCCCAGAACACGTTGAACGTGCTGACCATGTTGTTGTGGAAGGTCGCGACGTCGGACCGGATGCCGGGCGCGGGGATCGCGCCGAGGTGCACGAGGGCGTCGATGCCGTCGTGCTGGTCGTTCACGCCCGCCAGCGCGTCGATGACCTGGCCGTAGTCGGTGAGTTCCACCTGGACGAAACCCGGTCCGCGCTCACCGCGGACGTCGAGGCCGATCACCTCGTGTCCGGCCGCGCGGAGCTCCCGCGCGACGACGGTGCCGAGTTTTCCGGACGAGCCGGTGAGTGCGATGCGCATGAGCGTCCTTCGGTCGGGGGTATGCGCATGACGTTACCGCCGCCATGCGGCGACGGGGCCGTGCGAGCGTGGAGGCCATGGCGGCGTGAAATGGCATGACTCCGGTGTTTCGTCAAGAGCCCTCCGCCGGATCGAACGGGGTGTTTCGCTATGTGGACGCGCCGGGTTCGTGATTCGTCACAGAACGGCGACTCCATCTGCTGACAGGAACGGGCATGACCTCTTTGTCCTCCGCGACCGACGCGTTCCTCGCGGCACGCGCGGCTGACGGCGACCAGATCGCCTTCGGGGTACTGGTGCGCCGCCACGCTCCGTTCCTCGTCGCCTTCGCCACCAAGCTCACCGGTTCGCGCGCCGATGCCGACGACTGCGTGCAAGAGGCCCTGATCACCGCGTGGCGGCGGCTCCCCGACCTCACCGATCCGGCGAAGGTGCGCAGCTGGTTGACCACGATCGTCTCCCGCAAGGTCACCGATCGGATGCGGGCGCGGAAGTTCTCGGAGCAGATCGACGAAGAGATGGTCTCCGTCGGTGATGACCCGGAGCGCTCGGTTGTGGCATCGTCGCAGATGGACGCGTTGAAGAAGGTCTTGGCCGAGCTTCCTGAGGAACTGCGCGTCGTGTGGGTGCTGCGCGAGATCGGTGGCCACAGCTACGACGAGATCGCCACCGAGGTCGGTGAGACGGCGGCCACCGTCCGCGGCCGCCTCGCCCGGGCGCGCAAGACGGTGTTGGAACGTATGCAGGAGTGGAGGTGATCGCATGAGTGAGGACGTGGATGACGTGGGCGGCTCGGGATACTCGCTCGAGGATCTCTCCGCCTATCTCGATCGAGGACGTACTCCTCGGATCCCCGCGATCGAGCGCAATGCCGAATGTCAGGCGCTCCTGGCATCCATGGAACGGATGGGACGCCTCTCGCGCGAAATCATCGACGAGCAGTCCGCCGAGCCGTTGGCGGAGTCCTGGTACGACGAGATCATGCGCGAGGTGATGCGCGAGTTCCGTGCGGGCCGCGACATTCCGCTGGCCCGCACGGCCGACGGGACCGAGTTGGTGGTCACCGAGGGTGCGCTCTACGAACTCATCCGCACTGTCGGCGATGGCATCAAGGGCGTCCTCGTGGGACGCGTGCGCATCGATCAGCCCGAGCCGGACGCCCCCCTCGATGTCCGGGTGACCGTGAGCGTGCTGTTCGGGTACCCGATGAAGGAAACCGTGGACCGCATGCGGGAGGGAGTCCGCGCGGCGATCGAACGCCATGGCGACCTGCGAGTGGGCCGTGTGGATGTCACCGTGGGCGATGTGCACGTCGATGTGGAGGACGAGTGATGACGGATACCGCGGCGGAGCTGGCTCCGCGCATCGATCTGGCCGTGACCGCCGTGGCAGGCGTACGCGAGTCCTACTCCGCGCGTCCCGTCGTCGCCCGCGCGTATGAGCGCATGGCGGAGGTGGAGGGATCGCTCGCGGCGGTTGAAGAGAAGGCAGGGGAGCGTGCCGTCACCGTCTGCATCGGCGTCTCGGTCGACGAGGACAGCGCCGTGGTGGCATCCGCCGTCGCGGAAGCGGTGCGCCGAGCGGGCGCGGATGCCGCCAACGACACCGTGCGGGTCCGGGTCGCCCGCTTGGTCGCCCCCCGATCCTGAGGGGTCTCTCGGCCTCCTCCCCGCGGCGGCGCAATACGCTGAGAGCACCGACTCTCGCTCCTCGGAGGACGTATGCCCGTGCACCCCGTGATCGCCGTGACCGGATCGACCGGAGCCGTAGGGGGACGCGTGGCACGCGACCTCGCGGCCCGCGGCATCCCGCAGCGCCTCCTCGTCCGCGACGCCGCTCGGGCGCCCGAACTCGAGGGTGCGGAGGTGCACGTCGCCGGTTACTCGGACGCGGAGGCCGCCACCAGCGCGCTCGCGGGTGTCGAGACGCTGTTCATGGTGTCGGCGTCCGAGTCCGCCGACCGGGTGGAGCACCACCGGACGTTCGTGGATGCCGCCGCGCGCGCGGGGGTCCGGTCGATCGTGTACACGTCGTTCCTGGGCGCCGCACCTGATGCGGTGTTCACGCTCGCCCGCGATCACGCCGTCACCGAAGATGTCATCCGCGCCTCGGGTATGTCGTGGACGTTCCTTCGCGACAACTTCTACATGGACATGATGGAGCTGTTCGCCGGCGACGACGGTGTCATCCGCGGACCCGCGGGCGACGGCCGCTGCTCGCTCGTGTCGCGGTCGGACGTGGCCGCCACGGCCGTCGCGGTGCTCCTCGACCCGGCGGCGCACGCCGACACGACGTACGACCTCACCGGCCCCGAGGCGCTGTCGATGGAGGACGTGGCCCAGAAGATCTCGGCGGTGCGCGGACGCCCCGTGCGCTACGTCGACGAGACCCTCGACGAGGCGTACGCCTCGCGCGCCGTGTACGGGGCGCCGAGCTGGCAGGTCGACGCGTGGGTGAGCACCTACACCGCGATCGCCAGCGGCGACATGGCGCGGGTCTCCGGCGACGTCGAAGCGATCACGGGCCGCCCGGCCCAGACGTTCGACGAGTTCCTCGGCGCCGTCGCTTGAGCGGTGCGTCACCGAGTCGCCACATCGTCGGGTATGCTGACCGCGTGCTGACCTGTCGCTGTTGTCGCTGAACGGCCCCGCGTTCTTCTTCGACGACCCCGTCAGCCGCGCCCCCGGGCGCATCGACCCCCAGGACTCCATCGTGCGTTACGCCCAGAGCGTCGCCGACCTCGTCGGCAACACCCCCCTCGTCCGTCTGAACCGGGTGACCGATGGCATCGCCGCCACGGTCCTCGCCAAGATCGAGTACTTCAACCCCGGCGGCTCCGCCAAGGACCGCATCGCGCGGAACATCATCGACGCGGCCGAACGTGACGGCCTGCTGCGCTCCGGCGGCACCATCGTCGAGCCGACCAGCGGCAACACCGGTGTCGGTCTCGCGCTCGTCGCTCAGCAGCGCGGCTACCGCTGCGTGTTCGTCGTGCCCGACAAGGTCGCCGAGGACAAGCGCGCGGTTCTCCGCGCGTACGGCGCCGAGGTCGTGGTGACCCCCACCAACGTCGAGCCCGACGACCCGAACTCGTACTACAGCGTTTCCGACCGCCTCGTGCGCGAGATCCCGGGCGCGTTCAAGCCGAACCAGTACGCCAACCCCAACGGCCCGCGCAGCCATTACGAGACCACGGGTCCCGAGATCTGGCGCGACACCGACGGAGCGCTCACGCACTTCGTCACCGGTGTCGGCACGGGCGGGACGATCAGCGGCACCGGACGCTACCTGCGCGAGGTCGCGGGGTCGTCCGTGCGCATCGTCGGCGTAGACCCCGTCGGCTCGATCTACTCGGGCGACGACATCCACGGCTACGACGTCGAGGGCGTGGGTGAGGACTTCTGGCCGCCCGCGTTCGACCCCACGGTCGTCGACGCGTACGAGCGGGTCTCGGATGCCGAGTCCTTCGCGATGACGCGTCGCCTCGCTCGCGAAGAGGGCCTGCTCGTCGGCGGCTCCAGCGGCATGGCCGTCGTGGGGGCCCTGCGGGTCGCGCGCGACCTCCCCGCCGACGCCGTCGTCGTGGTCCTCCTGCCCGACCACGGGCGCGGATACCTCAGCAAGATCTTCGACGACCAGTGGATGACGGAGCGCGGCTACGACGTCGAGCCCGTGGCATCCGTCCTTCCCGACCCGACCTCTCAGGAGCACTCCGCATGAGCACCCACGACGCCGCCCGCGGCTTCGACAGCCTCGCCGTCCACGCAGGGCAGGCCTTCGATCCCACGACCGGCGCGGTGATTCCGCCCGTGCACCTGTCCACGACCTACGCGCAGGACGGCATCGGCGGCCTCCGCGGCGGTTACGAGTACGGCCGGAGCGGCAACCCGACGCGCGCGGCGCTCGAGACGCAGATCGCCGCGCTCGAGGGCGGCGCCCGCGCGCTGTCGTTCGCGTCCGGCCTCGCCGCCGAGGACGCGCTGCTGCGCGCCGCCCTCGTCCCGGGCGACGAGGTGCTGCTCGGCAACGACGTGTACGGCGGCACCTACCGTCTGCTCGCGCGGGTACTCGGCCCGTGGGGCGTCAAGCTCCGCGTGGTCGACATGAGCGACCTGGATGCCGTGGCCGCGGCGATCCAGGAGCGCGCGCCGCGCATGGTCTGGGTCGAGACGCCCAGCAACCCGATGCTGCGCATCACCGACATCGCGGGTCTCGCGCGCCTCGGTCACGACGCCGGAGCGATCGTCGTCGTGGACAACACGTTCGCCTCGCCGGCGCTGCAGCGCCCGATCTCGCTGGGCGCTGACGTCGTGGTGCACTCGGCCACGAAGTACCTCGGCGGCCACTCCGACGTCGTCGGCGGCGCCCTCGCGTTCGCGGATGCCGACCTCGGCGAGAAGACGCAGTTCCTGCAGTTCGCGGCCGGAGCCGTGTCCGGTCCGTTCGACGCGTACCTGACCACGCGCGGCATCAAGACGCTCGGCATCCGCATGCAGCGCCACAGCGCCAACGCGCAGGCCGTCGCCGAGCACCTCGCCGGGCACGACCGCGTCGCGAAGGTCTACTACCCGGGCCTCCCGTCGCACCCGGGGCATGCGCTCGCGGCATCCCAGATGAGCGCATTCGGCGGCATCGTCTCGCTCGAGCTCGCCGACGGCGCCACCGCGCGTCGCTTCGCCGAGTCGACGCGCCTGTTCACGCTGGCCGAGTCGCTCGGCGGTGTGGAGTCGCTCGTGAACTACCCGGATGCCATGACGCACGCCTCCGTGCGCGGGACCGAGCTGGCCGTTCCCGACACGATCGTGCGCCTGTCGGTCGGCATCGAGACGGCGGACGACCTCGTGGCCGACGTCGACCAGGCCCTCGCTTCGCTCTGACCCGGCGTCCCCACGCTGCACCGGTGGCCAGTCGCTCCACCGCGGAGCGGGGTAGCGCCGGGTCCTGGCATCCATAAACGCGATCTGCACCGAGAAACGCGCGCTGAGGGCGTGTCTCGGTGCAGATCGCGTTTATCGCGGGGTGGGGAGTGGGCTCAGCGCTCCGCGCGGGCGAGGTTCCGCTCGAGCTCGTCGCGGTCTTGGGGGATGCCGTATCCCGGGGTGTCGCGTTCGATGCGCCAACTGTCGGTCAGCGGACCGATGTTCACGGTGTCGAAGCCGAACTCGTCGTAGATGCGGGTGATCAGTGCGACGCCCTTGTCCGAGTCGCTCGCCGTCGCCAGCGCCCGGCGTCCCGGGGTGCCTGCGGGGGAGCCGGTCGTCAGGATCTCGGCGGCACCGATGTGGTTGAACGCCTTCACCACGGTGCTGTCCGGAAGGTGGTCCTGCAGCATCTGCGCGGTGGTGGTGCGCTTCTCGTCGAGCTCGGCGATGTGCCCGTCGCGCTCCCAGTAGTAGTTGTTGGTGTCGAGGACGGTCTTACCCCGCAGCGGCTCCACCGGAATGTCGCGGTAGGCCTTGAGGGGCACGGTCACGACCGCGATGTCCGCTGCCTCGGCGGCGTCCTGCGCCGTTGCGGCGCGCGCCCGGTCGCCGAGCGTCGCAACGAAGTCGGCGAGCGTCTCCGGCCCGCGTGAGTTCGCGATCACGACGTCGTACCCGTGATCCACGAAACCCCGCGCGAGGGCCTGGCCGATGTTTCCTGCTCCGATGATTCCCACAGTGGTCATGCCCACGCCAACGACGGGGGACGAGGACGCATTCCGACAAAGGTAGAAGAAATGAGTTAGTTAGTTAGCATCCCTAGATATCACTGTCAAGAGCAAGCTAGGCTGAGGGCATGGGGGATAACTTCTCCTTGTCGCACCCTCGCGATTGTGGTCGCAGACCGGTGTTCGGGTCACCGTTCCGCTTGACCTGTGAGGGCGACGGCCCCCGGTGGACGCGGCTTCGGACCACCGGGGGCCGCTTTCTTTTCCGGCGAGGGTGCTGCCGGGACACGGCCGGGGGAGTGGAAGACTGATCCGTCGGTGGGTGTCGGCCCGCCGCGACCCCACCGCAAGGACTCCGCCTCCGTGATCGAACAGACCCGCCCGCCCCGCTCCGCCCGCTTCTACGCCGTCTGCATCGGCGTGGGTCTCCTCGCCGGTCTCATGTCCGGTCTGTTCGGGGTCGGCGGTGGCACGGTCATCGTCCCCCTCCTCGTGCTCCTGCTCGGGTTCGACCAGCGCTTCGCCGCGGGGACGTCGCTGGCGGCGATCGTTCCCACGGCCTCGGTCGGCGTCATCACCTACGCCGTCGACGGCCACGTGGCCTGGATTCCGGCGCTGATCCTCGCCGCGGGTGCGGTCGGTGGCGCTCAGATCGGCACGTGGCTGCTGCCCAAGCTGTCGCAGACGGCGCTCCGGTGGGCGTTCGTGGCGTTTCTGGTCGCCGTCATCATCAGCCTGTACTTCGTGATCCCCTCGCGCGACGCCGAACTCGAACTCACGTGGATCACGGGCCCCGGCCTCCTCGTGCTCGGCGTCGTCACCGGCATCCTGGCCGGTCTCCTCGGTGTCGGCGGGGGGATCATCGTGGTCCCCGCGCTCTTGCTCCTCTTCGGTACGAGCGACCTCATCGCGCGCGGAACCTCGCTGCTCATGATGATCCCGACCGCGATCTCCGGAACCGTCGGCAACCTCCGCCGGTCGAACGTCGACCTCCGTGCCGCCGCGTGCGTCGGCATCGCCGCCTGCACGACGACCGCGCTCGGGGCGTCGCTCGCGAAGCTCGTCGACCCGTTCGTCGGCAACGTCCTGTTCTCCATCTTCCTCGTCTTCATCGCCGCGCAGATGGCCGTGAAGGCGGTTCGCGGCCGCCACCAGCGCTGAGCCGGCGGCGGGGCGGTCGGTAGACTTGACCGGTGCCCGTGAACCCCGAACTGGTCGGACGTGTCTTCCCGCCGACCGCTCCGTACCTCGTCGGCCGCGAGAAGGTTCGGGAGTTCGCCCGTGCCGTCTTCGCCGACGCCCCTGAGCATTCCGACCCCGAGGCCGGCCGCGCGCTCGGCTACGCCGACGTCGTCGCCCCGCCGACCTTCGCCATGGTCGTGCAAGATCTGACGCTCCAGCAGCTGCTCGGCGACCCGGACTCGGGCATCGAGCTGTCGCGGCTCGTCCACGCCGAGCAGCGTTTCCGCTACTCCCGGCCGATCGTCGCCGGAGACGAGCTCACGGCGACCCTGGCCGTGACCGGCATCCGGACTCTCGGGGGCAACGCGATGATCACGAGCGAAGCCGAGATCGTGGATGCCGAGGGCGCCCACGTCGTGACGACGACCAGCGTCCTGCTGGCCGGGGAGGCCGACGCATGAGCGCGTTCACCGTCGGAGATGTCATCGCCGAACGTTCCGTCCACCTGACCCGCGAGTCGCTCGTGCGGTATGCCGGCGCGTCCGGCGACTTCAACCCCATCCACTACCGCGACGATGTCGCCGCCGAGGTCGGACTGCCGGGCGTCCTCGCCCACGGCATGCTCACGATGGGCGTCGCCGTCGGCACGATCGCCGAGGCTCTCGGCGACACCGGCCGCATCCTCGAGTACGGCGTGCGCTTCACCCGGCCGGTGGTCGTCGACCCCACGGAAGGCGCCGACCTGCACGTCAGCGCGAAGGTGGGCGCCGTCGATGACGAGTCCGCCCGCATCGACCTCACCGTGACGCACGCGGGGACGACGGTGCTCGGCAAGGCGCAGGTGCGGGTGCGGCTGTCCTGATGCCGCACGTCAGCCCCATCCCGCTCTCCGAGCTCACGACGTTGCGCACGGGCGGTCTTCCCGAGCGCACGATCGAGGCCCGGACGGCCGACGAGTTCGTCTCCGTGCTCCGCGACCTGTGGGACGCGGGCGAGCCGTGGCTCGTCGTGGGCGGCGGGTCGAACATGTTCGTGGGGGATGAGCCGTTCGAGGGAACCGTCGTCCTCGTGCGAACCGCCGGAATCGAGGAGTTCCCCGGCTCGGGGCCCGACAGGGTCCGGCTGCGGGTGCAGGCCGGCCACGACTGGGACGCTCTCGTCGCCGAGACCGTCGCCCGCGGGCTCGCGGGTATCGAGGCGATGTCGGGGATCCCCGGAACCGTCGGCGCCGCGCCCGTGCAGAACATCGGGGCCTACGGTCAGGAGATCGTGCAGACCCTCGTCGAGGTCGAGCTGCTCGACGAGGCCACCGGCGAGCTGTCCACGGTCCCGGCATCCGATCTGGGGCTCGGCTTCCGCACCTCGGTGCTGAAGCAGCACTACGGCTCGGTCGCCGAACGCCCGGCCGTCATCGTTTCGGTCACGCTCGAGCTCGAGCGAGTCGGTGACGGGGAGCGGCCGATCGCCGGCGCGCAGCTGCGCGGCGCCCTGGGGCTCGAAGCCGATGCGACCGTCTCGCTGCGCTGGATCCGCGAGCACGTGCTCGCCACGCGGGCCCGTAAGGGCATGGTGCTCGACGACGAGGACCCCGACACGTGGAGCGCGGGGTCGTTCTTCCAGAACGCGATCGTCTCCGAGGCGTTCGCTCGGACGCTGCCCGACGAGTGCCCGCGCTGGCCGATGTCGCCCGTGCTGGATCCGGTGACCGTGATCCCGCTCGCGGCCTTCGACGGTGTGGTCCCCGCGCCCGTCGCCGAGCGTCGCGAGGTGAAGGTGAGCTCGGCATGGCTCATCGAGCACGCGGGGCTGTCACGCGGCTTCCGCTTCCCGCGCTCGCGCGCCGGGCTCTCGACCAAGCACACGCTGGCACTCACCAACCGCGGGGGCTCGACGGCCGCGGAGATCGCAGAGCTCGCGCGTTTCGTGCAGCAGCGCGTCCAGTCCGAGTTCGGTCTCGTGCTGCAGCCCGAGCCCGTCTTGGTGAACGTCGAGCTCTAGCCCACGCTCACGCGCGGGAGCGCGCGGGAGCGTGGGAGTGCGGGAGCGCGGGAGCTAGGAGAACAAGCGCTGGAGGCGCTGGACGCCCTCCAGCAGCTCGGCGTCGCCGAGGGCGTACGACAGACGCAGGTAGCCGCTCGGACCGAACGCCTCGCCCGGCACCACCGCGACCTCGGCCTTTTCGAGGATGAGGTCGGCGAGCTCGAGCGAGGTCGTCGGCGTGACGCCGTCCCACTCGCGGTTCAAGAGTCCTCGGACGTCGGGGTAGACGTAGAACGCGCCGAGCGGGTTGGGCACCTCGACGCCGTCGATCTTCGCCAGCTCCGACACGATCAGGCGGCGGCGGCGGTCGAAAGCTTCGCGGAACTGCTCGGCCTCGTCTTGAGGACCGTTCAGCGCCGCCGCGGCGGCGATCTGAGCGACGTTGTTGACGTTGCTCGACAGGTGCGACTGCAGGTTGCCGGCGAGCTTGATGGCATCCGCCGGTCCGATCATCCAGCCCACGCGCCAGCCGGTCATCGCGTACGTCTTGGCGACGCCGTTCACGAGCAGCGTCTGGCCGGCCAGCTCGGGCACGGCCTCGACGATCGAGACCGCGCGGGCGCCCTCGTAAGTGAGGTTCTGGTAGATCTCGTCGGTGATCACCCAGATGCCGTGCTCGAGGGCCCAGCGGCCGATCTCGGCGGTCTCTTCGGGCGTGTAGACCGAACCGGTGGGGTTCGAAGGCGACACGAAGACCAGGACGGTGGTCTTGTCGGTGCGGGCGGCCTCGAGCTGCGCGACGGTGACCTTGTAGTCCTGGTCGGCACCGGCGAACACCTCCACGGGCACTCCCTCGGCGAGGGCGATCGCCTCGGGGTAGGTCGTCCAGTACGGCGCGGGCAGGAGCACCTCGTCGCCGGGGTTCACCACGGTCTGGAAGGCCTGGTACACCGCCTGCTTACCGCCGTTGGTCACGATGATCTGCGACGGTGCGACCTCCAGGCCCGAGTCGCGCAGCGTCTTCGCGGCGATCGCCTCGCGCAGCACGGGGAGCCCGGCGGCGGGGGTGTAGCGGAAGTTGGCCGGGTTGTGCAGCGCTTCGGCCGCGGCATCCACGACGAACTGCGGGGTGGCGAAGTCCGGCTCGCCAGCCGCATAGGAGATGACGGGGCGGCCGGCGGCCTTGAGGGCCTTGGCCTTGGCGTCGACCTTGAGGGTCGCGGATTCGGCGATGGCGGAGAGCTTGCGGGAGAGCGGTGCGCGGTCGGTCACGGCACCGAGCCTACTCGGCGCGCCCGGGATGCCACGGGTCGCGGCGCGACCGCGGGGGTCACACGCTCGAGGAGAAGAGCACCCAGAGGCTCGGCAGGATGAGCAGGATGCCGAGGGAGAGACCGATGATGGAGAGAACGGGTCGGCGGCCGGCGCGGACGCGCAGGACGATGCCGATCGCCCCCACGGTCGCGGCGACGAGACCGAGGAACGCCATGATCGGCAACAGGACGATTCCGAGCCACCAGATCGCATTCATGCCCGGGGCGAGCCCGATGAGGAAGATCATGAGCGCCGGCAGAAGGATGAACGCCGCCAGGATGATCGCGACGATGCCGAAGCCGTCGCTCGCGCGCCGACCGGCCGGGGAGACAGAGGCCATGCGGTCACGGTAGCGCGTGGCGGGCGGCCTGTCGTCGGTGCGTTAGCGTGGCGTCGTGACAGTAGGGGCCCCGGAACGGACGCGTGTACATCGTCGGGGGCTCCGCATCCTGCTTCGGCTGGGGCTCGCGACCGCGATCGTCGGGGTGTCCACCGGTCTCGCCGTGCTGCTGCTCGTGTGGATCGTCCACACCGTCGAGCACCTCGTGTGGGGGCACGAGGAGGGGCCGTTCCTCGATGGACTCGCCTCCCCGTCGGTGTGGTGGCTGCCGATCGCGACCGTCGGCGGGGCCGGTGTCGTCGCGGCGGTCGGCTGGTACCTGCTACGCCGCTTCGGCCGTCGGATCGCGACGGTGGAGCAGGGCGTCGCGGGCGCCCCCATGCCGTGGTGGGAGACGCTCGCCGACACCGTGATCCAGGTGACGTCCGTCGCCCTGGGCGCCTCGATCGGCAAGGAGGTCGCTCCGCGGGAGCTCTCCGCCATGGCCGGGTCGAAGATCGTGCGGTGGTTCCGCCTCGACGCGCGGTGGGGTCGCATCCTCATCGCCGCCGCCGCGGGCGCCGGTCTCGCCGCGGTCTACAACGTGCCGCTCGGGGGAGCGCTGTTCGCGATTGAGATCCTCCTCGCGCAGTTCAGCGTCGGGGCCGCGGTCGTCGCGCTCTCGGTGAGCGCCATCGCGACCATCGTCGCGCGCCCGCTCGTCGGCGACGACTCGCTCTACCACGTGGCATCCGTCGACGTGAACGCGTCGCTCATCGTGGCGGCCATCCTCATCGGACCCCTCATGGGGTGGGGCGCGACGAGCTTCTCGGCCGCCACGTCGCTCCTGGCGAAAGTCCGACCGACGGGGTGGAAGCTGCTGGTCGCGCTGCCACTGACATTCGCCGCCGTCGGCGCGCTGGGCACCGTCTTCCCGCTGATCCTCGGCAACGGCCGTGCGCTCGCGACGGCCGGGTTCGACCTCACGCAGCCGGCTTTGCTCCTCCTCGCCCTCGCGGCGCTGAAGTACGTGGCCACCGCCGTCTCGCTCGGCTCGGGTGCCGTCGGCGGGACGCTGCAGCCCTCGGTCGCGATCGGCGCGAGCCTCGGCGCCGCGGCCGCCGCGGGCTGGGCGTTCGTCTGGCCGGGAGCGGATGCCACGGGCCTCGCGATCGTGGCCGCGGCGGCGTTCCTCGCGTCGAACATGCGCGCGCCATTCACGGCGATCGTGCTCGTGATCGAGTTCACGAACACGGGGTTCGACCTCCTGCTGCCGATCTTCCTCGCCGTCGCCGGGTCACTCGCCGCAGCGCGGTTGACCTCGCGCGCGAGCCTGCGCCGGTTCGCGCCGCGCGATCCCGGGCGGGAGTGACGGCGCGTCGAGCCGGAGGCAGCGTCCGGGCGTGACGAAGGGTCGGGGCGACACGGCCCCGACCCTTCGCCCCGGTCAGTCGAGGTACTTCGCGTACGCCGGGAGCGTCAGGAACGCCGGGAACTCCTCGCGCAGCGCGACCTCGCGGAACACCTCGGCGGCGTCGTCGAAGCGATCGCCGTCGAAGCGGGTCGCCCCGGCGAGCACGTCGCGCAGCAGCCCCTCGACGTACTCGCGGGTGATGCGGGTGCCGTCGTCGGTGGAGCGGTCCTGGTGGATCCACTGCCAGATCTGCGAGCGCGAGATCTCGGCGGTGGCCGCGTCCTCCATGAGGTCGTCGATCGCGACGGCCCCGAGGCCCCGCAGCCACGCCTCGATGTACCGGATCGCCACCGCGACGTTGCCGCGCACCCCGCCCGCGGTGATCGGCAGTCCGATCCGCAGGTCGAGCAGTTGCTCGGGGCGCACCTCGACGTCCTCGCGCAGCCGGTCGAGCTGGTTGATGCCGTCGCCGAACACCGCGTCGAACTCGGCGCGCGCCACCGGGATCAGGTCGGGGTGGGCCACCCACGTGCCGTCGAAGCCGTCGCCGGCCTCGCGGCGCTTGTCGGCCGCGACCTTCTCGAACGCGGCCTCGGTCACCTCGGGCTTGCGCCGGTTGGGGATGAAGGCGCTCATGCCGCCGATCGCGTAGGCGCCGCGCTTGTGGCACGTGCGCACGAGCAGCTCGGTGTAGGCCCGCATGAACGGCACCGTCATGGTCACTTCACTGCGGTCGGGTAGAACGAACCGGGCGCCGCGACCGCGGTACGTCTTGATGATCGAGAAGATGTAGTCCCACCGACCGGCGTTCAGCCCCGCGCAGTGGTCGCGGAGGGCGAAGAGGATCTCCTCCATCTCGAACGCCGCCGGGAGCGTCTCGATGAGCACCGTCGCGCGGATCGTGCCGTGCGGCAGGCCCAGGCGCTCCTCCGTGAACGAGAACACGTCATCCCACAGTCGTGCCTCATCGGCCGATTCGATCTTCGGCAGGTAGAAGTACGGTCCGCTGCCCGCCGCGATCAGCGCGTGGGCGTTGTGGAAGACGTAGAGCCCGTAGTCCACGAGCGACCCGGATGCCGGCAGCTCCCGGCCCGCGCGATCGATCACGGTGATGTGCTTCTCGGGCAGGTGCCACCCGCGCGGACGCATCACGATCGTCGGCGTGCGCTCGGCGGTGACGCGGTACTCCTTGCCCTCGGGGCTCGTGTAGCTCAGCTGCCCGCGGATCGCGTCGAACAGCGAGAGCTGGCCGCCGATGACGTTGCGCCACGTGGGGGAGGTGGCATCCTCCTGGTCGGCCAGCCAGACCCGCGCGCCGGAGTTCAGCGCGTTGATGGTCATCTTCGGGTCGGTGGGGCCCGTGATCTCGACGCGGCGGTCCTCGAGGCCGGGACCGGCGCCGGCCACGCGCCACGACGGGTCGTCGCGGATGTGCGCGGTCTCGGAGCGGAAGTGCGGGTCGTCGCCGTTGCCGATCTCGAAGCGTCCGCGCAGGCGGGCGGCGAGGCGGTCGTTGCGGCGGCGGCCGAAACGGTCGTGCAGCTCGGTGAGGAAGGCGAGCGCGGCGGGGGTGAGGATCTCCCGGTCGCGGCCCTCGAGGGGACGCTCGATCCGCAGGTGCGGAGCGGGAGTGGATGCCGAGGGCTCGGGGCTGCGTCGGTCGGTGGTGGGCGGGGGTTCGATGAGGGTCATGATGAGGTCTTTCTGTCGGTGTCGCGAACCGCGCGGGGAGGCATGTCCCGAAAGTGGTCACTCAGGCGGGGCTGAAGTGGCCACAAGTGGGACATGGTCTGCGATAAGTGGGACGAGGCTCGCAAGGCGAGGGGTCAGTGGAACTGCGCGGTCTCGGTGGAGCCGGCGAGGGCGAGCGTGGCGCTGTCGGGGTTGAGCGCGGTGGAGACGACGTCGAAGTAGCCGGTGCCCGCCTCGCGCTGGTGGCGCGTCGCGGTGTACCCGTTCGCTTCGGCGGCGAACTCGGCCTCCTGCAGCTCGACGTACGCGCTCATGGCGCGTTCGGCGTAGCCGCGGGCGAGGTCGAACATCGAGTGGTTCACGGCGTGGAAGCCCGCGAGGGTGATGAACTGGAACGCATATCCCATCGCGGCCAGGTCGGCCTGGAACGTCGCGATCTGCGCGTCGTCGAGATGACGCTTCCAGTTGAAGCTCGGGGAGCAGTTGTACGCGAGGAGCTTGCCCGGGTAACGGGCATGGATGGCCTCGGCGAAGGCGCGGGCGAGCTCGATGTCGGGCTCTCCCGTCTCGACCCAGATGAGGTCGGCGTAGGGGGCGAAGGCGAGACCGCGCGAGATGACGGCATCCAGGCCCGGACGCACCCGGTAGAAGCCCTCGCTCGTGCGCTCGCCGGTGAGGAACTCCGCGTCGCGCGGGTCGACGTCGCTGGTGAGCAGGTCGGCGGCGAGCGCGTCGGTGCGGGCGATGATGACCGTCGGCACGCCCGCGACGTCGGCGGCGAGCCGCGCCGCGTTGAGCGTGCGGATGTGCTGCTGCGTCGGCACGAGAACCTTGCCGCCGAGGTGGCCGCACTTCTTCTCGCTGGCGAGCTGGTCCTCCCAGTGGATGCCGGCCGCCCCCGCCTGGATGAGCGACTGCGCGAGCTCATAGGCGTTGAGCGGACCGCCGAAGCCGGCCTCGGCGTCGGCGACGATCGGGGCGAGCCAGTCCCGCGTGATCTCGCCCTCGGCGCGCTCGATCTGGTCCTGACGGAGCAGCGCGTTGTTGATGCGGCGTACGACCGCCGGCACCGAGTTGGCGGGGTAGAGGCTCTGGTCGGGGTAGGTCTGCCCGGCGAGGTTGCCATCGGCCGCGACCTGCCAGCCCGAGAGGTAGATGGCCTTGAGGCCCGCCCGCACCTGCTGCACGGCCTGGCCGCCGGTGTAGGCGCCGAGGGCGCGGACGTACTCCTCGGTGTGGAGGAGGTTCCAGAGGTTCTCCGCACCACGGCGGGCGAGCGTGGACTCCTCGCGGACGCTGCCGCGGAGCCGGACGACGTCCTCGGCCGAGTAGGTGCGCTCGATGCCGTCCCAGCGGGGGTCGTTCTCCCACGCGGCGCGGATCTCATCGGCGGTCTCGGTCTGGTCGCCGGGGCGCAGGGGCGGCTGGGCGGGGGTGGCCTGGATCGTCATGTCGTCCTCCTTCGGGTGCGGGGCTTCGGTGCCCGTGGTGACCACTGTGGGCGAAGAAGCGCGGTCCATCGGAAGAATTCGGCTGTGAAGATTGCCCGTTCTTCTGTTCGGGTGAGATCATCCCGACATGGACACCGGAGTCTCCCTCACCGCCGCGGGCGCGGCATCCGACGATGAGGGTGTGGACACTCTCACGATCGGCAAACGCATCCGGCAGTTGCGCACGGCCCGCGGCATGACGCTCGACGACCTCGCCGCGGCGGTGGGTCGTGCGCCGAGCCAGATGTCGATGATCGAGAACGGGCGGCGCGAAGCGAAGCTCACGCTGCTTCAGGCGATCGCCCGCGCGCTGGGCTGCAAACTCGACCAGATCCTGGATGCCGAGCCCCTCGACGCCCGATCGACCCTCGAGCTGTCGGTGGAGCGGGCCATGCGCGGGCAGACCTTCCAAGCGCTCGGCATCGCGCCGTTCCGGGTGGGACGCGCGGTGCCCGACGAGGCGCTCGCGGCAATGCTCGCGCTGCAGGCCGAGATCGAACGCCTCCGTGAAGAGCGTTCGGCCACGCCCGAGGAGGCGCGGCGCGCGAACGTGGCGCTGCGACGCCTGATGCGCACGCAGGACAACCACTTCCCGGAGCTGGAGAAGGTGGCATCCGAGATGCTCGCCGCGATCGCCCACCCCGGCGGCCCGCTGACCCAGCGCGGGGCGAGCGACATCGCCGCGCACCTCGGCTTCTCGCTGCACTACGTTCCCGACCTGCCACCGTCGACCCGCAGCATCGCGGATGCCAAGAACGGGCGGCTCTACCTGTCGACGAAGGTCGCCAAGGGCGATCCCCGTGCGGCGGTGCTGCAGGCGCTGTCGAGCCGGATCCTGGGGCACGGCGAGCCGACCAGCTACGACGAGTTCCTGCGCCAGCGGGTCGAGACGAACTACCTCACCGGGGCGCTGCTCATGCCCGAGTCGCACGTCGTGTCGGCGCTCCGCGAGGCGAAGGAGCGGCGCACGATCAGCATCGAAGACCTGCGCGACGCGTACTCGGTGTCGTACGAGACCGCCGCGCACCGCTTCACCAACCTCGCCACCGTGCACCTCGGCATCCCGGTGCACTTCCTCAAGGTGCACGAGTCCGGCACGATCACCAAGGCCTACGAGAACGACGACGTGAACTTCCCCACCGATCGGCTCGGATCGATCGAGGGGCAGATGTGCTGCCGGCGGTGGACGAGCCGCGTCGTCTTCGACGAGGACGACCTTTTCAACCCGTACTACCAGTACACCGACACCGGAAACGGCACGTACTGGTGCACCGCGCGGGTGGAGCAGTCCAGCGAGGGAGCGCACTCGGTGAGCGTCGGCGTGCGGTTCGACGACACGAAGTGGTTCCGCGGTCGCGACACCCCCAACCGCGGGGTCTCCCGCCACGCGGTCGAGACGTGCTGCCGACGCGCGCCCGCCGACCTCGAAGCGGCGTGGCGCGGGCAGGCGTGGCCCAACGTGCGGACCCCGAGGACGCTGCTCGCGACCCTGCCGACGGGCGCCTTCCCCGGCGTGGACACCACCGAGATGTACGAGTTCCTGCAGGCGCACGCGCCGCAGTGACGCGCGCCGTTCGGCGTCGCGGCCGCGCCCAGTGCACACGTTCGGGTCGAGCGCACACGAACGGGACGCCCGGAACGTGTGTGCTCGACCCGAACGTGTGCACTCGCGGGGTGCGAGGAGCGCGTCGGGACGGGATGGGGCGATGGGTTGCGAAAAAACCTCACACATGTAAGGTTTTGACACCGACTCCGTCCCCCCGGAGCGCTTTCGATGAGGAGAGCCGACATGAAGCACACCCGCTCAACAACCGTCGCGATCGTCGGACTCGTCGTCGGCGGACTCGCCGTCGCGTCGCCCGCCGCTGCCGCGCCGCCCGGGCCGGCGTCGCCGCCCCCGCACGCGGGACCGCCCGCTCAGGCCGGGCCCGGTGCGCGCGATCTCCAGCGCTACGCCGAGGACACCTGGGCCTCGATGGCCGCGATGGCCCACCCGGCGACGGGCCTCCCGGATGACAACATCGGGGGAGACCTGGACCCGGCGACGGCGTCCGGCTACACCTCGCCCACGAACATCGGCGGCTACCTGTGGTCGACCGTGACCGCGCGCGACCTCGGCATCATCGGCGCCGACGAGGCGCGCGAGCGCCTCACCGCCACGGTGTCGACCCTCGAGCGCATGGAGCGCAACGACGGCAGCGGCATGTACTACAACTGGTACGCGCCCGAGACCGGCGCGAAGCTCGACATCTTCCCCACCTCGGGCGAGGTCATCCACCCGTTCCTCAGCACCGTCGACAACGGCTGGCTCGCCGCGGCGCTCCGCATCGTCCGCGAGGCCGAGCCGACGCTCGCCGACCGCGCCGGCGCGCTGTACGAGTCGATGGACTTCTCGGCGTTCTTCGACTCCGCCGGAGCGCCCGGGCTGCCCGCCGGCACCAACCGTGGTGGCTTCTGGGAGGAGCCTCCGGGCGACGGCTGTGCGGTCCCGGCCCCCATGTACAACGGCAGCGGTGAGGAGGCCTTCTATACCTGCCACCACTACGACACCACCGTGAGCGAGAGTCGCATCGCGACGTACCTCGGCATCGCGCAGGGTGGCATCCCGGCCACCGCCCTCTCCGGCACTCATCGCACGATGCCCGCCGGCTGCGACTGGGCGTGGCAGGAGCAGCTGCCGACCGGCGAGACGCGCACCTACGACGGCGTCGACGTGTACGAGGGCGTGTACGCGTACGAGGGCAGGTCGTTCGTGCCGAGCTGGGGCGGCAGCATGTTCGAAGCGCTCATGCCCGATCTGCTCGTTCCCGAGACCGCCTGGGGACCGCACTCGTGGGCGCTCAATCACCCGATCACCGTCGAGGTGCAGAAGCGCCACGGCCTGGACGAGGCCGGCTACGGCTACTGGGGCTTCTCTCCCGCCAGCAGCCCTTTCGGCGGCTACAGCGAGTACGGCGTCGACATCGCCGGCATCCGTTCTGACGGGTACACCTCGGATGCCGAGAAGACCGACGTCGACACCGACCGCCCCGGCTGCACGACCGGAACGAACCCCGACCCGACCTTCGGCGACGGCGTCGTGACGCCGCACGCCTCTTTCCTGGCCTTGCCGTACGACCGCCCGGGCGTGCTGAAGAACCTCCGCGGCATCGAGAAGAAACTCGGCGCCTACGGCCCGGGCGGTTTCTACGATGCCGTCGCGGTGAAGAGCGACACGGTCGCGAAGCGCTACCTTTCGCTCGATCAGTCGATGATCATGGCGGCGATCGGCAACGCCCTGACCCGGGACACCCTCAAGGATTACTTCGTCGACGACGAGCTCGAGCAGCGGCTGCGTCCCGCGATGGAGCAACAGGTGTTCGGTTCGTCCTGGGGCGCGCGACACCCCTGACCATCCGTCCAGCCGATGCCCGGTACCCTCGCGGGACCGGGCATCGGTGCGTGCGGAAGGAGACGGATGACGGACGAGGGGATGCCGCGCGCCCCACGCGGGAGCTACCCGAAGGGCCTCCAGCGGCGCCAGCGCATCGTCGACGAGGCCATGGTCGTCTTCGCGCGGTCGGGGGTGACCAGCGGATCGCTGCGCGAGGTCGCCAAGCGTGTCGGGCTCACACCGGCGGGGCTTCTGCATCACTTCGCGACGAAGGAGGAGCTGTTCGCCGAGGTTCTGCGTCAGCGCGACGAGAGCGTCCGCGCGGCCGCCGGCGACCCCGCCGCACATACCCTCGTGGAGCAGATGGGCAAAGTCGTCGCCCACAACGCCACGGCCCGCGGGCTCACTGCGCTTTACACGGTGGTCGTCGCCGAGGCGAGCGACCCCGAGCATCCCTCGCACGCCGCGTTCGCTGCCCGCTACCGCGACAGTGCCGTGCGCGCCGCCGAGCTGCTGCGCGCGGGACAGGCCGCCGGGGAGGTGCGCCGCGACATCGACCCCGACCGGGCCGCCCGGCTCCTCAGCGCCGTGATGGACGGCCTGCAGCAGCAGTGGCTCCTCGACGACTCGGTCGACATGTCTGCGCACTTCGCCGAGTTCATCCGCGGGTACCTCCAGCCCCCGGCCTGACGTCCCGGCATCCGGTCCCGTGCCGCTCGGGCGTTCGTGAACGTCGATCGCACACGAACGGGTCGAGCGCGCCCGTTCGGGTCGGCCGCGTCGTGTGCGCTCGGCCCGATCGTGTGCCTTCGGCGGGCGACGGGTTGCCGACGGGGAAGTTATGCGCTTAAACTGACCGGGACACCGCGCCCGATGTGGGGCGCCCGTTCGAGGAGGAACACGATGAGAATGACCCGATGGGGCGCCGTCGCCGTCGTCGCGGCGGCCGCGATCGCGCTGACCGGGTGCGGACGCACCTCCGATTCCGGCCCCGGTGCCGCCGACGCCACGACGATCGGCGACGCCAAGGCCGAGGGCACGCTCACGATGTGGGCGATGGGGGCCGAAGGTGAGGCACTGCCCGAGTTCGTGAAGACGTTCGAAGAGGCCAACCCCGGCGTCACCGTCGAGGTCACGCCGGTTCCGTGGGATGCCGCGTATAGCAAGTTCCAGACCGCCATCGCCGGCGGCAACACCCCCGACCTCGCGATGGTCGGCTCGACTTGGATGGCGGACTTCGGTGACGCGCTGCAGACCGTGCCCACCGATCTCTCCACCGACGGCATCTTCCCCGGCGCGATCGACTCGACGATGATCGACGACCGCGCGACCGGCGTGCCGTGGTACGTCGACACGCGCGTGCTCTACTACCGCACCGACATCGCCGCTCAGGCCGGCTGGAGCACGGCGCCCACCACGTGGGACGAGCTGAAGCAGATGGCCGCCGACATGCAGTCGAAGGGCGGCGCCGACTTCGGCATTCGTCTCCCCGCCGGCAACGACTCGTTCCAGGGCAACCTGTGGATGCCGTGGTCCAACGGCGCTGAGCTGGAGGACGGCTCGACCTGGACCCTCGACACCCCCGAGACCGTCGAGGCGCTCGAGTACTACCAGAGCTTCTACACCGACGGCATCGCCAACCCCGCCGCCGATCGCTCGGCCGGGGCCCAGGAGGCGGACTTCGTCTCGGGCGACACGCCCATGTTCATCGACGGACCGGCGTTCATCGGTCTGCTCAACGACCTCGGCGGCGAGGGCTTCAGCGACAAGATCTCGACCGCCGTGCTGCCCGCGAAGGAGTCGTCCACCTCGTTCAGCGGCGGGGCGAACCTGGCCGTGTTCGACAACTCCGACAACGCCGCCAGCGCGTGGAAGCTCGTGCAGTGGCTGACCCAGCCCGACACCCAGGCCGCCTGGTACGAGGCGACCGGTGACCTTCCGGCTGTGCAGGATGCCTGGAAGTCCGACGCCCTGGCGTCGTCCACGACCCTCGCCGCCTTCGGTACGCAGCTCGAGACCGCCAAGTCGGTGCCCGCCGTCACCACCTGGGTGCAGGTCGCCGCGGCCGGCGACGCGATGCTGGAGAAGATCCGCCTCGGGCAGCAGAGTCCCTCCGACGGCCTGAAGGAACTCCAGGCCACCGCCGACCAGCTGGGTCTGGGCTGAGGCCATGACGCAGGCAGTCGTGGGCGCGACCGGACGGGCTCCGGCCCCCGGTCGCGCCCGCGCCGGCGGGGCGTCGAGCCGCCGCCGGCGTCAGGGATGGGTCGCGTGGGGCTTCGCCCTGCCGTTCGTCGCGGTCTTCGCGGCGTTCATGGTCGTGCCGATCGTGGGCTCCTTCGCGATGTCGTTCACCGACTTCACGGCGCGCGACATCCGCTCGCCGTTCGCGGTGAACTTCATCGGGCTCGACCAGTACCTCTCGGTGCTGGGCGATCCGGTGTTCCTCACGTCGCTCGGGGTGACCGCGACATTCGTGGTCGTCGGCATCCCGGTCACCATGGCCGTCGCCCTCGCCCTCGCGCTGGCGCTGAACTCCAGCGGCGGACGTCTCGTGTCCATCCTGCGCGTGGGCTTCTACGCCCCTGTCGTGACGAGCATCGTGGCGGTCGCGGTGGTGTGGCGCTACATCCTGCAGCCCGAGGGGCTGTTGAACTCGGCGCTGGCGGTCATCGGCATCCAGGGGCCGGACTGGCTCAACGACACCTCGACGGCGCTCCCGTCGCTCATCGCAATGGCGGTCTGGCGCAACGTCGGCACGCTCATGGTGATCTTCCTCGCGGGGCTCCAGGCGATCCCCACCGACGTCAAGGAAGCCGCCCTGATGGACGGCGCCTCGTCGTGGCGACGTCTGACCTCGGTCACGCTGCCGCTGCTGCGTCCCACGCTGCTGCTCGGAGCCGTGCTGATCTCGGTCGGGTTCCTGCAGTTCTTCGAGGAGGCGTTCGTGATGACGCAGGGCGGCCCCCTCAACTCCACCCTCTCGGTGGCCTATTACACGTTCAAGCAGTTCGGCTTCGGGCAGTACGGCACGGCATCCGCCGCCAGCTACCTGCTGTTCCTCGCGATCGCGCTGCTCAGCCTGCTGCAGTTCCGTCTGCTGCGCTCGAAGGATTGAGGGAGGATGCCATGACACTCACGTCCCCCGCGGCTCCGGCCGTCGTCACCGAAACCGCGGAGCCTCCGCGCCGACGCCGTCGCTCCGAGAACCGCCTCGGCCCGGGCCGCGCTCTCACCCTCACCGTGCTCGTCGTCGGGGTCCTGGTGTGGATGCTGCCCTTCGCCTGGATGCTGCTCGGATCGGTGAAGACCCAACGCGAGATCCTGCAGCGCCCGCCGACGTGGTGGCCGCAGCAGTTCACGTGGGAGAACTTCGCCGCGTGGTTCGGACAGCTCAACTTCGGCCAGTTCTTCGGCAACAGCGTGTTCGTGGCACTGGTCACCGTGGCCGGCAACCTCGTGTTCTGCTCGATGGTCGGCTACGCGCTGGCGAAGATGGACTTCCCCGGCAAGAAGGCCCTGTTCGTCGTCGTCATGGTGACGCTCATGGTGCCCGGGGTCGTCACGTTCGTCCCGCTGTTCGTGATGGTGTCGTCACTCGGCCTGGTCGACACGTACGCGGCGCTGATCCTGCCGTTCGTCACGACCCCGCTGGGCGTGTTCCTCATGCGGCAGTTCATGCTCGGCATCCCCGATCCCCTCCTCGAGGCCGCGCGCATCGACGGAGCGGGGGAGCTGCGGATCTTCGCCCGCATCGTGATGCCCCTGTGCGGGCCGCCGCTCGCGACGCTCGGGATCCTGACGTTCCTGGCGTCGTGGAACAACTTCCTCTGGCCCCTCGTCGCGGCGCAGACCGAGGGGAAGTACACGCTCCCGGTCGCCCTGTCGCTCTACTCCACGGGGCAGAACGCCACCGACTACGGCCTGCTGCTGGCCGGTTCGGTGCTCGTGATCGCGCCGATCATCCTGCTGTTCGTCTTCCTGCAGCGGTACTTCATCCAGGGCATCGCCGCCACCGGACTGAAGTGACCCGCGACCGATCCGAAAGGATGCCATGACCTCCCCCCGATTCCTCACCGCGCCCGACGGCACGCGCTTCCGTGATCTCAACGGCAACGGGGTGATGGACCCGTACGAAGACCCGCGCCGCAGCGTCGACGAGCGCACCGAGGATCTCCTCGGGCGGCTCAGCCTCGAGGAGAAGTGCGGTCTGATGTTCCAGACCGTCATCGAGGTGGGCGAGGACGGCGAGCTGCTGGAGGCTCCCGGTCGGATCTCGAAGTCGCCGACGACCACCGTCGTGCTCGGCAAGAACATGACACACTTCAACGTTCACGCGATCCGCACGGCCCGGCAGGCGGCGACCTGGAACAACGCGCTGCAGGCTCTCGCCGAGTCGACGCCCCATGGCATCCCGGTCACCATCAGCACCGACCCGCGCCACGCGTTCGTCGAGAACACGGGGGTCGGTTTCGCCGCGGGGCCGTTCTCGCAGTGGCCCGAGGGGCTGGGGCTCGCGGCCCTCGACGACGTCGAGACCGTGCGCGAGTTCGCCGAGGTGGCCCGCCGCGAGTACGTCGCCGTCGGAATCCGCGCCGCGTTGCACCCGCAGATCGACCTCGCCACCGAGCCGCGGTGGGGTCGCCAGGCGCAGACCCTGGGGCAGGACTCCGCACGCGTCGCGGAGTTCACCGCCGCGTACCTCCGCGGATTCCAGGGCGAGCAGCTCGGGCCCGACAGCGTCGCGTGTACGACGAAGCACTTCCCCGGCGGCGGGCCGCAGCAGGGTGGCGAGGACGCCCACTTCCCGTACGGCCGCGAGCAGGTCTACCCCGGTGGCATGTTCGACTACCACCTCGAGCCGTTCCGCGAGGCGATCCGCTGCGGCACCGCCGGCATGATGCCGTACTACGGCATGCCGGTCGGGCTCGAGCTCGACGGGCACTCGGTCGAGGAGGTCGGTTTCGGGTACAACAAGCAGATCGTCACGGGCCTGTTGCGCGAGGAGCTGGGCTACGACGGCGTCGTCGTCACCGACTGGGAGCTCGTGAACGACAACCACGTCGGCGACCAGGTGCTGCCGGCCCGCGCGTGGGGCGTCGAAGAGCTCACGGCGCGCGAGCGCATGGAGAAGATCCTGGATGCCGGTGCCGACCAGTTCGGCGGCGAGGAGTGCGTCGACATGCTCGTCGACCTCGTCCGCTCGGGTCGCGTGTCCGAGGAGCGGATCGACGCCTCGGCGCGGCGCCTTCTGCGGGTGAAGTTCGCCCTCGGGCTGTTCGACGATCCCTTCGTCGACGTCGAGGAGGCCGAGCGGATCGTCGGCAACGCCGACTTCCGTGCCCTGGGGGAGCGGGCGCAGGCGCGCTCGCTCACGGTGCTGGTGAACGAGGGATCGACGCTGCCCCTTCGCCCCGTCGGCGCCGTGTACGCCGAGGGCTTCCGGCCCGGTGACGTGCACGAGCTCGGGCGCGTCGTGGCCGACCCGGCCGACGCCGACCTCGCCCTCGTGCGCATCGGAGCCCCCTTCGACCCGCGCGACGATCTCTTCCTCGAGGCGTGGTTCCACCAGGGCTCCCTCGAGTTCGCGCCGGGCCTGGTGTACCGGCTGCGGCAGATCGCGGCATCCTGCCCCCTGGTCCTCGTCGTGAACCTCGACCGCCCCGCGATCCTCACCCCGTTCGTCGGGCACGCGGCGGCCATCGTCGCCGATTTCGGCAGTTCCGCACGTGCCGTCCTGGACGCCCTGACCGGGCGCGTGGCACCTCAGGGGCGCCTGCCGATCGAGATCCCCCGGTCGATGGATGCCGTCCGCGCGTCGCGCGAGGATGTACCGTCGGACACCGGTGATCCTGTCTTCCCCGTGCACTTCGGGCTGGAGATTTCGGGTGTGGGGGACGCGCCGGGGCCGATGAGGGGGTACGCGCACCGATGAGCGAAGCGGACGCGACACGTCGACCGACCGTCTACGACGTCGCGCAGGAGGCGAACGTCTCGATCGCGTCGGTGTCGTTCGCGTTCCGCCGCCCCGACAAGCTCAGTGAGGCCACCCGGGATCGGGTCCTCGCCGCCGCACGACGTCTGGGGTACGCTCCCAGCGCCGCGGCGCGGGGTCTGGCGCACGGTCGGACGGGCACTCTCGGCCTGCACGCGTTCGACCTGCTGCTGGAGCGGGCCGACCCTCTCACGCAGACGCCGTCGATGACGGGGCTCGCGATGCCCGGGCTCGACGTCGACGGCGTGATCCCCTGGGCGCAGACCGATGACGACGTGCTGGCCGACCCCCGGGCGTTCCCGCTCTATGTCGACGAGGTGCAGCGCGGGTTCGAACTGGAGTGCTGGGCGCTCGGGCGCCCCGTGATGCTCAGTAGCGGCGCCGGCACCGACGTCTCCGTCGCCGACACCGCGGGCCGCGTGGACGGGCTGGCGATCTTCCCCTCGCCCCAGACCGCCCCCGCTCTGGCGCGGTACGCTCCGACGATCCCGATCGTGCTGTTCAGCGCGCCCCCCGGTGACGATCACCACCACCGGGTACGCGTCGACAACGCCCGCGGGATGCGCGCCCTCGCCGCCCATCTCGTGCGGGAGCATGGCATCCGCGACATCGCCTTCGTCGGACGTCCCGAGGCCTCCGACACGGCGGAGCGTCTGACTGGGCTGCAGGACGGTCTCGCCGACCTCGGGCTTTTGCTACGGCCGCAGGTCATCGACGCCACGGTCCGCGGCGAGGACGAGCTCGTGCCGCAACTGCGCGGGCTCATCGCCGACGGGCGGTTGCCCCAGGCGCTGGTCTGCGCGACCGACCAGCACGCGTTCGCCGTGCTCGACGCGCTCGCCGCCGAGGGGCTGCGGGTACCGGAGGACGTCGTCGTGACCGGTTTCGACGGCACGCTCGCGGCGCGGTTGAGTTCCCCGCCGTTGACGACCGTCCGGCAGCCGATGGAGGCGATGGGCCGTGCGGCGGCGCGCATCCTCGCCGGGGTCGCCGGCCCCGCCGACCGTCCCTTCGACGTGGTGTTCGAGCCGCGGCTGGTCGTCCGGGCGAGCTGCGGCTGCTGACGGCGGCGTCTGACAGCGGCATCCACTTCGCCGTCGCGCGGAGTTCGTGGGCGGCGCGCCCGGCCGCGGGGCTACGGGCCGGCGTGTCGGGCACGGGCTCCGCGGGACGGTACCCGAACTACGATCGAACGGTTCCCAACCCGGAGGTCCGTTCGTGCCCGCACCCGCCGCACTCGCCCACGCCGAGGATCTCGCCGACTTCGTCGCGGCGTCGCCGTCGAGCTTCCACGCTGCCGCGGAAGTGGCACGGCGCTTGACGGATGCCGGATTCACGACCCTGCGTGAGGGTGAGGAGTGGCCCGCCCAGCCGGGCGGTCGCTTCGTCGTCGTGCGCGATGGTGCCGTGATCGCCTGGATCGTGCCGGGATCGGCCACACGGGCAACGGCCGTGCGCGTCTTCGGTGCGCACAGCGACTCGCCGGGGTTCGCGCTCAAGCCGAAACCGACGACCGGTCGCCTGGGCTGGCTGCAGGCCGGGGTCGAGGTGTACGGCGGCCCGCTCGTGAACTCGTGGCTCGACCGGGAGCTGCGTCTGGCCGGACGACTCGTGCTCGAGGACGGCACGCAGGTGCTGGCCGCGACGGGGCCGCTCCTCCGTCTCCCGCAGCTCGCGATCCACCTCGACCGTTCCGCCAACGACGCCCTCACACTCGACAAGCAGTCGCACACGCAGCCGGTCTGGGGTCTTGGTGAGACGGAGTCGGCGGATCTCCTCGGCGAGATTGCGCGGACGGCGGGTGTGGATGCTTCCCGCATCCGTGGCTACGACCTCGTTATGGCCGACGCGGCCCGCGGAGTGGTGTTCGGGGCCGATGACGCGTTCTTCGCCGCGGGGCGGCTCGACGATCTGGCGTCCGTGCACGCGGGTGTCGTCGCCCTCGAGCACGCGTCCGACGGATTCGATGGAGCCGACATCGCGATGCTCGCCGTCTTCGACCACGAAGAGGTGGGCTCGGCCACGCGGTCCGGAGCATCCGGTCCGTTCCTCGCCGACGTGATCGAGCGGATCCATCTCTCGCTCGACATGGATCGTGACGCTCAACATCGAGCCCTCTCGCGCAGCTGGTGCGTGTCGAGCGACGTGGGTCATGCCGTGCACCCCAATTACCCCGAGAAGCACGATCCGGTCGTGCAACCGCGGCTGGGGTCGGGACCGATCCTGAAGATCAACGCCAACCAGCGGTACGCGACCGACGGTGTCGGCGCGGCCGCGTGGCACGGGTGGTGCGCCGCTGCCGGAATCGTCGCGCAGGAGTTCGTGTCGAACAACTCCGTCCCGTGCGGATCGACCATCGGGCCGCTGACGGCGACGCGCCTCGGCATCCGCACGGTCGACGTCGGCATCCCGATCCTGTCGATGCACTCGGCACGCGAGCTCGCCGGTGTCACCGATCTGCACGCGCTCGCCCGGGTCGCCGAGGCGTACCTCGTCGGCTGAGCCTCAGGCCGCCTGCACCCGCAGTGCCGCCCAGAGCTCGGCGCGGGTCGCGAACGACGACAGGTCGCGACCGAGCAGGCGTTCGGCCAGGGCCAGGCGCGTGCGCACGGTATGCCGGTGGACGCCGAGCGCCTGGGCGGTCAGCTCGTGGGAGCAGTCGTTGTCGAGCCACGCGCGCAGCGTCTCCACGAGGCGGGAGCCCTCGGCGCCATCGTGAGAGGTGAGCGGCGCGAGCTCGGCGGCGGCGAGGGCTGCGGCGTCGGGGCCGAGTGCCGAGAGGACACCGGATGCCGCGACCTCGGCGAACGTCGTCACCGTTTCCCGCCCGCGATCGCGGGCCACGCGGGCTTGCTCGACAGCGGCCGCGAACCGGTCGTACCCGGTCGCGTCGGACACCCCGATCCGCGCGCCGAAGCGCTCGGCGGCCTCGTTGATCGCCTGACGCTCATCGGCGGGGACGACGATGACCATGCCGTCGTCCGCGCGGCCGAAGAACACCGCTCCCCGGCGCTCCTCCGCCCGCAGCTCGAGCAGTTCCGCGAGCCCCCCGCTGTGCCCGGCGGCGGCGTCGGTGAGCGCGACGACCACGGGCGCGGTCGGCAGCGGCCCCCACGCGTCGCGCGCGATGCGTCGCGCGAGCGTGGCGTCGTCGGTCAGCAGCGACTGCACGAGACCCGCGCGCAGCGCTCCCCGGGCCCGGCTGAGACCCTGGTGCTGCTCGAACGCGAGGCCGGCCATCGCGATGACGGCCGTGACGACACCGCGCCCCTCCTGGTCGAGTTCGCCGGCCGCGATGGCGATGACACCGCGCAAGTGCCCGCCCCTCCCGAGGGTCTGCAGCGTGAACGGGCGTCCCGCGATGCGCAGCGCCGAGGCCGCCCGCGCGCCTCGCCGCAGCACCGCCGCGACCTCGTCGCTCAGAGCGCCCGCGGTCTCGGCATCCAGGTCTCCGCCCGGGTGCTCGCGCGTGAGCTCGCCGGCCGCGTCGTACAGGCCCACCCACGTGCCCAGCTGGCGGGCGAGTTCGGCGAGGGTCGCGCCGAGCCCGTCCGGGCGGAGCGCGGCGAGGGCGATGGCGCGCTGCGCCGACAGCGCCCACGTGCGGCGCGCATAGGCTTCGGCGGCGATCGCCTCGGCGTTGGCGCGGGCGACGGCGATGAACGGCGTGCGGTAGGGGACCTCGAAGAGCGGGAGGCCGGCGTCGCGGCACGCGGCTGCGAGCTCGGGCGGGATGCCGTCGCGCACGACCTCCGTGCCGAAGCCCAGGCCCGCGACCCCCCGCGCCGTCAGCCGTTGCACGTAGTCGGCCGCGGACGCGCCGACCGGGCCCTGGAACTGGGTGCCCGTGGTCAGGAGCACCTGTCCGTCCGAGAGGAACGGGGTGGGGTCGACGAGATCGCTGCTGTGCACCCACCGCACGGGGCGTGCGAGCGCCTCGGGCTCACCGGTCTCGAGGCGCAGGTGCAGATCGCGGCGGCGCAGCAGTGCGCCGAGCGTGGGGGTGTCGGTGGCATCCATGGGGCTCCCGCGGAATTCGCTGTACGGCTCGTACAGCGGGGTAACCAGAATGTACAGGATGGCAGGTGCCGGGGTCCGGCGGCGTTGCCTACGCTCCCGAACATGACCGCACCGCACACCGTCACCGCGCCCCCCATCGGCGGCCCCTCCCTCCCGCAGGAGCGCCGCCTGGTCACCAGCATCCCCGGACCTCGCTCGCAGGAGCTCCTGGACCGTAAGGCCGCCGCGGTCTCGGCCGGTGTCGGCCACACCGCCCCCATCCATGCCGTCGCCGCCGGCGGGGGAGTCGTCGTCGACGCCGACGGCAACTCGCTCATCGACCTCGGGTCGGGCATCGCGGTGACCTCCGTCGGCAACTCCCACCCGGCGGTCGTCGCGGCGGTGCAGGAGCAGGTGGCCGCGTTCACCCACACGTGCTTCATGGTCTCGCCGTACGAGTCCTACGTCTCGGTGGCCGAAGCCCTCAACCGACTCACCCCCGGCGACCACGCGAAGAAGAGCGCGCTCTTCAACTCCGGCGCCGAGGCGGTCGAGAACGCGATCAAGATCGCCCGCAAGCACACCGGACGCCAGGCCGTCGTCGCGTTCGACCACGCGTACCACGGCCGCACGAACCTCACGATGGCGCTCACGGCGAAGAATATGCCGTACAAGAGCGGCTTCGGTCCCTTCGCGGGCGAGGTCTACCGCGCTCCGCTGTCCTACCCCTTCCGCGACGGGCTGTCCGGCCCCGAGGCTGCGGCCAAGGCGATCTCGCTCATCGAGAAGCAGGTCGGCGCCGAGAACCTCGCGGCCGTCATCATCGAACCCATCCAGGGCGAGGGCGGCTTCATCGTCCCCGCGGACGGTTTCCTCCCGGCCGTCGTCGACTGGTGCCGCGCGAACGGCGTGGTCTTCATCGCCGACGAAGTCCAGTCCGGCTTCGCCCGCACCGGTGCGATGTTCGCCTCCGAGATCTTCGGCATCGTCCCCGACCTCGTCACGACCGCCAAGGGCATCGCCGGCGGTCTGCCGCTCGCGGCCGTCACGGGGCGCGCCGAGATGATGGATGCCACCCACACCGGTGGCCTCGGCGGAACCTACGGCGGCAACCCGATCGCGTGCGCGGCCGCGCTCGCCGCGATCGACGCGTTCGAGAACGACGGCCTCATCGAGCGCGCGCGCGAAATCGGGGAGATCCTCCTCTCCCGCCTGCGCGCGCTGCAGCAGGACGACCCGCGCATCGGCGACGTCCGTGGCCACGGAGCCATGATCGCGGCCGAGTTCGTCGACCCCGCCACCGGTGCCCCGGATGCCGCGCTCACCGGGGCCGTGGCCAAGGCGGCGATCGCGGAGGGCGTGATCGTGCTCACGTGCGGCACCTACGGCAACGTCATCCGCTTCCTTCCGCCGCTGTCGATCGGCGACGATCTCCTGAACGAGGGAATCGACGTCGTGGCCGGAGTGCTCGCGCGCCACTGAGCGAAAGACCCGAGGGGGCGGCATCCGACCCGAACGCGCCGCCCCCTTCGCCGCACCATCCCGGGTCACCGACGCAGAGAGAGAAGATTTCATGGACGAGATCACGCGCGACGTCGTCGTCATCGGGGCGGGGGCCGCGGGCCTCACCGCCGCGAACGACCTGCGCAAGGCCGGTCTGTCGGTCGTCGTGCTCGAGGCGCGCGACCGCGTCGGCGGGCGCCTGTGGACCGACGTGATCGACGGCGCCATGCTCGAGCTCGGCGGCCAATGGGTCTCGCCCGATCAGCAGGCGCTCATCGACACCGTCGCCGACCTGGGGCTGTCCACCTACAGCCGCTACCGCGAGGGCGACAGCGTGTACGTCGGCCCCGACGGGGTCGCGAAGCGTTTCACGGGCGAGATGTTCCCGGTGGCTCCCGAGACCGAGAAGGTCATCGACGAGATCACCGCCCGCCTGGATGCCATGGTCGCCGAGATCGACCCCGACAAGCCGTGGGAGCACCCGAACGCCGCCGAGTGGGACAAGATCTCGTGGGACGCGTGGCTGCGTCAGCAGACCGACGACGACGAAGCCGTTCGCAACCTCGCGTTCGCCACGGGCTCGGCGATGCTCACCAAGCCGACCCACACGTTCTCGCTTCTGCAGTCGCTGCTCATGGCGGCATCCGCGGGGTCGTATTCGCACCTCGTCGACGCCGACTTCATCCTCGACAAGCGGGTCGTCGGCGGCCTGCAGCAGGTGCCCGAGCACCTCGCCGAGCGCCTGGGCGACGACGTGCTCCTGAACCAGCCGGTCCGCACCCTGCAGTGGGGCGACGAGGGTGTCACCGCGATCGCCGACGGCGTCACCGTCCGCGCGCGCTTCGCGATCCTGGCCCTGGCCCCTGTGCTCTACACGCGCATCTCGTTCGAGCCGCCGCTGCCGCGCCTGCAGCACCAGATGCACCAGCACATCTCGATGGGGTTCGTCATCAAGGTGCACGCCGTGTACGACCGCCCGTTCTGGCGCGAGCAGGGCCTGTCGGGCACCGCGTTCAGCCCGTACGAGCTGTCGCACGAGGCGTACGACAACACCAACCACGGCGACGAGCGCGGCACCCTGGTGGGCTTCGTGTCGGACCAGAACGCCGACGACCTCTTCCGCCTGAGCGCCGAGGAACGCAAGGAGCGCATCCTCGAGTCGCTGTCGCACTACTACGGACCCGAGGCCAAGGACCCGATCGTCTACTACGAGAGCGACTGGGGCACCGAGGAGTGGACGCGTGGCGCCTACGCCGCGAGCTTCGACCTGGGCGGCCTGAACCGCTACGGCGCCGACCTGCGCGAACCGGTCGGCCCGATCCACCTCGCGTGCAGCGACATGGCCGGCGCCGGCTATCAGCACGTCGACGGCGCGATCCGCCAAGGACACCGCGCCGCCGACGAGATCCTGGAACGGGCACGCGGATGACCGCCCCGGTGGTCGTGGGATACACCGCGACCGACACCGGCGCCGACGCCCTCGCGCTCGGCATCCGGCTGGCCCGGGCGATCGGGGCGCCGCTCGAGGTGGTCCTCGTGCTGCCCGACGACACCCGCAGCGTCATCACCCCTCCGGATGCCGCGTACGCGCGGCTCGTGGCCGATCAGGCCGAGCGGTGGCTGGGGGAGGCCGCGGCGACGATCCGGGATGCCGTGCCGCACCGCGAGCACGTCCGTCTCGCCGACTCGTTCGCCGAGGGTCTCGTGGCGTTCGCCGACGAGATCCGCGCCGGGTACATCGTGGTGGGCGCCGCCAACGGCGGTCTGCGCGGACGACACCGGCTCGGGACGGTCGCGTCCGAGCTCCTGCACTCCTCGGACGTGCCGGTGGTGCTCGCGCCCGAGGGATCGCGGCGCGTGGACCCCGCCGTCGGCATCAGCCGGATCACCACCGCGATCGGCAGCCGACCCGGCGCGGACGTGCTGCGGGACGAGAGCATCGCGCTCGCCGCCGCGGCATCCGTTCCCCTGCGCCTGCTGTCGCTGGTCACCGTCGACCTGCCGCCGGGGCTGGCCACCGGTGCGATTCGCATCGCCGGTGCCGCGCACGCCGAAGAGGTGCTGTCCCAGGCCCGCGTCGAGCTGCCCACCGACCTCGCGGCCGAGGTGGTGGTCGCCGAGGGCGACAGCATCGAAGAAGCCGTGCGCGAGCTGCCCTGGGATCCCGCCGAGCTCGTGATGGTCGGCAGCAGCCGTCTCGCGCAGCCGCGGCGCCTGTTCCTCGGCTCGACCGCGGCGAAGATGCTGCACGAGCTGCCCGTCCCCCTCGTCGTCGTGCCACGCAGTCGTGCCGACGCCTCGTCCCCGGAAGGATCGCGGCCATGACCGCTCCCGCCCCCGCCACCGGCAGTGACGCCGGCGGCCTGTCGAAGAAGGGCTTGAGCGCCGGCACGATCGGCCTGCTCGGCGCCGTCGTCATCGGCATCTCCTGCATCGCCCCGGCGTACACCTTCACCGCCGCGATCGGCCCCACCGTCGGCGCCGTCGGCGTGCAGGTGCCGGCCATCATCCTGGTCGGGTTCATCCCGATGCTGCTCGTCGCCTTCGGCTATCGCGAACTCAACAACCGGATGCCCGACTCGGGCACGTCGTTCACGTGGGCGGCGCGCGCTTTCGGCCCGTGGATCGGCTGGATGGCCGGGTGGGGCCTCATCGCCGCCACCGTGATCGTGCTGTCCAACCTCGCCGGGATCGCCGTCGACTTCCTCTTCCTGCTCATCTCGCAGCTCACCGGGCAGCCCGGCGTGGCGGATCTGGCATCCAATCTGCCGATCAACATCATCGTGTGCCTGCTGTTCGTCCTCGGGGCGACGGTGGTGTCGTACCGCGACATGCAGACGACGCAGAAGCTGCAGTACGTGCTCGTGGGCTTCCAGGTGATCGTGCTCGTCGTGTTCGCGATCGTCGCGATCGCGCACGTCGTGGGCGGGGATGCCTTCGACCCGACGCCGTTCGACTGGGCGTGGTTCAACCCGTTCGCGGTGTCGTCCTTCAGCGCGTTCGCCGCGGGCGTGTCGCTGTCGATCTTCATCTTCTGGGGGTGGGACGTCACCCTCACGATGAACGAGGAGACGAAGGACCCCGAGAGGACCCCCGGTCGCGCGGCGACGATCACGGTCGTCACGATCGTGTCGCTGTACCTGCTGCTGGCGGTAGCCATGATCATGTTCGCCGGCATCGGCGACGGCGAGTTCGGACTGGGCAACCCCGAGATCCAGGACAACGCGTTCTTCGCGCTGGCGGGGCCGATCCTCGGGCCCTTCGCCGCGTTCGTGTCGCTCGCGGTGCTGACCAGCTCGGCATCCTCGCTCCAGTCGACGTTCGTCGGTCCGGCGCGCACCCTGCTGGCCATGGGGCACTACGGCGCCCTGCCGCCGAAGTTCGCCACCGTCAGCCCGCGGTTCTTCACCCCCGGATACGCCACGATCGTGTCCGCGATCGTCGCCGCCGGCTTCTACGCCGTGATGCGGGTGGTGAGCGTCAACGTGCTCTCGGACACGATCCTGACCCTCGGCATCATGATCTGCTTCTACTACGGCCTCACCGCAATCGCGTGCGTCTGGTACTTCCGCAAGCAGTGGTTCGACTCCGCGCGGAACGTCTTCTTCACGCTGCTGTTCCCGCTCGTGGGCGGTGTGATCCTCGCGGTCATCTTCATCACGACCCTGATCGACAGCATGAACCCCGAGTACGGCAGCGGCTCCGAGATCGGCGGGGTGGGCCTGGTGTTCGTCCTCGGCGTCACCATCATCCTGCTCGGGGCGGTCATCATGGTCGTGCAGTACTTCCGCCGACCGGCGTTCTTCCGCGGGGAGACCCTCGCGATCGACGCCCCGCCGAGCGCCCGCCGCGCCCGCCGCCTCGCCCAGTGACCTTCGACCACGACACCAACACGGGAGCCTTCATGAGTGACTACGCCGTCGTCAACCCCGCCACGGGGGAGACCCTCGCCGAATACGACACCCTGTCCGACGCGGGCGTCGAGGCCGCCATCTCCGCCGCTCGCGACGGATACCGCGTCTGGTCCCGCACGGCACCGGCTCAGCGCGCCGAGGCCCTCCGGCGCGTCGCCCAACTGCACCGTGACCGCCGCGACGACCTCGCCGCGATCATCGTGCGCGAGATGGGGAAGCCGCTGGAGGCCGCGCTCGGCGAGGTCGACTTCGCCGCCGACATCACCGAGTACTACGCCGACAACATCGACAAGATCGTCGGCGACACCCCCATCGACATCCTGGGCGAGGGCACCGCGGTCATCCGGCGCTCGCCCCTGGGCCCGCTGCTGGGCATCATGCCGTGGAACTTCCCGTACTACCAGGTCGCCCGCTTCGCCGCCCCGAACCTCGCGGTGGGGAACAGCATCCTCCTCAAGCACGCGCCGCAGTGCCCCGAGTCGGCCGAGGCCCTGCAGCTGATCTACCGCGACGCCGGGCTCCCCGAGGGCGCCTACGTCAACATCCGCGTCACGAACGACCAGGCCGCCACGATCATCGCCGACCCCCGTGTGCAGGGTGTCTCGGTCACCGGCTCCGAGCGCGCCGGCGCCGCCGTCGCCGAGATCGCCGGTCGCAACCTCAAGAAGGTCGCCCTGGAGCTCGGCGGCTCCGACCCGTTCATCCTGCTTTCCACCGACGACCTCGACGCCGCCGTGCAGGCCGCGGTCGACGCACGCCTGGACAACAACGGCCAGTCCTGCAATGGCGCGAAGCGGTTCCTCGTCGTCGACGACCTCTACGACGCGTTCCTCGCCAAGTTCAGCGCGGCGCTGGGCGAAGCGAAGGTCGGCGACCCGTTCGCCGAGGACACGGTGCTCGGCCCTCTCTCGTCCCTCGCCGCCGCCGAGCGCCTCGACGAGCAGGTCCAGCGCGCCGTGGCTCAGGGCGCGACGCTCGAGGTCGGTGGAACGCGCGACGGCGCGTACTACCCCGGCACGGTCCTCACGGGGGTCACGAGCGACATGGATGCCTACGGCGAAGAGTTCTTCGGACCGGTCGCGACGGTGTATCGCGTGTCGGGGGAGGACGAGGCGGTCGCCATCGCGAACGACACCGGCTTCGGTCTCGGCTCGTATGTCTTCACCACGGATGCCGCCCAGGCCGAGCGCATCGCGGAGCGGATCGAGGCCGGAATGGTCTATGTGAACCTCGTCCTCGCCGACTCGCCCGAGCTGCCGTTCGGTGGAGTCAAGCGCAGCGGCACCGCTCGCGAGATGGGGCTTCTCGCTGCCGACGAGTTCGTCAACAAGAAGCTCATCCGCACTGCCTGAATCGCCGTGTCCCCCGGCGCGGTTCGCCACGCCGGGGGACATGACATAGACTGGGACGTGCAGGAGAAATCTGCATTCTTTCGCCGTGCCCCGCGCACAGGCGGCATCCCTCCCCGAGAGATTCCTGGCGAAAGCGTGTAGGTTTCACCATCCCGGACCCCCCGCGGGTCTTAGGGCGGTAGCTCAATTGGCAGAGCAGCGGTCTCCAAAACCGCAGGTTGCAGGTTCGATTCCTGTCCGCCCTGCGCACAGCGCACGCTGGCAACGAGAAGCGACCTAGGTGGTTCGATGACGCAGGACGAGGCGAGAGGCGAGATCGTCGCTGAACGCGGCGCGCCCCGCGAGAAGAAGCTCAACTTCTTCGCGCGGATCGCTCTTTTCATCCGTCAGGTCATCGCGGAACTGCGCAAGGTCGTTACGCCCACGCGGCAGGAACTGGTCAAGTTCACCGCCGTGGTCCTCGGGTTCGTCGTCGTGATGATGGCGCTCGTCTACGGCCTCGACGTGCTGTTCGTGTGGCTGACCAGCGCCGTGTTCGGCATCCCGGGCGCTGCCGGCGCCTGACCGGCGCTTCGGCGGACGCGCGGCCCCACGAGCGGCCGCTCCAGAACGGAAGAGATCACCAGTGTCTGAAAGATATGTCGACGACGCCGATTGGGCGCCCACGGCCGAGCAGTCCAGCGAGGACGACGAGGCGCAGGAGGGCGACATCCTGGCCTCCCAGGAGCACGCCTCCGACGCGGCCGAGCACACCGCCATCCACATCGTCGACGACGAGAACGACGACGACGCCGATGACCTCGGCGACATCGACATCACCGACCCGGAGGCGGACGCCATCGTGAACGACGCACTCGAGATCGACGAGGCCAGCGAGGCCGAGGCTGCGGCCGAGGTCCTCAACGATTCGCTCGCCGAGGAGGCTGCCGAAGAGGCGGCCGAGGCCGCGGACGAGGTCACCCCCTACGACGGCCCCGACATCAACGGCGAGCCCGACGAGCCCGTGCTCGACGAGGACTTCGTCGACGAGGTCGCGGGCGCGGCCAGCGTCGTCGACGAGGCCGAGGCATCCGTCTCTCCCGCCGACGCCGCCGAGGCACCGGTCGACGAGGACTCCGCCGACGACGAAGACCTCGACCCGTACGAGGCGTTCCGCGTCGAGCTGCGTTCGCTGCCGGGCAAGTGGTACGTCATCCACTCGTACGCCGGCTTCGAGCGCAAGGTGAAGGCCAACATCGAGCAGCGCAAGTCGACGCTCGAGGTCGAGGACGACATCTACCAGGTCGAGGTCCCCATGGAGGACGTCGTCGAGATCAAGAACGGCCAGCGCAAGATGGTCACGCGCGTGCGGATCCCGGGCTACGTGCTCGTGCGCATGGACCTCAACGAAGACACCTGGTCGGTCGTGCGTCACACCCCCGGCGTCACGGGCTTCGTGGGCAACGCCCACAACCCGACGCCGCTGCGCTTCGACGAGGCGTTCAACATGCTCAAGAGCCTCGTCGAGGTGAAGGAGTCCGCACCCGTCAAGGGCGGTGGAGCCAAGGGCGCCCCGGTGGCCCAGCGCGTCATCCCCGCCGAGGTCGACTTCGAGACCGGCGAGACCATCACGATCAAGGAAGGCTCCTTCGCGGGCCTGCCCGGCACGATCAGCGAGATCAAGCCCGAGAGCGGCAAGCTCACCGTGCTGGTGTCGCTCTTCGAGCGCGAGACCCCGGTCGAGCTGTCGTTCGACCAGGTCACCAAGATGATCTGACGCCCTGCGCGTCCGCGCGAACGCCCCGTCCGGCCTGTGCCGCGCGGGGCGTTCCGCGTTTGGGTGGGCGTCGCGTCGGGGTGCGTCGCGTCGGGGTGCGGCGCGTCGGGGTGCGGCGCGTCGGGGTGCGTGCGGCGCGCTCGGGCGCGCGGTGCGTTGCCGGTCTTCCGCGATAAACGCTTCCTGCACTGGGAAACTCTCGCTGCGAGCGTTTCCCAGTGCAGCGAGCGTTTCTCACGCCATCTCTCAGGGTCAGCGCGAGCGGGGGTTGTGGCCGATGGCATGCAGGCGGGCGGTGTCGGGGCGGCGGACGGGGCGAAGGCCCGCCCCGGCCAGGGCGTCCCGAAGATCCGACCCCCGCAGCGCGGCGGCGAGGTCCCACCGTACGAGCGTCCACCCCGCCCTGCGGAGCGCATTCTCGCGCGCCTTCTCCGCGCGGATGGCGCGGGTCGCCTCACCGACCTCCTCGCCGTACTTCGCCCAGCCGTCGGATTCGCCGATCAGCTGGGCATCCGGCCACGAGAAGTCGCTCCGGTACGTCCGGCCTCCCACGACGTGAGACTGCTGGAGTTCGGGGGCGGGGAATCCGCACCACTCGATGACGGCGCGGCTGACCGATTCCCCGACGGACTCCGACCGCCCATCGGCACGATCCAAGACCCACGGGATGCGTGCTCGTCCGCGGGCGTTCTTCTGGTCGGCGGCGATCGAGCGCAGCGCCTCCAGGGAGACGTCGTGGGGATGCGAGCGGAGAGCGGCGTCGGTGACCGCGAGGGCGAAGGCGGGCGGCAGACACCGGATCAGGTCGAGCGCCGTGTCGGTGATCGTCGTCGTGCGGATGCCGTCGACCATCCTGGACGAGCGGGTGTCGACGCTCGTATGAGCGACGACATCGCCATACCGCAGCGACCGCGCGCGGCGTGCGTCGAAGATATGGATGTCGCGCGGGTGACCGAAGAGCGGGAGGCCCCAGAGCGCTGCCGCCGATTCATGCGAAAACACCGCCTCCGGCCGGGTGAGGGCGAACGCGTGCACGCGGACCAGATAGCGATCCCATTCGGCGAGCGACTCCCACCGCATCCGCGAGGTGTAGACCCCGCGGCGGACGCGGACGGCCGTGTCGCGCAGATCCAGGTGCATTCCCGCTTCCCGGGCATCTCGCGCGTGAACGAGGGGAGCGGGGCAGGGGCGGATGCCGGGCGTCGAGTGCATGCACGGATCGTGCCTGTCGTGCGGAGCCGCCGGTGGCGTGCGATGCCGATCCGGGGACAACTCGCGATCACGGCGCCATGGGGAGAAGCCGTGCCGGATGGCATCCCTCTGCCCGCTGCCCACGCGGATCGCGCCATGCGTCGCGATAAACGCCTGCTGCACCGAGACGCGCTCGCAGCGAGCGTTTCTCAGTGCAGAGCGCGTTTGTCGCGACGGCGGCGGGCGGCGGGCGGCGCGCGGCGGGCGGCGAGACCGGGTGCGGCGCGGATGCCGGGACATCGCGTATGATGGGGAGGTTGCTCGTGCGTCTGTGCGAGCGCAACCGCTACCCGGAACGGCCGGGCATGCGGGAGAGAGGTTGCCGCAAGGCAGCCGCTCGGGAAAGGAAAAGGATATGGCACCCAAGAAGAAGGTGACCGGCCTGATCAAGCTCCAGATCAAGGCGGGTGCGGCCAACCCCGCGCCGCCGATCGGTCCGGCGCTCGGTCAGCACGGCGTCAACATCATGGAGTTCTGCAAGGCCTACAACGCGGCGACCGAAGCCCAGCGCGGCAACGTCATCCCCGTCGAGATCACGGTCTACGAGGACCGCAGCTTCACGTTCATCCTGAAGACGCCCCCGGCCGCAGAGCTCATCAAGAAGGCCGCCGGCCTGGCCAAGGGCTCGCCGACGCCGCACACCACCAAGGTGGGCAAGCTCACCAAGGAGCAGGTTCGCGAGATCGCGACGACCAAGCAGCCCGACCTGAACGCGAACGACATCGAGGCCGCGGCCAAGATCATCGCCGGTACCGCCCGTTCCATGGGCATCACGGTCGAGGACTGAGGGAGATAATCATGGCTACCAAGTCCAAGGCATACCGGGCCGCCGCCGAGAAGGTCGCGCCCGACACGTTCTACACCCCCACCGAGGCCGTCGCCCTGGCGAAGGAGACCGGCTCGAAGAAGTTCGACTCGACCGTCGAGGTCGCGCTGAAGCTCTCGGTCGACCCGCGCAAGGCAGACCAGATGGTCCGCGGCACGGTCATCCTGCCCCACGGCACGGGTAAGACCGCTCGCGTCATCGTCTTCGCCAACGGTCCCGCGGCCGAGGCGGCCCTCGCCGCCGGTGCCGACGAGGTCGGCGGCGCCGAGCTCATCGAGAAGGTCGCCGGCGGTTACACGTCGTTCGACGCGGCGGTCGCCACGCCCGAGCTCATGGGCCAGGTCGGTCGTCTGGGTAAGGTCCTGGGCCCCCGCGGTCTCATGCCGAACCCCAAGACCGGCACCGTGACCCCCAACCCGGCCAAGGCCGTCGAGGAGATCAAGGGCGGAAAGATCGAGTTCCGCGTCGACAAGCACGCCAACGTGCACTTCGTCGTCGGCAAGGCCTCGTTCTCGGCCGAGCAGCTCGACGAGAACCTCAAGGCCGCGCTCGAGGAGATCATCCGCCTCAAGCCGTCCAGCTCGAAGGGCCGCTACATCCAGAAGGGCGCCGTCTCGACCACCTTCGGTCCCGGCATCCCGCTGGACGTCAACGTCTTCGCCTGACGCACCACGCCGAAAGCCCCGTCGCGCCTCGTGCCGGCGGGGCTTTCGCGTTGCCGCACGCACCTGCCGCACGCACCGGTCGGGTGCACGGACGTGCAACACGGCGTCATCCCGGAAGGATGCCACGCCGATCCGTGTTGAGCTGGAGGTAAGCCCGGGCCCCTGCCCCGGCGCCGCCGGCCGCCCCCCGACCTCCCGGCATCCACAGCCCCCCGCAAATCCCTCCGCACCACACGCAAGGAACAGCTATGCCCCGTCGTCTCCCCGTCTTCGCCGCCGCCATCGGCGCCCTCGCCCTCGCCCTCACCGCCTGCAGCGGCGGCTCCACGTCCGGCTCGGCCGAGCAGGGCGATGACCTCGGTCTCGTCTCCGGCGGCACGCTCACCGTGGCCACCGAGGGCACGTACCGCCCGTTCTCGTTCCACGACGAGTCGGGCACGCTCACCGGTTACGACGTCGAGATCGCCCAGGCCGTCGCCGAGAAGCTGGGTCTGAAGGTCCGCTTCCAGGAGACCCAGTGGGATGCCATTTTCGCGGGCCTCGAGGCGGGCCGCTTCGACGTCATCGGCAACCAGGTCTCGATCAACCCCGAACGCCAGGAGAAGTACCTCTTCAGCTCGCCGTACACCGTGTCGCGCGGCGTCGTGGTGACCACCGATGACGACTCGTCCATCTCGAGCTTCGCCGATCTGTCGGGCAAGACCACCGCGCAGTCGCTCACGAGCAACTGGTACGAGCTGGCCACCGAGAGCGGTGCGCAGGTCGAGGCCGTCGAGGGCTGGGCCCAGGCCGTCGCCCTCCTGCAGCAGGGTCGTGTCGATGCCACGATCAACGACCAGCTGACCTACCTCGACTACGAGAAGACCAACAGCCCGACCGGTCTGAAGATCGCCGCCGAGACCGACGACACGTCGGAGAGCGCGTTCGCGACCACGAAAGACAAGCAGGCCCTGGTGGATGCCATCGACGGCGCGCTCGAAGAGCTTCGCGCCGACGGCACCCTGAACGAGATCAGCCAGAAGTACTTCGGCGCCGACGTCACGAAGTAAACCCCCGGGGCACGCCCGCACCTCCCGCCTAGCGTGAGAGGGCGGGCGTGCCGCGTTCGCGACAGGAAGGAGGCCGAGTGAACGACATCTGGACGCTGCTGCTCGATTCGTTCTGGCCCATGGTGCTGGCGGGGCTGCGGGGAACGATCCCGCTGTCGCTGGCATCGTTCGCCATCGGACTCGTCATCGCCCTCGGGATGGCGCTGCTGCGCCTCTCGCGCACGGCCCTACTGCGCGGGATCGCCCGGTTCTACATCTCGGTGATCCGGGGCACTCCGCTGCTGGTCCAGCTGTTCGTGATCTTCTACGGGCTGCCCGCGGTCGGGATCGTCATCGATCCGTTCCCCGCGGCGGTCATCGCCTTCTCGCTGAACGTCGGCGGATACGCCGCCGAGGTGATCCGCGCCGCGATCCTCTCCGTCCCCCGCGGGCAGTGGGAGGCCGCGCACGTCGTCGGGTTGTCCCCGAGCAAGACGCTGACGCGCATCATTTTGCCGCAGGCGGCGCGCGTGTCGGTGCCCCCACTGTCGAACACGTTCATCTCGCTCGTGAAGGACAGCTCGCTGGCATCCCTCATCCTGGTCACCGAGCTGTTCCGGCAGGCTCAGAACATCGCCGCGTTCTCCTACGAGTTCATGGCGATCTACCTCGAAGCGGCCCTGATCTACTGGCTGTTCTGCCTCGTGCTGTCGGCGGGGCAGGGAGTTCTCGAGAGGAGGCTCGATCGCCATGTCGCACGCTGACGACGCCCTGACCCCGCCCGCCGGTGCCCCGGCGGCGCCCCTTCTGCAGGTCCGCGGGCTGCAGAAGAGCTTCGGTGACAACCGCGTGCTCGACGGTGTCGACCTCGAGGTCCGCCGCGGCGAGGTGCTGGTGCTCATCGGTCCGTCCGGATCGGGCAAGACCACGGTGCTGCGGAGCCTCAACGGCTTGGAGACACCCGAAGCGGGAGTCGTGCAGTTCGACGGCGGCCCCACGATCGACTTCGCCGCGAAACCGACGAAGGGCGATCGGTCAGCCCTGCGCGACCGGTCGGCGATGGTCTTCCAGCATCACAATCTCTTCCCTCACCTCACGGTCCTGCAGAACGTCATCGAGGGTCCGGTGCACGCCCACGGCGTCCCGAGAATCGATGCGGTCGCGCGGGCCGAGGCGCTGCTCGACCGCGTCGGACTCGCCGAGAAACGCGACGCCTACCCGTTCGAGCTCTCCGGCGGGCAGCAGCAGCGCGTGGGGATCGTCCGCGTCCTGGCGCTGAAGCCCGACCTGCTGCTCTTCGACGAGCCGACCAGTGCCTTGGATCCGGAGCTCGTGGGCGAGGTGCTCAAGGTGTTGCGCGGTCTCGCCGACGAGGGCTGGACGATGGTCATCGTCACGCACGAACTCGGCTTCGCCCGCGAGGTCGCCGACGAGGTGCTGTTCTTCGACGAGGGCGTGATCGTCGAACGCGGCGTGCCCGCCGAACTCTTCACCGCGCCGAAGAAGGAGCGCACCCGCCGCTTCCTCGACCGGCTCCTCCGGCCACTGGACTGATCGTGTCGCGGCTGACGGAGCTCTTCGGGATCGACGTCCCGATCGTCCTCGGCCCGTTCGGCGGTCTGTCCTCGATCGAGCTGACCTCGGCGGTGAGCGCGGGAGGCGGTCTCGGCTCCTTCGGCCTCTACGGGTACACGCCCGACCGCATCGCCGAGACGATCCGGGGTCTCCGGGCGGCGACCGACCGCCCCGTGGCGGTCAACCTCTGGTGGCCGCGCGGCGACGAGGTCACACCCGGCGACGTCGATCTCGAACCGGTCCTGGATGCCACGGCGTCCCTGTTCGAGGCTGCGGGAGCCCCGCGGCCAGTACCGCCCGCGGCGTTCCTCCCCGACATCGCGGAGCAGGTCGACGCCGTCTTCGCCGCGGGAATCGATGTGCTGAGCGTCGTGTACGGGGTTCCGGATGCCGCGACCGTCGCGCGGGCGCAAGAGCACGGCATCCGGGTCGTCGGCACCGCCACCTCCGTCGCCGAGGCGATCGCCCTCGAGGCGGCGGGCGTGGATGCCATCGTGGCCACCGGGATGGAGGCGGCGGGGCACCGGGTGTCGTTCCTCCGCGATCCCGCGGAGTCGCTCGTGGGGACGTTCGCGCTCGTCCCGCAGGTCGTCGACGCCGTGGCGGTGCCGGTGATCGCTGCGGGAGGTGTCGCGGACCGGCGGGGTGTCGCCGCCGCCTTCGCCCTCGGTGCCGAGGGGGTCCAGGTCGGCACGGCCTTCCTGCGCACTCGCCAGTCGGCGGCGACGGCAGCACACCGCGCGGCGATCACCGCCGCCGGCGACACCGACACCGTGCTCACACGGGCCATGAGCGGGAGGTGGGCCCGTGGCATCCCGAACCGCGCCGTGCGCGAGATCGAGGCGGCGGGAGCGATCGCGCCGTTCCCGGCGCAGAACTGGCTCACCGGTGTCTTCCGGTCGGCAGCCGCGGCGGCGGGGGAGGGTGACCTGTTGTCGCTGTGGGCGGGTCAGGCGGCGAGCCTCGCCCGCTTCGAGGACGCCGCAGACGTGCTCGCCGAGCTGCGCGCCGGACTGCCCGTGGACCGCGGTTAGGCGGACGCGCGAATCTCGAACCCTGCGTCGGGCCCGGCATCCGGGACGTCGATCACGTCGACCCGCTCGACGTGGGAGAGGGGCGGACCGTGGTGTGCCCAGGCCACGAGGGCGTCGACGGCGGCGGGCGTGCCGCTCACGCGGGCCTCGACGGTGCCGTCACGGCGATTGCGCACCCAGCCGCTCGCGCCCACGCGTTCGGCCTCGGCGCGGAGGGCCCAGCGGAACCCGACGCCCTGCACATGCCCGCGGACGGTGATCTCGACGGTGGCCATGCCTCCATTGTGACCTCAGTCGGTGAACACGGGGAGGACGAGCGACAGGGCGAGGGCCCACATCACCAGCGCGATGGCTCCGTCGAGCACGCGCCACGCGCGGGGCGAGTCGAGCCAGCGTCCGAGGAAGCGCGCACCGAATCCGAGCGCCGCGAACCACAGCACGCTCGCGGCTGCGGCGCCCAGCCCGAACACGCCGCGTTCATCGCCGTGCGTCGCGGCAACGGATCCGAGCAGGAACACCGTGTCGAGATACACGTGCGGGTTCAGCCAGGTCAGCGCGAGGCACGTGAGCACGACCGACGTGCGGGTGGTCGTCGCGGTGCGTGTCGGGCCGGACGACGAACCTGCAGCGCTCGCCGTGCGGTCGACGTGGAGTGCGGCACCGGAGGGCTTCAGCGCCCGCCGCGCGGCGACGACGCCGTATCCCACGAGGAACGCCGCGCCGGCCCACCGGACGATGTCCAGCAGCCACGGCACCGCCGTCACGACAGCGCCGATTCCCGAGACACCGAGGGCGATGAGAACGGCGTCGGACACGGCGCACACCGCCACGACGGCGAGCACGTGCTCGCGGCGCACACCCTGGCGCAGCACGAAGAGGTTCTGCGCGCCGATGGCCACGATGAGCGAGAGGCCGAGCCCGAAACCCGCGGCGAAAGAGGAGAACACGGTTCGACGCTACGGGTCCCCGAGCATCAAGGACAGTTCAGGATTCTCACGAACCATTAGCATCGCTACATGTCGATCCCCTCGGACCTCGCCCGCACCCTGGCGGCCGTCGTCGACGAGGGGACCCTGGATGCCGCGGCCCGGCGACTCCACATCACCCCGTCGGCGGTCAGCCAGCGCCTGCGCGCGCTCGAGGATCAGCTCGGTCGGGTCGTGCTCGTGCGATCGAAGCCCGTGCGGACCACCGCGGCCGGGGACGCCGTGGTCCGTCTGGCGAGACAGATCGCGCTGCTCGAGCACGACACCCTGGCCGCCATCGGAGCGGAAGGCGGTGCCGTGGCATCCGTCCCGCTCGCCGTGAACGCCGATTCGCTCGCGACGTGGTTCCTGCCGCCGTTGCAGCGCGTCGCGGAGCGTCGTCCGGTCGTGTTCGACCTCCACCGCGACGATCAGGACTTCACGGCGGGGCTGCTCGAGTCGGGGGTCGTCATGGCGGCGGTCACGTCACGCGAGGCGCCGGTGGCCGGCTGCCGCGTACGGAGCCTCGGGGTACTGCGCTACGAAGCGGTGGCCTCGGCCGGATTCGCCGCGCGGTGGTTTCCCGAAGGCGTCGACACCGCTGCCCTCGCGGCGGCGCCGGTCGTAGACTTCGATCGGCGCGACGATCTGCAGACGCAGTGGCTCGCCGCGCGCGGGGTGCCCGTAGGAGGGCCGCCGCGTCACCGGGTGCCGGCATCGCAGGACTTCGCCTCCGCGGTGTCGTTGGGCCTCGGGTGGGGGCTCCTGCCCGATTTCCAGTCGGCTGGCGGGCTCGCCGACGGCACCCTCGAGCGTCTGGGCGGTGATCCCGTCGACGTGCCCCTGTACTGGCAGCAGTGGAACCTCACCTCTCCGCTCCTCGACGACGTCGCCGACGAGGTCGTCGCCGAGGGGCGGCGTGTGCTCGCTGCCGCGGGGGTCAGTCGTCGCTGACGCGCAGGACGATCTTGCCGCGCGTGTGACCGACCTCCAGCTCGCGGTGGGCGTCGGCGGCATCCTCGAGATCGAAGACGCGGTCGACGAAGACGCGGACCGCGCCCGAGTCCAGCAGTCGCGCGATCGTGGCGAGCGCGCTGCCGTCCGGGACGACCTTGTAGCCGGTGGAGCGGATGCCGCGCGCCGAGGCGGCGTCGCGGAAACCCGGCCATGCGCCCGTCGGCACCTCGATCAGGAGTCCGCCGGGACGCAGGACCTCCAGCGAGCGCGTCCCGGTGTCGTCGATCGTGTTGCCGATCAGGTCGACGACCACATCGACGGGGGCGACGGCATCCTCGAACCGCACTGAGGTGTGGTCGATCACCTCCGCCGCGCCCAGTTCGCGCAGCCACTCGAGGTTGCGCGGTGAGCCGGTGGCGATGACGTGCGCGCCGAAGTACGCGGCGAACTGCACCGCGAAGTGGCCGACGCCGCCGCTGCCGGCGTGGATGAGGACGCGTTGGTTCGCGTGCGCCAGCGCCGTCTCGACGACGACTCCCCACGCCGTCAGAGCGGCCAGGGGCACACCCGCCGCCTCGACGTGCGAGAGCGAGGTGGGCTTGCGGGCGAGCGAGAGCGAGGGGACCACCGCGTATTCGGCGTAGGTGCCCGGTGTGCGCGGCGTCGGTGTCATGCCGAACACCTCGGTGCCGGGCGGGAACGGATGCGATTCGTACGGGGTGGCGACCACGACGCCGCTGAAGTCGTAGCCGAGTGTCGCCGGCCATGCGGCGATCGCGCCACTCGCGCCGCGACCCGCGCGGGTCTTCGCGTCGATGGGGTTGATGCCGGCGGCGACGATCCGCACGAGCACCTCGCTCATGATGGGCGTCGGGACCGGCACGGTCGCTGCGTGCAGCGCGTCGGGATCGCCGGGGGCGTCCAGGACCACGGCGCGCATGGTCTCGGGATGGGTGGGGCCCGGCGCCTCGACGCTGGCCTCGGGACGCGTCGATCGGAATCTCATCGGGCGCTCCTTCTCGGGGGTCACGTCGATGGCGACTCCGCCTCGACCCCCTCAGTCAAGCGTCACATTGTCTCGACGGTGTTACCGCTCGATCACCGTGTCGCGTCGCTGCACCGAGCATCTCCGGGGCGCTCACGCGCGATCGGGCACTCCGCCCACGGCCAGCGCATGCAGCATCGTCGACAGGTTCCCGATCTCGTCGACCGACCAATCGGCCAGTGCCTCATAGAGGCGACTCTCGTGCGGGGCGCGGGCGTCGCGGAGACGCTCGTGCCCGATCTCGGTGACGGCGATGAGCCGCGAACGCCGATCGTTCGGGTCAAGAGTGCGCGTGACCAGACCGGCAGCCTCGAGGTCGCTGATCGAACGGCTGAGGAATCCCTTGTCGGTGGCGAGTCGTTCGGCCAGAGCCGAGAGCGTGATCGGTCCGAACCGGCTCACGACCGACAGCGTCTTGAAGGTCGCCGGGAGCATCCCCGGGCTGACCCGTTCCGCCGCCTCGGCGACGTAGCGGCGGAACGTGGTCATGAGCTCCGAGAACGACGATTCGAGCGCGTTCACGGCCGCCTGCCGCTCGGCGTCGTCTTCGTTGGTCACGTCACCCATCCTCCCCCATCGGGGCGTTCGAACGGGTGTCGCGACGGGAAGTGGCATCCGCCGTCGAGACGGTTCCGGTCGTGGCGAGCACGGCCATCCCCTCCGGGACGGACACGGTCGCAAGGTCGGCTTCGCTGGCGGCGACCCGTTCGGACGTCGTCATGCGCGTGAGCGGGCGGTTCGGCAGGAACAGGATGGCGATGAGGCTCACGATCGCCACCGGCACCGCGATGAGGAAGGAATGCGCGATGGACTGGGCGTAGATGTCCTCGACGATCACGCGCACCGTGTCGGGCAGGCTCGACACCTGCGGGATCGTGCCGGACTGCAGCGCCTGCGCGACCGGCGCTCCCGCCGAGCCGAGGCCCACGATCGCGGCCTGCAGATCGGCGGCGCGGTCGGTGAACAGGGTCGTCGCCGTGCTGGCGAGCACCGCGCCCATGACGGAGACGCCGATGGTGCCGCCCAGGCTGCGGAAGAACGTCACGCCCGAGCTCGCGGCGCCCATGCGCGCCGGGTCGGCGGTGTTCTGCACGATGAGGACGAGGTTCTGCATCGTCATGCCGACACCCGCCCCGAGCAGGAACATGTACACCGAGACCAGGGCGAAGTTCGTGTCGTAGTGGATCGTGGAGAGCAGATAGGTGCCCGCGATCAACAGCGCGCCACCGGCGATGAGGAACGGCTTCCAGTGGCCCAGGCGTGTGATGAGCGCACCGACGATGACGGATGCCAGGAGCAGGCCCGCGATCATCGGGATCGTCATGACGCCGGCCTGCGTGGGCGTGGCGCCCCGCGCCATCTGCATGTACTGACTGAGGAACACCGAGGTGCCGAACATCGCCAGACCCGTGGCGATCGACGCGATCGTGGCGAGAGTGAACGTGGCGTCGCGGAAGAGCGTCAGCGGCACGAGCGGCTCGGACGAGCGCAACTCGACGACGATGAACAGGATCGCGGCGAGTACGGCGCCGCCGACCATGAGCAGGGTCTCGGTGCTGGCCCAGTCGAACGTGCGGCCCGCGTTGGTCACCCAGATCAGCAGAAGCGACACGGCGGTGGAGAGGAGGACGATGCCGAGGTAGTCGATCTTGACCTTGCGCTTGGCCCGAGCCGGGAGGTGCAGGGTCCGCTGCTGGATGAGCAGCGCCGCCACCGCGAAGGGCAGGGCGACGAAGAAGTTGAAGCGCCAGCCGAAGGCATCCGTGATGACGCCGCCGAGAAGCGGTCCGCCGACGGTGGCGACGGCCATCACGGCACCGAAGAGGCCCATGTAGCGACCGCGCTCGCGCGGGCTGATGATGTCGGCCATGATCACTTGGCTGAGCGCGGCGAGACCGCCCGCTCCGAGGCCCTGAACGGCGCGGAACGCGATGAGCATGTCGGTGTTCTGCGAGAAGCCGGCGGCGGCGGTCGCGAGGACGAAGATCGCGATCGCGACCTGGATGAGGACCTTGCGGTTGAACAGGTCGGCGAGCTTGCCCCAGATGGGCGTGGAGATCGCGGTCGTCAGCAGGGTCGCGGTGATGACCCACGTGTAGGCGTTCTGATCGCCCGACAGGTCGTGGACGATCACCGGCAGCGACGTCGAGACGACGGTCGAGGCCAGCATCGACACGAACATGCCGAGCAGCAGTCCAATGAGGGCGGGGAGCACACGCCGCGGCGCGGCGGTCTCGGGGACGGATGAGGTCATGCGGAGCTCTCCAGGGGAGGAAGAAGGATGCCGCGACGTCGTCGGCGCGTTAGTTGACGAAGATCAACTATACGCCGGATGTTTGATTTGCGTCAACTATCCCTCGAGGAGTGCGAGAGCGCGATACCTCTCCGTGGGTTCGGGGCGCGGTGCCGGTGCGCGGCCCGCCGTGGTGCGGCGGTACAGCTCGTCGATGAGCGAGGTGGCCAGCCGTACGAGCGCGGCGATCTCCTTCTCATCGCGGTCGACCCACTGGCATCGGGGCTCGTCGTCGACGGGGACGAATCCGTCGTGCTGCTCCCACGCGACCAGAGTGCGCTCCGCGCCCAGCACGTGCTGCTGCCACCACACCTGCCGCAGGTACGTGCGGGGGATCGACCGCCACGACTTGTTCGTCGTCTTGATCTCTGCCAGGACGATGCGCCCCTCGGCATCCACGACCACCCCGTCCGGGGTCGCCAGGTGACGCTTCTCCACGACCGCGTGATACAGCGCCGACGAGGGCTGGATGCCGTGCGTGGCCGCGACCCACGCGGCGATCTCGGGTTCGCGCCGACGGCCGTGAGCCGTATAGGCGTTGCCGGAGAAGTTCGACCCGAGGAGCTTGGCATCCGCCGCCCGCGCGATCGCGTTGGCGCTGGTGAGGGTCGCGACGTCGGTCGCCGTGATGCCGCGCGAACGCGCCCGGATCCACGCGACCCGGTCACGGGAATCCGCGACGATCCGCGCCTCGAGGTCGGCGCTGCGGGAGGCGACGAGCTCGGGGGACATGCGTTCGACCCTAACCCCGCGGCGCCCGGGGTCCCGCCCGGTGCCTCGGCGTGCCGCGGGCTCGGCCCGGGGGCGGGGGCGGCGGCGGTGGTGGCTGAGCGCGCGGCGGCGAGATGACCCGTGTATGCCGAATGGACCCGAGGTGAACCGGGTTTGCGGGTCTTCTCGGGGAACGGAGGTCATCTCGGCACCGTTGAGAGTGGTCCTGCACAGGTGGTGGAATGCGAAGAATCTCCACGGATGCCGGAGGACGCGGGGCCGTGAGAGGAGGCGCGCGGCACGATCGGGGGATGCACGGAGGCGCGGTGGGGGACAGTTCAACGTTGGACTTGTTCACGCGGCAAGACCTGATCTCACGGGACGTGACCGACGCGGAACTCGCGCAATCCACGGGTGGAGGCCGATGGCTTCGGCTCCAGTCCGGTGTCTACGTCGATCGCGCCGCGTACCTCGGACTGAGGTCGGCCGACCAGCACCGAATGCTCATCCTCGCGGCAATGCGGCGCACGCGCGACGGCTCCGCGGTGGTCTCGCACCTGTCCGCCAGCGTCCTACACGGGCTCCCGCAGTACCGTTTCGCGGACCGGCCGGTGGAAGTGACGGTGGCCGCCCAGGTCGGGGCGACCAGTAGACCGGGGCTCCGTCGTCATCTCGACCTCATCGACCGGGAGGACGTCACGTCGGTCGACGGCATTCCGTGCACGACTCTTGACCGCACGGTCTTCGATGTCGCGCGGACGATGCCTCTGGAGACGTCGGTCGCGTGCGCGGACGCGGCACTCCGACGCGAATCGATGGTCGCGCGACGCTTCGATGCCGTAGCCCAGGAAGCGTGGCGTGAACGCCTGCGCGAGAGAGCTGCGCGAAGACCGGGGGTGCGGGGCATACGGCGGGCTCGCTGGGTCATCGAGTTCGCGGACGGGAGAGCTGAGTTGCCCGGGGAGAGTGTCAGCCGGCTGCAGTTGTTTCGCCTCGGCTTCCGCGACTTCCACCTGCAGGTCCCGGTGCCGGGGCCGAAGGGCGCGGACTACTTCGTCGACATCGGCTTGCCGGAGATCCGCACGTTCTGGGAGTTCGACGGTGAGGTGAAGTACCGAGACCCGTCGATGCGCGGCGGTCGTTCGCTCGAGCAGGTCCTGATCGACGAGAAGAGGCGAGAGGACTGGATCCGCGGCCTGACTCAGTGGCGTGTGTGCCGCGGCAATTTCTCCGACGTCGCAACCCCCGAGGCGCTCGCCGAGCGCCTCGGGGCGTTCGGCGTGCTGACCGGCGCCAAGCGCGCGTCGAGATGACTCCCGTTTGTCGAGAGGACTCGAGACTCGGGCGAAATGTAGGCCATCTCGCGAAACAAGGGCGATCTGGGGTGGCGTGCGCCGGGTCGGGGCGCGGAGGGGCGCGGAGGGGCGCGGAGGGGCGCGGAGGGGCGCGGCGGGCCGGCGGCGGGGCGCGGCGGATTTGGCGGGGGCGGGGATGCCGGGTACAGTGGGGGCAAGCCAAAGACCGCCGGTCATCGTCGTGCGTGCACGAAGATCGAAGCGTCTGCCGAAAGGCAGAGGACCTGCGCAGGTATACGTAACTCGTCCCGATCGGGATTCCGAGCTCCGTGCGCCTGCGCCGGAGCTCTTCTTTTTTGCCGTCGCCCGGTGTCTTGGCCGGCGCCCCGCTTCCGCGGAGCGCCTCGTACACACAAGGAGTGGCCATGGCGCAGAAGGACGCATCGGTCGCCGAGCTCACGAAGCACTTCGAGAACTCGACTGCCGTTCTGCTGACCGAGTACCGCGGTCTGACGGTTGCCCAGCTCAAGCAGCTGCGCAACGACATCCGTCAGGACGCGGAGTACGCCGTGGTGAAGAACACGCTGACCAAGATCGCCGCTGCCAACGCGGGGGTCACGGGACTGGACGACGAGCTCAAGGGCCCGTCTGCCATCGCGTTCGTGCACGGCGACCCCGTCGCCGTCGCGAAGGGCCTGCGTGCCTTCGCCAAGGCTAACCCTCAGCTCGTGGTGAAGGGCGGCTACTTCGATGGCGCCGCTCTGACCGCGGATGAGGTCAACAAGCTCGCCGATCTCGAGAGCCGTGAAGTCCTGCTGGCGAAGCTCGCCGGTGCGATGAAGGCGACGATGACCAAGGCGGCATACGTCTTCCAGGCGCTTCCGTCGAAGGCCGTTCGCACGGTCGACGCGTTGCGCGAGAAGCAGGACACCGCGGCCTGACCCGGCCCGGATGACAATCCCGATCAAGGAGAAACACAATGGCTAAGCTCAGCACCGAAGAGCTGCTCGACGCGTTCAAGGAGCTCACCCTCATCGAGCTCTCCGAGTTCGTCAAGGCGTTCGAGGAGACGTTCGACGTCACCGCCGCCGCCCCCGTGGCCGTGGCCGGCCCCGCCGCCGGTGGCGCTGCCCCCGCCGAAGAGGTCGAGGAGAAGGACTCGTTCGACGTCGTCCTCGAGGCCGCCGGCGACAAGAAGATCCAGGTCATCAAGGTCGTCCGCGAGCTCACCTCGCTCGGCCTCGGCGAGGCCAAGGCCGTCGTCGACGGTGCCCCCAAGGCCGTGCTCGAGGGCGCGAACAAGGAGACCGCCGACAAGGCGAAGGAAGCCCTCGAGGCTGCCGGCGCCACGGTGACCCTCAAGTAATTCCCCGCACTTCGCGGAGACGAAGGCCCGGATGCCACTGGCATCCGGGCCTTCGTTCGTCTCCGGGGGCGACGGCGAGGCCGATGTTCACCGACTCGAAACATCCGAGTCTGGGAAATCGATATGTCTTCGTTTACGGTCGAAGGGACCCCCCGTCGATCCCCCCACCCGACGTCGCTCTGTCGCGCGTCGGTCCTTGGAGACCCATGCATCACGCACCCTCCCGCGCGCCCGCGCGCCGTTTCACCACGACCCTCAGCGCCGTCCTCGGCGCCGCATTGCTCGGATCCGCTCTGGTCCCTGCTCCCGCGTTCGCCGCCGACGGCCCCCGGGTGGTGATCAACGAGGCCTACCTGAAGGGCGGGAGCGCCGGCGCGCCGTTCACGAAGAAGTTCGTCGAGCTCTACAACGCCGGCGACACCGCCCAGGACCTGACCGGGTGGTCGCTGCAGTACCGCTCCGCAGCGAACGTCGCCGCCCCGAACGGCGCGAACACGCAGCCGCTGAGCGGATCGATCGCGCCCGGCGGGTACTACCTCATCGGGCTCCCCGGCAACGGGACGAACGGTGCCGAGCTGCCCACCCCCGACCTCACGAGCACGGGACTGAACCCGTCGGGTACGACCGGGCAGCTGTTCCTCGCCAACGTCGCCGAATCGCTCGCCCTGCCCGCGGGGGACGTGGACGACTCCCGCGTCGTGGACTTCCTCGGATACGGCGCCGGCGTGTCCTTCGAAACGGCTCCGGCTGTGGTGGACGGGTCGACCACGACTCCGAACTCGCTCGTGCGAACGGGCTTCGCCGACACCGACGACAACTCCGCCGACTTCACCAATGCCACGACGGTCACGCCGCAGGCCTCGGGCACGACGCCCGCGCCCGAGCCGACGGACCCCGAGCCGACGGACCCCGAGCCCACCGATCCTCCGACCGACGAGCCGACGACCCCCGGCACGGTCGTGCCGATTCGCGACATCCAGGGCACGGGTGCGTCGTCACCGCTGGCAGGCAGCACGGTCACGACGCGGGGCGTCGTCACCGCGGCCTACCCGACGGGCGGATACAACGGCTTCTACATCCAGACGCCCGGGACCGGCGGGAACATCGACCTGGCCACGCACACCGCGTCCGACGCCCTCTTCGTCTTCGGATCGGCCGCGACGGCCACGGTGAACAAGGGCGACTACGTCGAGGTCACGGGCAAGGTGTCCGAGTACAACTCCCTGACCGAGATCTCCGCGGCGGCGGACGGAGTGCGTGTGCTCGACGAGCTCGTTGAGGCCGTCCAGCCCGCCGCGATCGCCTGGCCCGCCACCGAAGACGAGCGCGAGAAGTTCGAGGGCATGCTCCTCGCTCCGACGGGCGACTTCACCGTCACGGACAACTACGACACCAACCGGTTCGCCATCCTGGGGCTCGCCGCTGGTACGACGCCGCTGCGGACCCCGACGGACGTCGCGCGCCCGGGGACGGAGGAGTACGACACCGCGGTAGCCGAGAACGCGGCCCGTGGCGTGATCCTCGACGATGGCGCCTCCGTGAACTACCTCACCACGGGTAAGAACGACCCGCTGCCGTACGTGTCGCTCGAGAATCCGGTGCGCGTCGGCGCGGCCGTGACGTTCCAAACCCCGGTGATCCTGGAGTTCCGCAACAAAGTGTGGACGTTCCAGCCCACCGAGCAGCTCACCGTCGCCAACGCCGGTACCGTCCAGCCCGCATCGTTCGAGAACACGCGGACGAGCGCGCCCGAGGCTGTCGGCGGCAACGTCAAGATCTCGAGCTTCAACGTGCTGAATTACTTCACCACGACCGCCGAGAGCGTCGGCTGCACCTCGACCTACGAAGACCGCGCGGGCAACCCGATCACCGCGGACACGTGCCCGAACAACGGTCCGCGAGGCGCGGCGAACGACGAGAACCTCCAGCGGCAGCAGGCGAAGATCGTCGCGGCCATCAACGGCCTCGGCGCCGACGTCGTCTCGCTCGAAGAGATCGAGAACTCGGCGCAGTTCGGCAAGGACCGCGACGCGGCGCTGTCGACCCTCGTCGGTGCGCTCAACGCGGCTCTCGGTGCGGAGCAGTGGGCCTTCGTGCCTTCGCCCGCAGCCCGGCCCGCGTCCGAGGACGTCATCCGCACCGCCTTCATCTACAAGAAGGCGGTGGTGGCACCGGTCGGCGACAGCGTCATCCTGGACGACCCCGCGTTCGCCAACGCGCGTCAGCCGCTCGCGCAGGCGTTCGCCCCGGTCGGCGACCCGGATGCCAAGATCCTCGCGATCGTGAACCACTTCAAGTCGAAGGGGTCGAGCGACGACGCGACCGGTGACAACGCCGATGACGGAATGCAAGGCGCCTTCAACGGCGATCGCGTTCGCCAGGCGGACGCCCTCGGCAACTTCGCGAAGGAGCGGTCGGCCGCGGTCGGTACGGACGACGTGTTCCTCCTCGGCGACTTCAACGCCTACACGAAGGAAGACCCGATCGAGAAGCTCCGCTCGTTCGGCTTCGAGCCGCTCGAGGCGGGGACCGGCAAGTACTCGTACTCGTACGACGGGCAATCCGGCTCGCTCGACCACATCCTGGCGTCGCCCTCGGCGCGCGAGCTGGTCACCGGAACCGACATCTGGAACATCAACGCCGTCGAGGCGCTCGCCCTGGAGTACAGCCGCTACAACTACAACGCGCTGAACTTCTACGACACCTCGCCCTACCGCTCCAGTGACCACGACCCGGTGATCGTGGGTCTGGACCTGTCGTCGACGACCGACATCAACCTTCTCGGCATCAACGACTTCCATGGCCGCCTCGATGCCAACACGGTGAAGTTCGCCGGCACGATCGAGCAGCTGCGCGACGAGTACGGTGACGACAACTCGCTCTTCCTCTCCAACGGTGACAACATCGGCGCCTCGGTGTTCGCCTCGTCGGAGTTCGGCGACAAGCCGACCATCGACGTGTTGAACGCGCTCGGCCTGGCCGCGTCGGGCACCGGCAACCACGAGTTCGACAAGGGTGCTGACGACCTCACCGGTCGGGTCTCCGACCTTGCGGACTTCCCCTACCTCGCCGCGAACGTCTTCAAGGACGGTCAGCCGATCCTGCCGGGCTACGCGATCTTCGAGGTCGACGGCGTCCGCGTGGGTGTCGTGGGTGCCGTCACCCAGCAGACCCCCACCCTGGTGACGCAGAGCGGGATCGTCGGCATCGAGTTCCGTGACCCCGTCGCCGAGGTGAACCGCGTCGTGGCCGAGATCGACGACCAGGTCGACGTGATCGTGGCGCAGTACCACGAGGGCACCGAGCTGGGCGACGCGAACGCGACGCTCGAGCAGGCCGTCGCCGACGGCGGGGTGTTCGCGAGGATCGTGAACGACACCGATCCGGCGGTGGATGCCATCTTCACCGGGCACACGCATGCGAAGTACGCGTGGGAAGCCCCTGTCCCGGGTGCGGAGCGTACGCGCCCGATCCTGCAGACGGGCAGCTACGGCGAGAACATCGGGCAGATCGTGCTGAAGGTGGACGAGGCCGGTGACGTCGTCGACTACACGGTTCGCAACGTGCCGCGCCTGGCCGCGGTCAAGCCCGAGACGAGCGCCGAACTCGACGCGCGCCTGATCGCGACCTACCCCCGGGTGAAGGAGGTCAACGACATCGTCACCGCGGCGCGCGCGGAAGCGGATGTCGTCGGCCGGGTGCCCGTCGGGTCGGTCACGGCCGACATCACCACCGCCTTCCAGGAGGGTGGATACGTCGACGGTGTGTACGCCGGCGGGAAGCGGGATGACCGCTCCAAGCCGTCCGCGCTCGGCGGGCTCGTGGCCGACGCCCTCCTCTGGAAGCTGTCGGACCCGGCTCTGGGCGGAGCCGACCTGGCCGTCGTGAACCCGGGCGGTCTGCGCGACGAGCTGCTCTACGGGGAGGACGGCGTCATCACCGTGGCGGAGGCCAACGCGGTCCTGCCGTTCGTCAACAACCTGTGGACGACGACCCTCACGGGTGACCAGCTGCGGCTCATGCTGGAGCAGCAGTGGGGCGATGCATCGGGCCGGGGGACGACGAACCTCGCGCTCGGGGTGTCGGAGAACGTCCGCTACACCTATGACGCGTCCCGGCCCGCGGGGCAGCGCGTGTCGGGCATCTGGATCGACGGGGCCCCCGTCGACCCGGCCGCCGAGTACCGCGTCGGCTCGTTCAGCTTCCTCCTCCAGGGCGGCGACAGCTTCTCGGTGTTCCGCGATGGGACCGACACCCGCGACTCCGGTCTGATCGACCGCGACGGCTGGTTCGACTTCCTGCGGAAGAACCCGGGTCTCACCCCCGACTTCACCGCCCGCGCGGTGCAGGTCTCGGGTGTCCCCGCCCAGGTGGAGCGCGGCGGATCGGCGACCTTCGCGGTCTCGAACCTCGACCTCACGTCGCTCGGTGCCCCGGCCCACACGTCGCTGTCGGCGACGCTCGGCGCCGGTCAGACCGTCGAGGTCCCGGTCGTCGGCGGCGCGGCGACGGTCACGGTCGCGGTTCCCGCCACCGCCCCCGACGCGCTCGACCTGCAGCTCATGGCGCAGCCCACCGGAACGTCGGTCACGGTGCCGCTCCGGGTCGTCGACCCGGGCGCGGGTGCGGGTGAGGGTGAGAACGCGCCGTCCGGCGGCTCGCTGGCCGTCACCGGCACCGACGGGGCGTGGCTGGGCGCGGGTGTCCTCGCCGCTCTGGCGCTCCTCGGTCTCGGCGTCGTGGTGCGGCGCCGGTCGGTGCGACAGCCCGACTGACCCACATGCGACGGGACCCCGGATGCCTGGCATCCGGGGTCCCGTTCGTGTCACAGTGCGCGCGGGGGAGCGGTCGACGCGCGCACGACCAGCCGCGTGTCGACGGTGCTCCGGGGTGGCGGCTCCTCGCCCTCGAGCATCGACAGGAGCAGACGCGTCGCCTCGACGCCCTGCGCTCCGGGATACTGCTCGATCGTCGTCAATGCGAACATCTCCGCGTAGTCGTGCCCGTCGATGCCGACCACGCTCAGCTCGGTGGGGACGGAGATGCCCATGCGGCGCGCCGCGATGATGACGCCGACCGCGACTTCGTCGCACGCCGCGACGACACCGGTGGGCCGCGAGGCCGCGTCGGCGAGGAAGGATGCCGCGGCGGCGTACGCGTCGGTGATCGTGAGTGTCGACGGGACGTTGCGGATACGCACCGCGAGCCCGCTGTCGGCCATGGCGTTGCGGTACCCGATCGAGCGCTCGTCGACGTCGCGCGCGGGGGCGTCCGTGGGCGGGGTGCTGCCGACGAACGCGATGTCGGTGTGCCCCAGCGCGATGAGGTGCTGCGTGATGATGCGGGTGATGCCGACGTTGTCCAGGCCGAGCGTCGGAATGCCCTGCAGAGGGTTCCCGATGCACACCGTCGGCTTGTCGATCGCGAGGAGGCGCTCGAGGTCGGTGTCGCCGGGCTCGAGCGCGACGGCGATGATGCCGTCGAATCTCTTGCGCGCGAGATACGTGGAGTACAGGCTCTCGCGGTCGCGGGAACCGGGCTCGGCGACGTAGAGCGTGACGTCGTACCCCTGCGAGATGAGCGAGCGTTCGACGCCTTCGATGATGGCGCCGAAATACCAGCGGTTGACCTTGGGGACGATGAGCGCCACCGTGCGCGTGCGGCCCGTTGCCAGGCTCACGGCGCTCGTCGAAGGGACATAGCCGAGGGATGCCGCGGCGTCGGTGACGCGCCGACGTGTGTCGTCGGAGACGTAGCCGCCGCCTGTCAGCGCGCGGCTTGCCGTCGACTTGGACACGCCCGCCAGGCGTGCCACATCGGCGATTCCGCTCATGAGCCGTCTTCCTTGAAGCTGGTCAACGTCCGTGTCGACGTCAGAAAGAGTATCCGACAATTCCACAAACTGGAACCGGTTCCTGCACCGTGACGCGGCGAAAGGGCGCGGGAATCCGCCAGTTATTGACTCGTGACCAAAGATTGTTGCGCAACGCGTTGTTCTCCCTTACGGTGATCTGGAATCGGTTCCCGACAGGTTCCGATGCACAGAACTCAAAGAGGAGAAATCACATGGGCATGTCACAGCGGTATCGCCTCCTGGCTCCCGTCGGGCTGTTGGCGGTCGGTGCGATCGCGCTCGCGGGCTGCGCCGAGGGCGACTCGAGCGGCTCCGGCGGTTCCAGCGAGGGGGCCACCGTTCGGATCTCCGGCGGCATCACCGGTACCGAGGCCGACGCGCTGAACCAGAGCTTCGATCAGTTCACCAAGGACACCGGCATCAAGGTCGTGTACACCGGTGACAAGAGCTTCGAGGGCAACATCGTCACCAAGGTGTCGGGCGGCGACGCTCCCGACATCGCCATCGTTCCGCAGCCCGGCCTGCTCAAGACCCTGATCGGCACCGGTGAGGTCCAGAAGGCCTCTGACGCCGTCTCGGCCAATGTCGACGAGTACTGGGGCGAGGACTGGAAGTCGTACGGCACCGAGGACGGCACCTTCTACGCCGCTCCGATGCTCGCCAACTTGAAGGGCTACGTGTGGTACTCGCCGGCGAAGTTCGCCGAGTGGGGCGTCGAGATTCCCAAGACGTTCGACGAACTCCTCACCCTCACGCAGACGATTCAGCAGAAGACGGGTGCCGCACCGTGGTGCGCCGGTTTCGCGTCCGACGCCGCTTCGGGGTGGCCGGGCACCGACTGGATCGAGGACATGGTTCTGCGTCAGTCCGGTCCTGAGGTCTACGACCAGTGGGTCGCCAACGAGGTCAAGTTCACCGACCCGCAGATCAAGCAGGCCTTCGACGCGGTGGGGGAGATCCTTCTGAACCCGTCGTACGTCAACGCCGGCTTCGGTGACGTCAAGAGCATCAACTCGACGGCGTTCGCCGACGTCGCCGCCAAGGTCGCCGACGGCAGCTGCCCGATGACGCACCAGGCGTCCTTCCTCTCGGCCAACTTCCTGACGGTCAAGACGGCTTCGGGTGAGACGCCCACCATCGCCCCCGACGGTGATGTCTACGCGTTCCTCCTCCCGGGCGTCAAGGAGGGCGAGCTGGCCGTCGAGGGTGGCGGCGAGTTCGTTGCGGCCTTCTCCGAGGACGAGAGCGTTCAGAAGGTCGTCGAGTACATGTCGACCCCCGAGTTCGCCGATGCCCGTGTCAAGCTCGGCGGCGTCATCTCCGCCAACAAGGGTGCCGACCCGTCCCTGGCCTCCAGCGAGTTCCTCACCGAGGCGATGAAGACGCTGCAGGACCCGAAGACCACGCTCCGCTTCGACGCGTCGGACCTCATGCCGGCCACCGTGGGTGCCGGTTCGTTCTGGAAGGGCATGGTCAGCTGGATCGACGGCACGCCCACCGACGAGGTGCTCAGCAACATCCAGGCCGGTTACAACAACTGACCTCGATCCCCTGACCGGTGGGCCGTCCGCTTCGGCGGGCGGTCCACCGGTACCGTAAGCCTCACGGTGCCGCAGTGCGGCCCGTCCGACGATGAACACGACGGTGTGTTCGGGAGGGAAGTCATGACCCAGCTCAGGCAGGCGGAGAAGCCCTCGGCATCTCCCCGACGCGAGGCGCCGGATGCCGCCACGGCAGCCCGCGATCTCGCACGAAGGCATCGGACGACCCTGATGGTCGTCGTCATCGCGCTCATCGCCGCGGTGGCACTGTTCCTCTTCATGGTCACGCGGGCACCGTCCGAGACCAGGCCGACGACGATCGGCATCTCCCTCAACAGCTTCTTCCAGACGCTGGGCGGGATGAATCCGCTGGTGCAGATCCCGCTCATCCTCCTCGTGTTCGGCGCGGTCGTGGGTCTGCTGCTGCTCCTCATCGAGTACGCACCGCGGTCGGGCACGGGATATTTCTGGCTCCGACTGGTCGCGTGCTTCGGCATCCCGATCCTGGCGTTCATGCTGCTTCGCCCGTACCAGAACGCCGTGATCTACGTCCTCGGGATCGCCGTCATCCTCGGTGGCATCCTGTTCTACGCCGACTACCGGTCGCGTCAGGGCGCAGGGTACCTGTTCCAGCTGGTGCTGTTCGCGGCACCGGCCGCGATCCTGCTGCTCATGGGCCTGGTCTACCCGGCGCTGTCGACGCTCGTGCAGTCGTTCATGGACAAGACCGGCGAGAACTTCGTCGGCTTCGAGAACTACGTCTGGACGTTCACCAACCCGGAGGGCTTCTGGTCGGTCATCAACACCCTCATCTGGGTGCTCCTGGCTCCGACCTTCGCCACCGCGATCGGCCTGGCCTACGCCGTCTTCATCGACCGCGCGGCGGGGGAGCGGTTCCTCAAGGTCCTCATCTTCATGCCGTTCGCGATCTCGTTCGTCGGTGCGGGCATCATCTGGAAGTTCGTCTACGACTTCCGCCAGGGCGACCAGATCGGCATCCTGAACGCGATCGTGACCGGTCTGGGCGGCGATCCCGTGTCGTGGCTCGCGGCGACCCCGCTGATCAACACCCTCCTGCTGGTCGTGGTGTTCATCTGGAGCCAGACGGGCCTCGCGATGGTCATTCTGTCCGCCGCGATCAAGGCCGTCCCGCCGGAGCAGATGGAGGCCGCCGAACTCGACGGCGCGAACGCCTGGGAGCGCTTCATCAACGTCACCGTTCCCGGCATCCGCTCGTCGCTGATCGTGGTGCTCACCACGATCGCCATCGGCGCGCTGAAGATCTACGACATCGTCGCGGTCATGACCGGTGGTCGCAACGACTCCACCGTCCTCGCCTTCGAGATGGTCAACCAGCAGCAGCGGTTCCAGAGCTACGGGCATTCCGCGGCGCTGGCCGTGGTGCTGTTCCTGTTCGTCCTGCCGCTGATCATTTTCAACGTGCGTCAGATCCGGAAGCAGAGGGAAGTGCGATGACCACCTCCACCGTGGTGCTCGAGCCCACCGAAGACACACGCTCGGCCCGTCAGGTCGCCCGCGACACGCGCCGCCACGAGGCGATGGCGCGCAAGCGTCTCACCTCCAAGGGCGCGACGATCGCGGCGATCGCGATCGCGTTCTTCTGGACGATCCCCACCTTCGGCCTCCTGGTGACCTCGTTCCGCCCCGGCTCCGACACCCAGTCGACCGGATGGTGGACCGCCTTCGTCGACCCGTCGTTCACGCTCGAGAACTATCGTCTCGCGCTGACGTCGGGCGGGACGGCGCTCACCCTGGCCGCGTCGTTCCTGAACTCGCTGGCGATCACGATCCCGGTCGTGTTCTTCGCGCTGGCGATCGCGTCGCTCATCGCGTACGCCTTCGCGTGGATCGACTTCAAGGGCCGGAACTTCTTCTTCATCTTCATCTTCGCGCTGCAGATCGTGCCGCTGCAGATGGCCCTCGTTCCGCTGCTCAGCCTGTTCTCGCGCGGACTCACCATCAACGACGTGACGATCTTCCCCGGCTTCGAGCTGCGCGGTATCGAGCACAGCTTCGCGACGGTGTGGATCGCCCACGTGATCTTCGCGATGCCGTTGGCCATCTTCCTGCTGCACAACTTCATCGCCGAGATCCCGCACGAGGTGATCGAGGCGGCCCGTGTCGACGGCGCGGGTCACGGCCAGGTGTTCTTCCGCCTGATCCTGCCTCTCGCGGCTCCCGCGCTGGCGTCGTTCGCGGTGCTGGAGTTCATCTGGGTGTGGAACGACCTGCTCGTGGCGACGATCTTCGCGCCATCGTCCTCGCTACCGCTGACGCAATCGCTGAACTCGCTGTCGGGGACGTGGGGCGACCAGTGGTTCCTGCAGTCGGCGGGAACGTTCATCTCGATCCTCGTTCCGCTGATCGTCTTCTTCCTGCTGCAGCGCTTCTTCGTCCGGGGCCTGCTCGCCGGAGCGACGAAGGGCTGACGCTCGCACGAACACGGAAGGGCGTGGCATCCATCGATCGGATGCCACGCCCTTCGGTGTGTGCGGGACGCGTCAGCCCGCGCAGGACAGACGGGTCTGAATGTCGCGCATCGCGTCGATCTCGGCGGACTGGCCGGTGATGATCGCCTGCGCGACCTCTTTCACGCGCGGATCGCTGCCCAGCTCGATCACGGCCTCGGCCATGGGAATGGCTCCCTGGTGGTGCCGGATCATGAGATCGAGGAAGAGGCAGTCGGCGGGCTGTCCGTCCAGGTCGCGCAGCTGATCGAGCTCGGCATCCGTCGCCATCCCCATCTGGGAGAGCAGGTCGTCCTGCGACAGCGCCGACGTGTCGCCGTGGCTGTGCGCGCCGGAGGAAGCCATCCACTGCATCAGCGGCTGCGACGACGCCTGCGGGACGCCCCACTGCACGAGCCAGCCGAACATCTCGCCGCGCTGGCCGGACTGGGTCGTCGCGATGTCGTACGACAGGGTGCGCAGCTCATCGTCGGAGGTCTTGCGGTAGATCTCCATCGCCATCTGCACTGCTTGGGTGTGGTGGACCTGCATGTCGCGGGCGAAGCCGGCGTCGGCGGACGTGCTGGACGGGGTCACCGGTGCCGCCGTCGCGCCGAACGCCGTGAACCGTCCGACGGCGAAGGCCACGGCGAGAAGCGCGACGACCGCGACGGCGACCACGAGGCGTCGCGTCGTGGGGCGGGCGACGGGGGCGTCGTCGCTCACCTCACTCCCTGCCGGGACCGTCGATCGCGCCCGTGCACGCGGCGTTGGGCTCGGGCGCGTTCTGGCTGCGCCAGTACTCGGTGAAGAACTCCTTGATGCGCGGGTCGGCCGGGTCGTCGACCTTGAGCTGGTGGTTCCACGCGCTCACCGCGACGGGGGTGTCCATCCCGGGGTACGGCGAGAGGATCGCGTAGCTGGAGGGCAGGACGGCCTTGAGCGTGTCGATCCCGGCCTCGTCGACGCGCTCCGGGTCGTAGGTGATCCAGATCGCGCCGTGCTCGAGGGAGTGCACCGCGTTCTCGTTCTGCTGCGGTTCGCTGTAGACACCGCAGTTCAGCCAGTACGGATTGTGGGGTCCACCGGCGGGCGGGGTCTGTTCGTAGGTGACCGACCCCTGCACGTGGTCGGAGCGGTTCTGGAACGTCTGGACGCCGTCGATCTCGCGTCCTGTGGTGTTCCCCGCCTGGTAGCTGGGCGCCGGAGCGGGAGCGAAGACGAAGGATGCCACGACGACGGCGATCACGGCCAGGACGGCCGTCGAACCGACGACCCACCACACCACCTTGCTGCGCTTGCGACGCGCGATCTGCTTCTGGTACTCGGCGAGCTTCTCTTGACGCTTCTGCTCGCGTTGCTGCTTGACCGTCAGGTCGATGTCGGCCCGAGTGGCGGGGTTGCCGCTCGTGCGCTTGTCGGGGGAGGGGCTCATGCGGTGTGTGCTGTCTCTCTCTGGGGCGGGAGGCTCGGCGGGCGATGCGCCTAGCCTATGCGGGTGAATGCGGAGACGACCTGAGAGCAACCCCCGAACGGGGGTGGTGATCGGCCGAGATCGCGCGATAAGATAACGACGTCGAATCGATTCGAGGTTCGATGCCCCCCGAAATTTCCGCCCGGTCTGCCGCCGGGCAATCCGTGTTGCAAACGAACGGACGCCGTGCTCGACACCGCCTCTCAGCCCGTGATCCCGCCCTCCTCCCGTGGCGGCTCCCCGACGACGGGTGCCATCCGCGCGCTCGGGAGCAATCCCGAGACCGCCCCGGTGGTCCTTCACCCGGGCGACAGCATCTCGGCGCGGCGTCGTGTCCTCTACATCGTGCTGCTGGGTGCACTGACCGCCCTCGGCCCGTTCACCATCGACCTCTACCTCCCCGCGTTCCCCGTGCTGGAGGCCGATTTCCAGACCTCGGCGGCCGCGATCCAGTTGACGCTGACCGGCACGATGATCGGCTTCGCGCTCGGGCAGCTCATCGTGGGTCCCCTCAGCGACAAGGTCGGTCGCCGCATTCCCCTGCTCGCCGTGACCGCGCTGCATGTGGCCGCCAGCGTCTTCGCCGCGCTGTCGCCGACCCTCGGGACCCTCTCGATCGCGCGCGTCCTCATGGGGGCCGGCGCAGCGGCGGGCGGTGTCGTCGCTGCCGCGATCGTCCGTGACCTCTTCGGCGGCCGCCGTCTGGTCGTCATGCTCTCGCGACTCGCGCTGGTCTCGGGCGTCGCCCCGGTGCTGGCGCCCCTGGCCGGGTCGCTGCTGCTCTCGGTGATGCCGTGGCGCGGGATCTTCTGGGTGCTCGCGGCCTACGGGGCCGTGATGCTCGTCTCCGCGATCGCCTTCGTGCCCGAGACGCTGCCCGCTGCGCGGCGCGGAGGCAAGGGCGCGACGACCGTCTGGCAGCGGTACGCCAGCGTGTTCCGTGACCGGGTCTTCGTCGGGGTCCTCGTGATCGGGGCGATGACCTTCAGCGGTCTCTTCTCGTACTTGTCGGCGTCGTCCTTCCTGTTCCAGCAGAGCTACGGCTTCGACGCGCAGCAGTACGGGGTGCTGTTCGCCGCCAACTCGGTCGGTCTCGTGATCGGCGTGCAGGTCGCGTCCCGGCTCGCGGCGCAGTTCGGACCCCAGTGGGTGCTCGCCTTCTCCACCGCGTCGCTCGTGCTGTGGGGGATCGTCATCGTCGTGTTCGATCAGCTCGGTTTCGGACTCTGGGGAACCGTCATCCCGCTGTTCCTGTTCATGACATCGTGCGGTTTCACGTTCCCGTGCGCGCAGGTGCTCGCGCTCGACCGGCACGGCAAGGCCGCGGGCACGGCGCAGTCGATCATCGGCGCGTCGAACTTCGGCATCGCCGGTGTCATCTCGCCCGTCGTGGGTCTGCTCGCCACGGGTACCGGTATCACCGCCACGACCATGGCATCCGTCATGGTGGGCTGCGCGATCATCGGCGTCCTCGCGCTCTGGCTTCTGGTGCGTCCTCGCACCGTCGCCCGTCTCGCGCCCTGAGCGCCGGTCGAGAACAGTAGCAGAGGGCGGGTCGGCGGGCCCGATGCTCCCCGGAACCCGATCGGACGGGCATCATGGGCCGATGGACCTGCATCCGGAGTACCCGCCGATCGTGACGGTGCGCTCCGAGCGCGTGCGGGCCGTCCTCGGTCTCGTGCTCATCGCTCTCGCGTGCGGACTCGGCGCCTGGGTGTACTTCCGCGGGCCGAGTCCCTTCGCGATCGACGTGTGGTGGAACCAGCTGTTCGCGTCCGCGCCCCTCCAGCCGCTGCTCACGATCGCGCTGGCGATGAACCAGGTCGGTGGATACATCACCGCGATCCTCATCGTCCCGCTCGGGGGAGCGCTCGCGCTCTTCCTCACCGGGCGGCGGTGGACGGCGGTGTACTTCCTCGCGGCGTCCGCGGGAAGCGCGCTGCTCGTCCAGGTGCTCAAGCACACGTTCGGCCGCGCGCGTCCGGAGGACATCCTCGTGCTGGCCGACTACGGCTCCTTCCCCTCGGGACACACCGCGAATGCGGCGACCATCGCGGTCGTGGCGGCGATCGTCTTCCCCACGGTGTGGGTGCGCGTGGCCGGGGCCGCGTGGATCGTCCTGATGGCGTTCAGCCGCACGTACCTGCACGCCCACTGGCTCTCTGACACCGTCGGGGGCGCGCTCGTGGGTGCCGGTGCCGCGCTCGTGCTGGCGGTGGTCTTCTCCCGTCTCCGTGCGCGGGACGACGACCGGGCCACGCTCCGCCGCCGTCGGCGGATTCCGGATGCCGCGTCGTCGGCGCCCTCCTAGGCTGACGGCATGAGCGACACAGCGCCGTCCGTTCCCGGTTCCGCCGACGACCCCGAACTCGCGCGGCTGCGTGCCGAGGCCGAAGCCGCGGAGGCGGAACTGCGCCTGGCCCGCGCCCGTGCCGACCTCGCCGCGGCGGAAGCCGCCGCCGCACGTGCCCGCGCCGCGACGAGCGGTCACGCGGCCGCGGAGCCGGTTCCCGCGGAGACGGTTCCCGCGGAGCCGGCGGTCGAGACGCCGCCGGCGGCACCCGCGGCGCCGCTCCCGGCTGCGGCCGCTCCGCTCACCGACGCGCAGGTCGCCACGATCGCCGCGGGATACACCGGGACAGCGCCCGCCCTCGACCTCGGCGTGCTGGTGAACGGTGAGCCCGTGGCATCCGTTCCCGTCCGCATCCCCCTCGCGATGACAAACCGCCACGGCCTCGTCGCCGGAGCCACGGGAACAGGGAAGACCCGCACACTGCAACTGCTGGCCGAGCAGCTGTCGGCGAACGGCGTGGCCGTCTTCGCGGCGGACATCAAGGGCGACCTCTCGGGTATCGCCGCCCCGGGCGTCGCGAGTGAGAAGCTCCTCGCTCGCACGGCCGCGCTCGGACAGGACTGGTCCCCGCGGGCGTACCCGACGGAGTTCTACGCGCTGGGCGACGACGCCGGGTCGGGGATCCCGGTGCGCGCGACGGTGTCCGGCTTCGGGCCGCTGCTCCTGAGCCGCGTGCTCGGGCTGAACGCCACGCAGGAGTCCAGCCTCGGTCTCGTCTTCCACTACGCCGACGAGAAGGGTCTGGCGCTCGTCGACCTCTCCGATCTGCGCGCCGTTTTGACCTTCCTCACCAGTGACGAGGGGAAGAGCGAGCTGAAGGACCTCGGCGGGCTCTCCGGCGCGACGGCCGGTGTCATCCTGCGTGAGCTCGTCGCGTTCTCCGCCGCGGGGGCGGACACGTTCTTCGGCGAGCCCGAGCTGGACGTCTCCGCCTTCCTGCGCACGACGGCCCAGGGCGAGGGCGTGGTGAGCCTCCTCGAGGTGCCGAACGTCGCGTCGCGCCCGGAGCTCTACTCGACGTTCCTCATGTACCTGCTCGCCGAGCTGTATGAGGTGCTGCCCGAGGTCGGCGACCTCGACAAGCCGAAGCTCGTGTTCTTCTTCGACGAGGCGCACCTTCTGTTCCGCGATGCCTCGAAGGCGTTCCTCGCGGCGATCACCCAGACGGTGCGGCTGATCCGGTCGAAGGGTGTCGGCGTCTTCTTCGTCACGCAGACGCCGAAGGACGTCCCGGGCGACGTGCTCGCGCAGCTCGGCTCGCGCGTGCAGCACGCTCTGCGCGCCTTCACCCCCGACGACGCGACCGCCCTCCGCGCCTCCGTCCGCACGTACCCGGCGTCGGGATACGACCTCGAGCGCGTGCTCCAGGAGCTCGGAACGGGCGAGGCGATCGTGACGGTCATGGACGAGCGCGGCACGCCGACCCCGGTCGCGTGGACGCGGCTGTTCGCGCCGCGGGCGTCGATGTCGCCGATTCCCGCGACCGACCTCGCCGCCGCGGTCTCGGCATCCCCCCTCTTCGCGCAGTACGGCACCCCGATCGATGGGGAGTCGGCGCGCGAGATCCTCGCGGCCCGCATGCAGGCGGCGACCGAGGCGCGCGAGGCCGCCGAACGGGCGAAGCGGGCCGCCGCCGACGAGGCGGAGTACGCCAAGCAGAAGGCCGCGATCGACAAGGCGCACGCGGAAGCGCAGAAGAAGGCGCAACGCGAGTACGACCGGCTCCTCAAGAGCACGGCCGCACCCGCGCGGCGTTCGACGCCGTCCGCGGGGCCGCTGGACGATCTGCTCGGCCGAGGGTCGACGAAGACGATCCTCAACGGCGTGATCCGAGGCATCTTCGGCACGGGTCGCCGCCGCTGATCCGGATCAGCCCCGGCGGACCTCGAGGGGCATCGTCGAGGTGTCGATGAGCGGGTCGTCGTCCTGACGGGCGACGACGGCCTCGGCCTCGGCGGGGGTCTCCACCGCCGGGACGGACCCCAGGAGCGGTCGGCGCGCGCTCTCGCGCATCGACATCAGAGCGATGAGACCGAGTGCGGCGAAGAACATGATGTAGAACGCGGGCATGAGCGTGTTCCCCGTCCACTCGATGAGCGCCTGACTGAACAGGGGGGTCGTCCCGCCGAACAGCGACACCGCAATGTTGTACGCCACGGCCATCGCCCCGAAGCGCGAGGCCGTCGGGAACAGCGCCGGCAGAGCGGATGCCGAGATCGCGACGTAGAACGCGACCGGCACGGCCGCGAGGAACAGCGCCACCACGACGGCCCACAGCTCGCCGATCTGCATGATGAGGAACGCGGGGACGAGCAGCAGGAGCGCGGAGCCGGCCGCGATCGCGTAGACGGGCTTGCGGCCGATGCGGTCGCTGAGCTTGCCGATGAAGGGCAGTGCCGCCGACATCACGATCAGAACCGGGACGGTCGCGACCGCTGCGCCGAGGTTGGAGATGCCCACCTCCGTCTCGAGGTACGTGGGCATGTAGCTCGTGAGGGCGTATCCGGCGGTGTTCGTCGCCGCGACGAGCGCGATGCCGATGAGCAGCGCGCGCCAGTGGTGGCGGACGATGCCCGCGAGCCCCTGCCGGGCCATCGGGTCGTCGGAGTTGCTCTGCTGGGCGGCCTCGGCGGCGTGGGTCTGCTCGAAGGACGGCGTCTCGGGGATGCGAAGGCGGAAGTAGATCGCGACGATGCCGAGGGGAATCGCGAGCAGGAACGGGATGCGCCAACCGTACTCGACCATCGCGTCATCGCCCGAGATCGCGGTCGTGACGACGGTGGTCAGCGCCACCGCCGAGGCTCCCGCGGCGAACCCGACGTAGGAGCCGACATCGAGCCATGACGACCAGAAGCCGCGGCTGCGGTCGGGGGAGAATTCCGAGACGTACGTCGTCGCGCCGGCGTACTCGCCGCCCGTCGAGAAGCCCTGCACCATCTTCAGCAGGTACAGCGGGACGATCGCCCACAGTCCGATCGCCGAGGAGGTGGGCAGCAGACCGATGAGGGCGGTGGCCGCGGCCATCATCGCCATCGTGAGGAACAGCACCTTCTGGCGCCCGATGCGGTCGCCGAGGGGACCGAGGACGAAACCGCCGAAGGGACGCACGAGGAACGAGATCGCAAAGCCCAGGAGGGTCACGAGCAGGCCCCATGGCTCGGGCAGGTCGGACGTGAAGACGACGGCGAGCGTCACGGCGAGGTAGCCGTAGATGCCGAAGTCGAACCACTCCATGAAGTTGCCGACGACGGTGCCGCCGATAGCGGTGCGAACGCGCTTTTTGTCGACGACGATGACGTCGTCGACCTCGAGACGGGGGGCTTCGGATGCCGCGGGGGATTGCTGGCTCATCCTTCTACCCCTACCGGGATCGTCCGGCGATTTCCAGTCGACCGGGGCGCTCCGGGGCGGTGTGGTACCCGGAGGTCGTGGCCCCGCCGGCGTCAAGCCCCCGGCAACGGCGGGCGTCGGGCGTACCGTTTCGGCATGACCGAGCTGTCCGCGCCCACCGGCCGTGAACCCGCCCTCGTCGCGCATCCGCGTGCCGACGGTTCCCCACCGCGCGCCCTCGTCCTCGGTGCCACCGGATACCTCGGCGGACGCCTCGTGCCCCGGCTCCTCTCGGCCGGCTATCGGGTCCGCGTGCTCGCGCGCGACGCGCGCCGCGTCGAAGCGTTCCCGTGGGGCCGTGACGTCGAGACGGTCGAGGGCGATGCGACCGACGCGGAGGCCGTGGCGCGCGCCGTCGACGCGGTCGACGTCCTCTACTACCTGATCCACTCGATGGGCGGTGGCCGCAATTTCGAGGACACCGACCGTCGCGCCGCACGCACCGTCGCCGACGCCGCGGGCGCGGCATCCGTCTCCCGCATCGTCTACCTCGGCGGACTCCACCCCGACGACGCTCCGCTCTCGGCGCACCTGCGCTCGCGGGTCGAGGTGGGCGAGATCCTCCTCGCGAGCGGTGTGCCGACGGTGGTGCTCCAGGCCGGAGTCGTCATCGGCTCGGGGTCGGCGTCGTTCGAGATGATCCGCCACCTCACCGATGTCCTGCCGTACATGCCCGCGCCGAAATGGGTGCGCAACCGCATCCAGCCGATCGCCGTGCGCGACGTGCTGCACTACCTGCTGGGCGCCGCCCGTGTCGCGCCCAACGTCAATCGCGCCGTCGACATCGGCGGCCCCGACGTGTTGCGGTACGGGCAGATGATGAACGGCTACGCCCTCGAGGCGGGTCTTCATCAGCGCGCGATCGCGTCGTTGCCCGTGCTCACCCCTCGCCTGGCCTCGCACTGGGTCAACCTCGTCACGCCGATCCCGAAGTCGATCGCCCGCCCGCTGGTCGAGTCGTTGCAGAACGACTGCGTCGTGAAGGACCGCGCGATCGACGACCTCGTTCCGCGCCCCGAGGGCGGGCTGATGCCCTACCGCGAGGCCGTCCGCCGGGCGCTCGGGCGCGTGAACGACGACGCGATCGAGACGAGCTGGCAGGATGCCGAGGTCTCCGGCGTCCCGAGCGACCCGCTGCCGAGCGACCCCGAGTGGGCAGGACGCCTGGTGTACACCGACGAGCGGACCATGCGCACGAGCGCGAGCCCCGCGCAGCTGTGGTCGGTCATCGAGGGGATCGGCGGGGAGAACGGCTGGTACTCATCGCCGCTGCTGTGGGCCATCCGCGGATGGATGGACCGCCTCGTCGGGGGCGTCGGTCTGGCCCGTGGCCGCCGGAGCCGCAGCGTCGTCACGGTGGGGGACGCCCTCGACTTCTGGCGCGTCGAGGCGATCGAGCCCGGGCACCTGCTGCGGCTGCGCGCCGAGATGAAGGTGCCGGGTGGCGCGTGGCTCGAGTTGCGCGCCAGCCCCGACGGAGACGGGGCCCGCTTCGATCAGCGGGCCCTCTTCTTCCCGACCGGTCTCGCGGGGCGCGCGTACTGGCTCGCGGTCCTCCCGTTCCACGGGCTCATCTTCAGCGGGATGGCCCGGCGGATCACCGCGGCGGCGGAGTCGGTCCAGCGCGAGGATCTGGAGCCGAAGGCGACGGCGGGGCGCATCGCCCCCGAGGTGCCCGACGTCGAGACGATCCCCGCCGAGGCCGATTCGCGCGCCTAGGCTGGGACGGTGCCGTACACCGCCCGCGTGATCACCGTGTCCGACCGCTCCGCCGCGGGGCTCCGCGAGGACCGGGGCGGCCCGCTCGCGGTGTCGCTCCTGCGCGACGCGGGCTTCGACTGCGACGTTCCGGTCGTCGTGCCGGACGGCGCCGACAGCGTCGAGGCCGCCCTCCGCGCCGCGATCGCCACGGGCGTCGGACTCGTCGTCACGACCGGGGGCACCGGCATCGCCCCCACCGATCGCACCCCCGAGGGGACGACGCGGGTCCTGGATCGCGAACTCCCCGGCATCGCCGAGGAACTGCGGCGCCGCGGGCTCGCCGACACCCCGCTCGCGGTGATCTCGCGCGGGCTCGCCGGAATCGCCGACCCCGCGACCCTCGTGGTCAATCTCCCGGGATCCACGCGGGCCGTGGCATCCGGCATCGCCGTGCTCGCCGAGCTCGCCCCCCACGTCCTCGATCAGCTCGCCGGAGGAGACCACTCATGAGCGCCGTCCGCATGGCCCGATTGTCGGAGGAGGCCCTCGACCTCGATGCGCACCTGCGCGCCGTCGAGGACGACGCCTCGGGAGCCCTCACCACGTTCGTCGGGCGCGTCCGAAACACGGATCCGGATGCCACCGACGCCGTCGTCGCGCTCGAGTACAGCGCGCACCCCGATGCCGAACAGACGCTCCACCGCATCGCGGCGGACGCCGCCGCAGGCACCGACGCGATCGTGGCGGTGAGCCACCGCGTGGGGCGGCTGGACGTGGGGGAAGCGGCGGTCATCATCGCGGTCGCGTCAGGCCACCGCGCGGAGGCGTTCGAGGTGTGCCGCGCGGTGATCGAGACGATCAAGACCGACCTCCCGGTGTGGAAGCGCCAGGTCGAGGCCGACGGCACGACCGCGTGGAAGGGCCTGGGCGGCTGAGGTCGTCAGCCGCCGGCGAACGGCGGCAGGACGTCGACGTGCGTGATCCCGGCGAGGGGGGCGTCGTCGTCTCGACGCTCGCCGTCCACGAGCACGGCGCAACGCTCCAGGATGCCGACGAGCGCGGGGTGGTCCGCGACGACGGCGGCGCGGAGCGCAAGAAGCGTCTGTTCCTCGCGGTCTTCGGCATCCGTCCCCGCCGCCTCGGCCGCGGCGGCGAAGTAGCGGACCCGCACGGTCACGCGGGCTCCCCGGGCCGGTGCCAGTCGCCGGACTTCCCGCCGGTCTTGGAGACGATGCGGACGTTCTCGATGAACGTGCCCTTGTCCATGCCCTTCACCATGTCGACGATCGCGAGGGCCGCGACCGACACGCTCGTGAGGGCCTCCATCTCGACGCCGGTACGGTCGGCGGTGCCGACGGTGGCCTCGATCTCGACACCGTCGTCGACGATCTCGAGGTCGACCGCGGCGCGGTGCACGCCGATGACGTGCGCGAGGGGGAGGAGCGCGGGCGTCGATTTCGCCGCCTGGATGCCGGAGATCCGCGCCACGGCCAGCACGTCGCCCTTCGGGGCGGTGCCGCCGCGGAGCGCCGCGACGACCTCGGGGCTGCACCGCACGAAGCCGCGAGCCGTCGCGGTGCGAACGGTGGGCTGTTTGGCGGTGACGTCGACCATGCGGGCGTGGCCCGCGGCATCCAAGTGGGTGAAGGTCATGGAATCAGCATGACATCGACCGGGTCGCCCACGGCGACGGAGGCCACCTCGGCGGGGATCACGGCGAACGCCTCCGCGCGCGCCAGCGAGGCGGCCAGGTGCGAGCCCGATCCGCCCGGGGTCGCGGGGCGCACCGTGCCGGCGACGAGGTCGATCGCGGCCGGGAGGTACTGGCGCCGACCGGGTGGTGTGGTCCAGGTCTCGGAGGCCGTGAGCCGGGTGTGGCGACGGTCGAGCGCCGTGCGACCCTGCAGCGCGAGGAGCGCGGGCCGCACGAACACCTCGAACGAGACCGCGACGCTCACGGGGTTGCCGGGGAGCCCGAAGACGAGACGCCCATCATCGAGTGCGCCGAATGCCTGGGGCTTGCCGGGCTGCATCGCCACCCGGTCGAACCGGATGCGGTCGGACAGCGCCTGGCGCACCGGTTCGTAGGCTCCGGCGCTCACGCCCCCGGTGAACACGACGACGTCGGCGTCGGCCGCACGAGCGAGCACGTCGTCGACCGTGCCGACCTCGTCGGTCACGCGGGCCACCAGCACCACCTCGGCGTCGGCCTCGGCGACGAGGGAGGCGAGCAGCGTCGAGTTCGAGTCGGGCGTCTGGCCGCGGCCGGGCGCGCTGCCCGGCGGCACCAGTTCGCTCCCCGTCGACACCACGGCGACCCGCGGACGGCGCCGCACGTCGACCCGGTCGACACCGGCCGCCGCAGCGGCCGCGAGCGCGAAGGGGCCGAGTCGTTCACCCGCCGTGAGGACGACGTCGCCGACGCGCACGTCTCCGCCGCGGCGCCGGATGAACGCCCCGGCGGCGGCCGGGGCGCGACGCACCTCGATCTCGCCGAGGGAGTCGGCCAGCCCGCCGGCGGTGTCCTCGAACGGCACGATGGTGTCGGCGCCCGAGGGGACCGGGGCGCCCGTCATGATCCGGACGGCCTCGCCGACGCCGAACGCCGGGTCGTCGGACGAGCCGGCCGGCAGATCGCCGACGACCCGCAGCGACACGGGGCTGTCGGCATCCGCCCGCTTCACGTCGGCGAAGTGCACGGCGAAACCGTCCATCGAGGAGTTGTCGTCGCCGGGCAGGTCGTGGTGCGCGCGCACGTCGGTCGCGAGCGTTCGGCCCGCGGCCTCCGCGAGCGGTACCGTCTCGACGGCGAGGGGACGGGCGGCGGCGAGCACGCGGGCTCGGTGCTCCTCGACGGTGCGGAGATCAGGCACGCGGGGTCCTTCCGACGAGCGGGACGATGTCCTGCCGGGCGCGCAGGGCGTCGACGATGGCGAGGCGTCCGAGCAGGGGCTCCCCGGCACCGGTGACGAGCTTGATCGCCTCCGTGGCGAGCAGACCACCCACCTGGACGCACAGCGCCCCGAGGACGCCCACCTGTGCACACGTGGGCGGTTCGCCCACCGAGTCCGGCGGGAAGACGTCGGACAGCGTGACCGGAGAGTATCCCGCGGGGGGTCGCGACCAGAACACGGTCGCCTGCGCCGACCACTCCTGCACGGCGCCCCAGACGAGCGGCATCCCGAGCTCGTCGGTCGCGGATGCCACGGCGCCGCGGGTATCGAACGTGTCGCTGCCGTCGATCACGACGTGCGCGTCGCCGAGGAGGTCTCGCGCGTTCGCGGTCGTGAGGCGCGCGTCCACCTCGCGCACGCGGGTGAGCGGCGAGAGGTCGCGGATCGCGCGAGCCGCCGAGGCGGTCTTGGGCATCCCGATGTCGTCGACGCGATGCATCAGCTGCCGCTGCAGGTTCGTGCGCTCGACGATGTCGTCGTCGATCACGACGAGTTCGCCGACACCGGCGGCCGCGAGGGCGAGAAGCACGGGCGATCCCAGGCCCCCGGCCCCGACGACGGCGATGCGGGCGGCGGCGAGACGCCGCTGTCCCTCTTCGCCGATGCCGACGAGGACGGCGTGGCGGGCCGTGCGGATCAGTTCTTCGGGGGCGAGGGATGCCACCGGCTCGACGAGCGGCCTCATCCGCCGATCGCGCTCATCGTGCGCTCCGGCTGGACGAAGTCGGCGCGGGCGAGACCGACGCGGTCGGAACCGTGGGCGCGCGGCTTCCGCCACATCGCCTCCCGCCAGATCTGCGCCAGGTCGGCGTCGTCGGCGCCGTCGCGGAGCGCCGTGAGGAGGTCGGTCTCCTCGTGCGAGAAGAGGCACGAGCGGACACGCCCGTCCGCCGTCACGCGGGTGCGCGTGCACGTGGCGCAGAACGGCTCGGTGACCGAGGAGATGATGCCGACGTGGCCGGCGAGGGAGCCGTCGCCGCGGCGGCGCACCTCGAACCGTTCGGCGGGGGCGGCGCCGCGCCCGCGCGGGTCGGGCGCGAGGTCGAACACCTGCTCGAGGGCGGCACGGATCTCGCGCGCCGGCACGACCTGCGTCTCGGTCCAGGAACGATCGCCGTCGAGCGGCATGTCCTCGATGAACCGCATCTCGAAGCCGTGCGTGACGGCCCAGTCCACGAGCGGCACGACCTCGGTGTCGTTGATGCCACGGAGGAGGACCGCGTTGATCTTGATCGGCCCGAGGCCCGCCGCGCTCGCCGCCTCGAGGCCCGCGAGCACCTTGTCGAGGTGCGGGCGTCGGGTGAGCTCGGCGAAGGTCTCGGGGTGCAGCGTGTCGAGCGAGACGTTGAGGCGGTTGAGGCCGGCATCCTTCAGGGCCTGCGCGCGACGGTCGAGTCCGACGGCGTTCGTGGTCATCGAGATCGGCAGGTCGGGGTGGTCGCCGCGGATGCGGGCGATGACGTCCTCGAGGTCCTTGCGCACGAGCGGTTCGCCGCCGGTCAGGCGCAGTTCCTCCGCGCCGAGAGCCCGCACCGCGACGCGCACGATGCGCGCGATCTCCTCACCCGTCATGAGCTGCTGCTGCGGCATCCACGGCAGGCCATCCGCCGGCATGCAGTACGTGCACCGCAGGTTGCACTTGTCGATGACCGACACGCGCAGGTCGCGGGCGACACGCCCGAACCGGTCGAGCAGCCCGCCCTCACGCGGGGCCCCGGTCTCGCGCACGTCATCCATGGCTCGAGCCTAGGCGAGCGGCGGCGGGCCGGGGTCGCCGCGGGAGCCGGGTTCGCGAGACGTCATTTTCCCGACATGTGCGCCGCAGCCTGCCCGGGAGGCGTCGGCCGGATGCAGTCTCGCGGATCCTTGTTCGCGGGAGGCGGGGTCGCGGCGATACCGTCGTGCCATGCCGAACACCTTCCGCATCGCGCCGGCCGCGCGACTGCTCGGGGTCAGCGACGACACGGTCCGCCGCTGGATCGATCAGGGCCTTCTCCCCACGACGGGCGCGACACCCACGGAGATCCCCGGCGAGGCGCTCGCCGCCCGCGCCGTGGCGCTCGCGGACGAGCCCGACGACCCCACGGGCATCGCGTCGAGCGCGCGGAACCGTTTCGTCGGGATCGTCACGCGCGTACGGATCGACGGAGTCATGGCCCAGGTCGACCTGCAGTGCGGCCCGCACCGCGTGGTGTCGCTCATGTCGGCCGAGGCCGCCGAGGAACTCGGTCTCGAGCCGGGGGCGCTCGCCGTGGCGTCCGTGAAGGCGACCGTCGTGACCGTGGAGACACCGCGAGAGCGGATCTGAATCGCCGAATCCTCCTCAGATGCGGGAGGATGGACGCCGCGGGCCCCGGGCGCGCGGATCGGAGTGCTCCATGCGGACCCTGCGTCTCGTCGTCGCCCTCGGCGCGGCTCTCTCGCTGACGGCGTGCGCGGCGACCGGCCCCGCCGCCCCCGCCTCCCCCGGGGACCCTACGACCGGGACGGTGCAGGTCTACGCCGCCGCCTCGCTGCAACGGGCGTTCGACAAGATCGCCTCCGCGTTCGAGAACGCCCACCCGGGGGTCGACGTCGTGACGGTGTACGACGGGTCCAGCACGCTCGCGACGCAGATCGGTCAGGGCGCGCCCGCCGACGTCTTCGCCTCCGCCGACGAGAAGAACATGCAGAAGATCGGCGACCTCGCCGCCGACCCGCGCGTGTTCGCCGCCAACACCCTGGTCATCGCGGTCCCGAAGGGCAACCCGGGTGGGGTCGAGGGGCTGGCCGACCTGACGCGCGTCCCCACCGTGCTCTGCGCGGCGGAGGTACCGTGCGGCGCGGCCGCCGCGACACTGCTGCAGAACGCGGCCGTCTCGGTGACGCCGGTGAGCCAGGAACAGAACGTCACCGCGGTGCTCGCCAAGGTCGCCGCCGGAGACGCCCAGGCGGGCCTGGTCTACGCCACCGACGTCAGCGGGCGCGACGACGTGGAAGCGATCGTCCCCGCCGGGGCGGATGCCGTCGTCAACCGTTACCCGATCACGCCCGTGCAGGACGCGGCGAACAGCGCGGGCGCCGCCGCATTCACCGACTTCGTCCTCTCCGACGCGGGGCAGAAGATCCTCGCCGCAGACGGGTTCCGCGCCCCGTGAGCGGCGCCGGGTACGTCCCGCGGTGGCTCGTCGTCCCCGCGGTGGCCGGAATGCTGTTCCTCCTCGTCCCGCTCATCGCGCTCGTGACGCGGGTGCAGGCGGACACGTTCTGGACGGACGTCACCTCGGATGCCGCCCGTTCGGCGTTGCTGCTGTCGCTGGCGACCGGGGCGGCGGCGACGCTCGTGTGCGCCGCGCTCGGCATCCCCCTCGCCCTGCTCATCGCGCGCAGCTCGCCCCGGACGGCCGCCCTGCTGCGCGCCGTGGTGACCGTGCCGCTCGTGCTGCCGCCGATGGTGGGCGGCGTCGCTCTCCTCTACCTCTTCGGCCGCAACGGCTGGCTCGGCGGGCTGGGCCTGCCGTTCACCACGGCCGCGGTCGTGCTGGCGCAGGTGTTCGTGGCGCTGCCGTTCCTGGTGCTGGCCGTCGAGGGGGCGCTGCGCAGCACCGGTGTCGAGATCGAACGGACCGCGGCCTCGCTCGGCGCGAGCCGCGCGACCATCCTCCGACGCATCACGCTCCCGCTGGCCGCACCCGGCATCGTCGCGGGGGTCGTGCTGTGCTTCGCCCGGGCGATCGGCGAATTCGGTGCCACGGCGCTGTTCGCCGGCAACCGCCCCGGTGTCACGCAGACGATGCCGCTCGCGATCTACACGGCGTTCAACGGCGGCGGTGTCGCGCAGGGCACCGCCGTGGCGCTGGCGTTGCTCCTGCTGGTGACCGCGATCGCGGTGCTGCTCCTCGTCCGCGGGTGGCGCCCGTCGGTAGGGGCGCTGTGAGCGCGGCGCTGTCGGCGCACGTCGTCGTGCGGCGCCGGGCGTTCACGGTGGACGTCGCGATCGACGTCGCACCGGGCGAGACGGTGGCGATCATGGGCCGCAGCGGCGCGGGCAAGTCGACGGTGCTGCAGGCGATCGCCGGCCTTCAGCCCCTCGATGCGGGCGTGATCGCGATCGATGGTCGTGTGATCGACCGGACCGAGCACCCGCGCGTGCGCACCGAGCCCATGCGCCGCGGTATCGCGCTGCTCGGGCAGGACGCCCGGCTGTTCCCGCACCTCTCGGTCCGCGAGAACGTCGCGTTCGGGCCGCGCGCGGCGGGTGTCGCGGCCGCCGCCGCCCGCGCCGATGCGGACGCGTGGCTCGCCCGCGTGGGCCTGCCGGGGTCGGCGATCGCCGTCCGGCCGAGCTCTCCGGCGGGGAGCAGCAGCGGGTGGCGGTGGCTCGCGCGCTCGCCGCGAAGCCGCGGGCGGTGCTTCTGGACGAGCCGCTCGTCGCACTGGATGCCGTGACCGCCGCCGAAATCCGGACGATGCTGCGAGAGGCGCTGGACGGGGTCACGGCTGTCGCCGTCACGCACGACGCGGTCGACGCCGCCGCCCTCGCCGACCGTCTGCTCATCGTGGAGGAGGGACGGGCGACGCAACTCGGACCGGTGCGGGAGGTGCTCGCGACCCCCGCGACCGACGTCGCCGCGCGGATCGCGGGGCTGGAACGCGTCGTGGGCGTCGCCTCGCGCGGCGAGTGGGAATCGCGAGGATGGCACCTGAGCTCCGTCGTCCCGTTCGCCGGGGCGGACGGCTCCGCGCTCGCCGCGGTCTTCCGGGCCGCGGACGTGCGCATCGGCGACGGTCCGAGCGGATGGGACGCGATCGTCAGGCACCTCGAGCCGACGGCGACGGGCGTCCGCGTCGTCGCGGACCGGGGTGCGGCGGAGATCCCGGTTCTCGCCGCCGCGGGGCTCACGCCGGGGGATGCCGTCCGGTTCTTCGTCGCCCCCGAGCACGTCCGGCTCGTCGCGGTGGAGCCGACCGTCCGATAGGGGGTGTCTCGGGTGCGCTACGCCGCGACGACCCGCCCGCCCTCGAGTCGCACCGTGCGGTCGACGAGGTCTTCCGGTACCTCCACGTGCGACACGAGCACGACCGCGCGCTCGCGGCCGACCGCGCCGAGCAGGTCGCGGAGCAGGGCGTCGGATGCCGCGGGATCGACGCCCGCGGTGGGCTCGTCGAGCACGAGCACGGGGAAGCCGCGCAGCAGGGCCCGCGCGAGGGCGAGACGTTGCGCCTGCCCGCCCGAGACGAGTCCGCCGCGGTCGCCGACCGTGGCATCCAATCCGCCGCGTTCGGTGACCCAGGCGTCGAGTCCGACCCGCTGGAGCACGCGCGTCAGGTCGTGGTCGGTGGCGTCGTCGCGGGCGAACAGCAGGTTCTGGCGCACCGACTCGTCGAAGAGGTAGGGCGCCTGCTCGACGAGCCCGATCGTGCGGCGGAGGTCGTCGCCCGCGAGGGTGCGCGCCTCGACGCCACCGACCGTGAAGGAGCCCTCGTAGTCGAGGAACCGGACGAGGGCGTGCGCGAGCGTCGTCTTTCCGGCGCCGCTCGGTCCCGTGACGAGCACACGTTCACCCGCGCCGACGTGCAGCGTGACGTCGTCGATGCGACCGGTGTCGTCGAGGCCCGCGTCCGACCGGGCCGGCCAGTGCGCGCGCAGGTCGCGCAGGTCGAGGCCCCCGCCGAGGGCCGGGGCGACGCCCGTGGCGGCGGGTTCGTCGCGGGGGAGACCTTCCGGGATCTCGGCCGGGACGGCCGCGGCGATGCGCTCCGCGGCGGCGCGTACCTGGCGCCAGGAGGCGAGCGCCAGAGGCACCGGGCCGAACACCTCGAACACCGCCATCGGCAGCAGCACCACGACCGCAAGGCCCGGTCCGGAGAGGGTGCCGCCCGTCACGGCCGGCGCCGCGACAGCGAGGGCGAAGAGCGACGCCAGCCCCGCGAGCACCGAGACGGTGCCCGAGGTGAGTCCCTGCGCGGCTCCGCGTCGCACGACGGCGCGGCGCAGCGCCCGGTCGGCGTCGCGTACCCGCGCCCGCGCGGTCTCGAGCGCCCCGTACGCGGTGAGGACGTCGAGGGTGGTCAGCAGGTCGTGCACCGCGTCGGCGACATCGGCGCGCAGCGGGGCGATGGCGCGTTCGGCGCGCGCGCCCGCAGCCCACCCCACGGCCACCGACACGGCGAAGGCCGCGACCAGGCACGCGAGCAGCGTCAGCGCCGCGGGCCACGAGACGAACGCCGTGAAGACGACCGCGGCGAGCGAGGTCAGCGCCGCGACCGAGAGGGGCAGCACGACCCGCAGGGGGAGGTTCTGCAACTCCTCCACGTCGTCGACGACGCTGGACAGCAGCCCGCCCCGTCGAGCGCGCGCCAGGCCGTCGGGGGCCAGGGGCACGAGCTCGCGCACGAGGTCGGCGCGGACACCCGCGAGCCGCTCGAGTGCGGCGTCGTGCCCCGAGAGGCGTTCGAGATACCGGAACACGCCGCGCGAGAGCGCGAACGCGCGCACGCCGACGACCGCGACGGAGAGGTACATGACCAGCGGCTGCTCCGCCGCCCGCGCGATGAGCCACGCGCTCGTCGCGAGCAGGGCCACCGCACTCCCCGCGGTGCCGAATCCCGAGAGGACAGCGGGGGCGAACCGCCGCCGCGAGGGCATCGCGGCTCCCAGGATGCCGCGCACCCGACCGTTCACGCCGGCACCCCCAGGTCGATCACGCGGTCGGCGATCCCGCGCGCGGAGGGCCGATGCGAGACGAGCAGCACGGCGGCGCCCGCGTCGGCCTCGGCGCGCAGGGTGCGCCACACGTGGCCCTCGGTGTCGGCATCCAAGGCGCTCGACGGCTCGTCGAGGACGAGGATCCTCGCCCCGGCCACCCGCGAGCGGTAGAGAGCGCGCGCGACGGCGACGCGCTGCGCCTGTCCGCCCGACAGTCCCGCACCGCCCGCTCCGAGCGGTGTCGCCGGGTCGACGTCGGCGGCACCCGCGTCGGTGAGCGCGGCCGCGATGGCCGCGGGATCGGCGTCGGACCCGAGCGCCACGTTCGCGGCGACCGTGCCCGACACGAGCCCGGGTCGTTGTCCGGCCCACGCGACGGCGGCGCGCGCGTGCGCCACCGGACGCCCGTCCAGCCGCAGCTCACCGTCGTGGTCGACGTACCCGAGGACCGCGGCCAGGACGCTCGACTTGCCCACGCCGCTCGGGCCCGACAGCAGCACGACCTCTCCCGGTCCGACCGACAGCGACACCGTCGGCATCCGGTGCGCTCCGCGTTCGACGCGGACGTCGTGCAGTTCGAGCGTCGTCCCCTTCGCGGCGGGGGTCGAGTCCGTCGGCGTCGCGCTGCGGGCGGCATCCAGGGCGTCGAAGATCTCCTCGGTCGCGGCGACCCCCTCGGACGCGGCGTGGAACTGCACGCCCACCTGCCGCAGCGGCAGGTAGGCCTCGGGGGCGAGCAGCAGCACGAACAGGCCGACGAGCAGGCTCATGTCGCCCGCGAGCAGCCGGAACCCGATCGTCACGGCCACGATGGCGACCGAGATGGATGCCAGGAACTCCAGCGCGAAGCCGGAGAGGAACGACACGCGCAGCACCGTCATGGTCTCGCGCTTGTAGTCGCGCGTCACCCGTTCGATGGTGTCGGCAGCACGGTGCTCGCGCCCGAAGGCCTTGAGTGTTCCGAGGCCCTCGACGGTGTCGGCGAACCGGGCGGCGAGGCGTCCGAGCGTGCCGTACTGCTTCTTCTGCACGGAGCGCGTGGCCAGGCCGATGAGCACCATGAACAGCGGGATGAGGGGGATCGTCAGCACGACCGTGAGCCCCGACAGCGGGTCGGCCAGCGCGATCGCGCCGATGAGGATCGGCGTCGTGATCATCGTGGCGACGAGCTGGGGGAGGTAGCGACCGAAGTACGCGTCCAGCGCCTCGAGTCCGTGACCCGCGGTCACCGACAACGACGCCGCGTTCCGTCGCGCGAGCCACCCGGGGCCGAGCGCGGCGACCGCGGCCACGAGGCGCTCGCGCAGCTGCAGCGATGCGGCGGCGGCGCCGCGGGCCGAGACGCGCTCCGACGCCGCGATGAGCAGCCCGCGCAGAAGGACGAGGGATGCCGCCGCCCCGACGTATCCCCAGAGTTCGGGGAGGGGCCGCCCGTCGATCGCCCCGACCAGGGCCGAGGTGAGCGCCCAGGCGAAGCCGACGACGACCCCCGTCTGGGCGAGGACGATCGCCGCGCTGACCGCGAAGAAGCTGCGGGAGGCGGAGGCGTATCGCACCAGTCGGGGGTCGACGGGGCGCACCCGGGTCGTGTCGGTCAATGCGCCACCAGCGCGGCCTTCTCGATGCGCGCGCGGGTGACGCGCTTGCGGAACACCCAGTAGGTCCACGCCTGGTAGGCCAGGACGAGAGGGAGGAAGATGAGCGCAGCCCAGCTCATGATCGTCAGGGTGTAGTCGGTGCTCGAAGCGTTCTCGATCGTGAGGCCCGAACCCGGCTCGAGGGTCGAGGGCATGACGTTCGGGAAGAGGGCGAAGAACAGCGCGGCCACCGCGGTGACGATCGTGATCGCCCCGAGCGTGAACGCCGTTCCCTCGCGGTCGCGCAGGTTCGCCACCCACGAGCCGATGAGGGTCAGCGCCGCGATCCCGGAGAACGCGACGACGCCGAGCAGGAGCGGTGCCTGGTTGTTCGCGGCCTGGATGATCGTCCAGACCAGGAACAGGGCAGCGGCGACGATCGTCACCAGGCCCGACTTCCGCGCGAGGGCGCGGGCATCGGTGCGCACCTGGCCGTCGGTCTTCAGCGCGACGAAGTAGACGCCGTGGGTGAAGAACAGCAGCAGGGTCACCAGACCCCCGAGGATGCCGTAGGGGTTCAACAGCGTGAACAGGGTGCCCACGTACTCGTGGTCGGCATCCAGGGGCACGCCCTGCACGATGTTGGCGAACGCGACGCCCCAGAGGAACGCGGGGACGGCGGAACCGATGACGATCATGCGGTCGAAGCCGCGCTTCCATTTCAGCGACTCGCGCTGGTGGCGGTACTCGAACGAGACGCCGCGGGCGATGAGCGCCAGCAGGATCAGCAGGAGCGGGAGGTAGAAGCCGCTGAACAGCGTGGCGTACCACTCGGGGAACGAGGCGAACAACGCCGCGCCGGCGACGATCACCCACGTCTCGTTGAGGTCCCACACGGGGCCGATGGTGTTGATGATCTGTCGGCGGGCGATGTCGTCCTTGCCCAGGAACGGCAGCGACATGCCGACGCCGAAGTCGAACCCGTCCAGGACGAAGTAGCCGATGAAGAGGAATCCGACGATCCAGAACCAGAGGTATGCGAGGTCCATGACTGTGCTCCTAGTAGACGGTCGTCGGGGTGTTCTCGACGGTGTCGGGCTCGCTCGGCGCGTTCGGGTCGGGTAGCGGGTCCGGCCCCTTCTGCGCGTACTTCTTGATGAGTCCGAACTCGACCACGGCGAGGGTGGCGTAGATCGCGGTGAAGGCGACCAGCGAGATCAGCACGCTCCAGCCGGGGACGCTGGGAGAGACCCCGTCCTGCGTGAGCATCAGGCCGAAGACGATCCACGGCTGACGACCCATCTCGGTGAAGACCCAGCCGACGAGGCTGCCCAGCAGCGGCAGGGGAGCCGCCCAGATCGCGACACGCCACATCCACGGAGCGACGGGGCGCTTGGCGTTCTTGCGCGTGACCCACAGGCCGACGACGCTGATGAGGGTCGCGAGACCGCCGAGAGCGATCATCCAGCGGAAGGCCCAGTACGTTACCCACAGGACCGGGGCGAAGTTGCCGTCCACCTGATCGGCGAACTGCGGGAACATCTGCTGGCTGTACATCGTGTTGAGGTCGTTGATGCCCTCGACGCAGCCGTCCAGCGAGTGCGTCGACAGGATGCTGAGGAGGAACGGCACGCGGATCGAGAACAGCTCGCTCGTGCCGTCGGGAGTTCCGAGCGTGAAGATCGAGAAGGAGGCGTTCGCGCCGCACACCGTGTTGAACGTCGCCTCGGCCGCCGCCATCTTCATGGGCTGCGTCGCCACCATGACCAGGCTCAGCTGGTCGCCGGCGATCGCGACGAGGACGAAGGACACGACCGTCGACCAGAGGCCGAAGCGCAACGGGGCGCGCATCATCTCCACGTTCCGGCCGCGCGCCAGGTGCCACGCGGACACCGACACCACGACCATCGCGGCGAACATCCAGCCGGAGAAGATCGTGTGCGGGAAGGCCGCGAGCGCGACGGGGTTCAAGAGGAGCTTCCCGAAGTCGATGAGCTCCGCCCGGTTGCCGTCGGCGGACATCTGGTAGCCGACCGGGTTCTGCATGAACGCGTTGGCGGCGATGATGAAGTACGCCGAGAAGGTGGCGCCCAGCGTCGCAAGCCAGATGCTGGCCAGGTGCGCGAGCCGGGGCAGCTTGTCCCAGCCGAAGATCCAGAGGCCGATGAAGGTCGCTTCCAGGAAGAAGGCGAGGAGTCCCTCGAACGCGAGCGGGGCGCCGAACACGTCACCGACGAAGCGGGAGTAGGCCGACCAGTTCATGCCGAACTGGAACTCCTGCACGATTCCGGTCACGACGCCCATGGCGAAGTTGATCAGGAAGATCTTGCCGAAGAAGCGGGTCAGGTGGAGCCACTTCACGTCGCCGGTGCGGTACCAGACGGTCTGGAAGATCGCGACGACCAGCGACATCCCGAGCGTGAGGGGCACGAAGAGGAAGTGGTACAGGGTGGTCAGTCCGAACTGCCACCGAGCGAGCATGAGGGGGTCGAGCCACTCCACGGGATGTCTCCGATCGACGTTTCTCTGTGGTCTGACCACAGGCTACTCCCGCGTCACGACGCGGAAAACGGGTTCATTCGGTGTCGAACCATATACTCGGAAAAGCATTTGCTGGTAGGTCGGAGGTCCCTATGACGGTGCGCCAGAGCCTGCTAGCGATCCTCGATCGCGGCGACTGCTACGGCTCCCAACTGCGCGCGGAATACCTGCGGCGCACCGGTGTCGCCGTCAACGTCGGGCAGGTCTACACGACCCTCGAGCGACTCGAGCGGGACGGACTCGTGGAGAACCGGGGCGCCGACGACGAAGGCCGTGTGCTGTGGGGAGCGACCGCCGCGGGCCGGGCCGAGGCCCGGGCATGGCTCGGTGCCGCGTCGATCGCGGAGCGTCGCGACGAGGTCGCCCTGCGCATCGCGCTCGCGCTCACGCTGCCGGGTACCGACGTCCCCGCCCTGCTCTCCGCGCAGCGCGCTGCGGTCCGTGACGCGCTCGAGGCCGCGATGCCCGAGGACGAGAACATGGATGCCGTCTCCCGGGCCGTGCTCTCCGCCGCCCGCCGTGCACGGCTCGAGGCGGACCTGCGTTTCCTGGACGAGGTCGAGCGGCTGGCGGGGGAGGCCGTCCCCTTCGATCTCTCGGATGAGCGTCCCCGTCGCGGGCGCCCCGTCCGCAGCGCGCGCTGACGGCGTAACTCCGCGACGCCGATCCGTCAAGCCCGGAGCGGCATTCCGTTCGACGGCGCATTCTGAGAGCACACCGGTCGAACAAGGAGGTCTCTCATGGTCATGGAAGTTCCGATCGGTCGTCCGGAGCAGCGTCAGATCGTCACCGAGATCCCGTGGACCCGTATCGACCTCGACCTCTACGAGGTGGCGCGAGACGGACGCATCGTCGGCTACGTCGAAGTCGTCGGCTCGATCTTCGTGGCCCTGGGCGGCGTGCGCTACGACCGCGCAGTCGAGATTGCACAGCACCTCACATTCCACGCGGCCGTCGACACCGTGCTCCGGCGCGTCGGCCGGTGACGCGGAGGTCTCCGACCATGACCGCGGATCCCCTCCCCACCGGCCCCCATCGCCCTGTGCGTATCGCGCACCTGCCCCCGTTGCGCAAGCAGGGGCGAGAATCGAAGGATGACACGAACGCTGGCCGCTCTTCCCGGGGCGGCTCGTCTGCTGTGCCTGAGCCGCCGAAGGGGCGAGATCTGCACGCGTGAGGAAGGCCATCGCGGCCTCCATCACCGTCGCGGCGGGTCGCTGCTGTGGAACGACTCGCAGGCGGATCCGCCGGAATGCCCGGGCGCCGGGTCGGCCGCGGAGGCGGCACCGACTCTCGACGACGGCTTCCCCGGCGGACGAGCCCTGTGCTCCGTGTGCTGGGCGTTCGTCCCGCTGACCGAGGACGGCACCCTCAGCCCGCACGATACGTGGCGAGGGGACCCCACCCGCGCGGACGCCGATCGACGTCGCGACTGGTTCAACGCCTTCGGCTGGTGAGGTCAGGTGCCCCGCAGCGCCACGACGGGTTCGACGCGTGCCGCGCGGCGCGCCGGGAGACCACCCGCGACGAGGCCGACCGCGGCCCCGAGGAAGGCGCCGCCGACGGCCACGAGGGGGTTGAGCACGGGTGTCCAGTGCTGGACGAGTGCCACCGCGACCACCGTGAACACCCCGAGCGAGGAACCGATCAGTCCGCCCAGCCCGCCGATCACCACCGACTCCACGACGAATTGCGCCGCGATCTGGCGGCGGGTCGCTCCCAGCGCGCGACGCAGGCCGATCTCGGCGGTGCGCTCGGTGACCGAGAGCATCGTCACGGTGGCGATCCCCAGGCCCCCGACGAGGAGCACCACGATGCCCACCACCGTGAAGATGGACGCGACGTCGCTCTGAACCCCCTTGCTGACCTCGGATCGGGATGCCGGCGCTCCCACCGTGATGTCGTCCGGTGCATCGGGAGCCAGGGCGAGGGCGAGTTGCGGACGCAGTTGCGGGCCGGCTCCGGGCACGATGCGCGCTCGGACCTCGCTCGGGGAACGCAACGCGAAATCGACCCGCGCGGCCCCGTCGGGAATGATCACCGCGCCGGCGAGGTCGCCCACGGCGTCGACGTCGGTGATGATGCCGATCACCGCGTACGCCCGCCCGTCGAGGAAGATCGACGGTTGAGCGTCCAACCGGCGCACGCCGAGCGCGTCCGCGGCCTCGGCGCCCAGGACGGCGACCCGGTCTCCGCGCCGATCGTGTCCGGCGTCGAAGAACCGTCCGCTCACGACCCGGGCTCCCACGGTGTTGACCAGTCCGGCACCGGATGCGAAGACCTTCGGTGAGACGGTGGCGGGGGCGGAGGGATCGACCACCGACACCGCCGACACCGACCCGCCGCGCAGGTCGAGGGGGCTCAGGGTCGCGGATGCCTCCACGCCCGCGAGACGGCTGATCCGATCCGCGGCGTCGGCGGGTAGGGTCGCGGTGGCGACGCTCTCGCCGTCCTGGTTCTTGGCCGTCGCGGGGCGTGCCACGACCTGCGTCGACGCGATGGCGGTGAACTGCCGCTCGATCTGGTCGGAGGCGGTCTGCGCGAGACCGGCCGTGGCCACGAGAGCCGCGATGCCGAGGACCGCGCCGGCGATGGTGACGATCAGTCGGCCGGGGCGCGCGCCGATGTCGCTGGTCGCCTCGATCATGAGATCGCCGAAACGGAAACGGTCGGGCGACTTCTTGTCTTTCATGAGACCTCGCTCAGGCGGCCGTCGGTGATCCGCACGACGCGATCGGCGCGATCCGCTACGGCGGTGTCGTGGGTGATGACGACGAGCGTCATTCCCCCTCGGTGCAGTTCCTCGAACAGCGTCATGATCTCCTCCGTCCTCTCGCCGTCGAGGTTGCCGGTGGGTTCGTCCGCCAGCACCACGCGGGGCCGGGTGACGATGGCGCGCGCGACGGCGACACGCTGACGCTCGCCCCCGGAGAGGACGTCGGGTCGGAAGTCGATGCGGTGGTCGAGCCCCACCCGGTGGAGAGCCTCGCGCGCGCGAGTCTCTCGCTCGGCACGGGGCGCGCCACTGTAGATCAGGGGGAGCAGGACGTTCTCGAGGACCGTCCGACGGGGGAGCAGATGGAACGACTGGAAGACGAATCCGAGGACGCGCGCCCGCAGCGCCGTGCGGGCCTCGTCCCCCAGTGCTGTCGTCGAGGTGTCCTCCAGCAGGTACTCCCCGCTGGTGGGGCGATCGAGCAGCCCCAGGACGTTCAGCATCGTCGACTTTCCCGAGCCACTCGGCCCCACGATGGCCAGATAGTCGCCATCGACGACGGTGAGGTCGATTCCGCGCAGGGCGCGAACCTCCGGGTCGCCGGGAAAGGATCGCGTGACCTCGCGCAGCTCCAGCAGTGGCGCGCTCATCGGCCGACCACGACCTGGTCGCCGACGGACAGGTCGCCGTCGACCGGGCGGATCTCCACCGCGCCGGAGGCCGCGAGGCCCGTCTCGACGACGACCAGACGGGTGGAAGCCTTCGGGTCCCGTGGGTCGCCGGAGACGACCTCGACACGGTCCTCACCGCCGGGGCCCGCGGAGAGCGCAGCCAGGGGCACGTGCAGGACGTCGCCGGCGGTGCTGGCGACGGGGATGCGGACTCGGAGGTTCTTCCCCCGGAGCTCAGCGAGCTGCTGGTCGGTCACGGCCGCGGGGGCGAGGAGGATCTTCCACCGGTCTCCGGACTTCTCGCCCGGGGTGACCTCCGACACGGTGGCGTCGAGAGACGTCCCGTCGGGCAGATCCACCGTCGCCTTAGACCCTTTCGCGAGGAGGCGCCCATCCGACTCGGGCGCCGAGCCCGCCAGCGACAGCGTCGCCCCCGACACGACCATGGCGGTGCCCTTGAGCTCGGTGCCGCGCTGGGCGTCCACGGAGTCCACGCGCCGGGGCAAGTTGGAGAGGTAGAGCACTTCCCCGGCGGGGAGCGACGGGAGCGCCCGTTCCCGCGCACGTGCCAGGTCGTCGCGCGCCTGCTCGAGCTGGTCCCTGGCTGATTCGAGGTCGGCGCGGGTCGCCGACGTGTCCTTGGGCGCGTCGAGTTGAGTCCGCTTGGCCTGAGCGAGCGACAGGGCGTCGCGCAGGGTGGCGACGGTCGCATCGTCTTCCCCCTGGCCCACGGCCGTGTCGAGGGCACGCTGAGCGGCGGCGACCGCGTTGTCGGCTTCCTGCTTGTCCACCGCTGTGGCCCCGGCGCGCGCCGCGTCGTCGGCGGTCCGGGCGGCCGCCACCGCGCGTTCGGCGGACGCGACGGCGCTCTGGGCGCTCCGCACCGCGGCGATGGTCTCGTCGGGGATGGTCGGAGCGGGATACCCCGCTTGTGCATACAACGCGGTGACCGCGGAGGCGGCCTGTTCGTCGAACATCGCGTTGGCCGGGTCTCCGGCATCCAGCCCGATCGCCCGCATCGCGGTCTTGAACTGCGAGACGTCCGGACCGGAGACCCCGAATCGGAGAGCGCGGTAAGCCGGGAGTTCGCCGGGGAGAACGATGACCGGGCGCCCGGCAACCTCGAGCGCGATCGAGAGCTTGTCCACCTGCGCCCCGACCTCCGGCACACGACCGGTGACGATCGCGGCGCCGGGGAGTCCGGCGGTGTCGACTTTGACCTCCACCGGGTCGGCGTAGCCGAAGTCGGCCCGCAGGGTCACGTCGTTGCTGAGCGGGCCGGATTCGACGGGAGCCGTGACGTACCCGGGCGCGGGAGGCGCGCTGTTCGCGGCCGCGTCGGCGGGTGAGATGACGAAGCGGCCGACCCCGAGCCCCGTCGCCAGCGACGCGACCGCCACGGCCGCGACGATCCACAAGGGTCGGTTCCGCTGCACGACGGCGACAGTGGATGCCACGACCGCCGTCGTGCGTTCCCGCAATCCCGTCACGATCGTGCCTGTTCGGCGGCCGCCTTGGCTGCCTCGAGCTCGGACTTGTGTGCGGCGACGAACTTCTCCTCTACCGCCCACTGCGCCTTCTTCGAACGCTCGGCGTAGTCGGTCTTGGCGCGGCAGTCGAAGTCGGCGAGGGCGGTGTCGATCTCGACCTTCTTCAGTTCGGCGATCTTGGACTCGTCCGGCAGCGTGGATCCGTCGCCGTTGACCTCGCCGATACGGGTGCTGATGCTCATCAGGGCGTCGGACTGGGTCTTCAGGTCCGGGTAGCCGGCATCCGCCATGCACGAGGACCAGTCGCTGTCCGCCTTCTGCTGCTCGGGGAGGGAGCTGATCTCGGACGAGAGGTCCTCGAACGCTTGCCGAAGATCGGCGAACTCGTCCGAATCGAGGGGGTTCTGCTGTCCGGCCTCCACCTGGGCGGCACCCTGGCATCCGGCCTTCTCGGGATCGAATTGACCGCTGACCTCCCCCGTGGCGTACTGGCCCCAGAGCGCCTCGTTGAAGGCGTTTCGCTCCGATTCCGAGAGCGACTCGACGTAGTCCGCGTTGGGGTCGGTGGTCGTGGACTCGCCCAGCGAGCTGAGCATCCCGTAGCCGTTCTGCGCCACCCACTCGCGGTCGTCGGGCTTCTGCTCCTGCCCGCTCGCGACCGAGCCCAGGTCGGTGACGGGGGTGTACTCGAAGCCCTTCTCCTTCATGCACGCGGCGACGAGGGTCTCGGACTTCTTCTGTCGCTCCGCGAACTCGGCGTTGCGCGAGGTCGGATCGGCATCGACGCCGTAGATGGCGGACAGGTAGGGCGTGAGCGGGGACTCGCCCGCTGAACTGGCGTCCGGCGTCGGGCTGGACGACGCGCACCCCGCGAACATCAGGAGCGCGCCGAGGGTGGCGGGGACGGTGAGAGTGATGCGATTGATGGACATTGATACCTCCGGTTCGGAGGTCAGAGGTAACAAGCGTTCTTAGCGAAGACTTATGCGCACCTATGAGTCTCTGATGTCTCCCGCGCCATCTCGCGGGAGTCGCCGCTTCGCGACCTCACCGAATCACCCGTCATGTCATCCGCGCTGTTCCACCGACCATCTCGACGATCTCGGCCGCGCCGTACGATGGCGTCATGGTCCCGGTTCGTGTTCTCGGCGTGGCCTTGGACTCCGCCCACCAGCACGTGATCCTCCTGGCTCCGCTGCCCGGCTCGGGCGTCGAGGACGGCACCGTCCTCCCGGTATGGATCGGTCCGCAGGAGGCGATGTCGATCCTCGTCGCGGTCGAGGGAACGAGTACTCCACGGCCGCTCGCGCACGACCTGATGGTCGTCATGCTGCGTCAGCTGGCGGCATCCGTCGAGCGCGTACAGGTGACGCGGCTCGCCGAGGGCACCTTCTACGCCGAGATCCACCTGCGGACACCGACGGGTCCGTTGATCATCGATGCGCGTCCCTCCGATGCCATCGCCCTCGCCGTGCGCACGGACGCGCCGATCGCCGTCGCGGAAGCAGTCTTCGCCGTCGCGGGCGTGCCCGAGGGAGCCGTGGAATTGGACACGCGCGGAGACGAGGATCGCGTGGAGGAGTTCCGCAGGTTCCTCGACGACGTGGACCCCGAAGACTTCGACAGTTGACCGGGCCGTGAGCGCCCCGCGCGCTCCTAGACTCGAAGAGCCGCCCGCCGTGGCGGAAATCACGACGAACGGGGTACGGATGCAACTCGCCATGGTCGGACTCGGACGAATGGGCGGCAACATCGTCCGCAGGCTCATGAAAGACGGCCACGACTGCGTCGTCTACGACGTGAACCAGGACGCGGTGAGCGGTCTGGCTGCGGAAGGGGCCGTCGGGGCGAACAGCTTCGCGGATCTGGCCGCGAAGCTCGAGGCGCCGCGCGTGGTCTGGCTCATGATCCCCGCCGGGCTGACCGGCAGCGTCGTGGACCAGGTCGCCGATGTGCTGGAGGCCGGCGACATCATCATCGACGGGGGCAACTCGAACTACCGCGACGACGTCCGTCGGGCCGCGAAGCTCAAGGACGCCGGCATCCACTACGTCGACGTCGGCACGAGCGGCGGCGTGTTCGGTCTGGAGCGCGGCTACTGCCTCATGGTCGGCGGCCCCGATGAGGCCGTCACCCACCTGGAGCCGGTGCTGCGCACCATCGCTCCGGGCCCCGGCGACGTCGAGCGCACCCCCGGTCGGACCGGTGACTACTCCCCGGAGGAGCGCGGCTACCTGCACTGCGGCCCGTCCGGCGCCGGGCACTTCGTGAAGATGGTCCACAACGGCATCGAGTACGGCATCATGGCCGCGCTCGCCGAGGGACTCAACGTGCTCAACAACGCCGACGCGGGCCTCAAGCAGGGCGAGCACTCCGCCGAAGTCGCGCCGCTGGAGGAACCCGAGTTCTACCAGTTCGACATCGACACCGCCAAGGTGTCGGAACTGTGGCGGCGCGGATCGGTCATCTCGTCGTGGCTGCTCGACCTCACGGCCGCGGCCTTGGCGCAGAATCCCACTCTCGACGGGCTCGCGGGCCGCGTGTCGGACTCGGGTGAGGGACGTTGGACCGTGAAGGCCGCCGTGGACACCGGCGTTCCGGTCCCCGTGCTGGCATCGTCGCTGTTCGAGCGGTTCGCTTCGCGAGGTGAGGACCACTTCGCCAACCAGGTGCTCTCGGCGATGCGACTGCAGTTCGGCGGTCACCAGGAGCTTCCCGCCGGAGACGTGCTCGAAGCGGGCGGCAAGAAGGCCGACAGCAGCGGGAGCTGAGTCAGCGCTTCAGCGTGATCCCGCAGATGAAGAGGGTGGCTCCGTCGTTCCACACTTCGGTGGCCGGAGCGACGCAGCCGCCCTCTTCCGCGGTCAGGAGCGCGATCTGGCCGTTGCGGTACTCCGCGTAGGGCCCGATCGTTCCCTGCACCGGGGCGGAGACACCTTCGGGCAACGAGCCGACAGAAGAGAGCGCCTGCATCAGGGACACGCTGCCGGCCTCGGTGTAATAGTTGCTGGCGTCATAGTCGCGGCAGTTCGCGGTGCCACCGCTTCCCGTCGGGAAGCCCGTGCCGAGGCAGTACCCGCCATCGGGCAGGTCGGGCAGGGCGCCGTTGCGCGCTCGGTACTGCTCGAAGATCTGCTGCCACTGACTCAGCCGCTCGGTCGCCTCGGCGTTCGGTCCGGCGGGCGCGGGCTGAGCGGTCAGAAACCAGACGAGGAAGCCGACGGCGGCGGCGATGATCACGGCGCCTGCGGCGATGGCACTGCGGGCGGCGAACGACAAGCGAGTGCGCGGCACGGTCATGCACGGGACTCTGGCAGGCGCGCCACGCTCGGCCGCGCGGCGGCGCCGGAATGACGCGCGCCGCGGCCCGAGACTCCATCCGGCAGTTCATCCGTGCGGGGTCGGGGAGACTAGAGGGATGAGCAGTGCTTCCTCACCCGCATCCTCCGATCGCTACGTCGTCGCCACCGACGGCGCGTGCAAGGGGAATCCGGGTCCCGCCGGGTGGGCCTGGGTCGGCGAAGACGGCCATTGGGCCGCCGGCTCGATCCCGGAGGGGACGAACAACATCGGCGAGCTGCTCGGACTGCTGCACGCGATCACCGACCACGCCGATGTCCGGGACCTCGTGGTCCAAGCGGACTCGAAGTACGCCATCGACACGTACTCGTCGTGGATGGACGGACATCGCCGCCGCGGGTGGGTCACGTCGGCGAAGAAACCCGTCGCCAATCGCGGCATCCTCGAGGCGCTCATCGCGGCGAGGGATGCGCGTCGCGCCGCTGGGCTCCCCGACGTGGTGCTCGAGCACGTTCGCGGGCACAGCGGCCATGTGCTGAACTCGTGGGCCGACGAGCGCGCCGTGCGGGCGTCGCAGCATGCCGCGAAGGGCGAGGAGCTCATCTGGACTTCGCTCCGCGGCCTCGACCGACTCGATGTCGCGTCGGCCCCGCCGCGCTCCGCCGCCGACCGCAACGGGCGCTGACGCGAGGTATCAGGTCTCGAGCACCTCACGCTCCTCGGCGGCGGTGAGCCCGGCGTGGCGGGGGCGATCGATCCCGCGTGCCCGCTCATCGTCGAGAGTGCGACGCATCGTCTCGGCGAGCGGTCGACGTACCCCGCCCGCCGCCAGGAACGCGGCGTCGCTCCGCCGCGCGAAGCCTGCCTCGCCGGCAGGCAGCCACAGGGGGAGGGATCGCCGTCCCGACCAGTACTGCACGCCCCGTGCCTCGAGCGTGTCGTCGTCGAGGGTGACGCTCTCCGTCGCCGCGTCCGCGGCGTCGCGGGCCGCGGTGAGGACGTCGGCGAGCGGATGCTCCTCGCCGACCGCGTTCACGGGCCCCGTGACACCCGCGCGCCCGGCGAGTTCGATCCATGCCGCGAGGTCATCGACGTCGATGCCCTGGACGTGACGCCCGGTGCTCGTCGGAACCAGGACTCGTCCGCCGCGGGCGAAGCGCGCGGGCCAGTAGCCGAACCTGTCGGTGGGGTCACCCGGACCGACGATGAGTCCGGCCCTGACGAGCAGCGCCCGTTCCCCCCTTCGCACCGAGGTGAGTCGCTCGGCGTGCACTTTGGCATCCGCGTATCGCGTGAGATCGACGGGGTCGACGAGCTCTGCCATCTCGTCGGCGAAGGGGACGTCGGCGCGAGCGTAGACGGACACGCTGGACACCAGCGTCCAGTGCGCGGCGCGACCGGCGAGGGCATCCAGCGCGGATGCCACGAAGCCCGGGTCCCACGAGAGCTCGACGACGTCGTCCCATTCACCGTCGACATCGTCGTACGCGCCGGGGGTGCGCCTGTCCGCGCGGAGCAGTCGGGCACCCCGGGGGACGATGCCCGATTCTCCGCGGGCCAGGCACGTCACCTCGCTGCCGTGCGCGAGCGCGGCTTTCGCGATGGCGCGGCCGAGCCACGCGGTGCCGCCGAGGATGAGGACACGTCGCATGGTCGCCAGCCAAGCATCGTCACGGTCGCGTGAGGAGGGACGTTCGCGGAGGGCGGAGTGCCCGCCCGAGCCGGCACGTCGCCCGAGAGCGGATCAGAACGGCGGCGGATCCGGTTCGGGAACGAACGCGACGTACCTTTCGGGCCGGTCCGTGACCGAGCGCCCGAGCGGGCTCGTCCACTCGATGCTCCCGTCGGGGAGCTGCTGGGCGGTCCAGGAGGTCTCGGTCTTGAGCGTGTGATGGCGCTTGCACAGGCACGCGAGGTTGCTTCGGGCGGTCGGTCCGCCACGGGCGTGATCGTGGTTGTGGTCCAGGTCGCATCGGCGCGCCGGCTGACGGCATCCGGGGAATCGACAGTGCACGTCGCGCGCCCTGACGAAGCGTCGGAGGGTGGGGGAGGGGCGGTACCGGTCGACCGCGAGCACCGCGCCGGTGATCGGATGCGTGACGAGCCGCTCCCACGCGGGGCAGTCGGCGAGGAGTCGCCGCGCGGTGTCGGCGTCGATCGGGCTGACCCCGTCGACCTCGGCGCCGCGGTCGCTCGCACCGACGGCGGTGAGGGCGGGAACCACGACCGACACCTGCGCGCGGATCGCCCCGAGTCCGCCCGGCAGGGATCCGGTGGTGGGGTCGACCGCCGGCTGGCCGGTGAGGACGAGATCGCACAGCAGGTCGGCGCGGACGTGGTCGATCGTACGGCGGTCGTGCACGGCATCCGGACCGGTGTCGTCGAGCTCGGCGGATCGTGCGACTGCCCGGATCTCGCGCGCCTGTCGGGTGAGGCGGTCGTACATCGCCCGGATCTTCGTGGCGCCGTCGAGCACGCCGAGTCGGGCCATGCCGTCGACGTCGTCGTCGATCCAGACGCGGCGATGCTGTTCGGCCCGCGCGAACCGCTCACTGATCGACGCGGGATGGAGTTCCTCGACGAGGGCGCGAGCGAAGGCCCGCGTTCCGGCCACCGTGTCGGTCGCCGCGCGTTCGACGACGCGACGCTCGAACTCGGCACGGACGGACGGATCGGCGAGCTCTGCGCCGATCTCGCGGATGACCGCCGCGTGCCGGGGGCCGAGCCGCGCCTCGGCGAGTGCCCGTAGCGTCGCCGGGAAGTCGTCGACCAACTGCAGGGCCTCGCCGAGGCGGCTTTGCACGGTGGGGTCGTTCCATCGGAGGGCGACCCCGATCTCCGCCGCGATGGAGCGCAGCGCCATCTCGCGTTCCTGCACCGCTCGGGGGCGGTGCTCGGTCCGGTGGAGTGCGACGCGCATCGCGGCCGCGAACTGCAGGACGCGGGCCGCCTCGAGCTCGGCGAGAGCGCGCTCGCTCTCGATCAGCGCGCCGACCACGTCGGTGAGGACGGCGTCCTCCCGATCGTCGAAGACGGGCGGTCGATCTGGCATGCACACATGCTGCCAGGGGCCACCGACATCGCGTCCCGGCTGTCCACGGGGGAGGAGCGGTCAGGCTCCGACAGCCGTGCCCTGATGGAAGACGCAGCGCGGGTACGGGTCGCAGCGCCACAGCGCCGATCGACGACTGTCGCGCCCGTCGAACAGGAGGCGGTAGTGCAGCAGGACGAGGTCCGGGCCCACGACCCGGGCCTCCCGCTCGCTCATCTCGAAACGGCCGCCCGGAGTGTCCGTCGTCAGTGCCGCGATGATCTCGCTCCGGGTCCACCGCCGTCCCGACTGCCCGATCTCGGCGAAGTCCTCCGTGAGGAGCTCGCGCAGTCGGGCGGCATCGCCGCGGACGGTGGGTGTGAGCAGCAGCTCCTCGCCTTCCCACGCGAGCCGGACCGGATCGGGAACGGTGACTGCATCCCGATCGCGCTCGCGTCGGAGAATCGCGTAGGCGACGGATGCCAGCGGCTCGCCGCCTTCCACGGGCCAGCCGTCGCGGTAGGAGGCCTCCTGCGTCCACCCGCAGCGAGAGAAGATGCGGCGCATCGCGACGTTGTCGGCGCGGGTCTGCCCCTCGAACCGGAGCACCGCCGGCCGCGTCTCGAAGACGCGGTCGGTCGCCGCGTCGAGCGCCTCGGCGCCCAGCCCGCGGCCGCGCCACCGCTCCGCGAGCCGCAGGTCGATCATCGCGGTCGGATCGTTCAGGTCTTCGAGGCGGAGCACACCGACACGGCCGTACTCGGGATGATCGATCCACAGCGCTTCGGTGTCGGCGTCGCCCCATGCGCCGGCCTGGATCGCGGCATCCACCTGGTCGGCGGTCGGCCGCTCGACGACATGGAACGGGAAGGCCTCGGTCGTGAGGAACCGGCGGAGCTCTTCGCGGTCGGTGCCTGCGGCATCCAGGGGAACGAGGCGAACGTTCACGGAGGGGCGGCCCGACCTCATCGCACCGACGCGCGGCGCAGCAGGACGTACTGGCCGACGAAGGCGAGGACGATCACGATCACCGCGGCCACGGCGGCCCACCACGGCTGCGCGGCCGGGGCGAGGGGGATGAGCAGGATCACGGCGATCCCCAGGCCGAGCACCGAGACGGCGCCGAGCGCGGTGGGACCCATGGCCCCGAACCGCACCCAGGCGGCGGCGAACGCACCGCCGCCGGACAACGCGAACAGTGCGCCGAGGAAGGACGTGAGCGCGAGCTGCCACGGGTTGCCGGAGCCGAGGATGGCGACGTCCGTGAGGTACAGACCGAAGAACCAGTGGTTCGTGGCGAGTTCGACGGCCAGCAGCACCAACAGCATCGCGGTGACGTACAGCGCGAGCGCGACGTGAGTGAGGAGGGTTCCCCCGACGAAGGTGCGGCGTGTGCTCCCGAGGGAGAGCGCGAGCGGGAAGGTCAGCGACACCGTCTGGATCCCGAGCCACACCAGGAAGCCCGGCAGCGCCCAGACCACACCGCCGTTACCCCGACTGCTCTGCACCCATTCGGCGCTGCCCGGCTCGAGACCGGCGCGCCAGAAGATGACGGCGAGGATGACGATGAATGCGAAGACCACGAGCATGATCCCCGGTGGAGTGCGCAGCAGCAGGGCACGCTGTGCGAAATGGAGTCGCAGCACGTCCAGCGGCGAGGCGCCGCGTCGACGTTCGATGGTCGAGGTGCTCATGCGCGCGTTCCTTCCAGGGATTCCGCCTCGACGCCGTACGCGGCGACGAGGTCTTGCAGGGTCGCCGGGGTCAGCTGCACCCCGGCTCTCGCCGCGCCGTCCCGGAGGGCGTCGTCGGCCGGCGTCTCGAGGACGACGGAGCAGAGGCCGCCGATCGTCCGTCGCTGCAGCACCGGTCGTCCCGCGGCTACGGTCTCGACCGCCGCCGCGAATCCGCTGACGGTGACCGCGCTGCCGCGCAGATCGTCGGCGGCGGCCGTGCGCACGAGACGCCCCTCGTCCACGATCACGACGTGCTCCAGGAGGGGCTCCATCTCGTCGATGAGGTGCGTGGACACCAGGATCGTGCGGGGATGATCGATGTAGTCCTGCATGAGGGTGTCGTAGAAGAAGCGGCGGGCCGTGGCATCCAGTCCGAGGTAGGGCTCGTCGAAGATCGTCAGTGGCGCACGCGAGGCGAGGCCGAGCACGATGCCGAGCGACGATGCCTGGCCCCGGGACAGCTTCTTGATCGCCGTCTTGCGGGGGAGTCGGAACCCGTGGACGAGGCGCTCGGCGACCTCGGTGCTCCACCCCGCGTGGAACAGTGGAGCGACCTCGAGCACCTGGCGCAGCGTGAAGTCCTCGGGGTACCTCTGGTTGTCGCGGACGAAGCTGATGGATGACATGGTCGAGGCATCCTCGAAGGGGTCGGTGCCGAACACCTCCACCGAACCGGATGTGGGCCGGTCATGGCCGGCGATGATCGACATGAGTGTCGTCTTACCCGCGCCGTTGCGGCCGAGGAGGCCCGTGATGGCGTTCATGGGGATGTCGAGGGTGAGGTCGTCGAGGGCATGCGTGCGCCGGAAACGGCGCGACACCCCCGACAGGCGGACGGCGGGCTGCGTCATGAGGATGCCCCTTCCTGGTCGATGATGCGATGGATGTCGGTGAGGTCGAGGCCGAGGGAGCGGGCCTCGGCGAGGAGTGGCGCGACGAAGCCGGCGCGGAAGGCGGTCGTGCGCTCGTCGCGGAGTCGCTGGCGGGCACCCTCGCTGACGAACATGCCGAGACCGCGCCGCTTGTGGAGGATGTCGCGGTCGACGAGGAGGCCGAGACCCTTGCCGACCGTCGCGGGGTTGATGCGGTGGAACGCGGCGAGCTCGTTCGTCGAGGGCACTTGCGTGCCCTCGGGATAGCTGCCGGCGAGCACGCCGTCGGCGATGGACTCGGCGATCTGGATGAAGATCGGCTTGCCGTCGTCGAGCATCGGACTCCTTGGGTTCGTTACTTGAGTAATGAACCTAGGAGGTCGGACGCGGGATGTCAAGGACCGGGCACCTCGCGGTTCCCTAGGCGACCGCTCCCGTCTCGCCGGACACCACGAGGTCGGCCCGCGTGCGCGTCGCCTCGATCAGCGCGGCGTTGACGCCGTCGACCTCCCGCGCCCACGCCGTCGCCGCCTCGATCGTGCGACCGTGCCGCGTGTGCCGCTCGATGAGACGCTGCTCGCGCGCGCCCGGCGGCGTCGCGCAGAACCACGCCTCGTCGAGTTCGTCGCCCACGAGCGCCCACGGGCCGTCGTCGACGAGGAGGTAGTTGCCCTCCACGACGACGACCCGCACTCCGGGTTCGATGGCGATTTCGCCCGCGACGCCCTCGTCGACCTCGCGACGGAAGCTCGGCGCGAAGACGGTGTGCCCGGTCTCCGCGCGCACGCGGCGCAGCAGCGCGAGGAAGCCCCACCCGTCGAACGTGTCGATCGCGCCCTTGCGACCGTGGCGGCCGAGCCGGTCGAGCGTGGCGTTGGCGAGGTGGAAACCGTCCATCGGCAATGCCGCCGTCGTGTCCGGGCGTCGGGTGTTCAGCTCCGAGACGAGCGCCGCGGCGAGCGTCGTCTTCCCGCTCCCGGGGCTCCCGGCGACGCCGAGCAGGAATCGGGACGGTCCGGATGCCGCCCGCTCGACACGGTCGGCCAGGGCCGCGACGGCGTCCGGGGGCGGTGAGGCGAGCGCGGGCATGTGCCGAATGTATCCGTCGTGCTCGGGCCGCACCGGTTTCGCGTGCAGAGTTCCCGGCCCAGCGGATCGGCCCGGCTGTCCCGCGGCGGAACGATCTCGGCCCTCGACCCCCGGCTCACTCCATGAGCAGCGCTGTCGCCCGCGGTGCGAGGAAGTGATCCATGACCAGCTCGGCCGCCCCCTGTGCGGCGATCTCGTCTCCGACCGTGGAGCCCTCCACCCGGAACGTGGGACGCGAGACCACGAGTTGCCGGCGCACAGCCTCTTCCATCACGGGCAGGAAGGCCGGGCGCAGGCGGTCCCAGAGCGGCCCCCCGATCACGACGCGAGGGACGTCGAGGAGGTTCACCAGCACACCGATCGCGACGGCGACCCGCTCGGCGGCTCGATGAAGGATCGCAGCCGCGGTTGCGTCGCCCGCGGCGGCGCGATGGGCCAGGTCGGTGACCGCGTCATCGAGGGCGAGATGGTCGGTGAGATCGGGAAGGTCGATGAGGCCGGCCTGGGCTGCCTGGATGACGAGCGCCTCGGGCACGCAGGCGGCGGCCAGGCCGCCACGCCGGCCGCTCCATCCGAGGTCTTCGGCATCCGGATCGACCAGGATGTCGCCGATCTCCCCGATGTTGTTGCTCGCGCCGCGCAGGACCTGTCCCTGACTCACGACCGCTGCGCCGACACCGGACCCGAGGTACAGGAAGACGAAGTCGGGGTGAGCGGAAGCGCGCAGCTCCGCCGTCGCCGAAGCCGTGACGTCCTTGTCGAGGAGAACGGGCATGCCGGTCGCGTCGTGAAGATCCGCCCGCAGTCGCACATCCCGCCAGCGGGGGAGCTGCGGGGGCGCGAGCACCGTCCCCGACCGCACGTCCACCGGGCCGGGCACCGCGATACCCACGCCCAGTACCCGTTCCCGCTCCACTCCCGCCTCGCGGATCACGCGGCCCGCGCTGACCGCGATGAGCGAGGTCATCTCGCTGGGCGCGAACGCCTGCGGAGTGCGCAGCTGCTCCCGACGGTGGACGTGTCCGCCGAGGTCGAGAAGCATGATGGTCAGTCGGGCCGGGTCGACGTGGATGCCGATCGAGAACGCGCCGGCGCTGTTCACGGCGAGGGGGATGCTGGGCCGTCCCCGGCCGGCGTCGCTCGGCGCGCTCTCGCAGATCATCCCGAGGTCGAGCAGCCGTCGCGTGATGTTGGAGATGGTCTGCGACGACAGTCCGGACGCTCGCTGCAGATCCGTTCGGCTCTGACCGGGACCGCGACGGATGAGATCGAGGATCACCGCCTGGTTGAAATCGCCCAGGCGCAGGATGTTGCTTCCCCTCAGCATGGCCGCACGCTCGATTCGGTCACGGAGCCGGGCGACCACGGGTCGGCGAAGAGGTCGCGCTCGGTCGGATATTTCCTACCTGTGAGGGTAAACCGGGATGGCGTTGTCGACGGCGACGTGCGGTCGAGGATCATCGCCGTTCCCCTTCGTTCCGTTGGCTTGACGCAATGCTCACCGTCGCTTATTTTTGGTCTCGCCTATTTTTCCCATCGAATCGGTAAAGTGTCGAAACCGGATGGGACAGTGCAGCGCAATGAAGCGTAGCCGCGTGGACGCTACGCCCTCGAGAGGACTCGCATGACGGACGGGCTTCACTACGTCGACGACATCGGACCGGGACGGGGGCGGCGCCGGCCGGCGCGCTCCTGGCTGCACACGAGCGCACCCACGCTCTCACTGGACGGGGAGTGGCGCTTCCGTCTGCTCGGTGGCGTGCCCGGAGCTCTGGGCTCCCCGGGGGTGCTTCCCCCCGGGGAGCGTCCGGACGACGTCGCCGATCCGGGCTTCGACGACTCGGCGTGGGACACCCTGCGCGTGCCGGGCCATTGGGTCCTGCAGGGCGAGGGGCGCTACGGGACTCCCCAGTACACGAACGTCCAGCTGCCGTTCCCCCAGGACCCTCCCTACACCCCCGACCGGAATCCGACGGGAGACCACCGGCGGACGTTCGAAGTCCCGGAACAGTGGATGCGGCGCGACGAGGTCGCCGCCGTCGTCTTGCGTTTCGACGGCGTCGAGTCCCGATACCGCGTGTGGGTCAACGGAGTCGACATCGGAGTGGGTTCCGGCTCGCGCCTGGCGCAGGAGTTCGACGTCACCGAGGCCGTGCACGCCGGAATCAACACGATCGCGGTGCGCGTACATCAGTGGTCGGCGTCGACCTACGTCGAAGACCAGGATCAATGGTGGTTGCCGGGCATTTACCGCGAGGTGACTCTTCAGGCACGACCGGTGGCCGGCATCGAAGACGTCTGGGTGCGGGCCGGATACGACCACCGCGCGGGAGTGGGGCTGCTCACGACCGAACTTCGTGCGGACGACCGCGCGTTCCCCGTGCGCCTGCGTGTGCCCGAGCTGGGCATCGACGTGCAGTGGGCGAGCCACGAGGAGATCGCCCCTCTCGTCGTCGCGCACGTCGAGGCCTGGAGCGCCGAGCAGCCCCGCCTCTACGACGCGACCGTATCCAGTCGTGACGACGCCGAGACGGTTTCGCTGCGCCTCGGGTTCCGCACGGTGGAGGTGCGCGGCGATCAGTTCCTCGTGAACGGCCGGCGAGTGGTGCTGCACGGGATGAACCGTCACGATACGCATCCCGACCTCGGCCGGGGCTTCGACGAGGAGTTCGTGCGTCGCGATCTCGAGCTGATGAAGAGGCACAACGTGAACGCGATCCGGACCGCCCACTATCCGCCGCATCCACGGGTCCTCGATCTCGCCGATGAGATCGGGTTCTGGGTGATGCTCGAATGCGACCTCGAGACCCACGCGTTCCATCACGGCAACGACGTGTTCTCGCCCGGGGTCGACGAATGGATGGACAACCCGAGCGAGGACCCCGCCTGGCGTGCGACGTACCTCGACCGCATGGAGCGCACGCTCGAGCGCGACAAGAACCACCCGAGCATCGTCATGTGGTCGCTCGGCAACGAGTCGGGGACGGGCGCGAACCTCGCGGCGATGGCGGAGTGGGTGCGCGCGCGCGATCCCGAGCGACCGGTGCACTACGAAGGAGACCGGGCCGGCGACTACACCGACGTCTATTCCCGCATGTATCCCGCCGTCGCGGAGGTCGTCAGCATCGGGTCGGACTCGACCGCGCTGTTGCAGGACGCCTCGGGTGCGCAGTCCGCGCGCCAACGGTCGAAGCCCTTCGTCATGTGCGAGTACGTGCATGCCATGGGCAACGGGCCGGGTGGTATCGAGCTCTACGAGAATCTCGTGGACCGCTATCCCCGCCTGCACGGGGGGTTCGTGTGGGAGTGGCGCGACCACGGCATCCGTGCACGCACTCCCGAGGGCGTCGAATTCTTCGCTTACGGTGACGACTTCGCCCCGGCGGGTGTGCATGACGGGCACACCTGTATGGATGGCATGGTCCTGTCCGATGGCACCCCCACGCCCGGGCTGATCGAATTCGCCGCCGTGACCGCCCCCCTTCGTTTCGACATCGAGGTGGAGGGGGACGCGGTCGCCGTGCGCGTGAGCAACACGCGGCACTCCGCCGACACGTCCGACCTGGTCTTCCCCTGGCGGATGGAGATCGACGGCGTCGGCGTGCGATCGGGGACTCTCTCGTTTCCGGCGGCCGACGATGGCGTCATCCCCGCGGGCGGGCAGGCGGTCGCCCACGTCGATCTCAGCGGAGCCTCGGACATGGACGGTGAGGTGTGGTTCACCGTGAGCGCAGCGCTCATCGAGGACGCTCCCTGGGCCCCCGCGGGCCACGTCGTGGCGGCGCAGCAGGCACTTGTCTCCGACACGCCCGCACCGTCGAGCCCCGTCTCGCGTCCGGCTCGGATGCCCGGCACCGCGCGAGACATCGGCGGGCGATATCGGCTCGGTGCGGCGGAGTTCGTCGACGGCCATCTCGTGTCGCTGGGCGCGCTCGCGGTGGACGGGCCGCGGCTGGAGCTCTGGCGGGCGCCGACGGACAACGACAACGGATCCCACATGGGCAGCTATGACGAAAGCGACCCCATGGCGGGGCGCGGGCTCGGCGTTCCAGGGCCCTCCCACGCATCGCGATGGCGTCAGGCCGGACTGGACCGACTCACCTCGCGGGTCGTGGAGATCCACCGCGGTGACGCGGTTCTGGCGCGCCGCACGCGATGGGCCGCCGCAGACACCCGGGCGGCGGTGACCCTCGAGGAGCGGTGGGAAGAGGCCGACGACGGTGTTTTCCTGACCCTGCACTTCCTTCCCTCGTCGCGGTGGGATCTGGTCTGGCCGCGCCTCGGCGTGCGGCTGGACCTCCCTGTCGACGTCGATGGCGCCGAGTGGTTCGGCACCGGGCCTGGGGAGTCGTACCCGGACTCGCGTCGGGGCGTCCTCGTGGGGAGGTATGCGGAGGATCTCGATCGGCTCACCTTCCCCTACGCCTACCCCCAGGAGAGCGGTCATCGCAGCGAGGTGCGTCAGCTCGACATCCGCCGGGGCGGCCGGAGCGTGCTGCGGATCGAGGCCGAGCGGGATTCGCGCGGTCGACGTCCCGGCTTCACGCTCGCCCGGCACACCGCGCAGGAGATCGACCGCGCCGCACATGCCCACGAACTCCCCGAGCCCTCATCCACCTTCCTGTACCTGGACGTGGCGCAGAACGGCCTCGGCTCGCGGGCCTGCGGTCCCGACGTCTGGCCCGATGCGATCCTGCGTCCTGAAGCCCGCTCGATGCGCCTGCACATCCGCGCCGACTCCCTGTCGTAACGCAGCGCCCGACGTCGCCGTCGTCCTCCCCGCCGACAGGGGTCGGCGGTCCGCGTGACCGCTGCCCGGTGGATCGCTCGACAGCGCCCGTACTCTCCGACGCCGTGCGACAGCCCCGCGGGACCGCCCGGCCCCAAGGAGCCGCCCCCGCCCGCGCGTCACGCGGCGGGGGCGGTCGGCATCCTCGTGTTTGATAATCGCGTCCGCACGCTCTAACCTCATCTTTGTTAGGACAAAGTAAGTTCCCCCCGATCGAAGAGGATCACCCTTGAGCCCCTCCCACCTCGCCTCGCCGCCCGATGTGCTCGCCATCGGACGGATCGGTGTGGATCTGTATCCCCTGCAAGACGGGGTCGGCCTCGAAGACGTGACGAGCTTCGGAAAGTACCTCGGCGGGTCGGCGACCAACGTCGCCGTCGCAGCGGCCCGCTACGGCCGGACCGCGGCGCTGATCACCCGAACCGGCGACGATCCGTTCGGAGTCTTCGCTCGCCGCGAGCTGACACGGTTGGGGGTGTCCGACCGATTCGTGGGCGTCGTCCCGGCGCTGCGCACGCCGGTCACGTTCTGCGAGATCTTCCCGCCCGATCATTTCCCCCTCTACTTCTACCGCGACCCGATCGCCCCCGACCTCGTCATCCATCCCGAAGAACTCGACCTCGATGCGGTGGTCGGTGCGCGGGTGTACTGGTCGACCGTCACCGGGTTGAGTCGCGAGCCCAGCCGCACGGCGCACTTCGCGGCATGGCAGGCCCGGGATCGACGACCCCTGACGGTTCTGGACCTCGACTACCGACCGATGTTCTGGGAAGACGCGGCGGCCGCGGCGGAACAGGTGTCGCGAGCGCTCGACCACGTGACCGTGGCCGTCGGCAACCGCGAGGAGTGCGAGGTCGCCGTCGGCGAGACCGACCCCGACCGCGCGGCCGACGCTCTGTTGGAGCGGGGCGTGGAGCTGGCGATCGTGAAGCAGGGACCGAGAGGCGTCCTGGCCAAGACACGCGAGGAGCGCGTCGAGGTCGAACCGTTCCCCGTCGACGTCGTGAACGGCCTGGGCGCCGGCGACGCTTTCGGCGGCGCTCTGTGCCACGGTCTCCTCGCCGGTTGGGGTCTGGAGCAGACCCTGCTCTGGGCGAACGCCGCCGGCGCCATCGTGGCAGGCAAGCGCGAGTGCTCCACGGCGATGCCGGATGCCGCCGAGGTGCAGCAGTTCATCCAGCGGGCGGTGGCGAATGCCTGACATCGATCGGATTCGGCAGATCCGGGCGGAGAGCCCGACGCTGATCGGGCAAGCCCTGCGAACGCGCCGTCGACGCCCGCTTCTCGGCGAAGACGGTCGGCTCTTCATCATCGCCGCCGACCACCCCGCACGCGGCTCGCTGGGCGTCGGTTCCCGGGGATTCGCCATGGGCAGCCGCGTGTCTCTGCTCGAACGCCTCGCGGTGGCCCTGGAACGCCCCGGGGTCGACGGTGTTCTCGGCACCCCCGACATCATCGAAGACCTCGCACTCCTGGGGGTCCTCGACGACAAGATCGTGGTGGGGTCGATGAATCGCGGCGGGCTCCAGGGCGCGTGCTTCGAGATGGACGACCGATTCACCGCGTACGACGTCCCCGCGATGGTGCGCGACCGGATCGATCTCGGAAAGCTCCTCGTGCGCGTCAATCTCGAGGATGCCGCGACCGCCGGCGTCCTCGAGGGGACCGCGGCCGCGGTGTCCGCTGCCGCCGCGGCCGAGCTGCCCGTGATGCTCGAGCCGTTCATGAGCTCGTGGCGCGGTGGCAGGATCGTCAACGACCTCTCGGCGGACGCCGTGATCAGGTCCGTGGCCATCGCGGCCGGGCTCGGCAACTCGTCCGCGTACACGTGGCTGAAGCTCCCCGTCGTCGCAGAGATGGAACGCGTCGCCGAGGCCGCCACGATGCCGACTCTGCTGCTGGGCGGCGACCCCACATCGGGCCAGGAGGAGACCTTCGCATCCTGGCAGAGCGCCCTGGCGTTGCCGGGGATGCGGGGTCTCGTCGTGGGACGGACACTGCTGTACCCCCACGACGACGATGTGGTCGGTGCGGTCGACATCGCCGCCTCGCTCGTGCACGGCGCGGTCTCGGCATCCACCCCCGCAGGAATCTGAAGGAGACGTCATGACGACATCCATCCGCGACGGCCACCCGAACCACGCGCCGTCACCGGTTCCGCATTGGATCGGTGGGGCTCGCGTCACCGGTTCGGCCGCGCGCACGGGCGACGTGTTCGACCCGGCGCTCGGCCGCGTGGCTCGTCAGGTGGTCCTGGCCGACCACGCCGACGTCGACGCCGCCGTCTCTTCGGCGAAGGCCGCCTTTCCGCTGTGGCGTGACATGTCGCTCGCCCGTCGGCAGGCGATCATGTTCCGGTTCCGTGAACTGCTCGACGCTCGCAAAGGCGAGCTCGCCGAGATCATCACGAGCGAGCACGGGAAAGTGCTCTCCGACGCGCTGGGCGAGATCACGCGCGGGCAGGAGGTCGTCGAATTCGCCACCGGGCTGGCGCACCACCTGAAGGGCGAGTACTCCGAGCAGGTCTCCACCGACGTCGACGTCTACTCGCTCCGCCAGCCGCTCGGCGTCGTCGGCGTGATCTCCCCCTTCAACTTCCCGGCCATGGTGCCGATGTGGTTCTTCCCGATCGCGATCGCCGCCGGTAACACCGTCGTGCTGAAGCCGAGCGAGAAGGACCCGTCCGCTGCGGTGTGGATCGGGGAACTCCTCGCGGAGGCGGGGCTGCCCGACGGCGTGTTCACGGTGCTGCAGGGCGACAAGGTCGCGGTCGACGGACTGCTGGAGCATCCCGACGTGCGCGCGATCTCGTTCGTCGGCTCGACCCCCATCGCCCGATACATCTACGAGACTGCTGCGCAGCATGGCAAGCGCGTCCAGGCGCTCGGAGGAGCGAAGAACCACATGCTGGTGCTGCCGGACGCCGATCTCGACCTCGTCGCCGACTCGGCGGTCAATGCGGGCTTCGGTTCGGCGGGTGAACGGTGCATGGCCATCTCGGTCGTCGTCGCGGTCGAACCGGTCGCCGACGAGCTCGTGGCGAAGATCGGTGACCGCATCGGCGGTCTCCGGGTCGGTGACGGCCGTCGATCCTGCGACATGGGCCCACTCGTGACCCGGCAGCACCGCGACAACGTCGCGTCTTACATCGACATCGCGGTCGCCGACGGCGCCGACGTCGTCGTCGACGGGCGGGACGTGCTCGTCGACGGCGACCCGAACGGGTTCTGGCTCGGTCCGACCCTCATCGATCGGGTCTCGACCTCGTCGCGGGTGTACACCGAGGAGATCTTCGGGCCGGTCCTGTCCGTCGTCCGCGTCGCCAGCTACGAAGAGGGCGTCGCGCTGATCAACTCGGGCGCCTTCGGGAACGGCACGGCGATCTTCACGAACGACGGCGGAGCCGCGCGTCGATTCCAGCGCGAGGTCGAGGTCGGCATGATCGGGATCAATGTGCCGATCTCCGTGCCCGTCGCCACCTTCTCCTTCGGGGGATGGCGGCAGTCCTTGTTCGGCGATGCCAAAGCGCACGGCAGCGAAGGCGTGAAGTTCTACACGCAGCAGAAGGCGGTCACCGCGCGGTGGCTCGACCCTTCGCACGGTGGTGTCGATCTCGGGTTCCCCCAGAACTGATGACCACGAACGAATGGCTGTTCCCGCGCGGCTCCCTCGCCGAGGGCCCCTGGGAGAGCGTGGTCGGGCCGGGCGTGCGCGGGTGGCACCACACCGGGCTGCGTGTCGCCGAGATCGATGGCGACGTCGTGCTCCCGGCATCCGACCTCGAGCGCATGGTCGTTCCTCTTGCGGGCTCGTTCCTCGTTTCGGGATCGGGTGATCGATGGGCGCTCGAGGGGCGGCGGTCGGTGTTCGACGGGCCGACGGATGTGCTCTACGCGGGTACGACGACCGAGCTCCGCATCGAGGGAGCCGGGCGCGTCGCGGTCGCCGAGGCCCCTGCGACGACCCGCCTGCCGCCGACCGTCCTACGGCGTGAGGACGTTCCGGTCGAGATCCGCGGTGCCGGGCGGTCCACGCGTCAGGTGCACAATTTCGGCGTCCCCGGCGCGCTCGCGGCACAGAAGCTCATCGTGTGCGAAGTGATCACGCCCGCGGAGAACTGGTCGTCGTACCCCGCGCACAAGCACGACCACGCCAGCGCCACCGAGAGCGAGCTGGAGGAGATCTACTACTTCGAGTCCACGGTCGCCCGGGGCGTCGAGACTCCGCCCGGAGCCCGGCCGTTCGGGATGTTCGCGACCTACGCCTCGGACGACCGAGCGATCGACACCTCGGCCCGCGTCGGTACCGGCGACATCGCGCTCGTCCCCTACGGATTCCACGGTCCCGCCGTCGCCGCCCCCGGGTACGACCTGTACTACCTCAACGTGATGGCGGGCCCCGGCGACGAGCGTGCCTGGCGGATCACGGATGATCCGACACAGGGGTGGATCCGGCGTCTCTGGGCCGATCAGCACCCCGATCCGCGTCTGCCTTATACGGCGAAGGAGTCCGCACGATGACCCGACCGACCGATGAACGCGAGACTTCCGTGCCCGCGGGGCACACCAGACGCATGACCGTCGCGCAGGCGTTGGTGACGTTCCTTGCGAACCAGTGGACGGTCGATGGCGATGTCCGTGAGCGGACGATCGCGGGGACGTTCGGGATCTTCGGCCACGGCAACGTCGCTGGAATCGGGCAGGCGCTGCTGCAGCTGCATACCGACACGCCGGGGCTCATGCCATATCACCAAGCCCGCAACGAGCAAGCCATGGTGCATCAGGCGGTCGGCTACGCCCGCATGCGGCGACGGCGTGCGACCTTCGCCGCGACCGCCTCCGTCGGCCCCGGTGCGGCCAACATGCTGACCGGTGCCGCCCTCGCCACGGCGAATCGGCTCCCGGTGCTGCTGCTGCCGTCGGACACCTTCGCCACCCGCGTCGCCGATCCGGTCCTGCAGCAGCTGGAGCATCCGCACGATCCCGGCATGCAGGTCACCGACGCCTTCCGTCCGGTATCGCGGTTCTTCGACCGCGTGCAGCGCCCCGAACAGCTGTTCTCGATCGCGCTGGCGGCGATGCGGGTTCTGACCGACCCGGCGGAGACCGGGGCGGTGACGATCGCCCTCCCGGAGGACGTGCAGGCAGAGGCTCTCGACGTGCCGGTGGAGTTCCTGCAGCCGCGCGACTGGCACGTCCGTCGGACGGTGCCCGAGCCCGGCGAGCTCTCCCGGGCCCTGGACGTCATCCGCGCAGCGGAGAGGCCGGTGATCGTCGCCGGTGGCGGTGTGCTGTACTCGGGCGCGGAGGACGCGCTCCGCGCTCTCGTCGAGGCGACGGGTGTGCCCGTCGGCGCCACACAGGCGGGTGTCGGGAGCCTCCGCTGGGACCACCCGAACTCCGTCGGCGCGATCGGTGCGACCGGGACGACGGCTGCCAACGCCCTCGCGGCCGAGGCCGACGTGGTCATCGGCATCGGCACGCGCTACAGCGACTTCACCACCGCCAGCCGAAGCGCGTTCCAGCGGCCCGGCGTGAGATTCGTCAACATCAACGTCGCACCCTTCGACGCCTATAAGCACGGGACCCAGCACCCGGTCGTGGCCGATGCCCGTGTCGCGATCGAGGCGCTGCGCACCTCGCTGGACGGATGGCACGTCGCGCCGGAATACGCACAGCGCGTCAGCGCGGAGAAGAGCGCGTGGGATGCCGTCGTCGACCGGGCGCTCGCGCCCAGCGGCGCGGAACTGCTCGGGCAACCGGAGATCATCGGGGCCGTCCATGCCGCCAGTGATCCCACGGATGTGCTCGTGCAGGCGGCGGGATCGCTCCCCGGAGATCTCCACAAACTGTGGCGCGTGCGCGATCCGCTGGGGTACCACGTCGAGTACGCCTTCTCGACGATAGGCTACGAGATCGCCGGCGGTCTCGGCGTCCGCCGCGCCGCACCCGACCGTGACGTCCTCGTCATGGTGGGGGACGGGTCGTACCTCATGCTGCACACGGAGCTGGTCACGGCCGTCGCCGAGGGGCTGAAGATCATCGTGGTGCTGGTCCAGAACCACGGCTACGCCTCGATCGGGCACCTGTCGGAGACCGTGGGGTCTGCGCGGTTCGGGACCAAATACCGCGCGCAGGACCCGGTGACACTCGACTTCGTCGATGAGAGGTTCGTCCCCGTAGACCTGGCGGCGAACGCCCGGTCCTATGGCGTGGACGTGATCGAGGTGTCGCCCGGGCCCGACGCCGCCCGGGACCTCCGCGACGCCGTCCGCCGCGCGAAGGAATCGTCGACGACCACTCTCATCCACGTCGACGCCGATCCACTGCGGTACGGCCCCGACGGCGGTGGGTGGTGGGACGTCCCCGTCGCCGCCGCGTCCACTCTCGACAGCACCCGCGAGGCGCGCGTCGAGTACGAGCGTCTCCGCGGCGCCCAGCGCCCGCTGCTCGGTTAGACGGGAGCGGGCGGTGCCCCGACAGGGTCACCGCCCGCCTCGCGCGGTCACGATCAGGGTTTGGAGCGCGACTCGCCGGTGACGATCGATCGGATCACTTCGATCGGGAGCTTGGGAACCCGGTTCTCGTCGGCCAGCCCATTGGCCTCCTGCAGGGTGTCGGTGATCTGCGTGTAGCAGAATCCCGCGAGCACCGTGCTATCCAGCAGGGCCCCGAACAGTCCTCGCAGGTGCGTCTCGAGCTCTTCGACGCTGTCACTGGTCGAATAGCCCCACGCCGGCGCCGACGGTGCCGTCTCGAACTTGATGCCACCGAACTCGCTGACCATCACCGGGACGTTCTCGATGTCGGCATCCCCTTCGGCCATCATCATCCGGTGCGAGGGGCCGTAGCCGGCGAAGAGTCTCCTCAGCGCGTCTCGATCCTCGTAGCGCTGCGCGAAGGTCTCGGGGTCGCCGTCGTAGTCGTGGACCGTGAGGATGTCGGAGTGGGTGTGCTCCCACCCGTCGTTCGAGACGACCGGGCGGGTGGGATCGAGTGCGCGGGTGAGGTCGGCGAGCCCGCGGGAGAAGGCCCGCTGCGGGGCATCCGTGAGGATGTCGCGCACCCCCCAGCTCTCATTCATCGGCACCCAGGTGACGATCGAGGGGTGGGAACGGTCACGACGCACGAGCTCCACCCATTCGCGGGTGAGGTCGGTGATCGCGCTCGTGGTGAACTCGTAGGCCGCTGGAGCCTCGCCCCACAGCAGGAGGCCGAGCCGGTCGGCCCAGTACAGGAAGCGCGGGTCCTCGGCCTTCTGATGGATGCGGGCGGTGTTGAACCCCATGTCCTTGATGAGCTGGACCTCGGCGCGCAGCGCCTCAGCGTGGGGCGCGGCGAGGTGGGATTCGGGCCAGAAGCCCTGCTCGAGAACCGCGCGGACGAAGTACGGCCTGTCGTTCAGCAGGAAGCGCCCTGCCGCGATGCCCACAGTGCGAAGCCCGAGGTAGGACTCGACGGAGTCCACCGAATCGCCGTCGGTCACGGTGACGGTTGCGTCGATGAGGCGCGGATTCTCGGGGGACCACGTGAGCTTCTCGTAGTGCTGGCCATTGCGCTGATCGCGCAGGGGGATGTCGAGGATCGGCGCGCCGGAGCCGAGCACCTCCACGGACGCCCGTACGAGAGGCGCGCCTTGGTATCGCAACTCGACGTCGACGGTCGCCCCCGGCGCGAGCGGCCGGTTGGCGAGCACCTCGAGTTGCACGCTGTCGGTGCCGCGCGTGGCTCGCCAGGTGAGTTCGACGATGTGCGTCGGAGCCACGTGCTCGAGCCAGACCGGCTGCCAGATCCCCGTCGTGCGGCGATACCAGATCTCGTGCGGCTCCGGCAGCCACTCCTGCTTGCCGCGCGGCTGGCCCACATCGAGGGGCCGATCGACGGCGCGCACGACGAGGAGGTCGTCGCCGTCGCCGCGGAGGTAGTCGGTGATGTCGGCGGAGAAGGGGGAGTGACCGCCCGCGTGCGTGATGACCTGGCTCCCGTTCACCCATACCGTCGCCGCGTAATCGACCGCGCCGAAGTGCAGGAGCGATCTCGCCCCCGCGTCACCTCGTTCGGTCTCGCCGGCGGCCAACACCCGCGAGTACCAGACGACCGGGTGGTAGGACGGATCGGCGATGCCCGAGGCCTGCGACTCCGGAGGGTAGGGGACGACGATTTTCTGGTCGAACTCACCGGTACGGAACCACCCCTCGGCGGAGCCGACCTCGGAGTCGTCGTAGGCGAAGCGCCACTCGCCGTCGAGGCTTCGCCACGTCGGCCTGCGCAGCTGGGGACGAGGGTGCGAACCAGCCTCGTCGGATACGGATGACGTCATTGGGTCCATGCGGACACTGTGGCGTACTTTTTCCAGCGCTGCAAATTTACGTGGCGGTACTGCTGCGCACCACGAGGTCGAATCCGACGAGCGCGTGACGTCCGTCTCCGTCCTCGCCGCCCATCCGATCGCGGAGGAACGAGAACGCGGTCTGGACGAGCGTCGCCTTGTCCGGCCGGATGGTGGTGAGCGCGGGAGCGGTGAACTGCGTCATCAGGATGTCGTCCCACCCGACGACGGCGACGTCGTCAGGCACGAGGCGCCCCGCCCGGCTCAGCGCCTTCATCGCGCCGATCGCCGACAGGTCGTCGAAGCAGACGAGACCATCGAACGGGATACCGGACTTCAGCGCGTCGCTGACGGCCGCTTCGGCGGCGAAGGCTCCGAATTGGGTCATCGGGATCAGCAGATCGTCGCCGCGGGCGGCGTCGAACTCCTCGAGTGCCGCACGGTAGCCCTGCAGGCGCAGCGTGGCCGTGGTGTGCCCGACGCTGCGGTTGCGGCCCAGGAACGCCACGCGGGTGCGCCCCGATCGCAGCAGGTGGAAGGTCGCCGTGCGAGCGGCGGCGATGTTGTCGACCATCACGTGATCGACCGTCGGCGGCGCGGGCATCTCGCCCAGCAGCACCAGCGGCGTCGCGCCCCGGAACTCCTCGATGGCCTCGGCGGAGAGGAAGGTCGGCTGGAAGACGAGGCCGTCGATGAGGCCTTGTTCGCGGCCGCGCAGGATCGCGCGCTCCTCATCGAGACCGCCGGTGGTCTGCTCGATCAGCAGGCGGTAGTCGAAGCCGTCCACCTCGGTGGACATCAGCGCCGCCAGCTCGGCGAAGTAAGGGGCCTCGATCGCCGGGAGCGCGAACGCGACCATTCCCGTCCGCCCCGTCGCCAGTCGCCGCGCGGTGCTGTGCGGCACGTAGCCGAGCTGGTCGATCGCCTGCTGCACCTTCTCACGAGTGGAGGGGCGGACGTGCGGGTAGTCGCGAACGACGTTCGACACGGTCTTGATGGACACGCCGGCGACGGCGGCCACATCCTGCAGCGTCACCGTCACGGCAGGGGTCCGCGATCGACGAGGGTCATCTCGAAGCCGTACAGGTCGGGGCGGTAGCAGTGGTGCCCGTACTCGACGGCGGCACCGTCGGCGTCGTACGCGGTGCGGTCCATGGTGAGGACCGGCGCGCCGCGTCCGATGTCCAGAAGCTGGCCTTCGTCGACGCTCGCGCGTCGGGCGCCGATCCGTTGCCGCGCAACGCGCAGCGTCACGCCTCGGGCGCGGAGCTGGTGGTAGAGCCCGTGCTCCTTCAGCGTCTCGGCGGTGATGTCGGCGAAGGTCTCGGGAAGATAGTTCTCGAGCACGGCGATCGGCGCCGCGTTCGCGAAGCGGACCCGGCGGATCTTGAGGACGCGGGCCTCCGGCTGGAGCCCGAGCTGGGCGGCGATCTCGGGGGCAGCGGGGGCCAGGGTGACTTCGAGCACCCGCGTGGAAGGCACGCGGCCCGACCGTTCGAGGTCGTCGTGCAGGCTCGTCAGGTCGATCTGGCGAGCAACCGATCCGTGGACGACCTGCGTGCCGACCCCGCGTCTGCGAACCAGCAGCCCCTTGTCGACGAGCTCTTGGATCGCCCGTCGAACGGTCGGGCGCGACAGCGACAGGCGCTCGCTCATCGACACCTCGTTCTCGAGACGGGCTCCCGGCGGGAGCGAGCCTGAGGCGATGGCCGACTCGAGGCCGGCGGCCAGGCGACCCCAGAGCGGGGACGCCTGAGTCGTAGGCTGGAGGAGCTGCTCGACCGGGAGCACCACGGTCTCTCCGACGTCGGTCACGCGATCCTCGCCCTCGTCCGAACTGACATGGTGGTCAGTATGTCATGTTAGTACAAAGGTGGCCGAAAATGTTGACGCCATTTTCCTAATGTCCTAACATGAGTGCGGGATCAGCTGACGGATCGGCAAAGTAGCCGACGGGGTGACCCAGGAGAGGCATCGCAATGAAGCGCACACATGTTGCCGCTGCGTTCACGGCCACCGTGGTCGCCGCGGCCGGGCTGACCGGCTGCTCCTCGGGGGGCGGCGACGCGAGCGACGGCCCCGTGACGATCACCATCATGGAGACCAAGCAGACGAACATCGATGCGATCGGCAAGGAGATCCCCGGCTTCGAGGCCGAGATGGCCGCGCAGGGCAAAGACATCAAGGTCGACCTGATCGCGGACAAGCTGACCGACGAGCAGTTCATGACCAAGATGACGCAGCAGCTGACGGCCGGTCAGGCGCCCGACGTGCTGGACATCGGGGAGAACATGGCGATCTCCTGGTCCTCCGCCGGCTACCTCGCTCCTCTCGACGGATACCTCGAGGCGTGGGACGGCTGGAGCCACTACTATCCGGCGGTCAAGGAGGCGATGGTCCGTCAGGACGGCCAGATTTACAGCATCCCGTCGGGCGCGGGCGTGCTGAACCTGTTCTACCGCAAGGACATCCTGACCGAGCTGGGCATCGACACCTCCCAGCCCCAGACGTGGGACGACCTGATCGAGCGTCTGGTCGCCGTCAAGGACAAGACCGGGGGCACGCCCATCGTCATCCCGGCCGGCACCGCGTGGGGTGGCGGCACGTGGGGAGAGGGCTTCCAGCCCCTCCTCGGCGGCACCGACAAGGACTTCTACGACTCCGAGACGGACACGTGGGACCTCAAGAGCCCCGGGTGGCTCGCGGTCTTCAACCTGTACGCGGAGCTCGCACAGAAGGGTCTGCTCCCGGTCCAGGACCTGCAGAACCCGAACCCGTGGGAGCCGACGAAGTACACCAAGTTCCCCGAGGGCGAGATCCAGGTCGCGGCGCAGGGCACGTGGGGCTGGAAGTTCGACTGGGGCCCCGACGGAGCGGCCCCGATCGACGGCCTCACCGAGAAGGTCTCGACGTGGCAGTTCCCCGGCCTCCGTTCGGGCGACAAGCCGTACGGCTGGAGCAGCACCGGCGGTGGCTACGCCATCACGGCGGAGTCGAAGAACAAGGACGCCGCGTGGGAGTTCATCAAGTACCTCTCCACGGGCAAGCCTCTCGCGGAGCAGCTCGTCGCCTCGGGCGCCGCGTCCGCCCGCGATGACCTGAACGACGTCGCGCCCTACTCGGCCGAGCCGCAGCTGCTGCAGGCCGGCGAGGACCTCTCGGACAGCGTGTTCGTCGTCACCGGCGACGGTGCCGCCCAGATCGGACAGGCCGTGGCCACGGCCACGGAGATGATCCTCAGCGGCGAGGCGAACGGTCAGCAGGCCTATGACGCGTTCGTCGCCGATGCGACGGACCTCCTCGGTCCGAGTCTGGTGAAGCAGTGACCTCGACGCTCACCGCGTCCGTGTCGGCGGCGGCCTCCGGGCCGTCGCCGACGCGGCGTCGCGCTCGCAACTGGCCCCTGATCCTCCTCCTGCTCGGACCCTCGTTCGTCCTGATCGCGGTGTTCATCCTGCTGCCGGCGGTGTACAGCATCTATCTGGCGTTCACGAACACGCAGCTCACGGGCTTCGCGGCTCGGAATCCGCAGTTCGTCGGCATCGACAACTTCGTCTATCTGCTGACCAACGCGGACTTCCTGTCGTCGCTCGGACAGACCGCCAACTTCACACTGTGGAGCGCGATCATCGGACAGACCGTGCTCGGGATGATCGCGGCGATCCTCCTCAGCCGCCCGTGGTTGCGGGGGAAGGGCTTCTTCGGCGCCGCCATCCTGATGCCGATGGTCGTCCCGGAGGTCGTCGCGTCTCTGGCGTGGGCGAGTGTGCTCTCCAACAGCGCGGAGGGGACGCTGAATCGACTGACAGGCCTCTTCGGCGCGGAACCGACGGCGTGGCTGCAGGTCGTGCCCCTCACGTCGATCATCATCGTGAACATCTGGCGTGGTGTGGCGTTCGCCATGATCATGTTCCAGGCGGCCCTGGAGGACGTTCCCGCCGAGCTCATCGAGGCGGCGCGGATCGACGGGGCGAGTGCCGTCCAGGTGTTCCGGCACGTCACTCTGCCGCTCATCCGCGGGCCGGTATTCCTCTACCTCTTGCTGACGACCATCAGCACGATCGGTGTCTTCGGCCTGGTGTACTTCCTCACCCAGGGTGGACCCGGCGGGCAGACGCGCCTCGCTGCGATCTACATCTACGAGCGTGCGTTGCAGTTCTCCCAGATCGGGATCGGCAGCGCCGCGTCCATCATCCTGCTGGTCATCGTCCTCGTCCTCGGTGTCGTGTACGTGCGCCTGGCGAAAGTCGAGGTCTGACATGACATCCGTCCTCTCCCGCGCCCCGGGGGCCGCCGCCGCCACTCCGTTGCCGAAGATGCGGCGACGCCCTCTGTCGCCCATCGCGGTCGTCCAGCGGACGCTCGGCTACATCCTCATCTCCCTGATGGCGGTGTTCTGTCTTGTTCCGTTCGCATGGGTGGTCTTCAGCGCCGTGGACTCCGAGGCGGGACCGACCGTGCAGTGGCCGGCCTGGAGCTTCGAGAACTTCTTCGCCTTCTTCACCGCGGCCGGCACTCCCATGCTGCTGGTCAACAGCCTCATCATCGGCGTCAGCGCCACCGCGTTGAACCTCGCACTCGGACTCGCCGGTGGATATGCCCTCGCGCGGTACCGGTTCCGGGGCCGCCGCGTGTTCATGTTCGGCATCCTTCTGATCCGCGTGATCCCTGCGCCGGCGACGATCGTCGCGCTGTACCTGATCATGGTGAAGGTCCACCTCTCGAACACGCTGATCGGTCTGATCATCGTCGAGGCCGCCTTCCAACTCCCGGTCACCCTGTGGCTGCTGGCGGGCACGATCGCCGCGGTTCCGATCGAGCTGGAAGAGGCGGCGTGGATCGACGGGAATTCCCGCCTCCAGGCCATCTGGCGGGTCGTCCTTCCCCTGGTCGGACCCGGCCTCGGAGCGGCCGCGATGCTCAGCTTCATGAACGTCTGGGGCGACTTCCTCACTCCGCTCGTGCTCCTGCAGAGCTCGGAGCTGTACCCGCTCTCGATCGGGCTGTTCCGGGCCTTCAGCGAGTACAACCAGGTCGACTGGGGTCTCCTGGCCGCCAGCGCGATCGTGTACCTCGTTCCGCCCGCGATCCTGTACATCTTCGTTCGGAAGCACTTGTTGCGCACGAGCCTGGGCGGTGCGATCAAAGGATGAGTCACATGTTGGAGAACAGCTCGGCCCCGCCTCGCGAAAGGCTCCCGGTCGTCGTGGTGGGCGCGGGTGCCATGGGCGGCGAGTGGCTTCGCATGCTCGCCGGATCTTCGTACGCCGAGCCGGTGGGCGTCGTCGACCTGAACGTCGACCTCGCGACGCGGACGGTGTCCTCGATCGGACTGCACGACACCGCAGTGGGATCGTCTCTCGCCGACGTCGTGGAGCGGTCTGGGGCCCGCGCCGTGATCAACGTCACCGTGCCCCAGGCGCATCGCGTGGTCAACGAAGAGGCGATGCGCGCCGGACTGCCCGTCCTGTGCGAGAAGCCGTTGGCTCCGACGGTCGCCGAGGCCCTCCGTCAGGTCGCTCTGGCCGATCTCACCGGCGAGCTGCTCATGGCCAGTCAGTCCCGCCGGTACTTCACGCACCTCGCGGCGTTCCGCGACGCCACCGCGCACCTCGGCGCGCTCGGGGCGGTGCACGCGGAGTTCTTCCACGCCGACCACGAACCGGGGTTCCGCGAGCAGATGGCGCACCCGCTCCTGGTGGACATGTCGGTGCACCATTTCGACATGCTGCGCTTCCTCACCGCCGACGAACCGGTCGCGGTGCGATGCGTTTCCTGGAATCCGGCGTGGAGCTGGTTCGCCGGACACGCGGCCGCGACGGCCACGTTCGATCTGGCCTCGGGGGCCCGGTTCGTCTACTCCGGCAGCCGGTGCACCCCGGGCCTGCAGACCTCGTGGAACGCCGACTGGCACATCTACGGCGAGCACGGGGCCGCGAGCTGGGACGGCGACCACCTCGTCCGCGTGGACGCCGGCGACGCCGGCTTCGAGATCTCCGGGCAGAGCGAAGGCATCCAGGGTGCACTGGAGGAGTTCGTGTCGTCCCTCGGGTCGGGTCTGACCCCGCAGAACGAGGTCCGGACGAACGTGCTGACCCTGGCGATGGTGGAGGGTGCGATCCGCAGCAGCGAGCGCGGAGGCGACCGTGTCGTCCTGGAAGAGCTTCTTGAGGACTCCCTCACCCAGGCCATCGCCGACGAACAGAGCGACGACGTCGCCGACCTTCTGCGCTCGTGGCCGAGCGCGGTGGGGGCCATAGCCACACCGGCCTGGGGGAGCTCCCCGCAGGCCGTCTCTCACGCGTCAGGAGGCGCCCGATGACATCGACCCCCGCCCGTTCCGAGACCATCCGCGTCGTCGTCTGGGGTGAGAACCGTCACGAGCAAGTGAACCCCGTGGTGCGCGAGATCTACCCCGACGGGATGCACTCGACGATCGCCGAGGGCATTTCACGCCTCCTCGGCGACGAGGTGACGGTGTCGACCCGCGTCCTCGACGATCCGGAGCACGGCATGACCGAGGAGACCCTCGCCGAGACCGACGTGCTGCTGTGGTGGGGGCACACGGCGCACGAGGAGGTCTCGGACGAGGTCGTCGATCGCATCCAGCGTCACGTGTTGGAGGGCATGGGCATCATCGTCCTGCACTCCGGCCACCACTCGAAGATCTTCCGCCGCCTGATGGGGACGACCTGCAGTCTGCGCTGGCGAAACGACAACGACCGTGAGCTCGTGTGGACGGTCGACCCACGGCATCCGATCGCCGAGGGCGTGCCTCAGCCGCTCATCATCCCCGGCCAGGAGATGTACGGCGAGTACTTCGACATCCCCGAGCCCGACGAGCTGGTGTTCATCAGCAGCTTCTCGGGCGGCGAGGTGTTCCGCAGCGGGATCACCTATCGGCGGGGACACGGGCGGGTGTTCTACTTCAGCCCGGGCGACGAGATCTATCCCGTCTATCACCACCCCGATGTCCAGCGCGTGATCGCCAACGGCGTGCGCTGGGCGCGGCCGCGGCACGCGCGGGAGTCCTACCTCGTGACGCCGATGTACCTCACCGGCGACTTCGACCGTCCCGTCCTGACCTCGCCCGAGGGTCTGATCGACTACTACACCCGCGAGCTCATCGCGCCGCGCGAGTCCGGAGCATGACCGACGAGTCCAATCCGAACGGTCGCGCCCGTCTGGATGCCGAGACGCTGGCGCTCCAGCGCGTCCGCCGCTTCACCCGTTTCCGCCTTCAGCCCGCGCTGTACCGCGAGAGCCGCCCGGTCGAGATCTCGGCGTGGCGCGTCGGCGGCGAGCCGGTGCCGTTCGCGGAGGCGATGAGACAGCACTACGAACCGTTCGCCGTGGGGTCGACCTGGGGTCGGGCGTGGGACACGGTCTGGTTCGACGTGCGCGGTGAGGTGCCGGTCGATTGGATGCCGGAGGAGGCCGAGCTCGTCGTCGACCTGGGTTTCTCGGGCGAACAGCCGGGCTTCCAGGCGGAGGCGACGGCGTATCGTCCGGACGGCTCGATCGTGAAGGCCATCGAGCCGTTCAACGCGTGGGTGCCCCTGGCCGGCCCGGGTCCGTTCCGGCTCCTGTTGGAGGCCGCCGCCAACCCGATGATCCAGGTGCCGTACGAGTACGAGCCGACGGCCCTCGGGGACCGGGCGACCGCCGGGGATGAACCCCTCTACCGGCTGCAGCGCGTGGAGGTGGCCCGACGCGACCTGACCGTGTGGGAGCTTCTGCAGGACGTGTGGACTCTCGACGGCCTCGTCGAGGTCCTTCCGCGCGACGGTGTGCGGCGGGCAGAGATCGTCCACGCGCTCGAGCGCATGGTCGACGTCATGGACCCCGATGACATCTCGGGGACGGCGGAGGCGGGGCGAGCGGCGCTCGCCCCGGCGCTCGCCGCCACCGCGGCGGGGAGCGCTCTGCGCGTGTCGGCCGTCGGCCACGCCCACATCGACTCCGCGTGGCTCTGGCCCACCCGCGAGACCGTGCGCAAGGTCGCTCGCACGTTCGCGAACGTGCTCGATCTCCTCGACCGTGATCCCGACTTCGTGTTCGCCGCCTCCTCGGCCCAGCAGTACCTGTGGCTGAAGCAGAGCCAGCCCGAACTCTTCGAACGCGTGCGCGCGGCCGTGGCGACGGGGCGATTCCGCCCCGTGGGCGGCATGTGGGTCGAGTCGGACACGAACATGCCCGGCGGCGAGGCGTTGGCCCGCCAGTTCGTGATGGGGAAGCGGTTCTTCCTCGAGGAGTTCGGTGTCGACAGCGATGAGGTCTGGCTTCCCGACTCGTTCGGCTACAGCGCGGCGCTGCCGCAGATCGCTCGTGCGGCGGGAGCGCGGTACTTCGTGACCCAGAAGCCGTCGTGGAACGAGACCAACCGACTTCCCTACTCCACCTTCGATTGGGAGGGGATCGACGGTTCCCGGATCTTCACCCACCTCCCTCCGGCGGAGACCTACAACTCCGATCTCGGCGCGCTCGACCTGGCTCGCACCGAACGCGTGTTCAGCGAGAAGGGCGCTGCCCGCGAGGTGCTGGGTCTGTTCGGCTGGGGCGACGGCGGGGGAGGACCCACGCGGGAGATGCTCGCGCAGGCGGCCCGCAAGCGCGACCTCGAGGGGTCGCCGCGCGTCCGGCTCTCGGACCCGCACTCGTTCTTCGAGGCGGCGCGCGCGGAACTGCCCGCCGCCCCCGTGTGGGTCGGAGAGATGTACCTCGAACTGCACCGGGGCACCCTCGTGTCGCAGCAGAAGACCAAGCGCGGCAACCGACACAGCGAAGCGCTGCTGCGTGCCGCCGAGCTGTGGTCGGCGACAGCGGCGCTGCTGCGGGGGTTCTCCTATCCCGCCGCCGAGCTGCAGGAGGCGTGGCGGAGCGTGCTGCTCCTGCAGTTCCACGACATCCTGCCCGGTACCTCCATCGCGTGGGTGCATCAGGATGCCGAGGCCACCTACGCCCGAGTCGCGACCTCGCTGAACGCGATCATCGATGCGGCCCTCGAGGCCCTCGCCGGTGACGGCGACGAACCGCTCACGGCCAACGCCAGTCCGTATGCGCAGCGCGGGGTCGCCCCGATGGCGGTGCAGCGGGCGGCGGTCACGGCGTCGGTGGTGCCGCAACACGACGGCGACGTGTTCGTCCTCGAGGACGCGACTCTGCGGGTGAAGATGGACGGCCGTGGCGCCCTCGTGTCGGTGCGCGATCTCGTGGCAGACCGCGAGGTCCTTCCGGAGGGGATGGCCGGTGGTGTGCTCCAGCTCCTCCGCGATACGCCCCGGGAGTGGGACGCGTGGGACATCAACGAGGAGGATCAGCGCTCGGGTACCGAGCTGCTCACCCCGGTCGCCGTCGAGATCGACGGCGACGCGATCGTGGTCCGGCACGAGGTCGGACGATCCCGGATCGCGATGCGAGCCACCCTCGCCGATGGACGCCTCGACCTCGCGTTCGACATCGATTGGCGCGAATCGCAGAAGCTGCTCAAGCTCGCCTTCCCGCTCGACCTCCGTGCCGACCGGGCTGCCTCGGAGACCCAATTCGGGCACCTCTATCGACCCATCCACCGCAACACGTCCTGGGACTCGGCGCGCTTCGAGACGGTGGCGCACCGCTGGGTCCACGTCGGCGAGCCCGGCTGGGGTGTCGCCATCGCGAACGACGTCGTCTACGGGCACGACCTGCGGACGGTGCAGGCCCCCTCCGGCCGCCCGATGGTGGTGGCACGCCTGTCGCTGTTGCGCGCGCCGCGGTACCCCGACCCGTCGGCCGACCAGGGTGTTCACACGTTCACGGTCAGCCTTCGGCCGGGAGGCGTTCCCGAAGCCGTCGTCGACGGGTACCGACAGAACCTGCCGCTGCGCGCCGTGCGGGGCACTCCGGTAGCACCCCTGCTGGAGGTCTCCCACCCGGCGATCGTCGTCGAGGCGGTCAAACTGGCCGAAGACGGCAGCGGCGACCTGGTGGTGCGACTGTACGAGGCGCACGGGACACGCGCGAGCGCGACGATCACGACAGCGGTCGAGTGGGATGGGGTGCACGCCACCGATCTGCTCGAGCGCCCGACCGGCGGCACGATCGAACGCGGTGAGGCCCCTCGGTCGGTCGCGCTCCACCTGCGACCGTTCGAACTGCGCACGCTGCGCTTCCGTTCCCCTCGCCCTGTGGCGTGAGCTCGACAACCGAAAGGCCCCCGATGTCGGACACACCGATGACGGCACACGCCGGCGCGCCCACCGGGGCGGTTCCCGACGTGTTCTTCCATCTCTCTTCCGCCGGTGTCAGCGTGGTGCTGGATGCCAGCGGGCGGCGTCTTCCGTCGATCGTCCACTGGGGGTCCGCTCTCGGACCGCTGGATGCCGACGACGTCGCGGCCCTCGTCCTCGCGGCGACCGAGCCGTCGACCGGCAACGTCGTCGATGCCGCCGTGCGGGTGGCGATCCTCCCGGAGCATCACGCCGGGTGGGAGGGCAAGCCCGGGGTCAGCGGGCATCGTGACGGGCGGTCGTGGTCGCCGCGCTTCGTGCTCGACGGGGTGGATCTCGACGGGTCGCCGGTCATCGAGGCAGGCATGATCGCGACCGGTGCTGCGGCGCTGGTGTTCCGCGCGCACGATCCCGAGGCGGGCCTGGCCCTCATCCTCGACGTCGAGCTTCTCGACAGCGGTCTGCTGCGCGCCCGGGCAGAGGTGCGGAACGCCGCCGGCGGCCTGTATACCGTCGACGACATCGCTCTGGCCTTCCCGATTCCCATCCGTGCGCGGGAGATCCTCGACTTCGCAGGGCGGTGGAGCCGAGAACGTGTTCCCCAGCGTCGCGATCTCGTCGTCGGAATCCACGAGCGGGAAGGGCGCAAGGGTCGGACGGGGCCGGACGCGGCGACCGTCCTGAGCGTGGGGATGCCGGGGTTCGGCTTCTCCTCGGGCGAGGTATGGGGCATCCACGTCGGCTTCAGCGGCAACCACCGCCACTACGCCGAGCAGCTGTCGGCCGGGGCGCAGGTCATCGGAGGAGGAGAGCTCCTCCTCCCGGGCGAGGTCCGTCTCGCCGAGGGGGAGGGCTACCGAACCCCGTGGGTCTACGCCGCATACGGCGACGGTTTGGACGATCAGGCGCACCGTTTCCACCGCTTCCTCCGCGCGCGCCCGACGCACCCGACCCGTCCGCGTCCCGTGACCCTGAATGTCTGGGAGGCGGTCTACTTCGATCACGACGTTGCTCGTCTGCTCGATCTGGCCGATCGCGCGGCAGCGCTCGGGGTCGAGCGGTTCGTGCTCGACGACGGGTGGTTCCTCGGCCGCCGCGATGACACGAGCGGCCTCGGCGACTGGACGGTCGATCAGGAGGTGTGGCCCGACGGTCTCACCCCCCTCGTCGAGCGCGTGACCGCGCTGGGCATGGAGTTCGGGCTCTGGTTCGAGCCGGAGATGATCAACGAGAACAGCGACCTGGCCCGCGCCCACCCCGAATGGATCATGCAGACCGGTGGTCGACTCCCACTCGCCGGCCGCAACCAGCAGGTGCTCAACCTCGGGATCCCCGAGGCCTACGACCACGTCCTGACCCATATGAGCGAAATCCTGGCGGCGCACGACATCGCCTACATCAAATGGGACCACAACCGTGACCTCATCGACGCGGGTACCTTCCCCACGGGGGTGGCCGGCGTTCACGCCCAGACGCTCGCCACGTACCGCTTGATGGACGAGCTGAAGCGTCGATTCCCGGCCCTCGAGATCGAGTCCTGCTCGTCCGGTGGCGCTCGTGTCGATCTCGGCGTCATCGAGCGGACGGACCGGGTGTGGGTGAGCGACTGCATCGACCCGCTCGAGCGCCAGCAGATGATGCGCTGGACGATGCAGCTGATGCCGGCGGAACTCCTGGGATCCCATATCGGGTCGACCGTGAACCACACGACGGGCCGCACGCATGAGCTGTCGTTCCGCGCTGCCACGGCTCTGTTCGGCCATTTCGGCATCGAATGGGACCTCACCCGGGCCACTGAGGTCGAGAACTCCGATCTCGCCGAGTGGATCGCGTTCTACCAGGCCCACCGCGGACTGCTGCACACCGGCGACATGATGCGCGCCGACACCGTCGATCCTGCCTTCCAGGTGTACGGTGCCATCGCTGCGGACCGATCCGAGGCGCTGGTGTTCCTCGCTTTCCTCGGACGCCCCACGGTCTCACCACGCGGGCGATTCACGGTCCCCGGCCTCCATCCCGACAAGCGGTATCGCATCGCGCCCGTCACGATCGGCACACCCGACCATGGTCGCGCCGATCCGGCATGGTACAGGGACGGATCGGGCGTGGTGCTCCGCGGCCGTGCGCTCGGGTCCGTCGGCGTCCACCTCCCCGGATCGTTCCCCGAGAGGGTCGTGATCTACCGGATCACCGAGGTGTGACCGCGGCGGACGACGAGCGCCCCCGCGCCCCGGCCGGAGCGGGGGACGCGGGGGCGCCGTGTCTGCTGCCGCCGAGGTCAGCGCGCGCGGGCGCTGCGTCCGCGTGTGGCGAAGACGTAGATCCCGAGCACGATGATCGCGCCGATGATCGAACCGATGATCCCGGCGGGCTGGAGGAACCCGCCCATCGGGTCGCTGCCGAAGATCAGGAATCCGAGGAATCCGCCGACGAACGAGCCGACGATTCCCAGGACGATGGTCATGAGGATGCCCATGCTCTGCTTGCCGGGGATGACGGCACGCGCGATGAAGCCGGCGATGAGGCCCACGATGATGAGGCCGAGGATCGTCCAAAGCACGGTTTTCTCCTTGCTGTGAGGTGCCAGGTGGCACGGCGCCCCTCTGGATGAGGTGCACGGATCACGCTATGCCGGGGGCCTGCTGTCTCGTCGGCCCTTGAGCCGGCGGTCGTGACTGGCTATCCTCTCCGGGCCGGCGGCAGCCCGTCCGTCGTGCGCGGAGGGCAAGGGATCAGAAATCCTTGGTCGCGAAAGACGGCGTCCTCGGGATGGCATCCATCAGCACGCGCTCGCCGGCGAGCAGAGTGTCGTGGCGCGGATCGCCGAAGGCGAACGGCTCATGGATGTGCCAGATGGACGCGCCCGTGCACCACGCCGACTGGAACGGCGCCCGCAGGACCGAGCGGTAGAGCAGGGCCTGGACGTCGTGATTCCTCGCTCCGGTCGGCGGTTGGCTGCCCTCCTGCTTGGCGAGGCCGTCGACGTGCGGGCGCACTCCCACCTCGGTGATCAAGAAAGGCAGACGCAAGTGCTCGCAGACGAATTCGAGCTTGCCCAGGTGGTCGTCCGTCCGACCACCGGCGCCTCGCCACCCCGCCACGAGATCGTCGACGCCGATGTTCGGCGCGTCGGGGGTGTACACCTTGTCGGTCAATCGCACCCACGAATTGATACCGAAGACGTCGAGCAACCGTGCCAGATGAGGCGTGTTCGCCGGCACCCAGTGGGTGTACAGCAGGAAGAGCTCGAGAGTCGTGAACGCGGCCGTCAGTTTGAGTCGCGGATACGCGGCTCGCAGTCTGGTGATGAGCGGCACCCACCGGTCGAAGTGGGCGGCGTCCGTCTGGCCGGGCTGCTCGCACGTCAGGGACAGGTACTCGACGTCGTTCTCGGCGCAGAGGCGCGCGAAGTACTGCAACTGCCGGCCCCAGTTCGCGAAGAAGGCATCGATGGAGTCCGGCGCGTAGTTCGCGCGATAGAAGTTGTCCGCCTCGCTCTCCGTCACGATGTGCGGCTTCAGGAGGGTGATGCGCACGCCGCGTTCGCGCGCCAGACGGAACGCCCTCTGGATGCGCGCGTCCGCGACTCGGGTGAAGGTCGTCGAGGTCGCGTCAGGGATGAAGCAGAGGATGACGAGCGTGGCGTTGGCTCCGAGAAGCGCGATGCGGTCGAGCTCCTTCTCGGTCACGGACATCGGGGTGGTGGCATCCAGAGTCAGCGACACGCTGAGGTCGCGCTTGATGGGGGCGACCTCGCCGGCGTACGTGCGTCGATGCCGCGTCGGTCCTTCGTTCACGTCGAGGCGAAAGGCGTAGGGACCCGTGATGGTCGGCCGACCGACCAGCGCTCCACCGGCGATGGCGAGTCCGGTAGGGAGCGCGCCGTCGACGAGGGTCACCGTCGCGTCCTGCGTCGTGGAGATCGAGCGCACCACCCTGTCCCACGCGTGCAGCTCGAGATCTCCGACGCCCGGGCTTCGGCTCGGCGACGGTAAGGGTGTCGGTGCGCGCGTCAGCGTCGGCGCCGCTTCCGGGGCGCCGAGGAGTCCGGATGCCACGACGACGCACCCGATGCCGAAACCGAGCCCGACCGCCCCGAGTGCGCCGGTGAGCACCATTCGCCGGGAAACGTCCATCCTGCACCTCGCCTCGCGTCGCCGTGACGTCGCCGTCGACGCGATTCGGACCCCGCGACCGTCGTTCGATCGGTGAGCGGATGCCCTCGTTTCAGGGTAGAACGCGGATCCGCGGCGCGGGTGAGACCCACCGATTCGGGGGCGTCGCGCTCATTCGTGTCGTTCGAGACACACGAGGTCGGGGCGGTCGTCCCACGACGGAACGACCTCGAATCCGTACCGGCGGTAGAGACGGATGGCCGGCTCGCGCCACGACCAGACGGACAGTCGGACGGGGCGGCCGGCGAGGTTCGTCGCCGCGCTCAGGAGGGCAGCGCCGATCCCGCGACCGCGGACTGTCGGCGTCGTCCAGAAACGTGAGATCTCGGCGGCGTCCCCCGTGTCGCTCACGACCACGAGGCCGCAATCGGCGCCATCGTGGGTTGCGATGAGGACGCGGCGTCCGGCCAGCGCCGCCTCCGGGTCGGCGATCTCGCGGGCGTAGCGGTCGGGAAGAGGAGCGTCGGCGACGACGAGGCCGTGTTCTGCCTTCTCCGCCTCGGTCGTCCGAAGGTACGCGGACAGAAGTGTCGCGACGGTGGCGCGATCGCGGGGGAATTCGGCTACCCGCACGGACGTCATTCCGCCAGCCTAGATCGAGCGGTCGCAGACGAACGGACCCGGGTGCCGAGGGTGTCGGCATCCGGGTCCGTTGGCGGGAGAAGTGATCAGACCGTCGCGAGCGTCGACTGCCAGCCCAGCGCCGGCGCGACGTGCTTTGCGAAGTTCTCGACGAGCCGCAGGTTGAACTCGACCCCCATCTGGCTCGGGATGGTGAGCATCAGGGTGTCCGCGCTCATCACCGCAGCGTCGTTCTGCAGCTGCTCGATGAGGGCGTCGGGCTCGGCGGCGTACGTCTTGCCGAAGGTCGACCGCATCCCGTCGATGACGCCGATCTGGTCGGAGCCGGCGGAACCGCCGAAGTACATCCGGTCCTCGTCGCTCACGATCGGGAAGATGCTGCGGCTCACGGATGTGCGGGGCTCGCCCGCGTGACCGGCGTCCTTCCACGCGTCGCGGAACGCGTCGAGCTGGCGGGCCTGCAGGATATCGAACGGCGTGCCGTCGGCCTCGGTCAGAAGGGTCGAGGACATGAGGTTGACGCCCGTGCGTCCGGCCCACTCGGCGGTCGCCGTCGTGCCGGCGCCCCACCAGATGCGCTTACGCAGCCCGGGGGAGTGGGGTTCGATGCGCTGGAGACCGGTTCCGCCGCCGAACGGGCTCATCGGGTCGCGCTCGGCGAGTCCCTCGCCGTCGATCGCACGCAGGAACAGATCGAAGTGGTCACGGGCGATGTCGGCGCCGCGCGGGTCCTCCGACCCGATGTAGCCGAATGCCTCGTACCCGCGGACGACCGACTCGGGTGATCCGCGGCTCACGCCGAGGGCGAGTCGATTGGCGCTGATCAGGTCGACGGATGCCGCCTCCTCGGCGAGCATCAGCGGGTTCTCGTATCGCATGTCGATGACGCCCGTACCCACCTCGATGCGCGACGTGCGCGCCGCGATCGCCGCGAGCAACGGCATCGGGGCCGCCTGTTGCCGGGCGAAGTGGTGGACGCGGAACGAGATACCGTTCACGCCCAGGTCGTCCATGCCCTGGGCCAGGTCGATGGCCTGCAGCATCGAGTCGCCGGCGGAGAGGTGATGACCACCGCCGAGTGGCCCGTAGTGCCCGAAGGAGAGAGTGCCGAAAGAGCGCATACCGTGTGCAACGCGGCATCCCTTGATCTATTCCCTCGAATGGATGCGCGATGTCAGGGGCTCGAAGGCTCGCGGCCGACGCGGGCCAACGAGCGGTCGAACACCGTGATGACGAGGAACACCGCGGCCACCGCCACCACGAACCAGCCCAGCACGTGCAACCCCGCCGTCGACGCGCGCGCGCCGTACACGTTCCCGTAGACCACCGACGACACGATTGCGCCGAGATAGAAGAACGTGCGCGACAGGCCCGCCGACGACGCGATCCGCGCCGGCTCGGCCTGGTGGTACAGCGAATTCTGGATCGCCAGATTGTTCAGCCCCTGCGGCACTCCGAGCACCAGCATCGTGAGCACGATAAACCACAGCGGCGAGGCATCCGTCATGAAAAGCACCAGGATGCCCGCCACGAGCTGCGCAGCCGAACCCAGCAGCAGTTTCCACACCACCTCGGGGCGTCGACCGAAGGCGAGCGCGAAGACGACACCGGTCGCGAAGACGGGTAGGAGGACGAGTCCGGTCGCGGTCGCGCTCAGACCCCGCCCGTCCTCCAGCCACTGCGTGAAGCCGTAGACGAACGTGTACGACACGGTCGCCGTCAGGAGCGAGCGCATGAAAGTGAGCAGCAGCGGAACGCTTCCCGTCAGCACCCGCACGTCGATGAAAGGGTCGTCCGCGCGGCGCTCCCACCACACGAACGCCGCGCCGGCGGCGACGGCGAGCGCCGGCATCCAGAGCAGCTCGATCCGGATGTTCTGCAGGAACACGAGCAGGCTCAGGAGCGACACCGCGAAGAGCACGATTCCGACCGAATCGATGCGGGGCCGCTCGTGCCGAGCCGGCTCGATGGCGGTGTGCGGTGGGAAGAACAGGGCTCCCAGCAGCAGCGACGCCACGCCCAGGGGGATGTTGACCGCGAAGGTCGCGCGCCACCCCCACGTGCCGATGAGCACGCCGCCGAGCGTGGGGCCGATGACGGCGGTGGTCTGCGTGGCGACCGACAAGACGGTGAGGATGCCGGCGGGCGAGGCGATGCCGGTGCGTTCGGCCTCCGCGCGGATCATGAGCATCGACGCCGGGTACCCGGCGCACGTGCCCAGACCCAGGATGACCCGCGCCGCAACGAGCCACCAGATTCCCTCGGGCGACTCCGGCGCGAGCAGACCGATCACCCCTCCGGCGGACACGAGGACGGCGCCGGTGAGGAACAGCAGCTTCGCACCGAACACGTCGACCAGCCGGCCCACCAGGGGCTGGCCGATCGCGGTCGCGAGGTAGAGGCCCGACACCAACCACACGGTCTCACTCGCCGGTGCGCCGAGCGCAATCCCGATCGGGGTGAGGGCGACGGCGATGATCGCGGTGTTCACCGGGTTGAGGATCGTGCCCACCATCATCGGGGCGAGCAGCCTCCGATCGAACCGGTCGGCGGGGGCGGAGCGACGCACGAGGGAGGTCACGGGAGGATGCGCCCGAGGATCGCGATCGTCGAGGCCACCGTTGTGAGCTCATCCGGGTCGAGTTCGGACAGGGCGTGCTCCAGCCATTCCGCCGCCGCCTCGCGCTGCCCGATGAGCCGCTGCCGGCCCAGGTCGGTGAGGTCGATGATCTGCCGACGGCCGTCCGAGGGGTCGGGCGTGCGCGTCACGAACCCCGCTGCCTCGAGCGCCTCGATCGTCGCTGCCATCGACTGCGGCCGGACCCTCTCCGCGGTCGCGAGGGCGCTCGCCGTCGATACTCCACCCTTTCCCAATCGCGCCAGAGCGGAAGCCTGCGAGGGGGTGAGGTCGTCGTCGGCGCCTGCCTCTCGCATCCGTCGGAGGAGGCGCGCGACGGTCGCCCACAGGTCGACGGCCGTCTGTGCGGGCGTGGGGGGAGCCGGCTTCGGGATCATTTGATCAGTCTGCACTGCACAGTCTTGCCTGCTTATATGCGACCCGACCCGTTGCCCCGGGCGATCGGAACGCCGGGGCCGACACCCCTCCGGTGCCCCGGCTCGTCGTCCAGACCGGCCCCGCACCGTCAAGGCTGTGGGACGATGCAGGGCATGGATGCCGAGGCGCGGAGCGAGCTGGCACGGCTCCGAGCGCGGGCGTACGGCCCGGAAGCCGATCTTGCCGATGACCCCCTGGCCTGGGCGCGATTGCGCGACCTGGAGGAGCTCGAGCGCCGCCGGCGGGCGGACGCGACTTCGCCGATCGTCGTCCAGGGTGCGTCGGCACCCGCCGTCAACGCCGCGACCACCGACGCCGCAGCCACCGACGCGGATACCGCTCCCGTGGCGGACACCGCTTCCGACCTCTCTACCGACGAAGCCGAGGAACGGCCGGAGCGCGGCCCGCTCGTGCGTCGCACCCGCACGCTCTGGTTGTGGGCCGGTTCCCTCGCGGCTGTCGCGGCGCTCAGCAGCGCCGCCTCGATCGCGGCCACGACGTTTGCCCCGGTCCCGCGCACCGCCGGAGTCGCGCAGGTGGACACCCTCCGTCCCGATCCGGCGGTGGACACCTCGGCGCTCGGGACGTGGGGATTCGACTCCGCCGACGTGGCGGGGTACACCGACTTCCACGGCCTGACGGCGTTCGCCGGGTCGACGGCGGTGGACTCGGCCGGCACCCGGGCCGACTGCCTGCTGCTCGTCGACACCGCGATCATCCCCGAGCTCGGCGCGAGCGGCGCGTTCCAGGGCGGTTACCGCAGCGGGGCCTGCGGCGCCGGCGTCTTCCCGGCCACGGTGGAATTCGTCGTCACACCGGAGATGCCGGACGCTTTCCGGGAACGCTTCCCCGTCGGCAGCTCCGTGCAGTTCGTCCGTGACGGCGAGCGGGTGGGGGTGTTCTCGGACGCGGAATGAGGGCATCGGCCGGTCGGCGACGGGCGGGATGAGAGGGTGGACCAGTGACTTCGCTCCTCGACCACGTACCCGCCGGTGCCGATCCGGATGCCGCGTACCTGGGCTTCGTCGAGTGGGCGAGCGGACGCGGCCTCACCCTCTACCCCGCTCAGGACGAGGCGATCATCGAGATCGTGTCGGGGGCGAACGTCATCCTCTCCACCCCGACGGGGACGGGCAAGTCGCTCGTCGCCGTCGCCGCGCACGCGGCATCCCTCGCCCGGGGCGGCCGGAGCTACTACACGGCCCCCATCAAGGCGCTCGTGAGCGAGAAGTTCTTCGCGCTCGTCGAGATCTTCGGCGCCGAGAACGTGGGGATGGTCACCGGTGACTCCTCGGTCAACGCCGACGCCCCGATCATCTGCTGCACCGCGGAGATCCTCGCGAATCTCGCTCTCCGCCAGGGTCCGGATGCCGACGTGGCCCAGGTCGTCATGGACGAGTTCCATTACTATGGCGAACCCGATCGTGGGTGGGCGTGGCAGGTCCCGCTGCTGCTGCTCCCGCGGGCGCAGTTCGTCCTCATGTCCGCGACGCTGGGCGACGTCGCCGCCATCGCCGATGACCTCTCCCGCCGTACCGGGCGACCCACGGCGCGGGTCACGGGCGTCGAACGCCCCGTGCCGTTGCACTTCGAATACGCGCGGACCCCGATCCACGAGACGGTGCAGGAATTGCTCGACACGCGCCAGGCTCCCGTGTACGTCGTGCACTTCTCGCAGGCCGCGGCGATGGAGCGTGCGCAGGCGCTGTCGTCGATCCGCATCATCGGACGCGAGCAGCGCGACGAGATCGCCGAGGCCATCGGCGGCTTCCGCTTCACCACGGGTTTCGGCAAGACGCTCTCGCGCTACGTGCGCGCGGGAATCGGAGTCCACCACGCCGGCATGCTCCCGCGCTACCGTCGGCTCGTCGAGACGCTCGCCCAGCGCGGGCTGCTGCGCGTCATCTGCGGCACCGACACCCTCGGCGTCGGCATCAACGTGCCCATCCGCACCGTGCTCCTCACCGCGCTGACGAAGTACGACGGGCAGCGGATGCGCCAACTCTCGGCGCGCGAATTCCACCAGATCGCGGGGCGCGCCGGCCGCGCCGGCTACGACACGGCCGGAACGGTGGTCGTCATGGCGCCCGATCACGAGATCGAGAACGCCGCGCAGATCGCCAAAGCCGGCGACGACCTCAAGAAGCAGAAGAAGATCGTCCGGAAGAAGGCGCCGCAGGGGTTCGTCAACTGGACGGAGCAGAGCTACGACCGTCTGGTCGCCGCCGAGCCCGAGCCGCTGCAACCGCAGATGAAGCTCACCGCCGCGATGCTGATCAACGTCATCGCGCGCGGCGGCGACGTGTTCGGCAACGTCCGCTCGCTCGTCTTCGACAACCACGAGTCGCGCCCTCGCCAGTTCGAACTCGCCCGTCGCGCCCTGGCGATCTTCCGCACGCTGGTGCAGGCGGGCGTGGTGGAGGTGGACACCTCACGCATTCGGCTCACCGTGGACCTCCAGGCCAACTTCGCGCTCAACCAGCCGCTGTCACCGTTCGCGCTCGCCGCGATAGAGCTGCTCGACCCGGAAGTGGAGCTCGGGCGAGGGCCGGATGCCACGCCAACCGTCGGCGGTGTCGGCACGGGGCACTACGCCCTCGACGTCGTCAGCGTGATCGAGGCGACGCTCGATGACCCGCGGCCGGTGCTGTCGCAGCAGCAGTTCCGTGCGCGTGGCGAGGCGGTGGCCGCGATGAAGCGCGAGGGCATCGAGTACGACGAGCGCATGGAGCTCCTCGAGGAGATCACGTGGCCGAAACCGCTCGACGGGTTGCTGGCGCAGTCCTACGAGGTGTTCGCGTCGAGCCAGCCGTGGATCCGCGACTTCGAGCTCTCGCCGAAATCGGTCGTGCGTGACATGTTCGAGCGGGCGTGCTCGTTCGGCGAGTACGTCTCTCTGTATCAGCTGGCACGCAGCGAAGGCCTCCTCCTGCGCTATCTCAGTGACGCGTACCGCGCGATCCGCCAGACCGTCCCGGTCGACGCGCAGACGCCCGACCTGCTCGATCTGATCGCCTGGCTCGGAGAGCTCGTGCGGCAGGTGGACTCGAGCCTCGTCGACGAATGGGAACAGCTCGTCAACCCCGCGGACGATCCGACCGCGCCCGTCGTGCCGCCGGCCCCGCCCTCGATCCTCACCAACCGGCGCGCGTTCGTCGTCCTCGTGCGCAACGAGATGTTCCGGCGCGTGCAGTTGGCCGCCCTCCAGCGCGACGACGAGCTCGTCGAGCTGGATCCCGACGCCGACTGGTCTGCGGCGCTGGACGCCTACTTCGACGAGCACGACGCGATCGGCACCGGCGGGGCGGCGCGCTCCTCGGCCTACGTTCACATCGACGAGTCCGCCGCGTCGGACGGCTTGTGGCGTGTGGAGCAGACCATCGACGATCCCGCCGGTGATCACGATTGGCGCATCCGTGCCGAGGTCGACCTCGCCGCGTCCGAGGACGAAGGCACCGCCGTCGTGCGCGTCACCGAGGTGGTGCGGCTCTGACCGTTCCTCCCCGGCGGGCGGCGGGGTGAAGTTGTGCACGGCACGCCCGTGAGCGGCTGTCGACGTCGTCGTAGGCGCCTAAAGTCGGTGTCACCACTTCAGCCGAGAGGAGCCGACATGGAGTCCCTTCCGCTCATCGCCACCGCGGTCGGCCTGATGGTGTCGATATCGACCACCGTCCTCGGTGGGACGAAGTGGATGTTGAACCGCGTCGAGCAGCGCTCCGATCAGCGGTTTGCGCAGGTGGATCGACGCTTCGCCGAGGTGGACCAGCGGTTCGCGCAGGTGGATCAGCGGTTCGCGCAGGTGGACCAGCGGTTCGCGCAGGTCGACCTCCGGTTCGCGCAGGTCGAGAGGCGGTTCGCCGAGGTCGACGAACAATTGCGGGCGGTGAGTGCCTCCCTCACGGAGGTGAAGATCTCCGTCGCCCGCCTCGAGGGTCCGCACCCCCCGTTCCTCATCGCGCGCGGCTGATCCGCCGCGGCAACGACGGATGCCGAGGCCCTCGGGCCCCGGCATCCGGTGTGTTTTCCGTGCGTGTCAGCTGCGGGCGACGCGGTTCTCCGCGCTGACCATCCACGACAGCTGCTCGAGGCGCTCGAGGATCGAGTGCAGGATGTCCGCGCTCGTGGGGTCCTCATCGTCGACCTCGTCGTGCACCTCGCGGACGGTGCCGACGACGGCATCGATGCGCTGGGTGATGAGGTCGATCACCTCGGCGGTGTCGATCTCGCCTTGCGGGAACTCCGGGAGGGTCGTGGTCTCGGCGATCGTGTCGCTGCGGCCGTCGGGCAGGGCGTGCAGCGCCCGCATGCGCTCGGCGACGGTGTCGCTGAATTCGCGCGCGGCGTCGATGATCTCGTCGAGCTGCAGGTGGGTGTCGCGGAAGTTCTTGCCGACGACGTTCCAGTGCGCCTGCTTGCCCTGGATCGACAGCTCGATGAGGTCGATCAAAACGGCCTGCAGCGCATCGGTCAGCTTCTCGGAGGCCTGGAAGCCCTTCTCGGCGTTCTGCTCGTCGGTGGTCTCCGGGCCGCTGCCGCCTCGGGCCGGGCGACGGCGGTTCTTGGTGGGTGCGTCCTTCGTGGTGGCGGCCATGCGCATTCCTTTCACTCGCGTTCGATGTCGACGTTAGGTCGGTCGGTCGCGGGTGCAGCGGGGGTTGCGACGGCGTCGGTCGCGGGGTAGCGGCCCCGTCCCGTAGCCGCTCGGCCTCGGATCGACAACCCCGGCCCGCCGTCCTCACGGTCTTCCTAGCGTGGAGACGTGCCCATGACCCCGCTTCCGCCGTCTCGGCCTCTTCGTGACTACGCCGCCATCGGCGACGGTCGCACGGTCGCTCTGATCGGACTCGACGGCTCGGTGGACTGGCTCCCGCTGCCGAACATCCACTCCCGCCCCGTCTTCGCTCGGCTGGTGGACGAGTCGGCGGGCGGCTGCATCGAGCTCGCCCCGGTCGGCGAGTACGAGGTGTCGCGGCGTTACGTCGCGCACACCAACGTGCTCGAGACGACCTTCACGACCCCGACCGGCGTGGCGACGCTGACGGATGCCATGGTCACCGGCATCGCGGGACGTCTGCCGTGGGCCGAACTCGCGCGTCGGGTCGAGGGAGTGAAGGGAGAGGTCGAGTTCGCCTGGTGCGTGCAACCGGGCACGATGCTGCGGTCGGCGGCGCCGTGGACCGAGCGCATCGACGGATTCTCGATCATGCGGATCGGTCACGTTTCGCTCGCGGTGGTCGGTCACGAACACGGCCTGCGCGGCGAGCCGGACGCCGGTGACGAGAGCATCGACGGCCGCTTCACTACCGCGAAGGGATCGCGTCACCTCCTGGTCGTCGCGGCGACGGAGGGGGAGCCGCTGCGCGTGCCCGACGCGAAGAACGTCGATCGCGGCATCGACCGTACGATCGACGGCTGGTCGATGTGGTCGGACGAGTTCTCGTACGACGGGCCGTGGGCCGACGACGTGCAACGCAGCGCCCTGGCTCTCAAGCTCCTCCTCTTCAGCCCCACCGGCGCCATCGCCGCGGCGGCCACCACGTCGCTGCCGGAGAACCCGCGCGGTGGCAAGAACTGGGATTACCGGTTCGCGTGGGTCCGCGACCTGGCGTACACCGCCCACGCCTGGGTGGGTTTCGGGCTTCGCGAGGAGACGCATGCCGCGATCTCGTGGTTGCTGCGCACGATTCGGCGCAACGGTCCCGAGGTGCAGGTCATGTACACCCTCGACGGTGAGGCCGAGATCGGCCTCGAGACGCACGAGGTGCCCGGGTGGAACGGCAATCAGCCGGTGGTCACCGGCAACCCCGCGCAAGGCCAGTTGCAGCTGGGCGTGTACGGCGATCTCATCGCGCTCTGCCGCACGTACGTCGAGGCCGGCAACCGACTCGACACCGAGACCGGACGGCTGCTGGCCGACGTCGCCGACCGCACGTGCGACCTGTGGCGACGCGCCGATTCGGGCATGTGGGAGCTGCCCGAACTCGAGCACTACACGTCGTCGAAGATGGGCTGCTGGAAGGCCCTCGACGACGCGCAGTGGCTCGCCGACGGCGGGCACATCCCCGACAACGGCGATCGCTGGCGCGCTGAGCGCGATCGCATCCACGCCTGGGTCGACGAGCACTGCTGGTCGGACGAGCTCGAGGCGTACACGATCTTCCCCGGCAGCGACGATCTCGACGCGTCGGTGCTGCTGCATGCCCCGACCGGGTTCGACCGGGGCGAGCGCATGTCCAAGACCCTGGATGCCATCACCGAGCGTCTCGGCACCGCGAACCACCTGGTCTACCGGTACACCGGCATGGATCAGGAGGAGCAGACCTTCGTCGCGTGCGCGTTCTGGCGCGCGACGGCGCTCGCCTGCGTCGGTCGTCACGCCGAGGCGATCGAGGCGATGGACGCCCTCGTCGCCCAGGCCAACGACGTCGGCATGTACTCCGAGATGATCGCCGAACAGGATGGCGCCTTCTGGGGCAACCTTCCGCAGGCGCTCAGCCATCTGGCGCTCATCAACGCCGCCCTCGTGATCCGCGACGTGGTCGACGAGGCCGACCTCGACGATCGCTGACCTTCCCCATCCGGGGCGGTTCGCGCCCCGGCATCCCCCTGAAAGGACTCGCCATGACCACCCAGTACACCTTCACCGACCCCGCGAGGCTCTACGCGGACATCGAGCCGTCGAAGCAGCACCAGCCCGAGCCCGGACTGGATGCCGAGCTGACGCCCAAGGCTGCCCTCGGCGAGGACACCTACGTCGGCAGCGGTCGCCTCGAGGGGCGCAAGGCCCTCATCACGGGTGCCGACTCGGGAATCGGCGCCGCCACGGCGATCGCCTTCGCACGCGAGGGCGCCTCCGTGGCGATGTCGTACCTGCCGGAGGAGAAGGAGGATGCCGATCGCATCGCCGGCATCCTGCGTGAGGCCGGCGCCACCGTCGCCCAGATCCCGGGCGACCTGCGCGACCCGGAGTACTGCCGCGCACTGGTGGCGCAGGCCGTCGAGGAGCTCGGTGGCCTCGACATCCTCGTGAACAACGGCGGCAAGCAGCTGTTCAACGAAGACCTGACGACCCTCGACGACGCGCAGTTCGACGACACGTTCAAGACCAACGTCTACGCGATGTTCTGGATCACCAAGGCGGCGCTGCCGCACCTGCCGGCGGGCTCGGCGATCATCAACACGACGTCGATCCAGGCGTACTCGCCGTCGGCGATCCTCGTGGACTATGCCTCGACGAAGGCGACCATCAACGCCTTCACCAAGGCGCTCGGTCAGCAGCTCGCACCGAAGGGCATCCGCGTGAACGCGGTCGCGCCCGGCCCCATCTGGACGCCGCTGCAGGTGTCGGACGGGCAGCCCCAGGAGAAGGTCGCCGAGTTCGGCGAGGAGACGCCCCTCGGACGCATGGGCCAGCCCGCCGAGCTCGCCCCGGCCTACGTCTACCTGGCATCCGCGGAGTCGAGCTACGTCATCGGCGAGACGCTCAACGTCAACGGCGGCATGCCGACCCCGTAAGAACCTGAGCGGGGCGAGCGGGGCGTTCGGCGCCCCGCTCGCCCCTTCGCCTGTCAGGCGAGCGGCTTGCGGTAGAAGATCTCGCCGTCGGCGGTCGTCTCGGTGCGGTGGTATCCCTCGCGCTCGTAGAGACGCTGATTGGCCTCGCTGAGACCGCCCGTGAACAGCTCGGCCTCGGTGGCGCCGTCTCGGCGACCGCGCTCTTCGACCGCCGCGAGAAGCTTCGAGCCGAGGCCGCCGCCCTGCTGATCCGGGGCGATCGCCAGTCGCCCGATGAGCAACAGCTCGCCGTCGCGCCGCGCGCGCACGGCGCCCACGAGCCGGTGCCCGTCGACGGCCACGCAGCCGAGATTCTCGACGAGCTCGGCCTCGAGTTCTTCGAGCGTCTGCGTCAGGGGCGGCATGTCGGGGTCTCCGTAGATGAGTGCCTCACTGGCGAACGCGGCGCGCTGGATGGTCAGAACCTCTCCGGCGTCGTCGGGATGGATGTCACGGATGACGAGCGCGTCGGTCATGCGGGCCTCTCTCTGCGGTGGTGAACTATCGACGGCGGAACAACGTGCCTGCGGGGTCTTCGGGTTTAACTACTATGGCGGTGGCGCAAGTCCAGCGGGAGCGAGGTGCCGCAGGACGATGAGCGAGTACTTCGACAGGCGCATGCGCACGGACGAACCCGCGGAGGCCCTGGCGTGGCTCCGCACCCAGTACGGCCGGGTCGACATCCAGGCCGAGCATGGGTCGATCGCGGAGCACGCCGTCGGCGACGCCGGCTTCGCGCTCCGACGGCTGTTCTGGGGCTGCCGCGCCGAGATCGACTACGGGGCCGATCGCTTCTTCTTCGCCACCTCGACCCCCGGGTTCGCCTGGCGCATCGGCTCCGACGAAGGGGAGTACAGCGTGGAGCCGGGCATCGTGGAGCCGGGCCACGAACTCCTCGGGCGAGCCGACGGTTCCGCGGTGCAGTTGCTCACGTTCGACGTCGGCGCGCTGACGGAGGCGGCCCGCACGATCTACGGCGACGAAACGCTCTCGGTCCGTTTCGAGGGAACTCGCCCCGTTTCCGCGCGCATGCGGGACTACTGGCTCGCGACGGTGCGCTGGTCGCTGACGCAGCTGCCGCTTCTGTCGGAGCCGCTCGTTCGCGCCCAGGTGCATCGGGCGCTCGTATCGGCCACTCTCGAAGCGTTCCCTCTCGCGGGCGATGCGCGCGAGCGCCGTGCCTCGGCACTCGAACAGGCGGCGATCTACGCCACGGCCACGAGCTGGATGGACGACCACGCGTCGCTGCCCGTGACCGCTGACGATGCGGCGCGCGCCGCGGGCACCTCGGCAGCGGGTCTGCGGCGGGCCTTCGCGGCCAACGGGCAACTCGCGCTCACCCCGGAGTGCTACCTCGCGCAGGCCCGGCTGAGCGCTGCCCACGCCGACCTCGTCGCGGCTGATCCGACCTGCTCGACGCTCGCCGAGATCGCCCTGCGCTGGGGCTTCGGGGATCTGCACGGCTTCGTTGCCGCCTACCGGGCCGCCTACGGCGCGGAGCCCGCGTCGACCCTCGAACGCTGACTCACCGATCGCGGTCGGTGTATTCGCCCGGGTTGTCGACGTCTTCGCGCGATTCATCGCCGTCGGGAAGCTGGACATCGGTGTACGCCCCGGCCTCGTCCGCGCGCGGACGCGCTGCCGTCCCATCGGCGCGCTCGTTGTCGATGTACTCGCCGGGAGCATCGAGGTTGCGGCCGGCCTCCTCGCCGTCGGGCAACTCGATCTCGGTGTATTCGCCCTCTTCGGGTCCCGTGCCGTGGCCGGTGGTGTCGCGATCGCCCATGATGCGCCTCTCTCGTGGTGTCGACACCGAGGCTAGACCGAGTCGATCCGTCACCGCGGGTGCTTGACACGCGCGTGCCGTGCGCGTGTCCTCCCTGTCAAGGGCGACGACGGTTTGACGGCGGGGGAGGAGAGTGGACGCATGCCAGCTCTCGCCATCCTCCTCATCGTCATCGGACTCGTCTTCCTGTTCCTCGGCATCTTCGTCGAGGCCGTGAAGTTCCTCCTGTGGATCGGGATCATCATCCTGATCGTCGGCATCATCGCCGCGCTGCTGCGATTCGTTCGCCGCAACACCTGATCGATCGTCTCTTCTCGCCGATTCAGGCCGAGAAGAGGTCGCGGGCCCGGGGCCGGCGCACGGATGCCACGGCATCCAGCGCCGGCCCCAGCTCGTCGTATGCGAACGCGAAACCGGCGTCCGTCAGCACGCGGGGGACGGCCCACCGACTCTTCAGCACCAGTTCGGGCTCATTGCGGAGCACCGCCATGGCGGGATCGAGCAGGAAGCGGAACGCCGGCAGCCCGAACTGCACGCCGGCGACTCGCCGAACCTCGCGCATCAGGGTGCGGTTGTCGCTGACGCCGGGGGCGGCGAGGTTGACAGGACCCTCGAGGTCGTCTCGGTCGCGGAGGAAGCGCACGGATGCCACGACGTCGTCGATGTGGATCCAGCTGAATCTCTGCCGCCCGCTCGTGCGGTGCCACGACGACCGCACCGGACCGGTCGGCCGCGCGCCGATGCCGCGGTACCGGCGGTGCGGGAACCACCAGCTGTCGATCTGCGGGCCGCCGAGTCCGAGCTTCGCCAGGGCGAACAGCATGCGCGTGGCCGGCCCGTCGCCGAGCACGATCGCCATCCGAAGCGCGATGCGGCGGGTGGACGGAAGCTCGCCGTCGAAGAACGCGCGCTCCCAGCTCGTGGCGACGTCGACCGAGAACCCGTCGCCGAGGACGCCGTGGACCTCGTCGTTTCCGCGCTCGGTCTCGTGGCGGTAGATGGTGGCGGTCGAAGCGTTCATCCAGACGCGCGGTGGGCGGGATGCATCCCGGACCGCGGTGTGCAGCGCCCGCGTCGTGTCGACGCGGGAGCGCAGGATCTCGTCGCGGTTCGCGTCCGTGTAGCGGCAGGAGACGATCTTTCCGGCGAGGTTCACGAGCACGTCCGCGCCGTCGACCAGACGGGCGATCCCCGCCGGATCCGCCCACGTTGCGTCACCCGAGCGGCCGATGGCGGCGACGTCGTACCCGTCGGCGCGGAACGCCGCCGTCAGCGCCTGACCGACGAACCCGCTGGCGCCGGCGATCACGGCGCGGGGAGGGCTCGCGGGCGTCATCCGATCAGCCTAGGGGGAGGTCAGGCGTCGTCGCGGTCGGGGAGACTCTGCGCGATCTTGCTCGACTCGGCCGAGCTGCGGCCGACGCCCGGCTCGTACTGGGCGATGAGGGAGTCAGCATCCACGTGGTCTTCGCCCTCCGAGGTGGACGAGGTCTTCTCCGTCGCCGGCTGTGCCTCGTCGTCGTGGTGCCGCGACGTCGCGCCGTGCTGTCCGGCACCGCGCTCGGCGCTGTCATCGCCGGCCCGCGTCCCCACGCCGGGCACGTCGTTCTGGCTCGAGACGTTCTGGATGTGCGCGTCGTCGTCCGGGTCGATCGAGGCCGCACCGACCGCACCGGTGTCGGCTCCGGCGCCGCCGGCGGGGACGTCGGCGGCGAGCCCGTCCGATTCGGGGACGATGTTCTCTTCGTCGGCTCCGGGGAGGCGATCGGCGGGAGTGTTCATGGCAGTCCTTCCGTGGCTGTGCCGCCACGTTAGGCGTCGGAACTGCAACCGGGACCGGGGTTGACGCTCGGCCCCGAACACGGAGGGGCTGGATAGGCTCGACCCGACCCCCGAAAGGATCCGCCATGCAGCAGCGCCCCCTCTCCCGCACCGGCCGCCAGGTCTCGGCGATCGGTCTCGGTACCTGGCAGCTCGGCCCCGACTGGGGCGGGGTGAGTGAAGACGCCGCGATGGACGTGCTCGCGGCCGCCGTCGACGCCGGCGTGACCCTCTTCGACACCGCCGACGTCTATGGCGATGGTCGCTCGGAAGAGCTCATCGGCGCGTTCCTGCAGAAGACGGATGCCGCGGGCGTCACCGTCGCGACCAAGATGGGGCGCCGTGCCGACCAGCTGCCCGAGAACTACACGATGGAGAACTTCCGCGGCTGGCTCGACCGCTCCCGCAGCCTTCTCGGGCAGGACACTCTCGATCTCGTCCAGCTGCACTGCCCGCCGTCGGCGGTCATCGACGACGATGCGACCTACGACGCACTCGACCAGCTCGTGTCCGAGGGTGTCATCGCCGCCTACGGTGTCTCGGTCGAGACGATGGACCAGGCGCTGTCGGCCCTGCGTCGCCCGAACCTGACGAACCTGCAGATCATCTTCAACCCGTTCCGGTTGAAGCCGCTCGACGAGGTCCTTCCCGCGGCGGCCGAGAAGGGCGTCGCGGTGTTCGCCCGCGTGCCCCTGGCGAGCGGGCTGCTCTCGGGCAAGTACACCGCCGACACCACGTTCGACAAGGACGACCACCGCACCTACAACCGCAACGGCGAGGCGTTCGACAAGGGCGAGACGTTCTCGGGCGTTCCGTTCGACGAGGGCGTCGCCGCCGCCGACGAGCTCAAGGGCGCGCTTCCGGAAGGCGTGACGCTCCCCGCCGCGACGCTGGCCTGGATCGCCTCCCGGGTGGGCGTCACCTCGGTGATTCCGGGCGCCCGTTCGGCCGAGCAGGCGCGGGCCAACGCCGCAGCCGGTGACCTGCTCGACAGCGGGTTCGACCTCGACGTCTTCGACGCCGTGGTGCGCGACGTCTACGACCGCCGTCTGCGCGCCGAGATCCACCCCCAGTGGTGACTCTTCCCTGACAAAACACGGATGCCGGCCCCCTCGGGGACCGGCATCCGTCTTCACGTCGGGCGTCAGCTGACGTCGCCGCGCCAGGCGCCGGACTCGGCACCACGCGACTCGATGTATTCCTTGAAGTTCTTCAGGTCCTTCTTCACCGAGTGGTCGTCGGCGCCGAAGACCGCTCCCGCCTTCTCGAGCAGGCCGGTGGGCTCCCAGTCGATCTGCACGGTCACGCGCGTTTCGTTGTCCGAGAGGCGGTGGAAGGTGACGACACCGGCGTGGTTCTCGTCGCCTCCGACGCTGTTCCACGCGACGCGCTCGTCCGGGTGCTGCTCGGTGATCTCGGCGTCGAACTCGCGCTCGCTCCCCGCGATCTTCACCTTCCAGTGCGTGAGGGTGTCGGACTTCTGCGTGATGGACTCGACGAAGCTCATGAAGTGGGGGAACTCCTCGAACTGCGTCCACTGGTTGTAGGCGACGCGGACGGGAACGTCGACGTCGATGGTTTCGATGACCTGGGCCATGATGTCCTTTCGTGGGGTGATCCGGGGCTGGGGCCAGTCTTCGCCCGAGCCGTGCCGAGCCCCCCGGGGGTTGAGGGATCGGCCCGCGTGGCCTATAGGCGTCAGGCGAGCCCGCGCAGGATCAGGTGCCAGTACACCCAGGGGAGGACCCGACGATCGGCGATCCAGGTCGATCGGCGCTCGCGCGACAGGGATCGCCAGAACGGGATCGTCGGCTGCGGACGACCCCACCGGTCGAACTCCGCGAACACCACCGTGCCGCGGGAAACGGTGAACGGGACGACGCTGTAGCCGTCGTACCGCGCGGTGGGGGTGCCGCCGCGGAGGACCGCGCGCAGGTTCTTCGTGAGCACCTTGGCCTGCGGTCGGATCGCCCCGCCCGAGCGTCGTGTCGCGACGCTGGCCGAGTCCCCGAGCGACCAGACGTCGGCGAACCGTCGGTGCTGCAGGGTCTCGGTGTCGACGTCGACGAAGCCGTCGGGGTCGTCGGCGTCAGCGAGTCCGCTGCCCGCGATCCACTCCGGTGCGCGCTGGGGTGGGACGGCGTGCAGCACGTCGTAGTCGATCGTCTCCTCGGTGTCGCCGTGTCCGATCGTGAGCGTGCGGGTCGTGGCATCCACTCGCCGCACCTCACGGGAGTACCGCACCTCGACGCCGTACCGGTCGAGGACCCGGTGGAGTTCGCGATCGATGTCGGGCACGCCGAAGGGCACCGGGTCGGGAAGCACGAGGATCACGCGGATGTCGTCGAGGACCCCGAGAGAATGCCACCAGTCGCACGCGAGGTAGAGCGGCTTCTGGGCGGCGGCACCGCACGACGCAGGTTCGGGCGGCTGAGTGAAGACGACCGTTCCGCGACGAAGATCGCGGAGCGTCGTCGAGGCTTTCGCGGCAAGGGCGAGGTCGTAGTTGGACACGCCTTCGGGGGCCGCCATGGCCTCGGTCAGGCCGGGGATCGCCTCCCACGCCAGGCGCAGGCCCGCGGCGACCACGAGCTGGTCGTATTCGAGGTGGCCGCCCGAGACGAGGTGCACGCGGCGTGCGACGGGATCGACGGTGAAGACCTCGTCGCGCAGCCACCTCACACCCGGCGGGATGACGTCGGCCTGGGGGCGCACGGCCTGGGAGGCGCGCGCGGTCCCCCCGGCGATGTGCGACTGCAGCGGGGCGTACACGTGCCGCTCGCGCGGCTCGATCACCGTGATCGCGCCGAGTCGCGCTCGCTGCAGGCGGCCGGCGATCGAGAGTCCGGCGTTCCCGCCCCCGATCACCACGATCCGCGGTTGCGCGGTGGGGGAGATGGACATGCGGCATCCTTCCGTCGTCACCAGCAAACGCGGGCGCACCGGGAAGCGCGACCGGGTTGACAGGGAGTCAGCCCACCGGGTCAGCCGTCGCCTGGTCTTCGGGTGGCTCGGGCACCACGTACAGCCCCGTGGGCGAGTTCGCCATCGTCATGAGCGTCTCGAGCCAGGTCCGGTTCAGGGCAGGGGGGCGACCGCCGTGGAACTTGAACACGATGTTCGCGCGGGGGTGCATCCACACCGATGTGCGTCCGCCGCCCGTGCTCACCTCGTCCTTCCACTGGAAGTAGAACGGCTCGCCACGACGCAGCTTGTTGCCGATGACGATCTGAAGGTGTGCGAGGAGTCGGTCCTCGAAATCGGCCCGGGCGGCCCCCTCGTAAATGAACTTCCCCACGAAAGGTCCTCCTCGCAATGGAACGCGGTCACTGTCTCCCGCCCTCACTCCGCGGCGGGCGAGAGCAGACTCTTCGCGCCAACGCGGTACCCGATGCGACGGATGTCAGAACATCCGGACCGTTTGCCCCGGATTGCGCCCGTACATGTCGCGGTAGAACCGCGCGAACCGTGAGGGGCTGGAAAAGCCCCATCGTTGCGCCACCTCGCTCACGTGCGCCTCACCGCGCTGGAGGTCGCGGTGCGCGGCGGCCAGACGAACCGTCCTCAAATGATGCGACGGGGTGGTGTCGAGGGCGCGACGGAAGGCGTGTTGCAGGCCACGCGTGGAGATGCCGGCGGCCGCCGCGATGTCCTCGATCGTGATCGGTTCGTGGGCGTGCGCGTCGATGAAGGCGAGCGCCCTGCGTACTGTCCGCGGTGCCGCCGCCCGCTGGCTGGCGCGGTCGAGCGCTTCCAGATACGTGGTCGAGAAGGCCGTGAGTGTCGAGATGAGGGCGTGGCGTTCGAGCTCTGCGGCCACCAGAGGCTGCTCGTGCCCGGCGGCCAGGGCGGATGCCACGTAGCCGAAGGTCCGCTCCCAGGTCGCGGCGAGGGCGCGGTCGCGCGCGACCGGGTCGATGGAGCGGAGCACGAGTCGGTCGTCGCCCGAGACGGCGCGCGCGACCTGCTCTGCGGACGTCCGATCGAAGAGGAACGCTCGGATCCTCCCGGTCCCCCTCCAGTGGGCGTGCATGGGACCATCGCCGGTGAGCCAGGGCTGGCGCGCGTCGAGGTCGCGGCCGGCGGTCACGACTCGTGCGTCCAGGGCCGCCAGTTGCGACGCCATGATCTGGTCCTCGAGTCGGATCCACGAGCGCACGTCCGCGTGAAGCGAGTACTGCACGAGCGACAGCGAACCCGTCTCGATCGACGACCAGTGGAAACGCACTCGCACGGGGTCGACGTGTTCCAGACGTGCGGCAGGGATGAACTGCTGCCACACGGCTTCGACGTCGTCGGCACCGCTCGCACTCGCGGTGAGGACTCGGCCCATGTCGCCCCTCCTCCGCGGGGGTCGGTCCGCGGCACCGGGATATCTTGCCCCCACCCGCGGGGCTCACGTCGCTGAGGGACGCCGCGCGCGAGGGTCCGGCCTCGGAGCGAAAACGTCGCGGGTACGCGCGGTGGGCCGATGCTGTCAAGGGGCGGGAGGGGAAGGATCCGCCGTCGTTGGATGAGGGAGTCGCCTTCGCGGCGACGCGTGCGATCGCCGCACGGACGATGGAAAGGATCCCCCTCATGAGCGACGTCTCGTCCGACCCGAACATCCCCGCCGCTCCCGACGGTGTCACGGGCGTTCAGCCGCTTCGCGACGGTGACACCTCGATCGAGCCCGACCCGGCGCTCGACCCCGCGCAGGCGGAATGGGATGCCACCACCGCACTCGACGAGGGCGTGGACCCCGCGGATCTCGCGCCCGCGACCGCGACGGGTGCGGACCCCGCGGAGATCCCCGCCGACGATGCCGACATCCCGCTCGAGGACGTGCACCCCGAGTCCACCGGCACGGACTCGCAGGGGGAGGACCCCGGCGTCGTCGAACTCGGCGAGGACGGACAGGGAGACCTCGCGCCCGAGGATCTTTGACGGCTCAGTTTCGCCGACCGAGCCACGCGGGCGATCTCGTCGTGGACGTGCTGGGCGGTAGGTCCGGTCGGCGCTGCACGGCTTCGCCGACCTCGAGCGGGTCGGGGCGTTCCGTCAGCCGGCGTCGATCGACGACACTGTCGCGGGTCTCGTGGACGCCCTGGATGCCGAGCTTTCGCGGCCCGCAGAAGGGGCGCGCGTCGTGGAGTGACGGCGGCGGAGGTCGCGGAGCGGGGTCGCTGCGTGCCGCACCCGGGTGCCGGCGTAGCGCACGCCTCCGCGGGCGTGGGCGCCGAGCGCGAGCCAGCTCGTGACCGCACGCTCGACGACCCAGAGCGGTGCCCAGACCGCCGCGGATCGTGGGTAGATGCGCCGCCCGCCGCCACGGCGTCGCCCCCGCTCCGCGACGACGGCGATCCCGAACGCGATGAGCATGAGGATGCCGGGACGTCGGCGCAGCGCGAGGAGGGTCGGCGCGAGGGCCAGTTCGAGGAGCAGGCGTCCGGGCTGGGCGCGGCTGTCGTAGGCCTGCCGCACCCTCTGGCCGAGGAAATGGCGGAGCGTGGGTGGGCGGCGCATGACGTATACGTCGGTGAGCTGTCGTATCGCGCCGCCCCCGGCGCGGACGGTCCGTTCGAGCTCGAGGTTCTCGAAGAGGGCGTCGGCGTCATAGCCGCCGGTTCGCTCGAGCGCGGCGCGGCGGACGCCGCACGTTCCGGGGTAGTCATGGTGGAGTGCGCGGTTCAGGAGTGAGCGGCCCGTGTCCCACCGGGCGTGCCAGGGGAGGGGACGGAAGACGTTCGTCGGCGCGACGAGGTCGGCGTCGCGGAGCGCGGAGACGATGGCATCCAGTCCGTTCCGGTCGTAGCGGACGTCGTCGTCGGCCAGGATCACGCGCTCGTGCCGTGCGAGGGAAATTCCCGTGAGTACGCCCCGTACCTTGCCGTTCGCGCCCGTCGCCACGGTGGGGCGGACGTGTCGGACGTGGGCCGCCCATGCGGTCGCGTGGACGGCGAAGACGGGGGCGTCCGATCCGTCGACGACGGTGACGTCGATCCATTCCGCCAAAGTGCAGAGGTACGCGGTCATGTCGTCCAGGCTGTCGTCGTGCTCCCACCGCAGCGGGAGCACGTACTCTGCGGCGAGACGCATCAGTCCTCGGTGCGGAACCCCGCGGGCTTGTGGGTCCCGTCGCAGAACGGCTTGATGGTCGACATCCCGCACCGGCAGAGAGCGACCGTTCGCCGACGCTTCTCGATCGCGTTGCCGTCCACGTCGCGCAGGTCCACATCGCCCCGCACGAGCAGTGGACCGTCGGGATAGGCCGTGATCCGCGGCGGCTCCGATGTCATCGCACCTCCTCTGGCCGCAGCGACGACTCGCCGCGCGTCCACGCGTCGAGGAGGTACTCCCCGACGCGACCGTCCACGCTGAGGCAGACCGCGGCGCCGAAAAGGATGTCGGGGAGCAGGTCGGGGCGATCTTCGGCGAGGCTTCCCGCGAGGTCGCGGGCGGCGATCTGCTCGTGGACGGCGTCGGCTTCGACGTGCTCGTCGAAGTAGCCGCACACGTCGTCGTCGAAGCCGAGGCGGCGCAGGCCCTCGGCGTAGAGGCGGTTCGGGACCGAGGAGGTCATCTCGAACGCCGCGAGGTGGCCGACGATCGCGCCGAGCAGACGCCGACTGAGGCCGAACATCGACATCGCGTTGTGCGAGGCGAGTGTCACGGCCGGAACGTCGTCGACGTAGGCGCCGTACGTGTCCGAGAGTCCGGCGCTGCGGACCGCGCGGGCGAAGAGTTCGGCGTGCACGCGTCCAGGATTCCCGCCGCCGTACTCGTCGGACTGGATCTCCACCAGGGCGGCCTTGGGGCGCCCGGTCAAGCGCGGGATCGCCCACGAGTGGGGGTCGGCCTCCCGTAGGGTGTAGATTGATCGCTGCACGAGGAACTCGTGCGCCTGATCGAGAGTGGCCTTCTTCGCGAGGTAGCGCGAGAGACTCGGGCCGGTGTCGGCGGCGGTCAGGGCGAAGAGCGCCCGCGCAACGGCATCCATCGTCGTCGCGGGGAGTTCGGGCTGCGGCACGCGAGCGCGAAGTGCCGCCTCGAAAGCCCGCTCGATGACGCCACGCGTGGCGAGGAGCGACGGATCCCATTCCCGCTCGGGATCGAACGCCGCGACCGAACCGTACGCCGAGGCGTACAGCGCGAAGAGGGCGAGCTGCAGGTCATCGTCGGTCTCGACGTCGGTCGAGGCGGCGACGGCGCGGTCGGCCAGGGCGGTGTGGTTGGTGGGCGCGCCCCCGGCGAGATGCCGGAGGACGGCGGCGCTCACCGGGCCGCGCGGCGTGAAGGGGAGGGAGAGCCTGTCGTCGGCGTCGACGGCGGCCAGCGGATCGTGGGGGGAGAGGGTCGCGGACACCGGAGCACTCTGCGGGCGGGAGCGGTGATCGCCGAGACCCTTGACACGGGAGGAGGGGGCGACCCCGCGGTCACCCCCTCCGTGTACTCACTGCTCGATCGGCTGTGGTGTGCTCTCGTGAGCGGCGATGACGTCGTTGCCGTCTTCGGTCGAAACGGCGATGCGCCGAGGCTTGGCCTTCTCGCTCACCGGGATCATGACCGACAGGACGCCGTTTCGGTAGGTGGCGCTGATGTGTTCGGTGTCGATCCCCTGACCGAGGTTCAGCTGACGCACGAACGAGGCGGTCTCGCGCTCGCGCGTGATCCACTTGACGTCGTCGCCGGTTGCGAGGGTGCGCTCTGCCCGGATGGTGAGCAGTTGGCCGTCGACATCGATGTCTACCGATCCCGGGTCGACGCCGGGTAGGTCGGCGGACAGGACGTAGTGGTCGCCGTCGCGGTACAGGTCCATCGGCATGCGTCGCGGTCCGCCGCGGCGGGTGTCGAGGAGCGTCGACGCGAGGCGGTCGAGGTCGCGGAAGGGGTCGTAGGTGGCCATGGTCGTTCTCCTTTTCGATCGGTCCGGATCCGGCATCCGGAGAGATGTTCAAGTTGAGTCCCTTGCGCTCAACTTGATGTCAGATTAGCACTCACGTGTGGCGAGTGCCAAGACCGCGGGCGCGCGATTGTGCTCCCGTCGGAGCGCTATGGCAACCCCCGTGTCGCCGCGTTCGCCGCCCCGTTTCGTGGTCGTCAACACCGCCACCCCCCCCCGGGCGGTGTTCCGACGACGAAGGAGCACGATGTACTTCCACCGGCAGGAACTCCAGCACGCCGCTACACCCGACAAGCCCGACGCCGTCTACGCCCGCAAGCTGCAGGAGGTGCTCGGCGGACAGTACGGCGAGATCTCCGTCGCCATGCAGTACCGGTTCCAGGCGTGGAACATGCACATGCCCGGGAAGTACCGCGACCTCGTCTTCGGGATCGGCGCCGAAGAGATGGGCCACGTCGAGATGCTCGCGGTCATGATCGCGCAGCTGCTCGAGAAGTCGCCCCTCGGCATCACCGAGGAAGCCGTCCAGAACGACCCGACCGTGGCCGCGGTCATCGGTGGCACCGACATCCAGCACGGCATCGTCGCGGGCGCGGGAGCGCGACCCGTCGATTCCAACGGAAACCCGTGGCAGGGCAGCTTCATCACGGCCAGCGGCAATCTGCTCGCCGACTTCACGGCCAACGCGAACGCCGAGATGCAGGGACGCGTGCAGGTCGCGCGGCTCTACCACCAGACCGACGACCACGGCGTGAAGGACCTTCTCGCGTTCCTGCTGGCCCGCGACACGATGCACCAGAACCAGTGGGCGGCGGCCGCGGCCGAACTGCAGGAGGAGGGCTACGAGAGCCTCCCCGTGCCCAGCAACTTCCCGCTCGAGAAGGAGGACCGCGACGTGTCGTATCAGTACATCAACTTCTCCGACGGTGCCGCTGCCGCCGAGGGCCGCTGGGCGTCCGGCCCCACCCCCGACGGCAAGGGCGAGTTCACGTACCTCGCCTCACCGGAGCCGGGTGTGCCGATGCCGCCGCCCACGCACCCTGACGTCCGCTTCTACGGCACGACCGAGCTCCCCAACACGGTCGAGAAGCTCGCGGGGCGCGCCCAGGACGCGCTGCACAAGGAATGAGCGGGGTGGATGCCGCGATGCCGGGGCCCTCGACGGCCTCGGCTCCGCGCCGCGGAGCGAGCTTTCCCGCGATGCGGGCCGCCAAGATGCCGCGCGCGATTGTCGCGGGACCGTACGGCCATCCCTTCCACCCGGTGGCTGTGACGATTCCGATCGGCGCGTGGTCGTCGAGCCTCGTGTTCGACCTGCTCGGCCTCGCCGCCGATGACCCGCGTTCCTTCGCGACGGGGTCGAGGTGGCTCATCGCGATCGGGCTCGGCGGGGCGGTGGGAGCGTCGGTGCTCGGCCTGCTGGACATGTCGCGCATCCCGAAGGGCACTCCCGCACGTCGGACGGCCCTGGTGCACCTGACGCTGAACGTCACCGCAATGGTGCTGTTCTCGATCGGCCTGTTCGTGCGCATGCTCGATCTCGGCCGCGTCCCGGGCGTGGCGTTGGCGCTCAGTCTGATCGCCGCGTCGGGACTCAGCGTCTCGGGCTGGCTCGGCGGCAAGCTGGCCTACCGCTGGGGCGTGCGCGTCGCCGACGAGAACACCCAGCGCGAGGGCTTTGAGACGGCGTGAGCTCTCGGGACCCCGGATGCCCTGGCATCCGGGGTCCTTCAGCGCGGACGGCGGACGGGGAACCGGGGCCAGCCGCCGCTCACGGCGCCCGGGTCGTGCTGCGGTGCCAGGACTGCGCCGGCGGTCGGGGCGGCGGGTCTCCGGCGCAGGCCGAGGGCATGCTGCAGCGCGCGGATGAATCGGTCGTACACGCGCGGAGCGAGCACCTGCAGCGGGCGGGCCACGAACTGCGCCGCGCCCACGCCGACCTCGAGCCGGCGTCCACGCGTGACGCGCACGATCGCGCGGGCGACGCGGTCCGCCGAGACCACCGGGGGCAGGGGGAACGGTGTGCGGCCGGTGTGATTCGCGGCGCGCTGGTAGATCGGCGTATCGATGCTCGCCGGCAGCACGACCCTCACGCGGATGCCGCGGTGCGGGAGCATCTCCTGGCGCAGCGACCGTGCGAAGCCCAGCAGGCCGTGCTTCGCCGCGACGTACGACGAGACGTAGGGGCCGGCGACCTGGGAGTACAGCGAGCCGACGAAGACGATGGTGCCCCCGCCGCGCGCCCGGAAGTGGGGGAGCACGGCGCGAGCCGCCCGCATGTGGCCGACGAGGTTCGTCTCGATGACCCTGTCGCGCACGGCATCCGGGGTCTCTTCGACAGACCCGTACGAGAAGACGGATGCCGCAGCTACCCACACATCGATGCGACCGAAGCGGACGATCGCGGCGTCCGTCGCCCGGGTCGGGCCCTCGGGGGTCGCGAGGTCGATGGCAAGGGTGAGCACCTCGGCACCGCGGCGACGGCACTCCTCGGCGGCGGAGGCGAGGGCGACCTCGTCACGCGCGACGAGCACGAGCCGCGTATCGCGTCGTGCGAAGCGCAGCGCGACCGCGCGCCCGATCCCTCGGGAGCCCCCGGTGACGACGACGACCTGACCCATGCTGCCCCCTTCGTGCGCGCCGCGGTGGCCCGTGACGTGTGTCGCGAGGTTAGGCGGCGGCGCGGCGAGGTCCGCGGGGGTTGACGGTGGGGATTCCATCGAGGGCGTGCCACGGGCAGCGACGCGATAAACAGCACGTCAGCGCCCCCGCAACCCCGTGTGCGGTCGGACGTCTCCGCGCGAAGGGGACGTGTCGGCATCCGCAGCCTCGTGCACGCGGGTGGCGACCCGCACCGTCCGCCTCGCGGTAGCGTCGTCGGGTGATGGATGCCGTGCCCCGCCCTTCCGCCCGGCCCCAGCTCGTGCGAGCCCTGTGGGGCGCCACCCATCCCGGGCCCACGCTGGTGGTCACGGTGCTCTCGCTCGCCCTGGGCGTCGCGGCGGGCGTCGAGCCGCTCCGTCTGGCCGTGTTGGTCGCGGCCGTCTTCGCCGGTCAGGTCTCGGTCGGGCTGTCGAACGACGCGATCGACGGCGCGCGCGACGCCGCGGTCGGTCGTACCGACAAGCCCATCGCCGGGGGAGCGATCACGCCGGAGTTCGCGCTCGCGGTGGCGGTGGCATCCGCCCTCGTCGCCGTCGTCCTCTCGGCGCCGCTGGGCACAGGTCTGCTGGCCGCGCACGCCGTCGCCCTGGCCTCCGCGTGGGCCTACAACGCCGGGCTCAAGTCGACGCCGTTCTCGATCGTGCCGTTCTTGCTCAGCTTCGGCCTGTTTCCCTCGTTCGCGACGCTCTCGCTCCCCTCGCCCGGCCTCGCCGCCCCCTGGGCGTCGCTCGCGGGCGCGGCACTCGGCGCGGCGGTGCATCTGACCAACGTCGTTCGCGACCTCGACGACGATCGTCGGACGGGGGTGCGCGGGCTCCCGCACCGTCTCGGTGCACGCGCGTCGGTGCTGGTCGCGGCCGCCGGGATCGTCATCGGGGGACTCGCCGTGCTCGTCGGTCCGACCGCAGCACCCACCCCGCTGGCCGGGGCGTTCTTCGCGGCGGTCGTGACGGCCGCCGCGGCCACCGTCGTGCTTGCGCTGCGGCGTCCGCCCGGGCGCGCCGTGTTCCGGGTGACGATGCTGGCGGCTCTGCTGCTGGCGGCGCAGCTCGTGCTGGCCTGAGCGGGGCGATCGAGCACGCCGCGCACGGATCGCGCGGGCGTCGCAGCGCCGGTCTCGCGGGCGTGATGCCCGTCAGTCCCGCGCGGCGCGGTCGTAGCGCATGGCGTACGCCCGGGCGAACGCCTCGGCGCCTGGGCCGCGCAGGACGGTGCGCAGCGCAAGCGATCGTGCCGCGTGGGCGGTCGGGCCGACCGCCCGACCGAGCACCGTGTTCAGCGCCGCCAGCCGTGCCGCGTGCCGTGCCGAGGCGAGCCGGTCGCGCTCCCAGCGGGCGAGACCGTCATCGCGCCCCGAGTGGATCCACGATGTGAGCAGCGGGCTGAGCGTCAGGGCGTCGAGCAGGCCGAGGTTCATGCCTTGACCGCCGATGGGGCTCACCTCGTGCGCCGCGTCGCCGACGACGAACACCCGCTGCCGCCGCAGCGCCGGCGCGACCGCCCTCCGCACGCGGAACGTCGAGGCGCCCGCCGTGTCGATGTCGACACCGGTGCGAGCGGCGACCGCGTCGCGGAGGAAGCCCGCCGCATCCGTCACCTCGTCGCGCCCCGTCCAAGCCACCACGCGGCGTCGGCCGCCGGGCAAGGGGAACGACTCGACCACTCCGCCGCGCTCGAGGTGAACGACGGCCGTGGGCCCACCGGCGGCGACCGTGTCGACCATCGCGTAACGATCGCGGTAGTGCCGCGTGTGCACGGCATCGGGGCGGTAGACCAGGCCCCGACCCGACCATCCGGATGCCACGACGACCAGACCCGCGCGAACGTCACCGTCGTCCGTCTCGACGCGCACCCCCGCTCCGTCGTCGACGACGGCCGTGACCTGGACGCCCCGGCGCACGGGAGGGGCGAGAGCCGTCAGAACCGCCGTGGTGTCGGCCTGGGGGAGCGCGGCGACGTAGGGATGCCGTGCGCGCAGCCGATCGAAGCGGATCGCGGCGAGCAGTCGCCCGTCGGCCCGGGCTTCGCCGCGCCGGATCGTCACCGACCGCTCGAGCAGCGCCTCGGTCGCGCCCGACGCCTCGAGCAGGGCCAGCGCGGGGGAATGGATGCCGATTGCTCGCGTGCCGTCGTCGATGCCGGTTCGCCGCTCCACGATCTCGACGTCGATGCCGCGCGCGCGGAGATCGGCGCCGAGCGCCAGGCCCACGGGGCCCGCTCCGACCACGAGAACCTCACGCACGGGCTTGTCCCTTCGCGGTGGCCAGGAGACGGAACGGTGCCGGGGTCTCCACGCGCCAGGGGGCGCCCAATGCGGTCGCGAGTTCCGGCGCTCGGTAGCTGCGACGAATCGAGCGCAGCCCGTCGACGCGCAGAAAGGTCCCCGCCGCCAGGGGAGCGATTCCGACCGCGTACAGCGCATAGGCCAGGCGTCCGCGCGCGATGTCGGCGTGCAGCACCGACCCGCGTGACAGCGCCCGGGAGTCCTCGGCGAAGGCCGCAAGACCGGCGGCGTCGAGGTGGTGCAGCACGTGGTTCGACAGCACGAGGTCGAACGTCTCACCGGCCGCCAGGAGTTCGCGTGACCCCTGTGCGGTGAAGACGAGCCCCGCGCCCTCCCGCTCCCGGGCGGCGTCGAGCGCGCGGGAGTCGGGGTCGGCGCCCACCCATTCCACGTCGAGGCCGTCGCGGGCGGCGAGCGCCGCGAGGCGCGCGACCACATCGCCCCCGCCGCAGCCGAGGTCGAGCACCCGCGCGGGCCGGCCGAGCGCGCTCAGCTGGGGGCGCACGCGCGTGCGGTACACGTGGCCCCAGGCTGAGACGAGACGATTCACGACGTCGAAACGTCGATAGGTCGCCGCGAGGGCACGCGGGTCGCAGTCGGGGTCGTCCATCAGCTCGGTGACGACCGTGTCGCGCGCGGCCAGGTCGGGCCAGAACACATCCCCGGGGCCGGCGTCGCGGGAGCGCCGGTCGGCCGTCACGGCGTCGGCCGGCGCACCGTGAGCCGCGCCGCCTCCACCGTGAGGCCCGGCCCGAAGGCCAGAGCGGCGACCCGATCGCCGTCCGCCCGGTCGGGGTCGGCGAGGAGGTCGCGCAGAATGAAAAGCAGGGTCGCGCTCGACATGTTTCCGTGCGTACGCAGCACCTCGCGCGAGGTCGCGAGGGCCGTGGCATCCAGATCGAGGGCGGATTCGACGCGGTCGAGGATGCTTCGACCGCCGGGATGCACCGCCCACGCGTCGACCTCGGCAAGATCGCCCACCACGTCGGCGGCGATCGCGGCGATCTCGCGGCCGATGATGCGCGGCACCTCCGGGGTCAGGGTCATCTCGAATCCCGAATCGCCGACGGTCCACGACATGTCCTTCTCGCCCTCGTCGGTGACGAACGTCGCGAAGCCGTCGAGGTCGAGGCTCGGCCGGGTGCCGTCGGGCGCGCTGACCACGGCCGCCGCGGCACCATCGGCGAACACCGACGCGGCCACGATCTGGTCGGGATGCGACGAGGTCTGCCAGTGCAGCGAACACAGCTCCGTCGCCGCGACGAGCACGACGGCTGCCGGGTCGGCGGCGACGATCCGCGCGGCGAGCCTGAGAGCGGGGATTGCCGCCGCGCACCCGATGAAGCCGAGGTGGTAGCGCTCGACCGTGGGCGAGAGACCGAGATCGCGCACGAGGAGGTAGTCCGGGCCCGGCGCGAACATACCCGTGCACGACACCGTGACGACGTGTGTGACCGCGTCGGGCCCCAGTCCCGAGCCGTCCAGCGCCGCGGAGGCGGCCTCGGCGAACAGGGCCGGAGCCGTCCGACGGTATTCGTCGTTGCGGGCGCCCGTGGGCGGCATCGTCAATTCGCCGTCGGCCAGCGCCGCGAGCCCGTCGGAATCGGCGCCGGCAAGTTGCGGGAGCACGGTGTGACGGGTGTCGATGGCCGCCGCGTCGAACGCGGCCCCCACGAGACGACGGCTCAGCCGATCGAATCCGGGCTGCGCGGCGAACAGGTCGCGCAGCGCCGACTGGGCGACACGGGTGCGAGGCAGCGCCGTGCCGATCGAGAGGATGCTCGCGGTCATGCCTCACTGTAGGCACGGTTCGGGGTTCCGGCGTCGGGGATGGTGCGCCTGCCGCGCGCCGTCTATGGTGCCCGGGTCCGTGGCGGTGGCTGTCAACCCCGTCGGAGTCGGTCTCGCCGCATCCGTACGGTGGCCGCTCACCCCCGGAGAGGACCCCTTCATGAGCGACGTCGACCCCACTCGTGTCACGAACCAGGATGCCGTGCGCCGACCGAAGCCGCGCGTGTGGATCGTGGCATCCGCTCTTCTCGCGCTCGTCGCGGTGGTGGTGTTCGCGTTCTCGATCCCGATCGTGGCGGCGTGGGCGTGGATCGGTATCGCGTTCCAGGTCGGCATCTTCGCTGCGATCGCGGTCAACGGGCTCGCCAGTCGGCGCGGCTCCCCGCAGGGCTACATCTTCGCGGTGCTGATGTGCGTGCAGGCCGCGGTCGCGCTGCTGGTCATCATCGTGATCGCGGTGGCGGCCTGGGCGCCCCTCGACTGAACGAGCGATCGAGGGGCGCCGCCACGCTCAGAGGATCGGCTTGCCACCCGTCACGGCCACGCGCGCGCCCGAGACGTAGCTGGCCTCGTCCGAGGCGAGCAGGACGTAGACCGGCGCGAGCTCGGCGGGCTGTCCGGCGCGACCGAGCGGCGTCTGCTCGCCGAAGCTCTCGACGGCGTCCTCGGGCATCGTCGCGGGGATGAGCGGCGTCCACACCGGGCCCGGGGCCACGCTATTCGCGCGGATGCCCCGGTCGGCGAGCAATTGCGCCAGCGACGCCGTCATGTTGGCGATGGCGGCCTTCGTCGCGGCATACGGGAGCAGCGTGGGGTTCGGCATGTCGGAGTTCACCGAGCTCGACCCGATGATCGACGCGCCCTCCTTCAGGTGGGGGAGCGCGGCCTTGACGAGGTGGAAGTACGCGCTGACGTTGGTCGCCCACGTGTAGTCCCACTCGTCGTCCGACACCTCCTCGAGCGTTTCGTGGCTCATCTGGAACGCCGCGTTGCTCACGAGCACGTCCAGGCCGCCGAACTGATCGACGGTGTGCGCGACCAGGTCACGGCAGTGCTGCGGGTCGGAGATGTCGCCGGGCAGGAGGATCGCACGGCGGCCGGCGTCCTCGACGAAGCGGCGTGCCTCTTCGGCATCCTCGTGCTCGTTCAGGTAGGCGATGGCGACGTCCGCCCCCTCGCGCGCGAACGCGAGGGCCACCGCCTTGCCGATGCCGCTGTCGCCGCCGGTGATGAGCGCGACCTTTCCTTCGAGGCGCCCCGAGCCACGGTAGCTGTCCTGGCCGTAGTCCGGTTTCGGGTCCATGGCGCGGTCGGTGCCGGGGACGTCTTGCTGCTGCGGGGGCTGCTGAGCCATGTCTTCCTCCAGGGGATCGGGGAGACCCGACTCCACCCGCTGCGGCGCAATCCCGCACGAGGGTTGACAGCCCGGGCGGCCGTCTCGCCGTCAGGCCGCGAGAGCCTCGGGCAGCACGAGCTCTTCGATCGCCCCGCGATAGTCGGCGATCATGCGGCGCCGGTCGAGGCGGGCGCGGGCGGAGATCGCCGCGGATCGCAACTCGACGCGTCTCGTCACCGCCTCCTGCCATGCCGCCGCGATCGCGTCGGGGTCCCGCGGGGTCACGAGTCCGACGCCGGAGACGACGCGTGCGGCATCGCCGACGTCCGTCGTGACGGGGATGGCTCCGGATGCCGCCCCCTCGGCGAGACACAGGGGCGACGCCTCGCCGAACGCGCTGGTGAGGGCGACGACATCGGCCATGCGGTAGAGGGCGGGCATGTCATCGCGAAGGCCCAGCGCGTGCACGGCGACTCCGGGGCCCAGGTCGGTGTCCGCGAGCAACGCGGCGAACCCGGGGTTGCGGTGGGTCATCCCCGACCCGCACAGGACGTAGTGCGCCCCGGGGTGGCGGCGCGAGTGCCGGGCGACCGCGTCCAGGAAGAGCCCGGGGTCCTTCATCGCGTCGAACCGCGCCGCCAGCATCACCACCGGCGCCGCTTCCGGGATGCCGAGCGAGGCACGGATGCCGCGCCGCTCGGCACGCGTGCCGGGGCGGAACCGGCGCGTGTCGATGCCGTTGTCGATGACCCACGCGTGCGCCGTGGCGACCCCCGCGCGGGTGTACGCGAGCGAGGTCGAGGCCGCGCACGAGATGGTCGCGGACACCGCACCGGACGCTCCCGCGTCGACGAGCCAGCCCAGTGCCGGACCGGAGTGCGTCGGGTCGGAGCGATGCAGGCACGCCGCGGTGGGGCGGTCGGGGAGCATTCCCGCGCGGTCGAGGGCGACGATCAGGCTCAGCGGCTGCTCCTTGAGCGACAGGACGATGTCGGCATCCGCGATGAGCCCGGCGGCGTGCGCGAGCTCCGCCGCCGTGAAGGAGTCCGGAGTCATGGGGGTGTCCCCCGCGACCCGGTCGAACGTGTCGATGCGCACGCCGGCGCCGTGCAGCATGCGGAACCGGGTGTCGTCGTGGGCGTACTGCAGCGAGGCGTCCCGGCGCGCCGCCGAGGTGAGCGACAGGACGCGGTGCTCCTGGCCTCCGCCGGTGTGCAACCCTGCGACGACATCGGAGTGGAGGATGCGGGCACCTCCGGCGAAGAATCCCTCGTACAGGGACAGCACGCGGACGGGTCGGTTCATCGCGGTCGCTTTCCGGGGAGGGGCGCCGACGAGCGGAGCCGGGTCGATGGCCGCGGTGTGCGGTTTCCCCATGCTGAGGGTTCGACCCGGGGTGGCGGGTTACGCCGTGAAGACCATTGCGTGAACGCGTGCGGCCGGAAAAGGACGACGCGCCGCCCCCCCCCCCCCCCCGGGGGAAGGGGTCGACGCGTCGAGTGAGAGGGCCGCGGGACGGAACGAGCCCGGTGCCCCGTCCCGCGGGGTTGGTCAGGCCTGGCGGACGTTCTCTCCGGCTGCCTGGGCCTGGTCGCGTACCGTGGACGCCGCCGAGGCGGACTCCGCCTTGACGTGGTCGACGGCCTCGCTCGCCCGGTCCGTGACCGCCGTGACCGCGTCCGAGGCGGGCTCCTTCAGGTCGCCGGCGATCTCCTGGGCGAGCTCCTTGGCGCCTTCCACGAGCGGCTCGGCTTTGTCCTTGGCGGCGGCGGCCGCGTCGCGCTCGGCACGCGTGGGCGGAATGAGGGATGCCACGACCAGACCCACCCCGAAGGCGACCAGCCCGACGGCGAGAGGATTGCCTTTCGCCTTGGCCGTCGCACCGTGTGCCGCGTCGTGAACCGCACCGGCGGCGCCGTGAGCGAGATCCGACGCGCCGTGGGCGGTGTCGTCGGCCGCGCCCATGAGGCGATCGCGGAGGTCACCGACGGCGCGGTGGACCTTGTTCTTCTGACGGTCGATGATCTTCGACGGCGTCACCTTGTCGGCGAGCGCGTCGACGTCCGAGCCGAGTGTCTCGCGGGTGCGCTCGATGTCTGCGCGGATGGCTTCCGGTGAATCGGTCATCGGTTCTCCTCGTTTCTCGTGAATGCGTCGGGGATCTCACGGAGGGTCTCCGCCGTGATCGGCGCGCCCTCCACCTTCTTCAGCTCGGTGCGACCGACCGCGAACAGGATGCCCGCCACGATCGCCCACAGGACGGCCACCACGACGGCGGCCCAGCCCCACCCGATCCACAGGGCCAGGGCGGCCCACAGCGCGAGCGACAGGAACAGGACGACCATGCCCGCGGCGTAGCCGGCTCCGCCGAGGAGACCAGCGCCCTTGGCGGATTTGGATGCGGAGTCCTTGAGCTCGGCTTTGGCGAGCGTCAGTTCCTGGCGGACGAGCGTCGACATGTCACGGGTGACTTCACCGACTAATTCGCCGAGCGATGTCGTGGCCGCGCGCTGTTCAGACGGCGTCGGGTCGGTCATCGGCCTGCTCCTGTCCGGTGCCGTCGAGGAGGTGCGCCGAGCGGCTGTAGACGGGAGTGTCCGTGTCGGCGCTCTCGGTGGTGCGAGCCTGCGCATCGGCCTCGGCGAACCGCGGACCGTCCGCGGTGGCGTCGGAGTCGTGTGCTGCCGAGTTCGACGAGGTCGCGCCGGCGGCGAGGGCTCGCGTGAGCCGGCCGACGACGAGACCGGCCAGTGCGGCCCCGGCGATGAACGCGCCCGGACGGCGACGCGCGAACGCCCTGACGTCGCGCAGCACCTCCTGCGGGTCGCGGTCGGCGAGCCACTGACCCGCGGTTGAGGCGTGCGCAGCCACACGCCGGGCGAGGTCGCCGGCGATTCCCGACCCCTCGTCGGCCTGAGCCATGCGCGACAGGTCGTCTCCGAAGGAGCGGGCTCCCGCGGCAAGACGCTGCTGCTGGGTGGAGGCCTGCTCGGAGAGCTCCCGGCCGGTCTCGGCGAACAGTTGCGAGAACTGGGTCTTGGCCTCACCGGCGACGGCCGTGAGTTCTTCCTTGCCGGTCCGGACGACACCGGTGGCTTCGTGTCCGACGGTGGCCGTCACGTCCGAGGCCTGGTGTGCGACGGTCTCGGCTTTCGAGGTCGAGTCGGCGCCTCCGTCGTTCGACGCAGTGAACTGCGACATGGTCGTTCCTTCCGTGCTGCTGTTTGGGGGGACGTCCGGTATACGGGCGATTCACGCGTCGGCGTGCGACCCTTGCGTGGCGCGTCGGTGCGTGCAACGCGCGCGCCGGCCTGGAAGTAGCGCGCGTCGGCCCGCCGGCGCGGCGGACACGGCGCGCAAACGCCGCGGGGCATGGCCCGCGCCGCGCGCGTGGCACCAGTACGATCAGGGCTCGTGCAGAACTCCTCCGACTCGTCGACGGCTCCCGCGGCGGGCTCCGCTCTCGGACGCGCGCTTCGGTCCTTCGATGAAGCGCGTCGTGCCGCGACCGCAGAGGCGCGCCGCGCCCTGTCACTGAACGAACTCGACGCAAAGGCCCTCCTGTTCGTCGCCGAGAACCCGGGCGCGCGGCCCTCGCACGTGCGTGACCACCTGGGCATCACCTCCGCGGGAGTCACGACCCTCATCGACCGTCTCGTCCAGCGAGGCGCGGTCCGTCGAGATCTGGATGTCGAAGACCGTCGCGTGAATCACATCACCGCGATTGTCGACCTGAACTCCCCGCCGTGGTCGTCACTGCGTGCCTTCGACGACGCGGTGGAGGCGGCGATCGCCGAGATGACTCCGACGGACGCGGACGCGGTCGCTGCCGCTCTCGAACGCCTCACCGGAGCCGGGGCGGCGGCACGCTGACGATCCCGCGGCGCGCTGACGACGCCCGTCGCGGTGGGGAAATCGTCGGTGGACGGGGATGCCTCAGGCGCGGGCGCGAATGAACTCGTCGGCGCGCGCCTGCAGGAACGTGCACAGGGCGGAGAGCATGGCGAGCTCACCCGACAGGGCGAGGACGCGGGCCGAACCGAGCGGAGCGGCGGTCTCGCGAGGCTCGAAGGTCACCGCCCAGCCGGTCGTCCCGGGTTCGGTCTCGGGGGCGACGTAGAACGTCGTGGAGACGCTGCGCAGCTGTGCGGCGATGAGTCCCGTGTCGGAGTCGCCCTCGCTGTCCTGCGGGATGACGCGCAGCGTTCCGGCGTCGTCGTAACCGAGCGCCCGGAAATCGTCGATCCACGATTGCAGTGTCGTGATGGTGCGGTAAGGCATAGGGCATCCCGTCGATAGGCGCACAGCGGGGGCGGTGACGAATCGATTATCGGTCCCGGGGGACGGAATGCGCATCCCCCGGGTGCGTGGGACCGGTTCCATCCCACAAATCACCGGCCCGCGCAACGGTCTATCCGATTTGTGCAATCAGAATCTAGAAACGGCCCGTGGAGCACACTCATGTCGAGACCAGGGATGCCGCCACGGTCGAAGAGATGTGGCAGACGGTGATACCCGGAACCCGCATTTCCCGTGCCGATGGCATCCAATCCGCTTTCGTCTTTCACGGTGCGGCCGAGCCGGGGTTCGGATTCTGCGACTACACCGTGGGGTCGACGATGGTCACGGAGTCCGATCCCGGCGATCAGATGGTCGTCGGTCGCATCGCGGGCCCGCGGATCCGGGCGACCTATCGGCGGGAACGTATCGACACGACCGTTCCGTTCGTCGTCATCGACCGTCCGATCGAGATCGCGTTCTCGGGCCGGATCGCCGGCACCGCCGTGTCCTTCGCCCGTGCGGACGTGGATGAGGCCGCGCGGCGCCTCTCCGGTGACGATTCCCTGCGGGTGCGCCCGATCGGCCATGCGCCGCTTTCCGAGCAACGATCGCGCTACTGGACCCGCACGTGGGAGTACGGGCGAGACGTGCTGCTGCGCTCGCCCGAACGTGCACCGGTGATCGAGCAGCAGGTGCGGTCGCTCTTGCTGGAGGCGTCGCTCATGACGTTCCCGTCCACGTTCACCGAGGCGCTCGCCGTGGGGCGTCCGGCTCGGCCGTTGCCCGCGCCGGTCTGGAGGGCGAAGGTGTACATCGAGGCCCACTCGACCGGTCCGATCGCCCTGGCCGACATCGCGCAGGCGGCGAGGCTCTCCCCGCGCGGGCTCCAGTACGCCTTCCGCACCGCCACCGGGCGCACGCCGATGCAGTACGTCCGCCGCGTCCGGCTGGACGCTGCGCGGGCGGAACTGCGCGCCGCCGACCCCTCGGTGGACACGGTCGCCGCGATCGCGGCACGCTGGGGCTTCTCGAACCTCGGACGCTTCGCCGCGATGTACCGCAGCGAGTTCGGCGAGACGCCGTCCACGACCCTCCGGTCGTGAGTCGCCGCCGTTCGCGGCGGTGCAGGAGACTGGGGGAGATGACACTCCACTCCCTCGACCTCGTGGGCTTCGGCATCCGGCTGGCTCCGGCCCACCTCGACGACGCCGCCGAGGCGTGGCCCCTCACCGATCCCGAACTGTGGCGTGGGATGACGACGCCGTGGCCCGCCTCCGTCGAGGAGTACGCGCAGCGGATCGAGCATCAGCAGGGCACCCCCGGCATGTTCGCCTTCACGGTCCGGGATGCCACGACCGGAGCGGTCCGCGGATCCACGACGTTCTACGACCACGTGCCGTCGCAGGGGCGCGTCGAGATCGGCACGACCTGGTACGCGCGGGAGTTCCAGGGCGGTCGCACGAATCCGGCGGCGAAGATGCTGCTGCTCACCCACGCGTTCGAGGAATGGGGACTGAATCGCGTCGCGCTGCGGTGCGACGCGCGCAATGGGCGCAGCGCCCGGGCCATCCAACGTCTGGGAGCCACGCCCGAGGGGCGGCTGCGCCGACATCGGATCGCAGCGGACGGCTCGGTCGGCGACACCCTGTACTTCTCGATCCTCCGCGACGAGTGGCCCGACGTGCGCCGGGGGCTGGAGCAGCGCCTCGACGGGGAGGCCACCGCCGCCGTGTAAGATCGTCTGTTGGAAGTGTGTCCGAGCGGCCTAAGGAGCATGGCTGGAATCCATGTAGGCGGGGTAACTCGCCTCGCAGGTTCAAATCCTGTCACTTCCGCTCAGCCGAGAACCCCGTCCACGCGAAAGCCTGGGCGGGGTTCTCGCATTTCATCGTGTCGACGGTCGCTTGACTGAGGTGACCCATCGGCGCATAATCGCCACGAGATTCCAGCGCACGTCCTTGGTGGCGAGAGCGAGCGAGTCGGCCAGAACGGTCGGGTTTGCCCACTCGAAAAGGGAATGCATCGCATTTACCTACGCCCGCAAGGAGACGTGCCATGGCGACCCCTTCCTCCGGTTTCGGATCACCCTCATCCCCGCCGCCTGTTCCCCGGCGGGAGTCTTTGCGACCCGCGGGGGTGGCTCTGGCCGGGCTGTCGATCGTGTTCCTCTTCGAGATGCTCGACAACTCGATCCTGAACGTCGCACTGCCGAGCATCGGCCGGGATCTGCACGCCTCGACGACGGAACTGCAATGGGCCACCGGGGTCTACGCGGTCGTGTTCGGCGGGCTCATGCTCCTCTTCGGCGCCCTTGCCGACCGCGTGGGCCGACGGCGCGTCATGCTCATCGGGCTCGGGCTGCTCGGCCTCGCCAGCCTCGCAACGGCCTTCGTGACGACCGCCGAGGAGCTGATCGCGGTGCGGGCGGTGATGGGTGTCGCGGCCGCGATGACGACCCCCGGTTCGCTCGCTCTCGCCTTCCGCCTGTTCCGCACGGACGACGGGCGCGTGCGTGCGACCACCCTCATCTCGACGGTCGGTCTGGTCGGACTGGCGATCGGTCCCGCCGTGGGCGGTTTCGTGCTGTCGTGGGCTCCGTGGCAGGTGCTGCTTCTGGTCAACGTGCCCATCGCGCTCCTGGCGGGTGTCGGCATCCGCGCGGGGATCGCCGCCGACGATCCCGCCGATCTGCACCGAGCCCCGCTCGATGTCGCGGGCGCTCTGACCGGCACCGTCGCGGTGGTGCTTTCGCTCGCCGCGCCGACCGTGTTCGTCCAAGACGGCGTCGGCGCGCCGCTGCCCTGGGTGCTTCTCGCGGCCGCGGTCGGCGCGATCGTGCTCTTCGTGGTCCGCGCCCACCGTGCGGCCCACCCGGTCCTCGATTTGTCGATCGTGACGTTGCCCCTGGTGTCCAGTGGACTCCTGTACAAGGCGGCCACGGGGCTCGCAACAGCGGGTCTCAGCTTCTACGTCACTTTGCAGCTGCAGGTGGACTGGGGCTGGTCGCCGTTCTGGGCCGCGATCGGAATGCTTCCCCAGGTGGTGGTTCTCCTCGCCGGTGGTCTGTTCGTCAGCCCGGTCGTCCGCTGGTTCGGTCTCGACCGTGTCGCCTGGCTCAGTGCGGGCGCCGTCGTGGTGGGCCTCGCGGTCTTCGCCGGCTTCGGCCACGGGGGATACCCCTGGGTCGCGCTGGCGCTCGTACTCGTGGCATTCGGCATCCGTTTGAACGGCGTCGTCGCGGGCACCAACGTCATGAAGGGGATGCCGGAAGATCGAACCACCATCGGTGCGTCGCTCGTGGACACCGCCACCGAAGTCGCGACCGGCATCGGTGTCGCCGTGGCGGGGACGGTTCTCGCCGCGATCTTCACCGGTAGCGTCGTGGCCGAGGACTGGTCTTCCGCGCAGCATGCCGAGTTCGAGACCGCGACCATGACCGGTGGGCTGATCCTGGCTCTCGTCTCTGCGTCGCTGGTCGTCTGGGGTTATCGGAGATCGCGAAGCCACGGCTCTGCGGTGACGGGCGTAGCCTCGGGCGATCCGTCCTGAGCGCCCCGCGGCGGGTCCGGGAGGCCAGAAACGTCCCGGTGTCGGCTGCGGGGGTCAGCCGACGGTCTCGGGCACCTCGACCGATGCCGGCTCCGCCCGCATGGTGAGCGAACGGGGGAAGAAGAGGGCGAGGAGTCGGCGGCCCGGCGACGTGCCGGCGCGCAGTCGCGCGCGGATCTGCGCCACGGCGTCGGCCAGCGCGGGTCCGCTTCCCCTGTCTCCACCGTCCTCGGCGTAGATCGCGCGTTCGAGCGCCTCGCGCACCACGCCGATGTCATCGACGTCGACGACATCGAGCTCGATGAGCCGGGCGGCGAACGCGCGCGGCGACTCGGCATCGGGCGCGCGGATGCCGAGATCCACCGCCTCGGCGCGGATCTCGGTCCACGCGGCGACGGCGTCGCCCTCGCGGATGAGCGCGGCGCGCGACCGGCGTCGCCAGGCTCGGAGCGTTCCCGGCGTCGCCGCCAGGAGAAGCAGCACCACGCCGCCGAGCGTCAGCAGCACCCCGACGGGGTTCTGCCCGCTCGCCGCTCCCGAGCCCGCGGCGGCGGTGCCCGGACCGTTCTGGTCGTCGAGCTGCGGAGCATCCGTGCGGGTGGCGCCGGGGGTCGCGGCATCCTGCTCGTCCGGGGTGTCCGTCCCGTTGGTCGATCCGCCCGTGGTCCCCGAGGCGAAGCTCGTCGGGACGCCCAGGCTGTTGGTCGGCTCGAACGGTACCCAGCCGATGCCGCGGAAGTAGACCTCGGGCCACGCGTGCAACTGACTCGAGGTGACCGTGTACTCGATGCGTCCCTGCTGCTCCACCGACCCGGACCGCGTCCCCGGCAGGTAGCCGACGACGATCCGGGAGGGCATGTCGAGGGTGCGCGCCATGACGGCGAAGGCCGAGGCGAAGTGGACGCAGTACCCCGCGCGCTCCTGGAGGAATCGGGCGACGGCGTCGAGCCCGGCCCCGTCGAATCCCGCCTCGACGGGGGCGTCCAGCGAGTAGCGGAATTCGCTGCTGCGGAACCATGTCTGCAGCGCGATGAGCGCGTCGTACGGCGACTGCGCACCGGCGGTCACCGAGCGCGCGGTTTCGCCGATGATCGGGGGGATGTCGGCGGGGAGCGCGCGGACGGCGTTTCCGAGCTCGGAACCGCCGACCGGCCGTGACCTGATCTGCTCGAGCGTGGGGCGCGGAACGAGCGTCTGCGCCTGGTAGTCCTGGTTGCGGGATGATCCCGATCGCGACACGATCGTGCGGTTTTCGGGCACGCCCAGCCACTCGCCCTCGAGGCCCGTCACCGTCGACGCGGGGTAGGGAACGGGCAGCCACGGGCTGTCCAGTTCGCCGACGCTGACGGTCGTCGTCCAGTCGGCCACAGCGATGTCGCCGTCGACCTGGACCGGATCGAAGACCGGTGCGTCGCCCGGGACGGGCACGGTGTCTCCCGCGTCGGGCTGCCACACCGCCCCGTCGAACTGCGACAGCGTGACCGCACGCAGGTACGGCGCCGAGGGGCCGGTCGTGGTGACGGTGAGCACGTCGATGTCGCGCGGCTGGCGCAGGTCGTTGCCGAGTTCGAGGTTCGGGTTGATCGTCGTGCCGAAGCCCGCACCGGTGCCGGAAGCGAACCGCAAGCCGGGCTGGGGGAGGATCGGTACCGCCACCACGGTGACCAGCACCGCCACGGCGGCGATCCCGATCGCCGTGGCCGAGGCTCCCCACACCCGTGCGCGAACGCGGCGTGCCGGCGACACCGTGCGGGTGCGCGAGCGCACGTCCATGCGGAGGAGGAAGAGGATGGCGGCGCTGAGAGCGAGCACCGCGGGGACATCGACGGCCGCGGGGATGGCGATCGTGGGGATCAGGGAGACCGCGACGAGGCCGACGCCGGCGAGGAGCGGCATCCGCGCCGTGAGGACGACGTGGTCCAGCACGACCGCGAGCCCCGTCACCGCGGCGACGAGCACGAAGGCGAGCCCCGTGGACGGGACGACCGGCGCGACACCCAGGCGGATCTCTTCGGAGGCTCCGGCGAAGAGCGTCGAGACGGTCGAGAGCGTGGCGGGAGTGGGGATGATGCCGAGCAGCGCGGTCGCGCGTCCGAAGACGGCGGTCAAGAACACGACCCCGACGACGAGTTGTACGCCCGTGGCCAGCAAAGCGGGGAGACGGAACACGCGCACCGCGAGGCCGGAGGCGAGCACCGCGGCCGCCCCGGTCAATGCCCCCGCCGTCCACAGGCCCGGGGCGATGACCGAGAACACCGGAAGCAGGGCTGCGGTGATGCCCGCGAGGATCCCCGCCGACAGCAGGGCGAGATCCCGCCGACTGCGCACCGGTCGTGGCGCGTACACGTCAGCCGCCGACACGGGCGTCCTCCGGTTTCGTTGCGTCGTCCCACGCCCGCGCGATGTCGCCGCCCGGTGCGAGAGCGGTGGCGTGCCACCCCGTCACCGACCGGAGGTCGCGAGCGCCGTCGTCATCGGTGACGGTGAGCAGAACGGCGAGAGCCGAGCGCGGAGCTGCGGCGCGCAGGGCCAGCAGATCGTCGTGTTCCAGTCGCCCGGTGACGACCACGACCGGGCCGAGCATCGCGGCCGCTGACGCCGGCACCACGCGGCGTGCGGGGGTGTCGGTGCGCGCCCGGAGCGTGGCGAAGGATGCCGCGAGCGCACGTGCCTCGGCATCCTCTCCGCCGTCGACGGGGTCGCCGAGCACGCCCCCGTCGCTGTCGATGACGTCGACCGTGTAGCCCTCGTGAACGAGCCGGGCGACGACGGAGACGCAGGCCGAGACCGCGGTCTCGAACGCGCGGTCCCGACCGGGCGACTCGGCGGCCGCGGGCGACCAGCGCGAGAGCGAACGGTCGAACACCACGGTGGCGGCGGGGCTGGATTCCTGCTCCTCCTGCCGCACCATGAGGGTGTCGCGGTGGGCGGTGGCGCGCCAGTGGATGCGCCGCATCGAGTCGCCCGGTGCATAGGGGCGCGCGATGAGGTTGTCCGCGCCCTGGCCGAGTTGCAGCGCGCTGCTCTGCCGGGTCCCCCCGGCTTCACCGGGCGACGACGGCAGCGGCGCGAGGTCGACGATCGTCGGGGCGACCGTGACCTCGGTGGCCTGACCCACCCGGAACCGGCGGCGGATCAGGCCGAACGGGTCGGTGGTCGACACCCGCAGGGGCCCGACGCTGGCGATGCCGCGCACCGAGCCGCGGACCTCGTAGCGAAGGCGCACGGGAGCCCCGGAACGCCGGAGGGTCGACGCGGCAGCCGGGAACGCGCCCTCCGCGACGCCCTCGAGTCCGGCCGGGAGCGTGTCCGACCACCGACCGGGGAGCGTCGGCAGCGGCGTGCTCAGACGGGCCGAAAGGTGCACCTCGGCCAGGCCGCCGACCTCGGGGGCCTCGGGTGAGACGGTCCGCACGATCTCGCCGCTCGCCCGGCCGACCACCGCGCTCACCGCGGCGACGAGCACGAGCGCCAGCATCAAGACGCCGAAGTACAGCAGCTCCGGGATCGCGGCCTGCTGAGCCACCACGAGCGCGATGATCGCCAGCGCGACCGCGCCCGTGCCGCGCAGGGTCAGCGGCCAGCGCTCCCTCACGGCGTGCTCACGCTCGCTGGGCCAGCGGCACTCGGACGCTCGCGGCGATGCGCTCGAGCGCATCGGCCACGACGACGGCGCCCGCGCGTCCACCCGCAGCCGACCGGTTCGCGATGACACGGTGGGCGAAGACGGGGGAGAGCAGGGCCGTGAGGTCGTCCGGGATGACGTAGGCGCGGCCATCGAGTGCCGCCCGCACCTTCGCGGCGCGCACGAGCTGCAGGGTGGCGCGGGGGCTCGCGCCGAGCCGGATGTCGGGGTGGCTGCGGGTGGCCTGCGCGAGCGCGACGGCGTACTCCTCGAGCGCGGGTGCCACGTGCACCCCGCGCGCCCACGCGATCAGCGCCGTGACCTGCCGGGCCGAGACGACCGGGGTGAGGGCGTCGAGCGGGTTGACCGTGTCGCGCTGCCGGAGCATGAGCGTCTCGGCCGCGGCATCCGGGTACCCCATCGAGATCCGCAGCAGGAATCGGTCGCGCTGCGCCTCGGGAAGGGCGTACGTGCCTTCCATCTCAAGCGGGTTCTGCGTTGCGACGACGAGGAAGGGGGAGGGCAGGACGTGGGTGCGACCGTCGACGGTGACCTGGCGCTCTTCCATCGCCTCGAGCAGCGACGATTGCGTCTTGGGGGAGGAGCGGTTGATCTCGTCCGCGATGACGATGTGCGCGAAGACGGCGCCGGGCGTGAACTCGAACTGCCGCTGAACGGGATTGAACACCGAGACCCCGGTGATGTCGCCGGGAAGCAGATCGGGCGTGAACTGGATGCGGCGGACGTCGGCGTCGATGGTCGCGGCCAGGGCGCGCGCCAGCATCGTCTTCCCGACACCGGGAACGTCCTCGATGAGCAGGTGGCCCTCCGCGAGCAGTGCGATGAGCGCACTGCGCACGGCGTCCGGCTTGCCGTCGATCACCCGGGAGATCGAGGCGATGATGCGCTCGGTGAGGTCCGCGAAGGAGTCGGCGTCCAGGGCCTCTTCGGCCTCGGTGCGCACCGGCTTGAGGTCGGGCCGGCGCAGGCGCGGAGCCGCCGCGGGCGTCATCGTCTCGTCCATGGCATCCCTCGTGTCGCACTGCGGCGGAGGAGCGTCCGTGGCCGCCGTGACCTGATCGTAACCTGCGCGAACCGACCGGGGGCCGGAATACGGCAGGTGCCCAGGATCGGCGGACGCCGCGGGCGCTCTAGGATCGGGCACGTTGCCCAACGGAGGAGAACGTCATGCCCGTCACCGCTCCGGTCCTCGCCGTCGACATCGGGGGAACCAAAGTGGATGCCGCCGTCGTCACCGCCGAGGGCGAGGTGTTGCGCGCGAGCGTCGTGCGCCGTCCCACCGGCCGGGATGCCACCCGCGCGGGGATCGCGGCGAACATCCGCGCCGCAGCCGAGGAGGCGCTCGCCGCGGTGCCGGACGTGCACGTCGCGGCGGTCGGGGTCGGCAGTGCGGGGCCGGTCGATCTGCCTGCGCGCTCGGTGTCGCCGCTGAACCTCCCGCAGGCGGCCGGACTGGAGATCGACGCGGTGCTGGGCGACCTCGTCGACGGTCCGCTCACGCTCGCCCTCGACGGCACCTGCATCGCTCTCGCCGAGAACTGGCGCGGTGCGTTGGTCGGGTGCGACAACGCCATGGCGATCGTGGTGTCCACCGGCGTCGGGGGAGGGCTGATCCTGGGCGGGCGCCCCGTCTCCGGAGGCTCCGGCAATGCCGGTCACCTCGGTCAGATCTTCGTCCGCACGATCGAGGGCGATGTCGGGGCCGCGACCCTCGAAGCCGTCGCCGCCGGTCCCGGGTCGGTGGCGTGGGCGCGCAGCCAGGGATGGACGGGCGAGACCGGCCTCGATCTGGCGGCGTCGTACCGGACGGGCGACGAGATCGCGGTCGCCGCGGTGCGGCGCTCGGCCACCGCGGTCGGTCAGGCGATCGCCGCCGCGGCGACGCTGTGCGATCTGGAGGCCGTCGCCGTCGCCGGAGGCTTTGCGAGAGTCGCCGACGACTACGTGGATCTCGTGGCCGCCGCGGCGCACGACGCCGCCGTCCACGCGTACGCCCGCCGGTGTCGTGTCGTGCCGTCGGGCCTCGACGGCGACGGTCCGCTGCTGGGCGCCGCGGCTCTCGCGCTGCGCGCCTGACGACGGCGGGGGTCAGAGCCCCGCGATCGACATCAGGACGATGGATGCCGCCATCGCGCCGATCTGCGCACGGTCCAGACGTGCGGGCATGCGGCGCAGCATCAGCACCGACGCGAGGCCGTAACCGATCACCGCCGCCAGAAGCAGAGGTCCGAGGACGACGCCGTGCGTATGGGCGGACGTCTGCGGATGCGTCCCCATCGCCACCTGCAGCGCCGCCATCATGACCAGGCCGATCGCCGTGTGCAGCGTCATCGTCGTGGGCACGCGGGGCGTGCGCCGCTGCCGCGGACGCCGCCATGCCGCCAGCGCCAGCGCGGCGAGGAGCAGAACGGCTGCCCAATAGACCGGCGCGACGAGTCCGAGAAGTCCCGCGTCGAGCATGGCCAGGAGCATCAGAACGGATGCCACGACCTCGGGCGGCCGCACCCGCGCGCGATCGGCGGCCAGGCAGCACGTTCCGATCGCGGCGGGGGCGACCGCCCAGAGGTGAAGGGTCTCGCTCATCGGTCAGTGGTGGTGGCCGCCGTCGTGACCGTCGTGACCGTGCGCATCGTGATCGTGACCCGTGCCGGTCGGTGTGCAGTGGGCGTTCTCCGGAGCCGGGACGTTGAGCACGGGGTTCCGCTCGAAGAAGTTGTACGGCTTGAGCGTGAACTTGGCGTAGTCCATGGGCATCACCGGCCAGTCCTCGTTGCGCGGGAAGTGCGTGAGGCCGAACGTGTGCCAGAGCACGACGTCCTCGCCCACGAGCGGTTCGTCGCCGGAGATGAAGTCCGGGATGCCGGCCCCGCCCGGGTGCTGGTTGACGAAGTCGCCCGCGGCGTAGCGTTCGGTCGGGTCGTACTTGGTGACGAAGAGGTTCTTCGTCGCGAAGGCCGCGCGCGCGGCGATCGACGACGCCTCGTCGGCCAGCAGCACCGGCGTCTCGGTCGGGAACAGCACGTACGAGGTCGCCTGCCCGCGCTCGGTGGTCTTCTCGGTGGAGGCGATCTGCCATACCCGGTTCACGGCGCCATCCGCCACGCGGCCCGAGACCTTCTCCGACGCGATCGGCGTCACTTTCTTGGTGAAGGCGTTGCCCGCGGGGTTGGTGGCCGAGATCGGCAGGCGTACCGCGTCGATCTCGTTGACGACGTTCGCGACGCCGTCGACGGTCATGTCCAGCCGCGCCGAGAACAGGTGCTGGTGGTACGGCGCGCCCAGCCCCGGCGCCACCTCGGAGGCGAAGGGGTAGCCCTCGCCCGGATACGCGGAGGTGAACAGGATGCCGGTGAGCTTGGCCTCGCACTCGATCGTGCCGTCGAGGTACAGGTACCAGTAGAAGCCGTAGTCGTAGTTGCCGACCGTGGTGAAGAACGAGATCACGAGGCGGCGGGCTCGACGCACCTCGCTGGACCCGGTGAAGATGTCGGTGTGCTTCCACAGGGAGCCGAAGTCCTCCTCGTGCATGCACACCGCGTTGCGAATGGTCCGCGGCATCCCGTTCTCGTCCGACAGCACGGCATCCACGTAGGTGATGTCGCCGACGCAGTCGCATCCCAGTTCGAGCTCGTTCGTGTACCGACCGAACAGGTACTCGCCGGTGTCGAAGTAGTTCTGCCAGAACCGGTTGGGCGCGGGATCGGCGTAGGGCACGACCATCTCGCTGATGGACCCGCGGTACATCACGGGGCGTCCGGCGAACGACAGCTGACGGAGGATCAGGCCCTCGCGGGTGTCGAAGCCGATGCGCAGATCCCACTCGCCCCACGTGACGTGCTCGTCGTCGACGGTGAAGCTCGACCCCTCCGGCTGGGTGATGACGATGGGCTTGAGGCCCTCCAGCGGAGGACCCTGCAGCTCGGGGTCGTCGAAGTTGCCATGGGTCTCGGGCACCGCGAACCCGGGGGTGTCGACGATCTCGATGACCGCGCGGGCGGCGACGTCGATGTACGCGGTGAGGCCGTCCACGGGGTGCGCCCACGGGTGGTCGGCGGGGTGGTCCTGACGGAACGCGAACGTGCGCAGCACGCGGCGGCCGACCTCGTTCTCGTAGCCGTAGTGGCCCGCCGAGAGCGGCACGAGCACGACGTCGTCGGTGGTGAGGCCGCGCGTGGCGAGGGCGGCGACCCACTCCGCGCTCTCGTTCGCGATCACGCCGACCTCCTCGAACTCGGCATCCAGGATGGGCAGCTGGCCGTCGGACCCGTCGAGCTCGGTCTGCCGTAGCACCGCCCCGGTGGCGAGCGACACGACGAGGTCGAGGGAGTGCGCCGTGCGGAGGTTCAGCAGCTGAACGCGAGCGCGACGTTCGGGAGCGGCGGTCTCCCCGCGCTCCCACGCCAGCACCTCGCCCTTGGAGGCCTCCTCCAGACCGACGTAGGCGAAGCGGGTCGCTTCGTCGATGCCGTCGAGCCCGGCGACGATCGTGCGCACGGCGGTGATCTCCGCGGGGGTGAGCGAGCCGAGCGGGTGGGCGGGGGCCTCCGGCGCGGTGTAGGCGGAAACAGCGGGGTCGGTGAGGGTCATGGTGTCTTCCTGGGTGGAGCGGGCGGGGGAGAGGAGGGTCAGCCGGCGATGGCGTCGGTGAGCTTGGCGTAGGCGGCGGCGCGGCGCCGGCGGATCCAGCCCGCCTGGAGCCACCCGAAGACCGGGACGATCACCACGAGGGCCAGGAGCGACCACGTCAGGGCGCCGAAGACGGGCGCGCCGTCGGCGTCGACGTCGCCGACCATGACCGGGAAGTAGGCCACGATCACGCCGGCGGACAGCGCGAGACCGACGAACCCGAGGGCGGGCGCGACGACGGTGTTCCACATCCGCTGGTCGGCGCGGTTGCGGGCGAAGTAGACGATGACGGCGATCGAGGTGGCGGCCATGAGTCCCGCGATCGCGACCGTCGCGACACCGGAGAACCACGTGAACACCTGCAGCAGCGGGTCCAGCCCGAGCAGCGCGAACACTGCCAGGAGCACGCCCGCGGTCGCGGTCTGCGTGAGCGAGGACAGGTGCGGTGACAGGTGGCGGGCGTGCACGCCGGACAGACGGTCGGGCAGCACGCCCGCGCCGGACATCGCGTGCTGGTAGCGGGTGAGGACGTTGTGGAACGACAGCACGCACGCGAACATCGACGTCAACAGCAGCACGTTCACGATGACTTCACCGACGCTGCCGAGGTAGATCGCGACCGTGCGGAGCATGAGCGTGCCGGGGTCCTCCGCGGCGGCCGCGAGGATGCCGTCGGGTCCCCACGCCATGACGAGGCCCCACGCCGACAGGGTGTAGAAGATCCCGATGCCGATGACGGCGGTGTAGGTCGCGCGGGGGATCGTGCGGTCGGGGTCGCGCGCCTCGTCGCGGAAGATCGCCGTGGCCTCGAAGCCGATGAACGCGGCGATCGCGAACATGAGCCCGACGCCGGGCGAACCGCTGACGACGTTCGACGGCTCGAACGGCGCGAGGCTGAGGCCCTGCGGTCCGCCCTGGAGAACGACCGCAGCCACGAGGACCAGCACCACCGCGACCTCGGCGACGAGCAGGATGCCGAGCACCTTGCTCGAGAGGTCGATGTGGCGGTACCCGAGGATGCCGACCAGCGCGACGGTGCCGAGCGCGTACAGCCACCACGGCAGCGACGGTCCACCGAGCGACACCGCGGTGATGCTCAGCAGATAGCCGATGTAGCCGTACACCGCGACCTGGATCGTCGTGTAGGTGAACATCGCCGTCCAGGCCGCCGCGAGCCCGGCCGGCCTGCCGAGGCCGTAGCCGATGTAGGTGAAGAAGGCACCCGGGCGGGGCACGTGCCGGGCCATCGCCGCCAGGCCCACGGCGAACAGGAGCAGGATGACCGCGCTGACGATGTACAGCGCCGGGTAGCCCACGCCGTTGCCGATCAGGATGCCGAGGGGTGCCGCGCCGCCGACGACGGTGAGCGGCGAGGCGGCGGCGACCACCATGAAGACGATCGCGGTGACGCCCAGCGAGCCGCTGAGCGTGCGCGGGGTCGCTGCCGCGGCCCCCTTCGATTCCAGCTGGGTCATGTCGAACCTTTCGCATCGGGTGTGGATCCGAGGTTCCTCCCGCGCCGTTGCCGCTCGATGTAGCCGGTGTGAAAGTGCCCGCATGCCGAGTGGGACACCGCCCGCGCCCGCGTCTCAGTAGGGGACACGAGCGCGAAACATCGGTGTCGCGGGGGTGCAACGGCCGCGGCGTACGGTCTCCCCGAGTCCACGGGGAGCACCATGACCGCACTTGCCCGCGCCATCGCCCGGCCCACGCCCGTCGCCGGCTTCGGCGAACGTTCGCCCTTGCACGGCCTGGAGCGCCGCTCGATCGGCATCGTCGACCTCGCCGCGCAGTCGGTGGCCGCCGTCGCCCCGGCCGCGGCGGCGACGACCGTCGTGCTGCTGGTGAGCGGCGTCGCCCCGGGCGCCACGGTCGCCGCGATCGTCGCCGCGGCGGTGCTGAGCTTCGGTGTCGCCCGCACGGTGTCGGAGTTCGCCCGCCGCTTCGCGGCCGCCGGGGCGTTGTACACGTACACCGCGCGTGGGCTCGGTCCGCGCGCGGGGCTCGCCGCCGGCGCCGCCGTGGTCGTGGGCTACGGCGCGATCGCGATGTTCTCGCTGCTGGGCAGCGCGTACTACCTCGCGTACCTGCTCGGGGGGTGGTGGCCGGGACTCGACCGCGGGGCGACCGTGACGATCGCCGTGCTCCTGGAGTCCGTGGTCGTCGCCGCGGTGTTGATGGCCGGCATCCGGTTGTCGGCCCGCGTCGCGCTCCTCGTCGAGGCGGTCTCGGTGGCACTCATCGTCGTCCTGCTCGGAGCGCTCCTCATCTTCATCGGACCCGTCGACGTCGTCGCGGCGCTCGCGCCTGGCCCCATCGATCCCGTCGCGCTCGCCGCAGGGGCCGTGATCGCCCTCACGGCGTTCGTCGGTTTCGAGACGTCGGCGACGCTGGGCGTCGAGTCGGTCGCGCCGCTGCGCAACGTCCCCCGTGCGATCACGGGAACCGTCGTCATCACGGGCGCGGTGTACGTGCTCGCCGCCATCACGCAGGTCTCGGGCTTCCACGCGCTGGGCCAGGACCTCGCCGCGAGCGCCTCGCCCGTCAACGACCTCGCGGTCGCGTACGGACTGGGGCCGTGGGGAACGGTCGCCGACGTCGGCATCGCCGCCTCGTTCCTCGCGTGCGCGATCGGGTCGATGACAGCCCTGGTGCGGGTGCTCTTCGCCATGAGTCGCGACGGCGTGCTGCCCGCGCGACTCGGGCGCACCCACCCGCGCCTGCGCACACCGATCGCCGCGATCCTCGCCGCACTGCCGATCGTGGCGGGCGTGCCGCTCGTCCTCGCGATCCTGGGCGTCGATCCCCGCGAGGCGATGCAGGTGACGCTCTCGGTCGGGGCGACGGGATACATCGCCGCGTACGTCCTGGTGTGCGTGGCCGCCCCCGTCTTCCTCCGCCGCATCGGCGAGTTCACGCTGTGGCCGGCAGTGATCGCCGTCGTCTCGGCGCTCGTCCTCGGCGCCGCGCTCGTGACGTTCCTCATCGCCGGCTCCGATCCGATCGCGCTCGTGAGCGTCGGCGTCGCGGTGCTCCTCGCGGTCGTCTTCGTGACCGTGGCCGGCCGTCGCCGACGCTCCCTCACGCTCGGGGCCTACGACGAGCCGGTCGCCGCCCAGGTGCTCGGAGGAGTCGCGCCTCCCGGGCGGTCCGCGCGTGAGTGATCGGGCGGGGCTCGCGGCACGGCAGCCGGGTGCGGTGCGCTCGGCCCTTGCCGTGCTCGAGGCCGTCGCGCACCTCGGGGCGGGGGTGAGCGCGCAACGGATCTCGACCGAACTGGGGCTGCCGCGGGCGACGACCTACCGTCTGCTGAATCTCCTCGTCGAGGACGAGTACCTCGTCCGCACGCCCGACCTCACCGGCTTCGCGTTGGGCGCGCGCGTCTCGCAGCTGACCGGGGTGGTGGCGGCACCCGCGCGGCTCCCGTCGGCGGCGCGGGCGGTGCTCGCCGAGGCGCGGCGGACGGTGCGCGGGGGCGTGCACGTGGTGCTCTTCCTCGACGGGCGTCTCGTCGTCCTCGACTCCGACCCCGACTTCCGGCTGTCGGACGAGGCCCGGATGGCCCGCGAACCGGCTCGCTACGCGTTGGGGCGTCTGCTGCTCCTGACCAGCGGCGCGAGCGTCGACCCGGCCGTCGAGGACGACTACCAGCGCTTCGGAGTCACGCGGCAGAGCGGGGAGATCGCCACGACGACCGGATGCCTCGCTCTTCCGATCCGCGATGACACCGGTGCCACGGTCGGTGCGCTCGGCTTCTCGGGTGCACGGCACCGCGTGGACGAGCCGGCCGCGGTGATCCGCGCCCTCGAACCCACCGTGCACGCCCTCGCGCCGCTCGTGGTGTGAGGCTTCGGGACGTCGGGTAGACTGTTCCCGGCTCTCCGCGTGGCGGCATCCAGGCCAACTCCCCCAGGACGGAAACGTAGCAAGGGTAACCAGGCTCTACCGGGTGCGCGGAGGGTCTTTTTTCTGCCCGGGCGACTCCGGATGCCGCGCCTCAGCGCCTCGCGAACGGCCCGTCGATCACCGCCCACTGCAGCAGCATGATCGTCTTGGCATCCTGGATCTCGCCGTCGCGGATCATCCGCAGGGCGTCGTCGATGTCGTACTCGAGGATCTCGATCTCCTCGCCCTCGTCCACGAGACCACCGCGATCGCCCTCGCGGCTCGCGCCGTCGTACGCGGCGGCGAAGAAGTGGAGGCGCTCCGTGACCGACCCGGGACTCATGTAGACCTCGAACACCGGCTCGACATCGACGACCCGCACGCCCGTCTCCTCCTCGGCCTCGCGGCGGATCGCGGTCACGGGGTCGTCGTCGTCCAGGAGTCCGGCGGCGGTCTCGATGAGCATGCCGTCCGGGTGGTCGTTGACGTAGACGGGGTAGCGGAACTGTCGAGTGAGCAGCACGGTGCGCCGAGCGAGGTCGTAGAGCAGGACCGTCGCACCGTTGCCGCGGTCGTACGTTTCGCGCTTCTGCGTCGTCCACTCGCCGTCGTCGCCGCGGTAGCGGAAGGTCGTCGCGCGCAGGACGTGCCAGCCGGCCGCGAGCAGTTCGACGTCGACGACCTCGACGCGGGGATTGCGATCCAGGTCGCGGCCGGTGAGGTGCAGACCGGTGCGTCCGCGGTGGTCGGGGACGGTGGTTCCGGGCAGGTCGGCGCTCATGCGGCCGGAATCTCCTCGAGCGAGCTGTAGACCGGGATGCCGCGCTCTCGCGCGATCTCGACGTCACGGTCCGCGCCGCGCGACGCGCCGGGGAGGCGCAGGACGGCGTCGCAGTGGTGCAGGAGTCGCTCGGCGGTCGGATACAGGACGTCGGTCGCCAGCGGATCGTTCGGCCCCGACGCCCCCGCGCTCGCGAGCACCGGCAACGCCACCCATTCGCCGATCATCGGGACATGCCCGGCCCGGAAGATCGGCCAGGCCGCGGCCTCCAGGCGGCGCAGGTTCGCGGCCATGCGGTCGCGGTCGCCGTCTGTCCCCGAGGCGTACGGTCCGGCGATGAGAATCAGAAGCGGGCGGCTCATAGTCGGAACGATAGTGCAGAAACGTGCAAGAATGTGAACCGTGATGTTGGCTGCCGCGCGCAAGGACGTTCTGCTGGAGAGGCTCCGCCGCGACGGTCGCCTCGTCGTGAAAGACGTCGCGGCCGAGCTCGACCTGTCCGAGGACAGCATCCGGCGTGATCTTCGGGAGCTGGATGCCGCGGGCCTCGCCGTTCGTGTGTACGGGGGAGCGCTCCCCGCCTCGCCGGCGGTCGCCGATTACGAGACCCGCGGCTCGGTGGCGCTTGAGAGCAAGCGCGCCGTCGCCGCGGCGGCCGTCCAGCTGATCGCGCCCGGCATGACGGTGCTCCTCGACGGCGGCACGACGACCCTCGCCCTGGTCGACGCACTCCCTCGGACCTTCGCCGGCACGGTGATCACGCACGCGCCGACCATCGCGGCCGCGCTCCTGCACCACGAGGCCCGGGTCTTCCTCATCGGGGGTGAGGTGTTCAAGCACTCCGCGGTGGCGTGCGGCGCCGCCGCCGTCGAAGCGGCTCAGCGGGTGAGTGCCGACGTCTTCTTCCTCGGCGTGACCGGCGTGCACCCCGAGGCCGGGCTGACCACGGGGGATGCCGACGAGGCGGCGATGAAGCGTGCGCTCGCGGCTCGGGCGGCCGAGACGTACGTCCTCGCGAGCGAGGAGAAGGTGGGTGCGGCGTCGCGCTTCGGGATCCTGCCCCTCGACGGTGTTGCCGGGGTGATGGCCGACATCGATCCCGCGGATCCTCGCGCCGCCGACCTGCGCGGGGCGGGCGCTCGACTCCTCCCGGTCCCACCCTCGTCCTGATCGCTCGACGCCGAGGCAACCCCGACGGGATGTCGCTCGCCCCGCCTAGGGTGGATGCCGTGACGCAGAGCATCTACATCACGTCGGCCGAGGGGCACTCGGGGAAATCCACGGTGGCTCTGGGCGTCTTGGACGCCCTCAGTCGCGTGACCCCGCGCGTCGGCGTGTTCCGACCGATCTCGCGCTCCACCGCCGAGCGCGACTACGTCCTCGAGATGCTGCTCGATCACGACGGCGTCGACCTCGAGTACGACGAGTGCGTCGGCGTCACCTACGACGACGTCCGCGACGACGCCGACGCGGCTCTCGGGCGCATCGTCGAGCGCTACAAGGCCGTCGAGGCGCAGTGCGACGCGGTCGTGGTGATCGGCAGCGACTACACCGACGTCGGCAGCCCGACCGAACTGGCGTACAACGCCCGGATCGCGGCCAACCTCGGGGCACCCGTCCTCCTCGTGCTCGGCGGCCGCGCGCAGCAGGGGCAGGGAGAGACGCTCGGGCTCTCCGTCGCGCGCACACCGCAGGAGGTGGGGCAGATTGCCGCCCTGGCGATGCCCGAGCTGCTGCACGAGCGCGCCGAGGTGTTCGCCGTGGTCGTCAATCGTGCCGAGCCCGCGCAGCTCGACGAGATCATCGGCTCCGTGCGCCCGGTCGTCGACGCCGCAGGATCCTCGCCCCGTCGCACCGTCCCGGTGTGGGCGCTCCCCGAGGACCGTTTCCTCATCGCCCCGTCGATGCGGGGAGTCCTGCGCTCGGTCGAGGGCGAGCTCATCAAGGGCGACCCCGAACTCCTCACGCGCGAGGTCCTGGGCGTCGTCGTCGCCGGCATGTCGATGGTCAACGTCCTGCCGCGCCTCATGGAGTCCGCGGTCATCGTCATCCCCGGTGACCGCACCGAGGTCCTGCTGGCGACGCTCCTGGCCAACGCCTCGGGCACCTTCCCGTCCCTCGCGGGCGTCGTGCTCAACGGCGGGTTCGAGCTCCCCGACCCCATCGTGCGCCTCATCGACGGCCTGGGGTCGTCGCTGCCGATCATCGCGACCGACCTCGGCACGTACGACACCGCCGTCCGGATCATGAACACCCGCGGGCGCCTCGCGGCCGACTCGCAGCGGCGGTACGACACCGCCCTGGCGATGTTCGAACGCCACGTCGACACCGAGCTGCTCACGCGCGAGCTCGGCGTCGCGCGTCCGAGCGTCGTGACCCCGTTGATGTTCGAATACGGGCTCGTCGACCGAGCCCGCAGCGACCGCCGCCGCATCGTGCTGCCGGAGGGCAGCGACGACCGCGTCCTGCGGGCGGCGGCGACTGTTCTCGCGCGCGGCATCGCCGACCTCACGATCCTGGGCGAGCCGCTCGAGGTTCGCGGGCGCGCGATCGAACTGGGCATCGACATCCGCGACGCCGAGGTGTTGAGCCCCTTCGACGCCGTGCATGTCGACAAGTTCGCGACCGAGTACGCGCGCCTTCGTGCGCACAAGGGCGTGACCTATGCGCAGGCCGCCGACACGGTGACCGACGTGTCGTACTTCGGCACCCTGATGGTGCACCTCGGGCTCGCCGACGGCATGGTCTCGGGCGCGGCGCACACCACCGCCCACACGATCCGTCCGGCGTTCGAGATCATCAAGACCGCGCCGGGCGTCTCGGTCGTCTCCAGCGTGTTCCTCATGGCCCTCGCCGATCGCGTGCTCGTCTACGGCGACTGCGCGGTGATCCCCGACCCCACGAGCGAGCAGCTCGCCGACATCGCGATCTCGTCTGCCGCGACCGCCGAGCAGTTCGGTATCGAGCCGCGCGTGGCGATGCTGTCGTACTCGACCGGCGAATCGGGCACGGGCGCCGACGTCGAGAAGGTGCGGGCCGCGACCGCCCTCGTGCGCGAGCGCGCCCCCGAACTGCTCGTCGAAGGACCGATCCAGTACGACGCGGCGGCCGACGCCGCGGTGGCGAAGGCCAAGATGCCCGGGTCGGAGGTCGCAGGGCGCGCGACGGTGTTCGTCTTCCCCGATCTGAACACCGGCAACAACACGTACAAGGCCGTGCAGCGATCGGCCGGAGCGGTCGCGATCGGCCCGGTCCTGCAGGGCCTCAACAAGCCCATCAACGACCTGTCTCGCGGCGCTCTCGTCGACGACATCGTCAACACGATCGCGATCACCGCGATCCAGGCCCAGGGGAGCAACTCGTGAGCGTCGTGCTCGTCGTCAACAGCGGGTCGTCGTCGTTCAAGTACCAGCTGCTCGACATGGAGCACGAGCGCGTCCTCGCCTCGGGGCTGGTCGAGCGCATCGGCGACGGCATCGGCGTCGCGACGCACACCGTCGCGGCCGCCGCGTTGGCCTCCGCCGACGGTCCCGCGCCCACGGTCATGGATGCCACGACCACCATCGAGCGCGAGATCCCCGACCACACCGCCGGGTTCGCCGTCATGCTCGAGGCGTTCGCAGTGCACGGCCCCTCCCTCGAGGAGCGGCCGCCGGTGGCCGTCGGACACCGCGTGGTGCACGGCGGCGCACGCTTCTTCGAGCCGACCCTCGTGACGCCCCTCGTCGAGATCAACATCGACGAGCTCTCCGTCCTCGCCCCGCTCCACAACCCGGCGAACCTGGCCGGGATCGTCGCGGCGAAGAAGGCGTTCCCCGACGTCCCGCACGTCGCGGTCTTCGACACCGCGTTCCACCAGTCGCTCGCGCCGGCGGCGTACACGTACGCCATCGACCGCGAGCTCGCCGAAGCGCATCGCATCCGCCGATACGGCTTCCACGGCACGAGCCACAAGTTCGTCAGCGAGTCCGCGGCCGCGTTCCTCGGACGCCCGCTCGCCGACCTGCGTCAGATCGTGTTCCACCTCGGCAACGGCGCGTCCGTCACGGCGATCGAGGGCGGGCGGTCGGTCGAGACGTCGATGGGCCTGACCCCGCTCGAAGGCCTCGTGATGGGTACGCGGTCCGGAGACCTCGACCCCGCCGTGCTGCTCCAGCTCGCGCGGCGCGCCGATCTCTCGATCGCCGATCTCGACGCGCTGCTGAACAAGCGCTCGGGCCTCGTCGGTCTCGCGGGCGTCTCCGACATGCGCGACCTCACGGCGCGATGCGACGCCGGCGACCCCGACGCGCAGCTCGCGTTCGACGTCTACGTCCACCGGCTCCGCGCCTACGCGGGCGCCTACCTCGCACAGCTCGGCGGTGTCGACGTCATCTCCTTCACCGCCGGCGTCGGCGAGAACGCCGCGCGCGTGCGCGCCGAAGCGTTGGCCACCCTCGGTTTCGCGGGCGTCGAGCTCGACCCGGAGCGCAACGCGGCACGGGAGCGTGGCATCCGTCGGATCTCCACCGATGCGTCGCGCGTCGAGGTCCTCGTCGTCCCGACCAACGAAGAGCTCGAGATCGCCCGCCAGACGCTGTCGGTCGCTTCCTGACCCGAGTGCGAACACCCCTCACCACTACGCTGGAACGGCGGCGCATCGTCGTGACCGCGTCTCCCGCCCCGCGATCTGGAGTCCGCCGTGACCGACAGCCGTGACCTGCCCGACCTGACCTCCTACGACGCCGTCCTGTTCGACCTGGACGGCGTGCTCACGCCCACCGCCGAAGTGCACATGCGCGCGTGGAAAGAGATGTTCGACGAGCTGTTCGCGGCGTGGGACATCCAGCCGCCCTACACCGACCGCGACTACTTCGAGCACGTCGACGGCAAGAAGCGGTACGACGGTGTGGCGAGCCTCCTGCGCAGCCGTGACGTCGAGGTGCCCTGGGGCGATCCGTCCGACGACCCGGCCCTGGACACCGTGTGCGGCGTCGGCAACCGCAAGAACGTGGTGTTCTCGCGCATCCTGCGTGCCGAGGGCATCGCCCCCTACCCGGGGTCCGTCGCGCTCCTCGACGTCCTTCAGGCCGCCGGTACGCCGATCGCCGTCGTGTCGAGTTCGAAGAACGCCGTCGAGGTGCTCGAGGCCGCCGGCATCCGCGATCGATTCCCCGTCGTGATGGACGGCGTCGTGGCCGAACGCGACCATCTGGCATCCAAGCCCGCTCCCGACGTGTTCGCCGAGGCCGCTCGCATGCTGCGGGTCGACCCGGCGCGCTCGGCCGCCGTCGAGGACGCCACCAGCGGCGTCACCTCGGCCTCCACGGCCGGATTCGGGCTCGTCGTCGGCGTCGACCGCGGGGTCGGCGCCGAGCACCTTTTCGCCGCCGGAGCCGACGTGGTCGTCGACGACCTCCAGGCGTTCGTAGACTGAGCCGTCGCCCCGCGCGACCCACCCGAATCCCGGCACACCGGAAGGCCCGCCCGATGATCGATCGCGATCGCTTCCCCATCGACGAATGGCGCCTCGTCGAGACCCAGTTCTCGGCAGACGACACCGGCGTCACCGAGACGCTCTTCGCCGTCGGCAACGGCTACCTGGGGTTGCGCGGCAACTCCATCGAGGGCCGCTTCGCGCACGAGCAGGGCACGTTCATCAACGGGTTCCACGAGACGTTCCCGATCCGTCACGCCGAGCAGGCGTACGGCTTCGCCGAGGTCGGGCAGACCATCATCAACGCCCCGGATGCCAAGGTCATGCGCGTCTACGTCGACGATGAGCCGCTCTCGCTCGACGTCGCCGATGTGCGGGAGTACGAGCGTGTGCTGGACATGCGGCAGGGCATCCTCCGCCGGTCGCTCCTGTGGGTCACTCCCTCCGGCAAGGAGGTGCGCATCGAGGACGAGCGGTTCGTCTCCTTCGAGGAGAAGCATCTCGCCGTCCTCCGCCTGACGGTCACGGTGCTCAATTCCGACGCGCCCGTGACGGTGGCGTGCCAGCTGCTGAACCGCCAGGACGGCGAGGGGATCTACGGCGGTTCGCCGATGGCATCCAAGACGGCCGGATTCGACCCCCGCAAGACCGAGAGGCTCACCGACCGCGTGCTCCAGCCGCGCGAGTACTGGCAGGACGGCAACCGGTCCGCGCTCTCGTACGAGGTCACCGAGTCGGGCATGACGATCGCCGTCGTCGCCGATCACGAGGTCGAGACGGCCAACGAGTACACGTCGCGGCAGCTCATCGAGCCGGACATCGCCAAGAACGTCTTCCGCGTGCAGGCGCGCGCCGGTGTCCCCACGACCGTGACCAAGCTGGTCAGCTACCACACGTCGCGCGGCGTGCCCGCGGGTGAACTCGTCGATCGTTGCCGGCGCACCCTCGACCGGGCGCGCAGCGTCGGTGTGACCGCCCTCCGTGAGAGCCACATCGACTGGTTCGCGGCGTTCTGGGAGCGCTCGGACGTGCGGATCGGCGGTCAGGGAGACCTCCAGCAGGCGACCCGCTGGTGCCTGTTCCAGCTCGCGCAGGCCGCGGCCCGCGCCGACGGCCAGGGTGTGCCGGCGAAGGGCGTCACGGGCTCGGGATACAGCGGCCACTACTTCTGGGACACCGAGGTGTACGTGCTGCCGTTCCTGGCGTACACGACGCCGCAGTGGGCGCGGAACGCCCTGCGGATGCGGTACCTCATGCTCCCCGCGGCGCGGAAGCGCGCGCACCAGCTCAACGAGGCCGGCGCCCTCTTCCCGTGGCGCACGATCAACGGCGAAGAGGCCTCGGCCTACTACGCCGCGGGCACGGCGCAGTATCACATCAACGCCGACGTCGCCTTCGCAATGGCGAAGTACGTCCGTGCGACCGGCGACGAGGAGTTCCTCGCCCGGGAGGGCGTGGACATCGCCGTCGACACCGCTCGGCTGTGGTCGACCCTGGGCTTCTGGCGCTCGAGCGACGGAGGTCCCGACAGCGAGCCGGATTCGTTCCACATCCACGGCGTCACCGGTCCCGACGAGTACACCACCGTCGTCAACGACAACCTCTTCACCAACGTCATGGCGCGGTTCAACCTGCGCTTCGCCGCACGCACGGTGCGCGACCTCGCCGAGAACAACCCCGAGGCGTACGGCCGTATGGCCGACCGGATGAACCTCGACCCGTCCGAGCCCGACCGGTGGGAGCTGGCGGCCGAGGCGATGCACATCCCGTTCAGCCCGGCCCTCGGCATCCATCCGCAGGACGCCGTGTTCCTTGAGCGCGAGATCTGGGATCTCGAGAACACCCCGCCCGACCAGCGCCCGCTCCTGCTGCACTTCCACCCGCTGGTGATCTACCGGTACCAGGTGCTCAAGCAGGCCGATGTCGTGCTGGCGCTGTTCCTGCAGGGGAACCACTTCACGGATGCCGAGAAGCTCGCCGACTTCGAGTACTACGACCCGCTCACCACGGGCGACTCGACGCTGTCGGCGGTCGTGCAGTCGATCCTCGCGGCTGAGGTCGGGTACCAGGACCTCGCGCTGGAGTACTTCCGTCAGGCCGCGTTCGTCGACCTCGGCGATCTGCACCACAACGCCTCCGACGGTGTGCACGTCGCCTCCGCGGGCGGTGTGTGGACGGCGCTCGTGAGCGGATTCGGCGGCATGCGGGACCACTTCGGCCGTCTGACATTCGACCCGCGTCTTCCGGCGGACTGGCCCGAGCTGTCGTACGTGCTGCACTGGCACGGGACGCGCCTGAACGTGACGCTCACCTCCGGTGCGCTGACCCTGCACGCCGGAGAGGAGGGCGCCCCCGTCGACTTCGCCGTGCGGGGTGTGGACTACACGGTCGCCCCGGGCGAAACGGTCCGCGTCGCGCTGCACGGACAGGGGCCGCTGATCCCCGGACGTCCGTCGATCCGTCAGCTCGAGGGTTCGGTTCGCGAGGACGGCACCTTGATGTCGGCCTCGGTCCCGATCGTCACGGCGGCGATCCCGCTCGTCTCGAGCGACGACGAGCCGGTGTCCGTCGGCCTCGACGCCTGATTCGCTGTTTCGAACGCGGCGGCGCCCTTCCGGGCGTCGCCGCGTTCGCCGTTCCGGGAGGGCAGGTTCGCCGAGACTTCATTTCGCCGACATGTGCCCCGCACGCTGCAAGGGAGATGTCGGCGCGATGAAGTCTCGCGGATGCCAGGGGTGGGGGTCGGAGCCCGGCGGCGGGCGGAGGTGCCCGGCGGGGGACCGCGCCGGACGCGATGTCGGTGGCACGCCGTAGGCTGGGGGAGTGACGACAGCCCTGTACCGCCGCTACCGCCCGCAGGCGTTCGGCGAGATGATCGGGCAGTCGCAGGTGACCGAGCCGTTGATGACCGCCCTCCGCAGTGACCGGGTGGGCCACGCCTATCTCTTCTCGGGGCCTCGCGGCTGCGGCAAGACGACCTCGGCCCGTATTCTCGCGCGCTGCCTGAACTGCGCGCAGGGGCCCACCGACACTCCGTGCGGCGAGTGCGACAGCTGCGTCGAGCTCGGGCGCGGGGGCGGCGGGTCGCTCGACGTGGTCGAGATCGACGCCGCGAGCCACAACGGTGTCGACGACGCGCGCGACCTGCGTGAGCGGGCGATCTTCGCGCCGGCCCGCGACCGGTTCAAGATCTTCATCCTCGACGAGGCGCACATGGTCACGCAGCAGGGATTCAACGCCCTGCTCAAGCTCGTGGAAGAGCCGCCCGCCCACGTGAAGTTCATCTTCGCCACGACCGAGCCCGAGAAGGTGCTCGGCACGATCCGTTCGCGCACGCACCACTACCCGTTCCGCCTCGTTCCGCCGGCGGCGATGCTCGAGTACGTGCAAGAACTCTGCGAGACCGAGGGCGTCGCCGTCGAGGCGGGCGTGCTGCCGCTCGTCGTGCGCGCCGGCGGCGGGTCGCCGCGTGACACGCTCTCCCTGCTCGATCAGCTCATCGCCGGATCCGATCGGGATGCCGACGACCGCGTCCTCGTGAACTACGAGCGGGCCGTCGCCCTCCTGGGCTACACCCACTCCGAGCTGCTCGACGAGGTCGTCGACGCCTTCGCCGCGCTCGACGGGGCGGCCGCCTTCGCGGCGGTCGACCGCGTCGTCCAGACCGGTCAGGATCCCCGCCGTTTCGTCGATGATCTGCTCGAGCGTCTGCGCGACCTCATCGTCGTCGCCGCCACGGGTGCCGGTGCCTCCGCGGTGTTGCGCGGGGTGCCCGACGACGAGCTCGAGCGCATGGGCCGCCAGGCCACGGCGTTCGGCGTCGCGCGACTGTCGCGAACGGCCGACCTCGTCGTCGCCGCGCTCGACGAGATGACCGGAGCCACGTCTCCGCGGTTGCAGCTCGAGCTCCTGGTCGCACGGGTCCTCACGCACGCGGGTGTCTCGCAGGGGGCGTCGCCGGCCGCCGCCTCGACGCACGCGGCCGAGCATGCACCCGCGACGTCTGCCGCGCCGACGAGTCGCGCCGCCTCGGCTGCCGCAGCCCCGCCGTCCGCTGCCCCCGCGGTCACGTCCCCGTCCGTTGCATCGCCGACCGTCGCATCGCCGGGTGTTGCGTCCCCGGGTGTTGCGAACCCCGGTGCGGTCGCTCCGGCTGTCGCGCCGCCGGGCCGCGCGACGGAGTCGGCAGCGGCGCCGGTCGTAGCCTCGCCCGACGACGCACCCGCCGTCGCCCGGCCGACGATCGCCGCGCCTTCCGTCGCGTCGCCGAGTGCCCCGCGCGTGGCGTCGCCGGGGGGCCCTTCCGTGGCACCGCCGAGCGCCCCGCCCGTGGCGTCGCCTGCGATACCCGTCGATGATCCGGCGCCACATCACGCCGAGCCGCGGCAGGACGCCCCATCCGACGACGATGCCCCGCCTCCGTTCGATGACGATGACGCACCGCCGCCGATCGAGGAAGACGTCGACGCACCGGTTTCCGCGCCCGCGGCGCCGACCGCCGCGAACGCAGCCCCGGCCACATCGTCATCGTCCTCCGGCCCTGCCGACCCGCACCCTGCCGACCCGCACCCTGCCGAACCTCACCCTTTCGACGTCGCGCCCACCGTGGATGCCGACGATGCCTCCCCGCTCGAGCCGGTGGCCCCGACCCCTCCGGTCGCGCCGGTCGGGCCGCTGGAGCTCTCGCACGTGCGCGACGCCTGGCCCGAGGTGCTCGCTCAGCTCGAAGCGCTCAGCAGAACATCGTGGCTCGTCGTGTCCACCGCGTCGGTCCTCGCGTTCGACGATGACGTCCTGACGCTGGGCTTCCGCACGGGCTCCGACCTCACCGCGTTCAAGACGCGGTCGGCCAATGGAGGCCCCAGCGAAGACCTCCGGCGGGCGATCCAATCGGTGCTCGGCATCCGGGTCAAGTACCTCGCTCGTCTCGACGGTGACGCCGGCCCCGGTGGCTCGGGCGGCGCGCCGCAACGCTCACCCGCGCCGGGTGGCGACGGCGGCACGCGAGGCTCCCAGGAGGGCTCGGCCCCGCGTTCGTCCACGTCGTACGCGTCGACGTCGGTCACCGACTGGGCGGTCGCCCCGATACCCGGTGCCGCGACGACATCCACCCCGACGGCATCCGCCTCAATGGCCTCCGCCCCGACCGGTGCCCCGACTCCGGGCGCACCGACTACCGGTGCGCCGACAGCATCCGCCCCGGTGGCGCCCGCACCATCCGGCCCCGCCGCGACGTCCACCCCGCCCCCCGGGTCGGCGGCCACCGCGTCCGTGCCGTCTGCCGCCACCGCCCTCGCCGTCGACGAGGAGCCCGAGGAGGCGGTGGGTCGGGCCGTCCCGCGCATCGCGCCGCCGCCGTTCGAGGGCGCGGTGCTTCCGTCCGGCGACGTCGTCGCGTCGGTGTCCGCCCCCGACGAGCTCGACGATGACGATGTCATCCCGCCCCCCGACGACGAGGCCGACCTGCCGATCCCGCCGGTCGTGGTGCCGCGGATGGCCCCCTTGCGCGGGGGAGTGCAGCGCTACGGTGAGGCCGTGGTGCGCCAGATGCTCGGGGCCAACTACGTGCGCGACGAGCCCTACGAGCCCCCGACGAGGTTCACCTGATGTACGACGGCATCGTCCAAGACCTCATCGACGAATTCGGTCGCCTCCCCGGGATCGGGCCCAAATCGGCGCAGCGCATCGCGTTCCACATCCTTCAGTCGCCGACGTTCGACGTGTCCCGACTGTCGACCCTCCTCGGCGAGATCCGCGAAAAGGTCAAGTTCTGCGAGATCTGCGGCAACGTCTCGGAGCAGGATCGCTGCTCGATCTGCCGTGACCCGCGTCGCAATGCGGCCCTGATCTGCGTCGTCGAAGACGCGAAGGACGTCGCCGCGATCGAACGCACTCGCGAATTCCGCGGGCTCTACCACGTCCTGGGCGGCGCGATCAGCCCGATCGCCGGTATCGGTCCCGACGACCTGCGCATCACCCAGCTCATGCAACGCCTCGCCGACGGCACCGTGCAGGAGGTCATCCTCGCCACGAACCCGAACCTCGAGGGCGAAGCGACCGCGACGTACCTCAGCCGACTCCTGCACACGCTCGAGATCCGCGTGACGCGCCTGGCATCCGGTCTGCCCGTCGGAGGCGACCTCGAATACGCCGACGAGGTCACCCTCGGCCGGGCGTTCGAGGGCCGACGCACGCTCTGATTCTCGCGAGTTCGCGGCACCCGACCCGCGGGGCGGGGATCGCGTCGGCCGACGTCACCGTCCTCCCGATGCGCTGAGGCGAGCGTTGAGACCTGGTGAACCGATCGTTCACCCGTTGCTCCGCGTGCGGCCATGCAACCAGAGCACGTTCGTCCCTGCGGAACCGCGCCGGAAGAACCCGAACTCGGTGCACAGGTCCGCCAGACAGGGGTCCTCCGTGAGCGAGCAGCTCTCCGCACGACCGATCGCAACCGCGCGGGTCGTCTTCGACACGTTCCGATCACCCACCGACCCGATGCTCGTCGCGTGGCTGTCGTTCCGATCGCGCCTGCTGCCCGATGCCGCCGCCCCGGCATCGCTCACCGTCAACCGCGCGGACGCTCCCCACCGTGATGGTGTCTTCGGTGTGTGGCGCCTCCTGGCGACCAACAACCGCGAACTGGGGCGAGGATGCGACCTGCACCCGTCACCCCACCACGCCTGGGCAGACGCCGAGCAGATGAGTGCACGCGCGGCCGAGATGACCGCATCCGTCGTGCGAGGGCCGTCACCGATGACCCACGGGTGGGCGCTCCGACTGAACGGTGAACCCGTGCTCATCTGCTCGCGCTGGTACGAGTCGCCCGGTGAGGCCGCGGCCGCGGCGCGCGCCGCGCGCGACAACCTGGCGCGGGCGAGCATCGTGCGCGCCGTGAGCATCGGCACGCGGTCCGGCCGTCGCCATCGTCAGACGCGCGAGACGATCGACATCCGTGACTGACGGCACCGCAGCCGGAACCGAGGGCCTCGACGTCTCGGAGCGCTTTCGGATCCTCGGTCTGCTCGGCTCGGGCGCGACCGCCTCCGTCTACGAGGCGGTGGATCGAATCACCGGCGAGGATGTCGCGCTGAAGGTCCTGCATCCGCACCTGGCTTCCGACCCGGCGCTCGCACGGGCATTCCTTCGCGAGGCGACCATCGTCGAGGGCCTCTCTCATCCCCACCTGTGCGCCCTGCGGTCATGCGGCGATGGGCTGAGTCCCGAGCGCACGTGGACCGCCTGGGAGCTCGTGCGCGGCATCTCTCTCGCCGAGTCGGTTCGTACCGCGGGGCGTCTCGACCCCCTCGCCTCCCTCACGCTCGTGGGATCGCTCCTGGATGCCTTGAGCATCCTCCACGGAGCGGGGGTCGTGCACCGCGACGTCTCGCCGGCGAACGTGCTGATCGATCGCGCCCCCGACGGGAGCGTCCGCGACGTCCGTCTCGTCGACTTCGGTCTTGCCGCCCCGGTCGGCGAGTCCGCGCGCGGTGGCGACGTGCTGCGCAGCACGGCCGGGGATGGCGTGGTGGGCAACGCGGCGTACGCGTCGCCCGAGCAGTTGCGTGGCGAACCGATCGGCTTCGCCGGCGACGTGTACCAGGTGGCGGGCCTCCTCTATTTCGCCCTGGTGGGAACGCCGCCGTTCCCCCGCGGACGCACCGAAGACGTCGTCCAGGCTCATCTCACCGCGTTGCCTCCCACGGCCTCGGTGACTGTTCCCGGCATCCCTGTGGGTCTGGACCGGGTGATCGTGCGCGGCCTGATCAAGGACCCGGCGGAACGGTTCCCGGACGCCGCCCGCATGCGCCTCGCGATCGACGCCGTCGCCCGCGCTCTCCGGTCGAACGCGCGACAGCCGGGGCCGCTCGCCGCCCCCGCCCCCGCGGCGGAGCAACGTCCGGTCGCCCCCCTCACTCGAGTTCTCGCCGCCGACCCCGTACCACGCGCGGCGGAAACGGCCGATCAACCACGGACATCGCCGTGGCTGTGGGTGCTGGCGGGGACCGCTGCGGCGCTCGTGCTGGGGGTGGTCGTGGTGGTGGCCGCGCGACCGGGCGCTGCCGGTCCGGCACCCGCGCCCACGAGTGCGGCGGTCGCAGACGCGACGGCCCCGCGAGAGACCGCTGCTGTCACCCCGACGCCCTCGGTGGCGCCGCCCGCGCCCTCGATCTCCGCCCCGACGCTGGTGCCGGTGCCCGACGTCCGTGGACTGGCCGTGAGCGAGGCCGTGGCCGTGCTGCGCGGTCAGGGGTTCGTCGACGGGCAGCACGTCCCTCAGGACGGCACTGCGCCCGCCCAGACGGTCCTCTCGACGTCCGCTCAGCCCGGTGCCGAAGTTCCTGCCGGCAGCACGATCGATCTCGCGGTGGCCAGCGGATGGAATGGCGTTCCCGACGTCGTCGGATACGCGGAGCAGGATGCCATCGCCCGGGTGTCCGCGGCGGGTCTCGTCCCCCTTGTGGTGAGGGCACAACGCTCCGGGGTCGTCGGAGCCGTGGCGTCGATGGAGCCCGCGGCGGCCACACGGCAAGGGCTGGGATCCACCGTCACACTCACCGTGGTGGTGGCGTCGGCTCCGACGCCGACGCCGAGCCCGTCCGCCTCGTCGACGGTGACCCCCTCACCCGAGCCGACCCCATGACGTCCCTCCCTCATGCCGCGGAAAGGCCTCCTTCGTCTTTTTGTCGTCCCTCGTTCACCCGTGACCCCCACGATGATCGACGTCCGGTCGGAACCCGCCGCCGGCTCCTCCGCTCAGGAAGCTTCATGAGTCGAATTCCGCGCATCGCAGCGCCTTCCTGCCGGCGCGCTCGCGGATGAACGCCGCCTCCTCCTCCGACGAGGACCTCACTCAGGTCCTCTTCGCCGACGCTCCCGAGGAGACGGACCGTTCCGCAGGCGACGCCGAGCGTCCCCGCTCGCTGGCCTCGCGCCCGTCCGTTGCCGACTCGGTGTTCCGCACGACGGCGTTCGCCGCAGGAGGGATCACCGTCGCGATCATGCTCGCGGTCGGCTTCTTCCTCACCCTCCGCGGTGCGAACGCCCTGTCGGTGGCCGGATTCTCCTTCCTCACGACCCAGGAGTGGTCGCCGGAGACGCAGAACTTCGGCATCGCGGCCGTGCTCTCGGGTACCGTGACGATCGCGCTGGTGGCGATGTTCTTCTCAGTTCCGTTGGCCACGGGCACCGCGCTGCTCATCTCCGAGGTCATCCCCCCTCGGCTGAAGTCGATCCTCATCTCGCTCGTCGACCTGATGGCGGCGGTCCCGAGCGTGGTGTACGGGCTCTGGGGGCTCTTCTTCCTCCAGCAGAACGTCATCCCCGTCGCGCAGTGGATCTCGTACTACTTCTGGTGGATCCCGATCTTCGCTGTGACCGACGCCGACGGCGCACGTATGACGGATGCCAGCCAGTTCACGTCGTCCGCGTTCATCGCCGGGATCGTCGTGGCCCTGATGGTCGCGCCGACGCAGACATCGGTCATGCGCGAGGCCTTCTCGCAGGCTCCCGTGGGCGAACGCGAGGGGGCGCTGGCGCTCGGATCGACGCGGTGGGGCATGATCCGCACCGTGGTGATCCCGTTCGGGCGCGGCGGCATGATCGGCGGCACGATGCTCGGTCTCGGCCGGGCTCTCGGCGAGACGATCGCCGTGTACCTGATCATCTCGCCGATCTTCACGATCAACTGGCAGGTGTTGAAGACCGGCAGCAACTCGGTCTCCGCCCTCATCGCCCTCCGATACGGCGAAGCGAGCGAGTTCGGTCTCTCCGCGCTCATGGCCGCCGGTCTCGCCCTGTTCCTGATCACCCTCGTGATCAACTTCACCGCCTCCTCGATCGTCGCGCGTTCGCGGTCGGGCGCGCAGAGCGAAGGCTGACCCATGGACGACACGATCACCACCGTCATCACCTCGGGCGGTCACCCTCGGGGCCGGGCGGGTGATGCGAGCACTGCGGAACCCCGGCGCACCTTCCGCCCCGCGCCGGGCGACGAACCCATCGGACCTCGCCGCCGCATGAGCGGGGCGACCGCGGAGGACACCTTCAACCTCACGGGCGCTCTCGGCGCCTCGCTCGCGGTCGCCACGCTCCTCTTCGGATGGTTCACGCCGATGACGGGCGCCGTCGGGTGGGCGATCGTGACCTACCTGCTGTTCATCGTCATCTACGCCATGCTCGTGGCGCTGCGCGCGACGGGACAGGAAGTCACGGACCGGGTGATGACGGCGCTGCTCTACAGCGCGGCATCCATTCTCATCGCCGCCCTCGTGTTCGTGGTCTGCTTCGCGGTGTTCCGCGGCCTGCCGGCGCTGGTCAACCTGAATTCGTTCGTGCAGACGATGGAGTCGGCCGGTCCTCTCGAGCCCCTCAGTGTCGGCGGCATCGCGCACGCGATCGTCGGCACGCTGATCCAGATCTCGATCGCCCTGTCGATCACGGTCCCGCTGGGAATCGCGACCGCCGTGTTCATGAACGAGATCGGCGGCCGGTTCGCCCGATTCGTCCGGACGATCTCGGATGCCATGACGGCCCTGCCCTCGATCGTTGCGGGTCTGTTCGTCTACTCCGCCGTCATCCAGCTCATCACGCACGAGCGCTCCGGCTTCGCCGCGTCACTGGCGATCACGGTGATGATGCTGCCGATCGTGATCCGTGCGTCCGACGTCGTCCTCCGCCTGGTGCCGGGGAACCTCCGCGAAGCCTCGTACGCGCTCGGGGCGTCGCGGTGGAAGACGGTCTGGCACGTGGTGCTGCCGACCGCCCGTTCGGGTCTCGTCACGGCGGTGATTCTCGGCACCGCGCGCGGTATCGGCGAGACCTCGCCCGTCCTGCTCACCTCCGGTGTCACGGCGGTGATGAATGTGAACCCGTTCTCGGGTCCGATGATCTCGCTGCCCCTGCAGGTGTTCGACTTCGTCAAGTCGCCCGAGCCGAACATGATCGCGCGCGGTTTCGGTGCCGCGGCGACCCTCATCCTCCTCGTCCTGCTGCTCTTCATCGTCGCCCGCATCATCGGTGGGCGCGGTCCCGGTCAGCTCAGCGGCCGCCAGCGTCGTGCACGTAGCGCTCAGTCCGCGGCCGATCTCGCCCGCATCGAGAGCCGACAGCGCGACGCCGTCGCTGCGGCCCTCCCGAACGACCCGACCCCTTCGAAGGACCTGACGTGATCCGCCGCATCCGATCTCTCGTGGCGGCCTCCGCCGTCGCTCTTCTCGTGGCCACGGGCTTCGTGTCGTCCGCATCGCCCGCCGCGCACGCGGCCGATTCGTGGGCGCCGATCTCGGGCACCGGTTCGACGTGGTCGCAGAACGCCCTCGATCAGTGGCGCCGCAACGTGGGCGAGAACTACGGCATGACGGTCAACTATTCGGGGGTGGGGTCGTCCGCGGGTCGCCGCGACTTCATCAACGGCACGGTCGACTTTGCCATCAGCGAGATCCCGTTCCAGTCGAGCCCCGAAGACGGATCTCAGCCCGAGGTGCCCGGCACCGGGTACGCCTACATGCCGATCGTCGCCGGTGGCACGGCCTTCATGTACAACCTCAAGATCGGTGGCAAACGCGTCACCAACCTGCGGTTGTCGGGTGCGGTCATCACGAAGATCTTCACGGGCGCCATCACCAAGTGGAACGACCCGGCCATCCAGGCCGACAACCCCGGCCTCGCGATGCCCGACCGTTCCATCGTCCCGGTGGTCCGGTCGGACGGCTCCGGTTCGTCGGCGCAGTTCACGCTGTGGATGTCGAAGCAGCACGGCGACATCTGGACCCGCGGTCTCACCTCGCAGTTCCCCACCCCGCCCAACGGCAAGGCGCAGAACGGTTCGCTGGGTGTGGCCGGGTACGTCAGCCAGGACTACGGCGAGGGTGCGATCACGTACGTCGAGTACTCGTATGCGGTGAAGTCCGGCTTCCCCGTCGCAAAGGTCCTCAACGCCGCCGGCTACTACATCGAACCGACCGCACCGTCGGTGGCCGTGGCGCTCCTGCAGGCTCAGATCAACAACGACTCCAGTTCCCCGGACTACCTCACGCAGATCCTCGACGGCGTGTACAACAACGGCGACGCCCGCACCTATCCGTTGTCGAGCTACTCGTACCTCATCGTGCCCACCCAAGCGGCCGGCATCTTCACCGCGGAGAAGGGGCGCACCCTCGGCGGGTTCGCAGAGTACGTGCTGTGCGAGGGGCAGCAATCCGCCACGGCGCTCGGGTACTCGCCGCTCCCGATGAACCTCGTGCTCGCCGGCTCCGAGCAGCTCAAGCGCATTCCCGGAGCGAACGCGAACGGCGTCGATATCAACAAGTGCAACAACCCGACGTTCAAGCCGGGGGACTCGCCGTCGAACAACCAGCTCGCGGTGAGCGCACCGGCTCCCGCGGACTGTGACAAGCAGGGCCCCAACCAGTGCACGTCCGGTACCGCCGGCTCCGCGGGCACCGATACCCCCGTGACCGGCTCGGGCTCCGGCGGCTCGTCGGCGGAGGCCGGCGGTGGCTCGGGCGGCGCGGCCGGTGGCGCTGCGGCCGGAGGTTCGGGTGGTGCCGCGGCCGGAGGATCGGCGGACGCACCGGCGGCTTCCGGTGGTGATGCGGTGTACGACGCGAACGGCAACCTCGTGAGCGGCTCGGCAGCGTCGGGCAGCGGGGGAGGCGGCGTCGCGGCCGCCGCCGTCTCCTCCCCGTTCACCCTCGCGCAGGACGGGTGGAAGGCCCCGCAGTGGCTGATGCTGGCCGCGGCCGTACTGCTGCTCGCGGCGATCGTGCTTCCGCCGTTGAGTTTTCGTCGAACGCGGTCCGCGCGCGCCGGCAAACGCTGAGGGTCCCGATCGCCGCCCCGCCCGGGGCGGTGTCCGGAGTTCCCGAAAACGCCTCTGACCTGGCTATTTAATCTGCTATGCGGCCTCCATGAATGGGCGATCCCTCGTTGGTCGATCGTTCACGTGGATGTCACAACCCGACCTTAATTTCATCGCTGTCGGCACCCGAGCAGGGTGTCGCGTCACCTGGAGAATCCCGTGCGTAGTGCTCTACCCGAAGGGCGCGCCGCTCGACGTGTGCTGTCCGGCCTGTCCGGCGCCCTCGTCGGCGGCCTCGTCTTCGCCGCCCTGACTGCCGGCGGCGTCTTGCCGACCGGCGCGGCCGTCGCTGACGACGCGCCGTCGACGGCGGAGACCGTGACGGCGAAGGCGTACGACACGGACTGGGAGAATTCTCCGTTCCCCGACCTCTCGGTCACGGTGTCTCAGACGAAGGGTCTGGTCGCGCAGGGCCTCGAGATCAGCTGGACGGGTGGAAAGGAATCGACGCAGCCGACGCAGCAGTCCGGCGGCGAGAACTTCCTCCAGATTGCCCAGTGCTGGGGAGACGACCCGCAGAATCCGGGACGCCCCGACCGCACGACGTGTCAGTACGGGGCCTTCGGGACCCCGGGGGCGAGGCGCGACGGCAACCGGTCGGACGGCAGCGTCGCCCAGGAGGACGAGTCCTCCACCGTGCCCGCGGCGGGGTTCTTCGACCCCGCCTATACGGCGATCCCCTTCCGCTCCGCCACGGGCGAGACGATCGCGTCGGTCGTCGACGGGAAGCGCGTCCCGGGAGTTGACGTGAACACCAACGCCTTCTTCACGCAGTACACCTCCAACGAGGTGCCGTGGGCGGGGACGGGTGCCGACGGAACCGGCAGCACGAAGTTCGAGGTGCAGACAGTTACCCAGTCGCGGGGGTTGGGGTGCGGTGCCCGCACCTCGGAGGACGCCAACGCGACGAGCGGGCAGCCGTGCTGGCTCGTCATCATCCCGCGCGGCACGTCAGACACGGGCGAGGCATCCGTCGTCAGCTCGGGGCTGTTCTGGGACAACTGGAAGCACCACGTCGCGATCAAGCTCGACTTCCGCCCCGTCGGTCTGCGCTGCGCCCTCGGCGCGGCGGAACGTCAGCTGGCCGGGAGCGAGGTCATCGCGCGCGCGGTGTCGTCGTGGCAGCCCTCGCTCTGCTCCGGCACCAACGGCAACATCTTCACCCTCCTCACGGGAACCGAGAGCGACGCCGTCGCGACGGCCAATACGGCCGCGACGAACGCCCCGCTGGCGTTGACGTCGTTGGCCTACGGCGGGTCCGATCCGGACAAGCTCGTGTACGCGCCCATCGGCCTGAGCTCGATCACCGTGGGTTTCGCCATCGATCGCTTCCCGAAGCAGGACGGCACTGTCCCGCCGGAGGAGATGGCGAAGTCGCGACTCCCGCTCACCGACATGAAGCTCACTCCGCGGTTGATCGCGAAACTCCTCACGTCGTCGTATCTCGACTCCGTGCCCTATCAGGCCGACCGAACCCACTTGGGGAAGAACCCGCGCAGCCTGCTCTTCGATCCCGACTTCCTCGAGATCAACGACCCGGCGTGGTCGCAACAGGCGATCGCGAGTGTCGCCGTAGCCGACATGCTGGTGCCCCAGGGCCGCTCGGATGTGGCGACCGCCCTGTGGTCCTACGTCATGTCGGATGCCGACGCTCGCGACTTCCTCGCCGGAACGCCCGACCGCTGGGGGATGGTCGTCAATCCGTTCGCCTCCACGGATGCCGCGAAGAACCCCACCGGGACGGCGTTCGCCCTCCCGCGAGACAACTTCCCCCGCCCCGACCCGGTGGAGGTCCCCGCGGTCGAGAACGGTCCGGCGGCGATCAACTCGGTCACCTGGCGTCCGTACACGAATGACCTCGACAGCGCCGCCTACTACACGCTGCGGGGTGACGGGCAGACGTTGAGCGCCTGGGACCCGCTGGGCAACCCCCCGCGCTACACTCGTATGCCCCGAAACCTGCCGGGAACGCAGGCCGTCATCTCCTTGACCGACGGGGCCGCGGCCGACAAGTACCAGCTCGTCACGGCATCCCTGCGCAATCCCGCCGGGAACTTCGTCAGCCCGACCAACGACGCTCTCACCGCTGCCGCGACGGCCATGACTGCCTCGAGCACGCAGCCCCAGGTGCGCACCTTCGACCCCGCGTCGCCCGAGGCGGCGAAGGCGACGGATGCCTACCCGCTCGCCCTGCCGGTCTACGCCGCGGCGAGCCCCTACATCTCCGACTCCACGCTGCGCCGGGTGTACGCCGACTTCATGCGGTACGCCGCCGAGCCGGGCCAGACGCCCGGCGTGCAGTCGGGGCAGCTGCCCGGTGGGTACGCACCGCTACCCGATAGCTGGCGTATCCAGGCGCGGGCTGCGGCGACCGCGCTCGAGAACGGCATCACGCCCCCCAGCCCTACCTCTCCGCCCTCCGCCACGACGACGAACCCGGCGAAGGGGCTCCCCTCCGGCTCGGCCGCCGGCACGACCCAGGGAGGCGGATCGAGCTCGTCGAGCGTCGGCGCTCCCGCCGCGGCGGCGCCCGCCGCTCCGGCTGCGGCGGGTCCGGCCGACCCGCAAGCCACCGGTGCCATCGCCGCCGCTCTTGCCGGAGCCAAGACCGCCGCCGACCCCGACTCCGGTGCCCTGCCCGCCGCGCTCCCCATCAGCCTGCTCGCCGGGCTGGTCGCCGCGCTCGTCGTGCTCCTCATCCCTCGCCTGCCTCGCAGAGCGTGACCAGACCCGCCCTTCCCGAAGTCCCTCTCATCACACCCACAACACAGATAGGTCATCAGTGAAGATCAAGAAGATCGCCGCACTCGGTGCGGCCGTCGGCATCGTCCTCTCGGGCGTCGCCTTCGCGTCGTCGGCATCGGCTGAGCCGGTGTCGAACAGCTACGCGGTCGTCGGTTCGGACACGCTCCAGGACTCGATGAACGCCCTCACCAACGGCACCGGTGTGTCGGGTGCGTCCGTGCGCATCCTCGCCGGCGGCAAGACCATCGGCAACTTCGACGCCTTCGGTTCCGCCGCCATCCAGACCAAGCCGGGCGGCGTGTACTTCGCCCGCCCGAACGGCTCGGGTTCGGGTCGCGACGCCCTTCGCGCCTCGGTCAGCGGCGCCAACTGGTCGGTGAACAACAACGCGACGCCCGCTCGCGCGATCAGCGGTCAGGTCGACATCGCCCGCAGCTCCAGCGGACCGGGCACCAACACCAACGCCGACGGTCGTCTGCTCTACGTGCCCTACGCCCGCGACGCCGTGGCGTACGCGTACAAGGGTGGCACCGCCGCGTGGGCGAACCTCACCGCCGCGCAGCTGAAGGCCATCTACGACGGCACGCTGACCTCGATCGACGGCGTTGCGGTCACCCCGCGTCTGCCCCAGAGCGGTTCGGGCACCCGCACGTTCTTCCTGAACGCCCTCGGCTACTCGGGCAGCTCCCCGGTGGCTCCCGCGGTCAACGACACGGGCAACATCACCCCCGAGAATGACGCGACCGTCCTCGGCGACAACCAGATCATCCCCTTCTCGGTGGCGAACTGGGTCGCTCAGGCCAACAACGTCTCGGGCGTGAACACCGTTGCCGCGGCTCCCACCGTGAAGCTCGGCTCCGCCGTCGACGGCGCGGTGCCCTTCACGGGTACCGCTCCCTCCCTGGTGCCCAACGCGACGTACTACGCCAACACCACGTTCGGTCGTGACACCTACCTGATCGTCGAGCGCGCCAAGGTCCAGGCGTCCTTCACCTACTCGGGCGCCCCGTCCTACGACCCGGTCCTCGCTGGTCTCGTCGACTCCTCGAAGGTCAGCAGCCTGACCAACTTCACCACCTCGCCCTTCGCGCCCGGCGCCGTCAAGCGCAAGTTCGGCTTCCTCGCCCCCAGCTCCGCCACCCCGATCGCGGCCTACGCGGCCGGTTGATCGACACCCCGATTGGATCAATGATGAAGAACCTCCGTCTCAAGGCCGCCCTCGCCGGTGTCCTTGCGCTCTCCCTCTCGGCCGGCGGCGCGCTCGCCGCCTCGGCCGCCGTCAACCCGTCGCCCTCCATCGACCAGATGTGGCTGTGGAACCCCGACGAGACGATCGTCAACAACGCGGACGTCAAGGCCTGGGACGACCCGGTCTACGGGTACCCCCTGAACGCCGGCTTCTCGGACTACGACGACATGTTCACCGGTCCGTCCGACGCGGCCAACGTGTTCACCTTCTTCTCCAAGCCCGGCGAAGAGCTGGACTCGCAGAAGTGGCTCGGCAGCGGCTTCAGCAGCTTCAACGACGCGACGCTGAAGACGGTCCTCACGCCGGCACTGCGCCCGATCGACATCGACGGCCTCGGTATGGCGGCCGCCAAGGCCAACGGCGGCGTGTACTCGGTGGGCATCGCGTTCACCGACCTCGCCGGTGTCGTGGTCAAGGGCGTCAGCTTCGTTCGCCTGAATGTGGCGCCCGGCGGCAGCTACACGTACACGCCCTCGGTCGAAGGCGTCGAGCCGCCGGTCGGTGACTCGAAGGACATCGACATCTCGGCCGACGTGCTCGAGGGCGATGGCTCGCTCTCCTTCACCGTGCCCACGACCTCGCTCAAGCTCGACACCGCTCTGGACGCCACCACGCAGCAGTCGATCTCGACGGGCAAGATCGAGGGCATCACTGTCACGGACTCCCGTCGCACCGCTCTGCGCCAGGGTTGGGACATGACGCAGTCGGTCGCGGACTTCGTGTCGGGGTCGAACACCATCGACAAGAAGAACTTCGGTGTCAAGGTCACCAAGACCGGTGGCGCAGCGGCTGCGGAGGCCAGCACGGAGCAGGTCGCCGGTAGCGCGACCTACCCGTCGCCGTTCGCCACGGCGGCTGTCGGTGTCTCCACCGAGCCGACCACGCAGCTGAAGGCCGACCTGAAGCTCGTCGCCCCCGCCGGCACGCCCGCCGGCACCTACACCTCGAAGATGACGCTCACGCTCGTCTCGAAGTGATCCCGCGGGAGGGGCGGCGCCGGCGGCGCCGCCCCTCCTCTCGGACCTTCCTCGTTCAGCCCTTGTTCGCGTGGCCGCAGGGCGGCCGTAAGCCATTTCTGGGGAGATATACCGTGCAGATCTTGCGAATCGCGGAGCGCCCGAACGCCCGCCTTCTCCCGGCGCTCATCGCCGCTGCCGTGGCCCTCGGCGTCGTCCTCGCCTCCGCCCCGGCCCACGCCGAAGATGCCGCTCCCGCCGACGAGATCGGGATCTCGGCTCAGCCCGTCAGCGACGAGGGCGGCCCCATCCGCACGCGCTTCGACTACACGATCGGCCCCGGACAGACGCTGGATGACGGCTACGTCGTCACCAACCGCGGTACTGGCCCTCAGACCTTCACCGTGTACGCGACGGATGCTTTCAACACCGATGACGGTGCGTTCGGTCTCCTGGAGGGTGGGGTCGCCCCGGCCGACGCCGGAGCATGGGTGAGCTTCAACGGTGCGCCCTCCGTGCAGGTGACGCTTCAGCCGGCCGAGTCGACGACGATTCCCTTCACCGTCCGCGCCCCGGACGACGCCACGCCCGGCGACCACGCGGGCGGTCTCGTGGCATCCGTCCAGTCTCCCGACGGTCAGGTCCTGGTCGACCGCCGCCTGGGAACGCGCTTGTATGTGCGGGTCCCCGGCGACCTCCAGCCGGCGCTCACCATCGCGGGCATTTCGGCGTCCTACACCCCGAGCCTCAACCCTTTCGCGGGGGACGCCACGATCACCTTCACGGTGCGCAATGCCGGAAACGTCGCTCTGGCGGGAGACCTCAAAGCAGAAGTCCGGGGACTCTTCGGTATCGGTCTGTCGGCTCCGATCGAGCAGGAGGTGTCCGAGATGCTCCCGGGCAGCACCCGCACGATCACCACGACCGTCTCCGGCGTCGGCCAGTGGGTCTACCTCAACCCGGTCGTCACGGTCTATCCGAAGGTCGATGAGACCGCGCAGAACCCGGGACCCCTGACGAGCGTGTCGCGTGACACCGTGCTGTTCGTCGTCCCGTGGCTGCTGGTGGGGCTCATCGTGCTCGGTCTCCTCGTCTGGGGTGGCATCCGGTTCAGCCGTCGCCGCAATGACGCGCGCGCCAAGGAGTGGATGGAGTACGCCGAGGCCGAGGCGCGCCGCAAGGCCGAGTCCGAGCGCGAGCCCGTCTCCACCGGCTCGGACGCGTGAGCGCCGTGGACCGACTCGCGCCCCTCCGACGCGGGGTTCGGCGCGGCGCGGGAGCCGCTTTGCTGGCGCTGGCTCTGGTGGTCGCGCCGCTCGCGGCGGCCTCCGCGACGGCGGCGGGCCCCCTCCAGTGCCCGACACCGTCGCCGACGGTCTCACCGACGCCGGTCAGCGGGGGCGTGGGCCTCACCGCCGTGGTCTGCGGCCCCACCTCGGCGCCCACGACGGGCACCTCGACCGGCAGCGGGTCGTCCCTGGGCGGCTCATCGAGCTTCGGTAGCAGTGGTTCCTCCGGCGCGGTCCGGGGCGGTTCGTCGGCCGGCGCCGGTGGATCGTCGTCGTCGGTGGCGCCGACGACCTCGACGGTCGCCACGCTCGCCGACAGCGTCGACCTCGGTGGCATTCTCTCGGTCGGCGGCCTGTCGACCGGGAGCACGCCGTCGATCAATCCGTTCGATGGGGTGGTGCAGGTGTGGTTCACCGTGCGCAACACGTCGACCTCGACGATCGACCTCACAACGGACTTCTGGATGGAGAACCCGCTCGGGCTGCGGATCGCGAACGTCGACGGTGTGGCCGTTCCCGGCCTGAAGCCGGGTGAGACGCGTACGGTGAGCGCTGACCTGTCCGGGGCAGGACAGTGGACGATGCTGACGACCCACGCGCGCGTGACGCCTCCGTCGCAGGTCGATGGCGTCGAGCTCGCGCCGCTCACGCGTGACGCGACCGTCTTCGTGCTGCCCTGGGCGATCGTGCTGCTCATGGTTCTCGGGGTGGCCGCCGCTGTCGCCGTTTCGCTCGTGCGCCGCGCCGGCACCGCGGCCGTGCCGCTGGCGGTGGGCGCATGACGGTCACCGAGGAGCCTGCCGTCCCGGTCAGACGGAACCCGCGTCGCGCCCCGTCCGTGCCGCGACCGCCGCGGCGTCCCCCGCGCACGAAGACGGCGCCCCCGCCATTGACCGTGACGGAGTCCGTCGTCCGCGCCGCGGTCGCCCTCGCGGCCGTGCTCACCCTGATGTTCGTGCTCAACGTCACGGTCTTCAGCCACATCCAGCACCTCGTCTCTCAGCAGCGCGTGGGAGATCAGTTCCGCGAACAGTTGCTGGCCGGAACGGCCCCCGTGAGCGAGTACACGTTCGACGACAATCTCCTGCCCGACGGGGCACCCGTCGGCATCATGGAGATCCCGAGACTGGGTCTGCACGAAGTGATCGTCGAGGGAACATCTTCCGCCGAGACCGCCCAGGGGATCGGTCACCAGCGGGACAGCATCCTTCCCGGGCAGGCGGGGGTCAGCTTCCTCCAGGCGCGCAGCGCCGCGTTCGGCGGACCGTTCTCCGGCATCCAGTCGCTGAGCCCCGGGGATGCCATCACCGTGCGCACCGGGCAGGGCCTGCAGGAGTTCTCGGTGGTGGGCGTCCGCTATGCCGGCGACCCGACACTGCCGAACCTCCGCCCGGGCGAAAGCCGCCTCGTGCTCATGACCGCGCGCGGTGCCCCCTACATCCCCACCGGCGTGGCGTACGTCGATGCGCGGCTGGTCGGTACGGCACAGCCGCGCGGCGCGCGGGTGACGACGACCGCCGCTCTGCCCCCTGAGCAGCGACCGATGGCGACCGACACGACGACGGTCTGGGGCCTCGTCTTCGCCCTGCAGTTCCTGATCGCCGCCGAACTGGCCGCCGTGTGGGCGTTCCGGCGTTTCGGCGCGCAGCGGACGTGGATCGTCTTCGTCCCGGTCCTGCTCCTGGCCGGCTTCCTCGCGGCCTCGCAGGTCGCGCTCCTTCTTCCCAACCTCCTCTGACTCTGAGAGGCATCCATGTCCGACGACATCACCCGCGTCATCGGGGGCACACCCGACCTGACGCCCCCCGGCCCCGTGCTGCCCGCCACCGCGGCCGCGCAGGAGGACATCACCACCGTCGTCCCGCCCGCGCCGGTCTCCGAGCCGCTTCGCCGGAACCGCGGGGGATTCGAGGCCGGGTCGAGCGGCGTTCCGGTTGTCGCGGTCCAGCCGGCACCGCACGAGGTGTTCGCCTCGCAGGCTCCACTGGCGACGCTCGAGGCGCGCAGCATCACGGCATGGTTCGGCGACCACCAGGTTCTCGACCGCGTGTCGCTCACGATGCCGGCTGGCCAGGTGACAGCGCTGATCGGTCCCTCGGGGTGCGGAAAGTCCACGTTCCTTCGCATCCTCAACCGGATGCACGAACTGGTGCCGTCCGCCTCTCTCGCGGGTGAGGTTCTGCTCGACGGGAACGACATCTACGACCCCGTGCGCCGCCTCACCGATGCCCGCAAGGACATCGGCATGGTCTTCCAGAAGCCGAACCCGTTCCCCGCGATGTCGATCTACGACAACGTCCTCGCGGGACTCAAGCTGACCGGCGTGCGCGCGAGCCGAGACGAGAAGGACTACCTCGTCGAACGGTCGCTCACATCGGCCGGGTTGTGGAAGGAAGTCAAGGACCGCCTACGGGCCCCGGGCGGCGGACTCTCGGGCGGCCAGCAGCAGCGCCTGTGCATCGCGCGCTCCCTCGCGATCAAGCCGAAGGTGCTCCTCATGGACGAACCGTGCTCGGCACTGGACCCCACCTCCACTCGCGTCATCGAGGAGACGATGGGGGAACTCCAGCACGAGGTGACGATCGTCATCGTGACGCACAACATGCAGCAGGCGCAGCGTGTCTCGCAGCAGTGCGCGTTCTTCCTGGCATCCCAGGGGCAGCCGGGGCACATCGTCGAGCACGGTGACACCGAGGCGATGTTCGACGCCCCCGTCGACCCTCGCACGTACGACTACGTCAACGGACGCTTCGGGTAAGGGCACGGGCATGACCCTCGTGGATGACTCAACCGACGTCCTCCCGCCGATCGCGGCGCCGGAACCCGGGGAAGAGCAGGACGAGTCCTCGACGCCGATCGGGCTGATCGTGCTCCTCGTGCTCACGATTCTCGCGTTCGTGGCGGCCGCACTGTTGATCGCCGAGGCGATCACGCGGGCCGATGTCGAGCGGTCCATCGAGGACCACGTGCGCGATGACCTGTCGCTTCCGGCCACGCAGCACGTCGGCGTCAGCATCGAGGGCGCGGTGCTGCTGCAGGGGATCGTGAACCGGTACGAGACCGTGCGGGTGTCGATCCCGAACGCGCCGTTCGCTCGGAGTACCGCCGACGTCACGGCGACTCTGACAGGTGTGCACGGCGACGAGCGCGACGACTGGGACATGGAGCGGATTTCTGCGGTGTACAGCCTCGGATCGGCGCAGGCGACCGCGTTCTACATCCCCGACGACGCGCGAGGGAAGATGCAGGTCGGTTTTCGCGGGGCGGACATGACGCTCGACGCGTCGCTGACGTCCTCGGGCCGCAGTGTCCCGGTCAGCGTGGCGTTGACCCCGGCGTTCCAGAGCGGCTGGGTGAGCGTCGCCCTGGCATCCATCACGATCGGGGGCACCCCCGTCACCGCCGACGACCTCCGCGCGAGGGTCGGCGACGCGGGCCTCGCCTCTCTGCAGATGCCGCCGATGTGTCTCGCCGAGAGTCTGCCGCGCGCCGTCAGCGTGCGCGAGGTGTCGGTCCGCGATCAGCACCTGCGGTTCGGGGCCGACTTCGATCTCGTGCTCCTGAAGACGCCGGAGGGGCGCCAGGCCGGCGCTTGCACCTGATCGGAACGACTGTCCGCTACCGCCGCGCTCGAGCCCGCGCCCGCACGACGCCGGACAGCGTCGCGCGCACCGGCTGCCCGAGATAGATGCCGAGCGAGGCGCCGACGGCGAGGGCGATCCCGACGGTCGCCGCGCCCGCGAGCGTCGTGACGCCGGCCATCAGCACCGCCGCGTCGTCGCCGGACTCCACGATCCCGAGAAGCCCGCGGAAGACCGCCGCCCCGGGCACCATCGGCAGGATCGCGGCGGTCGTGACGGCCACCGAAGGCACGTGCAGCCGGTAGGCGACGGCCATGCCGAGGAAGCTCGCGAGGAAGGCGCCGACGCCGCTGGCCGCGGCCACCTCGAACCCGATCGTGGAGGCGCCGACGAATCCCACCCAGGCGAGCAGACTCAACGCTGCGCTCACCACGACGATCCGCATCCCCGCACCGTTGTAGATCGCGACCGCGATCGCGATGACCGCGGCGCCCACGAACTGCAGGGGCAGTGGCCCCAGCGGCAGCGCCGCGGACGGCGGCGACATTCCGAGCCCGAGGACGCGCACCGTCTCCAGGCCCGCGAGGATGCCGAGCACCACGCCGAGCGTCTGGGTCGTGAGTTCGAGGATGCGCCCGGTCGCGGTCAGCGCGAAGCCGTCGATGGCATCCTGGGCCGCTCCGACCACGGTGAGTCCCGCGAGCATCAGAACGATCCCGGATGCCACGATCACCGACGGCCGAATGGTCTCGGCCGCGTCCAATCCGGTGTAGCGCAGCAGCGGCGAGAGCGCCGCGACCACGGTCAGCACGAACCCGCCGGCGATCTGCGCGAAGAAGTACGGCACGCGCGCTTTCGCGAAAAGGTGCTGGGTGGTCGCGGCGAGGGCTGCCGCGACGAAGGAGAGCACCAGCGCGAGCCAGTTCGCCCCGAACATGATCGCGACTCCGAGTGCGAGTGTCGCCTGCGCCACGACGACCGCCGCGGGGCGGTACCGGAAGGGGAGCCGGCGAATGGCGCGGCATCGCGCGATCGCCGTATCCAGCTCGAGGCCGTCGGTGATCTCCGCGACCAGCGCCTGCAGGCGCTGCAGCTTGGCGTGATCGGGCACGGAGCCGCGGACCACGCGCAGCAGCGTCGTCGGGTGGGCGGCGCCCGGCAGGCTGTGCGCGATCGTGACGGAGTTGTAGGTGACGTCGACGTGGACGGGGTCGAGCCCGTAGGCGCGGCTCACTCGCACGATCGTGGCGGTCACATCGCTCGCGGACGCGCCCACGACGAGCATCGTCTCGCCGATGCGGATCGCGAGGTCGAGGATGCGCGTGGCAAGCGTCTCGTCGATCACGGCGATGGGCTGCGTCTCGGGCGCGAGGGCATCCTCGGCGTGGACGAGACGGCGCAGCGACGACAACCATCGAGCGGTGGTGGGGGGCATCCGGATCGCTCTCGGGGGGAGGGGTGGAACGCCACGATCCTAACCGCGCGACCCGGGCGGCTCCCCGCATGACGTCGGCGGCATGCGGGCCGCTCTAAGATGAACCTTCGGGCGTGGCATCCGAACGCCCCGTCGTGGCATCCCGACGCCCGTCCCTCCCGGGAGTTCCCCTTATGGCGCTGATCGTCCAGAAGTACGGCGGTTCTTCCGTCGCCGACGCCGAGAGCATCAAGCGCGTCGCCAAGCGGATCGTTGACACGCGTCGCGCCGGCCACGAGGTCGTCGTCGCGGTGAGCGCCATGGGCGACACGACCGACGAGCTGCTCGACCTCGCCGGGCAGGTCGCTCCGATCCCCGCGCCGCGTGAGCTCGACATGCTGCTCTCCAGCGGCGAGCGGATCTCGATGGCGTTGCTGGCGATGGCCATCCACTCGATGGGCTTCGAGGCGCGCTCCTTCACCGGCAGCCAGGCGGGAATGATCACGGATGCCACCCACGGCGCCGCGCGCATCGTCGACGTCACCCCCGTGCGCCTGCGTGAGGCGCTCGACGAGGGCGCGATCGTCATCGTCGCCGGCTTCCAGGGGTTCAACCGCGACACCCGCGACATCACGACCCTCGGCCGCGGCGGCTCCGACACGACGGCCGTGGCGCTCGCTGCCGCGCTGGACGCCGACGTGTGCGAGATCTACAGCGACGTCGACGGCATCTTCACCGCCGACCCGCGCGTGGTGCCGCTGGCTCGCAAGCTCGACCGGGTCTCCAGCGAGGAGATGCTCGAGCTCGCCGCCAACGGCGCGAAGGTGCTGTACATCCGCGCGGTCGAGTACGCCCGCCGCCACGGCGTCCTCATCCACGCCCGATCCACGTTCAGCTCGGGCGAGGGCACCTGGGTGCTCGACGCCTCGAAGAAGTCCCCGCTCGTCCCCGAGGGAGCCACCATGGAAGAGCCCATCGTCGCCGGTGTCGCCACCGACCTGAGCCAGGCGAAGATCACCGTCATCGGTGTGCCCGACGTCCCCGGCAAGGCCGCCGACATCTTCAAGATCGTCGCCAAGTCCGGTGCGAACGTCGACATGATCGTGCAGAACGTCTCCGCCGCCGCCACCGGCCGCACCGACATCTCGTTCACCCTGCCCAAGACCGACGCCGCGCAGGCGCTGAAGGCGCTCGCCGCCGAGCAGTCCGACGTCGGGTTCGAGAGCCTCGTGCACGACGACCAGATCGGCAAGCTGTCGGTCGTCGGTGCGGGCATGCGGACGCACTCGGGCGTCTCGGCGACCCTGTTCGAGGCGCTGAGCCTCGCCGGCGTCAACATCGAGATGATCTCGACGTCCGAGATCCGTATCTCCGTCGTCGTGCGCGGTGTCGACCTCGCCGAGGCGGCGCGCCTCGTGCACACCGCGTTCGGTCTCGACGGCGACAACGAGGCCACCGTGCACGCCGGCACCGGCCGCTGACCCGGACTTTTCAGCGGGTCTGCAGGTCGGCACGCTACCTTTCGCGCACCGGAGGGGGCGCGACATGGCACGCACGGGATCGATCCGCCGATCGCGGCGGTGGTGGGGGATCGGCGCAGCCGCAGCCCTGGCGGTCGTCGTCGTGCTGGGCGTGGTCTTCCAGCCCTGGCTTCTCTTCGTCGACGTGCGCGTCGACGACGCGATCCCCGAGCCGGCCACGTCGATCGCGTCGACCGTCCAGCCCACGCCGTCGGCCGCGTCCCGCATGGAGCCGGTCGAACTCGCGGTGCCCACGACTCCCGCGGGTCCCGTCGACCTCCTCGCCGGGACCTTGATCAGCCACGAGCACGAAACGACCGGGGCGGTCCGGGTGATCCAGAACCCCGACGGATCGCGGCAGCTCGCCCTCGTGGACCTCGCGACCTCGAACGGCCCCGATGTCCACGTCTGGCTGAGCGCCGGCCCCGTGGTCGAGGGCGCCGACGGGTGGTTCACCGCGGCGGGATACGACCACGTCGACCTCGGGCCGATCAAGGGCAACCTCGGCGATCAGCTCTACGACATCCCGGCCGAGGTCGATCTCTCCCTGTTCCGGACGGTCGATCTGTGGTGCGAGCGGTTCGCCGTGTCGTTCGGTGCCGCAGCCCTCGCGTGAGCAGCGCACGGCGGCGATCCGAGCGGCGTGTCGAGGGCCGCTAGAATCTGGATCTCACCCACGAATCCCGAGGTACTTCGCATGACCCGCATCTCCGATTCCGGAATCTCGCTCGCCGTCGTCGGCGCCACCGGTCAGGTCGGCTCCGTCATGCTGGAGATCCTCGCGGAACGGTCGTTCCCGATTCGCGAGCTGCGACTGTTCGCCACCGCGCGTTCGGCGGGCACCTCGCTCGACTTCGGCGGCCACTCGATCGTGATCGAGGATGTCGCGACGGCCGATCCGTCCGGCGTCGAGGTCGCGCTGTTCTCGGCGGGTGCCACCGGCTCCCGCGCGCACGCTCCGCGCTTCGCCGAGGCGGGCGCGCTGGTGATCGACAACTCGAGCGCGTGGCGGATGGACCCCGAGGTTCCGCTCGTCGTGAGCGAGGTCAACCCGCACGCGATCGCCGAGGCGAAGAAGGGCATCGTCGCCAACCCCAACTGCACCACGATGGCCGCGATGCCCGTCCTGAAGGTGCTGGATGCCGAAGCGGGTCTCGAGCGTCTCATCGTCAGCACGTACCAAGCGGTCTCGGGCTCGGGCCTCGCCGGCGCGCAGGAACTCCTCGGCCAGGTTGAGGGCGTGCTCGCCCAGGGCGACGTCGAGCGTCTCGTCCGCGACGGCTCGGCGCTGGACTTCCCGCAGCCCGAGAAGTACATCGCCCCCATCGCCTTCGACGTCATCCCGTTCGCGGGCAACCTCGTCGACGACGGCTGGAACGAGACCGACGAAGAGAAGAAGCTGCGCAACGAGAGCCGCAAGATCCTCGAGCTGCCCGACCTGCGCGTGGCCGGCACGTGCGTTCGTGTCCCCGTCTTCACCGGGCACTCCCTCAGCATCAACGCCGAGTTCGCGCGCGACATCACGCCCGAACGCGCGCGCGAGCTGCTCGCCGATGCGCCCGGTGTCCGTCTCGAAGAGGTGCCGACGCCGTTGCAGGCCGCCGGGACCGACCCGAGCTACGTGGGTCGCATCCGCGCCGACCAGTCCGCACCCGAGGGCAAGGGCCTCGTGCTGTTCATCAGCAACGACAACCTCCGCAAGGGTGCCGCGCTGAACGCCGTGCAGATCGCCGAGCTCGTCGCACAGGGGCTTCTCGCGCACGCCTGAGTCCCGGCATCCGGATGCCGTGAGCCCCGCGTTGTCTCGACATCGAAGGGACCGATCTCTCGATGTCGAGAGACCTGCGACCGGCACCTAGAATCGACGGGTGACCGAAAACGTCGACGTTCTCCTCATCGGGGGCGGCATCATGTCCGCCACCCTCGGCACGATGCTGAAGGATCTTCAGCCCGATCTGAAGATCGCGGTGCTGGAGCGGCTGAGCGACGTGGCGCAGGAGAGCTCGAACGCGTGGAACAACGCCGGTACGGGTCACGCCGCGCTGTGCGAGCTGAACTACATGCCCGACAACCCCGACGGCCCGCTCGACCCGTCGAAGGCCGTCACGATCAACGAGCAGTTCCAGCAGAGCCGTCAGTTCTGGGCATCGCTGGTGTCCGAGGGCGTCCTCGACGAGCCCTCGACCTTCATCAACCCCACCCCGCACATGACGTTCGTCCGGGGCGAGAAGGACGTCGCCTACCTCCGCAAGCGCTACGAGGTGCTGAAGCAGCAGCCGTTGTTCGCGGGCATCGAGTACAGCGAGGACTCGCGCGTCATCAACCAGTGGGCGCCGTTGCTCATGCAGAAGCGCCGCAAGGGTGAGCCGTTCGCCGCCACCCGCGTGCCGGCGGGCACCGACGTCGACTTCGGGTCGCTCACGCGTCAGCTCTTCGCCGGGCTGGGTGAGAAGGGCGTCGAGGTCGTCACGAACCACGAGGTCAAGAAGCTCAAGAAGCTGAAAGACGGTCGCTGGCAGGTCTCGTACCGCCACACCATCGGCCACACCCCCGGCACGATCACGGCGAAGTTCGTCTTCGTCGGTGCCGGCGGCTGGGCGCTCAAGCTGCTGCAGCGATCCGGCATCGACGAGATCAAGGGCTACGGTGTCTTCCCAATCGGCGGCCAGTGGCTGAAGACCTCGAACCCCGCCATCGTCGCCCAGCACCGCGCGAAGGTGTACTCGCAGGCCTCGGTCGGCGCCCCGCCGATGTCGGTGCCGCACCTCGACACCCGCGTCGTCGACGGTGAGACCTCGCTGCTGTTCGGACCGTTCGCGACCTTCAGCCCGAAGTTCTTGAAGAACGGGTCGATGCTCGACATCGTCACCCAGGTGCGACCCCACAACCTCCTCCCGATGCTGAAGGTCGCCGTCGACAACCCCGGCCTGCTCAAGTACCTCATCAGCGAGCTGCTGAAGACGCACGCGAAGAAGGTCGACAGCCTCCGCGAGTTCATGCCCACCGCCAAGGCCGAGGACTGGGAGCTGCTCGACGCCGGCCAGCGCGCCCAGGTCATGAAGCGCGACAAGGACAAGGGCGGTGTGCTGCAGTTCGGTACCGAGGTCGTGACCTCGGCCGACCACTCCATCGCCGGGCTTCTCGGCGCCTCGCCGGGCGCCTCGACCGCCGTCTCGATCATGCTCGGGCTGATCAAGACCTGCTTCCCCGAGCGCATGCCCGAGTGGGAGCCGCGTCTGCGTCAGCTCATCCCCAGCTACGGCGAGACGCTCAACACGCGTCCCGACGCGGCGCGCGCCGAACTGGATGCCACGGCGCAGGCGCTCGCGATCAACGCCTGAGTCGCTCATGGCGAAGCTGTACTTCCGCTACGGGGCGATGAACTCCGGAAAGTCGACGGCGCTGCTGCAGGCGGCGTACAACTACGAGGAGCGCGGCCAGCGAGTGCTGCTGGCCAAGCCCGAGATCGACACCAAGGGTGCCGATCAGATCGACAGCCGGCTCGGCGTCACTCGCCCGGTCGATTTCCTCGTCGGCCCCGACGACGACCTCCGGGCCGTGTTCCACCAGGCGGCGGGAAAGGCGCCCGTGGCGTGCCTGCTCGTGGACGAGGCGCAGTTCTTCACCGCCGCGCAGGTCGACGATCTCCTGCGCATCGCGGTGCTCGACGGCATCCCCGTGCTGGCGTACGGCATCCGCACCGATTTCCGCACCGAGGCGTTCCCGGGCTCGGCGCGTCTGATGGAGATCGCGCACAGCCTGGAAGAACTCAAGACCATCTGCCGCTGCGGACGCAAGGCGATCTTCAACGCGAGACTGGTCGGCGGTCGATTCGTGTTCGACGGTGACCAGGTCGCCATCGACGAGGGGCAGATCCAGGGCGAGGTCACGTACGAGTCGATGTGCGCCGCCTGCTACCTGCGCGAGTCCGGCGGGCGGCTCGACGGTCGCTGACCCGGCCGGACGGCGAGGCCACGGCCGATAGCCTGGACTCATGCGCGTACTTCTGGCCGGCGGTGCCGGTTACATCGGAGCCCACACGGCCGTCGCCCTGCTGGAGGCCGGTCACGATGTCGTCCTCCTCGACGATCTGTCGGGCACCCACCCCGTCGCCGCGGAGCGGGTCGAGCGGATCACCGGCAAGTCGGCGCCGCTGGTGGTGGGCGATGCCGCGGATGACTCCGTCGTCACGGCCGTGTTCGACGAGTACGGTCCGATCGACGCGATCATCCACCTGGCCGCCTTCAAAGCCGTGGGGGAGTCCACGCAGAAGCCACTGGAGTACTACTCCAACAACCTCGACACGACCTTCGCCCTCCTGCGTGTCGGCATCGCCCGTGGCATCCGCTCGTTCGTGTTCTCGAGCACGGGCACGGTGTACTCCGACCCGGCCGACCTGCCCTTCACCGAGGAGTCGACGACGAGTGTCGATCTCTCCAACGCCTACAGCAAGTCCAAGCGCATGAACGAGGTCGTCCTGGCCGACGTTGCCCGGGTGAACCCCGATCTGAACGTGACGGTGCTGCGGTACTTCAACCCGGTGGGGGCCCACCCGTCCGGTCTGATCGGCGAAGACCCCGCGGGGATCCCCAACAACCTCATGCCGTTCGTCTCGCGGGTGGCGATCGGAACCCTGGACGAGATCGGCGTCTTCGGCGACGACTACGACACCCCCGACGGCACGGGTCTCCGCGACTACATCCACGTGGTCGATCTCGCGGAGGGGCACGTGATCGCTCTCGAGCAGGCGCAGCCCGGTCACCAGATCTTCAACCTCGGCACCGGGCGACCCGTGAGCGTCCTCGAGCTCGTCTCGTCGTTCGAGAAGGCCGTCGGCCACGAGCTGCCGAAGAAGATCCTCGCCCGGCGTCCCGGCGATGTCGCGGCGACTTACTGCGATCCGACCAAGGCCGCCGAGGTGCTCGGATGGCGCACGCGTCTGACGATCGACGACGCGTGCCGCGACTACTGGAACTGGCAGACACGGAACCCGGCGGGATACGCAACCCCGTCTGAGGGCTGATCAGCGCGCGTAAGGTTGTGTGGTCAGGCCACAGAATGCGGTCTGTGGTCGACGAAGGAGACGCCGTGCCGGATTCCGAACTGCGCGCGTGGCAGGTGGTCCTCGAACGCATCGAGGGCGACCTCCGCGAGGGACGACTGGCGCCCGGCGATCGTCTGACCCCCGAGCGCGAACTGGCGTCGCAACTGGGTGTCGGCCGCTCCAGCGTGCGTGAAGCGATCCGCGTGCTCGAGGTGCTCGGCGTCGTGCGCACCGCCACGGGCTCCGGCCCCTCGGCCGGCGCGATGATCGTGACCACCCCGCGCGGAGGTCTCGCCGCGTTCCTCCGGCTCCAGGTGGCGGCCAGTGGCTTCCCCCTCGACGACGTCGTCCGCACACGCATCGTGCTGGAGGGCGACGTCGCCGAGACGCTCGCGGCCTCGGACGCCGACCTCACCGAGGTCCACGGCATCCTGGATGCCATGGATGCCGAGGCCCTGCGGCGCGAGGACTTCCTCGCGCTCGACGCCCGCTTTCATCAAGCGCTCGCGGAGGCGTCGGGCAACGCGGTGGTCGCCGCGATGATGGCGGGGCTCCGTAGTTCGATCGAGTCGTACACCCAGTCGGGAGCGGCGCTGCTGGAGGACTGGGAGTCGACGTCGGCGCGGTTGCGCGCCGAGCACCGTGCGGTCGTGGAGGCGGTGGCGGACGGAGACGCGAGCGTTGCGCGTGACCGCATCCGTGCGCACATCGCGGGCTATTCCGCGCAGGTGGCCGTCGCTCTGGGCGTGCACGCGACGAAGAGAGAGGCCGATGCCGCATGAATGAACGTCCCGCACGGCCGCCGCGGCCGCAGCACGTGCTGGAGGTCGTGTCGACCTCGAGGCTCACGCCGCACCTCGTCCGTGTGCGTGCGCGCGGAGCCGACCTCACGGCGTTCCGCGAGAGCCCGCACACCGACCGCTACGTGAAGATCACCTTCGTGAAGCCCGAGCTGGGCCTCGAGCCGCCCTACGACCTCGCGGCGCTGCGCGAGACCCTCGCGCCCGACGACCTGCCCGTGACGCGCACGTATACCGTGCGTGCGGTGGACGGCGACGAGATCTCGATCGACTTCGTCGTCCACGGCGACGAGGGACTCGCCGGCCCCTGGGCGGCCACGGCGCAGCCGGGAGACCGAATGGTGGTGTCCTCGCCCGGTGGCGGCTACGCCCCCGACCCCGAGGCATCCTGGCATCTGTTCGCCGGCGATGAGTCCGCTCTGCCGGCGATCGCCGCGGCGCTCGAAGCGCTGGGGCCCGACGCGCGCGGTGCAGCCTTCCTCGAGGTGGCCGGCGTCGGCGACGAGCTCCGGCTCGTGGCGCCCGAGAACGTCGAGATCGTGTGGCTCCACCGTGGCGAGCCCGCCGCGGGAACGTCCCGCGTGCTCGTCGACGCCGTCGCGGGCTGGACGGTACCCGACGGGCGCGGGCAGGTCTTCGCGCACGGGGAGCGCGAGGCGATGAAGGCCCTCCGCGAGGTGTTCTTCGCCGGGTGGGCGCTGGACCGGTCGCAGGTGTCGCTGTCGGGCTACTGGGCGTACGGTCGCACCGAGGACCGATTCCAGGCCGAGAAGCGCGAGCCCATCGGCAAGATCCTCTGACCCCCGGTCAGGCGCGCGGGGGCAGCGTGGGGATCAGCGCGTCGAGGTAGTCGGCGGTGTCTTCCCACCCGTGTACCGCGTGGCATTCGACGCCCATGGCGAGGACCGGGTAGTCGTTGCCGTCCGGGTCGAGACGATCGCCGACGAAGAGCATGTCGTCGAGGGGGATGCCGGTGGCGTCGGCCAGCTGACGCATGCCGTAGGCCTTGTCGATGCCGCGGTGCGTGATGTCGACCGACGTGGACCCGCCCGAGCGCACTTCGAGGTCGGGGATGCGAGCGGCGACCGCCTCGCGGAGGCTGTTCTTCTTTTCGCCGGTGGGATCCCACGCCATCTTCGCGTCGAGCGGGGCGGTCTGGCCGAGGGCGGAGAACGTGATCTGGGAACCGCGGTCCTCCAGGATGTCGCCCCATGGCTCGGCCTCCCACAGGCCGAGTCGCTCGGCCTCCTCGCGGACTGCCGTGAGCGCGCGCGTCTTCTCGTCGTCGGTGAGCGAGTGGGCGTACACGGTCTCGATGCCGTCGCTGCCGAGACGGTAGTACTGCGTTCCGCAGGTCGGCATCAGGTGCAGATGCGAGAGGAGCGAGGCATCCGCGTCGGGCAGGCGATCGACGACCTGGGACCGGAACTGCTGGAGCTGCCCGCCCGAGATGATCGCGACTTCGACGCGGTCGGCGAGGGCGAGGAGCAGATCGCCCATTCGCGGGTCGATCGCGGTCTTCGACGGGGCGAGGGTGTCGTCGAGGTCGAAGGCGACGAGACGGGGCGAGGTATCGGACACGGTGCTCCTGGGGCCGGTGAGGTCGGTATCTCGACACAGCAGAGGCTCCGCCGTAGGGGAGCCTCGCTGCGATCGGCCTCGAGCGTCCGGCGGGCGGGTGCCCGGGAGCGCGGGTCGAGACTGTTGCCATGCTAGCCGAGGCGACGAATGGTGCTTATCTCAGGTGGGAGCACATCTCTTCCCGCACCGGCGCATGGCCCCGACGGCCCGGTGGCGGATCTCACGTCCCGAGGGAAGCGCTCCGCCAGGGCACCTCTGCCACGGCGGCGACCTCGTCCTCGGTCGGGGGGACCGCCCCGGAACGACTGACGGTGATACCCGCCGCTGTGGCGGCGAAGTGGCCGATGCTCGTCAGGTCTGCTCGGTCGACGGAGCCATCGAGAACCCGTTGTTTCAGGCCCCCGCGCACGATGGCGCCGACGATGCCCGACATGTAAGCGTCACCGGCACCGATCGTGTCGGCCACCGCGGTGCGGTAGGGAGGCACCGTCACGAACCGCCCCGTCGTGTGGATATCGCTTCCCGCCGATCCGCGTGTCACGGCGACGATCGACGGTCCCTGCGCGAGCAATCGCACCGGTGCTGATGACGGGTCTTCCGGGTAGAGCCATGCGGCGTCCTCGTCGCTGAGCTTGACGACGTCCGCTCGCGCGGCGAAGCGCTCGACGAGCGCGCGGGTCTCTTCGCGTCGCGGCAGAAGCGCGGGCCGGATGTTCGGGTCGAACGTGACGAGTACGTCCCGGGGGAGGGCCTCGACGAGCTCGATGACTCCCTGCGCTCCGGGCTGTCGCAGCGCTCCGACTGAGCCGACGTGCACCACGGTGAAGCCGTCGGTGCGCGGGGGGTGATCGAAGCTCCAGGTGAGGTCGAACAGGTAGGTCGCCGAACCGTCGCTGCCGATGCGTGCCCGAGCGGTGGAGGTGGGTGCACTCCGGGTCGTGGTCTGCACCGACTCCACGTTCGCCCCGGCGAGGTGGGCGCTGATCAGTCGTCCGTGCTCGTCGTCGCCGAATTCCGTGGCGAACACCACGTCGACGCCGAGACGCGAAAGTCCCACGGCGACGTTGAGCGGGCTTCCGCCGACGTGGGCGTCGGACCCGTCGGCGCGGTCGACGATGTCGATCAGTGCCTCACCGATGACGAGGGCGCGGTCCGGGGGGATGGGGGCGGTCATTTCACGGGCTCCAGCCAGGTCAGGGTCGAGCCGCCACCGGCTACATGGGGCGCGAGCGCTTCGTTGAACGCGGCGCAGTGCGGTGTGGCGATGTGTGATCGGAAGGCGTCGTCGTCCACGTATTCCTCGTAGACGAAGAAGCTGTCCCGTTGCTCGGCGAGACGGTGGGCGTCGAAGCGGATGTTGCCCGGTTCGGCCGAGACGTCGCGCCCGTAGCCCGCAAGGAGCGTGGCGACGGCGTCGCCGTGGCCCTCCTCGGCCCGGAACTCGGCGTAGAGGTACTTCGCGGTCACAGGCTCTGTGCTCCCGTCATGATGGCGACCGCCTCACTCATGGTGTGCGACGTCGGCGTGATGGTGCCGGCGCGCTTGCCCAGGCGCTGGATGTGGATGCGGTCGGCCACCTCGAATACATGCGGCATGTTGTGGCTGATGAGGATGACGGGAACGCCACTGTCGCGCAGACGCTTGATCAGTTCGAGGACCTGCTTCGATTCGCGCACGCCGAGAGCGGCGGTGGGCTCGTCCAGGACGACCACCTTGGAGCCGAAGGCTGCGGCACGGGCGACGGCCACGGCCTGACGCTGGCCCCCCGAGAGGTTCTCGATGGGCACGGTGACGTCCTGCAGGGTCGAGATTCCCAGGCGGTTGAGCTCCTCCCGGGCGTTCTTGCGCATGGTCTTGGTGTCGAGCATCCGAAGGACGGATCCGAGAGGACCCGGTCGACGGAGCTCGCGACCGAGGTACATGTTCGCCGCGACGTCGAGCGCGGGCGAGACCGCGAGCGACTGGTAGACCGTTTCGATGCCGGCATCCCGTGCGTCCTGCGGGCGGCGGAAGTGGACGGGCTGACCGTCCAGGCGCAGTTCGCCTTGGTCGGGGATCTCGGCGCCGGTGAGGCACTTGATGAGGGTCGTCTTGCCGGCACCGTTGTCGCCGATGACGGCGAGCACTTCGCCGGCGTAGAGCTCGAGGCTCACGCCGTCCAGGCCGACGACGTGGCCGTACGTCTTGACGAGGCGCGTGGCCGAGAGGACGGGGGTCCGCGTGTCCGTTGCTGCAGTGCTCACTTGCGCACCTTCCGAATCCACTGGTCGATCGAGACTGCGACGATGACGAGGACGCCGACAGCGAGGGTCTGGTAGAGCACGTCGAGGCCGGCGAGGGCCAGGCCGTTGCGGAAGACGCCGACGATGAGGGCGCCCAGCAGCGTCCCCCACACGTTTCCGCGTCCGCCGAAGAGGCTGATTCCGCCGATGACGACGGCGGTGATGGCGTTCAGGTTGGCATCCACGGCCGCGTTGGGGCTGGAGCCGAAGTCGCGACCGATCTGGATCCATGCGGCGATCGCGACGACCGCTCCGGCGACGATGTACACGCTCAGGAGGACACGGTTCACTCGGATGCCGCTGAGTCGGGCGGCTTCCTTGTCGTCGCCGACGGCGTAGACGTGGCGGCCCCAGGCGGTGCGCCCGAGGACGTATGACATCGCGATGTAGAGCAGGATCATCAGGAACACGCCGAAGGTGACGTCCACGCCGATGTGGAAGGTCGTCCCCGTCCAGGTGACGATGTCGGGAAGGTCGCTGCCCTGCACGGTCGCACCGTTGGAGAGCAGCAGCGTCAGCGCCGTGAACACGCTGAGCGTGCCGAGGGTGACGATGAAGGGCGGGAGGTTCAGGCGCGTGACGAGCAGACCGTTGATGACACCGGTCAGGATGCCGGCGACGAGGCCGATCACCAGGGCGAGCGGACCGGGGATGCCGAGGCCGGCGGCGGCGTTGCCCATGACGACGGAGCTCAGCACCATCGCGGCGCCCACCGACAGGTCGATGCCGGCCGTGAGGATCACCAGGGTCTGAGCGACACCGAGGGTGCCGATGACGGCGACCTGCTGGGTGATGAGGGACAGGTTCGCGGGGGCGAGGAACCGGGGGTTGATGATGCCGAAGACGATGATCGCCACGACGAGGACGATCGCGGGGCTGATGGCCGGGTAGCGGTAGAGGATGCCACGCAGCCGCTGCAGCGGAGTCTGGCGGGCGAGGAACTCGTCGGCCAGGTGCAGGGCGGAGGTGGGCGGTGCAGTCTGGGGGGCGGTGGGGCGTGAATCTGACATGACGGTCTTCCCGGTCGCAGGAGGGAGGTCGGGGGCACGCCTCGCGGCGCGCCCCCGGGTGGTCACTTGCCCCAGCAGGTGCTGGTGGCGTCGGAGGAGGTGATGCTGTCCACGCCCGTCTGCGGCTGGTCGGTGACGAGCTGCTGGCCGGTGCTGAAGAAGTCCAGACCGTCGGTGGGCTTGGGCGCCTCGCCGCCGCGGGCGATGTCGGCGATCGCCTCCATGCCGAGCGAGGCCATCTTCGAGGGGTACTGCTGGGCCGTGGCGCCGATGATGCCCTCCTTGACGTAGCCGACGCCGGTGCAGCCACCGTCGACGGAGACGATGATGACGTCCTTCTCCTTACCGGCGGCCTTCAGCGCCTGGTAGGCGCCGTAGGCGGCGGGCTCGTTGATCGTGTAGACGACGTTGATGTTCGGGTCCTTCGAGAGCAGCGTCTCCATCGCGGAGCGGCCGCCGTCCTCGGCGCCCTGCGTGGCCTGGTGGCCGGCGATGGTGTACTGGCCGCCCTTGCCGCCGGTGTAGGAGCCGGATGCCGCCTCCGACCCGTTCTTGCTCGGGTCGGGCACGGTGATCCCAAGGCCCTTGAGGAAGCCCTGGTCGCGAGCGGTGTCGACCGTGACGATCTGGTCGCTGAACAGATCGAGCATTGCGATGTTGGCCTGCTTGCCGTCGAGCTTTTCTGCCGTCCACTTGCCGATCAGTTCGCCGGCGGCGAAGTTGTCGGTGGCGAAGGTGATGTCGACCGAGTCGGCCGGGTCGGGAACGGTGTCGAGGGCGATGACGTAGAGCCCCGCTTTGCGGGCCTTCTCGATCTCGTTGATGACCGCGGGGCCGTTCGGGGTGATCAGGATGCCCTTGTCGCCGCGAGAGATGGCGTTCTCGATCGCCTGGATCTGGCTGTCCGTGTCGCCGTCCTTCTTGCCAGCGGCGAGGGTGAGCTCGACGTTCGCCTTCTCGGCGTCGGCCTTCGCAGCATCCTCCATCGACACGAAGAAGGGATTGCTCGTCGTCTTGACGATGAGGGTGACACCGACCTGCTCATCGGCTCCCGCGGTGGCTGCGGGAGCGGCGGAGCCGGCGGGCGAACAGGCGGTGAGGGAGAGGGCGGTGATCGTCGCGAGGGATGCCGCGAGGGCGAGGGTGCGGCGAGACTTCATGTGCAGAGGCATGGCATGGTGGGAGTCCTTCAAGGTCGCTGGTTGCGTCTTCGAAACCGTGCTGACAACGGTGTCAGGAACAGGTGTAGCGCAGCGACCGATAGAGTGCAAGAACGAAATTCTCAAGCGAGCCCGGAGTTATGACACCGTTATCATCCACCTCGGGCGGCCGCGGAGCGTCCATCACCATTCGCGACGTCGCTCGGCACGCCGGGGTGGGGATCAAGACGGTCTCACGGGTCGTCAACAACGAACCGAATGTCGCCAGCGCCACGGCCGCGCGCGTGCGCGCGTCGATCGCGGAGCTGAAATGGGAGCCCGACGCGCACGCCGCGAACCTCCGGCGCACCCTCACCCGCACGCGGTCTCTCGGCGTCCTGCTCGGAAGCGTCGCCAACCCGTTCTCGGCGACGATCCACCGCGCCATCGAAGACATCGCCGTCCACCGCGACGTCGCCGTTTTTGCGTCGAGCCTCGACGACGAGCCGGAGCGAGAACTGGCCGCGATCAGCGCTTTCGTGCGCCGCAAGGTCGACGGTCTGATCCTGACGTGCGTGGCGCCCAGCCAGGCGTACCTGCACGATCTTGTTCCCCAGAGCATGCCGATCGTCTTCGTCGACCGGCAGCCGTCGGACTACGCGGCCGACGTGGTGCACTCGGACAACGTCGGTGGCGCACGCCTGGCCACACGGCACGTGCTGGGGTTCGGGCATCACTCCGTCGCCCTGCTTCTGGACCGGCGCGACATCTGGACCGCGCGCGAGCGCGAGCAGGGTTTCCGTGAAGCGATCGCCGAGTTCGGGCTCGACGCCTCGTCCGTGGTCGTCGTGGCCGACCTTTCGGACGCCGCGGCGGCCGAGCGCGCCGTGATGTCGCTGATGGGCCGTCCCGTGCCGCCGACGGCGATCGTCAGCGCTCAGAACCTCATCACCATCGGCGCGCTGCATGCGCTGCGCCGTCTGGGTCGTCACCGTGACGTCGCGCTGATCGGGTTCGACGATGTCGATCTCGCCGACCTCATGGATCCGGGCGTCAGCGTGGTTGCGCAACGGCCGCAAGAACTCGGGGCCGAGGCGGCGCGGTTCCTCTTCGAATCGCTGGACGCCGGCGAACGTCGCGCGCCACGCAGGCAGGTCGTGCCTGTCGACCTCATTGCACGCGGCTCGGGGGAGATCCGGCCACCGCTGCGCACGCCCTGACGGCGCTCGCCGCGGGAGCTCCAGACTCGTCGCGCCGACGACGAAGCCCCGGCAGATCCTCGAATCTGCCGGGGCTTTCCGGTCGGGGTGACAGGATTTGAACCTGCGGCCTCGTCGTCCCGAACGACGCGCGCTACCAAGCTGCGCCACACCCCGTGGCCAACCCGAATAGTCTACCCCGTCCGTGACGGTGCTCCGAACCGGGGTGGCGGGCGGGCGCGTCGCGGAGTGTGCGGTGAGCACCTCGCGCCCGCCCGACGAAGTCCGGTTCCGGTTTCGGGCCTATGGCATTCAGATGCGGGTCAGTATGCGACGTCGCGCCAGGACGATGGCCGCGACACCGGCGGCGATCGCAACCGCTCCGACGCTTCCGCCCGCCGCGAGCCCCGCAGAGGAGATGCCCGTCGCCGCCAGGGGAGTGGTCGGTGGTTGCGCCGCCGGAGGCGGTGCGAGAGTCGGCGAGGTCGTCGGTGTCGGAGTCGGGACCGGTGGGGCCGGGGGCTGCACGACCTGTTGGGTCTGTGCGGGCGTCGCGAACTTCTCGATCCACCGGTATCGAGTCGGCAGATGAGGGAGGGTCTCGGCATCCTGGTCGGCGAGCTCGATGCGCCACACGGCGGTGTAGACGCCCGGGCCCGGGAGCGGATCCGTGGTGCTCGTGGTGTACGTGCCGGGCCCCGTGGCCGGGTCGGTCGTCAGCTCGAGGCGCGCGACGGGTTCGAGCCCCGCGGGGATCTCGCGGGACTCAGCGGGATATGCGCCCGTGCGGTACACATCGGCACGCGCCCGAAGCCGGACGAATGTCCCGTCGGTGTGCCGCGGCCAGATGCCCTCGCCGGGGGCGAACGACACGTCGTCGACGAAGCGTCCGCCGTCCAGCCGAGCCACCGTCTGAATGCGCGGGGAGAAGCGCACGGCGCGCGGGGTCGCGTCCTGGGCGGTGAGATCGAAGCGTGCGGGTTCGGCAGGGCCCGCAGACTCCTGTTGCCCGGGTGTGGTGAAGTAGCGGACGGCAGCCGCTCGAACGGTGAAAGCGCCCCGGGCGCGAACCGTGTACGGGCGACCGTCGGAACCCGACGGCGGGGAAGCCAGGATGGGGTAGGCGATCCCCGGCGTCACCGAGGTGCGATCGGAGGATCCCGTGTCGGCGAAGACCGCGCCGTCCAGGTGCAGGCCGCCGGTCGCGTCCGGGTCCACGTCCGCGGTGACGCTCCCGCGCGTGGGGTCGTCGGGGTCTGTGGTGAGCTGGAGAGTCCCCCCGATTCGAGGGACGCGGATCGTGGCCGCTTCGGCCAGATAGCGTTCGGCGCGGTCTTGGATCGCCGCGCTGTTCTCCGGACTGGCCCGGCGCATGATGTAGTCGATCGCTTCCCGGAAGGAGTCGCCCTCGTAGCCCCACGAATGCAACGTGGTATCGCGATCGACGATGGCCTTCACCGCCCAGCCGACGCCGGCCGCCTGCACCGGATCGTCGGTCTGCCCGTAGGTCGTCACGAGATGGTTGATCGACACGAGCTGTTGCGGACTCAGCCCGTTGGCATCCGTACGGATTCCCTGATCGGTCGTCGTTCCCGTCGCGAGGGGCAACCCGGGGTGGATGCAATAGGTGTGCAGGTCGCCGACGCGCATCGACCCGTGCCATCCGGTCATCGAGAGTGGCGCCCAGGTTCCGAACCCCACCCCGCGGTCAGCGGCGTGGGCGGGCGCGGCCACGAGGGTGGGGCCGCAAACGAGTCCGGCGGCGGCGAGGGCGAGGGCGAGAGCCGTCAGCGGGAGGCGGCGCCGTCGCGGTGGGGGATGGTGCATCGAGAGTCCCTTCGGTCGAGGAGCCTCGATCATGCGATCTCTCAGCATGCAAAAGAATCGCGAAAGGGCCGATCCGTGAATGGATCGGCCCTTTCGTCGACGGGGGAGGAAGGGTCAGCGCGGCAGGAGCGTGAGCAGCGTCGCCTCGGGTCGGCAGGCGAACCGCACCGGCGAGTAGATGGAGTGCCCGAGCCCCGCGCTGACGTTCAGCGGTACCGTCCGGCCGTCGTGGCTCCACTGGCTGAGGCCTCGGGCCTGGTCGAGCGGGAGGTCGCAGTTCGACACGAGCGCCTTCCGGCTGAAAGGCACGCGCACCTGTCCGCCGTGCGTGTGACCGGCCAGCAGCACGTCGGCACCCAGATCGACGAAACGGTCGAGCGTTCGTCGGTACGGCGCGTGCATCACGCCGAGGGTGAGGTCGGCGGCATCCAGGCCCGAAAGTACCGGGGGGATGAGCTCGGGCTTGTCCCAGTTGCGATGCGCGTCGTTCACGCCGAAGGCGGTGACCCGCACCCCCTTGACGTCGAGCGACACCGCGGTGTCGTCGAGGATGCTCCACCCGAGGTCGTCGGTGAAGAAGCGGTCGAGAGCGTCGACGTCGAGATGCTTGTGCTCGGGCTGGCTGCCGGAGGGGCCGGTGAGATAGCGCAGCGGGTTTCGGGGCGAGGGCTCCTGGTAGTCGTTCGATCCGTGCACCACGATTCCCGGGACGCCGCGCAGCGGCGCGAACGCTCGACGGATGCCGGTCAGGCCGTCGCGGTGGCCCAGGTTGTCGCCGGTGTTGACGATCAGGTCAGGCGAGAGCTCGACGAGCCGCTCCATCCATTCCTGCTTGCGGTGCTGCCACGGAGCCATATGCGCGTCGGAGACGTGCAGCACGCGCACCGCGTCGGAGCCGCGCGGGAGAACGCGCAGAGCGTGATACCGGACGGTGAACAGGTATCGCTCGACGCCGACACCCCACACCGCGGCGCCGACCGCGGCCGCCCCCGCTACCGCGACGGGGGCGAGGGCGGCCTTGGCGACGGGTCCCGTCACGACGGGCAGTCCTTCGCGACGACGTCGAACACGACGGTCGTGTTCTTGTTGGCGGGCGTGTTGCCGGCGGGGTTCTGGCTCGTCACCTGACCCTCGGGCGGGGCGGAGCCTTCCTTCTTGCAGTTGCCGATCGCCACGTTTCCGTACCCGGCATTGAGCATCGCGGCACGCGCCGTGTTCACGTTCTGCCCGGTCACGTCCGGAACCGTTCCGCCCAGGCCGTTCCCCGGGGAGATCGTGATGGTGGCGCCCACGGGGGCCTGCCCGCTCGGGTTCTGCGCGGCCACGCGGTCTCCGCCGAACTCGGCGTCGACCGGCTCTCCGACGGTCACGCCGAACCCGGCGTTCCTCAGCGCGGACTGCGCGTCATCGAGGCTGCGACCCACGACGTTGGGCACGTCGCGCAGCTGCACCCGCAAGAGGTTCTGGGCGGGATCGGGGAAGCGGTCGCCGCCGTAGAACTCGTCCGCCGCGCTTTGCACCTGCCGCGCCACCGCGTAACGCATGTCGCTCAGCTGATACCCGTTGGCGTACTTGCGGAACAGGGTCTCCTGGCCGCCATCCCAGTTGCCGACCCAGACCGCGGTGGTCACGTTGGTGGACGACTCGATCATCCACGTCTCGTGGGCTTCGTGCGTACCGGTCTTGCCGAGGAGGGGAGTACCGTCCTGGGGGTTCGCCGTGGCGCCCGTTCCACCGCTGGCCATGACTCCCTGAAGGGCGTAGGCGGCAGTGGAGGCGATCTCGGGCGTGAGGACCGGCTCGCACTTGCGGTCGGGAATCGGGCGCTCCGCGCCGTCGGAGTCGGTCACCTTGTCGATCAGCTTCGGCTGGCAGTGCGACCCGCCGTTCGCGACGGTGGCAAAGGCTCCCGCCATATCCAGGGGCGAGACGTTGTCGCTACCGATGATCTCGTTGGCGTTCTCCATCGTGATCGGTTTGCCGTTACCGGTGGTGCCGACGCCCATCTTCTTCGCGACGTTGGCGATGTCGCAGAGGTCGAGCTGCGCGGCCATGGCCAGGTAGCCCGTGTTCAGCGACTCCTTGGTGAATCGCAGAGGAGTGCCGTAGTACCCCGGATTCTCGTCGAAGTTGTTGATCTGGTACCGAGTCGTGTTGACCCAGGGGCCCGTGCACGAGTTCTTCATGTTGGGCACCGGCTGCAGGCGCCCGTTCAACTGCTCGTTGAGGGAATGGCCCTTCTCGAGCCAATCGACCAGGGTGAAGAGCTTGAAGGTCGATCCCGCGCTAAAGCCGATCGAGCCGCCGATGTCGCTGTTGCCGGCGAACACGATCGAGCTGTAGGACGGATCGTTTTCGGACTGCGTCGGATCCTCCGGGAATCTCGTGTTCTGTGCGACAGCCAGAACACGCCCCGTCTTCGCTTCGATGCTGAGCGCGGTCGACCCGAGCTTCAGCCTGTCGTCGCTGGCCGGCACGATCTCGTTCATGGCGTTCTGCGCCGCGTCCTGCATCCGCAGGTCGAGCGTCGTCTGGATGGTGAGACCGTCCTGCCGCAAGGCTTGGACGCGGTCGTCCGGCTCCGTGCCGAATGCAGGGTCACTCAGGATCGTGGCCACGACGAGCTGGCAGAAATAGGGAGCCCCTGAGACCGCGCACCCCTGAGAAGTCGACGAGATGTTGGGCGTGATCGGTTCGAGCGCGTACTGGACGAACTGCTCGTGAGTGATCTTGCCGTCGTCTTCCATTCGGCTGAGGACATACAGCTGACGGCCCTTGGTCTCGCTGTAGCCGTCGGCGGCCGCCACCAGCTGCTCCTGCGTGATCTCACCGTTGTCGCGCAGCGTGTAGAGCGCCTGAATCGTGCCCTGGTCGACATCGTCGATGGAGCCATCGGGCTGCTTGTTGTACGCGACGCCGTCGCCGTCGACGATCGAGCCGTCGGGAAGGTCGATACGGAACCGGTTGGGGTTCTGCACCATGCCGGCGAGGACGGCGGCCTGGCCGATGTTCAGGTCGGCGGCCGAAACGTTGAAGTAGCGCTTCGCCGCGGCGTCGATGCCGTACGTCACGCCACCGAAGTTGGCGATGTTGAGGTAGCCGAGGAGGATCTCGTCCTTGGTGTACTGCTTCTCGAGCTGCACCGCGTAGCGCATCTCCTGCAGTTTGCGCTGGTAGCCCTCGACGCCGTCGGCCTGGATCGCTTCGAGCGCGCACTTCTGCAGCGCCTCGTCGCGCGTCATCGCGGGAATTGCGGGGGTCGTGTCGGTCGCCTCGACGGCATCTGTGGCGCGCGCGCTGCGCTCGCACCGCTGCACGAGCACGTTCTTGACGTACTGCTGGCTGATCGAGGATCCGCCCTGGGTCTCGCCGCCAGCCGCGTTGCTGAGCAGCGCGCGCGTGGTGCCGATGAGGTCGACGCCGCCGTGCTGGTAGTAGCGGGGGTCTTCCGACGAGAGCACCGCGTCGTACATCACCGGGTTGATCTGGTCGAACGTGACGGGCGAGCGGTTCTGGTCGTAGAACTTCGTGAGGACCTGGTCGCCGGCCATGAGCGTCGTCGGCAGCATCAGCTTGTCGGGCTGCAGGTAGCTCGGCATGTTGTCGAAGATCGTGATCGCGCTCGACGCGGCCAGGCCCGAAACGGCGATAGCCGGGGTCACTGCCGCGGTCACGAGGACACCGGCGGCCGCGCTCAGACCGACGAGGCCGACGATGCCCCCGAGGGCGCGGCTGGCCGTACGTTTGTTCTCAGGCATAGGCTTGATGCTAAGCGACGTTGCTGGGCGATGCCTCGAAGGCGTGCGCTCGCGCGCGTACGCGTCCACCCTCTCGCTCGACCGCCGAGCCGACCCTGCCGGGAGCCCCGATGACCACGTGGGAATACCTCACCACGCCGCTGCTGATCCATAACACCGCCGCGATCCTCAACAACTGGGGCAAGCAGGGCTGGGAGCTCGTCCAGGTCGTGACCGGCCCCGAGGGCGGTCTCGTCGCGTACTTCAAGCGTCCCGTGGGCGGGGGCGAGGCCAACGCGGGCCTCGGTGCCGCCGCGACCGCCGCGCGCCAGTTCGAGGGCGAGCAGTGAGCGTCTCGGAGCGCCTCGCCGCGCTCGGTGTCGAGGTCCCCGGTGTCGTCCCGCCCGTCGCCGCGTACATCCCCGCGAAGCGTCACGGCGACCTGGTGTACACCTCCGGTCAGCTTCCCATGGTGCAGGGTGCGCTTCCGGCGACCGGCAAGGTCGGCGAGGGCGAGGGACTCGTCTCTCCCGCGGATGCCAAGACCTACGCGCGCCAGTCCGCGCTCAACGCCCTCGCGGCGGCCGCGTCCCTCGTGGGAGGGGTCGACAACATCACTGGTGTACTCAAGATCACCGGGTTCGTGGCATCCGTCCCCGAATTCACTGGCCAGCCCGGCGTCATCAACGGGGCGAGCGAGTTTCTGGGCGAGGTGTTCGGCGAAGCAGGAGCCCACGCGCGCTCCGCGGTCGGCGTTCCGGTGCTGCCGCTGGACAGCCCCGTCGAGGTCGAGGTCGTCTTCACCGTCGCCTGACGTCGGACGAGACCCCGGGGCGGTGCCTGCACCACCCGGGGTCTCGCTCGGCGGCGGCTCTTACTCCGCCTCCGCCTCGCGCTCGGCGATCTCCCGCTCGGCGTCGCTGGTGACATAACCCTCGATGTGGCGCTCGTCCGGACCGTTGTAGGCCGAGAGCGGTCGGATGAGGGCGTTGGATGCCGCCTGCTCGATGATGTGCGCCGTCCACCCCGTCACGCGCGCGGCGACGAAGAGCGGCGTGAAGGTCGGGGTGTCGAAGCCGATCAGGTGGTACGCGGGACCCGAGGGATAGTCCAGGTTGGGGTAGATGCCCTTCCGCCCGACGAACTCGCTCTCGAGGGCGTCGTAGAGTTCCGCCAGGTCGCCGGCGCCGTAGTGTGCGACCAACGTGTCGAGCGCCGCTTTCATCGTCGGGACGCGCGAGTCGCCCTTCTTGTAGACCCGATGACCGAAGCCCATGATCTTGCGCTTCTCGGCGAGGGCCGCGTCGAGCCACGGCCCGACGTTCTCGGCCGACCCGATCTCGTCGAGAATGTCCATGACGGCCTCGTTCGCGCCCCCGTGGAGGGCGCCCTTGAGCGCGCCGATGGCGCCCACCACCGCGGAGTACAGGTCGGCGGTGGTGGAGGTGATCACGCGCGCCGTGAACGTCGAGGCGTTGAACGAGTGCTCGGCGTACAGCACCATCGACACCTCGAACGCGCGGGCGACGACCTCGTCGGCCTCCTCGCCGAAGGTCATCCACAGGAAGTTGCGGGCGTAGTCGAGGTCGGTCCGGGGTTCGACGATCTCCTCGCCGCGGCGGCGTCGCTGGTCGTACGCGACGATCGCCGGGATCTTCGCGAAAAGCACCTTCGCTTTGGCGAGGTCAGCCGCCGCGGAGTTGTCGGCCACCTCCGCGGCCGGGGCGAGGGCGCCGAGCACGGAGACGGCGGTGCGGACGACATCCATCGGGTGGGCGTCGAGCGGCAGGAGGTCGATCGTCGTGCGAACCGCCGGATCGAGGGCGCGGTGAGAACGTTCGAACTCCTCGAACGCGTGCCGTTCGTCGGCCGTGGGGAGGTCGCCGTTCCACAGCAGCAGCGCGACGGCCTCGAACGACTGGGTCGCGGCGAGTTCCTGAACGGGGTATCCGCGATAGAGCAGGCTGTTGGTCTCGGGATTGACCTTGCTGACGGCGGTGTAATCCACCGTTACCCCGGCCAGGCCCTTTCGGATCTCGACGTCGGTCATGCTCACTCCTTCGTGATGGTGAAGTCGAACACGTTCGCGTCGAAGCGTGAGTAGTGCTCGTAGTCGATGAGGTCGTAGAGGTCGGCCCGGTGCTGCATCTGGTCGAGCTGGTCGCGGAGGTGACCCTCGGATGCCAACGCGTCCAGGCCCCGGCCCGCGGCCCCCATCGCCAGGCGCAGGAGCGACACGGGCCAGATGACCATGTTCACCCCGACGTCCCGCAATTGCTCGGTGGAGAAGAGGTCGGACTTCCCGAACTCCGTCATGTTGGCCAGGATCGGCACGTCCAGCGCCGCGCGCATGGCCTCGAACTCGTCGAGGTCACGCATCGCCTCGGGGAACACCGCGTCGGCGCCGGCGTCGACCAGGGCTTTGGCCCGGTCGACGGCGGCATCCAAGCCCTCGACCGCTCGCACATCGGTGCGCGCGATGAGGAGGAAGTCGGGGTCGCGACGTGCGTCGACGGCGGCGCGGATGCGCTTGATCGCGGTGTCGGCATCCACGACGCTCTTGCCGTCGAGGTGGCCGCATCGCTTCGGATTGACCTGGTCCTCGATGTGGGTTCCGGCAAGACCCGCGTCTTCGAGCGTCTGGATCGTGCGAGCGACGTTCATCGGCTCGCCGAAGCCGGTGTCGGCGTCGATGATCGCCGGAAGCTCCGTCATGCGCGCGATCTGCTGCCCGCGTCCCGCCACCTCGCTGAGGGTCGTCAGCCCGATGTCGGGCAGCCCCAGGTCGGCCGAGATGACGGCACCCGAGATGTAGACGCCCTCGAAGCCCTTCCGCTCGATGAGCCGGGCCGACAGCGGGTTGAAGGCTCCCGGCATCCGCACGAGTTCTCCGGATGCCAGCTTCTCGCGCAGCGCGCGACGCTTCTGCGCCGGGGTGGTCTGGGAATACAGCATCAGTTCTCCTCCGCCGGACGTGCGCAACTCCGGAAGATCTGCGTCGTGGTGGTGCGGGCGTCGCGGAAATGCGCGGGTGTCCGGCCGCCGGGCGTGGGAATCTCAGGAGTTGCGCACGCCGCGGGTCCGGGCCGGCGCATCAGAACAGTCCCTTCGGCGCGGGAGCCAGCGCCAGGACGCCGGGCTTGGCCACGATCGTGAGCTGCAGCACCTCGTCGGCGGTCAGCTCGGGCAGGCGCTGAGCAAGGTCGAGGAAGCGCTCGATCTCCTCGGGCGTGAGCACCGGCTCGGCCAGCAACCGGAACTTCCGGATGTAGTCCTCGCGGGCGAACGGGCGAGCGCCGAGCGGGTGCGCGTCGGCGACGGCGATCTCGTCCTCGACCACCGAGCCGTCGGCGAGCGTGATGACCACGCGGCCGCCGAAGGCCTTCTCGTTCGGGTCCTCGGAGTGGTAGCGGCGCGTCCACTCGGCATCCTCGGCCGTGGTGGTCTTGTGCCAGAGGGCGACCGTGTCTTCGCGGCCGGCGCGCTCGGGCGTGTACGAGTCGACGTGGTGCCACGCGCCGTCCTGCAGCGCCACCGCGAAGATGTAGGGGATCGAGTGGTCCAGCGTCTCGCGCGACGCCGTGGGGTCGTACTTCTGCGGGTCGCCCGAGCCCGAGCCGATCACGTAGTGCGTGTGGTGGCTGGTGTGCAGGACGATGGATGCCACGTTCGCCGGGTCGCGCAGGTCGGGACGCTCCGTGCCGAGGCGCCGGGCGAGGTCGATCCACGCCTGGGCCTGGTACTCGGCGGAGTGTTCCTTCGTGTACGAGTCGAGGATGGCGCGCTTGGACTCGCCCTCGGCGGGGAGGGGCACGTCGTAGGTGGCCTCCGGGCCGCCCAGCATCCACGCGATGACACCGTCTTCACCCTCGTAGATGGGGGAGGGGCTCGTCTCGCCGCGCATCGCGCGGTCGACGGCTTCGACGGCCATTTTCCCGGCGAAGGCGGGGGCGTGCGCCTTCCAGGTCGAGATCTCGCCCTTGCGGGACTGCCGGGTGGCGGTGGTCGTGTGCAGGGCTTGGCCGATCGCCTGGTAGATGGTCTCCTGGTCCAGGTCGAGCAGGGTCCCGATCCCGGCGGCGGCGGACGGCCCGAGGTGGGCGACGTGGTCGATCTTGTGCTTGTGCAGCGAGATGGCCCGGACGAGGTCGATCTGCACCTCGTACGCCGTGGCGAGCGCGCGGACGACCGCGGCGCCGTCGCGCCCGGTGTGCTGCGCGACGGCGAGCACGGGCGGGATGTTGTCGCCGGGGTGCGAGTACTCGGCGGCGAGGAAGGTGTCGTGGTAGTCGAGCTCGCGGACAGCCACGCCATTCGCCCATGCGGCCCACTCGGGGCTCGAGCGGCGCTCGAGCGTGCAGCCGAAGACGGTCGCGCCGACGCCGCCGATCGAGACGGCGTGGTCGAGAGCCTGCTGCCGGGCCGCGCTCACGGGGCGGCGGGTGAGCGAGGCGGCCGCGACCGCAGCGTTGTCGATGACGCGGTTGATGATCATGTCGACGACGTCGTCGTCGACCGCGACGGGGTCGACCGCGATGCGTGCGAGGGCCCACGCCAGCTGTCCTTCTCGCGCGAGATTCTCGTCGCTGCGGTGGACACGGAGGTGATGGGTGATCGTCATGCGGAGGCCTTTCGGTCGGGCGAGGGCACGGCGTCGTCGAGGGACTCGAGGATGCTCGTCAGGGCGTTGTGCAGGTGCACGTGGGTCGCGTGTGCGGCGAGATCCCCGTCGCCGTCGGCGATCGCGGCGGCGATGAGGCGATGCTCCGACACCGAGGCAGCGAGCCGCTCGGGCTGGTAGCGGGCGAGACGGCGCACGCGCACGAGGTGCGTGCGGACGGTGCGGAGGGCGAGGGTCAGGTATTCGTTCGCCGCAGCGGCGTCGAGCGCTGCGTCGAACTCGGCGATGAGGCGGTAGTACGCGTCGCGGGCGGGTTCGCCGTCGAGGCGTGCGGCGTCGAACGCGGCAACCAGAGCGGCGAAATCGGCGGAACGGTCGGATGCCGCCGCGAGGCGTGCCGCGGTCTCCTCGAGTGCGCGTCGAACGACGAAGAGTGCCCGGATGTCATCGCCATCGACCCCTGTGACGACCGTGACTCGCGGCGAGACCTGGGCGACGAGGCCGTCGGCGGTGAGGCGGGCGAGGGCGGTGCGCAGGGGGGTCCGGCTCACGCCGAGACGTGCGGACTGCTCGACCTCACCGAGGACGGTGCCGGGGGCCAGGGCGCCGGTCTGGATCTGTTCGAGGAGCGCGGAGTAGGCGCGGTCGCTGGCGCGCATGGCATCCCTCCTCGCCGTCGATTCCCCTCAGTGTATACAAAAAGCGCGCCGGCGAGCGTCCTGGGGCCCGAGGTTGCGCTCACGGTATACAGATGCGGAAAACGGCGAGTCTCGCGGGTGCGGAGCCCGCGGGCGTGAGCCGGTACGTCGGCGTTCAGATACGGAAGAAGCGCATCGCGCGGACGGCCCGGGTCATGGTGGTCGCCCACTGCGCGGCGGTCATGCCCCGGGGAGGCGCGATCGGCATCACCCGCTGCTCCGAGATCGTCTGGGATTCGGTGTACTTCAGCAGGCCCGTCTCCCCGTGGCGGCGCCCAACCCCGGACTGCTTCCACCCGCCCATCGGAGACGCGTGGCTGCCCCACGTTGCGGTGTACCCCTCGTTGATGTTCACGGTTCCGGTCTGCACTTTGCGCGCCGAAGCCCATCCGCGCCGCGATGACGACGTCCAGATGCTCGCATTGAGTCCGTAGGCGCTGTCGTTCGCCCGGTCCAGGGCTTCGGCATCCGAGTTCACCCGGTACACCGCGACCACCGGACCGAAGGTCTCCTCCTCGGCCAGGAGCGCATCCGCCGGGACATCGACGAGGATGGTGGGCTCGTAGAAGTAGGGTCCGAGGTCGGGCCGGGCGCGGCCGCCCGTGAGGACGGTCGCTCCGCGGTTCACGGCGTCGACGACGTGACGCTCGACCCGGTCGAGCTGCGCCTGGCTCGCGAGCGACCCGACCTCGTGCGACCAATCCAGTCCGGCTCCCACGGTCAGCGCTTCGGTCGTCTCCACCAGTCGCCGGAGGAATCGGTCGTGGACGCTCGCGTGCACGTAGATCCGCTCGATGCTGACGCAGAGCTGGCCGGTGTTGGCGAACGCCGCGCGCACGGCGCCCGCGGCCGCGCGATCCGGATCGGCGTCCTCGAGCACGAGGAGCGGGTTCTTCCCGCCCAGTTCGGCGGAGAAGTCGATCAGGCGGTCCGCGCAGGCCCGCGCGACGCTCTTCCCTGTGCGAGTGGACCCCGTGAACATGATGAAGTCGGAGCGGGCGATGAGTTCGGGGCCGACGCGCGAGCCCTCGCCGATCACCACCTGCAGCAGATCCCGCGGGAATCCCGCTCTCTCGAGGAGTTCCTTGACCAGTAGCGCGGTGAAGGGAGTCTGAGAATCCGGTTTCACCACGACGGCGTTGCCGGCGAGAAGCGCGGGCAGAGAATCGGTCGCCGTCAGTGTGAACGGGTAGTTCCAGGGGCTGATGATCCCCACCACGCCTTTGGGATGATGCACGTGGCGCGTGCGGGTGAGAAGGGGAATCGCGCCGGGGCGGCGACGTTCTCTCAAGATCGCGGGGGCGACGCGGGCGAAGTATTCGGACGCCCGTGCCACGTCGAGGACTTCTTCGAATGCGCTCGATCGGGATTTCCCGGTCTCCAGTTGCACGTGGTCGAGGATCCTCGCTTGCTCGGAGAGGACGAGTCGGGCGAATCGCCGCGCGGCGGCGGCGCGCGCCGCGACCGGGGTTCGCGCCCACGTCTTCTGTAGGCGCCGCGCCGTGCGGAATGCGTCATCGAGGTCGCTCTGCGTCGAGCTCGCGACGACGCCCACCACCGTTCCGTCGAAGGGGGTTCGGATCTCTTCCTCCGGCCCCGTGGCGGCCGCCGTCGAGGCGTCGGCGAGGCGGATCGGATAGCTCGTCTTCATCGACGTGCGCGCAGTCGGCATGGCGCGAATCTAGTTCTTCCGGAGGACGGCGGGAAGGACACGCGTCGGCGGGCGGATCGTGTCCGGACCGGAGTCGTGGATGCCGAGAGCCCCGGCATCCACGAGTTCCCGTGTCCTACTTCACCTGGGCGCTGATGACGCTCATGACGGCGGTGTCGGCGAGGGTCGTCGTGTCGCCGACCTCGCGGCCCTCGGCGACGTCGCGCAGCAGGCGCCGCATGATCTTGCCGGATCGGGTCTTGGGCAGCTCGCCCACGATGTAGACGTCGCGCGGGCGGGCGATCGGACCGATCTGCTCGCCGACCCATTTGCGCAGCACGTCGCCGAGCCCGTCGACGCCGTTCTTCTTCATGTAGCGGCTCTTGATGATCACGAAGGCGACGACCGCCTGACCGGTGGTCTCGTCGGATGCTCCGACGACCGCAGCCTCGGCGACACCCTCGTGTCCGACGAGCGCCGACTCGATCTCGGCGGTCGAGAGGCGGTGGCCGGAGACGTTCATGACGTCGTCGACGCGGCCGAGCAGCCACACGTCGCCGTCGTCGTCGAGGCGGGCGCCGTCGCCGGCGAAGTAGTAGCCCTTGTCGGCGAACTTCTGCCAGTACGTCTCGACGAAGCGGTCGGGGTCGCCCCAGATTCCGCGCAGCATGCTCGGCCAGGGCTCGGTGATGACGAGCAGCCCGCCGTTGCCGTGGCCGACGTGTTCGCCGGCGTCGTCGACGACGTCGATGGAGATGCCGGGGAGCGGCACCTGCGCCGAGCCGGGCTTCGTCTCGGTGACGCCGGGGAGGGCGGAGATCATGATCGCGCCGGTCTCTGTCTGCCACCACGTGTCCACGATCGGGGCGCGGTCGCCGCCGATGATGTCGCGGTACCAGATCCACGCCTCGGGGTTGATGGGTTCACCCACCGAGCCGAGCAGTCGGAGCGACGACAGGTCGAAGCTCTGCGGCACGTCGCGGCCGATCTTCATGAACGACCGGATGGCCGTGGGGGCGGTGTAGAAGATCGTCACGCCGTGGTTCTGGATGAGCTCCCACCAGCGGCCCGGGTGCGGAGTGTCGGGCGTGCCCTCGTAGAGGAGCTGCGTCGCCCCGTTGGCGAGCGGACCGTACGTGACATAGGTGTGGCCGGTGATCCAGCCTATGTCGGCCGTGCACCAGTACACGTCGGTCTCGGGGTGCACGTCGTGCACGACCCGGTTCGTGAAGGCCGCCTGCGTGAGGTAGCCACCCGAGGTGTGCAGGATGCCCTTCGGCTTCCCGGTGGTTCCCGAGGTGTAGAGGATGAACAGCGGGTTCTCGGCCGGGAACGCCTCGGCCTCGTGCTCACCAGACGCCTGCGGCACCACGTCGTGGTACCAGATGTCACGGTCGTCGGTCCACTCGACCTCGTTCTCGCCGCGCTTGACGACCAGCACGTGCTCGACGGTCTCCTGGATGCCGGACCCGTTGCGGTCAGCGAGGGCCTGGTCGACCGCGGGCTTGAGGGGCGAGACCTTGCCTTTGCGCCACCCGCCGTCGGCGGTGATGACGAGTTTGGCTCCGGCGTCGTCGATGCGGGACCGCAGACTGTCGGCCGAGAAGCCGCCGAACACGACGGAGTGGACGGCGCCGATGCGGGCGACGGCGAGCATCGAGGCGATGGCCTCGGGGATCATCGGCAGGTAGATCGCGACGCGGTCGCCGCGTTCGATGCCCAGGTCGATCAGGACGTTCGACAGACGCTTCACTTCGTCGGTGAGCTCGGCGTACGTCACATTGCGTCGATCGCCGGGCTCGCCCTCCCACCGCAGCGCGACGCGGTCACCGTTGCCGGCCTCGACATGGCGGTCGAGGCAGTTGTAAGCGACGTTCAGCTCGCCGTCGGCGAACCACTCGGCGAACGGCGGGTTCGACCAGTCGAGCACGGTCGTGAAGGGGGTGTGCCAGTGCAGCTCGCGCGCCTGATCCGCCCAGAAGCCTTCGCGGTCGGCGGCGGCGCGCTCGTAGAGACTCGCGTCGGCGACGGCGTTCCCGGCGAACTCCGCCGACGGGGCGAAACGGCGGGTCTCGGTGAGGAGATGATCGATCTGGCTGCTCATCTGGCGCTCCTTCGCGGTCGAGGCACGGCGCGTCCTCGCGCCACCGTCACGTTATCCCTCGGCCGCGAACGGCGGTTACCTCCGATAGTTGGCATCCCTCCGAGGCGACCCAGCTGATATATCGCTCGCTTTTCGAGCCATTCCGGTTCCGTCGCAGTCGCGGGGCGGTTAGTCTGGTCTCTGCCCGAACATCGCTTCCGGCAGCGCGTCGGGGGGAGCCCCCCAATTTTTCCCCGGCGCGTGGCGGCATCCCTCGCCCCCCATTGACGGGATGCCGCCCCCTTCTTTTTCCGGGCCCGTCGAGTGGGCCGTCGGTTCCTCCCCAGGCCGCGAAGACGCGAAGTCCTCCACGGATGGACTCTTGCGCACCTCGGGACGGTGGGCGTCTTTCGTACGGTCGTCGACGTGACTTCCCCTCGTCTGTTCGCTGTCCCTTCGCCTCACGTCTCAGGCGGGGGAACTCCTTCCTTGGGGGCCGATCCGGCGCTCGCGTTCCTCCGGCCGTTCCTCGACGACCCGGGGGTGACCGACGTCTTCGTCAACGGTGAGGACGGACTCTTCGTCGACCGCGGCGCGGGAGCCGAGCGGGTGCCGTCGTGGCGGGCGAGCGAGACGGAGGTGCGGCGGCTGGCCGTGCGGATGATCGCGCTCGGCGGACGGCACCTCGATGACGCGTCGCCCTGCGTCGATGTCCGGCTCGAGCGGGGAGTTCGAGTGCACGCCGTGCTGGCTCCGATCGCCACGCGGGGAACGTCGATCTCCATCCGAGTCCCCCGGTGGGATGCGCCCGATCTCGCGAGCCTCGGCGAAGCGGGGATGTTCCCCGTCGCGGTCCGGAAGCGGCTCGAGGGGCTCGTCGCCGAACGGTCGAACATCCTCGTGACCGGCGCGACCGGGGCCGGGAAGACGACCCTGCTGTCCGCACTCCTCGCCCGCGTCCCGCACACCGAACGGATCGTCACGATCGAGGAGGTCGCCGAGCTCCGGCCGCGCCATCCCCACCACGTCGCCCTCGAAGCGAGGCAATCCAACCTGGAGGGGGCGGGCGGGATCGGTTTGCCGGTTCTGGTGCGGGAGGCGCTGCGCATGCGGCCGGACCGTCTCGTGCTGGGGGAGTGTCGAGGACCAGAGATCCGTGAGCTGCTTCTCGCGTTGAACACAGGACATGACGGTGGCGCAGGAACGCTCCACGCCAGGGGTCTCACCGAAGTCCCGGCGCGCTTGGAGGCGTTGGGTGCGCTGGCGGGAATCGATGCCGTCGTGCTGGCGCGTCAGGCCGTCAGCGCCCTGCACGCCATCGTGCATGTCGAACGTGTCGGCGGGCGTCGGCGCGTGGCCGGCGTCGGCCGCCTCATGCTCAGGGCCGACCGGCTCTGGATCGACGAGGAGCCCGGACGATGACGGTACCCCCTGCAGATGAGTCCGAGGTAGCGGCGATAGAAAGCGTCATGAGACTCGCCGTTCTGTTGTCGGCGGGTCTCGCCCCGGCTGTGGCGTGGCGTCATCTGGCCGGTGGTGGCAACCCGCTTCTCACCGCCGCGGCGCTCGCAGCTGAGAGCGGAGAGGACGTCGGCGCCGTTCTGCGCTCGCGCGGCGGGGTGTGGTCGGACATCGGCGCGATGTGGGGCATCGCTGACGCCGTCGGGGCGCCACTGGCCGACACGCTTCGTTCCGCCGCGGCCGCCCTGCGCGACGCGAGCGAGGTGCGGGCCGAGGTCGCGGTCGCTCTCGCCGAACCGATCGCGACGGCGCGCCTGTTGACCTGGCTTCCGCTCCTTGGCCTCCCGCTCGGTGCAGCGCTCGGGCTCGATCCGTTGCGAATGCTCGACGAGCCGCTCGGGGTGTGCGCGCTCGTTCTCGGGCTCGGGCTCGTCGGTGCATCTCGGTTCTGGACAAGACGACTGGCCCGTCGCGCGCAGCCCGACGACGAGATCCCTGGGTGGGATGCCGAGCTCATGGCTGTGGCTCTGTCGTCCGGGGCGTCCATCGAGCGTGCGTGCGCGCTCGTCGGGTCGGGTCACGGCGGGCCGTCCACGGGCGTGCTGGCCGCTCTGGATCTCTCGTCGCGGGCAGGAGCTCCCGCGGTCGAACTCCTCCGCGGTGAGGCGTGGCTCGCACGCCACCGCGCTCGAACGCGCGGTCGCGAAGGTGCCGCGCGATTGTCGACGCGGCTGCTCGTCCCACTCGGCGTGTGCACGCTTCCCGCGTTCCTTCTTCTTGCCGTCGTGCCCGCCGTGCTCGGTGTCATCCGGTCCACGGTCGTCCCCGTCTGAAACTTCGTCCCCGACAAGAAATGAGGAGTCCGATGTCCTTTCCCTTCCTGCGTCCCGCAACGAAAGCCCCGGCGATGCCCATGCTGACCTCCGGTCGCGCGAATGCACTGTTCCTCGACGATCGCGGCGCCGCCACCGCGGAGTACGCCATCGCGACGATGGCGGCTGTAGCACTCTTGCGGCATACTTAGCGAATGAGCAAAGACCCCGGCACCGCGCCTCGCGTCGGCATCTATGCGCGACAGAGCGTGCAGCAAGACCAGGGCCTCGCGCAACAGATCGCCGACTGCGAGGAGGAGGCTCAGCGGCGAGGGTGGACGGTCATCGACACCTACGCCGACAACAAGACCAGTGCGACGAAAGCGCGAGGCTCGGGCACCGCGTGGGCACGGATGCTCGCCGACATCGACAACGGAAGCATCGACACCATCCTCTCCGTCCACGCGGCGCGACTGCTGCGACGCATGGTCGATGTCGTGGAGGTGAGCGCGCCGACGCGCTCCGTTCGCGTGGTGACCATCCGCGACAGCATCGACACCGCAACTGCGCCGGGGCGCATCATGCTCGCCGTTCTCATCGCCATGGCCGAGGAGGAGATAGCGGAGAAGGAACAGCGCGCTGACCCCTACCGCGCAGCACGGCGTGAGGCAGGGCATCCCGTCGCCGGTCTCGTGCCCTACGGCTACCAGTGGGTGCCCGACATCCACCGCGACGAGCACGACACGCGCTATGCGGTCGTCGCCGAGGAGGCGGCGGTGCTGCGCTTCATGTCGCGGCGACTCCTCATCGAGAAGGACTCCCTCGCGCAGATCGTCCGCGCGCTGAACGAGGGGACGGCGACCGACGAGCACGGCGACCTCCTGCCGCCGTCGAGCCGTCACTCGCGACCGCGAAAGGACAAGGAGAGCGGCGACCTCATCTACTCCCCATGGATCACCACCACGGTTCGGCGACTGCTCATCTCGCCATTCCAAGCCGCGCTCCTGCCGCCACCCATGCCCGAGGGTGAGCCGTACCGCGCCGACCGCTTCACGCTCTCCCAGTGCACCCCCGGCGCGTGGGAGGCGATCCTGACCGTCGATCAGGTGAACGCCGCTCGTGGTCGGCTGCTCGACTCATCCCGGCTCACCCACGACGGCGACACCAGGGCGAAATGGCTGCTCTCGGGCCTCGGGCGCTGCGGGAAGTGCGGCGGGCCGACTCGCTCGACGCAGAGCCGCACGACGGCGCAGAGCGTTCGCGCCATTCGCTGCAACGCCGGATGCTTCGTGCGACCCGCCGCCCCTATAGAGGAGTACGTCGAGCGCGCCGTCATCGACGTTCTGAGCGCCCCGGACCTCCTCCAGTGGGCCGACGACGACGGGACCGATATCGAGGCGCTGAGGACGCGCAGGGACGCGCTGACGGCACAGCGCGCGGAGGCAGAGGGGCTGTATCGCGCACGCAAGCTGAGCGCGGCCACGTTCTCGGCGATGGTCGATGAGTTCGACGCGGAGCTAGCTCAGGTAGACGCCGCTCTCGGCGACGCGCTGCGGGCCGATCCGCTCGCCGCGTTCGTTGCCGGCAACGACGTGCGCGGGCTGTGGGAGTCCATGAACATGAACCGTCGTCGCACTGTGCTCGCTGCACTGCTGCACGCCGTCGAGGTGCACCCGGTCGGCAAGGGGCGACGCATCGTGAGCGTCGACGGCATCGAGCCGACTGTGACGATGAGGTGGCGCGAGGTCGAACACCGCGTGAGCCTCACGTCCGGCGCGACGACCCACACGGTCAAGGTTCCCGGCGACGCCAAGGACATCGTGAGCGACGCGCTCAGCACCCCCTAGCGGTGTACGAGTTCTACTTATCCACAGCCGGAATTTCTGTGGAAAGTACATCAATGTAGTTCCGTTACCTGATCGTTATAAAGCGCGAGTGTAGGCACGTCGCCAACACGACCTCACGATTTTCGAGTGCAACCTTTGGTACGCAGACCAACGCTGTACGAGGACATTCGTACTCATACGGCGACATTCGCCCTCATAGAGCGACACAGGTGTAGCCGAGTGCAACCATCGGTGTACCCATTCGGCGACGGAGTAACGGGACTGTTTCCCGTACTACCTAGCCGCTCTGCGAGGCCGTGCCAGCGCTCGTGAGGGTCGTACAAGCCATTTTCGTGAGGGGTCCGCGATACGCTTGCCCCACGAGAAAGAACCCCCGAGGCGTAACGCACCTGTAAAACGGGGGTCCTCTCTTCGCTAGTCAATGACGACTAGCTGGCTCCTCGGCGCGGGGGGCCGTCGTGTCAGCGGCTAACTGGAATCGACGGTCTCCCGTGAGGAGTGGGTAGCTCTCGTTACCCATATGGATAACACTACGCGCAAAGTATTGCACGAATGCAAATACGGAGCGTGCATGCATGCGCGGTCGCGTGGTGCACACGCGCCTGTTTCTCGTCGCCGACGACTACCGCGACCACACGAGCGCTGCAACCTCGACGGCGACGCGAGCTAGAGCGCTTTCGCCGTTTCGCTCGTCAGCACAGCGCGAACGGTGCTCGCGTACCACTGCCCGCCCCGAGCCGTCGCGACACCCTCAGCGTTCAGCGCACGAGCAATCGCGTTCATGGTCATGCCGTCGCCGCTCATGGCGATGATGCGCCGGTAGGTCGGCAGGAACGTCGCATCGACGCTGCGGCCCATGTGCTTGCCCTCGGCTTTGCGCTGCGCCATGCCCTCGCGCGTGCGGAGGCCGATCATGCCGCGCTCGCGCTGAGCGAGAGCCGCGTCGAGGTGGGTACGGAACTCGCCGTCCGGCGTGGTGTCGATGCGCTCGCCACTGAGGATGATTCCCCAGCCCTTCCGCTTCGAGCGACGCATGAGCGCCGCCACGTCGCCGACATCACGGGAAAGGCGATCCATGCGAACGGCCATGAGCACGTCGGCCTGGTGCTTGTCGAGGAGGTCGAGGGCTTCCACGAGCTTGTCGCGACCGGCGATGCTCTTCGCGCTCTTCCCCTCCTCGCGGACGACCTCGAAGTCGTACCCACGTCGCACGGCCTCAACCATGAGGGCTTGCTCCTGCGCTTCGAGGGACGCGCCCTTGTCGGCCTGCTCGTCGGTGGACACGCGCACGTAGAGGAGGGCCTTCGTGGTGCGCTCGCTGCTCGGGGTCATGAGGACAGCATACATAAAGGGGTCCCTTTGTGTATAGAGAAACCCCGCCCACCTCGCGGACCAGACCATGGCACGAGGCGGACGGGGGGAAGGGTGCCCCTCCTCTCAACCCCCTGGAGTAGTAGAAAAGAGGAGGGGTGCCGACCCCCACGGCATCAGTAGGGGTCAGCGGGGCGGGATGCGCGCCTGAGGGCATCACCTCGCCCCAGCTTGTGGGTCAGCGTCGGCGACGGTCCTCGACGCTCCAGGTCATCACGAGCGCCTTGACGCGGGAGATTGCCTCGCGCTCTTCGTCGGCGACCACGGAGGTATCGGCGGTCACGAGGTGGAGGGTCTTGAACGCCGCCAAGACCTCCTCGGTGAGGTGATCGAACACGCCGCTCATTCGGGTAGCTCCAGCCTCAGACGCTCTGCCATGGCGCGCACGACCTCGATAGCCTCGCGGTCCTCGGGCGACGAATCGCGGAGCACAGCGACCTGTGCAACGGTCTGCATGAGGTCGGCGAGGTCACGGGCGGATCGGATGTGCCAGCCGTTCAGTCGGCCCCAATCGGTGTAGCTGCTCATCGTGGACGCCTCTTCAGGTTGGTGGTCACGGTCGCCATGCCGCGTGAGTACTCGGTGACAACGCCGACGATGGGGAGGATGACGGAAGGGCTGCGCGTGTCGAACTCGATGTGCAGCCAATACTTCTCAGGGTCAGCCGGTGCGACCTCGGGTGCCTGCTTCACGTCGCCGAGAGACGAGGTGATGACGGCGGTGACGTGCTCGCGTGGCTGCTGCTCCAGTGCGACGCGGAGGTCGTGGGCTAGGCGGCGTAGGAGGGCGTCAGCGGTGCTGATCTTGCGGACGCTCATCGCACATCCTTTGGGCTGTAGGCGTTGGGGGCGTCGGGCGCGAAGACGGCGAGCGTTTGGCTCGTGAGCGGTCGCCCGAACCTGGCTACCGATGCCTTCATTTCCTTCTCGGCTAGCTCGGGGTCCGTGATCTTCGCGATGCGGTCGCGGTCGAGTTCGCGAGCGTAGTTCAGCGATGCCGCGTCGCCGCCGTTCCACCACTGCACCTCTTCGCGCTGGTCGCCGAACGCGAACTTCACCGCGCCCCAGCGGGCCGTCTGCGCCTCGGGTGAGAGGTCATCCAGGTAGGACTCACCGTGGCGGTTCCTGCTCGCGGCGATCCAGTCGTCCGTCACCGTGAGCACGGTGCCTCGGGGATAGACGCGGCCACCCTCGGGGGTGAGGGCGAGGGACATGGACGAGGTGACGGTGAGAGTGTCACCGGGCTTTGCTGCGGTCATGAGGTCTTCTCCATTCGGCGCTCCAGCGCCACTGCTACGTCGGCGAGGCCGGGGATCGACCTCAGTCGCGGGATGAGGTCTGCGGGGCGAGAGTCTTCGAGGACGTGATCACGGACGACGACGGCCAGCGCGTGCGCCTGCTCCATCTGCTCGGCGAGGCGGGCGTCATCCACGCCGAGAGCGTCGAGGAGCTTCCCAATCAACTCGGCCTCGGTGCGAATGGCGCGAGCACGTGCGGCGGGTGAGCCTGCGCCCTGTGACTGCTGACGTGCCGCTCGCGCGTCGTCGGCGGTAGCGAGGAGGCGGGCCATGAGGTCGAACACGTTCGGCTCTTCGTCGATGACGCGAGCGAGGTGCGACTTTCGGAAATTGGAGTACCGGCTTAGCGATCCAAGACTCGCTCCAGTTGCCGCGCGTACGGCGAGGAGGGTTTCGCCGGCGTCGAGCATCGCATCCACCTTGTCCTGAATGGCGGTGCCGATAATGCTGGATGGTCTTCCCACTGCGCTACTTCCCTGTGATCTAGGGAGAATGCGCGTCGCGACCGAAGTTTTCGAAGCCGACCCGAGGTTAAGGAGTCCGGTCATGCAATGGACCCTCGGAGCTACGGCGACGCGCATTCTCTACCTACTACTATCGAGCGCAATAGTGGAAAGTGACGCTTTTTCTGGAACGGGTTTCCAAATTGTTTTGAATAAGCCAGCGTTGATTAGATGAAATTCAACGAGGCCATACAAGCGGTCGAGTTCGTCGCCGTGAGCGACTACCCCCAAGACATGCTGTTATGCGCTCAGCGGGGCGTGTGTGGCTTCCTGGAGGGTGCTCACAATGCCGGGCGTCCACGTGAAGCGACGCTGACGCTTCGTCGCCGTCGCCACCTCCTGGAGAAGGTGGAGCGCATCGAGGTCGCCGCGACTGGCGTCGTGCACGAGGTCACCGATGGTGCGGTTCGTCGCACTCGTCGTCGTGTACCTCGGGCTGTCCTTTCTGACGTACCGCGTCGCCGACGAGAACTCGTCAGGGCGAACCATGGCGACGTGCTGAGCGAAGAGGGAAGACCCTGTGCTCTGCTGGGACCATCGACGGCGGAGGGCAAGACCAAGCTGCGATGCCTGCTCGTCGCTGAGGTCGCGGTCAGAAACAAGAAAACCGTGAAGGTGGGGATGCCAGCCGGTCGGCGAGTGCTTCACCTCGACCACGTAGCCGATCCCGACGATGCCATAGCGGCTCTTCAGGTCGGCCCATGCCCTGCCGGTGGTCATCGAGGTCATCGAGCGCTTCAGCCTGTTCAGTGCGCCGGCGAGACCCTCACCTGTTTCTTGAATCTGACTGAAGGTGAACGCGAGCACTGTGGACGCTAGCTCGATGACCTCGACGGTCTGTGCGACGAAGTGATCGAGTCTGCGTGGAGCACATACTGCACATAGCCATGCGTTGTTACAGGCGACTCGTGTAGCTACGCCTTCGGCGTCGAGGACACGATAGCCACGTCTGCATAGAGACACACTCTTGTGCTCGATGTGATCCTGAATGAATCTCTGTACTTGATACCTCTGCTGATACTCCCTCTCCACCTCGATGAGTGGAAGAGAGAATACATCTGATGATCTATCAAGAGTGGCGATGAGGTCGGCGAGGCTGCCGCGTGCGCCGAGGAGTTGATATACTGGCATGACGAAATCCAATCGAGATGCCGCGTCAGCAATCTGCCAAGATCGACGCGGCATCTCTTATTGTCTCAGAATAATTTCCATTCAGTTGATTAGATCAATAGCGCTACGTGTGCACTAATCTAATTTCTTGTTTTCTGCTTCGGCCTCGGCGATGATCGCGAGCACCCGACGCTGCCGCTCGCCGATCAGCCCCGTCGAGGTGAAGCGGTGCGACGGCGCGGCTGAGGGTCGGGGAGGCGGTGTCATCGAGGTCACGGGGTCATGGTGACTGATCGGCGACGTGCTCGCGGCTCGAACCAATCCCTCTAGTTACGTCGGTGTGATTTTCGACGGCCCTTCGTGTGTACGGCGAGCCCGAGAGGTCGCATCCTCCCGCCGCACGTCGAGCACGTCACTAACCGGGGGTTCCGACATCGCGCCTCATATAGGAGTACTTACTGCTAGCGCGTATGCCTTCCGCGTCACACAGGTATGTCTTTTCTCTGCGACGGTCGCGGCGGTCGCGTTCGCGGGCCTCCTCGTGGTCATCATGAGGTCGGACGAGGTGCGCGGCATCCTGACCGATCTGATCCGCCGTGCGCTCACGGTGCAGTGAAACCGATGACACTCGATGATCGCGGGGCCGTCACGGCGGAGTTCGCCGTTGCTCTGCCCTCGATCGTCGTGGTGCTCGCGCTCGGCCTCGGTGCGCTCGCCGCGGGGGCGACGGAGGTGCGGCTGCAGCACGCCGCGGCCGAGTCGGCGCGGCTGTTCGGTCGTGGTGACGAGGCCGGCGCGCGAGCCGTCGTGACGAGCATCGGCGCAACGGTCTCGGTCGACCGGGGCGAAACGCTGGTGTGTGTCGAGGCCTCGGCAGCGATTCCGCTCCCTCTGCCATTGGGTCCGCTCTCCGCTCGTTCGTGCGCGCTCGACGGGGGCGGATAGTGGCGGGTTCTGCGAGCGCGATGGGGGTGGTCGCGGCCATCGCCGTGGCCTCCCTCGGTCTGGCCGTCGTGGCGGGCGCCGCCGCGCAGGCGCAGCGACTATCCGGGATCGCGGATGCCGCTGCCCTCGCCGCGGCCGACACCGTGAGCGGCGCTGTACCGGGGGTGCCGTGCGAGGCAGCGGAAGCGGTGACGCGGGCGGGTGACGCGAACCTGAACGAATGCGATGTCGACGGCCTCGTCGCCACGGTCACCGTCGGCAGCGCGTACGGTGGGATTCCGTTCGCTGCACGCGCGAAGGCCGGACCACCCGATGTCTCGACCGCGTATGACCTCCCGGATCCCGACCAGGGAGGCGTGTGTATGGTGTGCAACGAAGAAAGGACCCCAGTGGCTAACGGCAAGAAGCTCGTCATCGTCGAGTCCCCGACGAAGATGAAGTCGATCCAGGGATACCTCGGCGACGGTTACGAAGTGCTCAGCTCGGTCGGGCACATCCGCGACCTCGCTTCCAAGAAGGAGATCCCCGCCGACAAGAAGGCGGCCTACGGCAAGTACTCCATCGACGTCGAGAATGACTTCGATCCGTACTACGTCGTCAACGACCGCAAGACCAAGACGGTCGCCGAGCTCAAGCGCGCCCTCAAGTCCGCCGACGAAGTCCTGCTCGCAACCGATGGTGACCGCGAAGGCGAAGCCATCGCGTGGCACCTGCGCGAGGTCCTCAAGCCCAAGGTTCCCGTCCGCCGCATGGTGTTCCACGAGATCACCAAGGACGCCATCCAAGACGCCGTCAACCACACGCGCGAGCTCGACGAGTCCCTCGTCGACGCACAGGAAACCCGCCGCGTCCTCGACCGCCTCTATGGGTGGGACGTCTCGCCCGTGCTGTGGCGCAAGGTCGGATCGGGCCGTGAGGGCACCGCGCTCAGCGCCGGCCGCGTGCAGTCCGCCGCCACACGCATGGTCGTCGAGCGTGAGCGCGAGCGCATGGCGTTCGTCTCGGCGTCGTACTGGGACGTCGAGGCGCTGGCATCCAAGTCCGGCTCGTCGTTCATGACGCGTCTGAACCGTCTCGACGGCGCCCCGCTGGCCCGCGGTGGCGACTACGACGACAACGGGAAGCTCAAAAAGGCCGTCGTCGTGCTCGACGAGGCCCAGGCTCGCGCGCTCGCCGCCGACATCGTCGCCGCCGCCAAGGCCACCGTCGCCAAGGTCGAGGCCAAGCCCGGAACCCGCAGCCCCCGTGCCCCCTTCACCACCTCCACGATGCAGCAGGAGGCGGGACGCAAACTCTCGATGAGCGCCAAGCACGCCATGGGCGTCGCTCAGCGTCTCTACGAGAAGGGGTTCATCACCTATATGCGTACGGACTCCACCGCACTGTCGACGCAGGCCGTGAAGGCCGCGCGCGAGCAGGCGGTGGCGCTGTACGGCGACAAGGCCGTGCCCGCCAACCCCCGCGTGTACCGCAGCAACTCCAAGAACGCGCAGGAGGCGCACGAGGCCATCCGTCCCTCGGGCGAGCACTTCCGCACGCCCGCGTCGCTGGCGTCGTCGCTCGACCGTGACGAGCAGAAGCTGTACGACCTCATCTGGAAGCGCACCGTCGCCAGCCAGATGTCGGATGCCAAGTACGAGACCACCACGGTCACCCTCGCCGTCCAGGCGGGGGAGAAGTACGCCGAGTTCACCGCGTCGGGCACCGTGTACACGTTCAAGGGGTTCCTCGAGGCGTACGAAGAGGGCAACGACGAGAAGCGCAACGACGAGGACGCCGACCAGTCGCTCCCCGCCGTGGCCGTCGGCGACGAGCTCGCCATCAGCGATGTCGAGCCCAAGGGGCACAGCACCTCGCCGAAGCCGCGCTACACCGAGGCGAGCCTGGTCAAGGCGCTCGAAGAGAAGGGCATCGGTCGTCCCTCGACCTTCGCCAGCATCATCGGCGTCATCCTCGACCGCGGATACGTCACCAAGCGTGGTCAGGCGCTCGTGCCCAGCTGGCTCGCCTTCAGCGTCGTGCGTCTGCTCGAACAGCACTTCGCCGACCTCGTCGACTACGACTTCACAGCCGCCCTCGAAGACGACCTCGACGCCATCGCCCGCGGCGAGCAGCGCCGCACCGAGTGGCTCAAGGCGTTCTACTTCGGATCCGACAAGCAGGTGGGGCTGCGTCACATCGTCGAGAATCTCGGCGAGATCGACGCGCGCGAGCTGAACTCGACGCGTATCACCGACACCGCGACCCTCCGCTTCGGCAAGTACGGCCCCTACCTCGAGGTCGTCCAGCCCGGTGCGCCCGAGGATGCCAAGCCGCGCATCGTCAACATCCCCGAAGACCTCGCGCCCGACGAGCTCACGCCTGAGAAGGCGCAGGAGCTCATCGACGCGCCCATCGCGGGCGACCGCGTTCTCGGTGAGAACCCGGAGAACGGCAAGCTCGTCGTCGTCAAGGACGGTCGGTTCGGCCCCTACGTTCAAGAGGTCGACGCCGAGGAGCCCGAAGAGGTCGACCAGGCCACCGGTGAGGTCGTCGAGGCCCCGAAGAAGCGCGGAGCCAAGAAAGAGGCTGCCCCCAAGCCCCGCACGGCCTCGCTGTTCCGCTCGATGTCCGTCGACACGATCGACCTCGACACCGCGCTGCAGCTGCTGTCGCTCCCGCGCGTCGTGGGTGCCGACCCGACCTCGGGCGAAGAGATCACCGCCCAGAACGGTCGCTTCGGCCCGTACCTGAAGAAGGGCACCGACTCGAGGTCGCTCGACTCCGAGGCCCAGATCTTCGACATCACCCTCGAAGACGCCCTCGCCAAGTACGCCGAGCCCAAGTACGGCGCCCGGCGCGCATCGAGCGCCCTCAAGGAGTTCGAGGCCGACCCCGTCAGCGGCAAGCCGATCAAGCTCAAGGACGGCCGTTTCGGCCCGTACGTCACGGACGGCGAGACGAACGCCACGGTGCCGCGCGGAGAGGACGCGATGGCCATCACCTTCGAGCGGGCCGTCGAACTCATCGCCGACAAGCGCGCGAAGGGTCCCGCCCCCAAGCGTGCCGCGGCGAAGAAGACGACGACCACGCGCAAGGCCCCGGCGAAGAAGTCGTGACGACCGAACCCTCTCGGCCGCCGCACGCCCCGCGTGCGGCGGCAGCCGGGGGACCGGGGCTGTTCCTCACCTTCGAAGGCGGTGACGGCGCGGGCAAGACCACCCAGGCCGTGCTGCTCGAGGACTGGCTCCGCACCCAAGGTCGTGAGGTCGTGCGCACGCGCGAACCCGGCGGCACCGACGTCGGCGTCCGCATCCGCGACATCGTCCTGCACCACCGCGGACACATCGCCCCGCGTGCGGAGGCGCTGCTGTACGCGGCCGACCGCGCGCACCACATCGAGACGGTGGTCCAGCCCGCGATCGCGCGAGGCGACGTCGTCATCCAGGACCGCTACCTCGACTCCTCCGTCGCGTACCAGGGAGCCGGCCGCGTGCTCGACGCCGACGACGTGCGGGAGCTGTCGCTCTGGGCCACCGGCGGACTGCTTCCCGACCTGACCGTTCTCCTCGACCTCGACCCCGCGTCGGCGCGAGCGCGGCTGGACGCGGACGACAAGCCCTTCGACCGCCTCGAGGCGGAGAAGGCCGAGTTCCACGAACGCGTCCGCGCCGCGTTCCTCGCCCTGGCCGCCGCCGAGCCCGAGCGTTTCCTCGTCCTGGATGCCACCGAGCCCCCGCCCGCGTTGGCCGAGAAGGTGCGTGCGGCCGTGGCATCCCGTCTCTCATGACGCCTTCGCTCGCCGGTCCTCAGCCGATCAGCAGCGGCCGTGTCGGCAGCCACGATTAGGGTGGAACCCATGTCGGCCGCTGTGGAATCCCCCGCGCGAACCGTCGGGGCGCCCTTCCCGTGGGACGCCGTGTGGGGGCAGACCGAGGCCGTCGAGACGCTTCGTGCCGCCGCCGACGATCCTGCCGCGCTCGCCCACGCGTGGCTCATCACCGGGCCCCCCGGATCGGGCCGGTCGACTCTCGCCTACGCTTTCGCGGCTGCGCTCATCGCCGACCCCGGCGACGAGGCCGCCCAGCGGCAGGTGCTCGCACGCACCCACCCCGATCTCACGGCTCTGCGCACCGAGCAGGTCGTCATCCGCATCGACGAAGCGCGCCGCCTCGTCGAACGCGCCTCGTTCGCGCCGTCGCTCGGGCGCCACCGCGTGATCGTCGTCGAAGATGCCGACCGCATGGCCGAGCGCACGTCGAATGTGCTGCTCAAGGCCCTCGAAGAGCCGCCGGAGCAGACCGTCTGGGTCCTGTGCGCGCCGAGCGACGCCGACCTGCTGCCCACCATCCGCTCCCGGGTCCGCGTCCTGCGCCTGCGCGAGCCGTCCGTCGCCGACGTCGCCTCCCTCATCGTCGAACGCACCGGCGTCACCGCCGACGTCGCGGAAGAGTCGGCTCGTCATGCCCAGCGCCACATCGGAATGGCGCAGCGCCTCGCGACCGACGACGACGCCCGCGCCCGTCGCGCCGAGACGCTGTCCGCCGTCCTCGCCGTCCGCGGCATCAGCGACGCCGTCGACGTCGCCGGGCAGATCGTGCGCCTCGCCACCGACGACGCCAAGGCCCTGACCGCGACCCGCGACGAAGAGGAGCGCCGCTCGCTGCTGCGCACCCTCGGGGTCGCCGAGGGTGCCGCGGTGCCGCCGAGCGTGCGGGGCCAGCTGAACGCCCTCGAAGACGACCAGAAGCGCCGGGCCACCCGGAGCCTCCGCGACGGCATCGATCGCGTCCTCACCGACCTCCAGTCGCTCTTCCGCGACGTCGTCATGCTGCAGTACGGGCGCGACGGCGACCTCGTCAACGAGGAAAGGATCGACGACCTCCGCTCCCTCGCCGCGGAATGGACACCCGCGCGCACCCTCGGCGTCCTCGACCGCATCACCGACACCCGCCGTAACCTCGAGCAGAACGCCGCTCCGCTCCTGGCGCTCGAGAGCCTGTTGATCACCGTCGCGAACGGATCCGCGCCGTGAGCCTCCGTCGCCGACTCGCCACGGCCGTAGCCGGTGTCGCGGCGCTCGCCGTGGCGCTCTCCGGATGCCTCTACGCTCAGATCCCGCCCATGGCGCCCGGGGGCGGGGCATCCCTCGCACCGCAGACCGACGGAGTGTCCGCCGAACTCCTGCCGTACTACGGGCAGACCCTGGACTGGCAGGAGTGCGGGACCGGGCTCGATTGCACCACGGTCACGGTTCCCCGCGACTACAGCGACCCGAGTGTGGGTGATCTCGACCTCGCGGTCGTCCGCCACCGCGCCTCCTCCGGACAGCCGATCGGTTCGCTCCTGACCAACCCGGGCGGCCCCGGAGCAGCCGGCGTCTCTCTCATGAAGCAAGCGCTGTCGATCCTCGTCGACGACAAGCTCACCCAGGCCTACGACGTCATCGGTTTCGATCCGCGAGGAGTCGGCGAGTCCACCGCGGTCACCTGTTACGACCCGCCGCAGCTCGACGCCTACCTCTACGACATCCCGCCCGGGGCGCGAGGGAGCGAAGAGCGCCAAGCGGCCCTCGACAAGCGCGCCGCGGACTTCGCCAAGGCCTGCGAAGACCGCAGCGACGGCATCCTGCCCTACATCACCACCGACAACTCCGCTCGCGACATGGACGTACTCCGTGCCGTCCTCGGCGACCCCAAGCTCAACTACCTCGGGTTCTCGTACGGTACGTTCCTCGGTGCCACCTACGCCGGCCTGTTCCCGGAACGCGTCGGCCGGATGGTGCTCGACGGCGGCATCGACCCGAGCGTGTCGGGTTCCGACACGTCGTTGCGTCAGGCCATCGGCTTCGAGCAATCGCTTCGCGCCTTCATGGCGGACTGTCTCCGCACCAGCGAGTGCCCCTTCGCGGGAAGCGTCGACGACGCCATGTCCGACGTGTCCGCCCTCCTGGCCCGCGTCGACGCGCGACCGATCACCGCGTCCGATGGGCGCCAGCTCGGTGGCGACACCCTGATGACCGCCATCACCGCGGCGCTCTACAGCGAAGAAAGCTGGGCGTACCTGCGCTCCGCCCTGACCGACGTCAGCAACGGGCGTGCCGACGTCGCTTTCCAACTCGCCGACTTCTACACCGGACGCCTCGGGGATCGCTACGACGGCAACACGATGGAAGCCTTCGTCGCGTACAACTGCATGGACTATCCCGACGAGGGAACGGATGCCGACGTCGCCGCGCTCCAGGCGAAGCTCGACGCCGCAGCTCCCGTCGTCGCCCCGTACTGGGCCGGCGGCGGCGACCCCTGCGCCTCGTGGCCCGCGCCGCCCACCGGTGTGCGCCAGCCGATCACCGCACCGGGATCACCGCCCATCGTGGTGATCGGAACGACGGGCGACCCCGCGACGCCGTACGACGGTGCGCAGAGTCTGGCCTCGCAGCTCGCCCAAGGCATCCTCGTGACGAACGTCGGCGAGGGGCACTTGGGATACAACAAGGGCAACGCGTGCGTCACCGACGCCGTCGACGCTTACCTCATCGACGGAACCGTCCCCGAGAACGGGCTCCGCTGCGGCTGACGTCGGCCTGCGTGCCCCGGGGCAGGCGAGCGCTCGATCGGTCGCGGAACGTAGGCTTGTCGATGTCCCCGCCCGAAGGAGCACCATGACCACCCCCGACCTGGCCACCTACATCGACCACACCCTGCTCAAGCCAGAGGCGACGCGAGCCGACGTCGAGCGCACCATCGCCGAGGCTGCCGAACTCGGCACCTACAGCGTGTGTTTGTCGCCGTCGTTCCTTCCCGTCGAGGTGCCGGAGGGGCTGAAAGTCGCCGTGGTCTGCGGCTTCCCCAGCGGTAAGCACCACGCCGAGGTCAAGGCGACAGAGGCGGCGCTGTCGGTCGCGCAGGGCGCTGACGAGATCGACATGGTCATCGATATCGGAGCCGCGATCGAGGGCCGCTACGAGGTCGTCGAGGCGGAGATCCGTGCCGTCCGCACCGCCGTGCCCGCCCCGACCGTGCTCAAGGTGATCATCGAGTCCGCCGCGCTCACCGATGAGGCGATCGTCGCGGTCTGCGAGGCCGCCGTCGCCGCGGGTGCCGACTTCGTGAAGACGTCGACCGGGTTCCACCCCGCGGGCGGAGCCAGCGTCCACGCTGTCGAGCTCATGAAGCGCACGGTCGGTGACCGCGCCGAAGTCAAGGCATCCGGGGGCATCCGCACCCGCGCCGCGGCCGAGGACATGATCGCCGCCGGTGCGACCCGTCTCGGCCTGTCATCGAGCCGTGACATCCTCGCCGACCGCTCCGCGACCGGCGACTACTGACCCTCGGCCCGATTCGTCCGGCGGACCGGTGACCATGTAAGATCGATGATCGTGCACGCGTCAGCGCCCGCACGCCGCCTTAGCTCAGACGGCAGAGCGATTCACTCGTAATGAATAGGTCAAGGGTTCGATTCCCTTAGGCGGCTCCGAACGACGAAGGCCCCCGGATCACCTGGAAACAGGCGGACCGGGGGCCTTTTGTCGTTCGCTCACGCCTACCTGGCAACGGGCGGACCACGTCGGGAGGGTGTCGCCCCGGCCGATAGGCTGAAGCCTCACCCGTCGCGCCACGCGCGGAGATCGTCGCCCCGCCCGCAGGAGCCCCCGTGTCGAACGTCGTCGATATCGTGATCGAGCTGTTCACCTGGGTGGGCCTCGGAGCCGGCATCCTCTTGGCCATCGCCGCTCTGATCCTCTACGTCGCCGACGGGACCTGGGTGCCCGTGCGTGCCGTGGTCGAGGATGTCGATGACCACCGGGTGGTTCGCTGGTTCGATGAGCACGGGGGAGTCAACGAGGCACCGCTCTCGCCCCACGACGATGCGCGGATCGGTGCCGCCGACATGGCCGACGTCTACGCGCGTCGCGGCTCGCGGCACCGCATGCGGCTGACGCCATCGTCGCCCCTAGTGCGCTTCGTCGGACTGCTCGCCATCGGAGTCCTCAGCCTCGGCGCGTTGGCCTTCGCCCTTTCGGTCGTGCTTCTTTTCGCGCGCGGGTGACCGGTCCGGCCCTCGCCGTCGAGCGTAGGCTCGACGCATGAGCCGGGCACTGTTCATCGTCGACGTCCAGAACGATTTCACCGAACGCGGAGCCCTCGGGGTGGTCGGGGGCGACGAGGTCGCCGAACGCATCTCGCGGTATCTCGACGCCCACGCGGACGACTATGCGGTCGTCGTCGCCTCGAGGGACTGGCACCACGGCGATGACGACAACGGTGGTCATTTCGCGGCGGAGCCGGACTTCGTCGACACCTGGCCCGTGCACTGCGTCGGAGGAACCTACGGCGCTGACTACGACGAGGTGTTCGACACGCGCCGGGTCACCCACCACCTGAAGAAGGGGCAGGGAAAGCCCGCCTACTCCCTGTTCGAGGGAGTGACGGACGACGGTCTGACCGCCGACGACATCCTGAACCAGTACGCCATCGGCGACATCGACGTCGTCGGCATCGCGACCGACTACTGCGTGCGGGCCTCGGCGCTCGATGCGCTCGCGGCCGGACGCACCGTGCGGGTGCTCACCGACCTGATCGCGGGCGTGCACCCCGATTCCAGCGCCGCGGCGTTGTCCGAGATCGAGTCGGCGGGGGCGCGCCTCACTCGTTCGGAGTGATCTCTGCCTCGGCGCGGGGGATCGTGAGGGTCACGCTCGTTCCCACCCCGAGCTCGCTGGAGATCCGTACGGTGCCCCCGTGCTCCTGCGCGATCTGTCGGACGCTCGCCAGGCCGATTCCGCTGCCGCCGTCATGCGGGTCGGCGAGACGTCCTCGTTCGCCTTCGTCGAGTACCGACCGGAGATCGTCGGGGTGGATGCCTCGCCCCCGGTCGCGCACGCGCACGGTCGCTCCCTCGTCGGTCTCGTAGACCTCCACGTCGATGACGTCGTCGGAGTACTTCGCCGCGTTCTCGAGCACGTTGGCCACCGCGCGGCGGAGGCTCAGGACGTCGCCCACCACGGGAACGGCATCCATCTGGCCGAGGGCGACTCGATCCGCCGCGTCACCGGGCAGGACCAGCGCGATCGCACCGCGGGTGACGAGGTCCATCGTCGCCCGGCTGCGCCCACCCTCGGGGCGGGAGTTCGCGTCGGCCATCAGGGCTTGCGCCATCGCGACGAGGTGGTCGCTGGCCTCGCCGGCGAGTTGAAGGAGCCGGTGATCGGCAGGGAGTTCATCGGCCAGGAGATCGAGGTAGCCGCGCAGCGCGGTGACGGGCGAGAGCAGATCATGGGCGAAGGTGCGCTGGAGGGTCGCCTTCTCGTCCGCACTCCGCTTCTCGCTGGTCAGGTCGCGCACGATCTTGACAAACCCGAGCACCTGGCCGGACTCGCTGCGGATCGCCGAGATGGTCACGCTCGCCCAGAACTCCCTGCCGTCCTTGCGAACGCGCCACCCGGTGTCCTCGACGTGTCCGTCGCGCTGCGCGGCTGCGAGCAGACGGTCGGGGAGGCCGCGACCGCGATCGTCATCCCGGTAGAACCGCGAGAAGTGCTCACCGATGATCTCGTTCTCGGCGTACCCCTTGATGAGTTGGGCGCCGAGATTCCACCCGCGTACGACACCGCCGCCGTCGAGCTTGACGATCGCGAACTGGTCGACCTGCCCGTCCCAGTCGGCGGGTAACGCCCGCCTCAGGCTAGCGATGGGTCGACCGTCCACGGGAGAGGGATGGTGAGGGCCACGGTAAGACCCGTCGTGCTCGGCGACGCTCACGGGCGCACGCCGATGACCGGGAGAATGCTTGCTGAAGGCATGAGCCGATCATGCCGGGGCCACGCGCGCAAGACCACCGCTTGACACGAACCGTGCCATGGCCGTTACGCGCAATGTCAGCTCACCGTGACCAGCGTGCGCTGCCATCCGCTGGAGCCGTTCGGCGCGATCGCCGCCGGCTCCTGGATCTGCACGTTGCCCTGCTTGTCGGTCGCGCGGACCGAGATGTAGTGCGTGCCGGGCTGGGCGTCCCACTCGAGCATCCACTGGACCCAGGACTGGTCGTTGATCGGCGTCGATAGCGTCGCCTGCTGCCATTCGCCGTTGTCGATGCTCACCTCGACGGTCTTCACGCCGATCGGTTGCGCCCAGGCCATTCCCGCGATCGGGACCTTGCCTGCCGGGACGGGCGAGCCGATCTTGGGCGTGTCCACGCGCGACGACATCTTGATGGGGGCCTCGGCGGAGTACCCGCGGGGTGTCCAGTACGCCTCCATCTGGTCGAACCGGGTGACCGTGAGCTTCGTCACCCACTTCGTCGCCGAGACGTAGCCGTACAGACCGGGAACGACCATGCGCACCGGGAAGCCGTGCTCGAACGGAAGCGGTTCGCCGTTCATGGCCACCGCGAAGATGGCATCCAGTCCGTCATCGGTCAGCGACGACAGGGGAGTGGATGCCGTGAACCCGTCGACGCTCTCGGAGAGCACCATGTCGGCGTCGCCCTGGGGGGAGGCGAGCCGGAGCACGTCGCGGATCGGCACGCCCTGCCAGATCGCATTGCCGACGAGCCCTCCGCCGACCTCGTTCGAGACGCACGTGAGGGTCACGCCGTACTCGTCCAGACCCATGTTGACCAGGTCGTCGAAGGACAGCTCGACGGGCGTGTCGACCATGCCGTCGATGGTCAGGCGCCAGGTCGACGGGTCGACATTCGGCACGGTGAGGGCGGTGTCGACACGGTAGAAGTCGGCGTTCGGCGTGATCAGCGGCGAAAGCCCGGGGACGTCGAGAGACGCGCCCTCGGGGACGGTGACGGTGCTGCGCACGGCCGGGAGGCGGAGAGCGTCGCGAGCGGCCGCTACCGACGCCGTGGCCGCGTTCACCACACGGGCGCCGACACCGACGACGATGGCCGTCGCCGCGCTGATGCCCGAGAGCAGGAAGAAGCCCCGTCGGCTGACGCCCGCCGCCTGCGCATCGCCGGCGGCCGCCGCGGTCGACCAGCGACGCAGACGACGGCTGAGGATCAGCAGCAGCGCGACGCCCGCGATGGTTCCGAGGACAGGCGGAAGCCAGGCGAGACCGGTGGCTCCCGCACGCGTGACGATCGCGACCGTGGCCAGGACACCGCCCACGCCGAGCAGGATCGCGCCGACCGGACGGAATCGGTACTCCAGCACACCCGCGACGGCGGCGGCGACAGCGGCCCCCAGGCCGACACCGGCGAGGAGGGCGATCTTGTCGGACTCGCCGAAGACGGTGATCGCGAACTCCTTGAGGGGGCGCGGCACGATGTCGACGATGACCGATCCGACGGCCAGGACGGGGCTCGCCGAACGCGCGACCAGCACCGCGAACAGTTCGGCGACGGCGAGCAGCGCGGCGGCGGAGGTGAGCCCGGCCAGCGCGGCCCAGAACCAGCCTCGAGGACGACGGACCGTGGTCGGCTCGTCGGTGCGGGTGGCGGTGTCGGTGGTCATGGCATCCCTCTCCGTGTCGACGACACGCAAAGCGCCGCCGTCATGGGTCTATTCGGAGCGGGGGCGGGAACGGATGCCGCGCGGTGACGGATCCGCGACGTCGACGCGCCACCGCGCGTCGTCTCGGGCCGAATCCGTCGGGCGGACCCCGCGGCACACCGGGAGTCGAACGGCCCGCCGCTACGCTGTGACACATTCGCCCGGTGGCATCCGCCCGCTCGCGCGAGGGGAGCCCGCTGTGACCGACGTCGTCCGCTGGCTCGCCGCGCTCTCGACGCTCGTGGGCCTAGGGCTCAGTCTCGGCCTCAATCCCGCGCTCTATGCCGCGACCGCCGACGTGCTGGCGCAGAACACTCGAGTCGCGAGGCGAATCGGCTGGATGATCGGCGGCCTCGCCGTCGGGGCGACGCTCCTGTACGCGCTGCTGCAGAGCTTCGATCCGACCGCTCTGGTCACCGCGGCCGAGGAGCGCACGACGGACGCCCTGCGGGACGCCCGAGTGGATGCCGTGGCGGGTGCGCTCTTCCTGACCGCCGCCGCCGGAGTGGCCGGATGGAAGCTGCGCGAGCCGATCCGCCGTCCCCGAGCCGCGACCGCCGCTCCCCGGACGCGCACGTGGAGCTACTTCCTCCTCGGCCTCGGCTGTTCGGTCGTCGGGTTCACGACCCTGCCCATCATGTACATGACCGGGCGGGTGACCGAGGGAGTCACGGGAGACCCGGTCCTGCGACTCGCGGCGTTCGCGGTGTTCCTCGTGGCGCTCGCCGCTCCGTTCGCGGGGCTGGCCGGTGCGTGGTCGCTCTTCCCCTCGGCGGCATCCCGCGTGGAGGGGTTCTACGGTCGGCTGGCGCGCACCGATCATCGCTGGCTGTACGCCGGTGTTCTCGCGGTCGCCGGGATCGCGTGCCTCGTGGTCGCGCTGCTGCCGATGCCCTGACAGCATCGGCAGCAGCGCGTCTCACCGGTGTGTGATGTCGGTGATCGTGCCCTTCGCCAGGCGCAGCCGTCGCCGCGCGCGGCGGGCCACGGCCGAGTCGTGCGTGACGACGACGAGAGTCAGCCCCTCGGTGTTGAGCGTTTCGAGCACGTCCAGGATCTCGTCGCGCATGTGTTCGTCGAGGTTGCCCGTCGGCTCGTCGGCCAGCAGGACTCGCGGCTGCTTGGCCACGGCGCGGGCGATCGCGACGCGCTGCTGCTGACCGCCCGAGAGCTCTCCGGGCCGATGGTCGTGCCGGTCGGCGAGCCCGACGCGCTCGAGAGCTTCCGCGACCCGCCGTCGGCGCTCCTGCCGGTCGAGGCCGAGCGGCTCCAGTCCCATGTCGACGTTCTCGGCGGCGGTGAGGGTGGGGATGAGATTGAACCCCTGGAACACGAATCCGATCTCGGCGGCGCGCACTCGGCCGAGCTGGTCGTTCGAGGCCTGGGCGACGTCGAGATCGCCGAGTCGCACGGCCCCCGACGTCGGGCGGTCCAGTGCCCCGAGGATCTGCAGCAGGGTCGACTTGCCGCCGCCGGTGGGACCCTGGATGGTGACGAAGTCCCCAGCCGTGATCTCGAGATCGATCCCGGCCAGCGCCGTCACGGAGCGTTCTCGCTGCCGGTACGTGCGCGTGACGCCTTCGAGGCGGTAGGCCATCGCGTTCGCCGCGGTGGCGTCGCTGGAGGATGCGGTTGTCATGGTCACGATGTCTTCTCCTTGGGTGAGGGTGTCCGTCAGGCGACGGAGCGGAGGGCGGCGGCGGGGCTGAGGCGCGCGGCGCGCCAGCCGCCGAACGCCCCCGCGAGCACTCCGCCGAGGACGGCGATGCCTACTGCCGCGACCACGATCACGGGCGTGACGGGAGCGTGCAGGACGATGTCGGTGGCCTGGGCTGCCGCCTGTCCGAAACCGCCGCCGCCGAAGCCGCCACCTCCCGGACCGCGCCCGGCGCCCGGGCCGTTCTCGCCGCTGGCGGAGGCGGTGACCGAGATCGTGGGAGAGATCACGTTCACCAGAAGGATGCCGCCGAGGCCGAGGATCAGGCCCGCGGCGCCCCCGATGAGTCCTTGCACGAGCGACTCCCCGGCGACCTGCCGGACGACCCGGCCGTTGGACCAGCCGATGGCTTTGAGGGTGCCGAACTCTCGGGTGCGGCGCGCGACACCGGAGAGGGTGAACAGCACCGCCAGGGCGACGGCGACGACGAGCACCACGATGGACAGCCAGGTACCGAGGTTCGTGATGAGGGATGAGGCGCTCGAGAGGGATCCGGAGACGGTCGAGGCGAGCTGCGACTGCGAGCTCACGGTCGCGTCGGGGAGAGCTGCCTGCACCTCGCTCTGCACGGTGCCGATGGCATCCGCCGACGTGGCTTGGACGTACACGGTCGAGACGACGTCGCCGGCACCGGAGAGCGACTGGGCAACATCGAGGGGCAGATAGACGTTCGCGGCGGTGTCGGCGTCGGCCGATGCCGAGGCGACGATACCGACGATCTGCATGGCGGTGCCGCCGACGTCGATGGTGCCGCCGACGGTGAGGCTGTTGCTCGCGGCGTAGGTCGCGTCCACCACCGCGACGTTCGCGCCGGCGTCGGAGGCGGTGAGGGCGCGGCCGTCGGAGACGGTGACCGAGGACAGGGGGCCGACGGTCGCGGCAGGGTCGACGCCGAGCACGCTGAACGACTGGATGTCGAAAGCGCTCCCGCCTTCGCCACCCGCGGGTGGTCCGTTCTGTTCGCCGCTCTCGGTTCCGGATGGGGCACTGCGGTCGGGGATCTGCCCCGAGAACGTGGTGTTGGTCAGGGACAGCGCTCCGGTGGCTGCGGCGACGCCGTCGATCTCGGCGACCGTCGTCACCGTCGAGGCATCGAGGTTCGCCCTCAGGAAGTCGGTGATCAACCGCGACTGACTCAGCGAGGTGGTTCCGTCCTGCGAGGATCCGTCGCCTTCCCCGAAGTCGAAACGAGGTCCTCGCTGCCCCTCGGTCGGCTCGGTCTGGGCACCGGTCACGGTGAGGTCGGTCCCCACCCCGTACACGGATGCCAGTGCCTGGGTCTGAGCGTCTCGCACCCCCGCGGAGAGGGCGTTGACGACGATCACGAGGGCGATCGCCACGGCGAGTCCGACGGCGACGATCACGGTCTGCTTGGTGCGGCCCGCGAGTTCGCGCCGCAGGTACGTCCAGTACATGGTTCTCCTTCTCGGCGCGGAGTGCGGCCGTGGCCCCGAAAGTAGGGACGGCGCCCTCACCGATCCCTCAGCGTTGCTATGAAGCGCATATGCGGGTGGTTCGATCGCCCTCGAACGCGTGGCATGCGGGGCCGGGACACGGCATGCTGAGGCACATGTCCGCCCCGAGACCCCCGTTGACCCGCCCCGACGGCTCTCCCGTGCGCGCCGTGGTGGTGGATGACGAGGTGAACCTCGGCGAGCTGCTGCGGATGGCGATGGGAGCCGAGGGGTGGGATGCGCGCGCGGTCACGAACGCACGCGACGCGATGGACGTCATCCGTGATTTCGACCCCGACCTGCTCGTCCTCGACGTGATGATACCCGGGCTCGACGGTGTCGAGCTGCTGACGCGTCTGCGGGCCGCGGGCAATGACGTCCCCGTGCTCTTCTTGACCGCCAAGGATGCCGTCGAGGATCGCATCGCCGGCATCGCCGCCGGCGGAGACGACTACGTCACCAAGCCGTTCAACCTCGAGGAGGTGATCCTGCGTCTGCGGGGCATGGCTCGACGTCACGTCGCCGCCGCGGCGGCCGCAGACACCCTTCTTCGCGTCGGTGACCTCGCGCTCGACGAGGACGCGTACGAGGTCGAGCGGGGAGGCATCCCGGTCAAACTCACCGCGAAAGAGTTCGAGCTGCTGCGGTATCTGATGCAGAACACGCGCCGGGTCGTCAGCAAGGCGCAGATCCTGGATGCCGTGTGGGGATACGACTTCGGCGGCGACAGCGGCGTCGTCGAGATCTACATCTCGTATCTCCGCCGCAAGATCGACGCGGGCCGGGAACCTCTCATCCACACCGTGCGCGGGGTCGGCTACACGATCAAGGCGTCGTGAGTCGCCGGCCGCCCACTCTGCAGCGCGTGCTCGTCGTGGGGGCGAGCGCGCTGGTGGCTCTCGCGATCGTGGTGATGTGTCTCGCGACGCTCACGGCTCTCCGCGCCTTCGTGTACGACCGGCTGGACGAGCAGGTCTCCGCCACGCTGCAGTTCGCCGCGCAACGTGACGGCGGGACGCCCGGGGACTTCGTGCCCGGGAGGTCCGGATCCGGAGCCGCGCCGACTCCGAGCGCTGTCGCGCCGAGCGGGCGGCCGGCTCCCCGGTCAGGGTCGCTGCAGGCCGTCGTCGACAGCGGGGGCGAGCCGCGCTTCTCCGGGTACGTGGGTGCGGACGGCTCCGAGGTCGCGCTCACCGACGCGCAGATCGCGGCGCTGATGTCGGCCGTGCGCCCCGGCGACCCACCGACGACCGTCGATCTCGGCGGCGACCTCGGGTCCTTCCGGGCAGTCGCTCGCGCGACGTCCGACGGTAGCACTGTCATCTCCGGGCTGTCGCTCGCCGATGCCGACGCGACCACCCGGGCACTGACCGCGATCCTGGTCGCGGTCGGTGCCCTCACCCTCGTGTCCGCCGTCGCGGGTCTGTCGTGGTTCGTCCGCCGGAGCCTCCGCCCGCTCGATCGCGTCGCCGCCGTTGCCCAACGCGTGTCCGAGCGTTCTCTCGAACGGGGAGACGTCGACATCCCCGATCGCGTGGATGCCGCCGACACCGATTCCGGCACGGAGATCGGTCGCGTGGGCGCATCGTTGAACGACCTCCTCGGGCGCGTGCAGTCGGCCCTGGCCGCGCGCGAGCACAGCGAGAGCGAGCTCCGCCGGTTCATCGCGGATGCCAGTCATGAGCTCCGCACGCCCCTCGCGAGCGTCCGCGGCTACGCGCAACTGTCGCTCGCGGACACCGAACCGATGACGGCTTCCCAGCGTCGCTCGCTGGAGCGCATCGAGTCCGAGGCCCGACGGATGGGGACGCTCGTCGAGGACCTGCTCCTCCTCGCCCGCCTCGATGCGGGCCAGCGGTTGCGCGACGACGACGTGGAGCTGCCGCTGCTCGCGGTGGATGCCGTGAGCGACGCCCAGGCCGTCGACCGCGATCGGGAGTGGCGCCTGGAGATCGCCGCGGATGCGCCGCTCACCGTCCCCGGCGACGAGGACCGCCTCCGCCAGGTCATCGCCAATCTGCTGCGAAACGCCCATACCCACACTCCGCCGGGGACCGTGGTCACGACCTCGGTGTTCCCCGACGGAGAAGAGGCCGTCCTCCGCGTCTCGGACACCGGTCCGGGAATCGATGGGCTGGTCGCCGACCGCCTGTTCGAACGCTTCGCGCGCGGCGACGAGTCGCGCAACCGCGACGCGGGCAGCACCGGCCTGGGGCTTTCGATCGCGCAGGCCATCGTCCTCGCCCACGCCGGGACGATCGCCGTCGACAGCCGCCCGGGCGCGACGACGTTCGAGGTGCGTCTGCCGGCGGGGAGGGGCCTCGATGGCCGGGGGACGGTGAGCTAGCGGCTCCGTCAGGACCGCGGCCCACCGGGCGACGACACGGCCGAGGCGGTCGTGGCATCCACCGCCACCGCGAGGGTCCCGACGTAGCCGTTGGCCGCATCTCCCGCGAAGCTCGCCATCTCCAGCGCGTAGCCGTCGGAGAACACGTTGTCGTTGTCGATGCTGCCGAGGTCGGCAAGGTTCGCGGCCGACCCCGTGTACGCGGAGTCCCGGTAGACAGCGTCGAGCATGTCCCTCGGGAACGCCACCTGCGATGTCGCGATCTGGTTCGTCACGGTCGTGGCCGACGCGGCATCCGGGTACACCTCGAAGTGGATGTGCGTCCACCGACCGCTGTAGCAGCCGGGAACGACCGTCGTGAACGTCACGCGCCCCTGTGCGTCGGCCACCTGGATGCCACGGAGGTACGTCTCGTTCACGATCGCCTCCGAGTACATCGAGTACTGGCCCTGGGCGTCGCAGTGCCAGACGTAGACGGCGGCGCCGGCGTACGCGGTGTTGCCGTTCGCGAGATCGCTCAGCGTGAAGGTGAAGGTGAGCGGGATGCCATCGGCGGTGGCGCCGCCGTCGAGGCTCGAGCGGATGTCGCTGCGGAGCATCCCCGAACGTTCGAGCACGTTGACACCGTTGGTTCCGTCGGCGGGGTAGGGGCCGTTCGTTTCCTGGGGGATCTCGTCCGTCGCGAATGCCGCGGTCGACGCGGTTGCCGACGGGGTCGGTGTCGAGGTCGGGGTGGTCGTGGGGGAGGGGGTGGCGAGAACGGCCGCGTCGCTCTGCGGCGTGCACGCGGCGAGGATCGTCGCACCCGCGCCCAGGCCCACCAGCCCGAGGAGCCCGCGTCGGCCCACCATGGTCCGAAGGTCGAACCCCGCTCCTTGGTCGACGACTTCGTCGCCGGGTCGGTCGAGCAGGCGGCCTTCGTAGGCGGGACCGAGGGGCGTCTGGTCGGGTTCGGGGATGCGGTTCATGTCGGGCTCCTGAATGCCGGTGGGTCGGGGACGCCGTCAGCATGCGCGGCCCGGACTCGTGGCATCCTCACCGTTGCTATGGGATTCCTCCGCTCCGTGGATTCCTCCTCTTCTCCGCGCGAGTGCCGCGGTCTACGGTGAGCGTGAACCGTCGCACTCCCGGAAGGATGCCGCCATGTCCACCGCGCTCGTCGTCTACATCTCGTTCGCCGGCCACGCCCGAGAGGCGATGACCTTCTACCAGTCGGTCTTCGGGGGCGAGCTGACGATCGCGACGTTCGCCGACTTCGGCATGACCGACGCCCCCGCCGACGGGGTGATGCACTCCGAGCTCCGTGCCGAGGGATTCACGGTCATGGGGGCGGATGCCTTCGGAGAACCCACCGAGGGGTGGGGGAAGAATCGCGTGCACGCCGCGTTCATGAGCGACGAGATCGATCGCGTCTCGGGGTTCTACGACAGCTTCGTGGAGCGTGGTGCCGAGGTCGTCCAGCCGCTCGAGAAGCAGGTCTGGGGCGATTTCTACGGCGAACTCGTCGACCCGTGGGGCGTCGCCTGGATGTTCAACATCGCGGCGCCGGACGGTTGGGCGAAGAGCGGAAGCTGAGCTAGCGGCTCCGCCCCTCCACGAACGCGCGCACCGCAGCCGCGACCTCGGCCGACGCCGGGTACACGTGCTCCGCGCCGGGGAACGCGCCCTCGCGCACCTCCCGCGCATAGGCCTCGACGCCCTCGACCATCGCGTCGCCGACGGCGCCGTAGCGCTTGACGAACACGGGAGCCCGACCCTCGGTGATCCCGAGCAGGTCGTGCTGCACGAGCACCTGACCGTCCGCGGTGCCCGCTCCGATGCCGATGACCGGGATGCGAAGCGCTCGCCGGATCTCCTCGACGACATCGGCCGGAACGGCTTCGATCACGACCGCGAACGCTCCGGCATCCTGAACGGCCATCGCGTCGCGCGCCACGCGGATCGCGTCGTCGGCCGTGCGGCCCTGCGCGCGGAGACCGCCGAGGGCCGTGGCCGTCTGCGGCGTGAGGCCGACGTGGCCCACGACGGGGATGCCGGCATCCACGATCGCCCGCAGTCGCGAGAGCCGTGCGGGATTCGCGCCCTCGAGCTTGACGGCGTCGGCACCGGCTTCGTGCACGAAGCGCACGGAGGTCGCCACCGCCTGCTCGTCGCTGAGCTCGGTGGTGCCGAACGGGAGGTCGCACACGACGAGAGGGGTGTGCACCGCCCGGCGGACGGCCTTGGCGAGCATGAGCATCTCGTCGAGCGTCACCGAGGTCGTGTCGGGGAGGCCGAGCACCACCTGGGCGCCGGAGTCACCGACCAGCACCATGTCGACGCCCGCGCGTTCGGCGACGCGCCCCGAAACGAAGTCGTAGGCGGTGACCATGACGATCGGCGTTCCGGCGTCGGCGAGCTCGCGGAGCCGCCGCAGCGTGACCTTCGGACCCGTCATGCGTGGCTCCTCTCGGCCGGGTTCAGGACGATGCGATCGTCGACGCCGGGCGCCAGCACCACGTTGTCGATCAACCGCACGTCTCCGACGCGCACGGCGAGCGCGAGCAGCGCGGGGCGCTCGATCTCCGTGATCGGCTGGAGGCTGTCGGCATCCACGATCTCGACGTACTCGGGGTCGAGGTCTACCGCGGTCAGCTCGACGCGCACGGCGTCCGTGAGGCGCTGAGGGTCCCGGATGCCACGGGCGAAGGCATCCTGGGCTGCCCGCAGCCCGCGCGGGATCGCGGCCGCGAGCGCACGGTCGGCGGGGGAGAGGCGCGTGTTGCGACTGGACCGCGCGAGGCCGTCCGCGTCGCGAGAAGTGGGACGCGTGACGATCTCGACCGGGATGCCGAGGTCGGCGACCATCCGGCGGACGACGACGACCTGCTGGGCGTCCTTCGCGCCGAAGTAGGCGCGGTCGGGCTGGACCGCGAGCAGCAGCTTGGCGACGACCGTGGCGACCCCGTCGAAGTGCGCCCGCCCGCGCTCCGCGCCCTCGAGCGTGCCGGTGATCGCCCCGCCGACCGACACCGTCGTGGCGAACCCGGTCGGGTACATCTCGGACACTGACGGAGCGAAGACGACGTCGACGCCCGTCTCGGCCGCGAGGGCCACGTCAGCGGACTCGGTACGCGGGTAGGCGTCCAGGTCGGCGGCCTCGCCGAACTGCGTCGGGTTGACGAAGATCGACAGCACGACCGTGCCGTTGTCCTCCCGGGCGGCACGCAGCAGCGAGAGGTGGCCCTCGTGCAGAGCGCCCATCGTCGGCACGAACCCGACGCCATCGCCCCGGCGCGGCGCGAGGACGTCGCGGAGCTCGGCGACGGTCCGCACGATCCGGGGGCTCACGAGGCCGCCGTCCTTCCGGCGTGCTGCGTCGCGGCCAGGTCGTGCGTCGCGTTCACGAGAGCGTCGAAGAGTGCGAGGCGATCGGGCAGCCGCTCGGCGATGGCCGCGCGCTGCCGCGCGACGGTCGCCGTGTCGCCGCGCGAGACGGGTCCAGTGAGGGCGGATTCCGCCCCGCGCTCGGCCCAGTTCTCTACGGCGGCGCGCACGAGCGGGACGAGCGCGTCGCGGTCGACGCCGGCGGTGGCGGCGAGGTCTTCCGCCATCCCCTCGAGCGTGACGAGGAAGTTCGCGGCGATCGACGCGGCCGCGTGGTACGCCGCCCGATCGTCGTCGCGCACCGTGACCCCGGTCATCCCGAGCACGTCGGCGAGGGCTTCGGCGACCGCGTGCGCGCGCGGGGTCGTGCCGGCCAGCGCCGCGGTCACCCCCGAGAAGGACGCTCCGGCGCCCGTCACGGTCATCAGGGGATGGATGCCGAAAGCCTCATGCGGCGCGAGCACCGAAAGGTCGAGTGCACCCGAGAGGTGCCCGACGAGTCGGCCCGGGGCGATGGCCCGCGCGGCGTCGACGATCGCGGCATCCGGAACCGCGAGAAGGACGATCCCGGCATCCGCGCCGTGCTCGCCGCGGCCGGCGGGGCCGACCACGGGCACGCCGGCGTCGGCGAGGGCCTCGGCGAGTGCGCGGCCCATCCGGCCGTCGCCGACGATGAGCACCGGTGCATCGAGCCGGAGGGCGGAGAGCGAGGAGAAGGTCTTCATGATGTGGGGCGGTGGCCCGCACGTGCGGCTACGCCGCATGCCAGCGTATCCCCTCACGGTCGACCGAAGGCGGCAAGGGGAATGGCCGCACGCGCTGCACGGATTTCGGGCCTTGGCAACCATGTGGCGGTTTCGCTCACGGGGGTGTGTTGTCGGAGTCCGCAATCTGAGAGGCGGCGCCATGTCGGCTCGCACCACGCTCGTCCCACACCTGCACGACCTCGGCCGCACGGGGCGCCCGTGACACCGGACACGGCGCGAAAGACCGCCGCGGTGGTGTACAACCCCACCAAAGTGGATATGGACAGCCTCCGCGCCGCCGTGACGGATGCGGCAACCGATGCCGGGTGGTCGGAAACCTCTTGGTACGAAACGTCCGTCGAGGACGTCGGGCAAGGCGTGACCGCGCGAGCGCTCGAGGCCGGCGCCGATCTGATCATCGCCGCGGGTGGTGACGGGACCGTTCGCGCCATCGCGGAGGCGGTCCGGGGCACGACCGTCCCCGTCGCGTTGCTTCCCTCCGGGACCGGCAACCTGCTCGCCCGGAATCTGCACCTCACCCTCAACGACCTGCCTCATTCCGTGCGCACCGCCTTCACCGGAGTGGACAGGCACATCGATCTCGGCGTCATCGACATCGAACGTCAGGACCGCACGCGCACTCGTCACGTCTTCGTGGTGATGGCCGGAATGGGAATCGACGCGAAGATGATCGACAACACCGACGACGACCTGAAGAAGAAGGCGGGGTGGATTGCGTATCTGCGAGCAATCATCGCCTCGCTGCGCGATCCCGACGAACTGCACCTGCGCTTCCGACGGGACGACCGCAAGCCCCAACGCGCGACCGTTCATACCGTCATCCTCGGCAACTGTGGATCCCTCCCCTCCAACATCCTGCTGATGCCCGACGCGGTCGTGGACGACGGCCTTCTCGACCTTCTTCTGATGCGCCCCGGCGGAGCGCTCGGCTGGATCCGCGTGTGGTGGAAGATCGCTTGGATCAACGGGATCGTCCGTCGCACCGCGCCCGGCCGGACGATCGCGGGTGAGCGTCGCAATGACGGTGACCTGCACTACGAAACGGCCACCCGCTTCACCGCCCGACTGTCGCGTCCGGAACAGATCGAGCTCGACGGTGACGCCTTCGGAGAAGCCACCGCTTTCCATGCCTGGATCGAGCCGGGCGCACTCACCATCCGCGTTCCCGAATCCGGGGCCGGGGCGTGACCCGCCAGACTCCTGCACGCCCCACCGCGGAGCGGGTGTCGGATGAATCACATGCCGTCGATCGCTCGGTCACGCAGCGGACAGTCAACGGCCTGACTTTCCGGGCCGTCTCCAGTCACCGGCGCGCGCCGAACGCGCTCGCATTCGTCCTCGTCCACGGACTCGGTACCTCACACAAGTACTTCACGAGACTCCGTCGCGAACTCTCTGCACACGGGGACGTGCACTCGATCGATCTTCCCGGCTTCGGCGGCCTCCCCAAACCCGCCGGGGCGCCGGATGTCGCTGAGATATCGAACGCGCTCGCGACCGTGCTCGAGGATTTGGGGGTGTCCGGCGGGATTCTCGTCGGACATTCCATGGGTGCCCAGTGGGCTGTCGAACTCGCCCTGCAGCATCCCGAGCGGGCATCCGCGGTGGTCGTCTGCGGACCGGTGACCGACCGTCGACATCGCAGCCTGAGCGCTCAGATGCTCTTGCTCGTGACCGATTTTCTGCGGGAACCTCTCGCCCTCAATGTCATGGTGTTCCGTGATTATCTGCGGTGCGGGCCCCTCTGGTACGCCACTCAGGTCCGCCATATGCTCCGCTATCGCCTCGATGAGAGGGTGGCCCTCCTCCGGATGCCTCTCCTCATCGTCCGTGGCAGTGCCGACGTCATCGCCGGCCAACGGTGGTGCACACAGCTGAAAGAGTCCGCTCCCTCGGCAGATGTCGTCGTCATCCCGCGTCACCGGCACCTCGCACAGTTCACCGCGGCCGCCGACGTCGCTCGTCGCATCCATGAGTTCGTGCGCAGAATTCCCGCGTAACCCGCTCAGTCGGGGGTGGCTCGCCTGCTGCGCCCGGGGTGGCCCGACTCGCCACAATGAGGAATGCACGGCCCGCCCCGATGCGCAAACGGTGGCGTCATGCGGCGCGGCCCGCGACTCTGGAGGTCAGAAGTGGGTTCAGGCGCGTCGTTGTCCTCAGCTCCGCTCGACTCGGAGTGCAATCCGACGTCTCGTGCCCGCGCAGGACGGTCCCATCATGGGCAAGTTCATCTTCGGCAGCACTCTCAAGATCGACATTGACGACCGCGTCCTGGCTCATCTGCAAACCGTGATCCTTTCGAAGGTGCGCCGAGGCGAAGCATTCTCCTTCACGTGGAAAGACGACCTCAGTACGGGTGGCGGACGCACCACCGTCTACATCCACGCCCATTCCGCCATGGCATTCAAGTACCAGGGCAGCCGCCACCCGACGCTCAACCCGGCGTGGCTGCACGACCTCAGCCACCATGCGCAAAGCCGGCGCGGTCTGTACGTCTGCCCGGAGCCCGACCGCGAGGCTGTGAACGAGGTGATCCAGAGCCCTATGCAGTTTCGGATAGCGGAATTCAGCCGCTGACTCTCGCCTTCTGGATCGCTCCGCCTCGCGTGCAGGGAGGGCCACACCAATGTCAGCGTTCCACGCCTCCCACGTCCCGTGGCCGGCCGCCTCGCTCCCGATCGCGGATGGGATTCTCGTCGGCCTCGCGATCGCTGGCGATGTCTCCGCATTCCGGGCGCTCGCTGTTCGGCATGGCCCGGCGATGATGAGCGCGGCCACCCGGATCGCGGGGACCCCTATCGAAGCCGACGACGCCGTCCAAGAAGCGTTCGTCATCGCGTGGAAGCGTTTGCTGCAGCTGCGGGAGCGAGAACACGTGCGGGGATGGCTCATCCAAATCGCCACGCACCAGGCGCTCACCCGCCAGATGGCTCACGCCGAAGCTCGACGCCGGCGAGCCGCTCGCAGAAGCGATCGCCGAGCTGTCGTGCCAGGCTGAGCACCGGAGCGTCCCCGCTCGCGCCCCCAGCTCCCCGGGAGATGAACATGGACTTCATCGGGCACATCATCGCCGCAGTTGAGCGTTACTGGGCGGACGAGGTGCAGGTCCTCGGTATGTGGCCAGAGGGACCGGAGGTCGCATGCGTCGTCTACCGCCGCACCGTCGATCCGACCGTGACCTTGGGGCGACGATTCGAGTTCGACTCGGACGCGGCAGATGGCACCGTGCAGGGCTTCGCTCTCGATATCGCGATCGATCTTGCCGAGCCGATCGGCACCGCGAACCACTCCTCCCCGGACCGGCACGGCATCATCTGGGTAGCAGTCCGCGACCCACAGCAGACACCTCAACTGCCGGATGACATCGCTCGCCGACTCTCAGCGCGCCGCGATGGATGATGTGGATCCTCGCCCCCGGGCGGACGTCGCGTCCGTGATCCACTGCGAGCAACCTTTATCTCAAGGCAATTTGTTCGAGTAAGACAAGTCTGGTGGGCCCCGTGGGGCTCGAACCCACGACCCGCGGATTAAAAGTCCGATGCTCTACCGACTGAGCTAGAGGCCCGTGGCATCCACCCTACCGGCGGTCGCGGGGTGCCAGCGTCCACGAACGGCCCCGACGGGCCCGCGCGAGACCCGCGCCGCGGCTGCTGCGTGCAGGTCAGAGAAACCCCTCACCGCCGCCCCTGCGCCACGACCCAGAACAGGTACGCCCCACCGACGACGCCGGTGAGCAGCCCCACCGGGATCTGCAGCGGAGCGAGCGCCCGCTGGGCGATGACGTCGGCGACGAGCAGCACCGTCGCGCCGGTCACCGCCGACGCGAGAAGAGGGATACCGCTCGACCCGGTCACACGCCGGGCGAGCTGCGGCGCGGCGAGGGCGACGAAACCGATCGGCCCGGCGACGGCCGTTGCGGTACCGGTGAGCAGGGCCGCGACCACGATGAGGAACAGCCGGACACGGCCCAGCCGGACGCCCAGGGACCGCGCCGTGTCGTCGCCCAGCTCGATTGCGCGGACGTCGCGGTGCACCACCGCGATACCCACAGCGAGCACGCCGACGGACACCGCGAGCGTCAGCACGTCCGCCCCCGACGTCGCCGCGAGACTGCCGTATAGCCACTGGCTCGCGTTGCGAGCGATCTCGAGCGGCGCGCGGGTGAGCAGGTAGTCGTTGACCGCGGCGAGGAGGATCGCCAGCGCGATGCCCGCGAGAATCGTGCGCTCCTTCGACACCCCCGCGCTGCGCGCGATGAGCATCACGACCGCAACCGTGAGCAGCCCGCCGATCCAGGCTCCGGCGGCGGGCGACGCGGTCGGGGCGATGAGAGTGAGGCCGATCAGCGCGCCCGTGGCCGACCCCGCGCTGAAGCCCACGATGTCGGGACTCGCGAGCGGATTTCGCGCGAGCGTCTGGAACACCGCCCCCGCCAGCCCCAGCGCCGCCCCGATCAGCAGCGCTGCCGCGATACGCGGCATCCGCATGCCCACGACGACGAGAGTCGTCCGGGCCTCGCCGGTTCCCTGGAGAGCGGATGCCACCTCCGCCGGCGACGCCTGGAACGAGCCGGTCAGTACGCCGACGACCGCCGCGGCGAGGGCGATCGCAAGGGTAACCGCCACAGCGACGCCGTATCGGATGCGACGACGAGACCGCACGCGATGCACGGCGCTGGTCACGACGTCGTCCTCCGCAGGACGAGCCACAGCAGCAGCGGCGCGCCGAGGAACGCGGCGACGATGCCCGCCTCGACCTCCGCGGGCACGGCGATCACACGTCCGATCACGTCGCTCGCGAGTGTCACCGTCGCGCCGGTGAGGGCGGCGAGGGGGAGCTGGGCGCGCAGGTCGGCGGGGCCGGCGCCGCGGACGGTATGCGCCACGAGCAGACCGATGAACGCCAGCGGCCCTGCGGCCGACGTGGCCGTCGCGCAGAGCAGCGTGATCGCGATCCCGGATGCCACGAGCACGACAGCGGGCGAGACGCCGAGCGCGCGCGCCAGGTCTGTGCCGAGGCGGAGTTGGTCGAGGCCGCGCGCGACGACGACTGCGAGGACGAGTCCGACCACCGCGAAGGGCAGGAGCTGCACGGCGACGTCGGCGTCGCGGCGCTCGAACGACCCCACCGCCCAGAAACGGAACGACTCGAACGTGTCGTCGTCGGCCAGCGTGATGATGCGGACCACGGCGCTCAGGCACGCGCTCAGCGCGACGCCGGCCAGGACGAGCCCCACCGCGCCTCCACGGCCTCCCGGGCGCGCCGCGAGATACACCGCCGCGGCGGCGCCCGCCGCTCCGGCGAAAGCGAACCAGACGTATCCGCCCGCGGTTCCGACACCGAAGAACGCGATCGCCACGACGACACCCACCGCCGCTCCGGCGTTGACCCCGAGGAGGCCGGGGTCGGCGAGAGGGTTCCTCGTTGCCGCCTGCATGAGAACCCCCGCGACACCGAGGGCAGAGCCGGCGAGCAGTGCGGTGAGGGTGCGGGGGAGCCGCAGCTCGTGGACGATGACGCCCGTGGCATCCCGTCGATCCGAGACGAGGGCGGCGATCACATCGGGGAACGCGAGCGGACGGGATCCGACCGCCAGGCTCGCGACGACGAGGGCCAGCAGCAGGGCGCACACCGTGACCGTGACGACCACCGCGCGCACGTGCCGTTGCCGCCGCCGGACAGCGACGAGTGTCGCCGCGGGAGGAGCTCCCACGTCAGTCAGCGGCATGTAGATAAGGCTAACCTAACCCCATGTCGTTCCTTCGTTTCCCGTCTTCCCGCTTCCGTTCCCGAGGACGTCTCGCCGTGTCCGCGGCGAGCATCGGCGCGTTGCTCGCCCTCGCCGGCTGCGCCTCCGCCGCGCCCGCCCCCGCGCTGCCCGATGCGGAGGCCGGCTCCACGGGCGAGTGGGTCGTGTCGCGCGACCTCGAGCCCGGCATGGGATCGAGCGAAGCGGACGGGGTCTTCCCGCGCGAGGTCACGCATTTCGCGGGAACGACCGAGATCCCCGCCGCCCCCGAGCGCATCGCCGTGGTGTCGACGGGTCAGCTGGATGCCGTTCTCAGCCTCGGTGAGGTCCCGGTGGCGGCCACGCGGGCCGAGAACAGCGGCCTCGTGCCGCAGTACCTGCGCGACGCCTTCGCCGCCGATGCGGCCGGGCTCGACGCCATGGCCGATATCGGAGAGCGCACCGAGCCCGACCTCGAGGCGATCGCTCAGGCGGCCCCCGACCTGATCCTCATCAACTCCACGCGCGGTAACGAGATCTTTGACGCGCTCTCGGCGATCGCGCCGACGGTCGTCACCAAGGGCAACGGCGTGAACTGGAAGAGCGACTTCCTGCTCATCGCCGACGCGCTCGGCGAGGAGGGTGCTGCGCGAGGCGTCCTGGACTCCATGCAGTCCGACAGCGCGACGTTCGCGCAGACGCTGCCGGGAACGGCCCCGACGGTGTCGTTTCTGCAGTCCACCGGCGATCGCACGCGAATCATGGGCGTGCCGTCCTTCGTGGGCGGCCTCGCAGAAGACCTCGGTCTCCGGCGACCGGAATCGCAGCGTTTCGACGAGACCTCGCAGGACATCAGCGCCGAGCAGATCGACCTCGCGGACGCCGACCACGTCTTCTACGGCGGCACCGGCCAGGGCGTCGCGTTCATCGAAACGGCGCCGCTGTGGTCGACGCTGAGCGCGGTGACCGATGGGCAGACCACGACGGTCGACTTCGATCCGTGGTTCATGAATGCCGGGCCCACGGCGGCCCGCCTCGTCCAAGACGAGATCGTTCGCGTCGTCGGCGGCTGAACGCACAAAGGAGCGAGCGCCGGACCCCCTCGCCTGGGGTCCGGCGCTCGCCGTCAGGTCCGATCGTTCATCGACCGGTCGGATGCGTGATGATCACGCTCCGAGAATTACATCGGGGGCATCAGCACCGAGTCGATGAGGTACACGGTCGCGTTGGCGGTCTGGACGCCACCGCAGATGACGTTGGCGTCGTTGACCTTGATCGAGTCGCCCGAGCCGGAGACGGTGACGTCCTGGCCCTCGACGGTGGTGTGGGTGCCGTCGATCTCGTCCGGGGTGATCTGGCCGGGAACCACGTGGTACGTGAGGATCTTGGTCAGCGTGGCTGAGTCGGTCTTCAGCGAGTCGATCGTGGCGGCGTCGATCTTCGCGAACGCGTCGTCGACGGGAGCGAACACGGTGAACTCGCTTCCGTTCAGCGTGTCGACCAGGTTGACGTCGGGGTTCAGCTGGCCGCTGACGGCAGCGGTGAGCGTGGTCAGCAGCGGGTTGTTCGAGGCGGCGACCGCAACCGGGTCGGCAGCCATGCCGTCGACCGAACCGGCGCCCGAGGGAACGGCGGCAGCGTAGTCGGCGCAACCGGGGCCCACGAGGTTGGCGGCCGGGTCCATCATGCTCGACGAGGCCGAGGGGGAGGCGGCCATCGAGGGAGCCGACGAGGACTCCTCGGTGGTGCCGCCGGCGGTGGTGGAACCACCCGAACATGCGGTGAGAGCGAAGGCCGAACCCAGAACGAGGGCGAGACCGGCGACGACAGGCTTCTTCTTGGTGAGCATGACATTCCTCCGAAATCGTTCGGACCGCGTCTGCGACCCGTTAGGACACCCCGGTGCGAGGGGCGGTTCGCCGTGTTGCGGCGTACACAGGGTCTTCGGGACCCCCTCCGGTTCGGATTGCGGTTTGTTGCGAATTCGCGTGAGGAGTGGCAAGAAATCCCAGGTCGGACGGTCGAAAATATTCTTTGGAATATTTCCAGGGATGCCGACCAGGTGCCTCGGTGCCGGCGATTCGCCTCGGCCGGGTCACGGTTGCGTACCTCATGCGCGCCACGCGCGCACGGGGAAGGGAAGTACCCGTCGCGTGCGGCATGCTGGGATTCATGGTGATCGACGGTTTCTCCCTCCCCGATGACGGGGCGGACCACGTCGACCACGTCGGAGAACTGCTGCAAAGAGTCGCCACGGGCGACCGCAATGCCTTCGCCGAGCTGTACGACACGCTGTCTGCTCGCGCGTTCGGTCTCATCCTGCGAGTTCTCGTCGACCGGTCGCAGAGCGAGGAAGTCCTCCAGGAGGTCTTCCTGGAGATCTGGCAATCCGCCTCGCGCTTCACTCCGAACAGAGGACAGGGAAGGTCGTGGGTTCTCACGATCGCGCACCGACGAGCGGTGGACCGCGTGCGGTCTTCGCAGTCGAGCAGCGATCGCGATGTGCGCGCAGGCTTCCGGAATATCGACGTCGCCTACGACGATGTCTCAGAGAACGTAGAACTCAAGATCGAAGGGCGGCGCGTCGTGGATGCACTCGCGACGTTGCCCGACGCACAGAAGGAAGCACTCACGCTCGCCTACTTCGGCGGGTACAGCCAGAGTGAAATCGCTACTCTCGTCGGAGCGCCGCTCGGTACGGTCAAGACCAGGATGCGTGACGGATTGTCGCGCTTGAGAATGGAAATGGGGGTGGACAAGTGAACGAGAGGGATTTCGCCGACCTCGCTGCCGGTCACGCGTTGAACGCGCTGTCGGAAGCAGATGAACGCGCGTACCAGGAGGCTTTGGCGGGCAACCCCCACTGGTCCTCCCACGTTCGGGATGCCGCTGACGCCGTCGCCGCGATCAGCGCGACGGTCGAGCCCGTCGAGCCGCCGGCATCCATTCGCGCTTCTCTTCTGGCGCGCATCACCGACCTCCCGCAGCTGTCGCAGGCAGAGCCCGAGCGCAACTCAGACGACGTCGAGGACTTCGCCGCCGCCGGACCCGCTCCGGTCGAGTCCGAACTCGAAGCCGTGACCGCGGGACCCCCCGCCGGAGCGGGCTGGGGCCCGCGCCGCTGGTTCACCCTCGCCGCCTCCATCGTGGCGGTTCTGGTCCTCGGCTTCGGCGCCGTGACCATCGGCCAGCAGCTCACGCGCCCGGCGTCGCTCGTCGCACTCGAGCAGGTGACGACCGCGCCGGACGCGCAATCGGCCAGCACGACCATGCCCGACGGTGGCGTCGTCACCGCGCACTGGTCGGCCTCCACGGGCCAGAGCGTGCTCGTGACCGACGGCATGCCCGCGCTCTCCACGGACCAGACGTACGAGCTGTGGTTCGTCCGCGACGACACCCCCATCGCGGCGGGGATCTTCTCGACGGATGCCGAGGGCCGGGCGACCGCGATCCTGCAGGGGCAGTTCCACTCCGGCGACGTCATCGCCGTGACGGTCGAGCCCGCGGGTGGGTCGCCCGACGGCACACCGAGCTCTGCGCCTGTCGTCGCGCTGGCCACGGCCTGAACGATCGCTGTCCCGGCCCGGCCGGACGCGCGCACGCTCTAGCCTGGAACGATGAGCGATTCCCCTCGCGATTTCCACAAGCCCGTACGGCGTCCCGCCGAACTGTTCGACCGCCTGTTCGCCGCGGAAGACCCGGCCGAGGTGTCGCGCGTCGCGCACAGCACGGCTCAGGCCCTGCTGTCGCGCGTCCGCGCTGATCCGACGGGCGATGTCGTCGAACGGCTCGTGACGTTCACCGATGACCACGGCATCGACGACATCGCCGAGCTCTGGTCACGTTCGCCTGCCCGGTCGCTCCCCGGAGCGCTCTGGCGGCTCTACCTGCTGCAGCTGATGATCCACGACGATGCGGCGACGGCAGCGCTCCTGTTCGAGCGGGGGCGCGTCGAGATGGCGACCGTCGACCCGGTGGTCGTGGGCGCACCGGCCCCCGCGGGTCCGGAGGAGCTCGTGCAGCTCATCGACACGATCCTGCGCGGCCTGTTCGAGGGCGACTTCGCGGTGGCGCTCGAACGCGCCGCGGCATTCTGCCGCGTTCAGGCATCGGGGGCCACGCACGTGGCCGACGACTACGAGAACACCGAGTCCGAGAGGGCGAGCGCACTGACCACGCGCGCCCTCCGGCTGTCGACCTACGCCGATGATTTGGCCGCGGCGGCGACCCTGTGGCGCCGGGACGCGCTGACCTGACTCGCGGAGGGAGCGCCCCGCCGCGGCGCCGTCAGGGCAGAAAAGTGCCGGGCCGCAGAACGCCTCTCGGCGCAAGGCCGCTCACAGCGGCAGAAGATGGAGCCCGGGGTTACTGCGGCCCGGCTATGCAAGTGTAACAAGCGGGGCACCTCGGCATTCCCTCGCGCGGGGTGGTTGACGCGGCCCGGGCGTGTCGGTACGAGGGCATAGGGTCGATCCATGGCTTGGCGTTTCGCTCTCGTGATCGACCCTCTGGCATCCGACATCCGGCGAGACGACTTCTCCGACACGTTCACGGTCATCGACCCGGACGGTCCGGCACTGCGCGTCGGCGACCTCAGCGCGCAGCGGGGTGACGGCGTCTTCGAGTCGATCGGTGTGATCGACGGACACCCGCAGGAGGTCGGCCCGCACCTGGCACGACTCGCTCACTCCGCGGGCCTGTGCGATCTGCCCGAGCCGAATCTCGCGCAATGGCGGGGCGCGATCGAGCGCGTCGCCGCCGAGGCTCCGGCGGGGGAGAGCGTCATCAAGCTCATCCTCAGCCGCGGCGTCGAGCACGGCCCGACACCTACGGCCTGGGTCACCCTCGCCGACGCCCCCGACAGCGCTCGTGCGCGAACGGAGGGCGTCCGCATCGCGACGCTCGACCGCGGCTATGCGTCGGACGTCCCGGCGCGAGCGCCCTGGCTCCTCCTCGGTGCCAAGACGCTGTCTTATGCGGTGAACATGGCCGCCCTGCGCGAAGCCCGGCGCCGCGGCGCCGACGACGCCGTGTTCGTCACGAGCGACGGTTACGTGCTCGAGGCGCCCACCGCCTCCGTCGTCCTCCGCTTCGGAGACCGATTCGTCACGCCGACGCCCAACGCGGGCATCCTGCACGGGACGACCCAGCTGAGTCTGTTCACCCACCTCGAGCAGCGAGGCTTCGAGGCCGTGTACGAGACGGTGGCCGTGGCCGATCTGGCCCGGGCGGATGCCGCCTGGCTCCTGTCGAGCGTGCGCCTGGCCGCTCCCATCGCCGCCGTGGACGGGCACCCCAAGGCCGTCGACCGCGCCGTGACGGACGAGCTCAACGCGTACCTGCTCTCTCCCCGCGACTGACCGCGGAAACGACGATAGCCCCGCGAAGCGGGGCCATCGTCGGAAGCAGGGAATTACCCGAAGCGACCCGAGACGTAGTCCTCCGTCGCCTGGACGGTGGGGGCCGTGAAGATCGTCGCGGTGTCGTTGTACTCGATCAGCTTGCCCGGCTTGCCGGTGCCGGCGATGTTGAAGAACGCCGTCTTGTCGCTCACGCGCGAGGCCTGCTGCATGTTGTGCGTGACGATGACGATCGTGTACTGGTTCTTCAGCTCGGAGATGAGCTCCTCGATCGCGAAGGTCGAGATCGGGTCGAGCGCCGAGCAGGGCTCGTCCATCAGCAGCACGTCGGGGGACACCGCGATCGCGCGGGCGATGCACAGGCGCTGTTGCTGACCGCCGGAGAGGCCACCGCCCGGCTTGTCGAGACGGTCCTTGACCTCGTTCCACAGGTTCGCGCCCTGCAGCGACTTCTCCACGAGCGCGTCGCCGTCGCTCTTGGAGAGGCGCTTGTTGTTCAGCTTCGCGCCGGCCAGGACGTTCTCGCGGATCGACATCGTCGGGAACGGGTTCGGGCGCTGGAACACCATGCCGACGTGACGGCGCACGAGCACGGGGTCGACGCCGGGTCCGTACAGGTCGTCGCCGTCCACGAGGACGCGTCCCTTGACGTGACCGCCGGGGATGACCTCGTGCATGCGGTTCAGGGTGCGGAGGAATGTGGACTTGCCGCAGCCCGACGGGCCGATGAAGGCCGTGACGGTGCGGGGCTGGATGTCGATCGAGACGCCCTCTACCGCGAGGAAGTCGCTGTAGTAGACGTTGAGGTCTTCGACCTCGATGCGCTTGGACACGGGGGCCTTCCTGGGATCAGCGCGCCTTCGGTGCGAACACCGAGGCCACGATGCGGGCGATCAGGTTGAAGATGACGACGAGCACGACCAGCAGGAACGCGGCGCCCCAGGCCTGGGCCTGGGAGGCGTCGATGTTCTGCCCCGGGAAGCTGTACGCGGTGTACGCCATCACGGGAAGGGTCTGCATCGGACCGTCGAACGGGTTGGAGTTGAAGTTGTCGGTGAAGCTGGCGGCGATGAAGATCGGCGCCGTCTCGCCGACGACGCGGGCCACGGCGAGCACGACACCGGTGATGATTCCGCTCGCGGCGGTGCGCAGCACGACCTTCACGATCGTCGCCGATCGCGGCACGCCGAGCGCGAGCGAGGCTTCGCGCAGATCGGCGGGCACCAGACGCAGCATCTCCTCGGTGGAGCGGATGACGATGGGGATCATCAGCACGCAGAGGGCGATGGATGCCGAGAACCCGCTGAACGCCTTGGGGCCCACGATCAGTGCGAAGAACGAGAACGCGAACAGACCGGCGACGATCGAGGGGATACCCGTCATGACATCGACGAGGAAGGTGATCGTGCGACGCAGCGGGTTGGTCGGCAGTGCGTACTCGACAAGGTAGACCGCGGCCAAGATACCGATCGGCACCGAGATGAGGGCGGCGATACCGGTGATGATGAGCGTTCCCACGATGGCCTGAAGGGCACCCGGCGTGGCGACGACCTCCAGCGTCTCGGGGTCGAACGCGCTGCCGCCCGTCTGTGTGATGAAGGTCCAGTTCACGACCTCGAGCCCCTTGGACACGACGGTCCACAGCGTCGAGATGAGGGGGGCGACAGCCAGGAGGAAGGCCGCGGTGACGAGGCCACGGACCACGCGATCGACGGCCTTGCGCCGGCTCTCGACGATGGACGACCCGACCCCGATCGCGATCAGGTAGAGCACCGCGGTGAGGATCAGCCAGCTCGGAAGGTGGAAACCGCCGAGGAGGAACTGCACGGCGGCGACGAGCACCGCGACACCGAGCAGCATGATCGGCTCGATGAAGCGCGGGAGCTGGCCGCTGGTGAGCGCCAGGGGCGGGGATGCCGTCGACACCTTCGACGGGCTCTTGGTGGTGGTCACGAGCGCTTCCCCTTCTTGCGACCCTTCGCCCCCGGGCCAGTCGCGCCGATGATGTAGCGGGCCAGGATGTTCACCGCGAGCGACACCACGAACAGCATCAGACCGGTGCCGATGAGCGCGGAGCGCTGCAGGTCGGTGGCGATGGGGAAGTTCAGCGCGATGTTGGCGGCGATCGTCTGGGAGTTGTAGCCGTCGGTGAGGATCAGCACGGAGTAGATGAGGCTGGGCGAGATGATGAGCGCGATGGCCATCGTCTCGCCGAGTGCGCGGCCGAGGCCGAGAAGAGTGGCCGACACCATGCCGCTACGGGCGTAGGGGAAGACCGAGAGGCGGATCATCTCCCAGCGCGTGGCGCCGAGGGCCAGCGCGGCCTCTTCGTGCAGACGCGGGGTCTGCAGGAAGATCTCGCGCGTGATCGAGGTGACGATCGGGAGGATCATGACGGCGAGGACCACCGAGCCGGTGAGCAACGTCGACCCGGTGCTGGACGGGGAACCGGCGAAGAGCGGGATCCAGCCGAAGTACGTGTTGAGGAACTCACCGAGCGGGATCAGCAGCGGGCGCATCACGATGATGCCCCACAGGCCGAAGACGATCGAGGGGACCGCCGCGAGCAGATCGACGATGTAGCCGAGCGCCCCGGCGATGCGGCGGGGCGCGTAGTGCGAGATGAACAGCGCGATCCCGATCGCCACCGGGGTGCCGAGCACCATGGCGATCAGAGCCGCCCAGATGCTTCCCCACAGGAGCGGTCCGACGTACTCCCAGAAGTTCGTCCACGAGCCGTTCTGGTAGCCGGCGAGGTCGCCCTGCGTCCAGTCACCGGTGATCGCGGGGAGTCCCTTGATGATCAGGAAGATCGCGACGCCCGCCAGGATGATCATGATCGAGACGGCGGCTGTCATCGACAGGCCGAGGAAGGCGGTGTCCCCGGCGCGGCGCTTGCCGACGATCGTGGAAGGGCCCCCGGCCGGGGGAGCAGAGACGGTGTCAGCCACGGCTGACCTCGCGCTCGGCAGTGGTCATGGTGTGCTCCTCGGGTCGGGATTCTCTCTGAGGATGATCGGGCTCAGCGGAAGCGTCGACGCGGACGTCGACGCTCCTGATCAGCCCGAACCGGCCCGCACCAGGGTGCGGACCGGTTCGGATCCGAGAGATGTTTACTTGATCGCCTCAAGCGTCTTCGCGGCGTCCGCGAGGACCGACTCGGGGAGCGGAGCCGAACCAGCGTTCTTCGCGGCGACCTGCTGGCCGAGCGTGCTGGTGACGAAGCCGAGGTACGACTTCACGAGCTCGGCCTGCTTGGTGTCCTTGAACTCGGTGCAGGTGATGGCGTACGAGACCAGCGGGATCGGGTACGTCTCGGCGGTCAGCTTGGTGTAGTCGAACTTCTTCGACAGGTCACCGGGAACGCCGTTGTCGGCGTCGACGGCCGCAGCCGCGAAGGTCGCCGTGACGGCCTCGGGGCTGTAGGGGATGGCCGTGCCGTCCTGGATGATCGCGGCCGAGTTCAGGTCGCCGATCGCGGAGTGGTCGGCGTAGCCGATCGTGCCGGAGCCGGCCTTGACGGCCTCGACGACACCCGAGCCACCCTTCTGCTTCGACACGTTGCCCTCGATCGGCCAGTCCTTGCCGGCGGGCGAGGTCCAGACCGACGACTGCGTCGCGGCGAGGTAGTTGGTGAAGTTCTGCGTGGTGCCCGAGCCGTCCGAGCGCGCAACCGTGGTGATGGGGCCGGCGGTGAGGGCCGTGCCGTTGTCCTTGGTGATGGCCGGGTCGGACCAGTCGGTGATCTGCAGCGCGAAGATCTTCGCGATGGTCTCGCCGCTGAGCTTGAGCTCGGTCACGCCGGGGATGTTGAAGATGATCGCGACACCGTCGAGGTAGACCGGGATGTTCACGCCACCGTCGGTGCAGAGCGCCTGCGACTGCGTGGTCTGGTCGGCGTTGAGGGGCGAGTCGGAGCCGGCGAAGTCGTACGCGCCGCTGAGGAAGTTGGTGACACCGCCGCCGGAGCCCTGCGACTTGTCGTAGTTGATGGTCACGCCCTTGGCGGTGGCGTTGTAGGCGCTGGTCCAGGCGGCCTGCGCGTTGGCCTGGGCGCTGGACCCACCGGCCGTGATGGTGCCGGCGAGGCTGGGGTCGATCGTGAACGCCACGTCCGAGGAGGAAGCGGACGGAGACGACTCCGTGGTGCCTCCGCTGGAGGAGGCGCAGCCGGCGAGGGCAAGAGAGGCCACGGCGGCCACGGTGCCCAGCTGGGCGAGTCGGGAGAGCTTCACTGTGTGAATCCTTCGCATGTCGGGGACACGAACCCGGTGCAGGGTTCTCCCGCACGGTAAACACCGTCCCTTACGAGAGTGCGTTGCACGGGTGAACGGAAGGTGAACCGGTGCCGCCGTTCCGGGGTGTTTTCCTCGCCTGTGTACGCTTCACCCCCGTGACGACCCCCGCGAATCCCGGCCAAGAGCTGCTCGACCGTACGAGCTTCGCCGCGCCGGCGCGCACGCTCATCGACATCCTCGCCGACGTGGCATCCCGGTATCCGGAGGCCTCGGCGATCGACGACGGTTCGGGGGCCCTCAGCTACCGCGAGCTCCTGGCGCGCGTGTGGCGCACCGCCGCGGCGCTGCACGCGGGCGGGGTGCGCCGCGGCGATCGTGTGGGTGTCCGGATGCCCTCCGGCTCGAAGGAGCTGTACGTCTCGATCCTGGCCGTCATGGCGGCCGGTGCCGCGTACGTCCCGGTGGATGCAGACGACCCGGACGAGCGCGCACGCCTGGTGTTCGGGGAGGCCGGGGTGAAGGGGATCATCGCCGGCGACGGAGAGTTCGTCGCGGGCGACGAGGCGCTGGTCCGCCTCTACGACGGCGAAGCGCCGCACCCGAGCACGAGCGCGGTGCCGATCGTCGCGCCGCCGACCGTCGACGACGACGCCTGGATCATCTTCACGTCGGGCTCGACCGGGGTGCCCAAGGGTGTGGCAGTCTCGCACCGATCCGCGGCGGCGTTCGTCGAGGCGGAGGGGCGCCTGTTCCTGCAGGGCGACCCCCTCGGCCCCGGCGACCGTGTCCTCGCGGGACTCTCGGTGGCCTTCGACGCCTCGTGCGAAGAGATGTGGCTCGCCTGGGGCCACGGGGCGTGCCTCGTGCCGGCGCCGCGCTCCCTCGTGCGTTCGGGCGAGGATCTCGCGCCGTGGTTGCTCCGCCAGGGCATCTCGGTCGTTTCGACCGTTCCGACTCTCGCGGCGATGTGGCCGGCGGACTCGATCGAGAACGTCCGCCTGCTCATCTTTGGCGGCGAGGCCTGCCCGCCCGAGCTCGCCGCGAGACTCGTCGCCGACGGTCGAGAGGTCTGGAACACCTACGGGCCCACCGAGGCGACGGTCGTCGCGTGCGCGGCGCTCCTGGACGGGACACCCCCGGTCCGCATCGGTCTGCCGCTGGACGGGTGGGCCCTCGCGGTCGTCGATGCCGACGGGCGGCCGGTGGCCGAAGGCGAGGCGGGCGAGCTGATCATCGGGGGAGTGGGCCTCGCCCGCTACCTGGATCCGGCGAAGGATGCCGAGAAGTACGCGCCGATGCCGACGCTCGGGTGGGAGCGCGCCTATCGCTCCGGCGACCTCGTCCGATTCGAGAGCGCGGGCTTGGTCTTCCAGGGGCGCGCCGACGATCAGGTGAAGGTCGGGGGCCGTCGCATCGAGCTCGGCGAGGTCGAGTCGGCGCTGCAGGACCTCCCGCAGGTCCACGCGGCGACGGTCGCGGTGCGCACCACCGAGGCGGGGGTTCCCATCCTCGTGGGATACCTGGTGATGGAGGAGGGCGCCGAGCTCGACCGAGCCGCCGCCCGCGCCGCGCTCGCCGAGCGCCTGCCCGCCGCGACCATTCCGCTGTTGGGTGTGGTCGATGAACTCCCCGTCCGCACCTCGGGCAAGGTCGATCGGGCCGCGCTGCCCTGGCCGCTTCCCGGGGTCGACGCGCCGACCCCCACCGACTTCTCCGCCGATGAGCAGTGGCTCGCCGAGCAGTGGCAAGCGGTGCTGGGGCTTCCCGTCACCGACCGGAAGTCCGACTTCTTCGACCTCGGTGGCGGGTCGCTGTCCGCGGCGCAGCTCGTCTCTCGCATCCGTGTCCGCGTTCCGGAGTTCTCCGTCGCCGACATCTACGACGTCCCCCGTCTCGGCGCGATGGCGAAAGCCCTGGGCCCGCAACTCACCGACGACGCTCCGGCCGCTTTCCACCGGCCGACGCCGACCCCCCGCGCGACGCAGTGGGTGCAGACCCTTCTCGGCGCGCCGCTGTTCATCCTTTCGGGCGTGCGCTGGTTGCTCTATCTGTTGACCGCCTCAGCGATTCTGCGGCTGGTCCCGGGCTTCGACGTGCTGCCCTCCATCCCCTGGCCGGTGCTGCTGATCGGCCTCCTGGTGTTCGCGACGCCGTTCGGCCGCATGGCGATCGCTGTCGTGTCGGCGCGTCTTCTCCTGGCCGGTCTCCGACCCGGCGATTACCCCCGGGGAGGGGGCGTGCACGTGCGGCTCTGGCTGGCGGAGCAGATCGCCGCCCAGGTGGACGCCGTCGGCCTCGCGGGTGCACCGTGGGTGTCGTACTACGCTCGCGCCCTCGGTGCCCGTATCGGCCGCAACGTCGACCTTCACGCCCTGCCGCCGGTCACCGGCATGCTCGTCATAGGGGACGGCGCGTCGATCGAGCCGGAGGTCGATCTCACCGGCTACTGGATCGACGGCGACCTCGTCCGCATCGGCGAGGTGCGGATCGGGGCGGAGGCCACGGTGGGAGCGCGCTCGACCCTCGCCCCGGGCACGCGCATCGGTCGTCGCGCCGAGATCGCGCCCGGTTCCGCCGTCTTCGGACGCGTCAAGGCCGACCAGTCGTGGGCGGGCTCGCCCGCCGCGCGCGTCGGCGGTACGGCGAAGGGCTGGCCGACGGAGCGGCCGTCCGCTCCCACGCGGTGGCTGTGGGCCTACGCCGCGTCCGCCGTGATGCTCGCCGTCCTGCCCCTGCTGTCCTTCGCCGTCGGCGGTCTCGTCGTGGCACAGGGCATGCGGGGTGCCGAGTCGCTCGCGGCTGCGACCGGGGCGGCCTTCGTCTGGCTCGTGCCGGGCGTCGCCGTCACGGGTCTGGTGTTCGCGGCATCCGTCGTCCTGCTCGTGCGCGTCTTCTCGATCGGGCTGGTGGAGGGCACCTTCCCCGTGCGCAGCCGGGTCGCCTGGCAGGCGTGGACCATCGAGCGGCTGCTCGACTCGGCGCGCACCATCCTCTTCCCGCTGTACTCGAGCCTGTTCACACCCGTCTGGCTGCGGATGCTGGGCGCTCGCGTCGGCCACGACGTCGAGGCATCCACGGTCCTGCTCCTGCCGACGATGGCACGAATCGAGGACGGCGCCTTCCTGGCGGACGACACGATGGTCGCGTCGTACGAACTGCGCGCCGGGTGGATGCGCATCGGCCCCGTGCGCATCGGCAAGCGGGCGTTCCTCGGCAACTCCGGCATGGCCGCGCCGGGCCACCGGGTGCCGCGCGACGGCCTCGTCGCCGTACTCTCGGCGGCGCCGCTCAAGGCGAAGCCGGGGTCGTCGTGGCTCGGTTCGCCGGCCGTGCGGCTGCGTCGGCTGTCGGCCGAGGGCGACGAGTCGCGCACGTACCGTCCGACGCCGGGGCTGCGGCTCGCACGCGCACTGTGGGAGTTGGGGCGCTTCATCCCCGTCGTCGTGACGTGCGCGATCGGACTCGGCGTCCTCTTCACGCTCGCGGGCCTCTGGGAGACGACCGGTCCGGTATGGACATTGCTCCTCTCGGGACTCGTGCTGCTCGCCGCGGGCGCCCTCGCCGCGGCCGTCTCGACGGCGGCGAAATGGGTGATCGTGGGCGTCATCCGGGCGGGGGAGCAGCCGCTGTGGTCGAGCTTCGTGTGGCGCACCGAGGTATCGGACACGTTCACCGAGATGGTGGCGGCGCCGTGGTTCGCCCGTGCCGCCGCGGGAACGCCCGCGCTGGCGGTCTGGCTGCGGAGTCTGGGCGCCCGCATCGGCCGCGGGGTGTGGTGCGAGAGCTACTGGCTGCCCGAACCGGATCTGGTGACTCTCGGTGACGCGTCGACGGTCAACCGCGGGTGCGTCGTCCAGACCCACCTCTTCCATGATCGAATCATGAGTATGGACACCGTCGAGCTCGAACCCGGTGCGACCCTCGGGCCGCACAGCGTGGTGCTCCCCGCATCGACCCTCGGGGCGCACGCGACCGTCGGTCCCGCGTCCCTCGTGATGCGCGGCGAGACCGTCCCCGTCGGTTCGCGGTGGAGCGGCAACCCCATCGGACCCTGGCGCGCCGTGAAGGTGCGCGCCTATCAGTCGACCACGTGAGCGGCGGCGACCTGTACGCCCCGCAGAGCGGCGATGACGGATACCGCGTCGAGTCGTACGACCTGACGCTCGACTACCGCGTCCGCACGAACCGTCTCGAGGGAAGCGCCACGATCCGCGCGACCGCCGCGGCCGATCTGTCCGCGATCGTGCTCGACCTCGTGGGACTGCGCGCGACGCGCGCCCGCGTCGACGGTGCCCCCGCACGGTTCTCCGCTTCGGCGGGGAAGCTCCGCGTCGTGCCGCCGCGGCCGATCGCGGCCGGCGATCCGTTCGCTGTCGAGGTCGTCTACGCGGGGGCGCCCGCCCCACGCCGGTCCCGCTGGGGAGCGGTCGGCTGGGAGGAACTCACCGATGGCGCGCTCGTCGCGGGCCAGCCGACCGGCGCGCCCACCTGGTTCCCCTGCAACGACCGCCCCGATGATCGAGCGCGGATGACGATGCGGATCACGGTCGACGACGGCTACACCGTCGCGGCCACCGGTGTGCCCGCTGCCACGACTCGTCGCGGGGGCCGGGCGACCACCGTCTTCACCTCCGACGTCCCGACCGCGACCTATCTGGCCGCGGTTCATGTGGGGCGATACCGGACGCGTCCCCTGGCCCGTTCGGGGGCCGGCGTCGTACCGGCGGTGACCGTCACCGCGCCTCCCGCCCTCTTCGCCGCCGCGGACCGTGCGTTCGCGGCCGTCCCCGAGATGCTCCGTACCTTCGACGGACTGTTCGGCCCGTACCCGCAGGAGGCCTGCGCGCTCGTCGTGACGGCCGACGAGCTGGAGATCCCCCTGGAGGCGCAGGGACTCGCCGTGTTCGGCATGAACCACCTCGTGCCGGCGGCGCAGCGTCTCATCGCGCACGAACTGGCCCACCAGTGGTTCGGCAACAGCGTCGGAATCGCGCGGTGGAGCGACATCTGGCTCAACGAAGGCTTCGCCTGTTACGCCGAGTGGCTGTGGTCCGAGGCATCCGGCGGACGCTCGGCCGACGACTGCGCGCGCAGCCACTTCGCCCGCCTCTCCACCAAGCCGCAGGATCTGCTGCTCGTCGATCCCGGTCCCGACGACATGTTCGACGACCGCGTCTACAAACGCGGAGCGCTCGCGCTCCATGCCCTGCGGCGGAGCATCGGCGACGGACCGTTCTTCGACCTCGTGCGTCGATGGACGCGCGAGCACCGCCACGGACTCGTGACCACCGACGATTTCCGCGCCGCGGTCCTCTCGGCCGGTGGACCGGACGCCGCCGAGATGTTGTCGCGCTGGATCGACCGCGTGGAGCTCCCGCCGCTGCCCTGACGCGGTCAGCCCAGGGCCACCGCGAGGAGCACCCCGGGGGGACCGGGGATGTCCCAACCGGCCACGGGCGGGTCATCGTCGATGCGGGCGCTCCAGGGGGCACCGTCGGCGATCGCGCGGACCTGGACCCGGGCCGGATCGACGGTGAGCCCGCGCCCGTCGGCTTTCAGCACCGCTTCGACACGTGCCCACGACTGCGCGTCGCCCCGCGGCAGGACGCGTTCGAGTCCCGAGGCCGCGGCGGGGACGGCATCCAGTCCGAGGCGTGCGTTCCCCGGACCCGCGATCGCGAACGCCCACCCGTCGACGTAGGACACCGACACCGTGGCATCCGTCCCCACCACCCGGATGCGACCGTGGTCGCCGCCGCACGACGCGCATCGCGAGACGAACGTCGCTCCGGGGAGGAGCTCGGCCAGCAGCGCCCGCGAAACCGAACGGCGAGGCTCGCCCGCGGGAACGCGGCGCCACGCGAGCCGAATCCCGGCGGGGAGTGTCACACCTGCGGCTCGTGCGTCTCGATCGCGACGATCCCCGAACCGGGGTGCGCGACCGGAATGTGCGCCACGGAGAACGCCGCGGGTTCGAGTGCTGACGAGCTGCCCAGATACGAGCCGCGCATCGTGCCGGTCGCCAGAGCCAACTCGTGCATGATGTCGGGAAGCACCGGTCCGTGGCTGACGACCACGACCGGCTTGCGCAGACGCACGCGTTCGCCGACGACAGAGCGGGCGTCGCTGCGCCCCTCTTCCCACGCGTCCTGGCTGATGGCCTCGGTCAGCTCGATGCGCTGAGCGAGGGCCGCCGACAGCGGGACCGCCGTGCGCACGCAGCGCTCGGCCGGGCTGGAGACGATCCGTCGGACCCCGAAGGCGAGCAGCGGCCCGACGATCGCGTTCGCCTGCCGCCGACCGCGCGGCGTCAGCGGTCGAGCGGTATCCGTGCCGTCCCACTCCTCGCGCGAGCGGGCCTTCGCGTGGCGAAGGGCGATCACGGGGAAGGTCGGCAGTGCCAGTTCGTCGATGAGACGGACGAACTCATCGAGGATCTCGATGTCGACCGGATAGCTGAGGTGCTTGCGCGCCTTCTTCACGCTGACCCACTCGATCGCCGCGATCTCCTTGTTCGGCACGAACGTCGACGTCCGCACCGCGGCATCGGTCGCTTCCGCCGCCCAATAGTGGACGATCTTCGTGCGGGAGCTCGGCATCCGGTATCGCGAGACTCCGACGGGGACGCCGAGGGCGACCCGGATGCCGGTCTCCTCGCGGATCTCGCGCACGGCGGTCTCGGCGAGCGTCTCCCCGGGGTCGACCTTGCCCTTGGGGAGCGTGACGTCGCGGTACTTGGTGCGGTGGATCAGCAAGACGCGGTACTTGCCCTCGACCATGCGCCAGACCACGCCCCCGGCAGCGTAGACGGCCGTTTCCGTCACCGAGCCGCCCGGGAACGTCGCTTGCGCTGCACCATTGCCATGGTGTGCTCCTGCAGGTCGATCAGCGGAGTGCCCTCGGCATCCACGCTGTGCCGGACCCACTCGCCCTCCGGGCCGAGGTGCCACGAACTCGTTCCCTCGTCCATCGCGAGGTCGAAGAGGTCGGACAGCTCCTGGATCTGCTTCGGATCGACGACCCGCACCAGCGCCTCGACGCGACGGTCGAGGTTGCGGTGCATCATGTCGGCGCTGCCGATGAAGACCTGCGGGTCGCCGTTGTTGACGAAGGTGAAGATGCGCGAGTGCTCGAGGTAGCGACCGAGGATCGACCGGACTCGGATGTTCTCGCTCATGCCCTCGACGCCGGGCTTGATGGAGCAGATGCCGCGCACCCACACCTCGACCGGCACCCCGGCCTGGCTCGCCCGATACAGCGCGTCGATGATCTGTTCGTCGACCATCGAGTTGACCTTGATCCGCACACCCGACGGCTTGCCTTCGAGGGCGTTGACGCGCTCGCGTTCGATGTGCCGGAGCAGACCCTTCCGCAGGTGCAGAGGGGCGACCAGCAGGCGCTTGAACTTCTTCTCGATCGCGTACCCGCTGAGCTCGTTGAACAGGCGCGTGAGGTCGCGGCCGACCTGGTCATCGACCGTGAACAGGCCGAAGTCCTCGTAGATGCGGCTGGTCTTCGGGTTGTAGTTGCCCGTCCCGACGTGGCTGTAGTGACGCAGGCGCCCCTCCTCCTCGCGGATGACGAGGGCGAGTTTGCAGTGCGTCTTGAGTCCCACGAGGCCGTAGACGACGTGGACGCCGGCCTTTTCCAGCTTGCGGGCCCACACGATGTTGTTCGCCTCGTCGAAGCGCGCCTTCACCTCGACGAGCGCCAGAACCTGCTTGCCGGCCTCGGCGGCGTCGATGAGCGCCTGGACGATGGGGCTGTCGCCCGACGTGCGATACAGCGTCTGCTTGATGGCCAGGACGTTCGGGTCTTTCGCCGCCTGTTCCAGGAACGCCTGGACGCTGGTGGCGAACGACTCGTACGGGTGGTGGACGAGGACGTCGGCCTTGCGGATCGCACCGAAGATGTCGGCGCGGCTGCTCTGCTCGGGAGGCTGGAAGGGGAGGGCCGTCTTCGGCACGTGCGGCGGATAGTGCAGGTCGGGGCGGTCGATGCGCGAGATGTCGAACAGTCCGCGCAGGTCGAGGGCACCGGGGAGGCGGTACACCTCCTGATCGGTGATGTCCAGCTCGCTGAGGAGGAGATCGCGCGTCAGGTCGTCCATGTCGTCGGTGATCTCGAGGCGGATGGGCGGCCCGAATCGGCGGCGCAGCAGCTCGGCCTCCAGCGCCTGGATGAGGTTCTCGGTCTCGTCCTCCTCGATCGTGACGTCTTCGTTCCGGGTGAGGCGGAAGGCATGGTGATCGAGGACTTCCATGCCCGGGAACAGGTCGCCCAGGTGGTTGGAGATGAGTTCTTCGAGGGGTAGGTACCGCACACCGGGACCGTCGCCCGGCACCTCGACGAAGCGGGGGAGCATCGGCGGCACCTTGAGTCGCGCGAACTCCTGACGACCCGTGCGCGCGTTGCGGATGCGGATGGCGAGGTTCAGGGACAGGCCCGAGATGTAGGGGAACGGGTGTGCCGGGTCGACCGCGAGCGGCATGAGGACCGGAAAGACGTTGCGCTGGAAGTATTCGGTGAGGCGCGCGGAGGAGTCCTCGTCGAGCGAATCCCAGGACACAACCTCGATCCCGGCCTCGGCGAGGGCAGGCCGCACCTGATCGGTCCACACGCCCGCGTGGCGGAGCTGCAGGCGGTGCGCCTCGGCGGAGATGTCGGCGAGCACATCCAGCGGGGCGCGTCCGACATTCGTCGGCACGGCCAGACCGGTGACGATGCGGCGCTTGAGGCCGGCCACGCGGACCATGAAGAACTCGTCGAGGTTGCTCGCGAAGATCGCCAGGAAGTTGGCGCGTTCGAGAACCGGAACGGTCGGGTCCTCGGCGAGTTCCAGCACGCGCTGGTTGAACGACAACCAGCTGACCTCGCGGTCGAGGTAGCGGTGGTCGGGGAGCTGTTCGTCCTCGGCCTCGACGGCCTCGTCGAAGTCGTCGTCGTCCGCGTCACCGAGGCCCGCGTCCAGCACGTCGTGTTCGATCATTCCCTCATCATTGCAGGGGTCGATGACGTGCGCGTGAACGGTTGCGCGGAGGGGGTCAGGAGGACGTCGCGGAAACGGGCGGCTGATCGTCCTCGTACACGTTGAACCGGTAGCCGACGTTGCGCACGGTGCCGATGAGCTGCTCGAGGTCGCCGAGCTTGGCGCGCAGGCGGCGGACGTGGACGTCGACCGTGCGGGTGCCGCCGAAGTAGTCGTATCCCCACACCTCACTGAGCAGCTGCTCACGCGTGAACACGCGGGACGGATGGGTGGCGAAGAAGTGCAGGAGCTGGAACTCCTTGTAGGTCAGGTCGAGCGGCTTGCCGTGGACCTTCGCCGAATACGACGACTCGTCGATCGTGATGCCGGACGTGGAGATGCGCGACGAAACCTGCTCGGCGCTGCGGCGACCCATCGCCAGGCGGATGCGGGCGTCGATCTCGGCGGGCCCGGCGCCGACCAGCACGACGTCATCCACGCCCCAGTCGGTCGAGACGGCGGTGAGTCCGCCCTCCGTCACGATGATGACGAGAGGGGCTTCCATCCCGGTCGTCGTCAGGATCTTGCACAGCGACTTGGCGCCGACGAGGTCGACGCGCGCGTCGACGAAGACGACGTCGGCGCTCGGGGCGTTGACCAGCTGCGCCGGTTCGGCCGGGATCTGCCGCACGCGATGGCTCAACAATTCGAGCGCGGGCAACGCCGCACCACCGCCGGGGGCGGAGCTGAGAACGAGAAGCTGAGCCAAACGGACCTCCCAGTGCGGTCCTGCCGCACCCGCCCATCTTAGGGGGGAGCCGCGCGGTCGTGCCGTCACCCCCGCCGCCGCCCGCGTCGCGGCGCGCCTCGCGCATCCTCCTCGCGCGCCGATGGGCCGGTGTGCGCGATGATGGACGGTATGTCGACTCCCGACCTCGCGCCGCGCCGCACGTTCGGCGGCATCGTCGCCGTCTGGGTGCTCGCCCTCGTGGCCGGCCTCGCGATCGGGCTGTTCGTTCCCACCGACCTGCACGCCCCGTGGATCACGGTCGCGCTGGGGGGATGCGTCATCGCCGCCTTCGCCGTGCAGCTCTGGTACGGACGCTCGCAGGCGTTCATCCAGCGGGTCGCGGCGAGCGTCCTGGGAGCCGTCGTCGTGCTGGGTCTCATCACGGCCGCATTCGGGCTGGCATCCATCGTTCCCCGATAGAGTTGTCGCATGGATCTCCTCGCGCTCGAACTCTTCTTCGTGGGACTTCTCGGTCTCGCCTCGCTGGCGATCGCCTTCGTCTCCGGCACCGTCATCTGGAACCTCTATCGCGGTCAGCGCTGACGAGGGCCGTCGTGATCGAGATTCCGACCGACCTTCCGGCCGACCTCGTCCCGCTGTCGTGGCTGATCGGGGTGTGGGAGGGGACCGGCGTCATCGACTACGAGGCCGACGGTCGCACCTTCTCGGGCGAGTTCGCGCACCGCGTGAGCTTCAGCCATGACGGTGGCGACTTCTTGAACTACTCGGCGCACGCGTGGCTGCTCGACGGTGAAGACCGTCGCGCCCTGGTGTCCGAGACCGGTTACTGGCGGGTGGCTCGTCCGGCCACCGACGCCGATGCCGGACCCGCGCTCCTCCCGCCGACCGAGTCCGCGCCGCGCCGCACCGCGGACGACGTCGAGACGCTCCGCACCGCCGAGGGCGGGTTCCCGCTCGAGGTGAGCGTGGCCCACTCGAACGGCGTCCTCGAGCTGTACATCGGCCAGGTGCGGGGGCCCCGCGTCGACCTCGCGAGCGACGCGATCGTCCGCACGGCGGGCGCCAAGCCGTACGCTTCCGCCACCCGTCTCTACGGCCTCGTCGACGACCACCTGCTGTGGGCGTGGGACATCGCAGCGTTCGGCCGCGAACTCGCCTCCCACGCGTCCGCCCGTCTGGCTCGGGCCGAGTGATGGCGTCGCTCTCGGAGGTTCCCGGCGCGATCGTCGATGAGGCGGGCCTCCGCCACGTCGGTTCGCCCCTGACCGAGCAGCGCCGGCTCGCATCCGGCGCGGCGCTCGCACCGCTGGGAGAACGTCGGGTGCTGTCGGTGGACGGCCCCGATCGGCTGAGCTGGCTCGACTCGCTGTCGTCGCAGGCCCTGACGCATCTGCCCTCGGGCGTGTCGACCGAGATGCTCATCCTCGATCCGAACGGTCGCGTCGAGCACGCCGCGTCGGTCATCGATGACGGCGAGACCACCTGGCTGATCGTGGATGCCGCCGACGCCGAGCCCCTCGCCGCGTGGCTCGGCCGCATGCGCTTCCGCCTGCGTGTCGAGGTGCGCGACCGGTCGGAAGAGGCTTTCGTGATCGGCGGGACACGCGCTGCGGTGGGGTCGCTGAACTCGCTCGCCCCTGCGGGGGTCCCCGTCGTGTGGGTCGACCCGTGGCCCGAAGTCTCTCCGGGTGGTTGGGCGTACGCCCGCGTCGAGGATCATCCCGGCGCCGACCGTGACTGGGCGGAAGCCGTCGTGGATACCGCGGAATTCGACCGCATCGTCGCCGCGGCGGTGGCCGGCGAGGTGTCCCTCGCCGGGCGCGAGGCCGTCGAGGCACTCCGGGTCGCCGCGTGGCGTCCGCGCGTGTCGGTCGACGCGGACGAGCGGCTGCTGCCGCACGAAATGGACTGGCTTCGCACCGCCGTGCACCTGTCGAAGGGTTGCTACCGCGGCCAGGAGACCGTCGCGAAGGTGCACAACCTCGGTCATCCGCCGCGCCGCGTGGTCGCGCTCCAGCTCGACGGCAGCGACAGCGTGCTCCCGTCGCGCGGTGACGTGGTGCGCGTCGGTGACGACGCGATCGGGGCCGTGACCTCCGTCGCCGTGCACTACGAGGAGGGCCCCATCGCGCTCGCCCTCGTCAAGCGCACCGCGCCCGCCGACGTGCCATACGTGGTCGACACCGCGGACGGTCCGATCGCCGCCGCGGTCGAGACGGTCGTGCCCGCCGACGCGGGGGCCACCGCCGGGGTTCCGCGGCTGCCGCGCCTCGGACGCCGACGCGCCGCGGGATGACAGGCGAGGAGTCCTCGACGACCGTCGGCGTCGTCGTGCCGCGCTCGCGCCTGCGCACGACGCTTCGACGTCGGTGGGGTCGTGTGCGCGAGTCGCTCCCCGCCATCGTGCAGATCGTCGTCGCCGCGACCGCGGCGTTCGTGTTCGCGCATTTCGTGCTCGGACACACCGTTCCCCTTCTCGCGGCGACCGTGACGGTGTCGAGCCTCGGCCTGGTGCGGGACGCCCGACCGTGGCGCGTCGCCGAGACCGTCGCGGGGATGCTCGTCGGCATCCTGCTCGCCGAGCTGGTCCTCCTGATCGCGGGCGCCGGGTGGTGGCAGATCGCGGTGGCGATGTTCGTGACTCTCGTCGTGGCGCGGTTCCTCTCGCCGCAGCCGGGGTTCGCGCTGGCCGCCGTGGTCCAGTCGCTCATCGCCCTGGTGATCGTGACCGGCGCCCCGTTCGTCCGTCTCATCGACGGCGTCGTCGGGGGAGTGGCGGCCCTGCTCGTGACGGCGCTGATCCCGCGTACTCTCCGCCGCACGGAACTGCGGGATGCCGACGAGCTCTTCGACGCGTTCGACGTCGCCATCGCGACGATCGTCCGTGCGCTCCGGCGTGGCGACCGTGCTCGTGCCGAGCGGGGGCTGGAACGCGCGCGAGCGCTGCAGACCTACGTGGACGCGTGGAGCGGCTCGCTCGAATCCGGGCAGGAAGTGGCCCGGATCTCGCCGTTCCTGCGCCGCCAGCGGACCGAGCTGGAACGGCACGCCCGCGTCCGCGCCGCGATGGACCTGGCGACCCGCAACCTCCGCGTGGTGGGGCGACGGGCCGCGTACCTGTGCGCCGACGGTCAGTCGCGGGCCGTTCCCGCAGACCTGCTCGCCGAGATCGAGCGCGGGGCGGGTCTCGTGCGCGACGCGCTCGACGACGTCTCGGTCGAACCCGCCGCCCGCGCGACGCTGGCGGCCCTCGCCGCCCGGCTCGACCCGGCACGCATCCTCCCCGACGGCAATGTCGGCGAGCTGAACCTCGTGGCCGCGATGCGGCCGCTGACGGTCGACCTGCTGGTGGCGACGGGTATGCCGTTCGCCGAGGCTCAGGCGCTCCTGCCGCGCGTGTGATCAGCCGGGGGCGACGGCGCTCCAGTCGACCCCGACTTCGCCGAGCCGCCAGCGCGATCGGCCCCGCACGGGCCACCCGTCGGCGGCCAGCGCCTCGACCGCGGTCCGCCACCGGTGCACGGGCCCGAACGGCGCGACCGCCGCGGCGCGGTTCCACTCGCGCTGGAGCGCGGCGACGTAGTCGTGCACCCGCTCGCCCGGGACGTTGCGGTGGATCAGCGCCTTCGGGAGCCGCTCGGCGAGGATCGCGGGATCGTCGAGATCCGCGAGCCGCAACGACACCGTGAGCGACCGGGGCACGGCATCCGCCCCCACCTCGACCCAGGTCACCACGCGGCCGATCTCATCGCACGTTCCCTCGACCAGGATGCCGTCGGGTGGGAGCCGCGCGCACATCCGCGCCCACGCCCCGGCGACGTCGGCCTCGTCGTACTGCCGCAGTACGTTCATCGCGCGGATCACTGCCGGGCGCCGTCCAGCGGGCGTCGGTACCTCGAAGCCGCCGAGCGCGAAGCCGATCCCCTCCACGCCCTCCGCCTGTGCCCGCGCCCGAGCGACGCGCTCGGGGTCGATCTCGAGTCCCAGGACCTCGACGTCGGCACGGGTGCGGCGGAGGCGCGCATGCAGTTCGAGGGGGGTCATGGCACTCGCTCCGAATCCGAGATCGACGACGAGGGGATCGTCCGCGCGTCGCAGCACCGGATGCCGCGCGATCCAACGGTCCACGCGGCGCAGGCGATTGACTCCCGTGGTGCCGCGCGTGGGGCGTCCGACGGGGGAGGGAGTCACTTGCGACATGATGCCAGGCGTCGGCTCCGAGGGGCTCGCTCGGCGTCGCTAGCATGGAGGCATGCCTCACACGCTGATCCTCCTCCGCCACGGGCAGAGCGAGTGGAACAAGACCAACCAGTTCACCGGCTGGGTCGACGTCCGGCTCACCGATCAGGGGAAGGCCGAGGCCCAGCGCGGCGGCGAACTCCTGAAGGAGTCGGGTGTGCTGCCCGACGTCCTGCACACCTCGGTGCTCAGCCGTGCCATCCAGACGGCCAACATCGCCCTCGACGCGGCCGATCGCCTCTGGATCCCCGTGAAGCGTTCGTGGCGTCTCAACGAGCGCCACTACGGTGCCCTGCAGGGCAAGGACAAGGCGCAGACGCTCGAGGAGTTCGGCAACGAGCAGTTCATGCTCTGGCGTCGTTCGTTCGACGTTCCGCCGCCGCCGCTGCCCGCTGATGACCAGTACAGCCAGGTCGGTGACCCGCGCTACGTCGGCATCGACGGCGAGGTGCCCGACACCGAGTCGCTGAAGATCGTCATCGACCGCATGCTCCCGTACTGGCACAGCGAGATCGTCCCCGACCTGCAGGCCGGCAAGACGGTGCTCGTCACCGCGCACGGCAACTCGCTGCGTGGCCTCGTCAAGCACCTCGAGGGAATCAGTGACGCCGATATCGCCGAGCTGAACATCCCCACCGGCATCCCGCTCGTCTACCAGCTCGACGACGACATGAAGCCGCTCGGACCCGGCGAGTACCTCGACCCCGAGGCCGCCGCGGCCGGTGCTGCTGCCGTCGCGGCGCAGGGCAACAAGAAGTAACGCCCGCGTCAACGAGAAGGGGGTGGATGCCAGTGGCATCCACCCCCTTCGACGTGTGCGGCGTCAGAGCGCTGTCGTCGGCGTGACGTCGTCGGCGCCGGCCCAGTCTCCGGTGGCGAGGTAGACGACCTTCTTGGACACCGAGACCGCGTGGTCGGCGAACCGCTCGTGATAGCGGCTGGCGAGCGTCGCGTCGACCGTTGCGGTGGCTTCGCCCTTCCACGAGTCGCCGAGCACCTTCTCGAAGACGCTGATGTGCAGTTCGTCAATGTCGTCGTCGACGTCGCGGATCTCCTCCGCGATACGCAGGTCCTGCGTGCGCAGCAGCTCGGCGAGCTTGCGTGCGACCTCCACGTCGAGCTCACCCATGCGGGTGAACGTGCTCTTGAGGCCCTTGGGGATGGCGCGCTCGGGGAAGCGGGAACGCGCGAGCTGAGCGATGTGCTCGGCCATGTCTCCCATACGTTCGAGCGAGGCGCTGACCCGGAGCGCCGTCACGACGATGCGGAGGTCGCGAGCGACAGGCTGCTGACGGGCGAGGATCTCGATCGCGAGCTCGTCGAGGGCCATGGCCTTCTCGTCGATGATCGCGTCGGCCTCGATCACCTCCTCTGCGAGGGAGACGTCGCTGCTGCCGAAGGCGCGCGTCGCACGGTCGATGGCGACCGCGACCAGATCGGCGATCTCGACCAGTCGACCTTGGACGTCCTCGAGGGACTGGTGGAACACTTCGCGCATCGCGATACCTTCCTCGTCGGCACGGCACACACATGTCCCGCGACCCTCCGGGATTCTTCCCACCGAAGGTTAACGAGTGGTGCTGTGACAGTGAATAGTAGCCGCTCGCCCTCGCCCTCCCCGTCTGAACGTCCGGTGACGTCCGATGGGCGGCTCTACGCTGGGGGCATGGATCACACGCAGCTCTCGCTGCTCGCGCTCCTCGTGGGAATCATCGTCGGGAGCTCCGTCGTGAGCCTCATCGTCGTCGCGCAGCGAGCCAGGGAACGGGCTCTCGCCCAGGGTTCCTCCGAGCTCCCCGAGGGCGTGCAGTCCATGCTCGGTGCCCTCGACGACCCCGCCGTGGTGTGCGACACGTCGGCGACCGTCCTGGCGCTGTCTCCAGCCGCCGAGGTCTTCGGGCTGGATGCCGGCAGCGCGATCGCCGACGACGATCTGCGCCGCGTCGCGCGGGCGGCGCGCGAGAACGGTGCCTCCGTCAGCGAGACGCTCCGGCTCCGGCGGGGTGCGGCGCCGGCCGAGCCGCGGCTCGTTGCCGTCCGTGCGGCACCCGTGTCGCCACGGCTGGTGCTCCTCGTGCTCCGCGACATCACCGAGCGCGAGCGCGTCGAGGAGATGCGCCGCGACTTCGTCGCCAACACCAGCCACGAACTGAAGACTCCGGTCGGTGCAGTGAGCCTCTTGGCCGAGGCGATCGAGTCCGCCGCGGACGATCCCGCGCAGGTGCGGTACTTCTCCGGTCGGCTGCAGGCGGAGATCCAGCGCCTCTCCGCGTTGACGAACCGGATCCTCAGCCTGTCGCGGCTTCAGGCGTCGGACGAGTTGAGCGAGGTGCGCGACGTCTCGATCGACGAGGTCGTCACGGCCGCGATCGAGTCGCACACGATCCAGGCCGACTCCGCCCAAGTCACCGTCGTGCGCGGGGGGACGAAGGGCCTGTGGGTCCGGGGCGAGCCGCAGATCCTGACCGAGGCGGTGGGCAACCTCATCGCGAACGCCATCGCCTACTCCCCGCAGGGTTCGAAGGTCGGGGTGGGGATCAAGCTCGACGAGGACGTCGTGGAGATCGCCGTCACCGACCGGGGAATCGGCATCCCCGAGAGCGATCAGCACCGCGTGTTCGAACGCTTCTACCGTGCCGACCAGGCGCGTTCGCGGCGCACCGGAGGCACGGGCCTCGGCCTGTCGATCGTCAAGCACGCCGTGCAGCGACACGGCGGTGAGGTTCGCCTGTGGTCTCGGCCCGAGCGCGGCTCGACGTTCACCATCCGCTTGCCCCGGTCCGAGGCGCCCGACCTCGACCTCGTTCGTCCCAAGGCGCGTCGCAAGAGCCGCAAGTCCGGCCCTGCAACCCGTCCCGCACCCGTGAAGGGAGACACCGCATGACCCGTGTTCTGATCGTCGAGGACGAGCCCGATCTCGCCGACCCGCTCGCCTACCTGCTGCGAAGGGAGGGCTACGAGGTCGAGATCGCCGAGGACGGCGCACTGGCTCTCACCGCGTTCCGCGAGCGCGGGGCCGACATCCTGCTGCTGGACCTCATGCTCCCGGGCATGCCGGGGACCGAGGTCTGCCGCCAGTTGCGTCTGACGTCCCAGGTGCCGATCATCATGCTGACCGCGAAGGATTCCGAGGTCGACATCGTGGTGGGGCTCGAGCTCGGAGCCGACGACTACGTCACCAAGCCCTACTCCACGCGCGAGCTCCTGGCTCGCATGCGCGCGGTCCTGCGTCGCCGCAGCCCGGAGGAGTCCGACCTGGATGAGCGCATCCTCAGCGGCGGGCGCGTGACCCTGGACATCGACCGGCACACCGTCTCGGTGGACGGCGGCGAGATCAACATGCCCCTGAAGGAGTTCGAGCTCCTCGAGGTGCTCATGCGCAACGCCGGACGCGTGCTCACCCGTGGCCAGCTCATCGACCGCGTCTGGGGGACCGACTACTTCGGCGACACCAAGACGCTCGACGTGCACATCAAGCGCATCCGGTCGCGCATCGAGCAGAGCCCGAGCGAGCCGTCGATGCTCGTCACCGTGCGCGGACTCGGGTACCGGTTCGAAGCCTGACCGGCCACGAACGACGAAGGCGCCGACGGGGATCCGTCGGCGCCTTCGTCGTGAAGATCAGGAGGACGGCGTCGGCGTCGGCGTGGCCGAGGGCTGCGTCGGAACGAGGGTGCTCGTCGGTGTGGGCGTGGGAGCGAGGGTCCTCAGGTACTCCAGCGCGCCGTCGAGGACGGGCACGTCGATGAGGGCGCCCTCGCCGTCGCCGGACTGGAAGAAGACGGGAACGGTCGAGCCGGGCGCGCCCTCGAAGCCGTCGAGAGCCAGGGGCTCGACGTCGTTGGCGAGGTCGCCGAGGCTCACGGTGCTGCTCGCGGGCACGATGACCGATGCGCGCACGGTGCTGCCCGCCTCGCCCACCTCGACGCGCAGGGTCTGAGCCTGGGTGGTGTCGTTGACGATGGCCGCGACGAGGTTGCCGGCCGTGCCCTCCTCGTCGGCGACGATGAGTGCGTTGCGCACCTGCAGCGGACCGGAGGCGGGAACGTTCACCCCGTCGGACGCCGAGTAGTCGATCGTGGTCGCCTGGGGTGCGACGAGGTTGCATCCCGTCGTCCCGAGAACGATGGCGGCCCCTACGGCCAGGGACGCGAACAGGCGCGTTTTCACGGATCCTCCCGGAACGACAGACGGCATCCAGATCATCCTACGGGGTCGGCGAGCGGGGCCCGGTTCGCGGGTGGCTCGCGCGCGGCCTCGCGGGCGCGGGAGCACGCGGCCTCGCGGGCGCGGAGAGGGGGATGAAGGGGGAGGCGGAACCTTAGCGCATCGGGGCCTGTGGTATCCTGGATGTTGCCGAAAGGACATAACTCCATGCTTTTTGAGGTTGGCGAGACCGTCGTTTACCCGCACCATGGCGCGGCCACGATCATCGAGGTCAAAGAACGCGTCATCAAGGGCGAGACGAAGAAGTACCTGAAGCTCAACGTCACGCAGGGCGACCTGGTCATCGAGGTCCCCGCCGACAACGTCGACCTCGTCGGCGTTCGTGACGTGATCGGCAAAGAGGGTCTCGACCGCGTCTTCGAGGTGCTGCGCGCGCCTTTCACCGAGGAGCCGACCAACTGGTCGCGTCGCTACAAGGCGAACCTCGAGAAGCTCGCGTCCGGCGACGTCATCAAGGTGAGCGAGGTCGTCCGCGACCTGTGGCGCCGCGACCAGGACCGCGGTCTGTCCGCCGGCGAGAAGCGCATGCTGGCCAAGGCCCGTCAGATCCTCGTGTCCGAGCTGGCGCTCGCCGAGAAGACCGACGAAGACCGCGCGAGCGTCGTTCTCGACGAGGTCCTCGCGTCCTGACGGCGCGCGCGGTTCCGACCCGCGTCCGCGCTAGCGTGGTCGGGTGATTCCCGCACCCGTTCCGCGTCTGGCCGTCATCGTCGTCGCCGCCGGCTCCGGCACCCGTTTGAACGGGGGCGCACCCAAGGCGTTCGTCGGTCTCGATGGGCACACGATTCTGCGCCACGCGCTGCGCGGCGTGTTCGCCGCTCCGCGTGCCCAGGTCGTCATCGCGGTGCCGCAGGGATACGAGGGCGCTGCGCTGACCGACGCGCGCGAGGTCGCCGGAGATCGCCTCGACCTCGTCTCGGTGGTCGCCGGCGGAGCAACGCGACAGTCGTCCGTCGCCGCCGGCGTGGCCGCTCTCTGGGCGGATGTCGACACGGTCCTGGTGCACGACGCCGCACGAGCGCTCACCCCGCCGGCGGTGTTCGCCCGGGTCGTCGCGGCCCTCGATGGCGGCGCCGAAGCCGTCATCCCGGCTGTCCCGGTGGTCGACACGATCAAGCGGGTGGACGCCGCGGGAGCGATCGTCGCGGCCGTCGACCGGTCTGAGCTCGCCGCCGCGCAGACCCCGCAGGGCTTCCGTCGGGATGTGCTGCAGGAAGCGGTCCGCGCTGCGGACGCCGAGCACACCGATGATGCGGCGCTCGTCGCGGCCGCGGGCCACACCGTGATCACCGTTGCCGGGGACGAGGCATCCTTCAAGATCACCACGGGCCCCGACCTCGAGCGCGCGAGAGCGTTGATCGCGGACGTCGAGCCCCGTGCCGAGCGCCACGCCGAGCTCGCGCGATCGCCCCGCGTGGGCATCGGCACCGACGTGCACGCCTTCGGCGGCGACGGCGTGCTGTGGCTGGCGGGGCTGGAATGGCCGGGGGAACCGGCGCTGTCGGGGCACTCCGACGGTGACGCCGTCGCGCACGCGATCGTCGACGCCCTCCTCGCGGCGGCCGGTCTCGGTGACATCGGCACGCATTTCGGTACTGACCGGCCGGAGTTCGCGGGCGCGCACGCCGAGGCCTTCCTCGCGCACACGCGGAACCTGTTGGGCGAGGCGGGCTGGCGGATCGGCAACGTCTCGGTCCAGGTGCAGGCCAATCGCCCGCGGTTCGCGGGTCGCCGTGCCGAAGCGGAGCGCGCATTGTCGGCTGCGCTCGGGGGTGCTCCCGTGTCGGTCAGCGCGACGACCACCGACGGCCTCGGTTTCACCGGGCGCGCCGAGGGCGTCGCCGCGTTCGCGACCGCGCTCGTCGTCCCGGCTTAGAGCTCGCGCATCATGAACGTCGACAACGGGTCGTCGCGGTACGACCCGAACGGCGGGCACTCCACGAACCCCTCGCTCGCGTAGAGCGACCGGGCGGCGAGGAAGTCGTCGCCGCTGCCCGTTTCCAGCCACAGGGTCCGGATGCCACGCTCCTGCGCTTCGGTCATGATGTGCCGCAGGATCGCCCGGCCGATCCCCTGACCGAGGAATCCGTCGGTGACGCGCATCGACTTGAGCTCCCCGGCATCCTCGCCGAACGGGGAGAGGGCGCCGATGCCGGCGAGCTCCCCGTCCACGCGCGCCGACCACAGCAGCGCGCCGTTGTCGACGAGGGCGTCGGCGTCGAGAGCGTGGCAGCTCTCCGGCGGGGTGTTCTCGAGCATGCCCGACACGTGCGCGGTCACGAGCGCGCGGGTGTCGGCCACGGCCACGTCATCGAGTCGGATCTCCAGCGGCATGCTGCGACCCTAACGCCCTCGTGTTTCGGGCACGGGTCGCCGTCAGGGGCGGCCGGTAGGCTTGTGCGGTGACCGTTCGGCTGTATGACACGAAAGCGCAGGCTCTGCGCGACTTCGTCCCCGTCGACCCCGCGAACGTCACGATGTACGTCTGCGGCCCCACGGTGCAGTCGGGTCCCCATATCGGACACGTCCGCGCGGCTCTCGCGTTCGACCTGCTGCGCCGCTGGCTCACGCACCGATTCGGGCGCGTGACGTTCGTGCGCAACGTCACCGACATCGACGACAAGGTGCTCGCCAACGCCACCGCGACCGAGCCGTGGTGGGCGCTGGCGTACCGCATGGAGCTGGAGTTCTCACGGGCCTACGCCGCCATCGGCATCCTGCCCCCGACCTACGAGCCGCGTGCCACCGCCTCGGTGACGCAGATGCAGGAGCTCATCGCCGAGCTCATCGACCGCGGACATGCCTACGCGTCCGCCGGCGACGTGTACTTCGACGTGCGCTCGTGGCCCGCGTACGGCGAGCTGACGCACCAGAGCGTGGATGCCATGGAGTCCGCCGCCGACGCCGACCCCCGCGGAAAGCGCGACCCCCGTGACTTCGCGCTGTGGAAGGGCGCGAAGGAGGGCGAGCCCGCTTCCGCCACCTGGACCTCGCCGTGGGGAGCCGGACGTCCGGGCTGGCACATCGAGTGCTCGGCGATGTCACGGCGCTACCTCGGTCCGGAGTTCGACATCCACGGCGGCGGTCTCGACCTGCGCTTCCCCCACCACGAGAACGAGATCGCGCAGTCCACGGCGGCGGGCGATCCGTTCGCGCGCTACTGGGTGCACAACGGCCTCGTGACGGTCAACGGCCAGAAGATGTCGAAGTCGCTCCGCAACTTCACGCTGGCCGACGACGTGCTCGCCGAGCGCGACCCGCGCGTCGTGCGCTACGCCCTCGCCACCGCGCACTATCGCTCGAGCCTTGACATCTCGGACCGCGCCTTTGACGAAGCGGCGAGCGCCCTCGGGCGGGTGGATGCCTTTCTCGCCACCGTCGAGCAGGTGTTCGGCTCGGCGTTGGGGGCAACTCTTCCGGTGGAGTTCGAGGACGCGCTCGACGACGACCTCAACGTGCCTCGCGCCCTCGCCGTTCTGCACGAGACCGTTCGCGCGGGGAACAGAACCTATGATTGGGCGGGCGACCCCAGCACTGAGGTCGAGAGATTCGCGTCGGACGTCCTCGGCATGGTCCATGTCCTCGGACTCGACCGTTCCGCCTTCCCGGGTTCTCGTGATCAGGCCGACGCCGCAGCGGAGTCACAGCTGAATGCGCTCATGCGCGAGCTCATCGCTGCACGCGGCCAGGCCCGCGCCGACAAGGACTGGGCGGCCGCCGATCGCATCCGTGATGCCATCGCCGCCGCCGGAATCACGCTGGAGGACACTCCGGCCGGAACCCATTGGAGTATCGATGCCTAAGCCTGGACGCCCGGGAGCACGCAACCCCGGCAAGAAGAAGGGCCCCCTGAAGGGCACCGGCGGCCACTCGCGCAAGGCGCTCGAGGGCAAGGGCCCCACGCCCAAGGCCGAGGATCGCGCCTGGCACGTCGCCGGCAAGCGCAAGGCGGCGCAGGAGCGCTACGCCGCCGCCGGCGGCAAGGGCAAGCCGGGGGTGCGTCCGATCGGCTCGTCGCAGGGCCGCGCGCGTTCGAAGCAGGCCGACGACACCGAGACGGTCACCGGCCGCAACTCGGTCCTCGAGGCGTTGCGCGCGAAGATCCCCGCGACGGCGTTCTACATCGCGCAGCGCGTCGAGATGGATGACCGCGTCAAGGAGATGCTGTCGATCGCCACGAACCGCGGCATTCCGGTGCTCGAGGTGACCCGTCCCGAGCTCGACCGCATGGCCGGGTTCGACGGCGTGCACCAGGGCGTCGCCCTGAAGGTGCCGCCGTACGAGTACGCCCACCCGCAGGACATGCTCGAGTCGATCATCGACCGGGGCGAACTGCCGCTGCTCGTGGCGCTCGACGGCGTGACCGACCCGCGCAACCTCGGTGCCATCATCCGGTCCACGGCGGCGTTCGGCGGACAGGGCCTCGTGCTGCCTCAGCGTCGCTCGGCGAGCGTGAACTCGGCGGCGTGGAAGACCAGCGCCGGCGCGGCCGCGCGCGTCCCGGTGGCTCTGGCGGCGAACCTCACCGCCACGCTCAAGGACTTCAAGAAGCAGGGCGTGTTCGTCCTGGGTCTCGCGGGGGACGGCGAAGTTTCGCTCCCCGAGCTGCAGCTCGCCGATCGTCCCGTGGTGATCGTCGTGGGGTCCGAGGGCAAGGGCCTGTCCCGCCTCGTCACCGAGACGTGCGACCAGGTCGTGTCGATCCCGATCTCGACCGCGACCGAGTCGCTCAACGCGGGCATCGCGGCATCCGTAGCGCTCTACCAGGTCTCGACGCTCCGCAACGCGGGCTGATCCCTCAGCCGCGCTGCATGCGCTGCAGCGTGGCGAGGGCGGGCTCCATCTCACCGCGTTCGATGGCGTGGCCGACCTCGACGATCGACTCGTTGACCGGCGTCGGGATGCCGAGACGCCGCCCCGCCGCCACGACGGCTCCGTTGATGTCGTCGACCTCGCTGTGGCGGCCCTTCCGCCAGTCCTGGAGCACCGTCGTCGTGGCACCGGGAACGGTGAAGCGCGTGTACAGCGCGTCGAGCATCGTCTCCACGACGTCGGGCGACGTGGCGATCGACTCGGCGGTCAGGCCGAAGATCGGCAGCACCCGGTGGTCGCCGGCGACCCGGAGCGCTTCGCGTCCCGCCTCGAGCATGAGGTCGCGCATGCCCGGCACCTCGATCGCGTCGACCATGGGCAGCCCGAGCGCCGCGGTCGGGACGAGGACCGAGGCGTTGCTGACGAGCTTCATCCACTTCGCCGACGCGATGTCGTCGACGCGGGCGACCTCGCCGGAGTGCGACAGGACGTCGGCCACATCGTGTCCGCGCGGAGCCGTGGCATCCACCGCGAACCACGAGCGCTCGGGGTCGACGTGGCGATGGACGACGCCGGGATCGGTCATCGTCGACGAGATCTCGATGACCGCGCCGACGCACCGGTCGGCACCGACCACGTCGGCGACCGTCTCGGTCGTCATGCCGTTCTGGACGGCCGCGATCGCACCATCGGGGGCGAGGTGCGGTTCGATGAGCGCGGCGGCCCATCGGGCGTCGTAGGCCTTCGTCACGAGCAGGACGAGGTCGAAAGGCTCGCGCAGCGTCGCGACCTCGCACAGGTGCAGCGTGCGGGGACGCACGTGCCGCGTGCCCGAGGGCATCTCGATCCGCAAGCCGTCGCGACGCATGGCCTCCACGTGCGCGGGCCACTGCTCGATGAGCACCGGATCCAGGCCCGCGTCGATGAGGTCGGCACCGATCGAGGCGCCGTTGGCGCCCGCACCCAGCACGGCGATGGACGGAGTGGACATGTCGCTCCTTCGTTGGAGTGTCAGCGAACGCGGTAGGGAGAGCTCGGGTCGTTCATGCATCACGACTGAACGAAAATCGGACTCTTGCCTCCGCCCTGTGGAGAGTGTAAACCAGGAACGAACATTCTCGATGGGGAGAAGGCCATGACCGACACCACACCCGCCGCCGAACAGTTCTCGGCCGACCGTCCGTTCGTCTTCCGCAACGCGACCGTGATCACCATGGACGAACAGGGCGTTCTCGACGACGCCGACGTCCTCGTGATCGGGCGCGATATCGCCGCGGTCGGACACCGTCTCGAGGTGCCCGAGGGCACGCTCGAGATCGACGCCGCAGGGGGCATCGTCACCCCCGGCTTCGTCGACACCCACCGCCACATGTGGCAGTCCGCACTTCGAGGGTATGGCGGCGACTGGGCGCTCAGCCAGTACTTCGTCTTCTACTACCTCAACTGGGGCGAGGTGTTCCGCCCCGAGGACGTCTACGCCGGCAACCTCCTCAGCGCCCTGGAATCAGTGGACACGGGCGTGACCACCACCCTCGACTGGTCGCACGGCCTCCGCACGCCCGAGTACGGCGAGGCCGCCCTGCAGGCGCTGCGCGAGATCCCCGGCCGCTTCGTGCTCGGCTACGGCAACTACCTCGGGGCGCCGTGGGAGTGGGCCAACGCCCCCGAGTTCCGCGATTTCGTGTCGAAGAACTTCTCCTCGCCCGACGACATGATGACGCTGCAGCTCGCGTTCGACGTCCCCGGGGCGTCCGACTTCCCCGAGCGCGGCGCGTTCGAGGCGGCCCGCGAGCTGGGGCTGCGCGTCACGACGCACGCGGGTGTGTGGGGCGCGACCACCGACACCGCGATCACCCAGATGTACGAGGCCGGGTTCATGACGCCCGAGGTCACCTACGTGCACTCGGCGTCCCTGAACGAGCAGAGCTATCAGAAGATCGCCGCGACCGGCGGCACCGTGTCGGTCGCGACGGAGTCGGAGCAGAGTGCTGGCCAGGGGTACCCCTCGACGTGGGCGATCCGCAAGCACGGCATCCCGGCATCCCTGTCGATGGACACGAGCGTCTGGTGGAGCGCCGACTTCTTCTCGGCGATGCGCGCCACCCTCAGCGCCGACCGCTCGCGCGACCACCTCGAAGCGCACGCGCGCGGCGAGACGATCGTCGCGAACCGCCTTCGTGCCGAGGACGTCCTGCGCATGGCGACGATGGGCGGCGCCCTCTCGATCGGTCTCGAAGATCGAATCGGCTCGCTGACCCCGGGCAAGCGCGCCGACATCGTGCTCATCAAGAACGACGAGTCCCCGGCGATGACCCCGATCCTGCACCCCTACGCCCACGTCGTCTATCAGGCCGGCACGGCCGACGTGCACACCGTCGTCGTGGACGGCAAGGTCGTGAAGTACCAGGGCAAGCGCATCGGCCTGCCGCTCGCACCCGTCCGCGACAAGGTCGCGGCATCGGTCGAGTACGTGCGGTCGAAGCTGGGGGAGCAGGCGTGGGCCGAGGGCATGCACCCCGAGATCCCCGTCGACGAGGAGATCGAGAACCCGTACCGCTACACCGACGGCGACGCGCATGTCGTCGCCCGCGCCAACGACTGAGAGGGCCGCATGATCCTGCACGCCGCACTGTTCACCTGGAGACCCGAGGTCGGCCCCGAGGAGGTGGAGGCGCTGACGGGAGCGCTCGAGGAGATGGCGGCGGCGTTGCCGGTGCTCCGCGGATACCGCTGCGGCGCGAACCTGCGGCTCCGTCCGAGTCCGGCCGACTACGGCGTCGTCGCGCTCGTCGCGGACGAGGAGGCCCTTGCGGTGTACCTCGACTCGCCCGAGCACGCCGCGGTGTACGAGGCGCACCTCTCGCGCATGATCGAGTCGCGTCAGGCCGTGCAGCTCGAGGTACCCGACGGGACCGCCCTGTGACGCGCATGCGTGCGGCCGTCCTCTACGGCGCCGGGGATCTGCGGATCGAGGATCGCCCCGTTCCCGCCCCCGGCCCGGGCGAGGCCCTCGTGCGGGTCACCGGGTGCGGAGTGTGCGGATCGGATGCCACGGAGTTCTCGCGCGGTCCGGTCCTCACTCACCTGCCGGTCGTCCTCGGCCACGAGTTCACCGGCACGGTGGAAGCGGTGGGCGACGGCGTCGACCTGCCCGTCGGAGCGCAGGTCGTCTGCGGGGCGGGCATCTCGTGCGGCGAGTGCAAGCCCTGCCGCGCCGGGCGCACGAACCTCTGTCGGCGGTACCGCACGGCGGGGTTGCAGGTCGACGGCGGGCTCGCGGAGTTCGTGCGCGTGCCCGCCGCGACGCTGCTCGACGTGACCGCGTGGGGGCTGGCATCCGATACTCTCGCGCTCGCGCAGCCGATGGCCATCGCCGTGCACGCCGTCTCGCGCAGTGGCCTGTCGGCGGGCCAGGATGCCGTCGTCCTCGGGATCGGCGGGATCGGCGCCTTCATCACCTATGCCGCGGCGGCGGTCGGGGCGCGCGTGCTCGCGGTCGACCGGTCGCAGGACCGGCTCGACCTCGCGCGGGCTCTCGGCGCCGAGCGGACCCTGCTCGCGGGGGAGGACTCCGTCGCCGGAGAGCTCGCCGCCGCAGGGCGCGAGGCCGACGTGCTGTTCGAGGTGAGCGGTTCGCGCGCGGGGTGGGACGAGGTCGTGGCCGCGGCGCTGCCGGGAGCGGTCCTGGTGCCGGTCGGCATCCAGCGGGAAGACGTGCCGGTGCCCCTCGGCGCCTGGACCCTGCGCGAGCTCACGATCGTCGGTACGGTCGCGCACGTGATCGCGGCGGATCTGCCGCGCGCGGTGGAACTGCTGGCCGGTCGGGCCGACTGGACGGATGTCGCCGACGAGGTCCTGCCCCTCGACGAGGTCGCCGATGGGGCGCTGGAGCCGCTCACCCGGGGCGGATCGCGCCAGATCAAGACGGTGATCGACCCGACGGCCTCGCACCGTCGCGTCGCGCGGCACGGCGTCCGGTCGGCGACGGCCTGACGCCGAGCGTCGGTCAGCGGTCGAGGTCGTCCATCGCGCGGAGGACGTCGACCGCTGACCCGATGGTCTCGCGCGGCGCGCCGAGCTGCTGGCCGGCCGACGGCATGGCCTGATTCTGCTCGCGGCGACCCACCACGAACCAGATGCCCCGCGCGATCGCATCGCTCTGGTTGACGTACAGGTGCGGACGCACCGAGTCGAAGTGCAGGCTGTCGCCGGCGCGCAGGGTGAACGTGTCGAACTCCAGGCGCAGCGTCAGCTCGCCCTCGAGCAGGTAGGCGTACTCGACGCCGGCGTGGCGCATCATCTTGCCCTCGACGGAGCTGGAGGCGCCGGGCTGGTAGGTGACGAGCAACGAGTCGGCGGGACCCACGCCCGCAGCAAGACGCTCCCACCGCACGCCGTTCTCCATATCGAGGACGGCGTTCTCCGCGGCGCGCTGCACGGTGAGGTCGGCGGGAAGGGGTTCGGGCACGGGCGCCACGGCACCCGCCGGAGGCGTCGGCGAGACGCCCAGCAGCTCATCGATCGAGATGCCCAGGTGCGTGACGATCGCGTACAGCGTCGAAACGGACGGCTGCGTCTTCCCGGTCTCGACCTGCGAGATGAGACTCGCCGAGACGCCCAGAGAACTCGCGACGCTGCGCAGGCTCATCCCGCGCTGCAGTCGCGCGTCGCGCAGTCTGCCACCGATGTCGTCGGTCATGTCGGCGCCTCCTCTTCCGAAGGCGGCGACCCCGATCACCGGGCGACCGCCCCTCGGGGCACCACGCTACCCGTCGCCCTGCGCACATCGTGTGCGCCGCGCCTGAACACGACCGGGCCTCACCCGCGCCCGGGGACGTCCAGAAGGACGTCGACGTTGGCGGCGGAGCGCGGCATCCGGCCCGCCTCGATCTCTTTCGCGAGACGGACGGTGTGCGCGTTGAACGGTGCTTCCTGCCCCGCGCCGGCGAGCACCGACACGACGAGGCCGTTGACCTCGTCGTATTCGGCGTGGCGGCCTTTCATCCAGTCCTGCAGAACGGTCGTGTTCGTGTCGGGGAGGGAGAAGCTGTCCAGCACCTCGCCGAGCAGGTCAGCGGCGTATCGATCGGGGTCGGTGACGGCGTCGTCGGACAGGCCGAAGATCGGGACGAGGCGACTGCCGTCGGCAAGGGCGGCGCGAGCGGCCTCCTTCCCGCACTCGATCATGAAGTCGTGCACACCAGGAAGGGCGACGGCGGATGCCAGGGGGAGGTCGAGGATCGCGGAGGGGACCAGCTCGCCGGCGTTGGCGACGAGCTTCATCCACTTGGAGGAGCGGATGTCGGGGGAGACGTCGACGCGACCGGTGTGCGAGAGCACCGCCTGCACCTCGTGCTCGCGACCGCGGGCGGAGTCGTCGTAGGCGCCGACCGCGAACCACGAGCCCGCGACGGGCGTCTGACGGTTCACGATGCCGGGTTCGAACATGTTGGATGCCACCTCGATCACCGCGCCCATCGTGCGGTGCGCGCCGACGGCGGCGGCGATGGCATCCTGGGTCATCCCGTTCTGGAGCCCGACGACGAGGCCGTCCTCGGCGACGTGGGGCGCGATGAGCTCGGCGACCCAGCGCGTGTCGTACGCCTTCACCACGATGAAGACGATGTCGAACGGTTCGCGCAGCGTCGCGACCTCGCACAGGTGCAGGGGGTGCACGGGCGTGACGTGCGTCTCGTCGGGCAGGCGCACTTCGATGCCGCGGGCGCGCATGGCCTCGACGTGTGCGGGCCATTGCTCGATGTACGTGACGTCGAGACCGGCTCGCAGCAGATCGGCGCCGACGCTGGCTCCCTGTGCGCCCGTGCCGAGCACGGCGATGCGGGGGCTCGTTCTGGTCATGGGTCCTCCTCGACGCCAAGAAACGTTCGCTACAGCTTTACAAATCTGGGAGCGACTGTACATTCGTGTGTAGTTCAGCACAACGTCGGGTCGAGGAAGACCCGAACGGATCGCGAGGGAGCGAGCAAGAATGCGCACACTCATCCGCAACGTGGCGGCGGCCACGGTCGACGACGGGCTCGGGGATCTGCCTCGCACCGACATCCTCCTCGAGGACGGGATCATCCGTGAGATCCGCCCCGACATCGCGGTCGCCGACGCCGAGATCGTGGACGGGCGCGACAAGATCGCCATCCCGGGGATGGTGGATACGCACCGCCACACGTGGCAGACCGCGCTGCGCGGCATCCTGGCCGACGGCAACATCCCCGACTACCTGCGCGGCATCCGGCTGCACATGGCTCCGCTCTACCGAGCCGAGGACATGTACGCGGGCAACTACGTGGGGGCTCTCGACGCACTGAACTCCGGCATCACCACGATCGTCGACTACTGCCACAACATCCTCGATCCGGACGGCGCGCACGCCGCCGTGACGGGGCTCCGGGATGCCGGTATCCGGGCGCTCTACGGGCACGGGCTCACACCGATCACCACGAACACGTGGAGCCAGTCGCGGGGCGGATCCCGGGCCGGATCGGATCCGGCGGCCCTGGCCACGCGCGCGCATCTCGCGCGGGAGATCCGGGAGCAGTATTTCGCGAGCGACGACCAACTCCTGCGCTTCGGCATCGCCCCGCAAGAGCTGGCGATCGCCCCCGTCGCCGACGTGGCCGCGGAGTTCCGTCTCGCCCGCGACCTCGGTGCGCGCATCACCTTCCACGCCAACCAGGTCATGGTCCGCCAGCTCTTCCAGGACGTGGAGGTGCTGCACGCCCACGGGCTGCTGGCCGACGACCTCCTCCTCGTGCACTGCACCTTCAACACCCCGCACGAGTGGGATCTGCTGGACGACAGCGGGGTGACGGTGTCGGTGTGCGCTGAGACCGAGATGCAGATGGGCATGGGATACCCGGCCATCGCCGAGGCCACCGCCCATACTGCGGGGCCCAGTCTCGGTATCGACTGCGTCTCGGGGAACGGCGGAGACATGGTCTCCCACAGCCGTCTCGTCCTGCAGGCCTCGCGCTATCGCGCCGACGAGCCCGAGTACGCCGTCATGCGTGCGCCGCAGACGATGTCGTGGACGACCAAGGACGCCCTCCGTTGGGCCACGCTGAACGGTGCACGGGCGGCCGGGGTGGACCACCTCGTGGGGTCGCTCACCGTGGGCAAGCGCGCCGACATCGTGCTCGTGGACATGTCGGGGATCAGTCAGGTCGGCTGGAACCGCGCGGATCCGACCGGCGCGGTGGTCTCGCAGGCTCACGCCGGCTGCGTCGACACGGTGTTCGTCGACGGGCGCGTCGTCAAGCGGGGCGGTGTGCTCACGCACGTCGACGTCGCCGCCGCGACGAACACGCTCGAGCGCTCGCACGAGTTCCTCTACGACCGGATGGGCGGGGCGGGATCGTTCATCCCGCAGCCCCCGATCGACATCCCGCTGTACCGCGAACGCGCGTGACCTTTCAGCCCTGCTGGACGCACTGCACACAGTGATAACAAATACTTGACACGTTCAGTCCTGCTTTCTAGCATCCAATCAACGAACACCACCGGCGCGACGTCGCTCCGGTTCGACGAGGGAGTCACCACCACATGAGCACGCGTACGCTGCTGCGGGGAGGGACCGTCATCACGGCCGTCCGCCCCGGCGAGGTCCTCACCGACACCGACATCCTGATCGGCGCGGACGGAACGATCGAGGCCATCGGGCAGGGCCTGGATGCCGGCGATGCCGAGGTCATCGACGTCCACGGCCGCATCGTGCACCCCGGTTTCGTCGACACCCACCGCCACACGTGGCAGTCGGTCGTCCGCAACCTCGCGTCGGACTGGTCGCTCACCGAGTACCTCGCGGGTCTCCACACCGGGCTCAGCAAGCACTTCCGCCCGGAGGACACCTACACCGGCAACTACCTCGGGGCGCTCGAGGCGCTCGACTCCGGCATCACCACGCTCGTCGACTGGTCGCACAACCTCGCCACCCCCGAACACGCCGACGCCGCCGTCGCCGCGCTCAAGGACACCGGGATGCGCGCCGTGTTCGCCCACGGCGGCGGTGCCGACCAGTGGGGCAGCCTGCCCTCGGCGAACGTCCACCCCGACGACGCCCGGCGCGTCCGCGACGAGCACTTCTCCTCCGGGGGCGGGCTGGTCACGATGGCGCTCGCGCTGCGCGGTCCGCAGTTCGTAACCCCCGAGGTCAACGTCGCCGACTTCCGTCTCGCCGCCGACCTCGACCTGCGCGTCACGATGCACGCCGGCGACGGGTACTGGGGTAAGTCGGGCCCCATCCGCAAGATGCACGCCGACGGGCTGCTCTCCGACCGCATCACCTACGTGCACTGCTGCACCCTGGGGGACGACGAACTGAAGCTCATCGCCGACAGCGGCGGCACCGCCTCGGTCGCGCCCGACGTCGAGATGCAGATGGGCCACGGCTTCCCCGCCACGGGCCGGCTGCTGCGTGCCGGCATCCGTCCCACGTTCTCCATCGACGTGTGCAGCTCGAACGGCGGCGACATGTTCGCCACGATGCGCACCGCGATCGGCATGCAGCGCGCCCTCGACAACGCCCCGTCGGTCGACACCGGCGAGGTGCTCGAGCGCATCAGCCTCACGTGCGCCGACGTCGTGCAGTTCGCCACGATCGATGGCGCGCACGCCGCGGGCCTGTCCGACACCACCGGGTCGATCGCCGTGGGCAAGGCCGCCGACATCGTCGTGCTCGACGACCGCTCGCTCGCCCTGACCCCGCTCAACAACCCGATCGGCAGCCTCGTGTACTCCGCGCACCCGGGCCTCGTCCGCGACGTCTTCGTGCAGGGCCGTCGGGTGAAGAAGGACGGCGAGCTCGTCGGCGTCGACCTCGCCCGGCTGAAGGCGGATGCCGAAGCCTCCCGCAGCTACCTGCTCGGTGAGATGCCCGAGGCGCGCCTCGACGGCACCTGGCACCCCGCTCTGGTGACGGCATGACCGACCTCGCCGCTCCCGCACGCCTCGCGCCGAAAGACCACGGTCCCACGGCGCGGATGGTGCTGGCGTGGCCGGGAACGCGGGCACTCATCGCCGTCGCCGCCCTGTTCGTCATCAGCCCGCTGATCGCACCGGGAAGCGTGGGACCCACGGCCATCGTGTCGATGCTGCCGTTCGCCGCGCTCATCGCCATCGTCGCGATCGGGCAGACCCTGGTCATCCAGCAGGGTGGCCTCGACCTGTCGATCCCGGGGGCCGTGACGCTCGGCGCCCTCATCGTCGCTCGTTTCGGCGGCGACGACGCGCTGGGTCTTCCCGCGGCCATCGCGGCGGCGATCGTCGCCACGGCTCTGTTCGGCCTGGCCAGCGGCGTCGTGATCACCGTGTTCGGCCTCCCACCGCTCGTGGTGACGATCGCCGTGAACGCGCTCATGATCGGCACAGTCCAGGCCCTGTCGGGCGGATTCGCCACCCAGAGCCCGGACGCGCTCAACCAGTTCGCGCTCAGCCGGTGGGGTGGCATCCCCGTCCTGGTGTTCTTCGCGCTCGCGCTGACGCTCGTGGTCCACGTCGTGCTGAAGCTGACACGTCTGGGACGGCGGTTCGAGCTGGTGGGGGAGAACCCGCGCAGCGCCGCCAACCTCGGCATCGGCACGCGCGGGTACACAATCGTCGCGTACGTCCTGTCGGCCGCGCTCGCCGCCGTCGGGGGCGTGCTCCTCGCGGGCCTGCTGCGCACCCCGACCCTCACCGCGGGCGAGGACTACCTGCTGCCCTCGATCGCCGCGGTGGTCCTCGGCGGCACCGCCCTCACCGGTGGACGGGGCAGCGTCGTCGGCACCGCGCTCGGCGCACTCTTCCTTGCCCAGCTCACCCAGTTGGTCCAGACGTTCACGCAGGCAACCGCCGTGCAGAACATCGTGCAGGCGCTGATCATCGGCGTCGGCATCGTCGCTCAGCTCCAGCTCGGCGGCACCACCTCACGAATCCGGAACCTCATGCGACGGCGTCCGGGAGCCTGACCCGGGCTCATCGTCCACCGCGACCCGCCCCCGGGTCGACGGGCGATCCGTCGCGCCCACCTTCGTCCCTGCATACCCGATCACCCACTCGAAGAGGAGTACCCCCATGATCACCACAGCACCCGCACGGCGAGCCGGTCTCGCCGTCCTCGCCCTCGGCGCGCTCGTTCTCGCCGGTTGTTCTTCCACCAACAGCGCCGGCGGCGGCACGGAAGGCGCCGACAACCTCACGGCCGACATCGCCGCAGGCAGCACCGGCACGATGGAGCAGTTCGCCGACATCTCCGACATCTGCCCCGAAGGCGCCGAGAAGGTCTCGGTCGGTGTCGTGGACGGCTACGGCACCAACACGTGGTCGAAGACCGTGCTCGCCGAGATCGAGAGCGAAGCGGCCAAGTGCGCCGCGATCTCGGGCGTCGAGTTCATCGCCGGTCGCGGCGACCTCGAAGCCACCACCTCGGGCATCACGAGCCTCGCGGCCAAGGGCACGAACATCATCCTGGTCATCCCCGACGCCGGCCCCGGCGAGGCCCACCTGCCCGCCATCCGCCAGGCCACGCAGGCCGGATCCATCGTTGTCAACTTCGCCTCCGACCCGCAGGGCACCGCCGGCACCGACTACCTCGACTACACCGACCAGATCCCCGCGTTCGTCGGAAAGTCCAAGGCGCAGTGGATCGTCGACCAGCTCGGGAGCGCGGGGGGCAACGTGGTCTTCTTCGGCGGCCCCTCCGGCGCCCTCGTCTCGACGCAGGAATTCGCCGGTGCCAAGGAGGTCTTCGACGCCAACCCGCAGATCACCCTCGTGAACTCCGAGCCGATCTGGACCAACTGGGACCCCGCTCAGGCGCAGCAGGCCATGGCCGGTGTCCTGTCGCAGGGCACGCCCATCAACGCGATCATCGCCGACTACGGCGCATCGGCCTCCGGCGTCATCCGCGCCTACGAGGCCGCCGGTCAGCCGCTCCCGATCCTCACCTCGACCGACGACAACTCCCTCAGCTGCGGCTTCGCCGAGCTGAAGGCGAAGAACCCCGGCTACGAGCTGGCGACCGTTTCGTCGCGCACCTGGATCGGCCGCGTCGCTCTGCGGAAGGCTCTCGCCGCGAAGTTCGGCACGAAGGACGAGGAGCCGTCGCTGTACGAGCTGTCGCTCTTCGAGGACTCCACCGGCAAGATGGCGGGTTCGGTGACCCCCGACAAGGCGTGCCTGTCGTCCGCACCGTCCGACGCGACGCCGTCGACGCTGCTCACCTCTGACGAGATCACGAAGCTGTTCGGCTGATGAACGAGACCCCCACGACCGTGGCATCCGCACTCACCCTCTCGGGCATCACCAAGACCTACCCCGGTGTCACCGCGCTGGATGCGGTGTCGGTCGACATCGCCGCCGGTCGCGTGCACGCCGTGCTGGGCGAGAACGGCGCCGGAAAGTCCACCCTCGTGGGGATCGCGGCGGGGTCGGTGGTGCCGGATGCCGGCACCATCGGCCTCGCCGGGCGCGAGTTCGATCGCATCCGTCCCGCGGAGGCGCGGGAGTCCGGGCTCGCCATCGTCTACCAGATTCCCGCGCTGGCCCCGTCTCTGAGCGTGGTGGATGCCGTGCTCCTTCTGCTCCCGGCCAGCAAGCGCCCCTCGCGTCGCACCGCGGCCGCCTGGGTCACAGCGCACTTCGAGCGTCTGTCGCTGAAGATCGACCCGCACGCCCTGGTGTCGTCGCTGTCGCTTCGCGAGGCGCACCTCGTCGAGATCGCCGCCGCCCTGGCATCCGATCCGCGTGTGCTGGTGCTGGACGAACCGACCGAGGCCCTCGGGCCGGAGGAGACCGCGTGGCTGTTCGGCCAGGTGCGCGGGCTGCTCGAGAAGGACGTCGCGATCGTCTACATCACCCACCGGATCCCCGAGGTGATGGAGATCGGCAACGACCTCACGGTGCTGCGCGACGGACGCGTCGTCGGTCGCGGCCTCGTGGCGGACTTCACCGCCGACGAGGTGGTCGAGCTCATCGTCGGGCGGTCGCTCGAGACCACGTTCCCCGACAAGCCCGCCGCCCCCGCGGCCTCGGCGACCCCCGCCCTCGAGGTCCTCGAACTCAGCGGTCCCGGCTACGACAACGTCTCGTTCTCGGTGTATCCCGGCCAGATCATCGGTCTCGCCGGCGTCGAGGGCAACGGTCAGCGCCGCGTGCTCCGCGGCATCGCCGGTGGAGGGGCGACAAGCGGTCGGGTGCTGGTCGGCGGACAGGAGATATCGACCCGCTCTCGTCGGTCTGCCTCGGCGGCCGGAGTGGTGTTCCTCCCCGGGGACCGCATCGGCGAGGCGATGTTCGGCAAGATGTCGATCCGCGAGAACGCCGTCGCGGGGGCCCTTCGTGCCGCCATGCCGGGCGGGTTCGTCCGCCGCAGCCGTGAGTACGAGCTCACCCGCGAGGGCGTCGCCGGCCTCGCGGTGAAGACGCCGCACTTCGAGGTGCCGGTGTCGGCGCTCTCGGGCGGCAATCAGCAGAAGGTCCTGCTGGCCCGCGGGCGCCTCGGCGACCCGAAGGTGCTGCTCGTCGAGGACCCGACCCAGGGCGTCGACGCCGGCGCCCGCGTCGACATCTACGCGTTCCTGCGTGATCTGGCCGCCTCGGGCGTCGCGGTCGTCGTGCTGTCGACGGATGCCGTCGAGCTCGAGGGCCTGTGCGACCGGGTGGTGGTGTTCTCCCGCGGTCGCGTGCAGACCACGCTCATCGGCGACGACGTCGACGAGCGCGCGATCACGGGAGCGGCGGTGCTGTCGTCCGAGACGGCATCGGTCGAGGTCGCCGTGCACGCGCGCCGTCCGCGCTCGCGCAGCATCCTCGCCGGCGAGACGCAGGCAGTCGTCCTGTTGGGCCTGGCCGTGGCGTTGTCGGTGGTGACCTCGTTCGTGTCGTCGGCGTTCCTGAGCCCTTTGAGCGTCAGTCAGCTCCTGGCGGCGGCGAGTGTCCTCATCTTCGTCGGCCTCGCTCAACTCGTCGTCGTCATGACCGGCGGCATCGATCTGAGCATCGGGTCGGTGGTCGCCCTGTCGGCCGTGATCCTGTCGTTCTTCGCTCAACAGGGGATCGGTTTCTTCCTCATCGGCGTCGTCCTCGCGCTCGCCGCGGGAGCCGCGGTCGGCTGGGTCAACGGGCTCCTCGTCACCCGCCTCTCGTTGCCGCCGGTGATCGCGACGCTCGTGAGCTCGATCGCGGTGCTCGGCCTCGCGCAGGTGCTCCGCCCCAGCCCCGGCGGGTCGGCCCGTGCCGACGTCCTCACGACTCTCGGTCTCGCGATCGCCGGTGTGCCGATGATCCTCGCCCTGGCCGTGGCGGTCGCCGTGGTCATGTGGTTCGTCATCCAGCGCACCCGCGGGGGGCGCGCGTTGCGGGCCGCCGGGTCCGACCCGGTCAAGGCGAATCGGATGGGGGTGCGGGTTCCGCGCACGCGTCTGCTCGCGTCCGTCGCCGCGGGTCTGCTCGCGGCCATCGCCGGGCTCGCCGTGTATTCGCGGTCCGGAATCGGCGACGCCAACGCGGCGCAGGCGCTCACCCTCACCTCGGTGACGGCGGTCGTCATCGCCGGCGCCAGCATCTTCGGCGGCTCGGGCTCCGCGCTCGCCGTCGCCGCAGCCGGACTCCTGCTCCAGACCGTGACGAGCGCTCTGGCGTTCCTCTCGCTCGGACTGTCCTGGCAGTACTGGATCCAGGGCGCGTTCGTGCTCTTCGCCGCCGTCGTCCCGCTCGTCATGGTGCTCGTGCGCCGCGGTCGCTCACCGGGAGTGCGGGGCGGCTGACCGTCTCCGCCGACCCGCACACCCACGCAATCCTCTGACCTCAGGAAGGCCATCATGAAGAACACCGGAACCACGGGCACCAACGGCGTCGACTGGGAGGCGCGGGTCGACTTCGACCGCCTCCGCGATGAGCGACTGGCGCGGTTGAAGGCGGAGTTGGACCGCTCCGAGCTGGGCGCGCTGCTCGCGTTCGACTTCTCCAACATCCGTTACATGACCGCCACCCACATCGGCACGTGGGCGATGGACAAGCTGATCCGCTTCAGCCTGCTCACCCGCAACACCGACCCGATCTCGTGGGACTTCGGTTCGGCGGCGAAGCACCACGCGCTGTACAACCCGTGGCTGGACGTCACCTCCTCCGAGATGGATGCCGACCCCCACGCGCCGCACGAGGGCACGAAGCGTCCGCGCCTGGAGTCGGGCGCGCGGGCGGGCATCTCGACGCTCCGCGGGGCGTTCCCGCCGGACGCGGGGATCGCCGAGGAGGTGGCGCGCAAGATCAAGCGGGAGCTCGAGAAGTTCGGCGTCGCCGACCAGCCGCTCGGCGTCGATGTCATCGAGCTCCCGATCCTCTTCGCCCTGCAGAAGGTCGGCATCCAGGTCGTCGACGGCCAGCAGGTCTTCATGGAGGCCCGGCGCATCAAGACGAACGACGAGATCCGTCTGCTGACCCAGGCGGCGTCCATGGTCGACGCGGCATACGAGGACCTCTACCGGTTCCTCCGCCCGGGCGTCCGCGAGAACGAGGCCGTCGGGCTCGTTGCCAAGACGCTGTACGACCTCGGCTCCGAGTACGTCGAGGGCGTCAACGCCATCTCGGGCGAGCGCTGCTCGCCGCACCCGCACGTGTTCTCCGATCGCCTGATCCGCCCGGGCGACCCGGCGTTCTTCGACATCCTGCACAGCTGGAACGGATACCGCACCTGCTACTACCGCACGTTCGCGGTGGGTTCGGCGAGCACGAAGCAGAAGGATGCCTACACCCGGGCGCGCGAGTACATGGACCGCGCGATTGCCCTCGTGCGCCCCGGCGCGACGACCGCCGACATCGTCTCGGTGTGGCCGACGGCGCAGGAGTTCGGCTTCGCCGACGAGGAGGCGGCGTTCGCCCTGCAGTACGGGCACGGCGTGGGCCTGTCGATCTGGGAGAAGCCGATCTTCTCGCGTCTGGTGTCGTTCGATCACCCGGAGGAACTGAAGGAGGGGATGGTCTTCGCCCTCGAGACCTACTGGCCGTCCGCCGACGGGTGGGGCGCGGCGCGCATCGAGGAGGAGGTCGTCGTCACCGCGACCGGGTGCGAAGTGATCACCAAGTTCCCCGCGGAGGAGCTGCTGATCGCCGGCCCGCGGTACATCGCCGTCGGCGGTCCGCTGAACAACGAGCGCGACTCGCAGTCGAACCTGAACACGACGTGGGGCCGCGGGGAGGCGTGATGGCGTCGGTCGGCTTTCTCGGCCTCGGATCGATGGGGGCGGCGCTCGCCCGCCGCCTCGTCGACGCGGGCCACGACGTCCACGTCTGGAACCGTTCTCGCGGCCCGGTCGACGACCTCGTGGCCGCGGGGGCCGTGGCCTGCGCGACGCCCGGCGAGGCGCTCGCGCAGCCCGTGTCCTTCTCGATGCTCGCCGACGGTCCCGCGGCGCTCTCCGTCCTGGATGCCGATTCCGTGGCATCCGCGATCGGCGGCGTCCACGTGAACATGGCGTCGATCAGCCCCGCGGAGGCGGGGGAGCTGCGGCAGCGGTTCGAGGTGGCGGGGGCGCGCTACGTCGCCGCGCCGGTGCTCGGGCGGCCCACCGTCGCGGCGGAGGGCAAGCTCAACGTGCTCGTCGCGGGCGCGCCCGGCGACGTCGCCGAGGTCGAGCCGTTCCTCCAGCTGTTCGCCGCGCGCCTGTGGCCGCTCGGTGAGGAACCGTCGACGGCGAACGCCGTCAAGATCGCGGTGAACTACGACATCATCCACGCGATCCAGGCGATCGGAGAGTCGGTCGCCCTCGTCGAAGCCCGCGGGGTGGACCCCGGGCTGTTCGTCGAGATCCTGACATCCACGCTGTTCGCCGGGGTTGTGTACAGCGGCTACGGCGGGATGATCGCGCGGCAGGCCTACGACCCGCCCGGGTTCGACGTGGCCCTGGGCTACAAGGATCTGCGGCTGAGCGCCGAGATCGCGGGCGAGACCGGGACGCACCTGCCGACGCTCGCCGCGCTCACCGCGGTGTTCGAGCGGGCGCTCGCCGAACCCGACCTCGCCCGCCTCGACTGGGGCGCGGCGGCCGAAGTCACCCGGCGGGGGCTCCTGCCGGCATCCGATGACGAACGAGAGGGAGGTGCGGCATGAGCCGCAGGTATCTGGTGGTGGGCGGGACGTCCGGCATCGGGCGCGAGATCGTCGCGTCGCTCGCCGCGGACGGCCACGAGGTCACGCTCACGGGCCGTGACGCGGCCGCCGCGGAGGCGATAGCCCGCGAGATCGGCCCGAACGTCCGGGGCATCGCGGTGGACATCTCCGAGCCCGAAGACATCGCGCCCGCGCTCGCCGACGTGGGCGAACTCGACGGCCTCGTCCTCGCGGCCATCGAACGCGACGCCAACACCGTCCGCGAGTACGACATCGCCCGGGCTCGGCGCCTGGTGACCCTCAAGCTCGTGGGGTACACCGAGACCGTGCATGCGCTGCTCGACCGGCTCGTGCCGGCGCGTTCGACCGGCATCGTGCTGTTCGGCGGGCGCGCCAAGGACGCGCCCTACCCCGGATCGATCACCGTGTCGACCATCAACGGCGGCGTCGAGGGGCTCACGACAGCGCTCGCGCTCGAACTCGCGCCGCTGCGGGTGAACGCCCTGCACCCCGGGATCATCGGTAACAGCCCGTTCTGGGCGGGGAAGCCCGCGGGGGTCCTCGAGGGCTACTCGTCGCGCACGCCCGGCGGTGAACTCGCGACGATGAACGACGTGGTCGAGGCCACCCGGTTCCTGCTGCACAACGAGGGCGTCTCGGCGACCAACCTCTACGTCGACCGGGGCTGGCGCATCACCTGACGGACGTCTCCTCGCCGAAGATCTCGGGATGCCGCTCCAACTCGATGCGCGTGCGACGGATGTGCCGCTCGAGAACGTGAGCGGCCTCCTCGGCGTCTCCGCGCCGCAGGGCCGCGACAAGCAGCCGGTGGTCGAGGTGCGCCGTGCCGTCGTGGCGCTCGTGCGCCGCGGTGACGAAAGCGCGCCGGTAGTGGTGTGTCCGGTTCCAGAGGCCCACGACCGTGTCGCCGAGCATCACGGTGCGTGCCGGCGCGTAGGTGGCGAAGTGGAACGCGCGGTCGTGGCGCAGGAAGTCCTCGGCATCCGCGTGCTCCATGCGCGTGGCGAGCGCGTCGAGCGCGTCGAGATCGGTCGCGGAGAGCAGGGGAGCGCTCATCCCGAGGAGCACGGGCTCGATGCGCTCGCGCACGAGGTACAGCTCCTCGCACTCGGCGAGCGTGAGGCGCGACACCCACGCGCCGGAGTTGGCGACGAGCGTCACGAGTCCCTCGGCCTCCAGCATGCGCAGCGCCTCGCGCACCGGGAGACGGCTCGTCGTGTGCCGGGCCGCGAGGTCTTCCTGCCGGATCCGGGTCCCGGGCGGATGGATGCCGCGGAGGATCTCGTCGCGCAGGGTGTCGGCGATCCCCGAACCGGCGCGCCCGTGGTCTCGGGCCGCGGGCAGCAGCCCGGTCATTCGGCCGGCCTCGCGGGATGCCACAGGAGGGTTTCGGCGTCGCGCTCGTAGGCCTTGCCGTCGGGGAAGCTCACGAGCTCGAACTGCATGCCCCACGGGGCGCGGAAGTAGATCCAGCGCTGTCCCGCCGAGGCGGCGCCGCTCACCACCGGTTCGCCCATGACGTCGACGCCGTGCGCGCGGAGGTGGGCGACCGCGGCATCCAGGTCGTCGACGTACAGGGCGAGGTGGTGGCCGCCGATGTCGCTGTTGCGCGGGGGAGGGGCCTGACCGTCGGCGGCGTCGTACGCGAAGACCTCGAGGTTCGTGCCGTTGCCCAGGCGGTAGAACCGGATCTCGCGGATGCGGGTTCTCGGGTGGACCCCGAGCTGTCGCGTCATCCAGTCGCCCTCGCCGCTGCGGCCGGGCAGGGTGTACACCGGCACCGCGCCCAAGACGTCGACCAGGAAGGTCTCGGCCTCGTCTAGGTCGGGAACGGTGAAGCCGATGTGGTCGCTGCCGCGCAGCCCCGGAAGTCCCATGTCGCATCCTCCATTGGATCCATTGGCGCCGATGGGGGCGCCTCTCGACAGTATCTCGCGGCGAATGCGCCTTGTATTGGAGACAATCCGATCGTACAGTGTGAGCGAACGACCTGTATAGGCAGACGCAACGACGCGTGAGGAGCGACATGGCCAAGCGGAAACGGCTGAACACCGGTGTCGAGTGGGTGCAGTTGGAGACGACCGCCGCGGACTGGAAGGCCGCCGACCCGGAACTGCTCGGGACCATGCTCGGTCAACTGCATCTGATCCGGGCCTTCGAAGAGGCGGTGCTCGACCTGGCGGGCGCGGGCCTCGTCCATGGCCCCGCGCACTCCAGCATCGGTCAGGAGGGCGGCGCGGTCGGCTCGATCGTGTCCCTTCGACCCGCGGATGCCGTCAACGGCTCGCACCGCGGACACCACCAGTTCCTCGCCAAGACGCTCGCCTACGTTTCTGGCGGTGCGCTCGACCCGACCGCTCTCGTGACGCCGGACGTGCAGACGCTGCTCGACCGCACGCTCGCCGAGATCCTCGGCCTGGCATCGGGCTTTTCGGGCGGCCGGGGCGGTTCCATGCACCTGCAGTGGCTGGAGGCCGGTGCGCTCGGCACCAACGCCATCGTGGGCGGCGGTGCGCCGCTCGCCACCGGTCACGCGTGGGCGCAGAAGCACGCCGGCACGTCCGACGTCTCGATCAACTACTTCGGTGACGGGTCCAGCCAGATCGGATCGGTGCTGGAGTCGATGAACCTCGCCTCGACGTGGAAACTCCCCGTGGCGTATTTCATCGAGAACAACCTCTACGCCGTCTCGACTCGCGCGGACGAGGCGAGCGCCGACACGCGCTTCTCCGTACGCGGCCAGGGGTTCTCCATCCCCGCGTGGCGCGTCGACGGCATGGACCCGCTCGCCGTGCACCTGGCGACGGGCGAGGCCCTCGACCGCATGCGCGCGGGGGAGGGGCCCGCGATCGTCGAGGCCGAGGTGTACCGGTTCTTCCACCAGAACGGTCCCTACCCGGGGAGCGCGTTCGGCTACCGGACGAAGGATGAGGAGGGGCAGTGGCGCGCGCGCGATCCGCTCGAGCGGATGGCATCCGAGATGCGCCGACTCGGTCTCCTCGACGACGCCGAGGCGCAGGCGGTCCGCGAGCAGGCCGTGGCCGCCGTCGCGCAGTCGGTCGCCGCGGTGGTCGAGGCCGACCCCGAGCGTCCCGGCCGACGCCGCATCCGCCCGGAGCTGTGGCCCGACCCTGCCGTCGTCGACACCGGCATCCGGGGGGATGCCTCCGAGCTCGACGCCCTTACGGCGGCCGAGCCGACGGACTGGACCGGACCGTGGCGCGACGTGAAGTTCGTCGACGCGGTCGCGCAGACCATGGACCGCCGCATGGAGACGGACCCGCGCATCATCGTGCTCGGCGAGGACGTCCACCGGCTCGGCGGCGGCACGAACGGGGCGACGAAGGGCCTCGCCGAGAAGTACGGACCCGACCGCGTCATCGGCACGCCGATCAGCGAGAACGGGTTCTTCGGCGCGGCCGGCGGTGTCGCGATGGACGGACGGTTCCGTCCCGTCGTGGAGTTCATGTACCCCGACTTCATGTGGGTGGCCGCCGACCAGGTGTTCAACCAGGTCGGCAAGGCCCGGCACATGTTCGGCGACAACAACACCGTGCCGCTCGTCCTACGCACCAAGATCGCGATGGGCTCGGGCTACGGCTCGCAGCACCTGATGGACCCGGCCGGTATCTTCGCGACGCAGGCGGGATGGCGCATCGTCGCCGCGTCGACCGCCGCCGACTACGTCGGGCTCATGAACGCGGCCCTCGCATTGGAAGACCCGGTGCTCGTCATCGAGCACGTCGACCTCTACGGCACCCCCGACCGGGTGCCCGACACCGACCTCGACTACGTCATCCCTCCCGCGAGCGCCGCGGTGCGCCGCGAGGGCAACGACGTGACGGTGCTGACCTACCTGTCGATGGTCGGGCACACCCTCGAAGCCGTCGAGCAGACCGGGACGGATGCCGAGGTCATCGACCTCCGGTGGCTCGATCGCGCCTCGCTGGACTGGGAGACCGTCGGCGAGAGCATCCGCAAGACCAACGCCGTCCTCATCGTCGAGCAGGGTGCGCGCGGACCGTCGTACGGCGCGTGGCTCGCCGACGAGATCCAGCGGCGGTTCTTCGACTGGCTCGACCAACCGGTCGAACGCGTCACGGGCGGTGAGGCGAGCCCGAGCATCTCGAAGGTGCTGGAGCGGGCCGCGATCGCCCGCACGGAAGAGGTCGTCGCCGGTCTCGAGCGCGTGCGTGCGGCGGGAGGGATCCGCTGATGGCCATCGTCGTCCGCATGCCCGAGATTGCCACGGGGGCCGCCGAAGCGGCCATCCAGAGCTGGCTCGTCGAGGTCGGCAGCCCCGTGCGCGCCGGGCAGGCGATCGTGGAGATCGAGACCGAGAAGGCCGTCGTCGAGTACGAGGCCGAGCGTGCCGGCATCCTCGCCGGCATCCTCCTGCCCGCCGGTGACGCCGCCGCCGTGGGCGTCCCGATCGCGGTCCTCGCCGAGGAGGGGGAGAGCGTGGATGCCGCGCTCGCCGCCGCCGGTGGAGCACCCGCCCCCGCGACTGCGGCGCCGTCGGATGCCGAGGTGGCCGCCGCGCCCGAGGAGGCCGCGGAGGCTCCCGCCGCGCCGACGTCCGACGCCGCCGCGCCGACGTCCACCCCCGCCGCGCCGACGTCCCCGCCCGCGGCGCCTTCGCCCGCGCCCCCGGCGCCCGCCGACCCGACGGCGCAGGCCGACTCCGTCCCCGGCGAGGAGCGGCGACTCTTCGCCTCGCCCCTCGTCCGACGCCTGGCCGCGGAACGCGGGATCGATCTCGCCGACGTGCCGGGCTCGGGTCCGCGCGGTCGGATCGTGCGGCGCGACCTGGATGCCTGGACCCCGGCGCCGACGGAGCGGCATCCGGATCCCGAGCCCTCCGTCGCAGAGCCGCAAGCCGTGCCGACCTCGCTCGGCGCGGAGTTTGAGGACGTGCCGCACACCGGCATGCGCCGGGCGATCGCGCGGCGGCTCACCGAATCCAAGGCCACGGTGCCGCACTTCTACCTTCAGGCCGATTGCCGCGTCGATGCGCTGCTCGCTCTGCGCGCGCAGATCAACGAGGGACGCGAGCACCGCATCTCCGTCAACGACCTCGTCGTGAAGGCGGTCGCCGGCGCGATGCGAGACGTCCCCGAGGCCAACGCGATCTGGACCCCGGATGCCACGCGTCGGTTCACCGCGGCGGACATCGCCGTCGCGGTCTCGGTTCCGGGCGGTCTGCTCACCCCGGTGGTGTGGGGGGCCGACCGGCTCTCGATCGGCGAGCTCGCCGCGACCGTTCGCGACCTCGCCGGGCGGGCGCGAGAGGGGCGTCTGAAGCAGAACGAGCTCGAGGGCGGCTCGTTCGCGGTCTCGAACCTGGGCATGTACGGCACGACGTCGTTCTCCGCGATCATCAACCCGCCGCACGCCGGCATCCTCGCCGTCGGCGCCGCGACGCGGCGTCCGGTGGTGGAGCAGGACGGATCGCTCGCGGCCGCGACGGTCATGTCGGTGACCCTGTCCGCCGACCACCGGGTGCTCGACGGCGCACTGGCGGCCCAGTGGTTGGCCGCGTTCGTGGCCCGGATCGAGAATCCTCTGCAGATCCTGCTGTGAATTGCGTCGGTTCCGGGCGTTCGCGTTTCGCGACGCTCCCGGAACCGGCACGCTGGGAGAACACGTCCGCATGAGATCGCGGACCGGAGGAGAGGAACAGCCGTGACCCGCATCGCCGTCATCGGAGGAACCGGCTACGCCGGTAGCCACATCGTCACCGAGGCCGTTCGCCGCGGCCACACCGTCGTCTCGGTCGCCCGGTCGGTTCCGTCCGAGCGTGTCGAGGGAGCGACCTACATCGAGGGGACCGTCCTGGACGTTCCCGGCCTCATTGCCGAGCTCGAGGGCGTCGACGTCGTGGTCTCGGCCGTCGCTCCCCGGGGCGACATGCTGGGCAAGCTCCGCCCGGCGATCGCCCAGCTGAACTCCGTTCTTCCCGAGGACGTGCGTCTGGGCGTGATCGGCGGAGCCGGGGGAACCCTGGTCGCCGAGGGCGGCCCGCGCCTCATCGACACCGAGGGCTTCACCGACGAGTACAAGCCCGAGGCGTCCGAGGCGATCGGCATCCTGGAAGACCTCGAGGCGGATTCCTCCGACCGTGACTGGTTCTACATCCACCCCGCCGGCGGGTTCGGCGTGTGGGCCCCGGGTGAGCGCACCGGGACCTACCGCGACGGCGGGCACGTGCTGGTCGTGGATGCCAACGGCGACTCGTTCATCTCTGGCGCCGACTTCGCTGTCGCGGTGCTCGATGAGATCGAGAACCCGAAGCACTCGCGCGACCACTTCGCCGTCGGGTACTGACACCGCGAACGACGACGGCGCCGTCCCTTCCGGGGCGGCGCCGTCGTCGTTCGGTCAGACCAGGTCGCGCCAGTCGATGACGTCCGTGTCCGTCGTCGGGACTTCGCCCGTCTCCGGTGCCGTGGCATCCGAGATCGTGGCGAGCGACATCGTGTCGGTCGGAGGTCCCATGACGGTGGCCTCGTCGCGGCGGTGGCTGAGCACCTCGTCGATGTAGGAGGTCACGACTTCGGCCAGCGGCACCGACCGGCCTCGGGCCTGCGACATGTACCACCGGTGTTCGAGGACCTGGTGGAAGACCTCCGCCGGTTCGAGCTTCGCGCGCAGGTCGAAGGGGATCGCCATGACGATCGGCTCGAAGACGCGGGTCAGCCACTCGTGCGCGACCATCTCTTCGTCGGCGCCGAGGCGCGACACCCGCGCGCGGAACTCGTCGAGGTCGTTGAGGAGTCGCCGGGCCTGGTTCTCCTCGACGTCGAGGCCGGTCAGGCGCAACAGCCGTCGCTGGTGGTGGCCGGCGTCGACCACCTTCGGTTGGATGGAGACATGGGTGCCGTCGCTCGCCGTCTTGATCGACATCTCCCCGATGTCGAAGCCGAGGGCGTTCAGGCGGTGCACGCGTTCGGTGATCCGCCACGATTCGTCGACGGCGAACGTCTCCTTGTCGGTGAGGGCGCCCCACAGTGAGTGGTACGACGCGACGAGCCCGTCGGCGATGGCGACGGCATCCACCCCGCCCTCGAGGCGACCTCCTGCCTCGAGGTCCATGATCTCGCCGGCGATGTTGGTGCGGGCGACGTCCAGGTCGTGGGCGCGCTGGCCGTTGGTGAGGCGATTGCCGTGCAACTCTCCGGTCTCGGCATCCACGAGGTAGGCAGCGAACTCGCCGGCGTCGCGGCGGAAGAGAGTGTTCGACAGCGAGACGTCGCCCCAGAAGAAGCCCACGTTGTGGAGTCGAACGAGGAGGACGGCGAGGGCATCGACGAGACGCGTCGCCGTGTGGGGGCGCAGGACCTGGGTGAACAGCGCGCGGTAGGGCAGGGAGAAGCGCAGGTGCGAGGTGACGAGGGCGGCGGGGAGGGGGCGGCCCGAGGCATCCGTCCGCCCGGCGATCACAGCGACCCGCTCGACGCACGGCGCGTCCAGACGGTGAAGGTTGCCCAGCATGTCGTACTCGCGGCGGGCCATCTCCTCGGTCGTCTCCTTGATGGCGACGACGCGGCCGGACAGCGTCGCGAAGCGCACGAGGTGACGCGAGATGCCCTTGGGGAGGGCGACGATGTGCGAACTCGGCCAGTCGGTGAGGCCCGTCGACCACGGCAACTGCAGGAGTCCGGGGTCGACGGTGCTGGCGGTGATGCTGAGGGATTCGGCCACGGTTCCTCCGGGGAAAAACGGGTGCGGCGCGGGGAGTCGTGAAAGACTCCCCGCGCCGCGACGGTGCGTGAGATCAGGCGGAGGCGATGGCCTTGTCGGTCAGACGGTCGCCCGACTCGAGGTCGAAGACGTGCACGTGACCGGGGACCGGCGCCAGCACGACCGTCTCGCCCGCGTTGGGGTGACGGCGGCCGTCGACGCGCGCGACGATGTCGGTGCGCTTGCCGTTGATGTCGGTGTGGCCGTACAGGTAGCCGTCGGCGCCGAGCTCTTCGACCAGGTCGACGACGACCGACAGGCCGCGGCCGTCGGCCGGGGCGACCTGGATGTCCTCGGGGCGGACACCGATGGTGACCTCGCCGCCGTGGGCCTTGCCGATGACGTCGGCCTCGACGGGGACGATCAGGTCGCCGAAGCGCACGCCGCCCTCGGCCAGGTCGACCGGGAAGAGGTTCATCGCGGGCGAACCGATGAAGCCGGCGACGAAGACGTTCTTCGGCTTCTCGTACAGGTCGCGCGGGGTGCCGACCTGCTGGAGCAGGCCGTCCTTGAGCACGGCGATGCGGTCGCCCATCGTGAGCGCCTCGGTCTGGTCGTGCGTGACGTAGACCGTGGTGACGCCCAGGCGGCGCTGCAGCGACGCGATCTGGGTGCGGGTCTGGACACGGAGCTTGGCGTCGAGGTTCGACAGCGGCTCGTCCATGAGGAACACCTGGGGCTGACGCACGATCGCGCGGCCCATGGCGACGCGCTGACGCTGACCACCCGAGAGGGCCTTCGGCTTACGCGTGAGGTACTCCTCGAGGTCGAGGAGCTTCGCGGCCTCGAGGACGCGAGCGGCGCGCTCCTCCTTGCCGACGCCGGCGATCTTCAGGGCGAAGCCCATGTTCTCGGCGACGGTCATGTGGGGGTAGAGCGCGTAGTTCTGGAAGACCATCGCGATGTCGCGGTCCTTCGGCGGGACGTCGGTGACGTCGCGGTCGCCGATCAGGATGCGGCCGGAGTTGACCTCTTCGAGGCCGGCGAGCATGCGCAGCGACGTGGACTTACCGCAACCGGAGGGGCCGACCAGAACCAGGAACTCGCCGTCGGCGACCTCGAGGTTGAGCTTGTCGACCGCGGGGCGAGTGCCTCCGGGGTACAGACGGGTTGCGTTGTCAAAGGTGACGGACGCCATTTCTTCTTCTCCTTCACCGGCAGGTACGTGCCGGACGATCCGTAGTGAATGGAATGAACGGGGGCGACCCCGAGCGCGCGCGACAGTGAGCGCAGGGTCAGTATGGCACGTGTCTGGGCATTTCTCAGCCAGGCTTACTACCATCGATCCTCGTTCGCCTACCCGTGCGTTCCCGTGATCGTCAGCGGATCCTGTCCGCGCCCGAGAGGTCCCATGTCCAACGACCAGACGCCGAATCTGCCCGCCGAGAACGCCCGCCGTGAGGCGGTTCGTGAGAAGGCGCAGCAGGTCAAGGCACGTCAGACGCGGGCCCGGATCGTTCGCCGGTCGCTCGTGACGATCGGTGCCGTTGCGGTCGTCGCGGTCGGTGCCGCGGGTGTCACCTACGCGTTGTCGTCGCAGGACGGCCGGTCGCAGGCCCTCCCGGATGCCGCGTCCAACGACGGCTTCGTCGTCACCGCGGCAACGGGCATCGCCGACCCGAAGGCCGACCAGACCGTTGACGGCAACGCGTCCGCGATGGCGGCCGAGGCGACTCCCACGGAGACGCCGACCCCCACCCCGGCGCCCACGACGACCGCCGCTCCCGTCGACATCCGCGTCTACGTGGATTACCTCTCGACCGAGGCGCGGGAGTTCCAGCTCGCCAACGCCGAGCAGCTCTCGAAGTGGGTTTCTCAGGATGCCGCGTCCCTGACGTACTACCCGGTGGCGATGCTCACCTCGAAGTCGAACGGCACGAAGTACAGCCTGCGCGCCGCGAATGCCGCCGCGTGTGTCGCGACGCACGCGTCCGACAAGTTCTTCGCCTTCAACCACGAACTCCTCGTCAACCAGCCCGCCGTCGATTCCGACGGATACAGCGACGAGAAGCTCGCCGACATGGCGCAGGGCACGGGCGTGAGCGACCCCGACACGGTGCGCGACTGCATCGAGGACGAGACGTTCACGTCGTGGGCGAAGGCCGCCACCGACCGCGCGATCAAGGGCCTCCCCGACACAAAGGGTCAGGCGCTCACCGCGACTCCGACCGTGCTCGTGAACGGCACCCCCTACGTCGGCCGCATGGACGACCCGAAGGAGTTCGCGCAGTTCGTGCTCACGGTCGACAGCAACGCCTACTACTCCACGGCAACCCCGACCCCGACCCCGACGGCGACCGAGACGCCGGCCGGCTGAGGCATTCGGGGCGTCACCGCACGCGCCGATAGGATGGGTGTCCCGCCGGCTTGGCGCAATTGGTAGCGCACCGTACTTGTAATACGGGGGTTGCAGGTTCAAGTCCTGTAGCCGGCACTCTCCCTCGTACCCCGAGGTCACCTTCTTGGCTCCCGTGACCCTCCGTGAGCGCCGCACACTGCGGGTAGCAGAGCCTGCACCGTGACCCTTCCTGCACGGTGCGGTGCGTAAGTCAACCCTGAGCGCACGAGGCTTCGGTGCAGCACTCTCGATGTGGGGCAAGAAACGAGAGTCATGCAGCACACCAACGCTGTCACGTGGAACAACGTCGAAGGGCTCTCAGACCACGAGCGTGAACTCGGGCAGGCAATCTTCCCGGACGTCGATCTCCGTCACGTGTCGATCGTCCGGTGCCGAGTCAATGGCGAGCTGATACCGGACATCATCTCCGGCGTTGTGCAGCGCGAGGGTGGGCCCAAAGACTCCACGGATCGGCTCAGCGCAGCCCCACCCGCAGCCACAGCACCCCGTGCGCGGCCACGGTGAGCCCGCCGGCAACCGACACGGGTGCGTCGGCGACGAGGTCGATGGCATCCGGGTCCAGCCCCGACAGGGTCAGCGCGTCGATCTCGACCGCGTGGTCGGCGACGTTCGCGAGCACCAGGACCGCCGCACCCGAATCGCCGGGGCGCAGGAACGCCACCACCGAGTCGACGTGCGCGTCGAAGGCGATGAGGTCGTTTCCGCCGAGTTCGGGCGTCGAGCGCCGGACCTCGAGGAGTCGTGTCAGGCGGGCGAAGACGCGGCCCGCCGGGGTCGTGGCATCCATCCGGTCCGCGTAGTTCTGCTCGGGTCGGTGCGGGCGGTGCACCCACCGGCTGTCGCCGGCCTCCGCGCGATCGCGACGGTAGGAGTAGTCGTTGAGCTGAGCGACCTCGTCACCGAGGTAGAGCAGGGGGATACCGCCCGTCGAGAGGGCGAGCGCGTGCGCCAGCACGACACGGTCCTCGCCGCCGGCGTCTCCCGCCTCGATGCCGGCGAGCGAGGCGGTCGTCCCGGCGATGCGCGCGTCGCCGGTGCGCGGGTTCTCCTGGAACGGCACGCCGCGCGAGAACGAGCCTTCGACACGTCCGACGTAGAAGTCGTTGAGGAACCTCCGGTGGGGATACCCCTGGATGCCGAGCTCCGCGGCGTCCTCGTCGGCGAACGTCCACCCGATGTCGTCGTGGCTGCGGACGTAGTTGACCCACGCGGTGCCCTCGGGCAGGGCGTGCCGGCGTTCGAGCGCCTGCTGCAGAAGCCGACCGTCGCGGGTGGCGAGGGCCTCCCACGTGAGCGCCATCTGCAGCGGGTTGTAGGAGAGCTGGCACTCCTCGGCGGAGATGTACGAGACCACTTCGTCGGGGTGCACGATCGCCTCCGACTTGAACAGCAGGCTCGGCGCCGCCATGCGCAGCACCGCGTTGAACGCCTGCAGGAGGAGGTGTGCCTCCGGCAGCGACTCGCAGGCCGTGCCCAGGCGCTTCCAGATGAAGGCCACGGCATCCATCCGGAGGATCTCGACGCCTTGATTGGCGAGGAAGAGCATCTCCCCGGCCATCGCCTCGAACACCGCGGGGTTGGCGTAGTTCAGGTCCCACTGGAAGTGGTAGAACGTCGCCCAGATCCACCGGCCGTCAGGCAGCTGCACGAAAGAGCCGGGGTGGTCGTCGGGGAAGATCTCCCGCGTCGTCTGCTCGTACGCGTCGGGCAGCTCGCGGTCCGGGTAGATGAGGTAGAAGTCCTCGTACCCCGCGTCGCCTGCCACCGCCTTCCGGGCCCACTCGTGCTCGTTGCTCGTGTGGTTGAAGATGAAGTCCACCACGAGCGAGATGCCCGCGTGGCGGAGCTCCGTCGCGAGGTCGGCGAGCTCCTCCATCGTGCCGAGTGCCGGGTTCACCCGGCGGTAGCTCGAGACCGCGTAGCCCCCGTCACTGTTTCCCTCGGGGCTCTCGAACAGCGGCATCAGGTGCAGGTAGGTCAGCCCCAGCTCCCGGAAGTAAGGGATGGAGTCCCGGATGCCGCTCAATCCGCCGGCGTATCGGTCGACGTAGCAGACACCCCCGAGCATCCGTTCGCTCTCGAACCAGTCCGGATCACTGCCCCGCTCGCGATCAACGGCCTTCAGCTCCTCGGATCGCTCGAGCCACGACCGCCGCGCGAGGTCGACGACGGATGCCAGGCGCTCCACGCCGTCGGACCGGTCGCCGTAGAGACGGCGGAAGAGGCCGTGCAGCCGGGGGAGGTGCAGCTCCACCCCCGCCAGGAACTCGCGGTCAGCCCGCGCGGCGGTCAGCTGGGAAAGGATGCCGGAGACGTCGTCGGGACCGGAGCTGAGTTGAGGCACGTGGAAAGCCTCGCGCATCCGGGCCCCCGGGTCCACATCGGCCACGGACACGTACGATCGACGACGGCCCTCGACGGAGCGGCGCGGAGGAAGAGGAACCATGTCTCAACGACGATCGCCGGGGATCGCCGTCTTCGGCGCCGTGCTGATCGGCTCGCTCACGGCTCTGCAAGCCCGGGTCAACGGCTCGCTTGGTGAAGAGGTCGGCGACGGAGTGCTCGCCGGCGGCATCTCGTTCGGGTCGGGCCTGGTCATCATGCTGGTACTCGCCGCGGTCCTCCCCGCGGGCCGTGCCGGCGTCCGACGCCTCGCGGCGGCCATCCGCGATCGGTCGGTCCCCGCGTGGATGCTCGTGGGGGGCGCGGCCGGCGCGTTCACGGTGGCGAGCCAGGGACTCGCCGTCGCCACCATCGGCGTCGCCCTGTTCACGGTGGGCTTCGTCGCGGGGCAGACCACCGGGGGACTCCTCCTCGACCGGTTCGGTCACGGTCCGGCGGGCGTGGTGCCGGTCACCGTACCCCGCATCGCCGGGGCTCTGCTCGCCCTCGCGGGGGTGGGCGTTTCTCTGACGGGGGACCGGCTCGGTGGCATCCCGGTCTGGATGCTCGTGGTGCCCGTCATCGCCGGAGCGGGCGTCGCCTGGCAGCAGGGCACCAACGGACGCCTGCGCCTGCGGACCCAGAGCCCCCTCGCCGCGACGCTGGTCAACTTCGCCGGCGGTACATCGGTGCTGATCGTCGCGTCGCTCGTGCACATCGCGGTGGTCGGTGCCCCGCGAGACCTGCCCACCGACCCGTGGCTGTATCTCGGCGGCGCGCTGGGCGTGGTCTATATCTTCCTGTCATCGGTGATCGTTCAGCGCACCGGTGTTCTCGTGCTCGGGTTGGGGTCCGTCGTCGGTTTGCTGACCACGTCGGTTTTCCTGGACGCACTCTGGCCCGCGCCGGCGGCGCCGCCGATCCCCGTTGCCGTGCTGGCCGCTTCCGTGGCCATCGCGGGCGTCGTCGTCGCCGCGGTGCCGTGGGGTCGTCTCCGCCGAGGCTGAGTCCCACGACGAAGCGCCGCCGCGGTGCGAACCGGCGACGGCGCTTCGGGGTGGATCAGAGGTGCGCCTCGTCGACCTTCCGACGCTTCTTGCCTCCCGGCATCCGCGACAGGTGCTTGGCGGCATCCACGGTCTTGCGCCGGGTCGGGCGCGACCGCACGGGCTTGCCACCGATGTAGAGCCACCCGAGCAGCACCTCGCCCTTCGTGAGGCCGTGGGCCTTCGCGAGGACCTTGCTGCGCGTGTTGTCGTCGGTGCGCCAGAACACCCCGAACCCCGCTTCATCGAGCGCGAGGCTCAGCATGTGGGCGACGCCCGAGGCGACGGCCTCCTGCTCCCATGCCGGGATCTTCTTCGAACTCAGATCCGCCACCACGGCGACGATGAGCGGTGCGCGCCGCGGCTTCGAGGAAGGCCCTTCTTGCCGTCGGCCTTGTTCAGCGCACGGGCGAGGACGTCGCGGTCGGCCCCGCGGATCTCGATCAGACGCCACGGCCGCAGCGATTTGTGATCGGCTACGCGACCGGCTGCCGAAACGAATGCCTCGAGCTCGGGGCCGGTGGGGGCGAGATCGGTGACCTTCGACCACGACCGACGGTCGCGCATCGCCTCCAGCGCGCTCATGCCTCGTCGGCGGGGCTGAAACTCAGCGACAGCGAGTTCATGCAGTAGCGGTCGCCCGTGGGCGTCCCGAATCCGTCGGGGAACACGTGGCCCAGGTGCGAGCCGCAGTTGGCGCAACGCACCTCGGTGCGCTGCATGCCGTGGCTGTTGTCCTCGATCAGCTCGACGGCCTCGGGCTTGACGGACTCGTAGAAGCTCGGCCATCCGCAGTGCGAATCGAACTTCGTCCCGCTCTGGAACAGCTCGGCGCCGCAAGCGGCGCACGTGTAGAGGCCGGCGCGGCTCTCGTCGAGCAGCTCGCCCGTCCAAGCGCGCTCGGTTCCGGCCTGGCGCAGGACCGCGTACTGTTCGGGCGTGAGCTCGGCCCGCCACTGGTCGTCGGACTTCTCGACGGCGTAGGTCATGAATGGTCTCCTTCGTCCTGTCCATTCTCTCGTGTCCAGGGACCGCGATGGCCGTGGCGGCATAATCACGGGGTGGACCAGGATGCCATCACCGCCGTCGTCGACCGGTACGGGCGCTTCGCGCGCGACGAGGCTCCGGGGCGGTCTCGCCTGTACGAGGAGTGGGCGCGCCGGGTGACGGTCGACCCGGCGGTTGCGGCGGTGCTCGCGAGGATCCCGGCCACGCACCGACAGCCGCCGCTGGTCTTCGCCGTCCTGCGCCTGCTCGGCGCGCCGACGCAGACGGGCGATCTGTGGGCGCAGTGGGTGGTCGCGCACACGGAGGCGATCGTCGCCGAGTGCGGACGGCGGAGTCTGCAGACCAACGAGCCGCTGCGCTGCGCCGCCCTGCTGCCGGCGCTGTCGCTCATCGAGGGGCCCATCGCTCTGCTCGAGGTGGGCGCGAGCGGGGGTCTCTGCCTCTACCCTGACCGCTACTCGTATCGCTTCCGGTCGCCCGACGACGCGGTGACGGCTCTCGACCCGGCGGACGGCCCCAGCGCGGTCGTCCTCGTGGCCGACGTCGACGGCGACCCACCGCTGCGCCTGCCCGAGGTCGTCTGGCGCGCGGGAATCGATCTCCAGCCCCTCGACGCGCGAGACCCCGAAGACCGCGCCTGGTTGATGGGCCTCGCGTGGCCGGGGGAAGAGGGTCGGCGCGAACGCATCACCGCCGCCCTCGACATCGCCGCCGCCGATCCGCCGCTCCTCGTCGCGGGCGACGGAGCCGAGTCTCTGCCCGGGCTCGCCGCGCGGGCCCCGCGCGACGCGACGCTGGTGGTGACGACTCCCGGCGTCCTCGCGCACGTTCCACGGCGGCACCGCGACGCCGTCATCGCTGCCGCTCGCGCCGCCGGACGATGGGTGACCCTGGATGCCGCGGGCCTCCACGACGCGTGGAACGGATCGCCGAACCTGCGGCCGGGAGGGTTCGCGCTCGCCCTCGACGGCGAGGTCCTGGCCAGCGTCGACCCGCTCGGCGCGTGGGTGGCGTGGCATCCCGGATCTTCCTATCGTCCGCAGTAGCGTGACGACGTGGCCCTCTCCGACCGTGATCTCGCCTTCCTCGCCTTCGAGGGTGAGTGGCGTCGGCACGGCGGTGCGAAGGAGGAGGCGATCCGGTCGGAGTTCGACCTCGCCCCGGCTCGCTACTACCAACTCCTGGGGCGTCTGCTCGACGACCCGGAGGCGTTGGCCGCGGACCCCATGCTCGTGCGACGCCTGCGCCGGCGCCGTGATGAGGCCGCCCAGCAGCACCGTGCTCGTCTCGGGCGCACGGCTGCGCGCTGACGGAGCCACAGAATCTGCCCGGTAACATCGTCCAATGCCCAGATCGACCTTCCCACGGGATCGTTTCGACGACCTCCCGGCCGGCGGCGGCCGCGTCGGCGCGCACCGGGCCGAACATCCCCGCTCCCGCGGGTGGGCAGTCTTCTTCTGGGCGGCGCTGACCACCATCGTCTTGGTGATCGTGGGCATCTTCGGTGTGCTGGTGGCATCCGGCCGCATCTCATTGGGGTCTGACGCGGGACCGAGCCCGACACCCTCGGAGAGCACTCCGGCGGTCATCGACACGTCGTACTCGGTCGTTGTGCTCAACGGGACGCCCGACGACGGCTTGGCAGGCAACCTGCGCGACCAGATCGTGGGCCTCGGATGGGCCTCCGACTCCGTGCAGACCGGCGATTCGGACACGACGGACTTCGCCACGACGACCGTGTACTACCGGACCACCGCGGACGAGCAGGCCGCGCGCGGTCTGGCGGAGGCGATCGGCGGCGCCGAGGTCGCGCAAAGCGACTTCCTCCAGCCCACGGACGACCCCAACACCCCCGACGACGAGGGCGCCGAGAAGCGTCTGGTCGTGGTGATCGGACTCGATCGCACCGCGGGCCAACCGACTCCGTGAGGCCCCTGACGCCGCGTGTTTCCGCGGCGTAAAAAGTTCGGTGCCGCCGTGTCAACAATGCCCGCTCGCGCCGATTCCGCCCGTGTCCGCGTGCTTACGATGACCTCGTCGTTCAGCAACAGGAGATTCGCATGACGCAGGGCACCGTCAAATGGTTCAACGCCGAGAAGGGTTACGGCTTCATCACCGTGACGGACGGACAGGATGTCTTCGTTCACTACTCGAACATCGAGATGTCCGGATTCCGGGTCCTGGAAGAAGGTCAGGCCGTCGAGTTCACGGTCGGGTCCGGACAGAAGGGTCCTCAGGCTGAGTCGGTTCGACTCATCGCCTGACCTCTCGCGATTCCCGCCGCGCCGCGGCCCCCGTCATGGGGGCCGCGGCGCTGCCGTTTCCACGGGCGTCGCGTGGCTTGCACTCCCCAGGGTCGAGTGCCAGAATGAGTTAGCACTCGCTTTCGTCGAGTGCCAAATCTGGAAGTCACCCGTCCGGGAGGGACGACACACTTATGGCAAAGATCATCGCTTTCGACGAAGAGGCCCGTCGCGGTCTCGAGCGCGGCCTCAACACCCTGGCCGACGCCGTCAAGGTGACCCTGGGCCCCCGCGGTCGCAACGTCGTGCTGGAGAAGAAGTGGGGCGCCCCCACGATCACGAACGACGGTGTCTCGATCGCCAAGGAGATCGAGCTCGACGACCCGTACGAGAAGATCGGCGCTGAGCTGGTCAAGGAGGTCGCCAAGAAGACCGACGACGTCGCCGGTGACGGAACGACCACCGCGACCGTCCTCGCTCAGGCGCTCGTCCGCGAGGGCCTGCGCAACGTCGCGGCCGGCGCTGACCCCATCTCGCTCAAGAAGGGCATCGAGAAGGCCGTCAAGGCCGTCACCGACGAGCTCCTGGCCTCGGCCAAGGAAGTCGAGTCCAAGGAGCAGATCGCCGCGACCGCGTCGATCTCCGCCGCCGACCCCGCGATCGGCGAGCTCATCGCCGAGGCGATCGACAAGGTCGGCAAGGAGGGTGTGGTCACCGTCGAGGAGTCCAACACCTTCGGCACCGAGCTCGAGCTCACCGAGGGCATGCGCTTCGACAAGGGGTACATCAACCCCTACTTCGTCACCGACCCCGAGCGCCAGGAAGCGGTCTTCGAAGACCCCTACATCCTGATCGCGAACCAGAAGATCTCGAACATCAAGGACCTTCTGCCCATCGTCGACAAGGTGATCCAGGAGGGCAAGGAACTCCTCATCATCGCCGAGGACGTCGAGGGCGAGGCTCTCGCGACGCTCGTGCTCAACAAGATCCGCGGCATCTTCAAGTCGGCTGCCGTCAAGGCTCCCGGCTTCGGCGACCGTCGCAAGGCTCAGCTGCAGGACATCGCGATCCTCACCGGCGGACAGGTCATCACCGAAGAGGTCGGCCTCAAGCTCGAGAACGCCACCGTCGACCTGCTCGGCCGTGCCCGCAAGGTCATCATCACCAAGGACGAGACCACCATCGTCGAGGGTGCCGGTGACTCCGCGCTGATCGAGGGTCGCGTGACCCAGATCCGTCGCGAGATCGAGAACACCGACAGCGACTACGACCGCGAGAAGCTCCAGGAGCGCCTCGCCAAGCTCGCCGGCGGCGTGGCCGTCATCAAGGCGGGCGCGGCCACCGAGGTCGAGCTCAAGGAGCGCAAGCACCGCATCGAGGACGCCGTGCGCAACGCCAAGGCGGCCGTCGAAGAGGGTGTCGTCGCCGGTGGTGGCGTCGCCCTGATCCAGGCCGGCAAGACCGCGTTCGCGAACCTCGAGCTCACGGGCGACGAGGCGACCGGCGCGAACATCGTCAAGGTGGCCATCGAGGCTCCGCTCAAGCAGATCGCGCTCAACGCCGGTCTCGAGCCGGGCGTCGTCGCCAACAAGGTCGCGGAGCTCCCCGTCGGCCACGGTCTGAACGCCGCGACCGGCGAATACGGTGACCTGTTCGCACAGGGCATCATCGACCCGGCCAAGGTGACGCGCTCCGCGCTGCAGAACGCCGCGTCGATCGCCGGTCTGTTCCTCACGACCGAGGTCGTCGTCGCCGACAAGCCCGAGAAGGTCGCCGCTCCCGCGGGCGACCCGACCGGTGGCATGGACTTCTGATCCCCGCCTAGGTAGACAGAGAACGCCCCCTCCTCCGGGAGGGGGCGTTCTTCGTTCCCGGTCAGGCCAGAGGCCGGCAGACCTCGGTGATGAGGTCTTCGGGGGCAACCTGATCCGGCGTGGTCAGGTAGATGTTGAACCCGTGAGACGCGAGCGTTCCGTCGGCGCGCGGGCTCAGTCCCTCGTCCGCCAGCCGGGCGTTGATGCGATCGTGCGCCTGGCTGATCTGCGTGTAGGGGCCGAGAACGCGCGCGACGAGACAGTCGCGCGCGGGCAGCTCGATCAGGTGCAGCGGTTCCTGCACCGTGATACCCGCCTCGATCGGCAGGAACACCGACAGGTCGACGTCGTGCTCGACGTACGCGTCATCGTGCTCGATCACCCCGCACGGACCGATCGGTGTGAGGGATTGCTCGGCCAGAAGGGGCATCAGACGCCCCCAGAGCTGGCCTTCATCGGAATAGGTCGGCACGGTACCGCGCAGGGCAACGGCGGTCACCGCGGGAACAGTGGTGCGTGTGAGAGTGATGGACATGGGATCGTCTCCGAGTAGTCGAGTGATGAGCGACACCCGCTCCCGTACTGCACGCGCTTCGGCTTCGAGCTCAGCGCGCTGCATCTGCAACGCCCTGTGCCATGCCGGTGTCCCGCGGGCGTCGAGGAGAGCGGCGATGGCGGAGACGCCGAAGCCCACGTCGCGAAGGTTGCGGACGTCGGCCGCATCGACCAGCTGGTGCGGGGCGTAACGCCGGTATCCGGTCCAGGGATCGATATGGGCGGGTACGAGCACGCCGTGGTGGTCGTAATGACGCAACATCCGCACAGATAGTCGACTCAGCGAGCTGAACCGACCGATGCTCATCAGGTTCGTGGTCTCGGCCATGACGTCATCGTGTCCTCTCACACCGTGTCAGGGTCAAGGAGACCCGGCATCACGCGGAGGCGTCGGCGTCGGGCTGGTAGTTCTCCGGCAAGCGCTCGAGAGGCTGCGTCTCGATCAGCGCGTGCTCCTGCGCGTTGCGGCGATCGGCGAGAGGAAGGGAGACGCGGAAGGTCGCGCCGCCGCCCGGAGTGTCTCGCACCTCGACCGTGCCGTGGAGCAGGTCGACGATGGATGCCACGATCGACAGACCGAGGCCCGAGCCGCCGGTTTCGCGCGTGCGCGAGGTGTCCGCGCGCCAGAATCGCTGGAAGATCTGCTCGCGGATCTGCTCTGGCACGCCCTCGCCATGATCGATGATCTCGATCCACCCCATGTCGGTGTCTGCGTCGACGCCGACGCGCAGGCCGATGGGGGAGTCGTCAGCGGTGAAGCGACGAGCATTGCCGAGGAGGTTCGCCACGACCTGACGGACGCGGTTCTCGTCGCCGAGGACGATCGGAGCCAGGCTCGGGACGCGGCGAGTCGGAGCCTCAGCCGCCTTAGCGGCCACATCGCCGTCCGCAGGTCCGGAGTCGGCGGTTGCGTCTCTGCGTCGACGCAACCGCGAGAGCGTGGCGCCCGCGATCGCCATCGCCGAGGTGGTCGGAGCGACCCTGCGGCGGTTCGTTTCCGCGCTACCGTCCGCTGGCAGTTCGGGATCGATGGTCATCACAGGGAGCACGATCGCCGCGCGGCCGGTCGTGTCGTCGACGGTCACCTCTCGCTGCGGGGACGTCACGCGGAGGTCGAGCGCGGCATCCCGGGCGATGGGACGGAGATCGAGGGTCGTGATCGCCACATCGCGCCGCTCGTCGAGACGGGCGAGGGCGAGGAGGTCTTCGACGAGAGCGCCCATGCGGATGGCCTCCTTCTCGATCCGCTCCATCGCCTGAGCAACGTCCTCGTCGGAGTGGATGGCCCCCATCCGGTACAGCTCGGCGTATCCGCGCATCGTCACGAGCGGGGTGCGCAGCTCGTGGCTCGCGTCACCGATGAACCGGCGCATCTGCCGCACCGTGGCATCCCGCTGATTCAGGGCGCCGTCGATGCGCCCGAGCATCGCATTGATGGCCGCCTTGAGCCTGCCCACCTCGGTATCGGGGACGATGTCCGTCAGGCGCTGGCTGAAGTCACCGGCGGCGATGTCCATCGCGGTGGTCTCGACCTGCCCGAGGCTGCGGAACGTGAGGGTGACGAGGGCGCGGGTCAGCAGCGCGCTGGCGATGAGGATCAACAGGGCGACGAAACCGTAGATGCCGATGTACGCCGCCACGATCCGGTCGGTCGGTGCCAGCGGCTGGACGACCATCTGCGTGTAGAGGCTGTTGTTGCCCGGTACCTGCAGCAGCCCCACGCGCGCGAGGAAATGCTGCCCCGACACCGGGTCCTCGAGGTCGATGCGTCGGTCGACTTGACCATAGGTCTGTTCGACCGAGAAGGTCTCGGGGAGCTGCGGCACCGTCTTCATGGCCGTGCCGTTGTAGAACGCCACGCGCTGACCGTCGGGGCCGTACACCACGACCATGGACCCGATTTGGGGCGCGTTGTCGACCTGCGTGAAGGTGAGCTGACCGTCGTTGTCGTCCGTGACGAAGATGCTGTTGGCGATGTTGCCCGCCGCCTGCTGCCCGAGCTGCTCGTCCAGATTGTTGATGAGGGTTGTGCGAAGGAACACCAGGGTACCGATGCCCGCGGCGACGAGGCCGACCGCCAGCAGGGTCACGGTGACGCCGGTGACCTTCGTGCGAAGGCTCAGCCGGCGCCACCAGTGCGTCAGTGCATCGTCGGAATTCTCCAGGATCGCTCTCCGCTCAGGCGGTCTTGCCGGACTTCAGCATGTAGCCGAATCCGCGCTTGGTCTGGATGAGCGGCTCCGAGGAGTGCGGGTCGATCTTGCGACGGAGGTACGAGATGTAGCTCTCGACGATGCCGGCGTCGCCGTTGAAGTCGTACTCCCAGACGTGGTCGAGGATCTGTGCCTTCGACAGCACGCGGTTCGGGTTGAGCATCAGATAGCGAAGGAGCTTGAATTCGGTCGGGCTCAGGTCGATCGAAACGTCGCCGACGCTGACATCGTGCGTGTCCTGGTCCATCGTGAGCTCACCGGTGCGGATGACCGACTCCTCATCCGCCTGCATCGTGCGGCGGAGGATCGCCTGGATGCGGGCGACGATCTCGTCGAGGCTGAAGGGCTTCGTGACGTAGTCGTCGCCGCCGGCGTTCAGGCCGGTGATCTTGTCCTCGGTCTCGTCCTTCGCGGTGAGGAACAGGATCGGGGCGGTGTACCCGGCGCCGCGGAGGCGCTTGGTGACGCTGAACCCGTTCATGTCGGGAAGCATCACGTCGAGCACGATGAGGTCGGGTTCTTCCTCGAGAACCGCTGAGATGGTCTGCGCGCCGTTGGCGACGGCCCGGACCTGGAATCCGGCGAAACGCAAGCTCGTAATGAGCAGGTCGCGGATGTTGGGTTCGTCGTCGACGACGAGGATGCGCGGTGCTGTCATGCGCCCATTATCGTGACTTCACTCAAGGAAGCGCTGGATATCGCGAGAAACGCCGAGCGCTGGTAGGGCTCAGGCCGCCGCGGCACCGATCCCCTCGGCATCCAGAATCGTGTAGGCGTAGCCCTGCTCGGCCAGGAAACGCTGACGGTTCTGCGCGAAATCCTGGTCGACGGTGTCGCGCGCGATGAGCGTGTAGAAGCTCGCCGTGTGCCCCGACTGCTTCGGTCGGAGCAGGCGGCCCAGACGCTGCGCCTCCTCCTGGCGCGAACCGAAAGACCCCGACACCTGCACGGCGACGGAGGCCTCGGGCAGGTCGACGGAGAAGTTCGCGACCTTGGAGACCACGAGCAGCGAGATCGTGCCCTCGCGGAACGCCTGGAACAGCTCCTCGCGCTCGGTGACCGGCGTGGCGCCGGTGATCTTCGGGGCGTGCAGAGCCTCGGCGAGCTCATCGATCTGATCGAGATACTGACCGATCACGAGGACGCGCTCGCCCGGATGCCGATCGACGAGGCGCTTGACGACGTCGATCTTCGCCGGGGCCGTCGCGGCCAGGCGGTAGCGGTCTTCGTCGGCTGCGGCGGCGTACTCGAGGCGCTCGTCGGCAGGCAGGTCGATGCGGACCTCGTAGCAGGCGGCGGGCGAGATGAAGCCCTGTGCCTCGATCTCCTTCCACGGCGCGTCGAACCGCTTGGGGCCGATGAGGCTGAACACGTCGCCCTCACGTCCGTCCTCGCGCACGAGGGTCGCGGTCAGGCCCAGGCGGCGGCGAGCCTGCAGATCGGCGGTGAGCTTGAACACCGGTGCCGGGAGCAGGTGCACCTCGTCGTAGAGCACGAGACCCCAGTCCAACGCGTCGAGGAGGGCCAGGTGAGCGTACTTGCCTCCCCGCTTGGCGGTGAGGATCTGGTACGTCGCGATCGTGACCGGCTTGATCTCCTTGGACTGGCCCGAGTACTCGCCGATCTCCTCCGGAGTTAGGCTCGTGCGGCGCAGCAGTTCATCGCGCCACTGGCGGGCGCTGACGGTGTTGGTCACGAGGATGAGCGTGGTCGTGCGGGTCTCGGCCATCGCCCCTGCCCCGACGAGGGTCTTGCCCGCCCCGCACGGAAGCACGACGACACCGGAGCCGCCCTCGGAGAAGGACTCCACCGCCTGTCGCTGGTAGGGCCGGAGCTGCCAGCCGTCCTCGTCGAGGTCGATCGGGTGCGGCGTACCGGGCGTATAGCCGGCGAGATCTTCCGCGGGCCAGCCGATCTTCAGCAGCTCCTGCTTGATGTGGCCGCGCGCCCAGGCATCGACGGTGTAGCTGTCGGGGGTGGGGTGGCCGATGAGCAGCGGCGAGATGCGCTTGTTGCGCGAGACCTCGCCGAGCACCGCCGGGTCGGTGGAGCGCAGGACGAGGGCGCCCTCGTCATCCCGCTCGATGACCAGTCGGCCGTACCTCCCGACGGTCTCGCGGATGTCGGTGCTCACCGACGCCGGGACCGGGAAGCGCGACCACTTGTCGAGCGTCTGCAGCATCGCGTCCGCGTCATGTCCGGCCGCGCGGGCGTTCCACAGGCCGAGCCGAGTGATGCGGTAGGTGTGGATGTGCTCCGGAGCCCGTTCCAGCTCGGCGAACACCGCGAGCTCGTGCCTCGCGGTTTCCGCCTCGGGATGCGCTACCTCGAGGAGCACCGTGCGGTCGCTCTGAACGATAAGGGGGCCGTCAGCCATAGCGTTCGAGTCTACCGGTGCGCCGGGGAGGCGTCGTCGCTGGTCTCAGACGGCGGGGGTGATCGAGACGATGTGGGACAGCGGCAGGGTCCGCTCCACGTCGGCGGCGCGGTCGCGTCCGCGCAGACGTCCACCGCCGAGCCCGGTCGCTTCGAGCCGGAACACTCGCGACGATCCGTCGGGCAGACGCACGGTCACGTCGACGACCGCGCGGGCGCGGACCGCCTGATCGAGCTCGCGCTCGAGCCACGCGGCATCCGAGTCCTCTCCGCCCGCGCGCAGACGCGCAATGAGGGGAGCGTAGACATCCGTCGGATCGTCCGGGCTCTCGGCCACGGCCAGCTTCGCCCGCTCCACCGCGCGCGGACGGCCCTCGTCGTCGACCGCCACAGCCGGGTAGCGGGCGTCGCTGAGCGCCCAGAAGACCACATCGGCCGCGACGTGCGTGATGAGTTCGGCTCCCGAGCGGGTGAGAGCGACCGATCGCAGCGACGTGTCGACTTCCATGGCCCGCAGCAGCGTCTCGTCATCCGTGCGGACCGTCGTGAGACCGGATGCCGAGTCAGCGGCGACGCGGACGCGTCCATGCTCCGCCGCGGTGCGCTCGATGACGTACGCGAGCGGCTGGGGAAGGCCGGTGAGTGAGATGCCCGTGAGGAAGTCGCGCAAACTGTCGGCCGTCTCGCCGGCCGTGATCGCCGCGCCGATCGTCGCGGCGCTGAAGCGGTAGCTCGACGCCTGCGCGCGGGACTCGCGCACCGCCATCCCGCGCAGACGCACGTCGAGGTGCGGCGCGAGCGGGCCCGGAGCGATGGCGGTCAGGTCGTTCTGCAGGTAGACGCGATCGACCTCGGGCGGCAGCAGGGCACGGAGAGCGGAGGCATCCACGTCGCCGCCCTCGGCCAGACCCCGACCCCAGACGGGCACGGCGCCCCGCGCGTCGAGCAGCCCCCATGCCCGCAGCCGGTGAGCCCATCGCGCCGCGCGCTCTTCGCCGGCGGGGTCGAACGGGGTGGCTCCCGCCCACGCCGCCTGCGGCATCCACGCGCCCGACGGCGTGCGGTATGCCGCGGGGAGTGCGTCACGCAGCGCCCGAGCGGTGCTGGCCCACCTCTCGAGAGTGGGGAGGCGCAGCCAGGAACGGCCGGCGGGCGTGACGAGCCATGCGCGCCCGTTCGAGCCCAGCAGACCCGTCCGTGCGGCCATCCCGACCAGGAGATCCGCCTCCTCCGCCGAGCGTGCGGCGCCCGAATCCACGAGACGGCGGCGCTCGCTGGCGCCCAGCGAACCCGACCCGATGCGACCCAGGGGGGACTCCAGGGTGAGGAGCAGGACGTCGGCGAGAGCGGCAGCGTGGGTGAACGCCGATTCGGCAGCCGCGGCGTCGTCGGCCGCGTCGACACGAGGCTCGACCCCGGCCTGGGGGAGACCGTCGGGCGCGATCTCGGCGAGGGCCGCGGCGACCGCGGCATACACGCGGCCGTTGGCGTCGACGAGAGCCATGTCCTGGAGCGGTGGCCGAACGGCATCCGGAACGAGGGCGCCATCGATCGCCGCGACCAGGGCCTCGGCCTCCCGGCGATTCACGAGAGGCAGCGCCCGGCCGATCGACGAGGAGTCGAGGAGCGCGTCCGCCGCATCGAACATGTCACGCCACGTCGCGGATGCCGACACATGACGCGCGGCGAACAGGTGAGCGAGGGCCTCGTCTCGGAGAGCGCTCAACGAGACCGCCAGTGCGCGTTGATCGGAGGTCTCGGGCACGTCAGCGTCCCCTGTTGGCGCGTGCCCTTCGCACGAAGCTCATGATGAGCACGGCCATCATCATGAGGAAGGCGACCGGAAGCGCATTGAGGGGCAGCACCACGATGGTGGGCCAGATGCCCTCGCCGAAGTCGGTCACGCCGGCGGGCCGGGCGAGGATGACGACGAAGAAGCACACGATCGACACGATTCCCAGCCCGAGCGACATGAACGCCAGGATGCGGTCGATGCGACGGATCGGGACATCGCCGTCGGGGGTGCGCGTGCTCATCGTCGTCAGCCTAGCGCCTGGCGGCCGTGCCGTAGGCTGGGGGGCCGGGATCCGATCGGGTTCCGAGTTCCGCCGCGCGATCGCGCACACACTCAGCGAGGTGTCCATGCCCACCGGCAAGGTCAGGTTCTACGACGAAGAGAAGGGCTTCGGCTTCATCACCACCGATGACGGCCAGGACGTGTTCCTGCACGCCACCGCCCTACCCGCCGGGACCGCCGCGCCCAAGGCCGGCACGCGACTGGAGTTCGGTGTGGCCGATGGCAAGCGCGGTCTGCAGGCCCTGTCGGTGCGCGTGCTCGAGGCTCCCGTCAGCATGTCCAAGCGTTCCCGCAAGCCCGCTGATGACATGGCGATCATCGTCGAAGACCTCGTCAAGCTCCTCGACGGAATCGGCGGTGACCTGCGTCGCGGGCGCTACCCCAGCGGCGCACACGCGAACAAGATCGCTGCGGTCCTGCGTAAGGTCGCCGATGACTTCGAAGCCTGAGCCCGTCGCCGACGAGCGGCTGCTCCACGCGCACGACCTCGCGCTCGCTGCGTTGCGCGAGATCACCCCGGCCGACACCATCGGACCGGCGGTCGGTCATGTCGTGGAAGACGATGACGTCGTGTCGCTCTGGTTCCACACCCGCCTCGCCGGATACCCGGGCTGGCACTGGACCGTGACCCTCGCCGTCGTCGAGGGTGCCGAGCCGACCGTTCTCGAGACCGAGCTGCTTCCCGGCGAAGGTGCACTGCTCGCACCCGACTGGGTGCCCTGGGCGCAACGCCTCGCCGAGTACCAGGCCGCTCAGGCTGCGGCGGCCGCCGCGGGCGATGAGTCGGACGAGGACGATCTGGACGAGGACGTCCTCGACGACGATGACCTCGACGACGAGGATGCCGAAGACGAGTCCGACGACGATGAGGACGACGAGCCGAAGGCCCGGTTGCACGCCGGAGACCTCGACGGCGTCGACATCGACGAGCTGGACGAGTCCGCCGAGGGCTCGGACGATGACGATGTCGAGGGGGACGACTCCGATGACGATGTCGAGGGCGACGACTCGGGTGACGAGGCCGACGACGAGGCCGCGGGCGACGACGAGTTCGATGACGACGACGAGCACGAGCGGAGCTACTGAGTCGACGCGTCGTCAGCGGCATCCTGCGCACGACCCCCGAAACGGCAGAAGCCGCCCCGCGCGAGCGGGGCGGCTTCTCGTCAGATGAGGGTCAGGCCTGGGGGAGGCGCTCGATCGTGTAGTCGATCGCTCCGATGAGACGGCGGACGTCGTCGGGCTCGATCGAGACGAAGGTCGCGATGCGCAGCTGATTGCGACCGAGCTTCCGGTACGGCTCGGTGTCGACGATCCCGTTCGCGCGAAGGCTCTTGGCAATGGCGGCGGCGTCGATCGACTCGTCGAAGTCGATCGTCACGACGACGGGGGAGCGGTCGGCGGGATCTGCCACGAACGGGGTCGCGACCTCGCTCGCCTCGGCCCAGTCGTAGAGAGCCGAGGACGACTCCGCCGTGCGGGCACCGGCCCAGGACAGGCCCCCGTTGTCGAGGATCCAGCCCAGCTGCTCATCCAGGAGCAGGAGAGTCGCCAGTGCCGGGGTGTTCAACGTCTGCTGCAGCCGGGAGTTGTCGACCGCGTTCTTCAAGCTGAGGAACTCCGGGATGTAACGACCGGATGCCGCGATCCGCTCGATCCGCTCGATCGCGGCGGGCGAGACGGCGGCGTACCAGAGTCCGCCGTCGGAGCCCAGGTTCTTCTGCGGAGCGAAGTAGTAGACATCGGCCTCGGCGACGTCGAAGTCGATCCCGCCCGCGGCGCTGGTCGCGTCGATGACGGTCAGCGCCCCGGCGTCGCCGTGCACGCGGGTGACGGGAGCGGCGACACCCGTCGAGGTCTCGTTGTGCGGCCACGCGTAGACGTCGACGCCCTCGACAGCTTCGAATGCCGCGCGGGTGCCGGGCTCGGCACGGCGCACGTCGGGCGCCTGCAGCCACGGCGCGGCCGCCGCGGCGGCGAACTTGCCGCCGAACTCGCCGGAGACGAGGTTCTGGCTGCGGTTCTCGATGAGACCGAAGGCCGCGGCATCCCAGAAGGCCGTCGAACCGCCGTTGCCGAGGATGATCTCGTAGCCCTCGGGCAGGCGGAACAGCTCGGCGAACCGCTCCCGCGTGCTGGCGACGAGGTTCTTCACCGGTGCCTGGCGGTGCGAGGTTCCGAGGATGGTGGCGCCACGGGTGACGAGTGCTTCGAGCTGCGCACCGCGCACCTTCGAAGGGCCGCATCCGAAGCGGCCGTCGGCGGGCAGGAGGTCGGTGGGAAGGTCCACATGCGGCATGCGTCGATTCTAGGGCGGGGGTCAGGCGAGACCGGCGCGTGTGTCGTATGGGGTCGGTAGGCTGAGAAGACCGCCACGACGCCCGAGGATTGCTGAATGACCGATCTCATCGACACCACCGAGATGTACCTGCGCACCATCCTCGAGCTGGAGGAAGAGAACATCGTCCCCCTGCGTGCCCGCATCTCGGAACGTCTCGGTCACTCGGGGCCGACCGTCTCGCAGACGGTCGGCCGCATGGAGCGCGACGGACTCGTCGTCGTCTCGGAAGACCGCCGACTCGAGCTCACCGACGACGGACGACAGAAGGCCGTCGACGTCATGCGCAAGCATCGCCTGGCCGAGCGCTTGCTCAGCGATGTGATCGGTCTCGACTGGGCGTATGTCCACGACGAGGCCTGCCGCTGGGAGCACGTCATGAGCGAGCAGGTCGAGCGCCGCCTCGTCGAACTGCTCGGGCACCCCACCGAGTCGCCCTACGGCAACCCGATTCCCGGGCTGGATCAGCTCGGCGACGTCGCCAGCATGACGTTCGAACAAGGCGTCGTGGGACTGGTGCGGAGGCTGACGGATGCCGGTGGGCCGATCTCGGGTACCGTTCGACGTCTCGCCGAGCCGGCGCAGGTCGATCCCGAGCTTCTTCAGCAGTTGAAGGCCGCCGGTGTCATGCCCGGTGCCCGCGGCGGCTTCCGCTTCAACGAGGGCTACGTCCTCGTAGAGATGGACGGGGTCGACGACGGACTCGAACTGCCCGTCGAAGTCGCGTCGCACATCTTCCTCGTCGACGAGGCCTGACCTCCACCGTCCGGCGGGTCGTCGCATCCCGGCCATCTCCTGTACACCCCGTCGCCTGGCGTGACAGTTTCGTTATCTTCGGGTAGCCTCTGAAGGTCCACAGGCGAGAAGCCCGCCGTCGGACCCCTCGCGGTTTGCCTCATCGGCTCGTCGTCCGCAGAGGGTGAAGCCCGCACATCGTGCCCCCAAATCGAGTGCTGACGAGCCAGCGTACGAACGCAGAGGCGCCGGAGGAAATTTGGCTGAACACACCGATCCCGTTGAGGACCTGCCCGAGGTCCGCGTAGCGGGTCAGACTCGAAAGAGCGCGCGCGCTGCGGTCACCCGACCCGCCCGCCGCCCCCAGCGAACCCCCGTGGTCGCCTCGCCGACGGTCGCCCGACCCGCTCCGGCGCCCCGCTCCGGCTCGTCCTTCCGGCGGGGAGGGAAGCCTCTGCGCAGCGCGGTCATCCTGTCGATGGTCGCCGGCCTCGTCGCGACGGTGGCCATCCCCGCGTACGCCGCTTCTCTGCCCGCGGCCGAGACGATGACGCTGCAAGAGATGTCGGCTCCCGACAACCAGTCGCTCGTCGTCGCGTCGAACGCGAACGCCGAGACTCTCGATCGCAGCAGCTACTCGGCCACCACGGCCGAAGAGATCCAGAAGAAGAAGGATCAGGAAGCCGCCGCCGCGGCTGCCGCCGAACGTGCGCGCCAGCTGGCCGCCAGCGCGAACGTCGCCGTCTCCTCGATCAACCTCAACATGACCGCGCCCGGCTCGGGCGAGGTGCGTTGGCCGCTCACGAACTACATCCTGGGCCGCGGTCTGTGGGACTCCGGCTACCACCAGGGCGTCGACCTGCTCGCGCCCCAGGGGCAGCCCATCTTCGCCGCCGCCGGCGGTGTGGTGAGCGTGTCGTCCGAGAGCTACGGCGGTTACGGCGTCGGCATCGTCATCGAGCACGTCATCAACGGCCAGAAGGTCTCCACGACCTACGGCCACATGACCTATGGCAGCCGTCAGGTTCAGGCGGGTCAGACCGTCGCCGCGGGACAGCTCATCGGACTCGTCGGTTCAACGGGCAGCTCGACCGCGAACCACTTGCACTTCGAGGTGCACATCAACGGTTCCGTGGTCGACCCCTACGCCTGGCTGCAGCAGAACGCGGGCTGATCACACCCCTCAGACGGCGTGTCGGAGACCATCGTTCTCCGACACGCCGTCTGTCGTTTCCCTGTGCAGCGGACCCCGGGCGTGTCGCCGTGGGTTAGCCTGTTCGCGACGTCGGGAGAACCGAAGGGAAAGCTGATGGACACCATGCCTCGCATCCGCACCATGGATGCGCTCGGGCTGCTCGTTCTTCGGCATCGTGTGAGCGGATGCCGCGGGTTCACCGCGACTTCTGAGGCGCTGTCTGCATAGACGGCGCCTTTTTTCATACCCCTGCAGCTCTCTTTCCGTCACGAGTCGAACATCCGAGAAGCCGTCTCGGCCATTCGAGAGGAAACGGAATGCGCACACTGGTGCTGAACGCCGGCTACGAGCCGCTCGCCGTGGTGTCGTTCAAGCGAGCCCTCGTGCTCGTGATGAACGAGAAGGCCACCGTCGTCGAACGCGTGGACGGTGATCCTGTCTGGGCAGCGGCGGGCACGTACGATCGTCCCGCGGTGATCATCCTGACCCGTTACGTGCGCGTTCCCGGCGCGCGTCGCGTGCCGGTGACCCGTCGGGGGGTGCTGCGTCGCGACGCGCACCGCTGCGGCTACTGCGGGAAGGCCGCTTCCACGATCGACCACGTGCTGCCCCGGTCACGCGGGGGCAAGGACACGTGGGAGAACCTGGTCGCGTGCTGCTTGCGCTGCAACAACGTCAAGGGCGACCGGACGCCCCAGGAGATGATGTGGGAGTTGCGGCTGGTCCCGGCTCCTCCGCACGGATCCTCGTGGACGGTTCGCGGAGTCGACAAGTCCGACCCGCGCTGGGAGCCGTACCTGGCGCTCGCGGCGTAACGCCCGGTCGCCCGGGGCCGGTGGTGCGCGGCATCCCGGTCGGTGTGTGATGGGGGCATGACTCGTGCTCTCCTCGTGATCGACATGCAGCGTGGTTTCGACGACCTCGACTTCTGGGGCCCGACCGCCAACCCGGACTGCGAGGCGAACGTGGCGGCGCTCGTCGACCGGTGGAGATCCGATGACGAGCCCGTGGTCGTCGTGCGGCACGACTCCCGGTCGGAGGGATCGCCGCTGCATCCCTCGTCGTCGGGCAACGCCCTCGTCGACGCCGTCGCGGTGGTCGAGCCGGCGCTCCTCCTCACGAAGAACGTCAACTCGGCCTTCTACGGTGACCCCGACCTGCATGCGTGGCTGGGGGAGCATGGCATCCGGGAACTGGTTATCTGCGGTATTCAGACGAACATGTGCGTAGAGACCACGGCACGGATGGCGGGCAACCTCGGATACGACGTGACTGTCGTCCTGGATGCCACTCGCACCTTCGATCTGTCGGCCGAGATCGCGGGTCTGGGAACTGTCACACGCACGGCGGCCGAGCTGATGACCTCGACCGCGCTCGTGCTGCAGCAGGGAGGTTTCGCCCGCGTCGTGCGGACCGCTGACATGATCTGAGCCGCCCGTAGCGATGTCGGAGGGTGATCGTATCTTCGAAACACAGGGATTGAGAGTGTAGAACACATGTTCTAACCTGTGGGAGTGAGGGCGATCGTGCGAGACCAGGCGGAGGCCGTTCCCGATATCCACGCGCTCCGCGATCGCCTCGAGCGGATGCAGGGGCGTCGCATGGACGCGCCGGTGCTGCCGACGCATCCAGCCTTCACGTCGCTGCTTCCCGGAGGCGGTCTCCGTTCCGGATCGGCGTACGCGATCGCTCGCTCGATGTCTCTGCTGCTGGCGCTCATGGCACGTCCTTCGCAGGACGGGGCATGGTGCGGTGTCATCGGCATGCCCGAGCTGGGTGCCGAGGCCGCCGAGAAGTACGGTCTCGATCTGGACCGTCTGGTCTTCATCCCTGATCCCGGCCCGCGATGGCTGGCGGTAACGGCCACGATCGCCGAGGTCCTCCCCGTCGTGGCTGTTCGCCCGCCGGTGGGAGCGAACACCGCGCGCGGGGGTGCCGAAGCCACTCGGCTCGCGGCGCGGCTGCGCGACCGCGGCACCGTGCTGCTGGTGCAGGGGGCCTGGCCGCAGGCGGAGGCGGTGATCGACGTCGCAGACCCCCGGTGGGCGGGGCTCGGGCAGGGGCACGGTTATCTCGCCGGCCGTGAGCTCACGGTGTCGGTCAGCAGTAAACGCACCCCCACGGCGCGTCGCGCTCGCATGCTGCTCCCCGCGGCCGACGGATCGATCGAACTGCTCGGTGCCCCCACCGAGAGGCTCGTCCCGCGTGAGCAGACGGAATATCGAAGGGTGGCGGGATGATGCGCGAGCCCACCCGCAGCCTCGTCCTCTGGCTCCCCGACTGGCCGGTGTCGGCGTATCGCCGCGAAGCGGCTCGGCCACCGCGAGACGACGCGCCCTTGGCGGTGTTCGAGAACAACATGGTCGTGGCGTGTTCGGCGGCGGCGCGCGCCCAGGGGGTGCGGAGAGGGCAACGGCGTCGTGATGCGCAGGCGCTGTGTCCGTCCGTGATCGTCGTCACGGCCGACCACGTCCGTGACGCGCGAGTCTTCGCCCCGGTCGTGGCCCTGGTGGAAGAGCACGCCCCGGGGGTGCAGATCGTGCGTCCCGGGCTCTGCGCGCTTCGCGCCCGTGGGCCCGCGCGTTACTACGGGGGCGAAGCAGAAGCGGCGCGCATGCTCGTGCGGCTTCTCGTGGCGGAAGGTTTCACCGATGTCCGCGCGAGCGTCGCCGACGGCGTGTTCACCGCCGAGCACGCCGCCCGTGTCACCCGCGCGGATGATCCCGTGCGCGTGGTGCCAGGCGGACAGGCTTCCACCTTCCTCGCGCCGCTGCCGGTGACCACTCTCGACGACGGGGATCTGGCGAGTCTGTTGGCCCGTCTCGGGGTGCACACGCTGGGAGAGTTCGCCGCGATGCCCGTCGAGCGCGTCCGCGAGCGCTTCGCCGAGCGGGGGGCGCGACTCCATGCTCTCGCCTCCGGGCGTGATTCCCAGCCGGTGCAGCCTCGCACACCGCCGCCCGAACTCCGCCGCGAGGTCGCCTTCGAGCCGCCGCTCGAGCTCGCCGACCAGATCGCCTTCGGCATTCGCGTGGCCGCCGAAGAGTTCATCGCCCGGCTGGGAGCGCAGAACCTGGTGTGCACCGAGTTGCGTGTGGTGCTCTCGGGCGAACGGGGGGAGCGCAGCGAGCGCGTGTGGCTGCATCCGGGCTCGTTCGACGCCGGCGCCGTGGTCGACCGTGTGCGGTGGCAACTCGCCGAAGACGGTCGCGGCATTTTCGGCAGCGGCGTGGCCGAGGTCTCCATCGAGCCGGAAGCGGTGGACGATGCGTCGCACCACGCCAAGGGTCTCTTCGGCGCCGGGCCCGACGAGAAAGTGCATCATGCCCTCTCCCGGGTGCAGGCCATGCTCGGCCATCGCGCCGTCGTCACCCCGGTCGTGGGAGGCGGACGTTGGCTCGCCGAGCGCCAGGTGTCGGTTCCGTGGGGAGACCGCGCGGTCACGGCGAAAGACCGTACCCGTCCCTGGCCGGGGAGCCTCCCCGACCCCCTGCCGGCGACGGTGTACCCCGAGCCCCGGCTGGTCGAGGTCACCGACATCGCGGGAGCCTCGGTGACCGTGGGGGAGCGCGATGTGCTGAGCGCGCCACCGGCGATCCTCGACGCCGGTGGACGGCGGGTGCGGATCCGTGAGTGGGCGGGGCCCTGGCCGATCAGCGAACGCGGATGGGATCCGTTGCGGCGCCGGCGCGCCCACCGCTTCCAGGTGGTCGACGCCGACGGCGGTGCGTGGCTGCTCGTCGTCGAAGAGGGGGAATGGCGGGCGGAGGGACGCTATGACTGAACGTCCTCGTGCCCAGGCCGCGAGCGCCCGGCAGACGGGGGAGCGCTGATGGGCTTCCACAACCCGCCCGTGAAGTGGTCGGAGCTCGAACGAGCCCTGAGCGATACGCGACGTCCGGTCTCCGCACCCGCGAACGGTGACGGGGGCGACAGCCCGGCGTGGTCGCACAAGCGCGGGCCGTACGTCCCTCCCACGATCGAGCGCCCCGTCGATGCGGTCCCGTACGCCGAACTGCACGCGCACTCGTCCTACTCCTTCCTCGACGGGGCGTCTTCGCCAGAAGAACTCGTGGAGGAGGCCGAGAGGCTCGGTCTTCACGCGCTCGCTCTCACCGATCACGACGGGTTCTACGGCATCGTCCGGTTCGCCGAGGCCGCGGAGGCACGCACCGTGCGCACCGTCTTCGGTGCCGAGCTCTCGCTCGGGCTCCCGGGACCGCAGAACGGTCAGCCCGACCCCGCGGGCTCCCATCTGCTCGTCCTGGCGCGAGGAGAAGAGGGATACCACCGTCTCGCCGCGGCGATCACCCACGCCCAGCTCTCCGGTGGTGAGAAGGGGCGGCCGGTCTACGACCTCCCCGACCTCGCCGATCGTGCCGGCGGTCCGGCCGATCCGCAGTGGGCGGTGCTCACCGGATGCCGGAAGGGGATGGTTCGTCAGGCGCTGGCATCCGAGGGTCCCGTGGGGGCCGCGCGCGCGCTCGACCGCCTGGTCGATCTGTTCGGATCCGAGTCCGTGCAGGTCGAGTTGATCGATCACGGCAGTCCTCTCGATTCGGTGCACAACGACCTGCTCGCCGCTCTCGCTGCGGAGCGCGGACTCCCCGTGCTCGCCACGAACAACGTGCACTACGCGGCACCGCAGAAGGAGCTGCTGGCCGCTGCCGTCGCCGCCGTGCGCGCCAATCGCAGTCTCGACGAACTCGATGGATGGCTGCCCGCGCACGCCGGCGCCCACTTGCGCTCCGGTGCCGAGATGGCGGCGCGGTTCGCCCGGTATCCGGGGGCGGTCGCGCACACCGTTTCGCTCGCCGACGAGCTCGCCTTCCCGTTGCGCCGCGCGAAGCCCGCGCTTCCGAAGCAGACCGTCCCCGAGGGGCACACCCCGATGTCATGGCTGCGGCACCTGGTGTGGGAGGCCGTGCCCCGCAAGTATCCGAACCTGTCCGCCGCTGACCGCGATCGCATCGAGCGCGAACTCGCGGTCATCGAGATGAAGGACTTCCCTGGCTACTTCCTCATCGTCTACGGCATCGTCGCCGAGGCCCGGCGGCGCGGCATCCTGTGCCAGGGGCGGGGATCGGCAGCGAACAGCGCCGTCTGCTACTTGCTCGACATCACGGCGGTCGACTCGATCTTCTACCAATTGCCGTTCGAACGATTCCTGTCGAGCCTCCGCGACGAAGAGCCCGATATCGACGTCGACTTCGACTCCGACCGCCGCGAAGAGATCATCCAATGGGTTTACGAGACCTATGGCCGCGACCGCGCGGCGCAGGTGGCGAACGTCATCCAGTACCGGCCCAAGAACGCCGTGCGCGACATGGCCCGGGCCTTGGGGCACTCGCCCGGCCAGCAGGACGCCTGGTCGAAGCAGGTCGAACGGTGGGGCGCGACGCTCGAGTCCGGCGCCGATCACGACATCCCCGACGAGGTCATCGAGTTCGCGTCCGAACTGTTGAAGGCGCCGCGGCATCTCGGCATCCACTCCGGCGGCATGGTGCTCACGGACCGCCCCGTCGGAGAAGTCGTGCCGATCGAGCATGCGCGCATGGAGAACCGCACGGTGATCCAGTGGGACAAGGATGACGCCGCCTGGATGGGACTGGTGAAGTTCGATCTGCTGGGGCTCGGCATGCTCGCGGCGTTGCAGTACTGCTTCGACCTGATCCGGGATGCCACAGGCGAGCGGTGGGAGCTGTCGACGCTGCCCAAGGAAGAGAAGGCGGTCTACGACATGCTCTGCCGCGCCGACTCGATCGGTGTGTTCCAGGTGGAGTCGCGCGCCCAGATGGGACTGTTGCCACGCCTGCAGCCCCGTCGCTTCTATGACCTGGTGGTGCAGATCGCCCTGATCCGGCCCGGGCCCATCCAGGGTGGGGCGGTGCATCCGTTCGTGCGACGCAAGCTCGGGCAGGAGCCGATCACGTATGTGCACGAACGACTCCGCCCGGTGCTCGAGCGCACGATGGGTGTTCCTGTCTTCCAGGAGCAGCTCATGCAGATGGCCGTCGCGGTGGGCAATTGCTCCGCCGAAGACGCCGACCTGTTGCGTCGGGCGATGGGGTCGAAGCGTGGGCTCGAACGCATCGATTCGCTCCGCGAGAAGCTCTACGCGGGCATGGCAGAGAACAACCTGGTCGGTGCGGTGGCCGACGAGCTGTACGCCAAGATCCAGGCGTTCGCGAACTTCGGTTTCGCCGAGTCGCACTCGTTGTCGTTCGCGCTGCTGGTCTACGCCAGCTCGTGGATCAAGCTGCACTATCCCGCGGCGTTCCTCGCGGGGCTGTTGCGTGCGCAACCGATGGGGTTCTACTCGCCCGCGACTCTCACCGCCGACGCGCGCCGCCACGGGGTGCGGGTACGACGCCCCGATCTGCTGCGCTCGGGTGTCGAGGCGGGACTCGAGCCCCTCGATGACGAGAGCGGGGCGACGGATGCCGGCCACCGACGTCCCGCGACCGGACTCGACGCGTGCGCGTGCGCCGACCAGCCGCCGACAGGAGACTTCGACCGTTCGGCCCCCGATGAGTCCGAAGCGCACCGCCGCGACGGAGCGTTCGCGGTGCGCATGGGGCTGGCCGGAGTGACGGGCATCGGCGTCAAGGTCGCCGAGCGCATCGTGGCGGAGCGTGAGCGCGGCGGTGCATACCGCGACCTCCGTGATCTCGTGCGCCGAACCGGACTGGTGACCGCGCAGCTCGAAGCTCTCGCGACGGCGGGGGCGTTCGAGTGCCTCGGACACGCGCGACGGGAGGCGATCTGGCTGTCGGGTTCGGCGGCGCTGGATCGGCCGGAGTTCCTGCCTGACACCGTGGCGTTCGTGCAGCCTCCGCTGTTCACCGACCCGTCGAGCTACGAGGTGCTCGCCGCTGACCTCTGGGCGACGGGGCTCTCCACCGACGACCATCCGCTCACCCATTTCCGCTCGGCCCTCGATGCGCGCGGCGTGCTGACGTCGCGGGAATTGCGCACGGCCGAGACGGACCGGCGGGTCGAGGTGGCGGGACTCGTCACGCATCGGCAGCGGCCGGCGACGGCATCGGGGATCACGTTCCTCAACCTCGAGGACGAGCACGGGCTGATGAACATCGTGTGCTCGGTGGGGGTGTGGAACCGGTATCGACGGATCGTGCGGGAGTCGCCCGCGCTCATCGTGCGCGGGATGCTCGAGAGGTCGGTCGAGGGGGTCACGAACGTGGTCGCCGATGGGTTCACCGACCTGCGCGTCGGGGTCTCGCACGCCTCCCGGGACTTCCGGTGATCGCGGGGGCCGTCATTAGACTCAGGGGACACGCATGCCAAGGCGACGCACCACAGGGGGAACGACATGACCGACACGCCCACTCCGCCCGAAGGCTGGTACCCCGACCCCGCGGGCAGCGGCGGACTTCGCCGATGGGACGGCGCCGCGTGGACCGACGACGTCCGCCCGCCCGCCCCCGAAGCACCGGCCGCACCGACCGCCGACTCCCCGCAGAGCCCCGCGCAAGAGCCCGTCGCTCCGCCCGTGCCCCCGGTGGCTCCGGCGTCGCCCGCGGCTGACGCCGCCGCGCCGGCGAGCTCCGCGACCTACCCCGGCGCCCCCACGTCCTCCGGCGCGCCCGCCTATCCCGGCGCCCCCACGTCCTCCGGCGCGCCCGCCTATCCCGGCGCCCCCACGTCCTCCGGCGCGCCCGCCTACCCCGGCGCCCCCACGTCCTCCGGCGCGCCCGCCTATCCCGGCGCCCCCACGTCCTCCGGCGCGCCCGCCTACCCCGGCGCCCCCACGTCCTCCGGCGCGCCCGCCTATCCCGGCGCCCCCACGTCCTCCGGCGCCCCCGCCTACCCCGGCTCCGGCGCGCCCGCCTACCCCGGCGCGCCCGCCTACCCCGGCGCGACGGCGGTGTCCTCGACGAGTTCCCCCGTCCGCCGCGACATCCCGACGAACACCGTCTGGATCTGGCTCGTCGTCGCGTTGCCGCTGCTGTCCGTCCTGGTGCTCTTCCTCTTCGACTGGACGACGTTCGTCCAGGAGTCGATCTACGCCTCGGCCTTCCCCGAGCAGGCGCCCTATGCCGCTTCGTCGTCTCTCGCGGTGTCGGCCGGGGCATCGGTGTTCAGCTTCGTCGTCGCCGCCCTCACGGTGCTGTTCTCGTTCCTCGACTGGCGTCAGCTGCGCGCCCGTGGCATCGAGAAGCCGTTCCACTGGGCCTTCAGCTTCTTCGTGTTCGTGATCTCCAGCGGCGGCGTGTACATCATCGGCCGCGCGGTGGTCCTCCGCCGGCAGACGGGCAAGGGACTCGGTCCGGTGTGGGGGTGGATCGCGGTGACCGTCGTGACGATCGTCGCCGTCTCGATCTGGATCGTGGTCCTTTTGAACGCCATGCTCCCGCTGATCGAGCAGCTCCAGTACTACAGCGGGTACTGAGCTCTCTCCGGGACGTCAGCGCGATCGCGCCGCGAGCACCGCGTCCAGCAGCGCGTGGGCGGTGTCGTCCTTCGAGCCGGATGCCGACGCCAGGACATCGCCGCGACGCCCGATGATCGTGAGGGCATTCTCGGTGCACTCGAAACCGCGGGTCCACCCGACGGCGTTCGCGGCGAGGAGGTCCACGCCCTTGCGCGCGGTTTTGGCGCGGGCCCGTTCGATGAGCTCGTCCTCGCTGGCGACGGTCTCGGCGGCGAACGCCACGATCGTCTGCCCCGGGCGCCGGGCGGCGACGAGCCCGGCGACGATGTCCCGGTTCTCGACGAGCTCGAGCGTGAGTCTCTCGGGGGAGTCCTGTTTGCGGAGCTTGTGCTCCGACACGGCGGCGACGGAGTAGTCGGCGACCGCCGCGGCCATGATGATGACATCGGCCTCGGGGGCGGAGGCATCCATCGCCCGTCCGAGTTCGTCGGCGGTGCCCACCGAGATCACCTCGAGGCGCGGATCCGGCCGGACATCGGCGTCGAGGTGAGCCGCGACCAGAGTCACGGTCGCGCCGCGATCGGCGGCCGCGCGCGCGATGGCGACGCCCTGTCGTCCGCTCGAACGGTTGCCGACGAAGCGCACGGGGTCGATCGGTTCGCGTGTGCCGCCGGCGCTCACGAGTATCGACACCCCGGCGAGGTCTCGCGGCCGTTCCACCAGGGCAAGGGCCACGGCGGCGATCTCCTCGGGCTCGGACATGCGCCCCGGGCCACTGTCGCCACCGGTGAGTGCGCCATCGGCCGGGCCGACGACGTGCACGCCTCGGGCGCGGAGAACTTCCATGTTGTGCGCGGTGGCGGGATGACGCCACATCTCGGTGTGCATCGCGGGGGCGACCACGACCGGGGCGGTCGTCGCCAGCAGCGTCGTACCGAGCAGGTCGGAGGCGAGTCCGGCCGTCATCGAGGCGAGCGTGTTGGCGGTGGCCGGAGCCACGATGACGAGGTCCGCGGATTGGCCGAGCGACACGTGTCGCACGCGCGCCACGTCGTCGTGCACCGACGTGGTCACGGGATTGCGGCTGATCGCCTCCCACGTCGGCAACCCCACGAACCGCAGCGCGTCGTCGGTGGGGATGACGTGCACGTCGTGTCCCGCTTTCACCAGCAGCCGGACGAGTCCGACGGTCTTGTAGGCGGCGATGCCCCCGGTCACTCCCACGACGACGAACATGGCCCCAGTCTTCCAGGTGGATGCCATCGGTCGGCGCGCCGACCTCGGCCAGTGTCGTGCTGCCCCCGTCACGGCATCCATCGTCCGCGCACCCGCCCCGCTCGAATTCGATCCCGGTAGCGTGGGGGGAATGTGCACCGTGGTCATCGACGTCCCCACCGGCAGCGGTCAGCCCGTGCGGGTCCTGGCCGTCCGGGACGAGGACCGACACCGCCCGTGGCGCGGATTCGGTCCGTGGTGGCCCGAGCAGCCCGGGGTGAGCGGCGTGCGCGATGATCGCGCGGGCGGCGCCTGGCTCGCGGTCGACGCGAACGCACGGCGTCTGGCCGTTCTGTTGAACCGAGAGGACGTGTCCGATCGCTCCGACGAGGAGGTCGTCAGTCGTGGTGGCATCTCCCTGCAGTCCGTCGCCGGGACGCTCCCTCAGACACCGCCGACCCGCGGATTCAACCTCGTGGAGGTGGATGCCGATGGCGCCACCGTCGTGGAATGGGACGGGATCGTCGCCCGCCGCACGCGCCTCGCGCCCGGCACGCACATGATCGCCCACCACAGCCCGGACGATCCTTCCACTCCCCGGGTCGGGCGCTGGCTGCAGGACTTCCGTCGGGTCGGAATCGCGGAGGGCGAGGACTGGTGGGAGCCGTGGTTGGGGATCGTCGCGGCATCCACCGCCGACCCGTCCGCCTCGATCCTTCGCCGCGACGCGCACGACGAAGTCGTTCTGGAATCACTGCTGGTGTGTGCCGCGACGGTGGGCGCCGAGGGCGTCGATGTCCGCGAGGCCGTGCTGTCCGAGCCGGGGGAGTGGGACGACGCGCTTGCCGACCAACTGCGCGCAGGCACCCCGGCGCGCTCGCAGTAGGCTTAAACGCAGTCCCGCCTCCGTAGCTCAGGGGATAGAGCGCCGCACTCCTAACGCGGGCGTCGCAGGTTCGAATCCTGTCGGGGGCACCACGGTCCGGGCTCGCCCCTCTGCCACACTGAGGTCGTGAGCAGCTCCGCGCCCTCCCGCCGCCGCACCGTCCTGTGGACGGTCGCCTGCGTCGTCGTCTTCGCCGCGCTCTACGCCACCGTCGTCGGCCTGTACGCGGGCAGCGGCGACATCGTGACCAGCGGTGAGGGGGAGACGTCCGGCGACACGGTCGCGCTGTCGCTGACGCCCGAGAAGATGGATGCCACCACCAACCGCTTCGCCGTGTCGATCGTGCCGACGCAGGGCGAGGACGGCACGGTGACGAACGGGTTGGTCGCGTGGCGTCCTTTCGGTGTGCTCGTCTCGGCCGTGGCGGGTTCGAAGGCGACGGAGTATGCCGCGGACGACCTGATCTCGCCCATCGAGACCTCGCTCGTGATGGACGGCCAGATCGAGAACTGGCCATTCGACCGCTATTCGGTGCGGTCGATCATGATGGCGGTCGAGGAGGATGCCAGCGGCGAATCGGTTCCGCTGCCGACGACCGTTCAGCCGTCGAAACGCGGCATCCCGGGGTGGGACATCTCCGTGGCGGAGACCCCGTTGGGCGACGGTGTGCTCGCGGTCGACATCACCCTCACGCGATCAGGATCCACGGTCGTCTTCGGTATCGTGCTGCTCTCGCTCATGGTGATCATCCCGGTGCTGGTCGTCACCGTCGCCGTCATCGTGCTGCGCGGGGGACGCAAGGTGGAGGTCACCGTTCTGGGATGGATGGGCGCGATGCTCTTCGCGACGATCCCGCTTCGCAACTTCCTGCCTGGCTCCCCGCCGATCGGGTCGTGGATCGATTACCTCATCGTGCTGTGGGTGCTGGCCGCCCTCGTCGCCGGGCTCGTCCTCTTCGTCGTCGCCTGGATCAGGCGCGGTCCGGCCTGAGCGGACACAACGATGCCCCGGCACGCGGCCGGGGCATCGTCGAATCGCATCAGGCCTGGGCGGTGACGGCGAACTGCACCGATCCCTGCCCGTCGATCTGCGCGTCGAGCACGCGGTCGTCGAGCACCTGCGCGGCGTCTTCGTCGAGGAAGACGCGGGCGCCGGAGTTCTCCACGACGGCGTCCTGCGGCTCGGGGCCGTCGACGACCGACAGCCGGAACTGCGAGTCGGGGGAGCCGGCGCCCTCGATGCGCACACCGCCCTGGGCGGCATCCGGCAGTTGGGCGGCGATGGTCTTGACGGCGGTGGTGGCCTCTTCGGTGAGCGTCAGCATGGGTGACTCTCCTTCTGTGTCGACGTCAGGGGCCAGCCACGATTCCGAGAATGCGCGCGAGTCTCAACCTCAGCGCGCCATTGCCAGGGGATTCTCACGGACCGTTCAGGACGGCCTCACGGGGCTCAGGGCAGGAGGCCCACCCGCCGCGCACGGGCGACCGCGGCGTGTCGGGTCGAGGCATCCAGTTTCGACATCGCCGACGCGAGATAAGACTTCACTGTCGTCTCTCGAAGGTTCAGGGATGCCGCGATCTCGCCGTTGGTGGAGCCGACCGCCGCGCACGCCAGCACGTCGATTTCGCGTCGCGACAGGTGGATGCCGGCTGCCTCGGCATCGGCCGTCGCATCACCGGAGAGCGAGGCGAGGCGGGACTCGAGCTCTTCCAGACGGCGGCGAACGTCGTCGTCACCCACGGTGGCGGCGATGCTGCGCAGTTGCGCGTAGCTCTGACGGATCTCTTCCCTCGCCCCGGCGCTCAAGCCATCGCCGCCCGGGCTGGCCGCGGCCAGCCGCCGGTCGACCTCGTCGCGGACCCGTAGCTCGGTACCGAGCTCGCTGGCGATGTCGAACGCCGGTCGCGCTTCGCGTTCCCCGAGGGGAGCCTGCGCCCACGACCCGCAATAGAGCACCCCGCGGGCGTTCCCCCGGACCAGCACGGGCACGGCGAACAGGGTCGCGATGCCCTCGCCGAGGATGGCGCGGTCGTAGTCGTGCGTGATCGTCCGGGCGGTGCGGTAGTCGAGGGCGAGGCGCGGGCGCCGCTCGACGAGCGCCCGACCGCCCAGTCCACGATCGGCATGGACGACGAGACCTTCGATGCTGCGCGTGTGCGCCCCGACGATCGTCGAGACATGAATCGCGCCGTCGTGTTCGAGGCCGCCGAAAGCGACGGGGAAGTGGGTCCGACGCGCGAGTTCGGCCACGGCGTGCGACACGAGTGTCGCGTCGTCGCGCAGTGCGGCCGGTGTTCCCACGAACTACCTACTTCCGGGGGTGACGGCTGCGTCGCCGCCTTTCGTAGCGTCGACCCTACCATCGGGAAGGTTCGCCGACCCGGTGTTTTCCCCTTCCGGCGCGACGTCGCGCCGGTCTCATGAGGCAAGGAGGCCACATGACGGATAGCAGGATCGACGGCGCCTCGAGCGGCGTCGACTACATCGCGGTCGAGGAGTCCGCCCCGTTCCGGGAACTGAAGAGGCGTCAGCGCTCCTTCGTCTTCCCAATGGCCGTGGCGTTCCTCGTCTGGTACTTCGTCTACGTGTTGCTGTCGTCGTTCGCCCCCGGGTTCATGGCGCAGCGCGTGTTCGGCGACATCACGGTCGGGCTCGTCTTCGGGTTGGGACAGTTCGTCACGACGTTCGCCATCACGATGGGGTACGTCGCGTACGCCAACCGCCGTCTCGACCCCGGTGCGGAGCAGCTGCGCGTCGACCTCGAACGCGCCGAACGGGGTGAGGCATGAACGAGGTCTTCGGCACCGTGCACGCGGCGGTGCAGACGGTGGAGAACAACCCGGTCCTGAACATCTCGATCTTCGGGGCGTTCGTCGCGGTGACGCTCTTCATCGTCATCCGCGCCAGCCGGAACAGCAAGACCGCGGCGGACTACTACGCCGCGGGGCGGTCGTTCACCGGGCCCCAGAACGGCTTCGCAATCGCCGGCGACTACCTGTCGGCGGCGTCGTTCCTCGGCATCGTGGGCGCGATCGCGATCAACGGCTACGACGGGTTCTTGTACTCCATCGGGTTCCTGGTCGCCTGGCTCGTGGCGTTGCTGCTCGTGGCGGAGCTGATGCGCAACACGGGCAAGTTCACGATGGCCGATGTCCTGTCGTTCCGTCTGAAGGAACGGCCGGTCCGCATGGCCGCCGCGATCACGACGCTCGCCGTCTGCTTCTTCTACCTGCTCGCGCAGATGGCGGGTGCCGGAGGTCTCGTGTCGCTGCTCCTGGGCATCACCGAGCGCGTCGGCCAGTCGATCGTGGTGGCGGTCGTCGGCATCCTGATGATCGTCTACGTCCTGATCGGCGGCATGAAGGGCACCACCTGGGTGCAGATCGTGAAAGCGTTCCTCCTCATCGGTGGGGCCGTCGTCATGACCATCTGGGTCCTCGCCATCAACGGCTTCAGCCTCAACACCCTGCTGGAAAGCGCGGTCGCCGCCTCGCCGAAGGGCGAAGCGATCCTCGGGCCGGGCCTGCAGTACGGCGCCAACCCGTGGGACTTCATCTCGCTCGCCTTGGCCCTCGTGCTCGGCACCGCCGGCCTGCCGCACGTCCTGATGCGCTTCTACACGGTGCCGACGGCCAAGGAAGCGCGGCGATCGGTGGTGTGGGCGATCTGGCTGATCGGTCTGTTCTACCTGCTGACTCTCGTGCTCGGGTACGGTGCGGCCGCACTCGTGGGGTCGGAAGCGATCCTCGCCGCTCCCGGCGGAGTGAACGCCGCGGCGCCGCTACTCGCCCTCGCGCTGGGCGGGCCGATCCTGCTCGGGTTCATCTCGGCGGTGGCATTCGCGACGATCCTCGCCGTTGTCGCGGGCCTGACGATCACGGCGGCGGCGTCGTTCGCGCACGACATCTACGCCAACGTCGTCAAGAAGGGGAACGTGCCTCCCGACGGCGAGGTCAAGGTCGCGCGACGGACGGTGATCGTGATCGGCATCCTGGCGATCGTGGGCGGCATCGGCGTGCAGGGGCAGAACGTCGCCTTCCTCGTAGCGCTGGCCTTCGCGGTGGCGGCGTCGGCGAACCTGCCGACCATCCTGTATTCCCTCTTCTGGCGCCGTTTCAGCACGCGGGGCGCGGTGTGGAGCATGTACGGCGGACTCGGTTCGGCTCTCCTGTTGATTCTGCTCTCCCCGGTGTTCTGGGGAGGACCGACGAGCGTCTTCGCCAACACGGGCGTGGCCATCTGGCCGCTGAACAACCCCGGCATCGTGTCGATTCCGCTCGGCTTCCTCCTCGGGTGGCTGGGCTCGATCACCTCGAGCCGGAAAGAAGATCCGCGCAAGGCTGCGGAGATGGACGTCCGCTCCCTCACCGGGTTCGGTGCGGAGAAGGCGTCGAGTCACTGAGCCACCCTGTCGCCCGGCCCGGCACTTCCGCCGGGTCGGGCGACGTCCGTACGACCGAAGCGACGACGTCCTCGCTGCGCCGCGCGGGGCCCCGCGAACGCCGCGACCCCCTCCGCCTACAGGGGCGTTCGAAGTCGGTCCGCGACCCCGTTCTCGAGGTCGAGCAGGAAGTGCTTCACTTCCGGGTGGCCCCCGTACTCGCCGATCGATCCGTCCGAACGCACGACCCGGTGGACCGGGACGACGATCGAGAACGGCGTCCGGGCGCACGCCGTCCCCACGGCGCGCGCGGCGCCGGGCGACCCGGCCATGATCGCCACCTCGCCGTAGGAAGCGACTTCGCCGTACGGGACGCGTCGCGTCGCCTGCAGCGCCGCGCGGGTGAAGCCTGTGACCAGCCGCCAGTCGAGGGGGATCTCGAAGGCTCGGCGCCTCCCGTCGAAGTACTCATCGAGCTGGCTCAGCGCGTCGCGTGCGGGATCGGGATCGGGGTCGGGGACGACGCCCAGGCGCTGCGCGATCGCGGCTCGGGCGACGTCCAGTCCGTCGTGGGCGACATCGAGGTGGACGAGGGCATCGTCGACGAAGGTCAGCAGGATCGGGGCGAACGGGCCGTCGTACACGGCACTGGTAGCTGTGCTCATTCCCTCATCCTCATCACGTCGAGCGATCTCCGCGGCGGACGGTCGCCGATCGGTGGAGAGATCGCCGGATCGGTCCGCGGGGGAGGAACCGCCGATCGGCCCGGCGTGTCGTGCAATCGGGCGAAACTCGGTCTCGCTACGCGCCAACCGAGGATGCCCGGCTTAGTCTGGCAGGTGTGTGGCGAGCTGAGGACGGCGTCGTGACGGGCGCCCATGGCGACGTTCCGACGTCGATCGATCCGGGCGAGCTGCGACTGTCGGAGCCCGGCATCGTGGTTCGCCACGTCGCCGACCCCGAACGCGAGCGCATCCGAGCCGAAGCTGCGGCACTCGGAGGTCGCTCGACACTGCTGCGCTTCGATGACGCCCGTGACGCCGGAATCGACATCACCAAGGCCCATCCCGGCTCCCTGCCGCAGTTCATCACCGGCCGCGCCACCCTTCTCTCCAATCTCTTCCGCGACGAGGTGGCTCTGCGCACCGCCCGCATCGCCGCCGAGCGCATCACGGCCAAGAACGTCGAGCTCCGCACCGCGCGCGGTCTCGAACCGGTGCACCTGGCCGTCGGGCTCGCCGCGTGGAAGATCGGAGGGGTGGAGTGGTCGGCCCCCGTGCTCCTGCGTCCGCTGGCCATCCGCCGCCACAACGGCGACTTCGAGCTCAAGCTCCACGGCGCGTTCGTCATGAACCCCGAACTGGCTCGGGCGTTCCGCACGCACCTCGGCATCCAGGTCGACAGCACCGCGCTCGCCGGACTGGCCTACGACCAGGGCGTGTTCAAGCCGCAGCCGGTCATCGACCATCTGCGCCGACTCACGACCCATGTGCCCACCTTCGTCGTACATCCGCGTCTGGTGATCTCGTCGTTCGCCGACATCGGATCGGGTATGGCTCGTGACACCGAGTACCTGGACGACCCGCTCCTCAACGCTCTCGCCGGACACCCCGACGATCGCGCGCGTGTCACCGTCCGCCGCGCCGATCCCGTGGTCACGAGTCCCGATGAACGGACGCCCGCGGCCGACACCCTGCTCTTGGACGCGGATGCCGAGCAGGAGCACGTCCTCGCACGGATCGCGGCCGGTCACTCCCTCGCCGTCCACACGCTTCCCGGCACGGGCGGCACGCAGACGGTGATCAACGCGATCGGTCAGTGCGTGCACGCGGGCAAGCGCGTGCTCGTCGTCAGTGCGCGCCGTTCCACTCTCGACGGCATCCGGCACCGCCTCGCCGGAGTCGGCCTCACCGGGCTCGCGGTCTCTCCGACGCATGTCCGCCGGGATCTCATTCGCGCGATCGGCCGCAACGAGAAGGCCGAACACCCGAAGGTTTCCGAGATCGACGACGCGCTGGTGCGCCTGCGCGCCGTCCTGCGCGACTACCGGTCCGCCGTCACCGAACCGCATCTCGCGCTCGGGGTGTCGACCCTCGACGTCCTGCGGGCGCTGACCGCCCTGGCATCCGTCTCACCCCCGCCGTCCACGACGGCCCGTTTCGACCTCGCGACGCTCGAACGTCTGGCCGGACGCCGTGACGCCGCGGCCCGGGCGCTCGCGACGGCGGCACGTCTGGGGGAGTTCCGCTTCGGCCCCGACGACTCGCCGTGGTACGGGGTCAGCTTCACGCGCACCGAAGACGCTCGCGCCGCGCACGATCTCGCGGGGAAGCTGCACTCGCAGGACGTGCCCCGTCTCCTGGAGCGCGGATACGAGCTGATCGCGCAGACCCGCATGCGCCCGTTCCAGACGGTGTCCGAGCTCGGCGCGTATCTCAAGCTCCTCCAGGGCATCCGCGAGTCGCTCGACCGTTTCAGCCCGACCGTCTTCGAGCGCCCGCTCGGTGAGCTCATCGACGCGCATTCGCCGCGACGGGACTCCTCGGCGATGAGCGGCCCCAACCGTCGTCGACTGCGGCGCCTGTCGAAGGAGTACGTGCGGCCGGGCGTGCACGTTCCCGACATGTACGAGGCGCTCGTGCGCATCCAGCAGCAGCGCACTGAGTGGCAGCGCGTGGTCGACGCGGGGGTCACTCCCGAGGTTCCGCTCGGCCTGGCCGATGTGCACGTCGGGTGGCAACGCGCCGACGCGATGCTGGGTGAGCTCGACCAGATCCTGGGGCGTCAGGGGTCCGATCGCCTCGCCACCCTTCCCGTGCAGATCCTGGTTCGCACGCTCGCCGGCCTCGCCGCAGAGTCGACGTTCTTCGACAACCTCGTCGAGCGCGCGCAGCTGCGAGGCGAGCTTGCTCGGCTGGGACTCGAGCAGCTCCTCGTCGAGCTGTCGGTGCGGCACGTTCCCGAGGAGCGCGTGGGCGACGAGCTCGAGTTCGCGTGGTGGCAGTCGGCTCTCGAGCACCTGCTGCGCACGGATCGTGCCCTGCTCGGCGCCAACACGAGCGTCGTGGACCGGCTCGAGCGCGACTTCCGACTCGTCGACGAGGCTCACGCGGCCGCGGCGGGTCCGCTGCTGGCGGCCGAGCTCGCGAAGCAGTGGCGGATCGGCATCGTGGACCATCCCGATGAGGCCGCGGCGCTCCGAGGAGCATTGAAGGACGGTCTGCACACCGCGCACGAGATCGCGGAGGCCGCGCCGACGCTGCTGCGCACGCTTGCGCCGGTCTGGCTGGCATCCCCGTACGAAGTCCCCGACGTGCCGGCCGGCCTCGCGTTCGACATGGTCATCGTGGCCGACGCGGCCGCGTTGTGCCTCGCGGAAGCCGCGCCCGCGCTGCTGCGCGCGCGCCAGGTCGTGCTCTTCGGTGATCCCGTCGTGCAGAAGCCCACGCCGTTCCGCGTGAGCGCCTCCCTCCCTCCCGGTGCGGATGACGAGTCCGACGACGTCCCGTTCGACAGCGTTTCCGTGTTCGAGCGCATCGCCGAGCTGCTTCCGGTCGAGACGCTGACGCGCAGCTACCGGGCCGGCGGCGAGGATCTCGCGCAGCTCGTCAACGACGCGTTCTACGGCGGCGAGATCGTATCTCTGCCCTGGGCGGGGTCGTATCTCGGGCGCGGAAGCCTGAGCGTCGACTACGTCGAGAACGGTGTCGGCGCCCCCGACCCGGTCAGCGGTGCGGTCGAGAGCCCGGATGCCGAGGTCGCCCGCGTCGTCACCCTCGTCGTCGAGCACGCGGTCAACCGCGCCTCCGAGTCGCTCATGGTCGTGACCGCCAGCCGGAAGCACGCCGAGCGTGTCCGTGCGGCCGTCGAGGCGGCGCTCGCCGGACGCTCGGACGTCGCGGCGTTCATCTCCCGGGATGCCGCGGAGCCCTTCGCCGTTTTGACCCTCGAAGAGTCCGTGGCCGAGAGCCGCGACCGGGTCGTCTTCTCCCTCGGTTTCGGACTCACCCGCCACGGCCGGGTGCTGAGCGACTTCGGCGACCTGTCGACGCCGGACGGCGAGCGGCTACTCACCGTCGGGATGACGCGCGCCCGTCGGTCCATGGTGATCGTGTCCTCCATCCGTCCGTCGGCCTTCGACGACGGCCGTCTCGAACACGGCGCGGCGACCCTCATGGGCATCCTCGGCAATCTCGCCGGTCGGGGCCGCGAGTCGCGTCTGGAAGACCTCGCCGACCCGCTCACGCGTGCCCTGGCGCGTGAACTTCGGCGTCTCGGTGTCGAGGTCGACCTCGACTACCGAGGGCTTCTGCCGCTCGTGGCCCGGTATCGAGGCAAGGCCGTCGTGGCCGAGAGCGATCCCGAGACGATCGGGGAATCGCTGCGCGAGACGCTGCGGCTACGTCCGCAGATCCTGCGACGTCTCGGCTGGCACTACGTTCGCGTCCACGCGTTCGACCTGTACAGCGACCCCGCGGGCGTGGCATCCCGGATCGCGGAACTGCTCGGCGCCGCACCCGACGACGCGGCCGCGCCGGGCACGGCCACCGAGCCTCTCGACTTCCCCGGGTGAGCGCGGTGGCCTCGACCCCGGATGCCGCCGACCACACCGCAGGTTCTCCGGTCCCGGCCGGGTCGTCCGACGCGGGTGCGGCGCCTTCGGCCGACTCGTCCGGCGACGCGGCGGGGGAGCGGCAGCCCATCGTGCGGGTGCGCGGGGCGCGTCGTGCGCGCCTGCTTCCGGCGCCGGGCACCAGCGCGGAACCGGCACCGGCGGACGACGCCGATCGTGAGCGTCCCGCGGCGCCCGTGGCATCCGGTCCGAACGACGCCCAGCTCCTGCGCGACGTTCCGCCCCACTACTGACACGCCTCTCCGTGGCGCGCCGCACGTCTCCCGACGGGGGCGGTGCCGGGCCTGGCCCATCCACGTGATAAACGCTCCCTGCACTGAGAAACGCCGCCAGAAGGCGTGTCTCAGTGCAGGGAGCGTTTATGGATGTCCGATTGCCCGGCCGCCGGGCCGGCGTCGGCTCAGTCGCGGGGCTGACGCTCCAGCAGATCACGGATCTGCACGAGGAGCTCCTGCTCGGTGGGAAGCTTGGGCTCGTCGGCCTTCTCCTGCACGCCGGCCTTCGCCGCAGCGCGGGCCTTCCAGCGGTTCATCGGGAAGACGAAGACGAAGTAGACGATTGCCGCCACGGCGAAGAAGTTGATGATCGCGACGAGGATCGCGCCGAACTGGAATGTCGAAACGCCCCCCAGGAGCGTCGGCACCGTGACATCGAGGTCACTCAGATCGCCGACCTGGAACAGGAATCCGATGAGCGGATTGATGAGTCCCTGGACCATCGCGTTGACGATCGCCGTGAACGCTGCTCCGATGACGACCGCGACCGCGAGGTCGATGACGTTGCCGCGGAGGATGAACTCCTTGAATCCTTTAATCACGACGTTGTTCCCCTTTCGCCGCGCCGCCGGGTCCGGCGAAGGTCAGGATGCCGGGGTGGACGCGGTCTTCGTCGACTCAGACGTCGATGATGTCGAAGATCCGCTCGATGCCGCGGATGCCGCGCCGGAGGACGTCCCATTCGACCCGCGGGAGTCGGTGCGGTAGAACCCGGACCCGTTGAACGTCACGCCGATCGATCCGTACTGCTTGCGCAGCTCACCGCCGCATTCGGGGCATTCGGTGAGGGCGGCGTCCGAGAAAGACTGCACCGCGTCGAAACGGTGACCGCACTGCTTGCAGGCGTAGGCGTAGGTGGGCATTCGGCTTCCTTCGGGTGTTCAGGCTCTGGAGTGATCGATCGCGACCGTGCGCGTGGGGGTGACAACGCCCGAGACGGCTTGGTCGTGCACGTCGCGCGGCACGTCGTCGACGAACTCGGAATCGAAGATCACCGCGTAGACGGGCGGGCACTTCTCCATCGATCCGATGGTCTTGTCGAAGTAGCCGCGGCCCCAGCCCAGGCGCATTCCGCGCTGGTCGACGGCCGCGGCCGGGATGACGAGCAGATCGACGTCATTGACCGCGATGGGTCCGAGCACGTCGCCGACCGGCTCGGGGAGTCCGAACAGACCCTCGGCGATCTCGGCATCCGGGGTGGCCACCGTCCAATCGAGGAGGCCGTCCTCGCGGGTGATGGGAAGCAGCACCCGGATGCCGCGGGCGACAGCTCCGGCGACGAACGCATGCGTCCCGGGTTCCGTCGTGGTGGAGAGGAAACAGGAGATGCTGCGTGCGCCGAGACGATCGACGAGAGCATCGAGCTGCGCCTTGACGCCGGCTTCAGCGACCTCGCGCCCGTGGGCGGAGACGGTCTGGCGTCGTTCGCGCAGGTCCGCGCGAAGAGCGCGTTTGGCCTGCTCGATGCTGTCGGGCATGCCCTAAGTGTACGTGCGTGCGGAATCGGTAACAGCGCTGTCGCATCTCCCCAGTAGGGTATGCGCATGCCTAACAAGCCCTTCAAGGCCGTGATCCCGGCCGCTGGACTCGGTACTCGCTTCCTTCCCGCCACCAAGGCCATGCCGAAGGAGATGCTCCCGGTCGTAGACAAGCCCGCCATCCAGTACGTGGTCGAGGAAGCCACCGCGGCTGGAATCAGCGACGTCCTCATCATCATCGGACGTAACAAGAACAACATCGCCAACCACTTCGACTCGATGCCCGAGCTCGAGACGAAGCTGCGCGAGAAGGGCGACCACGACAAGCTCGCCAAGGTCGAGCATTCCTCCGACCTCGCCGACGTGCACATGGTCCGCCAGGGCGAGCCCAAGGGCCTCGGTCACGCGGTGCTCCGCGCCCGCAGCCACGTGGGAGACCACCCCTTCGCCGTCCTCCTCGGTGACGACCTCATCGACGAGCGCGACCCGCTGCTCGAGCAGATGCTGGCCGAGTACACCAAGCGCAACGCCACGATCATCGCCCTCATGGAGGTCGACCCCGCGCACATCCACCTCTACGGCGTCGCCGCGGTGGAGCCGACCGAAGACGACGGCGTGGTCAAGGTGACTCAGCTCGTCGAGAAGCCCAAGGCCGAGGATGCGCCCTCGAACCTGGCCATCATCGGTCGTTACGTCCTCGGACCCGACGTGTTCGGCATCCTGGAGCACACCGAACCCGGCAAGGGCGGCGAGATCCAGCTGACCGACGCGCTCGAAGAGCTCGCGACCGGCGGCGGCGACGGAGGCGGGGTCTACGGCGTCGTCTTCCGCGGGCGTCGCTACGACACCGGTGACCGTGTCGACTACATCAAGGCGATCGTCCAGCTCGCCTCCGACCGCGAAGATCTCGGCCCGGAGTTGCGCCCGTGGTTCAAGGAGTTCGCGGCGGGTCTCTGACCCGACGGGATGCCATGGATCTCTCCGTCCCACGACGGCACGGCGAGGTGTCGATCCGTCTCATTCGCAATCGTGACGCGCGAGTCCTTCAGCAGCAGCTGATCGACAACCGGTCGTGGCTGCGGCCGTGGGAGGCGACGAGCCCCGACGGGCCCGTCTCGTTCGACATGAGGCTCGGTATCCGCCGACTCCTTCAGCAGTACCGCGACGGCCTCGGCGTCCCCTTCGTCATGGAGTGGGACGACGAGGTCGCCGGTCAGCTGAACGTGTGGGGAGTTTCGCGCGGTTCACTGGCCTCGGCGACGATCGGCTACTGGGTCGCCGAGGAGTTCGCCGGTCGCAACATCACGACGATCAGCGTGGCACTGGCCACCGACGTGTGCTTCACCGAGCTCAATCTGCATCGCGTCGAGATCTGCATCCGGCCTGAGAATCACGCGAGCCTGCGGGTCGTCGAGAAGCTCGGGTTCCGGTACGAGGGACTGCGTCGCCGTTACATCCACATCGACGGCGACTGGCGCGACCACTACGCCTTCGCCCTCGTGCGCGAGGAACTCCCGTACGGCGTTCTCGATCGCTGGGTGCGGGGCCAGGTCCCACCGGACGCGGCGTTCATTCCGCCGGCCGATCGGCTGTAGGCCTCGTTTCTGCGGCGCCCGGGTTGCGACCGCGGCCCCTTCCGGCGCCGAGACTTCATCGGGCTGACGAGTTCCGCGCAGGTTGCGGGGGATTTGTCGGCGCGATGAAGTCTCGCGATCTGCCGCGCGACACGCGGAGGGATGCCGAGGTGTGACCTCGTCGTGACCTACCGTGGTGCCATGGGTGGACAGGTTCTCGGCGGCGGGGTGATCGTCTTCGTCGCGGTCGCGCTGTGGTTGGTCTACCTGCTGCCGTCCTGGCAGAGCCGGCACCGTTTCACCTCCGCCGAACGTAACGCCGTGCGACTGAATCAGGCGCTCCGCGTCCTGGCCGAAACGGCCGAGACTCCGCGTGAGGTGCACCTCGAACTGACGGCGCGAACCGCTCACCAGCAGCAGAAGATCGCACGTCAGGTTCAGGCGCACCAGGCCCAAACCGAACTCGCGGAGGCCAAGGCCCGGCTCGAGATCGCGCGTATGGAAGCCGCCCGTGACCGCGATCTGGTCAAGGAGCAGCGCAGCGCTGCCCGCGAGCTTGCTCGAGCCGAGCGGGCCGCCGCCGTCGAGGTCGCCAAGGCCGAGCGCGCCGCGGCCCTCGAGAAGACACGAGCCGAGCAGGCCGTCGCCGTGGAGCGGGCCCGAGCGGAACGGGCGGCTGCCGTGGCTCGACCGGAACTGCAGCGTGCCCGTGCGCGCCGTCGCTTCCGTCTGGCGACGACGTCGTTCGCCGTCCTCGGGCTCGCGGTGGCTGTGGCCGGTGGCATCCAAGTGTTCTTCGGTGCGTCCCCGGTGCTGCTCGCCGTCGGGGGTGTGACCGTCGTGCTGTCGCTCGTGGTGTTGCACCGCCTCTCCCGGGTCGCGGCTCGCGCATCTGTTCGCCCGGTGATGAGTTCCGTCGAGCGTGCCGCTGTGGAGGTGCAAGACTTCGGCGCTGCCGCCCCGGCACCCCGGGCCACGTGGACGCCGCGTGAACTGCCGCGCCCGCTGGTGGCCTCGGTGGGCTCGCGCGCCGCGGCCGTCGTCGACGAGCAGCTCGCCCGCGAGGCTCTCCGCGCCGCCGCCCGCGAGCAGGTGGCGCGCGAGATCGCCGAAGCGCAGGCGCCGACGCCGATCGAGGTCGCCCGTCCCGCTGCCGCATCGCCCTACGCGTCGATGGGGTACGTCGACGACGCGGAGATCGAGGACCACGTCCGTCAGCTGCTCGAGCGCCGCGCGTCGGGTCAGTAGCACCGCCTCGCGGGGGGCTTCGGTCGCGCCACTTTGCACGACTCAGCGCCTGCTCCGACGTCTCGCCGCGACCGAAACGCGGCACGCCCGGGAGGTCGGCCGAGTCGGGGGAGAGGAAAGTCGCGTGATAGTGTTGATGAGTTGTCCGGGCCTGTGGCGCAGTTGGTAGCGCGCCTCGTTCGCATCGAGGAGGTCAGGGGTTCGAATCCCCTCAGGTCCACCAAATCGGTCAGCATGCGGCGCTTCTCCTTCGGGAGAGGCGCCGCTGTTCATTGCCGTGACGGATTTGGATCCGTTGCCGCTGGACGATCTGTGGATGACGACGACCCTGCGGATCGATGTCCCGGGGTGGATGACGCTACCGGCTCGCGGCCTTGTCGCGCGGCCTGCGGCGGGCACGTAGGCGTCCGACCCCGATGACGCAGAGCGATCCGATGACGGTGACCACCGTGACCGCGAGTATGTAGGTCATAACCCTCAAATATCCGCCGGGCTCGTACGGGTTGAGGAACGGATACGGGTACCAATAGGGGACACCCGTGATCGTGTTCGTCACGAGGTTCGCTCGGATGAGGACGTAGACGGTCCACGCGGCCGGGAACGTCAGGACGGCCAAGACGGTCCGCCATCGCAAAGGTCGCCGATGGGGACCGACCAGCAGATCAGCGAGGAAGAACAGGGGCATGACGATGTGCAGCACGACGTTTGACCACTGAACGATGGCCGCGTGAGCGATCTCCATGCCGGGCAGCTGGATGTTGTAGAGGCCACCGATGACCAGCACGCACGTTGTCACGGTGGCCAGCGCGACGGCCAGTGGACGCGGCTCAGGTCCTTCTCTTCTCCCCGACCAGGCCCATGCGACCGCCCAGAGAAGGACGATTGCCCCTGCTCCGTTGAACGTCATTGTGAAGAAGCTGAAGAAATTCCACGCAACAGTAGCCACGTCTCGGCCGTCCGCCATTGCCCCGCGGATCACGACGGTCGCGGGCGCCGCGATCGCGGCGAGGGCGAGAACGGCCGCCGCGCCGCGCAACGCCGTCCACGCGTGAGCAAGGACCCGCGCGGAAGACATTGTTCAACGCTAGCGGGTCGACATTTGCGCAGGGGCCACGCGAGCAACCGTGCTCGTGGGCTTGCGAGACGATTCTCGCGCACCGGGGCTACCGCCCCCACTCCCATGCGATCCCGGTGAACAAACCGCCATGGGCGTCACGTTGGGGTGCATTCGGCACGCCCGAGCACGACACTTGTCGGGAGCGGCCGTGCTCGCAAGCCGCTCGCGGGTGCGCGGGAATCCGCAAGCCTCCTCAGCCGATGTCGTGCCTGAGCCGGCGAAGGAGAGCCCGTCAGGCAGTCTCGATGTCGACCAGCGCTTCGACGATGCCCCAGAAGCCGAGCGCGGCGGGATGCCATTCGACGAGGTCGCCATCGATTCCCGGCTTCATGATCACCGTGTCGACGAGCTCGGGATTGACCAGGCGCCGCTGCGCGAGACCTTCGACGACCGCGGCGCCCAGGCCCGCCAGGAGCTCGGCCGACGCGCCCGGGTAGAACGAGAAGCCCAGGCCGGCGAGTGCGGTGCCGTAGAACTCGGCGGTCCGCTCGATGAATCGGCGCTCCGTCTCGCGCAGCGCGGAAGCGACTTTGTCGCGGTGCTCGGTGTCGGCGAGGCTGCTCGCCGTGGCGACGAGCGTGACGTGGCTTCGCCACGAGACCGACTCACTGAAATGCTCGAAGTTCTCCCGTGTTGCGACACGCGCGACTTCGCGCAGGACGGCAACGCGCCCCGAATGTGTGGATAGGAAGTGCGTGTACTTCTGGATGACTCCGTCCGCGGCATCCTGCGTGCCGGGGTAGAACATGGCGTCGTTCGACTCGGACGTCGTCGCGAGCTCGACGAGAAGGTCTGCGAAGAAGAGATCCTTCGCCGGCCACAGCCGGTAGAAGGCGCTGCGCGGAACCTCGGCGGCGCGGATGAGCTCTTCGAGGTTCAGATGCTCCAAGCTCACGGTCAGGCCGGTGCGCGCAAGCATCTCGACAGCCGTCGTCATCAGCCGTCGACGCGACTCCTCGCTGGAGATCCGGGGCGCCCGGGTGACGGACCCCCACGTCTTGCCCTCCGTCTCCGGCGTCATGCATCCAACCTTCCGTACAACGGACGACACCCTCGGTGTCGGGCGCGCCTCTCCGGCGTGTGCCCCCAACGAGCGTACGGGACACACCCACGTTCACATGCGCGAAAGCAACTTGCTACTTGCAACTGCGAGTTTCAACTAGCTAGTGTCGTGACGGGGAGTCAAAAGGGGGCATCGCGGGACCGGGGAGGGCTCGGGCAAAATTTGGGGGGACGGCCCGCTCGGCGACGTCGATTGCCGGTAGGGGCGGTCAGCCCGAAGTCCTCCCCAATCCCCCGGGCACAACGATCCACGTCATCCGCCATGGTCCCGTCCGGCGCGACGAACCCCGTCCCGCGATGTAGGGGAGTGGGGGCTCCCGCGTCCGACAGTCGACGTCGGCGATCAGCCCCGAAGGGGAGCCGTGGGCTCGAGATTCTCCCTCGCCCATGCCCCGAGCTGATCGAGTACGGGCAGCAGGCGGCGCCCCGCGTCAGTGAGTTCGTAGGAGACCGATACCGGTGGCCCCGCCTCGACCGTGCGCGCGGCGAGTCCTGCTCCGGACAGCTCCGCGAGTCGGTCCGACAAAACAGCGTCGCTGATTCCGGAAACGGCCCGGCGAAGGCCCACGAAGGTCGTCGCGCCCGCGCCCAGGGACGACAGGATCATGCCGTTCCACCGCTTGCCGAGCACCGAGAAGGCGAGCGTCACCGCGGCGTCGCAGGCCTTGATCTCGGCATCCGGAACCTCGGTCATGGTCCTATCGTACGCGTGCTACAGTCTGCTTAGTCGCTCATATTTTCAGAGCGACTCTCACTTTCGGATTGGAGCCCCATGTCCTTGTTCCGCCTGGATGCCAGCATCCTGCCCGCATCGAGCGCGAGCCGGTCGCTCGCTGACCTCGTCGAGCAGGAGTGGATCGCCGCCCACCCCGACTCCACCGTCAGTCGGCGGGATCTCGCCTCCGAGCCCGTCCCGGCGACCGCGTGGGCGGATGCCGTCACGGGCAAGTTCGTGTCGGCAGAGGAGCGCACCGACGGTCAGCGTGAGGCTCAGGCCCTCGCGACGACGTTCGCGGACGAGCTCATCGGAGCGGACGCCCTGCTCTTCGCCGTCCCGCTGTACAACTACGGCGTCTCACAGCACTTCAAGACGTGGTTCGATCTGGCGTACACCGACCCGCGCATCGACCCGCAGGGCACGGCTCTCCGCGGCAAGCCCGCCACCCTGGTCACCGTTCTCGGTGGCAACTACGCCCCGGGCACGCCCAAGGAGGGCTGGGACCACTCGACCGGCTGGCTCCGTCGCGTGCTCGAGGACGTCTGGGGACTCGATCTCCGCGTCGTGGAGCGTCCGTTCACTCTCGTCGGCGTCAACCCGGCGCTCGACGCGTTCGCCGACACGGCCCTGGCGCTCAAGCTCAAGGCCGAGGGTGACGCCGTGACGTACGGTCGCGAACTCGCCGCGTCGAAGGGCACCGTCACCGGCTGAGACGCCTCGCCGCAGTGAGCGGTCGGCCGGGTCGATCACGACCCGCCGACCGCTTCGTTCGTGCCGCGTCGATCGTCCCCGGGGACCCGAGCCGTAAGGACGGATGCCGCTCCCTCGGCGGCGACATCGACGATCACGGCACGGGGCAGCAGCGACTCACTTCCCGACTCTCGCGCGCAGCCGCCGGGCACGCCCGCGCGTATACGTGGCGATCGACCAGGTGTCGACCCCCGGACGCATTCTCCCGAACACGGCTCTACTTGCGCCTCATCGCACATCCGAACATGGGTTCCCGAAGGGACCTCCGGTTCTCGCCCGGGTGATGGTCGCCGTCGCCCAGCTTTGGTCTCTTTGACCGCCGCGTGATCGCCCTGTCCCTTCGTGAGAAACGACGTCCACCGATGACGCGAGTGCCCATTTCCATAGCCCCCCTCCCCATCACCGCCTCTTCCGCGGTGGGGCAGAACGTCCAGGACGTCCTCACCGACGTCGCCGGCTACTTCCCTCTCGCCATCGCGGGGGTGGTGGTGTGGGGACTCTGGCTCTACCGCTTCATCCTGTCGCGTCGCGCGCGACCGATCGAGTCGGACTTCCGGACGACCACGTCGGTCATCGTGCCGTCGTATCACGAGGATCCCGACATCCTGACGCGCTGTCTCGAGTCCTGGCGAGCGCAGAGCCCGACCGAGATCATCGTCGTGCTCGACGTCAAGGATCTCGAGGCGTACGAGCGAATCGTCGCGCTGGGTGACGACAGTGTGCGGCCCATCCTCTTCCACCATGTGGGAAAGCGATCCGCCCTGGGGGCCGGAATCCGACTCGCCGTCGGCGAGGTCCTCGTGCTCACCGATTCCGACACCTGGTGGCGCCACGGGCTTCTCGTGGCGGTTCAGAAGCCTTTCATCGATCCACTCGTGGGTGGAGTGGGGACTCACCAGAACGTCTTCCAGGCGCGGACGAGCGTGTGGCGTCGCATCGCCGACTGGATGGTCGACCTCCGCTACTACGACTACGTTCCGGCCATGGGTCGCGCGGGTGCGGTTCCGTGCCTGTCGGGTCGCACCGCCGCCTATCGACGCGACGCCGTGATGGCCGTGCTCGATCATCTGGAGAACGAGTTCTTCCTCGGTCGACGTTGCATCGCCGGCGACGACGGACGCCTGACGTGGCTCATTCTGGCGTCCGGCTACAAGACGGTGCACCAGTCTTCGGCACGCGCGCTCAGTATGTTCCCGGACACCTTCCGAGCGTTCGTGAAGCAGCGTGTCCGCTGGAGCCGCAACTCGTACCGCTGCTACCTCACCGCGATCGCGAAGGGCTGGCTCTGGAAGGTGCCCTTCGTGACGAAGATGACCGTGCTGCAGATCCTGCTGACCCCGGTGACGATGGGACTGACCATGTTCTACCTCGTGTTCAGCCGCCTGGACCTTTCGGTGCTGGGTGTCTTGGCCGCGGTCGGCTGGGTGCTCCTGGGACGCGGGATCCGCGGTTTCTCCCACCTGCGTCGTAACCCCGCGGACTTCCTCATCCTGCCGCTCTACGCGGTCGTGGTGATCTTCATCGCGCTGCCGGTCAAGACGTTTGCCTTCGTCACGATGAACAAGCAGGGCTGGCTGACCCGCCACGCCGACCAGATGGGCGGCGATGGCCAGACAGCTCGCACGCTCGAACCTCAGGGTGTCGCCCTGGAGCCGGCGGTGACCTCGTGAGGCGGCGTACGGCAGTGGCGGTGGTCGCGGCGGCGTTCGTCGTCGGCGGCGGGGCCGCGTTGACAGCCGCGCAGGTGTTCGCTCCCTCCGTCGAACAGGAGGCGTACGGACTCAACGAGATCGCTCGCAACGGCAACGTGCAGGGCGCGCTCTACCCCGGCGATCCGACGACCGAGGCGCGCTTGGTCGAAGAGGAAGCTCAACGCGTCGTTTACGTCCGCAAGGTCGCTTCGGCTGCATCGTGGGAGCTGTCGGTGCGCGAGCCGTACCGCTTCCAGACCGGTGACCGGTTCACGCTGGTGCTCCCCGCGCGGGCCGAGCCGTACACACTCGACGACCTCGGCGTCCTCGGGCCGGAATCGCTGACGAGGAACGAAGACGGGTCGTATCTGCTGAAGGAGAACCTCGCCGTCATGCAGGGAGCGACCCTCGCCCTCGGGCCGGTCGATCTCCGGATGGAGAGTTCGCCGAGCGGATTCGTCTCGATCGTCGCGTTCGGCGGAAGGTTGGAGATGGCCGGAACGGCGGATGCCACGGCATCCATCACGAGCTGGAACAGCGCGGCCGGAACTCCCGACACGGACACCCGCGACGGGCGCGCCTACCTCCGGGTGATCGGCGGCACCGCAGACCTCAGCCACGCCTCGGTGTCGTCCCTGGGTTTCTGGAGCGGGAGCACGGGCGGGCTGGCCGTCACCGGCACCGACGACCTGGGCGATCCCGCCCTCGCCGGGATCATGCAATCCGGCGGGAAGATCGCCGCGCCTCCGGGCGCTCCCGTCGTCGACGCCGCCAGCGCGATCGACGGTGCCGATGATGTGGATGCCACAGCGGTACCGGCCGACGTGGGCCTGGCGACCGCCACCATCACGGACTCGGCCATGGTCGGAAATGCCTTCGGCATCTTCGTCTCCGGTGCGCACGACGTGACGAACTCGCGCAGCTCCGTGACGGGCAGCCTCGTGGACGGGATCACGTTCCACCGGGGGGTGTCTTCGAGCCTCGTCGCGGATTCGACGTCGGTCGACAACGCCGTCGACGGAGTGACCATCGGGCGCTCGTCGACGGGGGTCACCCTGCAGAACGTGGTGGCCGCCCACAACGGTCGCAACGGTGTCTCCATGGACGGGCAATCGCTGGCCGATGGGCCCAGCGCGTCGGGGACGACCGTCGAGAGCTTCGGCGACAACGTCCTCGACGGGGGGAACATTGCGGACAACGGTCGTTACGGCCTCGAGGTCACGGGTGGGAGTGGCATCCAGATCACTCAGAACCGATTCACCCGTAATCCGGACGGTGTCGTGCTCGACCGCGGCGCAGCCGACGTCCAGGTCACCGGGAACGAGTTCGTCGACCAGACCGCGAAGTCCATCGCGATCCGCGAGTCTGTCACGGACGCCGTGGTCACGGGCAACACCGTCACGGGATCGGAGACCGGCATGAACGTACGCAACGCCGATGCCGAGGTCACGGGCAACGTGGTCCGCGGGGTGTCCAACCACGCCATCCTTCTCGTGGGTGACGTGGCCGGCACGACGATCGCGGGCAACGAGCTGGGCGGCGACGGGAGCACCGCGGTGCGATCGGACGGTTCGAACGGCGCGTTCATCGGGGAGAACGACACCGACCGGTGGCACCCGGCTGTCACGGTGACGTCGGCGCTGAGGTTCGTCTTCCAGCCGCTGACGGTCATCTGGTTGGGGCTGGGAGTCTTGCTGCTCGTGACGGCGACGACGAGGAAGGACCGTCACTTCGGGGCGTTCCGCCACCCGTACGAGCACCACGTGCCGCTGACATCGCTGAGCAGCGGGATCGTCTCGCCCGAGTCCCTGCGAGCACGGCCCTGATGCGGCGCGGGCGCCCCCTCGCGATCATTCTGGTCGTCGTCGTCGCCGCGGTCGTGATCGCCGGGATCGTCGTCGCCCTGGTCCGCGGAACGTCCGCCCCCGGGACGGAGCCGCGCCCCTCGGACCCGGCGACGGGTCCGACCACCGTGGCGCCGCCGGATGCCTCAGCCGGTGGCGTCGACTGCACGGATGCCACCGTCGTCGTCGCGACTGCTCCCGAACTGCAGGCGGCTCTCGACGAAGCAGAACCGGGAGATTCGATCCGGCTTCAGCCGGGGGTGTATCCCGGAAAATTCTCGGCGACGGCGAGCGGTACGGCGGACGCACCGATCCGACTGTGCGGTGGCTCCGACGCCGTTCTCGACGGCGGCGGGGTGGACGATGGCTACGTGCTCCATCTGGACGGTGTGGCCAACTGGCGGATCGTGGGATTCGGCATCCGCAACGGTCAGAAGGGACTCATGGCTGACGGGGTCACGCACACGACCATCGCGGGCCTGACCGTCTCGGACACCGGCGATGAGGCGGTGCACCTGCGGGCGCACAGCACCGACAACGTCGTGTCGGGAAACGTCATCCACGACACGGGCAAGCGTCGGGCGAAGTTCGGCGAGGGTGTCTACATCGGGACGGCCGAGAGCAACTGGTGCGACATCACGGACTGCGAGCCCGATCGCAGCGACCGCAACGTGATCATCGGGAACCACATCTCGGGCACGACGGCGGAGAGCGTCGACGTCAAGGAGGGGACGACGGGCGGCCGCGTGGAGGACAACGTCCTCGACGGTGCGCACCTCGTCGAGGATGGCGCGGACTCGTGGGTGGACATCAAGGGCAACGACTGGGTGGTCCGCGGGAACACCGGTAGCCACTCACCCGGCGACGGTTATCAGACCCACGAGATCGTGGACGGGTGGGGGCGGGGGAATGTCTTCGCTGCCAACATCGCCGACGTGAACGGGCCCGGATTCGGCTACGCCGTGACGGACCGGCTCGGTAACATCGTCGGATGCGACAACTCCGCGTCGGATGCCGGCGAGGGGTTCAGCAATGTCGCCTGCTCCGCGGTGACGCCCTAGCCGACCGCTGACGCCCGCTGCGGCGGTGTCAGCCGGTGCACGTGATGTTGGTCAGGCCCTTCGCTGCGCCGGAGGGTGCGCAGGCGACGATGGTTGCGATCGCGCCTGACTGGACGGACACCTCGTATCCGGGGACGCCCCCGGTGACGACGTTGTCGCGGAACACGTTGTTCTGTCCCCACCCGGACAGGGCGACGTGCACCTGGAAGGCATCGAGGAGGGTGCCGGATCCGCGGTTCCCCTCGAGAAGATAACCGTTGCCCTTCACGTCGACCCACGAGTCTCCGTAGTTCTGGCCCGAGTAGCCGGCGTCCGTGAAGGTATTCCCGCTCACGACGCCACCCGTGGTCCCTTCCTTGATGTCGATGCCTTCGGCGGAGGTGCGGGAGATCGTGTTGCCGAGGATCCGGGCGTCGTCGGAGCGGTCTGGCGTGCCGGAGGAGCCCATGACGGACGCCCAGTTGCTTTTCGCGCTTCCGACGTAGATCCCCTCGCCGTACGACGGGTTGGTCAGTCCTGTGTCATGGATGCGCGAATTGCGGACGGTCACGTGCGTACTCCCGGTGCGCAGGTGCACCGCTTCCTCGCCGATGCTGCCGACGTCGACCCCGTCGACGACGGTGTAGCTGGAGCCGTCGAGGACGATTCCCTTCGCCGCGCGGGTCACGGTCAACCCCGAGATGTTCCAGTGGTCTCCGGTGACGTGCAGGGCATAGCCCGCCGAGGTCTTTCCCGTCGTCAGCACGGCGCGGGGCGAGCCGGTGAGCGTGATCGGCTGCGCCACCGTACCCGAAGCCGTCGCGGCGAATCGGCCGGTGTAGGTACCGTCGTTCAGCCGGATGGTCTGTCCTGCCGTCGCCGAGGAGAGCGCGGCGGCCAGCTGCGCCGACGTCGAGACTGTCACTGTCGCGCGATCGGCACCGGAGGTCGGGGACGGGGCGGCCGGGCTCGGTGCCGGTGAAGTCGGTGCCGGTGAGGTAGGTGACGGGGCGGCTGGGCTCGGTGCGGGCTGCGCGGGACCCGTGGAGACCGCCGTCGCGACGGAGAACGTCGCGTCGGTCTCGTGGCGGCCGCCCTCGTCCTCCCATCGCACGTTGACGGTGTGTGGACCGGCCGTCGTGCGGATGGGCCAGGTGAAGGGAGCCGTCGAGTCCTGTCCGAGATACGTCCCGTCGAGCCTGAACTTCACCGTGACGCCCGCGGGGGCCCGCACCACGACATCGAAGACCCCGCCGGCGCGGGTGGTGCCGGCGAGGGCTGATCCCTCGACCGTCACATCGGCGGTGCTGAGCGCGGACGCGGCCGGAGGAACCGCGACCGCTCCGACAACGACCGTGGCGGCGGTGGCGACGCGTGCCGTCAGACCGATCCTGCTGCGCGAATGGGTCACCCTTCATCGTCCTTCCGCTGAGAACGGCGCTCGATCATGGCGCCGTTGCGTTGTCGTCAAACCCCATGGCGCGAAGATTCAAGCAGTTCGTTCGTGGGTCGCAAGCAGCTGATACCGCGTGCGCAGAGACAACCCGTCGTGCGAACCGCTTCTCCGGCGGCGGGCGGCCCCGAGCGGCGTGGCGCATCGTCGCGGGCACGAGCCGGGTGGGCGGCGACACCGGTCGAGCGCACACCGCCGACGGGTCAGTATCGGATGGCGTCGATCACCTTCACGCGCACGGCGACGAGCGCCGGCAGCAGCCCGGCGAGTGCTCCCACCGCGGTCGCGGCAGCCAGCCCGGTGACAGCGGCATCCACCGGGAACGGGGGGAAGTCGCTCACCATGCCCTGGCCGACGAGATCGCGCAGCCACGGCGACTGCACGATGAGAATGGATGCCATCACCCCGACGGCTCCCGCGACGACGGTGGCGACGACGCTCTCCATCATCACCGCGAAGAACACGCGGCCGGCGGTGGCGCCGAAGCTGCGGCGGATGCCGATCTCGCGTACGCGCTGCTTCACGGTCACCAGTGCGATGTTCACCAGGCCGAGCGCTCCCAGGAGAAGAACGAGCACGGCGATGCCGATGACGACCATCTTGGTCACGAGGAACGGGTCCTCACCGTAGGCGGCCCAGTCCTGCCGGCTGACATTCACCTGCGCGCCGTCGCCGAGCGCGGCGGTGAGGTCGCGCGTGACGAGGGTGGTCAGCTGGTCCGCGAGCTCGGGTGGCACCCACATCTCGTACTGCGACTGCGGAGCCCCGCCGTACGGCGAGCTCGCGGTGGCGTCGGCGCCGCTGCGCCCGATCGCGGCATCCTGAACGGCTTGGGCCTGAGCGGCGAGCATGAACATCGACGGCTCGGTCTCCCAGGTGAGCGACGGCGTGACCCCCACGACGACGGCCGTGGTCCCGCCCGGGGCGATCCCGGACGGCGCGCCGGGAACGGCCTGTCCGCCCAGGGCCACGACGGGGTGGGTGGACAGGTCGGGGCGTCCCATCCGGTCCCAGAAGATCTGGTTGACGATGAGTCGCGGCGCGAGCTGCTCGGCATCCACGGGCGTGAACCACTCGCCCTCGAGCATTCTGACGCGGTGCATCTCTCCGTACGGCTGATCCACCGCCTGCGTCGCGACCTGGGCGACGCCGCTGACGAAGGGGACCAGCTGCGACGTCTGCTGCGCGCGTGTCGCGTAGGTGATGCCGTACCGCTCGATGACGTCCTTCCAGACGGCATCCATCCGCGCCGGATCGATCTCGCCGTCGGAACGGAAGGCGGACACGTTCAGGCTCGCGGGACGACCGCCTTGGCGTTCGCTCATCTCCTGGTTCGCCTGCTGGACGATCGCCCCGAGGGCGACGACGGTCGTGAGGGAGCACACCGCCACGGCGACGCCGATGAGCGACAGGAGCACGCGCGTGCGGTGCACGCGCACCTCCTGCCACGCCTCCAGGAGCGAGCCGACGAGGCTCGACAGCGCACGCATCAGGGGTTCTCCTCGATGTCGGCGTCGGGCGCGGTGGGCGCCATCTCCCGGACGTCGCGACGCGTGCGCGGCTCGAACGCGGGGTCGTCGACGGGGGTCAGGATGCCGCGATCCAAGCGGAAGTGTCGGCGGGCGCGTCGCGCGATCATCGGGTCGTGCGTGATGATCACCTGAGCGGCGCCGGTGCTCTCGGCGACGTCGTCGATCAGCTGCATGACGCTCTGTCCGGTATCGAGGTCGAGCGCGCCGGTCGGTTCGTCGGCGAGGATGAGGCGCGGGCCGCGCACGAGGGATCGGGCGATCGCGACGCGCTGCTGTTCCCCGCCCGACAGCCGGTCGGGCATGCTGTGGAGGCGGTGACCGAGGCCCACCAGATCCAGCATCTCGGCGGCGACTTTCGTGCGCCGCCAGAACGTGCGTCCGCTGGAGTAGAGCAACGGCATCGTGACGTTCTCCAGCGCGGTGCGTCCCTGCAGCAGGTTGAACTGCTGGAAGACGAACCCGACGGCCGCACCGCGAAGGCGATCGCGTCGCGCCGTCGACAGCCGTCGGACCGGCTCTCCGTCAAAGGTGACCTCACCGCTCGTGGGCAGGTCGAGAAGACCCAACAGGTTCAGCAACGTCGACTTTCCCGAGCCGGAGCGGCCGACGATCGAGACGTGGTCCCTGGGCTCGATCGTGAGGTCGACACCCGACAGGATCGTCAGGGCGGGTTGGTCCGGGGGGATGACCGTGCGAGTGACCTCGCGCAGCTCCAGCAGGCTCACGGCTGCGCAGCCGGTTCGCAGTACATCGATCCGTCCGGGTAGGTGGTGCACCCGTCCGGCGCGGTCCCCATGGCGCCCGGCGCGAACTCGAGGATCTCCTCGCCCTCGGTGAGCCCTTCGGTGATCTGCACCTGGGTACCGTCGGTGAGGCCGAGCGCCACCGGGCGCTCCTCGGTCGCCCCGTCCGCGGTCGAGACCCACACCGAACCGCTCTGCGCGGCTCCGCGAACGGCGGTGGTGGGGACCACGAGGACGTTCTCCGCCTTGCCTCCGGCGATCGTCATCTCGGCGGCGAGTCCCGCGAAGACGGTGACATCGGCCGGTACGGCGCACGTCGCCGTGGTGCTCGAGCCCGCGGTACCCGCACCGCCCCCGGCGGCAGAGGTGGTGTCTTCCGCGGAACTCCCGGCCAACGGCGTCGAGATCCGCAGGTTCGTGCACGTGAACGCCGCGGGGCCGCCGGTGATCGTGACGCTCGCGTCTCCGGGGCGATTCAGCAGGCGGTATTGCTGTGCCGGCTCGAGACTGCCCGAGACCGAGAACGACGGCGGCGCGACGTTGCCGGCTGCCGCACCGACAGCGATCTCCTGACCCGCGATGACAGACAGGGAGCTGAGCGTGCCGCCGATGGGCGCCTCGACGTCCTCGTAACGGAAGATCGCCGGCTTCGGCTTGCCCTCGGCATCCACGCTGTCGGCCGGGTCTCGCTCGATCGGCACCTTGACGTTGAAGATCACGTCGCCCTGGGCGACGGCCGCGCCCTGGGCGACGAAGATCTTGTTGACCGTGCCTGCCGCGGTCGACTTCAGCGGGACCGCCGGGTCGGCCGACACCGTGGCCTTGATCACCACGTCATTCGTGATCGTGCCCGAGGCCACCGCGACCGTCGGTTCGACGATGGTCCCGGTCGGCTGGGCCGGATCGGCCTCGGCGGGCCCGTCGGGAAAGAACGCCAGCTTGATCAATGCGGCGGCGATGATCGCCACCAGAAGCATGCGCAGAATCGGAAAGACCCACGTGCGTGCGATCCCCATGGAGCCCCCCAAGAGCAGTGGTCGTCGGTTTTCTCACCCTACGGGATCGAAGCGGCGGCCCCTGGTCCTGGGGGGCGTGCGCCGTCAGTGCGGGTCGGCAGCGTTGACGGCGCGGACGGTCTCGGCGTAGTCGCCCCGTGCCTCGGCATGCCGGAGGAAGGCGACGCGCTCGACCTGGATCTCCTGATCCTGCGGACGGTCGCGGAGGATCGACATGACCTCGTCGGCGAACTCGTCCAGCGGCATAGCGAACGCGCTCTCGCGCTGACCGGGGAGCAGGTCGGTCGCGACGGACGGCGGTTCGAGCTCGAGCACCGCTACCGACGTGCCCTCGAGCTGGAGCCGCAGCGATTCGCTGAACATGTGGATCGCCGCTTTGGTCGCGTTGTAGGTCGGCGTCACGCGCAGCGGAACGAAGGCGAGACCCGACGACACCGTCATCACGGTGGCGTCCGGCTGTCGCTGAAGGTGTGGCAGGAGGGCGGCGATGAGGCGCAGCGGTCCGAGGACATTGGTCGTGACCGTCTCCTCGGCGGAGGCGAGAACGTCCGTGCCGCTCGTCCAGTCCTCGACCCGCATGATGCCGGCCATCGTGACCAGAACGTTCAGTTCGGGGTGTCGCTCCACGACGACACGCGTGGCGTCGGTGATCGACTGTGCGTCCGCGGTGTCGATGCGCACGGTGTCGATGCCCGGGTGCGTCGCGCCGATCTCGTCGAGGAGCGCCTGGCGGCGTCCGCCCACGATGACGCTGTTGCCCGCGGCGTGGAGACGCTCGGCGAGGGCGAGGCCGATGCCGCTCGTGGCTCCAGGGATGAAAACGGTGTTTCCGGTGATGTTCATGTCTCGAGTCTTCGGCGGTGAGCGAGCGGCATCCAGGCCCCTCCCGTCGGGGGACCCGCGATCCCTGGATGCCGCCCGCCCGACCGAGCAGGATAGGGGGATGGATCGGACGGGAATGGCGGACTTCCTGCGGGCGCGTCGCGAGGCGCTGCGCCCCGCCGACGTCGGGTTGACCGAGGGCCCGCGACGGCGGACGGCGGGGCTCCGGCGGGAAGAGGTCGCGGCCGCCGCGTCGATGTCGGTCGACTATTACACCCGCCTGGAACAGCAACGCGGCCCCCAGCCGAGCACCCCGGTCCTCGCGGCGCTCGCGCGAGCGCTCCGCCTGACCAGCGACGAGCGCGACTACCTCTTCCGTCTTGCCGGGCACGCCGTGCCGGACCGGCTCGGCCGCGCGGATCACATCACGCCGGCCCTGCAGCGGGTGTTCGCGCGATTGTCGGACACCCCGGCCCTGGTGATCTCGCATCTCGGCGAGACGCTGGCTCAGAACGCCCTCGGCATCGCCCTGCTCGGCGATCACGTCAGTGCCCGGGGGTGGGCGCGGTTCGAGGCGTGGCGGTGGTTCGTGGCTCCGCACGGGGACCGTGCGATCTATCCCGAGCACGACCGTGAGCGTCAGAGTCGCGCGATCGTGGCGGGGCTGCGTTCGGCCTACGGCATCCTCGGCCCGGCGTCGACCGCGGGGGAGCTCGTGGCCGAGCTCCTCGCGCGCAGTGAGGAGTTCCGTCTGCTGTGGGAACGGCAGGAGGTCGCGCAGCGGTTCGCCGACCACAAGGTGCTCGTGCACCCCGAGCTCGGCGAGATCGAGGTCGACTGCCAGGTGCTGTTCACGGAGGATCGCGGCCAGGCGTTGCTCGTGCTGACCCCCGAACCGCGCAGTGAGGCGGAGGAGAAGATCCGCCTGCTCGGCGTCCTCGGTGTGGAGCGGTTCTCGACCGGTTGAGACAGCGGATGCCACGACGAGGCGCGTCGTGGCATCCGCTGTTGCAGGTCTACGGCGTGGGAGGTCCGACCACCCGTGGCTTCGACGGGTCGAGGAAGTCGCCGGTGCCCACGCGGGCGTGACCTCGGGAGTAGGCGAAGTAGATGACGAATCCGAGCGCCAGCCAGATGAGGAACCGCAACCACGTCTCGACCGACAGGTTGAGCATGAGATACGTGCAGACGAGGGCAGAGAGGATCGGCAGCACGGGGCTCAGGGGCACACGGAAACCGCGTTTCAGGTCGGGACGAGTGCGCCGCAGCACGACGACACCGATCGACACGAGCACGAAGGCCGAGAGCGTGCCGATGTTGACCATCTCTTCCAGAACGCCGACGGGAGTGACGCCTGCCACGATCGCCACGATGATCGTCACGACGATCGAAATCACCCAGGGAGTGCGGAATCGAGGGTGCACCTTCGCGAGGCGCTGGGGGAGCAGGCCGTCGCGGGACATCGCGAAGATGATGCGCGTGGCACCGATGAGCAGCGTCAGCACCACCGTGGTGAGGCCCGCGACGGCTCCGGCCGAGATCACCGTGGCCATCCACCCCTGCCCGTGGTAGACGAACGCATTCGCGAGGGCGGCGGCGGGGTCGAGGTCGCGGTACGAGACCATCCCGGTCACGACGAGGGCGACGGCGCAGTAGAGGACCGTGCAGATCACGAGCGAGGCGATGATGCCGATCGGCATGTCGCGCTGCGGCTTCTTCGTCTCCTCGGCGGTCGTGGCCACGACGTCGAAGCCGATGTAGGCGAAGAAGACCAGTGCGGCCCCTGCGAGGATGCCGCCCACACCGAACGTCGCGGGCTCGAGACCCGACAGGAACTGCAATAGCGGTTGCGTCAGGCCCGATGCGGTCTCGCTGGCTTGACTGTCCGGGATGAAGGGCTGGTAGTTGGCGGGGTTGACGAACATCAGACCCGCCACGATCACGAACAGGACGATGAACAGCTTCACCGCGACCAGCACGAGGTTCACGCGCAGCGACTCCTTGATGCCGAGCGTCATGAGGCCGCCGAGCACGAGGACGAGGAGGACCGCGGGCAGATCGATCACACCCCCGTACGCGACCTCCTGGGGGAGGACGATGCCGAGCTGCCCCAGGAATGCGCTGAGGTACGCGCTCCATCCCTGCGCGACGACACTGGCGCCGAGGAACATCTCGAGGATCAGATCCCAGCCGATGATCCAGGCGAACAGTTCGCCGAGAGAGGCGTAGGAGAACGTGTATGCCGACCCGGAGACCGGGACGGTGGAGGCGAACTCGGCGTAACACATCGCGGCGAGTCCGCACGCGATGGCGGCGACCACGAAACTCAAGACGATCGCGGGCCCCGCGACCTCGTGCGCGGCGCGGCCGGTGAGCGTGAAGATCCCCGCGCCGATCACGACACCCACGCCGAAGACGGTGAGGTCGAGAGCGCTGAGGGACTTCTTCAGCCGGAACTCCGGCTCATCGGTATCGGCGATGGATTGCTCCACCGACTTCGTGCGGAAAAGACTCACTCGGCACTTCCTCTGTCCAGGGCGTTCCAGGAGCGAACGCCACCCCGGGAGGATAGTGGGGTCGTCGGCATCGTGCCTATCGGTGGTCTTCTGCCCGACGGTGAGCTAGCACATCCACAGGCGCTCCGGCTCCGAATAGATCAAAGGTGTATGGTTCTCCATATCATGGCGATTAAGCACATCACACATCTTGTTGACGATCTCGACGGAACCGTTCTCGAAGAAGGGGACGGAAAGCAGATCACTTTCTCGGTCGAGGGTCGCTCCTACGAAATCGACCTCTCCGACCGCAATGCCGACAAGTTCTACGCCGCCGTCGCGCCTTTCGTGGACGTCGCACGCCCCGTCGGCCGGGCGACGTCCACTCCGCGCCGCGCGCGCTCCTCGCGTCGGTCGAGCGACATCGATCTGGCGGCCGTCCGTGAATGGGCACGTGCGAACGGGCACACCGTGAGCGATCGTGGGCGCATTCCCGCCACCGTGCTCGAGGCCTACGGCGCCGCCAATTCCTGAGACCGACGGCGTGCCATCGACGGAGGGCGGAACGCCGCTGCGTGACGGTGCGGTGACCCAGTTCGCCGTTCTGGACGCGCTGATGACCGGGGTCTACTCCTCGGGCATCCCGGTTTCCCAGCTCCGTCGATGGGGCGACACCGGAATCGGCTGCTGCGAAGGTCTGGGCGGCGAAGTCCTTCTCATCGACGGCGAGGCCTTCGAATGCACGGTGGATTCCGCTCCTCGTCGCATGGCAGACGACGAAACGCTGCCGTTCGCCGACGTCTGTGATTTCGGTGAGGTGGCGGGGGAGTCGGTGGTCGATGCCGACCTCGACGCCCTCACCGCCGCCGTCGAGGACCGGCTCCTTAGCCGGAATCTGTTCCACGCGGTGCGGATCGACGGCGTGGTGGCACGCATCCGGACGCGCGTCACGGCCCGTGAAGGAGTGCCTGCGCGTCCACTCGCCGCTGTCGCCGCCGAGCAGATCGAAACGGAGACGATCGACCGCGCGGGCGTGATCGTGGGATTCTGGATGCCGGGCATCTATCAGGGCATCACGGTCGCCGGTCTCCATCTGCATTTTTTGAGTGCCGACCGACTCGTGGGCGGACACGTCCTCGACGTGCGCATCGACGAGGCAATTCTTCGGGTCTCCGCATTCGCGCAGTTCTCGCTCCTGCTTCCGCTCGACCCGGATTTTCTCTCGGCCGAACTCACTCACGGCGAAGACCACCGCATCTCCACCATCGAGGGCGGAGCGCGATCGCGCGGAGAATGACCGCGCTGGGTTCAGCGGGGTTATTTCAGGGGTGAAGTCCGTTGCTTCTCACGGATTGCGCACATCTCGGCGACATACAATTGCCGGCATGGCAAAGAAGCAGATCACGCAACTCATCGACGATCTCGACGGGTCGATCATCGACCACGGGACGACCATTCATTTCTCTGTCGAGGGTCGCGCCTACGAAATCGATCTCTCTACCGAGAATGCGACGAAGCTTCGTCATGCATTCGAGCCCTTCGTTTCGGCGGGCCGCCCTCTGGGTTCCGTTCCGGCGAGCGCGCGACGAACCACGAAAGCCCGCTCCGAATCCTCCCGCGACCTCGGCGACGTGCGCGTCTGGGCGGAGGCGAACGGCTACTCGATCAATTCCCGCGGTCGCATCTCATCGACGGTGCTCGAGGCCTACGACGCGGCCCACTGACAGACAAGAAGAACCCCGGATGCCGAGGCATCCGGGGTTCTTCTTCGTTTCAGACGAGGGCGTCGGCGGAAGCGCCGGTGCGCAGGCGCTCGCCCGCGAGCCCCTCCGCAGCGGCGAGGGGGGTCACCCCGCGGGCTTCGGCCTCGTCGAAAACGCGCCGAAGGGTGTCGCCGATGCCCGCGACGCGTCGCATGATCGTCTCGCGTGATCCGAGCTGCTTGGCCTCGAGATCGAGGTAGATCACACCGCCGGCGTTGACGACGAAATCGGGGGCGTAGAGGATCCCGCGCGCGGCCAACCGGTCGGCGCCGGAGCGCTCCGCGAGGGGGTTGTTCGCGGGCCCGCAGACGGCACGCGCGTCGAGCGCATCGATCACGTCCTCCGTGAGGACGCCGCCGATCCCCGCGGGGACGAACAGGTCCGCGGCGATGAGGTGCGCCTCGCCCGGCTCCACCCAGGAGGCGCCGAGAGTCGCGGCCAGGGCACGCTTCGCGGGATTGACGTCGGTGACCGTCAGCACCGCCCCCTCGGCGGCCAGCCGCTCCGCGAGGCGGCTGCCCACCTGCCCAAGACCGGCGACCGTGATCCGACGACCGCGGACGTCGCCGGAACCCACCGCGCGCTTGAGCGTGGCCACCAGTGACGCGTACACACCGAGGCTGGTCGGGCCCGCGGGCTCGCCCGAGCCGCCGACCGCATCGGGGAGGCCGACGACGTGTGCCGTGCGTTCGCTCACAACCAGCATGTCGTCGGTGGTGGAGCCCACGTCCTCGGCCGTGCGGTAGAGCCCGCCGAGGCTCTCGACGACGTCACCGAGGTCGAGGAACGCGGCGCGACGACGGTCCGCGTCGAGCATCGTGCCCTCCGGGAGGCCGATGACCGACTTCCCGCCGCCGGCGTCGAGCCCGGCCGCGGCGTTCTTCAGCGTCATCGCGGCGGAGAGGCGAAGGGCGTCGCCGAGGGCGTCGCTCCAGTGCGGGTAGGTCCACAGGCGGGCGCCGCCGAGGGCGGAGCCGAGCACGGAGGAATGCAGCGCGACGGCGATGAACAGACCGCTTCGGCGTCCGGTCACCGCCTCCACGCGCTCGTGGGCGAATTCGGGCAGGGGGAGGGCGTTGGTCATCGCGATCCTTTGGTCGGTCGCCTTGTGGGCGGCACTGTCAGGGATGCCGCGGCGTTGCGGCATCCCTTCCATTCTGACCCGCGCCGGGCCGCGGCGCGCGTTCCGCCCCGCCCGGGAACGGGACGGGTGAGCGCCCTATGCTGGCGCGATGAGCACCCCGCTTCCCGCCCGCAGTCGTCTGGTCGCCGCCGCCTTGCAGCAGGCGGGGATCGTCGGAGAGATCGTCGTCCTCCCCGAAGCCGCGCACACCGCGGTGCTCGCCGCGGAAGCGCTCGGTATCGAGGTCGGCGCGATCGCCAACAGCCTGGTGTTCTGGAGCGACGACGAACCGCTCCTGGTGATGACGAGCGGCGCGCACCGGGTCGACACGACGGCTCTCGCCGGACGCCTCGGGCGCGGGGGCATCCGCCGGGCGACGCCCGAGCAGGTGCTCGCGGCGACCGGTCAGCCGATCGGCGGTGTCGCGCCCACCGGGCACCCGGAGCCGATCACCACGATCGTCGACGAGGACCTCGCGGCGTACCCGCGGATCTGGGCTGCCGGCGGAACACCGCAGACCGTCTTCCCGCTCACCTTCGACGAGCTCGTGCGCCTCACCGGCGGGACGGTCGCGCCCGTCGCCTGATTCTCGGAGTTGACCACGCGCGCGTCGCGTGGGCTGCGCGGCTCGCCCGCGTGCCGTGCCCCCCCAGAGACGTCCCGTGTCCAGAACACGCCGATGCGATCGGGCGGCATCCGCGTGTCCTGGACTCCGAGGAGGTGGGGTCAGTCCAGCGGGTCGAGCACCGTGAGACACACGACGGCGGCCGCCGCCGACCACGCTTGGGGTCGGCACGCTGCGGGATACGGCGTCGGAACGGAGGTCTCCGATCGCGGGTCGCCGGAGTGCAGCTCGGGCACGCGGTAGGCGAAGCCCTCGGCGGCATCCAGCAATTGCTCGACGACCGCGCGGGCGGAGTCGTCCAGTCCCGCCCGCCGCATGCCGTGGACGGCGATCGCGGTGTCGTGCACCCACACGCTCCCCCCGTGATACGACAGCGGCCAGTACCCGGCCGCGCCGGTCGACATCGTCCGGATGCCGTATCCGCTCGACATCGACTCGCCGCGCAGCAGCTCCGCGACGTGCGCCTCGTCATCGGCATCCAGGATGCCGGTGCCGATCAGGTGACCGATGTTGCTCGTGAGGGTGTCGACCGGCCGCTTCTCGCGGTCCAGAGCGACGGCCGGGTAGCGGCCCTCGGGGGTCTCGATCCAGTACGCGTTAGCGAAGCGCGTCTTGAGGTCGGCCGCCCATGACCGCCAGAACGCGACATCGGCGGTATCCCGGTCGTCGCCGAGCTCCTCGAGGAGTTCTGCACCGGCGAGGGCGGCCTCGTACGCGTAGGCCTGCACTTCGCACAGGGCGATCGGACCTTCGGCGAGCGAACCGTCGCGCCACTGGATGGAGTCGCCGGAATCCTTCCAGCCCTGGTTCGCGAGGCCCGTCCCGATGCGATCGATGTAGTCGAGGAAGCCGTCGCCGTCGCTGTCGCCGCTGTCGCGGATCCAGCCGAGGGCACCGCGCAGGGCCGGAAGCAGCGCGCGCACGTCATCGGCGGGGAGTCCCGCGCGCCACGCATCGGCGAGAAGGCAGATCCACAGCGGCGTGGAGTCGACGCTGCCGTAATAGCGTGGGGGCAGCGAGATGCCCTCGCTCGGGATCTCCAGCGACGACGAGCGCAGTTCGTGCAGGATCTTGCCGGGCTCCTCTGCGGTCTGCGCGTCGTCGACTGTGCCCTGCAGGCGCGCGAGGACACGCAGAGTGGATGCCGCGATATCGAGGTCGAGCGGCAGCGCGAGGCGCGCGGCCCAGATGGAGTCGCGGCCGAACAGGGTGAAGAACCACGGCGCGCCGGCGGCGAAGAACTCGTCCTCCGGGTCGTCCGGAAGCACCAGCCGGAGCGCATCCAGGTCGCCGAGGGCCGTGGTGAGCCACCGTGCCAGACGGGGATCGGGAGCCTGTGCGGCGACGCCCGCCGCATCCCAGCGCGCCGCGGCCTGGGCGCCACCGACGACGAGCGTGTCGTCGCGCAGCGCGAGCTCCCACCTGACCGTGGCCTCGCCGAACGCGGGGACCTCGACCTGCCAGGTGGCTTCGATGCCCTCGGGGCCGGATGCCACCTCGGCACCGGCCGCGGCGAGCTCGAGTCCCTGCGGCCCAGCGGACGCGCGCGCCCCACCCGGGCCGATCTCGACCTCGCTCGCCTGCGGCCGGGCGTGCCCGGACTTCACCTCGTGCAGCAGAGCGAACTCGGGCTGGAAACGCAGGCGCACCGTGGTGCGGATCGGAACGTCCACACGAGAGCGCACCGTCCAGGTCTCGGCGACACGACCGTCCACCACGGTGCGTTCGCGGAGCAGGCGCACCTTGGGGTCGGGAGTGGTGTCGTCGAGACCCCGCAGTACGCCGCCGAACACGATGCGCGAAGGACCGTCGGGCGCGGTGGAGATCCCCTCGATCGCGGAGTCGTCGCACGATGCGGTCAGCTCTCGAACGTGCCGGACGTCGCCGTGGTAGATCCCGTGCACGGCCGCCGTGCCCACGGTGCCGTCGCGGTCGGACCACACCTGCGTCGGGGCCCGCAGCACGATCACGGCGTCGCTCAGCAGGGGTTGCAGCGACATGGGGTCGGCGGGGGCGGTGGTGGACGACGCGTCCGTCGAGGCGGCGGGGGCGGTGGTCATTCTTTGACGGCTCCTTCACTGGCGTTCATGATGCGGCGCTGGAAGACGAAGAACACCACGGCGACCGGGATCGTCATGATGGCCGCGGCCGCGAGTTTGAGGGGATACTGACTGCCCTGGCTGAGCTGTCCGCTGGCGAGGGAGGCGACGCCCTTGGTCAGGGTGGTCAGTTCGGGGGACTGGGTGGAGATGACGAAGTGGCTGAGTTCGTTCCACGATCCCTGGAACGACAGGATCACGATCGTGATGAGCGCGGGCCGGGCCATGGGCAGCACCACGGACCAGAAGATCCGGAACGTTCCCGCACCGTCGATGCGTGCCTGCTCCTCGACGGACGGGGGGATCGACTCGAAGAAGTTCTTCATGATGAACACCCCCGCGGCATCCACGAGGAGCGGCAGGATCATGCCCGCGTAGGAGTCGTAGATTCCCAGCTGATTGATCACGAGGAACTTGGGAATGAGCAGGACCACCGCGGGGACCGCCATGACCGCCACCAGGGCGGCGAAGACGATGCCGCGTCCGCGGAACTGCAGGCGCGCCAGCGCGTACCCGGCGAGGGAGTTGAAGAAGACCCGCCCGAGGGTCACGAAGACCGTCACCACCGCCGAATTGGCGAACCACACGGGGAAGTCCGAGCGGAGGAAGAGCCGTTCGTACGCTGCCCACGTGAACGGCTGCGGCACGAGCGAGATCGGGTCGGTCGCCGCGACGGCATCCGGCTTGAAGGACGTCGCCACCTGCACGAGGAACGGATAGATGTAGATCAGGGCGAGCACGCACAGCAGAGCGTAGAGCGCGATCTGCCAGCGCAGCGCCTTGCCCGACATGCGGTGCTTCTGGACCTTGCGCCGGGGCGCGCCGACGACCTGCTGCGCCGCGACGGTCGTCTCGGGGGAAGCCGTGGTGGTCATCGCGCACCTCCCTTCGGTGCGCGCACCTCGTACTGTCGCACGCGCCGGCGCGACACGGGGCGCTCGCGCAGCACCCACCGCTGCAGGATCGTCAAGACGACGATGATGACGAACAGCACGAACGCGATCGCCGCGCCCTGTCCCCACTCCTGAGAGAGGAACGCCGAGGAGTAGCTGAGGTAGGCGGGGGTCAGCGTGGTCTTGCCGGGGCCACCCTGGGTTCCGGTGTAGATCTGGTCGAAGACCTGCCACGTGCCGATGAGCCCGAGCGTCAACACGGTGAACAGCACGGGGCGCAGCTGGGGGAGCGTGACGCGCCAGAACCGCTGCCAGCCGTTCGCCCCGTCCATCATCGCGGCCTCCTGCACGTCGCCGCCGATGTTCTGCAGGCCCGCGATGAAGAGGAGCATGAACGTCCCCGAGGTCGTGAAGACGGCCATGAGGATGAAGGCCGACATCGCCACCGAAGGGCCGCCCAGCCAGTCCCACCATGAGACGCCGAGGAACGTGCCGTCGGTGAGAGCGGCGGGTGCGCTCGTGATCCCCACGGCCGCGAACGCGTTGTGCACGATTCCCGACGGGTCGCTGAACCAGTTGGGACCGTTGATCCCGAGCCACGACAGCACCTCGTTGACGGCGCCCGACGTGGAGAAGAGGAACAGCCACAAGACCGTGATCGCCACCGAACTCGTGACGGAGGGGAAGTAGAACGCCGTTCGGAAGAATCCGCGTCCGCGCAGCACCGCGCGGTTGACGAGGACGGCGAGGAAGAGCGAGAGCGCGGTCTGCAGCGGGACGACGAGGAGCACGTACCAGGCGTTGTTTCGCAGCGCCGTGCCGAAGTCGCGCTCGGCGAGTCCGCCGCCGGTGGTCACGGCGGCGTAGTTGTCGAGCCCGACGAAGCTCACGTTCGAGGAGAAGGGACTGCCCCGGCCGGTCCAGTCGGAGAAGCTCACCCACAGCGCCATGAGCACCGGGACGAGGAGGAACACGCCGAGGATGATCAGCACCGGGGCGGTGAAGAGCCAGCCGGCGGCGGCCTCGCCGCGCCGGATCCCGGAGGACCCGACGCGGCGGCGCGCGGTGGTGAGAGCGGTCATGGACGGTCGCGCCTACTTGGCGATCGCCTCGAGGTTGCCCTGCACCGTGGTGAGGATCGCTTGCGGGTCACCGGTCTTCAGCGATTCCAACTGGGCGTTGAAGTCGGTGATGACGTCGGCGGCGCCGGCGATGTTCGGCGGGAACTGGGCGTATTCTGCCCCGGCGAGGAACGCCGTCAGGTTCGGGTTCGCGCTGGACCACGCGTCGGCGGCGGACTGGATCGACGGCATCGGTCCGAACGCCTTCGAGAACGCCAGCTGCTGGTCGGTGCCCGTGAGGTACTCGGCCAGGGCGCGCGCGTTGTCCTGGTTCGGGCTGTCGGCGGCCATGCCCCAGCAGTTCGTGAACTGCAGCGTGCCCTTGCCTCCGGGGCCGGCGGGGAGCTCGGCCACCGTGTACTTCACGTCGGGGTAGTCGGCGGTGAGGGCGCCCGTGATCCAGTTGCCCTCGATGGTCATCGCGGCCTTCCCGGTTCCGAATGCCTCGCCGCCCCAGCCGGCGCCCACATCGGAGGCGAAGGCGAACGTGCCGTCCGCGAGGTGCGTCTTGACGTACTGCAGGGCTTCGACGTTGGCCGCGCTGTCCGCGGTCGCCGCGCCGTCGGTCAGCAAGCCGCCGCCGGCCTGCGCCATGAAGGCGCCGACGCGCTGGTACTCGGCGCCGAAGGCCAGGCCGACGCGACCGTCGGCGGTGAGTTTCTGAGCAACGGATGCCAGCTGGTCCCACGTCTGGGGGACGTCGGCATCCGTGAGTCCGGCCTGCTGCCACAGGTCGGTGTTGATGACGAGGGCGAGGGTGGAGAAGTCCTTCGGGGCGCAGAAGAACTGGCCGTCCACCGTGAAGTTCTCCACGAGCGAGGGGTAGAAGTCGTCCTTGTTCGCGAGCTCGTCGCCGTACGCGGCGATCGAGCCGTTCGCGGCGTAGCCCGCCAGCGCCTCCGGTGCGAGGTAGAACAGGTCCGGCGGCGACCCCGCCGCAAAGCCCTGGGACAGCTGCTGGGGGAGGTCGTTCGCGACCTGCACCTGCGCCTCGACGCCCGACTCCTTCGACCACGCGGCCACGGCGTCTTCGACGGCCTGCGTCTCGGCGTCGCCCGACGAGCCGATGAGGATCGAAAGCGAGCCGCCGGAGGACTGCTCGGCGCCGCTCGAGTCGGTGAAGCCGGAACCGCACGCGGTGAGGGTGAGGGCCCCGGTGGCCAGGAGCGCCCCGGCTCCGAGCCAGGTGCGGGCGATGTGCCGTGTCATGTGTCTCTCTCCTTTGATGAGGCATGCGAGCCCTCCGCATGTGCTCGGAGGGGCAAAGTTTGAACGTTCAAACTCTGGTCCGACTAAAGTACGGAGCGGTGGGGCGCGCTGTCAAGCCATCCCGCCCGCCCTACGATGACCGAGGACCCCCGGGAGGGACCGGATGACGAAAGCCCCCACCGTCGAAGACGTCGCGCGCGTCGCCGGTGTGTCACGGCAGACGGTGTCCAACGTCGTGAACACGCCGGGCATCGTCCGCGAGACGACGCGTCTGCGCGTCGAGGCGGCCATCGCCGAACTGGGCTACCGCCCGCACGCTGCCGCCCGGCGCCTGCGCACTCGACGAAGCTCGACGATCGGCATCCACCTGGATCCGTACGCCGGCGGGATTGCGGGCGTCGTGCTCGACCGCTTCGTGCATGCCCTCACCGAGAGGGCGAGTGAGCGCGACATGCGTGTGCTCCTGTATGCCGCCCGGACGGCGGAGGAAGAGATCGACCGCCTCGGCGACCTGCTCGAGGGGGGAGAAGTGGATGCCGTCGTCGTCACCGGCACCTTCCACGGCGACCCGCGCACGGGGTGGCTGAGCGAGCGAGGGCTGCCGTTCGTGTCGTTCGGGCGTCCGTGGGGCGAGGACGACGTTGCTGCTCCCGCACATCTCTGGGTCGACGTCGATGGGGCCGCCGGCACGCGCGCCGCGACCGAGCACCTCCTCGCCGGCGGGGCTCGACGCGTGGCCTTCCTGGGCTGGCCCACCGGGTCGGGCACGGGCGACGAGCGCGAACGCGGCTGGCGCGAAAGCGTCGGAACCGCCGCCGGTCCGCGCTGGGTCGTCGAGGACAACGTCGCCCTCGCCCGCGACGTCATCGCCGCGGGGCTCGCTCATGACCCGGAGGTGGACGGGATCGTCTGCGCGAGCGACTCGCTCGCCATCGGCGCGCACCTCGCCACGACGGTCGCCGGGCGCGCGGACGTCCCCGTCGTCGGCTTCGACAACACCCCCGCCGCCGAGGCGCTCGGTCTCTCGAGCGTCGAGCAGCTGCCCGAGCGCGTGGCATCCGGGGCTCTCGACCTGCTGATGGGGGAGGAGGGGACGGTCGTCGCCCCGCGCCCCGCGACGGCCGGCGCGGCCCACGTGCTCGTGGAGCCGCGGCTCATCGTGCGCTGAGTCGCAGGACGCATTCGCGCCGCTGGGCGCGCGGGTCTCGGGAGTTCGCGCGGCGGAACGTCCGTGTCGAGCGTCCAGGACGCACCGATGCGGATGATGGCGAACGGCGTGTCCCGGACGCTCGGCCCGGTGAGCAGCCGGGCTCAGATCGCGGACCAGCCGCCGTCGCTGGGAAGGATGGCACCGTTGACGTTCGCGGAGTCGTCGCTGAGCAGCCACGTGATCGCGGCGGCGAGCTGCTCGGCCTGGGCGACCGGGGGGATCACGACCTGCATCAGCGGTCCGATCCGTGACCCGGCGTATTCGCTTCGCATCGGCGCCTCGATGTTGGTCGAGACGGCACCGGGTGCCACCGCGTTCGCGCGGATTCCCTGCGGGCCGTGGAAGAACGCGACGCTCTTGGTGAAGCCGACGACGGCGTGCTTCGACGAGGTGTACGCGACTCCGGCCGCCGAGCCGCGGAGGCCGGCCTCGGACGAGACGGTGACGATGGAGCCGGCTCCCGCATCGATCATGCGCGGGAGCACCGCGCGGGTCAGGCGCATCGGAGCGGTGAGGTTGACCGCGAACACCCAGTCCCACGTCGCGTCGTCGACTTCGCTGGGCGGCAGGAAGCCGTCCATGATGCCCGCGATGTTGGCGAGCCCGTCGATCCGTTCGCCCGCGGCATCCAGGAGCGCGTCGATGGTGTCGGTGGAGGAGACGTCGCCGACGACGGTGGCGACGTCGAGGCCCGGGAGCTCGGCGATGAGGGCGTCCAGGCGTTCCGCGACGACGTCGGTCGCGACGACGCGGCCGCCCTCGTGCGCGATCCGGTGAGCCGTGGCGCGTCCGATGCCGGATCCGGCTCCGGTGACGATGATGGTCTTGCCGGCGAATCGTCCGGTGGATGACGGTGACATGAGAACTCCTCCTCGAGATCGGGTGGCGCGAGGCGCGTCAGCACCGTTTATAGCACTGAGTGCCGAAAGGATGCCATGACCTCTTCCCCCGGCCGGCCGCGCACGATCTCCCCGGATGCCGTCTCGCTCGTCGCGTTGCGCCTCTTCGATACGAAGAGCTTCGATGCGGTGTCGATGGACGACGTCGCCCGCGAGGCGGATGTCAGCCGGCGATCGCTGTTTCGGCTCTTTCCGAGCAAGCAGTCTCTCGTCTGGGGCGGCCTCGACGAGTTCGTGGCGCGCTTCCGCGCCGCCCTCGAGGCAGATGACGGCCCCGACGCGGTGCGTGCTCTGCAGTCCGCCTACGTCGTCGCGTCGGCGTTCCCGGACGACCAGATCGAGGTCACGCGGCGCCGCCTGCGGGTCATCCACGTCACGCCCGCGCTCGATCTCCGCGCGGATCCGCGGCTGACCGCGGTGACCGATGAGACGCGGCGGTTCCTCGTCGAACGCGATCCGGAAGGGGACGAGCTCGCCGCGGTCGTCCGCGCCCACGCTCTCGCGGCCGTCGTCAGCTCCGCCCTGACCTGGTGGGCCGAGCACGACGACGGGCGGCCGGAGCAGGTGCTGGCGCGAGCGTTCGGGGTCTCCGTCCCCGTCTCGGGGACGGCCCGGTACGTCAGGGAGTGAGCAGCTCGAACTCGTCGGGCGCGGTCGTCCCGACGTCGTTCCAGTCGCCCTCGTGCCACGTGAAGATCGCGACCGCCGACGTGACCATCCGCACGTCGCGCTCGGCGAGGCGCGACACGAGCTCACTCATGCCCGGGTCGTGCGCCACGACCATGACCTCGTGCGCGCCGGTTGCGCGCGCCGCCTCGAGAAGGGCGTCGGCGTCGGCGAGGTAGAGCTCGGGCTGCTCGGTCATATCGACCTCGAACTCCTCGGCGAACGCAGCGGCCGTGCTGCGCGCCCGCACGGCTGTGCTGGTGAGGAGTACCTCCGGTCGCACTCCGCGGCGGAGGGCCGATCGCGCCATGGCGGGGGCATCGCGGCGGCCGCGGTCGTTGAGCGGTCGCTCGTGGTCGTCGAGTCCTTCGTCGGCCCAGTCCGACTTGGCGTGCCGCGCCAGGATCAGTTGGATCATCGTCTCTCCGCTGCTCTGCTATCGAGGAATCGGACGCGGAGCGCGCAAGTGGCGTGAGGGTCGAGCCGGCATCCGAAACGAGAATATCGACGGCGACGCGGGAACGAACGGGGTAGCGCGCACGGCGTGTCCCGTGGCAGGGAGATCTCAGTGACCGACGTAGACCCACGCCCGCATACCGCTCGCCAACGTCACCGAGACGCGGCGATACAGAGCCACCTCGTATTCGTCCGCAGCATCGAGTTCGTCGGCGGTGAGAGCGAGCACGCGACCGAAGACCCGGTCGCGCGGATCATCGGTGCGGCGCAGGATCGGATGCGAATCGGAACCCGACACCCGTACGACGCGATCGTCATCGATCTCGGTCCATTCGAGCCGGTAGCCGTGCAGGACGTCGTCTTCGCCGGGGATCAGGCGTCCGAAGGTGTCCAGCTGCACCTCGGGCAGCTGGAGCGTTCCATACGTGAAGAGGGGCTCAGCGCCGGGACCGAAGCTCACGCGCACAGGCTATCCACGGATGCGGTGTGGTGGCGGTGTGTGTCTCGAGGAGTCAGGAGCCCCAGGCCAGGTGCGCGACCGTGAAGATGGCGAGGCCGGCGAGCGCGCCGACGATCGTGCCGTTCAGGCGGATGTACTGCAGGTCGCGCCCGACCATGAGCTCGATCTTCTCGGTGGTCTCCTCGGCATCCCACCGCTCGACCGTGTCGGTGATGATCGAGGCGATGTCGTGGCGGTACCGCTCGACCAGGAAGACGGCCGCATCGGTGACCCAGCCGTCCACGCGGCGCTGCAGCGACTCCTCGTTCTGCAGGCGCTCACCGATGTCGGCGAGGGCGGCCGCGGCCCGACGGCGCAGCGCGCTCTCGGGGTCGGCGAGGGAGCGGAGGAGTCCGGCCTTGGCGGTGTTCCACGCGTCGGCGGCGAGTCCGCGGACCCGCGGACTGTCGAACACGGATGCCTTGGCCTCTTCGAGGCGCATCCGGGTGGCGGGGTCGTGCTGGAGGTTGTCCGCGAGGCGCGCGAGGTACTCGTCGATGGCCACCCGTGCCTGGTGGTGGGGCTCGGCGCGGACGGCATCGACGAATCCGACCGCCTCGCGGTAGACCGTGTCGTCGACGAGTCGCTGGGCAAGGCTCGGTACCCACGACGGAAGTCGCCGCGACACCAGACCCTGGAACATGTCGCGGTTGTTGCCCAGCCACACGGCGATGTTGTCCAGGGCGAGGTCGACCGCGCCGTGGTGGGCATCGGCGCTCACGACGCGTTCGAGCCAGCCGCCGACCGACGGGCCCCAGTCCGGCTCGAGGAGGTGCTCACGGGCGAGGTCTTCGATCAGGCCCTGGACGTCGTCGTCGCTGAGGGCACGCAGGACGCTCGAGGCGAGGGTCGCGCCCTCCGCCGCGAGACGCTCGGCGTGCGCCGGGTCGGCCAGCCACGCCCCCGCTCGTGCGGCCAGCGGCGTCGCCTGAAGCTTGGTGCGGACCACGTCTCCTTCGAGGAAGTTCGTCTCGACGAACTCCCCGAGCTGTTGACCGATCTCGTCTTTGCGCCGCGGGATGATCGCGGTGTGCGGGATCGGGAGACCGAGCGGCCGCCGGAAGAGCGCGGTCACCGCGAACCAGTCCGCCAGCGCGCCGACCATGCCGCCCTCGGCGGCGGCCCGAACATACTGCAGCCATTCGACGTCGCGTTGCAGCGCGAACGCGACGGCGAAGATGACGGCCATGCCCAGGAGCGCACCGAGCGCCACGGCTTTCATCCGACGCAGTGCGCGGCGGCGCTCTTGATCGGCGGGGCTCAGGAGCGCCGTCGGGGTGCGCGCCATCACGCGTCGACCGGTCCGAGCCACGCCGTGGCGAGCGCGGAGTGCGCGGACTCGGGGTCGGAGGGGTGGAACTGGCCGGCCAGGACGTCGCGGTACAGGCGGCTGAGCTCGGTGTGCGCGAAGTAGGAGGAGCCGCCGCTCACGAGCATTGCCTCGTCGACGACGGTCTTGGCCGCGGTCACCGCGCGGTGCTTCACCCCGGCCAGGAGCGAGAACCAGCGCGCGCCGTGGTCGACGCGGGCGTCGACGTCGTGGCTGAGCGCCGCGATCTGCGGCGGAAGGGCGTCGTACGCGAGCGCCATGTCGGCGATGCGCCACCGGATATCGGGGTCGGCGGCGTAGCTGGCGCCCGTCTTCTTCGATCGGCGGGCGCGTGCGGCGTCGACCGACAGGTCGAGCGCGCGCCGCGCGATACCGGTGTACACCGAGGCGAGCAGGATCTCGAACACCGCGAAGATGCCGAACACGAGCGGGTCGGGCTGCGGGCCCGGGTCGAGTCGCCTGACCACCCGGTGGGCGGGAGCGTGGGACCCGTGCAATTCGGTCGTGCGGCTCTGCGTGCCGCGCATGCCCATCGTGTTCCAGTCGTCGCGCGAGACGACGCTGTCATCGCGATCGAGGAACGCGAACACCATCTTGGGGGCGTCGGGGGACGTCGTGTCGAGCCCGTGCACACCCAGGTGGTTCCACACGGGAGAAAGGGAGGTGAAGATCTTCGTCCCCGTGAAGCGGTATCCGCCCTCGCCGTCGGGCGCCGCCTCGGTGTCGCTGCCGAACAGCACGAGATCGTTGCCGGCCTCGCTGATCCCGAAGGCGAACACCTCGCCCGCTGCCGCGCCGCGCAGGACGAACACGAGGTCGTCGATGCCGCGATCGCGCAGCACCTTCGCGACACCCGTCCACACGAGGTGCATGTTCACCGCGAGCGCCGTGGCTGGAGCCGCTCCCGCGAGGCGCTGCTGCAGGACAGCCGCCTCGGCGAGGGAGAGGCCCGCTCCGCCGAGCTCCGCCGGTGCCAGGATGCCGAGGTACCCCGCCGCGCGGAGATCGTCGAGGTCATCGTGGGGGAAAGTGTTCTCGCGGTCGTGCACGGGCGCGCGCTCGCGCAGACGGGCGAGCAGGTCGTCGGGGAGGAACCGAGCATGATCGAACGCGGAGGACATGGCATCCATTCTGGTCCTCCCACCCGACATCGCGGCCGTCGAGTCAGGCGAGCGCGGCGAGGAGCTCCGCCACCGTCGCGTCGGGACGGTCACGGTGGGGCGAATGCCCGGCGTCGGACACGACGGACATCGTGACGACGGGGTTCTGCAGCACCTCCGCGGCAAGCGACCCGGTGAAGATCGAGAACACGGTCGGGTCGGCGCCGATGATGTGCGTCGGAACGCTCAGGGCGGCGGCCTCGGGGCGCACATCCCATGTGGTGTTCTGCGCGCTCGTCTGCTCGATGGCCCACCGGCTGGCGCGTCGCGTCGCCCGGGCCTTCAACTCGACGTCGACGGGATGCCAGTCGGGGTGCTCGGCGCGCACCGCCTCCACCGTCGGGTCGGCGAACGCCTGCTCTTGGCTCGCCCTCACGGTCTCGCGGTCGCGATCGGCCAGCAGGATCGCGGGGTCGATGAGCACGAGGCGACGCGTCCACGCCGCGTCCTCCGCGGCGGCGATGGTCACCGCCGCGCCGCCCAGGGAGTGGCCGATCACGGCATCCCACGGGCCGCCGTCGTCGGGACGGGTCGCCCCGAGGTCGGCCCCGTATGCCGCGAGGGTGTAGTCGAGCGCCCGCGGCGCGTCGCCGTGCCCCCGGAGGTCGACCGCGACGGCACGCCAGCCCGCATCGGCCAGCGCGGTTCCGAGACGCCACATGAGGGTGGCATCCGAGCCGAGGCCGTGGGCGAGCAGCGCGGTGGGGCGACCGACGGCACCCCACGACAGGCGGGGCAGGACCAGGGGAGTAGGCATGGCATCCATTCTGTCGGGTGCGCGGGATGCGGCCCCGCCGGCGCGGAGCGCCACCAGAATGGATGCCATGATCTCGACCGAGATGGCGCTGGCACTACGCGAGGCCGGGCTGGTGTGGCATCCGCGCTCGGGCGACCGGTTCCAACTGAACGAACCGGAGTTCGAGGCGGACATCTTCACCGTGAGCGAGATGACGGTGGAACCCCGCGAGTACCCGACCGGGCGGATCCTGGCGTTCAACGGCACCACCGAGTGGGCGCTGGACTCGGTCGCGACCGAGGACGCGCTGTGGCTGCCGTCGGAGGCCCAGCTGCGTGAGATGCTGCGGTCCGCGTTCCGCTCCTTGCGGCGGTTGGCCGACACGCACGAGGTGGAGATCTCGGTCGGGGGGACGACGCTCGTCTTCGAGCACCCGGAGCCGGCCGATGCGTATGCGCTCGCGGTGCTGGAGCTTCTGCGCCGGCTTCAGCACTGATCGTTCGGCGCGGTGCCTCAGGTGATGGTGTGCACCGGCTCGGTGTCGGGGATCGGGCTCGCGTCGCGGTGGCGGAGGTCGGGGAAGCCGCGCACGAAGAGTGCCGAGACGAGGAGTCCGGCGGCAGCGAACGCTGCCGCCGCGACGTACGCGCCCTGGGGTCCGACGCCGTCGACGAGGAATCCGGCGACGGCCGAACCCGCCGCCGCCCCGATGAGCTGACCGGTGCCGATCCAGCCATACGCCTCGGCGGTCTCGCTGAACCGCACGCTCGCCGAGGTCATCGCGAACATCACGGCCAGGGCCGGAGCGATGCCCGCGCCCGCGACCAGCAGCGTCGCACCGAGCCACCACGCGTTGAGCGAGAAGATCGTGAGGCTGAGGCCGACCGCGACGATCGCGAACCGACGCGCCATCGCCCAGGGGCCGATCGGGATGTGACCGAAGGCGAGACCGCCCGTGAGGCTGCCGACCGCGAAGACGGCGAGGATCAGACCCGCCTCGAGCCCGCCGTGGTCGAACGTGGCCACGACCCCCGCCTCGACGGCGGCGCACGCGCCGATGAGGAGGAACCCGGTCGCGGTCGCCAGGATGACGGGCGGCTTGCGCAGCACCGTGCCCAGGGCGCGGCGGCTGCGGGGGATGCGGACGCGACCCACTTCGGGACTGAGGATGAACCACGCGCCCCCGCCGAGGAGGATGACGACGATGAGCAGCAGCGCCGGGACGGTGCCCACCTGCGTTCCGACCAGGGTGATGAGCACGGGTGCCAGCACCCAGATGATCTCTTGGAGAGATGCATCCAGCGAGTACAGCGGGGTCAACTGCGAGGAATTGACCATCTTGGGATAGATGGTGCGCACGGCCGATTGCACCGGGGGAGTGGCGAGACCGCCGAGCAGCCCGAGTGCCATGTAGACCGGCAGGGGGACGACGAGCAGGGCGATCGCGGCGATCGCCGCCGCGCAGAACAGCAGCGTGACGGTGAGCACGCGGCGCATGCCCCATCGACCCATCCAGCGACTCGTGACGGGACCCGCGATGGCCTGGCCGACGCTGGTGGCGGCGAGCACGAGACCCGCCGCGCCGTACGAACCGGTCACGTGCTCGATGTGCAGAAGCACGGCGAGGCTGATCATGCCGTTGGGGAATCGCGCGGTCAGCTGAGCTGCGATGATGCGCCCCACGCCGGGGGTTCTGAGGAGTACGCGGTAGCCGGCCACCGCACCACGCTACCCGGTGCCTCCGACACGGCGGTGTGATGGCGGTCGCATCGTTTGCGCGACACGCCGCGACACGCCGAAGCGCGATATCCACCCCCTGTGCGATGTCGGAACCCCCGTCTAACGTCCGAACTGTGGACGGATGCCGGAAGGAGGCGTGAAATCCGCGGAACGGCGGGCCTCGTCGGGGTCGAAAACGGTCTGCCACCTGTGGATGAAATCGTGGACAACCTGTGTTGTATTTGGGGAGAGTGGTGGAAAATCACACTCGTGTAACTACTACCCCTTGTGGTTCCCCCCGATGTCCGTCCCCATATGTAGTATTGAGCTCCCGGCCCGCTCCAAGCGACCGGACGACGATTTTCCAGGGGAGAGAGAGAACGAAATGGCGATCACGGTCTACACCAAGCCGTCCTGCGTCCAGTGCAACGCGACGTACCGCGCACTCGACTCGAAGGGCATCGAGTACAACGTCCTCGATGTCACGGAAGACCCTGCGGCCCTCGAGCAGGTCAAGTCGCTCGGGTACCTCCAGGCCCCCGTCGTCATCACCGACGAGGACCACTGGTCGGGCTTCCGTCCCGACAAGATCGACGAGCTGGCCTCGCGCCTGGCCTGATCCCCGACGGGCTCAGAGGGTTCTCATGAGCGCTGTCATGTCGGAGACCGAGGCTCCGCTGCTCGTCTACTTCTCGAGCGTGTCGGGCAACACCGCACGTTTCATCGAGAAGCTCGGCAAGCGGGCCGTCCGCATCCCCCTGCGACCGACCGACCCGCCGCTCCACGTCGACGAACCCTACGTGCTGGTCACCCCCACCTACGGCGGCGGTGTCGGTCGTGGCGTCGAGAAGGGCGCCGTCCCCAAGCAAGTCATCCGCTTCCTCAACGAGGAAAGCAACAGACGTCTCATCCGCGGAGTGATCTCCGCGGGCAACACCAACTTCGGCGACGCCTTCGGCCTCGCGGGAGATGTCATCAGCCGCAAGTGTTCCGTGCCGCACTTGTATCGCATCGAAGTATTCGGCACACCAGAAGACGTCGAGCGCGTCACCGAAGGATTGGAACAGTGGTGGAAGTAGGGCTGAGCGACGTGGACTTCAAGACCGAGGCGCGATTCGAGGGGCTGGATTACCACGCCCTCAACGCGATGCTGAACCTGTACGACGCCGACGGCAAGATCCAGTTCGACGCCGACAAGCGGGCCGCGCGGGAGTACTTCCTGCAGCACGTGAACCAGAACACCGTGTTCTTCCACTCCCTCAAGGAGCGTCTCGACTACCTCGTCGAGAAGGAGTACTACGAGCCCAAGGTGCTCGAGAAGTACTCGCTGGAGTTCATCCAGGAGCTCAACGACCGTGCCTACGGCAAGAAGTTCCGCTTCGAGACCTTCCTCGGCGCGTTCAAGTACTACACGAGCTACACGCTCAAGACCTTCGACGGCAAGCGCTACCTCGAGCGCTTCGAAGACCGCGTCGTCATGACCGCCCTCGCGCTCGCCGACGGCGACCAGCGCCTCGCCGTCCAGCTCGTCGACGAGATCATCTCGGGCCGCTTCCAGCCCGCGACCCCGACGTTCCTCAACGCCGGGAAGGCGCAGCGCGGCGAGCTCGTCTCGTGCTTCCTGCTCCGCATCGAAGACAACATGGAGTCGATCGCCCGCGGCATCAACTCGGCGCTGCAGCTCTCCAAGCGCGGCGGCGGCGTGGCCCTGCTGCTGTCCAACATCCGCGAGTCGGGCGCCCCGATCAAGCAGATCGAGAACCAGTCCTCGGGCATCATCCCCGTGATGAAGCTCCTCGAAGACAGCTTCAGCTACGCCAACCAGCTCGGAGCCCGCCAGGGCGCCGGTGCCGTGTACCTCAACGCGCACCACCCCGACATCCTGCGCTTCCTCGACACCAAGCGTGAGAACGCCGACGAGAAGATCCGCATCAAGACGCTGTCGCTCGGTGTCGTCATCCCCGACATCACGTTCGAGCTGGCCAAGAACGGCGAAGACATGTACCTCTTCTCGCCGTACGACGTCGAGCGCGTCTACGGCAAGCCGTTCGGTGACATCTCGGTCACCGAGAAGTACCGCGAGATGGTCGACGACCCGCGCATCAAGAAGACGAAGATCAACGCGCGCGAGTTCTTCCAGACCCTCGCCGAGATCCAGTTCGAGTCGGGCTACCCGTACATCATGTTCGAGGACACGGTGAACAAGGCCAACCCGATCAAGGGTCGGATCAACATGTCCAACCTGTGCTCGGAGATCCTCCAGGTCAACACCCCGACGTCCTACAACGAAGACCTCTCGTACGCCGAGATCGGCAAGGACATCTCTTGCAACCTCGGTTCGATGAACATCGCCCTGGCGATGGACGGCCGCGACCTGGGCCTCACGGTCGAGACCGCGATCCGTGCCCTCACCGCGGTGAGCGACCAGAGCCACATCGCCTCCGTCCGTTCGATCGAGGACGGCAACGACCGTTCGCACGCGATCGGCCTCGGCCAGATGAACCTGCACGGGTACCTCGCTCGCGAGCACGTGCACTACGGCTCCGAAGAGGGCATCGACTTCACGAACATCTACTTCTACACGGTGCTGTTCCACGCGCTGCGGGCGTCCAACCGCCTCTCGATCGAGCGCGGCACGTCCTTCGACGGTTTCGCCGACTCGACGTACGCGTCGGGAGAGTTCTTCGACAAGTACACCGACCAGGTGTGGGAGCCGCAGACCGCCAAGGTCAAGGAGCTCTTCGCCGGCATCCCCGTGCCCACCCAGGACGACTGGCGTGAGCTGAAGGCATCCGTCCAGCAGTACGGCATCTACAACCAGAACCTGCAGGCCGTCCCGCCGACCGGCTCGATCTCGTACATCAACAACTCGACGAGCTCGATCCACCCGATCGCGTCGAAGATCGAGATCCGCAAGGAAGGCAAGCTCGGTCGCGTCTACTACCCGGCGCCGTTCATGACGAACGAGAACCTGGAGTACTACCAGGATGCCTACGAGATCGGCTACGAGAAGGTCATCGACACGTACGCCGCCGCCACGCAGCACGTCGACCAGGGTCTGTCGCTGACGCTGTTCTTCAAGGACACCGTCACCACCCGCGACATCAACAAGGCCCAGATCTACGCGTGGAAGAAGGGCATCAAGACGATTTACTACATCCGTCTCCGCCAGCTGGCGCTCGAGGGCACGGACATGACCGAGTGCGTCTCGTGCATGCTCTGATCCGCTGATCACGAATTCGTATTGAGGACACCATGGCTGAGAAGCTGCAGCTGCTGAACCACGTTCAGGCCATCAACTGGAACCGCATCCAGGACGAGAAGGACCTCGAAGTCTGGAACCGTCTCGTCAACAACTTCTGGCTGCCCGAGAAGGTGCCGCTGTCCAACGACATCCAGTCGTGGAACACGCTGACCCCCGACGAGCAGACGTTGACGATGCGGGTCTTCACGGGCCTGACGCTGCTCGACACGATTCAGGGCACCGTGGGCGCGGTCTCGCTCATCCCCGACGCGATCACGCCCCACGAGGAGGCGGTGTACACCAACATCGCGTTCATGGAGTCGGTGCACGCGAAGAGCTACTCGTCGATCTTCTCGACGCTGTGCTCGACGAAGGAGATCGACGAGGCGTTCCGCTGGTCGACCGAGAACGAGTTCCTTCAGAAGAAGGCGCACATCGTCATGGATTACTACCGTGGCGACGACCCGCTCAAGCGCAAGGTCGCCTCGACCCTGCTGGAGTCGTTCCTGTTCTACTCGGGCTTCTACCTGCCGATGCACTGGTCGAGCCGCGCGAAGCTCACCAACACGGCCGACCTGATCCGCCTGATCATCCGTGACGAGGCTGTGCACGGCTACTACATCGGCTACAAGTTCCAGCGCGGCCTGGAGCAGGTCGATGAAGCGCGCCGCGACGAGATCAAGGACTACACGTTCTCGCTGCTGTACGAGCTGTACGACAACGAGGTGCACTACACGCAGAGCCTTTACGACTCGGTGGGCCTCAGCGAAGACGTGAAGAAGTTCCTCCACTACAACGCCAACAAGGCGCTGATGAACCTCGGCTACGAGGCGATGTTCCCGTCGTCGGTGACGAACGTGAACCCGGCAATCCTGTCGGCCCTGTCGCCCAACGCCGACGAGAACCACGACTTCTTCTCGGGATCGGGTTCGTCGTACGTCATCGGCAAGGCCGAGGCCACGGAAGACGACGACTGGGACTTCTGATCCGGTTGTGACGAGGGGCCCCGCGCGAGTGATCGAGCGGGGCCCTCTCCGTGCATCACCGCATGTGGCGGGGCTGGCCGTGAGGGGTCGCGGACAGGGAACGTGCAGAGCGTCGGGCTCCCTCGCCCCGACGAAGTCAGCGCTCGTCGTCGAGCAGACCCGCGTCGTAGGCGATGATTGCGAGCTGCACACGGTTCTGCACGTTGAGCGCGGTGAAGACGCTGCCCAGGTGCGCTTTCACGGTCGACGGTGAGCAGTGCAGCAGCTCGGCGATCTCGGCGTTGGTGTGGCCCGCCCCGACCGCGCGTGCGACCTCCTTCTCGCGGGCGGTGAGTACCGCCACGCGAGCGTGCGCGGTCTCGCGTCGACTGCTTCGCTGCCCGTCCGAGAACCGGTCGATGAGCACGCGCGCGTGTCGAGCGGAGAGGACGGCGCCCCCGCGTGCCGTCTCGCGGATGGCCTCGATGATCTCCAGCGGAGGGGTGTCTTTGACGAGGTACCCGCTCGCGCCCGCTTCCAGCACACCGAGCACCTGCGCGTCGACGTCGAACGTCGTGAGGGCGAGGACCTGAGGGGGGTCGGGGAGCGCTCGGAGGTGCGCGGTGGCGGTGCGGCCGTCCATTCCGCTCATGCGGAGGTCCATGAGCACCACGTCGGGGCGCAGCGACCTCGCCAGGGAGACACCCGCCGCTCCGTCGGATGCTTCGCCAACGACGGTGATGTCGTCGGTGGAGGCGAGCATGAACGTCAGGCCCGACCGGACGAGAGAATCGTCGTCGACAAGGAGAACCCGAATCACGCCTCTGCCCGCTTTCCGTCGCCGTCGGTCACGACCCAGGGTAGCCGCGCCGAAAGGACGAACGCGGACGTGTCGTCGCGGACGCTGAGCTCACCTCCGACGATCCGCGCCCGTTCGCGGAGACCGGGGATGCCTCGCCCGCTGCGCGCGCTCGCGAGGGACGACGCGGCCGGTGCGTTGGGGTTGCGGACCTCGATATGGAGGCCGCTCGAGGGGCTCCCGTCGAGCGTCACCGACACGGGAAGGCCCGGGGCGTGCTTGTGGGCATTAGTCAGTCCTTCCTGCACGATGCGGTACGCCGCCCTCGTAATGGCGCGATCGAAATCACGGTGCTCGATCGCCGAGGGGAGCTGCAGGTGGACGGTGGCTCCGCTCTGCACACTCTCATCGACGAGGCGGTGGATGCTCGACAGATCGTTCACGACCGTTCCCGAATCGAGAGAGTCGACGTCGGGGCTCTCGCGCGCGTCCAGCGAGCCGATGATCGAACGCAGATCGTTCAGCGCGGCCCTCGCGCTCGTGCGGATGAGGCGGGCCTGGTGCGCCACCACCTCGGGTCCGGCGTCGGCGTTCAATTCGAGCCCGCCCGCCTGCATGGTCAGCAAGGAGAGTTTGTGGCCGAGGACGTCGTGCGCCTCGCTGGCGATACGAGCACGCTCCAAGAGCACGGCTTCCGCCGCGCGCGCCGTGCGTTCCGCCTCGGCGTGCGCGGCGCGGGCGCGCAGGCTGTCCAGCAGCTCACGACGGGAGGCGATCGCGAGGCCGGCCACGTATGGGATGCCGATGACGGCGATGACGTTCAGCACCCAGCTGCCCAGGGGAGACCACTCGTCGGGGGCGAGCCCGTCCAACGACACGAGCCTCTCGTCCCGCCCTGAGACGACGGCCAACAGGCCGATGCACAGAGCCAGAACCGCGGGATCCCAGCGGCTGTTGCGGCGGACCCCGAGGTTGAACACCGCCGGTGCGAGGAAGATCTGCGTCGAGGTCAGGGCGGTGACGGCCGCGATGACGACGAGGAGGAAGGGCCATCTCGTGCGCAGCTGCGTCGCGGCGGCGAGGGCAGCGGCAAGGACGAGGAACAGCGCGAGGTCCCATCCGCGCAGGCCGGAGGCGGTGACGACGGTTACAGCGGCGATCGCGACGAGGTACAGCACGGAGCCGATCCACGGGGTGCGTGCGATCATCGAGGCCGCGCCACGTGTCATCCGCATCGCCCCCCTCGCTGAGGCATCGTCCACACGCCTCGTCGGCGAGTGATCCTCACTGTACCTTCCCGCTCCGGCGCCGCCTTCGGACCGCACGGGCGCAGCTGCCCGTACTGGCCTTTCGGCCTAGTCGATCGTGATCCGTCTCCGCCATTGAGCCGGTCATTCGTCGGCGTTCGGCCGATGTGTCCGAGCGGCGAGTCTTGGGAAGGTCTGTGCATCGCAACCGCGACCATCCTTCTTCTCAGGAGCCCACGATGTCGGAGACCACGAACCCCTACGCCGATCTGACGCGGATCGACTACCCCCTGATCGAAGAGAACACGGCGATGCCCCCGCTCACCCGCGAGGCCATCCGCATCGAAGCGCGCGCGGGTCTCGAGCAGATCCGCGATTTCGTCACCACCGACGTCTTCGTCGCGACGCTGGGGGAGCTGTACGACCTCGCCCCCGAGGACCGCGACGGGTTCGTCCGGGAGAACCTCCTGGACCCGGACGCGCTCGCCGCGCGGGGGATTGCCGTTCCCGAGGGGCTGAAGATCCAGCGTTCCGTCTTCGGGGACGGTCGGCCCACGATCTTCTGCGTCACGAAGCTGATGTCGGATGGCATCCGGAAAGTGACCTACACGTTCGACAGCGGCTCGCTGCCGGCCCGGGTGTGAACATGGGGAGCTCCGTGGATACTCCGGTCTCGACTCTCCGTGGTCGATTCTGCGCCGCGACCGTGGAAGAACTGCGCGAGGCGTCGGCGGTGCGCCGATGGACGGCGCTCGTGGATCAGCGTCGGCTCTTCCCGCATCGAGGGAGCATTGAGCTGACGGCGGACCACCTCGACCTCGGCACGTGGCGGCGCTTGCATCCGGCCGACATCCGGGGGGTGTCGGTGGACTACGTGGCGGAGTTCTCACGATTCGCCGCCGGCGGAACTCGGGGCGGATTCCCCTCCTTCGGCAACATCAGGAAGCTCGGGGCTCCGCTGATCCTGGATCTTGCGTCGGGCGAGCGACTCGTCACCCTCATCGACTACACGCTCTGGTCCGGCACGAACAAGGCCGCTTCGTGGGAGCCCGCCATTCGGGGTTTCCTGGCGCGGTCCCACTGACTTTCCATCCGGAGAGGCGAAGCGCACTATCGAAAGGCAGAGAGATGTCCGTCGTCGACATTGCCGGCAGTCCGCCGGTGGATCTCACCATTGCTGAGATCCGAAATCGCGTCAATCAGCAGTACCTCACCGCTCAGATCGACGAATTCATCGAGGTGATCGCCTCCGATGGGTTCTTGGATTACGTCAACGGCATCGGTGAACTCCCGACGCACCAGGAGCGGCGCGACGAGACCGCCCGCACCGCGAGCGTGGAAACGCTCGAGAGTCTCGGGGTACCCACCCCGGAGGGGCTGCGCCTCACCACTCGAGCGTTCGAGACCCCCGAAGACGGGATCGCCGCGCTCTCCCCGCTGGTGAGCGTCCGCCCCGGTCTCGACCCGCGGATGGGGTTCTGCGTGAGTCTCGGGTTCTACCTCTGCGTGAGCTACGGGGGCTGACCTACCGGTTGCTGCCCGTCGATCATCGCGAGGACCGACGGGCAGCAACCGTTCGCGAACGAAGGAGTGAAGAAATGACGGATACCCCCATCGCGTGCGCTGCGCGGAACGTCTCACACAGCTACGGCAAGCGGTCGGCCTTGCGCGACGTATCGTTCGACCTTCGACCAGCCGCCCTGGTGGGGCTCGTCGGCGCGAACGGCAGCGGCAAGTCGACCCTGCTTCGCATCCTCGCGGGTGTCCAGCGCCCGTCCTCGGGTGACATCCTCCAGTTCGGCGAGAACCTCGGTTCACGTGAGGGCGCCGGTCACGGCGTGGGCGCCGCGATCGACGGGATGGCGCTCTGGCCGTCGCGGACCGTGGAGCGCAACATCCAGTACGTCGCCGACCTGGCGGGCCGGCCCCGAACCGAGGTGGCCCGCGCCCTCGACACGGTCGACATCGCGCGCGAGGCGCGGACGAGGTTGCGCAAGCTGTCGCTGGGAAACCGCCAACGAGTGCTCTTGGCCGCGGCGATCGTGGCGGGTCCGCGTCTCGTCCTTCTGGACGAGCCCATGAACGGCCTCGACCCCGAATCCCGTCAGCGTGTGCGCGACGTCATCGTCCGTCTTGTCGGCGAGGGCCGCACGGTCATCATGTCGAGCCACGACCTCCATGATGTCGAGTCGGTCTGCCACGACCTCATGATCCTGTCCGAGGGCGTTCTGACATATGACGGGCCCACCGCGGGATACGCCCAAGGGGCGAGGCGGGCAGTCTTTCATGTCGCTTCGACCGATGCGGAGCGTGCTCTTCTGGTCTTGGCCGGTGGGGGGCTCTCGTCGTCCCGTGATGGCAGCGGAGATCCGGTCGTCGCGGAACGCGACGCCGTCGCCGCCGAGCAGATGCTGATCGGCGCCGGCATCGCCGTGATGGGTTCGGCCGTTCGGGACGCGACTCTGGAGGAGAAGTTCCATGATCGCGTCTGATCTGCGCATCCCCCTTGTCGAAACTCGTCGGTGGAGCGGCGACGGCGTCCTGCTGTCGGTCGTCATCGGGGCCGGCGTGCTCGGTGCGGTGTTGAGTGCGATGGCTGTTCTCGTGGCCGCCGGGTCGACGAGCGGAGGGTCGGGCGGACTGCAGATCCAGACTGATGTCCAGCTCACCTCCGCGTCGCAGGACGCAGACCTGGTCGGGATGGCGCGAAGCGGGGTGGCCATGCTCGTCCCCCTCGTTGCGATCATCGTGGGGGTGCGGGCCGCCGGCAGTGAGATGGCCTCCGGGGCGCTGCTGCAGGTCGCGGTCGCGGCACGTCGACTCCGGCTCGTCTTCCTCGCGCGCGCAGTCATCGTCGCGGTCGTGGCCGGCATCGGCGGGGTCGTCGTCGCCGCTGCATCGCTGGCCGGGGCCCAGGCCGGAGTGGCCGCTGACGCCGACCTCGCCTCCCTCTCCGCATGGTCGGGAGCCGGGACCGTGATGGCCGGAGCAGCCGCGCAGGCGGGCGTGCTCGCCCTGCTCGCGTTCTCGTTGGCAGCATTGACCCGGCGATGGGTGCTCGTCCTCGTCGCTCTGCTGGTCTACCTCGTGGTGCTCGAGCCCGTCATCGCCGGACTCCTCGGCGACGGGGCATCGTGGCTGCCGCGCGAGGCCACATCGAGCCTTCTGACCTCAGACGCCGACCTCGGCAGTGTCCTGCCCGTAGCGCTCGTCGCTCTCGCGCTGACCGTCGTTACCGTCGCCTGGCGACGCCGCGATCGGACCGCCCGGTGAGGGCGTCGCGGACGTGAGCGACGGTCTTGTGCTCTCCGCGCGCGTCCCGAGGCCGAGACGCGTCGCGGGCCAGATCGTTGCGCTGTCGGCGGGCGTGATCGAGCTGGCGGTGCCGATCGCCCTCGCTTTCGCTGTCGGCCAGGTCGCCGGCGGTGCACCGGTGACCGTGGGCCTGTGGATGCCGGTGGCCTTGGCCGTGGTGGCATCCGCTCTGTCAACCGTGGCGCGGGTGCTCGTTCTCTCGCGGATCGCCGCGACCGAGATGGTGTCGCTTCGCTCAGCCTTCGCTGTTCGTCTGATGGCGCTGGGGCCGCGCGACGTCGAGAGCATCGGCGTAGAAGACATCGTGGCCGCGTTCAGCGTGCAGGTGGACGGACTGGAGCCGCTCCTCACCGCCGACCGGATCCGCCGCTGGTCGGCCGTGACGACGGTGAGTGGGTGTCTGCTCCTGCTCGTGTTCTTCGAATGGCACCTCATGCTCGCGCTGCTGGTGGCTTTGCTCATCGCCGGCGTCCTCCTGAGTCTCATCGTGCGGCCCGTTCGGGCGCGTTCGGCGCAGGGACTCCGTGCGCTGAGCGGGGTCAGCGCCGACCTGGCGGAGTTCCTCCGATCGGTGAGGTCGGCGACGGTCTTCGGCCTGTCCCCGCGGTATGCACGCGGCCTCGAGGCGCGGCTCGCGGAGGTGCGCCGAGCGGAGGTCAGCGTCGGGCGTGCGCAGGCGCTGGTGGACCTCGTCGTGCGGACCCTCTCTCTCGTCCTGCTCCTGGGGCTGGCCGTCCTGGGTGCCGCGCTCGTGGCAGACGGGGCGGCTACGGCCGCCGAGCTGGCGGGGTTCTTGGCCACGTTGACGGTTCTGCTCGCGCCGGCAGCGAGCTACCTGGACCTCGTGCAGAAGCGGCAGAGGGCGCGCGGAGCCCTCGAAGTACTGCAGGCCTTGCCGCTCTCCCCCGCGGGCCCCGCGCACGAAGGGCGCGCGGGAGTGACGATCGACGCGCTCGTCCTCACGTTCGACCGCGCGGTAATCTCCGTCGGACCGGGGATCGACGTGGGGCCGGTCTCCTTCTCGGTCGAGCGTGGTGCGATCGTCGCGCTGTCGGGACGCAGCGGTGCGGGGAAGACCACGCTCCTCTCCGCGATCGCCGGGTTCGCCCCGTGCGTGGCGGGGGCGGTGCGCCTGAACGGTCGAGACCTTTCGGATTGGGCGCCGGAGGATGTGCGCCGCTCGATCGCGTACGTCGAGCAGGGCACGCCTGTCATCGGGGCGACGTTGCGGGAGTTCCTCCTCACCGACGCCCCGGGCCCCGGAGACGACGCGCTGCGAAGCCTTCTCGACGCCCTCGGGTTGTCCGAGCGCATCGACCGCGACGCGTTGGACGCGCCCCTGGAACGAAGCGGCACGAGCCTGTCCGGCGGGGAGCGGCAACGCCTCGCGCTCGCTCGGGCTCTCGCGACGGAACGGCCGATTCTGCTGCTCGACGAGCCGACCTCGCACCTCGACGTGGCGACCGCGGATCGGGTGCGCCGCGTCTTGCTGCGGGAACGGTCGCGCCGGATCATCGTGGTCGCGACGCACGACCGCTCTCTTCGTCAGATCGCCGACACCGAGGTCGATCTCAACGGCGGGCGCCCGACATCGGAGATCGAGGTCGACGACGAGCCGCGCGACAAGTTGCTCAGCGGCGTGGTGCCGCGCTGAGCGACGGTCCCGGTGCGCACCGGCCGGCCCTCGTCACCTCCCAGCTGAGGGGCGAACTCGAGGAGCCGCACCGCGAGGCGATCGAGGGCGCCGCCACGGTCCGTTTCGCGGACTCTCCGCAGCTCGTCGCGGCATTCATGGATGGATCCCGTGGGCTCAGCCCGGCCATTCCCGCGACTCGAGCCGGTCGAGGAGAAGCTCCACGGCCGACCCTTCCATGCCGCGCACCCAGCGATGCGTCGTCGAACCGCGCGACGACACCGTCCGCCCACGTTCTCCGCGCTCGAGTCGCACTTCGACCTGACCCGCAGAGACGCTGACACCGCGCAACACCCCGGCGGCGACCATCGCGGCCAACGGATCGTGCAGCGCGCAGCGGCGGTCGGGGAAGACGCGGCCCTCGTAGAAGTCGAGGTACGCGGGCAACATGGCGGCCAACGCCTGGGGAACTGCACCCGGGATCGCTTCGAGGCGCACGAGGTCGGTGGCATCCAGGGTCTGGGTCATCGTGACGTCGAGGGGGACGAGGGTGGTGTCCCAGTCCTGCGCGAAGACGACGGCCGCGGCCTCGGGATCGTTGTGGATGTTCGCCTCGGCCCACGCCGTCACGTTGCCGGAGTGGCCGAAGGCGCCGCCCATCACGACGAGCCGGTCGAACGCGGCGACGCCGGGCGTCTCGGCGTACGCGGCGAGGTTCGTCAACGGACCGAGGGCCAGGACGGTGAGATCCGGATGCCGGGAGGCGAGGTGATCGATGAGTTCGACCGCGGGTCGTGCGTCGGGGGACCGGTCTGCCGCGGTCCAGGCGATGCCGCCCACGCCGTCGTCACCGTGGACGTGCGGCGCGCCGCCGGCGTAGTCGCGTCCGCGGAAGTGGTGCGCGCCGACGGCGACCGGGATGTCGTGGACGCCGGCGAGCTCGAACAGCGTCAGGGTGTTGGCGGCGGCGCGGGCGGCATCCGTGTTCCCGGAGACCGTCGTGACGCCGACGATCTCGACCGCCGGCTCGGCGAGCAGATACGCCAGGGCGAGCGCGTCGTCGATACCGGTGTCGCAGTCGACCAGGATCGGGCGGCGGGTCATCGGGTGGCCTCGTAGGCATCGAGGGGCTGCAGGTCGGGTTGCGAGGCGTCGTCGGCGACGGCGGCGGCCCCGACGGTGCACGCCCGCGCGAGCGCGTCGGTCTCGGAATCGCCGCGCAAGAGGCCCACCACCAGCGCCGCGCAGAACGCATCGCCCGCGCCGACGGTGTTGCGCACGGTCGTCGGCACCCCCGGCGCCGACGCGACGAGGTCGCCGTGCCGGTACAGCCGTGCACCGTCGGCGCCCAGCGTGACGCACAGCAGGGGGACGCCGTGCACCTCGGGGAGCTGCGCGTATTCCGTCTCATTCACGATCACGAGGTCGGCGCGGTCGAGCACACCGGGTGGGAGCGGTCGCGCGGGGGCGGCGTTGAGGACGAAGAACCCGGCGGCTTCCGCGGCGGCGGAGACGACGGCATCCGACACCTCCAACTGCGCGAGCACCGCGGCACCCGGCTCGATGCCGAGGGCGTCGGCGTCGATCGCGCCATTCGCTCCGGCGCACACGACGATCGAGTTCTCGCCGCTCGCATCGACGACGATGAGGGCTGTGCCGGTCGCGGCATCCGAGATCTGCACACCGGACGCGTCGACACCGAGTTCCGCGAAGCGTTCGTGGATGCCGCGCCCGTCGAGGTCGTCGCCCACGGCGCCGACCATACGTACATCCGCTCCGAGGCGCGCCGCGGCGACCGCTTGGTTCGCTCCCTTCCCGCCGGGCCCGCGCTGGAGGACGCCGTCGGCGACCGTCTCACCCGGGCCGGGGGCGCGCTCCACTCGCGCGGTGAGGTCGACGTTGATCGCCCCGACAACGGTGAGGGCGACTCGGGTGGGCTCCGGCATCCGGCTCTCCTTAATGTTCAGGCGGCGGGTCGGCGCCGCAGCGCCGCCGACACGATGGCCACGATCGTTCCGACGGCGACTCCGATGACCGTTTCGAGCACGCGGTCGCGCAGCAGCACATCGGGTGTCACGGGGGAGGCGAGCGAGATCATGAGCAGCGCGAGCGGCGTGATGAAGATCATGGCGATGCCGTAGTTGCGGCCGACGAACAGCTCGGCACCGACCTGCATCGCCACAGCGACGAGGAGGATCGCCCACGGCGGCAGGTGCAGGGCCAGCAGACCGGCGGCGATCAGGACGCCCACGAGCGTTCCGCCGAGACGCTGCGCACCCCGGATGAGCCGCGCGGTGACGTGGGCACCGCCGACGGCGGCGACAGCGCCCACCATCGCCCAGTACCAGTGACTGCCGATCAGCAGCACTCCCGCGATGCCGGCGAGGAGCGCGGCGACGCCGACCGTCGCCGTCATCTCCCACGCGACCGCGCCGATCGGCGGGCGCTGCCGGGTCGGTAGGCGCCATGACCCTCGGCGCGCCAGGGCGAACGCCGTCGTGACGACGAGACTCCAGATCACACTGCTCACCCCGACGAGCAGCACCAGCCCGAAGGTCGCCGTCGTGGCGGGGAAGCTCGCGCACGCGCCGGCGGCGAACACGGTGAACAGGGCCCCGGGCGGATGCCACTGGGCCCGATACGCAAACAGCGTCACCGCCGCGGCGAGAGCGGCGACGACGATGACGCTCGCGAGCGGCGGTGCGGTCAAGGTGGACAGCAGCGTTCCGAGCAGCATCGACATGATGAGGATGCCACCCGCCGTCGCCTGCATCCGCACCCGGGTGCGCGGCGGGTCGAGGCGTCCGTAGAGCGCGGCGAACGCGCCGAACGAGGCGTAGACGCTCAGATCGAGGCGCCCGATGGCGAGCAGAACGAGAAGCGGCACGCCCACGCTGAGGGCCGCTCGGGCCGCGACGCGGTGGTCTCCACGGTGGGGGCCGATGCGGATGATCCCGGTCCACACGCGTCCCCGGGATTCCGCCACCCGTCCAGCCTACGTTGCGTGTTCGCGGTGAGCGGCGTGGGGGCTGGGCACACTCCGCCGCGTGTGGGTGTTTCGGTGGCGGCGATGTGTTCGCTGCGGCGGTTCGGTCGTGCAAGGTGGTGCGACGCGCGGAGGGCGGGGGTCCCGTGGGCTTTCGGTGGCGGGGATGTGTCGATTGCCGCGGTTCGGTCGTGCGATTTGGCGCGACGCGCGGTGGGCGAGGGTCCTGCGTGCGTTTCGGTGGCGGCGATGTGTCGATTGCCGCGGTTCGGTCGTGCAAGGTGGCGCGACGCGCGGTGGGCGGGGGTCCCGCGTGCGTTTCGGTGGCGGCGATGTGTCGACTGCGGCGGTTCGGTCGTGCAATGTGGCGCGACCGAACAGCCGGGTCAAGGCCTTGGGTGCAGAGCGGCGCTGGGGTGAGGTGGAGAGATGGATGCCGACCGCGACAAGGAACCGATCGAGCCCGGGCCTGAACCCGACACGTCCACCGCAGCCGAGGCGGAGAACTCCGACCCGACGCTCGACCACGACGACGAACCCATCGAGTGAGCGCGCGCTGCCTCGACGTCGAACAGTGCAGGGGGTGACCGCCGGGGCGTTTCCGTAGGGTGGGAAGCCCCGCACCCGAACGAGGAGAGACGTGTTCCGCACGCCCCTGGCCCTGTTTCGAACGCTCGCGATCGCCGAGGCCGTCTCGTGGACCCTCTTGATCGCGGGGCTTGTCCTGCGCGCGACCGCCGACCTTCCGATCGCGGTGACGATCGGCGGTGGCATCCACGGGTTCGTGTTCCTGGCGTACGGCGCGACGGCGGTCGTGGTAGCTCTGAACCAGCGCTGGGGCGTGGGCCCCGCGGCCGTCGCGATCATCAGCGCGGTGATCCCGTACGCGACGGTTCCCACCGAGCTGTGGCTGCACCGCACCGGGAGGTTGCGCGGAACGTGGCGCATCGAGGCCGGGGACGACCCGCGCGATCAGCGGCCCCTCGACCGTGTGCTGCGGTTCTTCCTGCGGCGGCCGTGGGTGCTCGGCATCCTGATCCTGCTCGCTGTCGCGCTGATCTTCGTGGTGCTGCTGGTGGTCGGCCCGCCGGGTGGCAAGGGCTGAATCCTCGGGACTATGTCCCAAAAATGGATGCCTGGCGCCGCTGCTGCTGGCCACATGTGGGACACGCACTGTCAAAAGTGGGACGAAGGCGTGCAGGGAGCTGCAGAGGGCGACGTGCCGGAGCTTGTCCCAAGAATGGCTGGTGCGGGTGGCGCGCACTGACCATATGTGGGACACGCACCGTCAGAAGTGGGACGAAGGCGCGCAGGAGCTGCAGAGGGCGACGTGCCGGAGCTTGTCCCAAGAATGGCTGGTGCGGGTGGCGCGCACTGACCATATGTGGGACACGCACCGTCAGAAGTGGGACGAGGGCGCGAAGGGAGCTGCAGAGGGCGACGTGTCGGAGCTTGTCCCAAGAGTGGCTGGTGCGGGTGGCGCGCACTGACTATATGTGGGACACGCACCGTCAGAAGTGGGACGAGGGGGTGCCGCAGAGCGGCTGACGCTCAGCGGCGCGTCGACACCGTGACCGTGAACTTGCGGTCGCGGGCGACCTGACGCGTCGGGCCGACGATCCGCTCCAGCGCCGGACGGTACTGCAGTGCGGAGTTCCACACCGTCCACAGCTCGCCGCCGGGCGCGAGGGCGCGGGCGGCGTCGGCGAAGAAGCGCGGTGCGATGCCCTCGTTGATCGCGGAGCCGGAATGGAACGGCGGGTTCAGAGCGATGAACCGCGCGCTGCCGTCGGGTTGTGCGCCGAGCATGTCGTCGCGGACGACCTCGACACGGTCGGCGACGCCATTGGCCGCGGCCGTCGCGCGCGCGGAGGCCACCGCGGCGGCCGACTGGTCGCACGCGATCACCCGAAGGTGGGGATGCCGCATCGCGAGCGCCGCGGCCACGACCCCGCTCCCGCACGCGTAGTCGATGGCCTCGGAGGCTGTCGGTTCGGGCAGGTGGGCCAGCAGGAGACGCGTGCCGATGTCGATCGAGGCGCCCGCGAAGACACCGCCGAAAGCGCGGACCTCCAGCCCGTCCACCGCGGTCGCCTCGGGCTGCGGGTCTGCGCCGTCGTGCGGGCCGCGGGAAACGAGGACACGCGACTTCTGTCGGGCGTGCGTGACGTCGACGCGGTCGAAGCGCGCCCGCAGCACGTCGTTCATTGTGGGCGTCATGTGCTTGATGCGGCCGCCCGCGAACACCACGACGTCGGGGTGGGCGTGCGCGGCGATCAGACCCGCGATGTCGTCGAGTCCGCGGAGCGACCGGGGCAGACGCAGGAGGACGACCCGCGCGTCGCGGACGAGGTCGGCATCCAGACCGTGGGACGAGAACGCATCGTCGAGTCCGACGCGGGAGGCATTGGCAGCGAGTGCCCGTTCGCCGGTGAGGGCGTCCTGGTGCACGCGGATGCCGCGGGCTCCGTCCGAAGCGGCGCCCAGGGTCAGCGCTCCGTAGGCGTCGTCGATGACGACGAGCGTTCCGTCGGGGACGTCGCGCCGCGCGGCGGCGGATTCGTCGAGGATCAGGCGATCAGCGGCATCCACCGCGACGAGGTCCGGACCCTCGAGGTCGGGCCAGCGGCGGAGGTCGTCGAACGAGAAGGTCACCGGGGCGTCGTAGGCGGCGATTACCGGGTGCCGAAGTGGAACGGCAGCGCGAGGGAGGCGGCCACCAGCAGGATGCCGAGGGCGAAGAACAGCGCGGGCGCGGCGAGCGAGAACGACAGGCCCGTGAGCAGCATGCCGCCGACGAACAGGATGAGCGAGACGATGAACATAGGGGATCCCTTCGGTCGCTCCAGGCTATCGTGCCGCGTCGGGCGCCCGGTCCGCGGCGGGGGGAGTCTCGCGGAGAGCTGCGTGCGTCCACAGGGTGCTCCCGGCCACCGCGGCCGGCATGACCGCGATCGCGCCGAGCGGCACGAGGAAACAGAGCTGCGTCGCCACACCGAAACCCAGGGCTCGCGCGCGGTTGTCGCGGAGGACGGCGCGGCGAGCGCGGCGGTCCAGCCCGCGCGCGGACAGAGCGCGCGAGGTCAGCTCGTCGGCGAGCAGCCATCCGGTCAGCAGGAGACCGGTGGTGAATCCGAGGACGCCGCCGACGAACGGGATGAGTCCGAGCAGCCACGCGGCCAGGGCGGCGAGCGCGCCGCGGGCGATGAGGCGCACGGCGTCTCCGGCCGCGCGCCAGAAGCCGTACTCGGCATCCGGGATCCGGCCCGTCGCCGTGAGTTCAGTGGCACGCCAGATGCGGTCGTAGAACGGCTCGCCGACCGCGAGGGTCACCGCCGTGAACGACACGATCGCGAGGAACGCGACCGCCCCGAACGAGGCGACCGCGATCGCGGTGCGCAGGACGGTGGCCCAGAGCGGATCCCAAGTGTTCGCGAAGGGCGTCCAGTCGTCCACGACCTCGCCGAGGAGGATGCCCCAGCCGACGAGGGCGGCGCCGAAGACCAGCCCGACGAGGAATCCGGGGATGAGTCCGAGCGCCATCGCGCCGGGGGAGCGGCGCCACTGGCCGAGGCCGCGGAGGAGCATCCGGGCGCCGTGGAGAAACTCGCGCATCCGGGCATTGTCGCAGAGCGGCGCGCGGGAACGTCGGGGCTCGCTGACAGGATGTGGGCATGCGCATCCGCACCACGTCGACGCAGCGCACCTATCGGTACGTGCGGCTGACGATCCTCGCCGCGACCCTGCTTCTGGCCGTCGCGGTGGGGATGCAGGCGATGGTCGGGGGCCCGCTCCCGTCGCTGAGCGCCGCGTACTACACCCCGGCGGGGCCGATGTTCGTGGCCGCTCTCTTCGTGGTCGCCGCGGCGTTCGTCGCGCTGTCGGGCCACAGCGTCGAGCAGGGCCTTCTCGACGTGGCCGCGGTGCTGGCGCTCGTGATCGCCGTGGTCCCGACCACTCTCGAGTCCGAGGTCTGCGGCGAGCTCGTCCGGTGCGTTCCGCCCGCGACCATTCCCACCGCGGTGAACAACGGTGTCGCAGTGGCATCCGTCGTCCTCGTCGGCGTGATCGCCGGGGTCGTGCTGTCGATCGTGCAGGGCACGATGTCGCGCGGAGTCGTGCTGACGGCGGGCGCCGTCGCGACACTCGTCGTGGGGGTGATCGTGTGGGCGGCTGTCGCCCCGACGTCCTTCCTCGCCGCCGGGCACAACCTCGCCGCCGTCGGGTTCTTCCTTCTCGTGGGAGCGGTGGCCGCGATCGCCGCGTGGCGCCCGCAGCGCGCACCGGAGCGGTTTCGCCCGGCGTACGCAGCGGTGGCGATCGGCATCCTGCTCTCCCTGGTGGGGCTCGGTGTCACGCTCGCAGCGGCGGCCGGGGGAGCCGACATCGTGCGGCCCGTGCCCTGGCTGTTCGTGGGCGAGGCGGCGGCGCTCGTCCTGTTCGCCGTGTTCTGGATCCTCCAGACGGCGGAGCTGTGGAACGAGCCGGACCCGCGGCTCCGGGCCTGACGCGCGATCGCCGGGAATATCCTCGGAGCCGCACCGTTGAACTTGATACGCAGTCGCTCAAGTCTCAAAATTGAGTCGACTCCACTCACGTATCACAGGAGACGGAATTGCCTGAAGATGTCACCCCCGGCGCCGGGGACAACGGCGCCCAGTCGTTCGACGAGTTCCTCGCGCGCTACCTCGCCGGTGAGCGGGCCCGCGCCGAGCGCTCGATCGACCTCAGCCGGTTCCTGAGCGCGCGCACGCAAGAGGCGCTGCAGGACGCCGGTCGCTACGCGCTCGGCCGCGGCCAGCGCGAACTCGACGCGCTGCACGTGCTGCACGTGCTCGTCGGGCAGTCGCCCGCTCGCGAAGCCGTCGCCCGTCTCGGCGCCGACCCCGCCGCGATCGCCCGCGCCGCCGAGAGCCGCCTCCCGGCCGCCGGTCCCGCCGCCGACGTCGACGGCGCCGTCGTGGCGGGATCCGTCCAACGCGCTCTGTTCCACGCCTTCCAGGTCGCCCGCGCGGCCGGATCGACCTACGTCGACCCCGACCACCTGTTCTTCGCGCTCGTCCTCGCGCAGGACGCCCCGGCCGGTCAGATCCTGGCGCAGGCCGGTGTCACCGCCGAGGCCCTGACGCAGGGGGTGCGCGAGACCGTCGTCGGCGGCGAGCAGCCTTCCGCGCCCGAGGAGACGGCATCCACGACCCCCAACCTGGATCGCTTCGGTACCGACCTCACCGCGCTCGCCGCGGACGGCCGCCTCGACCCGGTGATCGGCCGCGCCGACGAGATCGAGCAGACCATCGAGATCCTCAGCCGCCGCACGAAGAACAACCCCGTGCTGATCGGTGAGGCCGGCGTCGGCAAGACCGCCGTCGTCGAGGGACTGGCCCGCGCGATCGTCGAGGGCAGCGTCCCCGAGCAGCTGCGCGACACGCGCGTTGTGTCGATCGACCTGGCCGCGATGCTCTCCGGCGCCCGTTACCGCGGCGACTTCGAGGAGCGTCTCACCCAGACGATGGACGAGATCGCCGCTCAGTCCGGCAAGCTCGTCGTCTTCATCGACGAGGTGCACACGATCGTTGGCGCCGGCGCCGGTGGCGACGGGGCCATGGATGCCGGAAACATCCTGAAGCCGCGCCTCGCTCGTGGCGAGCTGCACCTGGTGGGAGCCACCACGCTCAAGGAGTACCGGACGATCGAGAAGGACCCCGCTCTCGAGCGGCGCCTGCAGCCCGTGCGGGTGGGCGAGCCCTCGATCCCCGACGCGGTCGAGATCCTGCGCGGCCTCCGCTCGGCCTACGAGGAGCACCACGCCGTGACGTACACCGACGACGCGCTGCGCGCCGCGGTGGAGCTCGGCGACCGGTACCTTCCCGACCGCGTGCTGCCCGACAAGGCGATCGACCTCATCGACCAGGCCGGTGCGCGCCTGCGGCTGCGCCTGGGCGCCAAGGTGGACGTGTCCGCCCTCGTGGAGCGTCTGGCCACGCTCGAGGCCGACAAGAACGCCGCCGTCTCGGCGGAGCACTACGAAGAGGCGTCTCGCATCCGCGACGAGATCACCGCGGTGCAGGAGCGGCTCGAGAAGGCCACGTCCGCCCCGCGCCCCGACGCGGTGGTCGACGAGTCCGAGATCGCCTCGGTGATCAGCCGGGCCACCGGCATCCCGGTGTCGCGTCTGACCGCTTCCGAGCGCGGACGTCTCGCGCACCTCGAGGACGACCTGCACGCGAGGGTCATCGGGCAGGATGCCGCGGTCACCGCGGTCGCCAAGGCCGTGCGTCGCAACCGCACGGGCATGGGTGACGAGAACCGTCCCGTCGGATCGTTCCTGTTCCTCGGACCCACCGGTGTCGGAAAGACCGAGCTCGCGAAGGCGCTCGCCGGATCGCTGTTCGACGACGACTCCGCCGTGATCCGTTTCGACATGAGCGAGTTCGGCGAACGGCACACCGTGTCGCGCCTCATCGGTGCCCCTCCGGGATACGTCGGCTACGACGAGGCCGGACAGCTCACCGAGCGCGTGCGCCGGAACCCCTACTCGGTCGTGCTGTTCGACGAGATCGAGAAGGCCCACCCCGACGTCTTCACCCTGCTGCTGCAGGTGCTCGACGACGGGCGCCTGACCGACGGCCAGGGACGCACGGTCGATTTCCGCAACACGGTGATCGTGATGACCTCGAACCTTGGCAGCGAGTACCTGGCATCCCGTTCGGGAGCCATCGGGTTCACCACGACCGGGCGGGAGTTCGACGACGCCGACCTGCGCGACCGCGTCATGGGGAAGCTGCGCGAGGCCATGCGGCCCGAGTTCCTGAACCGGATCGACGACATCGTGATGTTCCGCAAGCTCGAGAAGGAGCAGCTGCGCGACATCGTCCGGCTGCTGCTCGAGCGCACGTCGAAGCGTCTCGCTTCGCGCGAGGTGTCGCTCGAGGTGACGGATGCCGCGATCGACCGCCTCGCCGAGGTCGGATACGAGCCCGAGTACGGTGCACGGCCGCTGCGCCGGGTCATCCAGCGCGAGATCGACGATCGCATCGCCGACCTGTTCGTCGCTGGTGAGCTGGTCGACGGGGGAGCGGTGACGGTGGATGCCACGGCATCCGGGTTCGTCGTCCGGGCCGCCGTGGAGGCACTCGCCGCGTAACGGCTCGTGTCGGCCCTCGGACCCTTCGGGTTCCGGGGGCCTTCGCCGTTTCGGGTGCCGGCGCGGTGCGTGCCGAACTCCGGAGTTTCGTGGCGATTCAGCGCCCTGGCCGCGGCGTGGAGGCGGCGACGCCGGGTTTCTCCGGAGTTCGGCACGCGCCGGACAGGGTGCCCCGGGCGCCTGGGTGGCCGCCCGCTGCCGAATGTCGGTGGAGCACGGCAGAGTAGGGGTATGAGTCGCATCGGCACGATCTTCAGCCCGTACCCGCACCCGCCCGAGGAACTGCGCGAGGCCGCCCGGGTGGCCGAGGGGGAGGGCGTGCCCGAGCTCTGGCTGTGGGAGGACTGCTTCCGCTCGTCGGCGTGGGCGGCCGCCGCGGCGGCGCTCGCCGCGACCGACCACCTCCGCGTGGGCGTTGGCATCGCGCCGTTCCCGCTGCGCAACGTCGCCGCCTCGGCGATGGAGGTCGCCACGATCGAGCGCATCTTCCCGGGGCGCCTGCTGCCCGGCTTCGGACACGGCGTGCAGGACTGGATGCGGCAGATCGGCGCGAAGGCCGCCTCGCCGCTCACCCTCATGCAGGAGCAACTGCCCGCTCTGCGTGCGCTCCTGGCCGGCGACACCGTCAGCACCGAGGGGCGTTACGTGCGGCTGCGCGACGTCTCGCTCGACTGGCCGCCGGTCGTCCCGCCGCGGGTCTACGCGGCCGCGGAAGGACCGAAGACACTGCACCTCGCCGGTGCCGTCGCCGACGGTGTCATCCTCGACAGCCGTCACACGGTCGATGAGATCGCCGAGGCCGTGCGCACCGTCCGCGAGAGCTGGACCGAGGCGGGACGCGAGGGCGATCCCGACGTGGTCGCGTACGTCCTGACGGCGTTCGGCCCCGGGGCGTCCGAGCGGGTCTCCGCCGTGCTCGAGGACCGGCCGGATGCCGCGGAGCGCGCGCTCGCGGGGTCGGTCAGCGAGGTCGCCGAGGGCGTCGCGCGCTTCCAGGCTGCCGGGGTGGACGACGTCGTGCTGCTCCCCACCGACGAGGTCGACCTGCATGCCTTCTTCGCTGCCGTGGGTCAGGTCGCCGTCGCGCTGCCGGCCGCGGGAGGCGTGTCGTGACGCGCGGTGTCGTCTCGATCGGTCTCGCGGGCTCGCTCGGTCCCGCCGCCGTCGCCGAGATCGCGCCGGCCGTCGAAGCGGCGGGATTCCACACGTTGTGGATCAACGACACCCCGGATGGCGACGCGCTCGCCGCCCTGGCCGCCGCCGCGGGCGTGACGCGGACGCTGCATCTGGCGACGGGCGTCGTCCCCGTGGATCGTCGGCCGGCCGCCGAGATCGTCTCCGCGGTGGCATCCCTGGGCCTGCCGACCGACCGCCTCACCGTCGGCATCGGTTCGGGCATGGCGAAGGAGGGGGCGCTCGCCCGCGTGCGCGAGGCGATCGCGGTGCTCCACGACGCGGGACTGTCGCGCGTGCTCGTCGGTGCGCTCGGGCCGAGAATGCGACGCCTCGGCGCTGATCTCGCCGAGGGCGTGCTCTTGAACTGGGTGCCGCCGACGGAGGCCGCAGCCCAGGCCGAGGCACTCGGCGGCGAAGCCTTCGTGGCGGTCTACGTGCGCACGGCGATCGTCGATGCGGCTCGCGCGCGGCTCGACGCCGAGACCGCGCGATACGCGTCCTTCCCGAATTACGCCGCGAACTTCGCACGGATGAGGGTGGATGCCGCCGACACCACGATCCGCGACGTCACCGAACTCGGCGGCGCCCTGGAGGCCTATACGGCTGCGGTCGACGAGGTGGTCCTGCGCGCGATCGTCCCCGACGACACCGTGGAGGCGTACATGGACTTCGTGCGGCGGACCGGACCCACACCGCTCTGACGCCGACGCACGGCCCCCGCCCCGTCCTCGGCTGGCAGACTGACCGGATGCCACGACGTCGAGGTCTCCCCGTTCGCTCCGTCGCCCGCGGTGCGCTGGCCGCGCTGCTGGTCGCCGCGGGGGTCAGCCACGTGACGTGGGGCAGACGGGGCTACCGGATCGTGGTTCCGGACTGGGCGACGAGACTCTTGCGCACCGACAAGGACGCCATCGTGGTGGCATCCGGGGCTGCGGAGGTGCTGCTCGGCGTCGGGCTCGTCGCGCTGCCGCGGGAGCGTCGGCGTGTCGGCGCGACGATCGCGGCGTTCTTCGTGGCGGTGTTCCCGGGGAACGTGCACCAGTGGCGCACTGGGCGGTCGGCTCCGGGCCTGAGCAGCGATCGCGCCCGGTTCGTGAGGTTGTTCCTCCAGGTGCCGCTCATCGCCTGGGCCTGGTGGTCGACGCGCGAGTGAGCTGCGCGGGCCAGAGAACCGCGGAGCGCGCGCTCGGCGAGGGGAGTGCGGGCCGAGAACCGCGGCGCGCGCGCTCGGCGAGGGGAGTGCGGGCCGAGAACCGCGGAGCGCGCGCTCGGCGAGGGGACTGCGGCCCGAAGAACCGTGGAACGCGCGACCCGCTAGGCGGCGTCGCCGAGCTCCAGGATGCCGCGGTCGAAAGCGGAGCGCGCCAGCACCTTTTAGCCGTGATCGGGGAAGAACACGGTGAGGCGGTCGGCCTCGACGGCCATGACGGTTCCGGTTCCCCACTCGTGGTGGTCGACGACGGAGTCGACGCGTAGGTCGCCGCTCCCCGGCTCCCTGACGGCTTCCGCGGGTTCTTCCGTGTGGGTGAGGGCAGCGGCGGCGTCGCAGCGGTCGCACATGCCGCACTGCTCGGCGGCGGCGACGCCGAAGTACTCCAGCAGTGCGCGGCGGCGGCAACGGACCGTCTCGGCAAACCCCCGCATGATGTCGATGCGGGAGGTGCGGATACGTTCCTCCGCCTCGTCGCGCTCGCGCACGGCGGCCACCGCCTCGCCCGCGGACACGGTCGAGGCCGCGGAGATGCCCTCGGGGCCGGACACGGCCAGCCCGCACGCGACGAGCTGGGTGAGCACGCGCCCGATCACCCGCGTCGAGCGACCGCTCTCGTCGGCGATGTCCCGGGTGCGCATCGGCGCGTCGCCGTGCAGTAACGCGTCCCAGACCCCGGCGACGTCCGCGCGTCGGCTCCGCCCGCCGGCGAAGAACGAGCGCAGCGAGAAGTCCTCGGCGCGGTAGTGCAGCACGGCGCGCGCGGGTTGCCCGTCGCGCGCGGCCCGACCGATCTCCTGGGCGTAGGCGTCGAGGGACTCGGTCGCGTCGGCGTGCACGACCCACCGGACATCCGGCTTGTCGACGCCCATCCCGAACGCCGAGGTGGCCACGACGACGTCGAGCTCACCCGCGCTCCACGCGGCGTGCACCTCGTCGCGACGCTTCTGCGCCATGCCCCCGTGGTACGGCGCGGCGCGACGTCCTTGCTCGACGAGTTCGGCCGCGTAGGCATCGGTCTCCTTGCGGGTGGCCACGTACAGCAGCGTGGGGCCGTCGGCATCCATCACATCCCGCAGGACCGCACGGCGTTTATCCGCGTCGTGCTCGTGACGGCGGACCGACAGGTGGATCTCGGGACGGTCCATCCCGCGCACCTCCAGGTGCGGGTCGCGCATGCCGAGGCTCGCGACGATGTCGTCACGGACGGGACCGGATGCCGTAGCCGTCAACGCCAGCACGGGAGGGTGCCCGAGCGCGGCGACGGCGTCGCCGATTCGCGCGTACTCGGGGCGGAAGTCGAACCCCCAGGCCGACACGCAGTGCGCCTCGTCCACCACGACGAGACGCACGTCGGCCTTCTTCAGCCGGTCGAACACCTCGGGGTTGGCCAGCTGCTCCGGGGCGAAGAAGGCATACACCGGGTCACCGCTCTCGATCGCGGCCCATGCGGCGGTCCGTGCCCGCGCCGCCGTGCGGGAGTTCAGCGCGACCGCCGCGGGCGCGTCGGGCGCGGCGTCGATCGAGGCGATCTGATCGCGCTGCAGCGCGAGCAACGGCGAGATGACGACTGTCACCCCACCCAGTTCGCATCCGGCGATCTGGTAGACGGCCGACTTCCCGGCGCCCGTGGGGAAGACGACGAGCGTGTCCCGCCCCGCCACCACGGCATCGATCGCCTCGGCCTGACCCGGCAGCAACGCATCCCATCCGAAGGCCTCGCGGGCGGTGCGGGCGGACTGTTCGGCGGTGGCGGGAGCGTTCACGGGACCTCATTCCTCGGGGAAATCCAGCACACGATACGAGCGGACCTGTCGGTCGGGGGTTGCGGACGACGGCGTCGTGTGATCCGTCGGCGCGCCTCGAGGGCGCTGGCATCCGCGTTCCGAGAGCGCAAGAGGCCCGGCGATGTCGGAGGGGGATGCCAGGATGCCGACATGCTCTTCGGTGATCTGCAGGTCGCGCTCGGTACGGTCGCCGCCACGCGATCGCGCCTGGCCAAGGTCGACGCGCTCGCCGAGGTTCTGGAGCGATTGACGCCCGACGAGATCGTGCCGGCGGTCGGGCTCCTCACGGCCGCGCCGCGCCAGGGACGTCTGGGGGTCGGGTGGCGCACGCTGGCCGCGCGGAGCCGCGCGCACGCCGACTCCGCCTCGCTCACGGTCGCCGACATCGACGCCGCGTTCTCCCGGCTGGTCGAGATCGCCGGTAACGGGTCCGCCGCGGCGCGGACCACGCTGCTCGACGAGCTGGCCGCGCAGGCGACGCCCGACGAATGGGATCTGCTGGTGCGCATCATGACCGGCGAGCTGCGCACGGGGGCGCTCGAAGGCGTGCTCCTCGACGCGATCGCACGCGCCGCCGATCGCGAGGGAACGCTCGTGCGCCGCGCGGCGATGCTGTCCGGAGACCTGGGCGAGACGGCGGCGGTGGCGCTCACGGGGACGGCTGACGAGCTGGCATCCGTCGGTCTCGTCGTGGGTCGCGGCGTGCAGCCCATGCTGGCCTCCACCGCCACCTCCGTGGCGGAGGCCCTGACGCTCACGGGTCTCGCCTCGGTCGAGTACAAGCTCGACGGAGCGCGGGTGCAGGTGCACCGACGAGGCGACGACGTGCGGGTGTTCACGCGCACGCTGGCCGATGTCACCCACCGCGTGCCCGAGATCGTGGATGCCGTGCGGACGCTGCCGGTGACCGATGCGATCCTCGACGGCGAGACCCTCTCGCTCGACGACGACGGGGGACCGCGGCCCTTCCAGGAGACGATGGCCCGTTTCGGTGCCGAGACCGCCCGAGAGATCGCGTTGCGCCCGTGGTTCTTCGATCTCCTGCACCTCGACGGCCGCGACCTCATCGACGAGCCCCTGTCGGTGCGCCGCTCCGAACTCGGCCGCATCGCGCCCGGGTTCGGCATCCCCTCGATCGTGACCGACGATCCTGACGCGGCCGACGAGTTCTCTCGCGCGGCTCTGCGGGCCGGCCACGAAGGCGTCATGGTGAAGGCCGTCGACGCTCCGTACACCGCGGGTCGGCGCGGCAAGAGCTGGCTCAAGGTCAAGCCCGTGCACACGTTCGATCTCGTCGTCCTCGGGGTCGAACGCGGCTCCGGCCGGCGTTCGGGGTGGCTCTCGAACCTTCACCTCGGTGCACGAGATCCCGGCGGTGCCTTCGGTGATCCCGGCGGATTCGTGATGGTCGGCAAGACCTTCAAGGGCCTCACCGACGACCTGCTGCGCTGGCAGACGGTCCACTTCGCCGAACGCGAGATCGGTGACGTGCCCGGGGGTATCCGCGTCGCGCCCGACACCGTCGTCGAGATCGCGATCGATGGCGTCCAGCGGTCGACCCGCTACCCGGGCGGCGTGGCCCTGCGCTTCGCGCGCGTCAAGGCGTACCGTCCCGACAAGCCGGCCGCGGAGGCCGACACCATCGACACGCTGCGCGCGCTCCTCCTCGGGATGGGAACGGCGCCGGCCGAGACGACCGCACCGCGAGATGATCCGGGCGCGATGCCCGCGGAGGGATGACCTAATGAGCCGTGTTCCGTGGTTGGACGGAGAACTCGAGTACCGCAGCTTCGGAACGCCGGGCGCTCCGCGGGCGGTGATGGTGCTGCGCACCGGAGACGTCTCGACGATCGACCCTGACGTCCGCATCACCTCCGGGTTCGACGTCCGGATCGTCGCAGTCGGACTGGACGCTCCCGAGCTCGAGGATCCGCCGGCCTTCGGCGGTCAGACGCCGGCCGGACTCACCGTCGACGCGCTCCGCGACCTCCTGGAGCGCGAGGCACCCGGCACGACGGTGGGACTCGTCGGCGAACGATCCGCCGGACCGCTCGCGATCCATCTGGCGGCCGCGATGGGCGGGGTCGTGGACCGCCTGGCGATCGTCGGCGTCGAAAGCCCCTCCGACCCGCTCAGTCGCGACATCCACACGCCACTCCTCGATGACGTCGTCGCCGACACGCTGATCATCGTCGGTGGCGACGGGCCGGCCGACGTCGACGACGCCGCGTGGTACCTCGGTCGTATCCCCACCGCCCGCATCGAGGTGATCGGGGCGGACGAGCTCGACACGATCAACGGCCACGTCACACTCTCCTCCGTGTGGGAGAGCGTCCTCGCTCACGTCGCGCCGGGCGCGGAGCGCCGCTGAGGGGTAGGCGGGCGTCAGGCGGCGCGAGCCACCGCCCGCACCTGAACGATATTGGAGTCCTCGTCCACCTCGACGTGCTCGGTCTGCGCTTTGAGGAAGTCGGAGAAGCTGCGGAACCCGAGCGCCTTCTCGCTGAACGACGGATCCAGTCGCTTCATCAGATCCTTCACGGCCGACGCGTGCAGCCACTCGCCGTCGGAGCGTTCCCCCTCGAGTTGCATGGCGCGTTCGAGCAGGTTGACCGCCGGATCCTGTGAGCGCTTTCGTGCCCGCGGGCGGGAGGGCGCGGCATCCTTTTTCGTGTCGGCGAGCTTCGGGATGCCGGGGAGGCTGTCGTAGTTGTCGAACCGGTCGCACGCCGAGGCGAGCGACTTCGCGGTCGAGCCCGCGACTCCGACGCCCACGACGTAACGGCCGAGGCGCTTGCACCGCTGGGCCAGGGGCACATAGTCGCTGTCGCCCGCGACGATGACGACGTGCGAGAGGTCCGGGAGGCGGAACATGTCTTCCACGGCATCCACTGCGAGCCGGATGTCGGCGCCGTTCTTGGCGTATGCCGCCGCGGGAAACAACTGCACGAGGTCGACGGCGCGAGCGACGAGTTGCGACCGGTATTCCGCGTTGACCGGGGCCGACCAGTCCGCGTAGGCCCGCGTGAGGACGAGGGTGCCGAACGACGCGGCGTAGTCGATGATCGCGCCGACGTCGATCGTCGCCTTTGTGAGGCGCTCGGCGATCTCGGGATCCATCGGGTTCTCCGCGATCTTCTGGCGGTCGCGCGAGTACGCGTTTCGCCCGTGGACGCGGTCGTACCAGGACATCACGATGTTGTCGAAGTCGAGGTAGACGGCGACGCGGACGGTCTGGGAATCCGGCATGCCCTCAGTCTCTCCCGCGCGGAGCCCGACGGGTAGTCGGCTCAGCGTCCGCCGGGGTAGACCACACCGATCTGGCGGCGTACCTCGTCGAGGACGCCCATGATCGAGACGGTGTCATCGATCGACAGGACGTCGCTCGAGGTCGCACCGTCACGGACGAGCCGCTCGGCCGCCAGGGCCTGGAACTGCATGCCGCGACCTTCCACGGCGCCGTCGAACTCTTCGAGGACGGTGCCGTCCGGGCCGACGACGCGGAACGTCGTCGGGGTGTACCAGACGCGGTCGATCTCGATCCGCGCCTCGGTGCCGACGATCTGCGCGACGTTCGCGCCGGCCCCGCGCGACGACGACACGGTGGTCGACAGGGCGCCGCCGGGATGCGCGAACACCGTGGCGACCTCGGCGTCGCTGCCCGCGTCGGAGAGCCGCGCGATGGCGGTGACGCGCTCGGGCAGACCGAGCACGTCCACCACGAACGAGACGGGGTAGATGCCGAGGTCGAGCAGAGCGCCGCCGCCCAGTTCGAGGGCGTTCAGCCGGTGCTGCGGGTCGGTGGAGATCTTCTGCGTGTGATCGGCCGAGACGACGCGCACGTCGCCCAGGGTGCCGGCCGCGAGGATCTCGCGGATACGCACCATGTGCGGCAGATACCGCGTCCACATCGCTTCCATCGCGAGCAGGCCCTTCTCCGCGGCGCGGTCGCGGATCATGGCCGCCTCCTCCCCGTTGAGCGTGAACGGCTTCTCGACCAGCACGTGCTTGCCGTGGTCGAGGGCGAGCAACGCGTTCTCGAGGTGGCCGGGGTGGGGAGTCGCGATGTAGACGATGTCGACATCGGGGTCGGCCACCAGCTCCTGGTACGAGCCGTGCGCGTGCGGGATGCCGAATTGGTCGGCGAACGCCTGAGCGCTCTCGATCGACCGCGACCCGACGGCGGTGACGTCGAGACCCGCGGTGCGGAGGTCGGAGGTGAAGGCGTGCGCGATGCCGCCCGTTGCGAGGATGCCCCAGTGCAGTCCGGTCATGGCTCCACCGTATCGGCGCGGGCGGGTGGCGCGTCGCGCTGGGCCGTCACGCGAAGGGGCGAGGACGGATGCCGCCCGCGTAGGCTCGCGTCATGACGCCCGTCGAGCGCTTCCGCGAGCTGCTGGCCATCCCGACCGTGTCGCACGTCGACCCGGTCCGCACCGACACGGCGCGCTTCGATGAGTTCCGTGCGGCGCTGGAGCGGCTGTACCCGCTGGTGCACGCCCACCTGGACCGCGAGATCGTCGCGGGTCACTCGCTGCTGTACCGGTGGGCGGGGCGATCCCGCGCCGAGCCGCTGCTGCTCCTCGCCCACCAGGACGTCGTCGACACCGCCGGACAGCCGTGGACACGCGACCCGTTCGCCGCCGCCGTGGAGGGGGAGGGCGAGAACGCCACCCTCTACGCACGGGGCGCCATCGACGACAAGGGCGCGCTCGTCGCGATCCTGGAGGCGGTCGAGGCGGCGCTGGCGGACGGGGTCGTTCCCCGCGCCGACGTGTGGCTGGCGTTCGGCCACGACGAGGAGACCCTCGGGGAAGGGGCCCGCGCCATGGCGGCGATCCTCGCGGACCGCGGCGTGCATCCGGCGCTCGTCCTCGACGAGGGCGGCGCGGTGGTCGAGGGGGCGCTCCCGGGCCTCGTCGTGCCCACGGCCATGATCGGTGTCGCCGAGCGCGGCACGGTGACCTTCGACCTCGTCGCACGGGAGGCCGGAGGCCATGCCTCCACCCCGCCGCCTTTCCCGGCGACGGCGCGTCTGGCGCGCGCGATCGACCGGGTTCGCCGACGCCCCTTCCCGCGCCGACTCGTGCCCCCGGTGCGCGCCATGCTCGCCACGGCTGCCGCCCACGCCCCCGAGCCGCTGCGCACGGTGTTCCGTCGCGCGGAGATCACGGGACCGGCGCTGACCGCGGCGTTCGCCCTCCTCGGACCGGAGACGAACGCGCTGGTGCGCACGACCGCCGTCGTGACCCGCCTCGAGGGATCGGCCGGCGACAACGTCCTGGCGACGACCGCCCGCGCGACGGTCAACGTCCGTCTGCTCACGGGCGACACGGTCGCGGATGCCGCGATCCATCTGCGCCGCGCCATCGCCGATCCCCTCATCGACATCGAGGTGCGGCACGGGGGAGACCCGTCGCCGGTATCGCCTTGGCAGGGGGAGCCCTGGCGGCGCCTGGCCTCGGCGGTGGGGGAGACGCTCGGCGAAGACGTCGTGACGCTGCCGTATCTGCAGCTCGGGGCGAGCGACAGCCGCTTCTACACCGGCCTCACCGAGCACGTGTACCGGTTCACCCCGTTCCACCTCACGCGGGCCGAGCGCGACGCGCTGCACGCACCCGACGAGCGCATCCGCGTCGAGGTGTGGCTCCGCGGCATCCGGTTCTACCGCGCTCTGCTGGCATCCTGACCCCCGCCCGCCCGCCCGCCCGCCCCCGCCTGCGCGCCCGCCCCCGCCCCCGCCCCCGCCCCGCCCCACATCTGCCCCCGAGACTTCATCGGGCCGACAACTCCCTTGCAGGCTGCAAGGGACTTGTCGGCGCGATGAAGTCTCGGCGATCCAGGGACCCTCGGGGGCGACCCCGGAGCGCGGCCCGGCGACCCGCCGGAGCACCCCGGGGACGAGGGCGAACACCGCGGCGTCGGGGGGCCGAGCGCGCGTCGGCTATTCTCGTGTGACCGGTCACGACGCGATCGGCGACGCAAAGAAGCGAGATCGATGAGCGAGACCGACATCCCGGATGCCGCGGCCAAGGCGCCCAGCATCCGCGACGTGGCACGTCTGGCCGGGGTGTCGTACCAGACCGTTTCGCGCGTGATCAACAACAGCCCGCAACTGCGCCCGGAGACCGCGGCGCGCGTACGCGAAGCGATTGCGGAGTTGAAGTTCGTCCCGAACCAGGCCGCCCGCGCCCTGGCGACGAGCCGCACGCGGCTCATCGGCGTCCTGGGTCCGCGCACGACCACCCACGGCGTTTCGGCGATGGTGCAGGCGGCCGAATCCGCGGCGCGCCGCGCCGGCTACCGGTTGACCCTCACGAACCTCGGCACCAGCGCCCCCGACGACGTGCGGGCTTCGATCGATCACCTCGTCGCGCAGTCCATCGAGGGACTCATCGCCGTCGCACCTCAGACCCGCGTCGTGCCGATCCTCGACGAGATGAAGCTTCCTGTGCCCGTACGGATCGTGTCGTCCACGGGGCCCGCGACCCCGACCGCGACCTTCAACGACCAGGTCGCGGGGGCGCGGGCGGCCGTGCGCCACCTCGTCGACCTCGGGCACACCCGCATCCTGCACATCGCCGGCCCCCGCGACTGGCTCGAGGCCGATCACCGTATGCGCGGGTACCTCGCCGAGATGGACGCGCAAGATCTGTCGCCGCGTCCGCCGGTCCTGGGGGACTGGACCGCCCAGTTCGGCTTCGAGGCCGGCTTGGAGTTGCTCCGGACCGAGGATGCCACGGCCGTTTTCGCGGGCAACGATCACATGGCTCTGGGCTTCATGCACGCCGTGCGTGCCATCGGCCGATCGGTCCCGGAGGACATTTCAGTGGTCGGATTCGACGACGTTCCGGAGGCCGCACACCTGTGGCCGCCGCTCACCACCGTGCGCCAGGACTTCGCCGGAATTGGTCAGCGCGCCATGTGGGATCTTCTCACTGATCTGGGCGTTTCCCACGACGACCCGACCATCCCCGAACCGGATCATCTGCGGCTGATCGTGCGCTCGTCGACCGCTCCGCCCAGCCGCTGACACGTCACGGTTTGGCAACGGCTGGTCGACGAACGCACAGGGACTTGACAGCGGCGGCGATACGCGGGGTAGCATCACACACACAATGTGAACGGTCACATGACCGCCCACACAACGCCGACGGGACTCGCTGCGGAGCGACTCCGTCGAGACGAAGACGTTTCGAACGATGCACTGAACCCGCCTCGCCGACCGGCCTCGTTTCGCCCCGACGGCCGCGTGACCGGCGTGCCGTCCGCGCTGCAGCGGTCGGCTTCGTGTGAAGAGACCGTGACATCAAACCCAACGAAGGGAACCAGAGTGAAGAAGCACAGCATGCTCAAGGCGATCGCGGGGGCGGGCGTCCTTGCGCTCGGCATCGGCCTCGCGGGCTGCGCGGGCGACCGTACCGGCAGCAGCGGCGGAGACGCGGCAGAGGCCGGCGGCATCATCGGCGTCGCCATGCCGACGCAGCAGTCGGAGCGGTGGATCGCCGACGGCAACAACGTCAAGTCGCAGCTGGAAGACCTCGGCTACCAGGTCGACCTCCAGTACGCCAACGACGACATCCCCACCCAGGTCTCGCAGATCGAGAACATGATCACCTCGGGCGCCAAGGCCCTGATCATCGCCTCCATCGACGGCACCACCCTCACCGACGTCCTGCAGCAGGCCGCCGACGCGAAAATCCCGGTCATCGCGTACGACCGCCTCATCAACGGCACGAAGAACGTCGACTACTACACGACCTTCGACAACTACAAGGTCGGCGTGCAGCAGGCCACGTCGCTGCTCACGGGCCTGGGCGTCCTGGACGCCTCGGGTGCCGAGACCGGTGCCGCGGGTCCCTTCAACGTCGAGCTGTTCGCCGGTAGCCCCGACGACAACAACGCCACCTTCTTCTGGAAGGGCGCGATGGACACGCTCCAGCCCTACATGGACAAGGGCGTACTGAAGGTTCCCTCCGGCCAGACCGAGTTCGGCCAGGCCGCGATCCTCCGGTGGCTGCCCGAGACCGCGCAGAAGCGCATGGAGAACATCCTCACCGTCATCGGCGGCACGAAGCTCGACGGCGTTCTCTCGCCCTACGACGGCCTCTCGATCGGCATCATCTCGGCTCTGACCTCGGGCGGCTACGCAGCCAACGCGCTGCCGGTCATCACCGGTCAGGACGCCGAGGTCGGCTCGATCAAGTCGATCATCGCGGGTGAGCAGTACTCGACGATCTTCAAGGACACGCGCGAGCTCGCCAAGCAGGCCGTGACCATGGTCGACGACATCCGCAAGGGTACCGAGCCCGAGGTCAACGACACCGAGACGTACGACAACGGCGAGAAGGTCGTTCCCTCGTACCTGCTCGAGTCCACGATCGTCACGAAGGACAACTACGAGAAGGTCCTCGTCGACAGCGGCTACTACACCGCCGACGACCTCAAGTGATCCCCGCGGGAGGGCTCCGGCCCTCCCGCACCGCCTCCGCCGCGACCGACCTGTTCGGGCGCGGCGGAGGCCCCTGTTCCCTCACCCCTCACCGGCTGCGAGCCGGCCCTGCAAGGAGGACCTCGTGAGCACCATCCTCGAGATGCGCTCGATCACCAAGGAGTTCCCTGGCGTCATCGCCCTGGCGGACGTGTCCCTGACCGTCGACCGCGGCACCGTGCACGCCATCTGCGGCGAGAACGGCGCCGGCAAGTCCACTCTCATGAAGGTGCTCAGCGGCGTCTATCCCGCGGGCGACTACCGCGGCGAGATCGTCTTCGACGGCAAGACCGTCGAGTTCAAGGACATCCGTGACAGCGAAGCGGCCGGCATCGTCATCATCCACCAGGAGCTCGCGCTGAGCCCCTACCTCTCCATCGCGGAGAACATCTTCCTCGGCAACGAGATCACCCACCGCGGCCTCATCGACTGGGATGCCACCAACCGCGAGGCATCCAAGCTCCTCGCCCGCGTGGGTCTGGGCGACAGCCCCGACGTCCCGGTCAACGAGATCGGCGTGGGGAAGCAGCAGCTCGTCGAGATCGCCAAGGCGCTGTCGAAGGACGTCAAGCTCCTCATCCTCGACGAGCCGACGGCCGCCCTGAACGATGACGACTCCGAGCACCTGCTCGACCTGATCCGCCACCTCAAGGGGCAGGGCATCACGTCGATCATCATCAGCCACAAGCTCAACGAGATCCGCGCGATCGCCGACGAGGTCACGATCATCCGCGACGGTCGCACGATCGAGACCCTCGACGTGGCCACCGGCGGCACGAGCGAGGACCGCATCATCCGTGGCATGGTCGGTCGCGAGCTCGAGAACCGCTACCCCGACCGGGACGTCGAGATCGGTGACGAAGTCCTCCGCATCGAGGACTGGACCGTTCACCACCCGACGGATGCCAGTCGCGTCGTCATCCACGAGGCCAACCTGAACGTGCGCGCGGGCGAGGTCGTCGGGATCGCCGGTCTCATGGGCGCGGGCCGCACCGAGCTGGCGATGAGCGTGTTCGGCAAGAGCTTCGGTTCCCGGATCTCCGGCAACGTCTACATCCGCGGGCAGAAGGCGGACACCTCTACGGTCCCCGCCGCGATCCGCAGCGGACTGGCGTACGTCACCGAAGACCGCAAGGGCGCCGGCCTCAACCTCATCGACACGATCAAGCGGAACATCTCGCTCGCCGGAATGCGCAAGCTCACCAAGCGCGGCTGGGTCGACGGTGACGAGGAGTACCTCGTCGCGAACCGGTACCGCAAGTCGATGAACATCAAGGCGCCGACGGTCGACGTCGTGGTCGGGAAGCTCTCCGGCGGCAACCAGCAGAAGGTCGTGCTGTCGCAGTGGCTGTTCTCCGACCCGGAGGTGCTGATCCTCGACGAGCCGACCCGCGGCATCGACGTGGGCGCGAAGTACGAGATCTACACGATCATCAATTCCCTCGCGGCGCAGGGCAAGGGGGTGCTCGTCATCTCCTCGGAGCTGCCTGAGCTGCTCGGCATCTGCGACCGCATCTACACCCTCAGCGAGGGCCACATCACCGGCCAGCTGCCCATCGAAGAAGCCACACCCGAGGCTCTCATGGTGCTCATGACGAAGGAGAAGGAAGCCGACCATGTCAGCGCTTAACACCACGACCCAGACGGGGCCGGCGACGCCGAAGGGACCCGTCGGCGGTGCCGCCGGGGGAACCGGCAACATCGTGCAGTTCTTCACGTCACGGCTGCGGGAGATCGGCATCTTCATCGCGCTGATCGTGATCGTGCTGCTGTTCCAGGCCCTCACCGGCGGGCGTCTGCTCACCGCGGGCAACGTGTCGAACATCATCGTCCAGAACAGCTACATCCTGATCCTCGCGATCGGCATGGTGATGATCATCATCGCCGGCCACATCGATCTGTCCGTCGGTTCGGTCGCCGCCTTCGTCGGTGCCGTCTCGGGCGTGCTCATCGTGCAGTGGGGTATGCCCTGGTGGCTCGGCATCCTGCTCTCCCTCGTGCTCGGCGCGGTGGTCGGCATGTGGCAGGGCTTCTGGGTCGCGTACGTCGGCATCCCCGCGTTCATCGTGACGCTGGCCGGCATGCTGCTGTTCCGCGGTCTCACGCAGATGACGCTCGGCAACACGCAGATCACGCCGTTCCCGACCGAGTACCGTCAGCTCGGCGGTGGCTACCTGTTCCCGGAGCTCTTCCCCGCGGCGACGTCGCCCGCGGAGTGGATCACGGTCGCCCTCGGCGTCCTCACGCTCGTGCTGTTCGTCTTCTCGCAGGTGCGCCAGCGCGCCAAGCGCGCCGCGCTCGAGCTGCAGAACGAGCCGATGGCGGCGTTCCTGGTCAAGGTCATCGGCGGCGGTGCGCTCATCGCCTACCTCACCTACCTGCTGGGTGTCGCGCCCGGTTCGCGCGGGACGCCGATCGTCCTCGTCGTCCTCGCGATCCTCGTCATCGGGTACTCGACGGTCATGAGCCGCAGCGTCTTCGGCCGCCACATCTACGCGATCGGTGGCAACCGCACCGCCGCGAAGCTGTCGGGCATCAACACGCGCCGCGTCGACTTCCTGCTGTTCGTCAACATGGGCGTGCTCGCGGCCCTCGCCGGCATCGTGTTCACGGGTCGCCTGAACTCGGCCGGCCCCGGCGCGGGAAACCTCTTCGAGCTGGATGCCATCGCCGCCTCGTTCATCGGTGGCGCCGCCGTGCAGGGTGGTGTCGGCCGCGTGGTCGGCGCGATCGCCGGTGGTCTCGTCATGGGTGTGCTCAACAACGGCATGTCGCTCATGGGCATCTCGACCGATGTGCAGCAGTTCATCAAGGGTCTCGTGCTGCTGCTGGCCGTGGCCTTCGACGTGTGGAACAAGAACCGCACCCGCGGTTGATCCACCCCGTCCCCGGACGCCCCGTCGCCTCGTGCGGCGGGGCGTCCGTCGTTTCCCGGGCCGTGTGCCGGGTGGCGCAGCGGGAAGGCGGCATTCGGGAAAACCCGAACGAAGACGCGGGATGCCCGGCTGACCGCGGTGCGGGCGGCGTCCTACCGTGGGACACATGACCACGGCATCCGTCCTTCCTCCTTCGCCGCCGCCGCTGCCCGCGCCCCCGGGCGCGCTGCCGCGGACGTCGGTGCGTATCTCCTCGCCCGGGCACGTCGCCGGCGCGATCGCGCAGCTCGCCGCTCTCGGCATGATCGGCCCGGCCGTCTTAGGCGGGCTCTTCAGCCTGCTCGGCGCGGGCGTCGGCCTGTTATTCGCCGTTCTGATCGGCGTCGTCGTGCTCGCCGGTCTCGTCTACGCGCTGTTCGCGGTCGCCTGGTTCGAACTGGCGCGGGTGGACGGCCTCTACGGTTTCGGCCTCCCCGCCCTGCGCGTGCGACGCAGCCCCAAGCCGGGGTTCGTCGGCGTGCTGCACACCATCTGGCTGCAGGCGATCGACGCGCGGCAGTGGCGGGCGGTGGCGTCCTTCACCGTCTCGACCGTGCTCGGCCTCGTCACGCTCGTCCTCGTCGGCGCGGTCGCCTGGGGGCTCGCCCTCGTCGCCAGCCCGATCTTCGGATGGAGCCACACACGCCTGTTCGGGCTGCTCCCGCTCGATGGCCTGGCCGCCCCGCTCGTCGGGGCGCTGGTCGCCCTCGTCGCCACCGGCGCGCTGGTCGGCCTCGGCCTGCTGCACGGAGTGCTCGTCCGGGCGATCCTCGTCCCCTCCCGTGAAGCGCAGCTCGAGGAGCAGGCGCGCACGTCGGACACGCGCCGCGCCGGCGCCGTCCGAGCGGCCGAAGTAGAGCGCACCCGGATCGAACGCGACCTTCACGACGGCGTCCAACCCCGCCTCGTCTCGATCGGCATGACCCTTGGTCTCGCGCAGACGAAAATCGACGACGACCCGGAGGCGGCCAAGGCGCTCGTCGCCGAGGCGCACGCCTCGACCAAGTCGGCCATCACGGAGCTGCGGCAGCTGGCGCGGGGCATCCACGCGTCCGTCCTCGAGGACAGAGGGCTGGATGCCGCCCTGTCGGCGCTCGCATCACGGTCGCACATCCCCGTGACCCTCGACGTGCGCCTTCCGCGACGGTGCAGCCGAGCGGCCGAGGCCGCGGTGTACTTCTCGATCGCCGAAGCGCTCACGAACGCCGCCAAGCACTCGCGCGCCGGCGCCTGCCGCGTCGACGTGCGGGTCCGCGACGACGGGTCGCTGTGGGCGCGCGTCGAGGACGACGGTCTGGGCGGCGCACGCGTCGTCCCCGGCGGCGGGCTCGACGGCATCGTCAACCGCGTCACGGCGGCGGGGGGAACCGCGCGCATCGACAGCCCGCAGGGCGGCCCGACCTCGGTGGAGGTGACGGTACCGTGCGCATCCTGATCTGCGAGGACTCCGTCCTGCTGCGCGAGGGGCTCGTCCGCCTCCTCGCCGACGACGGCCACGAGGTCGTCGCCGCGCTCGCGGACGCGGCCGGCCTCGAGGACGCCGTGGCCGACACCACCCCCGACCTCTGCATCCTCGACGTGCGGCTCCCGCCGACCTGGACCGACGAGGGCATCCGCGCGGCGATCGCCCTGCGGTCACGGCATCCCGGGCTCGCGGTCCTCGTGCTCTCGCAGTACGTCGAGGAGCGCTACGCCAGCGACCTCATCGCCGACGGTCAGGGCTCGCTCGGCTACCTGTTGAAAGACCGGGTCGCCGACGTGCGTGACTTCCTCGAAGCCGTGGCGCGGATCGCCGAGGGAGCCACCCTGCTCGACCCGGAGGTCGTCGGTCAGCTGCTGGCCCGTCGACGCCGCGATGACCGACTCCAGTCGCTCACCGAGCGCGAGCGCGCGGTGCTCGCCCTGATCGCCGAAGGGCGCTCGAACCAGGCGATCGCGCAGACCCTGTTCGTCTCGCCCGCCAGCGTCGAGAAATACATCACCGCGATCTTCACCAAGCTCGGTCTCGAGCAGGACGAGACGGGCAACCGTCGCGTCATCGCCGCCCTGGTCCACCTGGGCCACGACACCACCGGAGCGTCCTCATGACCGTTCAGACCCCGACCGATCCGAAGCCCGCCGCACCCGCGCGGTCCAAGGGTGCGCTGGCCGTTGCGATCGGCACGATCATCGTGGGCGGCTGCGTCATCCTGGGCACGCTCGTGAGCACGGGCATCAGCGCCGCGTACGACCTTCGCGGCAGCGAAGCGGGACCGCCGCTGCAGCAGAGCGACGTGCAGGGGGTGCGCGACCTGGACGTCGATCTGGCCGGGGGAGCGCTGAGCATCTCCTACGACGACGTCTCCGACGCGGAGCTGAGCGGCGGAGGCGCGGGCGCCTGGACGCTGGAGCGTCGGGGGAACACCCTCCACGTCTCGTCGCCTCGCCGCTCGTTCGCGGACTGGGGCAGCGGCTCGCAGGCGACGCTCACCCTCCCGCAGTCACTGGAGCGCGCCGACCTCGACCTCCGTGTCGAGGTCGCGGGCGGCACCCTCGATCTGACCGGCGACTACGGGAACGTCGACGTTCAGGTCACGGGCGGGGCCGCAACGCTGTCCGGGGGCGCCAGCGCACTCACCCTCAGCGTCTCCGGCGGGTCGATCACCGCCGACGTCGACGGCGCCGACGCGGCGACGTTCGAGGTCACCGGCGGCGACCTCACCGCCGATCTGACGGGGGCGGCTCCCGCGCGCACGAGCGTCGAGGTGACGGCGGGTTCGGCCGACATCGGGCTTCCCGACGAGACCTACCGCCTCACCAGCGAGGGCCCGGGCTCGGTCGACAACTCCCTGCGGACCTCGCCGACCGCGACGCCCCGCGTCGACGTGCAGGCGACGATCGGTTCTGTGACGCTGCGCACGTCCTGACCCGGCGCTGTTGCGTGAGGGGTCAGTTTCTGTCGCCTGGGTCGCCCCCGGGCGACAGAGATTGACCTCTCACGCGCTTGTGCGGGCGGGAGGCGACGATGGCGGCGAGCACCGCCACGATGCCGATGACCTGGCCCGCGCCGAGTGACTCCCCGCCGACCGCGATGCCCAGGAGGACGCCGGTCACCGGGTTGAGCAGTCCGATCACTCCCACCGTTCCCGCCGGCAGGAGCCGCAGTCCGGTGAACCAGCACACGAACGCGAGGGCCGTGGCCACTACCGCGACCCCGGCGTAGGCGGCGACCCCCGTGGCATCCACTCGCGGAGGCGGCCCCTCGACGACGGCCGCCACGGCGGTCAGGGCGATCCCACCGGCGGTGAGCTGCCACGACGTCGTAGCGAGGAGCGGTGTGTCGTCTCGCCACCGTGTCGTGAGGATCCCGCCGAGCGAAGACGACGAGAGCGCGATCGCGGATGCCACGACCCCGGCGGGGGAGACGCCGCCGGCGCTGAGCCCCACGATGAGGACAACCCCGGCGATGCCGAGGACCGAGCCGAGGGCCCAGCGTGCCGTCGGGCGCTGCCGCAGAAGAGGCCAGGCGAGACCGGCCAGCACCAACGGCGCGAGCGCCATGATCGACGCCGCAACCGACGAGGGCAGAAGCTGCGCGGCGACGTACACCAGGACGAAGAAGCCGCCGAAGTTCAGGGCGCCGAGGATCGGCGCCTTCCACCACCACGCTGCGCGTGGCATCCGGCGGGCCAAGAGCAAGAGGAGGACGCCGGCGGGGAGAGCACGCAGCGCCGCGCCCCACAGCGGGGCATCGGCGGGGAGCAGGTGCCGCGTGACGACGTACGTCGCGCCCCAGGCGATCGGAGCGACGGCGGTGATGGCGACCGCACGCCAGATAGTTTCCACGGAAGGCATTCTAGCTTCCAGGGAAGGTAAAGTGGGCGGCGTGAACGACATGGATCGCGTCGACCGGATCGTGGCGGAATGGCGCGACGAGCGGCCCGACCTCGACGTCTCGCCCCTGCAGGTCATCGGTCGGTTGCACCGCGTCGCCGACCGCCTCCGCGAAGAACTGCTTCGCGTCTATCGAGATCACGGCCTCGGGGAGGGCGAGTTCGACATCCTCGCGGCCCTGCGCCGCCGGGGCGAGCCCTACGCCTGTGCGGCGGGCGAGCTCGCGCGCACGACGATGGTGACCACGGGTGCGGTGACGAAACGCGTCGATCGGCTCGTGGCATCCGGTCTGGTCGTCCGTCGGGGGAGCGACGACGACGGACGCGGACGCATCGTCGCTCTGACACCCGCGGGTGTGCGTGTCATCGACGAGACGTTCGCCGCCCACGTGCGCAACGAACAGCGGCTGCTCGAGTCCCTCAGCCGTGCTCAGCGCGCCGACCTCGAAGCGCTGCTGCGCACGTGGGGCAGGGCGCTGGGGGTCTGATGCAGGCGTGAGGGGTCAGTTTCTGTCGCCTGGACCGCTTCCGGGCGACGAAAACTGACCCCTCACGCGCCCTTCAGGGCCTTCGCCAGCCGCTGGGGCGACACCGGCTCGGCGGTCCCCAGGCGCTGGGCGAACAGACTCACCCGGAACTCCTCGAGCAGCCACCGCGTCTGCACGAGGTTCGCCGGGGCGTCGGCGGGGAGCGGCATCGTTCCGCCCGCCTCGACGAAACCCGCGGCCGCGCGCTCGTACTCCGTCATCCGCTGACGATCGCGGCCCGGGTTGTCCGACAGCGTCTTCACCCGCTCGAGAGCTCCCGCCAGGTAGCGCGGCAGATGCGCCAGGCGCGAGAGGCCCGTCCGCGAGATGAAGCCGGGGAAGACGAGGCCCTGCAGCTGCCCCCGCACGTCGTTGAGAGCCCCGAGCAGCGTGATCGACGAGGCATCCTTCATCGCCCGCTCCACGTCTCGCTGCGCCAGCAGGATCCGGGCGACCAGCGACACGGCCTGGAACGTCTGCTCGACCGACGCCGCCGAGAACGCGTCGCGCACGCTCTCGAACTCCGCCCGCGTGCGGACGATCCCGGTGGATGCCGCGCGCTGAAGCACGTCGTCGGCCACCGCGACCCGCGCGTCCTCGATGAGCGCCTTGGCGTTCTGATACGGCGAGGCGGCGAGAGCCAGCTTCTCGTTCGCGGTGAGGTGGTCGAGCACGTACGACGCGGGCGAGGGGACGGCCAGCAGCAGCAGGCGACGGATGCCGGCCCGCGTATGCCGTACGGCGTCCTCGGGGGTGGCCTCCACCCGCAGTGCGACGCTGTCTCCCTCGTCGACGAGGGCGGGGTAGCCGCGCACGACGCCGCCCGCGACGGGGGTGTCGACGACCTCGGTGAGCTCGTCGAGATCCCACGTCGTGAGCTTCGTCCGGGAGGCGAACGCGGGGGATGCCTCGGCGACCCGCGCCGCGGCCTTGGCGTGCGGCCGCGCGATCGTCGACTCGACGCTGGAGCGTGCGCGGTCGGCGAGCCGACGCTGCAGGGCACCGAGGTCGCGGTCGGAGCCGACGGCGCGGCCCCGCGGGTCCACCGCGCGGAACGACATCATGAGATGGCCCGGTACGCGGTCGAGTTCGAAGTCGGCGGCGCTCACGCGTTGATTCGCCACCCGCTGCACCTGCGCCGCCAAAGCGTCGACGAGCGTTGCCTTCGGAAGCCCGTTCGCGTGCTCGGGGCCTTTCTCGGCGAGCTCGGCCGAGAACTTCTCCGCCCAGTCCGCCGCCGGCACGACGTTGCGCCGGATCGTCTTGGGGAGGGCGCGCAGCAGAGCGGTGACCAGCTCGTCGCGCATCCCCGGCACCTGCCAGTCGAATCCGTCCGGGCGCAGTTGCGCGAGGAGCGGCAGCGGCACGACGACCGTGACACCGTCGTCGGGGGCGCCGGGTTCGAAGCGGTAGGCGAGGTTCAGAGTCTGATCGCCCTGCCGCCAGCGTGCCGGGAACGCCCGGTCATCGCCCTGCGCGCGGTCACCGGTGAGGTCGGACTCGCGCAGGTCCAGAAGATGCGGCGTGCGCTGCGAGGCATCCTTCCACCACGTCTCGAACGAGCGGACGTCGGTGACGTCGGCGGGGATGCGCGCGTTGTAGAACGCGAACACCGCTTCGTCGCCGACGAGGATGTCGCGGCGGCGTTCGCGCTCCTCGATCTTCTCGAGCAGGCGGCGCTGCTCCTGGTTGCGGCGCAGGAACGCCGTGAGGCGCTTGTCCAGCACCGACGGATCCCACTCGCCCTCGACCAGCGCGTGACGCACGAACATCTCGCGCGCGAGGGGGCGGTCGAAACGCGCGAGCTGAACCCGGCGTCGTCCGACGAGCTCGACCCCGAAGAGCGTCACCTTCTCGTAGGCGGCGGCGGAGCCGGCATCCTTCGACCAGTGGGGCTCGCTCAGCGAACGCTTGACGAGCTCGGGGGCTAATTCCTCCGCCCACGCCGGGTCGACCGCCGCGACGGTGCGGGCGAACAGGCGAGAAGTCTCGACCAGCTCGGCCGCCATGACCGCGGAGGGACGTCTCTTCTTCAGCCCCGATCCCGGGAAGATCGCGAACCGGGCGCCGCGGGCGCCGATGTACTCGCCCTTGCTCGGGCGCCCGTCACCCGGCGTCTTGCGATCCTTCGGGGCGGCGATCGTGCGGGGATCCAGGATGCCGATGTGCGACAGGAGTCCGGACAGGATCGCGCGGTGGATGGCATCCCCCTGCGCGTGCCCCTCGGGGGCGTCTCCGCGCGCCCCTCGTCCCACTCCTGACGGTGCGTGTCCCGAATGTTGCCGTTCGGAGCGGCCCGAACCGGCCATAAGTGGGACATTGTTCTTCGCGCGCCCCGCCTCCCCGCGCCGCGCCTCGCCGCGCCCCGCGCCGAGCAGCGACGAGAGCTGGCGGTGAACGTCAACCCACTCGCGCACGCGCACGTAGTTCAGGTGCTCGCTGCGGCACAGTCGCCGGAACGCGCTCGAGCCGAGCTCGGCCTGCTTCTCCTGCAGGTACTCCCACAGGTTCAGCAGCGAAAGGAAGTCGCTGGCCGGGTCGGTGAAGCGCGCGTGGAAGCGGTCGGCCTCCTCGCGCCGCTCCTCGGGACGCTCACGCACGTCCTGGATCGACATCCCCGCCACGATCGCCATGACCTCCGGCAGCACGCCGGCATCGCGCGCCTCGAGGAGCATGCGGGCGAACCGCGGGTCGATCGGCAGCCGGGCGATCTCGCGGCCGATGCCGGTGAGCCGCGGGCCGCGCTCGTCACCGCGCTCGCTCCGCTGCCGTGACGGGTCGCCGTCGCCGCGGACGTCGCGGTCGCGCGATACATCGGCGCCCCGTGACCCCGGCGCCGGGAGCTTCACGGCGCCGAGCTCGACGAGGAGGTCGAACGCGGCCTTGACACCCCGGGAGTCCGGCGGCGTCAGGAACGGGAACGCCTGGATGTCGCCGAACCCCAGCGAGAGCATCTGCAGGATGACGGAGGCCAGGGACGTCCGCAGGATCTCCGGCTCGGTGTACTCGGGACGGCGGAGGAAGTCCTCCTCCGAGTACAGCCGGATCGCGATGCCCGGCGACGTCCGCCCGGCGCGGCCCGAGCGCTGCTGCGCCGACGCCTGCGACACCGCCTCGATCGGCAGCCGCTGGATCTTCGAGCGATTGCTGTAGCGGGAGATGCGCGCGGTCCCGGTGTCGACGACGTACCGGATGCCGGGCACGGTGAGGCTCGTCTCGGCGACGTTGGTGGCGAGGATGACACGGCGGCGGACCCCCGCGACCGTGGAGCGCTCGAAGACCCGGTGCTGCTCGGCGGCGGAGAGGCGGCCGTAGAGGGGGAGGACCTCGGTCGGCGCGGCATCCTTCTGGTACGCCCCGCGGATGGCGTCCGCGGCATCCCGGATCTCGGCCTCGCCCGGGAAGAACACGAGCACATCGCCCGCGGATTCGCGGTCCAGCTCGCGCAGCGCCGCGACGACGGCGCCCACCTCGTCGACGTCGTCGGCGTCGCGCCCGGGCCGGGCCGAACTCCTGACTTTCGACGGTTTGTGGCCGGCGCTGCCGCGATGCGAGGGGGCCGCGGGCTCCTCGGCATCCGGATTCTCCGGAGTTTCGTCCGCGCCGTCGAGCGGCCGGTATCGGATCTCGACCGGGTAGGTCCGCCCTGACACCTCGATCACCGGCGCGGGCACCGGCTCGCCGCCGGGCTGGGTGGCGGGGGCGGCGAAGTGCCGGGCGAAGCTCTCGGGATCGATCGTCGCCGACGTGACGATCACCTTGAGGTCGGGCCGCTGCGGCAGGATGCGCCGCAGGTACCCGAGCAGGAAGTCGATGTTGAGGGACCGCTCGTGGGCCTCGTCGACGATGATCGTGTCGTACCGGCGCAGCAGACGGTCGCGATGGATCTCGTTGAGCAGGATGCCATCGGTCACGAGCGTCACTCGGGTGTCGGCCGACACCTTGTCGGTGAAGCGCACCTTGTAACCCACGGTGGAGCCGAGGGGGACCTGCATCTCTTCCGCGATGCGCTCGGCGATGGTCCGCGCGGCGATGCGGCGCGGCTGGGTGTGCGCGATCGAGCTGCGCCCGAGCTCGAGACAGATCTTCGGCAGCTGTGTCGTCTTGCCCGAGCCGGTCGCGCCGGCGACGATCACGACCTGGTTGTCGCGGATCGCGCGCGCGATCTCGTCCCGCGCGGCGCTGACGGGCAGCTCGGGCGGGTAGACGATGACGGGTTCGACGGACACAGCCTTCCAGCCTATCGCGATGAGGTCCGGCCGGCGTCCCGACGCCCGGCGTCCGGCATGAGGCGGTGCGGCGGGCGGCCCGGTCAGGGCATCGCGGCTTTGGCGACCAGGATGCGGCGGGCGGCGTCATCCACCTTCGCGGCGAACGCCGGATCGGCCTGTGCCCGGGCGAGGACCGCGTGATGCATCTCGGGGTACACCGAGGGGTCGGCCGAGACCAGCAGCAGGTCGATGCCCGCGTCGATCGCGAGGGTCGCCCGGTCCGCGGGCGTCCAGGGCTGCACCTGCTGCGCGGCTGAGAGGTCGTCGACGGTGATGACGCCGTCGAAGCCCACGCTGTTGCGCAGTACTCCCACGACGGTGGGGGAGAAGGCGGCCGGAGCGCTCGGGTCGATGCGGGTGTAGATCGCCGTCGAGACCATCACGAGGGCCGGCCCCTGGCCGAGGACCGTCGAATACACCCCGACGTCCGGCCCGTCGGGGGTCACGACGTCGTCGGTGACGTCCGTGCGCGTGTCGGTGTTCCCGCTCACGTGCCCGAGGCCGGGGAAGTGCTTGAACGTCGGGAGGATGCCGCCGTCGCGCATCCCCTGCGCGAACGCTCCGGCCTTCGCCGCGACGGTGGCGCCGTCGTACCCGTACTGACGGTTGAGCTGCCCGATCGGGGGATTGTTCTGCGCGGCGTCCGGACCATCGACGATGTCGGCGACCGGGGCGAGGTTCATGGTGACGCCGGCCTCGGCGAGCTGGCGTCCCCAGACCGCGGCGTTGGTCCGGAGCCCCGCGTCGTCCCACTCACCCTGATCGCGGGCGAATGGGATGCCATCGAATCCGGGCCCCGACAGCACCTGCACGTCGCCGCCCTCCTGGTCGGTCGCCACCCACAGCGCGGGTCGGCCGGCGCCGACGGCGGAGGTGAACCCGGCGACGAGGTCGGCGGTGGCCTGGATGCCGGCATCCGAACGCCCGTGCAGGAAGATTCCGCCGATGTGGTCGTCGCGCACCGCGGCGAGCGTCGTCGGATCGGCGCCGGCGATCGATGTCCCGACCATGAACAGCTGGCCGACCTTGTCGGGCAGGCTCATGCCCGCGAGCGGGTCGGGCGTCGGTGTCGGTGTCGGCGTCGGGCTGGGGGTGGGAGTGGCGACCGCGGTGGCGGTCGCCGTGGGGGTGGGCTCGGGCACGCACCCGCTCAACGCAACGGCGGCGAGCAGGAGCAGGACCATCGACCGCGTGGCGTTCTTCACCCTTCGATGGTCGCTCATCATCCGGCGCGAACGCGCAGCGGGGCCGGGGCTTGACCGCGCCCGCGGCGTGATGCCGCGTGCTCAGCCGTTGCCGCCCGAACACGTCGCCTGGTTGGCCTTCGACCCCGTGACGTTGCTCGGCAGTTCCACGGGGACGGATCCCGCGCTGGCCGAGGCATCCGGAGCCGGGGTGGTCTCGACCGGGGCGGGTTCGGTGGGCGCGGGCGCCGACGGATCGGCGATCACGCCGCCGTTGGCTCCGGCCTCGCCGGTGAGGACGAGGGGGGCGTTGCTCTCGAGCGCGCCCCACAGCACGGTGGCCGATGCCTCGTCCGGAATCACCCGGTTCGAGTCGTCCGGGTCGTCCACGACGGGATACTGCACGAAGGTGATGTCGTCGAACGGGACATCCTTGAGCGTGTAGGCGAGCTGCGCGATGCGGAGCGGATCGGCCAGGCTCTGGCTCGGGGTGATGTTGTTGACCGCCGTGTTGGCGAGCGTGATGAGAGTGGCCGGGTTCGACAGCACCTCGTCGCTGCGCAGCTTGTTCATCAGTCGAGAGAGGTACTGCTGCTGGTTGCCGATGCGGGCGAGGTCGCTGCCGTCGCCGACGCCGTGGCGGGTGCGCAGGAATGCGAGAGCGTCATACCCGGTGACGACGCGTGGCCCCGCGGGCCAGTCGATGCCCGCGTCGGGGTCGTCGATGCCGTCGCCGCCGATGCACACCTCGACGCCGCCGATCGCGTCGGTGATGTTCACGACGTTGCCGAAACTCACCTTCGCGGCGAAGGGAATCGTCTGACCGCTCAGCTCCGAGATGGTGTTGGCGACGCAGGCGAGACCGCCGTCCTCGTACGCGGTGTTGATCTGTGCCCTGTACGCGCCCTCGAAGAGCGTGCCGTCCGCGGCCGTGCACTCCGGGATCGGGATCACGAGGTCGCGCGGGAACGAGACGACCGTCACTCGACGCGGATTGGTCGAGACGTGGACGAGCATGTTGACGTCGTTGCGTGCGCCCTCGTTCTCCGGGTCGCTGCAGCGCGCGCCGAAAGCCGCCTTCACCTCGTCGTCGCACTCGTCCGTGCCGACGACGAGAACGGAGAACGGTTCGTCATAGGAGCTGAGCGCCGGGGGCTGCGCGGGAGCGTCCTTGAGGGGGACGGCTGCCTCCTGCAGACGCTGCGTCAGGGAGAAAGCGAAGAAGCCGCCGACGGCGACGGCCGCCACGACGACGACCGTCAGCGCGATCGCGAGGGCCTTGGCTCCGCGGCGCCAGCCCGACACGGGGGCGCGGCGCGCGTGCTGCGCGGGGGGCTGCGTCATCCGGGTAGTCAATCATGCCGCCCCGAGAACGCGGTGCGACACGGGGCGGCCGGACCGCCGACCGCCCCGTGCGCCACTTACTGCCCGCCCTCGGTGAGGGTGACGTCGATCGGCGTGTAGTTGCCGTCCACGGTGACACCCTCGTCCTTCAGCGCCGTCAGCGCGGCCTCGATGTAGTCGTTCGAGTACGCCGATGCCGGGGGCTCGGTGGTGATGAGGTTGAGGCCGTCCTGGTTCTTCGCGGCGAGCGCGCCCTGGACCGTCTTGTCCCACGCGGCCGAGTCGACGAGACCGAAGTCGCCGCCGGCCCAGATGAGCTTGTTGACCTCGTTCATCTGCCACAGCTGGTGGGTCGGGCCCACGGGGAACGCGCTGACCCCGGGTGCGGTCGCGGCCGTGTAGGTGATGTCGGCGGCCTCGGTGGGGTTGTCCCGCGCGAACACCCAGCCCTTGATGACGGCCTTGAGGAAGCGCGTCGCGGCGTCGGCGTAGGCCGGGTCGTCGGCGAGGCGCTTCGTGTCGGCCCAGATGGCGTCCTGGAGCATGGCGCCGGCGGTGTCCTCGTACGAGATGACGTTGATGTCGTCCATCGTGTACAGCTTCCCGGTGGCGGGGTTGACGGTCTCGAGCAGCTGAGCGAGCTCGTTGTACGTCATCGCCTGGGCGGCATCCACGTCCTTGTCCAGGAGCGCGTTCATCGAGAAGTCCTGCGTCGTGATCTGGACCGTGGAGGCATCCAGGCCCTTGTCCGCCATCGCGGCGAAGATCTCCCACTCGTTGCCGAAGCCCCACGAGCCGATGCGCTTTCCTTCGAAGTCGTCGACGCTCGTGATGCCGGAGTCCTTCCACGACACCTGGGTCGTGCCGGACTTCTGGAACACCTGGGCGATGTCGGTGAGCTCGACGCCCTGGTTCTCCATCGTGCCCAGAACCTTGGGCACCCACGCGACGGCGAAGTCGACGTCGCCGGCGACCAGGGCGTCCTGCGGGACGATGTCGCCTCCCGAGGGGACGACCTCGACGTCGTCGAAGCCCTCTTCCTGGAAGTACCCCTTGTCGAGGGCGACGTAGTAGCCGGCGAACTGCGCCTGCGGCAGCCACTGCAGCTGCAGCTTCACCGAGGTCAGGGGCGTGAAGTCCTCGCTCGATTCGGCGGGCGCGCTGGAACCGCCGGCGCAGGCGGAGAGGGCGAGGGATGCCACGGCGATCCCCGCGAACGCGCCGAGGGCGCGACGTGTGCTGTGTGTCATGGGAGTCCTTTCGGGTGCGGGTGGTGCAGGTGTGGAGCGGTGGAACCTGTTCTGTCGAGAGCGGATGGGAAGGATGCCGATCAGGCCGGCGGACGCCCCGCGCCGAGGCGCCGTGCGATGACGCGTTCGAGCAGCGAGGTGACGAGGAAGAAGACGAGACCGATCACGATGCCGCCGCCCACGAACGCCCACGCCAGGGCGGCGCGCCCGGACTTGGCGTACGTGGCGATCGCGGTGCCGATGCCGTCGGACGGGCCCCCGAAGTACTCGGCGACGAGGGCGGAGATCACCGCGAGCGAGGCGGCGACGCGGATGCCGGTGAGCAGGTACGGCAGCGCGGTGGGGAGGGTGAGGAAGCGGAACGTCTGTCCTCCCGTCGCGGCGGTGGCGCGGAACAGGTCGCGCTGCACCGGCCGCGTCTGCCGCAGGCCGCGGAGCGTGTTGACGAAGACGGGCACGAAGGCGGCGATGGCGGCGACCGCCTCGCGGCCGAACTGGCTCGACGCGCCGTACATCGTGTTGAGGATGGGCGTGATCGCGACGATGGGGACTACGGCGAGGGCCGCGACCAACGGAGCGGTCATGCCGTCGACGGGGCGCCACGTCGCGGCCAGGGCGGCGAGGGCGACGGCGACGAGGGTTCCCGCGACGAGCCCGACGAGGGCGTTGGTCCCCGTGATCGCGGCCGCCTCCACGATGAGCGAGAAGCGTTGGATGCCTTCGTCGAGGATGGCGCCCGGGTCGGGGAGCATGCGCGGGGCGCTCCCCGAGGCCACGTAGGCGTACCAGAGCGCGAGGCCGATCAGACCGACGGCGATCGGCGCCGCCACGCGCACCCACGCCGGGAGCCGGGTGGCGGTCATCGTTCGTTCGCCCGCTGCAGGGGAGTGCCGTGCAGCGCCTCGCGCACGGCGGTCACCCGCGTGAAGTATTCGGGTGACTCGCGCAGGGCCTCGTCCCGCGGGCGTCCCGGGCGGGTGTCGATCACGTCGGTGATCCGTCCGGGACGCGGGCTCATCACGACGACGCGGTCGGAGAGGAACACCGCCTCGGGGATCGAGTGCGTGACGAAGACCACCGCGGCGCCGGTCTCGGCGGTGATGCGGGCGAGCTCGGTCTGCAGTCGCTCGCGCGTCATCTCGTCGAGGGCGCCGAACGGCTCGTCCATGAGGAGCAACTGCGGGGAGGCCGCGAGCGAACGGGCGATCGCGACGCGCTGCTGCATCCCGCCGGAGAGCTGGTCGGGGTAGCGCCCGACGAAGTCGGACAGTCCGACGAGGTCGGCGAGCTCCGCGACGCGAGCGTCCCGGCGGGCGCGGTTCCAGCGGTGCAGCTCGAGCGGGAGGGCGATGTTCGCCGCGACCGTGCGCCACGGCAGGAGCCCCGCCTGCTGGAACGCGATGCCGTAGTCCTGGTCGATGCGCGCCTGGCGAGCGGGCTTGCCGAAGATCGCGAGGTCGCCGGTGCTGGGCGAGTCGAGGTCGGCGATGAGGCGCAGCAGCGTCGACTTGCCGCACCCCGACGGGCCGATGAGCGAGACGAACTCGCCGGCGGCGACGTCGAGCTCGACGCCGGTGAGCGCGGTCACCTCGCCACCCGTCGAGGGGAACACCTTTCCCACGCCCGTGGCGTGGACAGCGGGTGCGGTCATCGGATCTCCTCTCCGCGACGGAATCGGTGCAGGGTCACACCGATGAGGGCGACGCCCGCGGCGGCGATGAGCCCGATGGCGACGGTTCCGAAGGTGGGTGCCCAGGGGGCGGCCGGGTCGGACGAGGCCTGACCGGCGAGCTGGATGAGCATGCGGCCGATGCCGCCGCGCAGCCCGATGGACACTTCGGCGACGACCGCGCCGACGACGGCGGAGGCGGCGGCGAGCCGGAGGGCGGGCAGCAGGTGGGGCACGGCGGCGGGGAGGCGCAGGTGGATCAGCGTCGACCACCAGCCGGCAGCTCCCGCATGGAACAAGTCGAGGTGCAGCGCGTCGGGGGCCTCCAGGCCCCGGAGCATGCCGATGGCCACGGGGAAGAACGCCAGGTACGAGGCGATCAGCGCGACCGAGAACCACTGCGGCCACGGGAACACTCCGGCGCGGTCGATCTGGTTGCCGAGCGCGTTGACGACGGGGGCGAACGCGATGAGCGGGACGATCTGGCTCACGACGATCCACGGCAGCAGGCCCCACTCGACGAGGCGCCAGCGCTGCATCGCGACGCCCAGGATGCCGCCGACCACCACGCCGATGAGCCACCCCACGGCCGCCAGGCCCAGGGTCGTCCCGGCCGCCTGGAGGACCGAGATGAGGAGCGCCGGGGTGTCGCCGCCGCTCGTGGGGGCGAACATCCGCGCGATCATGTCCCACACGTGCGGCATGGCTCGGTCGTGCGTGCGGGGGAGCAGGATGACGCCGGATCCGGCGGATCCGTCCCCGCCGACGGTGACGCCGTCGGCAGGGCCGAGCAGCTTGTACAGCTCCCAGATCGCGATCACGGCCGCGACCCCGGCGACGCCCCACGCCACACGCACGGCGGTGCCCGCGCCGCGACGGCGTCGAGCGCGCGGCATCCCGCCGCCGTCGTCGGGGGCGATCGAGGTCACCGACCCTGGGGCGATCGCCTGATCGGTCACCGCTTCGCCGTCACCGGGGGAGTGAGCGCGGGGATCACGGTCTCGCCGTAGACCCGCATCGTCTCCTCCTTGTTGTCGTGCTGGAGGTAGCCGGCGAACTGCGTGACGCCGAGGGCCCGCAGCTTCTCGAGCTTCGCGATGTGCTCCTCGGCGGTGCCGAGGATGCAGAACCGTTCGACGATCTCGTCCGGGACGAAGTCGACGTGGTCGTTGGTGCTCTTGCCGTGGGAGTTGTAGTCGTAGCCCGTCCGGCCGGCGATGTAGTCGGTCAGGGCCGCCGGGACGTCGGAGCCGGCGCCGTACTTCGAGACGATGTCGGCGACGTGGTTGCCGACCATCCCGCCGAACCACCGGCACTGCTCGATCATGTGCGCGCGGCTCTCGGGGGTGTCCTCGCCGATGTACATGGGGGCGGCGACGCAGAACGCGATCTCGTCGGGGTCGCGGCCGACGTTCTCGGCGGCCTGGCGCACCGTCGTGATCATCCATTCGGCGATGTCGAGGTCGGCGAGCTGCAGGATGAACCCGTCGGCCACCTCGCCGGTGAGCTTGAGCGCGAGGGGGCCGTACGCGGCGACCCACACGTCGAGCTTCGAGCCCCGGCTCCACGGGAACTGGAGGGTCGCGCCGTTGTACTCCACGGCGCGGGAGTTGCCGAGCTCGCGGATGACGTGCACCGACTCGCGCAGCGCCTTCAGCGTCGTCGGGCGTCCGTTGGTGACGCGCACCGCGGAGTCGCCGCGGCCGATGCCGCAGATCGTGCGGTTGCCGTACATCTCGTTGAGCGTGGCGAACGTGGATGCCGTGACGGTCCAGTCGCGGGTGGCGGGGTTCGTGACGAACGGGCCCACCGTCACGCGGCGCGTGGCCGCGAGGATCGCCGAGTGCACGACGTACGGCTCCTGCCACAGCAGGTGCGAGTCGAAGGTCCACACGTGGCTGAAGCCGTGCGCCTCGGCGAGCTGCGCGAGCTGCACCGTGCGGGCGGCGGGCGGGTTGGTCTGGAGGACGACGCCGAAATCCATGGGGTCCCCTCTCACACCAAGTACTGGCTGAGGCCGCGGGCGATGTACCGGCCGTGGCCCTTGTCGCCGACGTACCCGCCGGCGTCCACGACGACCTTGCCGCGTGAGAGCACGGTGTCGACGCGACCGTCGATCTCGTACCCCTCCCACGCCGAGTAGTCCATGTTCATGTGGTGGGATCGGCCCTCGCCGATGCCGATCGAGGTGTGCCCGTTCGGGTCGTAGACGACGACGTCGCCGTCCGCGCCCGGCTGGATGACGCCCTTCTTGCCGTACATCCCGAACATGCGCGCCGGCGTCGTGCTCGTCAGCTCCACCCAGCGGGGGAGCGTGATCTGTCCGGTGACGACGCCCTGGTACATCAGGTCCATGCGGTGCTCGACCGAGCCGATGCCGTTGGGGATCTTGGAGAAGTCGCCGAGCCCCATGTCCTTCTGCCCCTTCATGCAGAACGGGCAGTGGTCGGTGGAGACCATCTGGATGTCGTTGGTGCGCAGCGACTGCCACATGTGGTGCTGGTGACCCTCGTGCTTCGATCGCAGGGGCGTCGAGCACACCCACTTCGCGCCCTCGAAGTCTCCCCATTCCTCGCTCGACGCGCCGAGCTGGTCCTCGAGAGAGAGGTAGAGGTACTGCGGGCACGTCTCGCCGAACACGTTCATACCGCGGTCACGGGCCTCGGCGATCTGCTGCACCGCCTGCTTCGCGCTGACGTGGACCACGTACAGCGGGGCACCGGTGAGGTCGGCGAGCATGATCGCGCGGTGCGTGGCCTCTTCCTCGGCCTGCCACGGCCGCGTGGTGCCGTGGAAGTACGGGCTCGTCTCGCCGCGGGCGAGGGCCTGCTGCACGAGGACGTCGATGATCGCGCCGTTCTCGGCGTGCATCATCATCATCGCGCCGTTGTCGGCGCCCTTCTGGAACGCTCTGAGGATCTGCCCGTCGTCGGAGAGGAACACGCCCTTGTAGGCCATGAACAGCTTGAAGCTCGTCACGCCCTCCGCGATGAGCTCGTCCATCGCCGTGAGCGAGCTCTCCTGCACGTCGGAGAGGATCTGGTGGAAGCCGTAGTCGATCGCGCACTCCCCGGCGGCCTTCTCGTGCCACGCCTGGTAGCGGTCGAGGATGTTCTCCTCGGGGTACTGCACGACGAAGTCGACGATGCTCGTCGTCCCCCCGATCGCGGCGGCGCGCGTGCCGGTCTCGAAGGTGTCGGATGCCTCGGTCCCGCCGAACGGCATCTGCATGTGCGTGTGCGCGTCGATGCCGCCGGGGATGACGTACTTGCCGGTGGCATCCACGACCGTGTCGACGGATGCCGCGAGGTCGTGGCCCAGGAGGGTCGAGCCCGGCTGCAGGACGGCGACGATCGTCTCGCCGTCGATCAGGACGTCCGCGGCTCCCGTGCCGGTGGCGTTGACGACGGTGCCGCCGGTGATGAGGGTCGTTGTCATCTCAGGCCTCCACGATCTCGCCGTAGGTGTCGGGGCGACGGTCGCGGTAGAACTGCCAGTCGTCGCGCATCTGCTGCACGAGGTCGAGGTCGAGGTCGCGGATGAGGATCTCCTCGTGCTCGTCGGAGCCGAGCGCCCCGACGTGGTTGCCCCGCGGGTCGATGACCTGGCTCGTGCCGTAGAAGGTGACGGCCTCGTCGCCGTACTCGTTGTCCTCGCGGCCGACGCGGTTGGGCTGCAGGACGAAGTAGCCGTTCGCGACCGCGGCGCAGGGGCCCTCGACCTCCCACAGGCGGTTCGACAGGCCGGGCTTGGTGGCGTTGGGGTTGAACACCATGTGGGCGCCGTTCAGACCCAGCTCGCGCCATCCCTCGGGGAAGTGGCGGTCGTAGCAGATGTACATGCCCACCTTGCCGACGGCGGTGTCGAAGACGGGGTAGCCCAGGTTGCCCGGGCGGAAGTAGAACTTCTCCCAGAACTTCTCGACGTGCGGGATGTGATTCTTGCGGTACTTCCCGAGCACGGTGCCGTCGGCGTCGACGAGCACGGAGGTGTTGTAGTACACCCCGGTCTGCGCCTCCTCGTAGATGGGGAGGACGGTGACCAGCCCCAGCTCTTTCGCGAGGGCCGCGAACCGCTGCACGATCGGACCGTCCGCGGGCTCGGCGTAGCGGTAGTACTTCTGGTCCTGGGTGATGCCGAAGTAGGGGCCGTAGAACAGTTCCTGGAAGCACAGGACCTCCGCACCCTGCGCCGCGGCATCCCGAGCGAACTGCTCGTGCTTGTCGAGCATGGATGCCTTGTCGCCGGTCCAGGTGGTCTGCGTGATCGCGGCGCGTACCGTCGTCATGGTCCCCTCGTTCCTCCGGGCCGTCGTCGCCCGGTTCTGTTACTGTCGCGCCTGAACATTTCTCCACGATTTCCACGAGTGACACCGCCGTAAATTGGGGGCCCATGATCCCGCCCGACTCCTTCGTCGAGCGCACATCGGCGGGGCTGGCGGCCGAGATCGCGCGTCTCGTCAGCGACGGGACGCTGGCACCGGGGGAGCGTCTGCCCACCGTGCGCGATGTCGCCGCCGCCCTGGGCGTCTCGACGGGCACGGTCGCGTCGGCCTGGCGCGCACTCGCCGACGCCGGTGTCGTGTTCTCGCGCGGCCGGGCCGGCACCTTCGTCCGCGCCGAACGGCGGGAGTGGCTGAGCCCCCGTGTGCAGGGGATGTCGGCGGACCGCGTGCCCGGCGCGCCCCGCGGCCTCGGGGCGGGGCGCGAGGTCGCGGCGCTGCGCCTCGACCTGTCGCTCGGCACGCCCGACCCCGCGATGCTGCCGTCGATCGAGCGCGCGTTGGCGCTCGCCCGCCCGCGCGCCGACACGGGGCGGTATCACGACCTCCCGGTGCTGCCCGACCTCTACGAGGTCTTGCGCGAGCAGTGGCCGGTCCGCGGGGTGGAGGAGCTCACCGTCGTGGACGGCGCGTTGGACGGCATCTCCCGCACGCTCGACCAGGTCGTGCGCTTCGGAGACCGGGTCGCGGTGGAGTCGCCGGGGTTCCCCTACTTCTTCGACCTCATCGAGGCCGCCGGTGCCGTGCCCGTGACGCTCGAGACCGACGCCGACGGGGTCCTTCCCTCGTCGCTCGCCCGCGCCCTCGCGCTCGGTCCGTCGGCGGTGCTCCTGCAGCCGCGCGCCCAGAACCCGACGGGGGTGTCGATGTCGCTCGAGCGCGCGCGGCGGCTCGCCAACGTGCTCTTGAGCGTGCCGGGCGGTACTCGCGTCACGGTGATCGAGGACGACCACTCCGCGCTCATCGCGAGCGCCCCGCCGGTGACGCTCGCGCTGTGGCTGCCGGCGCAGGTCGTGCACGTGCGCGGCTTCTCCAAGTCGCACGGCCCCGACCTGCGCATCGCTGCGCTCGGCGGACCGTCCGCGATCGTCGACCGCATCGTGCGCCGCCGCATGCTCGGTCCCGGGTGGACGTCACGGCTCCTCCAGTCGGTGCTGTACGAGCTGCTCACCGATGCGCGCTCGACCGCTCCGGTTGCGACCGCGCGCCTCATCTACCGCGATCGTCTCGACCGGGTCGCCGCCTCCCTGCGTCGACTCGGGATCGATGTCGGCGACCCCGACGGCATCAATCTGTGGATGCCGGTGCGAGACGAACGCGCGGCGCTCGTCCACGCCGCGGCCGAGGGCATCGGCATCGCCGCGGGGTCGCCGTTCGTGGTCGAGCCCGAGGCGGGGGTGTCAGCGCCTGCGCGCGTGCGGGTGACCGCCGGATCGGTGGTGGAGAACGTCCGTCTCGTCGCCGAGGCGCTCGCGCGTGCGGCGCACGCGGCACCCCTTTCGTGACCACCTCGTCAACCCCGGGTCCGGTGTCGGCGGCTCCTCCTAGGCTGGATCACATGACCGTTCCCTCTGTCCAGCTCAATGACGGAAACTCCATCCCCCAGCTCGGCTACGGCGTGTTCCTCGTCCCCGCCGACGACGCCGAGCGCGCCGTGTCCGAGGCCCTCGAGGTCGGCTACCGCCACATCGACACCGCCGCGATCTACAAGAACGAAGAGGGCGTCGGCCGCGCCATCGCCGCCAGCGGCATCCCGCGCGAAGAGCTCTTCGTCACCACGAAGCTCTGGAACTCCCGCCACGACGGCGACGACCCGGACGCCGCGATCGACGAGAGCCTCGCGAAGCTCGGCCTCGACAGCGTCGACCTCTATCTCGTGCACTGGCCGACGCCCAAGGCCGACAACTACCTCAACGCGTGGCAGAAGCTGATCGAGATCCGCGAGGCGGGCAAGACGCGCTCGATCGGTGTCTCAAACTTCCTCGTGCCGCACCTCGACCGCATCGTGGCCGAGACCGGTGTGACGCCGGTGGTCAACCAGATCGAGCTGCACCCCGCGCTCAGCCAGCGCGAGATCCGCGCCTGGGGTGCCGAGCACGACATGCACATCGAATCGTGGGGCCCCCTCGGCCAGGGCAAGTACGACCTGTTCGAGATCCCGGCCGTGAAGGACGCCGCCGAGGCGCACGGCAAGTCGCCCGCTCAGGCGGTGCTGCGCTGGCACATCCAGCACGGTCTCATCGTCTTCCCCAAGTCGGTGCGCCGCGAGCGCCTGGAGGAGAACTTCGACCTGTTCGACTTCGAGCTCACCGCCGACGAGATGGCCGCGATCGACGCCATCGACCCGGGCGACGACTCCGGACGCGTCGGCTCGCACCCCGACGACGTCGAGTGACGGGTCAGTGAACTGAACCGCCTCGCGAACGCCTCGAGCCCCTACCTGCGGGCCCACGCCGACAATCCCGTCGCGTGGTTCCCGTGGGGGCCCGAGGCGTTCGCCGTCGCGGCCGAGCGCGACGTGCCGGTGCTCGTCTCGATCGGCTACAGCACCTGCCACTGGTGCCACGTCATGGCGCGCGAGTCGTTCCAGGATGCCGAGACCGCCGCGCTCGTGAACGACGGGTTCGTGGCGATCAAGGTCGACCGCGAAGAGCACCCCGACGTCGACGCGGCATATCTCGACGCCGCCTCCGCCTTCACTCCGCACCTCGGCTGGCCACTGACCGCGTTCGCCACTCCCGAGGGACGCATCTTCTACGCCGGCACCTACTTTCCACCCGAGGCGCGAGGGCAGCTGCCGTCGTTCCGTCAGGTGCTCGCCGCCGTCCGCGAGGCGTGGACCGAGCGGCGCGGAGAAGTGGATGCCACCGGCACTTCCCTCCGCGATGCTCTGGCCGCCGCGGCCCCGGCCCCGGCCGACGCGGTCCCCGACGCCGCCGCGCTCGCCGCCGCCGTGGCCGACGTCGTCTCCCGCGAAGACGCCGAGTTCGGGGGATTCGCCGCCGGCGCCTCGATCGATTCCCCGAAGTTCCCCAACACCCCCGTGCTGCGGTTGCTGCAGCACCCCGCGCTGGCATCACTCGTCCCCGACGCCGCGGGCGTGGCGTCACGCGCTTTGGGCGCGATGACGGCCTCCGAACTCCACGACCCGGTCGAGGGCGGATTCTTCCGCTACGCCACGCGTCGCGACTGGAGTGTCCCGCACTACGAGCGCATGCTCACCGACAACGCCGGGCTCATCGAGGTCGCGCTTGCCGCAGGGGACGACGCCACCGCAGCCGAGACCGCGCGGTTCGTCGTCGACGTGCTCCAACTCCCCTCCGGGGGGATCGCCGCCGCGCAGGACTCCGAGTCGATCATCGACGGGCAGCGTTCCGAGGGCGGCTACTACCGCACGACCGATCGCGCGGATCTCACCCCGCCCGCACTGGATGCCAAGGTCGTCACCGGCTGGAACGGGCACGCGATCGCGGCGCTCGCTGCGGCCGGCTCGCGCACCGATCCGCGGTTCGTCGAGGCCGCGCGCTGGGCCGCCGACACCGTGCTCGAGAACAACGTCGCCGACGACGGGACGCTTCGCCGTGCGTCGCTCGACGAGATCCGATCCTCCGCGCCCGCAACGCTCGAAGACTACGGCGGACTCGCTCGCGGGCTCCTCGCCCTCGGCCGGGTGACCGGGGAGGTCGTATACGCCGAGCGTGCGCGGTCCCTGGTCGACATGTGTCTCGCCGACGACGGCATCCACCCGCCCGGCGGAGGCGATGCGGTACTGGCGGGGCAGGGCATGCAGCCACAGGGCGTCCCGAGTGACGGCGCGGCGCCGTCGGGTCCGTCGGCTTTCGCCGCCGCGGCCCTCGACCTATGGCGCCTCGGTGCGGGCGAGCGCTATCGCGCGGCCGCCGAGACGCTCGTCCGCGCCGCCGCGCCCGCGGCACTCGCGGCGCCGCTCGCGTACGGCGCGATCCTCGACGTCGCGCTCGGCGTTGCGACCCCGCCGCGGCAGGTGGTCGTGGTGGGGGAGACGGATGCCGCTCTCGCGGACGCCGCGCGTCGGATCACCGCCGACGTCGTGGCGATCGTGACTCCCGCCCAGGCCGAGGACTTCGCGCGCGCGGGTTTTGCGCTGTTCGAGGGAAAGGTCTCTCGCGGTGGCGAGGCGACGGCTTACGACTGCCGAGCTTTCACGTGCGCGCTGCCCACGACGGACCCCGCCGCGCTGGAGCGCTGACGCACCTCGTCGTAGATGGTCAGGTAGGCGTCGGACGGTCGCGGCGAGTCCGACAGAGCACCGCGTCGTGTCGCGAGCGCGGGCGGCGCGGCGAGCGCGGCGGCCCACGCGTCGGGGTCCCGGTATCGGCGCACCGTCCGGATTCCGCCGCCGTACACCTCCCTCAGCTCGGGGAGTCCGCCCACGTGCGCGGCCACCACGGGGGTGCCCGCTTGCACGCCCTCCGCCGCGACGCGTCCGAACGGCTCCTGCCACTGCGTGGGGACGGCGAGAACGTCGCAGCGGGCGAACAGCGACGCCGCGTCGAGGTATCCGACCTGCCGGAAGGCGCCCTCGGCGTACTCCGCCTCGTACGTCCTCTGCAGCTCGCGGCCATAGGGCGTGGGAGCACCCGCGACGACGAGGGTCGCAGCGGTGCCGGATCGGCGCAGCCGCCGCACCGCCTCGTGGAGTACCCCCACCCCCTTGTCAGCATCGAGGCGTCCGAGGAATCCCACCACGGGCGGCGCGTCCGACGCGCGGCCGACCGCCGCCGGTCGGTGCACCCGGGCAGCGAGGTGCGGACGGTTGCGCACCACCGAGGGTGCGGCGTCTTTTCCCCGCACGCCGGCTGCCGTCATCCGCCCGACGACGTACTCGCTGACTCCGACGATGCGTGTCGGACGGAGGGGAGGCAGGACGAACGGTGACTTGAGAATCCGGCAGCGCAGACTCCGCCGCGAGCAGACCTTGCGGTCGTGCTCGCCGAACGAGGACGTGCAGACGAGGGAGTAATCGCGCAGGGTCTGCACCGAAGGGACATCACGCGCGGCGAGCCAGGCAAGCCACCCGAAACCCGCGATGTTGTTGAAGTGGACGACGTCCGGTCTCCCGCGCCGGATCTCCGCTCTCAGCGCCGCGTATTCGCGCACGCGGACGAGCTCGCCCACGTGCCATAACGCTCGCGCCCACCGGGCCGGATGTCGGCCGTCCACGCGCAAGCGGCGGCGCCAGAGTCGGTGGACCGTGACGCCGCGCCCCTCCCGCGGAGAGTCTGTCGATGAGATCGAGCTGCGCCGGTGCGACCGGGGTGCCAGGCACAGGACGCGCACGTCGTGCCCGGCCGCCGCGAGGTCTTCGGCGAGCTCCTGCACCGACAGTTCCGCCCCGCCGATGACGAACGGCGGGTACGACGTGTTCACGAGCAGCACCTTCACTCTCGTCATTCTGGACACCTCACCGCGTCCGACCGTGGAAGTGTCCGGGCTCTCGCCAGGACGCTCGCCCGCGGCGCGACCAGGTCTCACCCGTGCAGACGCGGTCCGTCCCGCGAGAACGTGCGCTTCTCCGAGCACCCGTAGCGGTGGGCGCTCAGATCCAGGTCGGCATCCAGTTGTGCAGGCGCCAGAACTCGTACGGCACCGGCAGCGCCGTCCAGACGGGGTACCAGAAGGCCGAGAGGATGACACACACGGCGAGGAAGACCACGACCCACGCCTGTCCGCTCGCCCGCGTCATCGACCGGGGACCCCGGGCGAGGTCGCGGAGGGCGAAAGTGAGCCCGAGCACGAGGAAGGGCACCATCGCGACCGTGTAGAACTGGAAGATCGTCCGCTCGGGGTACAGCAGCCACGGCACGTACGTCGCCGCCAGGCCCATGAGCACGAGGCCGTAGCGCCCGTCGCGGAGGAGGACGAATCGCACGAGCAGGTAGATCGCCGCGGCGATCCCGGCCCACCACAGCAGCGGGTTGTCGATGCTCGAGATGGCCTCGGTGCAGCCGCTGGGGAGCTGGCATCCGTTCTGCCCGACCTCGTCCTGGTGCCAGTACATCGAGGTGGGCCGGATCATCAGCGGCCACTGCCACGCGGGACTCGCGTAGGAATGCGGGGTCGACAGCCCGACGTGGAAGGCGTACATCTGCTGGTGGTACGCCCAGAGGTTCTGCAGCGGCAGGGGCACCCACGCCCAGAATCCTGTCGCGGGAGTCGCGTCCATGTTGTGGCGGAAGTAGCCGCCGTCGGTGAACAGCCATCCCGACCAGCTCGCGAGATACACGACGAGGGCGGCGGGGACGAGCTGGACGAACGAGACGAGGCCCTGACGCACGGCATCCATCGGCCACTGCACGATACCCGCGCGGCGACGGGCGAGCGCATCGGTCACGACGACGTAGATGCCGATGCCGGCGATGACGTACAGCCCCGACCACTTCACGGCGGTGGCGGCCCCCGCGGCGACGCCGGCGGCGAGAAGCCAGGGCCGATGCCAGAACACGGGCCCCCAGGTCGTCTCGCCTGGCGCCCGGGCGGACCAGCGGTTCCGCATCGCGCGCCGGTCGAGCGCCACGAACCACAGCGCGAGCACGATGAAGAACGTCAGGAAGATGTCGAGCAGCGAGACGCGGCTGAGGACGATCCCGAGACCGTCGATCGTCATCAGACCGGATGCCACGGAGGCGAAGACGACCGAACCCGTGAGGGTCTTCGCGAGCAGATACACCAGCAGCACCGTGGCGGTTCCGAAGACGACCGCGGAGATCCGCCAGCCCGTCGAGGAATCCGACCCGAACAGCGCCATCCCCGCACCGATGAAGATGCGGCCGAGCGGCGGGTGCACGACGTAGCTGCCGGCGCCGAGGAAGGAGTTCGTGTCGCCCGCGACGAAGCGTTCGTCCGCGCCCTCCGGCCAGGTCGAGGGGAAGCCGAGGAGCCACTGGCTCCACGAGTCTTTGACGTAGTACGTCTCGTCGAAGATCAGCTGGTGCGGGTCGCCGACATTCACCACGCGCAGCACGAAGGCGACGAGCGTGATCAGCGTCGGCGCGAGCCAGCGCCACAGACGAGCGCCGCGGGGATGCGCGAGCAGCGCATCTCGCCATCGATCCAGGCGCGTCCGTTCGTCCGGAGGCATGATCGAGGGGACGGCGGTCACGGCCCCCAGCATAAGGTGGGGCGGTGATCATCCTCGCGGCGACGCCCATCGGCAACCTCGGGGATGCCTCGCGCCGCCTCGTCGAGGCCCTCGAGAACGCGACGGTCGTCGCCGCCGAGGACACCCGCACCACTCAGCGTCTGCTGGCGGGACTGGGAGTCGCCAACCGGCCGCGGTTGCTCGCCCTGCACGACCACAACGAGAAGGAGCGCGCGGCCGAACTGGTCGAACTCGCCCGCGAGAACGACCTGCTGGTGCTCAGCGACGCGGGCATGCCCACCGTCAGCGATCCCGGGTACGGGCTCGTCGCGGCCGCAGCCGCGGCGGGCGTGACCGTGACGGCCCTGCCGGGTCCGAGCGCCGTCGTCACCGCGCTCGCCGTCGCGGGCCTGCCCACCGACCGGTTCGCGTTCGAGGGCTTCCCACGCCGCAAGCCCGGCGATCGGCGCCGGGCCTTCGCCGACCTCGCCGCCGAGACGCGCACCCTGGTGTTCTTCGAGTCGCCGTCGCGGCTGGCATCCACCCTCGACGATCTCGCGGCCGCGTTCGGCGCCGACCGTCCCGCCGCGGTGTGCCGCGAGCTGACGAAGCTGCACGAAGAGGTGCGCCGCGGCACGCTCGCCGAGCTCGCCGCGTGGGCGTCCGAGGGTGTGCGCGGTGAGATTGCGATCGTCGTCGGCGGTGCCTCGGCCCGCGAAGTGGCGTTCCCGGATGCCGTGACCCAGGTGCTCGAGCTCGTGCGCGGCGGCGCGCGCCTCAAAGAGGCGGCGGCGGAGGTCGCGTCGCTCACAGGGCATTCCTCGCGCGAGCTGTACCAGGCCGCTCTCGCGGTCAAGGGCTGACGCGTCACACCGACCGGAGGGCGCACCCGGCCCCCGTAGAATCCTGGGGTGACTTCCGGCCGATCCTTCTACATCACCACGCCGATCTACTACCCGAGCGACGTGCCCCACATCGGCCACGGCTACACGACCGTGGCGGTGGACGCGCTCGCGCGGTGGCACCGGCAGTCCGGTGACGACACCTGGATGCTCACCGGCACCGACGAGCACGGCCAGAAGATGATGCGCGCCGCTGCCGCGAACGGCCACACGCCCCAGGAGTGGGTCGACAAGCTCGTCAGCGAGTCGTGGTTCCCGCTGCTGAAGACGCTCGACGTCGCCAACGACGACTTCATCCGTACGAGCCAGCCGCGCCACGAGGAGCGCGTCGAGAAGTTCGTGCAGGCGCTCTACGATCGCGGCTACATCTACGCCGGAGAATTCGAGGCGCTCTACTGCGTCGGCTGCGAGGAGTTCAAGACCGAGGCGGAGATCGTCGACGGCGAGGGGCCGTTCGAGGGACTGAAGGTCTGTGCGATCCACTCCAAGCCGCTCGAGCTGCTGCAGGAGAAGAACTACTTCTTCAAGCTCAGCGAGTTCCAGGAGCCCCTGCTCGAGCTCTACCGTTCGGTGCCCGACTTCGTCCGCCCCGACTCGGCGCGCAACGAGGTCGTGTCGTTCGTGAAGAACGGTCTCAAGGACCTCTCGATCTCGCGGTCGACGTTCGACTGGGGCATTCAGGTGCCGTGGGACGACTCGCACGTCATCTACGTGTGGGTCGACGCGTTGCTGAACTACGCCACGGCGGTCGGCTACGGGAGCGACCCCGAGGAGTTCGCACGTCGCTGGCCGGCGTACCACGTGGTGGGCAAGGACATCCTGCGCTTCCACGCCGTGATCTGGCCCGCGATGCTCATGGCGGCGGGGCTCGAGGTGCCCCGCGGCGTCTTCGCGCACGGCTGGCTGCTCGTCGGCGGCGAGAAGATGTCGAAGTCCAAGCTCACCGGCATCGCGCCGACCGAGATCACCGACGTCTTCGGTTCCGACGCGTACCGCTTCTACTTCCTCTCCGCGATCGCGTTCGGTCAGGACGGGTCGTTCTCGTGGGAAGACCTCTCGGCCCGCTACCAGGCCGAACTCGCGAACGGCTTCGGCAACCTGGCATCCCGGTCGATCGCGATGATCGAGCGCTACTTCGAGGGCATCGTGCCGCCGGCGGGGGAGTACACCGACGCCGACCGCGCGATCCAGAAGACGGTCGCGGATGCCGCGACGCACGCCGACGCGGCCATCGAGCGGTTCCGCATCGACGAGGCCATCGATGCGATCTGGACGATCGTCGACGCGCTGAACCAATACATCACCGAGAACGAGCCGTGGGCGCTGGCCAAGGATGACGCCCAGCGTGAGCGCCTGGGCACGGTGCTCTACACCGCCGCCGAGGGGCTGCGGGCCCTCGCCGTCCTGCTGTCGCCGGTCATGCCGATCTCGACCGAGAAGCTGTGGATCGCGCTCGGCGCCGCCGAGAGCATCGGCCGGCTCACGGATCAGCCGCTCCGCGAGGCCGGGGCGTGGGGGGTGCTGCGTCCGGGAACGTTGGTGAACGGGCTGTCGCCGCTGTTCCCGCGCGTCGAACAGGCATGAGTACGCCTGTCGAGCGGCCCCGCGGCACGATGGAGGGCGGCGACCCGAGCCAGTACGTGCGGGAGCGTTCGGTGGACGGCCGTCGTGACGTCAGCTACCCGCCCGCACCCGAGCCGCTCGGCGTCCCGGTCTACGACAACCACACCCATCTCGAGATCGAGGACGGCGAGACCGGGCTCTCGCTCGACGAGCAGCTCGCCCGCGCTGTGGCCGTCGGCGTGCACGGCGTCGTCCAGGCCGGGGGAGACGTCGACTCGTCGCGTTGGTCGGCGTGGGCGGCCCGGCAGCACCCCCGCGTGCTCGCCGCGGTCGCGATCCACCCGAACGAGGCGCCCGCGTACGAAGCAGCCGGAGAATTGGATGCCGCCATCGCGGTCATCGACGAGCTCGCGGCCGAGCCGCGCGTGCGGGCGATCGGCGAGACGGGCCTGGACTTCTTCCGGACCGAGGCGGATGGCATCCCGGCCCAGATCCGTTCGTTCGAGGCGCACATCGCCCTCGCCAAGAAGCACGGCATCGCGATGCAGATCCACGATCGCGACGCCCACGACGCGGTTCTGGAGACGCTCGAACGCGTCGGTGCCCCCGAGAAGACGGTGTTCCACTGCTTCTCGGGCGACGCCGACATGGCGCGTATCGCCGCCGACCGCGGGTACTACCTCTCGTTCGCGGGCAACGTCACATTCAAGAACGCGCAGAACCTGCGGGACGCCCTCGCCGTGACCCCGCGCGAGCGCATCCTCGTCGAGACCGACGCGCCCTTCCTCACGCCCGTGCCCTACCGGGGACGCCCGAACGCGCCGTACCTGATCCCGGTGACGCTGCGCTTCCTCGCCGAAGAACTCGGGATGGATGCCGACGAGCTCGGAGCGCAGGTCGCGGCGAACACGCTCGAGGTCTACGGCGAGTTCTGACCGGGCGCGTGTCGCGCAGGCTCAGCGATTCGCGTCGGTTCCGCTCGTTTCGGCGGATGCCGCTGATTTTGTGCGGATTGCTGAGATTACGCCGCGGCGTTCCCGGTATGACGAAGGCCGACGCCCGAGGGGGCGCCGGCCTTCGTGTCGCTTCAGGCCTTGGTCTTGGGCTTCTTGACGAACAGCGTCTCGGTCTGCTCGAGCTCCATGCCCTTCGTCTCGGGGATCTTCCACAGGACGAACACGAACGACAGCGCGGCGAAGAACGCGTAGGCGCCGTACGTGATCGTCAGCGACCAGTCCGCGAGCGCCGGGAAGGTCCAGGACACGAGGAAGTTCGCGAGCCACTGCGCGCCAGCGGCGACGCCCAGCGCCTTGCCGCGGATGCGGCTCGGGAAGATCTCGCCGAGCAGCACCCACACCAGCGGACCCCACGAGGCGCCGAAGCCCACGACGAAGAGGTTGGCGGCCACGAGCGCGATCGGTCCCCAAGCGCCCGGGAGCGAGACGTCCTGACCCGAGCCGATGGCGAACGAGAACGCCAGAGCCATCGCGCCGAGAGAGATCGCCATGAGGGCGGAACCGACCAGCAGGAGGGGCTTCCGCCCGACGCGGTCGACCAGCCAGATCGCGATGAGGGTGACCAGCACGTTGGTGACCGAGGTGATGACGCCGATGAGGAGCGAGTTGCTCTCGTCGAATCCGACCGCCCGCCAGAGGGTGGTGGAGTAGTAGAAGATCACGTTGATGCCGACGAACTGCTGGAACACCGACAGGATGATGCCGATCCAGACGATCGGCTGGAGACCCAGCGCGGGGCCGGCCAGCGACGCGCTCTTGTTCTTGCGGTCGCTCTCGATCCCGCTGACGAGGTCGTTGACGGTCTTCTCGAGATCGGCCGGCGGAACCAGCCGGGCGAAGATCTCGCGCGCCTCGTCGGTGCGTCCTCGAGCCAGGAGGAAGCGGGGCGACTCGGGCATCGTGAAGGCGAGGAAGCCGTAGACGGCGGCCGGGATGACACCGATGAGGAACATCCAGCGCCAGGCATCCAGGCCCCACCAGAGCATGTTGTCGGCGCTGCCGCCGGCAGCGGACACGAGGAGCGCGTTGCTCAGGAGCGCAGCGAAGATGCCGAGTGTGATCGCGAGCTGCTGCAGCGAGGCGAGGCTTCCGCGGATCTGCCGCGGGGCGACCTCGGCGATGTAGGCCGGGGCGACCACCGAGGCGATACCGATCCCCAGGCCGCCCAGTACACGCCAGACGATGAGGTCGGGGACGCTGAAGGTCAGCGCCGAACCGATCGAGGAGATCAGGAAGAGCGCGCTGCCGACCATCATGACCTTGAGGCGGCCGAACCGGTCGGACAGGGCGCCCGCGACGATCGCGCCGATGGCACACCCGATGAGGGCGATGGCGACGACGAATCCGGTGAGGATCGGTTCCTTGGTGTAGTCGGACTCGATCGAGCGGACCGCACCGTTGATCACCGACGAGTCGAACCCGAACAGGAATCCGCCGACCGCCGCAGCGATCGAGAGGACGACGGCCCGCCGCCCATAGGGGCCGCGGAGGGTATAGGCGTTGGCGGGTATCGACTGCGTCTGGCTCACCCGCCCACGTTACTGCCCCTCGACCCTTGGGGCGCGGCGACTGGCGGTCGCCCTGGCTACAGTGGAACAATGCCCGTTTCGCTCCTCGGTGCCGCCGAGATCCGCCGGCTCGCCGCCGACCTCGACGTCACACCGACGAAGAAACTGGGCCAGAACTTCGTCGTCGACGCCAACACGGTGCGCAAGATCGTGCAGGCCGCGCGTGTCGAGGCATCCGATCGGGTCGTCGAGATCGGGCCCGGACTCGGGTCGCTGACGCTGGCGATCCTGGAGACGGGGGCCTCCGTGGTCGCCGTCGAGATCGATCACCGACTCGCCGCGCGGCTTCCCGAGACCGCCGCCGCCCATGACGTGCCCGCCGAGCGACTCACCGTCATCGACGCCGACGCCCTGCAGGTGAACGAGCTCCCCGGTGAGCCCGAGGTGCTCGTCGCGAACCTGCCCTACAACGTCTCGGTTCCCGTGCTGCTGCATTTCCTCGAGACGTTCCCGTTCCTACAGCGCGGCGTCGTCATGGTGCAGGCCGAGGTGGGGGAGCGCCTCGCGGCCCCGCCCGGGTCGAAGGTCTACGGTGCCCCGAGCGTGAAGGCCGCCTGGCACGGCCCGTGGCGCCTGGCCGGCACCGTCTCGCGCCAGGTCTTCTGGCCGGTCCCCAACGTCGACAGCGTGCTCGTCGGTTTTCAGCGGGATGCCGAGATCCGCGGCGACGAGGATCTTCGCCGTCGCACATTCAGGATCGTGGATGCCGCCTTCCAGCAGCGGCGCAAGATGCTGCGGCAGGCGCTGTCGAGCGTGCTGGGTGGGTCGGCTGCCGCGGCGTCGGAAGCGCTGCAGCGCGCCGGCATCGATCCGACTCTCCGCGGCGAGCAACTGTCGATCGATGATTTCGTGCGGATCGCCGCCCTTCCCGACGCCTGACTCCCGCGCTTCACTCGGACATCCACGGGTCGGAGCGGCCGCGCGTCCGGGCGAATTCTCGACGTGTTCATCATGCGTTCGTGAAACATGTCTGTAACATTTCAGCCCAACCGGGAGCATCACGCCGGGCAGAGGTCGCACCCGACGACCCGAAGGGAACGAGATGCGCTACGCCGAACATCCGCGTGCAGAACGTGTGCTGTTGCACCTGAGCGACACCCACCTGCGAGCGGGGGGATCGCCGCTGTACGACCGGGTCGACTCGGAAGCACATCTCGCGGAGGCGGTCGCCGCGATCGAGGCATCCGGGGTCCGTCCGGACGGGCTGATCTTCACCGGAGACCTCGCGGACTTCGGTGAGGCCGACGCCTACGAGCGCGTGCGGGCCATCGTCGAGCCCGCCGCCGACCGCCTCGGCGCGCCCGTCATCTGGGTCATGGGCAACCACGACGACCGCGCGACGTTCCGCTCGCACCTCCTCCCCGCGGAGATCGGCGACCCCACGGCGCCGGTCGACCGGGTCGATGAACTCAACGGCCTGCGGGTCGTGACCCTCGACACCTCGGTCCCCGGACACCACCACGGCGAAGTGAGCGCCGCACAGCGCGACTGGCTCGCTGACGTGCTGTCGGTCCCCGCACCCCTCGGCACGATCCTCGCGATGCACCATCCGCCGGTGCCGAGCGTGCTCGATCTCGCCGCGACCGTCGAACTCCGCGACCAGCGGCTCCTCGCCGACGTCCTTCGCGGAAGCGACGTGCGCACGATCCTCGCGGGACACCTGCACTACTCGACGTTCGCGACCTTCGCGGGCATCCCCGTGTCGGTCGCATCCGCCACGTGCTACACGCAGGACCTGATGGTGCCCGTCGGCGGCACGCGGCCGCAGGACGGCGCGCAGGGCTTCAACATCGTGCACGTCTACGACGAGACGATCGTCCACTCGGTCGTGCCCGTGGGTTCTGCGGAAGTCCTGCAGTACGTCGACGCCGCCGAGTCGCAGGAGCGTCTGCGGTCGGCCGGTATCGTCGTGCCGGCCGCGGGGGCACTCAGCGGGCGGGTGTCGCCGCCGACGACGCCGCTGCCGATCCTGCGCTGACGGCATCCCTCTCCCACGGCGCAGCCACGGGGAAGTAGCGCTCGAGGCACGCGCGGAGGGCCGGCACCCGGACCTCCTCGGGGATCTCGGGCACGCTGCCATCATTGAGGCAGAACATGTCCGTGTCGCGGCCGGTGACGAGGCGTTCCATGCGGCGGAGGGAGTCGAGCTGCGTGGTCTGCACGTAGCGCGTACGCGGCTCGGTCGTGATGACCGCACGTCCGGTCGCCAGTGCGTAGTAGTGGTAGAGGCTGTTGGTCACGGAGATGTCGGTGGCGGAGCGGAAGCGGCTCGCCGCCGTCCGGGCGTAGTCCTCGGCGAACTCGCGCTCGAGCTCGTACGCGACCGAGCGTCGCAGGGGGGTCGCGCAGTGTTCGAGGTCGAGCGTGATGACGCGGCCGAAGCGCTCCTTGAGGAGCGCACGGTTCACTCGCAGGCCGTTGTCGTGTCCCGAACGGTCGACGTGCGCGGGACCGCTGCCGATGCGGATGCCGCTCTCGACGAAGCGGGTGATGCCGGCGCCGCTGAAGAACAGCTCCGGCGTGACGGGACGGCCGAAGAACATGTCGTCGTTGCTGTACAGGAAGTGCTCGGCGAGCCCCGGGATGCGGTGCAGCTGCGCCTCGACGGCGTGCGAGTTGTGCGTGGGCAGCACCGACGGGTCGGCGAAGAACTCCTCGCTGCGTACGATCGTGACCTTCGGGTGGTCCGCGAGCCACTCCGGCGTGGGGGAGTCGGTCGCGATGAAGATGCGGCGCACCCACGGCGCATACATGTGGACGCTGCGCAGCGCGTAGCGCAGCTCGTCGACCTGACGGTAGCGGGCGGCGTTGTCGTCGCCGTCCCCGACGACGTACCCCTTCATGCGAGCCGCGCGCTGGCGCTGGAACTCGCTGGACGATCCGTCCACCCACGAGAAGACCATGTCGACGTCTTCGGTGAACTCGTTCGGGTGCGGGTCGAACATGCCGGCGACCGTCCGCCAGCGACGCCCGTAGCGCTCGATCTCCACGACGTCGAGGTCGGCTGCGGCGAAGGTGCGACGCGTCAGAGCGCTGGGGCGCGGGGCCTCGATGGTCCGTGCGCCGAAGCGCCACAGCTCGAGGCGCGGCGCGAGCGCGGCGCCGTACCGGTACGACCCCTCGACCGAGGTACGGGGACGGAAGACGGCGTAGGCCTCTACCGCGTTGCGGCTGGGGGTCACGCTGTGGGCGGGCACCGGCTCCTCGCCGCGGGCCTTGAGGTAGACGGGACCGAGCTCCGGGTCGCGCAACGCCGCGAGTGCGGCCTCGGCGTGCGCGGTGTCGACGACGAGCTTGGGGCGGCGGTTGGCATCCCGAACCAGCATGACCTCGACGCCCGCGGCCTCGATCGCAGCCGCGACCGTGAGGAGGTCGTCGCGCTCGGCCTCGGTCGGGGTGCGGGTGTCGTCGACGATGTGCAGGATGCCGTCGACCATGCGGATGTCCGTCCGGGAGAGGAGGGCGCGCCAGGGGTCGGTCTCGACAGAAAGGGGGACCATCGATCGCATACTGTGCCTCCTCGGGGGATGTGGGGACGGTTCGTTCACCGTAGGGAGCCGGCGTTACGTCCGCGTTTCGGCGACGGCGCCGAACGGCGGTGAGTGGGGCGCTACTGTCGAAGAGTGACTGAGATCGCCCGTTCCAGACTGGCCGCCGTCGACCCGTCGCTCACGGGCCGGGCGACTTCCGTCCGACGTTCCAGTTTCGCACACGAAGCGACGTTTCGGGTCGAGCGGGCCCGCCCATGAGCGCCCCCTCGACAGCCCCGGTGCGCGTGCGCGCGCCAGGGAAGATCAACGTGTTCCTCGAGGTCGGGGATGTCGGCGACGACGGCTATCACGACGTCGCGACCGCCTATCAGGCCGTCTCGCTCTACGAGGAGATCACCGCCGTTCCCGCCGAGGGTTTCACGATCGAGATCGCCGCGACGTCGACGGTGGACGTCGAGGGCGTTCCCACCGACGAGAGCAATCTCGCCCTTCGCGCCGCCCGCATGCTCGCGCGGGTCGGCGGGGTGACCGACGGCGCCCACCTCACGGTGCGCAAGTCCGTGCCGGTGGCGGGGGGGATGGGCGGCGGCTCCGCCGATGCCGCGGCCGCCCTCGTGGCGTGCGACGCGCTCTGGGGTCTCGGGATGCCGACGGCCGACCTGGCGCGTCTCGCTGCGCAGCTGGGCGCCGACGTGCCGTTCGCCCTTCTCGGCGGAACCGCGATCGGCACCGGCCGCGGCGATGAGCTGAGTCCGGCTCTGGCCTCGGGACGCTTCCACTGGGTCCTCGTGCCGAACGACCGCGGCCTGTCGACGCCGGTGGTCTACGGCGAACTGGACGCGCACCGCGCACGCCACGCGGTGGACATCGGTCCCGCGCCGCGTGTTCCCGCCGTCGATCCCGACGTGCTGCACGCGATTCGGCAGGGCGACTCCCGCATGCTCGCGGCGACCGTGCGCAACGACCTCCAGGCCCCCGCCCTGCACCTGCGTCCGGATCTCGCGCGCGTCCTCGAGCGCGGCGAACGCTCGGGTGCGCTGGCGGGACTGGTGTCGGGCTCAGGACCGACTCTCGCGTTCCTGGCCGCCGACGAGACCGCGGCGATCGACCTGCAGGTCACGCTGAGCGCGGACGGATACACCGCGCTGCACGTGCACGGCCCCGTCTCGGGCGCGCGTGTGGTCTGACCGCTCCGCACCATAGCCCAGGTCGTCACACGGGGCAATCTTGCGTTTCGTGTCGGTACCCCTCACTAGCCTCGATCGAGGTGGTAATCCACCGGCGGGCGCCGTGCCCCCGAACGGCCACGAAAGGGGAATTCCCATGAAGGCAGTACTCGACGGCGTGGTGATCGCCGAAGCCGACCGCACCGATCTCGTCTCCATCGAAGGCAACTGGTACTTCCCGCCGAGCGCGATCCGCGAAGGTGCGCTTTCTCAGAGCCCGACCCCGTACACCTGCCCGTGGAAGGGTGCGGCCCAGTACTGGAACATCGCCCTCGACGGCGTCGATCTGACCGACGGGGCGTGGTCCTACCCCGACCTGCGTCCGGGCGCGGTCGACCGAGTGGGAACGGACTTTTCGGGATACGTGGCCTTCGACCGGAAGGTCGTGGTCTCCGACTGAGTCGGGTACGCGCATGATCGAGTTCTCGACCGTCTCGAAGGTCTTCCCCGGCGGCACCCGCGCCGTCGACGACTTCAGCCTCGTCATCCCGTCCCGCAAGACGACCGTCTTCGTGGGGTCGTCGGGCTGCGGCAAGACCACCCTGCTCCGCATGATCAATCGCATGGTCGAGCCCTCCGCCGGCACGATCGCGATCGACGGCGACGACATCGCCGCGCAGCCGCCCGTGCAGCTGCGCCGACGGATCGGCTACGTCATGCAGAACTCGGGACTGCTGCCGCACTTCACCGTGGCCGAGAACATCGCCACCGTGCCGGTGCTGCAGGGGGAGAACCGCAAGAAGGCTCGCACCCGTGCTCTCGAACTCATGGAGACGGTCGGGCTCGACACCTCGATGGCCGACCGGTACCCGAGCCAGCTCTCGGGTGGTCAGCAGCAGCGCGTCGGCGTCGCGCGCGGCCTCGCCGCCGACCCCAACATCCTGCTCATGGACGAGCCGTTCGGCGCCGTCGACCCCATCGTGCGCGACGAGCTCCAGCAGGAACTCATCCGGCTGCAGAGCGACATCGGCAAGACGATCGTCTTCGTCACCCACGACATCGACGAGGCGTTCCTCCTCGGCGACCAGGTCGTGCTGCTGGAAAAAGGTGCGCACATCGCGCAGGTGGGTGCGCCGAGCGAGATCATCGAGAAGCCCGCGAGCGACTTCGTCGCCAGCTTCATCGGCGCGGTCAAGGGCAAGCGCGCCCTGCACCTGAAGACCACCGATCGCGGCACGGTCGTCGTGGATGCCGAGGGCCGCACGCAGGGTGCTCTCGTGGAGGAGCCGCGCCCGTGACCTGGGTCCTCAACAACCTCGGCCTCATCGGTGAGTTGACGGTGTCGCACCTCCGCCAGAGCCTCATCGCGCTCGTGGCGGGATTCGTCCTCAGCATCCCGCTCGGGTGGGTGGCGTGGCGCTACCGACTGGTGCGCAGCAGTGTGATCACGATCACCGGGCTGCTGTACACCATCCCGTCGCTGGCCCTGCTCATCCTGATGCCGGTCGTCACCGGCTGGTATTCGATCGTGAGCGAGACGAACCTGATCGTCGCGCTCGCCATCTACGCCGTGGCCATCCTCGTGCGCGCGGTCGCCGACGGCCTCGACTCGGTCGACGCGGGTGTCCGACAGGCATCGACCGCGCTCGGATACGGGTCGTTCCGCCGCTTCTGGGCGGTCGAGTTCCCGCTCGCCGGGCCGGTGATCCTCGCGGGGCTCCGCGTCGCCTCGGCGAGCACGATCGCCCTGGCGACGGTCGGCATCCTGGTCGGCATCCAGAACATCGGATACCTCTTCACCAACGGTCTGCAGCGCCGGATCATCCCCGAAGTCTTCACGGGGGTGCTCGCCGTCGTGGTCATCGCGCTGGTCATCGACCTGCTGCTCGTTATCGCGGGCCGCCTGCTCATGCCCTGGACGCGCAGCATGAAGACCGTCTCGCGCCAGGCCAACCGGACGTTGGTGAAGGCATGAATCTCTTCGGCGAAGCGATCGCCTGGATCTTCTCCGGCAACCCGGGGACGGGTTTCGACTCCATCCCCGCCGCGATCGGCGTGCAGTTGCTCTACACCCTCGTCTCCGTCGTCGTGGCCGGGGCCATTGCCATCCCGCTCGGGTGGTACATCGGCCACACCGGCAAGGGGCGCGAGACCGCCGTCGCCATCTCGGGCGCGGCGCGCGCCATCCCGTCGTTCGGTCTGCTCATCCTGCTGACGTTGTTGCTCGGCGTGCTTCACAAACCCGAGGCCGCCGTCATCTCCTTCGTGGTCCTGGCGATCCCATCGCTGCTGGCCGGCGCGTACACCGGGTTCGAAGCCATCGACCGTCGCGTCATCGACGCGGGACGTGCCATGGGGATGACCGAGGCGCAGATCCTGTGGCGCATCGAAGTTCCGCTCGGTCTGCCGCTCCTGGTCGGCGGCATCCGCGCCGCGACCCTGCAGGTGCTCGCGACCGTCACGATCGCCGCCTACATCGGTTTGGGCGGGCTCGGGCAGTACATCATCGCTGCGATCCCGTTGCGACGGTTCGACATCCTGATCGGTGGCGCCATCCTGGTCGCGGTCCTAGCGCTCGTGATCGACGGCCTGTTCGCCCTCCTCCAGCACCTCGTCGTGCCGCGCGGAATCCGGGCCGCGGGTGCCGCGTCGCCGCGGAGCCGGTCTGCGCGCGAGCGTCGCGCCGAGGCGATCGCGGTCGGAGCGCCCACCGCGCCCGCGACCACTCCATGACCCACCCGAATCCCACCACCAGAAAGAGGAACCCATGTTCACAGCACGAACTCGCAAGGGTCTCGGCGTCCTCGCCGGGCTCGCGGTCGCCTCGCTCGCCCTCGCCGGTTGCGGCGCCTCGAGCGACCCCCTGAGCAACAACGGCGGTGACGCCAGCGCGTCGTCCGACGAGATCGTCGTCGGTTCGCAGGCGTACTTCTCGAACGAGATCATCGCCGAGATCTACGCCCAGGCGCTTGAGAACTCCGGCCTCACGGTCAAGCGTCAGTTCCAGATCGGTCAGCGCGACGCCTACATCCCGCTGCTCGAGGACGGCACCGTCACCGTGTTCCCGGAGTACAGCGGCAACCTGCTGCAGTTCTTCGACAAGGAGACCACGGCCCGCACCGCGGATGAGGTCTACGCCGCTCTGCCCGCCGCGCTTCCCGAGGGCCTCGAGGTGCTCGACCAGTCGACGGCCACCGACCAGGACTCGTACACCGTCACCGCCGCGTTCGCTCAGGCCAACGGCCTCAAGACGATCGCCGACCTCTCGAAGGTCACCACCGGTCTGACCCTCGGCGGTAACGCCGAGCTGGCCGAGCGTCCCTACGGCCCGCAGGGCCTGAAGTCGACCTACGGCGTCGACGTGCAGTTCTCGCCCACCGGCGAGACCACGGTCGACGACCTCGTCGCCGGCACCATCCAGGTCGCGAACGTCTACACCGCCGACCCGCGGATCCAGACCGACGACCTGGTGACCCTGGAAGACCCCGAGGGCCTGTTCCTGGCCTCGAACGTCGTTCCCGTCGTCAACTCGAGCGTCGCTTCGCAGGTGTCCGACGTCCTGAACAAGGTCTCCGCCGCCCTCACCCCCGAGGGTCTCGTGGAACTGAACGTGAAGTCGACCGTCGACCAGCAGTCGTCGGCCGACATCGCGAAGGCCTGGCTCGCCGACAACAACCTCTGAGCCGTCGCCACACCAGCGGGGCCGTCCGGAATCTCCGGGCGGCCCCGCTGCGCGCGTACCGCCCTCCCCCCGGGGACCGCCGAGACTTCATCGCGCCGACATCTCCCTTGCAGGCTGCAGGGGCTTTGTCGGCGCAATGAAGTCTCGCGGGCAAAGGGAGTCGGCATCCCTTGCCCCTGCGGTGCCCGCCCGGCGGGGGCGGTCGGCGCCGTTCGCTGGGACGGGAACCGCGAGACTTCATCGCGCCGACATCTCCCTTGCAGGCTGCGAGGGCCTTGTCGGCGGGATGAAGTCTCGCGGAGGCCACCGACGCACAGAGGGGCCCGTACGCCGGACGCGGGCGGACCGACCGGCCCGGGCCGCGTAGCCTGGGACGGATATGGCACATCTGCTCGGGGGCGAAGCCCTGCACCTGGAATACCCGACCAAGGTCGTGTTCGACTCCGTCTCGCTCGGCGTGAACGAGGGCGACCGCATCGGCATCGTCGGCCGCAACGGCGACGGCAAGTCGAGCCTGCTCGGCATGCTCGCCGGCATCCGTGAGCCCGACGGCGGGCGCGTGACGGTGCGCGGCGGGGTCACGGTCGGCGTCCTCGATCAGCAGGACACGCTCGACGACGACGACACGATCGGGCACGCGGTCGTCGGCGACCGGCCCGAGCACGAGTGGGCGGGTGACGCGCGCACGCGCGACGTCATCGCGGGCCTGCTCGGCGACCTGCCGTGGGACGCCCGCCTCGGCGAACTGTCCGGGGGCCAGCGCCGACGCGTCGCGCTCGCGCGGCTGCTCTCGGGCGACTGGGACGTGCTGTTCCTCGACGAGCCGACCAACCACCTCGACGTCGAGGCGATCACGTGGCTGGCCGGCCACCTCAAGAAGCGGTGGGCGCCCAACGCCGGCGGGCTGCTGGTCGTGACCCACGACCGCTGGTTCCTCGACGAGGTGTGCAACACCACGTGGGAGGTCCACGACCGCCTCGTCGAGCCCTTCGAGGGCGGATACGCGGCGTACATCCTGCAGCGTGTCGAGCGCGATCGTCAGGCGGCCACGATCGAGCAGCGCCGTCAGAATCTCGCCCGCAAGGAGCTGGCCTGGCTGCGCCGCGGGGCCCCCGCCCGCACGTCCAAGCCGAAGTTCCGTATCGACGCGGCGAACGAGCTCATCTCGGACGTGCCCGAGATCCGCGACCGCGTCGCCCTGCAGTCGCTCGCCGTCGCGCGCCTCGGCAAGGACGTCGTCGACCTCCTCGACGCCGGCGTGACCTACGGCGAGCACACGGTTCTCCGCGACGTGGAGTGGCGCATCGCGCCGGGGGAGCGCACCGGCATCCTGGGCGTGAACGGCGCCGGCAAGTCGACGCTGCTCGGACTCGTCTCGGGAACCGTCGAGCCGACGACGGGCCGCGTCAAGCGCGGCAAGACCGTCAAGGTCGCGACCCTCACCCAGCGCCTCGACGAGCTCGAGCAGCACATGAACGACCCGGTGCGGGTCGTGATCGCCGGGCTCCGCACGACCTACACGTTCGGTGCGGGCTCCAAGGCGCAGGAGTTGACGCCCGGCCAGCTGCTGGAACGTCTCGGATTCTCCAGCGCCCAGCTCTCGACGCCCGTCAAAGACCTGTCGGGCGGGCAGAAGCGGCGTCTGCAGCTGCTGCTGATCCTCCTCGACCAGCCCAACGTGCTGATTCTCGACGAGCCGACCAACGACCTCGACACCGACATGCTCGCGGCCATGGAAGACCTGCTCGACTCGTGGTCGGGCACTCTCATCGTGGTCTCGCACGACAGGTACTTCCTCGAGCGCGTCACCGATCAGCAGTTCGCGATCCTCGACGCCAAGCTTCGTCACCTCCCCGGCGGGGTCGACGAGTATCTGCGCCTGCGGGCGATCCAGGATGCCGAACCCCAGAAGTCGACCGCGACCGGGGCCGTGGCATCCGCCGGTCTGCAGGGTGCCGACCTTCGGGCCGCGCAGAAGGAGGCCTCAGCCACCGAGCGGAAGATCGAGAAGCTGCAGGCGCAGATCGACCGGGCGAAGGCGGCCCTCGCCGACCACGACCAGGCTGATTACGTCGGGCTCGGGAAGGAGATGCAGCGCATCTCCGACTGGGAGTCCGAGCGAGACGAGCTGGAGATGCGCTGGTTCGAACTCACCGAGGCGATCGGCTGAGCACCGCGTCCGGCGTCAGTGGAAGCCGTACTCGAGGGCCACGATGAACAGCCCGAGCATGGCGGTGGCCAGCGCCCCGAGGATCCGCGCGAAGAAGGGGGCGCGGCGACTCTGGAACGCGTGGTAGCCCAGGATGGCGAGCACGATGAATGCCGCGAGCATGCAGTAGTCCACCGCGTCGGAGATCGTCGCCCCGGCGACATCGCAGATCACCAGCACGAGGATCGACGGCACCGAGGCGTAGAGCATCCCGGCGCCGTGGCGTAGCGCGTTCCTCGTCGCCGCGCGGAAGCCGTGCTCGGAGTGCTCGGTGAGCGTGTGCGCGAAGACGTGGGCGATGAAGAAGATGATCAGGCTCGCGATGGATGTCGCGAGCATGTCGTCGATGCTTTCGGCGTGGTCCTCGGCGATCGTCACGAACGCGGTGAAGACGATCAGGCCGTAGATCGCGGCAGGCGAGCGGAAGCGCACATCGAACCACGCGACGATGCGACGCCAGGTCGAGGTCGGTTGGACCGGGGCGCTCACGCGTCGAACCCCAGACTGAGCTTGCGCAGCAGGGTCGCCAGACGCTCGCGGTCACCGCGGGACAGGCTCTCCAGCAGCAGGGCCTCGGCATCGACGAGGCGGGTGATCGCGGCGTCCACGCGCACGCGACCGTCGTCTGTGAGGGTCACCAGGATGCTCCGTCCGTCGCCGGGGTCGGCTTCGCGTCTGACGAACCGGCGGGCGACGAGCCGGTCGATGCGATTGGTCATGGTTCCGCTGGACACGAGTGTCTGCTGCAGCAACTGCTTCGGGCTGAGCTGGTAGGGCTCGCCGGCGCGGCGGAGCGCCGAGAGCACGTCCCACTCCCACGATTCGATGTCGCTGCGACGAAACGCCTCTTTGCGGGCGATGTCGAGGTGTCGGGAGAGACGCGCGACGCGGGAGAGCACTTCGAGCGGCGAGAAATCGAGGTCGGGTCGTTGGCGCACCCACGCCTCGACGATGCGATCGACTTCGTCGCTGTCCCGGCTCACGACTTCATTATGTCGACAACGTCCCCCCGTCGCGGTCTGGCAGACTTGACCGGTGCCCGCGGGCACGGTCCGCCGTGGTGTAACGGCAGCACGACAGCCTTTGGAGCTGTTAGGTCTAGGTTCGAATCCTGGCGGCGGAGCATGACCTCATCGACCGAGCTCGCCGTCATCGTCCTGGCCGCGGGTCAAGGCACCCGCATGCGATCGCGCATCCCGAAGATCCTGCACGCGGTGGGCGGTCGCCCGCTCGTCGGACACGTGCTCGACACCGCGGCATCCCTCGATCCGTCCCGCATCGTCGTCGTCGTCCGGCACGAGCGCGACCTCGTGGCCGAGACGGTCACCGAGCTCGCTCCGGGTGTCGTCATCGTCGATCAGGACGAGATCCCCGGCACGGGACGTGCGGTCGAGGCCGCGCTCACGGCCCTCGAGGGCTTCGTGGGCGACGTGCTGGTGCTGAGCGGCGACGTCCCGCTGTTGGAGTCGCACACGCTCACCGAGCTCATCGAGACGCACCGGTCCGGCGGCACGGCCGTGACCCTCCTCACCGCCCGCGTCGACGACCCGAGGGGGTACGGTCGCGTGATCCGTGACGACGTCGACGGCGTGCGGCGCATCGTGGAGCAGAAGGATGCCACGGCTGAAGAGGCCGCGGTCACCGAGATCAACGTCGGCGTCTACGTCTTCCAGGCCACGCCGCTGCGCGACCAGCTCGGCCGCGTGGGCACCGCGAACGCCCAGGGGGAGAAGTACCTCACGGACGTCGTCGCGCTGCTGCGCGAGGCAGAACTGGGGGTCGCGGCATCCGTCACGGGCGACGCCGCAGCGGCGCTCGGCGTGAACGACCGCATCCAGCTGTCCGAGGCGGGACGCACGCTCAACGCGCGCACCGTCCGGTACTGGCAGCGCGAGGGCGTCACGGTGATCGACCCGGCCACGACGTGGATCGACGTCACCGCCGTCCTCGCACCGGATGTCACGCTCCTCCCCAACACGCACGTGCGCGGGGCCACGGTGATCGCCGCCGGCGCCACGGTCGGCCCCGACACGAGCCTGGTCGACTGCGAGGTGGGCGAGGATGCCACGATCACCCGCACCGACGCGACGCTCGCGGTCGTCGAAGCCGGCGCCACCGTCGGCCCGTTCGCGTACCTTCGGGCCAACGCACGGGTCGGGGTCAACGGCAAGGTCGGCACGTTCGTCGAGGTGAAGAACTCCTCGATCGGCGAGGGCAGCAAGGTCCCGCACCTGTCGTACATCGGTGACACCGAGATCGGACGCCACGTCAATCTCGGTGCCGGTGCGATCACCGCCAACTACGACGACATCACCAAGCACCGCACCGTGATCGGCGACGAGGTGCACAGCGGCTCGCACAACGTCTTCGTCGCGCCGGTTACGATTGGGGATGGCGCCAAGACCGGTGCCGGCGCGGTGATCCGCAAGGACGTTCCCGCCGGTGCCCTGGCACTCAGCGTTGCACCCCAGCGGAACATCGAGGGGTGGGTCGAGAAGAATCGACCGGGCACCGGTGCGGCGGACGTCGCCGCGCGGGCCCGGGGTGAACAGGAAGCGCGCGATGGCTCGTAAGAAGAACCGTGTAGATCTCGACCGCGACAACGACATCGCCCCCGGGCTCGTCGCCAAGACCAAGAAGCGCCTCGTCGTCGCCTCGGGTCGTTCGCACCCCGATCTGGCATCCGAGGTCGTCCGGCACCTCGGCACCGAGCTCGCCCCGACTGAGCACCGCACCTTCGCGTCGGGTGAGATCTACACGCGCTTCGAGGTCTCGATCCGCGGGTGCGATGTCTTCGTCGTGCAGTCGTTCGGTCCGCCCGTCAACGAGTGGCTCATGGAGCTGTTGATCATGCTCGACGCGCTCAAGCGCGCGTCGGCCAAGCGCATCACGGTCGTCGCCCCGTACTTCCCGTATTCGCGACAGGACAAGAAGGGCCGCGGCCGCGAGCCCATCAGCGCCCGCCTCGTCGCTGATCTGCTCAAGACCGCGGGTGCCGACCGCATCATGAGCGTCGACCTCCACGCGGCGCAGATCCAGGGCTTCTTCGACGGCCCGGTCGACCACCTGTTCGCCAAGCCCGTGCTGCTGGAGCACTTCGAGCAGGGACTCTCGGCAGAAGACCGTGAGACCCTCACCGTCGTGTCGCCCGACATGGGCCGCGTGCGCGTCGCCGACACGTGGTCGGACAGTCTCGGCGCCCCGCTCGCGATCATCCACAAGCGTCGCGACCCGAAGGTCGCCAACCAGGTCTCGGTGCACGAGATCGTCGGTGACGTGAACGGGCGCACGTGTCTCCTCGTGGACGACATGATCGACACCGGCGGCACGATCCAGAAGGCCGCCCAAGCGCTCAAGGCGAGCGGTGCCCGCAAGGTCATCGTGGCTGCCACTCACGCGATCTTCAGCGACCCCGCCACCGAGCGACTGCAGGACCCCGCGATCGACGAGGTCGTGGTCACCGACACCATCCCGTTGCCGCCCGAGCGCCGCTTCGAGCGCCTGACGGTGCTGCCCATCGCCCCGCTGCTGGCGCGCGCGATCCACGAGGTCTTCGAGGACGGCTCGGTCACGAGCATGTTCGGCGGCGACGCCTGAGGTTCATGGTCGGTTCATAGGTTCGGTGAGGGCTGAACCAGGTCCGGTTCGGGATCGTGTCTTCATGGTGAGCACGACCGCTCCGCGAGGCACGACCGAAAGAGGACCCTCATGATCCGCACGACCGCCGTCCCCCGCCCGGTTCGCATCGGCACCGCCCTGTTGGGCGTCGCCGGCATGGTGACCCTCGCCGGCTGCTCCGGGGGGAACACCGACGCCGCCGCGCCGGTCGAGTCGGCGTCGGCGCCGGTCGCGTCGTCCGCCCCGAGCGCGAGCTCTGCGGCCGGCGGCTCGTCGTCCGGCGTGTACGCCGACGGTACTTACGAGGCCACGGGCCAGTACTCCACGCCCGAGAGCGTCGAGACGGTGGACGTGACCGTGACCATCGCCGGCGACACGGTGACCGACGTCGAGGTGACCGGCGACCCGCAGGCCGCGGAGTCGCGCCGTTATCAGAGCGAGTTCATCGGCGGGATCAAGGACGAGGTCGTCGGCAAGAAGGTCGACGAGATCTCGGTCAGCAAGGTCGCAGGATCCTCGCTCACCAGCGGCGGCTTCATGAAGGCCCTCGATTCGATCAAGTCCGAGGCGAAGGCCTGATCCCATGACCGCGGTGACCGCGACCGGTTCGGTGTGGACGTTCGAGGCGATCGGCACCGCCTGGGCGATCGAGACGGAGACCCCGCTGTCCTCGGCGACCCGCGGAGCGGTCGGGGCCGTCGTCGAGGCGTTCGACCGGGAGTGGTCGCGGTTTCGGGACGATTCGCTGGTCTCCGCTCTCGCCGAGGGGCGGGCGGCATCCCTTCACGCCCCCGTGGATACGGATGCCATGCTGGCCCTGTACGACGAGCTCGACGTCGCCACCCGCGGGGCGGTGAACCCGCTCGTCGGAGACGCTCTCGCCCGCCTCGGCTACGACGCGCGGCTGACGCTCGCGCCGTGGGGGACGCCGGAACCCGCTCCGGACTGGCGCGACGTCGTGACGTGGGGGGATGGCATCCTGTCGCTGTCGCGCCCGGCGACGCTCGACGTCGGCGCGCTCGGCAAGGGGAGACTGGTCGATCGCGTGCTCGCGACGGTCCTGGCAGACGTCGACGGCGACGTGATCGTCGACGGCTCGGGCGACCTCGCCGTCCGCGGTGCGCCCGTCCGCATCGGTTTGGAGCACCCGTACGACCCCACTCGCGCGATCGGCGTGGTCGAGGTGCGGGATGCGGCTCTGTGCGCGTCCGCGATCACGCGTCGAGCGTGGGGGGAGGGGCTGCATCACGTGCTCGATGCCCGCACGGGAGCGCCGGTGCGCGCGTACGCGGCGACGTGGGCGATGGCCGACACGGCCATGCGGGCCGACGGTCTGGCCACCGCGCTGTTCTTCGACGGCGGTCCCGAGCTCGCGGCCGCGTGGGGCGCCTCCTGGGTGCGCATGCGCACCGACGGCCGCGTGGAGTGGTCACCCGGATTCGAGGGAGAGATCTTCTGATGAGTGCGACCCTGACCGCGGGATTCACCCGCGTCCGCGGCCTTCTCGGCCGCGTCTCGATGTACCGGCTCGTGCTGGCCTCACTGGGGCTGCTCACGATCATCGCCCTCGCGCTGGCGTTCGCGGGCCTCGTCGTCCCCGACCCGCTCGAGCTCGTCGTGAGCGCCGTGGTGCTCGCGGCCGCGTGCGTCGGCACCGACCTCGTGGCGCAGAGCGTGCTCCGGATGCCACGGCGTCTGGAGTCTTCGCTCATCACCGCCGCGATCCTCCTCTTCGTGGTGCGCCCGACCGTGGAGCCACTCGGTCTCGTCGGGCTGGTTCTCGCGGGCGTCGCGGCATCCCTGTCGAAGTACGTGCTCGCTTGGCGGGGCCGGCACATCTTCAATCCCGCCGCCACGGGCGCCGCCGTGCTCACGATCGTGAGCGTGTGGGCCCCCGACCTGGGGGTGTCCGCGTGGTGGGTGGGTTCGCCGTGGCTGGCCGGCCCCGTGCTGGTGCTCGGCGTGCTGCTGCTGGCCCGCACCGACCGGCTCGCCGTCGTCGCCGTGTTCTGGGTGGTGGCTGCCCTCGTGGCGTTCGTTCGCACGACGGTGCAGTTCCAGTCCGCGGGCTTCCCCGTCGATGTTCCCGCCGTCCTGTTGCAGGTGGCGTTCTCGTCGCCGTTCCTGTTCCTCGGTGCGTTCATGCTGTCCGAGCCCCTGACGCTGCCGCCGCGCCGGCGCCAGCAGTTCGTGGTGGCGCTGGTGGTCGGCGTGCTCGCCGGCTGGCCGATCGCCGTCGGTGACATCACCCTCGGCCAGGAGCGGGCGCTGCTGATCGGCAACCTCGTGGCGTTCCTGTTCTGCCTGCGCGCCGCTGTGCGCCTCCGTCTGGAGGGCCGGCGCGACCTGACGCCGACCGTGCGGGAGCTGACGTTCCACGCCGCCCGATCGTTCTCCTTCTCGCCCGGGCAGTACCTCGAGCTCGACGTTCCGCACCGCCGCCCCGACGCCCGCGGCACGCGGCGAGAGTTCTCGATCGCGTCGGCGCCCGAGGATCTGCCCACGGTGCGCATCGCGTTCAAGGACGGCTCCCAGTCGTCGTACAAGCGGGCGTTGGCCGAGGTGCCGATCGGCGGCACGCTCGCCGTCACGGGGGTCTGGGGAGATTTCGTGCTGCCGTCCCGCCCGACCTCACCCGTGCTCCTCGTCGCGGCCGGGATCGGCGTGACGCCGTTCGTGTCGCAGCTGCGCCACCTCGCGGCCACCGGCCAGCGTCGCGACGTCGTGCTCGTGTACGTCGTGTCGGAGGCAAGTGAGTTGGCGTTCCGCGACGACCTTGCGGCCAGCGGCATCCCGGTCGTGGTGTTCTCGCGGGACGAGCCGCGCGATCTGCCCGGCGGGTGGACGTGGGCGGGACCCGATCGCGTGGATGCCGGGGCGCTCCTGCGTGCCGTTCCCGACCTGGCCGAGCGCGCCGCGTACGTGTCGGGCCCACCGCGGCTGATCTCGACCCTCGCCCCGGCACTGGCGAAGGCGAAGTCGCTCACGACGGACGCGTTCGCGGGGTACTGACCTCAGGCCGGGTCGCGCGGCTTCGCCGGCAGACGCACCTCGAACGTCGTGTCTCCCGGGGTGCTGTGCACGGCGATCGTGCCCCCGTGCGCTTCGACGATCGCTTTCGCGATGGAGAGCCCGAGTCCCGTGCCGCCGGTCTTACGGTCGCGCGAGCGGTCCGCACGGGCGAAGCGTTCGAACAGCTGCGAAGCGACGGAGGGATCGATGCCCGGCCCGTCGTCGTGCACCCGGAGCACCGCCTCGTCGTCCTCGCGCGCCACCGCGACCGTCACCTCGGTGCCGGCGGGCGTGTGCGTTCTGGCGTTCGCGAGGAGATTCGCGACGACCTGGTTCAGGCGCGAGGCGTCGCCGGCGAGTTCGACCGGCTCGTCGTCGACGTCGATCGACCACGCGTGATCGGGCCCCGCGGGGCGGGCGTCGCCGACCGCCTCGACCGCGAGCCGCGTGAGATCGACCGTTCCATAGACGAGTTCCTGCCCTTCGTCGAGGCGGGCGAGGAGCAGCAGGTCTTCGACGAGGGTCGTCATGCGCAGCGACTGGGCCTGGATGCGCTCCAGCGACTGCTCGGTCGTCTCGACGGCCATCTCGATGCGTTGGCGGCTCTCGTCGTCCTGCGCCTGGCGCATCGCCCGCAGCGACAGCTCGGAGAACCCGCGGATGGATGCCAGCGGCGTGCGCAGCTCATGACTGGCATCCGCCACGAATCTCCGCATCATCTCCTCGTTGCGGGCCCGAGCGGCCAACGACGCGTCGACGCGGTCGAGGAGCGAGTTCAGCGCGGCACCGACCTGCCCGATCTCGGTGTGATCGTCGACCTGTTCGTCGGGCACGCGTTCGTCGATGGAGACGTCGCCTTGATCCATCCGGATGGATGCCACGCGCGTCGCCGTCTCGGACACCGACCGCAGGGGGCGCAGGCCCACGCGGATGACGACCGCGATGATCGCCGCGAGGAGGAAGAGCCCGCCGGCGGTGACGAGCGCCACCGTGGTCAGGATCGCCCCGATCGTCGCGGTCACCTGGCTGAGCGGCAGGCCCAGCACCGCGACCGTCCCGAGCTGGCCGGCCCGGAAGCCGATGCGGTAGTCGCCCAGGCCCGGCAGGTCGACCGTGTCGGAGTCCGGCATGCCCGTCGTCACGGCGTCGGCGACGGCATCGCGGATCTCGTCGACCTGCGCGCCGTCGAGCGCGCGCACCGAGCGCCCGTCGATGTAGGCGCCGGTGTCGCCGGTGCTGGGGCTCCGCAGTACCAGGACGGTGCCGTCGGGGAAGGGGCCGTTCGCGAGGACGTCGCTCGCCGTGCTCGTGGCGCCGACCTGGACGTTGTTCACGGCGGCCGACACCTGGGCGGTGAGGTTCGTCTGCAGGACGCCGGTGATGATCGCTCCGGTCGAGACCGCGATCATGACCAGGATGAACGCCACCATGCCGATGACCGCGGCCATGAGCCGCGATTGCAGCGACCAGCGGTGGCGCGCCTCGGCCCGGCTCACTGAGGGGCTTTGATCATGTAGCCCACGCCGCGGACGGTGTGGATCAGCGGCTCGTGGCCGGCGTCGATCTTCTTGCGGAGGTACGAGATGTAGAGCTCCACGACGCTGGATCGCCCACCGAAGTCGTAATTCCAGACGCGGTCGAGGATCTGCGCCTTCGAGACGACGCGGCGCTGGTTGCGCATGAGGAAGCGCAGCAGTTCGAACTCGGTCGCGGTCAGTTCGATCTCGGTGCCGGCGCGGACCACCTCGTGACTGTCCTCGTTGAGCGAGAGGTCGCCGACGTGGAGGATGGGCTCCGCGTCGCGAGTGGACGCCGTTCCCGCTCGGCGCATGAGACCGCGCAAGCGTGCCACGACCTCTTCGAGGCTGAACGGTTTCGTGACGTAGTCGTCGCCACCCGCGGTCAGCCCCGCGACGCGATCCGCCACCGCGTCCTTGGCGGTCAGGAAGAGGACGGGAACGTCGTTGCCGGAATGCCGCAGTCGTTGGAGCACGGCCATGCCGTCGAGGTCGGGCATCATGATGTCGAGCACCATGGCATCCGGCTCGAAATCGCGCGCCGCCTGCAGGGCGTCGAACCCGGATCCGGCCGTACGGATGTCCCAGCCCTCCATGCGCAGCGCCATCGACAGGAGGTCGGTGAGCATCTGCTCGTCATCGACGACGAGGACGCGCAGAGCGCTGCCGTCCGGGCGGGTGAAGGCGGGGGCGCTGACGGTGGCGGTCATGGATGCCATTCTGCGCCGGAATCTATGAGCTTTCTATGGCGGTGGCTATGCGCTCGCTGTGAAGACGAATCACGCGGGAGATCAGCGCGGCCACGAGGACGCCGATCGTCGCCCCGAGGGTGTTGGCGACCAGATCGCGGACGTCGGCGACCCGGGTGGGGAGGAACAGCAGCTGGGTCGTCTCGATCACGGCGCTCGCGATGAATCCACCGAGGACGCCCTGCCACGGGCGGCCGCCCCACGCCGAGACCAGCAGGCCGAACGGCACGAACATCGTGACGTTCGCGGCGAATTCCACGATGTCGAACGTCACCCACGCGGTGGGCGGCCACCCGGCCAACAGCGCGAGCACGCGGCGGAGAATGCCGGCGGTCTCGGCGCCGTACGGTTCCGGACGCAGCGTCATCCACCACACCGCGAACGCGTACAGCGCCGAAGCGGCGGCGAGCAGTGCCCGCCGCCGCTTCGTCCGGTTCGTCGTCAGTGCGTGTCCTCGGCCTCGATCTCGGTGCGATCGCCCGACCAGAGAGTGTGGAAGGTGCCCTCCTTGTCGACGCGACGGTACGTGTGCGCACCGAAGAAGTCGCGCTGCCCCTGGATGAGGGCGGCGGGGAGGCGGTCGGCGCGCAAGCCGTCGTAATAGGCCAGCGACGAGCTGAACGCCGGTGCGGGGATGCCTGATTCCGCCGCGAGCGCGACGATGGTGCGCCACGCGTCCTGCGCGCGGCCGAGGGCCTCCACGAAGTACGGCGCGGTCAGCAGCACGGGGAGCTCGGCCTCGGCGTCGTAGGCCTCGGCGATGCGGTTGAGGAACTGCGCACGGATGATGCAGCCGCCGCGCCAGATCTTCGACACCGCGCCCAGGTCGATGTTCCAGTCGTACTGCGCGGCACCCGCACGGATCTCGTCGAAGCCCTGGCTGTACGCGACGATCTTCGAGGCGTAGAGGGCCAGACGCACCTGCTCGATGAACGCGTCGGCATCCTCGTCCGCGAGCACGTCGGCGCCCGAGGGTCCGGGAAGGTCCCGCGACACGGAGCGCTGCTCGGGGTGGCTCGACAGGGAGCGGGCGAACGTCGCCTCGGCGATGCCCGAGACGGGGACGCCGAGATCGAGCGCGGTCTGCACCGTCCAGGCGCCCGTGCCCTTCGCGCCGGCCTGGTCGAGGATGACGTCGACGAGCGGCTTGCCCGTTTCGGCATCCGTCTGCCGCAGAACCTCGGCGGTGATCTCGATGAGGTAGGACTCCAGCTCGCCGCGGTTCCACTCGGCGAAGACGTCGGCGATCTCGGCGGGCGTCTTGCCGGTGGCGCGGCGGATGAGGTCGTACGCCTCCGCGATGAGCTGCATGTCGGCGTATTCGATGCCGTTGTGCACCATCTTCACGAAGTGCCCGGCGCCGTCGTGACCGACGTGCGTCACGCACGCCTCTCCCTCGGCGACCGCGGCGATCGAGGTGAGGATCGGGCCGAGCGTCTGCCACGACTCGTCGGAGCCGCCGGGCATGAGGGACGGTCCCAGCAGGGCGCCCTCCTCGCCGCCGGAAACGCCCATGCCGACGTAGTTGATGCCGGTGTCGCGAACGGCCTTCTCGCGGCGGATCGTGTCGGTGAACAGGGCGTTACCGCCGTCGACGATGATGTCGCCCGGCTCGAAGACCTTGACCAGCTCGTCGATGACGAAGTCGGTGGCGCGTCCCGCCTTGACCATGATGATCGCCGTACGCGGCTTCGACAGCGACGCGGCGAAGTCCTCGTACGAGAACGACGCGACGAACCCCGCCTCGGGGTGGGCGTCGACGAGGTGCTCGGTCTTGTCGGCGCTGCGGTTGAACACCGCGACGGTGTTGCCCTCGCGGCTGGCGAGGTTGCGAGCGAGGTTGGAGCCCATGACGGCCAGGCCCACGACACCGATGTTCGCTCGCGCGTCGCCTTCGCCCTCGGGGCTCGAAGCGGCGTCGGCGGTGGGGCGGGCGACCTCGTCGGGAGCGGGTGCCCCCTCGTGGTGCTGAGCCGCCTCGTGCGGCGCCTGGTCCTGGTCGGTCGAGGGTCCGGTCGGGGAGGGGGTCGACGTCATTCGTTGCTCCGTGTTCACGTGCGAAAGGAGGGTGGCGGACGGGAGTCACTTGCCCCCGCCACTGTATCGGCTCGTTCCGACGCCGATCAGGTGCCGGGGGAGAGGTGCAGTTGCGCGATGACCGTGTCGACCTGTTCCTGCGGGGTCAGATCGAGGTCGATGTGGATCGCGCGCTCGTCGGCATCCGGGATCTCCAGGGTGTCGAACTGCGAGGTGAGAAGCGCGGGCGGCATGAAATGCCCCTGGCGCCGCAGCAACCGCTCGAGGACGAGCGCGGGGTCGCCAAGCAGCAGGACGAACGTCACGTCGTCGCGACGCAGCACGTCGCGGTAGCTGCGCTTGAGCGCCGAGCAGGTGATGACGCCCGGTCGTCCCGCGGCGAGCTGGCCGTCGATCCACGCCGCGACGCGGTCGAGCCACGGCCAGCGGTCGTCGTCGGTCAGGGCGTGACCGGCCGCCATCTTGGCGACGTTCTCGGCAGGGTGGAGGTCGTCGCCCTCCTGGAAGTCCCAGCCCAGGCGTCCGGCGAGCATTCCGGCGACGGTGGACTTGCCGGTACCGGCCGGACCCATGAAGACGAGCACGGGGGCGGGGGAGGTCATATCGGGATCCTTCCGGTTCTCAGACGAACGCGCTGATGGCGAGCACGCCGGCCAGGCCCGTGACCGAGATGATGCACTCCAGTACCGTCCAGGTCTTGAGCGTCTGCGGGATGTTCAGCCCGAAGTATTCCTTGATGAGCCAGAAGCCGGCGTCGTTGACGTGGCTGAAGAACACCGATCCGGCGCCGATGGCGAGCACGAGGAGCGCCGTCATCGGGGCGTCGAGCGACGTCGTGAGCGGCTGCAGGATGCCGGCGGCGGTGATCGTCGCGACCGTCGCCGATCCGGTCGCCACGCGGATCACCACGGCGACGAGCCACGCGAGGAGCAGCACCGAGACGCTGGAGCCGGCGACGAGGTCGGCGATCACCTTTCCGATGCCCGTGTCGACGAGGACCTGCTTGAACCCGCCACCCGCGCCGACGATGAGCAGGATGCCGGCGATCGGTCCGAGCGAGGACCCGACGACGCCGGTGAGGCGCGCGCGGTCGAAGCCCGCGCCGCGACCGAGGACGACGAAACCGACCAGGACGGCGAGCAACAGCGCGATCACCGGGAGCCCGAGGAAGTCGATGACGACCTTCCAGGCGTCGGTGGAGGAGGGGGCGAGGATGTCGGCGAGAGCCTTCAGGAGCATGAGGACGACGGGGAGCAGGATGCTCGCGAGCGTGGCCGCGAAGGACGGCCGCCGCACGGGCTCCTCACCCTTCTCTTCGGCCGAGACGAACAGCTCGGGCACGGGGACCGGCGCCCATCGCGCCGCGAGCGGGGCGAACAGGGGCCCAGCGATGATGACCGCGGGGATCGCGACGATGACGCCGAAGGCGAGGGTGAGCCCGAGGTTCGCATTCAGAGCGGAGATCGCCGCCAGGGGGCCGGGGTGCGGCGGGACCAGACCGTGCATGGCGGAGAGGCCGGCGAGGGTCGGGATCGCGATCTTCATCAGCGAGGCCCCGGAGCGGCGGGCGACGAGGATGATGACGGGCACGAGCAGCACGAGACCCACCTCGAAAAACATCGGCAAGCCGATGATCGCGCCGATGAGGCCCATGATCCAGGGGAGGCTGCGCGGCGTGGCACGGGCGACGAGGGTGTCGACGATGCGGTCGGCGCCGCCGGAGTCGGCCAGGAGCTTGCCGTAGATCGCGCCGAGGGCGATGAGGATGCCGACCCCGCCCATGGTGGAACCGAATCCACCGGTGAAGCTCGTCACGGCCGTGCCGATGGGCATGCCGGCGACGACACCGGTGGTGAACGCGCCGATCGTCAGGGCGAGGAACGGGTGGAGCTTGCCCCACGTGATGAGCACGACGATGAGGGCGATGCCGATGACGGCGGCGGTGATCAGCTGCCCGGCGGGGGCGCTGGGGGCGGTGGGCTCGCCCGCGGCGAGCACGAGGGCTGTGGGGAGGAGGGGGATGGCCATGAGCGTCCTTGTTCCGGCGGCGGCTGCAATGCCGATGATTATTTGTCGTACATAAAAGCACACAAGTCGCGGATATGCATGACGAATTCTGGTAGAGCGTGCACTCTCGTCTGGCATCATCGATGCATGACCACCGTTGGTCCCGGCGCGGGGACGCTGCACGACGCTCTCGTCTCGCGCATTGGTGCGGACATCGTGCAGGGGCGCTTGCCCGCGGGCGCGCGCCTCGTGACGAGCGAGCTGTCCGAGGGCTCGTCGCGTGGTGCCGGGCGTGAGGCCGTAAGGGTGCTCGAATCGCTCGGGCTCGTGAGTGTGCGTCGCAAGGCCGGCGTAGTCGTGCGTCCCTCGAGCGAGTGGAACGTCTTCGCGCCCGAGATCATCGATTGGCGGCTGAGTGGCCCCGCGCGCGGATCTCAGCTGCGCGAGCTCAGTGAGCTACGCGGCGCGATCGAGCCGCTCGCGGCTCGGGCCGCCGCCGCGGTCGCGAGTGCAGCCCAGCGCGAGGAACTCGTCGCGGCCGTGCTCGAGATGGCGCGCACGGAGGGGGCCGCCGACGAGGCCGAGTACCTCGCGGCGGACGTGCGGTTCCATCGCACCATCCTGGCCGCGTCGGGCAACACCATGTTCGCGGCGCTCGGCGACGTCGTCGAGGCGGTCCTGACCGGCCGTACGCGACACGAACTCATGCCGCACGACGCCAACCCGCACGCCGTCCGGTGGCACCAGGACGTCGCGTTCGCGATCGCCGCAGGGAGGGCGGACGACGCGGCACGTGCGATGCGCCTCATCGTGCGCGAAGCGGGGGATGCCATGGCATCCGCGGTCGGCACGGACTGACTCGAGCGTGCCGTGGCTCGACGCGTCGTGCCGCTCGCGGCAGACACGCCGCGTGCGTCAGTGCTTCTTGTAGCCCGCGTTGCGGCCCATCGAGAACAGGGCACCGACCGTGCCCACGAGGCCGATCGCCGCGATGCCGCCGACGACCCAGAGCACGACGTGAGAGAAGAAGCCGCTGTCCATGGTGATCCTCCGGGTAGATGGGCTTCTCATCGTACCGTCGTGTCCACGCCGCGAATGACGTTCCGGGTCGTGGAGCGGCCGTCGCGCTGGTAGACTTCCGGGGAACTTCGGCGAGGGATGCGTCGTCGTGCGCCCGGCGGGCGCGCGTGGCATCCGTGATCGACGCGGTGATGCAGGCTTCCGGCTTTCCTCACGCGCTCGCGTTCGAGTCGAATCCAGACCACATACGCGCGGACATGGTCCGCTCATAAGCTGCGGGACCCGTGCCCGCGAGGAGAACAACATGTCGGAAGACAACAAGGTCGTCGCCGAAGTGCGCGAGAACTTCGGCAAGGGCTTCGCCCGCCGCCTCCGCGCAGCGGGCAAGATCCCGGCCGTCATCTATGGCCACGGCACCGAGCCCCAGCACGTCGCGCTGCCCGGCCACCAGGTGTCGCTCCTGATCCGTCGCGCCAACGCGCTGCTCGATCTCGACATCAACGGCAAGAGCCAGCTGACGCTGGTGAAGGACATCCAGAAGGACCCGGTGCGCCAGATCGTCGAGCACATCGACCTCCTCGTCGTGCGCAAGGGCGAGAAGGTCCAGGTCGACGTGCCGGTCACCGTCGTCGGCGAGCCCTTCCCCGGCACGATCGCGAACCTCGAGAACACCACCGTTTCGCTCGAGGTCGAGGCCACCCACATCCCCCAGAACGTCGAGGTCTCGATCGAGGGCGCCGAGGACGGCACGCAGATCACCGCGGCCGACCTGGTCCTTCCCGCCGGTGCGACCCTCGTGACCGAGCCCGAGACCCTCATCATCGGCGTGTCGGTTCCGCTGGACACTCTCGCCGCCGAAGAGGAGATCGCCGAGGCCGATGCCGAGGTCGCCGAGGAGCAGTCCGAGGAGTCCGAGGCGGCTTCCGGCTCCGACGACAACTGATCTCATCGGACCGCACTCGCGGTCCGCTGTCGACGAGGGGGCGTGCGTCACGCCCCCTCGTTTTTTTCCTGCCGGGATTCGCTGCGGGTCGCGGTGACGTGAGGGTCCGCGCGGATCCGGAAGGATGGATGCCATGGCGGACACGTGGCTCATCGTCGGGCTCGGCAACCCGGGACCACGGTACGAGGCGACCCGGCACAACATCGGCCAGATGGTGGTCGACGAACTGGCCGGCCGTCGTCGCGAGACCTTCCGCGCGCACAAGGCCAACGCGCGGGTCGTCGAGACGTGGCTTCGCCCGGGCGGGCCGAAGCTGATCCTGGCCAAGCCGAACAGCTTCATGAACGTGTCGGGTGGTCCGGTATCGGGACTCGCGAAGTTCTACGCCGTCGACCCGGAGCGCGTGGTCGTCGTGCACGACGAGCTCGACATTCCCTACGACACGATCAAGCTCAAGACCGGCGGGGGGCACGGCGGTCACAACGGTGTTCGCGACGTGGCGAAGGCCCTCGGAACACCCGAGTTCCCTCGGATCCGGGTCGGGATCGGTCGTCCGGTGGGCCGGCAGGACCCCGCGGACTGGGTGCTCGATCCCTTCGGTGCGAAGGAGCGGGAGACCCTGCCCATCCTCGTGTCCGACGCTGCTGACGCCGTGGAACTGCTGGTCGAGGACGGACTGCTCGCTGCTCAGCAGCGGTTCCACGCGCCACGCTGAGTCGACGCCGCGACGGGCCGCGCGAAGCCGCCGGGCGCCCGACCGACCAACCATGCCGACGGTGGGGCCGTCATCTGCTCTACAGCCCTCGCCGCCGTCGAATGGCGCGGGACACGGTGACGCACCCGAAGATCGCGGCGGCGACGCCGCTGAGGCAGGCCCCCAGACAGCTGTAGTCCCCGACGGATGCCAGGACGGGCTCCGGGTCGCGGCGGAGCAGGCCGGCGAACGCGAAGAGGATCACACTGATCGATCCGAACGTCAGGAAGGGGATGAGCCGCGACGGTCTCGAACGATCGGATCCTGCCGCCGGTTCAGCACGGCGCACCGCTTCCGTCGTGTGTTCGCGGCCGGACACGGAGGGGGGATCCGTCGAACGGAAGTCATGCATGGGGTGTCCTCGCGCGTTGCGTGCCGGTCGGTCCGGCTCCGGGCGAGGCTAGGGGCCGCGGTGTGGTCGTCGTGGGCTCCGAGGCCGATCTGTGGACAAGTGATGCCGATCGATCCCTGTGGAGGAGGGGTGAGATGCTCTCGAACCCCGGACCCTCCGAATCCGAACCCTCCGACGCGGCAGAGGATCTCGACCCGTCGAGAGGCGGCACCCGGGCCAACGCGGAGAACCCCGGCCGAGGGCCGGGGTTCTGCGTCAGGCGCCTCCCGCCTCGCGGCGGGAGGGCTTCACTCCACGTCGGTCAGGACGCGTAAGGTGCCGCCCCGATCGTCGCACCGAGGAGGAAGAATCCGAAGACGATCCCTCCGCCGATGACCGCGAGGATGATCGCGGCGATGCCCCACCCGCGGCCGCGGTTCTTGACCGCGGCGATGATGCCCTGGATGAATCCCCAGAGCGCGAGCACGCCCCACACCAGGAAGGCCGAGACCGACAGCGCTCCGGCGGCGATGGCGATCTGGTTCGCGGCGTCAGGGAGTGTCTCGGGGTCGATGGTGGCGGTGCCGTTGGAGTATTCCGCGAACTGCGCCAGGCTGCCGCTCTGGATGCCGCCGAGGGTGGCGAGGATGGCCCCGATCACGATGCCCAGGAGCGACACGACGAAGGCGATGAGGCCGAGCCGGTTCGAGCCTGTCGGACGTGATGTCTCCGCGGGTGTCGGCGCAGCATAGGCGGCGGGCGGTGCGGAGTAGCCGCTCTGCGCTGCCTCGGCGCGCGTCGTCGGGGGAGTGTTGTACGGCTCGGGGGGCGGCGGTGTGCTGCTCACGGTGTCCTCCTGTGGTCGTCGAGGGCACGGGGCGCCCTCGTCATCCACACCCTATGGAGTCGCCGTGTGATTGCTGTATGGGGTGGACGGACCGAGGGGAGAGCCGGTAGGGCCCCTCAGGCGGCAAGTCCGCTGATGCCGGCCGCGCCGGTGACGAGGGCGAGGAAGACCAGCGCTGCGAACGCGAACGGACCGAGTGACCCGAGGACGATGGCGGCGATACCGGAGCCGCGGCCGGCCCCGCGCACTGTGGCCACGATCCCCAGAACGAGGGCCGCAGTGCCGAGAACCGTTCCGGACCAGAAGGCCACCTCGCCCACGAGAACGAAATCACGTACGGGGGACAAGAGACGCAAGTCGACGGACTGCCCACCGCGCGCGACGTACTCCGCGCCGGCGCCGCGCGCGACCCGGAACGCCGCGAAACCGGCGATTCCCGGCGCCATGACAGCGGCGAGGATCGACAGGACCAGAGCGATCGCACCGAGCGGACGCCGTCGAGGGGCCGGGCGCGGAGGAGAGAGGAGCGTCCCGACCGGGGCTGACGCGTGCGGCGCCGCGAAGTCGGGCAGGCCGGGCGAGGTCATGAGCCCACTGTACGACGCCGATCCGAGCCGGGCGGGGTCTCGAGGATCTGGCATCCCGAGCGCACGGCACGGCCTTTGAGTGACGCTGCCGGGAGCCGGTGTCGGTGCCCCCGCGTAGGATATGTCGAGTGACAGTTCCCGGGATCGTGCGCGCCCTCGAGCAGGCTGATTCGTACCGGGAGGCCGCTTCGGCGGCATCCTCCGATCTGTCTCTCTCCCTCGTCGACGGGCTCGATGCGCCCGTGATCGCGGGTCTTCTCGAGCATCGTCGGAGCGGGGGAGCACCGGGCGCCGTCCTCGTCATCGCGCCGACCGGCCGACGTGCCGAATCGCTCGGTCCGGCCCTGGATGCCGTGCTCCCGGGCGCGCAGGTCCTGCATTTCCCCGCGTGGGAGACGCTGCCGCACGAACGCCTCAGCCCGAGTCCCGAGACGGTCGGACGCCGCCTCGACGTCCTCCGCCGCATCGCAGCGTGGGACGGGACGACGCCGCTCGTCGTCACCGCGTCGGTCCGCAGCGCCCTGCAGCCGCTTGCCCCGGGCCTCGGCGACGTCGAGCCGGTCCAGCTCCGCGTCGGCGGGCGCGGGAGCGAACTCGACCAGGTCATCGCGCGCCTGGTCGAACTGGCCTACCACCGCGTCGACATGGTCTCGCGCCGAGGTGAGTTCGCCGTGCGCGGCGGCATCCTGGACGTCTTTCCTCCGGTCGCCGATCACCCGTACCGCGTCGAGTTCTTCGGCGACGAGGTCGACCAGATCCGCGCGTTCTCGGTCGCCGATCAGCGTTCGCTTCCGGGCGAGGTACCCGAGGTCTCGCTGGTGCCCAGTCGCGAACTGCTCCTGACTCCGGCCGTTCGTGCCCGCGCAGCCGAGCTGCGCGACGGTTATCCCGGGCTCCGGCAACTGCTCGAGAAGATGGCCGAGGGCATTCCCGCCGAGGGCATGGAGTCGCTCATCCCCGTCCTCATCGACGACCTCACCACGATCGTGGACTATCTGCCCGGGGGTGCCGCGGTCGCGCTGGTCGACCCGGAACGCTCGCTGGCACGCGCCACGACCCTCGGCGACACGAACCGGGAGTTCCTAGAGGCGGCCTGGTCAGCGGCCACGGCCGGCGCCGACACCCCGGTCGATCTGGGCGCCGGCGACTTCGTCACCCTCGACGACCTGCACGAGATCGCGAGCGGCCGCGGAGGCGTGTGGTGGCGGCTCAGCGCGTTCGACTCGGGGGCGGCGGATGCCGAGGCCGAGGGCCTCGACGTCGGTGACGATTCCGCGCACCGTGTGAAGGCCGACCCCGTGCCCTCGTTCCAGGGCAACGTGGAGGGTGCGACGGCCCACGTCGGGGAACTGCTCGCCGACGGGTGGGCCGTCGTGGTCACGGCATCCGGCCCGGGTCTCGTCGACCGCGCGCGCGACGTCCTGGCCGAGCGGGGGATCGCGGCGCGGCGGGTCGACGACGTCCGCACGCCGCCCGAGCCCGGAGTGGCCCACATCGTGTGCGCCTCACTCGAGCGCGGTTTCGAACTCACCGAGGTCGAGTTCGCCGTCATCACCGAGACAGAGTTCTACGGTCGCGCGGTCGGCGGCGACAACCGCGGCGTCAAGAAACTCGCCTCGCGTCGACGCAATGTCGTCGACCCCCTGCAGCTCAAGCCCGGCGACGTCGTCGTGCACGCGACCCACGGCATCGGCAAGTTCCTCGAGCTGACGCGCCGCGAGGTCTCCAGTGGCGGCCGCAACGCGGTGAAGACGATCAAGGAGTACCTGGTCCTGGAGTACGCGCCGTCCAAGCGCGGGTACCCGGGCGACAAGCTCTTCGTTCCGACGGATCAGCTCGATCTGCTGTCGAAGTACGTCGGCGGCGAGGCTCCCGTGCTCTCCAAGATGGGCGGAAGCGATTGGGCGGCGGCGAAGGGACGCGCACGCAAGGCGGTGCGCGACATCGCCGTCGAGCTGGTGAAGCTCTACTCGGCGCGCATGGCCGCGAAGGGCTACGCCTTCGGGCCCGACACTCCGTGGCAGCGCGAGCTGGAGGAGGCGTTCCCGTTCGCCGAAACGTTGGACCAGCTGCAGACGATCGACGAGATCAAGGCCGACATGGAGAAGCCCGTCCCCATGGACCGCCTGCTGTCGGGCGACGTCGGGTTCGGAAAGACCGAGGTGGCGGTGCGCGCCGCCTTCAAGGCGATCCAGGACGGCAAGCAGGTCGCGATGCTCGTTCCGACGACTCTTCTGGTCAAGCAGCACCTCGAGACGTTCGCGGAGCGTTTCGCCGGGTTCCCCGTGACGGTTCGCCCGCTCTCGCGCTTCCAGACCGACAAAGAGGCGAGGGCCACGCTGGCGGGGCTCACCGACGGCACCGTCGACATGGTCATCGGCACGCATCGGATCCTCACCGAGAAGGTCATCTTCAAAGACCTCGGCTTGATGATCATCGACGAGGAGCAGCGTTTCGGCGTCGAGCACAAGGACTCCCTGAAGAAGCTCAAGACGAACGTCGACATCCTCGCGATGAGCGCCACGCCTATTCCGCGCACCCTCGAGATGGCGGTCACCGGCATCCGTGAGATGTCGACTCTGGCGACCCCGCCGGAGGATCGGCATCCGATCCTGTCCTACGTCGGCCCCCGCAACGACAAGCAGATCGCCGCGGCGATCCGGCGCGAGCTGCTGCGTGAGGGGCAGGTCTTCTACGTGCACAACCGGGTGTCGTCGATCCAGCGCGTCGCCGCCCACCTCGCCGAGCTCGTCCCCGAGGCGCGCATCGTCGTGGCCCACGGCCAGATGGGGGAGCACCAGCTCGAGCAGGTCGTCGACGACTTCTGGGAGCGGCGGGCCGACGTGCTCGTCTCGACGACGATCATCGAGACGGGTCTCGACATCGCCAACGCCAACACGATCATTATCGATCGTGCCGACAAGTACGGCCTGTCCCAGCTGCACCAGCTACGTGGACGCGTAGGACGTGGTCGCGAGCGGGCGTACGCCTATTTCCTCTACGACGAGATGAAGCCCCTCTCCGAGACCGCCGCCGACCGTCTCGAGACGATCGCGGTCAACAACGACCTCGGCAGCGGCATGCAGGTCGCGCTGAAAGACCTCGAGCTGCGCGGGGCGGGCAACCTGCTCGGCGCGGAGCAGGCCGGTCACATCGCGGGCGTGGGCTTCGACCTGTACCTGCGCATGATCGGCGAGGCCGTCGCGACCTTCCGCGGGGAGGACACCGAGGGTCCCACCGAACTGCGTCTCGAACTCCCCGTCGACGCCCGCCTTCCCGAGACGTACATCGACAGCGAGCGACTGCGGCTCGAGGCGTACCAGAAGCTCTCGGCTGCGGCATCCGCGACCGCCAAGGACGACGCGATCGACCTCGTGGTCGAGGAACTGCGCGACCGGTACGGCGAGCCGCCGGCCGAGGTCGAGGGACTCGTGGCGGTCGCGCGGCTGCGGCGTCGCGCCGCGCAGGCGGGTCTCGCGGACGTCGTGGCGATGGGGTCGAACCTGCGCATCGCGCCGGCGCACCTCGCCGACTCGATGCGGGTGCGTCTGCAGCGGCTGTATCCGAAGGCGAAGCTCGTCGCGAACGGGGATGCCATGGTCGTGCCGCTTCCGCAGGACGCCGACGACGCGAACCTCATCGCGTGGGTGCGCCAGTTGCTGGACGCGCTGTGGCCGCTCCCGGTGGGGAAGGCGTCGGAGACGACGACGGCCTGAGGGGGCGGATGCCCTGATCGACCCGATCCGCGCGGTGCTCGCTATCTGTGGTCGCGCTGTCCACGCGGCGTGGATCTGTCGACCGGATCACGGTCGCACGAGGATGCTTCCCACTTTGTGACCGGAGTCCACGCGGGCGTGCGCCTCTGCGATCCGGTCCAGCGGCAGGGTCGCTTCGATAACGGGAGTCAGGGTTCCGTCGACGATCCCGTCGATGAGGTCGCCGACGAGCTCACGCCCCGCACCCGCGGTGCCGGTGATCACGCGCGCGCGCTTCGTGATCGTCTCGGCGAGCGTCGCCGCGGCCAGGATCACCCGACCGTTCGGCGACAGCAGGGGTGCGGCCGTACCGGGGTGCAGCGCGCCGACGGTATCGAAGACGACGTCATACGGGCCCGGGAGATCGGAAAGCCGCACCGCGGTGCGGTCGACCGTGTGATGCGCTCCGAGACGCGCGAGTAGCGCCTGATTACCGCTGCCGGCCGTGGCCGTGACCTCCGCGCCGCGGGACCGGGCGATCTGCACCGCGTGAGTACCGACGGCGCCGGCGCCGCCGATCACGAGGACGCGTTCACCGGGACGCATCCGCGCGCGGTCGCGGAGGAACCACAGGGCGGTGGTTCCCCCGAACAGCACGGCCGCGGCGTCCTCATCGCTGACCTCGTCGGGGATGCGCGCCAATCGCTGCTCGGGGACCGCGGTGTACTCGGCGTGCGCACCCATGCGCATGTCGGTCATTCCGGACACGCGGTCCCCGATCCGCAGAGCGGTCGTCTTCGGACCCACTTCGATGACGCGGCCCGAGAGCGCGACGCCGAGCACCGCTCGACGGGGACCTCGCAGACCCAGCGCGAGCCGGGCGGGGACGCCGAAGCCGGCGGGAAACCGTGCGCCGCGGATCCGCGCGTCGCCGCTGTTGACGGATGCGGCAGCGACCTCGACGACGACGTCGCTGCCGGTGGCCCGTGGGCGGGGGCGGCGGTCGATGCGGACGACCTCGGGCGGTCCGTAGGCGTCGACGACAGCGGCGTTCATGTCCATGATGGCTCCTGGGTGTCAAAGATTCTTGACACCGAATCGTGCCCGCCCTAGGGTGAAAATGTCAAGTTTTGTTTACATGGAGGCCGCGATGTCGTTCGAGGAACGCAACACCTGGGCGGGGCTGATCGCCAGTGTCCCCGGGGTGCTCGTGTACACGGTCTGGATGCTCGTGGCTGCCCGTGACACGGCCGTCGACCGCGTCGACTGGGTGTGGCCGATGGTCTCGACCATTGTCGCGAGCATCGTCGTGGCGATCGCCGTGAGCATCGTGTGGGGGATCGTGCAATCGCGCCGCGATCCCGACACCGACCACCGCTCCGACGTGCGTGATCGGGAGATCGCCACGCAGGGAGACCGCGTCGGCCAGGCCTTCCTCGTGTTCGGCGGTCTGGCGGCGCTGGCTCTCTGCGCCGTCCAGGCGCCGCTGTTCTGGATCGCCAACGCCGTCTACGCGGGCTTCGCGCTCTCGGCCATCATCGGCAGCCTCGCGCGCCTCGCCCTGTACTACCGGGGGATGCCGTGATGGCCAAGCCCACGCGGGTGACCAACACCATCCGCGAGCATCGCGAGCGCGCCGGGACGACCCAGGCCGAACTCGCCCGCCGGCTCGGCGTGACGCGCCAGACGGTGATCGCGATCGAGCAGGGGCGATACTCGCCGAGCCTCGAACTGGCGTTCCAGATCGTGGGTGAGTTCCGCGTCCGGCTCGACGACGTGTTCGCCTACGACCCAGAGTGAGCGTGTCCTCGCCCTGCCGCCGAGGACTACGCTGACGGGCACCGACGGGAAGGACGCCGCCCATGCGCTTCGCTCACCTCGGGGCAGAGCCCCGCATCCACCCCGACGCCGTCGTCGCCCCCACGGCGGTCATCAGCGGTGACGTCACGATCGGCACGGGATGCCAGGTCCTCCACGGCGCGGTCCTCACGGCCGAGGGCAGTCGGATCGTGCTGGGGGAGAACACCATCGTGATGGAGAACGCGCTGCTGCGGGCCAGCTCCACGCACGCGGTGCACGTGGGTGCGCACTCGCTGATCGGGCCGATGGCGAGCGTCGCGGGAGCGGAGATCGGCGAGGAGGTGTTCCTCGCCACGGCCACCCGCATCTTCAACGGCGCGGAGATCGGCGACCGCAGCGAGGTGCGCATCAACGCGATCGTCCACCTGCGCACGGTGCTCCCGCCCGAAACCGTGGTGCCGATCGGATGGGTGGCGGTCGGCGACCCGGTGCAGTTACTCTCGCCTGACCGTCACGACGAGATCTGGGCCGCGCAAAAGGAGCTCGACTTCCCCGGATACGTCTTCGGGCTCGACCGCGAGACCCCCGACCTGATGGTGCAGCTCACCGAGCGGTACGGCCGGAGCCTCGCACGTCACGCCGCCGATCGCCGCCTCGACTGACGCGGCGGCCACGCGAAAGCGCCGACGTCCCCTGGGACGCCGGCGCTCTCGGAGGAACCGAAATCAGCCCGTGTTCTGCAGACCCGCCGCCACACCGCTGACCGAGAGCAGCAGAAGGCGCTGGTGCTCGGCATCCGGTGTCGGGTTCTCTGCGGACGCGTCGCGCAGCGCGCGGAGTGCCCGCAGCTGCAGCAGCGACAGGGCGTCGACGTACGGACTGCGCATCTTCACCGCGCGCTGCAGCACGGGCTTGTTGCCGAGCAGCTCGCCACCGGTGATGCGCTCGACCCATGAACGGGTGAGCAGCATCTCGTCCATGACGAGCGCGGCCAGGTCGTCGCGGTCGCCGAGTGCCAGGTAGCGCCGCGCGATGCGCGTGTCGGCCTTGGCGAGGCTCATCGCGACGTTGTCGATCATCGTGCGGAACAGCGGCCACTGCTCGTACGCGTCACGCAGGCGCTGCTCGTCTGCCACGGCGTCGAGCGCGGTCCCCAGACCGAACCATCCGGCGAGGTTGATGCGCGCCTGCGTCCAGGAGAACACCCATGGGATCGCGCGGAGGTCTTCGAGCGACTCCACCGACAGGCCGCGTCGGGCCGGACGCGAGCCGAGTGCCAGATGACCGAGCTCCTCCATCGGAGTCACGGTGGCGAACCACGGCGCGAAGCCAGGCGCCTTCACGAGCGCGAAGAACCGCTCGCGTGAGGCGACGTCCATCGTGGCGGCCACGTCGGCGAACGCCTCGGCCGCGCCGCGGTTGCGACGCTCGATCGAAGGCGAGGATGCCGTGAGCACCGCCGCCGCGACCTGGTCGATGTGGCGCATCGCGATGTCGGGGTCGCCGTAGCGCGCGAAGATGACCTCGCCCTGCTCGGTGAGCTTGAACCGGCCGTCGACGGAGTGCGGCGGCTGGGCGAGGATCGCCGAGTTGGCGGGTCCACCACCGCGTCCGAGCGCGCCACCGCGGCCGTGGAAGAGCGTCAGCTCGATGCCCTCGGCCTCGGCCCACGTCGAGATCTTCGCCTGCGCCTCGTACAGCGCGAGGTTGGCGGCCACGGGGCCGACGTCCTTCGACGAATCGGAGTACCCCAGCATGACCTCGAGGCGGCGGCCGGTGGCATCCAGTCGGCTGACGAACGCGGGGTGGGCGACGATCTCGGCGAGGATCCCGGGGGCCGCCTGCAGGTCGGCGAACGTCTCGAACAGCGGGATGACGTCGAGCACCGGGAGTTGCTCGCCCGGGCCCATCGCGTACGACGCGAGCTCGTGAACGTTGGCCAGGTCTTCGGCCGACTGCGTGAACGAGACGATGTACCGGCCCGCGGCGCGGGGGCCGAAGCGCTCCTGGACGTAGGCGATCGAGCGGAAGACCTCGAGCACCTCGTCGGCGAGCTCGCTGCGCTCGCCCCCGGCGCGCAGCTCGTCGAGCACCTTGCGGTGGACGGCGGAGTGCTGGCGCACCTCGAGCTCGGTGAGGTGGAAGCCGTACGTCTCGACCTGCCAGACGAGGCGCTGCAGCGAGCCATAGGCCTGCCGCGCCGCGCCGGCGGCGACGAGAGAGTCCTGCACCGTCCGCAGATCGGCGAGGAGATGCTCGGGGTCGCGGTACGCGAGGTCGGCGTTGCGGGTGCGTGTCGCCGCGATCTTCCGGGCGATGAGCAGCAGGATCCGCCGGTGCGGCTCGGCGGGCGAGCGCTCCGCGATCTCCGCGGCGGCATCTTCATCGGCGGCGCGAAGACGGTGCCACAGCGCGAGGAGGGCGTCGCTCGGCGGCGTGGTCTCGGCATCCAGGGTCAGGCCCCGCCCGACACGCTGGGTGGTGCGCTCGAGGCCCAGGAGGACGTGCTCACTCGCGATCGCCGCGGCTTTGCGGGTGACGGATGCCGTGACGAAGGGGTTGCCGTCGCGGTCGCCGCCGACCCACGAGCCGACGCGGACGAACGGCTTCACGATCGGCGCACGCGCACCGGCGTTCTCGCCCTGGAGGATGTCGTCGATGCGGCGGTACACGCGCGGCACGGCGGTGTAGAGCGTCTCATCGAACACGGCCATGACCGAGCGCACCTCGTCCACGGGGGAGGGCTTCTCGCGACGCAGCGGCGCGGTGCGCCACAGCGTGTCGATCTCCTCGAGCATGCGCCGCTCGGTGCGTCGGATCTCGGTGTCGTTGTCGGCGGCGGAGTCGTGCTCGCCCAGCAGCTCCGACAGGCGGCGGATGCTCGTCGAGATCGCGCGGCGACGGGCCTCGGTGGGGTGCGCGGTGAAGACGGGGTGGAACCGCAGCGCCTGCAGGCGCGACAGTGCGGTCTCCTCGCCGACCTCGGCCGACAGCCTCTCGAACGCCGCGGCGATCGTGTCGGGGGTGCCCCCGCGCGACGGCCGGTCGCCGCGCTCGCGGAGGATGCGCACGCGCTGGTGCTCCTCGACGAGGTTGACGAGGTGGAAGTACGCCGTGAACGCGCGCGCCACCTCGTCGGCGCGGGCGATCGAGAAACCGTCGGCGATCGCCGCGGCTCGCTCGAACGCCTCGGGCGTCTCGTCGGTATAGGCCTGGATCGTCGCGGTCCGGAGCTCTTCGACGTCGTCGTAGAGGCCGGGGGAGCCGCTCTCTCGCAGTACCCGTCCCAGCAGGGATCCGAGGAGGCGCACGTCCGCGCGCATCTGCTCGGGAAGCTCTTGGCCGGCTTCGAAGCGGCCCACGAGGTCGATGGCCTCGGTCGGGGTCAGTTCACGCACAGGTTTCAGAGTAGTTGTGTCACGTTGCCTGCAGATCACGCGGGCCGCCTGACGGCCGCGTGCCGTGCCGAACTCCGGAGATTCTGTGACCGCGGATGACTTCGACCGCAACATTTCGCGGATGCCATCCGTCGGCGAATCGAAATCTCCGGAGTTCGGCACGCCCGCCCGCCCCGTCGCGGGGCATACTCGGCACGAGCGGTGCACGGATGCCGCCGGAGGAGGGACCGTGAGCGACGACGCGCTGCGCGAGGCCGCCGAGACGATGCGCGCGGTGCGCGAACGCTGCGTGTGGACGCAGACGATCGACCACCGCGACCTGGTGCCGTATCTGGTCGAAGAGAGCGCTGAGGTCATCGACGCGGTCGAGTCCGGCACGCGGGCGGACCTGCGGGAGGAGCTCGGCGACCTGCTGTGGCAGGTGCTGTTCCACGCCGAGATCGCCGCGGGCGACCCGGACGATCCGTTCGACATCGACGACGTGGCCCGCGGTCTCACCGAGAAGATGGTGCGCCGGCACCCGCACGTGTTCGGGGACGCCGTGGCATCCACCCCCGAAGAGGTGCTCGTGCACTGGAACAACGCGAAGGCCGCCGAGAAGCGCGAGCGTACCAGCGTGCTCGACGGCGTCTCCGACCACATGCCCTCGCTCGCGCTCGCACAGAAGGTGCTGGGCAAGGCCGCCCAGGTCGGCGTCGTCGCGGGCCGCGCGCCTCTCGCCCCCGCCGATGAATCCGAACTCGGCGATGCCCTGCTGGCACTCGTGCAGCTGGCCCGCACCCACGGGTGGGATGCCGACCGCGCCCTCCGCGAGCGACTCCGCCGTCTGTCCGCCGAGGTTCGGTCCGCCGAGTAGCCACCGCGAGCGCTCACGATCCGGTCGAGCGCCCTCGTTCCGGGCGTCCGCACCGTGAGCGCTCGGCCGGATCGTGGGCTCGCGGCGCATCGCGCGCGGCCGCCGGCCCGGGCCTGGAACAATGGAACCGTGGCATCCGTGAACCCGCCGCGCGGTATGCGCGACTTCCTCCCCGCTGACAAGGCCCGACGCGAACGCGTGCTCGCCGTCATCCGCGAGCGCTACCGCGCGCACGGCTTCGACGAGATCGAGACGCCCGTCATGGAGGAATACTCCCGCCTCCACTCGGGGATGGGCGGCGACAACGAGAAGCTCTCGTTCAGCATCCTCAAGCGAGGGATGGATGCCGAGGCGATCCGCGCCGCCGCCGACGACCCGGCCGCGCTCGCCGACCTGGGGCTGCGCTACGACCTCACCGTGCCGCTCGCGCGGTTCTACGCCACGAACCGGGCACAGTTGCCGACGGTGTTCCGCGCGATCCAGATGGCGCCCGTGTGGCGCGCCGAACGTCCGCAGAAGGGGCGCTACCGCCAGTTCGTGCAGTGCGACATCGACATCATCGGTGACGCGTCGGCACGCGCCGAGGCCGAGCTGATGACGGCGAGCCTGGACGTGCTCGACGCGCTGGGCCTGGAAGGCGGCATCGTCCGCGTCAACGACCGGCGCGCGCTGGATGCCATGCTCGACGTGTTCGGGTTCGCCGCCGACGAACGACCCGGCGTCCTCATCACGATCGACAAGCTCGACAAGATCGGCCCCTCCGGGGTTGTGGCCGAGCTCCGCGATCGGGGCGCCACCGCCGCGGCGGTCGACGCTTTCGCCGCCTATCTCGACCGTCCGAGCGGCGACGACGCGGGGTTCGATGCGTCGGGGATCCGCGCGGCCCTGCCGGCCGGCATCCCCGACGAGATCGTCGACCACCTCGTGGCGCTCGGTGAGACGGTGGCCGCCGCGCGCGGCGCCGAGGCCCCCCTCCGATTCGACCCGTTCCTGGTGCGCGGCATGGGCTACTACACCGGCACGATCTTCGAGCTCGCGCACCCGAGCGTCGACTATTCGCTCGGCGGCGGCGGCCGATATGACGGCATGATCGGCCGATTCCTCGGCCAGGACGTCCCGGCGGTCGGCTTCTCGATCGGGTTCGAGCGGATCGTCGACCTGCTCCAGGATGCCGACGACGGGGACGAGCGCTCGGTGGTGCTGGTGCACGATCGCGACGTCCCCCTGGCGCACCTGTTGCGGATCAAGGCGGCCCTCGTCGCCGAAGGCGCCCGCGTGCGCCTGGAGCAGCGTCCGAAGAACCTCAAGGCGCTGCTGGAGCGTTCGAGCGCCGACGGCTACACGTCGTTCGCGACCGTCGGGGCAGAGAGCACGGTGGAGTCGCTCGAGATGAAGCCGCTCGGCTGATCTCCGCCCCGGCCGTCAGGCGACCGCGCTGATCAACGCCTGCTCGGGATGTTCGGCGGCGAGGCGTTCGAGACGGGCCGCCGTCGCGGCATCCCGCGGGGCGAACCACACCACCCGGGAACCCAGGCTCTCGTCGACCCACACGCTCGACATCTCGAGGTGCAGCTCGCCGACGCGCGGGTTGACGAGGTGCTTGACCGCGTGGCGCTCGCCGCCGACGTCGCCCCGGCTCCACAGCTCGGCGAAACGCGGCGAGGCCCGCTCGAGCTCGGTGATGAAGCTCTGCCACGACGGCTCGTCGTGGTGCCGCCCGTACGCGGACCGAAGTCGGGCAGCCATCCGGCGCTGCGCGTGATCGAGGTTGAGGTGGGCGTTCTGCCACGTCGGGTCCGTGAACAGCAGCACCGCGCAGTTGCGTCGCTCGGTCGGCATGTCGTCGAGGTCGTCGAAAAGGTAGCGGTAGGCCCGGTTGTACGCGCGGATGTCGAAGCGCGATGTCTGCAGCGCGGCCGGGTAGGGCAGGAGCTTCTCGAGGAGGTCGAGGTGGGGCGTGTCGACGCACGCGCGCGCTTCCCGCTCGGGGCGGGGGAGGTCCGCGAGGGCGAAGAGGTGGTCGCGTTCGTCGTCGGTGAGTCGGAGCGCGCGAGCGATCGCGGCCACGACCTGCGCGGATGCCGCGATCGGGCGCCCCTGCTCGAGCCACGTGTACCAGGTCAGTCCGACCCCGGCGAGTTGGGCGACCTCTTCGCGCCGGAGCCCCGCGACGCGCCGCCTCGTGCCGTCGGGGAGGCCGACGTCCGACGGCTGCAGCCGGGCACGGCGGCTGCGGAGGAACGCCGCGAACTCCGCGCGCGCCTCGTCGGATCGGGTCATGACGTCTCCTTCCGACGCGAGCATAGAGGGCGGGAGGGCCGCCGCCCGCGGTGAGGGGAGTGCTTCCACTACCAGGATGAAGACTCTCCTGGTACCAGGATGACGCACCCCTCATGCTGGCACCATGACGACCTCCGCATCCCCCGGCACCGGTACCACCCCCGTGCCGTCGGGCGACGCCGCACCCGCGGTCCCGACCTGGCGCTACATCGGATTCCTCCTCGGACCCGGCGTCGGCACATTCGCCTTCAACGCGGTCACCGTCATCCTGCCGACGCTGCGCGACCGCTTCGGCGCGGACGACGTCTCGCTCGAACTCGTCATCGCCGGCTACGGCATCCCGTTCGCCGTTCTGCTGATCCTCGGCGGGCGACTCGGTGACCGTTTCGGTCGTCACCGCATGTACGCGGTCGGCATGGGGCTGTTCCTCGTCTCGGCCGTCGCCTGTGCTCTCGCCCCCTCGGTGCCGACCCTGATCGCGGCGAGGGTCGTGCAGGGGGTGGGCGCGGCGCTGTGCACCCCGCAGGTGCTCGCGACCATTCAGGCCACGTCCGGTGGGGTCGCGCGCACGCGGGCGATCGCCGCCTTCGGGGCGAGCGGTGGCATCGGTGCGGCGGTCGGGCAGGTCGTCGGCGGTGCGCTCGCCGCGACGAGCTTCGGTGTCGTCGACGGGTGGCGCGCCGTGTTCGTCGTCGTGGCTCTCGTCGCCGTCGCGGCGATGGCCCTTGCGCCGCTGGCCCCCCGCAGCCGCTCGCACGAGCACGTCGCGATCGACCTCGTCGGCACGGCCGCCTTGGGCATCGGCATCCTCGCCGCCTCGGTGGCGCTGACGTTCGGACCGGCGTGGAACTGGTCGTGGCCCGTGCTCGTCGCTCTCCTTGTCGCCGCGATCGCCCTCGTGGCGATGTGGCGGCACCAGGATGCCGTCGAGCGCAGCGGTCGCATTCCGTTGCTCCCTCCGAGTGTCCTGCGACTTCGCGCGCTGCAGCTCGGCCTGGTGTCGGCGGCGCTGTTCTTCGCCGGGTACTCGGCGCTGCTGTACGTGTTCCCGCGGGCGGTGGAGCAGGGCGGCATGACGTCCTTGCAGGCGGGGCTCGCGCTGCTGCCGTTCGCGGTGGTGTTCGCGGTCGTCTCGCTGACGGTCGCGCGGGTTCAGGCGCGCCTGGGCGATGCGACGCTCGCGTGGGGTGTCGGGCTGCAGGTCGTGGCGCTCCTCGCGATGTCGGTGACCGTGGTGCTGGCCTGGGGGACCGACATCGGGTGGTGGCTGCAGCCGGCGCTCGTGCTCCTCGGCGTGGGCCAGGCCCTGATCTTCTCGCCGCTGACGCAACTCGTCGTCCGCGAGGTCCCCGTGCACGCGGCCGGGCTCTCGGGTGGGATGTTCAGCACGGCGCAGCAGCTGGCCCTCTCCTTCGGCGTCATCGTCATCGGCGGTGTCGTGTCGTTCACCGGCGTCGGCGGCCGCGACGAACTGCTGGCCGGGCTCGCGCTCGACATCGTCCTCGCGGTCGCGGTGCTCGTGCTCGCGCTCGTGCTGCGCGCGCGGGGGCGCCGACGCGTCCAGGGCTGAGCCCGACGCCCGCACGTGTCGGCGGTCCCGCGACCGCGCGTCACCCGCCGTTCACCGGGGAGCGGTGGGATGGGCGTATGCGCAGGCGTCGGCCGATCACGGTGACCGCGGCGTCGTCGGTCGCGGTCGTGGGGGCGGCGGCCGTGGGGATCCGCACGCTCATCGCCCGGCAGGCCGCCATCGCGCGGCGCCGGATCGGCAAGCCCCTGGGGGAGCAGGCTCTGGATGCCGATCGGGTGTGGCGGCGCAAGAAGCATCCGGGTCCGCCGGTCGATCTGCTCCTGCTGGGGGACTCGATCGCGGCGGGCCTCGGGGCTGGTCATCGACGCGACACGCTCGGCGCCCGGCTCGCGAAGGGGATCGCGCGGTCGCAGGGACGGCCGGTGCGCCTCCGGACGTCCGCGGTGGTCGGTTCGGAGACCTCGGCGCTGACGGGGCAGCTCGCGGCGCTGCCGGACCAGTACCGCGCCGATGTCGCGGTGATCGTCGTCGGAGGCAACGATGTGACGCACCGCATCCCCGCTTCCCGCGCGGCGGGTCAGCTCGAGGGCATCGTACGAGCGCTCCGCGATCGTGGCATCCCCGTCGTCGTCGGCACGTGTCCGGACCTCGGGACTCTCCGGGCGATCCCGCAGCCGCTGCGCGCGCTCGCCGCGCGGTCGTCCCGGCAGCTCGCCGCGGCGCAGGCCGCCGCCGTGCAGCGCGCGGGAGGACGCGTCGTCGCCCTCGCGCGGGCCGTGGGACCGGTGTTCGCCGAGCGACCCGACGAGATGTTCAGCGTCGATCGATTCCACCCGAGCGCGCTGGGGTACCGGCGCACGGCCGAGGCCCTCCTGCCCGCCGTCCTCGCCGCGCTCACGACGGCGCGAATCCCGGCCCACGCATAGGTCGTCGGCCCGAACTCCTGAGTTCTGTTCGGCACGTCGGTCAGCGGCGCCGCGGCGCGCGCGGGACCGGGGAGCGGCCAGCAGACACTCAGGAGTTGGGCACGCGAGACCGGGCAGAACCGCCGGGATCCCGGCCCACGCATAGGTCGTCGGCCTAGCGTGCTGCCACGCCTCCTCTGCATACGCTCCTGACGACCTGGCACGCCGCGCCCGTTCCGCTCGGCGTGATCCTCGTGGCATCCGTGGCCTATCTCGTCGGCGTCGCTCGCGTGCGCCGTCGCGGCGAACGCTGGCCCGTGATCCGCACGGTCGGGTTCTTCGCGCTCGGTCTCGCGCCCTACGCCGTGATCGAGCTGGGTTTCCTGGGGGCGTACTCGTCCGAGCTGCGCTGGGCGTTCTCGACGCGTGTCGCGCTGCTGATCTTCGCCGTCCCCGCCGGGATCGCCGCCGGCCGCCCCCTCGACCTGTACGCCCGAGCGACGGGGGACCGCCGCCGGGCGCGACTGGACCGCTTCCTCGCGACGCGCCTCGTGCGGATCACCGGCAACGCGATGGTCGCAACGGTCGTCATCGCGGCGGTGTTCTGCCTCTTCCTCACGCCGGTGGCCGGCATCCTGCGCGTGAACCCCGTCATCGAGGCGTCGCTCGGCGTCCTCGTGCCGCTGGTGGGGCTGTCCATGGTGCTGCCGATGATGGCGCTCGGAGCCGTCCACACCGGCACGTTCATCGCCATCGAGTTCCTGCTCGCGTTCGTCGAGCTGCTGATCGACTCCGTCCCCGGCCTGCTCCTGCGGCTGAACGACACCGTGCTGGATCTCGTTCCGGATGCCGCGCAGGCGGTGTCGTGGTGGCCGTCCACGCTGCACGACCAGCATCTCGCCGGTGACCTGATCTGGTTCATCGCCGAGTTCGCGGATGTGCCGATCCTCGTCATCCTCATGATCCGGTGGATGCGCACCGACCGCGCCGAGGCGAAGAGCTTTGACGACCTGTCGGACGCGGAGTACGACGAGATGACCCGGGCCCACCTGCACGGACCCCGTTGACCCGCTGGCCGCGCCTCGCCAGGCTGGGGGAGTGCCCACCCACGACGACGTCGACGGCTTCCTGACCGACACCCTGATCGGTGACGACCCGACCCTGGATGCCGCGCTCGCCACGCAGCACGAGGCGGGGCTCCCCGCGATCGAGGTGTCACCGGTCAGCGCGAAGTTTCTGCACCTGCTCGCGCGGATCAGCGGCGCTCGGCGGGTGCTGGAGATCGGGACGCTCGGCGGCTATTCGACGATCTGGCTCGCGCGCGCGCTGCCCGAGGGCGGCCGGGTCGTGACGATCGAGGCCGAGGAGCACAATGCGGGCGTTGCGCGCGCGAACCTGGAGCGCGCGGGTGTCGCCGACCGCGTGGAGATCCGTGTCGGCCGCGGCACCGACGTCCTCCCGACCCTCCTGGGACAGGAGCCGTTCGACCTCGTCTTTGTGGATGCCGACAAGGAGTCGAATCCCGCCTACCTCGACTGGGCCGCGCGCCTGGGGCGCCCCGGCACGGTGGTGGTGCTCGACAACGTCGTTCGCGCCGGGGCGGTCGCCTACCCGCGCCCGGGGGACACGAAAGTCGCCGGTGCGCGGGCGGGTGTCGTGATGCTGGGCGAGGACCCGCGCTTCGATGCGACCGCGCTGCAGACGCTCGACCGCAAGGGCTGGGACGGCCTCGCGCTGGCCGTTCTGACCGACGCCGTGGCATCCGGGACCCAGACCGACCACATGGACGGTGACCGCGGTCACTAGACTCGACAACGGACCGACGACGCTCCGCCCTCTTCCACTCAGAACCAACGAGGAGTCCTTCGTGGCACTTATCGAGGCTGTCAACGCGCGCGAGATCCTGGATTCGCGCGGTAACCCGACCGTCGAGGTGGAGGTGCTCCTCGACGACGGCATCGTCCAGCGCGCGGCCGTTCCCTCCGGTGCGTCCACCGGCGCGTTCGAGGCTTACGAGCTGCGCGACGGCGACAAGAGCCGCTACGGCGGCAAGGGCGTCCTGAAGGCCGTCGCCGCGGTCGTCGACGAGCTCGGCCCCGCGATCGAGGGTGTCGAGGCCAGCGAGCAGCGCATCATCGACGAGATCCTCATCGAGACCGACGGCACCGAGAACAAGTCGCGCACCGGCGCCAACGCCATCCTCGGCGTCTCGCTCGCCGTCGCCAAGGCCGCCGCCGACAGCGCAGACCTGCCGCTGTTCCGCTACCTCGGCGGACCCAACGCGCACCTCCTGCCCGTCCCGCTGTTCAACGTCATCAACGGCGGCGAGCACGCCGACAACGGCATCGACTTCCAGGAGTTCTTCCTCGCGCCCATCGGCGCCGAGACCTACGGCGAGTCGCTCCGCTGGGGCACCGAGGTCTACCACGTCCTCAAGGGCGAGCTGAAGTCCGCGGGCTACAACACCGGTCTCGGCGACGAGGGCGGCTTCGCCCCCGACCTGCCCAGCAACCGCGAGGGCCTGGACTTCCTCATCCGCGCGATCGAGAAGGCCGGCTTCACCCCCGGCACCGACATCGCCGTGGGCCTCGACGTCGCCGCCACCGAGTTCTACAAGGACGGCGTCTACACCGTCGAGGGCAAGGCGTGGAGCGTCGACGAACTCGTCGACTACTTCGCCGACCTCGTCGCCAACTTCCCGATCGTCACGATCGAGGACGCGCTCGCCGAGGACGACTGGGACGGCTGGAAGAAGCTCACCGACGCGATCGGCTCCAAGGTTCAGCTCGTCGGCGACGACCTCTTCGTCACCAACCCCAAGCGTCTCCAGCAGGGCATCGACCTCGGCGTCGCCAACTCGCTCCTGGTGAAGGTCAACCAGATCGGCACGCTGTCCGAGACCCTGGATGCCATCGCCCTCGCGACCCGTTCGGGCTACACGTCGATGCTGTCGCACCGTTCGGGTGAGACCGAGGACACCACGATCGCCGACCTCGCCGTCGCGGTGAACGCCGGCCAGATCAAGACCGGGGCGCCGGCTCGCAGCGAGCGCGTCGCGAAGTACAACCAGCTCCTGCGCATCGAGGAAGACCTCGGCGACGCCGCGGTCTTCGCCGGTCGCTCGGCGTTCCCCCGCTTCAAGGGCTGAAACGCACCCGCGTGAGAAGGGGGGAGCCTTCGGGCTCCCCCCTTCGTCGTTGCCGGGACGGGCGGCCCGAGGGGATGCCGTGAGCCCGGCGCGTCATCCGAAGCGCGGCGCCCCTCGACGTAGAGTCGGATACCGTCCGGCGCCCGCACTCCGGCGTGGATGAGGAAGGAGACGTCGTGGATCGACCGACGCTCCCGTCCTCCCGCGGACGGAACGACACTCCCTCCACCTCGGCGGGGAAGAAGCGCGGACGGAATCGACCCGTGCGGGAGGTCGCTCCGGGCCCGTCGACGGTCGCCTCGCGCGAGCGCGCCCGGCCGCGCCGCGTGGACGTGCGCGCGTGGCTCGGGGGTCTGCGCGTCTCGGGCTTCGTGGTGATCATGCTGGGGCTCGTGGTCCTCGGGACCCTGGTACTCGTCCCCACGGTGGGCACCTACATGGACCAGCGTCAGCAGATCCAGGCGCTCCGCAACGCCGTGGCCCTGAGTCAGAGCGAGGTCGCCGACCTGCAATCGCAGCGCGAACGATGGTCGGATCCCGCGTACATCACGACCCAGGCGCGTGAACGCCTCTACTACACGATGCCCGGCGAGGTGGTCTATCTCATCGACGACGACCTGCCGGCCTCCGCGGCCCCCCAGGAGCAGCAGGACGTCTCGCAGGACGTCGGGCAGACGCGCACCGACTGGATGTCGCAGCTCGTTAGGTCGGTGGCGTCGGCGGGCTCCGCGCAGGTCGCCGTTCCGGCCATCGGCGTTCCCGACCCCGCACCGACTCCCTGATCCACGGCCCACGACGGGCGTGTCGGGACGCCGGGTACCCTGGAACCGATGAGCACCCCGCCCCTGCCCCCCGCCTCCGACGCCGACCTCGACGTGCTGCGCTCGCAGCTGGGTCGTGTGCCGCGCGGCGTCATCGGCATCGCGGCGCGCTGCATCTGCGGCAACCCGACCGTCGTGGCCACCTCCCCCCGCCTCGACGACGGCAGCCCGTTCCCGACCTTCTACTACCTCACCCACCCGGCCGCCACCGCGGCGATGTCGGTGCTCGAGGCGGGACACGTCATGAAGGAGTTCTCCGACCAGCTCGGCGGCGATGACGATCTGCGCGCGGCGTATCAGGCCGCTCACGAGGCGTACCTGCGAGACCGAGCGGTCTACGGCGAGCCCGAGGAGATCGCCGGGATCTCCGCCGGAGGAATGCCGACGCGTGTGAAGTGCCTCCACGCGCTCGCGGGGCATTCGCTCGCCGCCGGTCCCGGCGTGAACCCGATCGGCGACCTGGCTCTCGCTCGGGGGACATGGTCTCCCGAGCGGTGCGAATGCGAGACTCCCGGGGCGGGCGGATGAGACGCGTCGTCGCGGCCGTGGCATCCGTCGTCCTGGGCGTCGTGGTGCTGACAGGGGCGGCGGCGACACCCGCACCACAGGATTCGGCCGACCCGGTGCGCGGTGCCGAGTACTGGCTCGATCAGTACGGCATCACCGAGGCGTGGAAGACCACGCGCGGCGCGGGGCAGAAGATCGCGATCATCGACACGGGTATCGCCCGCGGACCGGTCGAGTTCTCGGGCGTGGTCGCCGGAGGCACCGACGTGTCCGGGGTGGGCGCGGCCGACGGGCGCACGCCGGTCGGTGCCGTCGACTCGAACCACGGCAGTTGGGTCGCCTCGCTGGCCGCGGCACGTGGCACGGGTGACGGTAAGGGAATGATCGGCGTCGCCCCCGAGGCCGAACTGCTCTCGATCTCGGTCGGGTTCGGTGCGGTCACCTCCAAGCCCTTCACCGAGCAGATCGCCGACGCGATGCATTGGGCGGTCGATCAGGGCGCCACCGTCATCAACATGTCGCTGACGACGAACACCCTCGACTGGGATCCCAGCTGGGACGAAGCGTTCCAGTACGCCTTCGATCACGATGTCGTCGTGGTCGTGGCCGCGGGCAACCGGGGGAGTGGCACCTCGCGCGTCGGCGCACCGGCCACGATCCCGGGCGTGCTCGCCGTCGGCGGCGTCGACCCCTCGGGCGCGGCGAGCAATGACGCCTCGACCCAGGGCATCACGATCGGTCTGTCCGCGCCCAGCGAGCGTCTGCTGGGCGTGTCCGCGGACGGCACCCTCGTGCAGTGGAACGGGACGAGCGGGGCTGCGCCGATCGTCTCCGGGATTGCGGCGCTGGTCCGTGCCGCCCATCCGGACCTGGATGCCGACAACGTCCTCAACCGCTTGATCCGCACGGCCAAGCCGGCACCCGGTGCGGGGTCGGGCCAGGACAAGCTGTACGGCTACGGCTTGGTCGATGCCGCGTCCGCCGTCTCCTCGAGCGCGGTCCCCTCGGTGACGTCGAACCCGCTCGGCGACTTGGCGGAATGGGTGCGCCTCTACCGCCGGGCGGACGCTCCCGCCCCGACCGGAGCGCCCACCGCGGCGCCCGTCGAGATCCCGCCCCTGCCGCCGGTCGAATCCGCGCCGCGCGCCTCCTCTCCGCTGCTCCCGACTCGCGACAGCCTGCTGTACGGGACGCTGCCGCTCGCGGGAGCGACCCTCGCCGCTATAATGATCTCGCTCGGCGTCAGTGCTGCTGCCCGGCGTATCCGAGAGGCGCGCACACATCGCGAGCCGAGCCGCACCACAACCCAGGAGTCTCTTCCATCGTGACCAGCACCGTGCCCAAGATCCTCATCGTCGGCGGAGGCTACGCGGGTTTCTACACTGCGTGGAAGCTCGAGAAGCTCCTCGGCCGCAACGAGGCCGAGGTCACCCTCGTCGATCCGCTGCCCTACATGACTTACCAGCCCTTCCTCCCCGAGGTCGCGGCCGGTGAGATCGAGGCCCGCCACGTCGTGGTCGGTCTGCGCCGTCACCTCAAGCGCACCACGGTCATCGCGGGCAAGGTCACCGGGATCCAGCACGCGACCAAGACGGCCACGATCACGCCGATCGTCGGCGACGAGACCTGGACGCAGGAGTACGACCAGATCGTGGTCACCGCCGGTGCCGTCTCGCGTACCTTCCCGATCCCCGGGATCGCCGAGAACGCGATCGGACTCAAGACGATCGAGGAGGCCGTCGCCATTCGCGACCGTCTGACGTCGAACTTCGAGAAGGCGTCCGTGCTCCCCGCCGGCCCGGAACGTGATCGACTGCTGACCGTCGTGGTCGTCGGTGGCGGCTTCGCCGGTATCGAGGTCTTCGCCGAGCTTCGCGCCTACGCGTCGTCGCTGCTCAAGCAGTACCCCACGCTCGCCTTCGACGACACCCACTTCCACCTCATCGAGGCGATGGGCCGCATCATGCCCGAGGTGTCCCAGAAGACGAGCGAATGGGTGCTCGCAGACCTCGCGAAGAAGGGTGCCTTCGTGCACCTCGACACGCAGGTCAAGGGCGCCGTCGACGGCGTCGTCGAGCTCTCCACCGGCGAGCAGTTGCCCACCGACCTCATCATCTGGACCGCCGGTGTCATGGCGAACCCGACCGTCGTGCGCGGCAGCGACCTGCCCGTCGAGGAGCGCGGCCGTATCCGTACGCGTCCCGACCTGCGCGTCGGCACCGACGAGGAGATCGTCGAAGGCGCCTGGGCGGCCGGTGACGTGTCGGCCGTCCCCGACCTGTCCGGCGGTGGCGTGGGCGGCTTCTGCGTCCCCAACGCGCAGCACGCGGTCCGTCAGGGCAAGCTCATGGCGAAGAACATCGTGGCGGTCCTGCGCGGCGAGCAGCCCAAGCAGTACTTCCACAAGAACCTCGGCGCGGTCGCTGGTCTGGGTCTGTACAACGGCGCATTCCAGTCGGGCAAGATCGCCCTGACCGGTCTGCTGGCGTGGTTCGCGCACCGCGGCTACCACGGTCTGGCTATGCCGACGTGGGAGCGCAAGTTCCGCGTCGTCGGCGACTGGGTGCAGAACTTCTTCCACGGCCGCGAGACGGTTTCGCTCGAGGCGGTTCAGAACCCCCGCGCGACGTTCGAGGAGTTCGCGGCGCGTCCCCGCCCCGCCCAGCCCGCGGCCGAGTCGGCCCCGGCCGAGAAGAAGCCCGAGGCCGTCGCCGCCAAGTGATTCCGATCGAAGCCCCCGTACACGGAGTGCGGGGGCTTCGTCGTTTCTCGAGGCTGCGCCCTCTGGCATTACGGTGGAGCGAGGCATCCGCCCCCGTAGCCCAATGGCAGAGGCAGGCGACTTAAAATCGCTCCAGGTGTGGGTTCGAGTCCCACCGGGGGTACGTACTCGATGTGATGATGCGGCTGCGTGCGTATCGACTGAGAGTCGGCCCCGGGCCCCTGTTGGACGGCCGCCGCGCCGTTAGGATTGTGCCGGCAGTCGTCGAACGGAGAACCCGAATATGTGGGAGTGGCTCGTCCCCATCATCGTGATCGTGGCGATCTTGGTGATCGCGGGGATCTATCTCTGGGCGACGTACAACGCGCTCGTCTCGCTGAACGTGCGTGTCGATGAAGCGTGGAGTGACATCACCGTCCAGCTCAAGCGTCGGGCCGACCTGTTGCCCAACCTCATCGAGACCGTGAAGGGCTATGCGGCGCACGAGAAGGCCGTGTTCGAGAACGTGACGCGCGCTCGCGCCGAAACCATCTCCGCGCAGAGCCCCGCCGAGGCGGGTGTCGCGGAAGGTCACATGCAGCAGGCGCTGAAGTCGCTGTTCGCGGTGGCCGAGGGCTATCCGCAGCTTCAGGCGAGCCAGAACTTCCTGCAGCTGCAGCAGTCGATCGTCGACACCGAAGACAAGATCCAGGCATCGCGTCGGTTCTACAACGGCGGCGTGCGCGAACTGAACACGAAGATCAAGGTCTTCCCCAACAACCTCTTCGCTCGTCAGCTGGGGTTCCAGTCGCGAGAGTTCTTCGAGGTCGTCGACGGCGCCGCGATCTCCGAGCCGCCGCGCGTCCAGTTCTGACCTCGGTCAGCGCCCCCTCAGCCTTCCGCGGGTGAGGGGGCGCTGTCGTACGCCGGCGCCTGAGGATGGTCATGTCGCTCCGCCGCGAGCGCACCGGCCAGTGCATCGGCGGCGTCACCCCACCGCGAGACCGTGACCCGCTCCAGCCCCTGCCACGCGGCAGCGGTACGGAGCTCGGCGGCCAAGCGTTCTGCCGCGTCCACGGGTGCACCGTGCTCCCACCAGGCGGACTGCACGCGCAGTGCCGAGGACAAACGGTCCGCCTTGAGATCGACGCGGCCGACCACGTCATCGCCGACGATGACGGGCAGCGAGTAGTAGCCGAAGCGCCGCTTCTCGGCCGGCGTGTAGATCTCGATGCGGTAGTCGAAATCGAATAGCCGCTCCGCGCGATCCCGGAACCAGACCACCGGATCGAAGGGTGTGAGAATCGCCGTCGCGTCGACGCGTCGGGGGCGGGCGGCATCCCGGTGGAGCCAGGCCCGCGCCGGTCGTCCAGCGCTCTGCCACCCTTCCACCGTCACGGGCTCGAGCTCACCCGCATCCACCAAGTCCCGAATGGCCGCGAGGACAGCTGGCCGGTCGCGGATACGCCAGTAGTCGGCGAGGTCGGCCGCCGTCGCGACGCCGTATGCCACGGCGGCGCGCCGGACGAGCTCGGCGATCGCCTCGGCACGCGGGACGGGGGAGTCCAGGACGTCGGCGGGCAGGACATGGGATGCCAGCGCGTACCGCCGCTCGAACCCACGGCGCCCCGCGATGGCGACGTCGCCCATGAGCCACAGTCGCTCCAGACCGTTCTTGACGTCGTCCCACCCCCACCAGGATCCGCGCGAGCCTTCCCTGGCGTCGTGCTCGATCTCGGCGGGACGAAGGGGCCCGCGCGCGGCCAGCTCGTCGCGGAGCCACCGCAGCAGTCCGACGTTGGCGCGGGCCCAGTCGTCATCACCGTACTTCTCGCGCAGGGCGTCGCGTCGGAACTGGAGGAGCGGCCAATCGGCGACCTCGACGAGGGATGCCACATGCGCCCACGACTCGACCCAGCGGGGTCGCCGCGAGAAGGCGAGACGGTCGAGGAGCATCGTGTCGTAGGCCCCGAGCCACGCGAACAGCGGCATGTAGTGACTGCGCGAGAAGACGTTCACCGAGTCGATCTGCAGGATCCGCATGCGCTGCAGCGTGGCGGTGATCTGGCGGGTGCCCACTGCCGTGGGACGGTGACGGCCGATGCCCTGGGCGGCCAACGCGATGCGGCGCGCGTCAGCGCGCCGAAGGGTCGTGGTCATGCGCGCCAGCGTAGACGGCGCCTCCGACATTCCGGACGTTCATGCCTCGGGCGCGGCGGTAGGCTGGCGGGATGACCGGAACCGATCCCGAGGACCGCGGATCGTTCTTCGACGCCCTCCGGCGGCGCACGGTCTCCAGCGATCTCTCCCCGGCGATTCCGCCGGCGCTCCGGCAGGTCACGGCGTACTCGTGGCGTCTGCTCGTCATCGCCGCGGCGATCGGTGTGGTGGTGTGGCTGGTCATCCAGTTGAAGCTCCTCGTGGTGCCGCTGCTGGTCGCGATCCTCATCACCGCACTCGTGTGGCCGGCTTTCTCATTCCTGCTCCGGCACCGGTGGCCGCGCTGGCTCGCGATCGTCGTCACGGTTCTCGGCACCATCGCCGTCATCTCGGGTCTGCTGTGGCTCGCGGTGTGGCAGATCACGCGAGAGTTCGGTTCGGTCCGCGACCGGACGGTCGACGCCGTCGGGCAGTTCCGGCAATACCTCATCGACGGTCCGCTGCACCTCAGCGCCCAGCAGATCGATGACGGTCTGCAGCAGGCGGGATCCTTCCTGCAGCAGCAGGCGGAGGTGCTGTGGACGGGGGCCCTCGCGATCGGCACCACGATCGGTCACGTCGCCACGGGCCTGTTGCTGACGCTGTTCATCCTGCTCTGTCTCCTCGCCGACGGCGGCGGCATCTGGCGGTGGACGACCCGACTCTTCCCGCGGGTGGCGCGACCGGCCGTCGACGGTTCGGGCCGTGCCGGGTGGCGCACGGTCGTCACGTACGCCCGTACGCAATTGCTCGTCGCGACGATCGACGCGGTCGGCATCGGACTCGGCGCCTTCCTCCTCGGCGTTCCGCTCGCGATCCCGATCGGTGTGCTGGTGTTCCTCGGCGCGTTCGTGCCGTTCGTCGGCGCCGTGGTCACGGGCGCCCTCGCGGTGTTCATCGCGCTCGTCTACAACGGCCCGCTCATCGCCCTGTTCATGCTCATCGTCGTGCTCGGCGTCCAGCAGCTCGAGAGCCACGTGCTGCAGCCGATCCTGATGGGCTCGGCGGTCAAGGTGCACCCCCTCGCGGTGGTCCTCGTCGTGGCGGGCGGGGCGATGGTGGGCGGCATCCCCGGCGCACTCTTCGCGGTGCCGCTCGCCGCGTTCGTCAACGTCGTCGCGGTGTACCTCAGCAGCCACGCGTGGCGCGACGACGGTGCTTCCGTCGATTCCGCCGACCTCATCTGGCAGACCGTGCCCCGCGACCGCGGAAGGAGATCATGAACGACACGCCCACCCTGGCCGAGTTCGAGGATGCCGCGCAGACCCTGCGCGGCATCATCACGCGGACGCCGCTCGACCAATCGCTGCACTTGACCGAACTGCTCGGCGTCCCCGTGCACCTCAAGCTCGAGAACCTCCAGCGCACCGGTTCCTTCAAGATCCGCGGCGCGACCTACCGGCTGTCCCGGTTGACGGCGGAGGAGCGCGCGCGCGGTGTCGTCGCGGCCTCGGCGGGCAACCACGCGCAGGGCGTCGCGCTTGCGGCGCAGCAGCTGGGTATCTCCGCGACGATCTTCATGCCCCTCGGTGTCCCCGTCCCCAAACTCCTCGCGACGCGGGGGTACGGTGCCGAGGTCGTCCTCGAGGGCGCGACCGTCGAGACGCCGCTGCGGCTCGCAGCCGAATTCGCCGAACGCACCGGCGCGGTGCTGATCCACCCGTTCGACCACCGCGACATCATCGTCGGACAGGGCACCCTGGGTCTCGAACTCGTCGAGGACCTGCCCGATCTCGAGACCGTCATCGTCGGCATCGGCGGCGGCGGCCTGGCGGCGGGCATGGCCGCCGCGATCAAGGCACGGGCGGCCGCCGAGGGACGCGAGGTCCGCATCATCGGCGTCCAGGCAGAGAACTCCGCGGCCTACCCGACGTCGCTCGCTGCCGGCCATCCGATCCAGGTGCCGACGACGCCGACGATCGCCGACGGCATCGCCGTCGCGCGTCCCGGCGACCTGCCCTTCGAGCTGATCCGCCAGTACGTCGACGAGGTCGTCACCGTCACGGAGGACGACATCGCCCGCGCCCTCCTCGTGCTCCTCGAGCGCGCCAAGCAGGTCGTCGAGCCTGCCGGCGCGGTCGGGGTCGCCGCAATCCTCGCCGGCAAGGTCCAAGCCACGGGGACGACGGTCACGGTCCTCTCCGGCGGGAACATCGACCCGCTGCTGCTGCAGCGTGTCGTCGCGCACGGACTGTCGGCATCCGGACGCTACATGTCGCTGCGCATCCCGCTTCCCGATCGGCCGGGCCAGCTCGCGCGCGTGTCGGAGCTGCTGGCGCAGGTGGGCGCCAACGTCATCGAGGTGCTGCACACGCGGCACGGGCAGGGCCTGCAGATCAGCGAGGTGATCCTGCAGCTGAGCGTGGAGACCCGTGGCGCCGAGCATCGTGCGCTCGTGATCCGCACGCTCGAGCAAGCCGGTTTCATCGCGACCGTCGTGCCCAACTGACGCCGACCGGCAGTTCGGGGCGCATGACGCACCTTGGGGCGGCATTCTCACGCCCCGAACGCGGTAACGCGACCTGAACGACGTGGCACCGATGGTGCACCCCACGACGCGACGAGCCGCTCACCCGGTCGGGGGAGCGGCTCGCGGCGTCTTCGGGTCACTGACCCGAGTAGGTCTCGACCTTCACGATCTCGACGGAGATCTGCTTGCCGTTGGGGGCGGTGTACGCGCCGCTGTCGCCCTCTTTCATGCCGAGGATCGCGGCCCCGAGGGGGGAGGCCTCGCTGTACACGTCGAGTTCGGAGTCGACGGCGATCTCACGGTTGCCGAGGAGGAACTTCTCTTCGCCCCCGGCGATGATCGCCGTCACGACGGTGCCGGACTCGACCACGCCGGTGCTCTCGGGGGCTTCGCCGACCTTGGCGTCCTTCAGCAGCTGCTGGAGGGTGCGGATGCGCGCCTCCTGCTTGCCCTGCTCGTCCTTGGCGGCGTGGTAGCCGCCGTTCTCCTTGAGGTCGCCCTCTTCGCGGGCGGATTCGATGCGCTTCGCGATCTCTTCGCGGCCCGTGGTCGAGAGGTGCTCGAGCTCGTGGGCGAGACGGTCGTAGGCATCCTGGGTGAGGAACGTCACCTGAGCGTCGCTGGACACGGTGGTCTCCTTCGTCGATCGTGCCGGCGGGGTGGGCATCGAGAGCGCGTCCGCCGGGACATATGTCGAACGCCCTGGCTTCGAGCCAGGGCGCGTCTTGAAGAAAAAGCCTACGGCACCCAGCAGGAGTTGACAAAACCCGTCGTCGCGAGCGCGAGCGTAGGGATCTCCTCCGAGAACGCCCGGGTGTGATCGTCGGATGCCGGGTACTCCACGACGCGCCAGCCGACGGTGCCGTGATCCTCATCCTGGGCCTCGATCGCGCACGCGACCGGCTGCCCGACGGGTGCGGTGATCTGGAACGAGATCGAGACGTGCTCGGCATCCGTGACCGTGAAGCCGGTGTCGGTGGACGTCACCGACGCGAGGCTGTTGGCGACCGTGGTCCACCCGAGGGCGACCGTCAGACCGAGCGCCACGACGCCGACGATGCTCCACAGCGCGATGCGCCGCCGTGGCGACCGGGTGCGGCCGTAGCGATCGTCGAGCACGGCTTGCGTCGTCATGGTCTCCCCGGGCTTTAGGCTGGACTTCCAGGCTACGCGCTTCCGCCCGGACCGAAGGACTCCATGCTCACCGCGCTCGCGGCCCTCGCGGCCACGCCCACCCCGTCGACTCCTGACGAATCGATCGTGACCCCGGGCCCGCTCGGGTTCGCCGCCGTCGCCTTCATCGGTGTGGCGGTGTTCCTGCTCGTGTGGGACATGCTGCGCCGCATCCGTCGCGGACGGTACCGCGAAGAGGTCAACGCGGAACTGGATGCCGAGGAGCAGGCGAGAGCGGCACAGCGAGCCAGCGAGACCGACGACGAAGACATCGATCCTGACGCTCCCCGCAGCTGAGGACGGCTCGCGGGGACGGTCCCGTCGTCAGCCGCCGTGGTATGCCGGTGCGAGGGCGATCAGCAGGCACGCGGTCCAGTGGCAGAGGAACGCCAGCACCGTGCACACGTGGAAGATCTCGTGGAAGCCGAAGTGGCCGGGCCACGGGTTGGGTCGCTTCAGGGCGTACACGATGGCGCCGGCGGTGTAGAGCACGCCGCCGACCACGACGAGCACCATCATGGCGACGTTCGCGGTGAGGAGGTCACCGATGTACATCACCGCCGCCCAACCGAGGGCGAGATAGAGGGCGACATAGAGCCACCGGGGTGCGTTGATCCAGAACACCCGGAAGAAGATGCCGAGGATCGCGCCGCCCCAGACGATGGACAACAACAGGATCGTCTGCGGGGTCGGGAGCGCGAGGACGGCGAGCGGCGTATACGTTCCCGCGATCAGCAGCAGGATGTTCGCGTGGTCGATGCGCTTGAGCAGGACCCTCGTCTTCGGCTTCCAGTCGAACCGGTGGTAGAGCGCCGAGTTCCCGAACAGCAGCATCGAGGTCGCCATGAACACGGCCGATGCCCACTTCGCCGGAGTGCCCTGCGCGAGGGTGATCAGGACGATCCCGGCGGCGATTGCCACGGGGAACGTACCGGCGTGGATCCATCCGCGCCAGGTGGGCTTCAGGTCCGCCTGCGCACCGACGGCCCCGGCCTCCAACAGGGGGAGCTGGGGCATCTCGGGTCCGTCGCCGGCGGGGAAGGATGTCACGCTTCGACCCTACGTCGATCCCCATACCCCGTCGTGTACATGCCGCTTCGGGCGGCTCGCCGGGAGGCGCCTCGCAGCACGACGTGGCGGGCGCGACGCGGTAGCGTGGGCGGGTGGCGCGAGTGTGGAGAAACGAGGGGCGGGGCCTCCTCTACCGGCTGTACATCCAGCGCCTTCGCCGTCAGATGCCGACGACGGTCCCGCATCACGTCGCCATGATGATCGACGGCAATCGGCGGTGGGCCCGGCAGCTCGGTTTCGACAGCGCCGCGCACGGCCATCGCGCCGGGGCGGCCAAGATGCACGAGTTCTTGCGCTGGTGCGACGATCTCGGCATCCGGGTCGTGTCGCTCTACCTGCTGTCCAACGACAACCTCCGCAAGCGCGACTCCCGCGAACTCGAGGACCTCATCGAGATCATCGCGGAACTGGCCCGTGAGCTGTCGCATGAACCCGACTGGCGGGTGCAGCACGTGGGCCGCGCCGACGACCTCCCGCCGGGGCTGGCCGAGGTGCTGCGCGAGGTCACCGAACGCACCCGATCGCACACCGGTCTGCACGTGAATCTCGCCGTGGGATACGGCGGGCGTAGCGAGATCGTCGACGCCGTCCGGAGCATCATCGCCAAGCACGACGAGCGAGGAGGTTCGCTCGAGGAACTCGCGGCGAGCCTCACGCCCGAGCAGATCGGTGAGCATCTCTACACCGGTGGCCAGGCCGATCCCGACCTCGTGATCCGCACGTCGGGGGAGCAGCGGCTCAGCGACTTCCTGCTGTGGCAGTCGGCTCATTCGGAGTTCTATTTCGTCGAGGCCCTCGGGCCCGATCTGCGCGAGGTGGACTTCCTCCGAGCCATCCGCGACTTCACCAAGCGCGACCGGCGATTTGGTCAGTAGCAGCGTTAACGTACTCGTCATTTTTCCGGGCGTGTTCGCGACCCCACGGGCCCGCGCGAGGCCTTACGGTGAGGTCATCGGGCACGGAGCCCGATCGAGTCGGCCTTCGGATCGCGACTCGTGACCCACAGGTCGACTCGTGACAGCCGGGTGAGACACCCGGGTCGGGAGTGGGTTGTGACTGCACGAGCACCGTACGACCAGCGGAACGTCGTCGACAGCAGTGTTTCGGAACCGGATGCCTCAGCCGATCAGGCTCTGCGCACGTACGTTCTGGACACCTCCGTTCTGTTGAGCGATCCGCGGGCGTTCTTCCGCTTCGCCGAGCATTCGGTCGTGATTCCGGTCGTGGTGATCACGGAGCTCGAGGGTAAACGTCACGATCCCTCGATCGGGTACTTCGCCCGGCAGGCGCTGCGACACCTCGACGAGCTGCGCATCGAGCACGGCCGCCTCGACTTCCCGGTCCCTGTGGGCACCGACGGCACGCTGCGGGTCGAACTCAACAACACCGACCCGTCGGTTCTCCCCTCGGGTATGCGCCTCGGTGACAACGACAGCCGCATCCTCGCCGTCGCGATGAACATCGCGCGGGACGGCGCGGAGGTCACGGTCGTGTCGAAGGACCTCCCGATGCGCGTGAAGGCCTCGTCGCTCGGCCTGTCCGCGGAGGAGTACCTCGCCGAACAGGCGATGGACTCCGGTTGGACGGGCATCTCATCGATCGACGTGTCCGGTGACGACCTCAGCGACCTGTACGAGGCGGAGGTCGCCTCCAGTGAAGACGTGCGCGGTCTGCCCATCAACACGGGCTTGATCATCCACTCCGAGCGTGGCTCCGCGCTGGGCCGCGTCACCGGCGATGGTGAATACCGGCTCGTCCGCGGCGACCGGGATGCCTTCGGGCTGCATGGTCGTTCCGCGGAACAGCGCATCGCGCTCGACCTCCTGCTCGACCCCGAGGTGGGGATCGTCTCCCTCGGCGGGCGCGCGGGTACGGGCAAGTCGGCGCTCGCGCTCTGCGCGGGTCTGGAGGCCGTCCTCGAGCGGCAGCAGCAGAAGAAGATCATCGTCTTCCGTCCGCTCTTCGCCGTCGGAGGGCAGGAGCTCGGGTACCTGCCCGGTGACCAGGCCGAGAAGATGAACCCGTGGGGTCAGGCCGTTTTCGACACCCTGGGGTCGCTCGTCTCGAGCAACGTGCTGGAAGAGGTGCTCGCACGCGGTCTCCTCGAGGTGATGCCGCTGACTCACATCCGCGGCCGTTCGCTGCACGACGCGTTCGTGATCGTCGACGAGGCGCAGTCCTTGGAGCGGAACGTCCTCCTCACGGTGTTGAGCCGCATCGGCCAGAACTCCCGGGTCGTGCTCACCCACGACGTCGGGCAGCGCGACAACCTCCGCGTCGGGCGGCACGACGGTGTCGCGTCGGTGATCGAGACGCTGAAGGGTCACAGCCTGTTCGGTCACATCACCCTGACGCGGTCGGAACGCTCCGCGATCGCCGCGCTCGTGACCGAATTGCTGGAGGCCGGCGAACTGTCCTGATCGCCGACCCGCTTACCGTTCGTCGGGAGGTGCAGATGAGAGGTTTCTCATCTGCACCTCCCCGCTTTCTCACGGGGACCGGACAGAGTTATTCCAGAGGCGAGGGAGACCTCGTCACCGCCTCGGCGGTTCCCCCCAATAAATGAAAAAGAGATCGGTTCGCCGCGCAGGTCACCGCCGTTTCGGGTACGTCGGAAGACCGCCGCGAACCTTCTCCCCATCCCCCCGGTTCCCCCCACCGGGGGTTTTTGGGTTTTGGGGGACTACTCCCAGCGGTAGCCCGCCCCGCGGACCGTCACGATGCGTCCTGCTCCGAACTTCGCCCGGAGGTACCGCACGTAGACATCGACCACGTTGGACCCGGGATCGAAGTCGAGACCCCACACTCGGCTCAGGAGTTGCTCGCGGCTCAGCACCTGACCGGCGTGCCGGAGGAACTCCTCCGCCAGCGCGAACTCACGGGCGCTGAGGTCGACCTCGCGTCCGCCGACGGAGGCTCGGCGCGTGTGGACGTCGAGGGAGATATCGCCATGCGAGATCGTGATCGTGCCCAGCGACACCGGCTCGCGGAGGCGGGAGCGAACTCGCGCCAGAAGCTCGTCGAACTTGAAGGGCTTGGCGACGTAGTCGTTCGCGCCGGCATCGAGACCGTCCACGGTGTCGCGGGTGCTGGTGCGGGCGGTCAGCATGATCACCGGGATCGAGGCGCCCTGGCCGCGAAGGTTCCTGAGCACCTCGAATCCGTCCATCGACGGCAGGCCCACGTCCAGCAGCAGGAGGTCGGCGTCGCCGGCGAGAGCCATCTCCAGCGCGGCGGCTCCGTCGTCCATGATGACGGTCTGGTAGCCGGCGGCCTCCAGACCCTTCGCCACGAACGCCGAGATGCGCTCCTCGTCTTCCGCGATGAGGATGCGGGTCATCCGGTGGCCTCTCTCTGCAGGACGACGTCGCCGGCGCGTACCGGCGTCGGAAGGTCAGTGGGGGCGTGGGTTCCACCGAGCGGGATACGGAGTGTGAGCGTTGCGCCCCCGCCCGGGGTGTCGGCGATGGTGCAGTGCCCGTCGTGCGCCTTGGCGATCGCCTCCACGATCGACAGTCCGAGACCCGACCCCTCGACGCCGCGTCGCGTCGAGACGCGGTCGAAGCGGCGGAAGACGCGGTGCCGAGCGGCCGGGGGGATGCCGGGGCCGTGGTCGCGGACCCAGAAGCTCGCTGCCGCGTCGTCGGTGGCACTGCCGATCTCGATCGGGCTCCCCGCCGGGGTGTATTTCGCGGCGTTGTCGGCGAGCTGCAGCCACGCCTGGACGAGACGGTCGTGGTCGCCGACGATGCGCCCGCGGCCACGCGCTTCGATGGTCCAGGTGTGCTCCGGGATCGCCGCGACCAGTTCGCCCACACGGTCGGTCAATGCCCCCACGTCGACCACTCCCGCCGAGAGCGAACCGGCCTCGACGTCTGCGAGCGCGTCGATGTCGTCGACGAGGCGGGACAGCCGGTCGAGCTCGGAGATCCCGAGATCACGGGTCTCTTCCACATCGTCCGGATCGGCGGGGTTCATGGTCTCGAGGTGGCCGCGGACGATCGTGATCGGGGTCTTCAGCTCGTGACGGACGTCGTCCAGCAACTGGCGCTGGGCGGCGACCGACATGGCGAGGCGGTCGAGCATGGAGTTCACCGACGCGGTCAGATCGGCGATCTCGTCGTTGCCGTCCGCGGAGACCCGCGCGCCCAGGTCGGCGATCGTGATGGCATCGGTGGTGTCGCGGAGTTTGCGCAACGGGGAGAACAGCCGCCCCGTGACGAACCAGCCGGCCACGCCGACGGCGAGCACGACGATCGCGCCCGCGATGGCATAGGTCGAGGTGGAGAGGGTGACCAGCTCCATGCGCTGGTCGATCGAGATGGCCTGGACGATCGTGGCGTCGCCCTCGGCGACCGCCGCATAGACGACGGGACCCACCGCGGTGGAAAGACGGCCGCGCATCTCGCCGCGATCCAGGGCAGCGCTGAGGTCTCGCAGGAAGGCCTCATCGTCGGCGAGGGGCAGCCCGGGCGGGGCGGGAGTGGTCGCGAGGACCGTGGCGCCGCGGAGAGCGAGGGTGCCGTCGGTGCGGCCGGGCACGGCGGCCGCGACCAGGTCGGCCGGGTCTTGACCACTGGTGGACACCGTCGAGACGAAGCCGTCCAACTGCCGCCCCGCATTGGCGAGCACTCGTTCACTCTGCACGAAGAACGTCACTCCGCCGGCGATGATGAGTCCGAGCAGCACGACGCCGAGGATCGCCGCGAGAAGTCGCACCCGCGCGGAGACAGGTCTCACGCGGCGCATCATCCTCTGATTATGGCGGTCCTCGGCGTCAGCGAGGGTTCGGCTCAGCCCGGGTGGGTCATCGACAGCAGGTCGAGCTTGGCGTCGAGGACCTCTTCGGTGATCTCTCCGCGCTCGACGTAGCCGAGGTCGACGACGGCCTCACGGACCGTGATGCCCTTGGCCACGGAGTGCTTGGCGATCTTCGCCGCCGCTTCGTAGCCGATGACCTTGTTCAGCGGCGTGACGATCGACGGAGACATCCCGGCGAATGCCTCCGCGCGGGCGACGTTGGCTTCGAGGCCGTCGATGGTCTTGTCAGCCAGCACGCGCATCGCGTTCGAGAGAAGGCGGATCGACTCCAGAAGCGCCGTACCCATGACGGGGATCGCGACGTTCAGCTCGAACGATCCGGACGCGCCCGCCCACGCGACGGTGGCGTCGTTGCCGATGACCCGTGCGCACACCATGAGGGTTGCTTCGGGAACGACGGGGTTGACCTTCCCCGGCATGATCGAGGAGCCGGGCTGCAGGTCGGGGATGTGGAGCTCGCCCAGGCCCGTGTTGGGGCCCGACCCCATCCATCGGATGTCGTTGTTGATCTTCGTGAGCGAGACGGCGATCGTCCGGAGGGCACCGGATGCCTCGACGAGGCCGTCACGGTTGGCCTGGGCCTCGAAGTGGTCCTGCGCCTCGGTGATGGGCAGCTCGGTCTCGGCAGCGAGCAGCTCGATGACCTTCTGCGGGAACCCGAGCGGCGTGTTGATGCCCGTGCCGACGGCCGTGCCACCGAGGGGGACCTCGCCGACGCGGGGGAGGACGGCCTGCACGCGCTCGATGCCGAGGCGCATCTGGCGGGCATAGCCACCGAACTCCTGGCCGAGCGTGACGGGCGTGGCATCCATGAGGTGCGTCCGACCGGACTTCACGATGCCCTTCCACGCCTCGGCCTTGGCCTCGAGAGCGACCGAGAGGTGGTCCAGTGCCGGGATGAGGTCGTCGATCAGGGCCTGGGTCACGGCGATGTGGACCGAGGTCGGGAAGACGTCGTTCGACGACTGCGAGGCGTTGACGTGGTCGTTGGGGTGGACCGTCTCGCCGAGGATGCGGGTGGCCAGAGTGGCGAGGACCTCGTTCATGTTCATGTTCGAGGAGGTGCCGCTGCCGGTCTGGTACGTGTCGACGGGGAAGTGCGCGTCGTACTCGCCCGTGATGACCGCGTCGGCGGCCTGCGCGATCGCGTCCGCGATCCGTGGGTCGAGGGTGCCGAGCTCTTTGTTCGCGAGTGCGGCCGCCTTCTTGATGCGGGCGAGTGCCGCGATCTGGGTCGACTCCAGTCCCGAACCCGAGATGGGGAAGTTCTCCACCGCGCGCTGGGTCTGCGCGGCGTAGAGGGCGTCCTTCGGCACCCGCACCTCGCCCATGGTGTCGTGCTCGATGCGGTACTCGATGTCGGTCACGTCGTCGTTCCTCCGGATCGTTTCGTTCGGTCTCAGGCGGCGCGGGATTCGTCCACGTCGCCCACGCTGACGACGGGGACGGCTTCCCCATCGTCGAGTCGGTAGTTGGCGCCCACGACCGCGACCCGGCCCTCGGCCACGGCCTCGGCGATCAACTCGGAGGCCCGCAGCAGGTCGGCGACGGTGTGGCGCAGGTGCTCGCGGCCCACCAGCTCGGCGTCCACGTGCGCGGTCGCGCGGCCGGCGGCGGCCTCTTCCCGGATCACCCGGCGGACGGCCGGCACGATCGGAGCGATCTGGCGCCAGATGTACGGGGGCAGGTTGGGGGCGTCGACGCCGGTGCTGTCGATCGCGGCCCCGACGGCTCCGCACGCGTCGTGCGCGAGGACCACGATCAACGGCACTTCCAGCACGCCCACCGCGTACTCCAGGCTGCCGATGACGGAGTCGGAGATGACCTGTCCGGCGTTGCGGACGACGAACAGGTCGCCCAACCCCTGGTCGAAGATGATCTCGGCCGCGAGGCGGGAGTCGGAGCAGCCGAACAGCGCCGCGTTGGGGTGCTGCTGGTTCGCGAGCTCGGTGCGCCGCTCGACGTCCTGGCGGGGGTGTGCGGGTTCGCCGGAGACGAAGCGGCGGTTGCCCTCGAGCATCTGATTCCACACGGCACGGGGGGTCAAGCGCTCGCTCACGGGGCCTCTCTCAGTTCTCGGATCTGGGCGGTGACGGATGCCGCGGCGATCGCGGTCGTCTCGGGACTCGCGTCGCCGTAGATCAGCACCTGGTCGGGGCCGGCCGGGGTCGACAGCGCGTACGTGATGTTGCCGGCTCTCTCGGGGTCGCTCGGTCGGTAGACGTCCCACTCGATCCCGTCGATCGTGATCGTCTCACTGCTGCGCGCGCCCCCGAGGATCTGCGCCACCCATTCCTCGCCGGTGTCGAGACCCTGCGCGACGCGCACGAATCCGGACTCGCCGGACCGGACGTAGACCATCGTCCACGCCTCGGTTCCGCCCTGTCCCTCGGTCATGGCCTGGTTCACGCGCCAGCCGTCGGGAAGGGCAGGCGACAGGGCGGGGCGGCCGAGGTCGTCGGACAACTCGGCCGCGAGAGCGGGGACGTCGGGCTGGGGGCGCGGAGCCGGTTCGCCTCGCGGGACGGCCGCGATCACCACGAGCACGACGCCCACGGTCACGAGCAGCGCGGCGAGGAGATTGCGGAACGTCTTGCTCGAGCGGTAGCGGCGCGAGGACTCGGCCTTGCGGGCTGCGGTCTCTTCCGGCGTCTCGGGACGGCCGAGTTCGGCGACGACGCGGGCCATCAGGACTCCTCGCCCTCGCCACGGGCTGCGTCCAGCCGACGTTTGGCGCCGAGGAGCCACTCCTCGCAGCGGGCCGAGAGGCGTTCGCCGCGTTCCCAGAGCGCCAGGGACTCCTCCAGCGTGGGAGCGCCCTGCTCGAGTTCGGCGACCACGCGGACGAGCTCGTCGCGGGCCTGCTCGAACGACAGGGACGCCACGTCGGCAGGGGAGCCGGAAGGCGTCGCGGTCATGGCATCCATCTTAGGCGCGCCCGTCGGAGGGGCCGCCGTCGGCGGGGGAGTCCGTGGCGTCGATCGCGCCTGTGGAGGAGGCGCCGAAGGCTCCGTCGGCCACGGTCACGATGACGCGCGTGCCCGCCGGCGCCTGGCCGGCGTCGCGCACGATCCCGCCGCCGGCGACCTGCGCGATGGCGTAGCCGCGCGCGAGCGTGGCCTCCGGCGAGAGCGCCCGCAGGGACGCCCGCAGCTCGCGCGTGCGCCGCTCCTCGCTCTGCAGCCGCCGATCGACGATGTCGCGGCCGCGTGTCGCCAGCATCCACACCTCCTGCGCGCGCGCCGTGAGCATCGAGTGCGGCGCGCGAAGCGCGGGGCGGGACCGGAGCTGTTCGAGCTGGGCGATGTCGTGCAGAACCCGCTGAGTGAGCCGACTCGTCAGGCGCGCGCGCAGCTGCGCGACCAGGGCGCGCTGCTCGCTGACGTCCGGCACGATCCGCTTGGCGGCATCCGTCGGGGTGGAGGCGCGCACATCGGCGACGTCGTCCAGCAGAGGACGATCGTTCTCATGTCCGATCGCGCTGACGATGGGGGTGGATGCCGCTGCCACCGCCCGCACGAGGTGTTCGTCGCTGAAGCCGAGCAGGGTCTGCGGATCGCCTCCTCCGCGCGCGATGACGATGACGTCCACCTCGGGGTCGGCATCCAGCGCCCTCAGCGCCGCGAGGGTCTCGGGCACGCACCGGTCGCCCTGCACCGCGGCATAGCGTGTCCGGAAGCGCACCTGCGGCCAGCGCAGCTCGGCGTTGCGGTGCACGTCCTTCTCGGCATCCGAGTTCTCGCCCGTGATGAGGCCGATGCAGTGGGGGAGGAAGGGCAGCTTCTTCTTGCGGGCGGGATCGAACAGGCCCTCGGACCGCAGCTGTACACGGAGGCGTTCGAGGCGCTCGAGCTGCTCTCCGAGACCGACGTGCCGCATCGCGGACACGGCGAAGGAGAAATCGCCCGTGCGCGGGAAGTAATCAGCCTTGACGCACGCGACGACGTGGTCGCCCACCTCGAAGTCCTTCGGGAGCCGCGCGAGCGTGCTCGACCAGATGCGGAAGGCGACCGTCGACTCGCTGCCGAGGTCCTTCAGACGCCCGAAGACGTTGCCTCCGCGGCGGTTGAACGACGTGATCTCGCCCTCGACCCAGACAGAGCCCCACCGCTCGATGAACCCGCGGATCGTGTCGTTCAGACGCGACACCGACGTGGGCGCCTCGTTCTTCGAGTCGCGCGGGTGGACGGAGTCGGCCGGGGGCGCCTGGCCCTCGACGGCTTCGGGTCGGAAGGAGGTCATGCTCTCTCGTGTGGGTCGGTGGTGGGCGGTTCGGCCGTCGTCCAGGGGCGCCCCGGTAGAATCGAGGAGTGAGCACACCTGCCGTCCACCTGCCCGTTCCCCGGATCCCGGGTCGACGCGGGCGGCTCCAGGATATCCCGGTCCACGGACAGAAGAAGGTGCTGCTCGCGGCACCCCGCGGCTATTGCGCCGGAGTCGATCGCGCCGTGATCGCCGTCGAGAAGGCGCTCGAGCGCTACGGCGCCCCGGTGTACGTCCGCAAGCAGATCGTGCACAACATCCACGTCGTGACCGAGCTCGAGAAGAAGGGTGCGATCTTCGTCGAGGAAGTCGACGAGGTCCCCGAGGGCTCGCACGTGGTGTTCAGCGCGCACGGGGTTTCTCCCGCCGTCGTGTCGGCGGCATCCGATCGGCACCTCCAGGCGATCGACGCCACCTGCCCTCTCGTGACCAAGGTGCACCGCGAGGCCGTCCGGTTCGCCCGCGACGACTTCGAGATCCTGCTCATCGGGCACGAGGGGCACGAAGAGGTCGAGGGCACGGCCGGCGAGGCTCCCGAGCACGTCACCGTCGTCAACTCCCCGGAGCACGCCGACACCGTCGAGGTGCGTGACCCGTCGAAGGTCGTCTGGCTTTCGCAGACCACCCTGTCGGTCGACGAGACGATGGAGACCGTCCGTCGTCTGCGGACGCGGTTCCCCGAGCTGCAGGATCCGCCGTCCGACGACATCTGCTACGCCACGCAGAACCGGCAGGTCGCGATCAAGAAGGTCGCCCGCGATGCGGACCTCGTCATCGTCGTGGGGTCGGCCAACTCCTCGAACAGCGTGCGCCTCGTCGAGGTCGCGCTCGAGCACGGTGCGAAGGCCGCGTACCGCGTCGACTACGTCGACGAGGTGCGTCAGGAGTGGCTCGAGGGCGTCGAGACCGTGGGTGTCACCAGCGGCGCGTCCGTGCCGGAGGTGCTCGTCACCGAGGTGCTGCAGGAGCTCGCCGGAGCGGGCTACCGCGACGTCGAAGAGGTCCGCACGGCCGAGGAGGACCTCATGTTCTCGCTTCCGAAGGAACTGCGTCAGGATGCCGCGGGCAAGCGCGACCAGCGCGCCCTGGGCGGCCGGGGTCGCGCGTGAGCGACGGTGACGCCCGCCCGCGTCCGCAGTTCGGCGAGTACGCCACCCCGGAGGAGCAGCGCGCGCGCATCCAGCGCCCCCAGGTGACCGAGGCGTTGGAGGCGGGGGTTGCCCCGCCGCCCGAGCAGGCCGCCGCTCCCTCGGCTGCCTCGACGCGCGCCCGAGGACCGCTCGCCGATCGCGTCGCCACGTTCGTTCTACTGGTGTACGGCCTCGTGTCGGTCATCTCCACGATCGTCCAACTGCTGGACTTCCCGGGGTACGCCGAGCGTGCGGCACAGCTCCTCGGCGTCGACGCCACCTACACAGCCCTCTCGGCGGGTTACGCGTGGGGCGCCGTGGCATCCGTCGTCTACGGTGTCGGCTACCTGATCACGGCCTGGCTGACCTGGCGGCGCCTGCGCCGCGGACGTATCTCCTTCTGGGTGCCGCTCGTCGGTTTCGTCGGGACCACCCTCGTCGCGGGCATCTGCATCACCATCGCCCTCACCGCGGATCCGGCATTCATGTCGGCTCTCACCGGCGCTGTCACGAACTGAACCTTCGGGCCTGGCATCCCGTGTTCTCTTCGACGACAGGAGGGAACCGGCGATGCGAGACGAGCACGCGCAGCTGACCGCGCTGTACGACGCGCACGCCGCCCCGGTCTGGCGTTACGTCGTGAGCCTCACCGGCGACCACGCGGGGGCCGACGACGTCGTGCAGGAGACGCTGCTGCGCGCGTGGCGGACGCCCCGGGTGATGGCCGACGACCCGTCGCGGCTGCGCTCGTGGATGTTCACCGTGGCCCGCAACATCGTCATCGACGATGCCCGCAGCGCGCGCCGCCGACATGAGTTGCCGGTCGACGAGCTCCCCGAGACGGGCGGTGTCGACGACACGGATGCCATGTTCGATGCGCTCCTCGTGGAGGAGGCGTTGGCGACCCTCACGCCCGACCATCGCGCGGTCATCGTGACGGCCTACTACGGCGGTCGCAGCGTCGCGCAGGCGGCGGAGGAACTGGGGATCCCCGCCGGAACGGTGAAGTCGCGCCTGCACTACGCCGTGCGTGCTCTGCGGCTCGCCCTGCAGGAGAGGGGGGTGACGCGATGATGTCCGAGCACGATCGGTTCGCCACCTGGGACGGCGCCTACGTGCTGGGGGCTCTGTCGGCCGCGGATCGCGCGGAGTACGAAAGGCACCTCGAGGACTGCGGGCTGTGCCGCACCGCGGTGGCCGAGCTCGCTCCCACGGCCGGGTTGCTTTCTCGCCTGTCGCCCGAGCGGGCGCGCGCGATCGACGGTGACGAGCCCGCTCTCCGTGCCGCACCGACCTCTCCTGACCCGGCCCTGCTCGGGCGGGTCGTGCGGACGGCGCGTCGCCGTTGGCGCCGCAGGGCCGCGCTGTGGGTCGGCGCCGTGGCCGCGATCCTCACGGTGATCGCGGTGCCCAGCGTGCTGGCGCTCACGAGCACGCCGACGACCACCGTCGGCACCGTCTACGCGCTCGATGACGTGGCGGGAGCACCCCTGGAGGCCTCGGTGAAACTCACGCCGGTCGCCTGGGGCACGCGCATCGATCTCGTATGCCAGTACACGGGAGAAGTGCTGGACGCACCGCCCGGCGGCTGGCCGTACGCCCTCGCCGTCACCGACGACTCCGGCGCGACGACGATGCTGTCGACCTGGCGCGCAGGCCCCGGCTCGAAGACGGAGTTGAGCGCGGGCACCGATGTCTCGGCATCCCAGATCGACTCCATCGAGATCCGTACGGTCGACGGAGACCGTGTGGTCATGCGGCGGGACTTCAGCAACCCCTAACATCGAGGGATGCCGAGCCTCGTCGCCGTCTGCGCCGTTCACGCCCTGCGCCCTGATTCCGGGTCGGTGGGGGTCACCGCCATCGACAAGCGTGCCCTCGAGGGTGCGGTGCGCATCGGGCCGCTCGGAGTCCGCGCCGACGTTCAGGCCAGCCGTAAGCATCACGGCGGTCCGGACAAAGCGGTGTACGCCTACGCCCAGGACGACGCGGAGTTCTGAGAGAGCGAGCTCGGGCGGGACATGGCGCCGGGGTGGTTCGGCGAGAACCTGCGCGTGGAGGGCATGGATGTCAACAACGCGCGCATCGGGGAGGTATGGCGGATCGGCGACACCGTCCGGCTGGAGGTGACGATGCCCCGGACCCCCTGCGCGACTTTCGCGCGCTGGGTGGGCGGCGCGGCGGCACGCGGGTGGGTCAAGCGGTTCTCCGACGAGGGGCGCCTGGGCGCCTACCTGCGGGTGCGTCGCGCGGGTGACGTCCGCGCCGGCGATCCGGTCGAGGTCGTCTCTTCACCGCCCGACGCCCCCACGGTGCTGGAGCTGTACCGGGGATAGTTCCCCGGGCGGGCGGGTGCGGCGTGCACGGGTGTGCGTGCCCGCTGCGCCGGTGCCTGCCGCGCCGGTGCGCGCCGTGTGTGCGGGTGTGTCCGGTTCGCCGAGACCGCATCCCGCCGACATCTGCGCCGCAGACTGCAGGGGGAATGTCGGCGGGATGATGTCTCGGCGGTGGGAAGTGGAGCAGCGCCGTGACAGCACGAACGCCCCGGCGGTGCCGGGGCGCTCGTGGGAGAGTGTCAGCCCTGCGACTTACCGAAAGAACCCAGCTGCTTGGTGGCCTCGACGACGCGCACGGCCATCGCCGACTCGGCGACCTTGCCCCACGCGCGCGGGTCGTACTGCTTCTTGTTTCCGACCTCGCCGTCGATCTTCAGGACGCCGTCGTAGTTGGAGAACATGTACCCGGCGATCGACCGCGTGAACGCGTACTGGGTGTCGGTGTCGATGTTCATCTTCACGACGCCGTTGGAGACGGCCAGCGCGATCTCCTCATCGGTGGAGCCGCTGCCGCCGTGGAAGACGAGGTCGAGCGGCTTGGGGCCCGTGCCGAACTTGGCAGCGATGCCCTCCTGGATCTCACCGAGAAGCTCCGGGCGGAGCTTGACGCCGCCGGGCTTGTACACGCCGTGGACGTTGCCGAAGGTGAGGGCGGAGATGTACCGACCGTTCTCGCCCAGGCCGAGACGCTCGACGGCCTTCGTGACGTCGGCGACCGTCGTGTAGAGCGCCTCGTTGGAGCCCTCGTGCGCGACGCCGTCCTCCTCGCCGCCGACCACGCCGACCTCGATCTCGAGGATGGCGTGGATGTTGTTCAGGCGGGGGAGCAGCTCGGCGGCGATGTCGATGTTCTCGTCGAGCGGAACGGCGGAACCGTCCCACATGTGCGACTGGAAGATCGGGTTGCGGCCGGCCTTGACCTCTTCCTCGGATGCCTCGAGGAGGGGGATCACGAACCCGGGCAGAGCGTCCTTCGGGCAGTGGTCGGTGTGCAGGGCGACCGTTACGGGATAGTTCTTGGCGACCTCGGTGACGTACTTGGCGAACGCGAGTGCGCCTGTCGCGCGGGCCTTCACGGTGTGGCCGGCGAAGTAGTCGGCGCCGCCCGTGGTGACCTGAAGAATGCCGTCGGAGCCGGCTTCGGTCAGGCCCTGGAGCACGGCATTGATGGTCTGCGAGCTGGAGACGTTGATCGCGGGGTAGGCGAAGCTGCCGGCCTTGGCGCGGTCGAGCATCTCGGCGTACTGCTCAGGGGTGGCGACGGGCATGGAGGTGCTCCTTGGTCGTGACTGGGACACCGTCACTCTAGCGAAGGCGGTGGATCGTGACCGCGGTGGAGGTCAAGGAACAGGGTGGTTCTCCTCATCCGTAAAGAATCGCGATTCCTTCGTCCCGCGAGCAGTGAAATCCCCTGATTATCACAACCGGCGTGGCTACAGTGGGCCACATGGTGAGCCTGACGTCCGACATGAGTCCCTTGCATCCCGATCGGAACCTGGCTCTCGAGCTGGTGAGGGCGACCGAGGCGGCGGCGATCCGCGCGGTTCCGTTCATCGGTCGTGGCGCCAAAGAGGCCGCCGACGGTGCGGCCGTCGACGCGATGCGCGCGTTCTTCAGCACCGTCAACTTCGACGGCACGATCGTCATCGGTGAGGGCGAGAAGGACAACGCGCCCATGCTGTACAACGGCGAGCGAGTAGGCAACGGCAAGGGGCCCCAGTGCGACGTCGCGGTCGACCCGATCGACGGAACGTCGTTGACGGCCGCCGGACGGCAGAACGCCCTGTCGGTCATCGCGGTGTCCGACCACGGGTCGATGCTCGACGCGTCCAGCGTCTTCTACATGGACAAGCTCGTCACCGGCCCCGCCGGCGTCGGTGTCGTCGACATCCGCCTCCCCATCGGGGAGAACATCCGCCTCCTGGCGAAGGCGCTCGGGAAGCCGGTCGACGAGATCGTCGTGTCGGTCCTCAACCGCCCCCGCCATGAGCAACTCATCGCCGACATCCGTGAAGCGGGCGCCGGAACGCGCCTCATGAGCGACGGCGATGTCGCGGGCGGCATCAATGCGGCACGCCACAACGCGCGCACCGACATGTGCGTCGGTATCGGCGGTAGTCCGGAAGGGATCGTCACGGCGTGCGCGATCAAGGCCCTCGGCGGGCACATCCAGGGCGTGCTCGCGCCGCGTGACGACGACGAGAAGGAGAAGGGTCGCGACGCCGGTCTCCACGTCGACGGCGAGGTGTACGAAGCGGACGGCCTCGTGAGGGGCAAGAACACGATCTTCGTCGCCACGGGTGTGACCGACGGCCAGCTCGTGCAGGGAGTCCGGCGGGACGGCGGCTTCATCTACACCGAAAGCGTCGTGCTGCGCGGGGCATCCGGGACGCTCCGCAGGATCTCGTCCGAGCACCTGACCTCGAAGTGGCTCTGACGCCTCGTCGGCGCGAGAATCCATCGGGCTGGTAAACACGCGGCGGGATGTCACGGGGACGCCAGCCCGCTGAAGCCTCGCGGGTTGTTGCGGCCCCTCGTGCGGCGGCGCACCGGAACGGGCGACAGTTCGCAGGTACAGCCGGGCGTGTCGTTGCGCAAGTGTGACGCGTTCCCGAACGGGCCTCTGGCAGAATCGTGTGCAGTGTCAACGGCGACGCTGTGTTCTTCCGAGACCCGAAGGGGGATCGTTTCATGGCAGCTCCGACGAACTCGACCGCACCTCAGACGGGTGCGCAGGCGGTGATCGCGAGCGCCGTCGACCCCGCGCGACGTCCCGACGTGCTCTTGCGCAAGCGTCGTGCCGAGGGCCACGAGATCAGCGCGTGGTGGATGGTCGGAGCCTTCGTCGTCGTCTCCGCCGCCGTGGTGAGCCTGCTCAGTTGGGTGCCGGGCGGTTCTTGAGCCTCGCCGCCGTTCAGGTGTCCTGACGGAGGCCCGCGCGCTCGCGCACGGCACCGAGATCGGCCTGAGTGACGCCGTGCCCTTCCGAGTCGCCCCGAGATGACTCGTCTCCCTCGGAAAGCTCGAGCAGTTCCGGGGCCGTCCACCGGCGGGGTGCGGCCTCGAGCGTGGGAGGCGCCGCCACGGCGTCGAGTTTCGTCTCGTCGATGCCGGGGAACTTCCGCGCCGTGACCAGAACCCGCGACTCGAGCGAGCCCGCGAACTTGTTGTAGCTGTCGACGGTCCGCTCCAGCGCGCGCCGCAGATCGCCGGCGTGTGAGGCCAGCACCCCGACCCGCTCGTAGAGCTCGGTGCCGAGAGCGAACAGGGTACGTGCCTCGTCGGACACGTCGTGCTGCGTCCAGGTGAACGCGACGGTCTTCAGAACCGCCCAGAGGTTCACGGGGGAGGCCAGCGCCACGCGGCGGGTGAAGGCGTATTCGAGAAGCGTCGGGTCTTCCTCGAGCGCTGCCGAGAGCAGCGACTCGCTGGGGAGGAAGCAGATGACGAACTCCGGGCTGCTCGGAAGCCCCGCCCAGTAGGTCTTGCGGGCGAGCGCGTCGACATGAGCGCGCACGGCCTTCGTGTGCTTCGCCAGCAGAGTGGCGCGCCGAGCCCCCTCGTCGCCCGTGGCGGTCACGGCGATCGCGCTGGCCTGGAGGTATGCGTCGAGGGGGACCTTGGCATCCACCGCCAGCGCCTTGCCCCCGGGGAGCCGCACGATCATGTCGGGTCGGCCGGCTCCGGCGTCGGAGGAGATGGACGCCTGCAGATCGAAGTCGACGTAGCGGGTGAGGCCCGCAGCTTCGACGACACGACGAAGCTGCGTCTCGCCCCACACACCGCGCGTGCTTCCCGACCGCATCGCCGATGCCAGTGCTTCGGTCGTCGAGCGCAGCGCTTCGTCGGATTCGCGCGAGAGCCTCAGCTGCTCTCCGAGGGCGGAGTACTGCTCGACACGGTCACGTTCGAGTCCATCGACCTTTCGCTGCATCGCGTCGAGCGTCTCGCGCACGGGGTCGAGAGCGCGCAGCACGGTCTGTTCGCGGCGTTCGCGCTCTTCATGGGCGGCCTGATCGGCGCGCGTCTGCCCGAGGAGATCGCGGTACAGCGTGGTCTGGTGGTCGAGCTGCGACTGGACGCCCGCTCGCGCGGCGTCGGCCGCGGCCACACGCGCAACGAGGTCGACGCGTTCGGCGGCGGTGCGCGAGGTCGTGCGGGCGGTGCCGAAGAACCAGCCGGCGGTAGCTCCGACCGCGAGGGCGAGGATCACGAGGATCAGGGCGATGGCATCCATGGGGTCAGTGTGCCGCAGGCCTCCGACATCGGCCGCAGGTGCCCCTCGGATCTCGAGCGTGTCAGGCGACCGCGCGCTCGAGTCGAGTTTCAGGCGTGATCTGAGAAATGCGGACGCCGAGGTGGGCGGCAAGGGCGTGCACGTCTGCGGCTCCCGCGCGGCGGGCGCAGTCGATGGTGATTTCCGCGCAGGCGACCGCGTCGGCCAGAGCGTCGTGGTGCGCGAACGGTGAACAGCCCGCCTCCGCGGCGACGAGGGGCAGTCGGTACGAATCCAGCGTGTAGGTCCTTCGCGACATCTGCACGCTGCACATGTAGCGGTACGGAGGACATTCGTCGCCCGTCGCGGCACACGCACGCCGCAGGACGGACATGTCGAAGCCCGCGTTGTGGGCGACGAGGACGTCGGCGCCGGCGAACGCGGTCAGCCGCGCGAGCTGGGTGGTCCAGTCGGGAGCATTCACGACGTCGGACGGACGGATGCCATGGATGCCGACATTGATCGCCGCAAACGTGTCGTGGCCAGCAGGCGGCTTGATGAGCCACGCGGCGGTGGCGACGACGCGGCCGTTGCGTACACGGGCGAGGCCCACCGCGCACGCAGACGCACCGCTGGAGTTCGCCGTTTCGAAGTCGATCGCGGTGAAATCCAGTGCCACGCGTCCACCCTGCGACGCGCTCGCCGCGGTGCCGGGGAGGCGCGCCGCGTTCCCGCCGAGTGGCGCTTCGGTCGCGGCGATGTGTTGTGGTGCGCGTTGGGTCGTGCCAGGTGGCGCGACTCGGGGGGAGGGGGCGCGGCGGGTTTCCTCGAGTGGTGCTTCGGTCGCGGCGATGTGTTGTGGTGCGCGTTGGGTCGTGCAAGGTGGCGCGACTCTGGGGGCGGGGGGTGCGGCGGGTTTCCTCGAGTGGTGCTTCGGTCGCGGCGATGTGTTGTGGTGCGCGTTGCGTCGTGCCAGGTGGCGCGACTCGGGGGGAGCGGGGCGTGGTGGTTGCGCCGGCAGGGTGCTTTGGTCGCGGCGATGTGTTGTGGTGCGCGTTGGGTCGTGCAAAGTGGCGCGACTCGGGGAGGGGGGCGTGGCGGTTACGCCGACAGGGTGCTTCGGTAGCGGCGATATGTCGTCATCGGCGTTGGGTCGTGCAAAGTTGCGCGAGGTGGCGGCGGCGTAGGGTCGAGGCATGACGGAGAGCCGGAAGTCGACGTCGTTCGGGCAGGCGGCCGCGGCCTACGAGTCGGGGCGGCCGCAGTATCCCGCCGAGGCGGTCGCCTGGATGCTTGCGCCGGTACGGGAACCGGGCCGGGCGCTTCGCGTCGCCGACGTGGGGGCGGGCACCGGGAAACTCACCCGCGCCGTCGTCGAGCTCGGTGCCGACGTGGTCGCCATCGACCCGGATGCCGACATGCTCGCGTCGTTGCGCGAGAACGTCCGGGGTGTCCCCACGTTCGTCGGGGCCGCCGAGGGTCTGCCGCTACCCGACCACGCTCTCGACGCCGTGGTCATGGGTCAGGCATGGCATTGGGTGGATCCGGACGCCGGCTCCCGTGAGGTCGGCCGCGTGTTGCGCAGCGGCGGGGTGCTCGGGCTGATCTGGAACATCCGCGATGAGCGCGTCGACTGGGTTCGCCGTTTGACCGCGGCGATGGGCGGCTCCAACGCCGAGGTGCTCCTGGCCACCACCGGCCCGCGCGTCGCCGAGCCCTTCGCCGACCTCGAGCACCGGTCGTGGTCGTGGAGCCGCCGCATCACGCTCCCGCAGCTGCGCGACCTCGTCTTCTCGCGGAGCGACATCATCACAGCGAGCCCGGAGGAACGTGCGCGCATCGATGCGGCGGTCGACGGGGTCGTGGCATCCGTTCCGGAACTCGCCGACGGGGGAGCGGTCGACCTGCCCTACGTCACTCACGCCTTCCGCGCGCACCGTCCCTGACGCCGTGGGAGTGCTGCGCGCCGGGTAACCTGGACTCCCGTGGCTCTTACCATCGGAATCGTCGGCCTTCCCAATGTCGGAAAGTCGACCCTCTTCAACGCCCTGACCAAGAACTCGGTGCTCGCGGCGAACTACCCGTTCGCGACGATCGAGCCCAACGTCGGGGTCGTGAACCTTCCCGATGCGCGGCTACAGAAGCTCGCCGACGTCTTCGGCAGCGAGCGTCTCGTGCCCGCCGCGGTGTCGTTCGTCGACATCGCCGGGATCGTGCGCGGTGCCAGCGAGGGTGAGGGCCTCGGCAACCAGTTCCTCGCCAACATCCGTGAGGCGGATGCCATCGCCCAGGTCGTCCGCGGATTCGCCGACGACGACGTGGTCCACGTCGACGGGCAGGTGAACCCCGCCAGCGACATGGAGACCATCAACGCCGAGCTGCAGCTCGCCGACCTCCAGACGCTCGAGAAGGCGATCACGCGGTACGAGAAGGAGGTCAAGGGCAAGAAGCTCGACCCCTCGGTGCTCGAGACGGCCAAAGCGGCGGAGGATGCGCTCCAGCGCGGACAGCTGCTGTCGGCATCCGGTCTCGACCTCTCCCCGATCCGCGAGCTGGGTCTCCTGACCGCCAAGCCCTTCATCTTCGTTTTCAACGTCGACGAGGCCGTGCTCACCGACCAGGCCCGCAAGGACGAGCTCTCCGCGCTCGTCGCGCCCGCGAAGGCCGTGTTCCTGGATGCCAAGATCGAGTCGGAACTGATCGACCTCGACCCCGAGGATGCCGCCGAACTGCTGGCATCCACCGGTCAGGACGAGTCGGGCCTCGACCAGCTCGCCCGCATCGGCTTCGACACGCTCGGGCTCCAGACCTACCTCACCGCGGGTCCGAAGGAAGCGCGCGCCTGGACGATCGGCAAGGGCTGGAAGGCCCCGCAGGCCGCCGGTGTCATCCACACCGACTTCGAGAAGGGCTTCATCAAGGCCGAGGTCATCTCGTTCGCCGACCTCGTCGAGCTCGGCTCGGTTGCCGAGGCGCGCGCGAAGGGCAAGGCGCGCCTCGAGGGCAAGGACTACGTCATGCAGGACGGCGACGTGGTGGAATTCCGCTTCAACAACTGAGGCCCTCTCAGCGTCCAAGGCCCCGCTCGATCTTTCGGATCGAGCGGGGCCTTCGCATTACTCCCGGCCGTCGGCGGCTTCCCGGCCGACAGAATCGGATCGGAAGAATCGGGCGCGAGGGTCCCTGGCGAAACGAGAGTGGGAGGCGAAGGGAGTCACATGATCGAGGTCCTCAACCGCCTGGTCGACGAGATTGAAGATCGCCTGGTCGACGAGATCGACATCGACGCGCTCGCCGCGTCGATGGGGACGACGGGCTACCACTCGCGTCGCATGTTCTCGGCGCTCGCCGGCATGCCGATATCGGAGTACGTGCGTCGGCGGCGGATGACAGTCGCTGCGTCGGACGTGATCGGCGGTGAAGATCTGCTGACGATCGCCGTGCGCTTCGGATATGGATCGGTCGAGGCCTTCGGGAGAGCGTTCCGGTCTGTGCACGGCGTGAGCCACGGCGATGTCCGCCGCGACGGTGGCCCCCTTCGAATCCAACCCACCCTCAGGTTCCGCCTGACCGTTGAAGGGAGCTCCGTCATGGATGCCCGGATCATCGAACGCCCCGCCTTCCGCCTCGTCGGTCACGCCGCGCGTGTACCGCTCATTCACCGGGGCAGCAACCCGCACATTCAGCAGCACATCGCGTCGCTGCCGCCCGAGGAACACGGACGACTCAAGCTGCTCAGCGGGACGGATCCGCGGGGGCTCCTCCAGGTCAGTGCCGACATCGATCCCGACTACGCGGAGGGGAGCGAACTGACCTACCTGCACGGTGTCGCCGTTGAGGCGGACGCGCCGGTTGCTGCGGATCTCGACGTCATCGAGGTGGCCGCCGGCGCGTGGGTCGTCTTCCGTACGTCCGGTCCATACCCATCCGCCCTCCAAGAGGCGTACGCGGCTTCTGCTGCTGATTGGTTCCCGTCCAACCCGTGGCGGCTGCGTCACGGACCGTCGATCGTGGCAATCCTCGATCGTGCAGACGACTTCAGCACGGCGACGAGCGAATTGTGGTTCCCGATCGAGCGTGCGTGAGCGCCCTCGGCCCCGGCTTCGCGAAGTGCGGGCTGGGGCCAGAGGTTGCTCGGTGACGTGACGTCGTGGAGTTCCGCTTCAACAACTGACATCTCGTGTAGCGGGCACCACCATGGTCAAGGTGATGGAGAGCCCGCACGAGCGCGCATTCGCCGATTTGGAGCGAATGGTCGACACGGACGGCTGGGCGATCAGACACGTACTCGGGACGCGTCGGCCGCACCGTTCTCTTACACGGTCGGTCTCACTGCGCGAGGGTGGCACGAACTCGTGATCACAGGTCTGCCAGCAGACATTGCTGACGTGTTCATCCGGAATGCGGCGGACGAACTGCCACGCAGCGTGTCCTCCGTCAAGGACTCGACCCACCGGGTCACCGCGCCGCGCCGATCAGGGCCGGCGAGGGAGGCTGTGCTCGGACCCAGCCCACGAGCTCCTCGACCTCGTCGCCGCGCTGGTCGAGCAGCGACCGTACGATCGCTTCCCGGCGATGAGTATCGGGGACGCCGGACTCTAAAGGTCGGAGAAATCGTCCGCCGGGAGGTGGATCGAGACGACGGTGTCGCCTTCGAGGATCAGCGAGATGAACTGGCGGCCGACCTCGCCCGGCCGCTCCAGCGACGTCGTCCCCGGCGCGTCGCGGACGTCGAGGCGGAGCTCCGTGGAGTCGAAGCCGTTCACCGCGCCCGCGGCGATGGCATCCGCCCGCGTGGATCCGACTCCGATGCCCTGCGTCGTTCGGATCGGGTGACCGGCGACGGTGGACGCGGACACGAAGACGTGGCTGCCGTTCTCGGAGCCGTCGTTGGGCACACTCAGCTGGAGTCCCGGCCACTTCCAGACCGTCTGCTGAAAGTCATATCCGTTGACGACTTCGCTGGACGACTCCGTCGGTTCGCTTTCGAGCGCGCCCGCCCACGCGTCCTTCGCTCCTCGGGCGTAGGGGAGGGGCGCAGAGCCGCCCTCGACCGTCGCGTCGTCGAGGGTGACGATCAGGGTTGCGGCGCTCGTGGGCGTTGGGGCTGCAGCGGGAGCGGTCGCGCTCGCGGAGGGCGTCGGGGACGGCGTCTGCGCTGCCGACACCGTCGGGGTCGGCGGCGGCGGTGTGCAGGCCGAAAGGGAAAGGGCGAGAGCGAGGGGAACGGCGACGAGGAAGGGGATGCGGCGCACATCACGACCGTACACAGGTCGCCCTCGTGTCACGGGCCGCAGCGCCGTTCGAACCAGGGGCGCGGATGAACCCCTGGCGCCGACCACTTTGCCGGTGCAGCCATCGGCCATGACCTTCGCCGTCGTCTCCGTCCACTCTCCCAAACCCGAGTACCGCGCCGCGGTGATCGACTCGATGCAGCGGTACAGCCGGGTGGCGCGCGAACAACCCGGCCTGGAATGGACCGGCGTCGTCGACGACGCGAGCGGTCGTCTGGTCGGGATCGCGCTGTGGGAGTCGGAGGACTCCGCCGTCGCCGCCCGGTCCGCGCTGATGGCGGAAGTGGGCGACGACCCGTTCGAAATATGGGACGAGCGCCCGATCGACGGGCTGCGGGGCGCGGTCGTCTGACGCGCGCACGTCGGGCCCCCGGTCACTCGACCGGGGGCCCGACGGCGGGCGTGTCAGCCGCCGATCGGCGTCGGGTTCGTCGGGTTCGGGGGAACGGGCAGCGAACCGTTGATGCGGTTCTGCGCCTGGCACTGGCTCGTGCAGTTCGTCGCTCCGGCTGATAGCTCGATGGCGTCCTCGCCGAGCACGCCGCCCAGTCGGCCGCCCGACGTGACGGTCCACTTCGTGACCGTGGCATCCTGATACGTCTTCGTCGCCACCTGCGGGCTGTCCTTGCCGAGGAGCATCTGGTGGGCGTCGGGCCCGGAGGCGACGGCATCCACGCCATTGCCGAAGTTGATCTTGCCGGTGTACTGGTTCACAAAGTAGAACAGGCCGGGGCCGAGCGTGTGGACGAGCTCGACGGGAGCGGTGAACTCCGGCTCCATCTGGAAGATGCCGCCCTGGGCGCCGTCCTTCGCCTGGATCTTCAGCTTGCCGCCGGCGGTGGTGAAGATCGCGACGAGTGTGTCGTCGCGCACCTCGAGGCTCGACAGGCGGGTGCCCGCTCGCTGCGCCGCAGTCAGGGTCGGCACCTTCGACGCGAAGACGACCGTCGGGCTCGTCACCATCCGCTGTGTGTCGGCGGCGCCGGTGAGGGTGTAGTCGTAGACGCCGAGGGTGGCGGGATCGATCGTGAAGCGGTTGTTCTTGCCGCTGACGGTGATCTTGCCCGAGACGGTCACGTCCCTGAGCTTGGCATCCTTGCCCGGTGCGGGGTTGTACGTGGTGCCGTTGACGGTGACGGCGTAGTCGCCACCCGTCGAGGTCGTCTTCGCCTGCGCCGCCGCGGGGAAGAGGAGACCGGATGCCGCGACCAGGGCGGCCGCGAGGACCGCCGTCGTGCGGGTGAGGGTCGAGCTGCTCATGGATGCCTCGTTTCGTCGGTGGGGGGTGAGCTGCTCCCACCGTCGCCGGGATCGCTAGGGCCGAGCAATGCGACCTTGGTACTACGACCATCGTCCGATGGCCGGCTGGCGCCGATCCGCGCAGGGTGGAGACCGACAGCCCGTGTCGCAGGTGACAATGGGCGGAAAGGACGGATGCCATGAAGAAGCGGATCCTCATCGGAGCGGGTGCCCTCGCGCTCGCTGCCGCGCCCGCGGCGATCGGGCTGTGGGGCAACGCGTCGTTCGCGGAATCGGTGCCGGTGCCGGTACCCACGTCGGTGGTCGTCGCGACGCAGTCGCCGTCGCCCTCGCCCTCGCCCTCGTCCGATGATCACGGCGGCGACGTTCCGCGCGATCAGCGCGTCGAGCAGGGCGACGACCGATACGCACCCTCCGCGGACACCGGGTCCGGCGGATCCGTCGTCGATGACCACGGCGGCGACGTCCCGCGCGATCAGCGGGTCGAGTCCGGGGACGACAGCGGTGGGTCGGTCCCGCGCGATGAGCGCATCGAGCAGGGCGACGACCGTGCGGTGCAGGGCGGAACGTCGACCGATGACGCGGCGCCCGGATCGACCGACGACCGAGGCGGAGACGACAGCGGGAGCCATCACGACGACGCGTCCGACGACAGCGGAAAGCACGGCGGCGAGAGCGGCGGACACGGGGGAGACGACTGAGTGACGCCCGACCCCCTCGATCCGCCGTGGGAGGTGCTCGTCACCGCCCGCACGGCCGGCACGGCGCCGCGTCGACTGTCGACACGCGCCGTGCTCGTGCGCCTGGCGGCCGGTCTCGCGGCCGTCCTCGTCGCCGTCGCGGCGCTCGCCGGATTCGGCGCCCAGTGGCTCGCGGAGCGCGAGGCCGTCAATGACGCAGCCCAGGTGACGAACGTCCTCGCCGATGCCGTGGTGCGTCCGGTCCTCACCGATGCGCTCGCCGAGGGGGATCCCGCCGCCGTCGCCGCCTTCGACGGCACCGTGCGCGCGCAGATCCTCGGCGAGGATGTCATCCGCGTGAAGATCTGGAGCACCGAAGGACAGGTGCTCTACGCCGACGAGCCGCAGCTCATCGGCCGCACCTTCGCCCTGGAGGATGCGCAGCGTGCCGCGCTCGAGACCCCGTCGACGCGGGCGGCGGTGTCGGACCTCTCGGAGGACGAGAACGTGTTCGAGAAGGGCTCGAAGCTGCTGGAGGTCTACCGTCCGATGTGGACGCCGGGCGGTCAGCAGGTGCTGTTCGAGGTCTACTACCCCTACGAGCCCGTCGCGACGCGCTCCGCCGACCTATGGCGCGGCTTCACCGGCGTCACGCTCAGCAGCCTGCTCCTCCTCGTGGTGCTCACGGCGCCGATCGTCTGGACGCTGCTCCGGCAACTGCGCGGAGCCGAAGCCCGGCGTGCCGAGTTGCTGCAGCGGGCCGTGGATGCCTCGGACGCCGAGCGTCGCCGTATTGCCGGGACGCTCCACGACGGACCGGTGCAAGAGCTCGTCGGCACGAGCTACGGGGCCGAGAGCGCGGCCGTCGAGTCCGACCGCCGCGGCGAGGACGAGGCGGCCGCCCGCATGCGCGACGTCGCCGGAGCGGTCCGGGGCAACGTGCGCGTGCTGCGCTCTCTCCTCGTCGACATCTACCCTGAGAGCCTCGGCGCCGCGGGATTGGCATCCGCTCTCCGCGATCTGGCGGCGACGGCGCGGACGCGAGGCGCCGATGTCGTCCTCGATCTCCGGGCACCTCTCGACGACCTGCCGGAGGAGCACGAACGCCTGCTCTACCGCGTCGCGCAGGAGGCCTTGCGCAACGCCGTCACACACGCCGCACCCTGTACCGTGACGATCTCGATCACGCGGGTGGGGGACGACACGGTGCTGTGCGTTCGCGACGACGGGCCCGGCTTCGACCCGACGCTGATGCATCGCCCGCCTGCTGACGGGCACCTCGGCACGCGTGTCCTGCGGGACCTCGCGGCGGAGGCCGGTGCCGAGCTGGCCCTGTCGACCGCCCCCGGACGCGGAACCCGGTGGCGCCTGCGCCTGCCCGCCCACGACCCCTCCCGGGAGCCCGCATGATCCGCGTCCTCGTCGTCGACGACCACTCACTCGTCCGCGAGGGCCTCTCGTCGGTGCTCGCCGCGGACGGCGACATCGTCGTGGCCGGTACGGCTGCGCACGGCGCCGAGGCGGTCGAGCTCGTCGGCGCGCTCGACATCGACGTCGTCGTGATGGACCTGTCGATGCCGGTGATGGACGGGGTCGCGGCGACGCGCGCGGTGCGCGAGAGGGCTCCCGGCATCCGGGTGCTCGTCCTGACCTCGTTCGGGGATCGTGAACACGTTCGCCGAGCGGTCGCCGCCGGTGCGACCGGCTACCAGCTGAAGGATGCCGAGCCGGCGGAGCTGCGCGCGGCGGTCCGGTCCGTCTACGAGGGACACGCGCCGCTCGACGCGCGTGTCGCCGGAGCGCTCCTCCCCGAAACCGCCGAGTCGGGCACCGGGCTCAGCGCCCGGGAGGAGGAGGTGCTGCGCCTCGTGGCCGGCGGGCTCGCGAACAAGCAGGTCGCGACGGCACTGGGCATCTCCGAGCGCACCGTCAAAGCGCACCTCGGCAGCATCTTCCGGCAGCTCGGCGTCGCAGATCGCACGAGTGCCGCGCTCTGGGCCCGCGACAATCTCACCCGCTGACGAACGTCACCCGTGCGGGGGATCGGCACCGTCGGTCGCGGCGGAGTCGGTCAGGGTGTCGCGGCCGGTTGCGGTGAGAACGGCGAGCCGAGGTCGCCCGGGTGCGTCAGGCGCCACCACAGCGTCGGCTGTTCGAGCGCGCCGACGATCGTGACGTCGGATGAGGCGGTGTTCGGTCCCGCGGTCCACGTGATGCTGCCCACCTTCTCGCCGTCGGCCCAGGTTCGCGGTGTCGCGATGGCGGAGGTCGTCGCGATGGGGGTGTCCGACCACGTGAGCAGGGTGGTCGTCCGGGCCAGCACGACACGGGCGGAGGCGCCCCACGGGGTGGTGATGGTTCCCATCTCGTCTCCTGCGGTACCGACCGTCACGTCGTGGAATCCCGCCCGCACACTCTTCAGAAACGTCGCCACGTCCTGATCGGTGCTGTCGTGCGTGGCTCCGCCGAGCCGGATGCCGGTGATCTGGAGCGGTTGTCCGATACCGACGTCGAGCTGCGAGCTGAAGAGCAGGTTGAACGTGCCCTCGCCGAGGTTGCCCGTCTTCAGACCCCGCACTCCCTCGGTGCCGAGGAGGTCGTTCGTGTTCCTCACCGTTCCGGGGCCGTTCGGGAGGGAGATCGAGGACATGCCCACGATCGCGGCGAGAGCGGGATTCGCCTCTGCGATCTTGCCGAGAGCGACGAGGTCGCGCGGTGTCGAGGTGTTGCGGTCGTCGATGCCGGTGGCATCCACGATCCGTGTCGACGAGAGGCCGTTGGCGCTCAGCCACGCCCGCGCCGCGTCGACGTACGCGCCCTCGGACCCGAAGCTCCACCGGCCGATGGCGACGGCGTAATTGCTGGCCGAGGGGAGAAGCATCGTGGCGAGGGAGTCATGGAGCGACAGCCGCAACCCGTCGGGCATCCGGGCGATCGTCGCACCGCGCACGTAGAACTGGTCGTAGAGGTCGGTGTCGGCCTCGGTGAACGACACGGTCGGCCCCGGGTCGTTCGCGTCGTTCAGGGGATGCCGATCCAAGACGACGAGCGCGGTGATGAGCTTCGCGATGCTCGCGATCGGCCGGGGGTCGTCGCCGCCGGAGGCGGCCCACGCGCCCTCGGTATCGGCTCCGAGGTACTGCTCTCCACCCGTCACGCTCACGCGCATCGCTCCGTCGGCGGGGAGGCGCACGGCGGCGGCCTCGCCCGGCGCAGCCGTGGGGAGCTGTGTCGTCAGAGTCGGCGCAGCCAGCGGCGCGGCGGACGCCCACCATACATAGCCGCCGCCTCCGGCGAGCACCACGAGGATCGACACGAGCACGACGATCAGCGTGATGCGCGCCGCCCGCCCCGAGCCGGTCGCCCCGGGCGCGTCGTCCATCAGTTCTTCGAACGACGTCAGATCGTCCGTGCGTTGCTGCGTTCCCCCCATGACATCCCCCCTCATCGAACCTAACCCGTCGGGTCCGCGTCCCCACGCGGGGACGAATTTCAAGCCCCCCGAGGATCCGAAGCGACGCGCCTAGCGTGGGGAACTCGGGAAATCCCCGGCTGAACGAGCGGAAGGAGTCGACATGGGACTCGACGACAAGATCAAGAACGCCGCAGAGGACGTCGCCGGCAAGGCCAAGGAAGCCACGGGCAAGGCCACGGGCAACGAGCGCCTCGAAGCCGAGGGCCACGCCGACCAGACCAAGGCCGATCTCAAGCAGGCCGGCGAGAACGTCAAGGACGCCTTCAAGTAAGCCGTCTCGCGAACGCCCCGACCACGAAGGTCGGGGCGTTCGTCGTTTCGCGGGCGTGGCGATCGGGATAATGGCCGAATGACCGATGCCGCTCCGTCCGTGACCACGACCGTGTCCGGAACCCCCGTCGTCCTCCGCGCCCACGGCTATGAAGCCGCGATCGCGAGCGTCGGCGCCTCCCTCCGTTCCCTGACCCACGAGGGGCGCGATCTCGTCGTCCCGTTCGCCGCCGATGAGGTACGGCCCCATTTCCGCGGCGCCACGCTCGCCCCCTGGCCCAACCGGGTCGTCGACGGCGTTCACCACTTCGGTGGGGGTGAGCACCAGCTCGCGCTCACCGAACCCGCCCGCGGTCACGCGCTGCACGGGCTTCTCGGCTGGGTGGACTGGGACGTCATCGCCACGGACGACGCCACTGTCACCCTCAGCGCGACCGTCCCCGCACAGACCGGTTACCCCTGGTGGGTGGAGGTCTCGACGACCTACCGTCTCGGCCCCGACGGGCTGACTCAGACCGTGCGGGCGACGAACCACTCCCCGACGGCGGCGCCGTGGGGAACGGGTCCGCACCCGTATCTGGTCGCCGGGCCCGGGGCGCTCGACTCCTGGGTCCTCGAGCTCCCGGCCGACACCGTTCTCGAGGTCACGCCGGACCGTCTGTCGCCCGTAGGCGTGGCATCCGTCGCCGTCGACGCCGAGCGTTTCGATTTCCGGGCGCCGCGCGTGCTCGGTGCGGTCGAGATCGACCACGCCTTCACGGACTTGATCCGGGATGCCGAGGGTCGGGCGACCGTGACGCTCACCGACCCTTCGGGCACGGGCGTGGCGATGACGTGGGCTGCCGATTGCGCGTGGGTGCAGATCCACACGGCGGACCGGCCCGAGGCTCCGGCGTCCGCGGCGCACCGTGCGGGACTGGCGGTGGAGCCCATGACCTGCGCCCCCGACGCGTTCAACGACGACGCCTACGACTTCGCGACCGGCCTCATCGCCCTCGCTCCCGGGGAGAGCCACGAGGTCGGCTGGACGATCTCGGCCCGCTGACACGAAACGACGCCGCCCCGGTCGATGAACCGGGGCGGCGTCGTTCTGCGGTGGCTCAGACGACCTGCGTGCCACACATCCCGCACACGCCGTCGGCCGAGACCTCGACGAAGCAGTCGGGGCACATGGCGCGCAGGGGACGGTCGGTGACCGCCACGGCCTTCGGCGAGGCGGTGCGGCGCTCGGCGCGCGGCGCGGCAGCGCGCGGCTTCTTCAGCTCGACGGGTGCCGGCGGCGCGGGTGCCGGGGCGGGCTTGTGCTCGGCGCAGTAGAACCGCACGAAGCCGCCGTGGTGCTTCGGGTGGCGGTGCTTGACCGCCCACAGCTCGCTGCGGTCGAACAGCTCACCATCGGCTCCGCACCCGACGCAGCGCGTGGGTTCACCGGGGACGACATCGGCGACGACGACGGGCACGTCGAACGCGATGGCATCCCGCCAGTCCGAGGACGAGACGATCTTCATGGGGGACCCTTCTTGGGCGGTTCGGGCCGCCTCACCCTCCACGGTACGCGCCCTCGCGGCGCCGCGGCGTCGTCGCCGGAGTGAACGGGGGCTGGACACCGCGTCAGACCCGCCCGATAGGTTGGGAGGAATTCCCCCCGCGTCGCCTCGGGCGGCGCCGATCGAAGGAGAAGCATGGAAATCGCCGCTCTGGGGGCGATCGGTCTCGTCGTCGTCATCGCTCTCGTCGTCGTCATCGTCGTCATCCTGATCATCGCCGGACTCGTCCGCGGGTGGTACCGCGTCGCGAAGGCCGACGAAGCCCTTGTCATCGTGGGTAAGCGCCAGCGCGCCGCCGACGGCAACTCCTCCCGCATCACGGTCATCACCGGTGGCGGAGCGATCGTGAACCCGCTCACGCAACGCGGCGAGATGATCTCGCTGCGCGCTCGTCAGATCAAGATGGAGCCGACCGCGCAGTCGTCCAACGGCGTCACCGTGAACGTCAGCGGTGTGGCTCTGGTGAAGATCGGGTCGGATCCCGAATCGGTGCGTCGCGCCGCCGAACGTTTCGCTTCCCAGGACAAGGCCATCGAGCAGTTCACGACGGAGCAGCTCGAGGGCGCTCTTCGCGGTGTCGTCGCGACGCTGACGGTCGAAGAGCTCATGCGTGACAGGCAGCGGCTGTCCGACCAGATCGCCGAGGGCATCAAGGCCGACCTGTCGTCGCAGGGCCTCATCCTCGACTCGTTCCAGATCCAGGGCGTCACGGACAGCAACGGGTACATCGCCGCCCTCGGTGCCACGGAGGTCGAGCGCGTCAAGCGCGAGGCCGAGGTCGCACGCATCAACGCCGTGCGCGAGATCCGCGCGCGGCAGATCGCCACCGACGAGGCGAACCTCATCGAGCAGACCGCGCTCGACAAGAACAGTGCCGCCGCGAAGGCCGAGGTCGGTCGAGCCAATGCCGAGGCCGAGCAGGCCGAGGCCCTCACGCGCGCCGAGCGCCGCCAGGCCGTTCTGCAGCAGGAGGCGCAGAACACGCAGGCGCGCCTGGAGTCCGAGGTCGCCCGCGTCGCAGACGCCGACCTGTACCAGCGGCAGAAGGATGCCGACGCCGAGGCGTACGCGCAGATCAAGGCCGCAGAGGCTCGCGCCCAGATCGCCGAGCAGGAGGCTGCGGCGGTGCGTGTGCGAGCCGAGGCCGACGCGCAGGCCGTGCGCCTGGCCGGTGAGGCTCGCGCCGAGGCGATCCGCGCCGAGGCCGAGGCACTATCGCACAACCAGGAGGCGCTGCTGGCGCAGCGGGCGCTGGAGGCGCTCGTGCCGATGATGGCGGAGTTCGCCAAGGGCTACGACCGCGTCGGCAACGTCACCGTGCTCGGGGGCGAAGGCGCGAGCGGTCACCTGGCCGCCGAATCGGCGGCGGGACTGCGCTCGTCCTTCGAGGCGGTGCGGGCAGCGACGGGGATCGACCTCACCGCGATCATCCAGGGTCGCGCCGTGGCCGACGCCTTCGCGGATGCGTCGCGGCGCCCCACGGAGCCTCCGTCCGCGGCCGCCGGTTCCGCCGCGGCGACGGCGCCGACGGCATCCGAGCCCGGAGTCTGACGAGGAGCCGATCGTGCCCGAGGCACCCGAGGTCGAGGCGCTCACGCTGTTCCTGCGTGAGCGTCTCACCGGCCACGTCGTTCGCTCCGTCGAGATGACCGAGTTCCGCGCGATGAAGACGCGGGCGCGCCCCCTCGACGAGATCGTCGGACGGTCGGTCACCGGTGTCACGCGTTTCGGCAAGCACATCGACGTCGACCTCGAGGGGACGCATCTCTCGGTCGGCTTCGGACGCGCGGGGTGGGCGACGTGGGACGACGGCGCGGCATCCATTTCGCCCGATGGCGGGGCGGCCGTGATCGCGCGCGTGACGTTCGACGACGGCGTGCTCGGCATCACCGACGCGGGCGACTGGTTGTCCGTGCAACTGCACGTCGTCGACGATCCGCTGGACGTGCCCGCCGTGGCGAAACTGGGACCGGATGCCGCCGACCCGACGTTCTCCCGGGAGGATCTCGTCCGCGCTCTCGGGAAGCGGCGTAAGCAGCTGAAGGCGCTGCTGCAGGAGCAGGAGTCCCTCGCCGGGATCGGAAACGCCTACTCGGACGAGATCCTGTACGTCGCGCGCCTGTCTCCGCTCGCGCACGCCGCAGCGTTGACCGACGCGGAGGTCACGCGGCTCCACGAGGCGCTGCGCGAGGTTCTCGACGAGGCCGTCGCAGCGCGCACGGGCGTTCCGATCGCGGAGCAGAAGGCGGCGAAGGTCGCCGCGATGCGCGTGCACGGCCGCACCGGCGAGCCCTGCCCTCGCGGGGACGGAACGATCGAGGACGTCCCCGGCACGAAGGGCGGCGGGCAGTACTGCCCGACCTGTCAGCCCGCGCCCGCCTGAGTGCGACCGGTCAAGCGCCGCGGCCGGGGACGGCGTGGGGCCCCGAGCCGCAGCCCGGGGCCCCACGCGACGGCGATGCTCAGGCCGTCTGGCCGGAGTGCGCGCCTTCGGCGAACTCCTCGACGAGCTTCGCGTTGAACGCGGGAAGGTCATCGGGGTTGCGGCTCGACACGAGCCCCTGGTCGACGTGGACTTCCTCGTCGACCCACGTGGCGCCGGCGTTGCGGAGGTCAGTCTGGAGCGTCGGGTAGCTCGTGAGCGTGCGGCCCTTCAGCACGTCCGCCTCGGTGAGGATCCATCCGCCGTGGCAGATGACACCGACCGGCTTGTGCTGGTCGAAGAACGCGCGCGCGAAGTGCACGGCATCCTTCACGATCCGGATGTCGTCGGCGTTCTGCACTCCACCCGGCAGCACGAGGGCGTCGAATTCGTCGGCCGTCGCCGACCCGACGGGCAGATCGACCTTCTGTTCGTGGCCGTTCTCGCCGGTGATGCTGCCCTCCGCGGGAGAGACGAGTACCGCCTCGGCTCCGGCAGCGGTGACTGCCTCCCAGGGGCTGGTCAACTCGCTGTCTTCGAAGCCGTCGGTGAGCAGGAAGGCGACGCGCTTGCCGGTGAGGTCCGTCATGAGGACTCCTCTCGATGGTGGTCGGGGATTCCTCCACGGTAAGAACCGATCCGCGCGCGGCAGCGGGGGTTGCGGATGCCGGTAGCCGGGGGTAGCGGGAGCGGTTTCGTCGCGCCCGCGCCGTTTGGTGGGCGGAGGCGTACCATGAAGGGATGTCCGGTGACACCACTCCTGATACCGAGACGCCGTCGAAGCCGCTTCTGACGCTTCTGACCCCTCCGGTCGACGACGACGCCCCCGCTCCCTCGTCCTGCTGCGGCGGCGGATCCTGCTCTCTGTCCTGATCAACGGACTTACCGTCGTCTCGAACCGACGCCCGGGCAGAAGCCTTCGCTGAGATGTGACGCCCGCGCGTCAGTGCGCCATCGGCGCCGCGCCCTCGATGATGTCGGCGGGCTTGCGAATGAGGAAGGCTCCGACGATCAGCGGCAGCGAGACGATCGCGGCGATCATGAAGGCCATGCGTGCGCCCGCGGCATCGCCTTCGACCCCGCCGCCCGAGGCTGCCGAGACGCCCGCCATGACGGTGACGAGCAGGGCGATGCCCGCCGCTCCGGCGACCTGCTGAACGGTTCCGACGACGGCCGAGCCGTAGGAGTAGAACCGCGGGGCGAGCGAACCGAGGGAGGCCGTGAACAGGGGCGTGAACGACAGGGCGAGACCGATCGAGAGCACGGTCTGCGCCACGACCAGCAGCACGAACGACGTGTCGGTGCCGACCGTGGAGTAGAACCACAGCACGACGCTCGTGATGATCGCCCCCGGGATGAGCAGGATCTGGGTGCCGCGACGGTCGTAGATCCGACCGATCAGCGGACCCGCCAGGCCCATCGCGAGAGAACCCGGAAGGACGGCCAGTCCCGTCTCCAGCGCCGTGCGACCCAGGACGTTCTGCAGGTACAACGGCACGAGGGTGATCGCTCCGAAGAACGCGAGCGACATGACGCCCAACTGCACGACCGAGAGTGTGAAGTTCAGCGACCGGAAGACGCGCAGATCCAGCAGCGCGGCATCCTTCCGCTGCAGGCGCACCTGTCGCCACCCGAACAGCGCGAGCGCGATGACGCCGACGGCGAAGGACGCGACGAGGGTCACCGTTGCGACGGCGCCGGCGTCAGCGGCTTCCGTGGAGCCGCCGTGGCCTCCGCCGATCTGGCTGAGTCCGAACACGATGCCGCCGAATCCGAGTGCCGACAGGACGACGGACAGGACGTCGATCGGCGCCTCACGGGTCTCGCCGAGGTTGCGGATCCACCGGGCACCCATGAACAGGGAGACGAGGGCGATCGGCAGAACGATCCCGAAGATCCAGTGCCAGCCGAGGGAGTCGAGGACGAGGCCCGACATCGTCGGCCCGATCGCGGGCGCGAGGGCCATGACGATGCTGACGCGGCCCATCATGCGGCCCCGGTGCTGCGGCGGCACGATCGTCATGAGCGTCGTCATGAGCAGAGGCATCATCATGGCGGTGCCCGACGCCTGGATCACGCGCGCGGCCACCAACAGCTCGAAGCCGGGCGACAGGAACGCCACGAGCGTTCCGAGCGAGAACAGGCTCATCGCCGTGATGAAGACCTGACGGGTCGTGAATCGCTGCAGGAGGAAGCCGGTGACAGGGATGACGACGGCCATCGTGAGCATGAACGCCGTCGTCAACCACTGCGCCGCGACGGCAGTGATGCTCAGGTCGCGGATGAGGTGGGGGATCGCCACGTTCATCGTGGTCTCGTTGAGGATCGCCACGAAAGCGGCGACGAGGAGCAGCCAGATCACCCGGTTCTGCTCGGCCGTCACTCCGGTGTCGGAGGTCGGCGGGGCGGTGGGGGTTCCGGTGGTGGCGGCCATGGCGAGATCCAATCCAGGGAGGGCGTCGTGGCGTCACCGAAGGCGACGAACGTGGAGGTCAACGGAGGCGATCGGCCGGGTATTCCCTGCTCGGGGAAAGGAGCGGATGCCGGTCGCGAACGCCGAGTCTATCGGTGGCCTGTGACATCGCTCCGCGCGTCCCGATGTCGGCCGTCGGACGTAGGCTGACCGGCATGAGCATGGGCGGCGCGGGTGGCAGCATGTTCCGCGGCGTCTACGCGGAGAGTCAGCGCCAGCGCAACGCGGAAGCGCCCCGCGTGCCCGACCTGGGCCGCCGTGTGGCCGCCCTCTTCCGGCCCTACCGCGCACGCATCATCGCCACCGTCATCCTCGTCGTCGTGGGTGCCGCCGTGGCCGTCATCCCCCCGCTCCTCGTGCAGCGCATCTTCGACGACGCCCTCTTCCCGGTCGACGGCTCCCCGGTCGACATCGGATTGCTGACCTCCCTCGTCGCCGTCATGATCGGGCTCTTCGTCCTGTCCGGCGGGCTGGGTGTCGCGCAGACCTGGTTCACGGCCACCGTCGGCAATCGCGTCACGGGCGATCTGCGCGTGCGGCTGTTCGAGCACCTGCAGGCGATGGAGCTCGGCTTCTTCACGCGGACGAAGACCGGTGTCATCCAGTCGCGGCTCCAGAACGACGTCGGTGGCGTCTCGGGCGTGCTGACGAACACCGTGACGAGCATTCTCGGCAACTCCGTGACGGTCGTCGCCTCGCTCGTCGCCATGGTCCTCATCGACTGGCGGCTGACGCTCATCGCCGTCGTCATCATGCCCATCCTCGTGCTCGTCCAGCGCCGCGTGGGCCAGGTGCGGGCGCGCATCGCGGCGCAGACACAGGAGTCGCTCTCCGAACTGTCGGCGATCACGCAGGAGACGCTGAGCGTGTCCGGCATCCTGCTGTCGAAATCCTTCAATCGCCAGCGCACCGAGTCCGAGCGCTACGACGCCGAGAATGCCAACCAGGTGCGCCTCCAGGTGCGTCAGGCGATGAGCGGTCAACGGTTCTTCGCCGTGGTCCAGGTCATCATGGCGAGCGTCCCGGCGATCATCTATCTCGTGGCCGGACTCCTCGTGAGCGGTGGCGCGGGGACGCTGACGGCCGGGACGATCGTCGCCTTCACCACGGTGCAGGCGCGTCTGCTGATGCCCCTCATGGGACTCATGCGCGTGGCACTCGACGTGCAGACCTCGTCGGCTCTGTTCGCCCGCATCTTCGAGTACCTCGACCTCACGCCCGCGATCGCGGATTCGCCCGACGCCCTTCCCGTGTCGGCGGCACCGGGCCCCGTCGGCCGCGTTGAGTTCCGTGACGTCGTCTTCCGTTACCCGGATGCTCCCGAGCAGGCTCGACCGACGCTCGACGGTGTCTCCTTCTCCGTCGACCCCGGCCAGCACGTCGCCTTCGTCGGTCCCTCGGGGGCGGGGAAGACGACGATCCTCTACCTCACGCCGCGCATGTACGAGGCGAGCGGAGGCTCGGTGATGTTCTCCGGCGCCGACGTCCGCACCTTGGAGCGGGCGTCGATCATCGACAACATCGGGATCGTCTCGCAAGAGACCTATCTGTTCCACGCCACGGTTCGCGAGAACCTCCGCTACGCCAAACCCGACGCGACGGATGCCGAGATCGAAGCGGCGTGCCGCGCGGCGAACATCCACCACGTCATCTCCGGCTTCGAAGACGGGTACGACACGATCGTGGGCGAACGCGGCTATCGGCTCTCGGGCGGAGAGAAGCAGCGCATCGCGATCGCGCGGGTGCTCTTGAAAGACCCGCCCGTGCTGCTGCTCGATGAAGCGACGAGCGCGCTCGACACCGTGTCGGAGCGCATCGTCCAGGAAGCGTTGGAGACAGCGTCGCACGGTCGTACGACACTCTCGATCGCGCACCGTCTGTCGACCGTGATCGGCGCCGACCGGATCCACGTGGTCGATGCCGGTCGCATCGTCGAATCGGGCACTCACTCCGAACTGCTCATGGCCGGCGGCCTCTACGCGGGTCTGGCCGCCGAACAGCTGGCGGCGTCTTTCGTCCTCACGGAAGAGGAGCGCGACCGAGCCGACCTCGCCCGTCCAGCGCTGACGTCGCGTCGGGGCGATGAGCCCCCGGCCTGAGCCGTGCTGACGACCGGCGCGAACGGTCCCGTCGGGGCGATCAGCCCCCGGCCTGAGCCGCGCTGACGACCGGCGCGAGCGCCGCGGCCTCGCCCGCCTCCGTCTACGCCGGCAGTGTCTCGATGAACGCCTCGAGCGCAATCCGGTACGCCGGGTCGGGGTGCGTCTCGGCGATCCGCAGCAACGGCGGCAGGTCGAGCGTGCGGATGAGGCGACCGCGCTCGCGCACGGCGGCGTCGGCGCGCGCCGCCCGCAGCACGGCGATACCCTCGCCGAGCGCGTCGAGATAGTCGCGCAGCACGCCGATCTCGCTGCGTCTCTGCGTGATGGAGCCGCCGTCCCGACGCTCGCGCCAGTCGACGACGACGTCGGGCACGACGTCGAACGCCGTGGCCAGGGTGTACATGCGCTGAGCGACGACCTGGTCCTCGTAGTACCGCCCCTCGGGAAAGCGCAGGCCGTGGGTGTGCCAGAAGTCGGTCCGGCTGAGCTTCGACCACGCGACGATGTTCCCGGATGCCGCGGGGTGCTCCGTCAGTGTCGTCCCGGTGCGGGCGGGGTCGGTGGCAGCGGCGACCCACGGCTGCACCGAGCCCGCGGTGTACCCGGGGCCGTCGGCATCCGGTCGTAGACGCACGTACGCGCCGACGACGAAGGCGCTGCCCGAAGCCTCGATCGTCGACCACAGGCGCTCCATCGCGTGGGGGCGGAGGCGGTCGTCGGCGTCGAGGAAGGCCGTGTAGGGCGTTTCGACGCGGTCGAGGCCGCTGTTGCGGGCGGCTCCGAGGCCCCTCGGTTCGCGGTGCTCGACCACGACGAAGCGGGGGTCGGCCGACGCGGCGTCGGCGAACAGACGGCGGGTGTCGTCGATGGAGCCGTCGTCGACGAGGACGGCGCGCCAGGCGTCGAGCGACTGCGCTCGCAGCGATTGCAGGGCTTCACCGGCGAACCCGGCCACGTCGCGACCGGGAACGATCACGGTGATCGCGGGGGAACTCACCCGCGTGATCCTACGGCGGTCACCGCCTCGGCGACGGCGATTGCCACGGCGTCGAGATTCTGCGTCATATGGTGCGGGAAGGTGAAGCGCACGGCGGTACGGGCGACGTCGAGGTCGATGCCGAGGGCGAGCAAGACGTGGGACGCCTCCTCGCTCCCCGCCGCGCACGCCGAGCCGCTGGACGAGACGATTCCGCGGCGCTCGAGCTCGAGCAGCACGGTCTCGCCGTTCACGCCCGGAAAGACGAAGCTGGCGGTCGCGGGCAGGCGGCGGTCGGGGTGCCCGGTGAGCCGCGCGCCGACGACGGCAGCGAGCACGCCGCCGATGAACGCGTCGCGGAACCCGGCCGCGCGTTCGGCCTCCGCCGACCGCTCAGCCTCGGCGAGCGACAGCGCCGTCGCGATCGCGACCGCGCCCGCGACGTCGGGGGTGCCCGAGCGGCGCCCTCGTTCCTGCCCGCCCCCGTGCAGGAGGGGCTCCAACGGCAGGCGGCCACGCACGGCCAGGATGCCGGTGCCCTTGGGAGCGCCGATCTTGTGGCCCGCGATCGTGAGGGCGTCGGCCCCGAGCCCGGCGAGCGGGAGCCAGCCGGCCGCCTGGACCGCGTCGAGGTGGAGCGGCACGCCCCGTTCCTTGGTCACGGCTGCGAGGGCCGCGGCATCCTGGACCGTGCCGATCTCGTTGTTCGCGTAACCGACGCTGACGAGCGCGGTGTCGTCGCGCAGGGCAGCGGCGAGGGCGTCGGGGGAGAGGGTTCCGGTCTCGTCGACGGGGGCGTACGTCACCTCGATGCCGTGCAGACGTGCGAGGTAGTCGGCCGAGGCGAGCACGGACTCGTGCTCGATCGCCGTCGTGACGAGGTGTCGCCTGCCGCGGGGAAGGGAGCCGAGGACCAGCCCCTTGATGACCGTGTTGTTGGACTCGGTGCCGCCGGAGGTGAAGACGATGTCACCCGCCCGCATGCCGAGGATCGCGGCGACGCGCGCGCGAGCATCCTCGAGAGCGGATGCGGCGGCCTCGCCGACCTCGTGATGGCTCGAGGGATTGCCGAACCACCGGGTGAGGTACGGCGCCATGGCCTCGAGGACCTCGGGGCGCACCGGGGTCGTCGCGGCGTTGTCGAGGTAGAGGCTCACGACGTGTGGATGCGGATGTCGAGGCCGAGGTCGAGCGCGGGGGCCGAGTGCGTGAGCGCCCCGACGGAGATGACGTCGACGCCGGTCTCGGCGATCGCGCGGACGGTGTCGAGCGTCACGCCGCCCGAGGCCTCCACGATCGCGCTCCCGGCGATCTTCTCGACGCCCGCGCGCAGGTCGTCGAGCGAAAAATTGTCGAGCATGATCGTGTCGACGCCCGCGGCCAGGACGGCGTCGATCTGGTCGAGGCGGTCGACCTCTACCTCGACGTGCGTGGTGTGCGGGAGGCGCGCGATCGCACTCTCGAGCGCCTGAGTGAGCGGCAGGCCGCTCGCGGCGAGCACGGCGAGGTGGTTGTCCTTGGCCATGACGGCATCCGAGAGTGAGAACCGGTGATTGTGGCCGCCCCCGTCGCGGACCGCCTGGCGCTCGATGGCTCGGAGCCCCGGCGTCGTCTTGCGCGTGTCGACGATGCGAGCACCCGTGTGCGCGACCGCCGCGACATAGCGACTGGTGAGCGTGGCGATGCCCGACATGCGCTGGACGAAGTTCAACCCGATGCGCTCGGCGGTCAGCACCGCGCGCGCCGGACCGGTCACCACCGCGAGCACCTCGCCGGGCACGAACTCCGCGCCGTCGGCGACGCGAACCTCCACGGCGATGGTCGGATCGGTCAACGTGAAAGCGGCGCGGAACACTTCGGCTCCGCTGAAGACGCCGATCTCGCGGGCGACGAGCTCCGCGCGCGCCGTCGCATGGGCGGGGATGAGGGTCTCGCTCGTGAGATCGCCCCACGGCGCGTCCTCCTCCAGGGCGGCGGAGACGACGCGATCGATCGCGGCTCGGGTCAGCATGCGAGGGCCTCCTGGGGGACGGGAGCGGATGCCGCCGCGGCGGCATCCTCGTCGGAGCGGAAGTGCGCGCCGATCGATGCGGTGCGGGCGAGAGCAGCGGCGACGACGTGCCGCGCGAGAAGGAGCAGCCCGTCGTCCTCCGTGCTCCGAGGACGCGGCTCGGTGTTCCACGCGGCGAGGACGGCCGAGGCGCGCCGCAGACCGGCCGCGTCGCGCACGAGTCCCGCGTGCTGCCACATCAGGTCTTGGAGCGCCTCTCGGGAGAAGGCGGGAGCGTCGGTCGCCGGCGTCAGCCGCGGGAGCGGAACGGCGGCGGGGGAGTCCACCTTCGGCCACGCGGTGTCCGTGGCGGCCGCTTCCCCCGCGCGGGCGCCGAACACGGCACCCTCGAGGAGCGAATTGGATGCCAGGCGGTTGGCGCCGTGGACACCGGTGCGCGCCGTCTCGCCGACCGCGTACAGCCCGGGCACCGTGGTCCGGCCGTCGAGGTCGGTCACGACACCGCCCATCAGGTAGTGCGCCGCGGGGGTCACCGGAATCGGCTCGCGCGACCAGTCGAGTCCGCGCTCGCGGACCGCCGCATCGATCGTGGGGAACCGCCGCGCCAGCCGCTCGGCGCCGAGCACGGTGGCATCCAGCCGGACCGGTCGGTCGCCCTGCGCCGCCATCGCGCGCGCATTGGCGCGGGCGACGACGTCGCGCGGAGCCAGTTCACCGTCGGGGTGGGAATCGAAGGTGAAACGGCGTCCGGCGTCGTCGACGAGGATCGCGCCGTCGCCGCGCACGGCCTCGGAGACGAGGAACGGCTCGCCGGCGGCGAGAGCCGTGGGATGGAACTGCACGAACTCCAGGTCGGCGACGGCGGCTCCCGCTCGAAGGGCCGCGGCGATGCCGTCGCCGGTGGCGGAGACCGGGTTCGTCGTGTGCGCGTAGAGCTGACCGGCGCCGCCCGTGGCGAGGACGACCGCGTCGGCGTGCAGGCGTCGAACGGCACCGCCCGACTCGACGTCGATTCCCACGACGTGTCCGTTCTCGACGACGAGATCGCGCAGGAGCGTGTGCTCGTGCACCTCGACGGCGCTCGCCCGCACCGCGGCTCCGAGCGCGGCTTGGATCGCCGCGCCGGTGGCATCCCCTCCGGCGTGCAGCACCCGGGGCCTGGCGTGCGCCGCCTCGAGACCGCGCGCGAAGTCGCCGTCGGCCGCGCGGTCGAACACCACCCCGCGTCGGACGAGCTCGGCGATGCGATCGGGTCCCTCGCTGACGAGCGTCCGCACGGCGTCGGGGTCGTTGAGATCCATGCCCGCGGTGAGCGTGTCCGCGATGTGCGAGTCGAGCGTGTCCTCTGGCGCGGTCACCGCGGCGATACCCCCCTGCGCCCAGCGGGTGTTGGTGTCGGCCAGGGCGCCCTTGGTCACGACCGTGACTCGGCATCCCTTCTCGGCCGCGTGCAGAGCCGCGGTGAGCCCGGCGATGCCGCTGCCGACCACGATGACGTCGGTCATTTCACGGCACCGTTCGGCTTCGCGGCGAGCATGCGCTCCAGTGCGAGGGTGGCGGGCTCGGCGACGTCGGAGGGAACGGTGATGCGATTGACGACCTCGCCCGCGACGAGCGACTCCAGCACCCACGCGAGGTAGCCGGGGTGGATGCGGTACATCGTCGAGCAGGGGCACACCACGGGGTCGAGGCAGAAGATCTCGTGCTGCGGGAACTGCGCGGCCAAGCGCTGGACGAGGTTGATCTCGGTGCCGATGGCGAAGGTGGTGGGCTCCTCGGCCGCGGCGATCGCCTTGCGGATGACGTCGGTGGATCCGGCCTCGTCGGCGGCATCCACGACGTCCATCGGGCACTCGGGGTGCACGATCACGCGCACGCCCGGGTGCTCGGCGCGGGCCTTGTCGATCTGGGCGACGCTGAACCGACGGTGCACCGAGCAGAACCCGTGCCACAGGATCACCTGGCTGTCCTCGAGCTGTTCCGCGGTCGATCCCCCGAGCGGGCGACGCGGGTTCCACATCGGCATCCGGTCCAGCGGCACGCCCATCGCCTTGGCCGTGTTGCGGCCCAGGTGCTGGTCGGGGAAGAACAGCACGCGTCGTCCGCGGGCGAACGCCCATTCGAGAACGGTGCGGGCGTTCGACGACGTGCAGACGATCCCGCCGTGGCGGCCGACGAAGCCTTTGATGGCGGCGCTGGAGTTCATGTACGTCACGGGAATGACGGGGAGGAGGCCGTCGGCATCCGGGGTCTCCAGATCGCCCAGCACATCGGCGAGCTGCTCCCAGGCCTCTTCGACCTGGTCGATGTCGGCCATGTCGGCCATCGAGCAGCCGGCGGCGAGGTTGGGCAGGATGACGGACTGCGCGGGCCGCGACAGCAGGTCGGCGGTCTCGGCCATGAAGTGCACGCCGCAGAACACGATCGCCTCGGCTTCGGGGTGCGCCTTCGCGGCGTTCGCGAGCTGGAACGAGTCGCCGACGTAATCGGCGTGCCGGACGACCTCTTCGCGTTGGTAGAAGTGGCCGAGGACGACGACCCTGTCGCCGAGCGTCGCCTTCGCCGCGCGGACCCGCGCGTCGAGCTCGTCGTCGGACGCCTCGCGGTACTCGCGGGGGAGTTCTCCCTGCCGCGGCGCGCCGGTGGGGATGACATCGCCCATCGACGACCCCGGACCGTAACCGGGACGCGTGTCGAAGTCCCACGGCCCCACCGCGAGGTCGGTCGTACACGTCGCGTCCGTGGACGCGCCGGAGACGATCGCCTGGATGACGTGATCCACCGAGGGGTCGATCGCCGGGCGAGGCTGCAGGGTGAGGGAGGTGAGGGTCATGAGACGGTCCGATCAGTGACGGGACGTGAGCGGGCCGCGGTCGGCGAGTTCAACGTCACGGTTGTAGCGGTACAGACGGGCGGGTCGGTGGCTTCCGGTTCGGAAGCGCTCGGTCGGGATGACGGTGTCGGAGGTGTCGATCTGCCGACGGAAGTTCGCCGGGTCGAGGCGTCGGCCGAGGATCGTCTCGGTGACCTCGCGCAGATCGGCGAGGGTGAACTCGTCGGGGAGGAGTCCGTGGGCGATGCGGCTGTAGCCGACCTTGTTGCGCAGACGCCACAGCGTGTACTCGACGATGTCGTTGTGATCGAACGCGAGCGCCGGCAGGTGCGTCGCGTCGAACCACTCCACGTTCTCGGGGGCGCCGCCTTCGCGCGCGTGCGCGGCCACCTGGGCGTCGACCTCGTCGGAGCGCAGCAGCGCCCAGTAGACGATCGACACCACGCGTGTGGGGGAGCGGTCGACCGCGCCGAACGCGTAGAGCTGTTCCAGGTAGCTCGGCGTGAGACCCGTCGTCTCCTCCAGGGTGCGTGAGGCCGCGGCATCCAGACTCTCGGCGGGGTCGAGCCATCCGCCGGGGAGGGCCCAGTGCCCGTCGAAGGGGTCGCGCGTGCGGCGGACGAGGGGCAGCGAGAGCACCGGTTCGTCGTCGACATCGCGACGCACGCTGAAGATCACGGTCGACACCGCGACGCGTGCCGCGTCGACGGGGGCGGGGGCAGGGGTTCGTGTCATTGTGACCATATCTCCGGCCTCGATCTTAGTGTCATGCTGACACGAAGGTCAAAATGGGACTCTCCCAGGGGCGCCGCGTACGCTGACGGAAGACCCTGGAGGTACGGATGCCGGTTGTCGACATCGTGCTGATCGTGCTCCTCGCACTGGCGCTCATCGTGGGCATCTCGCGAGGATTCCTCGCCACGATCGGCTCCTTCGCCGGCCTCGCGCTCGGCGGGATCGCCGCATTCTGGCTGATCCCGTACGTGGGGCAGTGGGTCACCGAGCCCGCGTGGCGCGGCGCGGCGATCGTCGCCGCGGGTGTCCTGCTCCTCCTTCTCGGTGCGGCCCTGGGCGCAGCCGTCGGCAACACCCTGCGCCACGGGGCCGACCGCATCAAGCTGCGCGTGCCCGAGCGCATCCTCGGCGGCATCGTCAACCTCGCCGCCGCCGCACTCGCGCTGTCGTTCTTCGCGGGCACCCTGACCACCGCCGGCGTTCCGGTCGTGTCCGCCGCCCTCGCCTCCTCGACCGTCGTCCGCACAATCGACAGCCTCACTCCCGATCCCGTCCGCTCGGCGCTCGCCGAACTGCGGGGCGCCGTGTTCGCCGACGGCATCCCGCGACTCGGACAGCTGATCCAGATCGGGCCCGTCCCCAACGCCCCGGTGATCGCCCTCGACGACCCCGCGCTGACCCAGGCCGCGCAGTCGGTGGCACGGATCACCGGCACGGCCTACGCGTGCGGCATCACGGCGAGCGGCTCCGGGTTCGTCGTCGCCGACGACCGCGTCGTCACCAACGCGCACGTCGTCGCGGGCGTCGACGCGCCGCTCGTGGAGCTCCCCGGCCAGCCCGCGAAAGAAGGACGGGTCATCTATTTCGACCCGACCGACGACCTCGCCGTCATCGCGGTCGACGGATTGGATGCCGCGGCCCTCCCGGTCGTGCCCGCGCTCGCCGTCGGATCCGCGGCGGTGGTGCAGGGGTATCCGTACGGAGGTCCCTTCACCTCGGGGAACGCCCAGGTGGTGTCCGAGGGCACCGTGCCGGTCCCCGACATCTACGGTGACCAGTCCGTTCCTCGCGAGATCTATGCGCTCGACGCGGTCGTGCGCCCCGGCAACTCCGGCGGACCGCTGCTGACCTCCACCGGCGACGTGGCCGGGGTGGTTTTCGCCCGATCCGAGACCGACGACAACGTCGGTTACGCGATGACCTCCGCAGAGCTCGAGCCCGTGCTGTCGCAACTCGGATCGTTGTCGGCACCCGTGGCATCCGGGAGTTGCACGACGCGCTGACCACCGATGGGCTGTGTCGACGCGCGGCCTCGGATATGCTGGCGCCCACAAGTCCACACCGGCCCCATGATCGATGCGGGAGAGCTCCGGCGAACGCAGCCGGGCACCGAAGGAGCAAGCCTCCCCGCCAATCTCTCAGGTACGCGTACCGCCTCGATCGGGCCACTCTGGAAAGAGATCCGGGCCTCCAAGTTCGGGTCCGCCGACGGTGAAAGCCCGCGTCCGCACGACGCCCGGGCGAAACTCTCAGGTTCATGACAGAGGGGGAGTTCTCAGGCGTCGACCGGCGTCTGACCGTCCTTGCGAACGGCAGAACTCATGACCGACACCCCCGCTCCACCGCGCTCGTCGCCCCTGCACGATCGGCACGAGGCTCTCGGCGCCTCGTTCACCGACTTCGGTGGCTGGAACATGCCGGTGCGCTACTCGTCCGACCTCGCCGAGCACCGCGCCGTCCGCGAAGGCGCCGGGCTGTTCGACATCTCGCACATGGCCGAGTTCTGGGTGCACGACGGCCGCGCCGCCGAGTTCCTCGACTATGCCTTGGCCGGCCGCGTCTCCGCCATGAAGATCGGTAAGGCCAAGTACTCGCTCGTGCTCGCCGAGTCGGGCGGCATCGTCGACGACGTCATCGTCTACCGCACCGGCGAGCAGTACTACCTCGTGATCGCGAACGCGAGCAACCGCGAGGCGGTCGCCTCCGCGTTCGACCACGCGCGCGCCACCTGGTCGGCGGCGCAGGCGTTCATCGACGGACCGCCGCCGGGCGGCGTATTCGGTGTCGTGTCCGGGGGCGGCGCCCCGCGCATCGAGGACGTGACGGATGCCGTGGCCCTGGTCGCGCTCCAGGGGCCGCGAGCACGCGGCATCCTGGAGTCGGTCGACACCGTCACGATCCTCGGGACGCCTCTCGACGAGCTCGGCTACTACGCCTTCACCGAGGGCACCTTCGACGGCGACTCTCTCTTCGTCGCGCGCACCGGGTACACGGGTGAGGATGGGTACGAGCTGCTCGTCCCCGTGGAGCGGGCGGGCGACCTCTGGGATGCACTGATGGAGGCCGGCGCCCCGGCGGGCCTGGTGCCGTGCGGCCTGGCCGCGCGCGACACCCTGCGGCTCGAGGCTGGAATGCCCCTGTACGGCCACGAGCTCTCGCTCGACATCACGCCGACACAGGCGGGCCTCGGTCGCGTCGTCGCCGTCGACAAGCCCGCGTTCATCGGCAGGGACGGGCTGTCGTCCGGGGCCGCCGATGCCCCCGTGCTGGTCGGCCTCGTCTCGGAGGGCAAGCGCGCCGGCCGGGCAGGCTACGCCGTGCTGCACGGAGACGACCACGTCGGCGAGATCACCAGCGGCGCTCTGAGCCCCACCCTCGGCCACCCCATCGCCATGGCCTACGTCTCCCCGGCCGCGGCCGAACCCGGTACCACCCTGACCATCGACGTGCGCGGAACACGAATCCCCGCGACCGTCACCGCCCTTCCCTTCTACCGGAGGAACGCATGACCGACCTGACCGCACTCCGTTACACCTCCGAGCACGAGTGGATCGCCGTCGACGGCGATGTCGCAACCGTGGGGATCACCGACTTCGCCGCCGAGAAGCTCGGCGACGTCGTCTTCGTCGAACTCCCCGCGGCCGATTCCCCGGTCGCCGCGGGCGATGTCTGCGGCGAAATCGAATCCACGAAGTCCGTCGGCGAGCTCTACGCCCCGCTCGATGGCACCGTCGTGGAGATCAACGACGCCGTCGTGGACGACCCCTCGCTCGTCAACGCCGATCCCTTCGGTCAGGGTTGGCTCGTGAAGATCCGCCTGGGCGGCGACCTGCCCGGCGACCTCCTCGACCGCGCCGCGTACGAGGACCTCACCGCATGAGCCTGACCACCGCACCCCGCACGGATGCCATCGCACCCGCCGCCTTCTCCGACCGGCACATCGGCATCGGTGCCCACGACCGCGCCCGCATGCTCGAGGTGGTCGGGTACGACAGCGTCGAGCGGCTCGTCGAGACCGCCGTCCCGGCATCCATCCACGTCCGGCCTCGCGCCACGAGCGACCTGCCTCCGGCCGCGACCGAGGCCGAGGCGCTCGCCGAACTGCGCGAGCTCGCATCGGCGAACCGTTCGGCCCGCCCGATGATCGGCCTCGGGTACTACGACACGTTCACGCCGTCGGTGATTCAGCGCAACGTGCTGGAGAACCCGTCCTGGTACACCGCCTACACGCCGTACCAGCCCGAGATCTCGCAGGGCCGTCTGGAAGCCCTCATCAACTTCCAGACGATGGTGACCGACCTCACGGGCCTCGCCACCGCCAACGCGTCGATGCTCGATGAGTCCACCGCCGTCGTCGAGGGCATGCTCGTCGCTCGTCGAGCCTCGAAGACCAAGACCGACGTCTTCCTGGTCGACGCTGACGCGCTGCCGCAGACCAAGGCGTTGCTCGCGCACCGCGCCGCCGCGGTCGGTATCGAGCTGGTCGAGACCACCTACGACGGCGACATCCCCGAGAGCTTCGGCGCCTTCGTCCAGTACCCGGGTGCCACCGGCCGCGTGTGGGACTTCTCCGACGTCGCCGCGGCCGTGCACCGCCACGGCGGGCTCGTCGTCGCCGCGGCCGACCTGTTGGCGCTGACGCTGCTGCGCTCGCCCGGGACGCTCGGCGCCGACGTCGCGGTGGGCACGACCCAGCGCTTCGGTGTGCCGCTCGGCTTCGGCGGTCCGCACGCCGGATACATGGCCGTACGCGGTGGGCTGGAGCGCCAGCTTCCGGGCCGTCTCGTCGGCGTGTCGGTGGATGCCGCGGGCAACCCCGCCTACCGCCTGTCACTGCAGACGCGGGAGCAGCACATCCGCCGTGAGAAGGCCACGTCCAACATCTGCACCGCGCAGGTCCTGCTGGCCGTCATGGCGGCGATGTACGCGGTGTACCACGGGCCCGATGGGCTGCGGGCGATCGCGACCCGGGTCGCGCGGACGACCGACTCGCTGGCATCCGCCCTCGTCGCCTTCGACCTGCACCTCGCGGCGGAATCGTTCTTCGACACCGTCCGCGTGCACGTTCCCGGGCGCGCACAGGACGTCGTCGACCGCGCCCGCGAGCGCGGCTACCAGGTGCTGTGGGTCGACGACGCGACCGTGGGCGTGTCGGTGGACGAGACGACGACGGACGCCGATGTCGCGGCGATCCTGGAATCGTTCGGTCTGACCGCGGGGGAACTGCCCGAGGGGGAGGCGCTGCGCGGTGTCCCCGAGCGGCTGCACCGCGAGGACGCCTACCTCACCCACCCCGTCTTCCACGCGCACCGCAGTGAGACGGCGATGATGCGGTACCTCAAGACGCTCGCCGACCGCGACTACGCGCTCGACCGCGGGATGATCCCGCTCGGCTCCTGCACGATGAAGCTGAACGCCGCGACCGAGATGGCCGCGGTGTCGTGGCCCGAGTTCGCGCGCGTGCACCCCTTCGCGCCGGAGGCCGATGTGCACGGCTACCTCGAGATGATCGAGCAGCTCGAGCGCTGGCTCGCCGAAGTGACCGGATACGACGCCGTTTCGCTGCAGCCCAACGCGGGATCCCAGGGCGAACTCGCGGGGCTCCTCGCGATCCGCGGCTACCACCACGCGAACGGCGACACCGAGCGCACCGTGTGTCTCATCCCGTCGTCGGCGCACGGCACCAACGCGGCGTCCGCGGTCCTGGCCGGAATGCGGGTCGTCGTCGTCGCCTGTGACGAGGCAGGCAACGTCGACCTGGACGATCTGCGCGCCAAGATCGCGCTGCACGCCGATGCCCTGTCGGCGCTGATGATCACGTACCCCTCGACGCACGGCGTGTACGAGCACGACGTGCTGGAGATCACGCAGGCCGTGCACGACGCCGGCGGGCAGGTGTACGTCGACGGCGCCAACCTCAACGCGCTGCTCGGGTTCGCGCGGTTCGGCGACCTCGGCGGTGACGTGTCGCACCTGAACCTCCACAAGACGTTCGCCATCCCGCACGGTGGCGGTGGGCCGGGCGTCGGTCCGGTGGCGGCGAAGGCGCACCTCGCGCCCTTCCTCCCCTCGCATCCGTTCTCGCAGCGCGCCGACCACGCGGGCGGCGTGTTCGACGGCGGCCCGGTGTCGGCCGCGCCGTACGGGTCGGCCGGCATCCTGCCCATCTCGTGGGCGTACGTGCGCATGATGGGGGCCGAAGGTCTGCGGCAGGCGACGGCAGCGGCCGTGCTCTCGGCGAACTACATCGCCGCGCGTCTGCGCGCCCATTACCCGGTGTTGTACGCCGGTGAGGGCGGTCTGGTGGCGCACGAGTGCATCCTCGACCTGCGACCACTCAAGGAGCAGACAGGGGTCACGGTCGACGACGTCGCGAAGCGCCTCATCGACTACGGCTTCCACGCCCCGACGATGTCGTTCCCGGTCGCCGGCACCCTGATGGTCGAGCCGACCGAGAGCGAGGACCTCGCCGAACTCGATCGGTTCGTGGATGCCATGATCGCGATCAAGAACGAAGCGCTCGCCGTCGCCGCGGGGGAGTGGCCCGCCGACGACAACCCGCTCGTGAACGCTCCCCACACGGCGGAGTCCGCGGTCGCGAACGAGTGGACCCATCCGTATCCCCGAGAGACGGCGGTGTACCCGCAGCGCTCGCTCGTCCGCGGCAAGTACTGGCCGCCCGTCCGCCGTATCGACCAGGCGTACGGCGACCGAAACCTCGTGTGCTCGTGCCCTCCGCCGGAGGCATTCGCGTAGGTCGCACTTCGCGGCCCCGATCCGCCGCCACTTGGTTCGCCGAGACTTCATCGCGCCGACAACTCCCTTGCAGAATGCAGCGGGGTTGTTGGCGCGATGCTGTCTCGCAGGTTGAGGGAGGGCCGGAGGAGCCGAGACAGCGACGAGAGGGAGTCGAGATCGGGGAGAGACTCGGGGACCAGGCCGACGCCGAGGATGATGTCACGCAACGCCGACGGCTCCGCCAGGTCGTCCCAGGACCAGTGCGCGATGGCCCGGGCACCGCGCCGCCGCAGCCGACGGTCGCGTTCCTCGCGGGCGCGAAGCGCGCCGCCCGGATCGCCGAGACGGCCGTCGTACTTGAGGTGCCCGTCCGCCTCACCGGCGGCCTGCGCGGACGGCCACCACATGTCGGTGCGGTCGGCGTCGCCGCCCGGGCCGATCCATTGCTGGAGCTGCGGCGCGGGAAACCCCCACCACTCGATCGCCGCCCGGCTGATCGACTCCAGCGCCGACTCCGCGCGACCGTCCGCACGCGCCAACGCCCATCGCGCGCGCCGTCGTCCGCGGCCGGACGCCCGCTCCTCGTTCACCGCGGCCAGAATCGCCGCGCTCAGTCGTGCGTCTGCGCGCACCGCGGCATCCGCGACGGCCAGTGCGACAGCCGGATGCCGATGCCGTGCGATGTCCACGCAGGTGTCGGCGACGGAGGCGAGGCGGATGCCACCGACCTCCTCGATCACGCGATCGTCGTGAGCGCTCGTGTGGACGCGGGCTCCGCCCACGCGGCGTGAAGTCGACCCGCCCCGCGCCAGGACGTGCACCGCGTCGAGCGCCCCCACCACGGGCAGCCCCCAGAGCAACGCCGCAGACTCCCGACACACGATGGCATCCGGATGGGTCATCAGATGCGCGTGCACCCGCGCAAGATCCCGGTCCCACCGGGGGAGCGCACCCCACTCCGCGGCCCCGGCGTAGACGCCCCGCGCGACGGCGACGACGTCGCCGCGTCGGATGCTGCGCGTCGTGTGGGTGAGGGCTGCGGCAGGGAGCAGAGCGATCGGTGAGGGAAGTGGCATCCGGATCATCGCCCCAGCGTCGGTGATCGGGGGTGCTCGCTCGCGGCTTTCCCCAGCTCGCACGTGTCCACGGGCGGGTGTGGAGGAGGGGTGGCCCGGTTTCCCACTGCCTCGAGACTTCGTTGCGCCGACAACTCCCTTGCAGGTCGCCCGCGTGGTGTCGGCGCGATGAAGTCTCGCGGTTGCAAACCAGCGCCGGAGCCCGCCGCCCCGGGAACCCCCAGGGTGCATTCGGTAGGGTGCCCCTGTGCACCTCGGGCAGTACCAGCAGACCTCGATGACCTCGCGACGCCGCCTCTCCCGGCTGGTGGTCGTGTCGATTGCCGCGGTGGTCGCTCTGGCCGGCTGTTCGGCTCCGGAGCCGGCGCCCGCCGAGCCGACGCCCGCTCGCACGAGCCTGACCGTCGGCGTCGTCGGGACGCCGACGAGCTTCAACTCCGCCACCGTCCACGGTGACACCGCGGCCAACCGCGCGATGTCCGCGCTCCTCGACGAGCATCTGGGATCGCTCGACGGGACCCTGCAGGTGGTTCCCAACGACGGCCTGGGGCGGATCACGCGCATCGAGGGCGACCCGCTCACGGTCAGCTATGAACTCTTCCCCGACCGGGTCTGGTCGGACGGCACCCCCATCACCCTCGACGACCTCATGTTCGGCTGGGCGGTCTCCTCGCACTACTTCGACGATGCGAGCTACGACGAGACGGGAGCAGTCGTCTCGGGGACTCGATACTTCGAGACGGCGAGCCCCGCTGATCCGAACGCCCGGACGTCGCGTCCGACGATGGACCGAGCGGCCGACACGCTCACCCTCACCTATGACGAGCCGTTCGCCGACTGGAACCGGCAGTGGCTCCTCGACCGGCCGGTGCACGTTGTGGCCGCCAAGGCCGGCGTGACCGTCCGCGATCTCATGACCGCGATCCTCACGACCCCCGAGGGGGATGCCTCGGCACCCCAGGCACCGAACCCGGTGTTGGCTGCGGCGGCCGCGGCGTGGAACACCGGTTTCGACGCGGCCGCGGATGGGACGCTCGACCCGGCCGCCGCAGTCTCCGCGGGGCCGTGGACGGTGATGGAGGCCACGACCACGTCGCTCACGCTCGCGCGCCGCGACGATTACCAGGGCGGCCACTACCCCGCGCTCGAGGGCATCACGGTGCGCTTCTTCCCCGATCGGGCCGCCCAGATCGCGGCCGTCGCGGCGGGCGAGGTGGACATCGCGAACATCGGTGATCCGGATGCCGCGGACGTGAAGACCCTCACCGACGCCGGGGTCACCGTGACCATGGGACCCACCCCGCAGACGCTGCAGCTGCGCTTCGCCGACACCACGCCGGCCGCCCTGCGTCAAGCGGTCAGCCTCTCGCTGGACCGCGATGAGCTGGTCAAGGATGCCGTGGGCGAGGTGAGGACGGATGCGCGTCCCCTGCAGTCCTTCCTCTCGTCGCCCGCAACCGGGTCGACGTATCAGGATTTGAGTTCGGGAAACGGAGCCCCCGGCACGGGGAGCGATCCCGGTGCGGCGCGTTCCGCCGTGGACGACCGGCCGGCCGTTCTCCGCGTGGCTCACGACCCGGCGGATCCGATCTCCACGGTGGTTTTCGAGAGAATGATCACGATGGGCGCGGAGGCGGGCATCGCGGTCCGCGCGGCGGCCGAGAACGAAACCGCGGATGCGACTCTCGCCTGGGTCGGAGAGGACGAAAGCCTGTACCGATCGGCGCGGGACCGTCTCGCGGAGGGCGTGACCACCGTCGAGGCGGAGCAGGCCTTCGACGAGATGATCCGCGACACCGACCCGGTGGACGTTCTCGCCCGCGCCCAGGAGATCGATCGGGCCCTGTTCGCGGCATACGCGGGAGTCCCGCTTCTCGAGCGCACGGGCGCCGTGGCCGTGGGGAAGGGCGTCGGGGGAGTGACCTACACCGCCGAACCCGATGGCATCCCGCCGGCGTTCTGGACCTGGACACCCCCGACGCCGTGACGCACCGCGCCGCGTCTCACGACGTCGGGGTGGGCGAGGGCGTCGGGGGAGCGAAGACCCCGGGCCACCACGCCGCAGCCAGCGGGTAGCCGACGAAGGCGACCACATCGATCAGCGTGTGCGCGATGACCAGCGGCATCACGCGTCCCCACCGCCGGTAGCACCATCCGAACACCAGCCCCATCACGACGTTCCCCAAGGCGGACGGCCAGCCCTGGTACAGGTGGTAACTCCCGCGCAGGAGTGCCGTGGACACGATGATGCCGGTCCACGACCATCCGAGCCGACGCAGTCGGTCGAAGAGGTAGCCGAGGAAGATGACCTCCTCGGTGAGGCCCGCGCGCACGGCGGCGAGCACGAGGAGCGCGATGACCCACCAGGACGAGTCCAAGGGAGCGGGTACGACGGTGATGCTTTGGCCGAGGAGCCGACCGGCGGCGTAGACGCCGATTCCGGGCGCCCCGATGAGGACGACGAGGGCCACGGCGCGAAGGGTGTCCGAGCCGAACCGGCGGAAATCCAGACCGATTCTGCGGAGCGCATTGTTGGCGGGCTCCCAGAGGAGGTAGACGGCGATGGCCACCAATGCGAGCGAGAAGAAGATGCCGAGGAACTGGTAGAGCGCGTCCCAGAACGGTTCGTCGCTGCGCGACGGATTCAGCTGCGTTTGTTGCTGAGAGATGGGCGCGCGGGTCGCTGCGCGAATGAAGGCGACGACGGAATAGATCGCGGATTGACCCACGCTGACGAGCAGGATGAGGACGATCTCCCACGTGAGACGTCGGCGGGCGAAGATCTCCTCGCGCGGAAGCGTCGGAGGATATGTCCACAGTGCGGGCCCCCCGGGTGCACCCCGCTTGTCAGATTGCCACATGAAACGCCTCTCGAGTAAAGCCTCTGTAACTTTTTTGGATGAGGTTTGGGGCACCTGGGTAAACATGCCTAGGGTGTTCTCATCCTGCCCGGCTCATCCTGTCGCGCTTTGTCGCGCCGATTCGGTATGGCGCGGGCATTGATTACCCCTTCCCTGGAGGAACTGTGAAGCGCAACAAGATTGCCCTCTCCAGTCTCGCGCTGCTGGGAGCCGTCGGGCTTATGCTCGCCGGCTGCTCGGGCGGAGACAACGGAGGATCGTCGTCGTCCGGCGACGCCACCGCGATCATTCGAACCAACGGATCTGAGCCCCAGAACCCGCTCATCCCGACCAACACGAACGAGGTCGGCGGTGGCAAGATCCTCGACTCGATCTTCGCCGGACTCGTGTACTACGACGCCGAGGGCGCCCCGGTCAACGACATGGCCGAGTCCATCGTGACCAACGACCCGCAGAACCTCACGGTGACCCTGAAGAAGGGTCAGAAGTTCACGGACGGCACCGAGGTCAAGGCCGACAACTTCATCAAGGCCTGGAACTACGGCGCGAAGCTCTCGAACAACCAGCTCAACAGCTACTTCTTCGAGGACATCGTCGGCTTCAGCTACGACGAGGATTCCGAGCTGACGGGCCTGCAGAAGGTCGACGACTACACGTTCACGATCGCGCTCAGCAAGCCGGCCTCCGACTTCGCGCTGCGCCTGGGCTACTCGGCGTTCTTCCCGCTGCCCGACTCGGCTTTCGACGACATGGCGGCGTTCGGTGAGAACCCGGTCGGCAACGGCCCGTACAAGCTCTCCGGCGACGGCGCGTGGCAGCACAACGTGCAGATCGACCTCGTGAAGAACGACGACTACCAGGGCGGCCGCACCGTCGCCAACGGTGGCCTGTCGATCATCTTCTACGCCACGCAGGATGCGGCCTACGCCGACCTGCTCGGCGGCAACGTCGACGTGATCGACGGCATCCCGTCGGCCTCGCTGGCCACGTTCCAGTCCGACCTGGGTGACCGTGCGGTCAACCAGCCGGCTGCCGTGTTCCAGTCGTTCACGATCCCGGAGCGCCTCGCGCACTTCAGCGGTGAGGAAGGCAAGCTGCGCCGCCAGGCGCTGTCGATGGCCATCAACCGCGACGAGATCACCGAGACGATCTTCCAGGGCACCCGCACCCCGGCCAGCGACTTCACGTCGCCGGTCATCGCCGGGTGGTCGGACTCGCTCGAGGGCGCTGACGTCCTGAAGTACGACGCGGACAAGGCGAAGGAACTGTGGGCCCAGGCCGACGCCATCTCGCCGTGGACCGGTACCTTCCAGATCGCCTACAACGCCGACGGTGGACACCAGTCCTGGGTCGACGCCGTGACGAACTCGATCAAGAACACCCTCGGCATCGACGCGTCCGGCGCGCCGTACCCGACGTTCAAGGAAGCCCGCTCGGCCATCACCGACCGCAGCATCCAGACGGCGTTCCGCACCGGTTGGCAGGCCGACTACCCCGGTCTGTACAACTTCCTCGGCCCGCTCTACGCGACCGACGCCTCCTCGAACGACGGTGACTACTCGAACCCCGAGTTCGATCAGCTCCTGTCCGCCGGTATTGCCGAGACCGACCTCGAGGCGCAGAACGCGGACTTCCAGAAGGCTCAGGAGGTTCTCCTGCAGGACCTGCCCGCCATTCCGCTCTGGTACGCCAACGTCGACGGCGGCTACGCCGACGGCGTCCAGAACGTCCAGTTCGGCTGGAACTCGGTTCCGCTGTACTACGAGATCACGAAGTAACCCTTCCGATCTCAACCGCGAGGCGGTGACGGATTCGTCACCGCCTCGCGGCCTGCCAGCCAGGCCTCAAACGACGTGTGATAGAACGGCACGGTGCCTTTCGGCGCCGCCCCCCACTCAACGTCCGCTGAGGCGTTTCCCACGTTCGAAAAGAGAGCGGATGCTCGGCTACATCCTCAGACGTCTGCTGCAGGTCCTCCCCGTGTTCTTCGGGGCGACGCTGCTCATCTATTTCATGGTCTTCGCCATGCCCGGCGACCCGATTCTCGGGCTCTTCGGCGACAAGACCCCCGCACCGCAGGTCGTCGAAGCCCTGCGCGCGCAGTACCACCTGGACCAGCCCTTCATCGTCCAGTACTTCCTCTACATCGCCGGAATCTTCCGCGGCGACCTCGGGACGACGTTCTCCGGCCAGGCCGTGAGCGAAGTCCTCGCACGGACGCTCCCTGTCACGGCGCGACTGGCGATCATGGCGCTTGCGATCGAGCTCGTGCTCGCTGTCGTGGTCGGCACGATCTCCGCAATCCGCAAGGGCAAGCTGTTCGACAACGTGGCGCTCATCGTCGCCCTGTTGTTCGTGGCGCTGCCGATCTTCGTCGCGTGCTTCCTCGCCCAGTATTTCCTTGCCGTTCAGTTGGGCTGGTTCCGTCCGACGGTGGGGTCTCAGAACGACTGGGGAGACCTGTGGTTGCCCGCGATCGTGCTCGGTCTGAGCCTCTTCGCCACGAGCATGCGCCTCATGCGCGGCTCCGTCATCGACACGCTCAACCAGGACTGGGTGCGCACCGCCTACAGCAAGGGCCTGTCGCGTCGTCGCGTCATCCCGGTGCACGTGCTGCGCAACTCGCTCATCCCGGTCATCACGAACTCCGCCACCAACTTCGGCGTGCTTCTGGTGGGCGCCACCGTCACCGAGGGAATCTTCAACATCCCCGGCGTCGGCAACACCCTGTATCAGGCGACGATCCGCGGTGAGGGACCCACGGTGGTGTCCTTCGTCACCGTCTTCGTCATCATCTACGTGCTGGTCAACCTCGTCGTCGACCTCCTGTACGGCCTCCTGGACCCGAGGATCCGCTATGTCAAGTAGTCCCTTCCCCGCGCCGCATTACGTCGCGCCCGCCAAGACCGACACGATCGCGGTAGATGCCGTGCGCGTGTCGGCGCGCAAGAGCAACCTGTGGCTCGACGCCTGGCGTGACCTGCGCCGCCGCCCCACGTTCTGGATCGCCCTGGCGGTCATGGCCGTCGTCATCCTGATGGCGGTGTGGCCGACGCTGTTCACTCAGGTGCCTCCGAACAACGACTGCCAACTCTCCAACAGCAACGGCGGCCCCGCCCCGGGCCACATCCTGGGCTACACGTTCCAGGGGTGTGACACGTTCTCCCGCATCGTGTGGGGTGCCCGCACCTCGCTCTCGGTGGGTCTGCTGGCGACGCTGATCGGAACCGTCATCGGCTTGATCATGGGCTCGCTCGCCGGTTTCTACGGCGGCTGGCTCGACGCCGTGCTGTCCCGTATCGGCGACATCTTCTTCTCGATCCCCTACATCCTCGCGGCGATCGTCGTGATGAGCGTGTTCTCGCAGTTCCGCAACGTCATCACCCTCGCGGTCGCGATCGGCGGTTTCGCCTGGGCGTCCACGGCCCGAGTCGTGCGCGCCGAGGTGCTGCGCGTCCGGCAGGCCGACTTCGTCGCGGCCTCTCAAGCGCTGGGGCAGACCCGGTTCCGTACGCTGCTCACGCACGTCATCCCGAACGCGATCGCCCCGTTGCTCGTGGTGACCACGATCAGCCTCGCTGCCGCGATCGTGGCCGAAGCGACGCTGTCGTTCCTGGGTGTCGGACTCGGCGGCGACACGATGTCGTGGGGTAACGACATCAGTCAGGCGCAGCAGTCGCTGCGGGTGGCGCCGATGGCGCTCATCTGGCCGTCGATCGCCCTGACCGTGACGGTGCTGTCGTTCATTTTGCTGGGCGAGCTCATCCGAGACGCCATCGACCCGAGAGCGAGGGCCCGCCGATGAGCGATGCCACCATGACGCCTCTGCTGTCCGTGCGCGACCTGAAGGTCGCCTTCCAGGGCGAGGGGGGCACCCGCGAGGTGCTGCACGGGGTCAGCCTCGATGTGTTCCCCGGGCAGACCGTCGCCATCGTCGGGGAGTCCGGTTCGGGCAAGTCCACGACGGCGTCGGCCGTCATCGGTCTGCTCCCCGGCACCGGTCAGGTCACCGCGGGCAGCATCACGCTCGACGGTCGCGAGCTCACCGGCCTGTCCCAGAGGCAGTTCGAGTCCGTGCGCGGTCGCGACATCGGATACGTGCCGCAGGACCCGATGTCCAACCTGAACCCGGTGTGGAGCATCGGCTTCCAGGTGAAGGAGGCGATCCGCGCCAACGGCATCGCCACCGGACGCAAGGACGTGGAAGCCCGCGCGATCGAGGTGCTGAAGCAGGCCGGCCTTGCCGACGCCGAGCGCCGTCTGCACCAGTTCCCGCACCAGTTCTCGGGCGGTATGAGGCAGCGCGCGCTCATCGGTATCGGTCTCGCGGCCGACCCGAAGCTCCTGATCGCGGACGAGCCGACGTCGGCTCTCGACGTGACCGTTCAGCGCGTGATCCTCGACCACATGGCATCCCTCACCCGGGAGCGCGGCACGTCCGTGCTGCTCATCACCCACGACCTGGGTCTGGCCGCCGAGCGCGCCGACACCATCGTGGTGATGAACCAGGGCGAGATCGTGGAGTCGGGTCCGAGCCGCGAGATCCTCGAGAACCCGCAGCACCCGTACACGCAGCGCCTCGTCGCCGCGGCGCCCAGCATCGCTTCGCAGCGGATCCAGGCCACCGTGAACGACCGTGGCATCCTGCGCGAGTCCGACATCGACGCTCCGGCGACGGTGAAGGTCACGGACCTGGTCAAGGAGTACAAGATCCGCCAGGGCGGGTTCCGCAGCGAGCAGTTCCGGGCCGTCGACGGTGTCTCGTTCGAGATCCCGCGCGGCAAGACCCTCGCGCTCGTGGGCGAGTCGGGTTCGGGCAAGTCGACCATCGCGAAGATGGTCCTCAAGCTCGAGGAGCCCACCTCGGGCTCCATCGAGGTGGATGGCGTGAACACCGGCAAGCTGTCGGCGAAGGACACCTTCGCCCTGCGCCGCCGCATGCAGCCGGTGTTCCAGGACCCGTACGGTTCACTCGATCCGCTGCGCAGCATCGGCAACCTCATCGCGGAGCCGCTGAACATCCACAAGGTCGGCGACAACGCCTCGCGCCGCGAGCGCGTGGAGGAGCTCCTCGAGCAGGTCGCCCTGCCCCAGGAGCTGGCATCCCGGTACCCGAACGAGTTGTCGGGCGGTCAGCGGCAGCGTGTCGCGATCGCGCGCGCTTTGGCGCTCAAGCCCGACATCCTCGTGCTCGACGAGGCTGTCTCGGCCCTTGACGTCCTGGTGCAGGCGCAGATCCTGCAGCTGCTGGCAGAGCTCCAGGCCGAGCTCGGACTGACCTACCTGTTCATCACGCACGACCTCGCGGTGGTGCGCGTCGCCGCCGACCTGGTGTGCGTCATGGAGCGGGGCAAGCTCGTCGAGCAGGGGACCGTGGACGAGATCTTCGCGCAGCCGTCGCAGGAGTACACGCGCCGCCTGTTGGATGCCATCCCGGGTGCGACGCTGTCCCTCGGCGGCCAGTGACGCGCGATGAGCGCTTCCGGGGCGCGGAGCACCCACGGGTGTTCCGCGCCCCGTCCGCCGTGTTCGGGCTCATCCTCGGCGCGGTCCTGGCCATCGTGCTCCTCGGCGACGCCGCGCTGCGCGCGGGCCTTGGGGAGATGCTCCTGATCGCGCCCTCGCTCCTGCTGGCGTTGTGGGCCGTGTACGCGTTGCTGTTCGCCCCGCACGTGCGCATCGACGCCTCCGGCATCCGGATCCACAACCCCCTGAGAACCGTGGCGATCCCCTGGGCCCGGGTATCCGACATCGCCATGCGGTGGCAGCTGGAGGTGCGCACGGACGAGCCGCGGGTCTACAAGGCGTACGGCGGTCCCGTCGCCGGACGGCCCGGACGCCCGCCGCTGCGACGCGACGGTGAGGGGCGGCACCGCGAACCGCCGGCGATCCGCGATCTCGCGCTGATCCGGGATGCCTGGGAGTCGGCGCGCGAGGGCGCCCCGGCCGGCGCCGTACGGCGCGCGTGGGACATTCCGTCACTCATTTCACTGGGCGTACTGATCGTCTGGGTTACGATCTCTTTGTTCATTTCAGGAGTTGTTCGTTGAGCGCGATGTAGCGCTCGGCGTAGCTCTCTGTGACAAAGCGCTATGTCATCGCATTGTTACGGTCGTGAAAAGTGTGTTCCCCCGGCACCCTTCACGAGAAGAGCTCGACGTAGGGTCGATCCAGATCCCACGCCGGACACGATCAGCAGCGGGGGTCTCGAAGGCGAGAGGATCCCCCCATGATGTACACCTCCGAAGAGCTCCGGACGGGCCCGCACGCGTCATGACGCTGTACGTCCTCCGACGGTTTTTGAACTACGCCGTTCTCAGCCTTCTGGCTACCTGCCTGGCCTACGTGCTGGGGAGCGCCCTCCTGAAGCCCCAGGATCGTTTCTACGGGATGAACCCGCGTCCGCCGCAGGAGTCGATCATCGCGAGCCTCGACGCGCTGGGTGCCAACCCCGACGTGCCGATCATCGTGCGCCTGTGGAACTGGCTGGTGAACCTCTTCACCCAGTTCTCCCTCGGCACGACCATCGGCGGCCAGCAGGTGACCGCCGAGATCGCCGCGCGCGCCGGTACGAGCCTGCGCCTGCTGCTGATCGGTTCGCTGATCGGCGCGGTCGTGGGCGTCCTCATCGGTGTGTGGGGCGCGGTGCGGCAGTACCGGGCGGCCGACCAGGTGACGACCTACGCGTCGTACCTCGTGTTCGCGACCCCGACGTTCGTCATCGGCGTGCTGCTCATGATCGCGGCGACGGGATTCAACAACCTGATCGGCACGCAGGCCATCCGATTCACCGGCGAGTACACGGCCGGAATCGAAGGGTTCTGGCCGGTCGTCGCCGACCGGGCCGTCCACCTGCTGTTGCCCACGATCGCCCTCGTCCTCATCAGCGCGGCGTCGTATTCGCGCTACCAGCGGAGCATGATGCTCGACGTGCTCGGTGCGGACTACATCCGCACGGCACGGGCGAAGGGGTTGCCGCGCACCCAGGCCCTCTTCCGTCACGGCGTGCGCATCGCCCTGATCCCGATGTCCACGTTCTTCGCCTACAGCTTCGGCACGCTCATCGCGGGGTCGACGATGCTCGAGATCGTCTTCTCGTGGCGCGGCATGGGGCAGTTCCAGCTCAACGCCGTGACGCAGCAGGACATCAACGCCGTCGCCGGGTCGACGCTGTTCGTCGCCGTCCTCGTCCTGCTGTCGTCGACCCTGTCCGAAGTGCTCTACGCAGCCCTCGACCCGAGAGTGAGGAGCTGACATGACCATGCAGGAAGAAGCCGTCGACGGCACCCTGGATGCCATCAGCCCGGTGACGCGCACGCGCAAGCCGCTCTCGCGCGGCGCGCTGGTCCGTGCGCGCCTGCGTCGGATGCCCCGGTTCTGGGTCGGCGCAGCCATCCTCGTCTTCATCGTGCTGTGGGCCTTCATCGGGCCCCTGCTGTACCCCTACGACGCGAGTGAGCGCGACTTCCTCAACGTCGGCCTCGGCCCCACGCAGCTGCACTGGTTCGGCACCAACGGCATCGGCCAGGACATCTACGCCCAGACGCTCGTCGGGCTCCAGAAGTCGATCGTCATCGGCGCTCTCGCCGGCATCGGTGCAACGCTCATCGCGGCAGCCGTCGGTTCGGTCGCCGGCTATCTGGGCGGGAAGATCGACGCCGTGATCGGCTGGATCATCCACCTGCTGCTGGTGATCCCCTCGTTCTTCATCCTCGTGCTGCTCAGCCCGTTGACCCGTGGGCTGTCGTGGCTCGCGCTGACGTTCTTCCTCGCCGCCTTCAGCTGGATGATCCTCGCCCAAGTGGTGCGGAACCAGACGCGATCGCTCCGCAACCGGGACTTCGTCCGTGCGGCGCGGTACATGGGGATGCCGACACGACAGATCCTCGCGCGGCACATCATCCCCAATATCGCCTCGCTGCTCATCATCGACGCGACCCTCGGCGTCGTCGCCGCGATCATGGCGGAGACCTCGCTGAGCTACTTCGGCTTCGGTGTGCAGCCCCCCGACGTCTCGCTCGGCACGCTGCTCGCGGCCGGCACCTCTGCCGCGGTGACGCGGCCCTGGCTCTTCGTCTACCCGGCGGGCGTGCTCATCGTGCTGTTGCTGGCCATCAGCCTCATCGGCGACGCGCTGCGCGACGCCATCGACCCCACCTCGGGAGCGAACCGTGACTGACCCCCGTTCCGCGACGCTGTCGCCCACCGCCGGCGGATCCCCGCTGCTGTCGGTGCGCGACCTCAGCGTCACTTTCCCGCAGCGCGACGGCAACGCCGTGCGCGCCGTGCGCGGCATCTCCTACGACGTGCACGAGGGAGAGTTCCTCGGCATCGTGGGGGAGTCCGGCTCGGGCAAGTCGGTGTCGTCGCTGGCCGTGATGGGCCTGCTCCCCTCGAACGCGCGCGTCGAGGGCGACATCCAGTACAACGGCCGTTCCCTGTTGTCGATGAACGACAGGCAGCTCTCCAAGATCCGCGGAGCCGAGCTGGCGATGGTGTTCCAGGATCCGCTCTCCGCGCTGACGCCGGTGTACACGGTGGGTGAGCAGATCTCCGAGGGGCTTCGCCTGCACGACCGGTCGCTGTCGGCGCAGGGCGCCCACGCCCGCTCGGTCGAGCTCCTGAAGCTGGTCGGCATACCGGATGCCGAGCGTCGCGCCCGCGCCTACCCGCACGAGTTCTCCGGCGGAATGCGTCAGCGCGCGATGATCGCCATGGCCATCGCGAACGACCCCCGCGTGATCATCGCCGACGAGCCGACCACGGCCCTCGACGTGACGATTCAGGCGCAGATCCTCGAGGTGCTGCAGAAGGCCCGCGAGGTCACCGGCGCCGCCGTCGTCCTCATCACTCACGACCTCGGCGTTGTCGCCGGTCACGCCGACCGCGTCGCGGTCATGTACGCGGGGAAGCTCGTCGAGCGCGGGTCGGTCGACGAGATCTTCCACGACCCGCACATGCCGTACACGGTGGGCCTGCTGCGTTCGGTACCGAACATGCAGACCGCCGGATCGCACCGTCTGGTGCCCCTCGAAGGTCGTCCGCCGTCCCTGTCCGCCCTCCCGAAGGGGTGCCCGTTCGCGGCGCGGTGCCCGATCGCGATCGACGCGTGCCACGACGTCGAGCCCGAGCTGGTTCCGCACGGGACCGCCGACGACGATCACGTCGCGGCGTGCATCCGCGCGGACGAGATCGCCTCGGGGACCCTCGCGCGGCCCGACATCTTCCCGCGACCCGTGGCTCTGGGGGAGGTGCCGCCGCCGCGGGCCGACGTCACACCCGCGGTCGAGGTGACCGACCTCGTGAAGCACTTCCCGCTGATGAAGGGGGCGGTCTTCCCGCGGCGCATCGGCACGGTGCGCGCCGTCGACGGCATCTCCTTCTCGATCCAGCCGGGACGCACCATGGGCCTCGTGGGCGAGTCGGGCTGCGGCAAGACCACGACGATCCTCGAGATCATGGAGATGGTCGCACCCCAGCAGGGCACGATCCGCATCGACGGTGCCGACGTCGGGACGGTCGGCCGTAAAGCCAAGGCGGCGCTGCGAAAGAGCATCCAGATCGTCTTCCAGGACCCCATGGGAGCGATCGACCCGCGCCTGCCGGTCGGCGAGGTCATCACCGAACCGCTGCTGGTCCAGGGGGTGCCCCGCGCCGAGCGCGACCGCAAGGTCACCGAGCTGCTCGAACTCGTCGGACTCGACCCCGCCATGGCCGACCGCTACCCGCACGAGTTCTCAGGCGGCCAGCGTCAGCGCATCGGCATCGCGCGCGCTCTCGCGACCGACCCGTCGGTCGTCGTGCTCGACGAGCCCGTCTCGGCGCTGGACGTCTCCATCCAGGCCGGCGTCATCAATCTCCTCGAGGACCTCAAAGAGCGGCTCGGGCTGTCGTTCCTCTTCGTCGCGCACGACCTCGCGGTCGTCCGGCAGATCGCGGACGACGTCTCCGTGATGTACCTCGGTCGCATCGTGGAGCAGGGCCCGGTCGGCGCCGTGTTCGACGACCCGAGGCATCCGTACACGAAGGCCCTGATCTCCGCGGCGCCCATCCCGGATCCGCGCGTCGAGCGTTCGCGCACCCGCATCCTGCTGGACGGCGACTTGCCCAGCCCCACCCAGGAGATCTCGGGATGCCGATTCCGCACGCGGTGCCCGCTCTACCGCCTGCTGCCCGACGCCGACCGGCGCCGGTGCGACTCCGACGACCCGAGCCTGCGCCCCTCGGCGCGGTCCCGGGTGGCGTGCCACTACGCCGAACGGTCCGACCTCGTCCTCGAGACAGCGGCCGGATCCCCCCGAACGTCCCCGATCGACGGCACCACGTCGTCGGGGGCCCTCCCCGATCACCACAGAGAGGACTGATCACATGAGAATGCGCAAAGCAAAGGCACTCGGCGCGCTCGCGCTGCTGAGCGCCGCCGCGCTGGCGATCGCCGGCTGCGCCCCGGGCAACACGGCGGCCCCGTCCGCCAACCCCGAGGACCAGAACGCCCTGCCCTCGACCGCGTGGGTTCGTGCCGACGCCGCCGACGTGCAGGATGGCGGCGACCTCAAGCTCGCTGTCTCGGCGCTGCCAGTGAACTGGAACATCTACCAGATCGACGGCAACGAGCGCGACACCAACGACATCTACGCGACGATGAGCGGCGGTCCGATCAAGATCAACGAGTCGGGTGAGCCCGTCGTCGACGAGAACTACGCGTCCTCGGCCGAGCTCGTCAGCGAGGACCCCCAGGTCGTCGAAGTCAAGCTGAACCCGGATGCCGTCTGGGAGGACGGCACGCCCATCACCGTCGCTGACTACCAGGGGATGTGGAAGGCCAACAACGGCTCGAACCCCGACTACGTCGTCACCTCGACCACCGGATGGGATCAGGTCGAGTCGGTGGAGCAGGGCGAGAACGAATTCGACCTGAAGATCACCTTCTCTTCGGTCTTCGCCGACTGGCAGTCGCTGTTGAGCCCCGTGCTCAAGGCGAGCGTCACCGCCGACCCCACCACCTTCAACACCGGCTACACCTCGCAGGCCGTGCCGTCGTCGGGCCCGTTCAAGGTGCGCTCGATCGACTCCACCGCCGGCATCGTGACGCTCGAGCGCAACCCCATGTGGTGGGGCGAGACGCCCAAGCTCGACACGATCGTGTTCCAGGCGGTGAGCCAGGACCAGCAGGGCTCCTCGTTCAGCAACGGTGAGATCGACGCCGTCGAGATCTCGGCCAACGCCGACCTCTACCAGACCGCACAGAACGTGCAGGGCGCCCAGATCCAGGCCTCGAACGGTCTCACGTGGACGCACATCACCATGCGCGCCTCGGACGGACCCCTCGCCGACGTCAACGTCCGCAAGGCCGTGGCATCCATCGTCAACCGCGAGCAGATCGCCAACACCGCGAACTCGCCGGTGGGAGTCCCCGCCATCACACAGGGCAGCTACATCTTCATGCCCGGTCAGGACGGCTACACCGACGAGGCGCTGCCGTACGACACCGATGCCGGGGCGAAGTTCCTCGAAGACGCCGGCTACACCAAGGACGGCGACTCCTGGGTCAAGGACGGCACGCCGCTGAAGTTCACGGTGACGGTCCCCGCCGACACCGCGACCAACATCCAGCGCGCGGAGCAGATCCAGGCCGACCTCGGTGAGTTCGGCATCCCTGTCGAGCTGGTCTCGGTTCCGGTGGGCGGGTACTTCAGCGACTACATCATCCCGGGCGACTTCGAGATGGTGACGTTCTCCTGGGTGGGTACGGCCTACCCGATCTCGTCGTCGCGGTCGCTGTTCACGCCCGTGGACTCCGAGCAGAACTTCACGGGCATCGCAGACGAGCGTCTGGACGGCCTGTGGGAGCAGGCCAACAACGAGCTCGACCCGGCCAAGCGCATCGAGACCGCGCAGGAGATCGACAAGGTGCTGTGGGAGTCGGTGCCGATCATCCCGATCGCGCCGCTGCCCAACGTCTGGGCCGTCAAGGAAGGTCTCGTGAACTGGGGCGCCACCCAGTTCGAAACGATCGACTGGGCGATCGTGGGCTTCGCGAACAGCTGAGTCCCCGCGCTCACGAGGGGCGGCATTCCTGAGGGGATGCCGCCCCTTTCGCGTCGTCTGCCGGGAGTGTCACGAGCGCCCGGTAGACTGTAGAGGCCCGATTCCGGGCGCAACCCCGAATTTTCCTGGAGACCCTCCATGGCGCACGCCCTTCGTCCTGACCTCCGTAACGTCGCGATCGTCGCGCACGTCGACCACGGCAAGACGACCCTCGTCGACGCCATGCTCCGCCAGACCAACTCGTTCGGCGACCACGCGCACGTCGAAGAACGCGCGATGGACTCGAACGACCTCGAGCGTGAGAAGGGCATCACGATCCTCGCCAAGAACACGGCGATCACGTACAACGGTGCCCACACCGACGTTCCGGTGACGATCAACGTCATCGACACCCCGGGTCACGCCGACTTCGGTGGCGAGGTCGAGCGCGGGCTGTCCATGGTGGACGGCGTCGTGCTGCTGGTCGACGCGTCCGAGGGTCCGCTGCCCCAGACCCGCTTCGTGCTGCGCAAGGCGCTCGAGGCGAAGCTCCCCGTCATCCTCCTGGTCAATAAGACCGACCGCCCCGACGCGCGCATCGCCGAGGTCGAGGAAGAGGCGCACGACCTTCTGCTGGGCCTGGCCTCCGACCTCGTCGACGACGTGCCCGACCTCGACGTCGACGCGCTGCTCGACGTTCCGGTCGTCTACGCCTCGGGCCGCGCGGGTGCCGCGTCGCTCAACCGCCCGGACAACGGCTCGCTGCCCGACAACGACGACCTCGAGCCGCTCTTCGGTGCGATCCTCGAGCACGTCCCGGCCCCGTCCTACGACGACGAGGCGCCCCTGCAGGCGTGGGTGACCAACCTCGACTCCAGCCCGTTCCTCGGCCGCCTCGCGCTGCTGCGCGTCTTCAACGGCACGCTGAAGAAGGGGCAGACGGTCGCGTGGGTGCGTCACGACGGTTCGCACTCGAACGCGCGCATCACGGAGCTGCTCATCACGAAGGCTCTGGACCGTTTCCCCGCCGAGTCCGCCGGTCCCGGTGACATCGTCGCGATCGCCGGTTTCCCCGACATCACGATCGGCGAGACGATCGCCGACCCCGAGGACGTTCGGCCGCTGCCGGCCATCACGGTCGACGACCCGGCGATCTCGATGACGATCGGCACGAACACCTCGCCGCTCATGGGCAAGGTCAAGGGTCACAAGCTCACCGCCCGCATGGTCAAGGATCGCCTCGACCGCGAGCTCATCGGTAACGTCTCGCTGAAGGTCGTCGACATCGGACGCCCGGATGCCTGGGAAGTCCAGGGCCGTGGCGAGCTCGCGCTGGCGATCCTCGTCGAGAACATGCGTCGTGAGGGCTTCGAGCTCACCGTCGGCAAGCCGCAGGTCGTCACCAAGCGCGGCGAGGACGGCAAGCTGAAGGAGCCGTACGAGCACCTCACGATCGATGCCCCCGAGGAGCACCTGGGTGCGATCACGCAGCTCATGGCCGCGCGCAAGGGCCGCATGGACAACATGACGAACCACGGCACCGGCTGGGTGCGCATGGAGTTCGTCGTCCCGTCGCGCGGTCTCATCGGGTTCCGGAGCGAGTTCCTCACGATCACTCGCGGCACCGGTATCGCCAACGCGATCTCCCACGGCTACGACGACTGGGCCGGCTCGATCACGACCCGCCAGAACGGCTCCATCGTGGCCGACCGCATGGGCGTCGTCACGCCGTTCGCGATGATCGCGCTGCAGGAGCGCATGAGCTTCTTCGTGCAGCCGACCGAAGAGGTCTACGAGGGCATGGTCATCGGCGAGAACTCGCGCGCCGACGACATGGACGTCAACATCACCAAGGAGAAGAAGCTGACGAACATGCGTTCGTCGACCTCCGACTCCTTCGAGTCGATGACGCCCCCGCGCATCCTCACGCTGGAGGAGTCGCTCGAGTTCGCCCGCGACGACGAATGCGTCGAGGTCACGCCCGAGAAGGTGCGTATCCGCAAGGTCGTGCTGGATGCGACCGAGCGCGGTCGCGCGGCCTCCCGCGCCAAGCGGCAGGATGCCAACGTCTGACCCTCCGCGTCACACCGACGACCCCTCGCGAAGCACTTTCGTGAGGGGTCGTCCTTTCGCCAGCTCGTCGACGAGTTTGTCGAGCACACGGATGCGATACATCAGCGGGTCCTCGATCTCTTCGACACGGACGCCGCAGATCACACCGGTGACGTTCACCGCCAGGGGATTGAGGCGAGCGGCGGAGAAGAAGTCGCGGAAGCTCGTGGTGCCCTCGACGTGCTGCGCGAGTTCGTGCTCGTCGAATCCGGTGAGCCAGCGCAGCGTGGTGTCGAGGTCGTCACGCGTGCGCCCCTTCCGCTCGACCTTCGCGAGGTAGAGCGGGTACACCGCCGAGAACGCCGTGTCGAAGATGCGGCTCATGCGGGGCAGGATAGTCCCGTTCCGGTCTCACCGCGACGTCACCGCGATTCGACGACGCAGACCGCGCTCATGCCCGGCGTGAGGGCTTCGAACACGTGCGGTGCGTCGCCGGGGTAGGAGAGGTAGTCGCCGGGATCGAGCTCGTACGGAGCGTCGGCAGGGCCGACGCGGCCCCGCCCGCTCACCAGGATCACGTGCTCGACGGTGCCTCGCGGATGCGGATCCGACAGGCGGGGGCTCCCCGGCTCGGCGGTGAGCAGGTAGATGTCGCGGCGGGCGTGTGGGGGACTGGCGGACAACAGCACGGCGAGGTAGTCGGACGCCGACGAGGGCACCGCCGTCGCCGCCTCGCCGCGACGGATCAGGGTGGGGGAGGGAACGCCCTCGTCGACGAGGACCGCGAACGGGACCTCGAGGGCGGTGGCCAGCGCCCACAGCGTCTCGACGCTGGGGTTGCCGCCGCCGTTCTCGAGTTGCGACACCGTCGCCTTCGCGACACCGGCCCGCCGCGCCAGCTCGGAGACGCTCAGGTCGCGGCGCTCGCGTTCGCGTCGGAGAGTCGCCGCGATGCGGTGGCCGAGATCGCTCATGTGTTCATTATGGTCGCCGAACGTTCGACTTGACGAACACCGTGCGACGTTCAAGACTCTGATCATGCGTTCGATCGACCGAACACCCCGCCACGACGCCGCCCGCCAGGGCTTCGCCGTGGCGTTGGCGACAAGCGCCTACGGCATCTCGTTCGGGGCGCTGTCGGTGGCATCCGGTCTCGATGTCTGGCAGACGTGCGTTCTCAGCCTGCTCATGTTCACGGGTGGCTCGCAGTTCGCCTTCGTCGGCGTCCTGGCCGCCGGTGGCATGGCCGCGGCGCCGGCCGCGATCGCCTCGGCGGTGCTGCTCGGTGTGCGCAACGCCGCATACGCGATGAGGATGTCGCCCGTGATCGGCCGCGGGCCCTGGCGCCGCGCCCTGGCGACGCCGTTCACGATCGACGAGTCGGTGGCTGTGTCGCTCGCGCAAGCGACGCCGGTCGCCCGGCGAACGGGATTCTGGGTCACGGGAGTGGCGATCTGGGTGGGCTGGAACGTCACGACACTCGCGGGGGCACTGCTGGGCGACGTCCTGGGCGACCCTCGCGCGTGGGGGCTGGATGCCGCGGCGGCCGCCGCCTTCCTCGCCCTGCTGTGGCCGCGCCTTCGCGGACGCCAGCCGATCGCGGTCGCGGTCGGGGCGGCGATCGTCGCCGCGGTGCTGACGCCCTGGGTCATGCCCGGTATCCCCGTCATCGCGGCGGCCGGTGTCGCCGTCGTGCTCGGATGGTTCGACCCGCGAGCCGCCGCCCCCGTCGCGGACGATGAGAAGGGGATGCCATGACCCTGTGGACCGCCGTGCTCGCGGCATCCATTCTCTGTCTCGGCTTGAAGGCGGTGGGGTATCTGCTGCCGCAGGGATGGCTCGATGCTCCGCGCCCGGCGCGCATCGCCGACCTGCTGACCGTCGCGCTGCTGTCGGCGCTCGTCGTGGTCCAGGCGCTGGCCACCGGTCCCGCGATCGTCGTCGACGCGAGGCTCCCCGCCGTCGCGGTTGCGGCCGTCCTGCTGTGGCTGCGCGCGCCGTTCCTCGTGGTCGTCGCCGCGGCCGCCGTGACCGCCGCCCTTCTGCGCGCGCTCGGCTGGGCCATATGAGCCCGAACGTAGACTGATCGGGTGGGTTCAGGCATCGTTCGCGTCATCGGCTGGGTCGTGGCGTTCGCCGTCGGTGCCTTCTACGGAACGGCGGCGACGGTGGGACACGCGTTCCGGATCGGCTTCGTCCCCGTCGGACTCATCCTCGGGACGATCGGCTGCGCCGCCCTCCTCATCGCGCTGCGCACGTTGACGCAGGATCGCGTCAACGCGATCGCCGGCGGATTGGGGATCATCGCGGCCACGTACCTGTTCTCGCAGGTCGGTCCCGGCGGCTCCGCGATCGTGGCCGCCGCGACCCCCGACACCGAGTGGATCGCCATCGCCTGGACGTTCGTCGGGCCGATCCTGCTGGCGCTCGTCGCCTTCTGGCCGGACGTCTCGAAGCTGCGCGTGCAGCCCGCCGACCGATCATAGAGGACGGGTGTGCGGCCGGGCCCGGTCGTGGTCACGCGTAGACTGAGCGGGTGACTTACGTGATCGCCCTCCCGTGTGTCGATGTCAAAGATCGCGCGTGCATCGACGAATGCCCGGTCGACTGCATTTACGAGGGTGAGCGCTCGCTCTACATCCACCCCGACGAATGCGTCGACTGCGGTGCCTGCGAGCCCGTGTGCCCCGTCGAGGCGATCTACTACGAGGACGACCTCCCCGAGGAGTGGTCCGACTACTACAAGGCCAACGTCGAGTTCTTCGACGACATCGGCTCGCCGGGCGGTGCGGCAAAGGTCGGCGTGATCGCCAAGGACCACCCCGTCATCTCCGCACTTCCTCCACAGAGCCACTGAGCCGTGGGCGTCGCCGACCTCGCCGACTACCCCTGGGACGCCGTCGCACCGTATGCGGAACGTGCGCGTCGTCATCCGGCCGGTATCGTCGACCTCTCGATCGGCTCGCCCGTCGACCCGACGCCCGCCGTCGTCGCCGAGGCCCTGGCCGCAGCGACCGACGCGCACGCGTATCCCCAGACCATGGGCACGCCCGCCCTGCGCGAGGCCATCGTCGACTGGTACGCCCGCCGTCGCGGCGTGCCCGGGTTGACCCCGGCGCACGTGCTTCCCACCGTGGGCTCGAAAGAACTCGTCGCTCTCCTGCCGCTCCTGCTCGACCTCGGCCCCGGCGATGCCGTCGTGCACCCGCGTGCCGCGTACCCGACGTACGAGGTAGGCGCCCGTCTCGTGGGCGCCGAGCCCGTGGCATCCGATGATCCGGCCGACTGGCCGGACAACACGCGACTGGTGTGGATCAACTCACCCGGTAACCCCGACGGACGCGTGCTCTCGACGGACGAGCTGGCGGATGCCGTCACCCGGGCTCGCGCGCTGGGCGCCGTGCTCGCCTCCGACGAGTGCTACGCCGAATTGGGCTGGGATTCCCCGTGGGACACCGCGGGCGTGCCCAGTGTCTTGGACCCGGAGGTCGTCGGCGACGATACGACCGGCGTCCTCTCGGTGTACTCCCTGAGCAAGCAGTCGAACCTTGCCGGCTACCGCGCGGCGTTCCTCGCCGGCGATCCTGATCTCGTCGCGCGACTTCTCACCGGCCGAAAGCACCTCGGACTCATGCCGCCCGCGCCGGTCCAGCGGGCCATGACCGTGGCGCTGGGGGACGACGCGCACGTCGTCGCACAGCGCGAACGCTACGCACGGCGTCGGGCCGTGCTGAAGCCCGCGGTCGAGGCCGCCGGGTTCCGCATCGATCACAGTGAGGGTGGCCTGTACCTGTGGGCGACCGAGGGGCGCGATGCGTGGGAGAGCGTGGGACGGCTCGCGGATCTCGGCATCCTCGTCGGTCCGGGGCACTTCTACGGCAGCCACTATCCCGAGCACGTGCGTTTCTCGCTGACCGCCACCGACGAGCGCATCGCGGCCGCGGCGGAGCGATTGACTCCGTGAGTGCGCTCGATGTGAGGATCCCTCCATCCGAAGGGGGCATCCTTTGGCGGTGTCATCTGTACGCCGTCGGCCCCGATAGGCTGTAGGAGCACTTCGAGCGGGCCACCCTCCGCCGGATGCCGTGTCGGGAACCGTTCACGCGGGTCCCGCCGAGAAGGCCGCGGGCGCCTCACGCTCCCACGGTTCACACCACATGGGCGACCAGAAATCGCAAGGAGGCGCGGTGAGCGACGCGGGCACGCAGCAGGACAAGGCCACCCTCTCGGTGGGGGACACCACCGCCGAATTCCCGGTTCTGCGAGGTACCGACGGCGTTCCGAGCATCGACATCGCGTCGCTGACGAAGCAGACCGGTCACACCACGCTCGATTACGGCTTCGTCAACACCGCGTCGACCAAGTCGAACATCACGTTCATCGACGGAGATCAGGGCATCCTGCGGTACCGCGGATATCCGATCGAGCAGCTGGCCAAGAACAGCACCTACCTCGAGGTCGCCTGGCTCCTGATCTACGGTGAGCTCCCCTCGGCGTCCGAGCTGGCATCGTTCGACGAGCGCATCCGCCGGCACACGCTTCTCCACGAAGACCTCAAGCGCTTCTTCTCCTCCCTCCCGCCCACCGCGCACCCGATGTCGGTGCTGTCGGCGGCGACCGCGGCCCTCTCGACCTACTACGAGTCGGAGTCCGACCCGCACAACCCCGAGCACGTCGAGCTCAACACGATCCGCATGCTCGCCAAGCTCCCCGTGATCGCGGCGTACGCGCACAAGAAGAGCATCGGGCAGGCGTTCCTGTACCCCGATAACTCGCTGAGCTTCGTCGACAACTTCCTCAAGCTGAACTTCGGTGTTCTCAGCGAGATCTACGAAGTCAACCCCGTCATGACGAAGGCTCTCGATCTGCTTCTCATGCTGCACGCGGACCACGAGCAGAACGCCTCCACGTCGACGGTGCGTCTGGTCGGATCCACGGGCGCCAACCAGTTCGCGTCGATTTCGGCCGGCATCCAGGCTCTCTCCGGCCCGCTGCACGGCGGCGCCAACGAGGCCGTGCTGCAGATGCTCGGACGTATCCGCGACTCGGGCGAGAGCGTCGAGCGTTTCGTCGAGCGCGTGAAGAACAAGGAAGACGGCGTGAAGCTCATGGGCTTCGGGCACCGCGTCTACAAGAACTACGATCCCCGCGCGAAGCTCGTCAAGGGCGCGGCCGACGAGGTGCTCGAAGCCCTTGGCGTCAGCGACCCGCTGCTCGACCTCGCGAAGGAGCTCGAGCAGATCGCCCTGGAGGACGACTACTTCAAGGAGCGTCGCCTCTATCCGAACGTCGACTTCTACACCGGCGTCATCTACAAGGCGATGGGCTTCCCGACCCGGATGTTCACCGTGCTCTTCGCGATCGGTCGACTGCCCGGCTGGCTCGCGCAGTGGCGCGAGGCGATCACCGATCCGCAGACGAAGATCGGCCGCCCGCAGCAGCTGTACACGGGCGCCGCGCAGCGCGACTACCCGGGCGCTGTCTGACCGCGTTCACAGAACGCCCCGTCCCTCTCGCGAGGGGCGGGGCGTTCGTCTGCGCGGGGTCGCGCTGCGACCGCGCCTCCGCCCGACAAACGCGCCCCGCGACGAGAACGCTCGCTGCGCGCGTTTCCCGGTGCAGGAGGCGCTTCCCGAGGGGACAGGCGTGCAACGGCGGGCCGCTCACGCCAGGCCACCCACTCGGCCTCGCGTCGTCGGGCGTGGCCTCAGGCGTGCAGCGCCGCGTTGAGGGTCACACCGACCCCCGCGCGAGCGGATGCCTCCACCGCACCGGTGAGCGAATTGCGGCGGAACAGGATGCCGTCGCGGCCGGAGAGTTCCGCGGCCTTGATCGTCTGGTCGCCGACGCGCACCTTCGTCCCCGCGGTCACGTAGAGGCCCGCCTCGACGACGCAGTCGTCGCCGAGCGAGATGCCGATGCCCGCGTTGGCCCCGAGAAGGGTGCGCGCCCCGATCGAGACGCGGTGCGTGCCGCCGCCGGACAGGGTGCCCATGATCGACGCGCCGCCGCCGATGTCGGAGCCGTCTCCGATGACGACGCCCTGCGACACGCGTCCCTCGATCATGGACGCGCCGAGCGTGCCCGCGTTGAAGTTCACGAAGCCTTCGTGCATCACGGTAGTGCCGGGGGAGAGGTGGGCGCCGAGCCGCACGCGCGAGGCGTCGGCGATGCGCACTCCCGGCGGGGTGACGTAGTCGAGCAGACGCGGGAACTTGTCGAGTCCCTGAACCTGGATGCCGTGGCGAAGCAGCGCGGGACGCAGACGGGTCGCGTCGTCGGGGTGGACCGGCCCGGCGTTCGTCCACGCCACGTTGGGCAGGTGCGCGAAGATCCCGTCGAGCGAGATCTCGTTGGGGCGAACGAGTCGGTGCGAGAGCGCGTGCAGCCGTAGGTACGCGTCGGCGGTCGACGCGGGCGCGGCGTCCGCGTCGATCGTGAGCGAAACGACCTCGATCCGTACCGCGCGGCGCTCGTCCGTTCCCGCGAGGGCCTCGAGGCCGTGGTCTGCGCCGGTGTCGGAAGCGCCCGCAGCGGGGGCGGGGAACCATGCGTCGAGCGCCGTGCCGTCCGAGGCGATCGTCGAGAGGCCGGTACCGGTGATCTGTCGTTCGTTGCTCACTCCGACAGGCTAGCGGGGCGCCCTGGGTAGGATCGGACGCATGCCCTCGCTCGACCTGACAGCCTCTTCCGTCGAGATCACGCGAGCCCTCTGCGACATCCCCAGCGTGTCCGATGAGGAGACGCCCTTGGCGGATGCCATCGAGGCGGCGGTGTCCGGCCACCCCCACCTCGAAGTCATCCGCGACGGTGACACGATCGTCGCCCGCACGTCGCTCGAACGCTCGCGTCGCGTGGTGATCGCGGGCCACATCGACACGGTTCCGATCAACGACAACCTCCCCACGCGCGACGTGGAGATCGATGGCGAACCGTTCCTCTGGGGACGAGGCACGGTAGATATGAAGGCCGGCGTCGCCGTCCAGCTGAAGCTCGCCGTCGAACTCGCCGCGCCCCCGGTCGACATCACCTGGATGTGGTACGACCACGAAGAGGTCGACTCGTCTCTGAACGGTCTCGGCCGTCTGGCGCGCAACCGACCCGATCTCTTCGCCGGCGACTTCGCGATCCTCGGGGAGCCGAGCAACGGCGAGGTCGAGGGGGGATGCAACGGAACCCTTCGCGCACTGGTGCGGACGACCGGCGTGCGCGCCCACAGCGCCCGATCGTGGATCGGCGAGAACGCGATCCACAAGGCTGCTCCGATCCTGGCTCGACTGGCCGAGTACCGGGCGCGCGAGATCGAGGTGGACGGGCTCGTGTATCGCGAGGGGCTGAACGCCGTGCGCATCTCGGGCGGAGTCGCCGGCAACGTGATCCCGGATGCGTGCGAGATCGAAGTCAACTACCGCTTCGCGCCGAGTCGCGACGCTGCCGCCGCCGAGCGCGTCGTGCGCGATGTCTTCACCGGATTCGACGTCGAGATCGTCGACGTCGCCGAGGGAGCGCGTCCCGGACTGGATGCCGAGGTCGCCCGTGACTTCGTCGCAGCCGTGGGTGCGACACCCAAGCCCAAGTACGGGTGGACCGACGTCGCGCGCTTCTCCGCCCTGGGCATCCCGGCCGTCAATTACGGTCCTGGCGACCCGCATCTCGCTCATCACGACGAGGAGCGGGTTCCGCTCGCTCAGATCGACGCCGTCGAGCGCGGCCTCCGGTCCTGGCTGACCGGGTCGTGACCGCCGAGCCCGCGACCACCGAGCGAGCCCGGTCCTGGCGGGGCTGGCCGGTCATGGCCCGCATCGCGGTCATCTACATCGCGGCGCGGCTGGTGACGACAGGCTTCTTCCTGCTCGCCTCCGCTCTTTCCGGCCCGTCCTCGCGCTACGGTGTCGCGCCCTCGCTGGGGCAACTCGCGCTGGGGTGGGATGCGCAGTGGTACTGGTTCGCTGCGGTCTCGGGCTACCCCGCGGCCCTGCCGCTCACACCCCAGGGCGATGTGGCCGAGAACGCGTGGGCGTTCCTGCCGGTGTACCCCTATCTTTCGAACGCGCTGGGGACGGTGCTCGGCTCGTGGGGTGCCGGCGGGGTCGTGATCTCGCTGGTGGCGGGGTTCGGAGCGAGCGTCGTCCTGCATGGGCTCCTGCGCGACCGCATCGGCGACTCGGCGGCGATGTGGGCGGTCGCGTTCTTCACGTGCGGTCCGTTGGCCGCGCTCTTCCAAGTCGGCTACGCCGAGTCGTTGTTCCTGTTCCTGCTGTTCCTGGCGTTGCGGTGCGTGCAGCTCCGGCGGTGGGGATGGCTGTATGTCCTGGTGCCGATCATGGGCTTCACACGTCCCGGCATCCTGGCGTTCGCGCTGTTCCTCGGGCTGTACGGAGTGCACCGTTTCGTGCGGCGCCGTGTCGACGCGTTCCCGCTGCGCGAGATGGCACACCTCGTCGGGGTTGCCGCGGTGGCGGTCGTCGCGGGGTTCGCCTGGCAGGTCATCGCGGGAGCGGTGACAGGCGACCCCCGTGCCTACCTCGCTACCGAGTTGGCGTGGCGGCGGAACTGGATACCGGGCGCGAGCGATCAGTTCGTGCCGGTCGAGGGGTGGGTCCAGGGCGCGGCGTTCTGGTTCACCCAGTGGGGTCTCGGTCCCGTGGTGGGGTACGTCGCCCTCGTCGTGCTCGTGCTCGGCGTGACGGCGGTGCTGCTGTTCGCCCCGCAGGTGAAGCGCCTGGGCGTCGAACTGCGCCTGTGGTCCGTGAGCTACCTGGTCTATCTGCTGCTGGTCTTCTTTCCGCAGTCAAGCATCTTCCGGCTCCTCGTTCCTTTGTCGCCGCTGTGGGGAGCACTAGCCATCCCGCCGTCTCGACGGTGGCGCGTTGGCGTGCTCGCCGCCGCTCTCCTGGGTCAGTGGTGGTGGATCTACAACATGTACGGGCTCGGGAACACGTTCTGGCAGATCCCGTGACGACGCGGGACGCACGCCAGAGAGGGCCGCGATCCTCGGCTGCTCCGGGGACCGACTAAACTAGTCCATAGACCAACGACGAAAAGGGGGCCGCGATGGCAGCCATGAAGCCGCGTACCGGTGACGGACCGATGGAGGCCGTGAAGGAGGGCCGGCTGATCATCGTGCGTGTTCCGCTCGAGGGCGGTGGACGCCTGGTGGTGTCGGTCAACGACGCCGAGGCCAAGGAGCTCTATGACGTGCTCGGTGGTGTCGTCGGCGCAGCCTGACGCATGATCGATGAAGGCCGGTCCCCCTGAGGGGCCGGCCTTCGTCGTTCGTGCTCGGGTGATGTCGAGGAGAGCCTCAGGTGAGAGGGGTGACCGTCGTGAGCTGAAGCAGCCCCTCGCCCGTGGTGGACAGTGCGCCGAAGACGGCCGGGGACGTCTGCACTTCCTGGATCAGGGAGCGGTACGCGGTCGTCACGGAGTCTCGACGGACGGGGTCAGCCACCGCACCGCCCGCGAGCACGCGAGGAACGAGCACCGTTCCGCCCGCGCGCACCAGGCGGAGACCGTGTTCGACGTATTCGATGACTCCGTCCGGGTCGGCGTCGATGAGGACGATGTCGTACGACGCCTCGTTCATGCGCGGCAGGACCTCGGCCGCTCGGCCGGTGATGAAGCGGGCGCGCGCCGCGGGAATCCGGGCCTCGGCGAACGCGGCACGCGCGGCTCCGAGGTGCTCCGGCTCGCTGTCGATGGTCGTGAGGGTGGCGCGCGGCGACCCGTGCAGCAGCCACAGGCCGGACACACCGCCGCCCGTGCCCACCTCTACGACGTTGAGCGCGTGGGAGGCAGCCGCGAGGACCGCGATCTGCGCTCCGACGGCCGGGCTGATGGGCGCCGCCCCGAGCTCGAGCGCGTGCGCGCGGGCGCGCGCGATGTGCTCGGGTTCGACCGTCGACTCCTGCACGAACCGCTCGTTCGCCTCGTAACCGCTCACGTGGACCTCCTCCGTCAGGCTAGACGGGAGGGTGGTGCGGACGGCCGAGGCGCGGCGGGTAATCTGAATCCATGTTCTTCGGCCTCACGATCGAGAAGCTTCTGCTGATCGGTGTGATCGCCGCGCTCATCATCGGACCCGAACGGCTGCCCAGGTACGCCGAGGGCCTCGCCCGCCTGACTAAGCGCGCTCGAGAGGCGATGCAGGGCGCGAAGACCCGCATGCGCGACGAGATGGGCCCCGAGTTCGACGAGGTCGACTGGCGCAAGCTCGACCCTCGCCAATACGATCCGAGACGCATCATCCGCGAGGCTCTGCTCGACGATACGCCGACCGCCACGATGCGTGCTGCGGGGGCCGCCGCCCTGGCGACCGAGGCCTCCGCCGACAAGCCGACGTTCGTCTCGGGCGAGAAGCCGCCGTTCGACGACGAGGCGACCTGAGGCTCAGCTCAGTCGGAGGGGCAGCGATCGCCCCGAGAGTCCTCGCGGCCGCACGGCGAGAGCGGCGGCCGCGGCGTCGATGGCGATCGAGGCCGGGTCGTCCGGGTGGGAGATGACGACGGGACGTCCGTCGTCACCTCCGGTGCGCAGGGCCGGGCTCAGCGGGACGGATGCCAGGAGCGGCACTGAATGACCGTCGGTGGATAGCGCGCGGGCGACGGCGTCGCCGCCACCTGAGCCGAAGAGGTCGAGCAGTGTCCCGTCCGGAAGCGCCATCGCCGCCATGTTCTCGATGACGCCGATAGGCGTCTGACCCGTCTGGCGTGCGACGAGTCCCGAGCGGACGGCGACGTCCGCGGCCGCGGCCTGTGGTGTCGTGACGACCAGCACATCGGCGTGGGGGAGGAGCTGACCGACTGAGATGGCGACGTCTCCCGTGCCCGGAGGCATGTCGAGCAACAGGACGTCCAGATCGCCGAAGTACACGTCGGTGAGGAACTGCTGGACGGTGCGGTGGAGCATGGGCCCCCGCCAGGCGACGGCCCCGGCGGCCTCCTCGCCCGGGCGCCGCAGGAACATGCCGATGGAGATCACCTTCACCCCGTAGGCCACGGGCGGGAGGATCAGATCATCGAGCCGCGTCGGGGCGGGCGGAAGGCCGTCAGCGTCGACGAGGCCGAGCAGCCCGGGGATCGAGAAGCCGTGGACGTCGGCATCCACGAGTCCGACGCGGAGTCCGCGAGCCGCCAGGGCGACCGCGAGGTTCGCCGTCAGGGTCGATTTGCCCACGCCGCCCTTGCCGCTCGTCACCGCGATGACGCGCGTGAGGGAGTCCGGACCGAACGGCATCTCGCGCTTGGCGCGTCCTCCCCGGAGGCGTTCGGTGAGCGCGCGGCGTTCGTCGGGAGACATGACGCCCACCGCGACATCGACGCGGGACACCCCTTCGACGGATGCCGCCGCGGCGCGGACGTCCCTCTCGATTCGATCGGCGGCGGGGCAGCCAACGATCGTGAGCGCGATTCCGACCTCGGCGACGCCGTCGACGACCGCGATGTCGCGCACCATGTCGAGTTCGCCGAGGGGTCGCCGCAGCTCGGGATCGGTGACCGCGGCGACGGCGGTGCGCACGCGGTCGGCGACCGCCGCGCTCACGGGGTGGCCGTCTTCGGTTCGGCGGTGTCGTGATCTTCGAGGCGTTCGAGCGCGGCCTTCAACTCGGCCCGGAGGCTCTCCTTCGTGATCACCTCGTCGGTCAGATCGCGCACCGCCATGCGCAGCGCCACGATCTCGCGAGCCAGGTACTCGGTGTCCGCGAGGTTCCGTTCGGCGCGCTGGCGATCCTGCTCGATCTGAACCCGGTCGCGGTCATCCTGGCGGTTCTGCGCGAGCAGGATGAGGGGCGCGGCGTACGACGCCTGCAACGACAGGACGAGGGTGAGGGCGGTGAACCCGATGGCCGCGGAGTCGAAACGAAGCTCCTCCGGCATGAGCGAGTTCCACCCCATCCACAGCACGCAGAACAGCGTCAGGGAGAGCAGGAACGTCGGCGTCCCCATCGCGCGCGCCACCCACTCCGTGAACCGGCCGAACCGGTCGCGGGAGGGCTGAGGTGTGCGGGGCGCCAGCATCCCGGTGCGACCGCGCGGGGCGTCGAGGGCGGCTTGTCGTTGTGCACGTGCCATCAGCGCCTCCTCGGGGTCTGGGTCGGGATCTGGGGGATGCTCGCGGTCGCGAGCGGTCTGATCGTCGTCTTCGGTCTCGGATCATCGCCGTCGTGTGTGCGCCAGTCGTCGGGCAGCAGGTAGTCCAGGACGTCGTCGACGCTGACGCAGCCGACCAGACGGTGGGCCTGATCGACGACGGGCAGCGAAACGAGGTTGTAGCTCGCGAGCAGTCGCGCCACCTCCGCCGCGGTGGCGTCCGCGGGAACGGGCTCGAGCGTGTCGTCGATGATCGCGCCCAACCGCTCGTGCGGGGGGTACCGCAGCATGCGCTGGAAGTGCACCGTGCCCAACAGGCGTCCCGTCGGCGTCTCGTACGGAGGGAGGGTGATGAACACGGATGCCGCGAGGGCGGGGTGCAGCTCGTGCCGACGGATGAGCGCGAGCGCTTCGGCGACGGTGGCATCCGCCGACAACACGATCGGCTCGGGCGTCATGAGGCCGCCGGCCGTGTCGGGGCCGTACTGCAGCAGGGCCCGGACGTCGTCGGCCTCGTCCGGCTCCATCAGCTCGAGGAGCTGCTCGGAGCGCGACTCGGGCAGCTGACCCAGGAGGTCGGCCGCGTCGTCGGGCTCCATGGCATCCAGGATGTCGGCGGCGCGCTCGTCACCGAGCTGCTCGAGGATATGGACCTGCTCGTCTTCGGGCATCTCTTCGAGAGCATCGGCGAGGCGGTCGTCGCTGAGTTCTTCCGCGACCTCGATGAGGCGCTCTTCGGGCAGGTCGAGGAGCGTGTTGGCGAGGTCAGCGGGCTTCAGGTCGGAGTAGGTCGCCACGAGCTGTTCGGCCGACTGCGCCTGCCCGGGCTTCTGCTGCTCGCGGACCTCTTTCCACGCGGCGAAGGTCGTCGCGCCCTTGGCGAAGGGCGACGCGCTTGTGCGTGGGCGACGGAGGAAGAGCTGGCCCACGTCCCACTCGCCGAGGCGGTTGCGCTCGATCGCGACATCCTCGATCACGGCGTCGCCGGAGCCGTCGACGAGGTGGACACGCCGGCCCAGCATCTCCGCCATCACGCGGACTTCACCACCGCGCTGGTGGAAGCGACGCACATTGATCAGACCGGTCGTGATGACCTGGCCGGACTGGATGGAGGTCACGCGACCGATGCTGACGAACACATGTCGCCGACCGGGGATCTCGACCACGAGGCCCACGACGCGCGGCGCGGCGGAGGCGCGGTAGATCACCACGACGTCGCGCACTTTCCCCAGTCGGTCTCCCGCGGGATCGAACACCGTGCAGCCCGCCAAGCGGGCGACGAAAACCCTTTGCGTGCTCACCGTCCCAGCGTAGTCCGCGATCTGTCGGCAGCATCCATCGGGGGCATAGGGGTGCGTGACAAGATGGAGAAATGAGCATGTTCGCGGGACCTGTCGGCGCGGGACGGGATGAGGTCGGCGAGACGGTCGCCTCGTTCCCGACGTACGAGAAGGCGCAGAAGGCCGTGTCTTCGCTCATCGCGGGCGAAGTTCCGGCCCGCGACATCGCGATCGTCGGCAGTGGTCTGCGCTCGATCGAGCGGATCACGGGGCGGCTGGGCTACGCCACGGCCGCGCGCTCGGGCGCGTTGAACGGGCTCATGCTAGGTCTGCTGTTCGCTTTCATCTTCGTGCTCGGCACCCCGACCGCGCAGATCTCGGCGTTCATCGGCGTTCTGCTGGTGGGCATGGCTCTCGGCATGCTGCTGAGCTTGGGAACGTATGCGATCGTGCGTCGCCGACGGGACTTCGCGTCGGTGATGCAGGTCACCGCCGACCACTACGACGTCTGTGTCGCCGCGCCGAGCCTTGCCAAGGCGCGCGGCGTCCTCGGGCCCGCCGGTGCCGCGCGTACCGTGGTCGCCCGCCCGTCGGCCTCGACCGATCCCACCCCGCCCCAGTATGGGGAGCGCGTCCAGAACCCGGGGGCAGCCGCTCCCGCCGTGCCGCCGCGTCCGCCGGTTCCGCAGCGGACCACGGACGACGAGCCTCCCCGCTACGGTGAGCGCATCGCGCCGCCGGCCGCACCTCCCGCAGAGAAGGCACCGTCGGAGCCTGCGGCTCCGTCGGAGTCGGACACCGAGCCCGCTGCGTCGCCCGAGCCGGAACCCGGTTCCTCGCCGGACTCCGCGCCCCCGGTTCAGGCCGACCCGACCTCGGGCGAGCCTCGCGAAGAACGGTGACCGCACAGTCCGTTCGCATCGCCGTCGCGCTGCCGACGGGTGAAACCGATGTGTCCGGCCTGTGGTCCGAAGCTCCGGGGGCCGACGCGATCATCGTGCTCGCGCACGGAGCCGGAGCCGGCATGACCCACCCGTTCCTCGAAGGGCTGTCGGCGGCACTGTTCGACGCACGCTTTTCGGTCCTGCGGTTCGTCTTCCCGTACGTGGAGGCCGGACGACGGATGCCAGGACCCGCTGCCCACGCCGTCGCCACCTGGACGGGTGTCCAGGCGTGGCTCGCCGCCGCCGGCGCCGGGTCGTTCATCGCGGCGGGCAAGTCGTACGGGGGACGGATGGCCTCCGTCGCCACCGCCGAGGGAGCGTTGTCTCCTCAGGCCCTCGTGTACCTCGGCTATCCGCTGCACCCGCCGGGCCGTCCCGACAAGCCCCGTGCTGAGCACCTTCCGGCGATCGCCGTACCGCAGCTGTTCGTCGAAGGGGAGAACGACCCGTTCATCACGCCGCGCACGCAGTTCGACGACGTCGTCGCGACCTGTCAGGACGCGCGCGTGCACTGGGTCGAGTCCGCGAATCATTCGTTCGAGGTGAAGGGGAAGCGGCGGCCGGCGGACGAGATCGGCGCCGGGCTCGCCGGCGTCGTGGGGGAGTTCGTGCGAGGGCTGTGACGCTCTGGCGTTGCGGAGGGGAGTTCGTCCTCAATTCCACACCGCGAGATCGCCAGAAGCTCAACCGCCCTGCGATCTCCGGGAACGGACTCTTCGACGGTGAGCGTCATGCGAGGCGATTCTCGAACCAGTCTCACCTGAGTGAAGCTCACGGGGATATCCAGCGGCTCTTCGCGCCATGGTTCGCCCAGGAGTGACGGAACGGTTCGAACGAAGTCCGCAACGTCGAAGGTCTCGTCAACGAATATTCGCCATTGCCCAGTGAAGAACGCTCCGGGCGTATTCCCGAAGGTCAACGCGTCATCGCACGGATATGGTTCGAACTCGGGAGTCTCCGATATCTCCTTGGGTCCGGGGACGAGGTCTGCCACCTGCTGCAGCACCTCGATCGTTTCGGCCCGGACCTCCGAATACCGAGGCAGTTCGGTCGCGGTGCACCCAACGCAAGTTGCGCTCACGACTCCAATAACGGTCAGAATGCGGACGGACCTCATTGCACCTTGCCTTTCTCGTCGAGAAGTGAACGGACGGTGTCCAGGACGCGACCGTTGATGGATTCGTCGTCGCTCATCAGCGCGGTGTGATGCTCGACGCTGTCGTGGACGATGTTGACGAGCGCCCCGGGGTTGGAGGTGTACGCATATTCGGCCAGCATCGCGATGTCGGGTCCGGGGAGCCCCGAATCGACGATGTGCACCCCGGGGATCGACTCCGGAGCGACGCTGAACCCGACAGGTCCGATGCCGATACCGGCGTAGTAGCGATTGATGTCGTCCGCGGCCTGGGTCGCGAAGTAGACGGTCCCATCGTGGGGTTCGTACGGTCCTATCGCGCCGACGCTGGCGGCGAGGAAACGGGTGTCCACGGTCCCGCCATGTTTCTCCGCCTCGCTTCCAACCCCTCCGCCGTAGGAGTGTTCGTAGCTCATCGTCCAGAGCCCCGGTCGGGTGGCATCCACTCCCCGGATGAATCGGGCATATTCGCCGCCGCGTTCCTCCGCGAATCGATTCCACTCCGGCCCGGCCTCGATGAACGTGCTGAGCTGGGGCATGGGGCCGGTCATGACCGTGAACGCGACGACGGAGCCGCCCCCTGAGCGCACTTGCCATTCCGCGAACCTGGTCACGGGGTGCTCCGCCATGAACGCGTCCGCGTCGACGTTCGTCCCGGGGACGACGAACAGGGCCGTTTCCGCGGTGGAAGGATCACCGGTCATCTCGATCAACGATCCGTGGTCGGGATCCCACGCGTACAGCAGCGTCGACCCGTCGGCAACTCTCTCAAAATACGCGATCTCGCGATCGAGGCGCGCGCGTTCGCGGCGGCGGTCAAGCACCTGGAGCGCCGTCGGTCGTCCCCGGGGGATCCGGAGATCCTGCAGGGCCTGACGTTCGATACCGAGCGCGTGAAGATACTCGCGCGCTCGGCGGCGGTGGACGGCCACGCGATCCGCGATCGCCACTCCGTCGAGGTTCCCGAAGAACTTCGGGGCGGAGGCGAGAAGAGCCCCGGCGACGTCGGCGTCGAGCGTGTCCCACCACCGCGCGATCTCCGCGGGTGCCGTGCGACCGATGACGACCGACCACTCGGGATGCGTCGATAGCAGCACCTGGGCGTCCGGGGACGTCGCCAGTCTGTCGAGCAGAGCGAGTCCTGCGGCGTCGGTCGGCGACGACGGCTGCGCAGCTTCGGGGCCTGCCCAGGACGCGAAGACGGGCCAGGGGACATCCGCGATGGCGCGCAGGGCCGCCGCGCAGCGCTGCGTGACCTCGTCGTACCTCGCTGTGAGCACAGCGGCGTCACGATCGATGCTGAGTTGCCACTCTCGGTGCGCGATCTCGTTCATCGCGACGGCGGCGCCATCGGCACCGTTGTCCCAGACGGGAGGCGGCGCTCCGAGCGCCCGCGCGTCGAGAAGGGATCCTCTCTGGAGGGCGAGATCGTCGAGGTCGTCCGCGTATCGTTCGAAAGCGCGGCATGCCGCTTCCATCCCGGCGGCGATCTCGCGCGCGACCGGACGTGTGGTCGTGAGCGATCGGTGCAGCGCGTCGGCCTCGGGCGCGCGGTACGCCTGCGGGGCCAGGTTCCAGAGGACGAGTGCCTCCTGGAAGGACGTCTCGAACCTGTCGGTCTTCTGCCGCAACGCGTCCGCGGCCTCGCGAAGAAGTTCGGCGTCCACCGGTGGCTCGGGCAGCACGATCGCGGCGGTCACGGGCGCTTCCCGGCGAACACCGTCGGGTCGTAAGGGTTGCCTCCGTCAGCGATGTCGGCACTCGCCGCGCGCGAAGCGGTCTCGGTCGCCATCTCGTCGTCCGCGGTGAGGTAGGCCAGCGCCGCGGACTGCAGAGCCACGATCGCGGAGCGCCCCCGTCCGAGGAGGCGCCGCGCGAGATCGACTCTCGGGTCGGCGACCTCCGTGAATGCGGTGCGCACGACCGTCGCACGAGCGAGGGAGTGGGAGACGGCATCCACTGCTCTGCGCACGGACGCCACGACCTCGTCGAGGTCATCGAAGCAGCCGCGCAGACGTTCAGCGACGCTGAGGAGTTGCGGGGGATCCACCGAGTACGACATGCGCGGGATCGTAAAGAACCCGCGCGGGGCGTGACTTCACCCTGTGGACAACGCTCCAGAAACGGGGGTCACCGCGCGAGCCGGGCGATCCACTCCTCGACCTCATCGGCCGTGCGCGGAATCCCCGCCGACAGATTCACCGGTCCATCGGCCGTCATCACGATGTCGTCCTCGATGCGCACACCGATGCCGCGGTACTCCTCGGGGACGGTGAGGTCATCGATCTGGAAGTAGAGGCCCGGTTCGATGGTGAACACCATTCCCGGTTCGAGGAGGCCGTCGTAGTACATGTCGCGTCGCGCCTGCGCGCAGTCGTGGACGTCGATGCCGAGGTGGTGGCTGGTGCCGTGCACCATGTAGCGCCGGTGCTGGCCGCCGCGGTCGGCATCCAGAGCCTCCTCCGCCGTGACCGGGAGAAGGCCCCACTCGGCGACGCGGGCCGCGATGACCTCCATCGCGGCCTCGTGCACGCGACGGAACGGCACGCCGGGACGCGCGGCGGCGAACGCGGCGTCGGCGGCCTCGCGCACCGCCTCGTAGACCCGGCGCTGAACCTCGGTGAATCGACCCGACACGGGCAGCGTCCGCGTGATGTCGGCCGTGTACAGGCTGTCGACCTCGACTCCCGCGTCGATGAGGATGAGGTCGCCCGGTACCACGGCGCCGTCGTTACGGGTCCAGTGCAGGTAGCATGCGTGCGGTCCGGAGGCGGCGATCGTGTCATACCCGACCGCGTTGCCGTCGGCCCGTGCGCGTCGATGGAAGACTCCCTCGACCACGCGCTCGCCCCGGGGGTGCTCGATGATGCGCGGAAGTTCGGCCACGATGTCGTCGAAACCGGATGCCGTGACCTCGACGGCCAACGCGAGCTGGGCGAGCTCGTACTCGTCCTTCACCAGGCGCAGTTCGGAGACGAAGCGCGTGAGCTCGTCGTCCACACCCACGACGCGGTCTTCGTCGGAGGCCACGAACGAGTCGACGTGCGCCGTCGAGAGGCCGAGGTCTGCGGCGACGCCGGCGAGAGCGGGGCGCGGGCCGATCCAGAACTCACCGATCGAGGCATCCGCGTAGAACTCGGGCGTCGTGCGGTCGGCGCGCTCCCGGAAGTAGAGCACGGCCTCGTGGCCGCCCTCGCGCGGCTCGAAGACCAGGACGGAGTCGGGCTCGGAGTCCGCCGCCCATCCCGTGAGGTGGGAGAACGCCGAGTGGGCGCGGAACGGGTAGTCGGTGTCGTTGCTGCGCTGCTTGAGCGACCCCGCCGGCACCACGAGCCGTTGTCCCGGAAAGGCGGCCGACACGCGCTCGCGGCGGCGAGCCGCCCAGGCGGACTGCTCGCGCCGATCGGGAAGCGTCTCGGGGCGCTCGGCCCATCCGGTCGAGATCGTGTCGAGGAAGCCGCGCGGGAACGGGGCCTTGCGGTTCGTCGTGGTCTCGACGGGCTTCTGCTCTTCGGGGGCGATCGTGTCGCGGTCAGCGGGGGAGTCCATTCGTCCAGTCTCGCACCGCCGGCCCTTCACCGCACGGTCAGCCGGTCGTCCGCTCCAACTGCACCACGATGGGCCGGTGGTCGCTGCCCGAGCCGTCGAGCGTCCGCATGACGACGGAGCCCGTCACCGTCCAGTCCGGCGTCGCCATGACGTGGTCGATCGGGGCGCCCAACGCAGCCGGCACGTCGGTCGGCCAGGTGCCGACCCCGCCGTTGCCGCTCTCGGATGCCGCGTCTCGGCAGCGGCCGAGGGTGCCGCCGTCGACGCCGAGGCCCGTCATGTGGTCGAGCGTCGCGTTGAAGTCGCCGGCCAGGATGACGTTGTCGGTCGCGCATTGATCGGCGAGCCACTGCAGGTCCGATTTCCACTGCGTCATGTACTCCTGACGCGGGGCGACGGCGTGGGCGGCCACGATGATCGGGCCGTTACCCGAGACCGGCATCGCCACGGCGCTGGGCACCGTGGACGTGTTGCTGGATCCATCGAGCGACGACTCGATGACGCTGTAGTCGCCCAGCTCGGGCCGGATCAGCACCGTTGTCGAGGTGGCATCCCATCCGGTGATCCCGTACTGGCCGTACTCGGCGTGGTGCGCCCACATCGGCTGACCCATGTCGCGCATGAGCTCAGCGACTCGAGCGCCGGTCTCGATCGTCGTCTCGGGCAGGGTGACCACGTCGGCCTTCATTCCGACCGCGAATTGCGCGATGGAATCGGCCGAGGTCGCCGAGCCCGCCGTGTTCCACGTCATGACGCGAAGGCTCGTGTCGGTCTTCGCCGGGAGTCCGTCGGTGCCCGTGCCGCGCTGCAGCACCACGGCGCCGTTGACCCCCGCTGCGGCGACGAAGATCACGGCCACCGTGAGGGCCAGAGCGCGCACGGGGCGGAGGAGCGCGAACAGCAGTGCAAGAGCTGCCGCAGCGACGAATCCTGCGGCGACGGGCACGCGGAAGGAGATCACCTGGGCGAGCGGAAACGTCCGTTCGATGCCGAAAACGGTCGGCCAGGTCAGCGCCACGGCCGCCGCAGCGCACACCATAGCGAACACGATCCCGAACAGCCGACGCACGCACCCGACCCTAGGCGAGGCGCCTGGGAGATCGACGGATGCCGCCACTGCGGCACCTCCACGTCGACCGCGGCCTCGCGGACCCGGCGGTACGCTCGACGGGTGGAGCACGATCGACGATTCGAAGGGCCGAGTGACCTTCACCTCCACTCGACGCATTCCGACGGCACGGAGTCACCCGCCCTCGTCATGGCTGCGGCGCACCGCCACGGTCTGCGGACCGTGGCCCTCACCGACCATGACACGACGTCGGGGTGGGCCGAGGCGGCGGAGGCCGCGTCGTCGCTGGGAATGACCTTCCTCCCGGGGATGGAGCTGTCGGCTCAGCACGAGTGGCGGAGCGTTCACCTCCTGGCCTACCTCGTCGACCCGGATGACGACTCCCTTCGCGCGATGACCGACCGCATCCGGACGTCGCGTCTGGATCGTGCGCAGATCATGGCCGAGCGGATCTCGCGCGACTTCGACATCGACTGGCACGACATCCTCGAGCAGACCACGGATGGCGCGACGGTCGGGCGACCGCACATCGCGGATGCGCTCGTGGCACGGGGCATCGTCGCCGACCGCACCGAAGCGTTCGCCGGCATCCTCCATCCGAGGAACGAGTACTACGTCTCCCTGTTCGCTCCTGACCCCGTCACCGCGGTGGAGCTCATCGTCGGTGCCGGTGGCGTGCCTGTCATCGCACACCCGGCCGGGAGGGCTCTTCTGCCCCGGCCCGTCCTCGAGGCCATGCTGACGGTGGGGCTCGCGGGGTTCGAACTGCGTCATCGCGAGAATCTTCCGGATGCCACCGCCACCCTCGCGCGACTGGCGGTCGAGCGCGATCTCATCGTGACCGGGTCGAGCGATTACCACGGCCTCGGCAAGCCCAACCTGCCCGGTGAGAACACCACCGACGACGACATGGTGGAGCGTCTGATCGCCACGGGCACGGGCTCCACACCCGTCTATCCCTGACGACGAACGGCGCCGCCCCTCGGAAAGAGGAGCGGCGCCGTTCGCGTGCTGTCGTCTCAGGCGGTCGGGGCGGTCGTGCCGCCGCCGGATCCACTGCTGCGGCGGCGGCGACGACGGCGCGGGGCCGCGTTGCCGTCGTGGTGCTCGCTGCCGCCTCCGTCGTGCGTGCCCGCACCCTCCGCTCGCGGCGCCGGGCCGGAACCCTGGTCGCCCGAGCCTCCGCGGCGCCGGCGGCGGCGACGCTCGGCGCCCTCGCCCGTGGCATCCGTTCCCTCGGCGGTGTCTGGCTTCTCGACCTTGGGGGCCTGCGCCTTGGGGGCGGTGACGAGGCGGCCCTTCGTGCCCTCGGGGATGTCGAGGTCGGTGTACAGGTGCGGGCTCGACGAGTAGGTCTCGATCGGCTCGGGCTGACCGAACTCGAGCGCGCGGTTGATGAGCGCCCACTTGTGCAGGTCGTCCCAGTCGACGAAGGTCACCGCGATGCCGGTCTTGCCCGCACGGCCGGTGCGACCCGCGCGGTGCAGGTAGGTCTTCTCGTCGTCGGGGATCGTGTGGTTGATGACGTGGGTGACGTCGTTGACGTCGATGCCGCGCGCGGCGACGTCGGTGGCGATGAGCACGTCGCGCTTGCCGGCCTTGAACGCGGCCATGGAGCGCTCGCGCGCTTCCTGGCTCATGTCGCCGTGGACGGCGGCGGCGTTGAAGCCGCGGTCGCCGAGCTCGTCGACGAGCTTCTGGGCGGCGCGTTTCGTGCGCGTGAAGATAACGCTCTTCCCACGGCCCTCTGCCTGCAGGATGCGGGCGATGACCTCGTCCTTGTCGAGCGAGTGCGCGCGGTACACGAGGTGCTTGATGTTGGCCTGCGTGAGACCCTCGTCGGGGTCGTTCGCCCGCATGTGGATCGGGTTCGACATGAACCGGCGGGCGAGGGCCACGATCGGTCCGGGCATGGTCGCCGAGAACAGCTGCGTGTGGCGCACCGGGGGCACCTTCTGGAAGATCTTCTCGATGTCGGCGAGGAAGCCGAGGTCGAGCATCTTGTCGGCCTCGTCGAGAACGACCTCGACGGCGCCCGACAGGTCGAGCAGCCGCTGGTTGCTCAGGTCGATGAGGCGCCCGGGCGTCCCCACGACGATCTGCGCTCCGGCCTTGAGCTGATCGATCTGGCCCTCGTAGGCCTTGCCGCCGTAGATCGCCACGACGCTCGTCGCGCGGTTCTGCGTCAGCATGTCCATGTCTTCGTAGACCTGGACGGCGAGCTCGCGCGTCGGCACCACGATGAGCGCCTTCACCCCCGGCTCGGGGTTCAGCCCGAGGCGCTGGACCACGGGGATGCCGAAACCGAAGGTCTTTCCGGTTCCGGTCTTGGCCTGACCGATGATGTCCTGGCCGGGAAGGCCGAGAGGGATCGTCTGTTCCTGGATCGGGAAGGCATCCACGATGCCCTTGGATGCCAGGGCATCGACGATGTCCTGATCGACGCCGAGCTCGGCGAAAGTCGTCATGAGCGTGCCTGTTCCGGCGGTGAGAGACCGCCTGGGGAGTCGGATCCACGCCCTCCACTCGTCCACAGGCGCGGGGCCCCGATCCATCGCCGGGGCGAGTCCACTCTACCCGGCGCGTGTTTCGGGGGTCCGACGCCTAGGCTGTACAGCGTGTTCGAGTGGTTACGTCGTCGTCGACCGGTCGGTCGCACGCTGCAGTTGCGCTCGCGGGGAGACCTCGGCGACGCCATGCGCGTCGACTTCGCCGAGCTGGCCCCCGATGTCGAGACGTTCCTCGGCCAGGCCGCCTACCTACAACTCGGATTCTTCGAGACGCTCAGCGAATTGATCGCCTCCACGCCCGAGCTCGCGGAGAAGGAATCCCTCTCCCGCGCGGCGGGGGCCGCCCTCATCAAACATCAGGAGATCGTCGCTCTGATCCGAGAGCGAGGTGCGGATCCGACCCAGCTGATGCTGCCGTTCCGTGAGTCGCTCGACGCGTTCCGTCGCAATACTCACGGCGTGCGACCGCAGGAGACGATGCTCTCGGTCCACATCACGGCAGGCATGCTCGACGACTTCTATCTCGCGCTGTCATCGAGCTACGGCGACACCGGGCGCCGGGTCGCCCGCATCCTGCAGGCGGATGACGACCGGCAGGCGATCGTCGAGATCCTGGGCGCGACGATCGCGAGCGACGACGAATGGCGGTGGCTGCTCGCCCTGTGGGGTCGCCGGCTCGTGGGCGACACGCTCCTCGTGGCGCGGGCAGCCCTCACCCACCCTCGACTCGACCTCGCGGAGGAGGCGAAGGTCGAGCCGGTGTTCACGGAACTCATGGGAGCACACGCCCGTCGCATGGATGCCATGGGCCTCGCGGCCTGAGGATCACCCGCGCTCGCGATCGTTTTGCGGGTGCCTCAGATGCCGGCGCGCGACCGCAGAGCGACGTCGTTGCGCTGACGTACACGCGACAAGGCCGTGATCAGGACCAGCGTCGTGATCGCGGGAGCGATGACCGCGACGATCCACAGGACGGGGGAGTCGGACGCGATGCCCGCCCAGGTCAGGGCCGTCCACGAGGTCGCCGAGGCGGTCGCACCCGCCAGCGGTGCCAGAGCCACCCCGCGCAGATCGCGATGCGGCAACGTGAAGTGGGCGGCGAGTCCGACGACGGCGCCGATGATCAGGCCGAGGAGGATCTGCACGGTGGCCTCAGGCGACGAAGCCGACCCGGCGGGCTTCCTCGGTACCGAGCTCGACGAACGCGAGATTCGCCGTGGGGACGATGTAGGAGTTGCCCTTGACGTCGGTGAAGGTGACGTGGCTGGCGGACTGGTCGAGCGCCGTGGCGATCGACGACTTCACGGCATCCGAGGCTTCGTTCGTCTCGAAGTTCAGCTCGCGGCCGGTGTTGGTGATGCCGATGCGGATCTCCACGATGCTCCCTTTCCGCCCGGGCATCTCGGTCCACCCGGCGCGATGATCCGACTCTACGACACGGGCGGAGGGGGGTTCCCCGTGCGCGGGCCCGCTTCGCGGACGGCGAACGGGGCGGGTCGTCGAGCCGGTGTCGGAGGCCGCGGCTACCGTGGGACACATGCAGGATCCGGATGCCGTCACCGTCGCCCCGGCGGGTGGTCCGGTGCCGGGCGTCGCGGCGGAGCCGGCACCCGAGGTCGCGCGTGATCGCTGGGCGGCGCGGGCCCTCGAGCCGTCCGACCTCGACCCGGAACAACGCGTCGTCGTCGGGTGGGCACCCGAAGCGAGCGGCGCGGTGGTCGGTGCACCCGGTTCGGGCAAGACGTCGACGGTGCTCACGCGCGTGCGGTCCCTCGTCGCCCGGGGTGTCGACCCCGACCACATCCTGGTCCTGACCCCGACGCGTCCTGCGGCGACCGCGCTCCGCGATCCCCTTGCCCTGGCGGTGGGGCGCGCGACCGCCGGCGCTCTCGCTCGATCCTTGGCGTCCTTCGCGTTCCAGGTGGTGCGCGGCGCGGAGGTGCGGCGCGGTGCCGAGCCGCCGCAGTTGCTCACCGGTGGAGACGAAGACCAGATCATCCGTGAACTGCTCGAGGGCGACGCGCTCGATGAGGTCGACGGGCCGTCGCGGTGGCCCGAGTGGCTCGGGCCCTCGATCCGGGCGACGCGTGGATTCCGCGGCGACTTGCGCGCCTTCCTCGCGGAATGCACCGACCTAGGGATCGCGCCCGAAGACCTCCCCGGTCTGGCCAATCGTCACGGCATCCCGGTGTGGGCTGCCGTCGGATCCTTCGCGGCCGAGTACCGCGCCGTTCGCGCCGAGATGCGCGGTGCACACCGCGATGCGGCGGACCTGGCACGCGAGGCGGTGGCGGTGGTCGATGCAGCGGCGGTCGATCGCGAACTCCTGGGCCGCTTCGCATCCATCCGGTGCATCCTCGTCGACGACGCCCAAGAGCTGACCTCCGGCGGTATCGATCTGTTGCGAGCGTGCCGCCAGCGGGGAATCGGCGTGGTCGCCTTCGGTGATCCCGATGTCGGCTCCGGAGCGTTCCGCGGTGCGACGCCGGAGAACTTCGCGCGACTCGCGGCGGAACTGGGAGATCTGGTCGCTCTCGGCGACCCGCATCGAGGCACGTCCGAGCAGATCGATCTCGTTCGTGGCGTGGCCGCGCGCATCGGCGCCGCCGGTGTGGTGGCCCACCGCCGCGCGCCGGTCGGTGCGGCGCCCGAGGGTTCGGTGCGGACCTTCCTGCTGCGCTCGCCCGCGGAAGAAGCAGACGCCATCGCCCGCCTCCTTCGCGAGCGTCATGTCCTCGACGGTGTCCCGTGGGGTGCGTGCGCGGTGATCGCCCACGATTCACGACAGGTGGCCGCGCTGGAAGCCGAACTCGCCGCGCGTGAGGTCCCGGCACGCGCGAGCGGACCGGGGTTGGCGCTCGGTGTGCAGGGCCCTGTCCGAGACCTCGTCGCCCTGGTCGAGCTCGGCATGGCCGACCCCGAGAGCTGGGGCTCGGATGCCGTTCTCGATGCGCTCCTCGGCACGTACGGCGGACTCGATCCGATCGAGCTGCGCCGGTTGCGTGCCGCGCTGCGACAGGAGGAGCTCGCGTCCGGTGGAACGCGCTCAGCCGCGGAACTCGTGGCATCCGGTCTGAGGCATCCGCTCGAGTTCGCGACGATCGATACGCGCGAGGCCCGCCGTGCGGCCCGGCTCGGCGAGACGCTCTCGGCCCTGCGAGCCCAGGCCGACGGGCGGGCGACCGCACACGAGCTCTTGTGGACCGCGTGGGAGCGGAGCGGTCTCGCGCGGTCGTGGCGTGAGGCCTCGCGCGGACACGGTCCGCTCGCGGAACAGGCGAACCGCGATCTCGACGCGATCGTGGCACTGTTCCAGGCCGCCAAGCGGTTCACCGAGCGTGAGCCCGACGGAGAGGCCGCGGGCTTCCTACGGTCGGTGATCGACAGTGATGTCGCCGAAGACCGCATCGAACAGCCCGCGGTCGTCGACACGGTCCGCGTGCTGACGCCCGCGGCCGCCGCGGGCACCGCCTTCGACACCGTCGTCGTCGCCGGTGTCCAAGAGGGCGTCTGGCCGAACACCCGTCTGCGCGGCGGCCTGCTCGAGACATGGCGCCTGGCCGACGCCGTTCAGTTCCCCGACCTTCCGTCCGCCGGGATGCTGGATCGTCGCCGGGCCGCGATGCACGACGAGCTGCGACTGTTCGTCCGCGCGGTCTCGCGCGCCCATTCCCGACTCATCGTCACCGCGGTGGACGACGACGACACCGGACCCAGCGTGCTGTTCGAGATGCTGCCGACGCCCGAACCGGCGTCGTCGGTTCCCGAACACCCTCTTTCTCTGCGGGGTCTGGTCGCCCGTCACCGGCGTACGCTCACGTCTCCCCGCTCGCCTGCTCGCGAGCGTCGACACGCGGCGGGCCAGCTCGCGCTGCTAGCGGCTGCGGACGTCGCCGGGGCGGCACCGGAGCAGTGGTACGGCGTGGCGGCCCCCAGCTCCACCGCCCCTCTGCGCGACCTCGAACACGAGGACGTCCGTGTGTCGCCGTCCCGTCTGCACGCGCTGGAGCAGTGCGAGCTCGACTGGGTCATCAGCGACCTGGGTGGCGATCGCAGCGGTACCACCGCGGGCATCGGCACGATCATCCACGCGGCGCTCGAAACGGCCGCCGCGGGGACCGAAGAGGCACTGTGGGAGGTCGTGGAAGAGCGTTGGGGCGAACTCGTCTTCGACGCCGCCTGGCGCGAGCGTGCCGAGCGAGTCCGGGCGCGCGAACTCGTCCGACGGCTCGCGGCCTACCTGCGGCGCTTCGACGACGCGGGAGGTCGACTGGTGGGCGCCGAGAGACACTTCGAGGTCCCGATCCCCGTCGCCGATGCGGGGGAGCACGGCGCGCTCCTCAGTGGTGACATCGACCGGGTCGAGATCACGCCGAGCGGCGAGGTCGTCATCGTCGATCTCAAGACCGGAAAGAACGAGCCGCAGACCGACGCCAAAGTCGCCGACAACCCGCAACTGGCCGCGTACCAGCTCGCCTTCTCGTCGGGTGCCATCGAGCAGGTCGCGGGGATGCCGCCCGGCGGGGCGAAGCTCCTCGTCCTGCGCCCGACCGCGGCGACGAAGGACTACGCGGAGCCGCATCAAGCTCCCTTCGATGAGGCCGCGCGAGCGGAGTTCGTCGAGCGCGTGCAGCGGGCTGTCGACGTCATGCGGGGACACTCCTTCGCCGCGCCCTACGAGGTGCACTGCCGCGACGAGTTCTCGTTCGGGTTGTGTCGCATCCACACGGTCTCCGCGGTGAGCGCGTCGTGACGGCCTCACTCTCGGCCGCGACGATCGCGGCCGCCCTCGGCCAGTTCCCGCCCACGGTGGAGCAGACGGCCGTCATCGAGGCTCCTCTCTCACCCGCGCTCGTCGTCGCGGGGGCGGGGAGCGGAAAGACCGAGACCATGGCCGGACGGGTCGTGTGGCTCGTTGCGAATGGTCTCGTCCGGCGTGACGAAGTGCTCGGGCTGACCTTCACACGCAAGGCGGCTGGCGAGCTGGCCGAGCGGATCCACCGTCGCCTGCACCGGCTGTCCGAGTTCGAGAGCCGCGGCCTGCTTCCGAAGCTCCCCGAGCTGCACGCGAGCGGCCAACTGGCTGTCTTCGCCGAACTCGCACAGGCTGACGGAGCTCGCGGGGACGCGGAAAGGCGGCGGGTCCTCGACGCTCTCGCGCTCGAGGTCGGCGCAGGCCCCGCGGTCGGCGACGAAGACCAGCTGCTGCACCGTCCCACGGTCGCCACGTACAACAGCTTCGCCGACGCGCTCGTGCGCGAGCACGGACTGCGTATCGGCCGCGATTCCGAATCCGCGGTCCTCTCCGAGTCTGCGGCGTGGCTGCTGATGCGGCGGGTCGTCTTCACCTCCGACGACCCTCGGCTGGAGGAGCGGCAGGAGTCCCCACGGACCCTCATCGACGCGGCGCTTCGCATCGCGCGCGACAGCGTCGACAATCTCGTCGACCTCGACCGCCTCGCCGCGTTCCCGGACGATTTCGGCCGCATCGTCGAACGCCCGTCGACCTCGGCGCGCGTGAGCGTGTACAAAGACGTCGCCGACGCGGCATCCCGTGTCTCCGCGCTCGGCATGCTCGCCGGGCTGGCCGCCGCGTACGACCGCGAGAAGGCGCGGCTCGGAGTGATGGACTTCGCCGACCAGGTCGCCGGTGCCCTGCGCATCGTGCGCGAGCACCCGCCGGTCGTCGCGGAGCTGCGATCGCGCTATCGCGTCGTGCTGCTCGACGAGTATCAAGACACTTCCGTCGTCCAGACCGACCTGCTCGCGACCTTGTTCGCGGGCACCGGGGTGATGGCCGTCGGCGACCCCCACCAGGCCATCTACGCGTGGCGCGGAGCGAGTGCGGGCAACCTCGGCGGATTCCCGGCCGCGTTCGCTCCCGACGGCGGATGCCAGACCTTCTCGCTGCTGACGAGCTGGCGGAACAGCGCGCGCGTTCTCACGGCGGCGAACGCGGTGTTGGCCCCGCTCGCCAGCCGATCGCCGGTGGCCGTGGAGGAACTGCGCGCGCGGCCCGGAGCGCCCGACGGCGTCGTGGACATTCTCTTCGAGCGCGACCTCGATACGGAGGCCGATCGCGTCGCGGAGTGGTTCGCCGGGGTGCGCGGCTCCCGGGCGGCCGGGGGGAAGCAGACGACCGGCGCGGTGCTGTTCCGTAGCAAGAAGCACATGGTGCGCTTCGGCGACGCGCTCGGACGCCGTGGCATCCCGCACCGCATCCTGGGGCTCGGTGGGCTGCTGACGACGCCCGAAGTCGTCGACGTCGTGTCGGCGCTGAGGGTCATCAGTGACCCCGAGGCCGGGTCAGCCCTCATTCGGCTGCTGTCGGGACCGCGATGGTCGATCGGGCTTGCCGACCTGCGCGCTCTCGCCCAGCTCGCGCGCCGGCTGGCCACCCACGACGTGGCGCTGCAGCCACTCTCCCCGGAGGTCGTGGATCGCCTTCGCTCGACTCCGGGCGCCGACCGCGCGTCGCTCGTGGACGCGTTGGACTTCCTCAGCCGGCAGACGGACGGTCACGGGTGGCTCGCGGACATCACCGCCGAAGGGCGGGAGCGTTTGCGCGAGGCGGGTGCCGTCTTCGCCGGGTTGCGCCGCAACATCGGGGTGCCGATTCCCGAGCTCATCCGTCTGATCGAGACGGAGCTGCGGCTCGACGTGGAGCTGGCGGCGAACGAATCACGCGGGCCGGCACGCATCTCCTCGGCGCAGCTGCGCGCGTTCGTCGATGAGATCCGGGGCTTCCTGGCGGCTGACGAGTCGGGTTCGGTCACGAGCCTCCTCGCCTGGCTGGATCACGCCGAGCAGGCCGATGAATTCGCGCCCCGGACCGAGCCGCCCGAGGACGACGTCGTCCAGCTGCTCACCATCCACGGGTCGAAGGGGCTCGAATGGGATGCCGTGGCGGTGGTGCGTCTCGTCACCGACGAGCTGCCCTCACTCGCCCGCGACACGAAAGGGTGGCTCGGGTTCGGCGTGCTTCCCTCCGAGTTCCGCGGCGACTCCGCGTGGTTGCCGATCTTCGGGTGGCGAGGTGCGGAAACGCAGCAGGACCTCAAAGCGGCCATCGACGCGTTCGTCGAGGCCAACCGCGCGCGCCAGCTCGACGAAGACCGTCGACTCGCGTACGTCGCGTTCACTCGGGCGCGCGATCACCTCCTCCTCTCCGGGTCGAGTTGGTCCGGGACAAAGCGCTCCCGAACCCCCAGCGTCTTCCTCGACGAGGCGAGCTCGGCGCTCGGGATTCCTCTGGGCGTCGATGATCCCGGCGACGACCCGTACGACGGCGAACGGCGCCTTCTGCACTGGCCGCTCGACCCGCTGGGTGCGCGCCGGACCGCCGTGAGAGCCGCTGCAGAAGAGGTGAGCGCGGCGCGTGCACAACCGGCCGTGTCGCCGGATGCCGACCTCGAGCTGCTCCTCGCCGAACGCGCCGACCGCCTGCGGCCCACCCACTCGCCCGCTCCCACTCGCATCCCCGCATCGAAGTTCAAAGACTTCGTGGCCGACTACGGAGGCGCGGTGGAAGAGCTGCGACGCCCGCTGCCGGAACGTCCCTACCGGCAGACGCGGCTGGGCACCCTGTTTCACGCCTGGGTCGAGCAACGGTCAGGAATCGTGGGATCGGGAACGGGATTGGACGACGCCGGACTGTGGGACGACGACGAGGGAGCCTCGGCCGCAGACGCGGCGGAGCTCCAGCGCCTGCGCGAGATCTTCGAACGGTCCGAATGGGCACGACTGCAACCCCTCGAGGTCGAGACCGAGATCGACTTCGTCACGACGCGTCTCGACGGGCGCCCCCACGTCGTGATCTGCAAGTTGGATGCCGTCTACCGTCACGGTGACCGGTACGAGATCGTCGACTGGAAGACGGGTCGTCCGCCGACCGACGACGCCGAGCGCCGCTCACGGATGCTGCAACTCGAGCTGTACCGCGAGGCCTACCACGCGAAGCACGGGGTGCCGTTCGATCTCATCGACGTGACCCTGTTCTACGTCGGCGACGAGATCGTGCTCCGCGGGTGACTCCGCGGACGTGACGCGGGTCGGGTCCGGGGCGGCGGAGGTTTCCGCGGGCCGGGCGTTGCGCGGCGGCGAGACGGTGTCGGAACGGTGTGCCGGCGCGGACGTCAGGAGCCGTCGCGCGCGATGCCCCATCGGCGGAGCGCGGCACGGCTGGCGCGCGCGGCCTCCTCTTCGTCGTTGATCGCTTCATGCAGCGTCGCGGCATCGATGACCTCGCCCGTGGGAGCCGACTCCGTCGAGGTCTCGTCACCCAGGACACTCGCGGATTCCGGTGTCTCGCCGCGCGCTGCATCCGCGCCGGACGCGGGCGTCCACCCGTCGAGGTCGATCGGCGCGGTGGGGCCCGGCTCGGCGTCGTCGGCGTCGCTCACGCCGAACTCCGTGGCGGTGCCGTGCTCCTCGGTGGCCAGCGCCTCCGCGAGCGCGGCGGCGGCGGCTTCCCGGTCGCGCTCGGCCGACAGGTAGAGCGACAGCGCTTCCGGGTCGTAGGCGTCTGTCTGCATCGACGTGTCGATGGCGGTGGCCGCCGTCGGCGGCATCCGCTCGACAAGGGCCATGGCGTCCTCGATGTCGGACCGAGTCGAGGGGACGATGTGGTCTCCGCGGACGCCGTCGGCCAGAGCCTCCAGGAGCGCCACAGCATCGTCGACGACATCGGCTTCGGCGGCATCGTGCCCGTGGACGAGCCACTTCGCGAATTCCAGCTCGGCATACAGGCGCGCGCGCTCCCGCAGCAGCGGATCCGGCGACCGATCGCCGGCCGCGGCGTACCCGTCGTAGACATCGTCGGTCGCGACGGGCGCGGACGCGAGCCACCGGAGATCGACGGCGGGGTCACCGACGCTCAGCCCCGACCAGTCCAGAATCCCGCTCACCCGGGGCACACCCTGCGGGTCGTCGACCAGAAGAATGGAGGCGCTCGTCGCACCTCCCAGCACGACGGCCGATTCGAACCGCCACAGCTCCGGCTCCTGGAGAGCGCGTCGCCACCGCATCATCAGACCGTCGGGAACACGTCCGGTCGCGTCGGCACGGTCGAGGAGGCGCGCGACGTCGTCACGGACCTGCTCGGGCGCACGCACGGGAAGACCATCGGTACGCACGATCGACACCGGGAGCGCGTGGACCGCGGCGAGGGCGCCACCGATGGCGGGTGCGTAGCCGGGACCCTTCGGAAGCTCCGCGGGGTCGATGCGGTACCCGTCGATGACATCGACGACGAGCACCCGGTTGGCCCCGGACCCGCTCTCGCCGATCACCTCGGGCGCGGCGAAGGGGAGAAGCGCCCGAACCCCCGACGTGAGCGCCCGCAGCGCGCGGGACTCGGCGGCGAGATCGGCAGCCGTCTCTTCACTGGCCGGCATCCGCACCACGACGGTGCGCCCGTCCTCGAGCGAGATGAGGGCGGAGTCGAAGCGTCCGCCCGCGTTCTCGGTCAGCGGGGCCGCGCTCGTCACACCGATGCGGGGAAGGGCCGCCGTAGCGGACGCGGCTAGAGTGAGGGGCGAGCGTGCCATGCCCCCAGGGTAGGTCGGTCGCTCGCCCGATCCCCCCGCGCCACGCCCTTGAGAGAGGTGTTCGATGCCGCCGACCGTTCCCGCGGTACCCGGTCCCTGGCCCGGAGGGCCGCTCGACCGTGCCGGAGCGGAACGCGATGTCGACGGCCTGCTCGAGACGGTGCGGGCGTCGATGAACACGCGCGTGCTCGTCGTGCACCGCGATGCGGCTCCGGTGTCGGACGGGCGCCTCGTGCTCGTTCCCGTGTCGGCCGTGGACGAAGCCCGCGAGTGGGCGTTCCTCGGGCGCGCGACCGATGATGCGGGCCTGCTGCTGGCCGTGGTCGACGAGGAGGCGGATGTCGCTCTGCCCACGGGCGCGCGCTGGGCACCGTTGCGTGCCGTCGGCGGCGACCTCCCCGTTGAGGAAGCGGAGATCCTCGGGACGGCGGTCGCTCTCGCCGGCTGGTTGCGGGATGCCGCGTTCTGTCCCGCCTGTGGCACCCTCACGGTCCTCCGCCAGGCGGGGTGGTCGCGACACTGCCCGCACTGCGGACGAGAGCATTTTCCGCGAACGGATCCGGCGGTCATCGTGCTCGTCTCGTCGGCGGAAGACCCCGATCGCGTGCTCCTCGGCGCAAATGCTGCCTGGGGTGGGAGCAGGTACTCATGCTTCGCGGGATTCGCCGAGGCGGGCGAGTCCCTGGAAGACACCGTGCAGCGCGAAGTGTGCGAAGAGGCGGGCGTGCGGCTCGAAGCCATCCAGTACCGCGGCTCGCAGGTGTGGCCGTACCCTCGCTCACTGATGCTCGGTTTCCGCGCGCGGGCGACCCACGACGACGATGCTCGCGCCGACGGTGAAGAGATCGTCGAGGTGCGCTGGTTCGACCGTGCCGAGATCGGGGCCGCTCTCCGGGGAGAGACCGCCGTGCAGCTCCCGGGAACGGCATCCATCGCTCACCGCCTGATCGACGAGTGGTACCGGGGCCTCGCGTGAGCACGGACCCGCTGAGCGGCCTCGATGATCGTCAGCTCGAGGCTGCGCGCGCGTTGCGCGGTCCGGTCTGCGTGCTCGCGGGTGCCGGGACCGGCAAGACGCGGGTCATCACGCGACGGATCGCCCACGGTGTCGACACGGGCGCGTACTCGCCGCAGAGGGTGATGGCGGTCACGTTCACCGCGAAGGCTGCGGGCGAGATGCGCGGCCGGTTGCGTGCTCTCGGAGTCGCCGGGGTATCGGCGCGCACGTTCCACGCTGCGGCGCTGGCGCAGGTGAACTTCTTCTGGCCGACCCTGGCCGGTGACCAAGCCCCGACGATCATCGACAACAAGGTCCGGATGCTCGCTCACGCCGCTGACGGAGTCGGTCTGCGGCCGGACACGGCGACGCTGCGTGACGTCGCCGCGGAGATCGAATGGCGCAAGGTGACGATGCGCTCGATCGAACGGTATGCCGTGGATCGCCCCGGAGGGATCGGCCGGCTCGACGTGGATCAGGTCGTCGCCCTTCAGCGCGCATACGAGAAGCTCAAGGACGAGCGGCGACAGATGGATTTCGAAGACGTGCTGTTGACGTGCGCGGGCATGATCGAGGCCGAGCCGCGCGTGGCGGCGGCCGTGCGCGAGCAATACCGCCATTTCACGGTCGACGAGTACCAGGACGTCTCGCCGCTGCAGAATCGTCTGCTCGAGCTGTGGCTCGGTGACCGCCGCGACCTGTGCGTCGTCGGGGACGCCAGCCAGACGATCTATTCGTTCACGGGCGCCGACTCGCGGTATCTGCTCGAGTTCGAGCGCACGCACGAGGACGCCCGCGTGGTGCGCCTCGAGCGGAACTACCGGTCGACGGCGGCCGTGTTGGCGGTCGCGAACGATCTCATGCGCGGGAGGGCGGGCGCGCTGGAACTCATCGCCGCGGCGCCGGAAGAATCGCCGATCCCGACGGTGCGCGCGTTCGACGACGAGGAAGCCGAGGCCGAGGGAGTGGCGGCATCCATCGCCGAGGCCGTCCGCGCCGGCACCGATCCACGCGCGATCGCCGTGCTCTACCGCTCGCACGCCCAGTCGGCCGTGCTGCTGAGCGCGCTCGCGAAGCAGTCGATTGCCGCGACGGTGCTCGGCGGCCGGAAGTTCTTCGACCTGCCGGAGGTGCGCCAAGCGCTCATGGCTCTGCGTGCCGCCTCGGTCGCGCCTCTCGAGACCGGATTCCTCGCGACGGTCCGCGACGTCCTGCGTAGCATCGGCCTGACAGACGAACCGCCCGCGGCGGGTGGTGCGTTGCGCGATGCGTGGGAGGCGCGCGCGGCGCTTCTGCGGCTGGCGGAGGAGGCGCCGGAGGGCACCGATCTGCGGACGTTCACCGACGATCTGCAGGCCCGCGCGCGGGATCAGCACGAACCCGCGACACGTACGGTCACCCTGGCGACGCTGCACGCGGCGAAGGGCCTGGAATGGGACCACGTCTACCTCGTGGGGGTGAGTGAAGGATTGCTGCCGATCTCCTACGCCCAGACGTTCGAGGCGGTCGACGAAGAACGGCGTCTGGCTTACGTCGGAGTCACGCGGGCCGCGCGAACACTGTCGGTGAGCTGGTCGCGCGGTCGAGGTCGGTCGGAGCGGATGCCGTCGCGTTTCCTTCGAGAGATCGGCAGCGGCAGTCTTCGCTCGGCAGATGCGTACGCCAGGCCCGCTGGAGCGAGTCGGCGCGCAGGTGCAGGGAACGCGTCAGCGGGTCGATCCGGCCGTTGATCAGGTGTCGCGCCGCGCGCGCGGCTTCGGCGGCGAACGCGACGTCGATGGCGGGTCTCGGCCGCGCGAGCAGTTGCGCGGCGATCAGCGGCCACGACGGGTCTTCCCGTCGACGACGGGCGTCGAGGCAGCTGAGACACGCGGTGCGTCCGGGAGCGACGATCGGCCCCACGGTCGCGGCAGAACCGCTGAGGACCAGCGGGAGATGCACGATGTCGTGGCGGATGAGGTCGACCGCTCGCCGCGGATCGACGCGGTGCGCCGCGAGGAGGAGCACGCGGGAGCCCTCGGGCGCGGGGCGGGACGCCGGACCGGCCCAATCCAACCGCGGCGTCCGGGCGGGAAGGGCTGCGAGCACGGCGCGCACCGCGGCGGCGGGAAGATCGTCGGCGACCTGCACCACGAGGGCGGGCGTACGCCGTCGAGGGACGAGGGCCGCTGAGACGGAAGCGATCAGTTCGTCGGCCTGGGCATCCGTGCCGCCGCGCATGCGGACGAGGGCTCGGAGAGCCGGACGCGAGGTTCCTGCCTCGAGCGCGGACAGAGCGGGGTCGGTCCAGGGTTCCCGAAGCGAGAGAAATGCGCGCGCCGGTGAGCCGAGCTGAACCGTCCCGTCGTCACGCCAGAGCGGGGGAGTGGCGGGGTCGAGTCGAAGCATGCACCGATGATGACGCGGCACTCGGCCGCCGGCCGTGTTGTCCCCAGGACTCCGTCCCGCATCGAGGCCTGGGGAGGAGCGATCACACGGGGCGTTGGTCCCCGGGTGTCGGGTCGTCGTCGTCGGATTCGGGGCCGCCGTCCGTGGGGGTCGGCGCATCACCCGGTTCTCCGGACGACGCGGACTCGGCGGCGGTCTCCTCGGCGATGAGCTGGGCGAGCGCGTCGTCCATGGCATCCGAGGGGGCCGTCTCGCCGCGGGAGGCCGCGGTGAGACGGGCGACGAGACCGGCCGGGTCGTCGATGTCGTCGGCGGAGGGCATGAGGTCGGGGTAGTCCCACAGGGCGTCGCGCGCGGCGACGCCGACGGCGTCGGTGACCGCGCGCCACATCGCCGCCGCCTCGCGCATGCGCCGCGGGCGCAGTTCGAGGCCGACCAGGGAACCGAGCGCCTGCTCGGCGGGCCCGCCGACTGCACGGCGACGTCGGACCGCCTCCGCGATGCGCGCCGCGGACGGCAGGCGCGACGTCGCGTCCTCGGTCACCACATCGACCCACCCTTCGATGGTGGCCAGGAGGTTCTCGAGTCGCGTGAGCGCGGCGGTCTGCTCTTCGGAGCGCTGGGGGAGCAGCGCACCGCTTTCGAGCGCGCTGCGCAGCTCGTCGGGTTGCGACGGGTCGAAGCGCGACGCGAGTTCCTCGAGCGCATCCGTGTCGACGCGGATGCCGTGCGCGAATTCGCGCACCTGCGAGATGACGTGGAGGCGAAGCCAGCGCGCGTGCCGGAACAAGCGCGCGTGAGCGAGCTCGCGAGTGGCGAGATAGAGCGCCAGCTGGTCGTCGGGGATCTCGAGATCGCGGCCGAAGTCGGCGAAGTTCTGCGGCAGGATGGCCGCGTCGCCTTCGGGCATCACCGGGATGCCGACGTCGCCGCCGCCGACGACCTCGGTCGACAGGCGGCCGACCACGTGGCCGAGCTGCGTGGCGAAGAGAGAGCCCCCGACCGTGCGCATGAGGCGACCGGCGCCGGCGATGAGATCCTGCATGTCGTCGGGAGCCTGCTGCCCGAGAGCCTCGGTGAGGGCGTCCGCGATGCTCGTGGCGACGGGCTCGGCGAGCTCCTGCCACACCGGAAGGGTTGCCGCGACCCACGCGCCGCGCGTCACGGCCTTGGCGGGACGCGGGAGGTCGCTGATGGTCGTCGCCTCGCCGAGCCACAGGCCCGCGAGCGAGAACGCGTGATCGAGATCCGTGCGCTGTCCGGTCGAGACGCCGAGGCCGTCCTGGTTGGCGATGTGCAGGGCCTGACGTTCGGCGAGGCTCCAGTCGATGCCGTCTTGAGCGCCGGAGAAAGCGCCCTGCAGCTGGTTCATGACCGCTTGCATCATCGCCGGATCGATCTGCATCCCGGACAGGCGGGACAGCTGCTCGGGGTCGAGGCCCGAGGTGTCTCCCGACATCAGGCGCCGCATGAGCTCCTGGAACTCCTCCTCGGGGTTCCGGTCGTCGTCTGCCACTTCCGCCGCCTTTCAGCCGGGTCAAGGGGAACGGGATCTACGCTAGTCGCACGATTCCTCGCTCCCCTCGGCTCGGCCCCACGCCGCTTACGCCGCGCGCGAACGACCCGGCAAAGGTAGGACCCGTGACCTTGTTCGACGAGAACGTCTCCGTCGTGCCCGCTCCCCGGCAACGGTGGAGTCGGTCGACGGTCTTCGGGGTGTGGTCCCTTGTCGTGGCCACGCTCGTCCTGTTCGCGTTGACCTTCCTGCCGTCCCCCTACGTGATCCAGCAGCCCGGTCCCGTCCTGAACACGCTCGGCACCTCGACCGATGCCGACGGGAACGAGGTGCCCCTCATCACGGTGCCGGACGAGCAGGACACCCCCTCTGCGGGCCAGCTCGACCTCCTGACCGTCCAGATCAACGGCAACCGCGAACGCACCCCCAGCTGGATCGAACTGGCGCAGGCCTGGTTCGACCCGTCCCGGGCGGTCGTCCCGCTGGATCGGATCTTCCCCTCGGGGCAGTCGACAGAGCAGCGCAACAGCGAGAACGCCGCGATGATGACGGACTCGCAGCTCGAGGCCTCCGCGGCCGCTCTGCGTGAGCTCGGATACACCGTGCCGCAGGACATCGTGGTGGGGAGCGTGGACGACACCGGAGCGGCTTCCGGCGTGCTCGACGTGGGCGACGTGATCACCTCCCTCAACGGTGCGTCGGTGGCGAGCGTGAACGATGTCCGCGCCGCGGTCCAGACCGGCGACGGCGCGCCCGTGGCGCTCGGCATCGACCGTGACGGCGAGGAGAGCTCGGTGTCCGTCACTCCGCGGCTCACCGACGTCAGCGGCCAGCAGCAGTGGCTCCTGGGCGTCGGCCTGACCCTGAGCTTCGACCTTCCCGTGGACGTGAAGATCCAGATCAACAACGTCGGCGGACCGAGTGCCGGAATGATGTTCGCGCTCGGCATCATCGACAAGATGTCGCCGGGCGACCTGACGGGCGGTCAGCACATCGCCGGCACCGGCACGATCGACGCCGACGGCAATGTGGGCGGCATCGGCGGCATCCGCCAGAAGCTCTACGGAGCTCGGGATGCCGGCGCGACCTGGTTCCTCGCCCCGCAGGCGAACTGCAACGAGGTGGTGGGGCACGTGCCCGATGGCATCCGGGTGTTCTCCGTATCGACGCTGCGGGACTCGCTCACGGCGCTCGAGACGATCCGTGACGGGGGCGACCTCGATGCCCTCCCGACGTGCGAGGGGACGCCCGCCTCGGGATCGTAGTATCCACGGCTTACCCTCAGAGGCCGACGCCTAGGATGGACGCGTGACCACGACCTCAGCGCCGAACCAGGCCACGCCCCCGAACCGTTCACGACGGATCATCTCGATCACCCTGGCGGTCATCGCCGCGCTGGTCGTGGCGTTCTTCGTCTTCGCGAACCTCTACGCCGACTGGATGTGGTTCTCGCAGCTGGGCTTCACCGAGGTGTTGACCACGCAGTGGATCGCACGCACGGTGATGTTCGTGATCGGCTTCCTCGCCATGGCGGTGCCGGTGTGGGGCGTCATCCAATTGGCCTACCGACTGCGCCCCGTCTACGCCCGGCTGAGCTCGCAGCTCGATCGCTACCAGGAGGTCGTGGAACCCCTTCGACGCCTCGCGATGTGGGGCATCCCGATCTTCTTCGGCTTCTTCGCCGGCTTCGCCGCCTCGGCGCAGTGGGAGACGACGTGGCTGTGGTTCAACGGCGTCGCCACCTCGACCACCGACCCGCAGTTCGGTCTCGACACGGGCTTCTACCTGTTCGGCCTGCCGTTCTACACGACCGCGCTGGGATTCGCGTCGGCCGTGGTCCTGGTCTGCCTGCTGCTCACCGCCGTCGTGTCCTATCTCTACGGCTCGGTCCGGGTGGGCCAGCGCGAGCTGCGCATCTCCAAGGCCGCGCGCATCCAGCTCGCCGTCCTCGCCGGCCTGTACCTGCTGCTGCAGGGCGCGAGCCTCTGGCTCGATCGCTTCACGACCCTGATCAACCAGGAAGACCGCATCACCGGTCCGGGATACGTCGGAGTCAACGCTGTGATCCCCGGTCAGACGATCCTCGCGATCGCCGCCGTGATCGTCGCTGCGGCCTTCTTCGTCACGGCCTTCATCGGGCGCTGGCGCTACCCGCTGATCGCGACGGCCCTGTTGGTGGTCTCGGCCATCGTCGTCGGCGCGGCGATCCCGTGGGCGGTGACGACCTTCCAGGTGCGCCCCAACCAGCTCGCGCTCGAGAGCCAGTTCTATCAGCGCAACATCGACAGCACGAAGGCCGCGTACGGCATCGACAACGTCGAGAAAGAGAACTTCGAGGCCGCCACGACCGCCGAGGCGGGGCAGCTGCGCAACGACGCAGCATCGACCGCGCAGTTGCGCATCATGGACCCGGCGATCATCAGCCCGACCGTTCGACAGCTCGAGCAGTACCGCTCGTACTACCAGTTCGGCAGCCCTCTCGACGTCGATCGGTACCAGATCAACGGGCAGAGCCAGGATGCCGTCGTCGCGCTGCGTGAGCTGAACATCAACCAGTTGGGCGACGCCGCCACGTGGCAGAACACCGCGCTGGTGTACACGCACGGGTACGGCATGGTGGCCGCGGCGGGCAACGAGCGCACCGACGACGGCGACCCCGTCTTCCTCGAGCAGGCCATTCCGGGAACGGGCTTCCTGACTGACGAGAACTACGAGCCCCGCATCTACTTCGGTGAGCAGTCCCCGCCGTACTCGATCGTCGGCGGCCCCGAGGGCGGCGAAGACATCGAACTGGACTACCCCATCGGCGCCGACGGCGGCAGTGAGACGCGCACGACGTTCCGCGGTGACGGCGGGCCGAGCGTGGGCAACGTGTTCAACCGACTGATCTACGCGCTGAAGTTCCAGTCCGAGCAGATCCTCTTCTCCGACTACGTGAACGAGGACTCGCAGATCCTGTACGACCGCTCGCCGAAGGAGCGCGTGCAGAAGGTGGCGCCGTACCTGACGCTCGACAGCGATCCGTATCCCACGGTCGTCGACGGGCGCATCAAGTGGGTCGTCGACGGCTACACGACGAGCGCGAACTACCCCTACTCGTCGAGCGTCTCCCTGTCGCGCGCGATCGCCGACTCCAACACCCCGTCGCCGAACTACGCGCTGGACAACATCAACTACATCCGCAACTCGGTGAAGGCGACCGTGGATGCCTACGACGGCGAGGTGACGCTCTACGCGTGGGACGACCAGGACCCGATCCTGCAGACCTGGCAGAAGGTCTACCCCTCGAGCATCCGCCCGTGGAGCGACATGTCGGCCGACCTGATGAGCCACGTGCGGTACCCGACCGACCTGATGAAGGTGCAGCGCTCGATGCTCGGCGTATACCACGTCGACGACGCGCGGTCGTTCTTCCAGCAGGACAACCGTTGGACCACCCCGAACGACCCGCAGGACCCGACCAGCCTGCAGCCGCCGTACTACCTGACGATGAAGATGCCCAGTCAGGATGCTCCGACGTACTCGATGTTCACGAGCTTCATCCCGGCATCCCAGGGCGGGCAGGCCCGCAACGTGCTGACCGGTTACCTCGCGGTCGACTCGAACGCGGGCGATCAACAGGGGACCAAACGCTCCGACTACGGCCGATTGCGCATGCTCGTGATCGACGCCGCCACGACCGTTCCCGGACCGGGCCAGGTGCAGAACACCTTCGACTCCGATACGGCCGTCTCGTCGCAGATCAACATCCTTCAGCAGGGGCAGTCGCAGGTGCTGAACGGAAACCTGCTGACCCTCCCGGTCGGTGGCGGCCTGCTGTACGTGCAGCCGGTGTTCGTCCAGTCCTCGGGTGGCACGCAGCTCCCGCAGCTCCGTCGTGTCCTCGTCGCCTTCGGTAACAAGATCGCGTTCGAGAACACCCTGAGCGAGGCTCTCGACGCCCTGTTCGGCGGTGAGTCCGGCGCGACGACCGGCGACGAGTCCGTGACCCCGACCGACCAGACCGGTGAGGGCGACGGTTCGACGTCTCCCTCGGCGCCCGCGGAGAACGCGGGAGATTACGCGGCGGCGCTGGCTGATGCCCAGGCGGCACTCACGGCGAAGCAGGCGGCTCTGACCGCCGGCGACCTCACCGAGTTCGCCCGCCAGGATGCGCTGCTCAACGCGGCCGTGCAGCGCCTCATCCAGCTGCAGGACCAGGGCCAGGGCGGAGGCGCGGCGTCCACGCCGACGCCGACGCCGACCCCCGCGGGCTGACCCGCCCTTCACGACAGACGCCGGTGCCCTTCGGGGCATCGGCGTCTGTCGTCCCCGGCACGGCGCGGGCCCTGTCCGGTTCGCCCTGCCCCGCCCTCGGCTGCCCCGAATGTCCAAGACACGCCGATCCCACCGCCCCGCGGCCGGCGTGTCCTGGACACTCGACGGCCTCTGAGCGACCCGAGCCGCTCACGCGGTGAGGAACCACCACCAGATCAGCAGCAGCGTCGTGCCGAACCCCGCAATCTGGTTCAGCCACAGGAAGCGGTTCCACCCGGCGGTGGCGGTGTCCGAGGTGGCATCCGTCACGTTCCGATACGGCCAGCACACGATGAGGTACGGAATCACGAGCAACGCCGCGAGCGGGCCCGGCCATGCCGTGACCAGCATGACGACACCGGCAAGGGCGTACGCGGCGAGAGAGAAGCGCACCGTCCAGCGCGCCCCTCGCGCGGTCGCGATCGACGAGATGTCCGCGGCGCGGTCGGCCTCGACGTCCTGCACGGCACCGAACGCGTGGGAGGCGATACCCCACAGGGCGAACGCGACGAGCACGGCGACGAGCTGCCACGTCCACTCCGCACCGGCGAGCACGAGCCCGTAGACCGCGGGGGAGAAGAAGTGGATGCTGCTGGTGACCGAGTCGGCGAAGGGCCGTTCCTTCAGCCGCAGCGGGGGAGCGGAGTAGAACACGACGAAGAAGAGGCTCAGCGCGAGCACGAGCCACGACAGCGGTGGACCGATGATCACGAGGAACACCACGAACGGCAGGCACGACAGCGCGGATGCCCAGATCGTGATCGGATGCATGCGCTTGGCGAGCACGGCGCCGTGCGTGCCACCCTTGCGGGGGTTGCGCAGGTCGGACTCGTAGTCGAAGACGTCGTTCACCCCGTACATCGCCAGGTTGTACGGCACGAGGAAGAACAGGATGCCGACCACGAGCACCGCATCGACCTGACGCGTCGTCAGCAGGTAGGCGGCGGCGAACGGGAAGGCGGTGTTGATCCAGCTCACCGGGCGCGAGGAGACGAACAGCTCTCGCAGTACGCGTCCGGGGGTGAGGGCGGCGGGGGTGGTCATGTGGGTTCCCTCCGAGCGGAGACGAGCGTGAAGATCGCGGGCACGAGGAAGGCCGCGCAGACGGGGTAGGCGAAGTCCTCGAGCGGGGCCAGACCGATCCGGAGGCCGCTGAGGTGTTCCGCCGGATACGAGAACAGGTCGACCGCGATCATGATGTTGTCGAAGACGGCGGTGAGCAGCACGAGCGCCAGCGCCGTCCACGCCGACGCGCGCATGCGGCGACGGAAGCCGGGGCGGCGCGCGCTGAGGAGAGTCACGACGACGGTCACGACCACGAACGGCAGGAGGATGACGGGATACGTCACGGCGCGGACTCCTCGACGTCGTCGCGGGTCCGGTGCTCGGCATCCCGCCGGCGTCGCGCCCGTTCGAACACCGTCCACAGCACGAGCGCGAGATAGCTGAGGAAGAGGAGGAAGAACAGCTCCTCCAGGGGGAGGTGCGGCGCCAGGTCGATGCCCACGAACAGCGGGCTGTCGCCCTTGACGAACACCCCGGTGAGAATGCCGACGGCATCCCACGCGAGGAAGAACGCCGTTCCCAGGCCCACCGCGAGAGCGGTGCGGCCCGGCGCGGTGCGCAGCGCGAGGCCGTATTTCAGATCGATCGCGATCATCCCGGCCAGCGAGAACAGGATCGCGCCCAGGTAGATCCCGGGCACCTCAGACCGCCGCGCGGGCCGGCTCGTTCAGGGGGCCCGCGGTGCGGTCGCCCGTCATCCGTTTGACCACGAGCTCCGCCGAGATCAGGCACATCGGAAGACCGATACCCGGCAGGACCGATGTCCCGGCGTAGTAGAGGTTCGACACCTTGCGGGAGCGGTTCTTCGGGCGGAAGATCGCGCTCTGTCCCAGCGTGTGCGCGAGGCCGAGCGAGTTGCCGTGCCACGCGTGCAGATCCGTCGCGAAGTCCTCCGGCGCGATGGTCTTGCGCACCACGATCCGCTCGGCGAAGTCCGGGATGCCGGCCCACTCGCCGATCTGCGCGATCACGCGGTCGGCGGCGGCCTCGATCCGCGCATCACCCCGACCGTCGACGCCGCCACGCCCGCTGACGGGGTCCGCGGGTACGGGTACCAGGACGAAGAGGTTCTCGTAGCCCTCCGGGGCGACGGAGTCGTCCGACGCGCTCGGACGGCAGACGTAGATCGACGCCGGGTCGGGGATGCGCTTGTTCTCGCCGAAGATCGCGTCGAAGTTGGTGTGCCAGTCGTCCGTGAACAGCAGTGTGTGGTGAGTCAACTGGGGCAGCTCGCCCTTGACGCCGAGCAGGAGCAGAAGTGCACCGGGGCTGGGAACGCGGTCCTTCCACCACTTCTCGGGGTACTGGCGGTCGCCCTCTTCGAGCAGCTGCGTCTCCGTGTGATGCAGGTCGGCCCCCGACACCACGGCATCCGCCGGCACGATCCGTCCATCGGCCAGTCGAACGCCTCGGGCGATGCCGTCGTCGGTGATGATCGCCTCGACCGGAACACCGGTCTCGATCTGGACGCCCCGCTCGCGCGCGAGCCGCTCGATCGCGGCGATGATCTCGGTGAATCCGCCCCGCGGGTAGAGCACACCGTCGCCGAGGTCGAGGTGGCTCATGAGGTGGTACAGGCTCGGAACCTCGAACGGCGAGCCACCGAGGAACACCGACGGGTACGCGAGGATCTGCTGCAGCCGCGGGTTGGAGAAGTCGCGGGTGACGCGCTTCCACAGGGTCTGCGTCAGGAGGGGGATGAGCGTCGGAAGTCGCTTGACGAGCGCGGGGTCGCGCAGCCCCTGCGTCGACGAGTACGTGTCGTAGAGGAACTTCGAGGTCGACAGTTCGTAGGCGTCCTTCGCCGAGTCGAGGTACGCCTCGACCTTGTCGCCCGAGCCGGGCTCGTGCTGCTCGAAGAGCGCCCGCACGGCTTCTCGGCCGGAGACGACGTCGATCGGCTCGCCCTTTCCGGGAGGGCCGTAGACGCGGTAGGCCGGGTCGAGGCGCACGAGGTCGAGTTGCTCAGCGGCGCTGGTGCCGAGCAGGCGGAAGAAGTGGTCGAACACCTCGGGCATGAGGTACCAACTCGGGCCCGTGTCGAACCGGAACCCGTCGCTTTCCCACGATCCGGCGCGACCGCCGAGCTGGTCGCGACCCTCGAACAGGTGCACGTCGTGTCCCTGATCGGCCAGGAGCGCGGCGGTGCCGAGACCGGCGATGCCTCCTCCGACGACGACGATGCGCTGCGAGGTCATGCGTGGGCCCCTTTCGGTGGGCGTCCGAGGAATGCGCGGGCCGCGAGCGTGACCTTGACTCCGTCGGGGACACGGACCCGCGGTGCGCCCGCGGGGGCGAGGCGCAGCCGGCGGGAGAGCTCGGCGAAGAGATCGTGCGCAGCAGTGACGGCCCGACGGCAGTCCGGCGGGAGGAAAGGCACCGTCGCGGCGGCCGCGGCGAGGTCGGCATCGATGCGGTCGAGGACGGCGGTGCGCCGGTCATCGCCGGCGGCGCCGTCGAGGTAATCGCGACCGAGGCGCGAGGCATCGTCGTCGAGGTCGCGGAGGAAGTTCACGTCCTGAAAGGCCGCACCGAGGCGCCGGGCCCCGTCGACGAGGTCGGCGGCGGGACGAGCCGGCGCCGACATCCCCGCGTTGAGGAAGACCTGCAGGCACATGAGCCCGACGACCTCGGCCGAGCCGTACACGTAGGCGTCGTGCGACGCATCGTCGTGTGCGGCGGTGTCGAGATCGGTCCGCATGGATGCGAAGAACGGGGCGATGAGATCGTCGCCGATGCCGCATTCTCGGGCGCTCCGGGCGAAGGCGTGGACGATGAGGTTGGCGCTGAAGCCGGAAGCGATGGCCTCCCGGACCTCGCTCTCGAGCGCGTCGAGCGCCGCGCGCTCCTGGGCCGGAGTCAGTCCGGCGTCGTGGGCCGGTCCGTCGACGATCTCGTCGGCCACGCGCACGAGAGCGTAGATGTTGCGCACGTGGGGTCGGGGTCTCGGGCCGAGCAACCGAGTCGCCAGGCCGAACGAGGTGGAGTAGCGGTTGATCACGGCGGCTGCGGCGTCATCGGCGGTGCGGGAGTACAGCTCCAGGCCGGTCGCGGTCGTGCTCACGGCACGCGTCCCTGCACGGCATCCACGAGGTCGTACAGCATCGTCTTGCAGTCGTGGGGGAGCGTGGATGCCGACACGATCGCGCGCGCTTCGTCGAGGGTGCCGCGGATGAGGTCTTCGAGTCGCGAGCGGGCGCCGGATTCGCTCAGTGCGCGCTGTGCGGCGCGGATGGCGACCGGACCCGTGTGGGCGAGCGCCAGGGCCTCGCTGACCTCGGGCCAGGACTCGGTCTCGCGCGCAAGCACGATGAGGTGGGTCTTCTTCGCTTCGCGGAGGTCGCAGCCCTCGTCCTTGCCCGACTGTTCGGCGGAGCCGAACGCTCCGATGAGGTCGTCGACGAGCTGGTAGGCCAGTCCGAGCCGCTGACCGAAGCGCTCCATCGCGGCACGCACGGGGCCGTCCGCCCCGGCGAGCACGGCCCCGGCTTCGAGCGGGGCGGAGAAGGAGTACACCGCGGTCTTGTCGTGCGTGGTGCGAAGGATGGTCTCCGCGTCGACCTCCTCGGCCGACACGGCGTTCTCGACGTCGGCGAGTTCGCCCGCTGCCGAGATCAGGACGGCCTCCTCGACGAGGCCCAGGAGGTCGCTTCGTACCCTCGTCGGCAGCTCGCTCAGGGCGACGAGGCGCCCGGCCTCGTGCAGGAGCAGGTCGCCGGCGAGGATTCCCGCCGCGTCGCCGAGCAGTGCCGCGCCGGTGGCGTCCGCGCCGCGTGTGAGGCCCCTGGTGCGGAACTCGCCGGCGACGTTGGCGACGCCGCGCCGTTCGAGATCGTGGTCGATGACGTCGTCATGCACGACGAACGCGGTGTGCAGGAGTTCGAATGCTGCCGCGACCTGGTAAAGCGCTGCGCGGTGGGCGTCGTCGCCGCGGAGCGTGTCGAACGCGGCGATCACCAGAAGGGGACGAAAGCGTTTTCCGCCCGCCGTGGCGCGGGTGATGGCGGATGCCAATGCCTCGGCGCCCTCGCCGTGCTCCCGCAGGCGCCGTGTCAGGCGCGCCATGACCGCGTCGATCTCGGCGTCGATCTCGGCGCGCGCGGTGGGGGTCGTCGAAAGCGTGATCATGATGCTGCTCGTATGGCGGGGGGTGGAGAGAACAGATGGAGCTGTTGTGCCTGGAGCACGAGCCACGGGCTGAAGGCCCACGGCGTCGCTTCGAGGGCGGCAGCGAGGTCGGCGGGATCCACCCAGCGGGCCTCGGCGACCTCGGCGGGGTTCAGATGCGGTTCCTCATCGGTGTGCGCGACGTAGACGGGGCAGATCTCGTGCTCGACGATGCCGCTGGCATCCACGGCCCGATAGCGGAAGAGCGGCAGGGCGAGCTCGACGTTCCGGATCGTGAGCCCCACCTCGAACGCGGCGCGCCGGTGTACGGCCTGCAGAACAGGTTCGGCCGGGGCGGGATGGCCGCAGAACGAATTCGTCCAAACTCCGGGCCACGTCTTCTTGTCGAGGGCTCGACGTGTGACGAGCACCTGGCCGTCCGCATTCACGACGTGGCACGAAAAGGCGAGGTGAAGCGCGGTATCGGTGCCGTGGACGCTCGCCTTGGGGGCGGTTCCGATCTCGTTGCCCCAGTCGTCCAGGAGGACGACATACTCGGTCTCGCTCATCGTGCCTCCTGTTTGCTAGTTTAGCTAGCGATATCAGCCGACTATACCCAGAGCGCAATGGAGGTGTCCACCGTGTCCGTCGTCGATGCCTTCCGTGCTAACAGGCCGGGAGTAGTGCGCGCGATGGAGTCGGTTCGTGCGCTCAGCGACGCCCTCGACCGCATGAACAGCGGCATGAAGGGCGCCATGGACATGAACGCCAGCGACCTCGCCACCCTGCGGATGCTGATCATCCGCGAGCAGCGCGGTGAGATGGTCAGTCCGCACGACGTGGCGGCCCACCTGCGCATCTCCACGGCGTCCACCACGAAGCTCCTGGACCGCCTCGCGGCGGCGGGGCACCTCGAACGTCGGCCGCATCCTTCCGACGGACGCGCTCGGGTCGTGGTGCTCACGCCGAAGTCGCGCGCGGAGTTCTTCCGCCACTTCGGTGCCCATCTGACCGCGATGGTCGCCGTGGCGGACAAGTTCACCGACGAGCAACTGACGACGATCGCCGAGTTCGTCGATGGACTCAGCGACGCCATCAGCGCGAACGATTGAGCGCACCGCGCGCGACGCGCATTCCGACGTCGTCGAACGCGGCGCGTGGATTCGCTCCACGGCGGGCAGAAGCGCGGACGATCGCGCGCGCGTCGCTCCACCCGCCGCCGCGGAAGACGCGCGCGTCGCTCGTGTCCGGGACGAACGGGTCCCAGCACCACTCCGAGACGTTGCCGAGCATGTCGAAGAGTCCGTGGAGGTTCGGGAGCCGTCCCCCCACCTCTGCGGGGCCGCGCAGTCCATCCTCTGCCGTCCACGCGATCTCGGTGATCGGGCCGTAGGTCGATCCCGTGGACCCCGCCCGACAGGCGTACTCCCACTCGTCCTCAGTCGGGAGTCGGTACCCGTCGGCCTCCGTGTCCCAGTCGACGCTCTCGCCGTCATACGTGTAGACGGGGTCGAGGCCCTCCCAGTCCGACAGGGCGTTGCAGAAACGCACGGCCCGCAGCCAGCTGACCTGAACGGCCGGCCGGCGCGGATTCTGCGCAGTGATCCCGAGGATCTCGGCCATCTGCTCTTCGGTGACGGGGTAGACCCCGAGGTCGAACGCCTCCACGGTGATCTCGCGACGGTCCGCTCCGCGCTGGTCCGCGCGCAGCACGGTGCCGGCCGGGACGCGGGTCATCTCGACATCGGTCATCGCGCAGTGGCGGTGAGTTCGGTCATTCAGTCAGTGAATCGCTTCTGGCGAGGAGGAGCAGCCGGGTTGACGCTCGGGGGAGGGTTCCCTATGGATGCCAGAAACCCGATCACCGCGCTCCTCGAGGCGCGGACGCCGTCACGAAAAAGAGCGCCGCCGGCCGTGGCCGACGACGCTCTCTTCTGGTGTTGATACTTTAGGAGTTCGCCTCGCCGCGGTTGCGACGCATCTTCGCCGCGACGGCGACGGTAGCGCCGGCAGCGATCAGTGCGCCGCCGCCGACCCAGATGCCCATCATCGACTGGCTGTCGATACCGGTGGCGGGGAGTGCGGTGCCACTGCCGCCGGCGCTGGTGCCCGAGCCCGTTCCGCCGCCCGCCGCCGCGGCGCGTGCGCCGGTGGCGGAGAGGGTGTAAGAGCCGCTGGGGTTGGCGGGGAGCGTGACGACCGCGGTTGCGACGCCCGAGGAGTCAGCGGTCTTGGTAACGGAGGCGGAGGTGACGGGCAGGTTCGCCGTGGCGATGTTGGCACCCGTGACGCCGCGGCCGACGAGCGTGAAGGTCACGCTCGCGCCAGCAGTGAAGCCGTCGATCGGAACGGGACCGTCACCAGTCACAGTGACGGTCACGGTGTCGGGACTGGTCGGGACGTAGGCCTGCGCGATCGCCGGCGCTGCAAACAGCAGCGCGCCCGCGATCGTCGCCGAGGCCGCGGCCTTGGTGAGTGTGTGCTTCATGACTGCCTGCTTTCGAATCCGGGCTACCGGTACTGTGGTGGGTCCGCTCGTTCCTGGTATCCGTTTGCTGCTCAGATCGGGACGAGAATGAAGCGGGTTCGTGTAAAGATCACGGTCAGTATCGCGTACACGTTTGCCACGTTGCAAATCCGTTCGATGCATGTTGTGTAAATTCCGCGCAACAATTGCGGTGGCAATGTCGGCGACCGTCACCGAACGGCCATGCCTGCTGCGCTTGGGCAAGAAGCTAGAACGATCGGCTCGAGTGAGGCATCGGCAGTCGGTGTGACGAGTGCCTCTGCTTCGGACATCGACGAGGTGGCCTCGACGACGACGGTGACGTGGCTCGATGACTGAGGGGCAAGAGCAGCACCGAATGTCAACACCTGCCTCCCCTCGAATGTTGCCTCCGAAAAGCCAGTACCTCCGCTATTGGTGGCCGAAACCAGACGCAGCCCCTCGGGTAGGTAGACGTTGCCGATCACCTTTGCGACGCCGGGGGCGACGCCATGAGCTCCCCCGCCGGTCACATATGCCGGAAGTGACGTCGCTGCATCCTCCGGTGCAACGCTCGTGAGCCTGACGTCCAACATGAGTTGCCGCTTGCCGGCGCCCTGTGCCGCACAGGAACTCCAAACGAGAGAAACGTCTGGCTTGACGTAGTAGCTCATCTTCGAACCGGCACCGTCATTGAGGAATGTGGCGAACCTCGCCGTGTCCGCGTCAGTACGGGGCAGATGACCGGCGATCGTGGTGCTGTCGAGGATCGCTTGCTCGCTACTGATGCCGCTCCAGATGTATGTGCGACGTTCCTCGCCCGCTCTGTAGAGCGCGCTGAAGAGACTTGACGTGGATCCCTGACCCTTGAGCAGTGTCTCGAACACTGCTTCGGTTGCGCTCGCGAAGAATGCGTCCTGCGCCTCTGGCTCTGGGTACCTCTCATAGACGTCACTCAGGAGCAGCTGGACCGCATTGGTGGCTGTAAGTTGCTCCCCGCTCGGCAGTCTCACCGGGCCCGTGGCGCTGAGAAGGTACGAGAGCGTTACGGGGTCTGTTGCAATCACGCCGTCGACTCGAGTGCCGGTCTTGGCCTCGTACATGTCGCGAGCGAGCGGCCCGTCGATCGTGAAGTCCGGAATCTGGGTGAGATTGTGAAAATAGCGAGTCGGCTTGGTCTCGTAGATCGCCTGCGCTTCTTCAGGGATCGACCCCAGCGGGCCCGTGAACCCTCTGCCCAGGGATGTCGCTGATTCTGCGCTCACCAATGAAATCGCGCCTCGATCGGTGCGTACGAGCACAGCAACCCCCGTGATGCCCCCAAGCGAACGCCACTCGGCGTTGTTCTGCACGAGAATTAGATAGTTCCGTTCGCCGTCTGCGCCGAGCATGCCAGGCATCAACTGCGACGCGCGATAGAGCGCATCCATTGAACGGGCCGTTGTGTCCAGTACGGTCGCGACTTGATCGACGGCCTCCGCGACCGCGCCCAGCAGCGGTGTCCGGTCGATCTTGTCGATCGACTTCGCCGCGGCTTGGGCTCTGGCTGCTGATTCTCGAGCGGGAGCGACTAACAGAGGAAGGGATGACGTGTCGATGCGCCCCTCTGAGGGTCTCACCACGTCAAGTGAGACCCCCTCAGCTGCTCTCATTAACGGAAGCACAGAGCCCTGTAGGAGTTCGTCCGATGAAGCTGCGACCGTTCCGAACGCCTCCAGCTGAGGCCCGAACCACGGTGCGCGCTCGGCCAGACGCCAAAGCGGATCAGATGTGAGTTCGCGAGCACTCGCAGCATCCGAAGCGAGGCCGCTGAGCACCGGCTCAGCGCTGGAGGGATCTGCTACAAGGCTCGAGATGCTGTCGGTTGCCCCGGCCTGTACATGGGCAAGATGTTGGAACGCTAGAAAACCCCGAATGCCTACCCATGCGCAAAGGAACAGGAGGAAGAACAAGATCGATGCGATCGCCCATCTGAACGCTCGTGGTACGCCTGTCGCGACCGATGGCCTTGAAGATCTCCTCATGTCGGCTCGCGCAGACGTGGCAGTAGGCCTGCCAGCGGACCGCTAGACGAAACTAGTGCGCTTTTCCGTCTCAGAAGCGTTCCAAGGACCATCGTGATCGGGTTCACGACCCGCGGTGAGCGCGCCGGGAATACATGGAATCGTCCTGCGCCGCCCCCTGAGCCATCCGTCGGGTGGACGAGCCCTGCTTCCGATTCCGCTTCCTACTCTTCGTGGCCTTCTCTGGCGTCTCCAGTCGGTATCCGTACCCGTATCCATACGCGGCGTAGTACGAATCGGGTCCACGCGTGGGCACCATGGAGAGAACAAAACCAGCCAGTTTCGCGCCCACGGTGTTCAGCGCGTCCGTGGACAGGCCCAGCTGGTGTCGGGTCGTGCGGCCGGCCGCCACCACCATCAGCGCGCCACTAGTCGCGCGGGCAAGGATCGCGGCATCAGTCACGGGCAGCAACGCTGGAGCATCGCAGAGCACGATGTCGAACTCATTCTCCAGTTCTTGGATCAACGATGTCATTCGCTGGGAACCCAGCAATTCGCTCGGATTCGGCGGAATCTTCCCGGCCGGAAGCACATACAGACTCCGCCCGCCCCAGGGCAGCATCACATCGGTCACACTTGCACGGCCGATGAGTACATCTGTGAGCCCCGCAGCTCCTTCGATGCCCAGGTATTCAGAGACCTTCGGCTTCCTGAGATCCGCGTCCAGCAGCGCCACTCGACCCCCCGCGTCCGCGAGCGCAATCGCCAAGTTGACAGCCGTTGTCGACTTTCCCTCACTCACAACTGAGCTTGTGATGACGAAGCTGGAACGGCCCCCCATGTCCAGGAACTGCAGGTTCGTTCGAAGCGCTCGGAAAGACTCAGCGCGCGGGCTCAAGGGGTCGTCATGGACGATGAGTGGTCGCTCGGTCGCTTTGGGGTCGTACGGTATCGCGCCGATGCCAGGCGCTTCGGTGATCCGCTCCGCGTCGTGGGGGGTTCGCACACGATTGTCGAGTACTTGCCGCAGTAAAGCTGTTGCGACACCCACGATGAGACCGAGCAGAGCACCGATCCCAAGGTTGACGGGGATGTTGGGGCTACTCGGTTGCATTGCCGGTTGCGCCTCGCGCACCGTACTCAGCCGGACCGGACTCGTCCCGTCGTCTGCTTCGGGCTCAAGCCTCGGCACGGCACTAGAGAGACTCGTCGCGATGCCATTGGCGATCGCGGCGGATCGAGAGGCGTCGGTGTCGCTCACTGAAATCGTTATCAGTGTCGAGTTGACCGCAGCCGAGGCCGTGACGCGGCTCGCTAAGGCTTCCGCCGACTCAGAAAGGTCGAGATCAACGATGACCGGCTCAAGGACGACTGGAGTCGTAACCAGACCGACGTAAGTGTTGATACGAGCTTGAGTGAAGCTGGACCCCTGCTGCAACTCAGCGGTCGAGCTGCCCCCCTGCGTCGAGACGAAGACGGTGCTTGTCGCCTGATATGTGGGGGTGCGTGTGAACGTGTACGCCGCGGCGATTCCAAACCCCACGAGTATCATGACGGCGATGAGGAGCCAATTCTTCAGGAACGTGCGGATGTAGTCAGTGAGCTCCATGGTGCCTTTCGGGGACGCCCTCTCAACCTGACGGGCCGTGTTCAAAGAATCGTCCTCAGTGTGCCACACCGTTTGTTTCCGGCTGGTAATCGTGGGCTGTGGGCCGCGGCCTGTCGAATCGGGTCGGCGTCTCGGGCGGGAGGCGAGGCGAGATGGACGCGGGCCGTGGTGCGTCCGAGCCGCATCAGACCGAGTAGGAGGGTTAGGTTTGGCCGGTGACTGAGAATCTCAGCTCGTCGGTGCTGTCCGACTCGAGTGCCTACCCTCGGCGATCCTTGCGAGGATCTGACTGGCGGCTCGCGAGGGAGGCGAGTTTCGGATGGACCGGGCGCAGGGCCGCTGTGGAGCTGGCCCTGGTGGGCTTGGGGATCATAGGTTCGTCGCTCCTGAATGGTGTTACTCAACCATGGGCGGAGGTGGCCTCCACGCTCTCGTTGTGGAGCGTGCTCGTTGCCGGGCTATTCTTCGCATTCCGACGAGCTTCACCGAACGGGCTTCTCAGGTTCAGACCTTACGACTTGCTACTCGGCGCGGTCGTGGGTTTGCTGCTCCGGCTGGTACAAGGCCTCACTAGTGGCGCCAACGCCGGACCTTTCCCCACCCTCTTCGAACCGGACGGGACCCTAACCCCGCTGTGGTGGTTTACATATTCGCTACCCACGGGGTTGATCGGGCCGACCGTCGAAGAGCTCTTCTTTCGCGGACTCATTCTTGTGAGCGTCTACCAACTCGGCCGACTGCGGTGGGGTCCACTGGCGGCCGGGGTCTCCGCATCGCTCGCTTCGGCCGGGTCTTTCGTCCTCTTCCACGCTGTCTTCGCGCCTCCAAGCCTGCAGGGGGCGGTTCAACTCCTGGTGGTGGGGGTGACATGTGCGGCGCTCGTACTGTTGACTGGGCGGATATGGGGCGCGCTGTTCTGCCACGTCATGTACAACGTGACATTCTTGGCGATTGCGATGATCGGGACGATACTTCGATGAGTTCGCTCTACGCCGCTGCTTGTCTGACATCGGGTTTCAAACCAGAGTTGAGCCCGGCCGCAGGCGCCGTACGGAAGAGAGTCGGGTCGATGCGCACCAAGTTGCTTAGAAGGGTTCCGAACATCGCGATATCGGGCCTCGTCGCTTTTGAGAAGTGTGGGCAGCAGGTGGGTCGCCCGCGTAGTTCGGCGGTCCTTATCCTGCGCGCAACGATGGTGCTGTGATGGCCGACGGACGAGGACCCGCCGCGATTCTGAACCGCCGTGCGCCACGGAGATCCAGGACGAACTCATCGGCGCGGCTCGGACTCGCTGAATCGGGTGCCCTGCAGGCTCGCCGCGACCGCATCCTGTCCACCGCGCTCACTCTCTACGCGGTGCTTTGGATCGTTGAGGGTGCAGTGCGTAAGTGGGTACCGGGTATGGAGAACGTATTCTACGTTCTCCGCGACGGTCTACTGCTAGGTGCGCTCGTGCTCGCCGCTTTGATCGCACCCATGGCAGTGCGTCGCCAGATCGGTGTTGCCTTCTGGGGGGTGTGCACTTACACGGCTATAGTTGCTCTCTACCAGTCTCTGGTCCTGGATATACCGACGCTCGTCTCCGCGATTGGAGTTCGAAACGTCCTTGCGCCACTACTGCCCATCTACATTGTCATTCGCTATCGCCCCCCGCTGGTCTGGCGAAATATCGCGATCGTGATCATGGCGTTCGCGCCGGTTGAGGCCGTGCTCGCCGCTCTGCAGGCTTCGAGCCCCGCGACTGCCGCGATCAACAAGCAGCTCGGAGATGATGGAGCGTCATTCACGACGGCCTTCGGAGTCGTCCGCGCGAGCGGTACGTTCTCCTCACCGATCGGACTGACGTCATACGTTGCAGTTCTGTTCGCGGTGGGCGTTGCGGCAGTCGGACGTATAAGTATCAAGCTCCCGCTTGTCTACGTAGGGCTCGTGTCGAGCGTCATGATCATCGCCTTGAGTGGCTCCCGGGGTGCATTGGTATATGCGGGCGTTGTCGCTGTCGGGTGGTTGGCAAGTCTCTTCGCATCGTCACAGATGCGTCGCGCGAGCGTGAGCCTGCTTGCGATTGTGGCGATGACCTTCGTGGTGGCTTCGGTGGCTTTCCCCTTGATATTGCGCGCCTTTCAGGTTCGAATATCGACAGCCTCGGACGCTGGTTCGGTGGACGAACGAATATCCGACTCCGCTTTTGGTTTCATTCAGTACTCGAGTTCGGTGTTCGGCGATGGGATAGGTGTGCACGGCAATGCCGGAATCCGGCTCGGGTCCGGCGCGATGTGGATCGAGGACGAGAACACGAGGCTCGTCGCCGAGTTAGGACTTGTCGGTTACGCAATCATCTTCGCTCGGTTCCTGCTTGCTGCAGCCGTCCTCTATTGGCTGGTCGCACGAGCGCGAACCGCCTCGCCGATTGTGGCGACGACGGGTGCGCTCGTTGCGTACTCGCTCGTCGTCGGCGGCATGACCACGCAACCGACATCGCAGGGATTCTTCGCCCTCGCTGCGTCGATCGCTATAAGCGCGTACCTCGAGACGCGGTGGCATGTGCTGTCGACATCCGGTTCAGGTGAGGGGCGTGTCGGCTCGAGGGTTGGGGGGCGAGACGCCAGTGGGCTCCGCCGACGGCACCGATGAGGCTCACTGTCAACGCGGTGCGGCCTCACGTATCCCCAAGTATGTGCAGTAGCACTGAGTGACCAGCGCCGCGCACGCTTGAGCCGCCATCCACCACGCCGCCGCATATATGTTGCTGAGATCGAGTGCGAATATCCCGATCAGTACCCACACCATCGTGGAAGGGACGAAGAGCCAGGATCCGCGTACCCAGTTCCGCGCGAAGTTGAGGTTCCGCCATGCGTTGCCAAGTGCGATCAGACCGGAACCCAGGCTGACAATGACAAGTTCGATCTCGAGACCTGAGTAGTCCGGGCCGAGAACGGCCAGAACTGGCACTGAAAATACGCTCATTGCCGCGACCACGATGGCAACAATGCCCAAGTAGCCGAGCAGGGCTGACGTGACCCCGCGTGCGAGGTGTCTGCGTGCTGAGGTGGCGCGTGCGAATCTCCCCGAGATGACGTCGAGGAAGAAGGCGTTGAAGACGACGTATACAACGGAAAACCTGGCCAGCGCGGAGAGCTCAGCTATGACCTCGGTGGAACTAGAGAAGGACAGTATGAGAAGAAATGCCTGTCCCTGCAGAACGGCTGTGATCGTCGCCGGCATGGTGCGCCCTAAGGCGAGCATGAGCCGAGACTTCACTACGCTCTGCAGTCGCTGGTGTGGATTTGCTGCGGGGAGAGAACGGAGGGAGCGCCGAAGGACCCAGATCTCCAATATTGTGGAGACAGCGACGACGGAAAGTGCCTCCCAAACGCCGACCGACTGCGTGGCGAATAGGACGCCAACGAGCACAAGACGAAGGCAAGCGGCGAGCAGCGAAGCGTACTGAATTCGAACGTACTGTGCGTCGAGCCGGAGCGGAACCTGAAGCAATCCTCGCTCCAGCGAGAACCACATCGTGAGTACCACGATGACTATGCTCCAGATCGCCAGTAGTGGTGTGGCACCGTTCCGTGCGAGCATGATGAATAGAAGAACACTCGAGGGTGCGAGCATGAATACGGCGATGATCCGTCGGAAGCGGACGGCGCCATGTAGCAGTGTCGCGAATCGCGCGCGTCGTACACCGAAGTTTGGACCTTCGGACATCAGAACACCAGTTACTCCACCTTCCGACAGGGCAACGCCCGCGGCGGTGACCGAGACGCATATCGAATAGAGAGCGAATTCTTCTTTTGTCATTGCGCGAACCAGCAGAATGCCGACAACAAAGCCGACGCCCTGGACGAGGATCTGCGCCGAGAAGAACCTAGAGAGTTTCGCGAAGCGAGATTTCCAGATCAAGAGGACTACTAACCTGTGGGCGCTTCGATGACGTGGAGATAGCGATCAGCCATGGCTCGAGTGGTATGAGCCGCCAGGTGGGTCTTGGCATTCTCGGCGAGTCGCTCGCGTAGGCTTCGATCCTCGATGAGCAGCCGCAGTCTCGACGCAAGCGCACGTGCGTCGCCATTCGGGAACGTCAGGCCAGCAGGGCCGACGGCCTCCGAAAGGCCGCCGCCCTCGGACGCTACAACCCAGCATCCAGATGCCATGCCTTCTAGTGCCACAATTCCAAACGGCTCATTCCAGAGGGACGGTACGACAAGAGTCCCGCGGCGGCGCAAGGCATTCACTAAACTGGCTCCCTTCAGTTCGCCCAGGAACACCACGCGGTTCGTTAGGTTCTTGAGTTCGACGATGCGCTGAAGGATTGAATCGTACGGTCCTGAGCCAACGATTTCGAGAGTTACGTCTTGGGGGAGGTCGCTCATTGCTTCGAGGAGTACTTGCACACCCTTCGACTCGACCAGCCTTCCAACAAAAATGAGCTTTCTCGGGTCACGATCGTGTCGTCCCGCGGCCGTGAACATCGCATCTCGGTACCCGTTAGGAATGACGATCGGGTCCAGGACGGGAAGGTGGCGGGCGACTTCGTGACTGATGGCAATTACTTTGGCTCTCCGGAGGACCGCCAATTTGATGCGGTCTCTGATGCCCACCCGACCGGAGTTCCTAGAAATCCATGTTCGCACCGCTATCACCCACGGTTTGTGTAGGAAGAGTTGAGGCCAGGCGAACTGCAGGCAGATGTTGTTGTGGAACACCACGTCAGACGACCTCGATGCTATCCAGAGGGACATGGGAGATGGCTTCCTGAGGACGTTGAACTCCCGCTCAATTCCATCGTCCTGGCCCGTATGCGTCACAACGGTGACGTCGTGACCGTGTTCCGTGAAGTAGTTCGCCAATAGCTCACTCATCGTCTCGATGCCGCCCACGTCGGGGGAGAACTTGTGAGAAGCGAGTAGGATCCTCATTTTTCGCCTTCCTCGTCCGAGCTGATGAGCTCATCGATCAGTGAGGTCTGGTTTGAGACGGCGGAAGCGAAAGCCAAGATCTTGGCATTTTCTGCCGCCCAGGCGCCGCCGAGGCTTTCGAATCCTTGTGCGATGGCGTGAGCCCACCGCTCGGAATCCCTCGAAGGCACGACCCGAAAACTGCCCGGCGGCAGATAGTCGACAACTCCGGTCGTTTCTCGGACTAAGACTGGCGTGCCCGCCACTGTCGCTTCCAGGACCGCCAGGCCGAACGACTCGATAGATGGGGCGAGGAGAGCGGCCGAGGATCTAAAGAGATCCGCGAGTTCGTGACGAGGCAATACCCCGCGATACTCAACCTGGTCCTGCTGCTCCAGCCAGGCGCGCTCGGCCTCACCTCCGGGCCCAGCGACCACCAGCTTGAACGGGCTGCCCAGCGATTGAACCGCTGCCACGGCTACATCGATCCCCTTGTAGGCGTCCAGCCTGCCGACATAGAGCAACTGGAATGGATCGCGTCGTGAATTATGACCCCCTAGCGGGGGACTTGCTACGACGGGTAAGGGAGATACCCAGATGCGGTCTGCGGAATATCCTCTTTCGACGAAGGAAGCTTTCGCGACCTCGGAGTACACAACGATCCGATCCGCACCTTGATACTCTTCCTCCAATATATCGCGTAACGGGTCGAGCTTGGTCCGGAACGGGAAATCGAGATGGGTATCAAGGGTTTCCTCGAATACAGCGTGGTGCAGATTTCGTCTCTCGACCACAGTGAGTTGAGCCGCGTTCTCTCTGATGGCCATGTAACCAAGGCCCTCGACTGTCTGTAAGAACGCGGCCCCACGGCCAGCGCGCGCGACCTGTCCCGCCTGGAATCGATGGATCGTACGAATCTCGGCGGGGGTGGCGGAACGACCCGTCAGGCGACTGAGGACAGAGGGAAGATTCGCGACGTGCAGCATCCCCAGGCGCACCACGTCGTCAGGCAGTGCAGGACCTTCTCGACGGGCAAGAATACTCGCCACTCGAGCAGGGATGATTTTTTTCAGGCGTTGTAATGCAGTTGGGCTGAATTCACTCGGGCCAAGAAAGCCTACGGAGTCCCAGCGTTGCGTCAGCCCTTGCAAGACATGCTGATAATGCCGGACGTTCGTGGCATATATCGCGGACGGCGAATTCGCCATCATTCATGGCTCCGAATGACCGGGGCCTTGGGCGACTCCAACGTTTCGTGGAGCCACTCGCTCAAAACCGCGGTAGTAGATTCGGGACTGAAGCTCTTCGCGACGAGGTCACGCCCCGCGTCAACGATACGTGCAGAAGCTGCTGTTCTGTTTGCAGCCCAGACTGATTCGATCACCGTCTTATCGTCGGTGGGTCCGACGACGATTCCGGTGACGCCCGGCCTCACTAGTTCGGTTATACCGCCTGCGGACGAACTCACGATGGGTACGCCAGACGCCATTGCCTCCATGAGGGCGACGGGGAGACCGTCACCTTTCGTGATGCTGTCGCCTGTCTCCTCGGGCAGCAGAAGAAAGACGTCTGCGTTCGATAGCAGGCTAAGGGTTTCTGCGTGAGGTTGGGCGCCCATCAGCCGGACGTGGAGCCGCGGGCTCTCATGACGGCTGATCCACCTCTCGATCTCTTCCCGAAGGGGGCCGTCACCGACAATGGTCCACTCGACTCGCCCACGTTCCGAGGCTTTCTCGAGCACACCCATCATCCGGCGATAACCCTTGGTCGTCACGAGGCGTGCGACGGTGATGACGCGTACGACACTATCCTTCGCCGAGAGGGACTTCCTTTCGGGAGGAAGGGATGCGACGCACGGCAACACGATTGATCGGGTCGGAACGCCCACCGTCTGGAACGTGCGCTCCACAGCGTGGCTCGCGAAACGAAAGCCAGTGATTCTACGAATGAAGCGCAGATTCTCGACTGAGGGCTCTACCGACGCGTCCGCCGCATGAACGGTGACGACGACAGGAAGTCTTCCCGCCGCCCTTGCGGCCACTTCCGCGGGCTGAGCGAAGAAGTGGGCGTGTACACCGGTCACCTCCGTGCCGATGCTCGCAATCGCACGCGAGAGTCGAGCGGCATGAGCATCGAGGAAGACCCCGCGCAGTGCAGAGCGGATGGATCGAGTGTTACGGAGGCGGGGGAGGTTTCGCCAGCGTGTGAAACGCATTGCGAGCCCGAGAAGAATCCACGGGGAAAGGAGTAGGCGGCCTGCGGGTCGCACGACATAGGGAACCGCGTGATCGAGTTCAGCCGGGGGCTTTCGGAGCGAGTACGACAGCACATTCCATCCAACGCTGCGAAGGTGTTCCATTTCGGCAGAGACAAAGGTCTCAGAGTATGACGGATAACTGGTACTCACGTAGATGATCGTTCCGGCCGGGGCGTTCTCGCCTCGGCCGTGTGCCGCCTGCAGAACTTCGAGCCATCTTTGCGCCACGGCTGCCCAGTCGAATACTCGTCGCGCCTCGGCCCATGCCCTGGCGCGGGCCGCCGCCAGAGCGCTGGGGTCTGCCCAGGCGACGATCGCCGTAGCCATCGACTCCCCACTGGGATCCGCAAGCATCTGGATGGCGTCACCGTGGACTTCGTGGGCTGCCGCAACTCGATCACTCACAATCGCCGGAGTTCCGTAGCTCAGGGCCTCCGCTACGCTAATCCCGAAGTTTTCGTCTTCGCTCGGGAGCAGGAAGACATCGGCCTCGCGAAACAGAGACGCTTTCTCCTCCGCATCTACGTGACCGACGAAGTTCACGGCGTCGGCGACGCCCAGTCGTTCAGCCTGTGCGAACAGTTCTGCCTTCAGCTCCGGGCTTCCGTCACCCGCGATGGTCAACGTGGCGGGAATGCCGAGCTTCAAGGTGCAGGCGAGCGCGTCGATCGACAAGTCAATGCGCTTCTTCGAGGCGATTCGGCAGACAGACAGAAGCAGAAGGTGGGTGCGGCGTGGTCGCTCTTGAAGTGTGCCTCCGGGCAGCGCGGTTCCTACGCCCACGACCGCTACGTTTGCGTCGCTTCTCCGGCGGAGAACGTCCGTACGTTCAGATTCTGACCCCACCGCGAAGCGCGCCCCGCGGACGCCGGCGAGCCTTGCGGCTTCATCAAATATCCGCTTCCGAATGGATGACTTGCGCATTTCGTAGGGTGAGATTGCTCCGTGGGGCATGATCACGAAGGGCTTCTTCAAAAGATTCGCAGCCAAGATCACCAGCGGCACCCACCAAAGGTAGAACCCGTGTATGACGACAACGTCGCACGCGCGTATCTCGCTTAGGAAGCGGCTGGCACGCCCCGCAAAAACCGGGTATGGAACACCGACTGATCGGCCGGCACGTTCGTCTGCATCGACGGTGGATCCTAAATGGACCCCGTGCACGGCCCAGATCAGAGCGCTCAAATCCGGTAGATTATTGAGCGCCTGATTTACTTCGAAGGAATTTCGAGCGGGCCCGCCGTCCGTGGCGTCCAGGGTATTGACGACTTGCAGTATTTTCACTATGCCTTCTTCGCAGCGACGTGCGTCTTTCGCAACTCTCGATATTTCAGGCCAATTTGCCAGTAGTAAGAACTCAATGCGAAAGCATAATCGAAGCCGGCGCGGCCATCGAGAAAACCAAGTCGCACGATGTACGCATAGATGAAGAAGAGTAGGGGCTTGAAGGGAACACGGTCGAAGGTGCGTCCCTTTGACGTTCGCCTGCGTGCGATCTCGCTCCTGAGCGACTTGTTGGCCCTCAGATGGGCCTCCCAGCTGGAATACTTGTTGTGGCGGGCGAACCACGTCTCGACTGGATCCACGTCGTTGTGGAGAATTCGCCCCGTCATCTGTAGAACATTGCCATCTACCTCCGGCTGGTAATGGCCCTCAAGCTCGCCCATGCCGGGCGCCTCGAGGTCGTCCATTTCAGGGAACCGAACGCGTCGTTTGTGAACAATGCACCGCTTCGTTACCCGGTGGCCATGCCGTAGAACGCGTCTGGAAAAAACGTAGTCAAGGTCGATATCGAGGGCCGCCAGGTTGGGCCCCGCGCCTTTTGCGAAAAGCGCGCGCAGCTCCGACACCAGTTCGGGTTGGGGGGACTCATCCGCATCCACGAAGAAGATCCAGTCGAACTGGGTGTTCACATGCTCCAGTTGCCACTGCTTCTTCTTCGGATAGCGTCCATTCCACTCAAAATTTACCACTCGGGCGCCAGCGCGTTTAGCGATCTCGACTGTTCGGTCGGTGCTGCAGGAGTCGACGACTATCACCTCTGCGAAATCGCTCAGGGCGCGCACGCACGCTTCAATTCCAAGCTCCTCGTTTTTTGTCTGGATCAGCGCGGAGATAGGAATTTTAGTATTCACTCGTCGATTCTCCCTCATAGCGCGTCCCCACTAGGGAGCCGGGGTTCCCTCCCCAGACTTCACCCGCGCCGACAGTCTTGCCGTCCAATAATGTCATCGGTCTCAAGATGGCGGAGCGCCCTACGTGGCTGCCCCCAAGCACCACGCATCTGCTCGTCACCCAAGCGCCCGGCTCGATGACGATCGGTCGAGTCACCAGCGCCATGTCGCGCCGAAGGCGGTGGCTACCGGTTGTGAGAAATGTTTCTTGCGAGATCACAACATCGTGGCCGATGCTCAGCGTGTCCTGATTATGAATCCAGACCCCTTCACCTATCCACGAGCGATCTCCGATCGTCAATTTCCAGGGAAACTTGACTCGCGTGCGGGGTCGAAAGACGACCTGGCGTCCGATGCTCGCTCCGAACGCGCGAAGTACACGGACGCGCAGACTCGAGCTGATCTGCCAGGGATTTGTGACGAAAAGCAGCTCGCAGATCGCCCAAAGATACACGTTCCACGCGGGTCGATCCCACGCTGCCTTTTCGCCTGGTGCCTTGGAGAGGTCGATCACGGGGATGTCGCTCACGGCGTCCCTTCTCGTAACTAATTTGTAATCGTTGGGGCTGTATCGTCTGGATCGTGCAGCAAGTGTCACGACCCCTCTTCTTCGGGATCAACTATGCCCCGGAGACTACGGGAATCGCGCCCTACACGAGCGCCATGGCCGCGGGGCTGGCGCGTCGGGGCCACCACGTCCGGGCTGTCGTGGCGCACCCCCATTATCCAGAGTGGAAGATTTCCTCAGGTTACGAGCAGTGGTCGCGGCGCGAAAACATCGATGGTGTCGATGTGAGGCGGGTCTGGCACTGGGTCCCGGGCCGACCTGCACCGCTTCCTCGCGCCTTCTCGGAGGTGTTTTTCGGTATCCGTCAGGTGTGCGCGCGCTGGGGAAACCCGACGTCGATCGTGACGGTATCCCCGGCGCTGCTCTCATCTGCGCTCGTGCGACTACGTGCCTACCTGACAAATTCGGGCACGCCCTTCGTGGTGTGGGTGCAAGATTTGTACGGCTTGGGGATGTCGGAGACAGGCCAAGGGCAGGGTCTGGCGGCACGTGCTATCCGGTCTGTGGAGCGCTGGCTTCTTCGCTCGGCATCCATGGTCGTCGTGATCCACGATCGGTTCGCGAACCGTATCCACGAGGACCTGGGCGTGCCTCGTGATCGTATTGCCGTCATCCGCAACTGGACCCATCTTGGTGAGCTCCCGTTCGCGGACGTGGCGGCAGTGCGAGCTTCCTATGGGTGGAGCGACGAGGAGATCGTTGTCGTGCATACGGGCAACATGGGCGTCAAGCAAGGGTTGCACCACGTCGTGGACGCCGGGCAGCTTGCCCACGCGAACAGCGAGCGCGTCCGATTCGTCCTCGTCGGCAACGGGGCTCAGAGGGACGAGCTGAGCGAGCGGGTGCAGAGCAAGCCGACGACGACCGAGATCTTGCCTCCGCTGGACGATCGAGCATTTGCCGACGTTTTGCAGTCGGCCGACGTCCTCTTGGTCAATGAATTGCCCGGGGTCGCCGAAATGTGCGTGCCCAGTAAACTTACGTCGTATTTCGCCGCAGGCCGGCCGGTGCTGGCAGCCACGGATGAAGCTGGGATCACAGCGCAGGAAGTTCACAACGCGGAAGCGGGTGTGACCGTCGCCGCGGGGGATCCGGCAGCTCTGCTCGCGGGAGCGAAAAAGATCGGCCTCGACCCGGTGGAAGCGGAACGCCTCGGACGGAACGGAAAACGTTACAAAGAGACCGTTCTAGAGGAAACATTCGCGATCGATCGTTTCGATAGTCTTCTCGCGGATCTGACCGTCACTGTCGCCGAGAAGCATCCAGTGTGACCCGAACTCACGATCAAGAACGGCAGAAACGTTGACCCAGCGCGCTCTCATCACCGGTATCACGGGCCAAGACGGCTCTTACCTCGCGGAACTTCTCCTCTCAAAGGGTTACGAGGTGCATGGCCTCATCCGCCGCGCGTCGACGTTCAACACCCATCGCATTGATCACCTGTATGTCGACCCGCACGACCCGAGCGCGAAGCTCTTTCTGCACTACGGCGACTTGTCGGACGGCGCCCGTATGGTGACTCTGCTGAGTGAGATCGATCCCGACGAGGTCTACAACCTCGCGGCACAGTCGCACGTGCGTGTTTCCTTTGATGAGCCGGAACACACGGCCGACACGACGGGAACCGGCACCATTCGCCTCCTGGAAGCTGTCCGCCTGTCCGGAATCGACACGAAGTACTACCAAGCGTCGACGTCCGAACTGTATGGCGCGACACCGCCGCCACAGAACGAGGAGACCCCGTTCTACCCGCGCTCTCCGTACGCCGCCGCGAAGCTTTACAGCTACTGGATCACCAAGAACTACCGCGAGGCCTACGACATGTTCGCGGTCAACGGCATTCTTTTCAATCACGAGTCTCCGCGGCGCGGGGAGACGTTCGTGACGCGCAAGATCACGCGTGCCGTCGCTCGAATCAAAGCAGGCGTGCAGAAGGACCTGTACCTGGGCAATCTCGACTCCATCCGTGACTGGGGCTATGCAGCCGAATACGTCGAGGGAATGTGGCGCATGCTGCAGGCCGACGCCCCCGAGGACTTCGTTCTGGCGACCGGCGTCGGGTACACGATCAAGGACTTCCTCGAGACCTCATTCGGTCACGTGGGCCTCGACTGGATGGAATACGTCAAGTTCGACGAGCGCTACCTGCGCCCGACCGAGGTCGACGCGTTGATCGGCGATCCGACCAAAGCCGCCGACAAGCTCGGCTGGGTCCCGTCCGTTCGCGGCGACGAGCTCGCCAGGCTCATGGTTGACGCCGACGTCACGGCCCTTGAACAGGGACCCGAGTGGATCGACACCGTAAATCTGCCGACGTGGAGCAACGCCGAACTCCTCGGAGCGCGCGCGTGACCACGGCTGTCGAGGGGGTCAACTACACCCCCCACGAGCTCGACCGCGACGCGACGTTCTATGTCGCGGGCCACCGGGGGCTCGTCGGCTCCGCCATCGTCCGCAAGCTCGAATCATCGGGCTTCGAGAACATCGTCGGAAAGACCTCGGCCGAGCTCGACCTCAAGGACCGCGACGCCGTCTTCGCATACATGGGGGAGACCAAGCCGAAGTACGTCGTGCTTGCCGCGGCGAAGGTCGGTGGCATCCTGGCGAACTCGACCTACCCGGTCGACTTTCTGAGCGACAACATGCGCATTCAGGTGAACGTGCTGGATGCCGCCCTCGCCAACGATGTGGAACGCGTCCTTTTCCTCGGCTCGTCGTGCATTTACCCGAAGTTCGCCGAGCAGCCGATCCGCGAGGACTCGCTCCTGACGGGTCATCTCGAGCCCACGAACGACGCGTACGCGATCGCCAAGATCGCCGGCATCCTTCAGACACAGGCGGTGCGGCGCCAGTACGGTCTCCCGTGGATCAGCGCGATGCCGACCAACCTCTATGGCCCGAACGACAACTTCTCTCCCCGGGGGTCGCACGTCCTGCCGGCGCTCATCCGCCGCTATGACGAAGCGGCCACCTCCGGGGTGACGAGCGTCACCAACTGGGGGACCGGTACGCCGCGACGTGAGTTCCTGCACGCCGACGACATGGCCGACGCCTCTCTCCACCTGATGGAGCACTACGACGGTCCGGACCAGGTCAATGTCGGCACGGGCAGCGATGTCACGATCCGTGAGATCGCGGAGACGATCGCGCGGGTCACGGGGTACGAGGGTGACACGCAGTGGGACACCTCTAAGCCGGACGGAACGCCGCAGAAGCTGTTGGACGTGTCCAAGCTCGCTGAGGCCGGTTGGACGGCGAAGATCTCGCTCGAAGAGGGGATGGAGCGCACGGTCGCTTGGTATCGCGACCACGTCGAGGCGCTGCGGCAATAGATGTTCCGCCATGTGGTTCTGTTCCGGGTCCGTGACGATGTCGCGGAAGAGAGCGTGTCTGTGGCGATCGATGAACTACGCGCGTTGGGCAACTCACCGGGCGTCGTCACGTGGGTCATCGCCCGATCGCTTGACGAACGTAAGGGACGGGTAATTGCCGAGGACGGTACTTTCATCGACCGAGCGGCGTTCCACACTTGGCGAATGACGGCTTACCACCGTGTCGTGGCGAGCCGAATGGCCGGCCTCGCGGACTGGCTGATCGGGGAATGGGACGATGAGAAGCAGCCAGCACTCGACGCAGACTCGAAAGAGCATGATGAGTAATCTGATCTGTCTCGAAGATTCTAGCCCTCGAGAGCGTGCCTCGTGTGTCGAAGAACGCAGCTTTGGAGGGTGGAATCAATGACACCGTTTCGCTCAGCAAACAAGCCTTCCGGAGCGGTGGTCGACGTTTTGCCCGTCCCAGGTAGTGCGTACCCATTTCTGGACGGCATCAGGGGTATCGCTTGTCTCGCCGTGGTTGTGTATCATGCGTTTCTTTTCACGGGGCTTTCGGACGAGTCCGAGAAGCAGCTTCCGGTCATCGGGGCGATTGTCGGCTGGGGATACCTGGGCGTTCCTGTCTTCATTGTCCTTTCGGGATTCTTGCTCCGTTACAGCTTCGGCAACGGAGTGCGCAGATATATTCGTAGTCGCGCCCGTCGAATTCTCCCTCCCTACTATGCCGCCTTGGCCGTATCTCTAGGGTTAATATTCTTCATTCCGATTCTCCAGGTGGAAGGCGGAACGGACTGGGATAACAAAATTCCCGTAACAACGCCATCGGTTATTGCGCATTTGCTTCTCGTTCAGAACTTCTCCGGCGCCTGGGCGGTGAATATTAACGGGCCGATGTGGAGCATCGCGGTAGAATGGCAGATATATTTCCTTCTGCCCATTCTGCTCCTCCCCCTGAGAAGGGTGATTGATCCCATCCTCCTTGCCTGCGTGATATTGACCGTTACCTTGATACCCCCTGTGGTTCTCGACATCGGAACGGTCACGCACCCCTGGTTGCTTGCGATGTTCGCCATGGGGATGGCCTCTTCAGAGTTCGCTCGCGGAAGAAGAGTGAGGCCTTGGGTAGCGATCCTTGCCGCGATCTGGATCGCCGTACTGCTGGCGGGAACATCAGCCCTGGCGAGCCCCGACGTCTCGGGGCTATGGTTCTCCGAGACTCTCACGGGAGTCGTCGCCGCCGTCGTCATCGGCATGATGGGTCGGGCGCATAACCAAGGCCGATCGTCATCCGCCGCGAGGTTGTTGGGAAGCAGGCCATTCGAATTTGCCGGCTATGTCTCATACAGCGTCTACCTACTCCACAGTCCCCTCCTCGCGCTGGGCAACCTCCTACTGCTCCCGCTAGAGCTTCCAATCGCCGCACAATGGCTGCTGATGACCTTCGTCGTCGTGCCACTTGCGGTCTCGGTGTGTATTGGATTCTTCTATGTGTTCGAACGACCATTCATCAACAGTCGCCAGAAGGCGATTCAACGCGAGATGCGTGACGTTCAGGCATGACGGAAGGCTCTTAGCCTGCATCGGATCAGGGTGCACACGAATCGGCGCTCCACATTTTCCTGGCGCCCTGATACTGATCCGTGCAACCGGCCTGACGGAGCGGGTCCTCTGCTGGGCGAGTTGTAGAGGTCCGGGTGCTCTGCTTGGCGAGTTACAGAGGTAGCCTGAACCGAAATGCAGCATTGAGCCATGCACGACCCCCTTTCGAGGGCCCCCGGGGCCGTGGAACGTAACACACCGGACATCGGCTCACGATAGTGTGCGGGCGTGACGGTCAGATCCGAGACTCCCTCTTTTCAGAAGAAACTGTCCCCACGAGTTCGTGCGGGATTGGACGTGAGTCGAGCCATAGCTGCTGTCTACGTGGTTGCACACCACGCCATCAGAGTTCCGGGACCGCTAGGGGCATTTTTCTCCTTCGGGCAGGAGGCCGTTCTGGTGTTCTTCCTGCTGAGCGGCTTCGTCATCTTCGCGAATGAGCGTGGTCGTGTTGCCAGGCCCGCTGGCTACTATGTCCGTCGAATCCGACGCATCTATCCACCGCTCATCATCGCCATGCTGGTCTCGACCGTGCTGTGGTCGACGGGGCTCATCCACACGCCGTTCTCGTGGGAATCGGCGCTAGGCACGATTTTTGCGTTGCAGGATATCTCCTTCCTGAAGCCGGGAGTGGTAACTGACCCGTATCTCGGGAACGACCCACTGTGGTCCTTGTCGTATGAGATATTCTTCTACCTGGTCTTTCCTGCGGTCATGCTTGCATGGAGGCGTTCGCAAACCGTGACCCGATTGTCGGTGGTCTTAGTATCCGTGTTGGCATACGTCTCATATTTGGCTTTTCCGAATCACTTTTCGCTTGTGGTTGCCTACTTCTTGGTCTGGTGGGTCGGCGCGATGGCCGCACATCTGTATCTTCGAGATGAACTTCGGCTCAGATTCGCGACCCCCGAGATAGTAGGGCTGATTTCGATCTGCGTCGCCGCATTTATAGGACTTCTCCTCTACGGATACAGTGGATTCGGCTATTTCCCCTTCCTGATGCTGCGGCACTTCTTGGTCGTGCTCGGACTCTTTGTCCTCCTCCTTTCGCCACTGCGCAGGCTCTTAGCTACTATGAGTGCGCGTGTCGCGGGTGCAGCCGCGGCCGTGGCAAGTATTTCGTATGGTCTCTATGTCGTTCACTATCCGATCCTCATTCAGACGGAGGCAAACAGATCGTGGTGGGCGATTCCGGCTCTAGCTGCGACGATCGCGATCGCATGGGTTGCGGACCGGGGTACGGACCGAGTCTTGCCGCGCGCGCCACGGCATTGATTGTCATCCTGCATCTGGCCCGGGAAGGACGGGACCTTCGCGGATCGGTCGGCGTTCGAGAGGTGGCGCACGACGGAGCCCCACCGGAACACCGCGGAGCGCATGGCTGAACTCGCCGACTGGTGGGTGGGGGACTGAGAGACATAGCCAACGCCCAGACCGGTCCTGGCAAAAGGCGGAGGCCCCGAATCCGGAGATTCGGGGCCTTCATTTGTTGCGGGGACAGGATTTGAACCTGCGACCTCTGGGTTATGAGCCCAGCGAGCTACCGAGCTGCTCCACCCCGCGGCACAAGAGATAAACCTAGCATGGGTTTCGGGTCGTGTCGAATCGGCGTTGATTCGGACCCCCACGACGCGACAGGATGCGGAGATGCTGACCCCCACCGACGATCCCCGCGATGACCTGCGGGACGGACGTCCCGAGAGCGCGGCGCAGCGCGCCGACCGCAACTGGGCCGACGTCCTCCAAGAGCTCCGCGTCCTCCAGACCGGCACGCAGATCCTCACGGGATTCCTGCTGGCGCTCGCCTTCCAACCGGCATTCGCCGACCTCAGCGATCCCCAGCGCACCGGCTACCTGGTGCTCGTCGCGCTGTCGGCGCTGACGGCGATCCTCGCGCTCGCGCCGGTCGCGCTGCATCGCGCCGTCTTCCACCGCGGCGTGAAGCCGGTCGTGGTGCGGTTCGGACATCGCGCGCTGATCGCCGCGCTCACGGCGGTGGCGGTACTTCTGACCGGGGTCGTGGCGTTCGTGTTCGATGTCGTGGTCGGGTTCGACGCGGCCGTGATCGCCGTGGTCGTCCTCGCCGTGGTGATCCTCGTACTGTGGATCGTGGGTCCCGCGCTCCTGCGCAGGGCCAGTGGCGAGAGCCGCACCGGCGAGAAAGGACACGGATGACGCACGACAGCGTGGGTGTGGCGGTGGCGCAGTTCGCTCCGACCGCGTCGAAGCAGACCAACCTGGATGCCATCGCCGACCTCGCCCGCACCGCCGCCGATCGCGGCGCTCGGGTGGTCGTGTTCCCCGAGTATTCGAGCTACTTCGTCGACCCGTTCGATACGTCGCTCGCCGAGAACGCCGAAGACCTGGACGGGCCCTTCACGGTCGGGCTCCAGTCGCTGGCGTCCGATCTCGACGTCATCCTGGTCGCGGGCCTCGTGGAGCGAGCAGACGACGGGTGGCGGGTCCGCAACGCGGTCGTGGCCGTCGGGGGAGCCGGCATCCAGGCCGTGTATCGCAAGCTGCACCTGTACGACGCCTTCGGGCAGCGGGAGTCGGACTGGGTGGCCCCCGGCGAGATCTCCCCGCCCGAGACGTTCGAGGTCGGCGACCTGCGGTTCGGCCTGATGACCTGCTACGACCTGCGCTTCCCGGAGGTATCGCGGACCCTCGCGGACGCGGGCGTCGATGTGGCGCTCGTGCCGGCCGAGTGGGTGCGGGGCCCGCTCAAGGAGCACCACTGGACGACGCTCCTCACGGCCCGCGCGATCGAGAACACGTTCTTCATCGCCGGCGCCGACCACCCGCCGCCCCTCGGTGTCGGCCACTCGGCGGTCATCGATCCGCAGGGCGTCGCCCTCGCCACGATCGGGACGGCGACCGACGTCGCCGTCGCGCACATCGACCCCGGCGCCATCGCCCGCGTCCGGCGCGTGAACCCGGCTCTCGAGCTGCGTCGCTTCCGCGTCACCCCGCGCTGACCGCGGCGGTCATGCCCGGGACAGCGCCGAGAGCCGCTCCACGGCGTCCGTCAGCACCTCGACGCGCTTGCACGCCGCAAACCGGACGAGCGTCGAGTAGTCGGCACGGTGCTCCGGCGAGGCGAAAGCGGTGAGGGGGATGCCGACCACCCCCGCGCGCGACGGGAGTTCGCGGCAGAACGCGTCGGCGTCCGTCGCGCCGAGCGGGGCGGCATCCACCACCGTGAAGTACGACCCGCCCGGGGTTCCGACGTCGAAGCCCGCGGAACGGAGCCCCGTGCCGAGCAGGTCGGCCTTGGCCTTCATCTCCGCGGCGACCGAGGCGAAGAACGCATCGGGGAGCCGCAGGCCCGTGGCGATCGCCGGCTGGAACGGCGACCCACCGACGTAGGTGAGAAACTGCTTCACCGCCAGGACCGCCGACACCAGCTCAGCGGGACCGGTCACCCAGCCCGTCTTCCATCCGGTGAGCGAGAAGGTCTTACCCGCCGAGGAGATCGACACTGTGCGCTCAGCGGCGCCGGGGAGCGTCGCGATCGGCACGTGCGGCCCATCGAAGACGAGGTGCTCGTACACCTCGTCGGTGACGATGATCGCGTCGTGTCGGTCTGCGAGCCGGATGACCTCGTCGAGCACCTCCCGCGTGAACACCGAGCCGGTCGGGTTGTGCGGGTCGTTGACGAGGATCACGCGGGTCCGGTCGGAGACTGCGGATGCCAGCACCTCGAGGTCGGGCTGGAAGTCGGGCCACCGCAGGGGGACCGGCACCAGCCGGGCGCCCGCGAGGGCGACGCACGCGGCGTACGAGTCGTAGTACGGCTCGAACACCACGACCTCGTCGTCGGGGCCGTCGATGAGGGCGAGCAGGGTCGCGGCCAGTGCTTCGGTCGCGCCCACCGTTACGAGCACCTCGCGCGCGGGATCGAGCTCGATCCCATAGAACCGGGACTGATGCTCGGCGATGGCCTGCAGAAGGTCGGGGAAGCCGCGGCCCGGCGCGTACTGGTTCACGCCGTCGGAGATCGCCCGTCGGGCGGCTTCGAGAACGGCCTCGGGTCCGTCTTCGTCGGGGAATCCCTGCCCGAGGTTGAGGGCGCCGGTCGAGGCGGCGAGCGCGGTCATCTCCGCGAAGATCGTGGGCACCGCCGTTCCATCGGCGGCGATGAGCCCTGCGCCGAGGGCGGTACGGCGCCAGGCGCCGGGGAGGTCGTGCATGAGAGGCCTTCGGGGGAGAGGGGTGCGATGCACCGAGCCGAAACCCTCTCACCGTAACGGAGCGGCGTCGGCCGGCGGTCGCGGATGACCGTGCGTTCCGTTCCTTCAACACTGATAGAGGCGACTCAACCGCGTCATAGGAAGCGCACAGCATCGGGAGTCATGGTTGATCTCGCCTGGAAGAAGGAGCACCCCATGAGCGACACCACGGACGACCGTCCCGAGGGTACCGAGCACCGCCCCACCATCGACGCGGCCGCGCAGGGCGCGGTCCCCACGTCGCACGAGACCCCCACCGACGCTGCGCCGGCAGCGCCCGCGACCGAATCCGCGCCGGCGGTGCCGCCGGTGCCGACCCGGTCGCCCTCCGATGCTGCGGCCGCGTGGCCGCCGCCCGCGCAGGGCCCGACGCCCGCGACCCCGCAGCAGCCCGTCACCCCGCACTACGGCACGCCTCAGCACCCGACCCCGCACGCACACGGGTATGCCGCGGCGCCCACCGGTGCGACCGCCCCGACCGGGCAGGCGTTCGGCCCCGCCGCGGGCGGGACCTACGGCACCCACCCCACGCTGACTCTGCCCGAGTCCGAGGCCACGAAGCCCCGGAAGAAGGGCTCGGGAACGAAGATCGCCGCTCTCCTCGTCGCGGCCGCACTCGTCGGCGGCGGTGCGGGTCTCGGCGGCACCTACGCGGGTCTCGCGCTGTGGGGCGGATCCGACGGCGCTGCGGCTTCCGGTCCCACGGCCATCACCGTCAACGACCACGGCGACGTCAATGCGACCGCGGCCGTCGCGTCGAAGGTGGTTCCGAGTGTCGTCACGATCAGCGCCAGCGCCGGCTCCTCCGGCGGGACCGGTTCGGGCGTCATCCTGAGCGACGACGGCTATGTGCTGACCAACACGCACGTCGTGACCCTCGACGGACAGACCGGCGACGCGTCGTTGTCGGTCACGACCTCCGATGGGCGAGTCTTCAAGGCGAAGGTCGTGGGGACCGATCCCACGTACGACCTCGCGGTGATCAAGCTCGAGAACGCGTCGAACCTCACCCCCATCGAGTGGGCCGATTCGTCGAAGCTCAACGTCGGGGACAACACGATCGCGATCGGCGCGCCGCTCGGTCTTCCGAACACCGTCACCACCGGCATCGTCAGTGCCCTCAACCGCTCGATCCAGGTCGCATCCTCGGCAGCGCCGAGCGACGGCTCCGACTCCGGTCAGGAAGGCCAGGGCGGTCAGCAGGGCGGCGAGAGCCCGTTCTTCTTCGACTTCGGTCAGGGTCAGCAGGGCAGCGGCCAGGCGACCCAGACGATCAAGATCGCCGTCATCCAGACGGATGCCGCCATCAACCCGGGCAACTCCGGCGGCGCACTCGTCGACGACGAGGGCAAGCTGATCGGAATCAACGTGGCGATCGCCAGCGCCCCCGGCGCTTCGTCGTCGGGCGGACAGTCCGGCAACATCGGCGTCGGCTTCTCCATCCCGTCCGACGTCGCCAAGCGCGTGTCGCAGGAGATCATCGACAACGGGTCCGCGACCCACGGGTTGCTGGGTGCGAGCGTCCAGGATGCCGCCTCGGTCCAGGGGGCGACCACGACCGGCGCCTACGTCGCCGACGTGACCGCGGGCGGCGCCGCCCAGGCCGGCGGTCTGCAGAAGGGCGACGTCATCACCGCGTTCGATGGCATCCCGGTCACCAATTCCGTGGACCTCACCGCCCAGGTGCGCGCGCTCGCCGCCGGCTCGCAGGCGAAGGTGACGTATCTCCGCGGCGGTAAGGAGAGCACCGTCGACGTGACGCTGGGAACCATGCAGCAGAACTGATATTCGACGAAGACGCCGCCCCGCGAGACATTCGCGGGGCGGCGTCTTTCCTTTCCGGCTCTCGCTCAGTCCGGGAGGGGTGCCAGGCGTCCGATGGCCGCGAGCGGGATGCGCACCCAGTCTGGGCGGTTCCGCGTCTCGTAAATGGCCTCGTAGACGGCCTTGTCGAGCTCGAAGGCGGACAGGAGCGCGTCGGATGCCCGGTTCTCGTCCCCGACCGTGTCGAGGTAGCCGCCGAGAAACGCTTGCTGAGCGTCGATGACCCACGCACGGACGGCAGCACCGTCGTCGTCGGCAACCGCGCCGGAGACGTAGTCGAAAGAGCGCAGCATGCCCGCGACGTCGCGCACGGCGAGGTCGGGAGCGCGCCGCTCGGCGATCGGACGGAGCGGCTCGCCCTCGAAGTCGAGCAGCACCCATCCGTTCGCGGTAGTGTGCAGGACCTGACCGAGGTGCAGGTCGCCGTGGACGCGCTGCAGCGGGGGCCACGGGGCCGCGAGCGCTTCCGCGTACACCTCGCCGATGCGCTCGACGTAGCGTCCCAGAGCAGGAACCTCGGCTACCGCGATGGCGAGGCGTCGCTCCCATGCCGCCGCGACGCGGGACCGGACCTCGGCGTCGGGGGCGACCGTGGGGAAGATGTCGGCGAGGGACACGTGCATGCGCGCGACGCTCTCGCCCAGCGCGCGAGCCGGTGCGGAGAAGTCGTCGCCAGCACTGGCGGCCTGAAGTGCCACGCGCCACGCGTCCTCCACCCCGTCGAAGAATTCCTGTGCGAAGGCCAGGGAGCCCGTGACGGATTCTCCGCTCGCCGTGGTCCACGCGCCCTGCACCTCACCGATCGCGGCGGGGACGAACGTGGCGCCGCCGGCCGCGAGGGCCGACTGGAGCTCGACATCAGGGTTGATGCCCACGTTGACCTGACGGAAGAGCTTGCAGATCACCGGGTGAGCGCCCACGGGTCGGAAGATGATCGAGGTGTTGGATTGCTCGCCGCTGAGCACGCGCGCCGGAACGTCCGACACCAGTTCTGAGGAAGGAGCGGTCAGGGGAACGCCGACGAACCCCCCTTCCCCCGAGGATGCCGTGCCACCCACCGACACCAGTCGGAACAAGAGGTCGGTGAAGGCGGGATCCGTGGCGGCATCCGACCACACCCGTCCATCGTCGCCCGGCCCGATGAGGCTCCCCGGCAGGACGACATCGGGGTCGCGTTGCGATACCGGCACCTGGTAAACCGCCGAGGGCGTCACGGCATCGTCCCGCACCAGCAGGACCCGCGTCGCCGGAGTCTCGAGCGGCCAGTCCGCGACGAGCGTCAGCCGAGGATCGCGGCCCTTCGTGCCGTACCAGCGCTGTCGCGGCATCCACGCGGCCAGGAGATCGAGGAGGTCGTCCATGCGGCGAGGCTAACGCGATCCGGTGAGGCCCGCCCAGGTCTTGCGCGCAGGACGAGACGATGACAATGGGTCAGGACGCGGCCGTGTCCTCGTCGTCCCGCTTGCGGCGCGGCAGAGCCTTACGGGCGACGGAACCCGTGCGCCGGCCCGCCGACCCTACGGCCCCCGCGATGGCGCCACCGACGCGCTGCATTCCGCCGGCAGCGCGGCGCTCCAGCTTCGCCGCACCGGGCCGTGGCTCGAGGTCCTGCGGCAGGATCTCCGGCGGGGAACCGAAGGCGCGCCGCGAGGTGACGAGCACCCGTCGTCCGAGGATGTTGTTGCCGGCCCCGCCCACGACGGCACCGACGCCGAAGGGCAGCGCCTTGCCGAGCCACGATGCTCCACCGCGCGCGGCGAACTGTCGCGCGAACGTCGTCTTGAGCCGGTCGACGAGCGGCCCCACGGCGGCACGCGGAAGCGTCTTGGTGACCAGATCGCCCCAATAGCTCGAGCGTGTCGTTCCACGGCCAGCCGCCTGCGCGGCCAGTTGCGACACGAGGTCGACGCCCTCTTTGCCGAGCATCAGGGTCAGCACGAGCGCTCGCGCGCGATCGGGGTCTTCCACAGCGACGCCGTGCACCTCTGCGACGGACTGAGCGAAGAGCGCGGTGGCCTCGAGGAATCCGACCGTCTCGACGCCGCTGAGGGCCAGCGTCACGCCCGTCCCGATACCCGGGACCACGGCTGTCGCGCCGACTGCTGCACCGCCCGTGGTCACCGCCGCCAGATACCGGCGCTCGAGGATGCGCAGGATCTCCGCCGGCGACGCGTCCGGGTGGCGGAGGCGAATGCTGCGCAGGTGCGCGAGCACGGCCGGGCGCTGAACCGTGAGGACGCGGTCGAGCATGCGGATCGTTCGGGGATGCTCTTCGGACCCGGCCGGCGGCAGCCCACCCTTCCAGGGCGAGTCGTCGGGCAGGGAGTGGATGCGATGCACCTTCTCGGCCATGGAACCATCCTGCCTCTCCCGATCGGCGGCGGTGGGGCCTTGACGACCGCCCTCGCAGAGACGATGAGGTTCGGGCGGACTCGCTGTTCGCGGGCCGATCACGACGCCGCGGGCCGGGGCCACCTCCGATTTCCCTCACAACGGACCGTGGGCCTCGGTGGTGTCCGAGGGGGTTGATAGCTTGTAGTGATGACAGCGTCGCTGCCGCAGCCCCCTGAGTCCGCCTCCGCTGGGTCGGAGGACGATGCGGCGAGCGTCGACGCCTCTCCCTCGCCCCCGCCGCGTCCGAGGGCGCCCCGTCGGCCTGCCGCCGGCTCGGCTTCCTCGTCGGCCGGATCGGAGGCCGCTGACGCCGACACGCCGGAAGGGAACAAATCCGCGACGCCGCGCGCCTCGTCTGCCCGTAACGCCGGAGCGGCTTCCGCCGCGCGCAGTCCCCGCACGCCCGCGGCGAAGAAGCCTGCAACGCCGCGGGCGGCATCCGCGAAGAAACCTGCCACGCCCCGGGCCACGTCCGCACGGAAGCCGGCGGCCCCACGCGTCGCGAGCGACGAGGAGGCGAAGGCCCCGCGCGCCACTCCCGCTCGCAAGCCCGCGGCGCCTCGCGCGTCGAGGGCCAAGAAGCCGCCGACGGCCGCCACCGCGAGCCCGTCGCGCGAGACGCCGTCGCCCGTCGTCGATCCCGGCCCTCCGCCGCCGCTGCCCGCCAACCTCATCGTGCCGCCGCGTCCGCCTCTGCCGGCGGACATCGAGCCAGCTGCTCCCGCGGTCGACGCCGGAGTTCCCGCGGTCGATCCGACTCCGGCCGACGTTGCGGTCGAGGAGCCGAGAACCGCGGAGCCCGAGTCGGCCTCAGTGGATGAGCCCGACGTCGATGTGTCGGTTGTCACGGAATCGGCGGATGACGTCCTGGTCGCCGAAGAGCCGGTCCCCGACGCGCCGGTTTTGGAGCAGCCGGTCGTGGACGAGCCGGTTGCCGCGGAGACAGTCGCGGACGTGCCGGTTGCCATGGAGCCGGCTTCCGACGAGCCTGTCGCGGAAGAGCCGACCGCCGACGAGCCCGAAGCCGAGGCGCCCGTTCCGGAGGCAGTGGCTGCCGAGGAGCCGACCGCTGACGATCCGAAGACAGGTGTCACGGTTCTCGACACCGCAGAGCCTCCCCGGGACGAGTCCGCCGAGAGCACCGCGGGGGCAGATCCTGTCGTCGTCGAGCCCGACGCGGAGCGGGCCATGCCTGGAGAATCTGCGGACGGCGACGACGGAAGCGCCGGAGAGGCAGCGGCGGAGCCCGCGGGACGCGAGATGGCCGACGCGCCGGTCGAGGCCACCGCTCCCGCCGAACTCACGGTCGACGAGGCGCTGGAGGATGCGATCGTCGACACGGGGGAGCCCGGAGCCGCCCCGAAGACCACCGATTCGCATGAGGAGGCAGCGCCGACGACGGCGTCGGACGTGCCCGCCCTGCGCCTGCGCAACATCACCAAGAACTTCGGCGAACTCCGCGCCGTCGACGGTGTCGACCTCACCGTCCCCGCAGGCTCTTTCTACGGGCTCGTCGGGCCGAACGGTGCCGGGAAGACCACGACGCTGTCGATCATCGCGGGGCTCTTGCGTTCCGACGGGGGCACGGTGGAGATCAACGGTCTCGACGCGTCCCGCAAGTCGCGTGCGGCCAAGAAGATGATCGGCGTGCTGCCGGATCGCCTCCGAACCTTCGATCGCCTGACGGGTCGGCAGCTGCTGTCGTACTACGGCGCGCTGCGCGGGCTCCCGTCACCGGTGGTCGAGAGCCGTGCCGCGGATCTCGCGCGCGCTTTCGATCTCGTCGACGCCCTTGGTCGTCCCGTGTCCGATTACTCGGCGGGGATGACGAAGAAGGTCATGCTGGCAGGCGCGATGATCCACTCACCGCGACTTCTGGTGCTCGACGAGCCGTTCGAGGCCGTCGATCCCGTCTCCAGCGCCGTGATCCTCGACATCCTGCGCGCCTACGTCGAACACGGTGGAACCGTGATCCTCTCCAGCCACGGGATGGAGCTCGTCGAGCGGGTCTGTTCGCGGGTCGCGGTGATCGTGTCGGGACAGGTCCTGGCCGAGGGGACCGTCGACGAAGTTCGAGGCGAGTCGACACTCGAACAGCGGTTCCTGGAACTCTCCGGGGGACTCGGCGACGTGGAGGGCCTGGAGTGGTTGCACACGTTCTCCGCCTGAGGCTCGCGATGATGATCGGCGCCCTCCGGGGTGACCGCGATCATGTCCTCCGTCGGTCCGTCGGCGTCTTCGTCCTCGTGTCGGTCACGGTGTTCGCCGCCGTGAACGTTCTCGCGCTGGCCGACTCCGGTCGACTGACGACGGCCGTGGTGACGGTGCTCGCGGGGTCCGCGGTGACGCTCGGCTTCGCCGTCGCGCCTCCTGTCACCGCATCGGTCGATCCGCTCGACCCCAGACGATTCGGGGTGGTCGGCCCCGAGCCCCGCCCTCTCGCGGCGGCGCTCCTGCTCGCTGGTTTCCTCAGCGTGCCCGTCTGCGTCGTTCTCGTGCTCTCGATCAGTCTGGCGGTCGTGTGGACGGCTCATGGTGCTGCCGTCGGCGCGAGCATCGTCTCCGTCGTGCTCGGACTCGCGACGTGTGTGCTGCTGGCCCGGGTGAGCATGGCGCTCGGCACGCTCGTGCGCCGCCCCCGGCAGTCGCGCGAACTCCTCGGCGTCTACCTCGTCGCGGTGCTCGTCGTCGTCGTTCCCGTGGGAATCTTCCTCGGATCGCTCGAGTGGCGTGGCGCCGTTCCCCCGCAGCTCGTCTCCGCCGCCGAGGTGCTGGCCTGGACGCCCGTCGGGGCGGCGTGGAGCATCGCCCTGGCACCGTCGGCCAGTGCCGCCACCGGCAGCATCGTCGTCGCGGTCGTGACCGTCCTGCTTCTCGCCGCGGCATGGTTCGCGCTCGTGCGGGTGCTCCTGACGACGACGCCTCGCCCGGTGACCGTTCGTGAACGCGCCGGCCTGGGATGGTTCGCGTTGCTTCCCGGTACCCCCGGCGGCGCCGTCGCCGCCCGCAGCCTGTCCTACTGGTTTCGCGATCGACGCTACGTGGTGAACGTCGTGGTCGTCCCGATCGCCGCGGTGGTCTCGACACTCCCTCTGATCGTCGCCGGCGTTCCGGTGGAGCTCGCCGTCCTGCTCCCCGCGCCGATCATGGCCCTGTTCCTGGGGTGGTTGCCGCACAACGACCTCGCATACGACTCCACGGCCCTGTGGATGCATATCGCCAGCGGGGTGCGCGGGCTGCCCGACCGCCTGGGTCGTCTCGTCCCCGTGCTCCTCATCGCCCTGCCGCTTCTTGCCGTCACCGTTCCGCTCGCCATCGCCATCCACGGTCGCTGGGCCTTCGCTCCCGCGCTGGTGGGTGTCTGCGCCGCACTGCTTCTTTCCGGACTGGGGCTTTCGAGCGTCGCCTCCGTGATCGCCCCCTACGCGGTGTCCCGACCCGGCGACAGTCCATTCCAGCAACCTCAGCGCACCGGGTCCGGCGGTGTGGTGGCGCAGGGGCTTGTGATGGTCGGTGCGCTGCTGTGCGCGGCCCCGGCCATCTGGTTCGCGTGGCAGGCGGTGGCCTCCGACACGGCTGACGCACTCCTCGCCCTGTGGACGGGCTTGGGGATCGGTGCGGCCGTCTTCGTGGCGGGTGTCGGTATCGGGGCCGTGCAGTTCGAGCGACGCGGAACCCGCCTGATGGAGTTCGCCGAGGCCACGTGACGCACCGGCGTCGGGTCCGGTGGTTTCGCCGATCTGTCCTCTTCCTGCGGTCCGCGGCTACACTGGCACATCATGAGCACGCCTCTCGACCGACCGGACAGCGGGGGTCTCGCGACCCTGGATCGCGAGCTCGAAGAGCTCATCCGCGAGGAGAACATCGAGCCCGGTGACCACGAGCGGTTCTCGCACTACGTCAAGAAAGACAAGATTCTCGAGTCCGCGCTGACCGGCAAGCCGGTGCGCGCGCTGTGCGGCAAGAAGTGGACTCCGGGGCGCGACCCCGAGAAGTTCCCCGTGTGCCCGCAGTGCAAAGAGATCTACGAATCCCTGAACGGCTGACGGCGGCCCGCTTCAGCTGATCGTGATGCGCGTCGTCGACGACGTCGAGCCGTCATTGCCGTAGATCGTCAAAGTGAACGTGTATTCGCCGGGAGGCACGGGGAACTGTGTCTTGCCGGGATACCACCGCACGTCCTGTGCGTACCCGCCCAGCGTGATCATGAGCGAGCCGCTCAGCGAGCTCGGACCGAGCGGTCCCGATACCCGAACGATGTAGGGGACGACAACGATGCTCGGGTCGGGCGTCGGCCACCACACGAGGTTCTGGTCGTAGAGAGCCGTCACGTAGATCACGATGGGCCCGCGGTTCGAGTTCGTGGCGGGGTCGTATTGCGACTCGTTGATCACGGAATAGTCGGGCCCGATCCGGACTTTCGACACCGGGACGGTTCGCCCGGACTGTGCCACGGCCGGCACGAAGGTCGAAGCGATCGCGGGTGCGGTCCAGGCCACGGTGCTGAGGATGGCGCGGCGAGACGCGGTGGCGCGCCGCTCCGGCTGGGCATCGTCGGTCATGGAACTCTCCGTTCGGTGCGCTTCTCGCTCCGCGGCCCGCGCAACGCGCACGACGGGGCGAGATTCCTACGTTGCGTACCGAGTAGGCGCGGCACCCTTGCTCGCGACCGACGCTCACCCGCCGATGCCCGTGGTCTCATCCGTCGGGTCTCGGACCGTCGGGGCCGAAGGCCCACCGTTGCCGCGTTCAGGCCTGCGCGTAGTCGGTCGGCAGCGCCGGTTCCGATCGGCTGAGTGCCAGGGCCCGAACGGGCAGTTCCTCACGCACGCGCGCGTGGTGGGCGCGCGCGGTCGACACGCCGTGCGGTCCGAGCGCAGCGGCATCCGGTTCGCCGTCCACCATCAGCGGAACCTGGAGCGCACGGGCGTCCGGGTGCTCCGCGGCGGTGGCGAGTTCCTCGAAACCGTCGCTGACGACGATGAGCTCGGATGTGGCGGTCCCGGCGTCGAGGGTACGGAAGGCCGCCTTCCGACCGCCGTGCGACGCTTTCTGGGCCGACGCCTTCGCCACGGGAACCCATGAGCCGTCGCTGTCGGCGCGGGCGACGAGCTTGAACACGAGCCCGGCCGTCGGGGCACCGGAGCCGGTGACGACCGATGTCCCCACGCCGTAGCTGTCGACGGGTGAGGCGGCCAACGCCGCGATGGCGTATTCGTCCAGATCGCTGGTCACGGTAATCCGCGTGCTCGTGGCCCCCAGTTCATCGAGGAGCGACCGGACCTCTCCCGCGACGATCGGGAGGTCGCCCGAGTCGATCCGAACTCCTCCGAGGTCGGTACCGGCCACCCGGATGGCGGTGCGAACGCCTTCGGCGATGTCGTAGGTGTCGATCAGGAGGGTCGTGTCCGTGCCGAGCGCCTCGATCTGCGACCGGAAGGCGTCTTCCTCGCTGTCGTGCAGCAGGGTCCACGCGTGCGCCGCGGTGCCCATCGTTGGGACCCCCCACCGGCGACCCGCCTCCAGATTGCTGGTCGCGGAGAACCCCGCGATGTATGCGGCCCGCGCTGCCGCCACCGCCGATTCCTCCCCGGCGCGGCGCGAGCCCATCTCCGCGAGCGGACGATCACCCGCGGCCACGCTCATGCGGGCGGCAGCCGTGGCGACCGCGGAATCGAAGTTCAGCACGCTCAGGGCCAGGGTCTCCAGCACGACGGCCTCGGCGAACGTGCCCTCGATCGTGAGGAGCGGCGAGCCGGGGAAATAGATCTCACCTTCGCGGTAGCCGGTGATCGACCCCGTGAAGCGGTACCCCTCGAGGAAGTCGAGGGTGGTGGCATCCACGATCCGGTTGTCGCGGAGGAACCGCAGTTCGTCGTCGCCGAAGCGGAAGTCGCGGATGGCGTCGAGCAGGCGTCCCGTGCCCGCGACGACGCCGAACCGCCGCCCGCCGGAGAGGCGTCGACCGAAGACTTCGAAGACGCAACGCCGGTGCGCGGTCCCGTCGCGGAGCCCCGCGTCGAGCATCGTGAGTTCGTAGCGATCGGTGTGCAGGGCCGTACTGCGGGTCATGGCGCCAGCCTATGCCGCGGCCGGTTGCGGCAGCGCCCCGAGGTACCGGGCGAAACTCCTGAGTTCTCGACCCATCGGCGGGGCCGCAGGCGTCGAAGCCGGCTTCGTGCAGGCATTCGCAGGAGTTTGGCCCACGAACGGCGGGCGCACCGAGGCCGGGTGCCGCCCGATGGGTAGGCTGGATGCCTATGAACGACGCGCCGATCGGCATCTTCGACTCGGGGGTCGGTGGTCTCACCGTCGCCCGCGCGGTCTCGGCGCAGCTGCCGCGGGAGTCGATCCTGTACATCGGCGACACCGCTCGTTCCCCCTACGGACCGAAGCCGATCGCCGACGTCCGGCGGTACGCGCTCGAGGTGCTCGACACCCTCGTCGAGCAGGGCGTGAAGATGCTCGTGATCGCCTGCAACACGGCATCCGCAGCCATGCTCCGCGACGCGCGCGAGCGCTACGACGTCCCGGTGGTCGAGGTGATCGGACCCGCCGTCCGCACGGCGATGTCGACCACGCGCAACGGTCGTATCGGTGTGATCGGCACGGTCGGGACGATCGGATCGCGCGCGTACCAGGACATGCTCGAGGTCAACGAACGCCTCACGGTCTTCGCCGAGGCAGCGCCGCGGTTCGTCGAGTTCGTCGAGGCGGGTGTCACCGACTCGCCCGAGGTGCTCACCGTGGCCGAGCAGTACCTCGCGCCCCTGCGCCGGGCAGGGGTCGACACGCTCGTCCTCGGGTGCACGCACTACCCGTTCCTCGAAGGTGCCATCAGCTACGTGATGGGGCCCGAGGTGAGCCTGGTCTCCAGCGACAGCGAGACCGCGAAGGACGTGTACCGCCAGCTGGTCTCGGGTGATCTGCTCGCGGGTCCGGATGCCGTTCCCACCCACCGCTACGAGGCCACCGGCGCCTCTGCCGACGAGTTCGTCCGTCTGGCCCACCGTCTGATGGGTCGCGAGATCCGCGATGTTCAGCTGGTCCAGACCGGCGCCATCGACCTGCCGCGCTGACGCGTGGCATCCGTTCCCGTTCCCTGGAGGACCACATGACCCGTAAAGACGGCCGTACCGACGACCAGCTGCGCCCCGTGACAATCGAGCGGGGGTGGTCGGCGCACGCCGAGGGTTCGGCGCTCATCACGTTCGGCGGCACGAAGGTGCTGTGCACGGCGTCGTTCACCAACGGCGTGCCGCGGTGGCTCACCGGCAAGGGCAAGGGGTGGGTCACGGCCGAGTACGCGATGCTGCCGCGCGCCACGAACAGCCGCAACGACCGCGAGAGCATCAAGGGCAAGGTCGGCGGGCGCACCCACGAGATCTCGCGCCTGATCGGCCGCGCCCTCCGCGCGGTCGTCGACACCAAAGCGCTCGGCGAGAACACGATCGTGATCGACTGCGACGTCCTGCAGGCCGACGGCGGCACCCGCACCGCGGCGATCACGGGTGCGTACGTCGCCCTCGCGGATGCCATCGCCTGGGGCCGCGAGAAGAAGTTCATCGCGCAGCGCTCCGAGGTGCTCGTCGACTCGGTGTCGGCCGTGTCGGTCGGGATCATCGACGGGACGCCGATGCTGGATCTCGCCTACGTCGAGGACGTGCGGGCCGAGACCGACATGAACGTCGTCGTCACCGGCCGCGGGCTGTTCGTCGAGGTGCAGGGAACAGCCGAGGGCGCGCCGTTCGACAAGCGCGAGCTCGACCAGCTGCTCGAGCTGGGCGTCAATGGCTGCGCGCAGCTGCGCGACCTGCAGACCGCGGCGCTGAACGGCTGACATGGCGCGCATCGTTCTCGCCACGCACAACCCGCACAAGGTCGAAGAGTTCCAGGCGATCGTCGCGGCCACCCGACCCGACCTCGAGGTCGTGGGCTACGACGGACCCGAGCCCGTCGAGGACGGCGTGACCTTCGCCGCCAACGCGCTCATCAAGGCCCGCGCCGCCGCCGCCCACACGGGGCTTCCGGCCCTGGCGGACGACTCCGGGGTCGCCGTCGACGTGCTCGGCGGTTCGCCCGGAGTGTTCTCCGCCTACTGGGCCGGCCACAAGAAGGATGCGACGGTCAACCTGGAGCTGCTTCTCGATCAGCTCTCTGACGTGGCCGATCCGCACCGCACGGCGCAGTTCGTTTCCGTGATCGCGCTCGTCCGTCCGGATGGGACCGAGGACACCGTCGAGGGGCGGTGGCCGGGACGCCTCGCGACGGCGCCGGCTGGACCCGGTGGTTTCGGATACGACCCGATCTTCGTGCCCGACGGTCAGCCCGCGGGGGCCGAGCGCACGGTCGGCGAGTGGTCGGCTGACGAGAAGAACGCGCATTCTCACCGGGCACGGGCATTCCGCAGCCTCGTGCCGCTCCTTCAGACGCTCTGACGCCGCCGAGAGCGAAAACCGCTCTCATTCCCGACTAGGCGAAAACGCCTCCGCCCACCGGGACGCGGCTCTAGCCTGGATCCATGCACGATCACGCACCCGCCGGCGGCATCCGCGATGCCGGGAACCGACGTTTGCTCGCGATCGCGCTGAGCCTCACCGCGACGGTGATGGTCGTGCAGGTCGTCGGGGCGATCCTCACCGGATCGCTCGCGCTCCTGGCCGACGCCGCGCACATGTTCACCGACGCTGCAGCGCTCGTCGTCGCTCTGATCGCAACGGCCATCGCCGCGCGGCCCGCGGATGATCGGCGAACGTTCGGGTACCAGCGTGCGGAGGTGCTCGGGGCGCTCGTGAACGGCATCGTGCTCATCGTGCTGAGCCTGTGGGTCGCGTTCGAGGCGGTGCAGCGGCTGCTCTCGCCGGGTGAGACCGAAGTGCAGGGTGGGCTCATGCTCGTCGTGGCGGTCGTGGGCCTGCTCGCGAACGCCGTCTCGATGTGGCTGCTCGGCCGGGCGCAGAAGCGCAGTATCAATGTCCGGGGCGCGTATCTCGAGGTTCTCGGCGACCTCATCGGCTCGGCCGCGGTCATCGTCGCGGCGATCGTGATCGTCACGACCGGCTTCGTCCAGGCGGATGCGATCGCCTCGCTGTTCATCGCGGTGATGATCGTGCCGCGAGCGATCGGTCTCCTGCGCGAGGTCATGGCCGTGCTCACCGAGTCCGCGCCGACGGGTGTGCAGGTGGCCGAGATCCGGCGTCACCTGCGGGAAGCCGACGGAGTCGTCGACGTCCACGATGTGCACGTGTGGCAGCTGACGCGGGGGGCGCCGGTCTTCAGCGCTCACGTCGTGGTCGAAGAGGCGGCCCTGACGGACGGTCGCGCCGCGCGCATCCTGGGGTCGCTGCAGCACTGTCTCGCCGACCACTTCGACGTCGAGCACTCCACGTTCCAGCTCGAACCCGCCGGTCACGTCGAGCACGACGCGCAGCACGCGTAGCGCTCAGTCCTCGCGCACGATCTCGGCCGGGCTCTTGTCGGGCCGCAGCCCGCGCCATCTCGCCTGACGCAGGATGCCGCCGGGGGTGAACTCCGCGAACTCCACTTCTCCCACCAGCTCGGGTCTGACCCAGAGGGCGTCGCGGGCGTCCGCGGCCGGCACCCCGACGAAGGGATCGGCATCCGTCCGGAGCGGCTCCAGCAGTCCCGAGAGACGCGCGAGCGTCTGTTCGCCGAAGCCGGAACCGACGCGCCCGGCGTACTGCAGTCCGTCCGCGGTGGGGACGCCGACCAGCAGCGACCCGATCGTGCCCGAGCGGTTGCCCTTGCCGGGACGGATGCCGCCGACCACGATCTCCTGCGTGCGGGAGTGCTTGACCTTGAGCCACCGGTCGGACCGTTGACCGCGGCGATAGGGGGAGCCGGGGTCTTTGACGACGATGCCTTCGAGACCGAATCGTCCGCTGGCGGCCAGCGCCGCGTCGACGTCGTCGAACACCGGCGGGACGACGACGACGGCTGTCGCCGTCCGCGCGAGATGCTCGAGGGAGGCGCGGCGTTCGGTGAGGGGCAGCGCGGTGAGATCGCGGCCGTCGGCCTCCAGGACGTCGAAAAGATAGAGCTGCACGGGGGTTCGGGCGGCCTCGCTCGCAATCTCCCGGGTCTGCACGAGGTTCATGCGCTTCTGCAGGAGCGGGAAGCTCGGGCGTCCCTGCGGGTCGAGCGCGACGATCTCGCCGTCGATCACCGCCGGGGCGGAGCCGAGACCCAGGTCGACCGAGGTCAGCTCGGGGTAGGCGGCGGTGAGGTCGTTGCCGTTGCGCGACCGCAGCCGCAGACGGCTCCCATCCCAGACACCGATGCCTCGGATTCCGTCCCACTTCATCTCCACCCACGGCGCGCCCCAGCGATCGGCGGAGGCCCGCGCCAGCCCTGCCGTCGAGGAGGTGGCGAGCATGGGACGCAGATCTGCGGGCGTGGGAGGAGTGGTCTTGGCGGGGGCGGCGGCCGCGGAGGGCGCGGCATCCGGAAGCGGCACGACGACGTCTCCGTCGCTCTGCGGGCGGCCGTCAGCATCCGTCTTCATGCGGTGCAGCAGCCACTGCGACTTCTCGCCCGACCCCTGGGTGCGGATGAGCGCGACGCGGACGCGGCCGAGCGGTCCGTCGGTGCGTCCGGTCAGGGTCGCGATGACCTCGTCGTCGCGCCACTTCTCGAGCTCGTAGGTGCCCGTGTCCCAGACGGTCATGGTGCCGGCGCCGTACTGTCCACGAGGGATCTCTCCCGCGAAGTCGAGGTACTGCATCGGGTGATCCTCGGTCATGACCGCGAGGCTGTTCTTGCCCGAGGTGGCCGGCACGCCCTTCGGCACGGCCCAGCTCACGAGAACGCCGTTGCGTTCGAGCCGCAGATCCCAGTGCAGACGCGAGGCGTGGTGCTCCTGGATGACGAACCGGGGGAGCCCGTCGCCCGCGGACTCCGCGTGCGGAGCGTCGGGCACCGGTTCGGGTGTGCGCCCGGCGGTGCGCTTGGCGATGTAGGCACGGAGCGGTCCGTCGACGGAGTCGATCGCGGCAAGCGGGTCGCCCGAGCGGTCGAGCACTTCGTGGAACAGCAGGTGCCGGAGGCCCGGGTCGTCGAGCTCCGCCCATGTCCGCGGCGCGGCGACCGTGGGTTCGGCGCGGCCGCGCAACGAGTACGGCGCGATCGTCGTCTTCGAGCCGTTGTTCTGACTCCAGTCGATGAACACCTTGCCCGGGCGCGCGGCCTTCGACATCTGGCTCACGACGAGGTCGGGATGATCCGCTTCGATCGCGCGCGCCAGCTCTTTCGCGACCGCGCTCACGGCATCGCTGGATTGACGGCCCTCGAGGTGCGCGTACAGGTGGATGCCCTTGCTGCCACTGGTGACCGGCAGGGGGTCGAGGCCGATGTCGAGCAGGATTGCGCGCGCCCACCGTGCGACCTCGGCGCACTCGGCCAGACCCACGCCGGGACCGGGATCGAGGTCGAGCACCAGACGGTCGGGGTCCAGCCGGGTTCCGTCCACGTCGAAGCGCCACTGCGGCACGTGGAGCTCCAGGCTCGCGACCTGCGCGAGGTAGATCAAGGTCGGCACGTCCTCGACCAGGGGGTAGTCCTTCGCCCCCGAGGAATGATCGATCGGATGCCGCGGCACCCACGCCGGCGCGCCGGGTTCCAGCGCCTTCGCGAAGAACGGCTCGCCGGGGTCCGCCGCCGTCCCCACACCGTCGGGCCACCGCTTGCGAGTCACCGGCCGACCGTGGACGTGGGGGAGCAGCCGGGGAGCGATGCGGCTGTAGTAGTCGATGACCTCGCCCTTGGTGGTCCCCGTCTCCGGGTACAGCACCTTGTCGAGGTTCGACAGGCGCAGACGGCGACCGTCGATCCGCACCGTCTGCTCCGCCATCGCCCCAGCGTAGAGCGGCGGAGGGGGCGGATGCCGCCGGGTTGCGCCCAGCGCCCGGGCGAACCTCCTGACTTTCGCGGCTGTGAGGTGCAGTACGCCGTCCGGTGGAGCGCGGTGCCCCCGTTTCTCAGGAGTTTGGTCTGCGGCGCCGGGGTGGCAGGAGAGGGGAGGACCCACGAAGGGACCGCGCAAGGGTCTCGGCATCCGGGGTGCCGGGGGTGTTCACTGGACTCATGCGATCGATCTGGAAAGGCGCGCTGACCTTCGGCCTGGTCAACGTGCCCGTCAAGGTGTACTCGGCCACCGAGGATCACGACGTGCCGCTGCACCAGGTGCACAACAAGGATGGTGGGCGCATCCGGTACCAACGCATCTGCGAGGTCGACGGCGAGGTCGTGCCCTACCAGGACATCGACCGGGCGTACGACGACGGCGAACAGACCGTCGTGCTGACCAAGGACGACCTCGCGTCGCTCCCGAGCGAGCGCAGCCGCGAGATCGAGGTGGTCGAGTTCGTGCCGAGCGACCAGGTCGATCTGCTCACGCTCGACAAGGCCTACTACCTCGAGCCGGATTCCTCCTCGCCGAAGGCGTACGTGCTGCTGCGGAAGACGCTCGAGCAGACCGACCGCACCGCGATCGTGAGGTTCTCCCTCCGCCAGAAGACGCGCCTTGCGGCCTTGCGCACCCGCGGCGACGTGCTCGTGCTGCAGACCTTGCTCTGGGCCGACGAGGTGCGCGCCGCGGAGTTCCCGGCTCTCGACGAGGACGTGCGCATCTCGGCGAAGGAGCTCGAGATGTCGGCATCCCTCGTGGAGAGCTTCTCGAAGGACTTCGATGCGGAGGAGTTCGGCGACGAGTATCAGCGCGAACTGCGCACGCTCATCGACGCGAAGCTCGAACAGGGCGACGCGATCGATACCGCTGCGACCTTCGGAGAACAGGATGCCGAAGACGACGGCGGCGAGGTCATCGACCTGATGGAGGCGCTGCGGGCCAGCGTGGAGCGCAGCCGCGCGGCTCGATCGGGGAAGACCGACGAGCCCGCCAAGAAGAAGGCGGAGCCGAAGAAGAAGGCGTCGAAAGCGTCCTAGCCGCGCTCACCGCGCGGGGTGGTCGCCGTCTTCGAGCGTCTTCGGGTCGAGCACGAGGGCTTCGGACTCGGCCTCCGACACCGTGCCGTGCCCGGCCGCTGCGTCACGCTTGGCTGCGGCACGCTCGCGGAAGTAGTGGATGGCGATGAAGATCGCGGTGCCCGCGACGGCGGCGAGCAGGATCACGTCGATGTACTCGGTGACGATGTCGCGCACGAAGGGGATGTAGCCGACCGCGTAGCCCAGCATCGTCAGACCGATGCCCCACAGGATCGCTCCGATGAGGTTGTAGAGCGTGTACTTGCGCCACGGCATGTGGCCGACACCGGCCGCGATGGGGGCGAACGTGCGGACGACGGGCACGAAGCGGGCGAGGATGACGGTGATCCCGCCGAACCGCTCGAAGAAGGCGTTGGTGCGCTCGACGTTCTTGCGGCTGAAGATCCCGGACTCTTTGCGTTCGAAGATCGACGGCCCGGCTTTGTGGCCGATGAAGTACCCGACCTCGCCGCCGATGAAGGCCGCGACACCGATGGCGAGTGCGACCCACCAGGCGTTGATGCCGAAGACGCCGTTGGGCGCCGCGGGAGTCGAATGCGACAGCAGCCCGGCCATGATGAGCAGCGTGTCGCCGGGCAGAAGGAAGCCGATCAGCAGACCCGTCTCGGCGAAGATGATGAAGCACACCACCAAGAGCGCCCAGGGCTGGGAGTTGGTGATGATGGCGGCCGGGTCCAGCCAGGGGAGCAGGCCTGCGGAGTGGATCACATCGGTCCCGTCGGGTCAGGAGAAACGGTGTCGTGGAAGGGATATCCGTGCGGAAGGGGGGACTTGAACCCCCACGCCCGAAGGCACAGGAACCTAAATCCTGCGTGTCTGCCGGTTTCACCACTCCCGCGAGTGCCCTCATTCTAGGGCCGGGCGTGCGCCGCTCCATGTGAAGAGGCCGTCAAGAGCTGACGACGGTCCCGCCGAGAACGGTCGCCGCGGTGCGGGTCTCGTGGATGGCATCCTCGGGGCCCGTGAAGGGGTCGCGGTTCGCGATCGCGAGGTCGGCGCGCTCCCCGACGCGGAGCACACCGCTTCCCACGCCGAGGAGCATGGCCGAGCCGCGGGTGTAGGCGTCGATCGCGACCGCGAGGGGGAGCGACTCCCCGGGGCCGAGGGATTCGGCATCCGCCTCTCCCGGTGGGCGGCGGGTGACCGCGACATGGATGCCCTGCCACGGGTCGAACGTGGAAACCGGCCAGTCCGAGCCCATCGCCAGGTCCGCTCCGCTGCGGGAGAGCGAGCCGAAGACGTAGAGCTCGTCGCCGCGGTCGGGACCGATGAGCGGGAGCGTGCTCTGCCGGGCGAGGGCGGTCGCGCACGCCCAGAACGGTTGCGCGTTCGCCGTGACGCCGAGGGCGGCGAAGCGGGGTACGTCGTCGGCGTGGATGAGCTGAATGTGCGCGATGTGGTTGCGCACCGCGCGGCGTTCGGCGGTGGGCACGGCGGCGAAGGCATCGAGGGCGTCGCGCACGGCCGCGTCGCCGATCGCGTGCACGTGCACGGCGATGCCGGCCGCGTTGAGCGCCGCGACCAGGCGTGTCGTGAGTGCCGGGGAGAAGTACCCGCGACCGCGGTCGTCGACCCCGCAATAGGGCTCGAGGAGGTGCGCGGTGCGCGTCTCCACGATGCCGTCGAGCATGAGCTTCGCGGTCGCGCTGGGCAGCCCGGCGGCGGTCAGTCGCGCGGCACGCTCGACGGTGGCGGCGACGAACGCGTCGATGCCCTCCTCGGTGAGATCGCGCGGCACCCACTGCGCACCGGTCGCCCGACCTTCTAGGCCGCCGGTCGTCAGCAGCCGCAGGTACGCGTCGGTGAAGTCGGGGAATCCGCCGTACGCGCCGAGCGCCGCTTCCTGCCATCCCGTGATCCCCGCGGCGAGCAGGTCGCGCGACAGACGCAGGATGCCACGGGCGACATCCTCCGTCCGGGGCTGGGGGAGCAGCCGGGCGACGAGCTGCGCTGCTCCGTCCCGAAGAGTGCCGCTCGGACGACCTGCGGCGTCGCGTTCGATGCGGCCGTCCTCCGGGTCGGGAGTGTGCACGTCGAGACCCGCCCGTTCGAGCGCCGCGGTGTTCGCCCACGCCGCGTGATGATCGGCGTCCAGGAGGAGCGCCGGTCGGTCGCCGACGAGCGCATCGAGGTGGTCGGCGCGGGGGCCTGCGGCAGGGAAGAGGGTCGGGTCCCAGCCGCCGCCGACGACCCAGGCGTCCGTGTGTTCCGCCGCGAAGGCGCGGATACGGGTGTCGATCTCGTCGATCGATGCGGCCCCGGCGAGATCGCAGCGCAGCGCATCGACCGCGCCGACGCCCAGGTGGACGTGCGCGTCGACGAACCCCGGCGTGACGAGCCCGCCGCCGGCGTCGAGTTCCTCGGCGCCGGGCCCGACCTCCGCGCGGACGTCAGCGATCTCCCCGATGGCGGCGATGACGCCGTCGCGGATGCCGATGGCCGTGCGACCCGGTATCCGTGCGTCGGGGAGGAACGGGACGCCGTTGGCGATCACGAGAGAGCCCATGACCACAGTCTGCCGACCCTCGGCGTGACACGCCGGGGGAATGCCAGACGCTCTCCGTGCTTTGGACCTCGGTATGAAGGCGATCGTCTACAGCACCCCCGGTGAGTCCTCCGTCCTTTCGCTCGTCGCGCGCGAGATCCCCGAACCCGGCCCCGGCGAGGTGCGCGTGCGCATCGCGGTGTCGGGAGTGAACCCCACGGACTGGAAGGCCCGCGCCTCGGTCGGCCGCCCGCTCGTCGCCGACGAGGTCACCCCGAATCAGGACGGCGCCGGGACGGTGGATGCCATCGGCGACGGCGTCGACGGTCTCGCCGTGGGCGACCGCGTGTGGGTCTACCTCGCGGCGCACCAGCGCGCGTTCGGCACCGCGGCCGAGTACGCGGTAATTCCGGCCTCGCGCGCGGTGCCCCTCGCCGACGGGGCGTCGTTCGAGCTGGGAGCCAGTCTCGGCGTTCCCGCGATGACCGCGCACCGCGCGCTGACGGTGCACGAGTTCGGTCCCGCTCGGCTCGCGCCCGGTGCGCTGGCGGGGCGTGCGGTCCTCGTGCAGGGCGGCGCCGGTGCCGTGGGTCACGCCGCCATCCAGCTCGCCGTGTGGGCGGGAGCCACGGTGATCGCCACCGTCAGCAGCGCCGAGAAGGAGACGCTGGCACGCGCCGCGGGAGCACCGCACGTGCTGCGCTACACCGAGCCCGGCCTCGCCGATCGCATCCGCGAGATCGCGCCCGACGGGATCGATCACGTCGTCGAGGTCGCGATCGCGGAGAACGCCGGCCTCGACGTCGAGGTCATCGCCAATCACGGTTCGGTCGGGTACTACGCCGACAACGGCGGCGACGCGTTCACCGCCGCAGTGCGGGAGAGCTTCGCCAAGAACGTGCGGTGGCAGGGGCTGCTCCTGTACACCGTCGGTGACGATGCGCTCCTGGCCGCGGCCGAGGACGTGTCGGCCGCGGTGGCGGACGGCGCGCTCCCAGTGGGGGAGGAGGCGGGTCTCCCGCTGACGTGGTTCGCCTTGGACGAGACCGCCGCCGCCCACGACGCGGTCGAGAATGGCGCGACGGGAAAGGTGCTCATCCGGGTGTGACCCGGACGCTGACCGGGGGTCAGACCGTTTCGGTAGAACGTCGCGTCGCCAGGAACGCGGTCACGAGGGCCAGCGTGGCAGCCGCGATCGCGAGGGCGAGGGGACTGCCCCACCCGTGCGCGAGGGCTCCCACGACGGCGCCGCAGACGAGGGATGACCACAGGAGCAGCGGACGTTGCCACGCGTGGCGCGATCCGCCGGTCACGGCCGACGCGATGGACAGTCCGAGGCTCACGAGCGTGCCCGTGGAGTAGGTGATGGCCACGCGCGCGCGGCCGTCGGCGAGGAACAGCGTGTTGAGAGCCCCCATCGCGGCCGCGAGCAGTGCGACGCGCCACAGGGTGGAGTCGCCGTCGAGAGCGAGCGCGGCCGTGGCGGCGACGGCCGCGGTCGAGCCCCCGACGATCCACCCGCGAGGTCGGGCTCGCAGGGCGGTGATCACCCCGCCGGCTGCGACACCGGCGACGAAGGCGGCGATGATGCCCGCGGAGGCCAACGTCACCGAGGCACCCGGACCAAGCACGTCGACGGCGGCCTGCGTGGAGTTGCCGCTCATGAACGAGACGAACAGTCCGCCGGTGTCGAGGAAGCCGATGGCATCCACGTAGCCGGCGACACCGGCGAGGACGGCCGAGATCGTGAGCGCACCGCGATCGACATCCTTCACGTGACCCTCTCCTCGACGACTGTTCGGGTGTGGGTTCATCGTGGGCCGTGGGCGACCCGGGCGGCAAATCGGCGCGACGGCGTCACCGGGTGCGCGGGACGTATCGCGGTACCCACCGCACGAAGCCGACGGCCCCGGCGACGGCGACCACCCCCATGGCCGCGACGGCGACCGGGAGAGAGATCGCGGCCGTCAGCGCCGAGACGATCACCGGGGCGATCGCGCCACCGCCGTCAGTGAGCGTGCGCCACGAACCGAGGAACGCGGCCGGCTCGGTCGGCGGCGCGATATCGGCGCCCAACGTCAGCAGGATGCCGCTGGACAGGCCGTTGCCCACGCCCAGCACGGCCGCGAACATCGCGTACCACATCGATGCGCTGTCGAGCTCGTGGGTCACCGACAGCGCGAAGAATCCCGCGCCCATGAGGACCATCGCGGGAAGGGCCGCCCACAGGCGGCCGAACCGATCCATGACCTGTCCGCTCGCGTAGAAGAGGGCGAAATCGATCGCACCCGAGACGCCGACGACGACCGCGATGGTCGAGGCATCCAGACCCAAGGACACACCCCAGAGCGGCAGCACGACCTGCCGTGCCGAACGCACCGCCGACAGGGACGCGGCCGCGAGGCCGAGCCGCGACAGCACGTCGCGGTGGCGCCACATCGTCCGCAGCACGCCGGCCCGCTCCACCGCGGGGATGGAGCCTGTGACGGGCTCGCCGGTGTCTTCGGCATCCGGATCTGCCGCGGATGCCACGGCGGGTGGGGCGATCTCTCGCTCGGGGTCCGGACCGAGGAACACGAGGAGGATCGTCGCGACCTGGCACACGGCGAAGAACGCGATCGATGCGGACTCGTCGCCGAAGATGCCGAGGAGCGCCGCGGAGATGAACGGCCCCACGAACATGCCGAGCCGGAACGTCCCGCCCAGGAGCGACAGTGCTCGCGCCCGGAAGTGCAACGGCACCCGCGTCGTCATGAACGAGTGACGCGCGAGAGCGAAGGATGCCGCGCAGAAACCGATGAGGAACACCGCCGCCGCGAACACCGCCAAGGAATTCGCGAAGACGACGCCGACGAGCCCGCCCAGGATGACGATCCCGGCCACGCCCATCGTGATCCGCTCGCCGAATCGCGCGACCGCCCATCCCGCCGGAATGTTCCCGCACAGCTGGCCGACGACGAGGGCCGACGCGATCAGGGCGGCGAGGGCGACGTCGGCGCCCAGACGATTCGCGATCACGGGGATCAGCGGGATCACAGCACCCTCACCGAGAGCGAAGAGGAGGGTGGGGCCGTAGATCATGGGCGCGAAGCGCACCAGCACGTTCCGGGGAGAGTCGGCTGTCACCGACTCCACGATAGGCTTGATCGCAAATGCTCGAACTCGATTTGACCGCCGACATCCAGGCGCTGCGCTCGACCTTCGCCGATATCCAGGCCGTGGTCGACGTCGACGCACTCACCGCTGACATCGAACGCCTGAGCGAAGAGGCCGGCGCCCCCGACCTGTGGGACGACGTCGACAACGCGCAGAAGGTGACCAGTCGGCTCAGCCACCGGCAGGCAGAGCTCAAGCGCATCACCGAAATCGAGCAGCGTCTCGACGACCTCGAGGTGCTCGTGGGTCTCGCGATCGAGATGGATGACGAGGACTCGGCCGAGGAGTCCCGCAAAGAGCTCGCGTCGCTTCGCGAGGTCATCGGCCAGCTCGAGGTGCAGACGCTCCTCGACGGAGAGTACGACGCCCGCTCGGCGGTCGTCACGATCCGCTCCGGCGCGGGTGGCGACGACGCCACCGACTTCGCCGAGATGCTTCTGCGCATGTACCTGCGCTGGGCCGAGCGTCACAAGTACCCCGTGAAGGTCATGGACACCTCGTACGCCGAGGGCGCGGGCATCAAGTCCGCGACGTTCGAGATCGACGTGCCCTACGCGTACGGCACGCTGTCGGTCGAGGCCGGCACGCACCGCCTCGCGCGGATCAGCCCCTTCGGCGGTGCCGACAAGCGCCAGACGAGCTTCGCCGCCGTCGAGGTCATTCCCGTCATGGAGGAGGCCGTCGAGGTCGAGGTGCCCGAAGGTGACATCCGCGTCGACGTCTTCCGGTCCTCGGGCCCCGGCGGTCAGTCGGTCAACACCACCGACTCCGCCGTGCGCATCACGCACATCCCGACGGGCCTCGTCGTCTCGATGCAGAACGAGAAGTCGCAGATCCAGAACCGCGCCGCGGCCATGCGCGTCCTCCAGACGCGCCTACTGCTGCTCAAGCGCGAAGAGGAAGCCGCGAAGAAGAAAGAGCTTGCCGGAACCATCACGGCGAGCTGGGGCGACCAGATGCGGTCGTACTTCCTCTACGGGCAGCAGCTCGTGAAAGACCTGCGCACCGGGTACGAGGTCGGCAACCCCGCCGTCGTGTTCGACGGCGACCTCGACGGTCTGATCGCTGCCGGCATCCGCTGGCGCAAGCGCAAGGACGACGACGACTGATCAATGGATGCCGCAGCCCGCGGCATCCATAGGATCCTCCCGGTTTCGTCCCCCGGCGCGTCCTCTCGGGTTGGACAAATCGCGCGCTTAGGCTCGTCGAGCCATGATCCGGTTCGAGAACGTCACCAAGCGGTATCGCGGCACCACGAGACCAGCGTTGAACGCTGTGGATTTCGAGGTGCAGCGCGGAGAGTTCGTCTTCCTCGTCGGGGCCTCGGGCTCCGGCAAGTCGTCGTGCTTGCAGTTGATCCTCCGGGCGGAGACGCCGAGCGAGGGGAGGGTCGTCGTCCTCGGACGCGACCTGCGCACACTCTCGAATCGGAAGGTTCCGTACTTCCGGCGCCATATCGGGTCGGTGTTCCAGGACTTCCGTCTGCTGCCCAACAAGACCGTTCACCAGAACGTCGCGTTCACTCTGCAGGTCACGGGTGCCTCCCGCGGGTTCATCCAGCAGGCGGTTCCGGAAGTGCTCGCGCTGGTCGGGCTCGACGGGAAAGAGAAGCGCCTGCCGCACGAGCTCTCCGGCGGTGAGCAGCAGCGCGTGGCGATCGCCCGCGCCCTGGTGAATCGTCCCCAGGTGCTGCTGGCCGACGAGCCGACGGGAAACCTCGACCCCGGCACGTCGATCGACATCATGCAGCTGCTGGCCCGCATCAACGCCGGTGGCACCACGGTCGTGATGGCCACGCATGAGGCCGGCTTCGTCGACCAGATGCAGCGTCGCGTGATCGAGCTGAGCAACGGCGAGATGGTCCGCGATGAACGACGCGGGGGCTACGGCGACACGTCCGGACTCCCGCGACTGGCGCCCGAGGTCGAGAAGGGTGCCGCCGCGGTCGCGGCCCTCACCGCGGTGCTCGAGGTGCAACGCGAGGTCGCGCACATCACGGGTGCCGTCGAGCCATTGAACCTCGCCGACGCCGCTCGCGCGGTGGCGGAGCAGGCGGAGCGGGTCGCCGAGGACGCTTCGTCATCCGCGGCTTCGAGCGAGCCGACGACGAACACGCGCTCGGTGCCGGTGACCACGCCGGACGTCGACGCGCTGGGACTCGCCGACCGCCTCGGCCTCGCCGACAAGAACGACCGCGACGACGAAGTGGGGCCCACCTCATGAGGCTCGGTCTCATCCTCTCGGAGGCGTTCAGCGGTCTCCGCCGCAATGCCTCGATGGTCATCTCGGTGATCCTGGTCACGTTCGTGTCGCTGACCTTCGTCGGCGCGGCGATGCTCATGCAGATGCAGATCGGCAAGATGCAGTCGTACTGGGCTGATCGTGCGCAGGTGGCCGTGTTCATGTGCGCCACCGTGTCGGATGCCCCGTCCTGCACCGCGGGCACGGCGGCGACCCAGGAGCAGATCGACCAGGTCACGGCGACGCTCGACGGGCCCGCGCTCGCGCCGCTCATCCGCAACTACACCTTCTCCACGAGCGAGCAGGTGTTCGAGGATGCCAAGTCGCAGCTGCCCGAAGACATCGCCGGCGTGGTCACGGCCGAACAGTTCAACGCGACCTTCAACATCAATCTCGTCGATCAGAGCCAATCGGATGTCATCTCCGAGGCGTTCAGCAATCAGGCCGGCGTGGAAGAGGTCACCGACCAGATGCAGTATCTGGAACCGCTGTTCCAGACACTGACTGTGGCGACCTATGTCGCCGTCGGCATCGCGGGGTTGATGCTCGTCGCCGCCGTCCTGTTGATCGCCACGACGATCCGTCTGTCGGCGTTCGCCCGACGGCGCGAACTGGGGATCATGCGACTGGTGGGGGCGTCCAATCGGTTCATCCAGACCCCGTTCGTTCTGGAAGGCGTGCTGGCGGCCCTCATCGGCTCGGCACTCGCGAGCGTCGCGGTGTGGGCGATCGTCGGTGTCGGGGTGAACCAGTATCTGCGCGACCGCATCAGCTTCATCACGTCGTGGGTCGGGTTCTCTGACGTCGCGATCGTGATCCCGGTGATCATCGTGATCGGTGTGCTGTTGGCCGCCTTGAGCGCGAGCTTCGCGATACGCCGCTGGCTGCGTGCCTGATCGCGTAGACTGAGGGGCTCTGTGTGCCCGAGATCATGAGGAGGTGGCACCATGCCTCGTGAGCAGGGTGAGAAGCTCATCGCGTCGAACAAGAAGGCGCGTCACGATTACGCCATCGAGAAGACGTACGAAGCCGGTCTGGTGCTCACGGGCACCGAGGTGAAATCGCTCCGTCAGGGGCGCGCCAACCTCACCGATGGGTACGCCTACATCGACGGCGGTCAGGCCTACCTCGACGCGGTCCACATTCCCGAGTATTCGCAGGGGCACTGGACCAATCATTCGGCCAAGCGCACGCGCAAGCTCCTGCTGCACAAGGACGAGATCATCAAGCTCTCGCACGCGGTCGCGGCCGGTGGGTACACCCTCGTCCCGTTGCGGCTCTACTTCCTCGACGGTCGCGCGAAGGTCGAGATCGCGGTCGCGAAGGGCAAGCGCGAGTTCGAGAAGCGGCAGACCATCCGCGAGCGCGAAGACAAGCGCGAGGCGGAACGGGCCATGCGCACCCGGAACCGCCTCGGCGACTGAGCCTTACTCGGCGACGAAGCGTCCCTCGACGGTCGCGCTGACGACGAGCTCGGGCGGCTGCAGGCTGAACGAGGGGCTCGAGTCGGCCTTCGCGAACATCATGCGCGGGGCCGCGGCATCCGGTCGCGATTCCAGGAGGCCCGCGTCCGCGATCTCCACCGCGGTGACGGATGCCAGGCCCAGCGCCTCGGCGTACGCGGCGGCGCGCTCCACGGCGACCTGGACCGCCGACGCGGCGACCTTCCGTTCCACGCTCACACGCGTTTCACGCGCGAGGCGCCAATCGACGGCCGTGACCTGGACGTCGTCGGACTCGGCGACCTCGCCGAGCCACCAGGACAGCGCGCCCGCGTCGGTGAAGGTCGCTGACAGCTCCACGCTCGCGTGGTGCACCAGCGGCAGTTGCACGCCCTCGCTGTTCCACGGTCGGTCCGACCAGACCGAAACCCGTGCGCTCGACCACTCGGAGACCTCGCCCGAGCGCAGGTGCGCGACCAGACCGTCCTGCACGGATGCCGCCCGCTCCTGCGCGCGTTCGACCACGGGACCGCGTGCCGGCCCGTCGGTGGCCACGGTGACGCGCACCGCCGCCTCTTCGGCGCGCACGCGCCTCTCGCTCTCGCCTCGGACGGTGATGGTGACCTGGCTCATGCGGCGAGCCTATGCGAGCGTTCGGGAATGCGCTGAGTGTTGCCGCGTTGTAGACTGTGATGCTCGGGTGTCTCGGCATCCGATTGGTAAGTCAACAGTGTGACGATGGTCGCTCCTTCACGGAGTTCCCGGGGCTGATCGGTTTCGACAGCGCCTGCGAACCCGCGAGAAAGCGGGCCGAGGATGTGGGGTTATCTCGTAAACGCTCCCTGCAAAACAATAAGTGCCAATGCTAAGCGCACTGACTTCGCCCTCGCTGCCTAAGCGAGCCCGATAGTCCGTCAAGCCGTGTGTGACCCCGCCACGGATCTTGGCGTCATTTAGGGGTCTTGCTGCGTGACGGCGTCCGGACGTCACGCGGGACTTTTCCCGGACTGGGCCTGTCGACTTAGGTGTCTGTGACAAAGGTCGGGGCCGAGCAGAACGTCTGCACAGACTGCGCCCGGAGAAAACGCGGAGACCCAGCGTTGGACGGGGGTTCGATTCCCCCCAGCTCCACGAACCATCGTCACCGGAGAAACCCTCGCCCGCACTTCGCGGACGAGGGTTTTTCTATGCCGCCGCGCGCGTGTGCACGTCGCTCTCGGCCGAGGCGTCGTTGAGCTCGAGGTACAAGCGACCCTCGGTGCGCGTCAGCGTGGCGGTGTTGCGACGTTCGATCGCCGCCGCCATCCGCTCCACGAAACCGGCGTCGAACGAGTGCAGCAGTACATCCTCGGCCCGGTGGATCCGCTTGCCCGCCCACGGCGCGGCGACCTTCTCGGGGTCGCGGTGCGTGTAGATCGCGACGCGCTCGGCCTTCATGCTGCCGGTGTGGAGGCGGGCGGCATCCGGTGCTCCGACCTCGATCCACGCGACGAGCGCACCCGTCAGATCGCGGACCATCACGGCCGGTTCGTCGGTGGCCGAAACGCCCTCGCTGAACGTGATGCCCTCTTCGTACTCGAGGCAGTAGGCCAGGACGCGCGTGAGCATGTACGGGTCGGTCTCGGACGGATGCCGGGCGACGCGCAGCTGCAGCTCGTCGTACACGCCGCGATCGACGTCCGAGAGCTGCACCGTGAACGTGTGAATGGTCGCGCCGATAGCCACGACGACCGAGCCTACGCGACCGGCTTGCCCGGCGCCGCGCGGGAGACCTACCGTCGGAGCATGCCCGATCCCCGCGCGCACCGAATCGATGTCGGACCCTTTCAGCTGGAACCGGATGCCGACTCCTCGAGGTGGCGTGCCGTCGCGTCGGACGGTGAGTCGGTGCCCTCCGCCGGGTGGAGCGACTGGGTCGCACTGGCGCAGCGCGTGCTGCAGACCGACGCGCTCTGGCGCGAGCGCGAAGCGCGGGGCGACGCGTGGGACCAGGGGCACGCGGCATCCGGTGCTCTCGACGCGGAGAATCCCTACCGCTGAGACGGGGGCCAGTCGATCAGCACGAGGCTCTGCTTCGTGTCGGCGACGGTCACCCATCCGTCGCCGAAGAGGTACGTGATGCCGTAGCCGTCGGCGCCGCGTCCGGCGAGCCAGTCCGGGTTCTCGGTCACGTACACCTGGCCGTTGCTGCCCTCCTCGCGCTTCCATCCCGAAGAGAGGAGGTCGGTTTCGGCCTTGTCGGCGGCGGTGCCGTCGATGGGCGCCCATCCGAACATCTGCACGCTCGAGGCGGTCGCCGAACCATCGCTCCACTTGCACAGGATGCCTCCGGGCACCTCGGTCGCGCCGACCCGGAAGGGCTCCTGCTGCGGCTTCCATCCGATGCTGGTGAAGTCCGCCGCGGTCGACGAGAGGATGATCGTCTCGCATGTGGGGTCGGCGCTGGCATCCGTGTCGTCGCTCGGCGAGGGCTCGGCGGTCGCTGCGGGGGCGGCATCCGTCGGCGCCGCGGAGGGTGCCGCCTGCGGTGCGGTGTTCGGGGCGCACGCGGTGAGCGCGATGGCGGTCAGGAGCGCGGCGGACGCGGCGGCGAGGATGCGTCGTGTCACGGCGTGTCCTCCTCGTGAAGAAGGGCGAGGAACGCGTCGTGGAGCACGCCGTTCGTCGCGAGCGACGACTCCGCGTCGAGGCGGTCAGAACCGTCGAACGCCGAGAAGGCACCACCGGCTTCGCGGACGATCGGTGCGATGGCCGCGATGTCGTACTCCTTCACGCCGAACTCGGCCACCAGCTCGAGGCGCCCTTCCGCCAGCCACATGTAGGGGAGGGCGTCGCCGTATCCGCGGTCACGCCACACGGCGCGCGCGAGACGCTCGAGGGTCGGGACGAGGTCGACGTCGTCCCACTGCTCGATGCTCTGGAAGCTGATGCTCGCGTGCGCGATGTCGTCGACGCCGGAGACATGGATGCGACGGGGCTCGCCGTCCTGGCCGTTCGTCCATGCGCCCTGTCCTGTTGCGGCCCACCAGCGCCGGGCGAGCGCGGGCTGGCTGACGACGCCGACCTGTGGTACGCCGTCGACGGTGAGGGCGATGAGCGTCGCCCAGACCGGGATGCCGCGCATGTAGTTGTGCGTCCCGTCGATCGGGTCGATCACCCACCGGCGTGCGGTGTCGCCCGAGGTGCCGTATTCCTCGCCCAGGATCGCGTCGTCGGGGCGCTCGGCATCCAGAATCACCCGGATCGCCCGCTCGGTGGCCAGGTCTGCCTCGGTGACGTGGGTGCGGTCGGGCTTCGTGTCGATTTGCAGGTCGGAGGCGTCGAAGCGTGCCATCGCGACAGCGTCTGCCGCATCGGCGAGTCGGAGCGCGAGCGCGAGGTCATCGCTCAACGACTCAGGCGCGGCGGACGAGAGCGGCTCATCGATGGGAGACACCCGTCCAGGATAGACGGCGAGCCTGGGCCGATTTGGTCAGCTCCTGTCACGCCTGGTAACGTAATCCCTCGGTTCGGAACGCTGTTTTCGGGCCAACGGAACGCACCTCTAGCTCAATCGGCAGAGCAACTGACTCTTAATCAGTGGGTTCTGGGTTCGAGTCCCAGGGGGTGCACCACAAGGAAGGCCCGGTCACTGTGTAAAAGCAGTGACTGGGCCTTCCGCCGATTTCGGGCCGAGCAACGCTGGGCGGTCCGGCGTCTCGAGCGGCGTGAGGTGCGTTTAGTCAGCGTTTGCCGTGCCGAACGAAGGAACCGTCCGGCAATCCGCTTCACGCTCGGTGATCGGCGCGTTTGTGTCCTATTCACGGTGCGGTCCGACGATCCAGAATGGGCCCGCAGAGCAGCCCGCTGGAATCTCTGCTTCTAGCTCGCTCGGATCGCCAATCTCGTTGCCGGCGAACGTGATGGTGTCGCCGACTCGATACTGATCCTCGCCGAACGTGAGAGTTTCCCCGTCCCAAGTAGCCTGATCGGACGGGAAGACAGGGACCCTCGAGTTGTCCAGGCGCACGCATCCATCTATCTCCGCGAGCACTCCGCGAGCTTCCCCAGCGCCGCTGCCCCAATCTCGCGAACGCTCGTAAGTGGCGATCTCGGCCTGGCTTGCGAGGTTCTTGTCGGGCGCATGGGTTGGATCTAGGTCGCTCGCGAGCGAGCATGATGTGAGTACGGCGGCGATTGTCACGAATGGTGCTGCGGCGAGGATCTTTCTCATCACTGGCACCCTGGCGGGTCGATGCACGACGCGATCAGGATGGATGCAGATAACGCTGCACCCAACATCAAGACTGTCTTGCTGATCCGCATCAGATAGTCGCCCCCCGCTCTTATGCCATGTTCCCCCAGGGTCATTCTCTCAGGGGGATATGTCAGCTCAATATGGCGCGACGAGCGGCCTCCGCCGTGCTGCCGGCTATCTCGGTGGGCGTATTGCATCATTCGATGGGTCGTAGGTTCGAGCCGCAGGGGTTGCCCTTGTCGCCGCCCGCCGCACATCGGCCCGGCGTTTCGCAAGGGTGTTTCTTCCCCGCCGTTGTCCGGCTCCACTGTGGCGATGAGTTCCGACACCACGAATCACTTCACCTCGAAGGGTGGGGCTCCCGCACCCGAACACCCGGCCAAGCCCGACTCGCCCGACGACCTCGACAAGCGCTCCTGGAAGTACGTCCTGCGCAAGACTCTGCGCGAGTTCCGGTCCGACGGGTGCATCGATATGGCGGCGGCCCTGACCTACTTCTCGGTCCTGTCGGTCTTTCCGGCGCTCATCGCACTCTTCTCGTTGCTCGGTGTCTTCGGGCAGGGCACGGCAGCTGCCGACGCCATTCTCGGGATCATCGAGCAGGCGGCCCCTGGCGAGACGGCGGACACCATCCGCGGGCCGATCGAGCAGATCGCCTCTTCGCCCGCGGCGGGCTTCGCGCTGATCACCGGGATCGTGCTCGCCGTGTGGTCGGCATCCGGGTACGTCAGCGCCTTCAGCCGTGCGATGAACCGCATCTACGAGATCAACGAAGGTCGACCGTTCTGGAAGCTCAAGCCGATGCAGCTGTTGGTCACGGTGATCGGCATCGTGCTGCTGTTCATTGCGGCGACGATCCTCGTGGTGTCGGGTCCGGTCGCCACCGCCGTCGGTGATGCCCTCGGCGTTGGCGACATCGCCCAGACGCTGTGGTCCATCCTCAAGTGGCCGGTCCTGGCCGTCATCGTCGTGCTGATGGTGGCGATCCTGTACTACGCGACCCCGAACGCGAAGCAGCCGAAGTTCCGCTGGATCAGCATCGGCGCGCTCACCGCCATCATCGTGCTCGCCCTTGCCACCTTCGTCTTCGGTCTCTACGTCGGCAACTTCTCGAACTACGACCGCACGTACGGATCGCTCGCGGGCATCGTCATCTTCTTGTTGTGGCTCTGGATCGCGAACCTCGCGCTCCTGTTTGGCGCCGAGTTCGACGCCGAGATGGAGCGCGCGCGGCAGCTCGAGGCCGGTATCGCCGCCGAGGCGGACATCCAGCTGCCGCCGCGGGACGATCGCACCATCAAGAAGGCGGACGCGAAGGAGACGGCGGATGTCGCCGAGGGTCGGCGCATTCGCGAGGATCACGACCCCGAGAAGTGAGCGACGCGCCGGTGAGACCCGGACGCTGCGCGTTGACCCTCGCGTCCGCGGGGTCAGCGCGGGAGGATGGCGGCATGGCAGACGACGAGATGTGGGACGTCACCGACGTCCAGGGAACGCCCACCGGAACCCTCCACCGACGGGGTGACGGGCCTGTGCCCGCCGGGTCGTTCCACATCGTGGCATCCGTATGCGTGGTGGCATCCACGGGTCGGGTGCTGGTGAGTCGACGCGCCGAAGGCAAGGACTACCCGCTGGCGTGGGAGTTTCCCGCCGGGAGCGCGCTGCGCGGGGAATCGAGTCGTCGGGGCGCCATCCGAGAGCTCGACGAAGAGGTCGGCATTTCCGTCCTTCCGGACGATCTCGTGCTCGTGGGACGCGTCGTCGAGGAACGCGCGCTCTTTGACCTGTGGACCGTGCATGTCGAGGGCGAGCCGGATGTCGTGGTCGACCCCGACGAGGTGCTCGAGGCTGAGTGGGTCACGCTCGACGAGGTGCGTCGGCGGTGGCAGGCGGGTGCGTTCGCCACGCCGTGGAACGCCCGGTTCGTGCAGCTGTGGGAAGAGCTCGAGGTCGCGGTCCGAGGCGAGCGGTGACCGACCGCACGCACGCGGTTTCGGTCCCGGGAGGGACGCTTCATCTGGGGGAGTGGCATCCGGATGCCGGGGGCCTGCCGTGGCTGCTCGTGCACGGCGTCACGGCGTCGCACCTCGCATGGTCGTGGGTGGCTCGCGAAGCGGCCGATGTGCGGCTGGTGGCCCCCGACCTGCGCGGCCGGGGCCGCAGTGCGGACGTCGAGGGGCCGGTGGGGATGGCGAGGCACGCCGACGACCTCGCGCTCGTCCTGGATGCCACCGGCATCGACCGGGCGGTCGTCGTCGGGCACTCAATGGGCGCTTTCGTCTCGGCGGTGTTCGCGGATCGGCATCCGGATCGCGTCGACCGCGTGATTCTGGTCGACGGCGGACTGCCGCTGGACCTGCCCGAGGGGATGCCGCCCCGCGAAGCGGTTCGGCACGTGCTCGGACCGACCGCGGCGCGCCTGGACATGCGATTCGCCGACCGCGCGGCGTATCGCGACTTCTGGCGGGAGCACCCGGCGTTCACCGGACGGGAAGACCCCCTGCTCGACACCTACTTCTCGTACGACCTCATCGGCGAGGAGCCGAAGCTCCGCCCGGCGACGACGTTCGCGACCGTCGAGGCCGACTCGATCGATCAGAACACCGGCGTCGACATCGCCCGCGCTCTCGAACGGATGCCGCGACCCACGATGCTGCTCGCCGCCGAGCGCGGCCTCCGCGGCGAGGTGCCACCGCTCTATCCCGACCTCACCGTCGTGCGCGAAGCCTTCCCCTCACTGAAGGATGTCCGCCGAGTACCCGACACCGACCATTACTCGATCGTGATGTCCGACGCGGGCGCACGCGCCGTCGTGAACGCCGCCCGCACGCCGAGCTGACGGCGCCGAGCCTTCGCGACCGGGATGGTTCGTGCCGGCGCCGGTTAGGCTGGGCGGATCTGGCTCCGTAGCGGTGAGGATTCGTGGATGGCGAGAGAGCGCTCCGATCCCGAGCATCTCGTCGACGTCCTCATCGAGATCTGGAAGGGCGTCGACCGAGAAGGTCGCCCGATGCCCTCCGAGCCGCAGTTGGCCGCGCAGACCGGAGCCAGCCGCACCTCGGTCCGCGAGGCACTGATCCGGCTCGAGGAGCGCGGATACATCTACCGGTCGCACGGTGCGCGCACGGTAATCCACTCGCATCTTTTCCAGCTGGGGACGCGCGTCGATCAGCAACGTGACCACCTGGATGCCATTGCACGTGCCGGATACGAACCGTCCGTCCGCGTCCTGTCCGCCGCCTACGACGTCGTCGAGCGCTCACCCCACGGTCCGGAGCAGTTCCACGACCTGCCGATCGGCACGCGCGTGCTGCGCACACGGAAGGTGTGGAGCGCGGACGGGCACCCTTACGTGATGGCCGACGACGTCATCCCGGTCACCGACGGACGTTCCACCGCGGAGTGGCAGCCGGATCTCGATCCGTCGATGCCCGTGTTCGACCTGGCCGAGCGCCTCAACGGCGTGGCCGTGGCGTGGGAGACGGTGTGGTTGGGCTCCGCGATGCTCGCCGGTGACGAGCGCGAGGCCCTGAGTCTGGAAGCATCCGCGTCCGCTCTCGTCCTCACCTACTGCGGTCTCGGCCCCGCTCGCGAGGTGGCGTATTGGTGCCGTGAGGTGCAGACGCCGGCACCGGCGCATCTGCGCAACGTCCTGGTGCGGCGCGTCACCCGCGGCTGAGCCCGCGGCCGTCTACCCGGCGCCCCGGCCCGCGCGCGTGCGGGCCGATCTGCGTTTTCCGGCCGCGCATTTCGCGCGCGTTCCACGTTCGTAAACTTGTCTGAGAACTATCGCCAACTTGTCCTACAAGTGGAACACTCGGTCTCGACCGCAGACGCGGCTCGCACAGCCGAACGCGACATCGATCCTCGGCGCCTACCCGAAAGGCTCTCCCGTGATTCCAGGTTCCGCGCACCGCCTTCCCCGCCCGCTTCTCGCTCTCACCGCTCTCGCCGTCGCGGGGGCCGCGCTGTCGGGCTGCGCCTCCGGCGCCGCTCCCGCCGCAAGCGCCCCGGCCATCCCGCTCGCGGATGAGGCCAGCATCTTGACCGACGTGTGTCCCGCGACCGTCGTCGTGCAGGCGACGTGGGAGCCGGAGGTCGACCACGGCCCGTTCTACGGACTCGTCGGACCCGATGCCGTGATCGACACCAACAAGAAGAGCGTCACGGGCACGCTCGTCGATGGCGGCAAGAGCACCGGTGTCCAGATCGAGGTGCGCTCCGGCGGCTCCGCGATCGGCTACCAGCCCGTGATCTCGCAGATGTACCAGGACACCTCGATCACCCTCGGTAGCATCCCGACCGAAGACCGCGTGGCCGGCGCCGTCGACCAGCCGGCGATCGGTGTGTTCGCCACCCGGCAGCAGAGCCCCCAGATCATCATGTGGGACCCCGAGACCCACCCGGACTGGACGTCGATCGCGGACATCGGCAAGACGGATGCGACGGTCGTCGTCCCCAAGGGAGGCCTCTATGCTCAGGCGCTCGTGGCGAAGGGCGTCCTGAAGCACTCCCAGCTGTCCGACTCGTACGACGGCAGCCCGGCGCGGTTCGTCAGCGACCCGAGCATCGCCCAGAACGGCTTCGCCACGTCTGAGCCCTACATCTACGAGCACGAGATCGCCCAGTGGGACAAGCCCGTGGAGTTCCAGCTGGTGAAGGATGCCGGATACGACGTGTATCCGGATGCCCTCTCGGTCCGTGCGGCCGACCTCGAGGAGCTCTCGCCGTGCCTCACCAAGCTCGTGCCGATCCTGCAGCGCTCGACTCTGGCATACCTCGCCGACCCGGCACCGACCAACGCCCTCATCGTGAAACTGACGGAGGAGTACGACACGGGCTGGGTGTACTCGGCCGGTGTCGCCGAGGCGGGCGCGGATGTTCTCAAGGACATGCACCTCATGGCCGGGACCGACCCGTCCGTTCCCATCGGGGCCTTTGCGCCCGGCCGCGCGGAGAGCAGCTTCGAGCAGATCACGTCGCTCCTCGGCGCCACGGGTGTCACGATCAAGCCCGGGCTCACGGCGGATGACATCTTCGACAGCGAGTTCATCGACACCTCGATCACCAGCGAGTGAGGTCGAGCGGCGGTGAGGGGGCCCTTCCCCCTCACCGTCGCCGTCAGACTCCCCGCACCGTCTACGAGAGAGCAGACCGACGAATGTCGACCGTGACGCCCGTTCCCCTCATCCTCGATATGGACGTCGGCATCGACGATTCGATGGCGCTGCTGTACCTCGTCGGTTCGGGGCGCGCCGAGATCGTCGCCGTGGGAACGGTGCACGGCAACACCTCCGCGGTCCAGGCGGCGCGCAACGCCCGCCAGCTCCTCCACGTGATGGGGCTGGGGGCGGTTCCGGTGGCGCGTGGTGAGACGGGACCTTGGAAGCAGGACGTCCACTATGCCGCCGAGGTCCACGGTGACGACGGCATCGGTGGGATGGCATCCATCGACGAACCGCCCGGCAGGATCGTCGACGAGTCCGCCGCGGAACAGATCGTGCGGCTCGCGCGGGAGCGTCCGGGAGAGCTCGTGCTGTTGGCGACGGGGCCCCTGTCGAACGTCGGTCGGGCTTTCGAGCTCGAACCGCATCTGGACACCCTCCTGCGCGCGATCGTCGTGATGGGTGGAGCGGTCGCGGTCCCCGGAAACATGACGCCGCACGCGGAGGCCAACATCCGCCACGATCCCGAGGCCGCTGAACGCGTCTTCTGTGCTGCACGGAACCTCATCCTCGTGCCGCTGGACATCACGATGTCGTGCCGCACCACCGACGTCGAGATGCGACGCATCAACGGTGCGCCGTCCTCGCCGTCGACCGACCTGGTGCGGGCGATGCTCCCGCAGTATCTCGACTTCAACGCCCGCGACCTGGGCGTCGTCGGGTTCCCGTTGCACGACCCGACCGCCGCCGTGCTGGCCCTCGACCCGCTCGCCGCCGACTACCTCGAGGCTGCCGTCCAGGTCGAGGTGGAGGGAACCCTCACCCGCGGAATGACCTGTGTCGACCGGCGACCCGCCCCCGTGGCATCCGCCCGCCCGACGGTACGCATCGCGATGCAGCCTCGCCGCTCGCTCGTCGAAGAGTTCGTCCGAACCGCCTTCGAGCACCCGGCCGGGGCAGGATGAGCCCGCTCACCCGTGTCATCGGCGGTTTCAGCCTGGATGCCGTGCGCTTCGCCGATGGCTCCTTCGAGGTCGACCGACCCGGCGGAAACGCCTTCTGGGCGGCGATGGGTGTCGTCCTCGCCGCAGGAGCGGCTGCGGTTCACACCGTGGTGGGCGCGGACTATCCCGCGGGCGCCCTCGAGCGTCTGCGGGACTGCGGTGTCCGGATCGACGGCATCCGACGGCGATCCGACGTCCCGAGTCTCCGCGTGAGCTTCTCGTACGATGCCGACGAGTCCCGGTCGCACCCGGCCGACCCTCGAGCGCTCGAGGATCTGCCGCCCGGCGAGCGCGATCGATTCCTCGACAACACCGGTCAGCCGGAAATCCTGCACGCGACGCTGCCGTCGGTGGGGGATCTCTCATCGCTATCGGCGGAAGCCTGGTACCTGGGCCTGCTGCCCACCTCCCGCCTGCGGGAGAGCGTGGACGCCGCCCGCGGCAACGGATACCTCCTGCTGGACTGCCCGGACCGGAGCGAGCTGGCGCGCGCCGGCAGCGCCGCGCTCATGGACGTCCTCCCGTCGGTCGACGTCTTCCTCCCCAGCACATCGGATGCCGCCGTGTTCCTGCCGGACGTCGAGGAGCGCGACCTGCCGTCGATGTTTCATGACTGGGGTGCGGAAACGGTCGTGCTGAAGTGCGGGTCGCGTGGCGCCGTCGTCTCGACCCGCGAGGGACGATGGCGAGTGCCGGTGTTCCGGGATCCGGATGCCTTCGACCCGACGGGGGCCGGAGACGTGTTCGGCGGCGCGTGCGCCTCCGCGATGGCCGAAACGGGCGACCTGCTCTCCGCCGTCGTCGCCGGCGCCGCCGCGGCATCGTTCGCCACCGCCGCGCGCACGCCCTTGGACCTGGCGCACATCGCGCCGGATGACGTCGACGTGCGCCGCCGATTCATCGCGGCCGGAGTGGAGGAAACATGAGGAGACGCGTCATCGGCGTCATCGGAAGCGCGGGGGACACCGCGCCGGGAAGCGTGGTCGACATCCTCGACGTCGCGGCACGCGTCGGCGCGGCCGTCGCGCGCGCCGGGGCAGTGCTCGTCAGCGGCGGAACGACGGGAGTCATGGCCGCAGCGTCGCGCGGCACGCGGGAGGCCGATGGGCTGACCATCGGGTTCCTGCCCGAGGCGGACCGTTCGCGCGCGAGCGCGTTCGTCGACATCGCGTTCCCGACGGGCATGGGCACGATCCGCAACCTGCTCACGCCGCGGGTCTGCGACGCCGTGGTCATGATCGGCGGGGGAGCGGGCACGCTGAACGAGCTCACCATCGCCTACGACTTCGGCACCCCCGTGGTCGCCGTCGCCGGGACCGGGGGCTGGGCCGATCGCATCCGTTCAGTCCTCCTCGAGGAGCGTTGGCTCGACGAGCGGCGGACGGTCGCCGTGAGCTTCGGGCCGACGCCCGAGGATGCCGTCGCCGAGGCTTTACGCCGCGCGGACGAGCCGCGCCGCTTCACGAGCCTCGCCGTGCATTCGGGGCCCGCCGCCGACTGACGCGGGCCGACGCCCGGGCGCCGCGTTCGCTCAATGGCGGCTCAGGCCGCGTCGCCCACCAGAACGGCAGCGCCCTCGTCGGCCGCGGTCGGGTGTGCGGCGTCGATGTGCGCGAGCGCGCGGCGGCCGAACAGCACGCAGGCGGCGGCGATCACGACGGAGACCGTGGCCATGATGTACGGCACACCGGCACCTGCGGCGTGCCACAGGAACGCGGCGAGCGGCGGAGCGACGGCGCCGCCGAGGAAGCGGACCGCCGAGTACGCCGATGATGCGACCGAGCGCGGCAGGTCGGTCGCCTCCATCACGGCCTCGGTGAGCGCGGTGTTGACGACGCCGAGCACAAGACCGCCGACGATGATGCAGGTGACGAGCCCCGCGGGCGACCCGACCACGAAAGCGGCGACCAGCAGGTCGACCGCGAGCAGCGGCAGCGCGAGAAGCAGGACCGAGGTCAGCCGCATCCGGCGCAACAGGAGGGGAGCGACCCACACGCTGGTGATCGCGAGAGCGACGCCCCAGCCGAAGAACGTCAGACCGATGCCCATCGCGCCGAAGCCCAGCGGGAACGGCGAGAACGCCAGCAGTGTGAAGAACCCGATGTTGTAGAACAGCGCGGTCGCGGCCAGGATCGCCAGCGCCGGGCGTCCCAGCGCCTTGAATGGCGCACTGAACGGGATCGGCGTGCGGGCGGGGGAGGGTCCGCGCAGCAGCACCGCCACCGCGACGAACGCGATCGCCATGAGCACGACGACGCCGAAGAAGGGTCCGCGCCAGCTCGCCTCGCCCAGGATGCCGCCGAGCAGCGGTCCCACCGCGATGCCGAGGCCCAAGGCCGCTTCGTACAGCACGATCGCCGCGGAGCTGCCGCCCGATGCCGCGCCGACGATGGTTGCGAGCGCGGTCGAGATGAACAGCGCATTGCCGAGGCCCCAGCCCGCGCGGAAGCCGATGACGGCGTCGACGCTGCCGCTGAGAGCGCAGAACAGCGCGAAGACCACGATCAGGGAGAGCCCGACGAGGAGCGTCGCCTTCGCGCCGATGCGGCTCGAGATCCAGCTCGTGACGAGCATCGCGAGGCCGGTGACCACGAGGTAGCTCGTGAAGAGGAGCTCGGTCTCGACCGGGCTGGCCTGAAGCGACTCCGCGATCGCGGGAAGGATCGGATCGACCAGGCCGATGCCCATGAAGGCCACGACGCAGGCGAACGCGACGGCCCAGACCTGGGCGGGCTGTTTCCAGATGCTCGGTGCCGCGCTCATCGGGCGAGCTCCGGCTGGGGGCGGACTCGGGCACCGAGCGCGTCAGCGCTCACACGGACGGCATCCCACTCGGCATCCGTCAGGTGGGCGACGTGCGGGGTGAGGGCGGCGCTCAGCACCTCCAACCACCGGTCGAGCTCTCGCAGTCCCTCGTCGGTGGCGGACACGACGCTCACGCGCGAGTCGTCCGGGTGGATGCCACGGGCCACGAGGCCGGCATCCTCCATCTGGTGCACGAGCCGGGTCATTCCGGGCTGTGAGACGCGGCTGAGGGTGGCGAGGTCGCCGAGGCGCTGAGGTCCGTGGTCACGCAGCAGCGTGAGCGTGCGCCATTGGGCAGCGGGGGCGTCGTTCTTGGTGTCGATGGCCGCGGTACGCGTCAGGGCGTGCACCGCGAGGATCAGTCTCTGGAGATCATCGTCGCGGGTCATTCCCCCGAGTATACCCCTGTTATATAACGTAGGTATGCATCAGCGACCGGCGATGCGGGTCGACAGCTGATGTGCGTGGGCCAGCAGGATGCGACCGAGGTCCGCCAACCGGTCGCCGGCGAAGCGGAACTCGACCCCCGTGAGGCTGAGCGCCCACTGCGGTTCACCGGTGCGCGTGAACACCGCGGCGCCGAGGCCCCAGCTGCCCTCGACGATGAGCCCGGGATTAACCGCGTAGCCGCGCGCCTTCGTGTCCGCCACGCGGGTGCGCAGGCGAGCGGGGGAGTGGCTCGTCCCCCATTGCTGAGCGAGGTCGTCGTGCCGTTCGAGATAGGCATCCACCTCATCCGGTGGGAGGAAGGCCAGGATCGCCAGACCCGCGGATGCCACCCCCAGGGGAAAACGCACTCCCTCCGACAGCACGAATGAGCGGATCGGAAAGCTGCCGTCCTCGCGGACGAGGCACACCGTCTCGTCGCCGCGACGCACGGAGAGGAATGCGCTCTCCTCGGTGCGGACCGCCAGCGAGCGCACGATGTCGCGAGCGAGCGTCGTGACATCGAACCGGGATGCCGCGATCGTCCCCATCAGGTACAGCTCCGGTCCGGGCAGCCACCGACCGCTCGCCTCATCGCGATCCACGAGGCCTTCCTGCCGCAATGCGGACAGGAGTCGGTGCGCGGTGGGTCGGGTGAGGTCGGCCTGTCGCGCGAGATCCCCGACTGATGCCCCCTCGGTGCCCGCGGCCGTCACCAGGCGAAGCAGGTGGGCGGCTCGGGCGATGGCCTGGGTGCCGGGGACGGTGCTGCGCGAGGGGCGGGTCGGCGATGTGTCCACGATGTGGACGCTACGCGGGCGGGCATCCACATCGCAAGAAGCAAGGGGAGCCGCCGGCCGGTGCCGGGCGCAGGATGAGATCACCGATCCCTGCACGAAGGAGTCCGCGTGATCGACAAGACCTGGCCCTCGGCGAGCGATGCTGTCGCCGACATCCCCGACGGAGCGTCCCTCGCGGTCGGCGGCTTCGGCCTCTCCGGAAACCCCATCGCCCTCATCGAGGCCCTGCTCGCACAGGGCACACGCGACCTCTCTGTTGTCTCGAACAACTGCGGCGTGGACGATTGGGGGCTCGGCATCCTGCTCGGCGCGGGTCGGATCCGCAAGATGACGTCGTCCTACGTGGGGGAGAACAAGGAGTTCGAGCGGCAGTTCCTCTCCGGCGAGCTCGAGCTCGAGCTCACACCGCAGGGAACCCTCGCCGAGAAGCTGCGTGCCGGTGGGTCGGGCATCGCGGCGTTCTACACGCAGACGGGCGTCGGAACGCAGGTCGCCGAGGGCGGTCTGCCGCAGCGCTACGACGGCTCGGGCGGTGTTGCCGTGGCATCCCCCGCCAAGGACGTCCGAACGTTCGACGTGGACGGCCGGCCGCGCGAGTTCGTGCTCGAGGAGGCGATCACGACCGACTTCTCCCTCGTCCATGCGTGGAAGGGCGATCGCCACGGCAACCTCGTCTTCCGCAAGGCCGCGCGCAGCTTCAACCCGCTCGCCGCGATGGCCGGCCGGGTGTGCATCGCGCAGGTCGAGCACCTCGTCGAGCCCGGCGAGATCGATCCCGACGACGTGCATCTCCCCGGCGTCTTCGTCCACCGCCTCGTCGAGGTCGGTCCCGACATCGAGAAGCGCATCGAAAAGCGCACCGTCACCGAAGGAGCCCGCTGACATGGCCCTCACCCGCATCGAGATGGCTGCTCGCGCGGCCCGCGAACTCGCCGACGGCTCGTACGTCAACCTCGGCATCGGTCTCCCGACCCTCGTGCCCAACCATGTGCCCGACGGCGTCACCGTCGTGCTGCAGTCCGAGAACGGCATCCTGGGTGTCGGGCCCTATCCGACGGAGCATGCCGTCGACGCCGACCTCATCAACGCCGGCAAGGAGACCGTGACGACCCTGCCGGGCGCGGCGTTCTTCGACTCGGCGACGAGCTTCGGCATGATCCGCGGCGGCAAGATCGACGCCGCGATCCTCGGCGCCATGCAGGTATCCGCCTCCGGTGATCTGGCGAACTGGATGATCCCGGGCAAGATGGTCAAGGGACCCGGCGGTGCCATGGACCTCGTGCACGGAGCCGCCCGCGTCATCGTCCTGATGGAGCACGTCGCGCGCGACGGTTCACCAAAGATCGTCAATGCCTGTTCGCTGCCGCTCACGGGCCGCGGGGTCGTCGACCGGATCATCACCGACCTCGCCGTGATCGATGTCACTTCCGACGGACTCGTTCTCGTCGAGGTCGCCCCGGGCGTCTCGGTCGACGACGTCATCGCCGCGACCGAACCTCCGCTCACCGTCCGCATCCCCGAGGAGCAGATCGCATGACCTCCGCCACCGACGTCGTCATCGTCGCCGCCGCCCGCACGCCCCAGGGGCGCCTCAAGGGACAGCTCGCGCCGCTCACCGCGGTGCAGCTCGGCGCGGCTGCCATCTCGGGCGCCCTCGAGCGCGGCGGCATTTCCGCCGAGACCGTGGATGCCGTGCTGGTGGGCCAGGTGCTGCAGGCCGGTGCGGGACAGAACGCCGCACGCCAGGCGGCGATCGCGGCGGGCATCGGCTGGGACGTGCACGCAGCGACCATCAACAAGGTGTGCCTCTCCGGACTCACGGCCATCATCGACGCGTCGCGCATGCTGCGACTCGGCGACGCGACGGTCGTGGTGGCGGCCGGCATGGAGTCGATGACCCGCGCACCGCACCTCCTCATGAACTCGCGCGAGGGCTACGCCTACGGCTCGATCGAGGTGCTCGACCACATGGCGCACGACGGCCTCACTGACGCGTACGACCGCGAGAGCATGGGCGCGTCGACGGAGCGCGCGAACGAACGGTACGAGGTAACGCGCGAGACGCAGGATGCCGTCGCCGCCCGATCCCACCAGCGTGCGGCGGCGGCACAGGAGGCAGGGGTCTTCGAGGCCGAGATCGTCCCGGTGGCGATCCCGCAACGCAAGGGCGACCCCGTGGTCGTCGTCGCCGACGAAGGCATCCGTCCCGAGACGACGACGGAGATCCTCGGAAAGCTGCGTCCGGCCTTCGCCGAGGGAGGGACGATCACCGCGGGGAACGCCTCGCCGATCTCCGACGGGGCGTCGGCTGTCGTCCTCACGACCCGGGCCGTCGCGGACGAGCACGGCTGGGACGTTCTCGCGGTCGTCGGCGCCTCGGGTCAGGTCGCCGGGCCGGACAACTCGCTGCACGCTCAGCCGGCGCACGCGATCGCCCGCGCTCTCGAGAAGCAGGGGATCTCGGTGTCCGACCTCGACCACGTCGAGATCAACGAGGCGTTCGGTGCCGTGGTCGCCCGGTCGCAGACCGAGCTCGGGCTCTCGGACGACGTGGTCAACCCGCACGGCGGCGGCATCGCGATCGGCCACCCCATCGGAGCCTCCGGCAACAGACTCGTCGTCCACGCCGTTCACGAACTCGTCCGCCGAGGGAGCGGTACGGCAGCTGTCGCCCTGTGCGGCGGGGGCGGCCAGGGCGACGCGCTGATCCTCACGCGCTGAGCGGATGCCGGGCCCCGGGGTTCGGCATCCCCTCCCGTGTCAGCGGGACAGGCGCTTCTTGAGGAGCTTCTGCTGCTTGCGCGCGACCGGGGAGTCTCCGGCGACGTTACGACCACGGCGCGCGCGCCGGGTGTCGACGACGGCGCCGACCGCGAGGGCGAGGGTGATGCCCCAGCTCAGCCAGGCCAGGGCCGTGCGCCACGTGAAGGGCTCGTCGTTGCGCAGTCCGCGCAGCAGCGTGATACCGCCGGTGATGGCGCTGAGGAGACCGGTTCCGAAGATGTACTGGCGCATGCCCCCAACCTAGCGAGCCGCACCGGCCACGTCGCGCCGCCTTGACATCCCCCTGCCCCGCCGCCCCCGCCTCGATAAGCGCTCTCCGTTCCGAGACATGCTGTGTCGCACCGTGTCTCATCAGAATGGGCGTTTATCGCATTCCGGCGCCCCCGCGGCACGCGTTCACCCCACTGTTAGCCTGGGGTGAAGCTACCGAGGAGGACCTGTGTCCCAGGCCGATTTCGTCGTCGTCGCCAATCGTCTACCGGTGGATCGCACCCCCGACGGGGAGGGATGGCGTCGCTCGCCGGGTGGTCTCGTGACCGCGCTCGAACCGGTCATGCGACGCGCCGAGGGTGCCTGGGTGGGATGGGCGGGTCAGCCCGACGTGAGTCTCGAGCCCTTCGATTTCGAGGGCACCCACCTCGTGCCGGTCGAGCTGTCCGCGGCGGACGTGCAGCAGTACTACGAGGGTTTCTCGAACGACACGATCTGGCCGCTCTACCACGACGTGATCGCGGAGCCGACGTACAAGCGCGCCTGGTGGGACGCGTACGTCCGGGTGAACCGCCGGTTCGCCGAGGCGGCTGCCGCCGTGTCCGCCGACAAGGCGATCGTGTGGGTGCAGGACTACCAACTGCAGCTCGTGCCGAAGATGCTGCGCGAGCTGCGTCCCGACCTCACGATCGGGTACTTCCACCACATCCCGTTCCCCGCGTATGGCCTCTACGCGCAGTTGCCCTGGCGCAAGCAGGTGCTGGAGGGACTCCTCGGCGCCGACGTGATCGGGTTCCAGCGCGTGGCGGACGCCGGCAACTTCGCGCGTGCCGTGCGCCGCCAGTTGCGGTACGAGACCAAGGCCAGCGGGATCTCGGTCCCGGACGGGCAGGGCGGCACTCGCGTAGCTCTCGCGAAGGCGTTCCCCATCTCCATCGACGCCGACTCGTACATCGAGCTCGCGCAGCGTCCCGACATCCAGCAGCGCGCGCGAGAGATCCGCGAGGGTCTCGGCAACCCGCGGAAGATCCTGCTCGGCGTGGACCGTCTCGACTACACCAAGGGCATCCGCCACCGTCTCAAGGCGTGGGGCGAGCTCCTCGAGGACGGTCGGGCGACGGTGGAGGATGCCACTCTCGTCCAGGTGGCGAGCCCGAGCCGCGAGCGCGTCGACGCGTACGTGCAGCTGCGCGACGAGATCGAGATGACGGTCGGGCGCATCAACGGCGACTACGACAGCACAACCCACACCGCGATCCGCTACCTGCACCAGTCGTACCCGCGGGAGGAGATGGTCGCGCTGTTCCTCGCGGCCGACGTCATGCTGGTTACCGCGCTGCGGGACGGCATGAACCTCGTCGCGAAGGAATACGTCGCAAGTCGCATCGACAACCGCGGGGTCCTCGTCCTCAGTGAATTCGCCGGTGCCGCCGATGAGATGGGCAGTGCGCTGCTCATCAACCCGCACGACATCGACGGCCTGAAGGACACGATCATCCGCGCGATCGACATGCCCGCGGCCGAGCAGGGGCGGCGGATGCGAGCACTGCGCAAACGCGTGCGCGACCACGACGTCGAAGACTGGTCGAGGGAGTTCCTCGACGCGCTGTCCGCGTTCCACGACCGCGCCTCCAGCGCCAGCGCGAACGCCGAGGTGCAGGCGTCGGTGGACGAGCGACGGGATGACTCATGACCGCCGCCGACGCGGCCATCGAGGCCGTCTCGACAACCCCCGTGCTCCTGGTGGCCATCGACTTCGACGGGACGCTCGCGCCGCTCGTGGATGACCCCATGACCGCGCGGATGACGCCTCGGGCACGCTCGGCCGTCGACGCCCTCGCCGCACTGCCCGACACGGTGGTCGCCCTCGTCTCCGGCCGATCGCTCGGGCACCTGCGCGAGATCGCCGAGCACGACGACGCCTCGCCGGTGTGGATCGCGGCGTCGCACGGCGCGCAGTTCTGGGTACCCGGAGCCGGCGGGGAGTCCACGCCCGACGACGCGGCTGACCTCGCGCTGCGCGATCGGCTTCAGAGCGCGATCACGGAGGGTGTCGCCCACTTGACCGGTGTCTGGATCGAGCCGAAGGAGTTCGGCGTCGGCGTGCACACCCGGACGGCGGATGCCGACACCGCCCGCGAAGCACGCGCGGTCGCCGATCAGCTGGTCGCGGCGGACGCACCGGAGTGGCGGCGTCGCACCGGTCACGACATCCTCGAGTTCGCGTTCCGCCACGAGGGGAAGGACTCCGCGGTGCAGCACCTCCGGGAGCGCGCGGGCGCGACGGCGGTGATCTTCGCGGGCGACGACGTCACCGACGAGGACGCGCTCCGCACGCTCGGCGCCGGGGACCTCGGCATCCACGTCGGCACCGGTGACACGGCCGCGGCGCTCAAGGTCGCCGACATCGACGGATTGGTCGATGTCTTGGAGGTTGTCGCGCATCAGCGCGTCTCCCGCGCGCAATAGACTGCGAGGATGCCCGCACCGCAGAATTTCACCCCCGCCGGCGAGATCGACATCAAGCCCCGCAGCCGGGTCATCACCGATGGCATCGAAGCCACCACGTCGCGAGGAATGCTCCGCGGCGTTGGCATGGGCGATGACGACTGGGACAAGCCCCAGATCGGCATCGCGTCCAGCTGGAACGAGATCACGCCCTGCAACCTGAGCCTGGATCGCCTCGCCCAGGGCGCCAAGGAAGGCGTGCACTCCGGCGGCGGCTATCCGCTGCAGTTCGGCACCATCTCCGTCTCGGACGGCATTTCGATGGGCCACGAAGGCATGCACTTCTCGCTCGTCTCGCGCGAGGTCATCGCCGACTCCGTCGAGACGGTCATGATGGCCGAGCGCCTCGACGGCTCGGTCCTGCTGGCCGGCTGCGATAAGTCGATCCCGGGCATGCTCATGGCATCCGCCCGTCTCGACCTGTCCAGCGTCTTCCTCTACGCCGGCTCGATCGCCCCCGGATGGGTGAAGCTCTCGGACGGCACCGAGAAGGAGATCACGATCATCGACTCCTTCGAGGGTGTCGGTGCGTGCCTCGCCGGTCGCATGAGCGAGGCCGACCTCAAGCGCATCGAGTGCGCGTTCGCTCCCGGCGAGGGTGCGTGCGGCGGTATGTACACCGCCAACACGATGGCCTCGGTCGCCGAGGCCCTGGGGCTCAGCCTCCCCGGCTCGGCCGCCCCGCCCTCCGCCGATCGGCGCCGCGACTACTTCGCCCACCGCTCGGGCGAGGCCGTCGTGAACCTGCTGCGTCAGGGCATCACGACCCGCGACATCCTGACCAAGGAGGCGTTCGAGAACGCGATCGCCCTCGCGATGGCGCTCGGCGGCTCGACGAACGTCGTCCTGCACCTCCTCGCCATCGCGCGCGAGGCGGAGGTGGACCTCACGCTCCACGACTTCAACCGCATCGGCGACAAGACGCCGCACGTGGCCGACATGAAGCCGTTCGGGCAGTACGTCATGAACGACGTCGACCGCCACGGTGGCATCCCGGTGATCCTGAAGGCGATGCTCGACGAGGGCCTGCTGCACGGGGACGCCCTTACCGTCACGGGCAAGACGCTCGCCGAGAACCTCCGCGATCTCGATCCCGACCCCGTGGACGGCAAGGTCATCCACCGCTTCGACGACCCGATCCACGCGACGGGCGGCATCACGATCCTGCACGGCTCCATGGCGCCGGAAGGTGCGGTCGTGAAGTCCGCCGGCTTCGACGGCAACGTGTTCGAGGGTCCCGCGCGGGTGTTCGAGCGCGAGCGCGCCGCCATGGATGCGCTCGAGGCGGGCGAGATCCACGCCGGCGACGTCGTCGTCATCCGCTACGAGGGTCCCAAGGGTGGCCCCGGCATGCGCGAGATGCTCGCGATCACCGCCGCCATCAAGGGCGCGGGGCTCGGAAAAGATGTACTACTCTTGACGGACGGTCGATTCTCAGGCGGCACAACCGGCCTCTGCATCGGCCACATAGCTCCCGAAGCGGTGGACGCAGGTCCGATCGCCTTCGTGCGCGATGGTGATCTGATACGGGTCGATATCGCCGCTCGCACTCTCGACTTGATCGTCGATGACGCCGAGCTGGGTTCCCGCCGCGACGGCTGGGAGCCACTTCCCCCGCGCTATACCCGTGGCGTTCTGGCCAAGTACTCCAAGCTCGTGCACTCCGCTGCGGAAGGCGCCGTCACGGGCTGACGGCCGTCTCCCTTTCACCCCCCACTGGTTCCGAGGTACCACCATGTCCGCCGAATCCGCCACGGCCGTTCCCCGGCCCCCCGCTCGCACCGCTCCGGCGCCCGTGCTCACGGGCGCCCAGGCGGTCGTCCGTTCGCTCGACCTGCTCGGCGTCACCGACGTGTTCGGTCTGCCGGGCGGGGCGATCATGCCCGTCTACGACCCGCTCATGGATGACGAGAACGTCCGCCACATCCTCGTCCGCCACGAGCAGGGCGCCGGCCACGCGGCCGAGGGCTACGCCGCGGCCTCGGGCCGCACCGGTGTCGCGATCGCGACGTCGGGCCCCGGCGCCACGAACCTCGTCACCGCCATCGCCGACGCCTACATGGACTCGGTGCCGCTGGTGTGCATCACCGGTCAGGTCTTCTCGACCCTCATGGGAACGGATGCCTTCCAGGAGGCCGACATCGTCGGCATCACGATGCCGATCACGAAGCACTCCTTCCTGGTGAAAACCGCCGAGGACATCCCCGGTGCGATCGCGGCGGCGTTCGAGATCGCCTCGACGGGCCGCCCCGGCCCGGTGCTGGTGGACATCACCAAGGACGCGCAGCAGAACTCGGCGCCGTTCATCTGGCCGCCGAAGATCGACCTGCCCGGCTACCGTCCCGTCACGAAGGCGCACGGCAAGCAGATCCAGGCCGCGGCCCAGCTGATCGCCCACGCGAAGAAGCCCGTGCTGTACGTCGGCGGCGGAGTCATCCGCGCGAAGGCGTCCGCGGAACTGAAGACGTTCGCCGAAGCGACCGGCGCACCGTTGGTGACCACCCTCATGGCGCGCGGGGCGTTCCCCGACTCGCACGACCAGCACCTGGGCATGCCCGGCATGCACGGGACGGTGCCTGCGGTCCTCGCGCTGCAGGACAGCGACCTCATCGTGTCGCTCGGTGCCCGCTTCGACGACCGTGTGACGGGCAAGGCCTCGCTCTTCGCCCCCAACGCGCAGGTCGTGCACGTCGACATCGACCCCGCCGAGATCTCCAAGATCCGCGCCGCGGACGTCCCGATCGTGGGCGACCTCAAAGAGGTGCTCGTCGACCTGGATGCCGCCTTCCGCCAAGCGGCATCCGAGACCGAGGTCGACTACTCGGAGTGGTGGACCTTCCTCAACGGTCTGCGGGAGGAGTTCCCCCTCGGTTACACGCCGACCACCGACGGTCTGCTGTCGCCGCAGCAGGTGATCCAGCGGATCGGTGAGATGACCGGACCCGAGGCGATCTACGCCGCGGGCGTCGGCCAGCACCAGATGTGGGCGGCGCAGTTCATCAAGTACGAGCGCCCCAACGCGTGGCTCAACTCCGGCGGCGCCGGCACGATGGGTTACTCGGTCCCCGCGGCGATGGGCGCCAAGGTGGCCGAGCCTGACCGCGTGGTGTGGGCGATCGACGGCGACGGCTGCTTCCAGATGACCAACCAGGAACTCGCGACCTGCGTCATCAACGACATCCCGATCAAGGTCGCGATCATCAACAACTCCTCGCTCGGCATGGTGCGCCAGTGGCAGACGCTGTTCTTCGACGGCCGTCACTCGAACACCGACCTGAACACGGGGCACGGGACGCGTCGCATCCCCGACTTCGTCAAGCTCGCCGAGGCCTACGGCTGCCTCGCGATCCGGGTCGAGAAGGAAGAGGAGATCGACGCGGCGATCCAGCTCGCGCTCGACACGAACGACCGGCCCGTCGTGATCGACTTCGTCGTGAGCGCGGATGCCATGGTGTGGCCGATGGTTCCGCAGGGCGTGAGCAACAGCTACGTCCAGTACGCCCGCGATCACTCGCCCGCCTTCGCCGAGCAGGAGGACTGACATGTCGAGGCACGTTCTGAGCCTCCTCGTGGAGGACAAGCCGGGTCTGCTGACCCGCGTCGCCGGTCTCTTCGCCCGCCGCGGCTTCAACATCGAGTCGCTCGCGGTGGGGGTCACCGAGGTGCCGGGGCTGTCCCGCATCACGGTGGTCGTCGACGTCGAGGGTCTGCCCCTCGAACAGGTGACCAAGCAGCTGAACAAGCTCATCAACGTCATCAAGATCGTCGAGCTCGACCCGAGCAGCTCGGTGCAGCGTGAGCACGTGCTCGTGAAGGTGCGCGCCGACAACGCCAGCCGCTCCCACGTGCTCGAGGTCGTGAATCTCTTCCGCGCGTCGGTCGTCGACTACGCGCCCGACGCCCTCGTGATCGAGATCACCGGCGACTCGGGCAAGGTCAGTGCATTCCTCAAGGCCATCGAGCCGTTCGGCGTGAAGGAGCTCGCGCAGTCGGGCCTGCTCGCCGTCGGCCGCGGCGGCAAGAGCATCACCGAGCGCGTCCTGCGCGGCTGAACCCCACCACTTCCACACACCCCCGGTCCTGCGTCGCGGGACCTGTATTCAAGGAGAAAGCATCCCCATGGCAGAGATCTTCTACGACGACGACGCCGACCTGTCGATCATCCAGGGCAAGAAGGTTGCGATCGTCGGCTACGGCTCGCAGGGTCACGCGCACGCGCAGAACCTCCGCGACTCGGGCGTCGAGGTCGTCATCGCGCTCAAGGACGGTTCCAAGTCGGCCGCGAAGGCGCAGGAAGACGGCTTCGAGGTCAAGAACGTCACCGACGCGACCGAGTGGGCCGACCTGATCATGATCCTGGCGCCCGACCAGCACCAGCGCTCGATCTACGCCGACTCCATCAAGGACAAGCTCACCGAGGGCAAGACGCTCGCCTTCGCGCACGGCTTCAACATCCGCTTCGGCTACATCGACGCACCCGAGGGCGTTGACGTCATCCTCGTCGCCCCCAAGGCCCCCGGTCACACCGTCCGTCGCGAGTACGTCGCGGGCCGTGGCATCCCGGACATCATCGCGGTCGAGCGCGACGCCTCGGGCTCGGCCTGGGACACCGCGCTGTCGTACGCCAAGGCCATCGGCGGCACCCGCGCCGGCGTCATCAAGACGACCTTCACCGAAGAGACCGAGACCGACCTGTTCGGCGAGCAGTCGGTGCTCTGCGGTGGCATGAGCCACCTGGTGCAGTACGGCTTCGAGACGCTCACCGAGGCTGGCTACCAGCCCGAGATCGCGTACTTCGAGGTGCTGCACGAGCTGAAGCTCATCGTCGACCTGATGTGGGAGGGCGGCATCGCCAAGCAGCGCTGGTCGATCTCCGACACGGCCGAGTACGGTGACTACGTCTCCGGCCCCCGCGTGATCTCGCCCGAGGTCAAGGAGAACATGAAGGCCGTTCTCGCCGACATCCAGTCGGGCGCGTTCGCCGAGCGCTTCATCGCCGACCAGGACAACGGTGCCCCCGAGTTCCTCGCGCTCCGCGAGAAGGAGCAGGGCCACCCGATCGAGGCCACCGGCAAGGAGCTGCGCGGCCTGTTCGCGTGGAAGCAGCAGGACAGCGACTACGTCGAGGGCTCGGCCGCGCGCTGATCCTCTTCCGAACGCCCCGGGCCCATCGTGGTTCCGGGGCGTTCGCCGTTTCGGCGGGGCGCGACCGCGTCGTCTCGGGCCGGCGCTACCGTGGACACGTGAGCACTCCGCGCGACGACGACGCCCTCTCCTGGGACGGTGACGACGACCCGACGCTCGACGTGGGCGAGAAGCGCGCCCCGGAGCGCGTCGCCGAGGCCGAGCCGCTCGACCCCGAGCCCCTTCAGCCGACGCCCGTCGCCGAGCCGCTGCAGCCCACGACCTCGCGCGAGACGCCGGCCGCCCGGTATCCCGAGTCCGAGTCCGAGGCGACCGTCGACACACCCGAAGCGGATGCCGCGCACTCGGCGCCGCTCGGCAACGTGGGCCTCGTCGGCATCGGGATGGTGGCCGCGACCTTCGTCCTTTTCGCGATCGGCTGGCTCGTCGCCGGATTGAAATTGCGCGGTCTCGGGCTGCCGATCCCCGATGTGACGGTGCTCGCCCTCACGATCGCGGCGGCGCTCGCACCGCTGGTCTGGTTCGTCGCGGTGCTCGCCCTCACCCGCGGGTGGCGCACGTGGCAAAGGTTCTTGCTGCTGATCCTCGGCATCCTGCTGCTCGTGCCGTGGCCGTTCCTGTCGTTGGGAGCTCTCGCATGAGTACGGACACCCGCGTTTCCCGGCGGCGTCTGCCCACGTGGATCGTCGTCACGATCGCCGGGATCTTCGGCCTCTTCTACGCCTTCGTCGTGTGGAGTTCGGTCGCGCTCCTCATCCAGCAGGCGACCGGCGCGCTCGGGCTCAACGGCCTCGGATGGTTCGTCTACATCCTGCCGATCGTGTTCCCGCTCGTCGCTTTCGGCGTCGCGTTCGGCATCGGCGCGCGGCGCAAGGCGGGGGAGTTCTCGCTGGCGCTGCTCGCGGGGCTGACTCTCTCCGCGGCCTTCTGGCTCGCTGTCGTCGGCTACGGGACGACCTCCTACGGGCTGTACGGCGGCTGACCGCTACTCGCTCTCCGGCGTCTCACCGCCCCGGCGCCCCGGCTGCAAGGTTCCGCGAAACCGCATCGGGCTGACGAGCGCGCGGAATCCTTCCGTGTCTTTGTCAGGCACATGAAGTCTCGCGAGGGTCTGGGGAACGCCGTCACACGGTCCGGCGAGCATCGAGCACCGCGCTAGGCTGGCAGACGGCCCGCACGGGTCGCGCGCCCGGCTTGCGTCGGCGATGTGCGCCGGTGCGCGCCGGTCCCGTGCACCGTTTCGAAGGACTCATCCGTGACGAAGCCCGTCGTGCTCATCGCCGAAGAACTCTCTCCCGCCACGATCGACGCGCTCGGCCCCGACTTCGACGTGCGCAACGTCGACGGGACCGACCGCCCCGCGCTGCTCTCGGCCCTTGCCGACGCGCACGCGGTGCTCGTGCGCTCGGCCACCAAGATCGACGCCGAGGCCATCGCGGCCGCGCCGGTCCTGAAGGTCGTCGCCCGCGCCGGCGTCGGGCTCGACAACGTCGACATCAAGTCGGCGACGGCGGCCGGAGTCATGGTCGTCAACGCCCCGACATCGAACATCATCTCGGCCGCCGAGTTGACCGTCGGACACGTCCTGAGCCTCGCTCGCCGTATCCCGGCGGCGCACGCCTCGCTCGCGCAGGGCCTGTGGAAGCGCAGCTCGTTCACGGGCACCGAGCTGTTCGAGAAGACGATCGGCATCATCGGCCTCGGCCGCATCGGCGCGCTCATCGCGGCGCGCCTCCAGGCGTTCGACATGCGCGTCATTGCTTACGACCCCTACGTCACGGCGACGCGCGCGCAGCAGCTGGGCGTGCAGCTGGTCTCGCTCGACGAGCTGCTCGATCAGAGCGACTTCGTCACCATCCACATGCCCAAGACCCCCGAGACCACCGGGATGATCGGTGAGGCGCAGCTTCGCCGCATGAAGAAGTCCGCGTACGTCATCAACGTCGCGCGCGGCGGGCTCATCGACGAGGACGCGCTGTACGACGCGCTCACCGCCGGCGAGATCGCCGGTGCCGGCCTCGACGTCTTCTCGACCGAGCCTCCGGCCGAGGACGGCCCGGCCCGGAAGCTGCTCGACCTCCCGAACGTCGTCGTCACCCCGCACCTCGGTGCCAGCACCGAAGAAGCGCAAGAGAAGGCGGGCGTCTCGGTTGCGCGTTCGGTGAAGCTCGCGCTCGAGGGCGATCTCGTCCCGGATGCCGTGAACGTCGCCGGCGGCGCGATCGACCCGTTCGTGCGCCCCGGCATCGCGCTCGTCGAGATGCTCGGCCAGTTCTTCAGCGGCCTCGCCGACAGCGCGCTCTCGAGTCTCGACATCGAGGTGCGTGGCGAGCTCGCCGAGTACGACGTGAGCGTCTACCGTCTCGCCGCGCTCAAGGGCATCTTCAGCCGCATCGTGAGCGAGACGGTGTCGTACGTGAACGCGCCGTTCTTCGCCGAGCAGCGTGGCGTCGAGACGCGCCTGATCGTCGAGTCCGACAGCCCGCTCTACCGCAACATCACGATCCTCCGCGGCACCCTGGCCGACGGCTCGACCCTCGAGGTCGCGGGTACGCTCGCGGGCACCCGCATGGTGCCCAAGGTCGTCGGAATCAACGGCTACGAGATCGAGGTGCCGATCGAGACGCACCACATCGTGATGCGCTACGCCGACCGCCCCGGAATCGTCGCGATCTACGGTCAGAAGCTCGGCGAGGCGGGCATCAACATCGCCGGCCTCCAGGTCGCCCGACCGGATGCCACGGGCCGTGCGCTCTCGGTCCTCACCGTCGACTCGCCCGTGCCCGACGAGATCCTCGACGCGATGCGCGAAGCCGTGAACGCGGATCTGTTCCGACAGATCGAGATCGTCGAGAGCTGAGGTTCGACAGTTCGGGGGAGGGGGTCGCGAAAGCGGCCCCCTTCGTCGTTCCTCGGGGTGAAGAACGCACCGCGGCTGGTGGAATCGGTCGGTTCAGGAGAACGCCGATCCCCGGTGGAGCCACCATCGACACATGACGTCCTTCATGATCGCGCGGTTCGCGCTGGTCGCGGCCGCGGGGGCACTCCTGATCGTGGGAATCGCCGGCGCGCTGCGTGCCGAATGGTGGGGAATTCTGGCGACGATCGGCGCGGTCTTCATCCTGTGGGGCGTCGCGCTCACGGCATCCAAAGACTCCGCGCCCGCTCGCTCCACCTCGCGCGGACGTCAGGTGGTCGCGGCGACGACGGCCGAGATGAGGGCGTCGAGGTCGGCGCCCTCGAGCGCGGGGCCCGGCAGGGCGTTGAGGTCGAGCACGGCGTTGAAGTAGAGGCCGTCACTGACGAGAAGCACCATCTGGAGCGCCGTTTCGTCACGGGTGTGGGGGCGGAGGCTGTCTTCCCACAGCTCACGCACCCGGCGCAGGCTCGCGGAGGCCGCGTCGCTGCCGTTCTGGGCCAGGCGGGAGACCGCGAGGATCGTCACGTCGAGGGGCGAACCGGTGTTCTGCGAAGACCGCAGATGCGCGGCCACCACTCCCTCGGAGGATTTCTCGATCTCGTCGACGTCCTGCTGGGCGAGCGTCTCGAGCCGCGTGACGAGTGCTTCCTCAAGGGCGCTCTTCGAGTTGAAGTGATACAGCAGCCCGCCTTTGGAAACGCCCGCGGCGCGCGCCGTGGCATCCATCGTGGCGGCGCGTTCCCCTTCGTCGACGAGGATGCGCGTGAAGGCGTCGAGAACGGCTTCGCGGGCAAGGGGCGGTCGACTCATGGCCTCTCGATCGTAGTGGCGGGCGGTGTGACGATTCTGTTACTATACCGGCTGGACGGTTTAGAAACGGAACTCGGAAGAATGCTCACCTCGTCGTTGCCCACTCAAGAGATCAATGCCCCTCGCGCCGGCTGGCGCGGGTGGTTCGCGCTGGCGGTGCTCATGCTGCCCGTGCTGCTGGTGTCTGTCGACAACACGGTGCTCAGCTTCGCCCTGCCCGAGATCGCCCTGTCGTTGCAGCCCTCCAGCATCGAGCAGCTGTGGATCATCGACGTGTACCCGCTCGTGCTCGCCGGTCTCCTGGTGACCATGGGGACGCTCGGCGACCGGTTCGGCCGTCGTCGGCTCCTGCTCATCGGCGCGACGGGCTTCGCCGCGGTATCCGCTCTGTCGGCGTTCGCGCCCACCGCCGCGCTGCTCATCACCGGTCGTGCGCTCATGGGCGTCTTCGGCGCCATGCTGATGCCGTCGACGCTGTCGCTGCTTCGGAGCATCTTCCGTGACCGCGACGAACGCCGACTCGCCATCGCCGTCTGGGCGTCGGGATTCTCCGCGGGCGCGGCGCTGGGACCGATCGTCGGCGGATTCCTCCTCGAGCACTTCAGCTGGGGTTCGGTCTTCCTCATGGCGGTCCCGGTGCTCGTTCCGCTGCTCCTCCTCGCACCGTTCTTCGTGCCCGAGAGTCGGGATCCCGCGCCGGGACGGTTCGACCCGCTGAGCGTGCTGCTGTCGCTGGCGACCATGGTGCCGATCGTCTACGGCATCAAGAAGCTCGCCGTCGACGGACCGACGATGGTCACCCTCGCGCTGTTCGCGGCGGGCATCGTGTTCGGCTGGTTGTTCGTGCGGCGCCAGCGCTCCCTGCCGAGCCCGATGCTCGACATGACGCTGTTCCGTCGGGGTACGTTCTCCGGTGCGATCCTGGTCAACTTGCTCAGCGTCGTCGGACTCGTGGGGTTCCTCTACTTCGTCGCGCAGCACCTGCAGCTGGTTGTCGGGCTCACGCCGATGGTGGCCGGTTTCGCGCTGCTGCCCGGCCTCGTGCTGATGATCGTCGCGGGCCTGGCGGTCGTTCCGGTGGCACAACGATTCGCGCCGCGACGCGTCGTTCCCGCGGCACTGGGGTTCTCCGTCGTCGCCTACGTGCTGGTCGCCTTCTCGACCTCCGACCTCGTGCTGCTCATCGTCGCCTTCGGGTTGCTCGGCATCGGCATCGGCGCGGCGGAGACCGTCTCGAACGAGCTCATCCTGTCCAGTGCTCCGCCCGCCAAGGCGGGCGCGGCGAGTGCCGTCTCCGAGACGGCGTACGAAGTGGGCGCTGTGCTCGGTACCGCCGTGCTCGGCGGCATCCTGGCCGCGTTCTATCGCGCGCAACTCGTGCTGCCCGCCGGGCTGCCGGATGCCGCGGCCGATGCCGCCCGCGAGACGCTCGCCGGCGCCGTTGCGGTGTCGCACACGCTCGATGACGCCGCCCTCGGCGAATCGCTGCGGCTCGCCGCTGCGCACGCGTTCGACTCGGGTGTGGTGGTCACCGCGCTGATCGGTGCGGGCCTCATCGTCGTGGCAGCCGTCATCGCTGCCACTACCCTGGGAGGATCCCGCGGCGCGTCGACGAAGTGATGCGCCCTGAGCGCTGAGGAGTGCGATGTCGCGCGTCGTGAAACTGGCCGTCATTCCCGGTGACGGCATCGGTCCCGAGGTCGTCGCCGAGGCCGTGAAGGTTCTCGACGCGGTCACCGCCGAGTCCGGTGTGGAGTTCGAGAAGACGCCCTTCTCCCTCGGGGCCGGCCGTTACCTCGAGACAGGTGACACTCTCACCGACGTCGACCTCGCCGCGATCGCCGAGCACGACGCGATTCTCCTCGGCGCCGTCGGGGGAGTGCCCGGCGACCCGCGTCTGAAGGACGCGAACATCGAGCGGGGTCTGCTGCTGAAGCTGCGGTTCGAGCTCGACCACTACGTCAACCTCCGGCCGTCGAAGCTCTACCCGGGGGCGGCGGGTCCGCTCGCGAATCCCGGCGAGATCGACTTCGTCGTCGTCCGCGAGGGCACCGAGGGTCCGTACGTCGGCAACGGCGGCTCGATCCGGCGCGGCACACCGCACGAGGTCGCCAACGAGACGTCGGTGAACACGGCGTACGGTGTCGAGCGCGTCGTCCGGTACGCGTTCGAACTCGCCGAGCGCCGCCGCAAGAAGCTCACGCTCGTGCACAAGACCAACGTGCTCGTGCACGCGGGCGGGATGTGGAAGCGCATCGTCGACGCCGTGGCGTCGGAGCATCCCGAGGTCGACGTAGACTATCTGCACGTCGATGCGGCCACTATCTTCCTGGTCACGAACCCGAGCCGCTTCGACGTGATCGTCACCGACAACCTCTTCGGCGACATCCTGACTGACCTGGCCGGCGCCGTCACCGGTGGCATCGGCCTCGCCGCATCGGGCAACATCAACCCCGACGGCGCGTTCCCCTCGATGTTCGAGCCCGTCCACGGATCGGCGCCCGACATCGCGGGTACCCAGAAGGCCGATCCCACGGCCGCGATCCTCTCCGTCGCCCTCCTGCTCGATCACCTCGGGCTGCACGACGAAGCCCTCCGCGTCACCCGCGCGGTGGAAGACGACATCGCGACCCGGGATGCCACGCGAACCACCGCGCAGATCGGCGACGCCATCGCTGAACGAGTCCGGGCGTAACCTGGACCGATCGGCCCGCGCCGCCACCCGCGCCCCCGACACCGTGCGAAAGAGACCATGACGACCATCGATACCGACCCCGACACCGGACTCGACCCGCTCGAGTTCGCCGTCACCCGCAATCTCGCCGCGAAGAGCCCCGCTCAGCGCGACGAGGTCCTCGCCAACCCGGGCTTCGGCCGGGCCTTCACCGACCACATGGTCGACATCTGCTGGTCGGTCCGCGGCGGTTGGCACCGGCCCCGCGTCTCGCCCTACGGTCCGATTTCGCTGGACCCCGCGGCGGCCGTGCTGCACTACGGCCAGGAGATCTTCGAAGGCATCAAGGCGTACCGTCACGCCGACGGATCGATCCACACCTTCCGTCCCGATCAGAACGGTCGACGCCTGCAGCGTTCAGCGCGCCGCCTGGCGCTGCCGGAACTGCCCGTCCCGTACTTCCTTCAGTCCCTGCGTGAACTCATCGCCGTCGACGGTGCCTGGGTTCCCTCCGGTGCGGACCAGAGCCTGTATCTGCGGCCCTTCATGTTCGCGAAGGAGGCGTTCCTCGGTGTCCGCCCCGCCCACAAGGTCGCGTACTACCTGATCGCCAGCCCCGCGGGTGCGTACTTCAAGGGCGGCGTTCAGCCGGTGTCGATCTGGCTGAGCGAGGACTATTCCCGCGCCGGCAAGGGGGGTACGGGCGCGGCGAAGACCGGTGGCAACTACGCGGCGAGCCTGCTTCCGCAGTCCGAGGCGTACGAGAACGAGTGCGACCAGGTCGTGTTCCTCGACCAGGACCGCAACATCGAGGAGCTCGGCGGTATGAACATCGTGTTCGTCTACAAGGACGGCACGATCGTGACGCCGCAGTCCGACTCGATCCTCGAGGGCATCACGCGCGACTCGCTCCTCCAGCTCGCCCGCGACCGCGGCCACCACGTGGTCGGACGCAACGTGTCCCTCGCCGAGTGGCGTGAGGGCGTGGCATCCGGAGACATCGTCGAGGTGTTCGCGTGCGGGACCGCAGCTGTCGTCACGCCGATCGGCACGTTGAAGGGCAAGGACTTCATCGACGAGCAGCCCGCGGGAACGCTGGCGCTGGAGTTGCGCCAGGAGCTGACCGACATCCAGTACGGCCGTGCCGAAGACAAGCACGGCTGGCTGTACCGCCTCGACGCCTGAGCGCTCCGCCCCACCGATAAACGCCGTTCGTTTCCAAACACGCTGTGTTGCAGCGTGTTTCGCGACGAACGGCGTTTGTCGGTGCCGGGACGCGGCGTGGGCTGCGGAGGACCGGATGCAGCGTCGGAGGCCCCCGATAGGCTGGAGGCGTGAAGATCGCTCGGTTCAGCTACCAGGAAACGCTCCGCTACGGGATCATCGACGACGCAGAGCTGGTCGTCCTCGAGGGCGATCCGCTCTTCGCGGGCTTCGGTACGACGGGGGAGCGCATTCCGCTCGCCGACGTCACGTTGCTGGCACCGGTCATTCCGCGCTCGAAGGTCGTGTGCATCGGGAAGAACTACCGCGACCATGCCGCCGAGATGGGCGGTGAGGCCCCGGCCGAGCCCTTGATGTTCCTCAAGCCCAACACCTCGGTCATCGGACCCGACGACGTCATCGTCCGGCCGACGGCCCTCAGCGACCGCACCGACTACGAGGGTGAGGTGGCCGTCGTGATCGGCCGCGTCGCCAAGAACGTGCCGGCCGAGCGTGCCATGGATTACGTGTTCGGTTACACCGTGGCCAACGACGTCACGGCGCGCGACCTGCAGAGCCGCGACGGCCAGTGGACCCGCGCGAAGGGCTTCGACACGTTCTGCCCGCTGGGTCCGGTCATCGAGACCGAGCTCGACACGGATGCCGCCGTCATCACGACGCGGGTCAACGGCGAGGTTCGGCAGAACGGCCCGATGTCCGACATGATCCACTCGGTGCCCGACCTCATCGCCTACGCCTCCGCCGTGTTCACGCTGCTGCCCGGTGATCTGATCCTCACCGGGACACCGGCCGGTATCGGTCCGTTCGAGGCGGGCGACACCGTCGAGGTGGAAGTGAGCGGAATCGGAGTGCTGCGCAACACCGTGCGCGATGCCTGACGTCGCGGCGGGCGCGAGCGCGACGAGCGACGTCGCGCTCGTCCAGCGCCGCACCGTGCGCGTGTTGGCCGCGGGGCAGGTGCTCACGGGCGTCGCATTCGGCTCGACGCTGTCGCTGGGCGCCCTTCTGGCAGCCGACCTGTCGGGGCAGGAGGCGCTGTCGGGGTTCGCGACCGCGGCGGTGACCCTCGGTGCAGCGCTCACGGCGATCCCGCTCGCGCGCCTCGCCGCGCGGCGTGGCCGTCGGTTCGCCCTCAGCACGGGCAACGTCGCCGCGCTCGTGGGCATCGCCGTGGTGATCCTCGCCGCCGCGACGCGGGCTTTCCCGATGTTGCTCGTCGGTATCGCGCTCATCGGCGCGGGCAACGCCGGCACGCTGCAGGCACGGTTCGCCGCCACCGATCTCGCGAGCACGAGCCGACGCGGTCGAGATCTCGCGACGGTGGTCTGGGCCACGACGGTCGGCGGGGTCGTCGGGCCACTGCTCCTGGCCCCGGGCGAGGTGCTCGGCGCAGGAATCGGGATGCCGCGCCTCACCGGGGCGTACCTGTTCTCGTTCGCCGCGCAGGCCTGCGCTCTCGCGTTGTACGTCTTGGTGCTGCGCCCCGATCCGCTGCTCCTGGCTCAGCGACGGGCGCGCGCCGCCACCGCGGGCGCGGTCAGTGACACCGTGACCGACCGCCCGCTCCTGGCCCGGTACGCGATGTTCGCGGTCGCCGCGTCGCACGTCACCATGGCATCCGTGATGGCGATGACGCCCGTGCACCTCTCGCACATCGTCGCTCCGGATGCCGTGACCTTTGCGGTCGGCGTGACGATCGCGTTGCACGTGTTCGGCATGTACGGGCTGTCGCCGGTATTCGGCATCCTGGCCGACCGTGTCGGTCGCATCCCGGTCGTGCTGCTCGGCCAAGTGCTCCTCGCTGCCGCGCTAGCGGTGGCTGCGGCACTGTCCTGGTCGCAGGCGGGGGTGCTCGTCGCCCTCGTTTTGCTCGGTCTCGGATGGAGTGCGGCGACGGTCGCCGGCTCGGCGCTGTTGACCGAGGCGACGCCGGTCGACGCCCGCCCGAGGCGACAGGGTCGCAGCGACACGCTCATGACGGCGTGCGCGGCCGTCGGGTCGATCGTCGCGGGACTCATCCTCGGCGGCGCCGGCTACGGCGGGCTGGCCCTGTGGGCCCTGGTGCCTGTCGTCGCGGTGTGCCTCGGCGCCGTCTGGGTCAGAGTGCGAGGCTGAGCGGGGCCGCCCGTTCTTCCCGCAGGGCCGACAGGGCGCGGTCGACATCGTCCTCGTCGTTGAAGACATGGAACGCGACGCGGGCTCGTCCGGCGCGTCCGGAGGCGATGATTCCGGATGCCGTGAGCCGGGCGAGTGCGCAGCCGTCGGCATCCGGCCACGTGACGATCGACGAGGGGCGGTCGAGTTCGGGAAGATCCATCCCGATACGGAAGCGGTTCGCCAGCCCGGTCGTGTGGGCGTGAACGGCGGCCGGGTCAGCCGAAGCGAACAACGCGAGTGCCGGCGCGGCGCCTACGAACGCCTGCCATGCGGGGGAGACGTCGAATCGCCGCGCGTCCGGGGCGAGCGGCGCACCGATGCCGTAGCACGACGCCCACGGATCGTCGCCGGAGTACCAGCCGGCCTGCACGGGACGAACCTCCCGCGCGAGGGCGGGGGAGACGGTGAGGAAGGCGACGCCCCGCGGGGCGCACAGCCACTTGTACGCGTGACAGATCGTGGCGTCGAACAGGGTGGCATCCACCGGGAGCCACCCCGCCGCCTGGGTGAGATCGCAAAGCGTGCGGGCACCGGTGCGGGCTGCCGCTGCGGCGATGCCGGCGGCGTCGGCGACATCACCGGTCGCCGACTGGACGAGGGAGAAGGCCACCAGCCAGGTGTCCACCGTCACCTCGTCGGCGAGGCGGTCCAGCGGAACGGATCGCAGTCGAACGCCGCGGCCGACGTGCGCGAACGGCGCGACGAGCGAGGCGAAATCCCCCTCCGCGCACAGCACCTCGGCTCCGTCGGGCACGGCTGCCGCGATCAGCGCGACCGCGACCGAGGTCTGCGCAGCGATCGCGACGTTCGACACGGGTGTGTTGACGAGGCCGGCGTACGAGCGCCGGGCGTCCTCGACCGCACGCGTCGCTGCGGCGACGTCGGGACGACCGGACGCCGCTGCCGCCAGGTCCGCCGTGAGCGCGGCGACCGTGGCGCGCGGTGGCAGGCCGACCGTGCAGGCCGCGAGGTAGTCGCGACCTCCGGAGAAGTGCGGGGCGAGGGTCATGGACCCAGGATGCCGACGCACCCACGCATTCCACTACGGCAGGTATTGCATGAGAAACATGCGTTCTGATTATGTGTGCGTATGGCAGACGCTCCACTCGACGACGCGCTCGACGCCCACGCATTGCGCGTCGTGAAGGCGATCGCCGACACCGGGTCGATCACCGCGGCCGCGAGGGCCCTCGGCTACAGCCAGCCGGCGGTGAGCCAGCAGCTGAGGCGGCTCGAGCGGCGGGCGGGGTTGCCGATCGTCGAGAGGGTGGGTCGAGGCGTGCGCCTGACCGAGGCCGGCTGGGTTCTTGCGCGGCACGCGGCGACGGTGACGACGGCTCTCGACGCGGCAGCGGGCGATCTCGCGGAACTGCGGGGGATGCGCGCCGGTCGCGTGCGCATCGCAGCGTTCCCCTCGGCATCTTCGACGGTCGTCCCTCGGGTGATCGCGGCGCTGTCCGCGCGCCGGCCGGGGGTCGCGCTGAGCTTCGTCGAGGCGGAGCCGCCCGAGGCGATCGCCGCCGTCCGCGAGGATCGCGCCGACATCGCCCTCATCTACAGCTTCCCCGGCGATCGGCGGGAGCGGTTGGAGTCGTCGGCCACGGGACTGTCGGTGCGTGACGTCGGCGGCGACGACACGGTCGTGGTGGTCCCCGCCGACCACCCCGCCGCCGGCGACGACCCCATCGACCTGTCGCTCCTTGCGGGCGAGCGGTGGATCGCCGGCTGTCCCCAGTGCCGCGGACACCTCCTGGAGGCGTGCGGCCGTGCGGGGTTCACCCCCGACATCGCGTTCGAGACTGACAATTACGTCGCCGTCGAGAACCTCGTCGCCCAGGGCGTCGGGGTCGCGATCCTGCCCGGTATGGCCGTGGCATCCCTCCCGCTCGTCGCCGGGATCGCGGTCCCGCGCCTGCCCGCCGCCGAGGCGCGCACACTCCACGTGGTCACCGCGCGCGGCGCCCACCGGGTGCCCGCCGTCGGTGCGGCGCTCCGCATCGTCGATGAGGTGCTTGCCGACCATGCCCGGACCGCGACCGGACACCCCGGCCGGGCGCCGAGTAGGATCGAGGGGATGTCTGCCAAGCCCGATCCCCGCACCACGACCGCCACCGGCGCCGACGTTCGCGTTCGGTTCTGCCCGTCTCCGACGGGGCTGCCGCACGTCGGTCTGATACGCACGGTCCTGTTCAACTGGGCCTACGCCCGTCACAACGGCGGAAAGCTCGTCTTCCGCATCGAAGACACGGATGCCGCGCGCGACAGCGAGGAGAGCTATCAGCAGCTCCTCGAGGCGCTGCGCTGGATGAACATCGACTGGGACGAGGGCGTCGAGGTCGGGGGACCGCACGCCCCGTACCGGCAGTCGCAGCGGCACGAGATCTACCGCGAGGTGCTTGACAAGCTCATCGCCGCCGGTGCCGTGTACGAGAGCTACTCGACCGCAGAGGAGATCGACGCGCGCAACGAGGCCAACGGCCGTGCCAAGCAGCTCGGCTACGACAACTTCGACCGCGACCTCACCGACGAGCAGAAGGCCGCGTTCCGGGCCGAGGGGCGTCAGCCCGCGTGGCGTCTGCGCGTGCCCGATCACGACCTGAGCTACGTCGACCTCATCCGTGGCGAGGTCACCTTCCCCGCCGGCTCGTTCCCCGACTTCGTGCTCGTGCGCGCCGGAGGAGTGCCGCTTTATCCGTTCGTGAATCCCGTCGATGACGCGCTCATGGGTATCACCCATGTCATCCGGGGCGAAGACCTCATGCCCTCCACCGCACGACAGCTCGCGCTGTATTCGGCTCTGGTGGATGCCGGTGTCACCACGTTCATCCCGCGCTTCGGTCACATGCCGCTGGTGCTGGGCGAGACGGGCAACAAGAAGCTGTCGAAGCGCGACCCGCAGGCCGATCTGTTCCTGCAGCGCGAGAAGGGCTTCATCCACGAGGGCCTGCTGAACTACCTCTCGCTGCTCGGCTGGTCGCTGTCGAGCGACCGCGACGTGTTCTCGCTCGACGAGATGATCGCGGCGTTCGACATCGCCGACGTGAATCCCAACCCGGCGCGCTTCGACCAGAAGAAGGCCGAGGCGATCAACGGCGACCACATCCGGATGTTGGATGCCGACGACTTCGCGGCCCGCATCGTGCCGTACCTCGCTGCCGCCGGGTATGTGGCCGAGGAACCGTCCGCCGAGCACCGCGCGATCATCGCCGCGGCCGCACCGCTCGTGCAGGAGCGCGTGCAGCTCCTCGGCGAGGTGCCCGGGATGCTGGGCTTCCTCTTCGTCGACGAGGTGTCATACGCCGAGGATGCGATGAAGGGCCTGCCCGCCAACGCGGCCGAGGTGCTGGTGGCATCCGTGGGCGCGCTCGAGCTGGTTCCCGAGACGGAGTTCACCGCGGCGGCGGTGCAGGAGGCGCTGTCCGTCGCGCTCGTCGACGAACTGGGCCTCAAGCCCCGTGTGGCCTACGGTCCGCCGCGCGTCGCCCTCACGGGCCGCCGCGTGTCGCCGCCGCTGTTCGAGTCCATGGAGCTGCTCGGCAAGGCCGCGACCCTCCACCGTCTCGACGCGCTGGTGAAGCACCTGGGCTGAGCGCCGGGACCCCGCCGTGCGCCGAGCCCGCGACGCGCGCGGGCGGGCCCCGGTTTGGCGCTCCGGCCCCGGTCACGTAAGCTTGATCCTCGGCACGAACTTCGGTTCAGCGCCTTGGGGTATGGTGTAATTGGCAACACGGCGGTTTCTGGTTCCGTTGTTCTTGGTTCGAGTCCAGGTACCCCAGCAAGACAGAATGGCCCGGCACGATCGCCGGGCTTTCGTCGTTTTCCGGGCTTTCCGTTCGTCGCTGAGGCGTGTGGCGACGAATTCTTCTCGCCGCGACCCGCGACGATCTGGTTTACTGCGGGGAATCACGTGACCTGGGGGCATCGTCGTGTCCTCCGGGTTGTTCGCCCTTACGCCCCGGAGCCACCCCGATGTCAACGCGCCCCCGGCGTCGCCACCTGGCCGCCGTCTCGATCCTCGCCCTGCTTCTGACCGGCTCCGTTGCCGTCCCGGCGTCCGCGCGCACGCCGGACGACATCGTGGTGGCCTCGGGCGAGGGCTGGACGGTGGAGCGGGCGCCGGCCGGGTACACGGTCACGCTTCGTCTGTCGAAGCCGCTGCCGGTGGTCAGCGACGCCCCGACCATCGTCGTCGACGGTGAGCCGCTCGGTATCGCCCGGACTTCCGACGGCGGCCGCACACTGACGATCACGACGCCCGACGATCGCGTGGTCTCCGCGCGTGAGGTCGTGAAGGGGTGGGCCTCCGGCTCCGGTCCCAAGGCGGGCGAGGACGGCGTCGGCGACGGAGAACGGCGAGCGCCGAGCCCGCGCCGCGACGAGCCGGAGCAGCGCGACACGCTCGTGCCGACGATCCCGGTCGCCGATCCGTCGCAGACCGGTCCGTACGCCGTCCGCGAGGCGGAGTACGACTTCGGCGATCGGAGCGTCGCCCTCGCCGGCTACACCGACATGCGCGGCGAGGTCGCCGGGAAGCTGTACCTCACGACGGCGGTCGGCGCTCGCCCGGTCGTGCTGCTGGAACACGGTCGCCACTCCACGTGCGGCGACGCGACCTCCGGAGAGTCCGGACTTGCCTGGCCCTGTGCGGACGACGAGATGGTCATCCGGTCCTACCTCGGCTACGAGACGACGGCGCGTTCGCTCGCCTCGAACGGCTACAACGTGATCTCGATCTCCGCGAACGCCATCAACGCAACGGATGCCGAACTCACCCTCGATCAGGGGGCTCAGGCTCGTGGCCGGCTTGTTCTCGACACGCTCCAGATGCTCGACCGTCTGGATCGAGGAGCCACCGTGACGTTCGAGGACCAACCGGACGGCGGCGATCCCGTCACCCGGACGTTCGACGACGCGCTCGCCCGAGCGACCGAACGCGCCGACCAGCCCGCCGCACCGTCAGGACTGGCATCCGAGGACCTGGAGGGCCGTTTCGATCTCTCGCGGGTCGGTCTCATGGGCCACTCGCGCGGCGGTGAGGGTGTCGTAACCGCCGCGCAGCTCAACGCGGCCGCGGCGAAGCCGTTCGGCATCCGGTCGGTACTCCCGCTCGCGCCGACCGACTTCGCCCGACGCACGCTCTCCGACGTGACGACGATGGCGGTGCTGCCCTACTGCGACGGCGACGTCGCCGACCAGCAGGGACAGAAGTACGTCGACGACTCGCGACGAGCGTTCGGCGACGACGTTCTCCGCTCGGCCGTGTGGGTGATGGGGGCCAACCACAACTTCTTCAGCTCGGTGTGGACGCCGGGGGAGTATCCCGTCGGCGGTTCCGACGACTGGGATGCGGATGACACGACCTCCGCGTGCGCGACGACCGACCCGACGCGCCTGACCGCCGCGGAGCAGTACCAGGTCGGCGCGACACTCATGACGGGCTTCTTCCGCCTGACGCTGGGCGGGGAACTCGCCTACCAGGGCATCGTCGACGGGACCGTCGCTCCATCGACGAACCTCACCCCCTTCGCGGACGTTCGTGTCATCGCGACCCAGCCACGCTCGGCCGGCGATCTCGTCACCGACTTCGCCGGCGGCGGGGCCGCGGTCCTGGTCGATGGGGAAGCGACCGCCGAGGTGTGCGAGGGCGCCATGATCATGGCATCCCGCCCGTCCTGTTCCGAGCGTCGCGACGCTCAGGTCCCGCACTGGAACCCGTCGTTCCTCGCGCCCTACGTGCCTCTGTTCCCCGTGACACGGTTCGAATGGGAGTTCGCCGGGGCCGCCTCGCTGCGCGTCCCGCTTCCGGAAGGGCAGCGGGATGTCCGCGACCGCTCGTCGCTGACGCTCAAGATGGCACCGGGCGACCGCGTCGAGGTCGGGACAGACCTCGCGATCACGCTCGTCGACGGTTCCGGATTCGAGTACTCGACGGTGGTCTCGTCCCTGAACCTCCGAGCCGTCGAACGGATGCCGGCGGGTGCGCCCCCGCTCGACAAGGTGGTCCTGCAGCAGGTCACCTGGCCGCTCGAGGATGTCGTCGGCGTCGACCTCGGCGATCTCCGCGAAGTGCGCCTGGAACCGCAGGTGGGTGTCGACGGCGTTCCGTGGGGCGAGCTCTATCTGTCTGACCTCTCGTTCGACTCGCCCTCCGCGGGAACCCCTGCCATGGTGACACGCTCGGCGGTCAACATGGCTGAGACACGGGTCGAGGAGCAGGCGGAGCCGTGGACCGCAGGGGTCGCCGTCTGGCTCGACCACCCGGCGGACGAGCCGGTGAGCGCGTACGTGGGGATCGGCCCCGGGCCGGGCGGCGACGCACCTCCGGCCGGTCTGGGGGCGGAGCGGGTCACGTTCGCGCCCGGTCAGACCTGCCTGTCGGTTCCGGTGCTGATCGTGGGAAATCAGGACCCGTCCGGTGCGGCCGTGTCGGTCGCCGGCACGGCGGTCACCACGAGTGAAGCCGCCGTTTCCGGAGCGGACGACTTCTCCGGCATCCTGGTCCGCGAGGACGACGGCGTGGCGGGCGACGATCAGCCGGCGCCGCCGTTCGGGGTCCAGGGCGACGTGTGCGCCGAGCTGGCGGCATCGCGCACCCCGGGAGATCTCGACGTCTCGACGGACGAGCCCACCCGCGGCGGATCGCTGAAGCTGACCGCCACCGGGTTCCGGGCAGGAGAGGGCGTGCTCGCCATGCTCGGCGACACGACCCTTCCCCTGGCGATCGCGGATACCGACGGCACCGCCGTGATCGAGACGAGCGTCGCCGCGGACGCGACACTCGGGGCGACGACCGTGCGCGCGGAGGGTGCCGGCTCCGCTCGTGTGCTGCAGGCGACCGTTCGGGTTCAGGCGGCCCCGACGCCGACGCCCACCCCGACGCCCACCCCGACGCCCACCCCGACGCCGACGCCCACCCCGACACCTACCACGACCCCGACGCCGACGGCCACGCCGGTTCCGAGCGCGACCCCCACGCCGACCCAGACCTGGACGGCGGTCCCGGCAGTGGTCGGCCCCGACCTTGCGCGGACCGGCATGGACGGCGGTCTCTGGCTGCTGGTGGCGGTCGGGGGCGCGCTCGTGGCGGCATCCGGGGCCGCGGTGGCGGTGGTGAATCGTCGTCGACGCGGGTAGTGAGGATCTCGAGTCGGCCGGGAGTATGCCCCATTCCCGCCGGATCGACCGCGTGGAACACGTCAGTCGGGAGAAGTTCTGAGATCCTCACACATGGACGCGGGGGGTTCCTTCCTTTTCACGGTCGATGCCTCGAGTCCACCCGTGGACGACCGCCCCCCGTGCAGCTGTCAAGCGCCGTCCGGTTTCACGAGCCCGAGGAGCTTCTCGCGCGTCATGTTCGCCCCGAAGGCGGGCGTGCCCGGCTCGAGGCGGCGGCCCGCGTCGAGGTTCTCGAGGATGACGGGGTCGAACCCCAGTGCATCGACCAGCTTCGCCGCCGCGCCCGTGTCGACCGGATCGTCGCCGGCGATGGCGATCGCCTTTCGGCCGGGCGCTGCGGCGGGGCGGGCCTGCTCCTCGAGGTCGTGGTATCCCATGTGGTTGAAGGCCTTCACGACGTGAGCGCCGGCGAGGAACTCGGCGACGGCTTCGCTGGAGGAGATGTCCGGATCGAGGAAGTCGTCCCGCGCGCCGTCGACCTCCCACCAGTGATTCATGGCGTCGATGACGAGCTTTCCGCGCAGCGAGGCGACCGGGATGCTGCGGTACTTCCGCAGCGGAAGCGCGAGGATGATCACGTCCGCCTCACGGGCGGCATCCTCGGGGCTGACGGCGGTGGCACCCGGAACCAGGACCTCGATCGTGAGGGCGATCTGCTCCGGGTCGCCGGAGCCCGCGACGAGCACACGGTATCCGGCGGCGACGGCGAGGCGCGCGAGGACCGTTCCGACTTTCCCGGCGCCGAGAATGCCAAGTGTCGGCCGCGTGCCGGAATCGGTCGCGCTCATCGACGGAACGCCGCGCCGGCGGGTGCCGGTGTCTCGGCGAGGAGCTCGCGCACGCGCGGGATGACGCGCTTCGCGTAGAGCTCAACGGCCCGCAGGCGTGCGCTCATCGGCATCGCGCCGCCGGCGGTGTAGACGAGATCGAAGCGGCCGACGTCGAGCGTCCGGATCGCGTCCGCCATCTTGCGGGCCACGGTCTCGGGTGAGCCGACGTACAGGGAGCCGTGTTCGATGTCGGCGTCGAACTCCGCGCGCTCCAGAGGCGGCCATCCGCGGAGGCCTCCGATCCGGTCGCGGATCTCCTTGTACCCGGGGTAGAACTGCCGCCGCGCTTCCTCGTCCGTTTCGGCGATGAAGCCGGGGGAGTGCATCCCGACCGGATACGCGGTGGTTCCGAATTGGTCGGTCGCGCGCCGGTAGAGGTCGACGTATGGGGCGAAGCGTTCGGGCGCTCCGCCAATGATGGCGAGCATGAGCCGGAAGCCGTAGTGCGCGGTACGGATGACGGACTGCGGCGACCCGCCGACACCGACCCACGTCTTCAGACGGCCGGAGTCGGTCTTGGGGAACACATCGGCATCCGTCAGTGCGGCACGCGTCGTGCCCTCCCACGTGACGGGCTTCTCATCCAACAACTTGTGGAAGAGGTCGATCTTCTCCTCGAAGAGCACCTCGTAGTCGCTGAGGTCGTAACCGAACAGCGGGAAGGATTCGGTGAAGGAGCCGCGGCCCAGAATGACCTCCGCGCGCCCGTCGGACAGAGCGTCGACGGTGGCGAAGCGCTGGAACACGCGTACAGGATCGTCGGAGGACAACACCGTGACACCGGAGGCCAGCCGAATCCTGTCGGTCGCGGTCGCAATTCCGGCGAGGACGGTCTCGGGCGTGCTGATGGCGTACTCGGGACGGTGGTGCTCGCCAAGCGCGATCACGTCGATGCCCAGTTCGTCGGCGAGGATCGCCTCACGGAGGGTGGCCCGAATGGCCTCGCCGTAGGTCACGCGGTTGCCGGCGTCGTCGATCGGCACGTCGCCGAACGTGTCGATGCCGAACTCGAGCTTCGAGAAGTCGGACATAGGGGTTTCTCCTTGTGTGGTTCGTGAGGTCGGGACTCAGGCGTGGACGGCCTTGCCCCCCTTGACGATCTCGGCCGGGGCACGGCCGGTGGGCTTCCAGTCGCCGGGGTCGGCGGCGAGTATCTGCCGTACGCGCGGCGCGACCTGCTCGCCGAAGAGGCGGATGCTGTGCGCGCGGACGTCGCGCGGCATGTGCAGCAGGTCGTACTTCAGGTCGAACCGGGAGAGGTGGTTGGCACGGACGACGGCCGCGATCTTGCGCGCAACGGTGTCGGCCGAGCCCACGTAGAGGGCTCCCGTCGCAATCTCCTCCGCGTAGCGTTCGCGCGTGGGCGGGTAGAAGCCGCGCTCCTTGCTCATCGCGGTCACGACCGGCTCCCAGTACGTCCAGTACAGCTCTTTCGCTTCGTCATCAGTGTCGGCGAGGAGGCCGAGGGAGTGCTGCGCGATGGGCAGTTCGGGATGGCCGTACTTCTCCAGCGCGCGCAGGTACAGCTCCGCGTGCCCGGCGAATCGCTCGGGCCGCCCGCCGATGATCGCCATCATGAGAGGAAGCCCGTGCCGTGCGGCCCGCACGACCGAGTCCGGGCTCCCGCCGATTCCCACCCAGGTCGGAATACCCCCGTCCGGCATCCGGGGATGGAGTCGGACGTCGTTCAGCGCGGGACGGTACCTGCCCGACCAGGTGACGCGATCCTGGCGAAGAAGGCGGACGAAGAGTTCGAGCTTCTCCTCGAAGATCCCCTCGTAATCCGCGATCTCGTATCCGAACAGCGCGAAGGACTCGATCGCTGAGGCCCGCCCCAGCACGATCTCCGTCCGACCGCCCGCGATGCCATCGACGGTCGCGAACTGCTGGTACAGCCGCACGGGGTCCTGCGTCGAGAGCACCGTGACGGACGAGCCGAGGCGGATGGTGGTTGTCGCCTGCGCGGCGGCCGCGAGCAGAACCGGGGTCGCGGAGTCAACCTGTCCCTCACGGTAGTGCTCACCCACGCTGAAGATGTCGAGCCCGACGGATTCGGCGAGCTGCGCCTCCTCGATGAGCAAACGCAGCGTCTCACCGTCGGACAGGACGCGCTCGGCGTCGGTCGCGACCTCTCCGAACGAGTTCAGCCCCAACTGGAGTCGGGCGGGATCGGCGGCAGCCATGCATTTCTCCCCATCAAAGTGATTGATATGTCAATAGTGAACGCCGTCGCGGTCGGGGTATTCCCGTGCGGACCGGCGGGAATCGGGTGATGATTGACGCGTCAATCATGCCCCGGTATGATTGATGCGTCAATAAAAGGAGGTGCAGAGGTGACCCGAACGGCACATCGCGCCTTGCCGACCAAGGAGGAGTTGCGCATCTGGCGCGACTACGTCGAGACGGCGGACGCGCTGCGATCGTTGCTCGGCGGTCGGATGCAGTCCGAGTCGGGGCTGTCCTCCGGCGACTACTCGGTGATGCTCGCCCTCAGCGAAGCTCGCGGTCGTCACCTGCGTTCGTCCGAGCTGGCCGAACACATGGGGTGGGAGCGCAGCCGGCTCTCGCACCACCTCGGCCGGATGGAGAAGCGCGGACTCATCCGCCGTGACGCGTTCGCGGACGACAGCCGCGGCGCGGTCGTCTCGCTCACCGACGCGGGGGCGAGCGCCTTCCGCGCGGGATCGGTGCCCCACCTTCGCGCCGTGCGCGAGGTGTTCATCGATGCGTTCGACACCGACGACCTCGCGCGAATCGACGTCCTCACGGCGCGGCTGCGTGAGCACCTCGGCCTGGAGTCCCGTGGCTGACCTCGGGTCGCTACTTTCCGAGAACCCCCGAGATGGGATGCCGCATGGAACATGTCGTTGAGGAGCGTCCCGCGACGGTCGTCGTGATCGGTGGGGGCCAGGCCGGGCTGTCGGCCGCCTACCACCCCGCCCGGGTCGGCTTCGTCAGCGCTCTCGGAACCCCGCACGACCCGACGGCACCAACGTTCGTGGTCCTGGATGCCGAATCCGGGCCGGGCGGGGCGTGGCGGCATCGGTGGGCAACGTTGACCATGGCCACGGTCAATGGCATCTTCGACCTGCCCGGCCAGCCGAAGCCTGTGGTGGACGACTCGACGCCGAGCCGCGAGGCGGTTCCGGCGTACTTCGCGGCATATGAATCGGCGCTGCAGCCGCCGATCCTGCGACCGGTCACCGTATCCACGGTGCGCTACGCCAACGCCGACCCGGACGGCGATCTGCTCGTAGAGTCCAGCGCCGGGGTGTGGCGTACCCGGGCGGTCATCAACGCCACGGGAACGTGGAACAACCCGGTGCTGCCGCACTATCCGGGGCAGGAGACGTTCCGGGGTCGCCAGCTGCACACCCGCGACTATGTGGCTCTCGGCGAGTTCGCGGGTGAGCGTGTCGCGGTCGTCGGGGGCGGGATCTCGGCTCTGCAGCAGCTGGAGGAGATCTCCCGCGTCGCCACGGTGTTCTGGTACACCCGCCGCGAGCCGGTGTTCCGCGACAGCGGCTTCACCCAGGAGGTCGAGGGGCGGGAGACCATCGCGCGGGTCGTCGCGGACGTCGAGGCGGGCAACCCTACCGGCAGCGTCGTGTCCTACACGCAGCTCGCGTGGCTGCCGTACGCCGTCGCCGCGAAGGAACGCGGTGCGCTCGCCCGTCGCCCGATGTTCACGGCCATCGAGCCCGAGGGGGTGCGGGAAGCGGACGGCTCCTTCACCCCCGTGGATGCGATTCTGTGGGCGACCGGGTTCCGGGCCGACCTACGCCATCTGGATCCCCTCGGTCTGCGCAACGAGCGTGGTGGGATCCGCATGGTCGGAACGCAGGTCGCCGATGAGCCGCGTGTGCACCTCATCGGATTCGGCCCGTCTCAGTCCACGGTCGGCGCCAATCGCGCCGGACGCGACGCGGTACGTGTTCTGCGCAAACGCCTCCTGTCGGTCCCTTCGGCTACCTGACCCGCGAATACGGTGCGTTGCTCGCCGCATCGCCGTTCGACCGCGGGTGCGTGTCCGTGAGCCGGGCGGGGAGGTGACGTTCTCTGCCATGCCGTCGCCGGGCGGGCAAGGGGGATGCGCCACTGCCGGGCTCGGTGCATCGTGGCGGGCGTGCCGTCCTCGTGTGTTCCGCCTGCGCTTCGCGGGCCGCGGCGAGGGCGAGCGGAGAGGTAGCGGAACGGCAATGAATGCACGACAGGGCGCGTCGGGAACCGCCGGAATGCGCGCGATGTTCTGGGCGTGGATGGGTATCGTCATCGTCGGGCTCGCTGTGATGATCGTGCTCCCGCTGGCGGGGCGGTGACCGTGGGCCGCTTCCTTCGCGATCAGGGATTGAGCATCGTCTTCCTGGCAATCTTCCTGGCCGCGCTCATCGGCCAATCCTTCGCAGGCTTCGCCAACAACAACGAGGAACTCCAGCTCCACAACCTCGCTCCGATCGGCTACTGGGACTTCGTGACGTCGTCGGACTTCCTCGTCGACGTCGCGGAGAACTGGCAATCGGAGTTCCTCCAGTTCTTCCTCTTCATCCTCGCCACGATCTGGCTCGTGCAGCGAGGATCGCCGGAATCCAAGAATCCGGGAGACGAAGGCGTGGGGACCGATGCGGAGCAGTTGGTCGGTTCGCACGCGCGACCCGACTCACCGAGTTGGGCCCGCGTGGGTGGCGCTGCGGGTTGGGTGTACTCGAACTCGCTCCTCCTCGTGATGGGCGCGATATTCCTGCTGTCCTGGTTCGCGCAATCCCTCGGCGGGACGACCGTGGCGAACGAGCAGAACGCGCTGCACGGGATGCCACCCGAGACGTGGCTGCAGTACGTGGCATCCCCGGAGTTCTGGAATCGCACGCTGCAGAACTGGCAGTCGGAATTCCTCGCGGTGGGCGCGATGATTGCGTTCTCGATATATCTCCGTCAACGCGGATCCAGCGAATCCAAGCCCGTGGGCACGCCGCACCACACGAGCTCGGTGGAATCCGAGTGACAACTAGCGGGATGCCAGCCGCGGCCCGTCGTACGCGCGCACCGGCGGAACCTCCCCGTCGTACCGCATGATCGACACCGCTACCCGAGCCCCGCTCGACGCCTGTGTGAGCTGCGAGGTGCCGATGTCCTTCGTCAGCACGTTGACGTTGCCGTTGATGCAGTCGGCGGTCTCCGGCGCGCTGGGGTCGTACCAGGCTCCCGTGTGCATTCTCGCGACGCCGGGCAGGAGGGTGTCGGTGGTCACGACGCCCGCGAGCAGGCTGCCCTGGGCGCTGCGCACGATCGCGATGTCACCGTCGGTCAGGCCGCGTGCCGTGGCATCCGAGGGGTGCAGTCGGATCGGCTCGCGACCGGCGACCTTCGTCGAACGGCTGGGGGAGGCCATGTCGAGCTGGCTGTGGAGGCGGTGCGACGGCTGAGTACAGAGCAGCTGCAGGTCGTAGGGCGAGCCGGGCTCTTCCGCGGTGTCGATCCAGACCGCGTGCCCCGCGGTGTCGGCGAGCCCGAAACCGTCGAGGGTGTCGGAGAACAGCTCGATGCGTCCGCTGGGGGTATCGAGCGGGTTCGCGACGGGATCGGCGCGGAAGTCGGTGAAGGCGCCATCGCGGTAGTGGTGCTGGGGGAGAGGCGTGCCGCCGTCGCGCCAGAATTCGGCGAACGGGGGAGCGTCCGGGGTATCGGGGCGTTGCCGCCACTCGTCGTAGATCCTCTCCAGCCACTCGCGGCTGTCGAGGCCTTCGGCGTAGTCGGCATCCAGGCGCTTCGCGAGCTCGTCGTAGATCCAGAACTCTTCGCGTGCCTCGCCGACGGGTCCGACCGCACGCGGCATCGCACGAAGGCGCGTGTCGCCCGCGCCGGCCGCCAGGTCGTCGCGCTCGAGTCCGGTGGCGGCGGGCAGGACGATGTCGGCGTGGCGAGCGGTTGGCGTCCAGTGGAATTCGTTGACGACGAGCGTGTCGACGCTCGCCACGGCCCGGCGCAGACGCCGCAGGTCTTGGTGGTGGTGGAAGGGGTTGCCGCCCGCCCAGTAGACGAGCCGGATGTCCGGCAACGCCAGCGTCCCCCCGTCGTACGGGATCGTCGCGTTCGGCCGCAGCAGGAGGTCGCTGATACGCGCGCACGGGATGAAGTCGGGAACGGCATTGGTGCCCTGAGAGAAGGTGGGCAGCGGCACCGGAGCGACTCCGACCCCGTAGTCGCCCATCGAGCCGTACCCGTGCGTGAATCCGCCCCCGGGAAGGCCGATCTGCCCGAGGAAAGCCGCGAACGTCAGTGCGGCGAACACCGCTTGCTCGCCGTGTTCGGCTCGCTGCAGGGAATACGTCACGTTGACGAGCGTGCGTCCCGCGGCCGCCCGCCGAGCGAGATCGCGGATCGTCGGGGCGGGCACGCCGCTGAGGTCCTCGGCCCATTCCGGCGTCTTCTCGACGCCGTCCGTCTCGCCGCTGAGGTAGGCCCGCACGCGATCGGCGCCCACGGTGTGGGTCGCGAGGAACGCGTCATCCGCGAGTCCCTCTGCCACCAGCGTGTGCGTCAGGGCGAGCAGCAGAGCGGTGTCGGCTCCCGGGCGGATGCCGACCCACTCGGCGCCGAGTTCGGCGAGGGCGTCGTCGCGCTGGGCCGAGACGGTGACGATTCGCGTGTCAGCCGCGGCGGAGCGTGCCAGCCGGGAGGCCACGTGGCGATCGTGGCCGCCCGGCACCACCCACGTGTTCGACTGCCGAAGACCTCCGAAAGCGAGCAGGAGGTCGGTGTGCTCGGCGATGTGCCCCCAGGACGGCGGCCGGTTGCGCAGTTCGCGCATGCCGATCGGCCCGATGAGGTGGGGGAGCAGCACGAGGCTGGCGCCCCGGCTGTAGTCGTTGATCGATCGGGTGTATCCGCCGATGGCGTTGAGGAACCGGTGCAACTGGCTCTGCGCGTGATGGAGGCGTCCCGCGCTTCCCCATCCGTAGGAGCCCCCGAAGATGGCACGGTTGCCGTGCGTCGATCGCACCCGCCCCAGCTCTGCGGCGAGGAGGTCGAGAGCCTCGTCCCACTCCACCTCGACGTACTCGTCGTCGGGGTCGCCGCGGCGAGGATCCGGGCCGGGGCCGTTCTCGAGCCACCGGCGACGAATCGCCGGCCGGGTGACTCGCGACGGGTGACGGAGCCCCTCCGCGACTCCGCGGATCGCGGGCGCGGCATCCGGGTCGTCTGCGTAGGGTCGCGTGTCCAGGACGGTACGCCCGTCATCCGACACCTCGACCTCGAACGTGCCCCAATGGGCGCTGCTCTGCTGTGTTCGCGTCACCGCACCATGTTCGCCGACCCGAGTCGTCGCGCGCACTCCGGCTGCAACGGGAGGTCATCGGCATCCGGGATGCGAGGGGTCCCGCGACCGGGACGCGTCAATAGGGCACAGGGTGCCGTGCGGCATCTCGCGGCCGCGCCTGACGGCGCGGGAGAATGGTGCGCGATAGCATCCGAATCGGCATCCGCCTCTTGCCTTGACCCGAGAGAAGGTCCCCGTGGCTCGCTCGTCCCTCGCCCTGGCAGCGCTCGTCGCGGTTGTGCTGGCCACCGCCGGCTGCACGGCCTCCGGCGACGGGGCTCAGCCCGCGGGTGTGTCATCGTCGCCCACCCCGAGTACCGCGGGAGGCTTGCAGGCGTTGCCGCCCACGATCGTGTCACCCGGCGAGCTCGACGGCACCGATGTGGCCGTCGTCGTCGGCACCGCGCTCGTGATCGCGGTCGATGACGGCACCGAGGACCAGTGGACCGGAACGACGACGGACCCGGCGATCGCGGAGTTCTCGGCGGGAGGCTCCGACGAAGGCGCGACCTTCCGCCCCGGGTTCGAGGCGCGCAAGATCGGCTCGACGCAGGCAAAGCTCACCGGTCCGGACGGCCGGGAGATCGCGTTCACGCTTTCGGTCGTCGCTCCGTGAGCGACCCGGGCGGCAGAGGCGCCCGTATCTCTCAGTAGCGCGACAGAACGGCGAGCAGCGGGTCGCCTGCCGGCGGGTCGGCGCGCAGGGTCTTGCGCTCGACCTCGTCCAGGTGGTGGGTCACGTGGTCGGCGGCACGGTCGACGTGCCCCGCGGCGAGGAGCGCGATGAGTTCGTCATGCTCGTCGATCGAGGCTCCCTGGTCGATGTCGCGACCGTAGATCCTCAGGATCAGAGCGGTTCGCGAGATCACCTCGGACATGTAGCGCTCGAGCAGCCCGTTGCCGCTCTCGCGCGCCAGCAGGATGTGGAACTCTCCACCGAATCGCGCGGACGCAGCGCTGCGTCGGTCGGCCCAAGCCTCACGTTCCGCCTGAACGTGGACACGGAGTCGATCATGGATGCCGTCGTCCCATCGCGCGCCGACGCGGAGCACGGCTTCGCGTTCCAGCGCACGCCGCACGACGAACGCATCACGGGCCTCGTCGAGGGTGGGATGCGCCACCTCCGCCGATCGCCCGTGGGGAGAGGCGACCAGCCCGTCGCGCACGAGGCGCGCGAGCACCGTACGCACGAGGGTCCGGCTGACGCCGTAGTGAGCGGCCAGTGTCTCTTCGCCGAGCTTCGTGCCCGGAGTGAGAGCGCCCTCGATGATGGCGGCCCGGAGCGAGGAGTAGGCGCGTTCCGCACGATCAGCGGGTAATTCGGAGGCGGATCCTGTCTCCACAGTCATGCCGCAACTGTATACGAGGCGTCGATCGCTGTGCGTGTTCATCCACCATGCACTGTGAAACGTGATCGACCCGTCCGCGAAATGTCCGCGACCCGTATACGGAATACAACTGATTTTGTATACAGAAAGGCGGAGGCGATGTACGTCACCCTCACCTCGCAGCAACGGGAGTTGCTCGATCGATCCATTCTCGCCGGTGAGGCGCGGGATGTCCCTGACCTCGTGCGTCTTGCCCTGCGCGAGACAGCCGGCTTCGTCATCTCCCGCCCCCTGCCCGGACCAGCGCCCGCCGAACGCGCCTGGCGCGACGAACTGGCTTTCACACCGGGGGATGAGCGAGTGCTGCGGCAGGAGCATCGCCTGCTGCCGGGGACGGGAAAGGCCTTCGAGGTCCGCGCCGGACAGATCCTGCGCGTGTCGCAGGTCGATGGCGACCAATGCGCGGACCTCAACGTGTTCGCCCTGCACGACTACCGCGAAGCGATGCACGTCGGACGCACGCGCACCCTGCACGGCATCCACCCGGGCGAGGGCGCGTTCCTGTGGTCGGCACCGCCCCGTGAGCGGGCCATGATGTTCCTCCTCTCCGACCCGGCGGGGCTGAACGACACCTTGTTCCCGCGGTGCAGTGCGGCGATGTACGAGTCCCTGTTCGGCTTCGAGGACCACACGAACTGCGCCGACATGCAGGCCGAAGCGCAGCGCGAATACGGACTGACCCCCGACGACGTGCACGACTCGTTCAACCTGTTCATGGCGACACGCGTGAACGAGGACGGCTCCATCGAGGTGGTCCACCAGCACACGCCGTCTGGGGCGTTCGTGGAGATCCTCGCCCTGATGGACGTTCTCGCGGTTCCGAACGTCTGCGGGAACGACATCTTCCGCACGAGCAACTACTCGCTACGACCCCTGGACGTGACCGTCTCCGACGCCGCCGCGGATGACCTGGCTCGCGTCCCACCCCTGTGGGTGCACCGTTCGCAGCGCACGCCGGCCGACTTCGCCCAGCCCCGGATCCGCACGGAGCGGCGCCTCGAGCGCGACCTTGCATACGAACCGCGGTTCCCGCGGACGCCGGTCACCGTCGAAGACATCGAGATCGATCTCTCCGACTCCGACGCAGCGCTCCTGAGGACCCACGCTCGCCGCGATTTGTACGGCGACGACGATGAGGCGGCGCTGCGCGACATCCTCCTCAGCTGGTGGGTGCAGAGCCATGCATGAGGTCGACGATCTCGACATGCTCACCCCGTACGAGCGGTACAAGCTCATGGCGTCGCTCATCGTCCCGCGACCCATCGCCTGGGTCACGACCCTCGGGCCGACCGGCGTCCCCAACGCCGCACCGTTCTCGATGTTCGCGATGGTCGGCGAGGACCCGCCGCTGCTCATGGTCAGCATCGACCGACTGCCCGGAGGTGAACGCAAGGACACGGCGGTGAATATCGACGCGACGGGGGAGTTCATCGTCCATCTGGTCGACCGCCCGCTGACGGAGGCGATGGATGCCACGAGCGTGCGGCACCCGCCCGGCGTCGACGAGCTCGCCCACCGGGGCATCGTGACCGTGCCCGCGGCATCCGTCTCTCCACCGGTGATCGCCGAAGCCCCGGTCGCCCTCGAGTGCGTGCTGTGGTCGCGCATGGAGATCCCGAGCCGAGAGATCTACTTCGGACGCGTTCAACGCCTGCGCACTCGTCCCGGTCTCGTCGACCGATCACGGATGCGGGTGCGACTGACGGACTACGCCCCCGTCGCCCGCTTCGGCGCGAGCTTCTACACCACCACGACCGACCGCTTCACCCTGACCGGTGACCCTGTCACCGACATCGATTCGCTCTGAGCCCCACCCGATCCAAGGAGAACTCTCATGACCCGGCTCCCTCGTCCCTTGTCCGCCCTTTCCGCCGGCGCCGTCATCGCCGTCGCCCTCACAGGCTGCGCCGCCTCCGGTGGTGCGTCGACTGCGACATCCGCCTCCGACATGCCGATCGGAGGCGTCGATCTCTCCTCGGTATGTCCGGCGACCGTCGTGATCCAGACCGATTGGAACCCGCAGGCGGAGCAGGGTGGGCTGTTCACCCTCCTCGGCTCGGATGCGCGCATCGACGCGGGGAAGAAGAGCGTCTCCGGCCCCTTGATGTCTCAGGGGGAGTGGACCGGTGTCGACGTCGAGATCCGCGCCGGCGGCCCCGCGATCGGCTTCTCGGGGGTACCTGCCCAGATGTACACCGATCCCGACATCCTTCTCGGTTGGGTGAACACCGACGATGCGATCGCGGCATCCGACGCCCTGCCGACGACCGCTGTCATGTCGACGTTCGAGAAGGCGCCGTGGGCCATCATGTGGGACCCGGAGACCTACCCCGACGTGCACTCCATCGCCGACCTCGGTCGGACGTCGGCGACCGTGCGCTACTTCGACGGCACGACGTACATGGACTACCTCACCGGTTCCGGCCTGCTGCGCACCGATCAACTCGACGGGTCGTATGACGGCACGCCGGCGGCCTTCGTGGCCGCGAACGGCACGGCGGCCCAGCAGGGCTTCGCGACCGTGGAGCCGTGGGTGTACGAGAACGCCATCCCCGAGTGGGGTCGCCCCCTGGACTACCAGCTCGTCGCGGACACCGGCTACCCGATCTACGCGGTCGCCCTCGCGGCGAGGAGCGCCGACATCGAGGGGCAGGCGGACTGCCTCGCGAAGCTCGTTCCCGTGGTCCAGCAGGCGAGCGTCGACTACTTCGCGGACCCGACGCGGGCCAACACGATGATCGCGGAGGCGGTGGAGGAGTACGACAACGGGTGGGTCTACCCCCTCGAGGAGGCGGAGAACTCGACCGTGCAGCAGCGTGAGCTTGATCTCGCGGCCAACGGTGCCGACGGCACGTTCGGCTCGTTCGACGCCGAGCGCGTGGCGAAGGTGCAGGCGATCGTGACGCCGATCCTGACGGCGAAGGGCGTGACCATCCGCGACGGGCTGTCGGCGGAGCAGCTGGCCACGAGCCGATTCCTGGATCCCTCGATCGCGCTTCCCTGACCCGCCTCGATTTCCCGCAGACCGCAGTGCGAGCTCGTCTCGTGCCGCGGTCTGCGCGCTCTCGCGGTGTGGGAAGGCCTGTGCGTCGTCGGCGCTCGCGCTCCATTGACCGTTGCTTCGTGTTGTTTCATGTTGTAGTGTGTGGGAATCTTCGAAGGGGATCCCGTGTACGCAATGGAGCGCCAGCAGCTCATCGAACGCGAATTGCGCGAAATCGGACGCGTCAGCGTCGTCGACCTCGCCCGTCGTTTCGACGTCACCACCGAGACCGTTCGACGAGACCTGGATCGCCTCGAACGCACCGGTTCTCTTCGCCGCGTCCACGGCGGTGCCGTCGGCATTGATCGCGCGAGCACCACCGAGGTCTCGCTGTCCGAGCGTCGCCTGCGTCGGGGTGACGCCAAGCGGGCGATCGGCGCGGAGGCGGCGCGTCTTCTCGCACCCGGATTCCGAGGGTCGATCTTCATCGACGCGGGAACGACTCCCGCGGCTGTCGCTGCCGAGCTGCCCGGCGTCCTGGGGGAGAGCTCGCACGAGGTCGAGATCGTCACGCACTCGCTGGAGGCCGCACACCTGCTCGCGGGAGACGAACGCATCGCGCTGACGACGATCGGCGGCAGAGTCCGAGGTGTGACCGCAGCTGCGGTGGGCGCGCACACCGTGCGCTCGATCGGGGAGCTGCGCCCCGACATCGCCTTCGTGGGTACCAACGGCCTCAGCGCGGGATTCGGTCTCAGCACTCCCGACCCCGAAGAGGCGGCGGTGAAGAGCGCGATCATCCGGGCCGCGCGCCGAGTCGTCGTCGTCGCCGACACCGCGAAGTTCGGTGAGGAGCTGCTGGTGCGCTTCGCCCGCCTCGACGAGATCGACGTGCTCGTCACCGACGCCACCCCGCCCGATGCCCTGGCGCAGGCTCTCGCCGACGCCGACGCCGAGGTGCGTGTCGCATGATCGTCACCCTCACCGCCAACCCGTCGGCCGACCGTGCCGTGCAGCTGGCCGGTCCGCTGCTCCCCGGCGAAGTGCAGCGTGCCGAGTCCTCACGCGAGGATGCCGGGGGCAAGGGCGTCAACGTCGCCCGAGTCGTGTCGGCGGCCGGTGCCGCGGCCCGCGCGGTGGTGCCGGTGAACGACCACGATCCCTACCGGCTGCTCCTCGACGACGCGGGGGTCGCCCTCGCGATCGTGCCCGTCGCGGGGCGCGTGCGCGCCAACCTCACGATCACCGACCCGCGCGGAGAGACGACGAAGCTGAACCTGCCCGGCGCCGAGCTCTCCGCCGCCGAGGCCGCAGCCCTCACCGAAGGTGTGGTCGCGGCGGCCGAGAATGCGACATGGCTCGTCCTCGCGGGCTCGCTGCCGCCCGGTGTGCCCCCGACCTTCTACGCCGACATCATCGCCGCCGTTCGGCGTCGCTGGGGCGCGCGTGCTCCCCGCATCGCGGTCGACGCCTCGGGCGCCGCTCTGGGCGCCGTCGTCGAGTCGGCACGCCCCGACCTCATCAAGCCCAACCACGAGGAGCTCGCGGAGCTCGTCGGCGAGGATGCCTCGGACGACGGCGACGTGGTCGTGGAGGCGGCGCGGCGCGCGGCCGCGCTTGTTCCCGGGCGCGTGGCATCCGCCCTCGTGACCCTCGGGGCGGACGGAGCGCTGCTGTTCACCGCCGACGGCGCGTGGCGCGGTCGCGCCCCCAAGATCCGCGTCGCGAGCACGGTCGGGGCGGGCGACAGTTCGCTCGCCGGCTACCTGCTCGCCGACCTCGAGGGGGCTCCGGCTCCCGACCGACTCGCCCGCAGCATCGCGTACGGCGCAGCTGCGGCGACCCTGCCGGGGACGCAGGCCCCGACGCCGGCCGATCTGCCCGCGGGGCCGATCGCCGTGACCGTTTTCTCCACCCTCACCGCAGAATCCTGACCACGAAAGGTCACCAGACAATGTCCGACATCATCACACCGGAGCTCGTCAGCCTCGACGCGCCCCTGGGAGCCGACAAGCAGTCGGTCATCCGTGCTCTGGCCGAGCGCGTCGTCGCGCAGGGCCGCGCAACGAGCGCGCAGGAACTCTTCGACGACGCATGGGCGCGGGAACAGAAGGACGAGACCGGCCTCCCCGGCGGGATCGGCATCCCGCACGCCCGCAGCGCCTCCGTCACCGAGCCGACGCTGGCGTTCGCTCGGCTGACCCCCGGTGTCGACTTCGGCGCGCCCGACGGACCCGCCGACATCGTCTTCCTCATCGCTGCTCCCGAGGGTGCGGACGAGGCGCACCTCGCGGTGCTGTCACAGCTCGCCCGCAGCCTTATGAAGCCCGACTTCACCGGCGGTCTCCGGGACGCGGCGAGCCCGGCCGACGCCGTGCGCATCATCACGGATGCCATCACCCCGGCATCCGTCCCCGCCGAAGCCCCCGCTGCCGCCGCGCCCGCGACGACCCGCGCCGAGGCTCGCACCGCCACCGCCACGAAGACCACGAAGATCGTCGCCGTGACCGCCTGCGCGACGGGAATCGCCCACACGTTCATGGCGGCAGACGCACTGACCACCGCCGGTCTGGAGACCGACGGAGTCGAGCTCGTCGTCGAGCCCCAGGGGTCCAGCGGCTACAAGGCCCTTCCGCAGAGCGTCATCGACGACGCCGACGCCGTGATCTTCGCCGTCGATGTCGACGTCCGCGAGCCGCAGCGTTTCGCCGGCAAGCCAGTCATCCGCGCCGGCGTCAAGCGAGGCATCGAGCAGCCGAAGCAGCTCATCGCCGAAGCCGTCGCCGCGGTCGACAACCCCGATGCGCCGCGCGTCGCGGGATCGGCGGCCGGTGCTTCCGCCAGCGCCCCTGCGGGTCAGCAGTCGGTGGGCCGCCGTATCCAACGGTGGCTGCTGACCGGTGTCAGCTACATGATCCCGTTCGTCGCGGGTGGCGGCCTCCTGATCGCGCTGGGCTTCCTGCTCGGGGGCTATCAGGTCACGCAGAACGCGGCCAACGTCATCATCCAGAACTCGCTGTGGGACCTCCCGACCGACGGCATCACCTCGCCGCTCGGGCCGGTGGGCCAGTACCTCGGCTCGGTCGCCTTCATGATCGGCGCGACCTCGATGGGCTTCATCGTCGCCGTGCTCGCCGGCTTCATCGCGTACGCGATCGCCGACCGTCCCGGCATCGCCCCCGGCTTCGTCGCCGGCGCTGTGGCGGTGCTCATGAACGCCGGCTTCATCGGCGGAATCATCGGCGGTCTGCTCGCCGGATTCATCGCCTGGTGGCTCGGCCGGTTCGACGCGCCGCGTTGGCTCCGCGGCCTCATGCCGGTGGTGATCGTGCCGTTCCTCGGGTCGATCTTCGCCTCGGGCCTGATGATCCTGTTCCTCGGGCGCCCCATCGCGTGGCTCATGGAGCGGCTGACCGAGGGCCTCACCTCCCTCGCCGCGAGCGGCGCCGGTGCCATCCTCCTGGGTGTCATCCTCGGCCTCATGATGTGCTTCGACCTCGGTGGACCCGTCAACAAGGTCGCCTACGTCTTCGCCACCACGGGCCTCGCAGCCGCGACGCAGACGAACACCACGCCGTACCTGATCATGGCGGCGGTCATGGCCGCCGGCATGGTCCCCCCGCTCGCGATGGCGTTGGCATCCACCGTCCTCGCCCGCCCGCGGTTCACCCCCGTCGAGCGCGAGAACGGCGCCGCCGCCTGGCTCCTGGGTGCATCGTTCATCTCGGAGGGGGCGATCCCGTTCGCCGCGGCCGACCCGCTGCGCGTCATCCCGGCCTCGATGGTGGGTGGTGCCATCACGGGTGGCCTCAGCATGTGGCTGAGCGTGCAGTCGTTCGCTCCGCACGGTGGCATCTTCGTCTTCTTCGCCATCAACCCCTTCTGGGGTTTTGCCCTCGCGATTGCGGCAGGTACCGTCGTGACGGCGCTGATCGTCGTCGCCCTCAAGGGCATCGGTCGCAGCACCAAGGACGCCGCCGTCACCGAGGCCGCTCCTGCTGCCTCCGTCGCCGCCTAAGACCCCGTCGGTTCGAAAGGAATCACCATGGCAGAACGTCAGGCCACCATCGCCAGCAGCTCGGGTCTCCACGCCCGCCCCGCGAAGCTCTTCGTGCAGGCCGTGCAGGAGAAGAAGGTGCCCGTCACCATCTCGGCCGCCGGCGGACCAGACCTCAACGCGGGCAGCATCCTCTCTCTCATGGGGCTCGGTGCCGGCCACGGCACCGTCGTGACGCTGAAGGCCGAGGGCGAGGGTGCCGAGCAGGCGCTCGACGAGCTCGTCGCGCTCCTCGAGACCGACCTCGACGCGCAGTAAGAACTCGCGTCACAGAACGCCGGATGCCACGGGCCCCAGGGCTCGTGGCATCCGGCGTTTCGGTGTGCAGTTGTGTGCAGGTGCCGAACTCCGGAGAAAATGCGGGTGCCGGTCTGCCACGAGTGGCCCGACAGGGCGATGCCGCAAAAACTCCGGAGTTCGGCCCGGTGAGTCGCTCAGATCTCGGTCGAATCCCCGGGTCCGAGGTCGACGAACGTGCCGCCGTTCTGCTCGACGGCCCAGGTGAGGCGGGCGTCGCCCATCTGCTTCCCCGCCACGGAGAGGGTCATGTCGTGGGTGGCGAAGGCACGCGCCGGCTTGACGGCGAGCACGTAGTCGATGGCCTCCGCGATCTTCAGCCACGGTGCGCCCACCGGGGCGGCGAGCAGCTGGACGTGCGCCCCCTTCGGCACCGTGTACGAGTCACCTGGGTAGTAGAACGCGTCGTTCACCAAGACACCGACGTTGTCGACGATCGGCAACGACGAGTGGATCTCCGCGTGCTTCCCGCCGAAGAACTCGAGGTGGAACGGGCCGAGGTCGAGTGTGTCGCCGGGGTGGACGGGGATGACGTCGAACCCCGCCGCCGCCTTCTGCACGCCTTCGGGGCCGTAGATCGGCACGCCCGGGTGGGCCTTCTGCAGCCGTGTGAGGTGCTCGGGGGTCCAGTGGTCGGGATGTTCGTGCGTGATGACGACTCCGACGAGCCCGGTGAGGTCTTCGAGCGGCGACGTGAAGACGCCGGGGTCGATGACGAGGGTGTGGCCGGCCTCGGTGAGAACGAGAGCGGCGTGTTCGTGTTTGGTGACCTGCATGCGTTCGAGTCAACTCTCCGGCGCGGGAGCCTGCAACCGCTGGACGGTGAGCCATCGGGATGCCACAGGGTGAACGTCGCGCATCGGATCCGTCCGCGCCCTTCCCCCGGAACCGCTCGCGCGGTACCGTGGGCCGGACACGCCCGGGATGCGAGTCGTCCGCGGGGCGATTTGTCGTGCGCGGCATGCGTAGTGCATACTTGAACGGTTGCGAAAACGGCCCCATCGTATAGCGGCCTAGTACGCCGCCCTCTCACGGCGGTAACGCGGGTTCGAATCCCGCTGGGGTCACCAACGAAAAATGCCTCGACCGAATGGTCGGGGCATTTTTTTCGTGCCGGAGCTGGACGACGAGCCCATGTGCCCGACCGCCCGGAGGCCCCGGCTCGCGCGGAGCCGGGGCCGGGCTCGCCTACGCCTCGTGCGACCCCCGACGCTTCCGCACGATGCGCCGGACGCCCCACACGATCAGAACGGCCACCGCGGCCACCGCGATCCAGGGGAGCAGGAACCCGAGGCCGATCACGACGCCGTTGAGCGTGGCGACGAGGCCGTTCCAGCCGGCGACCAGGCCGTCGCCGAAGCCCGCGGGATCGGCGGTCACGGTGGTCGTGCGTTCGTTCAGCTGGACGCTGAGCGACGACATCGCCACCTGCGACTCGATCGATTTCAGCACCGCCCGGTCGGAGTCGAGCTGCGCCTGGCGCTCGGACAGCGCCGACTCGGCGGCGATGAGGTCGGACACCGACGCGGCCTGCGCCATCAGTTCGGTCAGACGTGCAACGGATGCCTCTCCGGCGGCGACGCGCGCCCGAAGGTCCACCGTCTGCTCGGTCACGTCGGAGCGGTTGACGCTGTTCGCCGTCACGTCGCCGACGGCGGACAGCCCGTCCATCACGGACGACAGCGCCTCGGCCGGGATGCGGACCGTGATCCAGCCCGACGACGCCGCGGGCTGCGAGACGTTCCCCTCCAGTGGGATGATCGGCATCCCGCCGCTGCCCACCTGGGACGACTCCACGTACCCGCCCGCGGCGGCCGCGGCGTCCGTGATCTGCGCGATGGCGGCGCGAACATCGTCGACCTCGACGGTGCTGGAACCGGTGGCGACGATGTCGCGGCCGGCATCCGCCGTCGAACCCGCGGATGCTGCGGCGTCGCTCACGGCGCCTCCCGCGGTGTCACCGGGAGCCAGCGGCGCGCTCTCGCCTCGTGCCCCCTCGTTGGTCGAGCCGTCGACGATCCCCAGGCCGGGATCCACGGCGCCGCCGGCTTCGCTCACACCCGAGATGGACGAGCCCGAGGTGCCGGCCGAGGTGGTGAGCGCGGGTCCGACGACCGCGGCGACGATGACGACGGCAGCCGCGGCCCCGACGCCCGTCCAGACGTTGCGACGCCGTCGTCGACGTGCGGCGCGCTCGTCGGCGATCCGGGCGAATACGACGGACTCCATGGCATCCACACGGTCGGAGCGGAGCGGGGGAAGAGTGGGCGTGGTCATGGGGTCTCCGTCTCCATCGCGGTGGCGCGCACCCGGGAACGGATGCGGGAGAGGCGGTTGCGCACGGTGCCGTGCGAGACGCCGAGCGACTCCGCGGCGGCCTGGTAGCCGTAGCCCTCGGCGGCGCACAGTCGGAAGATCTCGCGGTCGAGATCGCCGAGGCGCTCGACGGCCGCGAGAATCGCCGTCACCGTCTCGGCTTCGACGACCTGCTTCTCGACGTCGACGAGGGCGGGGATCCGTTCGTCGAGCTCGGCGTTCTCGCCGTGCCGCCGGCGCGACCGGAGGCGGTTCTGCGCCTGAAGACGGCACACTGTCGCGAGCCACGGCAACAGGGATGCGCCCTCCAACCGCAGCTGGGGGATCTTCCGCCAGGCGACGACGAACGTCTCCTGGACGACGTCTTCCGCGTCGCTCTCGTCGTGGACGAGTCCGAACGCGATCCAATACACCGGCCGCACGTAGGCGCGGTACAGCGACCGGAAGGCGTCCTCCGACCCGCCGGCGGCGCGCGCGACGAGCGCCCTGTCGTCGATGACGTCGTCGGTCATGGCATCCGTTCCCTCGATCCGGCACCCGTGCGAGCACTCTCTCACTCAGAGGTGTCCGCTCGCGCGCGATCGTCTCAGGAAGACTCGGTCGGGATGCCGCGCGGCATAGCGGCTCGATAGACTTCAGCGTTTCCCCGAACGAAAGGCCCGTCATGGAGTTGCAGCTGGACCCGGTGTTCCAGACGGTCACACTCGTGGTGCTCGTCCTGATCCTCGCCGCGGACCTGCTCATCATCCTGGCGCGTCCGCACATCCCTTCGCCGAGGGAATCGACGCTGTGGGTCGTGTTCTACGTGGTGCTGGCGCTGGCGTTCTCGGGTGTGCTGGCGATCGTGGCCGGGGGAGAGGTCGCTGGGCAGTTCGTGGCGGGCTGGCTCACCGAGTACAGCCTGTCGATCGACAACCTGTTCGTGTTCGTGCTGATCATGGGCCAGTTCGCGGTGCCGCGGCGGTATCAGCAGGAAGTCCTGATGGTGGGCATCATCATCGCGCTCGTCCTGCGCGGCGCGTTCATCCTCGTCGGCGCGACGATCATCGAGAACTTCAGCCCGATCTTCTACCTGTTCGGCGCGTTCCTGATCTACACCGCGATCCGCCAGACGTTCCCCGGCGACGATCACGAGGACGACACGCAGCGCGAGAACCTGATCGTCCGCATGCTGCGTCGCGTTCTGCCCATCAGCGACGCCTACGACGGGAAGAAGATCTTCACGCGCATCGACGGCAAGCGCGTGTTCACGCCGATGATCATCGTCTTCGCCGCGATCGGCGTGACCGACCTGCTCTTCGCGATCGACTCGATCCCCGCGATCTTCGGCATCACCCAGAGCCCGTTCATCGTGTTCACCGCCAACCTCTTCGCGCTCATGGGCCTGCGGCAGCTGTACTTCCTCCTGGGCGACCTGCTCGAGCGTCTGCGATTCCTGCATTACGGCATCGCGTTCATCCTCGCGTTCATCGGCGTGAAGCTCATCCTCCACGCGCTGCACGTGAACGAGCTCCCCTTCCTCAACGGCGGGGAGTCGGTCGAGTGGGCGCCGGAGATCTCGACGTGGGTTTCGCTCGTGGTGATCGTGCTGTCGATGGCGGTAGCGACGATCGCGAGCCTGATCGCGTCGCGGCGCGAGCCCGCCGCAGCAGAACCGCACGACGCCGCTGCGCGGGTCGCCGACGAGAAAGGCACTCCTCCCACGGTGGAGCAGCCCGACCGCGACTGAGACCGGTCAGAACGCGCGCAGGTTGGCGCCCAGCCCACCCCGCACGTACTCCTCGCGCAGGATGCCGCGGCGCCGAAGGATCGGGACGAGATCGTCGAGCAACCGGTGCACGGTGACCGGGTGCAGGTCGCCCCACAGCAGGATGCCGTCGTTGCCCCAGTCGCCGAGCTCTTCGATCCGGTCGGCGAACTCGTCCGCTGTGCCCACGAAGCCCGAGCCGTCGTTCAGACGCCCGAGGCGCGCGTGCGCGGCCAGGATCGAGCGCAACGGTGCGTCGGGTGCGTGTTTCCCGACGAGTCGGCGGATGCTGCCCTCCGAGACGTGCTCGCCGAAGATGCCCCGGTCCAGTGGGGCGTCGAGGTCGAGACCGGTGAGGTCGGTCTCGAGATCGCTCGACTGCTTGCGGGCGATGGCGAGCAGGGCGGCGGCGTCCGGATGCGCGGATGCCGCGACGAGGCGGTCGGCCTCCTCCGCCGAGGAGACGAGCACGGGCTGGATCGCGAAGAGGATCTTGATGTCGCTCGGGGCGCGGCCGGCCGCTTCGGCTGCGGCGTGGATGCGTGCCCGATACGCGCGGATGCTCTGCTCGTCGAGAGGGGCGAGGGCGAGCTGCACGTCGGAATTTCGCCCCGCGAACGCGAGTCCGCGGCCGGAGCCGCCGGGGGAGACGATCGCGGGCTCGCCGTCCGTGAACGGAACGGCGTTGAGAGGACCGTCGAAACCGAAGTATTCGCCGCGATGCCGGGTGGGGGCCAGTCGGGTGCCGTCGGCGTACACGCCGGATGCCTCGTCCTCGACGAGGGCACCGTCGCCCCAGCTGCGCCAGAGGTCGCGCAGCCCGTCGATCCACTCTTCCGCGCGGTCGTAGGCCGCATCGTGGCCGAGTTGGGGTGCCGTCGAGAAATGCCGGGCACTGCCCGTATCGGTCACGACGTTCAGACCCAGCCGGTGCCCGCTGAGGTGCTGCAGCGTCGCGAACTGGCGCGCCGCGGTGTACGGCAGGGAGGCCGCCGGATTCACCGTGGGAACCACGCCGAGGTGCTGCGTGGCGGCGAAGAGGTACGGCGCCAGAAGCAACGGGTCGTGCTTGGGGCCACCGAAGGCGTGACGCACCCGCAGGTCGATGGTCTCGGCGCTTCCGAGCGAGGGGGCGTCCTCGATGATGAGCAGGTCGAAGCCCGCCTGCTCGAGCGTGCGGGCGGAGTCCTGGTAGAGCCCCGGCTCGGTCCACCGGTGGTTCCACCGCAGGTACGGGTGCCCCCAGCCGTGCGGGCCGAACCCGCGCGCGAGGAACCAGCCGAAGTGCTGCAGCCGGCTCACAGGACGACGACCTCGTGCTGATCGACGGCATCCGTCAGTTCCTCGTCGAGGGCGAGGGATGCCGTGCCTTCGATCGCCTGGGCGAGGTCGGCGATGATGTCGTCGATGTCCTCGATGCCGATCGAGAGACGGATCGTGCCGGGGAAGACCCCGGCGCGCTCGCGTTCGGCGACGGTGCGCGCCGAGTGGCTCGTGCTCTGCGGGTGCAGCACGAGCGTTCGCACGTCGCCGAGGTGCGTCATGTGCGTGATGAGGCGGACCGACTGGACGACATGCCGCGCGGCTTCGAGCCCCCCGCGCAGCGTGACGGTGAACACCGAGCCGCTGCCGCGGGTGAGGTAACGCCGCCCGAGCGCGTGGTGCGGGTGGGAGGGGAGACCGACGTAGTCGACTCGCTCGACCTCGGGCTGGGCCTGGAGCCACTGGGCGACCGCGAGGGCGTTCGCGGACTGGCGCTCGACGCGCAGGCTGAGCGTCTCGACGCCCTGACCGATGAGGAAGGCGTTCAGCGGCGACGGCGACGGGCCGAAACGCGGAGCGACGCTCTCGCGCAGGTACTGCCCTCGCGCACGGCGTCCGTACTTCTCGGCGTAGCTCGCTCCGCCGAGCCGGTCGGTGCCGACGAGGTGAGGGAACAGATGACCGGATGCCGCGGCGTCGAAGCGCCCGTCATCGACGATCACCCCGCCCAGGACGGCGCCCTGGCCAGCGAGGAACTTGCTCGCCGAATGCACGACGATGGCGGCGCCGTGTTCGATCGGACGGAGGAGGTAGGGCGTCGTGAACGTGCTGTCGACGACGAGCGGGATCCCGTGCTCCGCACCGATGGCCGCGACGGCGGCGACGTCGAGCACGTCATTGCGGGCGTTGGAGAGGGTCTCGGAGAACAGAGCCTTCGTTCGCGGCGTGATCGCTGCGCGCCAGGCATCGAGGTCGGAGGTGTCGACGAACGTCGGTTGGATGCCGAGGCGCGAGAAGTTGTCGAGCAGCAGCCCGCGCGTGCCCTCGTAGATGTGCTCGGACACGACGATGTGGTCACCGGCATCCAGGAGTCCCAGGAGTGCCACGGTGACGGCGGCCTGGCCGCTCGAGACGAGGATCGCCTGGTCGCCGCCCTCGAGGGAGGCGATGCGCTCCTCGACGGCCTGCACGGTGGGGTTGCCGGTCCGGGTGTAGCCGAAGCCGCTGCCGGTGGCGAAGTGCGCGGCGGATTCGTCGAGGTCGGAGAACGTGAAGCCCGCGGTCAGGTAGATCGGCGTGGCTCGAGGCGAAGCCGGCGCGACAGATGCCCCCACGTGCACCTGACGGGTCGAGAACCCGGTGTCATCCTGCGTGCCCATTCGGCACTCTCCTTCCTGCGGCGTGGCGACAGGCTCGCACGCGGAGGCGCTCCGCGCCCAAACGTGCGGCGCCGTGTTACGCGGAGAGCGCGCGTTTGCCCGGTGGTATCGTGACGAGGTGCGGATCTTCGGCCTCCTCCTTAGCGGCCGCGACGAGACCTTGTTCTAGGCCTTTCTCGTCGCGGAGTTCGTCGCGGGGCCTCACATCCCATTCGAGGAGAAACGCAAGTCTCATGAGCACGACATCGATCGACGGCATCCACATTCCGGATCGTCCGCGCACCCTGGCCGAGAAGGTCTGGGACGACCATCTGGTGGTCAAGGGCGAGAACGGCCAGCCCGACCTCATCTACATCGACCTCCACCTCGTTCACGAGGTCACCAGCCCCCAGGCGTTCGACGGTCTGCGTGCCGAGGGTCGCCCGGTGCGCCGCCTCGACCTGACGATCGCGACGGAGGACCACAACACCCCGACGCTCGACATCGACAAGCCGATCGCCGATCTCACCAGCCGCACCCAGATCGAAACGTTGCGCCGCAACGCCGAGGAGTTCGGCGTGCGCATCCACTCATTGGGCGACAAGGAGCAGGGGATCGTCCACGTCGTGGGACCGCAACTGGGTCTCACCATGCCGGGCATCACCGTCGTCTGCGGCGACAGCCACACCTCGACGCACGGCGCGTTCGGCGCGATGGCGTTCGGGATCGGCACGAGCGAGGTCGAGCACGTGCTGGCGACGCAGACGCTGCCGCTCAAGCCGTTCAAGACCATGGCCATTACCGTCGAGGGCGACCTCAAGCCGGGCGTCACGGCGAAGGACATCATCCTCGCGATCATCGCCAAGATCGGTGCGAACGGCGGCCAGGGTTACGTGCTGGAGTTCCGCGGCAGCGCGATCCGCTCTCTGTCGATGGAGGGGCGCATGACGATGTGCAACATGTCCATCGAGGCCGGCGCCCGCGCGGGCATGATCGCCCCCGACGAGACGACCTTCGCGTACGTCAAGGACAAGCCCCACGCTCCCCAGGGACAGGACTGGGACGACGCCGTCGCCTACTGGCGCACGCTCCCCAGCGACGAGGGCGCCGTCTACGACGCCGAGGTCTTCCTCGATGCGAACGAGCTCGAGCCGTTCGTCACATGGGGGACCAACCCCGGTCAGGGCGTGTCGCTCTCCGACGTGGTGCCGACGCCCGCCGAGATCAGCGACCCGAACGAGCGCGCGGCCGCCGAGCGGGCTCTGGAGTACATGGATCTGCAGGCCGGCACGCCGATGAAGGACATCCCCGTGGATGCCGTCTTCATGGGCTCGTGCACCAACAGTCGGATCGAAGACCTCCGTGCCTTCGCGTCGGTCATCCGCGGCCGTTCGAAGGCCGAGAACGTGCGCGTCATGGTGGTGCCCGGGTCGGCGCGCGTTCGTCTGGAGGCCGAGGCCGAGGGGCTCGACAAGGTCTTCACCGAGTTCGGTGCCGAGTGGCGTTTCGCGGGCTGCTCGATGTGCCTCGGGATGAACCCCGACCAGCTCGCCCCCGGCGAGCGCTGCGCCTCGACGTCGAACCGCAACTTCGAGGGGCGCCAGGGCAAGGGCGGACGCACGCACCTGGTGTCGCCGCTCGTCGCCGCCGCAACGGCGGTTCGAGGCACGCTCTCGAGCCCCGCCGACCTGGAGCCGCTGCCCGCGGAGACCGTCACGACCGGGGCGGAGGCCTGACATGGAGAAGTTCTCGATCCACACCGGTGTGGTGGCCCCGCTGAAGCGCTCGGCCGTCGACACCGACCAGATCATCCCCGCCGTGTACCTCAAGCGCGTCACCAAGACGGGCTTCGAAGATGCGCTGTTCGCCAACTGGCGGCAGGACCCCGAGTTCGTCCTGAACCAGGATGCCTTCCGCTCGGCATCCATCCTCGTCGCGGGCCCGGATTTCGGTACCGGCTCGAGCCGCGAGCACGCTGTCTGGGCTCTGCGCGACTACGGCTTCCGCGTGGTTCTGAGCCCGAAGTTCGCGGACATCTTCCGCGGCAACTCGGGCAAGCAGGGCCTGGTCACGGGGGTCGTCAGCGAAGAGGACGTCGAGCGCATCTGGCGGGCCGTGGAGGCGCAGCCCGGCGTCGAGATGACCGTCGATCTGGAGGCGCGAACCGCCACACTCGGCGACCTCCGAGTCTCGTTCGACATCGACGATTACACTAGGTGGCGGCTTCTCGAAGGGCTCGACGACATCGGGCTCAGCCTGCGCAACGAAGACAAGATCGCGCAGTTCGAGGCGCGCCGCGAGGCATGGCGGCCGCGGACCCTCCCGGTCCGCTAAGCCCGGTCGGCCCGATCGGGCCGTTCCGCCGCCCCTCGTCCACGAAGTGAGGTCTACCCCCCTATGAGCACACTCGTCACCGACTCCGGAGACCCCGTCACCGCGCAGCCGGGCTGGGATCAGGCCGAAACCCTCGCCATCCGCGGGGGGCGTCCCTTGCGGGGCACGGTCGAGGTCAAGGGGGCCAAGAACCTCGTGACCAAGGCGATGGTGGCGGCGCTCCTCGGCGACACCACGAGCACCCTCCGCGACGTGCCGAGCATCAGCGACGTCAAGGTCGTGCGTTCGCTCCTCGAGGTGCACGGCGTGACCGTCACCGAAGGCGACGAGGAGGGCACGCTCCACCTCGACCCCTCGGGCGCGGTGGCCGCGCACTTCGAGGAGATCGACGCGCACGCCGGCGCGTCGCGCATCCCGATCCTGTTCTGCGGTCCGCTGCTGCATCTGCTCGGCGAAGCGCTCATCCCCGACCTCGGTGGATGCCGCATCGGTGATCGACCGATCAACTTCCACATGGACGCGCTGCGCGCCTTCGGTGCGGTGGTCGACAAGAGCTACGAGGGCATCCGCATCACGGCGCCGAACGGTCTGCACGGCGCCAACATCACGCTGCCGTACCCGAGCGTCGGTGCGACGGAGCAGGTGCTGCTGACCGCGGTCCGCGCCAAGGGCGTGACGGAACTCCGCAACGCCGCGATCGAGCCCGAGATCATGGACCTCATCGCGGTGCTGCAGAAGATGGGCGCGATCATCTCGTACGAGCCCAACCGCGTGATCTTCATCGAGGGCGTCGACCGCCTGGTCGGGTACGACCACCGCGCGATCTTCGACCGCAACGAGGCAGCTTCGTGGGCGTGCGCCGCCCTCGCCACGGACGGTGAGATCTTCGCCAAGGGCGCCCGCCAGCAGGACATGCTGACGTTCCTCAACGTCTTCCGCAAGGCCGGCGGCTGGTTCGACGTCCGCGAGGACGGCATCCTCTTCCGCCGCGGGGGCGACCTCAAGCCCGTCATGGTCGAGACCGACGTGCACCCCGGCTTCATGACCGACTGGCAGCAGCCGCTGATCGTGGCGCTGACGCAGGCCCACGGCACCTCGACCGTGCACGAGACGGTCTACGAGAACCGCCTCGGCTTTACCCAGGCGCTGAACAAGATGGGCGCCGACATCGTCGTGCACCCCCAGGGCATCGCGAGCCCTGACCGCCGCGTTCCGCGCCGCGATCTCGAGCAGGCCGCCGTCATCAACGGCCCGACGCCGTTGCACGGTGCCGACGTCGAGGTGCCCGACCTCCGGGGCGGATACAGCTACGTGATCGCCGCGCTGGCGGCCGAGGGCGAGTCGACGGTGCGCAACATCGGCATCATCCGCCGCGGATACGAGAAGTTCCTCGAGAAGCTCACCGCTCTCGACGCCGACTTCGACGTCGTGGGCTGAGCCGTGACGGCGTCCCCGGAGAAGAGCCGACCGAGCGCCTTCTGGCCCCTCGCCGCCGTCGTCGTCCCCCTCGTGGGGCTGTTCGCCCGTATCGAGCTGCGCGGAGTCGAGAACCTGCCGCACGAGGGCGCCTACGTCCTCGCGCCCAACCACAACTCCGAGTTCGACCCGCTCATCGTCGCCGTGGCGGTCTGGCGCGCCGGCCGCGCGCCGCGCTTCCTGGCGAAGGAGAGTCTGTTCAAGGTTCCCGTGCTGGGCTCGGCGCTCCGCGCGACGGGCATGGTGCCGGTGCCCCGGACGTCCGCGAGCGCGAACCAGTCCATCAAGGCCGCGCAGGACATCGCCCGCGACGGCCGCGGCATCATCGTGTACCCCGAGGGCACGCTGACCCGCGATCCCGAGCTGTGGCCGATGCGCGGCAAGTCGGGCGCGGTTCGTCTCGCGCTCGGTGGCGATCTGCCGCTCATCCCGATGGCACAGTGGGGCGTGCAGCAGATCCTTCCCCGCTACGGCAAGCTCCGGTTCCCGCGCCGCTCGCACGTGATTGTGGAATTCGGCCCGGCGATGGACGTCGCCGAGTACCGCGCGACCGCCACCCAGCCGGCGACTCTCACGCGAGCGACCGACGCCCTCATGGCCCGGATCGCCGAGATGCTGTCCGGCCTGCGGGGTCTCCCCGCGCCGGCCGAGCGCTGGAACCCGTCGCAGCACGGACAGAACGAGACGGGCCGCCTTGAGTCGTAAGAGCGAGGCGCCCGCGCCGAAGGTCGCCGTCGTCGGGGCCGGCAGCTGGGGCACGACGTTCGGCAAGATCCTCGCCGACGGCGGCGCCTCCGTGGTCATGTGGGCTCGGCGTCCCGAACTCGCGGCCGAAATCACCGAGTCCAAGCGCAACAGCCGGTACCTCTCGGGTATCAACCTGCCGCGCACGATGACCGCGACGACGAGTCTCGCCGAGGCACTCGACGGTGCCGAGCAGATCTACCTCTCGATCCCGAGCCAAGCCCTGCGCGACAACCTCGCGGCGGTCAAGCCTCTCGTCGACCACACCGATGCGCCGATCGTGTCGCTCATGAAGGGCGTCGAAAAGGCCTCGGGGCTTCGCATGAGCCAGGTCATCGAGCAGGTGCTGTCGTGCGACCCCGCGCGGATCGCCGTGGCATCCGGTCCCAATCTCGCTCTCGAAATCGCCCGAGAGCAACCGACCGCGGCCGTCATCAGCTCGCTCAGCCCCGAGACCGCCGAGGCGGTCGCCCGTCGCGCCCGCAACCGCTACTTCCGGTCGTTCGTGAACACCGATGTCATCGGCACCGAGTTCGGAGGCGTGCTCAAGAATCTCATCGCGGTGGCGATCGGCATCGTCGACGGGGTCGGCTACGGCGAGAACACGAAAGCGTCGATCATCACGCGCGGTCTGGTCGAGATGACCGACTTCGCCGTCGCGCAGGGGGCCCAGCCCGAGACGCTGCAGGGTCTGGCCGGTCTCGGCGACCTCATCGCCACGTGTCAGTCGCCCCTCAGCCGCAACAACACGGCGGGGCGCCTGCTCGGGCAGGGGTACAGCTACCAGGACGTGGTGAAGCAGATGCAGCAGACCGCGGAGGGCTTGGCATCCGTCGCCCCCGTCCTGCAGCTGGCGCGCGAGGTCGGCGTCGACATGCCGATCGTGCGGCAGGTGAAGATGGTGCTCGACGGCACAATGAATCCGCGCGACATCGCGCCCCATCTCACGACCGACGACGACCAGCCGCAGGGCGAGAGGACGCAGAATGACCAAACCGGCGGTGGTGGTGCTCTTCGGCGGGCGCTCCAGCGAGCATTCGATCAGTTCCGCCACGGCGGGCGGGGTGCTGCGGGCGATCGACCGTGAGCGGTTCCGGGTGATTCCGGTCGGGATCACCCGCGACGGCGCTTTCGTGCTCGAAGAGGACGATCCCGACAAGTTCGCGCTGCGTCCCGAGGCGCTGCCCGAGGTGGTCGACAACGGCACGCGGGTGCGACTGCCCGACTCTGTCCTCTCGCGCGAGTGGACGGTGACGGATGCCGACGGTGAGCGGTCTCTGGGTGACATCGATGTCGTGCTTCCGATCCTGCACGGGCGGTTCGGGGAGGACGGCACGATCCAGGGACTCCTCGAGCTGCTGGGTATCCCATACGCCGGTGGGGGCGTCCTGATGTCGGCGATCGGTATGAACAAGAACGTCACGAAGCGCGTGCTGCGTTCGGCCGGTGTGCCCGTCGTGCCGTGGGTGGCCGTGACGCGCGCCGACCTGGCGCGGGATCGAGCCCTGTGGGAGCGACGCATTCGATCCCTCGACCTGCCCGTGTTCGTCAAGCCCAACGAGGCGGGATCGAGCGTCGGTGTGACGAAGGTCTCCCGCTGGGAAGACCTGGATGCCGCCCTCGACACGGCTTTCGCCGAGGATCGTCTGGTGCTGGTCGAACAGGCCATCGTCGGACGTGAGCTGGAGTGCGGCGTCCTCCCCGGCCGCGACGGCGGTCCGGTGCGGGTGAGCGTCGCCGGTGAGATCGTCGTCACCGGTCGCGAGTTCTACGATTTCGAGGCCAAGTACCTGAACGTCCCCGGGGTGGACCTCGTGTGCCCCGCCGAGTTGCAGGACGGCGAGCTCGCCGAGATGCAGCGCATCGCGGCGCAGGCGTTCGAGGCGCTCGGCGGCGAGGGCCTAGCGCGCGTCGACTTCTTCTACACGGGCACCGAGTTCTACGTGAACGAGGTGAACACGATGCCGGGGTTCACCCCGATCTCGATGTTCCCGACGTGCTGGATCGCCTCCGGGCTGTCGTATCCCGACCTGATCAGCGACGTCCTCGACGCGGCGCTCGCGCGCGACTGAGATGTCGCGCGGGCGCGGGCGTCGTCAGGGCGTCGGGGTCAGCGCGGGGGTCGCGTCCGACGGCGACGAGCAGACGGCACCGGTCGCGGGCAGGTACTCGCGGATCAGCGGCGCCAAGGCCTGGGCCACGTCGGCGCTGCTGGCCGCGGCGTAGTCGAGGTAGACCTGCACGGCGGGCTGGCGCCCGAACGTCGTCAGCGTGTAGCGATTCTGGTCGGCCTGCGATTCGTCGACGAGCCAATCGACGCCGTCGAACGGCCGGCAGGGGAGCGTCGAGGGCCCGGGCGCTTCCAGCCCGCAGGTGAGCAGGATGGCGGCCGGATCGCCCCACGCGCCGGTCGCCTGAGCGTCGGTCCATCGCCGTTCCTGGCCCGAGATGGTCTTGGGCAGGCGCGAGACGACCTGGGCGCACGCGGGGTCGTTCGCGCCCTTGGCGGCCTCCATCGACACCGTCGTGCTGCACGCCGCGAGACCCGGCAGCAGAGCGAGGACGGCGATCAGCGCGAGGGAACGACGGGAGCGGGGCACCCCTCCAGGCTAATAGCGTGGGAGGGTGACAGACGCCGAGACCACCGTGGGGGAGCTGTCCGAGGGGCAGGTGCTCCGCGGCATCCTGGAACGACTCCCCGTTTCCTCCGCCCCGGTAGGGCCGGGCGATGATGCGGCGGTGCTCGCGGTTCCCGACGGACGCGTGGTCGCCACCACGGACACGCTGGTGCATGGCCCGGATTTCCGCCTCGCGTGGTCATCGGCGGTCGATCTCGGGTACAAGTCCGCCGCGGTCAACCTCTCCGATGTCGCCGCCATGGGCGCCCGGCCCATCGCGCTCCTCGTGGCGCTGGCGATGCCGGATGACACTCCGCTGTCGTTCGTCCACGGTCTCGCCGACGGTCTCGCGCGGGCTTGTGCCGAGCTGGCACCGGGGTGTGCGGTGGAGGGCGGCGACCTCACCGTCTCGGACACGCTGACGATCGCGGTGACGGCCCTGGGAAGCCTCGACGGCCGCGATCCGGTCCTGCGCTCGGGTGCCCGGCCGGGGGACGCGGTGCACGTCATCGGCGACCTCGGCGTCGCGGCACGCGGTCTGGACGTTCTCTTCTCCCGCTTCGTCGACACGGCGGGAGCGCCGATCCCGGTGACGCCGGAGGCACGGGCGGCGCTGAGTCGCGAGGACGCGGAAGCCCTCGATCGTCAGTTGCGCCCGCGGCCCCCTATCGGCGCCGCGCTGGCCGCTGCTGACGCGGGCGCCACCGCGATGATGGACGTCTCGGACGGACTGGCCCTGGATGCCGAGCGCCTCGCCGACGCGTCCGGCGTGACGATCGCCTTCGACTCCGACGCTCTCGGCGACGACCCCGTGTCGACGCTGGCCGGGGGAGAGGATCACGGCTTTCTCGTGACCTTCCCCGGGGGGACGGTCGGTCTCGGTCGCCGTGTCGGCACGGTCGCCGAGCGCGGCGAGGTCGCGATCACGGTGGATGGTCGACCGTGGACGGGACGGACGGGCTGGGACCCCTACCGGGACTGGGACGCGGGTCGCGGCTGACCGCGGCGCTCAGGCGAGCGGGCGGCCCCACCACAGCGTCGTGTCGCCGTACGTGCGGTCCCGATCGGCCTCCAGCCCGGCGGCCGCCCAATCCGGCGCGGCGGAGCGCTTCGCCCGCTCGACGATGATCGTGGCATCCAGGCTGAGCCGGGGAGCGAGCCCGGCGAGGATCCGCGCGACCTCGTCATCCGAGACGTCGTAGGGCGGATCGAGGAACACGAGGTCCCACTCGGCCACGGAGGCCTCGACGTACGTCGCCGCGTTCGCGCGGTGCACCCGGGCGGTGCCCGTGACGCCGGCGGCGCGCACCCGCTCCGCGTTCTTGCGGATGAGGGTCGCCGCCGGAGCGGAGAGCTCGACGAGGTCGGCGGACACGGCGCCGCGGCTGAGGCTCTCGAGCCCGAGCGCGCCCGAGCCTGCGTAGAGGTCGAGGACGCGCGCCCCGTCGACGAGGTCGGCGGAGTCGAGGGCGCCGAAGAGCGATTCGCGCACACGGTCGCTCGTGGGACGCGTGCCCTTCGGGGGGACGTCGAGGACCGTGCCGCCGGCGCGGCCGGAGATGATGCGTGTCACCGTCTCACCCTACAAACCGCGTGTCCGGGGCCGTGCCTAGACTCGGAGCATGCCCGGTCTCACGCTGTCGTCCCGACTCGACGGAGCCGTCGGCGGGAAGACCGCCACCGCCTTCGAGCGCGCGTTCGGCATGAAGACCGTCGGCGAGTTGCTCGAGCACTACCCGCGCCGGTATGCCAAGCGCGGTGAGCTCACCCCGATCTCGACGCTGCCGATCGGCGAGCCGGTCACCATCGTGGCCGAGGTCGTGAGTGCGACGGAGCGGCGGATGCAGAACCGTCGCGGATCACTGCTCGAGGTCATCATCAGCGATGGCGACGGGCGGATGTCCCTGACGTTCTTCAACCAGTCGTGGCGGCTCAAAGACCTCACGCCGGGTCGGCGCGGCATCTTCTCGGGCAAGGTGGGGGAGTACCGGGGGCAGACGCAGTTGACGCACCCCGACTACTCGCTGTTCGACGATCTCGAAGAGGCCCGCGCCGAGGCCGAGGTGAACTCCAAGCGGCCCATCCCGATCTATCCGGCCACGAGCACCGTGCCCAGCCCGCTCGTGCAGAAGACGATCGCCCTCGTCCTCGACGGTCTCGGTGCCATCGACGACCCGCTCCCCGAGGAGCTGCGTGAACGCCATGGACTCGTCGGTGCCGGGATGGCGCTCGAGCACATCCACCGCCCGTACCACGATGACGAGATCCCTCCCGCGGTGGCGACCCTGCGCATGCAGGAGGCGTTCGTGCTGCAGACGGCGCTGTTGCAGCAGCGGCAGTTCGTCCGCGCGCTGTCGGCGACGAAGCGGCCCGCGGCCCCGGGCGGCCTCCTGGAGCGTTTCGACGCGGGCCTGCCGTTCGCGCTGACTCCCGATCAGGAGAGCGTGGGTGCCCGCATCGCCGATGATCTCGTCGGCGACTGGCCCATGAACCGTCTGGTGCAGGGCGAGGTGGGTTCGGGGAAGACGCTGGTGGCGCTGCGCGCGATGCTCCAGGTCGCCGAGTCCGGCGGGCAGTCCGCCCTGATCGCGCCAACCGAGGTGCTGGCCGCCCAGCACGTGCGGTCGATCGCCAAGATGCTCGGCCCGCAGCTCGCGCCCGAGCTCATGCCGACTCTGCTCACCGGGCAGCTCCCGGCCGCCGAGCGTCGTCGCGCGGCGCTCCGCGTGGCATCCGGTCAGGCGCGGATCGTCGTCGGCACGCATGCGCTGCTCAGCTCGACCACCACGTTCGCCGATCTCGGATTCGTCGTCGTCGACGAGCAGCACCGCTTCGGTGTCGACCAGCGCGAGGCGCTCCGCGCGAAGGGCGAGTCGCCGCACACCCTGGTCCTCACCGCGACGCCGATCCCTCGCACCGTCGCGATGACGGTGTTCGGCGACCTCGATGTCTCGACCATCCGCACGATGCCCGCGGGGCGGGCCGGCATCCAGACGTTCGTCGCGCCGCTCGCCGAGAAGCCGGGGTGGTTCGCTCGGGTGTGGGACCGCGTCGCCGAGGAGGTGGCGAAGACGCACCAGGTGTTCGTCGTGTGCGCCGCGATCGACGCCGAGAAGCTGACCTCCGACGAGGTCGGTGACGAACCGGCCGACGGAGCCGACACGCGCACCCGGTGGGGCGTCGTGCAGGTGCGGGCTCTGCTCGACACGCTGCCGGCGTTCGCCGACATCCGCGTCGAGATCCTGCACGGCAAGATGCACGCCGATGAGAAGGATGCCGTGATGCAGGCGTTCGCGCGCGGCGACATCGACGTGCTCGTGGCGACGACGGTGATCGAGGTGGGCGTCGACGTCCCGAACGCTTCGACCATGGTGATCCTCGAGGCCGACCGATTCGGCGTCTCGCAGCTCCACCAGCTGCGCGGTCGCGTGGGCCGCGGCGGACTTCCGGGCCTGTGCCTGCTCGTGACCGAGGCCGCACCGGGGACGTCGTCACGCTCTCGCGTCGAGGCCGTGGCTCGCACGCTCGACGGGTTCGAGCTCGCCGAGGTCGATCTCGAGCTCCGCGGTGAGGGGGACGTGCTCGGGGGAGCACAGTCGGGCGTGCGGTCGTCGCTGCGGCTTCTGCGGGTGGTCACGGACGCCGATCTCATCGTCGAAGCCCGCGCCGCCGCCGAGACGGTGCTCGCCGACGACCCCGCGCTCGTGCGCCATCCCGGACTCGCCGCCGCTCTCGAGCGACGCGTCGGTGTCGAGGAGCGCGCAGCCCTGGCCAAGTCGTGATCGGTAGGCTGGCGGAATGAGTCCGCGGATCGCCGTCGTACCCGGTTCCTTCGACCCGCCGACGCGGGGTCACCTCGACGTGATCCGCCGCGCGGCCGGTCTGTTCGACCAGCTCCACGTGCTCGTCGTCCACAACCCGGGCAAGGAGGCGATGCTCCCGATCGCCCAGCGCCAGGCGTTGCTCGAGCAGTCGATCCAGGAAGAGGGCATCGAGGGCGACGTCATCGTCGCCGCGTGGAGTATGGGTCTTCTCGTCGACTACGCCACCGATGTGGGCGCGCAGGTGCTGGTCAAAGGCATCCGGTCGCAGGTCGACGTCGCGTACGAGACCCCGATGGCGATCGTGAACCGCGACCTCGCCCACGTCGAGACGGTGTTCCTGCTTCCGGACCCGTCGCACGCGCTCGTCTCGAGCTCGCTCGTTCGTCAGGTCGCCGCTCTCGGCGGCGACGTCTCGCCCTACGTTCCCGCGCCCGTCGCGCGGTTCCTCGACACCGGCGCGCGCGGCCTCTGACGTCTCGCGCCGCACGGCCCCTGCCCAGGGGCACCCGGGTAGCATGGACGACCGTGAGAACCCACCGCCCCGGACCCTTCCAGCTCCCCGTCCGCGACATCGAGCGCCACCCGGGCGAGATGCGCGAGCACGAGCTCGACATCCCCGCCCCGGAGAAATGGGGCGAGGGTCTCGTGTCCATCGCCGCCGCCGAGATCCTCGAGATCGACGTCCGCCTGGAGTCGGTTCACGAGGGCATCCTCGTCTCGGGAACGGTCGACACCACCGCCACGGGCGTGTGCGGACGTTGCCTCACCGACATCACCGAGCCTGTCGAAGTCGAGTTCCAGGAACTTTTCGCGTATCCTGGGGATGAAGCGAACGACTTCGAAGTTCAAGACGACCACGTGGATCTTGAAAATCTGGTCCGGGATGCCATCGTCCTCTCGCTTCCGTTCCAGCCGGTGTGTCAGCCGGATTGCCTCGGGCTCGACCCGGTCACGGGTGAGAAGCTGACGGAGAGCGCCGGCGACACGGAGCAGACGCCCGCCGATCCCCGGTGGGCCGCGCTCCAGCACTACACCCCAGACGACGGCGATGCGCTCCGCGCCGCCCCCAAGACAGAGAAGAGCTAGCCATGGCAGGTAACCCCCCGAAGCGGAAGGTCTCCCGCTCCAACACCCGCTCGCGTCGCGCGCAGTGGAAGGCCGAAGCCCCCGCGCTGGTCAAGACCATCGAGAACGGCAAGGTCGTCTACAGCCGCCCCCACCAGGCGAAGGTCGTCACCGACTCGCAGGGCACCGAGCTCTTCCTCGAGTACAAGGGCCGCAAGGTCGCCGACGTCTGATCAACGTCCGGTGACGCGTAACGCTGCGCTCATCGAGAAGCTCGGGGTCGACATCGACCCCGAGCTTCTTTCTCTTGCGCTGACACATCGCTCGTTCGCCTACGAGAACGGCGCCATCCCGCACAACGAGCGGCTCGAGTTCCTCGGCGACTCGGTGCTCGGCCAGGCGGTCACCGTGCGCCTCTACACCCGGCATCCGGATCTCGACGAGGGCAGTCTCGCCAAGCGCCGCGCGAGCGTGGTGTCGACCGTGGCCCTCGCCGAGGTCGCGAGGAGAATCGGTCTGGGTGATCACGTGCGGCTCGGTCGAGGCGAGATCCTCACCGGTGGGCGTGACAAGGACTCGATCCTGGCCGACACCATGGAAGCCGTGATCGGGGCGACGTACCTCTCCGCCGGCCCGGATGCCGCCACCGGCCTCGTGCTGCGTCTCGTCGAGCCGCTGCTGACCGACCCTGATCGATACGGGGCGGCGATGGATCCGAAGACGAGCCTGCAGGAGATCGCCGCTCGTCACTCTCTCGCCGCACCGGTGTACGCGATCGAGGCCGCCGGTCCCGACCACGACCGGCGCTTCACCGCGACCGTCACCGTCGGCGACGTCGTCACGCACGGCACCGGGTCGAGCAAGAAGCAGGCCGAGATGGCCGCCGCACTCGACGCGTGGCGGGAGCTCAACGCCCGTGCCTGAGCTGCCCGAGGTCGAGGTCGTGCGAGCGGGCCTCGAACCCGCGGTCGCCGGCGCGCTGATCGCTTCGGTGGACGTGCGCGATGCGCGTGCGCTCACCCGGCATTCCGGCACGCCGGAGCACTTCGAGGCCGAGCTCACCGGCCGGCGGATCGATTCGGCGGTGCGGCGCGGCAAGTTCCTGTGGATGCCGGTGGGCGCGGACGAGGCCATCGTCACGCATCTCGGCATGAGCGGGCAGATGCTCTTGCGCGTGCCCGGCGCGCCGGAGGAGCGGCACGAGCGGATCCGCATCGAGCTCGAGCATCCGGTACACGGTCCGCTGTCGGTCGTGTTCGCCGATCAGCGCACGTTCGGCTCGCTCGCGCTCGACGAGCTCGTGGTCACACAGGATGGCGCGGCCGGCGGCCGCGGATCGTCCCTGCCGCTCGTTCCGACCCAGGTCGCACACATCGCCCGCGATCCGCTCGACCCGGCGTTCGACGACGCACGGTTCCGCGCTCGGCTGGCGCGCACGTCGTCGGGCATCAAGCGTGTGCTCCTCGACCAGACCGTGGCGAGCGGCATCGGCAACATCTACGCCGACGAATCGCTCTGGGCTGCGCGCATCCACCCCGAGACCGTGGCATCCGATCTTCCGACCCGTTCGGTGAACCGGCTGCTGGCCGAGGTCCGCGCGGTGCTGGAGAAGGCACTCGCCGAGGGCGGCACGAGCTTCGACGCCCAGTACGTCAACGTCAACGGGCAGGCCGGGTACTTCGCGCACTCGCTCAACGCCTACGGCCGCACGGGTCAGCCGTGTCCGCGCTGCGGCCGACCGATCGTGCGAGTGTCGTTCATGAACCGCTCGAGCCACTTCTGCCCGAGGTGTCAGCGGCTGCGCTGACCGTGCCTGGTCGCGCCACGTGGCCGCGCCACCTGGCCTCGCGACCTGGCGGCGAGACGGCATCCCGCCGACAACCCGCCCGCAGGCTGCAAGGGAGACGTCGGCGTAATGACGTCTCGGCGTTTTGAGAAGCCGCGGGTGCTTGACCTCAAGCGCTGGAAGTGTGCTCAGCTGGGGGTATGTCAGCGCTCACCATCCAGCAGGCCGCTCGCCGCACCGGGCTCAGCGAACCCACCCTCCGGTACTACGAAGAAGTCGGGCTCATCGGCCCCATCTCCCGCGACCCGAGCAGCGGTCACCGCCGGTATGGGGAGAAGGACCTCGACGACCTGCAGGTGCTCGCGTGTCTCCGGGCGATGGGCGTGGGGATCGAGGACATGCGCACGTATCAGGCGAATCGTGCGCGGGGCAACGCCGCTGCCGCGCAGCAGCGCGACATCCTTCTCCGTCACGCCGAACGCGTGGAGCTCGAGATCGCGACGCTGAACGTGCACCTGGAGTACCTGCGCCGCAAGTCCGCGCTGTGGGACGCGCGCGATCGGGGGGACGCCGAGGCGGAGGCCGAAGCGCAGGTGCGCGTTCACGAGATCTACCCCGAGCTGGAGATGCTCATCCGCGCTTGACTTCATGCGCTTGAGGCCTGGTCGACTCTCGGTATGAACACTTCTCACCACACCGTGCTGGTCACCGGGGCCTCCGGCTATCTCGGAACCCGGGTCGTCGCCGATCTTCTCCGTCAGGGCGCCACCGTTCGCGCCGCCGTCCGTTCCCTCGACGCCGAACCTGCGCTCCGCGAGGCCGTACGACGGGCCGGGGTCGACGACGCCGGCCTCGACCTCACCGTCGCCTCCCTCACCGACGACGTCGGATGGGATGCCGCGGTCTCGGGCGTCGCGGGCGTCTACCACCTCGCATCCCCGATGACCCACGCCACCGAGGACGCCGACCTCGTGGTCACTCCCGCCCGCGACGGCGCGTTGCGTGTCCTTCGCGCGGCACGGGACGCCGGCGTCGAGCGTGTCGTGCTGACCTCGTCGTTCGCGGCCGTCGGCTACTCGCCCAAGCCCGTGAACGCCAAGGGCGTCCGCGAGTTCGACGAGCGCGACTGGACGGATCCCGCGGCTCCCGAACTCCCCGCGTACCCACGTTCGAAGGCCGTCGCCGAGCGCGCCGCGTGGGAGTTCGTCGAGCGGGAGGGGAACGGACTCGAGCTCGTCGTCCTCAACCCGACCTGGGTCGCCGGACCCACGCTGACCGCCGACCCGCGGTCATCGTTGCAGGCATTCCTCGCGATGCTCGGCGGCCGAATGCCTCTCGCCCCGCGCCAGCGTTTCGGCATCGCCGACGTCCGCGACGTCTCCGCGGCGCACCTGTCGGCGATGACGACCCCGGATGCCGCCGGCAAACGGTACCTCCTGCTCGCCGACGGACCGACGATCTCGTGGCTGGGAGTGGCATCCCTTCTGCGTGCACACCTGGGTGAGCTCGCCGCGGCGGCTCCGACCGAGGAAGTGCCCGGCGACGAGCTGCCCCCTCTCGTCATTCACAACGAGCGGGCGAAGGCGGAGCTCGGCTTCGCACCACGTCCGGCCGAGACCACCATCATCGAGACGCTCGACGACATGCGCGAGCGCGGAATGCTCGGCCACGGGATCTGAGATCGAAGTCCCGGGGTGCCGGCGACCGGCGCCGGCACCCCGGCTCAGTCGAGGATCTTCTGCCACGCCCCTTCGTACGACATCGGCACGAAGCCGATCGTCTCGTTGATCGACAGCATCGGCCGGTTCTCCTCGGCATTCCACGTCATCACGCGCGGTGATTCGGGCACGGCCGCGCGCCAGGCGAGCAGCCCGGCGCACTTCACGATCATTCCGAGTCGGTGCCCTCGATGGGCCGCGACGACGAGGGTGTCCTCCTGATTGGTCACCGCCGTCCGGTCCTTTCCGATGACGAGTTCGTTGAAAGCGGCCAGCTCGCCCGAGTCGACGTGTTGCGCGACGGTGACGAGCAAGTGGCGGTCGGAGTCGGTGTACACCCGTTCCCAGTCCGCGACGCGGGCGGCATCCCACACCTCTTCGTCATGATCGAGGCCCGCCGAGGGCGCGTCGGTGATCATGCGTGACTTCATGTAGGCGAAGCCGTCGACGAACTCGGGCGGCGTGGGGAGCGTCCACTGGATGACGCGATAGCCGGATGCCGCGGCCTCCGCATCCGCCAGCAGACGGGTGAGGTGTGGCTCGGCACCCTCGAGGTCGAGCCGGCTCTGTCGCACGATCTGCTCCAGGGAGTACCCGGCCGCGAGGTAGAAGCGCGCGGCGCGATCGAGGGGGATGCGACCGAAGCCCGTCGGCGCGTCGAGCTGGGGACCGTCGGCCGCGGGGTGTTCTGCCCACGACTGCAGGATCGTCCGGCCGTGCTCGCGGGCGGTCCGCTCGATGAGGTCGTGCGCCGCGCGGCCGATGCCCCGACCCCACGCGCGGCGGAGAAGTTCGATGAGCCAGAAGCCGGTGCGGGCGCCGTCCTCCTGCGGGAGATCGAGGCCGACGCGGCCGACGACCTCGCCCTTCCAGACCGCGATCCACACGAGGCGGATCTGAGAAGCGGTCGGACGGTAGACGGGCAGCAGTTCGTCGGCGGGCATGGCGTGATCGTCGTGGCCGGCGATCTCGGCGTACACGAGGTTCCGCACGCGCGACATCTCGAGGAAGTCCGCGGCGTCGGCGGCATCGATGGATGCTGGAATGTGAAGGGGGCGCAGCTCGAGGCCGGCCGGAAGGGTGGTCATGAGGGATCTTTCGAGGGAGAGAGTCGGGGGAGAAGGCGGGCGGGGCCGGGGTGAGCGGCCCCGCCCGTTCACAGCGGCGGACGCAGGTGGAGCGCCTTGCGCTGCCAATCGGCCTCGCGGAGCGCCCGCTCATGGGCGTTCCGGCGAGCCTGGTCGGCTGCCGAGGCCGCTTGGGCTGCGCGCTGGACGGCCTGATCGGCGCGCGCGGCGGCGCGCACGAGCAACCAGAGGCCGAGGCGGAGAGAGAGTCGGTCGATCGGACCGAGACGGCGCTGGGCCGAGCTCTCGACGACGGGGAGCGAGAGCGCGGATACCGTGTGCTGCGGCGCGCGCGTGAGCGATGAGTTCATGCGGAGGCTCCGATGAGGAAGAACGAGCAGAGAGGCCACGGTCGGCGAGGGCCGACGGGAGGCGGTGAGGGGTCTCAGAAGACCCGGGCGCATGGCATCCGATGAGCGGATGCCAAGGCGGGAGCGGAGACGATCGAACGTCTCAACGCGGCGACGTCACGCCTGACGGACAGGCATGCCGACGGCGGTGGTCACTCCGCGCAGCGGTGCAGACAGCACGGGGGCGGCGGTGAAGCCGGTGGCGAGAGAGCCGGTGGTGTTGCGAATCATGGGGTGACCTCCTTTCGACGTCGGTTGCGACCCCCGACGCTAGCGAAGGCGTTCAGCAAATGTCAAGCGGAGATCCAGAAACGACGGACCGCCGGGCGCGTCGAGCCGGGGTTCCATCGGCCTGCCACCGCGGAATTCCGCAGGCTGTCGGGTAGCGTGAGGCGGAAGTCCACCGGGTCGGGAAGGCGCATCCGCATGCACCTCAAGAGCGTCACGCTGAAGGGATTCAAGTCCTTCGCGCAGTCGACGACGTTCGCGTTGGAGCCCGGGGTCACGTGCATCGTCGGTCCGAACGGCTCGGGCAAGTCCAACGTCGTGGACGCGCTCGCCTGGGTCATGGGGGAGCAGGGCGCGAAGACTCTTCGCGGCGGCAAGATGGAAGACGTCATCTTCGCCGGCACGTCCACGCGCGGACCCCTCGGTCGCGCGGAGGTGCAACTCACGATCGACAATGCCGACGGGGCGTTGCCGATCGAGTACAGCGAGGTCACGATCAGTCGCACGCTGTTCCGCAACGGGGCGAGCGAGTACGCGATCAACGGTCAGACCTGCCGTTTGCTCGACGTGCAGGAACTGCTCAGCGACTCCGGCCTCGGCCGGGAGATGCACGTGATCATCGGGCAGGGGCGCCTCGACACCGTGCTGCAGGCCTCCGCCGAGGAGCGGCGCGGCTTCATCGAGGAAGCCGCCGGAATCCTCAAGCACCGCCGCCGAAAAGAGAAGACGGTGCGCAAGCTCGAGGCGATGGAGACCAACCTCACGCGCTTGAGCGACCTCGCGGGTGAGCTGCGCCGGCAGTTGAAGCCGCTCGGCAAGCAGGCCGAGATCGCGCGGGAGGCGGCCACGATCGCCGCCGTCGTCCGCGACGCGAAAGCGCGCCTGTTCGCCGACGAACTCGTGCAGCTCCGACGCGAACTCGCTGACGCGGCAGCGGCTGAGAGCGAGCGGCACACCGAACGATTGATGCTTCAGGACCAGGCGGACGGCATCCGTGCCAAGGTCGAGCGACTCGAGGAGGAGCAGCGTTCCGAAGCCGTCGACCGCGCGCGGAGCGTGACGTTCTCCCTCGAACAGGTGCAGGAGCGCCTGCGCGGGCTGTACTCCCTCGCCGGTCAGCGACTCACGCTGCTCGCGGATGATGACGGCGAGGCATCCGCGGCCGCTCCCACCGTCACCCAGGCGATGATCGACGACGTGCGCGCCGAGATCGACGACATCGCGGACGGGCTCGGCGATGCTCAGGATGCCGCGGCCGACGCGGCCCGGACGGTGACTCGCGCGCGCGCGGAGCTCGACGCGCTCGACGCCGACATCGCCGCGCAGAGCGCGCTCGTCTCCGAGCACGACATGAAGCTCACGGCGCTGCGCGGATCCGCGGAGGCGGCGGCTTCGGGCCTGGCCGCCGTGCGCGGTGCCGTCGACCGTCAGCAGCGCGCTCTGGATGCCGCACGCGAACGACTCGCGGAGGCCGAAGAGGCTCGCTCGGCGCTCGACCCCGACGTGACGCCGGAGGAGTCGGCCGCGGAGCATGCGTCCGCCTACGAGCGGGCACAACGCGAGACCAACGACACCGAGACCGAGGTGACGGGTCTTCGCGAGCGGCTGCACGCCGCCGAGCGCGAGAGGGACGCCCTCACGGCCCAGACGACCGCGCTCGGACGCGCCCTCGACGTCCGCAACGCCGCCGCGGACCTCGCCGCGAGCGGAGCCGCCGGCATCCGCGGGCTCGTCGGCGACGCCGTCAAGGTCACGGCGGGGTACGAGCCGGCCATCGCCGCGGCGCTCGGTTCCCTCGCGGAAGGGTTGCTCGTCGACGATGGTGCCGCGGCGTTCGCCGCGGCCCGCGCCGCGCGCGACGGCGACCTCGGCGTGGTCGAGATCGCGGTCGCCGATGCCCCCGACGGATCCGCCGGCTTCGAGGTCGACGCCGGCGTGCGTGCCGTAGACGTCGTCACCGCTCCCGCGGGGGTTCTCGGCATCCTGTCGGGGGTCGTGATCGTCGACGACCTCGCCGCCGCCGAGGCGGCGCGCCCGGCGCCGGAGGCGGCGCCGGTGGGCAGCGTCGTGGTCACGCGGGACGGGGCGGTCCTGACCGCCCGTACTCTGCGTGCTGGCTCCGGGGGCGGTCGCTCGCGTCTCGAACTGGCCGCCGAGCGGGATGCCGCGACGGATCGGCTCGCCGAGGTCACCGTCATCGCCGACTCGCTGCGGGAGGCCCTGTCCGAAGCGCAGCAAAGACTCACCGAGGCTCGCGCGCGCACGAAGGAGGCGCTCACGACCCTCCGCGCCCACGACGCCGCCCTCGCCGCGCACGCCGAGAAGCTCAACCGCGTCACGGTCCGTCACGAGGCGGCGGTCGCGGAGTGCGAGCGGGTGGAGGTCGGCCTCGCGCAGGCGCAGGCCGCGGTCGCGGATGCGGAGGAGAAAGCGCGCGTCGCCGACGAGACCCTCGCGCGGGCTCTCGAGGTGCCTCGGCCGCTCCTCGACGCCTCGGCCCGTGAGGGGATGCTCGCCGATCTCGAGACGGCCCGCGAGGGCGAGATGCGCGCGCGGCTCGACATCGAGACCCTGCGGGAACGGGTGCGGGCCGGGGAAGCCCGCATCGTGCAACTGGAGCAGCAGCGCGAACGCGAGCGCGCCGCCGCGGACGCCGCGGCGCGCCGCGCCGTGATCCGCCGCGCACAGCGCGAGATCGCCGCGGAGGTGGCGGGAGCCCTTCCGCCGCTGCTCGACTCGATCGACCGGTCGGTCAGCCAGGCGCGCGTCGAGCTTGCCTCCGCAGAATCGGCCCGCTCCGCGGTGACGGCCGACCTGACCCGGGCGCGCAGTGAGGAGACGGCGGTTCGCGAGCGCCTCGCGCGCCTCACCGAGAGCGTCCACGTCCTCGAACTGCAGATGCACGAGAAGCGGCTCCACGTCACGAGCCTGCTCGAACGCGTGCAGTCCGAGCTGTCGCTCAACGAAGACATTCTCGTTTCGGAATATGGTCCTGATCAGCTCATCCCTGCCGCCGAGGGCGTGGAAGCCGAAGTGTTCGACCGCGCCGCGCAGAAACGCCGACTGCAGGATGCCGAGCGGAAGCTGGGTCAGCTGGGGCGGGTGAATCCGCTCGCGCTCGAGGAGTTCGCGGCGCTCGAACAGCGCCATGCGTTCCTGACCGAGCAGCTCGCGGACCTGCAGCAGACCCGCGCGGATCTGCAGACGATCATCGCCGAGCTCGGCGAGCGCATGCAGACGATCTTCACGGCCGCTTTCGAGGACACTCGCGCGGCGTTCGGCGAGATCTTCCCGATCCTCTTCCCGGGCGGCGCGGGAAGTATTTCTCTCACCGACCCGGACAACCCGCTGACCACGGGCATCGAGGTCGCCGTTCGCCCGGTCGGGAAGAAGATCGAACGGCTCTCGCTGCTGTCGGGCGGCGAGCGGTCGCTCGCGGCGGTCGCGTTCCTCACCGCGATCTTCACGGCTCGTCCAAGCCCCTTCTACATCCTCGATGAGGTCGAAGCGGCCCTCGACGACGCGAACCTCGGCCGGCTACTGGGCGTCTTCGAGAAGCTGCGCGAGAGCAGCCAGCTCATCGTCATCACCCACCAGAAGCGCACCATGGAGATCGCCGATGCGCTGTACGGCGTGTCGATGCGTCAGGACGGTGTGTCAGCCGTCGTCGGACAGCGGGTCGGCGATCGCGCCCGCGCGGGGGCGGAACCGGCCCCCGTAAGCTGAAGGAATGGCTGAGAACTCCTGGTCGCTCGGTCGCGCGCTGCGCGGACTGTTCGTCAAACCCACCATCGACGAGACCACGTGGGACGACCTCGAGACGGCTCTGCTGACCGCCGACTTCGGTCCGGACGTCACCGAGCGGCTGATCGACGAGCTGCGGGAGAAGGTCGATCGCTATCGGACCACGGATCCGCGCGACCTCCAGCGCATGCTGCGCGAGACCCTCGAAGAGCATTTCGCGAAGTTCGACACCACCCTGCGCTTGACCGAGCGTCCGGCCGTCGTTCTCGTGGTCGGCGTCAACGGCGTGGGCAAGACGACGACGATCGGCAAGTTCGCCAAGTTCCTCCAGCGCTACGGCCGGACTGTCGTCGTCGGCGCGGCGGACACCTTTCGCGCCGCGGCCGTCGATCAGCTCGCGACGTGGGCCGAGCGCGGGGGAGCCACGATCGTCCGACCGCAGCACGAGGGCCAGGATCCGGCATCCGTCGCCTTCCAGACTGTCGCCCACGCGAAGGAGACGGGCACCGAGATCGTCCTGGTCGACACCGCCGGGCGTCTGCACACCAAGGGCGGCCTGATGGACGAGCTCGGCAAGATCAAGCGCGTCATCGAGAAGCAGGCACCGATCAGCGAGGTGCTCCTGGTGTTGGATGCCACCACCGGCCAGAACGGCCTGATGCAGGCGCAAGCCTTCCTCGACAGCGCGGGTGTGACGGGTCTCGTGCTGACGAAGCTCGACGGTTCGGCCAGGGGCGGTTTCGTCCTGGCGGTGCAGGAACGCACCGGCATCCCGGTCAAGCTGCTCGGACAGGGCGAGGGGATCAACGACCTCACCGGCTTCACGCCCCATGTGTTCGCGGCTTCGCTCGTCGACTGACCCCCTTACCGCACTTCGCCCTTCTGGCGGGTCGCCTTTCGCGAGGCGGGTCTGGCTGGTTTCATGGGGGAATGGCGATCGAGCACGACTTCTTCGGACTCCTCGAGTCGGGACCCGACGGGTCGATCTTCTGGTCGGAGAACGTCGAGTTCGGCGATCAGAGCGTCACCGTCGACCTGACCGCTCCCGACCAGGACGACGTGTCGATCGACGCGCTCGACGTCGCCGCGGCGATGATCTCGTCGCTGGAGACGATCGACCTCGCGGCGCGCAACGCCATGGTCAACGAACTCGACGACCGCACCAGTGAGGTGACGGAGTACATCCTCCAGCAGCAGGCGACTCTCGGCGAGGAGCTCGACGATCTGCTGAGCGATCCCTCCGGTGACACCCACATCGACGTCATCAAGTCGTTGCAGCTGATGAGCATGACGATCCTGGCGGACGAGCACGGGGGCAGCGATCCTTTCGCCGTCCTCGAGTACGCGCTCGATCCCGACTCCACCGACGACGTTCTCCTGGTGAACCTCGCCTCCGACGGGCAGGTGCAGTCGGTCACCAGCGCCGACTGACCCCGTGCAGACGTTCCTGCCGTACCCGTCGTTCATCGATTCCGCGGAAGCTCTCGACGGGCGTCGTCTCGGCAAGCAGCGCGTCGAGACGTTCCAACTGCTGCGAGCGCTCACCGTCCCGGATCACGGCTGGCGCCACCACCCGGCGGCGAAGATGTGGGACGGACACCTGCCGGCGCTCGTCTCGTACGGCCTCGTCATGACCGACGCGTGGATTGCGCAGGGGCGCGCCGACACCGTGCGGCAGAAGATCCTCGCCTTCGCGCCCGAGGTCGACGGTCAGGCCCAGGACGCCCTGGACCTGCCGCCGTGGCTCGGTGACGAAGCGTTTCACCTCGCGCACCGGTCGAACCTCGTCCGAAAGGATGCCGAGTTCTACCGGCCCCGTTTCGGGGACATCCCCGACGACCTGCCGTACATCTGGCCGGTCTGACCCGCGCCGGCGGTCAGTGCCCGTGGAATGCGGGGATGACCAGGTAGATGCCGTAGAGCACCGCGGCGGCGAAGCCGGCGAAGCACGCGAATCCGCCGATCGTCGCCGCCACCGGGCGGGGGCGGGTGCGCTCGGTCACGACCGCGTCGGCTCCCTCGGGGTCGCCGTCGGCCACAACTTGGATATCGGGTGCCCCCACCGCCAGCAGGCGAATGCCCGCGGTGTAGAGCCCCACGATGACCAGGGTCGCGATGAGGCCGACGACGAACACGAGCCCGATCGAACCCCAGTCGACGCCGAGCCATCCCCCGGACGCCGACGCCGCGTGTCGGATGCCGTTCATGCGCGTGCCTCCTGCTTGCTCTCATCCGAGCGGCCGGGGCCGTCGGCATCCAAGGACTCATCGTTGACGTTCTCGGCCGACACCGGCTTGCGGCGGGCCAGCAGGAAGAGCCCCGCGCACGCGCCGAGCCCCAGGACCAGCACCGCGACGAGACCGAGTGTGCCGGCGCCGGCCGCCCACGCGGCGAGTCCGCCGACCAGGGCCGCGGCGGGGAGGGTCACGATCCACGCGAACGCGATCCGGGCGACGACGTTCCAGTGCACGGAGGCGAGGCGCTTGCCGAGCCCCGAGCCGACGACGGCGCCGGAGGTCACCTGGGTGGTCGAGAGCGGGAAGCCCAGAGTGGAGGAGATGAGAATGGTGGATGCCGCACTCGTCTCGGCCGCGAAGCCTTGAGGGGGCTTCACATCGGTGATGCGCTTGCCGACCGTCCGCATGATCCGCCACCCGCCGAGATAGGTGCCGAGCGCGATCGCGAGACCCGCGCCGAGGATGACCCAGAACGGGGGCGCGGTCCCTGTCTCCTGATATCCCGCGACGATGAGCGTCAGGGTGATGACGCCCATCGTCTTCTGCGCGTCGTTCGTCCCGTGCGCGAGGGAAACGAGCGAGGCGGAGACCGTCTGCCCGTGCCGGAAGGCGGTGGTCGAACCGGCGACCCTGGCCATTCGCGTGACGCGGTAGACGAGGTAGGTGGCGAGGAGGGCGACCGATCCGGCGATGAACGGCGACAGGAGTGTCGGCAGGACGATCTTGGAGAGGACCCCACCCCATTCGACGGCGGTGAAGCCGGCGCCGATCACGGCGGCACCGATGAGCCCGCCGAACAGTGCGTGCGTCGAGCTGGACGGCAGGCCGAGCCACCAGGTGAGGAGGTTCCACAGCACCGCTCCCATGAGCCCCGCGAAGATCATCGGGACGGTGATGTTGGGCATGCCCTGGTCGTCCTGGGCGAGGATGCCCTCGGACACGGTCTTGGCCACAGCGGTGGAGAGGAATGCTCCGACGAGGTTGAGCACGGCGGAGATGAGGACGGCGACCTTGGGCTTGAGTGCGCCGGTGGCGACCGAGGTCGCCATGGCGTTGGCGGTGTCGTGGAAGCCGTTGGTGAAGTCGAAGAAGAAGGAAAGGGCGACGACGAGGAGGACGGGGATGAGGACGGCGAGGTCCACCGGGGGGCTCCGTTCGAGTAGGTGTTTCCCACGTGCGGTCGGATGACCGGGCGTCACGCTAGACCTCGAAGACAAACGGAAAGGGAGCTTCCCTCGCGGGGGTGGACGGGTCTACTCTGCGCCGTTCACACCGCCTGCGCGAAGCCCGCGTCGGCCGCGGCGATGTCCTTCGCGAGGTGCGCGAGGTGAGGCGGGATCTCGCGGCCCTTCGAGACCATCGACTGCGCCCACAGGCGTCCGGCGCGGTAGGAGGACCGCACCAGCGGACCGGCAAGCACTCCGAGGAACCCGATGCGCTCGGCCTCCTCCTTGAACTCGACGAATTCGGCGGGCTTGACCCAGCGCTGCACCGGAAGGTGCCGCGGGGTCGGACGCAGGTACTGCGTGATGGTGATGATGTCCGTCCCGGCCTCGTGCAGGTCGTGCAGCGCCTGCACGACCTCCTCGGGCTCCTCGCCCATGCCGAGGATGAGGTTCGACTTCGTGATGAGCCCAGCGTCCCGCGCCGCGGTCAGCACCCCGAGCGACCGCTCGTACCGGAACGCGGGGCGGATGCGCTTGAAGATGCGCGGCACCGTCTCGACGTTGTGCGCGAACACCTCCGGCCGCGACGAGAAGACCTCGTCGAGCAGAGCCGTGTTGCCGGAGAAGTCGGTCGCGAGGATCTCGACACCCGTTCCCGGGTTCTCCGCGTGGATGCGCCGCACCGTCTCCGCGTGCAGCCAGGCGCCCTCGTCGGGCAGGTCGTCGCGGGCGACGCCGGTGACCGTGGCGTAGCGCAGCTGCATCCGCGACACGCTCTCCGCGACGCGGCGCGGCTCGTCGGTGTCGTAGTCCGCGGGCTTGCCCGTGTCGATCTGGCAGAAGTCGCAGCGTCGCGTGCACTGCGAGCCGCCGATGAGGAACGTCGCCTCGCGGTCCTCCCAGCACTCGAAGATGTTCGGGCACCCGGCCTCCTGGCACACCGTGTGCAGCTCCTCGGTCTTCACGAGATTCTGCAGCGCCGTGTATTCGGGCCCGAGGCGTGCCTTCGTCTTGATCCACTCGGGCTTGCGCTCGATCGGGGTCTGCGCGTTGCGCACCTCGAGGCGGAGGAGCTTGCGGCCGTTCGGAGCCGTGGATGCCGCGCCCCCGGCGCTGCCCGTTCCGCAGGCGCTCACGCGGCCACCGCCGAGTACTCGGTCCGGAAGACGGATTCCACGCTGGCGACGATGTCGGCGGGGGAGACCTCGGCGCCGACGACCTCGCTGACCGTGGTGACGCCGGCATCCGTGATCCCGCAGGGAACGATGCCCCGGAATCCGGCCAGAGTGTTGTCGCAGTTGACCGCGAACCCGTGCATGGTGACACCTTTCTCGACGCGCACGCCGATCGCCGCGACCTTGTCGACCCCGAGCGGGCGACGCACCCAGACGCCGCTGCGCCCCTCGACGCGGAAGCCCTCGACACCGTGCGCGGCGAGGGCGGAAATGAGCAGACCCTCGAGCCGTCGCACGTGAGCGACGACGTCGAGCGGCTCGGGAAGCCGGACGATCGGGTAGCCCACGAGCTGCCCCGGGCCGTGCCAGGTGATCTTGCCACCGCGATCGACGTCGATCACGGGGGTGCCGTCCGTGGGGCGTTCGTGCGCCTCCGTGCGCTTGCCCGCGGTGTAGACCGGTTCGTGCTCGAGCAGAAGCAACGTGTCGGACCGCGTCCCCGCGACGACGTCGGCGTGCACCACGCGCTGCAGAGCCCAGCCGTCCAGATACGGCACGTAGTCGGGGCCGAGCCCCGCGCGAAGAATCTCGAGCATCACCGCTCCCGGTTGTTGGATTGCGTCCAAGAATACACATGTGCACGCCCGTAGGCTGTTGTCATGGCCACCGAATCGCGAACGGGACGCCCCCGCGCGTCGTCACGTGAGGTGCTGTCGGAGGCCGCGTGCGAACTGTTCTTGGAGAAGGGCTACGACGCCACCTCGGTGTCGGACATCACGCGCCGCGCCGGCGTGAGCCGGTCGAGCTTCTTCAACTACTTCTCGGCCAAGAGCGACGTGCTCTGGTCGGGCTTCGACGAGCGCGTCGACGCGGCGGTCGCCGACCTCCGCGACGGCGGTGCGGTGCACGACGTACTCCTGGGGATCGGTGACGGGTTTGCTCCCGACGCCCTGGCCCTGGCCATCGTGAACGCGGATGCCATGGGGATCGCCGCCGAGCTCGATCGCGACCGTGCGATCCGTCAGTTCCGGCTGCAGCGCGAGACGGCGGCGCGGCTCGTGCGCGACGGTATGGCGCCGCTTCCCGCTCAGGTGCGCGGAGCGGCGCTGTCGGCCGCCGTGCTCGCGGCGGTCTGGGCATGGGCCGACCACACAGCGGGTCGTGCGCTGACCGAGACGCTGTCGGAGGCTCTGGCGGCGGCCTGAGCGCGTGGCATCCGTCGTCTCCACGGCGATCTGCGCACGCTCAGTCCGATCGCCCTCATCGGACTGCGGCCCGGCGAATCACGGAGGTTGCGCGACGGCCCAGCCGCAGCGGCGGCGGTAACCGGGACGGCCGCGTAAACTCTTTCCATCATGGCGACTTTCGGCACGCTCTCCGACCGGCTCACAGAGACCTTCCGCAATCTGCGCAAGAAGGGGCAGCTCACCCCCGCCGACATCGACGGGACGGTCCGTGAGATTCGGCGTGCCCTGCTCGACGCCGACGTCGCGCTGCCGGTGGTCAAGGAGTTCACCGCCGCCGTCCGCGAGCGCGCGCTGGGTGATGAGGTCAATCGCGCCCTGAACCCGGCGCAGCAGGTCGTGCAGATCGTCAACGACGAGCTCATCGGCATCCTCGGTGGTCAGCAGCGCCGACTCCAGTTCGCGAAGAACCCGCCGACCGTGATCATGCTCGCCGGCCTCCAGGGGTCGGGTAAGACGACGTTCGCGGGCAAGCTCGCGAAGATGCTCGAGAAGGACGGTCACACGCCGCTCCTCGTCGCCTGTGACCTGCAGCGCCCCAACGCCGTGAACCAGCTCCAGGTCGTCGCCGAGCGCGCGGGAGCCGCCATCTACGCCCCCGAGCCGGGCAACGGCGTCGGAGACCCGGTGAAGGTCGCCCGCGATGGCGTCGCGTACGCCACGCGTCAGCAGTACGACACCGTCATCATCGACACCGCCGGGCGTCTCGGCGTCGACGCCGAGCTGATGAAGCAGGCGGCCGACATCCGTACGGCGACGCAGCCCGACGAGGTGCTGTTCGTCATCGACGCGATGATCGGTCAGGATGCCGTGAACACGGCGAAGGCCTTCCAGGACGGCGTCGACTTCACCGGCGTGGTGTTGTCGAAGCTCGACGGTGACGCCCGCGGTGGCGCCGCGCTCTCGGTCGCATCCGTGACGGGGCGTCCGATCATCTTCGCGTCCACGGGTGAGGGTCTCGACGACGTCGAGCCGTTCCACCCCGACCGCATGGCGTCGCGCATCCTCGATCTCGGTGACATCCTCACGCTGATCGAGCAGGCGCAGCAGGCTTTCGACGAGGCCGAGGCGATGAAGGTCGCCGAGAAGCTCGCGACGGAGACCTTCACGCTCGAGGACTTCCTCGAGCAGATGCAGCAGATGAAGAAGATGGGCTCCATGAAGAAGATGCTCGGGATGCTCCCGGGCATGGGGTCCATGAAGCAGCAGCTCGAGGACTTCGACGAGCGCGAGATCGACCGCACCGAGGCGATCATCCGCTCGATGACCGTCGCCGAGCGTCGCAATCCCAAGATCCTCAACGGCTCGCGCCGCCTGCGCATCGCGCGTGGTTCCGGAATGACCGTCACCGATGTCAATCAGCTCGTGCAGCGCTTCGAGCAGGCCGCCAAGATGATGAAGACCGTCGCGCGCGGCGGAGTGCCCAACATCCCCGGAATGGGTTCGATCGGCGGCAAGCCGGGTGCCTCCTCCAAGCGCGGGAAGCAGCAGAAGGCGAAGGGCTCCCGCTCGGGCAACCCTGCCAAGCGGGCGGCGGAGAACGCTGGCATCGCCGCTGCGGCTCCCGCGACCGGCTCCGGCTTCGGTCTGGGCGGGCAGAAGGCGCCGAGCGAGGCCGACCTCGCCGAACTTCAGAAGCTCCTCGGCCGCGGCTGACACCCACGGCCGCCGAGCGGTCGCTCCGGCCCACCGACGAGCGGCCGTCAGGAGAGAAGGCCGGCGTCCTGGAGAGCGGAGAACACCGTCTGCTCGATGGCTCTCTCGCCCCGAGCGGTCGGGTGGACGTCGTCGTCCTGCATCCACTCGGGGTGACCGACGAGCGGCTGGCCGATGTCGATGAACGTCCCCCCGACCGAATCGACGGCCTCCCGGAGAGCGTCCGAGGTCGTCACCGTGTCGTCCGGGACCGCCGGATCGTCGTTCCAGATCGTGCTGAGTCCGACGATGCGCGCGTCGGGGGCGGCGTCGCGCAACTGGTTCACGGTGTCGTCCGTGTCGGTGCGGATGTCGTCGGCATCCTGCCAGAAGTCGTTGCTCGAGCTCTGCACGAGGATCAGTTCGGGTTGCAGTGCCGCGATCGCGGGGGAGAAGCCGGCGTAAGACGTGCCGCATTCGCCCGAGACCACGAACCCCATGCCGCCGCACGCGAGATTCGTCACGGACACGTCATCACGCTGAGCGAGGAGTTCGGGCCACGCCTCGTCGCGCTCGAGGCCGGATCCGGCCATCAGCGAGTCGCCGAGAGTTACGATCCGCAGCGGTGCCGACGACCGCTGCGGCGCGGCGGCTGTGACGGACGGCGACGGAAAGGTCACTGCCGCGACGCGGTCGGGCGATTCCCCGGAAGGCTCGGGCGCACACGCGGTCATCGTGGCGAGGCCGCTCACGGCTGCGGCCGCGAGCAGGAGCGTCGAGGCACGGCGCCGAGGGGTCATGGCGCGATCCTACGGCCGCGAACTTATGAGTCCGCGCCGAGGGGTCATGGGGTCACGCTCGCAGGGCGGCGAGGTGCTCGCGGAGCGTCGGACCACCACGGAACTCCCGGATGAGGTGCTGGACGACCGCGCGGAGGTCACCATCCGCCGCCTCGGCAACGGCGATCTGGCGAGCGGAACTTCCCCCGGTGGCGAGGATCGTCTCCAGGCCCGCGAACTCACGCGCGCACTTCAGTTCGACGGCGATGTCGGCGAGCTCCTCCATCGTCGTCCTCAGGTGCTCGCGCACCGGCAGCTGGGTGCCGTCGCGATCCACGATCACGCGGGCGTCCAGGCCGTACCGGGCGGACCGCCACTTGTTCTCGCGGGCGAACCACGGCGGGATGCCGGGGAGCTCGCCGCCCTCATCGAGGATGCGCGAGAAGCGCTCCACGAGGGTCTGCGCGAGCGCGGCCACGGCGGCGAGCTCCGGCAGAGTCGACATGCCGTCGCAGGCGCGGATCTCGATCGTTCCCCAGCGGGGCGCCGGCCGGATGTCCCAGCGCACCTCGCTGGCATCCGCCATCACGCCCGTGCGGACCATGTCGTCGAGATAGTGCTCGAAGTCCGTCCACTCCTTCAGCTGCCAGGGGAGGCCCGCGGTGGGGAGCTGTTGGAACACCAGTGCGCGGTTGCTGGCGTAGCCGGTTCGCTCGCCCGCCCAGAACGGGCTGGATGCCGACAGCGCCTGCAGGTGCGGGAGGAACACCGTCAGCGCATTGACGATGGGGATCACCTTGTCGACGTCGTCGACGCCCACGTGGACGTGGATGCCCCAGATCATCATGTTCCGGCCCCACCACTGGGTGCGCTCGATGAGGGTGTGATACCGCGTCTTGTCGGTGACCTGCTGGTCGTACCACTGCGCGAAGGGGTGGCTGCCGGCGCACAGCAACTCGATGCCGCGGGGTTCGGTCTGCTCGCGCAGCGCGCCGATGGCATCCGCGATGTCGTCGACCGCCTCCGCCACGGTGTGTCCCACACCGCTCGTGACCTCGACCGTGTTCGTGAGCAACTCGCCGGTCACGGTGAATCGCTCGTGTGCGGTGGCCTCTTCGACGAGCTCCAGGATCTCGGGAGCACGCGGTACCAGGTCGCCCGTCTCGCGGTCGGCGAGCATGAGTTCCCATTCGAGTCCCACCGAGGAACGGGCGGACGGGGCGAACGGCAGCGTCATGTGGTCAGTCTGACATGACGACACGTGCGTCGTCGGGTTCGCTACCCACCGTGTCATCTGGCAGAATAGAGGGTCGGACCAGGTGCTCGACCCTCTATCCAGCACCGGTCCTCCTCTTTGAGCTTCCGCCGGGTGTGCACCCCACGCTCCAGGCGACCGGTTCGTTCATTTCCCACCACAGGAGAAATCGTGGCTGTCAAGATCCGACTCAAGCGTCTCGGCAAGATCCGTGCGCCCTACTACCGTATCGTCGTCGCCGACTCGCGCACCAAGCGCGACGGTCGTGTGATCGAGGAGATCGGCAAGTACCACCCGACCGAGGAGCCCTCGTTCATCGAGGTCGACTCGGAGCGCGCCCAGTACTGGCTCGGCGTCGGCGCTCAGCCGACCGAGCAGGTGCGTGCCATCCTCAAGCTCACGGGCGACTGGGGCACGTTCAAGGGCGAGAAGGACGCGAAGTCCACCGTCAAGGTCCGCGAGCCGAAGGCCGCCTTCGAGGCCGACTCCTCGAAGAAGTCGGTCGTGAAGCCCAAGGCCGAGAAGAAGGCCGACGAGGCCCCGGCCGCCGAGGCGCCCGAAGCCTCCGCCGGCGAGACCTCGGCAGAGTAAGTCCCGTGCTGTCCGCCGCGCTCGAACACGTCGTCAAGGGGATCGTCGATCACCCGGATGCCGTGACCATCCGTTCCTCCACCTCGCCGCGTGGCGAGGTGCTGGAGGTTCGCGTGCACCCCGATGATCGGGGTCGCGTGATCGGGCGCGGCGGTCGCACCGCCAAGGCGCTGCGTACGCTCATCACGGCCCTCGCCGACGGGCAGCGCGTCCGCGTCGACGTCGCCGACGACTGATGTCGGACGGCGACGCCGCGGGTGCTCAGCCCGCCAAGACCCAGCTCCGCGTGGGCCGCCTGGTCAAGGCCCACGGCCTCAAGGGCGCGTTCAAGCTCGAGCTGTACACCGATGACCCCGAGGGACGCTTCGTCCCCGGCAACACCTTCACCCTCCAGGTTCCCGAGACCTCCCCGTGGCACGGCCGCGAGTTGAAGGTCCGCGAGTTCCGGTGGATGAACTCCCACCCCGTCGCCTTCTTCGAGGGCGTGGACGATCGCACGGTCGCGGAAGAGCTGGTGAAAGCCATCCTCTGGATCGATCAGGACACCGAGTCGCCGACCCAGGAGGACGACGCCTGGTACGACCATCAGCTGGTGGGCCTCGATGTCGTGCGTGACGGCGCGGTGATCGGTCGCGTCGTGCGGGTCGATCACTTCCCCGCGCAAGACCTGCTGATCGTGCGCCCGACGGGTCGCGGCGAGGACGCCGACGTTCTCGTTCCGTTCGTGAGCGCCATCGTGCCCGAGGTCGATATCGACGGCGGTCGCGTGGTCGTCACGCCTCCTGCCGGCCTCTTCGAAGAGCTGCCCGGCGAGGACGACACGCCGCGCGAAGAAGCGGCCTCCGAAGACACCGATGCCTCCGGTGGCGAGCCGGAGGGTGACGCGGCCGCCGACTCCCGCGAGGACTGACGTGCGCATCGACGTCGTCTCGATCTTCCCGACGATCTTCGACGCCCTCGAGGTGTCTCTCCTGGGCAAGGCCCGCCAGAGCGGGTTGCTAGACGTGCGCGTGCACGATCTCCGCGACTACACGCACGACCGTCACCGCACGGTCGACGACACCCCGTACGGCGGTGGTGCGGGGATGGTCATGAAGCCCGAGCCGTGGGGCGAGGCTCTCGACGACGTGACGCGCGATGCCGAGGCGACCCCGGTCATCGTTTTCCCGTCGCCCGCGGGGGAGCGCTTCACGCAGAAGATCGCCCGCGAGCTCTCGACCGAGGAGCACCTCGTCTTCGGGTGCGGCCGCTACGAGGGCATCGACGAACGCGTGTTCGACTACGCCGCGGGCCTCGGTCGCGTGCGTCTGCTCAGCCTCGGGGACTACGTGCTCAACGGCGGCGAGGTCGCCGTGATGGCGATGGTCGAGGCCATCGGCCGCTTGATCCCCGGTGTCGTGGGCAACCCCGAGAGCCTCGTGGAGGAGTCCCACGAAGACGGACTGCTCGAATACCCGTCGTTCACCAAGCCCGCTTCGTGGCGCGGCCTCGACGTTCCGCCGGTGCTCCTGAGCGGCAACCACGGCGCGGTGGCGACCTGGCGCCGCGAGCAACAGCTCGAGCGCACCCGCGAACGCCGACCGGACCTCCTCACCGACTGAGCGCGTGTCGGAGCTGTGGCATCCGGTTCGGGATGCCACAATCCCGGTGATCAGTCGACGCCGAGGAATGAGCGATCGGTGAGCACGATCGGGCCGTCCGCTGTGATGGCGACGGTGTGCTCGGAGTGCGATCCGCGCGAGCCGTCGGCGCTGCGCAGCGTCCAGCCGTCGGGATCGGTGATGAGCTCGTCGGTGGTCTGCAGGAACCAGGGCTCGAGCGCCAGCACGAGGCCGTCGCGTAGCGGATAGCCGCGCCCGGCCTTGCCGTCGTTGGCGACGTGGGGGTCGCCGTGCATCGTGCGGCCGACACCGTGACCGCCGAAATCGGTGTTGATGCTGAGCCCTTCGGCGTGGGCGACGGCGGCGATGGCGGCCGAGATGTCGCCGATTCGGTGGCCGACGGTCGCGGCGTCGATCGCCGCGGCGAGGGCGCGCTGCGTGGTGTCGATGAGGGCGAGGTCCTCGTCGCGGGGGGTGCCCACGACGAACGACACGGCCGAGTCGGCGACCCAGCCGTCGACGGACGCCGCGAAGTCGAGCGACACGAGGTCTCCGTCGCGAAGTGCGTAGTCGTGCGGGAGACCGTGGAGCACGGCGTCGTTGATCGAGGTGCACAGGACCTTGCCGAAGGGACTCGCACCGAACGAGGGGTGGTAGTCGATGTAGCAGGACTCGGCACCGGCGGCACGGATCATGTCGTGCGCACGGCGGTCGAGGTGGAGCAGGTTGGTGCCGACCTTCGTCTCGTCGCGCAGCGTCGCCAGGACTTCCGCGACGAATCGGCCGGCCGGGCGCATGGCGTCGATCTCGGCCGGGGTGCGCAGTTCGATCATCGATGGTTCCCTTTCCTCGAACCTCCATTCTCGCCGATCGTCGCCGTGCGAGTTCAAAGCGACCGCACAACTGCCGCCCTTACCATCGGTCCATGGTGCTTCGCCGACTGTTTCTGCGCTGGCTCTTCCCCGCCGCCTTCGTGCTGCCCCTGTGGTTGTTCGTCGGATGGATCGTGTTCAGCGGCGGGAGCGGGTGGGCGCTCCTGTGGCTGTTGATCGCCGCGCCGGCGGTGTTCGTGACGCAGACCCTCGTGGCACTCATCGTCCGAGGTCGCGGGAGCGTCCGCACCGACCGTGCCGCGTCGTGGCGCGATGTCATCGGTGTGGGTGTGTGGCAGGTCGTCGTCGTGGCGCTCGGCCTGTACGACTCGCGGACGTTCTTCCCCCTGCTCGTCCTCAGCGTCGTCGGAGCGTTCGTACTTCTGTGGTCGTCGCTGGCACAGCTGTGGAGCGAAGCCCGCGGCGGGATCACGCTTCTGCACACCGCCGACGGCACCGGCTTCATCCCGCCCACGCGCGAACAGCCGCGGCCGAAGGTCGGGGGAGAGGTCATCGTGATCGAGGAGAAGCCCGCGTCGCGCTGAGCCGGTTTGGTCGGTGCTGCGGTCCGTGGCAGAATAGGCGTTTGTGCCCTGACCGGCTCTGCCTCAGGGGAGTCCGCCGCATCTGCGGCTTCGGGCACGCCTCACTTTTCCCATTCTTATCGTGCGATCGACCTGTGGCGGTCGCAGGAAGTGACGATCATGCAGATCCTCGACTCCGTCGACGCGGCTTCGCTCCGCTCCGACATCCCCGTCTTCGGCCCCGGCGACACCGTCAAGGTGCACGTCAACATCACCGAGGGCAACCGCTCGCGTATCCAGGTGTTCCAGGGCGTCGTCATCGGCCGCTCCGGCGACGGTGTGCGCGAGACCTTCTGTGTCCGCAAGGTCAGCTTCCAGGTCGGTGTCGAGCGCACCTTCCCCGTGCACAGCCCCGTGATCGACCACATCGAGGTCGTCACCCGTGGTGACGTGCGCCGCGCGAAGCTCTACTACCTGCGCAACCTGCGTGGCAAGAAGGCCAAGATCAAGGAGAAGCGCGACCGCTGAGTCCCGCTTCACGAACGCCCCGCGATCCGTCGCGGGGCGTTCTCCGTTTCCGGGGCGCGTCGGTGCGGTGGCTTCTGAAACGCGAGACTTCATTGCGCCGACATCTCCCTTGCGGATTGCGCGGCGGATGTCGGCGCAATGAAGTCTCGGCGAAGACAGCGCCGCGCCGATGAACGGGCATCCGGATGCCGATGAGCCGAGCATTCATAGCCGTTCGAGGCCGTGGGACGTTCGGTGGCCGGGGCGGAATGTGCGAGGCTTGTCCCCGCGGTCTTCCGGTGTTCGGTGAGCCCGGCGAAGGATCAACATGAGCGACGAAACCGCATCCCCTCCGGCTTCGACCCCGACCACTCGGCGGCGACGTGGAGGTCTGACGTTCCTCCGGGACGTCGTGATCATCCTGGTGATCGCACTGGCGGTGTCGTTCCTCGTCAAGACGTTCGTGGTCCGATCGTTCTACATCCCCTCGGCGTCGATGAACGACACGCTTCTGGTGAACGACCGCATCCTCGTCGACGAGCTCACGCCCAAATTCGGCGAGTACTCGCGGGGAGATGTCGTGGTGTTCCGCGACCCCGGCGGATGGCTCCCGTCGACGCCGAGTCCGCAGCGTCCGCCGATCGTCGAAGCAACCGATTGGCTTCTCTCGCTCGTCGGGCTCTCGGCGCCCGACAGCGACGACCATCTCATCAAGCGCGTCATCGGCACACCGGGTGACCACGTGGTGTGCTGCAACGCGCTGGGTCAGACCGAGGTCAACGGCGTCCCGCTGGTCGAGCCGTACGTCAAGCTGGCGCCGGGTGCCACGGCGCCCGCGCCGGTGCCGTACGACATCACCGTGCCCCAGGGGTCGCTGTGGGTGCTCGGCGACAATCGCAACAGCTCCAAGGACTCGCGCTACAACCAGGACCAACCGGGCAAGGGCTTCGTACCGATCGACAACGTCGTGGGACGCGCGTTCCTCATCACGTGGCCGTTCGGCCGTTTCGGTGCGATCGATTTCCACCACGAGGTGTTCGCGGGGGTGCCGTCACCGGAGACGGCGCCATGATCGAGCCCACCCTCACGTTGGAGCGGCGTCTGCTCAAGGAGCACGCGCTGATCATCGCGTGCGACGAGGTCGGACGCGGGGCCCTCGCGGGTCCGGTGGCGGTCGGAGCGGCCGTCATCGACCCGACCCGATCGCGCAAGCGCGTCCCCGCGGGGCTGCGCGATTCGAAGCTCGTGCCCGAGGCGCGCCGTCCCGATGTCGCCGCGCGGGCCGCAGCGTTCGTTCAGCACAGCGCGGTGGGTTGGGCGAGCTCCGCGGAGATCGACGAGATCGGGATCATCCGCGCGCTGGGGCTCGCCGCCGTGCGGGCGATCGCGGATCTCCGTGCGCACGGCGTCGTGCCGGATGAGGCGCTCGTGATCCTCGACGGCAACCACGACTACATCACCCCGGCGGGCGAAGCCGGCCTGCGCGTGAAGCCGATCATCAAGGCCGATCGGGATTGCGCGAGTGCGGCCGCGGCATCCGTCATCGCCAAGGTCGCGCGTGATGCGGTGATGACCGGTCTGCATGACGAACTGCCGGCCTACGGGTGGGCGCGAAACAAGGGCTACGCGAGCCTCGACCACCGCGAGGCGATCGGCGTGCACGGCATGAGCGTGCACCACCGGCACTCGTGGGCGATCGCCCCCGCGCCGACGCTGTTCTGAGTCCCAGAGGTCGCGGCTGTCGGTCGGGTCCACCGGTACGGCGTCACGCGCCTAGGATGGAGAGACCATGGATGACGACGTCTTCGAGGATTACGACCGCGAACTCGAACTGGCCCTGTACCGCGAGTACCGTGACGTGGTCTCGCAGTTCCAGTATGTGATCGAGACCGAACGCCGGTTCTATCTCGCCAACGACGTCAACGTCGTCCGCCGCGACACCGAGCACGACTTCTACTTCGAGATCTCGATGACCGACGTGTGGGTGTGGGACATCTACCGCGCCGATCGGTTCGTGAAGTCGGTGCGCGTGCTGACGTTCAAGGACGTCAACGTCGAAGAGCTTTCGCGCCGCGACTTCCAGCTTCCCGAAGAGCTCTCGCTCGACAACTGACGGTTCCTCCCCAACCGATGAGTCTCGCCGGTTGTCCCCGAGGAGGCCTCCAGGCCCCGCGGGAGGGGGATCACGGATGCCACGCTCTCGGGCATGGCAGCGAAAGACGACTTCGGGCGAGCCGGTGAAGAACGAGCCGCCCACTACCTGACCGCGAACGGCTTTCGCGTCCTGGACCGCAACTGGCGGTGTCCGCAGGGCGAGATCGACATCGTCGCCGAGAGCGCGGGAACGCTCGTCGTGGTCGAGGTGAAGACGCGCACGAGCGAAGCGTTCGGGCACCCGTTCGAAGCGATCGATCGCCGCAAGGCGGCGCGCTTGTGGCGGCTGGCGATGGCGTGGATCGCCGCTCATCCCGACGCAGCCCGGGGCCAAAGCCTTCGTGTGGACGCGATCGCTCTGATCGGTCCGGACCCTCGGACCGCTCGACTCGAACACCTCGAGGACGCGCTGTGACCGTTGCGCGTACGTGGGCCGTGGCCCTGACCGGAATGCGGGGAGATCTCGTCGAGGTCGAGGCCGATCTGTCTCCTCAAACACCGGAGTTCGCGATCATCGGGTTACCGGACAAGGCGCTCGGGGAGGCCGGACGGCGCGTGCGCAATGCGTGTACCAACCGGGGTCTCGAACTGCCCAAGCGTCGGCTGACCGTGAACCTGTCGCCCGCGAGCCTGCCGAAGCGCGGCTCTGCTTTCGATGTGGCGATCGCGGTCGCCGCGCTCGCGACGACCGGGACGATGGATGCCGCGCGCGTCGCCGACACCGTCCACATCGGCGAGCTGGGACTCGATGGGCGTCTGCGTCCGGTGCCGGGAGTGTTGCCGTCAGTGCTCGCCGCGCACCGCGCCGGGCGAACGCGAGTCGTCGTGCCGGCGGCGAACGCGGCGGAGGCGGCGCTGGTGGAGGGCATCGAGGTGAGGGCGGCGACGTGTCTCGCGGAGGTCGTGCGCTGGCACGGCGGCGTGAGCGAGGCGCCGGATCTGTCACCGGTCCTCGCCGACGAGGCTCCGCCGATGCGAGACGAGTCGCTCGACCTGGCTGACATCCTCGGACAACCGGATGCCGTGGACGCCCTCATCGTCGCGGCGGCGGGCGGGCACCACCTCTTGATGAGCGGGCCTCCCGGTGCAGGCAAGACGATGCTGGCGCGCCGGTTGCCCGGTATCCTGCCCGATCTCGACGATGACGCCGCACTGTCGGTCGCGTCGGTGCGTTCGCTGTCGGGTGAGGTCGTGACCCGTCTGAGCCGGACGCCGCCGTTCGAGAGCCCTCACCACGGTGCGAGTGCCGCCGCGCTGATCGGCGGCGGATCGGGCGTGGTGCGGCCGGGGGCGATCGCCCGCGCGAGCGAGGGCGTGTTGTTCCTCGACGAGGGCGGGGAGTTCCCGGCATCCGTTCTGGACGCGCTGCGCCAACCGCTGGAGAGCGGTGTGATCCAGCTCCACCGGTCGGGTGTGTCCGCGACGTTCCCGGCGCGATTCCAGCTCGTCGTCGCGACAAACCCGTGCCCGTGCGGCCAGTTCGGCGTGCCCGGTGGGGTTTGCTAGTGTGCGCCGCAGGCGGTTCGGCGATACACGCGGCGCCTCTCCGGCCCGCTCCTCGACCGCATCGACCTCGATCTTCGGTTGCAGCGGGTGTCGGACGCCCGGCGTTCGAGCGCGGGCACAACCATGACGACGGCTGCGGCGCGTGCGATCGTCGCGAGCGCCCGGGAGCGGGCGGCGCAGCGGTGGTCGGAGACTCCGTGGCGACGCAACGCCGACGTGCCCGGAACGTGGTTGCGCGGGTCCGCCGCACCCGAGCCCGAGGTTCTCCGGCCGCTCGACACGGCGCTCCGGCGCGGCACACTCACTCTCCGCGGCTACGACCGCCTGCTTCGAGTCGCATGGACCGTAGCTGATATCGCAGGACACGACCGTCTGCACAGCGACGACGTGGGACGCGCGCTCTTCCTGCGGCAGGGGAACATGGCATGACGAGCCCCGATCTGTCGACGGATGCCGCCGCCGCGGCGCTGGCCGGGATCGGCCGGGAGCCGGATATCGATGTGCGCGACGCCCACGCCCGCGTGTGGTGGTCGGTCCTGGCGGAACCGGGTGACGGCGCCGCGGGTGACCTCGTATCGCGCTTCGGGGCGGAGGATGCCCTGCGCATCGCACTGTCGGATGCCGATGACGAGTGGAGCTCGGCCCGCGCGAGGTGGATGCCGCGCGCGGATCCCGGCTCGATCCGTCACGCTCTCGATGCCGCCCGCCGAGCAGGTGCGACCCTCCTCATTCCTTCCGACTCGCGGTGGCCGCACCGGTTGGACGACCTCGGTGCGCATACACCGCACGTCCTGTGGGTCCGGGGCGACCTCGAGTGGCTCGAAGCTTCGCCGACCGTGGCGATCGTGGGCGCGCGAGCGGCGACACCGTACGGCGAGGCCGTCGCCGCGGACCTGGCGGCGGAGCTCGCGGCCTCGGGAGTCATCGTGGTGTCCGGGGCGGCGTACGGCATCGACGGTGCCGCCCACAGGGCCGCGCTCACGACCGACGGTCGTACCGTCGCCTTCCTCGCCGGTGGGGTCGATCGCGCGTATCCCCGCGGGCACGAGGCCCTTCTCTCGAGCATCGCGGCCTCCGGAGCGGTGATCAGCGAAACGCCGTGCGGTGCGGCGCCGACGAAGTGGCGCTTCCTGTCTCGGAACAGGCTCATCGCTGCCCTCGCGGACGCGGTGGTCATCGTCGAGGCCGGACACCGCAGCGGCTCGTTGAACACCGCGGCGCATGCCGCTCAGCTCGGCCGGGCTCTGGGGGCCGTTCCCGGGCCGGTGACGAGCGCGGCCTCCGCGGGAAGCCACCGGGTACTGCGGGAGTTCGACGGCGTTTGCGTGACCTCCGCAGCGGACGTGCGCGAGATGCTGGGCGACGCGGTGACGCACGGCCGGCAGGAGGGGACACGCACCGACGACACGACGCGATTGCTCGACGCGCTGTCCGCGCGGGTCGGGCGCGACACGGAGGACGTCGCACGCCGCGCTGGCTTCGCGTACGCCGATGCCCAGGCGCTGCTGGGGCTCGCCGAGCTCGAGGGACGCGTCGCGCGTGGTGCGGATGGGCTGTGGCGATCGGTGCGGCGGAGCGAATGACCTGGGCGATTCAGACCCGGGGTGGCGCGATCGGTGCGCTCGAAGCCCGCAGGGGAAGGCAGACACCGCAGGGCGCGAGACGGTCGGGGGAGCGCGCGCGTCCTACGAGCGCGCCCACGCCCGAGAGAGCATGCTTGATCCGTGCGCGTTTCCGAAGCGATCGAGGGCTACCTGGCCCACCTCGGAAGCGTGCGCCGCCTGTCACCCGCGACCGTGCGCGCTTACCGATCCGACCTCGCGGATCTCGTTCGCGCCTCGGGCGATCCCGACGTCCGCGAGATCGACGTCGAAACCCTTCGGGAGTGGCAGTGGGATGCCACCATCACCGGGCTCAGCAAGGCGACGGCCGCGCGCCGGACCTCGACGGCGAAGGGGTTCTTCGCCTGGGCGCAAGAGGAGGGCTTCACCGATGGGGACCCGGGGCAACGCCTCGTCGCGCCGAAACGGGGGCGGACGCTACCGACGGTCGCGACGGCCCCCGCCCTGGACGCGCTGCTGACCGAAGCGGAGGCCGCGGCGAGGGACGGCGACCCCGTCGCCCTGCGCGATCACGCGCTCCTCGAGCTCCTTTACGGCACGGGGGCCCGCGTGTCCGAGATCTGCGGCCTCGACGTCGACGACATCGACCACGAGCGTCGGACCCTCCGCCTCCGCGGAAAGGGGGATAAGGAGCGCGTCGTCCCCTACGGCGCCCCCGCGGCCCGCGCGCTCGACGCTTACCTGGTACGGGGGCGCCCCGCATTGTCGGCCCGCGGAGAGGATGCCGGGGCCGCGGTCTTCCTCGGAGCGCGAGGCAGCCGCCTGGGTCCCCGCGCCGTGCACGCCCTCGTCTCGCGGATCGTCGCGCCCGCGGTCGGGGCCGAATCCCTCGGCCCGCACGCCCTCCGCCACTCCGCAGCGACCCACCTCCTCGACGGCGGCGCCGACCTGCGCTCCGTGCAGGAGATCCTCGGCCACGCGAGCCTCGGAACGACGCAGATCTACACGCACGTCTCGGCCGAACGCCTCCGCGAGGCGTACCGGCTGGCCCACCCCCGCGCCTGACCGCAGCGCGGACCGACTCGGAGCGACTTCCGCAGGCCTGGTGCTTGGCCGGTGATGCGCCGGGCCGTAGCGTGGCACCGTGGACCACCGTGCTCGACTCGTCGCCGCGGCGGTCGGCGCGCTCGTCATCGCCGTCCAACTCGCAGGGTGCGGGCTCGCGCCGCAGCCCGGCGTGACGCGTTTGCCCCCCGCGGCATCCGCCCCCTCGGTCGCCCCCTCGACGCCGAGCCCCCTGCCTACGGCAACGCTGCCCCCGGCGACGGTGACGCCGTCCGTCACCGCGCCCCCGTCGACGCCGACGGCAGCGAGCACGCCCGCCCCCGCCCCCGGTGATGGGTCCGTCATGGCCTGCGGTGACGGCGGCACCGCGGCGATCACGGGTGCCGAGCGCTCGGTGCGCGTCGAGGGCACGTGTGCGCAGCTCACCGTGTCGGGCTCCGCCATCACCGTGGATGCCGCGTCCGCATCGATCCAGGCCTTGACGATGTCCGGTGACCGGATCCGAGTCACCGGTGCCGCCGTCGACAGCGCCACCATCCAGGGCAACGACACCGCGCTTACCGTCACCGGCGCCCTCGGCCGTCTCGATCTCAGCGGTGACAGGGGGAGCGTGACCGTCGGAGCTGCCCTGGGGTCCCTGCTGCTCCGCGGCCAGGACAACACGGTGACGGCGGGCGGCGGTATCGGCCAAAGCACCGTCGAGGGACGCGGAAACCGGGTCGGCTGAGTCGTCGCCGAAAGTCTCCGACGCCAGTCCCGCGGCTCAACAGCACGGCAGAAGGACCGCGCGGGGCACGCCGCCGAGCAACCGCAGCGGGTTGATGTAGTCGCCCTTCCACCGCACTCCGAAATGCACCGCCCCGGCCGGGGTGTGACCACCGACGGCCACCGCGCCGACCGGATCTCCTCGCGCGACCGCGTCGCCCGCGCGGAGCGTCGTCGTCACCGGCTCGAACGTGGTGACCAGCCCGTCACCGTGGTCGATCGTGACGACGGGCCGCCCCGCCACCATCCCGGCGAACGCCACCGTCCCGCGGGCGGGGGCGCGAACGCGATCCACGCCGCCGAGATCCACGCCCCGATGACCCGCGGCGTACCGGTGCAACGGAGCTTCGAACGGGCGGATGACCTGCACGGCGTCCACCGGCCACACCCAGCCCCGCTGAGCGAGCGGATCCTCCTCGGCGGCGCGCGCCGGCGGTCCGTACACAACGACAGCAAGCGCCATGAGAACAGCGACCACCAGGTACGGCCACTCGTCCCGTTGATCCCTCATGGCATCCAGGCTGCCCCGCGCGATCACTTCCGCGTGGGTGAGGTCCGGCGTTCCGTGTACGACCCGAGAACCGGGCCTCGTGGGGAGGAGCCGTCCTGTATGCTGGAGACCGCATCTCGTGTATCGGGATGACTCCGCGTGCCCACAGCGCAGCGCACTGGTCTCCGGATCAGCGCATCGCGCGGCATCCACACCCCACGGTCCTCCGCTCCGGCGGAAAGGCGGGTGTGCGCCGGGCACCAGGCTCGCCGCTCGATCGAACGGCGCGAACAACCGCAACCACGGCGCGCAAGCGCCCAGAACAGGAGTACGACCATGGCCGTCGTCACCATCCGCCAGCTGCTCGACAGCGGCGTGCACTTCGGACACCAGACCCGCCGGTGGAACCCGAAGGTCAAGCGCTTCATCCTGACCGAGCGCTCCGGCATCCACATCATCGACCTCCAGCAGTCGCTGTCGTACATCGACAAGGCCTACGAGTTCGTCAAGGAGACCGTCGCGCACGGCGGCACCATCCTCTTCGTCGGCACTAAGAAGCAGGCACAGGAAGTCCTCGCCGAGCAGGCGACCCGCGTGGGCCAGCCCTACGTCAACCAGCGCTGGCTCGGTGGCCTCCTCACCAACTTCCAGACGGTGTCGAAGCGCCTCGCCCGCATGAAGGAGCTCGAGGAGCTCGACTACGAGAACCCGGCCGAGAGCGGCTTCACCAAGAAGGAGCTCCTGCTCAAGAAGCGCGAGCTCGACAAGCTGCACAAGTCGCTCGGTGGTATCCGCAACCTGCAGAAGACCCCCTCGGCGATCTGGGTCGTCGACGCCAAGCGCGAGCACCTCGCCATCGACGAGGCCAAGAAGCTCGGCATCCCCGTCATCGGCATCCTCGACACCAACGCCGACCCCGACGAGGTCCAGTACCCGATCCCCGGCAACGACGACGCGATCCGCTCCGTGAGCCTGCTCACGCGCATCATCGCCGACGCTGCCGCCGAGGGCCTGATCCAGCGTCACCAGCCCGCCGGTGAGGAAGAGGCCGCCGAGCCCCTCGCCGAGTGGGAGCGCGAGCTGCTCGAGACCCCCGAGGCCACCGAGACCGGTGCCGAGGCCGTCGAGGTTGCGACCGAGTCGGCTGACGACGCCGCCGGCGCCGAGGCCCACGACGAGGCCGTCGCCGACGCTTCGGGCGAAGAGGCCTCCGAGGTCGCCGCCGCCGAGGCCGCCGACAGCAAGTAAGCGCGCCGCCGCACACCGCGGCGTCACCCGCACAGGCTACGATCCGGCGGGGTCGTGACCGCGCCCCCGGGCGCGCACGGCCCCGCCGAGCTCACATCAGAACGCACAACGACAAGGAGACCGCCACACCATGGCAAACTTCACGATCGCCGACATCAAGGCCCTGCGCGAGCAGCTCGGCACGGGCATGGTCGACACCAAGAAGGCGCTCGAAGAGGCCGACGGCGACGTCGAAAAGGCCGTCGAGATCCTGCGCCTCAAGGGCGCGAAGGGCAACGCCAAGCGCGCCGACCGCTCCACGAGCGAGGGCCTTGTCACCGCCCGTGAGACCGAGGGGGCCGTCACGCTCCTCGAGCTCGCTTGCGAGACCGACTTCGTCGCGAAGAACGACCGCTTCATCGCGCTGGCCGACAAGGTCGTCGCCGCGGCTTCCGCCGCCGGTGCCGACTCGGTCGAGGCCGCCCTCGCCGCCGACGCCGACGGCCAGACCGTCGAGCAGCTCATCTCGGACGAGGCCGCCATCATCGGCGAGAAGGTCGAGCTCCGTCGCGTCCGCACCATCCGCGGCGAGAAGTTCGAGGTCTACCTGCACAAGACCAGCAAGGACCTCCCGCCCCAGGTCGGCGTCGTCCTCGCCTACTCCGGCGACGACGCGGAGACGGCTCGCAGCATCGCACAGCACATCTCCTTCGCCAACCCCACGTTCCTCTCCCGCGACGACGTGCCCGAGGCCGACGTCGACAAGGAGCGCGAGATCGTCACGGAGATCTCCCGCAACGAGGGCAAGCCCGAGGCCGCTCTTCCGAAGATCGTCGAGGGCCGCGTGAACGCGTTCTTCAAGCAGGTCGCCCTGCTCGACCAGGACTACGCGAAGGACAACAAGCTGTCCGTCGCAAAGGTCGCCTCCGACGCCGGTCTCACCCTGACCGACTTCGCCCGTTTCAAGGTCGGCGCGTAAGCACCGATGACAAGGCCCGGGATGCCATGGCATCCCGGGCCTTTTCCCTGCGCGCGTGGCGTATCGGTCGCGTCGGCGGGGGAGATAGTTTGAACCAGACGAGAGGACATGACACGTGATCGATGAAGCGACCCGGCGCCGCCGCGTTCTGCTCAAACTGTCCGGTGAGGCCTTCGGCGGAGGACAGCTCGGGGTAAACCCCGACGTCGTCAGCCAGATCGCCCGCGAGATCGCCGAGGCGGTGGATCGCGTCGAGATCGCGATCGTCGTCGGCGGAGGCAACTTCTTCCGCGGTGCGGAGCTGAGCCAGCGCGGCATGGACCGCGGACGGGCCGACTACATGGGAATGCTCGGCACCGTGATGAACTCGCTGGCCCTTCAGGACTTCCTCGAGCAGGCGGGGGCCGCCACGCGCGTGCAGTCCGCCATCTCGATGACCCAGGTCGCCGAGCCCTACATCCCCCGCCGCGCGCAGCGGCACATGGAGAAGGGCCGCGTCGTCATCTTCGGCGCCGGCGCCGGCCTTCCGTACTTCTCCACCGACACCGTGGCCGCACAGCGCGCGCTCGAAATCGGTGCGTCGGAGGTGCTCGTCGCCAAGAACGGCGTCGACGGCGTCTACACCGCCGACCCCCGGGTGGATGCCAGTGCCACCAAGCTCGACCACCTCACGTACGGTGACGCCCTGCAGAAGGGCCTCAAGGTCGTGGACTCGACCGCGTTCAGCCTCTGCATGGACAACGGTATGGACATGCGCGTGTTCGGCATGGAGCCCGCGGGCAACGTCACCCGGGCCCTGCTGGGTGAGCCGATCGGCACTCTCGTCACTTCGTGACGCGCGGCGCGGGCCCGGGTGCCGGGCCCGCGCGCGATTAGACTGAGTCGTCAGCCCCAACGAATGGAGTCACCGTGATCGCCGATGTCCTGGCCGATGCCGGAGCCCGCATGGACCGCGCCGTCGAGGCCGCGAAGGAAGACTTCGCCACCGTCCGCACCGGGCGCGCCAACCCCCAGATGTTCCAGAAGGTCCTGGTCGATTACTACGGCTCGCCGACGCCGCTGGCGCAGCTCGCCTCGTTGAACAACCCCGAGGCTCGTACGCTCGTGATCAACCCCTACGACAAGTCGGCGCTCAAGGCCATCGAGCTGGCGATCCGCGACATGCCGAACCTGGGTGTGAACCCGACGAACGACGGCACCATCGTCCGCGTCACGATGCCGGAGCTGACCGAGGATCGTCGCAAGGAGTACGTCAAGCTCGTCCGCGGCAAGGGCGAGGACGCCAAGGTCCAGGTGCGTAATCTCCGCCGCAAGGCGAAGGACGACCTGGACGCACTCAAGAGCGATGTCGGCGAAGACGAGCTCGTGCGCGCCGAGAAGGAGCTCGACGGTGTCACGCGCTCGCACGTCGACGCCATCGACGAGGCGCTCAAGCGCAAAGAGGCCGAGCTGCTCGAGGTCTGATCCATGCCCGAGGCCCCCGATGCCGACGAGAACGCGTCGGCCGTTCCGCCCTCCCGACGGAAGGGTGATTCGGTCCGGCGTGCGCCGGCCACCGGCGAGACGGTGACCGCGATCGAGTCCCAGTTGCGCGCGATGCGCACGGATGCCGAGCACCACATCGCGCACGCCCGCGCGGAATTCGATCAAGCCAAAGAGCGCATCCGTCAGCGCACCGGAAGAGATCTGATCGTCGCGATCCTCATCGGCGTCGCGATCGGCGTCGTCGTGGTGGCATCCCTGATCTTCGTCAAGTGGCTGTTCGCCTTCTTCGCGCTCGGCGCGATGGTGCTCGCGGTCTTCGAGTTCTCCCGCGCCCTGCAGGTGTCGGGCCGACGGGTCGATGTCATCCCACAGCTCGGGGCGGGAACCCTGCTTCTGGCAAGCGGATTCCTCGCCGGGCTCTGGATGCACTGGGTGGCCACGCTCGTCGCCATCGCCCTGGTGATCGTCTGGCGTCTCGTGGCACAGCTCTTCGCGAACGATGGCCGCCCCCACAACGAGGTTCTGGCCGATGTGCTCGTCGCCGCCTTCGTGCAGTTGTACGTTCCGTTCCTCACGAGCATGGCGCTCATCCTCCTGGCCGAGGACGGCGGTGAGTGGTGGGTGCTCGCCTTCCTCGTGCTCGCGGTCGTCGCCGACACGGGCGCCTACGTGTCGGGCCTGACGTTCGGCCGCGGCGGCCGACACCCCATGGCCCCGCGCATCAGCCCCAAGAAGACCTGGGAGGGTTTCGCGGGAGCCTGCGTCGCCGCTCTGGCGGCGGGAGCGCTTCTCGCCGTCTTCATGCTGCAGGTGCCCTGGTGGACGGGTCTCATCTTCGGCGCCGTCGTCCTCCTCACGGCCACCATCGGCGACCTCGGCGAGTCGATGCTCAAGCGCGATCTGGGGATCAAGGACATGAGTTCGTGGCTCCCCGGCCACGGCGGCGTCCTCGATCGCCTGGACTCGATCCTTCCGTCCGCCACGGCAGCGTTGGCGCTGTACTACCTCCTCTCGCCCCTGGGAGTGTCATGACCGAGACCGAGGCCCCGCGGTCGACCCGCTCGACGCCGTTCCCCGACGCCCCCGGGCGGAGGAAGGGTTATGAGAAGCGCGCCGTCGACACCTTCCTCGAGAAGGCTCGTGACGCCTTCGAGGCGAACGAGCCCGGCGCCCTCCGGTCGACGGAGGTTCGCTCGGCATCCTTCCCCCTCGTTCGGGGCGGCTACGCCATCGGTCCGGTGGATGCCGCGCTCGGGCGCGTGGAGGACGCGTTCGCGGCCCGGGAGCGGGAGTACGCCCTCTCTCGCCTGGGTGCTCGCGCCTGGGTGGCGGAAACGCGTGACACCGCGCAGGTGGTCCTGGATCGCCTGTCGCGTCCGCGGGGCTCGAGATTCGACCGCGTCGGCCTCGCACACTACGGATACCGCATCGAGGAGGTCGACATCGTCGCCGATCGCATCGCGCGGTACCTCGCGGCCGGTGATCCGGTCACGGCCGAGCAGGTGCGCTCCGTGGCGTTCCGCCCGCAGCGCAACGGTTATCGCGAGGTCCAGGTCGATGCGGTGCTCGACGCCGTCGTCGAGGTCATGCTCGCGGTGGGTTGACGCTCGAGTGACAGCCCCGCGGACGCATCGGTAGACTCGTGCCCACTGTGACTTCCGGAACCGACCTCCAGCGCCCGACGTCTCGGCGTGCAGCCCGTCGTGGCCACGTCGTGGTCGATGTGGTGCACCCGGCTCCGTCCGCGCGTTCCGCGCAGCGGTGGTCGCGTCGGCGGGGCGTCGTCACGGTCTTCGCGGCCTGTGCAGCCCTCGCCTTCACCGGCGCCTACGTGGGTCCGATGGGCGGCGCCATCCTGCGCGCTCAGGCCGACGAGCCCAAGACCGTGACGCTCTATGCCGAGGGGCTGGACGACGCGCAGCAGGTCTCGACCGGTGGCGAGAAGCAGGCCCCCTCGCTGGATCGGTCGAGCTACAACGTCTACGTCAAGCCGAAGCCCACTCCGACTCCGACGCCCAAGACGACCTCATCGTCGTCCGGGTCCAACGCCTCGACGGGCGGAAGCGTCGGTCCGTTGTTCTACTCCGGTGGGGGCGCGCCGAGCGAATGGATGGCGGCGGCGGGGATCTCCGAGGCCGACATGGGGTACGTGGACTACATCGTCAGCCGTGAGAGCGGGTGGAACCCCAACGCCACCAACCGGTCGTCCGGGGCGTGTGGACTCGTCCAGGCCCTTCCGTGCGGCAAGGTCCCGGGTAACGGTTACGACCCCGTCGACAACCTCCGATGGGCGACCGGGTACGCCACGGGTCGGTACGGCAGCTGGGCTGGCGCATACGCGTTTTGGACCAGCAACCACTGGTGGTGACGCGGGGATGCCCCGTTCTCGCAAGCGTCGGCCGTCGCACGACCGGTCCGACGCCTCCCTCGACCGTCTGATCGCCGGCTGGAAGCGCACCGAGGTCAAGCGCGGCGTGGAATGGACCGTCCAGCCGCTGTCAGCGGCGCAAGCCCAGAAGTCCTATGTCTGCCCGGGGTGCGGCCGCGCGGTCGAGGCGGGCGTCGCGCACGTCGTCGTGTGGCGTAGCGACGGCGTGTTGGGCGACTCCGCCGATCTCGCCGCCCGGCGCCACTGGCACACCCACTGTTGGAGGATCGCCTGATGGAGATACGCGGACCCGTCCTGCTGCCGGCTCGACGCGAAGAGATCGAGTTGTCGACCGTCGATGGCCTGACGCTCGTCGGAGAACTGGCCGTGCCGGAAGACCGAGAGCCGGTCGCCACGCTCGTGACGTTGCATCCGCTCCCCACCGCGGGCGGGTTCATGGACTCGCACATTCTGCGGAAGGCTGCCGGGCGCCTCCCCGCTCTGGCGGATGTCGCGGTGCTGAGGTTCAACACCCGCGGCACGACCTCGCCGCGCGGGACGAGCGAGGGTGCGTTCGACGGGGGAGCGGCCGAGATCTTCGATGTCGCTGCCGCGGTCGATTTCGTCCGCGAGCGCGGGCTGCCCCGTCCGTGGCTCGTGGGCTGGTCGTTCGGGACCGAGCTGGCACTGAAGTACGGCCGGGATCATGACATCGAGGGCGTCATCCTCCTGTCGCCGCCCCTGCACCGTGCGACCGCCCGCGACGTCGCGGCCTGGGGCGATGATCCTCGGCGCATGGTCGTCCTCGTGCCGGAGTTCGACGACTACCTCCGCCCCGACGAAGCACGCGAGCGGTTCGCTTCCGTGCCGCACGCCCGGCTCATCGCCGTCGAGGGCGGCAAGCACCTGTGGGTCGGCGAGAACCAGACACGCCGCGTGCTGACCGAGATCGTCGCCGCGGTGAACCCGGATGCCCTGCCGCTCCCGACGGAGTGGGTTGGTCCGGTCGAGGGCTGAGGTCAGCGCTCGTTCTGCCGCGGGATGATGACCTCGCGGTAGATGATCAGGATGCTGGCCGCCACGGGGATCGCGATGAGCGCGCCGAGGAGATTCAGGAGTGCGCCGCCGGCCAAGGCCGAGATCACCACGACCGAGCCGGGCACCGACACCGCGCGGTTCATGATGCGCGGAGAGATCACGTACGCCTCGATCTGCATGTAGACGAGGTAGTAGATCGCGGCGGCGAAGATCGCCCACGTCGGGGTCCCGAGGCCCGGAATGAGGCACGTCAGCACGATGATCGTCGATCCCGTGAGCGTGCCGACGAGCGGGATCAGCGAGAAGAAGAAGGCGATGACCGCGAGCACGGCGGGGAAAGGAGCCCCGATGATCGAGAGGAAGATCGCGCTGAGGATGCCATTGATCACGCCCAGGCTGACCTGGCCCATGACGTAGTAGCCGACCGAATCGGTGATCTTCTCGGACAGCTCGATGAACCGTGCACGCTTGGAGGCGGGGACGAGTTGGTAGACCGCGGACTTCAGCGACGGCGTCGAGGCGGTGAAGTAGATGGTCAGGATCAGGACGATGAAGGCGCCGCCGACTCCGGCCGCGACAGCGCCGCCGATGGTCAGCAGACTGTTGCCGACCATCGTCGAGATGGATCCGACGTCGAGGGTGGAGAACCAGTGCTGCACCCCGGCCCAGACCTCGTCGATCCGCAGCCACGGGAAGGTCTGAGTGACCCACTGCTGCACGCCGGTGACGATCTCGTTCCATCGGCCGGGCTGCAGGAGTGCCTCGATCTGTCCGACCAGCTGCGTGATCTGGCTCACGATGATCGGCACGACCATGAGGATGATTCCGGCGAAGATGCCGAGGACGCCGAGGATCGTCAGGAGCACCGCCGCCCATCGGGGGAGTCCTCGACGCTCGAGGAATGACACGACGGGGTCGAGCCCCAGCGAGAGGAACAGCGCCGTCCCCACGTAGAGGAGGATCGTGGACAGGTTCGCGACGCTCCCGATGACCAGGAGTCCCACCCCGACGCCGAGGGTCGCGAGCAGCGCGACGCGGAACGGATTGTGGATCTTCATCCTCAGTGACTCCTGCCTCCGGCGGGCGAGCGTGCCCGTGTCGAAAGAATACTGAGCGTGGAACAGAACCAGGGTCCGCCAGGCCTCGCCGCGAACTTTCAGCCGGCCTCGGCTAGTCTGAAACGTCGATTCTTCGGTGACCGCCCGAGTCGCCGGTGGGGATGGTGTGAAGCGTGAGATTCGTCTGGGCCGTGGTGGCGTTCGTCATCGCCGCCGCCATGATCGGTGCGGGCATCGCCCAACGCACCGTGTTCCAGGGCCCGTCGGAGGCGACCGAGTCCGTCCAAACCGACGGCTCGACGGCGTACACGCTGATCGACGGCGCGGTTCTCGGCAAGCTTCCCGGCGCGCAGGCGCTTCGCGTGGAGGGCGACGGTGACGTCTTCGTCTCCTACGGCCGGACGACCGACATGCAAGCCTGGCTCGCCGATGTCCCGTACACCGCCGTGACCCTCGGGCAGGACGACGCGGTACAGACGGCATCCGTCGCCGCCTCCACGACCGCACCGGAGTCCGAGGCGACGGCCGCCCGCACACCCGTGGGATCCGACCTCTGGCTCGACGAATACCAGCAGACGGGGTCGCTCAGCACGACCCTGCAACTCCCCGCCGATATGAGCGTCCTCGTCGCCAGCGACGGAACCGCGCCGGCGCCGTCCGACATCTCGGTCACCTGGCCCATCGACAACTCGACGCCGTGGGCGGGGCCCCTGATCGCCGGGGGAGCGGTCGCGCTCCTCGCGGGGATCGTGCTGTACCTCCTCGGCATCCTGCACGTCCGTCGCTCGCGTCGACCGCGGCGTAAGGGTCTGCCCCTGCCGGTGACCGAACCGATCTCGATCGCCGATGCGGACGCCGCCGCCGCCGACAAGGGGGTGGTCAGCACCTCTCGCCGGAGTCGTGGCGCGCTCGGCCCCGGTCGTCGCACGCTGATCGCCGTTCCCGCCCTGGGTGTCGCTGCCGCACTCTTCGCCGGGTGCTCGGCGGACGCGTGGCCCCAGCTCGCCGCCAGCGAGAGCCCCAGCCCCACGCCGACGGTCATCGTCCCCGAGGGACAGTTCCCGCCCGCCGTGACCCAGAACCAGGCCGAGAAGATCGTCTCGCGGATCGCGACGACGGTGGGTCAGGCCGATGCGGCTCTCGACGCCGCCGCCGCCGAGACCCGGCTGACGGGGCCCGCGTTGGCCGAGCGGAAGACCAACTACACGCTGCGTGCGGCTCTGCCCGATCGTCCTGCCCTGCCCGCGATCCCCGCCGAGCCGGTGCAGATCATCCTCCCGCAGACGACGGGCACCTGGCCCCGGACCGTCATGACGGTGGTCGAGACCGCGGATGCCACGTCCCCCACGACCTCGATCATGATGATGACGCAGGACGACCCGTGGTCGGAGTACCGGGTGTCGTACATCGGCAACCTCGAGGCATCCACGAACCTGCCCGAGCTGGCCGCTCCCTATGTCGGTGCGACGCAGGTGCCGCCGGACTCGTCGTTCCTCGTGATGGCACCCGACCAGGTGGCCGAGGCGTACGCCGATCTCATCAACAACGGTCAGAACAGCGCGTCGTGGGCGGCCTTCGACACGGCGAACGATCTGCTGCTTCCCGCGATCGACCAGAACAAGAAGAACCGCACGGACGAGTTGAACCAGACAGGCAAGGACACGGCAGAGATCACCTTCTCGGCCTCGGCCGGGCCCGCGGCGCCGATCGCTCTGGCAACTCTCGACACGGGCGCGATCGTCGCGGTCAACGTCTACGAGAGCGATACCGCCAAGCCCACCAACCCGGATGCCGTCATCAAGCTGGACAATAATCCCGCGGTGAAGGCCCTCACCGGCGTCGATCAGTCGGCGACCGGATTCACTACCACCTATACCGACCAGATCTTCTTCTACGTGCCGAGCCAGGGGTCGGACGACAAGATCCGGCTGCTCGGCTACCGTTCCAGCCTCCTCGAAGCGAAGGTGTCTCCGTGAGCACTCCCACCCCCGGCTCCGTCCTGCGCGGTGCCGTCGATCTGTCATCGCTCCGCAACCGGCCTCAGCCTCCGGCGGCCGCGGCTGCAGGTTCGGCACCCGCTGGCCCCGGCGCGCCGACGTCCACGCTGGTGTTCGATGTCACGGACGCGTCCTTCCCCCAGGTCCTCGAGCTCTCGCGCAGCGTGCCCGTGGTCGTCGACCTGTGGGCGGAGTGGTGCGCCCCGTGCAAGCAGCTCAGCCCCATCCTCGAGAAGGTCGTCGTCGAGCTCGCCGGCAAGGTCGTGCTCGCCAAGGTCGACGTCGACGCCAACCCTCAGCTCGCGCAGGGTTTCCGAGCCCAGTCCATCCCGATGGTCGTCGCCCTCGTCGCGGGTCAGCCGGTGCCGCTGTTCACCGGTGCCGTTCCTGAGCAGCAGGTGCGCGAGGTCTTCGGACAGCTCCTCCAGCTCGCGGCGCAGCACGGCGTCACCGGGGCGGTTCCGGTCGACGGTGCCGACACCGACGCCGAGGAACCCGCCGAGCAGCCTCTCCCACCGCTCCACGCAGAGGCGTTCGCCGCCATCGAAGAGGGTGATTACCCGCGCGCGATCGCCGCGTACGAACGCGCCCTCGCGGAGAACCCCCGGGATGCCGACGCGCGCGCCGGGCTCGGCCAGGTCCGGCTGCTCGACCGCGTGCAAGGGGTCGACCTGCAGGCGGCCCGGGCCGCCGCGGCGGCGGCTCCCGCCGATGTCGACGCCCAGTTCGTCGTGGCCGACCTCGACATCGCCGGCGGTCACGTCGAGGACGCCTTCGAGCGGCTGCTCGACCTCTTCGCGTCGCTGCCGACCGATGAGCGTGCCCCGGTCCGCGAGCGCCTCCTGGAGCTCTTCGGCCTCATCGGGGACGAAGACGCTCGCGTCATCCGGGCGCGTTCGCGGCTGGCATCCCTTCTGTTCTGAGCGCGCCGCGACTTCCGGCCCGCGCATGACGAAGGCCCCGTCTTCCGACGGGGCCTTCGTGGTTCACGCGTTCAACGGATCAGCCGGCGCGGTGGTGCAACCACAGAACGCCGAGCGGCGGAACCGTCAACACGGCGCTCCCGCGGCCGTCGGTCGTCACCGCGCCGAGGTTGCCCTGCCCGGAGCCACCGAACGCCTCGGCGTCGCTGTTGAGCACCTCGGTCCAGGTGCCGGCCTCGGGGAGGTCGAGCGGAAAGTCGCCCAGGGGCACGCCCGAGAAGTTGCACACGACGGCGATCGTGTTGCCGTGGTGGTCGCGGCGCGCGAACGCCAGGACGTTCGGGTTCCATGCCGGTGCGCCCAGGCGTGAGAACGCGGCCCCGTCGTGGTCGCGGGACCACAGCGGCGCGTGCTCGCGGTACACGCGGTTCAGCTCGCCCACGAAGGAGTGCAGCTGCGCGTGCGAGGGCTGATCGAGCATCCACCAGTCGAGGCCGCGCGACTCGGACCACTCGGACATCTGCCCGAACTCCTGGCCCATGAACAGCAGCTGCTTGCCGGGATGACCCCACATGTAGGCGAGGAACGCGCGCATGTTCGCAAGCTTCTGCCAGTGGTCGCCCGGCATCCGACCGAAGAGGCTGCCCTTCCCGTGCACGACCTCGTCGTGGCTGATCGGCAGGATGAAGTTCTCGCTGAACGCGTAGACGAACGAGAACGAGAGTTCGCCCTCGTGATGCGAGCGGTACATCGGATCCCGCCCGATGTACTGCAGCGAGTCGTTCATCCAGCCCATGTTCCACTTGAACCCGAAGCCGAGGCCCGCGTGGCTGGTGGGGGCGGTTACACCGGGGAAGCTCGTGGACTCCTCTGCGATCATCGCGATGCCGGGGTAGCGCTTGTAAGCGGTCGCGTTGACCTCCTGGAGGAACCGGATCGCCTCGAGGTTCTCGCGCCCGCCGAACTGGTTCGGGGCCCACTCTCCGTCGTTGCGGGAGTAATCGAGATACAGCATGGATGCCACGGCATCCACGCGCAGACCGTCGACGTGGAACTCCTCGAACCAGTACAGCGCGTTCGCGACGAGGAAGTTGCGTACCTCGTTGCGCCCGTAGTCGAAGATCAGCGTGCCCCAGTCCTTGTGCTCGCCTCGGCGGGGGTCGGGGTGCTCGTAGAGCGCCTCGCCGTCGAACTTCGCCAGGGCGAAGTCGTCCTTGGGGAAGTGACCGGGAACCCAGTCCATGATCACGCCGATGCCGGCCTGGTGCAGCCGGTCGATCAGGTAGCGCAGATCGTCGGGGTCGCCGAATCTGCTCGTCGGGGCGTAGTAGCCCGACACCTGATAGCCCCACGAGCCGCCGAACGGGTGCTCGGCCAGCGGCAGGAACTCCACGTGCGTGAAGCCCTGGGCGCCGACGTAGTCGATGATCTCGTCGGCCGCCGCCCGGTAGGACAATCCGGGCCGCCACGAACCGAGGTGGAGTTCGTAGATCGACATCGGCCGGTCGATCGGCGCGGTGTGCGAGCGCTCGTCGATCCAGACGTCGTCGTCCCAGCGATAGTCGGATGCCGTCACCACCGAGGCCGTGGCGGGCGGCAGCTCGGCGAGGCGCGCCATCGGGTCGGCCTTCTGGATCCACGCGCCCGCGCGCGTGAGGATCTCGAACTTGTAGCGCGCTCCGACACCGACCTCGGGGAGGAACAGCTCCCAGACGCCACTGCCGCCCATCGACCGCAGCGCGCTGCCCGTGCCGTCCCACCCGTTGAAGTCGCCGATCACGCGCACCGCGCGAGCGTCCGGCGCCCACACGGTGAACGCCGTGCCGGGGGAGCCGTCGAGATCGCGCACGTGCGCTCCGAGCACTCGCCACAGTTCCTCGTGGCGTCCCTCCGAGATCAGATGCAGGTCGAGCTCGCCGATCGACGGCGCGTGGCGATACGGATCGTCCGCGAGGTGGTCGCCGCCGCCGTCGTAGGTCGCTCGGACCCGGTAATCGCCGGGAGCCTCGGGGTGGAGGCCTTCCCAGATGCCCGCACGCAGGTGCTCGAGCTCGACCTTCGTGCCGTCGTCGAGCTCGGCGACCACCTCACGGGCGAGTGGCCGGCGCGTGCGGATGAGCCACCCGTCCGTGGTCTCGTGCACGCCGAGGATGCTGTGCGGATCGTGGTGGGCGCCGTGGGCGACGGCATCCAGGAGCTCGGGGGGAAGCGAGGTCATCGGGACTCCTTCACGTGCAGGATGTGCACGGGTTCGGCGAATGCGTCCAGGCGCACGAAGTTGTGGTCGGTCCACGTCCAGACGGCACCGGTGATGAGGTCTTCGACCTCGAAGGGCGTGCCGGGCTCGATACCCCAGATGGTGGTGTCGAGGTGGACGGTCGTCTCGCGCGCGGAGTGCGGATCGACGTTGGCCACGACGATGAGGGTGTCCGCCGCGCCCGTCGGCGACAGCGCCGCATCGAGGTGCTTGGCGTAGACGAGGATGGCGTCGTCGTCGCTCCACTGGACGTGGAGGTTCCGCAGTTGGCGCAGGGCCGGGTGGTCACGGCGGATGCCGTTGAGTCGGCGCAGGTACGGGGCGAGGGAGTCGCCGGACGCCTCGGCACCGGACCAGTCACGGAACTTGTACTCGTACTTCTCGTTGTCGATGTTCTCTTCCGACCCCGGGCGCGCGACGTTCTCGTACAGCTCGTAGCCGGCGTAGACGCCGTACGTCGGTGCCGCGGTCGCCGCGAGGGCGGCGCGGATCTTGTAGGCCGGCCGTCCGCCGAACTGCAGGTACTCGGTGAGGATGTCGGGGGTGTTCACGAAGAGGTTCGGCCGCAGGAAGTCGGCCGTGTCGTGCGCGAGCCCGTCGAAGAACTCCTCGAGCTCCTGCTTGGTGTTGCGCCACGTGAAGTACGTGTAGCTCTGCTGGAAGCCGGCCATCGCGAGCCCCTGCAGCGGAGCCGGGCGCGTGAACGCCTCGGCGAGGAACACGACGTCGGGGTCTTCGGCGCTCACTGTCGCGATCAGCCACTCCCAGAACTGCAGCGGCTTGGTGTGCGGGTTGTCGACGCGGAAGATGCGAACGCCCTGGGCGATCCAATGCCGCACGATGCGGAGTACCTCGGCGCGGATGCCGGCGGGGTCGTTGTCGAAGTTGACCGGGTAGATGTCCTGGTACTTCTTCGGCGGGTTCTCGGCGAACGCGATGGACCCGTCGGGGAGCGTCGTGAACCACTCGGGATGCTCGGCGACCCAGGGGTGGTCGGGCGAGGCCTGCAACGCGAGGTCAAGCGCGACCTCGATGCCGTTCTCGCCGGCGGCCGCGACGAACGCGCGGAAGTCCTCGAGCGTGCCGAGGTCGGGGTGGACGGTGTCGTGTCCGCCGGCCGGCCCGCCGATGGCCCAGGGGGAGCCGGGGTCGCCGGGCGAGGTCACGAGGGTGTTGTTGGGCCCCTTGCGGTTCTGCTCGCCGATCGGGTGGATGGGCGGCAGGTACAGGACGTCGAAACCCATCCCCGCGACGCCCGGCAGTCGATCCACGGCCGTGCGGAACGTCCCACTGATCACGGAACCATCTTCGCCACGGGTCGCACCCTCGGAACGGGGGAAGAATTCGTACCACGCGCCGACGCCCGCGCGTTCGCGCTCCACCAGGAGTTCGGCATCCTTCCCGGCCGAGACGAGACCCATCAGCGGGCGAGCGTCGAAGACGGCCGCGATTTCGGGGTCGCGCACGACCTGCAGCGCGACGTCATCGTGCGTGTCGGGGTCGCGGAGGGTCCGTGCCGCGGCGTACAGGAGATCTTTGTCGGCGGCAGGGCGCTTCTTCTCACCGCGCGCGCGATCGAAGAGCAGCGCACCCATCTCGCGCATCAGCGCGGAGTCGACGCCCGCGGCGATCTTCACGTCGGCGGCGTGTTCCCACGTGGCGAACTCGTCGGCGAACGCCTCGAAGCGGAACCTCCACACGCCCTGCTCGAGCGGCGCGATGAGGGTCGACCACCGGTCGAAGCCGTCGTTCAGCGGCGAGAGCCGGTGCAGCGATTCGTCGCCGGAGGGGGAGAAGAGTCGTACCTGCACGCCGATCCGGTCGTGTCCCTCGCGGAACGCGGTGACGGTGAAGGGAACGGCTTCGCCGACGTAGGCGGACGGACGGAATCGGCCGCCTGGCACGGACGGATGCGGGAGCGCCAGCGGAAGCCGCGGCGTGACCACACCCTTCGAGGGCGTCGGGGTGATCGGACGTACGGGGATCGAGGAGGCGCTGCGCCAAGCGGGAACGGGCATCGGTGTCGTCGTCGTGGTGGCCACGTTCCGAACCTATCGTGGGGCGCCGACGTTCCCGCAGGGCTTGCCCCAGGCCTTGACAGAGGGGACCGATTCCCCGACGCTGCGTCAGATCGGGACGTCGACGCGGAACAGACGCATCGATGTCCCGACGAAGGGCACGACATCACCGGGCGAGAGGCGAGGGGTGTCGTCCGAGGGCGTCTCGTCGGCGCTCGACCACAGCGAGACGTACTCGACGTCCTCCGCGAGGTCGGGCAGCGTGACCTCGACGGGACTCTCGTTCCCGTGCACGACGAGCAGGATGCGGTTGAGTTCCTCGTTCTCGGGCGTCGAGGTCGCGAGGTACTGGAGCGTGCGGTGCGAGGGATCGGTCCAGCGCTCGCTCGACATGGTCTCGCCGTGCTCGTCGAACCAGTCCATGAGCGAGGCGGAGGGGATGTGTTCCCCGAGACGCGCGAAACGGACGGGACGCAGAGCGGGGTTCTCCCGGCGGAGGCGGAGGAGACGCTGGGTGTGCGCGAACAGATCCTCCTGCCACGGCGCGAGGTCCCACGCGAGCCACGTGAGCGGGGAGTCGTGGCAATACGCGTTGTTGTTGCCGCGCTGCGTGCGTCCCATCTCGTCGCCCGCGGTGATCATGGGCACCCCGGCGGACAGAAGGAGCGTCCCCAGAAGATTGCGCATCGCCTTCCGGCGCGTCGCGAGGATGCGCGGGTCGTCGGTCCGGCCTTCGGCGCCGTGGTTGTACGAGCGATTGGTGTCGGCCCCGTCGCGGTTCTGTTCGCCGTTGCCGAGGTTGTGCTTGACGTCGTACGAGACGAGGTCGCGCAGAGTGAACCCGTCGTGGGCGGTGACGAAGTTGACGCTCGCGAGCGGACCGCGTTCTTCCGAGAACGTGTTCGACGACCCTGCAAGACGTGTGGCGAACCCTCCGATGCCCACCGGCGCGGTGCTGGCGCGGCGGGCGTAGTCGATGTCGCTGAGCCAGAAATTGCGGACGCGGTCGCGATAGCGGTCGTTCCACTCGAGCCACCCGTCGCCGAAGCTGCCGGTCTGCCAGCCGCCCATGCCGACGTCCCACGGCTCGGCGATCAGCTTCGTGCCCGCGAGCACCTCGTCGTCGCGGATGGCCTTCAGGAGCGGGTGGTCGGGGGTGAAGGAGTGGTTCTCGTCGCGGCCGAGCGTGACGGCGAGGTCGAATCGGAAGCCATCGATCTGCACGTCCTCAGCCCAGTAGCGAAGAGAGTCGAGCACGAGGCGGGCGGCGGCATCCGTCGACGTGTTCACCGCGTTGCCGCACCCGGTCTCGTCGATATAGACGCCCTCGTCGGTCTGGCGGTAGTACGAGCGGTTGTCGATTCCGCGGAAGCTCGAGCGGGGGCCACCGATGCCCTCTTCCGCGGTGTGGTTGTACACGACGTCGAGGATGACCTCCAGACCCGCCTCGTGCAGGAGTCGCACCATGCCCTTGAACTCCCGCAGCACGGCCTCGGGGCCCTCCGCGCGGCTCGCGGAGGTCGCGTACGCGGCGTGCGGCGTGAAGAAGTTGAGGGAGTTGTAGCCCCAATAGTTGGTCAGTCCCAGGTGCAGCAGACGCGGCTCGGTCGCGAACGCGTGCACCGGCAGCAGCTCGACGCTCGTGATCCCGAGCGACAGGAAGTGCTCGATCATCGCCGGGTGGGCGAGGCCCGCGTACGTGCCGTGCAGGGCCGGGGGAACCCGGGGATGCCGCTTGGTCAGCCCCTTCACATGACCCTCGTAGATCACCGTGCGGTCCAAGGGGACGCGCGGCTTGGCGACTCCGCCCCAGTCGAAGCCGCCGTCGACGACGACGGAGCGCCAGTCGCCGAAGCCGCCGGACACGAGACCCCGCGCGTAGGGGTCGAGGAGCAACGTCTGCGGGTTGAACGTGTTGCCGGGCGCGTGGGGTCCGCCCACGCGCACTGCGTAACGTGCGCCGGGTCGCAGCAGAGGGCTGGTCGCCTCGAACACCCCGCCACCGACGGGGGTCATCGGCACGGTCTCGACGGCCCAGTCGAGATCGACGTCGTCGAAGACGACGAGGTGCATCGCGTCTGCGTGCGCCGACCACACCCGGAGCGTGCCCCCGTCCTGACCGGGCCGTACGCCGAGGTCGTTCAACGACGGGGCGAGGAGCGCAGAGGGAGCAGACAGGGCCGCTTCGGGTGGGACCATGCGTCCTAGGGTAGTGAAGGACTCGGATGGGAAGCGGGAGGGTGAATGTCGGTCTATCTCGACCACGCCGCCACGACCCCGCTGCGGCCGGAGGCGCGCGACGCGTGGCTCTCCGCGCATGAGGTGCTGGGCAATCCCTCGTCGATCCACGGGGCCGGTCAGGCGGCACGGCGGCTGTTGGAGGACGCCCGGGAGCAGCTCGCCGAGATCCTCGGATGCCAGCCCATCGAGGTCGTGCTGACCTCGGGTGGCACCGAGGCGACGAACCTCGCGCTCAAGGGCATGTGGTGGTCGCGGGTGCCGTCCACCGACGCGATCGTCCTGCCGGACGGCGAGCATCACGCGACCCTCGACACGGTGGCCTGGCTTACCGGGGAGGCCGGCGCGAGCGTCCGACCCGTGCGGTTGGACGGGATCGGCCGCATCCCCGTCACCGACTTCGCCGTCGCGCTGCCGGGGGCGGCCCTGGCCACCGCGCTCGTGGCGAACAACGAGGTCGGAACGGTGCAGGACGCCGCGGGTCTCGCGCGCGCCGCCGCCGATGCCGGTGTGACCCTGCACCTGGACGCCGTCTCGGCGCTCGGGCAGGTGGCCGTCGACTTCGCGCGGTGGCGCGGGCCCGGGTCCGACCCCGGTGGCCTCGTCGCGCTGTCCGTGTCGGCGCACAAGGTGGGCGGTCCTGTCGGAGTGGGTGCCGCGGTCGTCTCCCGCCACGCGCGACTCACCCCGCTGCTGCACGGCGGCGGGCAGCAGCGCGGACTCCGCGCCGGGACGCAGGACGCCGCGGGGGCAGCCGCGTTCGCCGCCGCCGCTGCCGCGACCGAGGCGGAACGCGAGCGCGAGTCGGTGCGGCTGGAGGCGCTCCGCCGGCGCCTGGTGCACGGCATCCAGGAGGCCATCCCGGCCGCGCGTCTCCTCGGCGACCCGGACGACCGACTGCCGGGAAACGCGCACGTGCTCTTCCCGGGGGCGGCGGGGGAGACGCTGCTGTTCCTTCTCGACATGGCCGGGATCTCGGTGTCGACCGGGTCCGCGTGTCAGGCGGGCGTCGCCGAGCCCTCTCACGTCGTCCTCGCCCTGGGCCTCGACGATCGCGCCGCACGCTCGGTCCTCCGCCTCACGCTCGGGCGCACGTCGACGGACGACGACGTGGATGCCGTCCTCGCGGCGCTCCCGTCCGCGTACGAGCGGGCCGTGGCATCCGGCGCCCGTTCAGCGGGCGGTTCGTAGACTGGGACGATGCGAGTTCTGGCGGCGATGAGCGGTGGCGTGGACTCCGCGGTGGCTGCGGCCCGCGCGGTCGAGGCGGGGCACGACGTCGTGGGTGTGCACTTGGCGCTCTCGCGCGCCGGGGGAACCCTCCGCGCAGGAAGCCGGGGCTGCTGCACGATCGAAGACGCGATGGACGCCCGACGCGCCGCCGACAAGCTCGGCATCCCCTTCTACGTGTGGGACTTCTCGGAGCGGTTCCGCGATGACGTCATCGAGGACTTCGTCTCCGAGTACCGTGCCGGACGCACCCCGAACCCGTGCATGCGCTGCAACGAGAAGATCAAGTTCGCCGCGCTGCTCGAGCGGGCGCTCGAGCTCGGTTTCGACGCGGTGTGCACGGGCCACTACGCGACGCTCGTCGAGACGCCCGGCGGGCGCGAACTCCACCGGGCCTCGGATGCCGCGAAGGACCAGTCCTACGTCCTCGGCGTCCTGACCGCGGCGCAGCTCGCGCACACGTACTTCCCGCTCGGATCGACCCCGTCCAAGGCCGTCGTGCGCGCCGAGGCCGAGGAACGCGGTCTCTCCGTGGCGCAGAAGCCCGACAGCCACGACATCTGCTTCATCCCCGACGGCGACACGCGCGGGTGGCTGGCGGATCGCGTGGGCGCCGAGCAGGGCGAGATCCTCGACCGCTCCGGTGCGGTCGTAGGACGCCACGAGGGAGCGCACGCGTTCACCGTCGGACAGCGCCGGGGGTTGCAGCTCGGCGTCCCCGCGCCCGACGGCAAGCCGCGGTTCGTGCTCGAGGTGCGGCCCGTGAACAACACCGTCGTCGTGGGCCCGAAAGAGGCGCTGGCGTGCGCCGAGATCTCCGGTGACCGCTTCACGTGGGCCGGACGTGCGCCGGAGGCCACGGAATTCGGATGCCACGTGCAGATCCGCGCCCACGCCGACCCGGTGCCCGCGATCGCGGTGCTCGAGGACGGCGTGCTCACGGTGCGTCCCGACGAGCCGTTCGACGGCGTCGCGCCCGGCCAGACGGCGGTGCTGTACGACGGCACGCGGGTGATCGGACAGTTCACGATCGCGCGCACGGTGTCCGCCGTCCCCGCCGAGGTGTGACCCGGCTCGTCAGTCAGCTGCGGTCTCGCCGCGGCTCACGGCCGCGGAGGAGATTCGGGGACGGGAGGACCACGGCCCCGGGATCGCCCCTCCGCCCCGGGAATCTCCTCCCGTGCCCGTGTGCGCCACAACCCCCGCCGGCGATGTCGGGAGCCGTCCCTAAGCTGGAGGCGTGACCGAGCACGACCAGCTTCCCGACCTGACCCTCGACGAGGCGCGCGGCGAGGCGGCCGACCTGACGCAGCGCATCGTCGACGCCCGCGACGCCTACTACGGGCGGGATGCCGAGCTCGTCGACGACGCGACGTACGACGGCTGGATGCATCGGCTCGAGGCCATCGAGCGGCTGTATCCCGAGCTCCAGGGTCAGGACAGCCCCACCCTCTCGGTGGGTGCGGCTGAGGCGACCGACCTCGTCACCATCGAGCACGCCGAGCGGATGCTGAGCCTCGACAACGTGTTCTCCCCGGACGAGCTGCGCGACTGGGCGATCAAGACCGAAGCGTCCGCCGGGCGACCGGTGAAGTGGCTCAGCGAGCTCAAGATCGACGGGCTCGCCATCAGCCTGCGGTACGAGAACGGCGTGCTGACCTCCGCCGCAACGCGCGGCGACGGGCGCGTCGGCGAGATCGTGACCGACAACGCGCTCCGCGTCGCGGGCATCCCGCGGGAGCTCACGGGCGTCGGGCATCCGACCCTCGTCGAGGTGCGTGGCGAGGTCTTCATCCCCGTCGCGGCGTTCGAGAACCTCAACCGACTCCAGGGCGAGTATCGCGAGCGGGCCGTGGCCGAGGCGCGCGAGCGCGCGACCGCACGGCGCGGCGGGGCGAAGGCGTTCGACGAAGAGAAGGCCGAGCAGGCTGCGGCGCGTCGTTTCCCGGCGTTCGCCAACCCGCGCAACGCCGCGAGCGGTGGCCTCCGACAGCAGATCGAGAAGAAGACCGGGCTCGAGCTCGAGGCGGGTCTCGCGCGGATCGCCTCGCTCGCCCTGTACGTCCACGGCATCGGCGCCTGGCCCGACCCGCCCGTCGCCGCCCAGAGCGAGATCTACGACCTCCTGAAGTCGTGGGGGCTTCCGACCTCGCCGTACAGCCGGGTCGAGTCCACCGTCGAGGAGGTGCTCGACTTCGTCGCGCACTACGGCGAGCACCGGCACGATGTCGAGCACGAGATCGACGGCGTCGTCGTGAAGATCGACGAGCTGGCGTTGCACGACGAGCTCGGCGCGACGAGCCGCGCACCGCGCTGGGCGATCGCGTACAAGTACCCGCCCGAGCAGGTCAACACGAAGCTGCTCGACATCGTGGTGTCCGTCGGCCGCACGGGTCGGGCGACGCCGTTCGCCGTCATGGAGCCTGCGCGGGTGGCCGGCAGCGTCGTGCGGCAGGCCACGCTCCACAACCAGGACGTCGTCAAGGTCAAGGGTGTACTGATCGGCGACACCGTCGTGCTGCGCAAGGCCGGCGACGTCATCCCCGAGGTGCTCGGCCCGGTGGTCGAGCTGCGCGACGGTACGGAACGCGCCTTCGTCATGCCGGCGGACTGCCCCGAGTGCGGGACGCCTCTGCGCCCGGCCAAAGAGGGTGACATCGATCTGCGGTGCCCCAACGCGCGATCCTGCCCCGCGCAGGTCCGTGGCCGCGTGGAGCACATCGGTTCGCGGGGGGCCCTCGACATCGAGGCGCTCGGCGAGGTCACGGCTGCGGCACTGACCCAGCCCGACGTTCCGGCCGAGCCGCCGCTCGACACCGAGGCCGGTCTGTTCGACCTCACCGTCGAGCAGCTCGTGCCGATCGAGGTCGTCGTGCGCGACGCCGAGACCGGCGAACGCAAGATCGACGAGAGAACCGGCGAGGAGGTTCGGCGGGCGCCGTTCCAGAAGCTCGGCGCCGCGACCTACCCGCCTGGAACGGAAGACCTCGATCCGGCCGAGCGGCGACGTCGCGGCATCCGGAAGGACTACCGCGAGGCACTGCCCTCCGAGCAGGCCGTCAAGCTCGTCGCAGAGCTCGAGAAGGCGAAGACGAAAGACCTCTGGCGTCTGCTCGTCTCGCTCAACATCCGCCATGTGGGTCCCGTCGCCGCGCGTGCCCTGGCGCAGTGGTTCGGGTCCCTGGATGCCATCCGTGCCGCCTCCCGCGAGGAGCTTGCGGCCGTCGAGGGCGTCGGCGGCATCATCGCCGACGCCGTGATCGACTGGTTCGACGTCGACTGGCACCGCGAGATCGTGGACCGTTGGACCTCCGCGGGCGTGCGCTTCTCGATCCCCGGTCATCCCGGCCCCGGAGCGGCAGCCGCCGCGGGCGGAGTCCTCGCCGGACTCACCGTCGTCGCCACCGGCTCCCTCGAGGGCTACACCCGCGAGGGCGCTCAGGAGGCGATCATCCAGGCGGGTGGCAAGGCGGCGTCCAGCGTGTCGAAGAAGACGGACTTCGTCGCCGCAGGCCCCGGCGCGGGCTCCAAGCTGGCGAAGGCGGAGGAGCTCGGCATCCGGATCCTGGATGCCGCCGGCTTCCACCTCCTCGTGACCCAGGGTCCCGCCGCGCTCGAGACCGCCACGGCACCCTCGGAGGAGTGACCCGCCGCTTTGGGTCAGTCCGCGAGCAGACGTTCCTTGACCTGACGGCGCAGCACCTTGCCGATGAGCGACTTCGGCAGTTCGTCGACGACCACGACGCGACGCGGCACCTTGTACGGCGTCAGGATGCCGCGCGCGAAGGTGCGCACCTCTTCGGGGTCGAGGGTCGAATCGGGGGAGGCGACGACGGCGGCGACGACCTCTTCGCCGGAGTGCTCGCTCGGCAGCCCCACCACGGCGACGTCGGCGATCCCCGGGTGCTGGCGCAGGACGTTCTCCACCTCGGTGGGGGCCACGTTGAACCCGCCCGTGATGATGAGCTCCTTGATGCGGTCGACGATGCGGACGAATCCGCCCTCGTCGATCGTGACGATGTCGCCGGTGCGGAACCATCCGTCGACGAAGACCGCCTCGGTCTCCTCGGGCTTGCCGTAGTAGCCCGAGAACACCTGCGGCCCGCGCACGACGAGTTCGCCGCGCGCGCCCGGCTCGACGTCGGTGTGCGGATCGTCGGGATCGACGACGCGGCACTCGGTGCCCGGCAGCGGCAGTCCCACGGTGCCCGGCACGCGGTTCTCTGCCACGGGGTTGGCCATGAGGACGGGCGAGCATTCGCTGAGGCCGTAGCCCTCCACGAGGTAGCCGCCGGTCGCCTTCTCGAACGGCACCACCAGGTCGTGCGGGAGAGCCATCGCACCCGAGATCGCGATGTCGGTGCCCGCGAGCGACACGCCCTGCGCCTCGGCGGCGGCGAGGAGTCGCTCGGCGATCGGTGGGACGAGCGGCAGGAAGGTCGCGGGATGCCGCTTCGTCACAGCGAGGACGAGATCGGGGTCGAACTTCGGGAAGAGCACCAGGCGCGCCCCCATCGACATCGCGAAGGTGAGGCACAGGGTCAGCCCGTAGGCGTGGAACATCGGCAGGACGGCGTAGACGACGCAGCCCTCGCCCCGCACGATCGACGGCACCCACGCACGCGACTGGGCGGCGTTGGCCAGCAGGTTGGCGTGCGAGAGCATCGCCCCCTTGGGCGTGCCCGTCGTGCCGCTGGTGTACTGGATGATCGCCAGATCGCCGGTCGCCGGGCGGGGGTGGGACTCCGGGAGGGGGTCGTGGCGGACGAGCTGCGTCCAGGGGGTGGCATCCGAGGTCTTCTCGGTGAGCGCTGCGCGTGCCTCCCGCGCCTTGGCGACGGGGAGGCGCAGGGCCACCTGCATACGCAGCGGCATGGCCTGCGTGACATCGACCGAGACGAGCGTCGTGACGCGGAGGTCGGCGGGGAACTCCTGCACGGTCTTCACGACCTTGCTCCACACGACCGCGTGCTTCGCACCGTGATCCTCGAACTGCTTACGCAGCTCGCGCGGAGTGTAGAGCGGGTTATGCTCCACGACGACCGCGCCGAGACGCAGCACGGCGTAGAAGGCCACGATGTGCTGGGGGCAGTTCGGCAGCACGATCGCGACGGGGTCGCCGGCCCGCACGCCGTGCGCGGCCAGCGCCGCGGCGACACGGGCGACCTCGGCCGAGAGGTCGGCGTACGTGGTGGTCCGGCCGAAGAACTCCAGCGCTGGCGCATCCGGGTAGTCGCGTGTCGAGGCATCGAGGATGTCCACGAGCGACCCCGACTGCGGCTCGAGGTCTTCCGGCACTCCGGGGGCGTAGCTGGCGGTCCAGGGGCGAGGCGGGTCGAAGCTCGTCACGGTTCCAGCGTAGGCCGGGCCCGGTCCCGGCGCGCGGTGCCCGCGAACTAGACTTGCGGAGTGTCTGAAATCACCCCTGATCTCGTGCGCCATCTCGGTGTGCTCGCTCGGATCCAGTTGAGCGACGACGAGGTGCAGCGCCTCACCGGGCAGCTGGATGCCATCGTCGACAACATCGCGAAGGTGTCCGAGGTGGCAACGCCGGACGTCGCCGCCACGAGCCACCCGATCCCGCTGCAGAACGTCTTCCGCCCCGATGTCGTGCAGCAGCAGCTCACTCTCGAGCAGGTGCTGCAGAACGCGCCGGACCAGGCCGACGGCCGGTTCCGCGTGACCGCGATCCTGGGGGAGGAGCAGTGACCGACCTTACGCGCCTGAGCGCCGCCGACCTCGCCGCCGCTCTCACCGCGAAAGAGGTGTCGAGCGTCGAGGCGACGCAGGCGCACCTCGATCGCATCACCGCCGTCGACGGCGACGTGCACGCCTTCCTCCACGTCAGCGACCACGCCCTCGACGTCGCGGCCGACATCGACCGCCGCCGCGCCGCGGGCGAACAGCTCGGCGAGCTCGCCGGTGTGCCGCTCGCCGTGAAGGACGTCCTCGTCACGACCGACATGCCGTCCACGAGCGGATCGAAGATCCTCGAGGGCTACATGTCGCCGTACGACGCGACCGTCGTGGCGCGCGCTCGCGCGGCCGGTCTCGTGCCCCTCGGCAAGACCAACATGGACGAGTTCGCCATGGGGTCCTCCACGGAATTCTCCGCCTACGGCCCGACCCGGAACCCCTGGGACCTCGACCGTATCCCCGGCGGTTCGGGTGGCGGTTCGGCCGCGGCCGTGGCCGCGTTCGAGGCGCCGTTGGCCCTGGGCTCCGACACGGGCGGGTCGATCCGTCAGCCCGCTCACGTCACCGGCACGGTCGGCGTGAAGCCCACGTACGGCGGAGTCAGCCGCTACGGCGCGATCGCGCTGGCATCCAGCCTCGACCAGGTCGGTCCCGTGACCCGCACCGTGCTCGACGCCGGTCTTCTGCACGACGTCATCGGCGGACACGACCCGCACGACTCGACGTCGCTCTCCGACGCGTGGCCGTCGTTCGCGGCCGCCGCGCGCGAGGGTGCGTCGGGTGCCGTGCTGAAGGGCCTCAAGGTCGGGGTCATCCGCGAGCTCGACGACCGCGGATTCCAGAAGGGCGTCTCGGACTCGTTCCGCGCGGCGCTCTCGGCGATGGAGGCGCAGGGTGCGGAGATCGTCGAGATCAGCGCGCCGCACTTCGAGTACGGCGTCGCGGCGTACTACCTGATCCTCCCCGCGGAGGCATCCAGCAACCTCGCCAAGTTCGATTCGGTGCGCTTCGGTCTGCGCGTCACCCCTGAGGGCACCCCGACGGTGGAGAACGTCATGGCCGCCACCCGCGACGCCGGGTTCGGCCCCGAGGTCAAGCGCCGCATCATCCTCGGCACGTACGCCCTGTCGGCCGGGTACTACGACGCCTACTACGGCAGCGCGCAGAAGGTCCGCACGCTCATCCAGCAGGACTTCGACGCGGCGTTCGCCGACGTGGACGTCATCGCCACGCCGTCGGCCCCGACGACCGCCTTCCGCCTCGGCGAGAAGATCGATGACCCGCTGCAGATGTATCTCAACGACGTCACCACGATCCCGGCGAACCTCGCCGGTGTCCCGGGCATCTCGATCCCGAGCGGCTTAGCCGAGGAGGACGGGCTGCCGGTCGGCATCCAGTTCCTCGCTCCCGCCCGCGAGGACGCGCGCCTGTACCGTGTCGGCGCGGCCCTCGAGGCGCTGCTCGTCGACCAGTGGGGCGGTCCGCTGCTGGACCGGGCCCCTTCCCTCACGAACGGAGCGACGCGCTGATGGCCAAGGATGCGCTGATGGACTTCGACGAGGCGCTCGAGATGTTCGAGCCGGTCCTCGGGTTCGAGGTCCACGTCGAACTGAACACCGCGACGAAGATGTTCTCCGCCGCGCCCAACCCGGCGAACGAGGCGAACCACGGCGCCGAGCCGAACACGCTCGTCGCCCCGGTCGACATGGGCCTGCCGGGTGCACTGCCGGTCGTGAACGCCGAGGCGATCCGCTCGTCGATCAGCCTGGGTCTGGCCCTCGGCTGCTCGATCGCGCCGTCGAGCCGCTTCGCGCGGAAGAACTACTTCTACCCCGACCTGGGCAAGAACTACCAGATCTCGCAGTACGACGAGCCCATCGCGTTCGAGGGTTCCGTCGAGGTCGAGCTCGAGGACGGCACGATCGTCACGGTGCCGATCGAGCGCGCGCACATGGAAGAGGATGCCGGCAAGCTCACGCACATGGGTGGGGCCACCGGTCGCATCCAGGGCGCGGAGTACTCCCTCGTCGACTACAACCGCGCGGGGGTGCCGCTGGTCGAGATCGTGACCAAGCCGATCGTCGGCGCGGAGCACTCGGCCCCCGCACTGGCGAAGGCGTACGTCGCGACGATCCGCGACATCGTGCGCGCCCTCGGCATCTCGGAGGCACGTCTCGAGCGCGGCAACCTCCGCTGCGATGCGAACGTGTCGCTGCGCCCGCGGGGGCAGGAGAAGCTGGGCACCCGCACCGAGACGAAGAACGTGAACTCGATGCGGTCCGTCGAGCGCGCGGTGCGGTACGAGATCCAGCGGCAGGCCGCGATCCTCGCCGCGGGCGGCACGATCACGCAGGAGACGCGCCACTGGCACGAGGACACCGGGCGCACGTCGCCCGGGCGTCCGAAGTCGGATGCCGATGACTACCGGTACTTCCCCGAGCCGGATCTGCTGCCGGTCGTTCCGGCGCCCGAGCTGATCGAGGAGCTGCGCGCGGCCCTGCCCGAGCCCCCCGCCGCCCGCCGTCGTCGTCTGAAGGCCGACTGGGGCTTCGCCGACATCGACTTCCAGGGCGTCGTGAACGCCGGGCTGCTCGACGAGGTCGAAGCCACCGTCGCCGCGGGTGCGACGCCGGCCGCCGCACGCAAGTGGTGGTTGAGCGAGATCAGCCGCATCGCGAACGCCGAGGAACGCGAGCCCGCCGAGCTCGTCAGCCCCGAGAACGTGGCCGCGTTGCAGAAGCTGGTCGACGCCGGAACGCTGACCGACAAGCTCGCGCGCCAGGTGCTCGAGGGGGTCATCGCCGGTGAAGGCACTCCGCAGGAGGTCGTCGACGCCCGCGGGCTCGCCGTCGTGTCGGACGACGGTGCGCTCATCGCCGCCATCGACGACGCCCTCGCCGCTCAGCCCGACGTGCTCGCGAAGATCCGCGACGGCAAGGTCCAAGCCGCCGGCGCCGTCATCGGCGCCGTCATGAAGGCCATGAAGGGTCAGGCCGACGCCGCGCGCGTGCGCGAGCTCGTGCTGGAACGCGCCGCCGCGCAGTAAGCACCCCCGGATGCCACGGCTCCACCGGTCCGCGCGACCGGGGCCGTGGCATCCGTCGTTCGCCGGGCGTCCTCGACGCCGCACGGGTCGACGGCGGCCGCACAACCTCGGTGATTCGCCCGATGTCGGTGCGCTCGCGCGAATCCGAACCGAGGTTGTGCGGATCGCTGAGTCCGCGCGCCCACCCCACCGGCCGCAATGTCGGAGGCCCGGGGGAGAATGGATGCCATGGGACGCGGGGACGGCACGGGGCGCATCGTCTCGCCGCCCGACGCCGACGACACGGGAGCGGGCATCCTGCACGTCGACATGGATGCGTTCTTCGCGTCGGTGGCCGTGCTCGATGACCCCTCGCTCGCGGGCAAGCCCCTCATCATCGGCGGGTCCGAGGGGCGCGGCGTCGTCTCGAGCGCGTCGTACGAGGCACGTCGTTACGGCGTGAAGTCGGCGATGCCGGTGGCGGTCGCGCTCCGCCTGTGCCCGAACGCGATCGTGGTGAACCCGCCGTACTCGCGATACACCGAGATGTCGCGGCAGGTCATGGCGATCTTCGACGAGATCACGCCACTCGTGGAACCGCTGTCGATCGACGAGGCGTTCCTCGACGTGCGCGGCGCGAGGCGACTGTGGGGGAGCCCGGGAAAGATCGCGCGCGACCTCCGTACCCGGGTCAAAGAGCGCACGGGCCTGACGTGCAGCGTCGGCGTGGCCGCGACGAAGCACGTGGCGAAGATGGCATCCACGATCTCCAAACCCAACGGCCTGCTCATCGTCGCGGAGGCCGACACCGAGGCCTTCCTGCGTCCGCGATCCGTCCGCGCCCTCTGGGGCGTCGGACCGAAGGCGGCCGAGTCGCTGGAGTCGCGAGGGATCCGGCTCATCTCCGACGTGCTCGACACGCCCCGTCCGGTGCTCGAGCAGGTGCTGGGCCCGGCGATGGGCGAACGTATCTGGCACCTCGCGCGCGGAATCGACGCTCGCGAGGTGCACACGAGCCGGGTCGAGAAGAGCGTCGGCCACGAAGAGACCTTCCACACCGACATCTCCGACACCCGGACGCTGCACGTCGAGCTGCGGCGGCTCGCCGACCGCGTCGGTGCGCGCTTGCGCAGCCAGGAGTTCGAGGCATCCACGATCTCGATCAAGGTGCGCTTCAGCGACTTCACGACGCTGAGTCGTTCGCGGACGCTGCCCGAACCCACGTCGGTCGGCCAACGGATCGGCGATGCCGCGATCGAGCTGTTCGACGGAATCGACCGCCGACAAGCGGTGCGGCTCGTCGGCGTGCGCGGCGAGAAGCTCCGGCCGACGTCAGCGGCCGCGACGCTGTGGGACGACGACGCGGAGTGGCGGCGCGTCGAGGGGGCGCTCGACGGTGCCACCGCGCGGTTCGGGCGCGGTGCCGTGACGCGCGGCTCGCTCCTCGGTCCCGCCCGCGGCGGCGGCGCACTGCCGACGAACCCCCGTCCCTCGTACGAGCACTGACACGGCCCGCCCGCGGGCGCAACACCCCTGGGCGCGACCGTCGCGGCCGGGTACGGTGGGCCCATGCCCAACATCGCATTGGAACTCGGCAAGCAGGCCACCAGCTTCGGCGTCACGTCCGCCTACGGGGAGCAGCAGGACGTCGACGGCGTCCGCATCGTCCCCGTCGCCCTGATTTGGGCCGGATTCGGCGGAGGCTCCGACGAGAACGGCAACGAGGGCGGCGGCGGTGGCGGGTACACGCTGCCGTTGGGCGCGTACATCCGCCGTGGCGACGACCTGCGTTTCGACCCGAACCTGGTGTCGTTGCTCGCCGTCGGCATCCCGTTCGTGTGGGTGGCCGGTCGCGCCCTCAGCCGTGTCATCCGCGCCCTCAAGAAGTAGCGGAGATCCCCTCGACGCCGCCCTGACCGCTGCGGTCGGGGCGGTGTTGTCGCGGGTGCGGGCGGTCGGCGCGTCCAACCCGGTGGTGCTGATCGACGGCCGGAGTGGGGCGGGGAAGAGCTCGCTCGCGCGGCGACTGGTGACCGCGTGGCCGGGGCGCGGTCGTGTGCAGCTCGTCGCGCTGGACGACCTCTATCCGGGATGGGGCGGTCTCGCCGAGGGTGCCGACTACGCGCGGGAGTCGATCCTTCTGCCGCACGCGAAGGGTGCCGTCGGCGTCTGGCAGCGCTGGGACTGGGAGTCGGGGGAGCGCGCGGAGGCGCACGCCGTCGACCCGTCGCTCCCGCTCGTCGTCGAGGGCTCGGGGCTCCTCACTCCCGCCGCGGCGTCGCTCGCCGACGTCCGGGTGTGGGTGGATGCGCCCGACATCTCCCGTAAGGACCGCGCGCTGCGCCGCGACGGCGACACGTACCGTCCGCACTGGGATCGCTGGGCGGCCCAGGAGTCCGCTCACCTCCGGGAGCACGAGCCGCAGGCCCTGGCATCCCTGGTCGTCTTCCTGCCGTGATCAGCGGCGGCGGAACGGTCTGATCGGATCAGCGGCCGGACGGATCGTCGAGCTCACGGTCGAGAGCGGTGACGAGGCCGTCCAGACGGTAGCCGATCCAGTCGTAGATGCCGAAGCGCGCGTCACCGGGACGATGGTCGTCGTCGTCCTGGATGCCGAGTCGCGTGGCCAGCACGAGGCGAACCGCCGAGAGGGTCCGCATCCACGCGCGCGCCTCGGTCTCGCCGAGGGCCACCGTGATCGTCGTGTCGGGGTCGCTCCCGGGGTCGAGGTCGCCGCCGTCCATGCCGAGGGTGTGAAGCACCGTGCGCGCGTCGTCGTCGCGGCGGTCGAGCATGTCGGCGCCCGTGAGCCTCCGGAACTCGCGGCTCGCCTCCTCGTCGTCGGGGTAGGCGTCGGGGAGCAGACGGATCACGGCCGGGTCGTCGTCGCGGCCGGCATCGACGACGAGATCGCGGAACTGCCCGACGATGCCCGCCAGGTGGAGCGCCTCGAGCCCGCTGATCTCCATCACGACGATGCGGTCATTCATCGCTCGTCCTTTCGCACGGTGGCCCAGAGTCCGTAGTCGTGCATCGCCTGCGCGTGCACTTCCATGAGCTCGCGAGGGCCGCGCGCGACGACGGCGTGGCCGTCGTGGTGCACCGAGAGCATCAGCCGGTGCGCCGTGTCGGCGTCGAACCCGAAGTACGTGCGGAACACGTGGACGACGTAGCTCATCAGGTTCACGGGATCGTTCCACACGACGGTCTGCCACGACGTCGGGGGAGCGACCTCGATCTCGGTGACCTCGTCGAGGTCGGGGGCGGCGATGCCTGCCATCACGCCCATCCGAGTTCGTGCAGCCGCGCATCGTCGATCCCGTAGAAGTGCGCGATCTCGTGCACGAGCGTCGTGTGGATCTCGTCACGCAGTTCGTCTTCGTCGGCGCATGCGGCCAGGTGGGGCTCGCGGTACACGATGATCCGGTCGGGGAGCTCGCCCACCCCGTACCGGTCGCGCTCGGTCAACGCCCAGCCGTCGTAGAGACCGAGGAGGTCGAGCGACCCGTCCTCGGGGCGGTCTTCGACCACGAAGACGACGTTGTCGAGTCCTTCGACCATGTCATCGGGGAGACGGTCGAGCTCGGCGACGACGAGAGCCTCGAACGCCTCGGCGTCGAGATCGAGAGTCGCGTGCTCTCCGACGTCCTCGTGCATGGGGTCTCCCGATCGTGCGGACGATGGCGGCGGATGCCGATTCGCCCCGCCCGGTCGATTCTATGAGCCGCCGAGGGGCGCCGGCCGGAACGACGAAGGCCCGCCGGGAGCGGGCCTTCGATGTGGGGTGGCTAACGGGACTTGAACCCGCGACCCCCGCGACCACAACGCGGTGCTCTACCAACTGAGCTATAGCCACCATGCGTCCGCCGCAGCGGACAACTGAACGATTATGTCATACGTCTCGCGCGAACGACGAAACGACCGACGATGCGGCGCCCTTCGCCTCGTCGCTGGTCGGGCCGGGCTCGGGCACGAAAACGGCCTTGCGGTAGTACGCCAATTCGCGGATCGACTCGAGGATGTCGGCAAGAGCGCGGTGCCCGCCGTTCTTCGCGGGAGCGTTGAAATACGCACGGGGGTACCACCGACGCGACAGCTCCTTGATGCTCGACACGTCGACGTTGCGGTAGTGCAGCCACCGATCGACGCGCGGCATGTACTTCGCGAGGAACATGCGGTCGGTCCCGATGGTGTTTCCGGCGAGGGGCGCCTTGCCCTCGAGGGGAGCGAAACGCTGGATGTACTCGAGCGCCTGGAACTCGGCATCCGCGAGGCTCACACCGTGGGGGATCTCGTCGAGCAGTCCAGACGAGCGATGCATCTCGGTGACGAACTCGCCCATGTTCTCCAACGCCGACGCGTCGGGCCTGATGACGACCTGGAAGCCCGAATCGAGGACGTTCAGCTCGAAATCGGTGACGACGATCGCGATCTCGACGAGCTCGTCGACCGCGAGGTCGAGTCCCGTCATCTCGCAGTCGATCCAGACGAGCCGGTCGTTCTCAGAGGCGCTTACCATCCCGTCATCCTACTGACGGGGTCGGACGTGGAGTCGGTCCCCCAGGCACGATTCGAACGTGCGACCGGCGGATTAGAAGGCCGCTGCTCTATCCACTGAGCTACTGGGGGTCCGCACCAGGATATCGGTGACCGCTCTCCGCGTGGTCGACCCCCTGGCGGCGTCGACGGCGCGGGCGTAGTGTCCGGCCAGATCGAACGAAAGGAGAACCATGTCCGATACGACGACACGGCGCCTGTGGGTCGCCTACGGTCCGGGCGGCGTCGTCGGCACCATCCAGAAGGATGCCGAGGGCTACGCCGTACACATGACGGGCAAGGACGAGCGGCTCGGTGTCTACCCGACCATGGCCATTGCGAAGAACGCCCTGCACTCGCACCTGAAGCCCGGGAGCGACCGCCCCGAGTTCCGGGAGCACTGAGTTCCACACCGCGCCGCGGGCGATGATGCCGTGCGGCGCGGCGGCCTCACACCCGGGCCGGGCGGCGAAGACGCCGCTGCGGCTCGGGTGCCGCCAAGAGCGGCAGCGCGACGTGGACGAGCGGACCGATGCCGAGCGCGAACACGACCGTCCCGATCCCGACGGTTCCGCCCAGCAGCCAACCGGCGACGAGCACGGTGCCCTCGACGGCGAGACGGCACACCCAGATCGGCCAGCCGAGGCGTGCGTGGAGTCCGGTCATGAGACCGTCGCGCGGGCCCGGGCCGAAGTGCGCGCCGATGTAGAGACCGGATGCCACGGCCACCGTGACCACGCCGCACACGAGCAGTGCCACCTGCCAGACGAGGTCGTCGGGGTGGGGCAGGACGGCCAGCGCGAGCTGGATGCTCGTCCCGACGAGCAGGATGTTCGCCACCGTGCCGATCCCCGGTCGCTGGCGCAGGGGGATCCAGAGCAGCAGGACCCCGAGTCCGACGATGTTCGTGATCCATCCGACGCCGATGCCCGTCACGCGCGAGAGACCTTCGGCGAAGACCGTCCACGGGTCGACGCCGAGGCCTGCCGCGATGGTCAGGGCGCAACCGAAACCGTAAAGGGCGAGGCCGATCAGGAGGCGGAGGATTCGGGAGGTCACGGAGAAGATCCAATCACGCGATTGGGTCTATGCAAGGGGTCCAATTTGACTATTCTGGCCCCATGGATTCCCGTATCTCCGCCCGGGCTCTGGCCGAGGCGCTCGGCGGTTGGCGCGGTCGCGGGCCCGCGTACGAATCGCTGGCCGACGGCATCCGCCTGCTGTGTCTGGACAACCGCATCGCGCCGCGGACGGCGCTGCCGGCAGAGCGCGAACTCGCCGCGGCGTTGAGCCTCAGCCGCACGACCGTGGCGGCGACCTACCGCAGCCTGCGAGATTCCGGGCACATCCAGAGCCTGCGCGGGAGCGGCAGCGTCACGTTGCCTCTCCGACGGACCGACCCCGGTGTCGACGACCGGCGCGACGGCGTGATCGACCTGCAGCAGGCGAGTCCCGCCGCGTGGCCGGGCTTGCCGGCCGTGTTCGCGGAGGTCGCGCAGGATGCCGCGGTCCTCCTCTCTCGGACGGGCTACGACGTCGTCGGCCAGGTCGGTCTGCGCGAGGCTATCGCGCAGCACTACCGAGACCGCGGGCTCCCGACCGGTGCGGATGAGATCCTCGTGACGACGGGGGCGCAGAGCGCGCTGCACCTGATCGCGTCGGTGCTGCTGTCGCGCGCTGATCGCGTGCTGATCGAGACGCCGACGTACTCGCACGGAGCGGACGCTTTCCGCGCGGCCGGGGCCCGCCTGGTGGGCGTTCCCGTCACCCCTGATACGGGATGGGACCTCGACCGCGCCGCGCAGACGTTCGCGCGGGTGCTTCCGGCGCTCGCGTACCTCATGCCCGAGTTCCACAACCCCACCGGCCGCACGATGAGTCGCGCGGAAGTGAACGCGTTCGTCGACGGATCGCAGAGGGCCGGTACGATCCTCGTCCTGGACGAGACGACCGCCGGACTCGACATCGACCGACAGGCCGAGTCGACCGCGTTCCCCGACGCGGACCGTATCGTTCGCGTCGGATCCCTCGGCAAGACGGTGTGGGGCGGCCTGCGTGTCGGGTGGGTGCGTGCCCAGGCCGACATCATCCGACGCCTTGCCAGTGGACGCCCGGTGCACGACCTCGGAACTCCCGAGTTCGAGCAGGCCGTGGCCGCTCGGGTCATCGGCCGGCTCGACGAGATCAGCGCACAGCGCGCCGACCTGCTGCGCGCGGGCCGCGATGCCGTGACACGCGCCCTCGTCGAGACCTTCCCCGAGTGGGACGTCCCGACCGTCCACGGGGGAGTGTCGCTGTGGGTCGGTATCGGCGAGCCCGTGAGCACTCCGCTCGTCATGAACGCGCGTGCGCGTGGCCTTCTTCTCTCGGCCGGTTCGCGCTTCGCGGTGGACGGCGGGCACGACCGTCGTCTTCGCATCCCGTTCACCGCCGCGCCCCACACCTTGGAGCGAGCCGTCGACATCTTACGAGCGGCGTGGGACGACGTGCGCGGCACGCCCGTGGGTGCCGCGCTCGACGATCTTGCGGCGGTGGTCTGAACCGACGATGGCCGCTCGCCGGGTCTGAGCCGACCGCGGTCGGTCGCCGGCGGCTTCCCAGCGCGTAGCGCAATGGGGCGGCGTCATCGCGCGTCGTGCAGCCCGAGCGGGGTCATCGCGCGTAGCGCAGGCACTCCAACGCGTCGGCGGACGACCAGAACTCGCCGAGACGGCGGAAGCGTCCGCTCGCCGCGTGGAATCGTTCGGCGGCGTAGCGCCAGCCTCCGTCGGCGGCGATCGCGCGCACGTGTCCGACGACGACGCCGCGCGGGTCGGCGATGCGCCACAGACCCGCTGCGACGTGCGTCGCCGCGCCCCACCCGGCCGGGCGCGGTGCCGGTGCGAGGTCGTTCCAGAGTGCGGTGGTCATGCGCCCACGGTACGAGGGACCTCCGACATTGGTTCGGTACCGGTCCTCCCCACGGCCTCGCCCGCCCGATCTCTCCACGGAACGGTTCGAGATGCCCGCGCGGCGGCGAAGAATCCGGACATTCTGACGGTGGCTCCGGCGCCCGTCGGGCACACGGGTGCCGGAGCCCACATCGAGAGAGGACACATCATGAGCGACCACATCACCCTCGTCGGCAACATCGTCGGAGATCCGGAGGAGCGCGCGACCCGTGGCGGCGATCCGATCGCCGCCTTCCGGCTGGCGGTCAGCGAGCGGCGCTTCGACCGTGAGCGCGGCCAGTGGATCGACGGCCACACGAACTACTACGCCGTCTCCGTCTTCGGCGAGCTGGGCCGCAACGCCCTGGCATCGCTCCACAAAGGGGAGCGCGTCATCGTCGCCGGCCGACTACGGCTGCGGGAGTGGGAGACGGACGCGAAGCGTGGCGTGAGCGCCGATGTCACCGCCGACGCGGTCGGGCACGACCTGCGCTGGGGTGTCTCGGCCTTCCGTCGGCCCGAACGGTCTCCGGGCGACGGAGCGACGACGCCGGAGGGACAATCGGCTGCCGAGACCGCGAGCGACGCGGACGCCTGGGCGGTGCCCGGCGATGAGCCGGCAGGGCTCGGAGACACGTCTTCGGTGACGGAGACGCGCGGCGGCGGCTCGGACTCCACGCTCGTCGAGGTGGGCGACTCGACACCGTTCTGAGCGGCACGGGCAGTGCGCGGACGGTCCGTAGACTCGAGCGGGTGATCCGCCTGAATCCCCGTCCGGTCGCTGCGCTGGCGTTGGCTGCCGTCGTCGCCCTCGCGGGGTGCACGGCGAACGAACCCCCGCGGCCGCCCGAAACGGCGCCTTCGGCGACGACGTCGGGCTCCGCGGAATCTGCCCCTGCCCCGTCTCCGACGATCGCTCCGACCCTCGAGTCGAGCGGCTCCGCCAACGACAACCTGCCGCTCTTCACCCGAGTCACCCGTGACGTGTGGGGCGGCCCGGCACAGGCCTCGGGCCGCGCCTATGTCGATGCGCTCGTGGCCGCGGGCTTCGACAAGACGGCGATGCAGGTCACCCCCGACCAGACGACGATCGGCAACCCGGCCGAGAGCATCGAGTTCTCGGTGCGGTGGGGCGAGGAGTGCCTCGTCGGCCAGGTCGGTCCCGCGATCGGCGATCCCGTAGCCGCCGTTCTGCCCGGTCTGTCGACCGGGGGATGCCTGATCGGTCAGACCCGCGCCATCGACTGGTGATCGTTCGGCCGAGTGCGTCGGCGGGGCACCGCTCAGGGTGGCGTTGCTAGGCTGGAGACGACTTCCGCGCACCCGGGCGCAGCGCAGACATTCGACTCCGCGACCCGGGAGGGCGCGGCCCTCATCCTCAATCGAAGGTGGTACGTCCTCGATGGCCGAATACATCTATTCCATGGTCCGCGCCCGCAAGGCCGTGGGCGACAAGCTGATTCTCGACGACGTCACGATGTCGTTCCTACCCGGCGCCAAGATCGGCATGGTCGGCCCGAACGGGGCCGGTAAGTCCACGATCCTGAAGATCATGGCGGGCCTCGACACGCCGTCCAACGGCGAGGCCCGGCTGAGTCCCGGATTCACCGTCGGCATCCTCATGCAGGAGCCCGAACTCGACGACAGCAAGACCGTGCTGGAGAACATCCAGGACGGAGTCGCGATCAAGCCGAAGCTCGACCGCTTCAACGAGATCTCGGCGCTCATGGCCGACCCCGACGCCGACTTCGACGCGCTGCTGGCCGAGATGGGCACCCTGCAGGAAGAGATCGACGCCGCCGACGGGTGGGACCTCGACTCGCAGCTCGAGCAGGCGATGGATGCCCTGCGCACCCCGCCGGCCGACGCGTCGGTCGTGCCGCTGTCCGGTGGTGAGCGCCGCCGCGTCGCCCTCGCGAAGCTGCTGCTGCAGAAGCCCGACCTGCTGCTGCTCGACGAGCCCACCAACCACCTCGACGCCGAGAGCGTGCTCTGGCTCGAGCAGCACCTCAAGGCCTACAAGGGCGCCGTCATCGCCATCACCCACGACCGGTACTTCCTCGACAACGTCGCGGAGTGGATCGCCGAGGTCGACCGCGGTCACCTCTACCCCTACGAGGGCAACTACTCGACCTACCTCGAGAAGAAGGGCCAGCGTCTCGACGTCCAGGGCAAGAAGGACGCCAAGCTCGCCAAGCGCCTCAAGGAAGAGCTCGAGTGGGTGCGGTCCAATGCCAAGGGCCGCCAGGTGAAGTCGAAGGCGCGTCTGGCGCGCTACGAGGAGATGGCCGCCGAGGCGGAGCGCACGCGCAAGCTCGACTTCGACGAGATCCAGATCCCCGCCGGCCCTCGTCTCGGCAGCATCGTGATCGACGCGAAGAAGCTCGAGAAGAGCTTCGGCGACCGCTCTCTCATCAGCAACCTGAGCTTCAACCTGCCCCCCAACGGCATCGTCGGCGTCATCGGCCCCAACGGTGTCGGAAAGACCACGCTGTTCAAGACGATCGTCGGTCTCGAGCCCCTCGATGGCGGCACGCTGAAGATCGGCGAGACGGTCAAGATCAGCTACGTCGACCAGTCGCGCGCGAACATCGATCCCGAGAAGACGCTGTGGGAGGTCGTGTCCGACGGGCTCGACATCATCACGGTCGGTAAGACCGAGATCCCCTCGCGGGCCTACGTGTCGAAGTTCGGTTTCAAGGGACCCGACCAGCAGAAGAAGGCCGGCGTGCTTTCCGGCGGTGAGCGCAACCGTCTGAACCTCGCGCTGACGTTGAAGGAGGGCGGCAACCTGCTCCTCCTCGACGAGCCGACCAACGACCTCGATGTCGAGACCCTGAGCTCGCTCGAGAACGCTCTGCTCGAGTTCCCCGGCTGCGCCGTGGTCATCACGCACGACCGGTGGTTCCTCGACCGCATCGCCACGCACATCCTCGCCTACGAGGGCACCGACGAGCACCCCGACCAGTGGCACTGGTTCGAGGGCAACTTCGAGGCCTACGAGGCGAACAAGGTCGAGCGTCTCGGCGCCGATGCGGCGAACCCCTCCCGCTCGACCTACCGCAAGCTCACGCGTGACTGACGTGACGCCCTCCTCGGGCTCGGCTCCGGCCGGGCCCGAGCGGCTCCACATCCCCATCCACTTGCGGTGGGGAGATCTCGATGCACTCGGCCACGTCAACAACACGTCGATGTTGAAGCTGCTGGAAGAGGCACGACTCCGCGCGTTCTGGCGCGGAGACGAAGCCGGGGACGCCCTGCCGACCGCCGTGTTCGACATGAGCGTGCTGGAGAGCGGGGGAGAGCGCGCGACCCTCATCGCGCGGCAGGAGATCGAGTACCTCCGCCCGGTGCCGTACAGTCAACGACCGCTCGACGTGCGCCTGTGGATCGGTGCGATGGGCGGCTCCAGCGCCGACATCTGCTTCGAGGTCTTCAGCCCGATCGGCGACGACGCGCCCGTTCTCTATGCCCGCGCCACCGCGGTGGTCGTGCTCGTCGACACGGCCAGCGGCCGCCCCATCCGGTGGAGCGAGACCGAGCGAGCCGCCTGGGGCCCGTACGTGGGCGACCCCATCGAGTACCGCCGGCGCGGCGCCACGCGCTGACCCTATTCGCCCGGCACCCGCACCATGATCTCCTGGGCGACGCTCGCCAGCAGCGTCCCCTCGCGCGTGTAGATGCGCCCGGTGGAGAGTCCACGGCCGCCGCGGGCGTTCGGCGACTCCTGCACGTAGAGCAGCCAGTCGTCGACGCGCCCCGGCCGGTGCCACCACATCGCGTGGTCCAAGCTCGCCACCCGGAGGCCCGGTGCGCTCCATGGGACTCCGTGACCGCGCAGGATCGTCTCCTGGATCGTCAGATCGCTCAGGTACGCCAGCGCGGCGCGGTGCACCGCCGGGTCGTCGGGGAGCTCGCGTCGCGTGCGCATCCACACGGCCTGACGCGGCACGTGCGGGCCCTCGACCGACGTGTACACGGGCGACGGCACATGCAGAACATCCACCGGTCGTTCCGAGAAGAGCTTGCGGCTGGCCGGGTGCAGCTGGCTGTCGTCGAACGGCGGAAGATCCTCCGGGAACGGGATGCCGACGGGCATCGGTTCGGCGTGTTCGAGGCCCGGCCCCTCGTCCTGGAACGAGGCGATCATCGAGAAGATCGGCACGCCGGCCTGAAAAGCCTGCGTGCGCCGAGTCGAGAACGACCGCCCGTCGTGGATCCGGTCGACCGAGAACGTGATGCCGGTAGCGGGGTCGCCCGGCCGAAGAAAATACCCGTGCATCGAATGCACGGTGCGCTCGGGCGGAAGGGTTCGCGACGCGGCGACGATCGACTGCGCCAGCACCTGGCCGCCATACACACGGCCCGACGGCATCGGCTGCGAGACACCGGTGAAGATGTCCTCGGTGGTCCGTGCTCCCGCGTCGCGGAGGTCGAGCACCGCGAGCAGCGAGGCCACGGGGTCGATGGCGTCGGTCACGCTCACTCCCGTCCCGCGCAGAGGTCTGCGTCGCTTGATAGTTTAGGGCGGGTGTCCGCCCGCCTGATGTTCCCCGATCCGCAGGCGGCAGCCGACCTGCTCACGTTCGCGTCCCGATCCGTACGGCTCGGTGACGGCTCCGTCCGGCTCCGCGCAGACGGCGGCGTCCTCGTCACGACCGCGGCTCCGCTGGCGCCCCGCGGGCTCCTGGATGCCACGCCCACCGTGCTCGGTCTGCGGGTGTCACCCGTCGACCCGGAGCTGCAGTGCGACCTGGTGGTCGAGGCATCCGCTCTCTCGATCGCCCCCGACGATGCCTCAGCGGTCGTGCTGCCCGAGATCGCGAGCGCCCCGGCCTGGGCCGGTGTCTCCCCGCCTCGTGGCGGCTGGCTGCAGTCCGACGCCCTCGACAGCGCCGTCCTGGCGGCGCGCGCCCAGTACGGGATCGCCGCGGTCGCCGACGCCCTGCCCGCCGACCCGGGCGAGGATGTCGTGCGGACGGTGCGCGCTCAGGTGTGGGGTCAACCGGACGACGCCCTCGGGGGTCTGCCGCTGGGCACGGCGTTCGCGGCCTACGCGCTGGGGTTCATCGCTGGGGCCGAGGAGGCCGCGGTCCGCACGAGCGGCGTGTGGACGCGCGTGACGCTCAATCGCGGACACGTGCTCGTCCGCGGGCCGGTGCGCTCCGGGCTCACGGCGGTGCGGGCCACAGGTCGCTGATCCAGCGACCTCATAGCCATCGGCGCTACCGTCGGTTCCACGCAAGGGGAGTATTCCTCGACGACGTCCTCGTCATCACGAGTCCACGGTTGGGCTCCGGGCACGTCGGTTCCTCGGAACGGAAGAGACCTTGACGTCGCGGCCACGTGCCGCCCGTCGAGAGGTGTCCCCATGTCCAAGATCTCCCGCCTGTTCGATCTCGCCGCCCGCGCCGTCGAGAAGACCGGCTCCTCGCGTCCGTCGTCCAACGCCGGATCGACCGCCGGAACGGACTGGCGTGATCTCGTCCGCACGGCCGCGGATGCTGTCACGGGCGACCGCCGTTCGCCGCAGACCCCCGCCGCACCTGCTCGGGTCACGCGCGCGGATGCGGCACCCGGCGCTGCGGGGGCGACGGAGCCCGGTCATCGGTACGCTCCGCCGACCGCCTCCGCGGCCGCGCTCCCCCCGGAAGACCGCACCGCCATCGCGCGCTACGACTACCTCCTTCGCACTGCCGACCCCGACCAGGTGGAGCGCCTCCATCGCGAGGCGTTCGAACGCCTCACCCCGGCGCAACGCGCCCACGTGCGCGGTCGGATGGATGCCGAATTCGCACCGCACGACCGGCCGCGCAGCGACGCCCCCGCCGACCTCGCCCGCGCGGCCGGGCGCGCCGAGGCACAGCGCCCCGGCGGCATGTCGGCTCTGCTCGCCCGGACCGGCCGCGGCGGACTCGTCGGAGCGGGCGTCCTCGGGGCCGGAGGGCTCCTCGCCGTCGTCGCCGGTGGGGCGGTCGCGAGCGCGGTGGCGGCGCCGCTGATCGCTGAGGCGGTGGCGTCGGGCGTCGACTTCTCGGGGCTCGCGGCCGGCGTCGACCTGGAGGCTCTGGCATCCGGGGTCGAACTCCCTGCTCTCGCCGAGGGGCTCGGAGCCGAGGCGATCGGTGAGGCCGCAGGTGGCGCGCAGGAGGCGATCTCGGGCGCCGGTGAGGGTCTCAGCGGCCTGGGAGAACGGATCTCCGGCTTCGAACTCCCGGGTCTTGGCGACATCTTCGGCCGCTGACGCCTCGCTCGCGGGGGCTGCGCTCGCTCGCGCCGCTCTCCGCAAGCGAACGCACCGCCGAAAGAGGGCGCCGCCGTCGATCAGCCGACCGGCGCTCCGCCCTCCCCGCGCGGGGCTTCCGCCGCGCGGACGGGGAGTCCCGTAGCGGGGCGCCCGCCCTGGAAGGGTCCGATACCGCGTGGCTCGAACGTGTTCACCATCGCGTGGGCGGCGCGCTCCAGGTAGTCCCACAGCGGCGCTTCGAGGGCCGGAGGAAGCGCGATCTCGTCGACCGCCGCACGCATGTGCCGCAGCCACCGATCGCGCGCATCGGGGTTCACGTGGAAGGGATTGTGCCGCATGCGCAGGCGCGGGTGCCCGCGGTTCTCGCTGTACGTGGTCGGCCCGCCCCAGTACTGCGCGAGGAACAGCGTGAGACGCTCGGCCGCGGGCCCGAGGTCTTCTTCGGGATACATCGGCTTGAGGACGTCGTCGTCGGCGACCCCGCGGTAGAACGCGTCGACCAGGCGCCGGAAGGTGTCCATCCCGCCGGCCTGTTCGTAGAAGCTGATCGGTTCGCTCACGCGGAGGCTCCGTCGTCGTCGGCCCGCACGGCGGGGGGAGTGGGCTTGTGCACGCCGTCGCCGGCTGCGGGCGGGGCGTCTGCGGGCGGGGCGTCTGCGGGCGGCGCGGGAGTCTCGGCCTTCGCGACCGGCTTCGTCTTCTTCGCCCGGGCCTTCTCGGCCGCGATCTCGGTGGCTACGGCATCCGCGTCGAGCACCGTGTCCGACACGGCCAGCCTCTTCCGCCGCGGTCGCCAGACGGGCCGCTCGGTCGCGGTGGTGACGGGGGTCGGTTTCGTCTTCGGCGGGTGGGCCCCGCGCACGCTCTGAGCGCCTTCGGCTCCGGTCAGCACGATGGAGTTCAGCTGAGGCAGCGTGAGCCCCATGTCGTCGATCGCTCGCTTCAGGCGGACCCGGAGTTCGCGCGCCACGTCGTCCTTCGCGCTCGAGCGGGTCTTCATGACCAGGCGGATCACGAGGGCGTCGCCGCTGATCGACTCCAAGCCCCAGATCTCGGGCTGCTCGATGATGCGCGAGCGCCACTTCTGCTCCTTGGCGAGCGCCTTGGCGGCACCGAGCATGGCCTTCTCGACGTCGTCGATGTCGGCATCCACCGGCACCGCCAGGTCGATGATGACGCGCGACCAGCCCTGCGACATGTTGCCGATACGCGTGATCTCGCCGTTGCGGACGTACCAGAGCGTGCCGTTGACGTCACGCACATGCGTGATGCGGACGCTCACGAACTCCACGATGCCGGTAGCGAGCCCCAGATCGACGACGTCGCCGATGCCGATCTGGTCCTCCGCGACGATGAAGATCCCGTTCAGGACGTCCTTGACGATGTTCTGCGCGCCGAAGCCGAGTCCGGCACCGATCGCGGCCGTGAGGAGGGTGAGGGATGCCAGGGCGTTGGGTGCCACGATGCCCGCGATCCACACGAGCGCGACGATCACGAGAACGACGTTGACGATGTTCTGAAGGATCGTGCCGAGCGTTCGTGTGCGCTGCACGAGCCGGACAGCCGCGAGCGGAGACCGGTCGAGGGCTTGCGTGTCGTCGACGCGGGCGTTCTTCTTGGCGCCGTTGACGATGCGGTCGACGACACGGCGGATGATGACGCGGAGGACCCAGGCGGCGACGATGACGCCGATGATGATCCCGACGATCCGGAGAATGACGCCGCCGAATTCCAGCAGGCGCTCCCCGAGCCACGCCCAGGTGGAAGGGTCCGTCAGACCGTTGGGCGTGGGGCGGGGTTCCGGTGTGCTCGCGAGTACAGGCATCCCCTTCATGCTAACGACGGATGCCTCGGTGCCACCTGGGCATCGAGGCATCCGTCGACCCCCTCGGGTCAGGCGTCGCGGCGCTGGAGCAGGACCATCCCCGCCCCCACGAGCCCGACCACCCACGCGGCGAGGGTGAGGGCCGGGACCAGGACGTCACCCGTGGGGATCGCCGTGAGGTCGGATCCGGCGGCGACCGGGAGGTACCGGCCGAGGTCGACCACCCACTGCCACGACGGGCCGCCCAGGGCGAACAGGTTTACCGCGATCGGGGCGACGAACAGCACGCCCACGGTGGCGGCGATCGCGCCGGCGCCATTGCGGATGAGGAGCCCGAAGCCCATACCGATGAGCGCGTACGCGACCATCGCAGCGATCCCGAACACCAGAGGAAGCACGGCTCGGGCCGGGTCCGACCAGACGATGGCGACCGATGAGGTGGGCACCGTGACCGCGAGGCAGACGAGGTACGTGACCGCGGTCGCCGCGCCCACGACGAGCGCGATCGCGACGCTCTTGGCGAGGGCCACCTGAACACGACGAGGATTCGCGGTGAGGGTGGAGCGGATCATGCCGGTGGCGTATTCGCCGGTGACCGCGATGGCACCGAGGACGCCGGCGACGAGCATCGTGAACTGTGCCGAGACCACGACACCCAGGATCGGGTCGCCACCGTCCGACGCCGAGCCGAAGAGCCACGCGATGGCCACGGACAGGGCGGCCGCGATCGCAAGCGACCACCACGTCGAGCGGAGCGTCGTCAGCTTGAGCATCTCGGCGCGGAGCGTCCGGAGGAATGTCGGACCGGTCGTGGCATCCGTGAACGTCGTGCGCCGAGGCGCGGTGAGGGCGGTCATACGAGTTCCTTCGTCTTGTACTCGATCGCGTCATCGGTGAGGGCGAGGTAGGCGTCCTCGAGCGAGCCGCTGCGCGGGGTCAGTTCATGGAGGGGGATGCCGTGGCGGGCGGCGATGTCGCCGACAACGGCCGCGGAGGCGCCGACGACGTGGGCGAGCCCCGGCTCGGCGAGCGTCGTCGTGACTCCTTCCGGTACCAGCACCTCGACGAGCCGCGTGAGCTCGGGGGAGCGGACGAGCACGGCCTCGGTGGTCCACGACCGCACGAGTTCACCCAAGGGCGCGTCGGCGAGGACGCGTCCGCGCCCGAGCACGATCACGTGGTCGGCGGTCAGAGCCATCTCGCTCATCAGGTGGCTGGAGAGCAGGACCGTGCGGCCCTCGGCCGCGATGTGGCGAACGAACTCGCGCACCCACCGCACGCCCTCGGGGTCGAGACCGTTGACCGGCTCGTCGAGGATCAGCGTGTGCGGATCGCCCAGAAGCGCCGCGGCGATTCCGAGGCGTTGGCCCATGCCGAGCGAGAAGCCCCCCGCTCTCTTGTCGGCAACGGAGGCGATGCCGGTGAGCTCGATGACCTCGTCGACACGTCGCGGCCCGATCCCGTGGGTCGCGGCCATGACGCGCAGGTGGTTGCGTGCCGAGCGTCCGGTGTGCACGGCCTTGGCGTCGAGGAGGACGCCCACCTCGGTGAGAGGGGCGCGGAGCCGGTCGTACGGCGTGCCGTTTACGGTGACGCTGCCCGCGCTCGGGCGGTCGAGTCCGACGATCATGCGCATCGTGGTGGACTTGCCCGCGCCGTTGGGGCCGAGGAACCCGGTGACGCGCCCCGGAGGAACGGTGAACGAGACATCGGATACGGCGGTGCGGGTACCGAATCTCTTGGTGAGGTGGTCTGCGATGATCATGCTTCCACGCTAGGAAGCACGGGCCGTCGGCGCGTCCGTCCGCGGGTGGATCCCCCGGGTGGGGGAGTACATCGCAAGAGGTACGCCCCCTCCCACCGAAGCGGGAGAGGGCGTCCGTCGAGGCCGTTGCCCTACTGCGCGTCGCGCTCCTGCACCGCGAGAGCGCGCTCGACACCCGCGAGGTTCTCGCTCACGAGGCGACGAAGCGCCGGAGCGGCGTCCTTGTGCGCCGAGAGCCAGGCGCGCGTGGCGTCGCGCAGCTGCGTGTTCGCCAGTGCGGCGGGGTACAGCCCCACGATCAGGTACTGCGCGATCTGGTAGCTGCGGCTCTCCCAGATCGGCAGCAACATGTCGAAGTACGGCTGGACGAACTCCGCGAGCACGTCGACCGTCGCGGGGTGCGTGAACCCGAGCGCGGCCGAACGCACGATGGTGTTCGGCGCGTCGGCGCTGTCGATCAGCGAGCTCCAGGCCTCCTGCTTGGCCTCGACCGTGGGCAGCGCGGCCTTGGCCTGCGCCGCGAACTCGCCACCCTTCGCGGTGTTGTCGGCGGCGCGGGCCGCGTCGATGTCGTCCGCCGTGACCGCACCGCCCGCAACGAGGGCCACGAGCAGCTGCCACGACAGGTCGGTGTCGATCTCGAGCCCGTCGAGCACCGTCTCACCGTCGCGCAGTGAGCGGACCGTCTCGACGTGTGCCGGCGTGGCCGCCGCCGAGGCGAACGCGGTGACGAACTGCAGCTGGCTGTCGCTGCCCGCTTCCGCGGACTGGGCGAGCTCCCACAGGCCGTCCGCGACACGCTCACGGGCGGTCGCGCGCGTGGCGGGGGCGACGTAGCTGTTCGCGGCGAGCTGGAGCTGCGCGAGCGTCGTGCGCACGGTCGTCGACTCGGTCTCGGAACCGATGTTGCGCAGCACCAGGTCGATGTAGTCGGTCGCCGAGGCTTCGGCATCCCGGGTCTGGTCCCACGCGGCACCCCAGACGAGCGAACGCGCGAGCGGGTCGGCGATGTCCTTCAGGTGCGCGATGGCCGTGGCGAGCGAGCGCTCGTCGAGACGGATCTTCGCGTAGGCGAGGTCGTCGTCGTTCAGCAGCACGAGGTCGGGACGACGGATGCCACGCAGCTCCGGTACTTCGGTGCGGTCGCCGTCGACATCGAGCTCGACGCGGTGCACCCGCTCGAGACGGCCGGACGTGGAGAGCGAGTAGAAGCCGACGCCGAGACGGTGCGGACGGATGGTCGGGTAGTCCGACGGGGCGGTCTGGACGATCGCGAAGCGCGTGAGCGATCCGTGGTCGTCCTGCTCGATGAGCGGCGACAGCGTGTTGACGCCCGCCGTCTCGAGCCACTTCTTGGCCCAGTCGCCCAGGTCGCGCCCGCTCGTGGTCTCGAGCTCGGTGAGCAGGTCGCCGACCTCGGTGTTGGACCACTGGTGCTTCTGGAAGTACGCCGCGACGCCCGCGAAGAACTGCTCGATACCGACCCACGCGGCCAGCTGCTTGAGGACCGACCCGCCCTTGGCGTAGGTGATGCCGTCGAAGTTCACCTGCACGTCTTCGAGGTCGTTGATCTCGGCGACGACGGGGTGCGTCGAGGGCAGCTGGTCCTGGCGGTAGGCCCAGGTCTTCTCCATCGCGTTGAAGGTCGTCCAGGCCGCCTCCCACTCGGTGGCCTCGGCCGTCGCGATGGTGGAGGCCCACTCGGCGAACGACTCGTTCAGCCAGAGGTCGTTCCACCACTTCATGGTGACGAGGTCGCCGAACCACATGTGCGCCAGCTCGTGCAGGATCGTCACGACGCGACGCTCCTTCACGGCATCCGTGACCTTGCTGCGGAACACGTACGTCTCGGTGAACGTCACGGCGCCGGCGTTCTCCATCGCGCCCGCGTTGAACTCGGGCACGAAGAGCTGGTCGTACTTCGCGAAGGGATAGGGGAAGCCGAACTTCTCCTCGTAGTACGCGAAGCCCTGACGGGTCTTGTCGAAGACGTAGTCGGCATCCAGGTACTGCCACAGGCTCTTGCGGGCGTACACGCCGAGCGGGATGACGCGGCCGTCAGCGCTCGTGAGCTCGGAGAACGTCGACTCGTAAGGGCCCGCGACGAGGGCGGTGATGTAGGACGAGATGCGCGGCGTCGCGGGGAAGCTCCACTCGGCGACGCCGTCTCCGACCTCGCGCGGTTCGGGTGTGGGCGAGTTGGAGACGACCTTCCAGGCGGCGGGGGCCGTCACCGTGAAGGTGAACTCGGCCTTCAGGTCGGGCTGCTCGAAGACGGTGAACACGCGACGCGAATCGGGCACCTCGAACTGCGTGTAGAGGTAGACCTCGCCGTCGACGGGGTCGACGAAGCGGTGCAGGCCCTCGCCGGTGTTCGTGTACTCGCAGTCCGCATCGACGACGAGTTCGTTCTCGGCGGCGAGGCCGTCCAGCGCGATGCGCGAGTCGGCGAAGACCTCGGCCGGGTCGAGGCTGCGGCCGTTGAGGGTGACCGTGTTGACCGTGCGCGCGATGAGGTCGATGAACGTCGATGCCCCCTCGGTCGCGGTGAAGCGGACGGTGGTGACCGAACCGAACACCTCGTCGCCACGAGTGAGGTCGAGCCGCACGTCGTATTCGTGCGTGTCGACGATCGCGCGGCGCTCCTGCGCTTCGATGCGGGTGAGGTTCTCTCCTGGCACTGGCGTTCTCCCGAGGATGTGGGTGGATCGTCGCGGATGGCACTGCTGGCGCCGACGACAACCGTATAAGCCTAGTGTCGAGATACCCCAGGGCCGGGCTGATGAGGTTGGTGGGAGGATGTCGGGGTGAGTACGACCGACACGGACACCACCCCCGAAACCGTCCTTTACGCGTCTCCTGCCGCGGCATCCGGACCCAAGTGGGTCGAGACGCCCGTGGCCTACGACGCCATCCTCCTCGCCGGCTTCGGCGGGCCCGAGGGGCAGGAGGACGTGATCCCGTTCCTGCGCAACGTCACGCGCGGGCGTGGCATCCCCGATGAGCGCCTCGAAGAGGTCGCCCATCACTACCGCCATTTCGGCGGCGTGAGCCCGATCAACGCGCAGAACCGCGCGCTGAAGGCCGCTCTCGAGGCGGAGATCGCGCGCCGCGGACTGAACCTCCCCGTCTACTGGGGCAACCGCAACTGGGCGCCCTACCTCGAGGAGGCCGTCACCGAGGCGGCGGACGCCGGCGACACGACTCTTCTCGCCATCGCGACCAGCGCGTACAGCTCGTTCTCCAGCTGCCGCCAGTACCGCGAGGACTACGCCCGCGTGCTCGAGGCCACCGGGCTCGGCGAGACGGTCACGATCGACAAGGTGCGGCAGTTCTTCGACCACCCCGGCTTCGTCTCCGCCTTCGTCGAGGGCGTCAAGGATGCCGTGTCCTCCTACGTTGCGGACGGCATCGCGCCGGAGAAGATCCGCGTGCTCTTCTCCACCCACTCGATCCCGACCGCTGACGCCCAGCGGTCCGGCCCCCGTGACGTCGACTTCGGCGAGGGTGGCGCCTACGAGGCGCAGCACAAGGCTGTCGCCGCGTACGTCATGGCCGAGGTCGCGGCGGCCGTCGCCGACGTCGAGTGGGAACTCGTGTACCAGTCGCGTTCCGGCCCCGCATCGCAGCCGTGGCTCGAGCCCGACGTCAACGACGTGATCGCCGAGCTCCCCGGCCGCGGGGCGGAGGCCGTCGTCATCGTCCCGCTCGGATTCGTCAGCGACCACATGGAAGTGCTGTGGGACCTCGACACCGAGGCGATGGAGGCGGCCGAGGAGGCCGGCATCCGCGCCGTCCGCACGCCCACTCCGGGCGTCGACCCCGCGTACGTCTCCGGCCTCGTCGACCTGGTCGAGGAGCGCCTCGCCGGCACGCCGAAGTCCGAGCGTCCGCACGTGACCGACCTCGGCCCCTGGTACGACGTCTGCCGCCCGGGGTGCTGCGAGAACGTCCGCGCCGGGTTCAAGCCCGTCGCCGCGGGACTGCGGCCCTGACGATGCCTCGACGCCGCTCGCTCCGACTCGGGGTGGGCGGCGTCGTCGTGTGCGCCCACGGTGTCGGCGGCTCTCTTTAGGATGGGCCCATGCGCATTCACATCGGCACCGATCACGCCGGTCTCGAGTTCTCCACCCAGCTGCAGCACCACCTCGCCTCCCAGGGCCACGAGGTCGTCGATCACGGCCCCATCGAGTACGACCCGCTCGACGACTACCCGGCGTTCTGCATCCGCGCCGCTCAGGCGGTCGTGCGCGATCAGGCCGACGGCGTCGAGACGCTCGGCGTCGTCTTCGGCGGCTCGGGCAACGGCGAGCAGATCGCGGCCAACAAGGTGCTCGGGGTCCGTGCCGCCCTCGTCTGGAACATCGCGACCGCCGAGCTGGCGCGCCAGCACAACGACGCGAACGTGATCGCCATCGGCGCCCGCCAGCACACGTTCGACGAGGCCGCGTCGTTCATCGACCGGTTCATCGAGACCCCGTTCTCGGGCGAAGAGCGCCACGCCCGCCGCATCGCGCAGCTGGCCGCGTACGAGCAGGACGGCATCCTGCTGCCCGATCCGCGCGAGTCGGAGACGAAGCCCGACGTGCTCGACGCGAGCGACTCGTTCGACCCCGAGGCAGGCTGATGCCCGAAGGGCATTCCGTCCACCGCATCGCTCGGCAGTTCGACCGCAACATCGTGGGGCGCACGGTCGCGGCATCCAGTCCTCAGGGCCGGTTCGCCGAGGGCGCGTCCGTCATCGACGGCCGGGAGGCGGTCGAGGTCCGCGCCGTCGGCAAGCAGATGTTCCTGCGGTTCGACCCCGACGTGTGGCTGCGCGTACACCTCGGCATGTACGGCGCGTGGGACTTCGCCGGAGACGTGGCGATCGACGCGACCATCGCGTCCGCGAACGGCCGCATGGGCCACACCAACCAGCGCGGCACCGTCCTGGATGAGCCGATCCTGGATGCCGCCGGCGAGAACTCCCTCACCTCGATCGGGGCTCCCCGGCGTGCCCGCGTCCGGATGTCGGAGCAGACGACCGGCCTCGAGGAGCAGACGGAGTGGCCGCCGCCGGTCGTCGGTGCGGTGCGACTGCGTCTGCTGACCCAGGCGACGTGCGCCGATCTCCGCGGTCCCACCGCGTGCCAGCTCCAGACTCCGGATGAGGTTGCGGCGACGATCGCGAAGCTCGGGCCCGATCCCCTCGTCGACGACATCGTCGAGGGGGAGGAGCGGTTCGTCGCGACGGTGCGGCGCAAGCCCACCGCGATCGGTCTGCTGCTGATGGATCAGGCCGTGGTCAGCGGGATCGGCAACGTCTACCGGGCCGAGATCCTGTTCCGCGCCCGCCAGAACCCGCACACCCCCGGCCGTGAGGTGCCCGAGGAGACGGTCCGTGAGATGTGGCGCGACTGGGTGCGGCTGCTCGCGATCGGCGTCGAGACCGGGCAGATGATGACGATGGACGACCTCGACCCCGAGGCCTACCGGCAAGCCATGGCGCACCGCGACGACCGGCATTGGGTCTACCACCGCGCCGGGCTGCCCTGCCGGGTCTGCGGCACGACGGTGCTCGTCGAGGAAGCGGCGGGACGCAAGCTGTACTGGTGCCCGAAGTGCCAGGCCTGAGCGCTCTAGGCTGATCCGGTGCGGCAGAATCCGAGTTTCGCGATGACCGATGTCGGCGAGATCCGACGCCTCATCGAGGGTCACCCATGGGTCACGCTGGTCTCGACCGGTGCCGACGGCCTGGTGGCGTCCCACTACGCCGTCCTCCTCGACGACGACCGCGACGACCTCACGATCGTGGGACACGTGGGAAAGCCCGACGACGCGATCCTCGGGCTCGGTGACCGTGAGCTGCTCGTCGTCGTGCAAGGGCCGCACGGCTACATCTCGCCCCGGTGGTACGGCGATGTGCCGGCGGTGCCGACGTGGAACTTCGTCTCCGCCCACCTCAGTGGCATCCCGGAGCTGCTGACACCGGACGAGAACCTGCGGGTGCTCGACCGGCTGGTGGAGCGTTTCGAGGGCGCGGAGGGTCGTCGGCTGTACCGTGCGCCGAACGATCCCGCGTTCGTGGACCGGCTCGCCGCGGGCACCGTCGGGTTCCGTCTCACCCCGACCCGCGTGGTGGCGAAGCGGAAGCTCAGTCAGAACCGCCCGGCCGAGGTCGTCGACGCCATCATCGAAGGGCTTGGCGGGGGGCCGTTTGCGAACCCGGCCCTCGCCGCAGAGATGCGCCGCGCCGCCGATGCGCGCCCGCGCGCATGATCGGCGAGACCGCGGGCTTCGTTCGGGCGGTGCGTGTCGCCGGGCCCGGCCGCGCCTTCCTCCCCACCCCCGACGAGCCCGTCGATCTCGTGCTCGCGGGCGGGCGCATCCTCGACATCGCGCCGACGGGCAACCTTCGCCCGCGCGGAGTCGTCGTCGACGGCGACGGAGGCTGGCTGCTTCCGGGGTTGTGGGACCACCACGTGCACGTCGTGCAGTGGGCGCTCACCACCGATCGTGTCCCTCTGGGTGACGCGGGCTCGGCGCGGGAGGCAGCCACCATCATCGGGTCGTCGCCGGCCGGTGACGGAGGTCGCCGTGTCGGCGTCGGCTTCCGTGACGGCCTGTGGCCCGATGAGCCGACGCTCACGCTTTTGGATGCCACCACCGGCGAGGTCCCGACGTACCTCGTGAACGCCGACGTGCACAGTGTGTGGATGAACTCCGCGGCCTTCCGCCGCGAGGGTTATCTGCCACCGGCATCCGGTGTTCTGCGCGAAGAGGACGCGTTCGAGATCTCGCGACGGATCAACGCCGTCGACCCCGACCTCGCCGACCGTGCCGTCGAACGGATGGCGCGCGCGGCCGCCGCTCGCGGGCTCGTCGGCTTGGTCGACCTCGACATGACGTGGAACGACGAGCCGTGGCAGAGGCGCCTGGCGCGCGGCTTCGACACCCTCCGGGTGTCGTACGGCACGTATCCGCAGCATCTCGACCGTGCGATCGCCGAGGGGCTCCGCACGGGCGACCCCGTCCGCGGGGCTACGGGCGATCTCGTGCGCGTCGGTCCGCTGAAAGCCATCACCGACGGCTCGTTGGGGACACGGACTGCCGCGTGCGCCCACCACTACCCGGGCGAGGTCCACAACCACGGTCTGCTCACCATCCCTCCCGACGACCTCGTCGACCTCATGACACGCGCAACCGCGGCCGGTCTGGAGTGCGCGATCCATGCGATCGGCGACGTCGCGAACGCCCACGCCCTCGACGCGTACGCCCGTACCGGTGCGGTCGGCACCATCGAGCACGCTCAGCTCGTGGCCCACGCCGACATCCCACGGTTCGCGAGACTCGGCGTGGCGGCGAGTGTGCAGCCCGAGCACGCGCTCGACGACCGCGATATGACGGATGCGATCTGGGCCGAGCAGTCGGCTCAGCCGTACCCGTTGCGGTCGCTGGCCGACAGCGGCGCCAACCTGCGCTTCGGCTCCGACGCTCCCGTGGCGGGACTGGATCCGTGGGCGGCGATCGCCTCAGCCGTGTTCCGCACGCGCGATGGCCGCGACGCGTGGCAGCCGTACCAGCGGGTCGACATCGACACCGCGATCGCGGCATCCACCGCCGGCGGCTCGACGGCCCCGGCCGAGATCACGCCGGGTGCCCCCGCGGATCTGGTGCTCGTGGATGCCGACCCGCGGACGGCCGATGAGCGTGCTCTGCGCGCGATGTCGGTTCGCACAACGCTGCTCGCCGGACGCGTGACGCACGCGTCCTGACCCCGGATCCGCGCGAGGTTCCAAGACTCGCGTGAGGGGTCAAGATTCGTCGCCTGGACCTCTCGCAAGCGACCGAAATTGACCCCTCATGCGAAGCGAAGGGGGCGACGCCGAAGCGTCGCCCCCTTTCGAAGAGAGACTCAGGCCGCGAGGTGCGCGAAGAGGAACCAGCGGTCCTTGTCGAGGCCGCGCTTGATCTCGATCGCGACATCCTGGCTCGACAGGTCGGTCTCGTCGAGACCGTCGATCGCGGTCTGGATGTCGACGAGCACGGCGTCGATGTCGGCGATCACGGCGCGGATGACGACGTCCGACTGCGCGAAACCGGCGGGGACCGCGGTCTCCTTGGCCTTGGCGGCGACGGTCGAGAGGCGCGAGTCGATCGGCAGTCCGAGGGCGACGATGCGCTCCGCGGCGAGGTCCGCCCAGTCCTGCGCGTGGGCGACGACCGTGTCGAGCAGCTCGTGCACGCCGATGAAGTTCGACCCGCGGACGTGCCAGTGCGCCTGCTTGCCGTTGACGACGAGGGCCTCGAGACCGAGGACGACGGGCGAGAGGAACTGGGCGGTGCTGGAGGCCATGGTCGAGTCGACGGTGGTGGCGGCGGGCGTCTGAACGGTGCTCATGAGATCTCCTGAGGGTCGTACCGAGGTCGTGATGACAGCAACGCTACTCACCCCAGAACATTCCGCAAGCAAGATGAGGCTGGGCTAAATCCCTGGTAGGAAGGCAATCCTCACCTCAGTCGACCGATAGTCTCGGCGCATGAAGATCTCAGCGGATGCCACGGTCCTCGCCCTTCCCGACGCGACGCCGGAGCTCCACGAGACGGCGTTCGTGGCATCCGGTGCCCGCATCATCGGCGCGGTGACCCTGAGCGAGGGGTCGAGCGTCTGGTACAACGCCGTGGTCCGCGGCGACGCGGCGGCGATCGTGCTGGGCCCGCGAAGCAACCTGCAGGACAACGTCTCGGTCCACGTCGACCGTGGCCGCCCGGTGACGATCGGCGCCGATGTCTCGGTGGGGCACAACGCGGTCGTGCACGGCTGCACGATCGGCGATGGTTCGCTCATCGGAATGGGAAGCGTCGTTCTCTCGGGCGCCGACATCGGCCCCGGATGCCTCGTCGCCGGGGGAGCAGTCGTCCTCGAGGGCACGGTGATCCCCGAGGGGTCCCTCGTCGCCGGCGTCCCCGCGAAGGTGCGACGCGCGCTGACGCCCGAGGAGCGGGAGGGCATCCTCCGCAACGCGCAAACGTACCTCGGGCACTCGGAGCGGCACGCCGCGGCGATTCAGCTCTGACTCACCGCACGATAACGCGCGGCACCACCCGCACCAGGACGACCATCCCGAGGAGCTCGACGAGCGTCTGCGTGACGACGGCGGCGGAGGCGAGGGCAAACGGCTCGGGGAGGGCCAGAGCGAGCGGCAGGACGACGAGCGAGTTGCGCGTCGACCCCGAGAACACGACCGCGCGGGCCGAGCCGGCGTCCTGCCGGAACAGTCGGGAGACGAGGATGCCGAGCACCGGCGCGACGACGAGGAACGCGACGTAGATCGGCACGACGCCGAGCAGCGCGACCGCGTGGGTGCGGACCCTGTCGATCTGCGCGCCGACGACCACGGCGAGGGTCAGGGCGAGGAGTGGAACCATGGCGGCATCCATCGTTCGTTCGACGACGCGGGCTGCGGCGAACCGGCGGCCCGACCGTTGAATGAGCGCCGCGAGGCCGAGCGGTAGCGCGATGAACGCGACGAACGCCAGAACGAAGGGGCCGACGTCGATCGTGGCCACGACCTCGCTCCCGGCGAACAGACCGAGGAAGACGGGCAGCAGCGCGCACTGCGCGAGCATGAGCACCGGGGACACGGCCAACAACCGGGATGCCTCACCCCCTGCCAATCGGGTGAACACGATGACGTAGTCGATGCACGGCGTGAGGAGAACCAGGAGGACTCCCACGAGCAGAGCCCGGTCGTGGGCGACGAACCGCGACAGACCGAAGACCAACAGGGGCACGAGGACGAAGTTCAGGACCAGCACCGCGCCGAGGAACCGCAGGTCGCGGACCGCGCGACCGATCGAGGCGAAGGGAACCGAGAGGAACGTCGCGAACAGCAGCAGGATCAGGAACGGGGTGACGAGCGTCTCCAGCACGGGCGTTATTCCCGATGCGAGGAGACCGGCAGCAGCGCCCACGAGCATCGCCCCGATGTAGACGGGTATCTGCCAGCGGTTCGCCCAGGCGATCATTCCTGCGAGCCTAAGGTCCGGCAACCCCCTGCACCGTCGGCAGCCCGCGCGTAGCGTGGCGCCATGCACATCGAGACGCTCGAACCCGGTGAGGTCTTCGTCTTCGGCTCCAACGCCTCGGGAGCTCACGGCGGCGGCGCGGCGCGGTTCGCTCTCGACCGCTTCGGTGCCGTGTGGGGTCAGTCCGAGGGGCTGCAGGGCCAGTCGTACGGGATCGACACGATGTCGGGGCTGGCGGTGTTCGAGGACCAGGCCAGACGTTTCGTCGCTTTCGCGGCGGAGCATCCGGAGCTACGGTTCCTCGTCACGGAGGTGGGCTGCGGCATCGCCGGATACCGACCGCAGCAGGTGGCCGGGTTCTTCGCCGGAGCGGGGGAGAACGTCGTGCTCCCAGAGTCGTTCCACGCGGTACTGGGGGACAACGCAGCGCTCAGCTGAAAGACGAAATGGAGGGGATGACGGGAATCGAACCCGCACCATCAGTTTGGAAGACTGAGGCTCTACCATTGAGCTACATCCCCGCGGCGGCGCACCGCAGCGTCCACAACTCTACTTCACGACAGACCGTGTCATGAACACGGGCGGCACCAGGACAGGGGATTCGCCGAGGATTGGGCGATCCTCGCTCGAAACGGCCAGTTCTCGTGGCATCCCCTGTTTTCGAGCACCGGGGCGCGGCATCCATCAAGGGACTCGAGCCGGAGTCTCGACATGTGCGAGGCTCTCGCACCGGCCCCCGCACGTCGATCGACTAGACTTTCAGGGGTCGTTTCGTCGAACGCGTCATGCGCGTCGCCCCGGGGCGTAGCTCAGCTTGGTAGAGCGCCCGCTTTGGGAGCGGGAGGCCGCAGGTTCAAATCCTGTCGCCCCGACGCAACGGCCCCACAGACCACAGGCCTAGCCGGCCCCCGCGTGCGCGCGGGCCACACGAGGAGAACACACCGCATGGTCAACAGCACCGTCGAGAAGCTCAGCCCGACCCGGGTCAAGCTCCACATCACGGTCTCGCCCGAAGAGCTCAAGCCGAGCATCGCCCACGCCTACGAGCACATCGCTCAGGACGTGCAGATCCCCGGCTTCCGCAAGGGCAAGGTGCCCGCGCCGATCATCGACCAGCGCATCGGTCGCGGCGCCGTCATCGAGCACGCCGTCAACGAGGGTCTCGACGGGTTCTACCGCCAGGCCGTCGAAGACCAGGAGCTGCGCGTCATCGGCCGCCCCAGCGCCGAGATTGTCGAGCTCCCCGAGCTCAAGGACTACTCGGGCGACCTCATCGTCGACGTCGAGGTCGACGTCCGCCCCGAGTTCGACCTTCCCGCGTACGACACGATCACCGTGACCGTCGACGCCCTCGAGGCCGATGAGGCCGCGGTGGATGCCGAGCTCGACCGACTCCGCGCCCGCTTCGGCACGCTCGTCACCGTCGACCGTCCCGCCGCCACGGGCGACTTCGTCGAGCTCGACCTGGTCGCCACCATCGACGGCGCCGAGATCGACCGCGCCGAGGGCGTGTCGTACGAGGTCGGCTCCGGCGAACTGCTCGAGGGCATCGACGAGGCCATTGAATCGCTGACCGCTGACGAGCAGACCACGTTCCGCTCCAAGCTCGTCGGTGGCGACCACGCCGGTGAAGAGGCCGAGGTCTCGGTCACGATCACGGCCGTCAAGGAGCGCGAGCTCCCCGACGCCGACGACGACTTCGCGCAGATGGCATCCGAGTTCGACACCCTCGAAGAGCTGCGCGCCTCGCTCGCCGAGCGCGTCTCCGAGCAGTCGGTCTTCACGCAGGGCGCCGCCGCGCGCGACAAGTTCGTCGAGGCGCTCATCGAGGCCGTCGACATCCCGGTGCCGCCGCAGCTCATCGAGGACGAGGTCCACACGCACCTCGAGGGCGAGAACCGCCTCGAGGACGACGTGCACCGCGCCGAGGTCACCGAGGCGAGCGAGAAGCAGTTCCGCACCCAGATGATCCTCGACAAGATCGCCGAGGATGCCAATGTCCAGGTCTCGCAGGACGAACTGACGCAGTACCTGATCCAGTCGGCCGCCCAGTACGGCATGGCCCCGCAGGACTTCGTCAACGCGCTGCAGCAGGGCAACCAGCTCCCCGCGATGGTCGGCGAGGTCGCCCGGAACAAGGCGCTCGCGATCGCGCTCGGCAAGGTCACCGTCGTCGACACGAACGGCAAGCCCGTCGACCTGACCGGCTTCGTCGCCGTCGAGGGCGAAGAGCCCACCGACGCCGAGGACGAGGTCGTCGAGGAGGCGCAGGAGATCGCCGACGCCGCAGCCGACGCGGACGCCGTCGTCGAGGCCGAAGAGGCCGCCGCCGAGGAGGCCCCCAAGAAGGCCCCCGCCAAGAAGCGCGCCCCGGCCAAGAAGAAGGCCGCCGACAGCGAGTAACAGCGTTCGAGGACAGGGGGTGGATGCCACGGCATCCGCCCCCTGCTTTTGTCACCGCCTCTTCCGCCGAGGACTGCGGTAAGAAGGCGCCGCGCCGACACAGGGGAGAACACTCGTGGACGACTGGCAGGACCGCATCGACGGCGTGTGGGGCGACGACACCCTGAGCGAGACCGAGGTCGTCGAGCGGATCGACGCGCTGGCCACCGAACGTCCCGAGGACGACCCCGTCGCCCTGTTCGAGCGGGCCGGTGCCCGCGACTCGGCCGGCCTCGAGGCCGAGGCCGAGGTGCTCTACCGTCGTGCCCTCGACCGAGGCCTGGACGAGGAGCGCCGGACGCGCGCGACGATCCAGCTGGCGAGCACCATCCGCAATCTCGGCAAGATCGACGAGGCGCTCGCCCTGCTGCGCGCCGAGTACGAGCGCCAGCCCCGCGGACCTCTGCACGACGCCGCAGCGGCGTTCTACGCGCTCGCGCTCGTGTCGGCGGGGGAGGCCGAGCGGGCGGCATCCATCGCGCTGGAAACGCTCGCCCCGTACCTTCCGCTCTACACCCGCTCCGTGACCGGATACGCCCGCGAGATCGCGGACGGACACGCCTGATCCGCCCGCGGCGAACACGGCGACCCGCCCCGAATCCCGCCGGTAGATTCGTTGCAGATCACCGGAAGAGGAGCACAAATGCCCGAACCCCTTATGGCAACGAGCGTCTTCGACAGGCTGCTCAAGGACCGCATCATCTGGCTCGGTTCGGAGGTGCGTGACGAGAACGCCAACGAGATCTGCGCCAAGATCCTGCTGCTCGCGGCAGAGGACTCGCAGAAGGACATCTACCTCTACATCAACTCGCCCGGCGGCTCGATCACGGCCGGCATGGCGATCTACGACACGATGCAGTTCGTGCCGAACGACATCGTCACGGTCGGTATCGGCATGGCCGCGTCGATGGGCCAGCTGCTCCTGACCAGCGGCACCAAGGGCAAGCGCTACATCACGCCGAACGCCCGCGTGCTGCTGCACCAGCCGCACGGTGGCTTCGGCGGAACCGCGAGCGACATCCAGACGCAGGCGCAGCTGATTCTCGACATGAAGAAGCGTCTCGCCGAGATCACCGCGGCACAGACCGGCAAGAGCGTCGAGCAGATCAACGCCGACGGCGACCGCGACCGCTGGTTCACGGCGCAGGAAGCGCTCGAGTACGGCTTCGTCGACCACATGCGTGAGCACGCCACCGACGTCGCCGGTGGCGGCGGGACCGCGGCCTGAGGCCGAGGGCGAGAGGAAAGGACACCGCAATGCACACTCCCACCTTCGGCGGCGGCGCCGCGCAGATGCCGAACAGCCGCTACATCCTGCCCCAGTTCGAGGAGCGGACGGCCTACGGCTACAAGCGTCAGGACCCGTACAACAAGCTCTTCGAGGACCGAGTCATCTTCCTGGGCGTCCAGGTCGACGACGCTTCGGCCGATGACGTCATGGCCCAGCTGCTCGTGCTCGAGTCGCAGGACCCCGACCGCGACATCATCATGTACATCAACTCGCCCGGTGGCTCGTTCACGGCCATGACCGCGATCTACGACACGATGCAGTACGTGTCGCCGCAAATCCAGACGGTCGTGCTCGGTCAGGCCGCCTCGGCGGCGTCGGTGCTGCTCGCGGCCGGTGCTCCCGGCAAGCGTCTGGCTCTTCCGAACGCCCGCATCCTGATCCACCAGCCCGCCGTCGGCGAGTCGGGTCACGGACAGGCGTCCGACATCGAGATCCAGGCCGCCGAGATCATGCGCATGCGCACGTGGCTCGAAGAGACCATGGCGCGGCACACCGGCCAGGACGTCGCGAAGGTCAACAAGGACATCGACCGCGACAAGATCCTCTCGGCCCAGGAGGCGATGGAGTACGGCATCGTCGACCAGGTGCTGACGACTCGCAAGCGCGTCCCGGCGGCTCTGACCGCCTGAGCGCCCCCTCGATGCCCCGCCGGAACACCACCGGCGGGGCATCGTCGTACCCGGTGGGGCACTCGGCCCCTCCGGCGCGTGAGCCACCAGGAGTCGTCGCTCGAGATGTGCCGGAGGTGACGATTCGGGGCGACTCGCGTGGGACGGCGGCAGTGTCCGCCCTCGGCGATCACAATCGCGGCACCTCGCACAAATGCCCTCGGATGTCCCGAGCAGAGGTTAGGCTCAAAGTCACTCGGGCGAGTGGCCGGGGATGAGGAGGCACGAGCATGGCACGTATCGGAGAAAGCGCCGATCTGTTCAAATGCTCCTTCTGCGGCAAGAGTCAGAAGCAGGTGCAGCAGCTGATCGCCGGTCCCGGCGTCTACATCTGCGACGAGTGCGTCGAGCTCTGCAACGAGATCATCGAAGAGCGCATGGCCGAATCGTCCTCGGGCGAGGTCGCCGACTTCGATCTGCCGAAGCCGCGTGAGATCTTCGGCTTCCTCGAGGAGTACGTCGTCGGTCAGGAGCCCGCCAAGCGCGCCCTCGCCGTCGCCGTCTACAACCACTACAAGCGCGTGCGCGCCCACGGCACCCTGCAGCCGGCCGAGCAGCGCGCCGAAGAGATCGACATCGCCAAGAGCAACATCCTGCTCCTCGGCCCGACCGGATGCGGCAAGACGTACCTGGCGCAGACGCTCGCGAAGCGTCTCAACGTGCCGTTCGCGGTGGCGGATGCCACGGCCCTCACGGAAGCCGGATACGTCGGCGAAGACGTCGAGAACATCCTGCTGAAGCTCTTGCAGGCCGCCGACTTCGACGTCAAGCGTGCCGAGACCGGGATCATCTACATCGACGAGGTCGACAAGATCGCGCGGAAGGCCGAAAATCCCTCGATCACGCGCGACGTGTCCGGCGAGGGTGTGCAGCAAGCCCTGCTCAAGATCCTCGAGGGCACCGTCGCGTCGGTTCCGCCGCAGGGCGGCCGCAAGCACCCGCACCAGGAGTTCATCCAGATCGACACGACGAACGTCCTGTTCATCGTGGCCGGCGCCTTCGCGGGTCTGGAGGAGATCATCTCGGCGCGCGTGGGCAAGCACGGCGTCGGTTTCGGCGCTCCGCTCCACCGCAAGGAGGACGCGCCCGACCTCTTCAGCGAGGTGCTCCCGGAAGACCTGCACAAGTTCGGCCTCATCCCCGAGTTCATCGGTCGCCTCCCGGTCGTGGCATCCGTCTCGCCGCTCGATCAGGATGCCCTGATGGAGATCCTCACGGCTCCGCGCAACGCTCTGGTGAAGCAGTACCAGCGCATGTTCGAGATCGACGGGGTCCAGCTCGAGTTCGAGGAAGAGGCCTTGCGCGCGATCGCCGACCTCGCCGTGGCCCGCAAGACCGGTGCCCGCGGGCTCCGGGCGATCCTGGAGGACGTGCTGGGTCCGGTCATGTTCGACGTGCCGTCTGCGGACGACGTCGCGAAGGTCGTCATCACTCGCGCGTCCGTCGAAGACGGCGTTCCCGCGACGGTGGTGTTGGCGCAGAAGCGCAAGAGCGCCTGACGTCGCCGGCGAGGGAGGACACCGCACCTCGCCCCGATGCCCACCCTCTGGGTTGGTCAGAGGTAGGGCCGGGTGATCAGCTCGAGATAGTGTCCGGAGGGATCGAGGAGATAGACGCCTCGGCCACCGTGCTCGTGATTGATCTGTCCGGGCTGGGATCGCTGAGGGTCTGCCCAATGCTCTAAGCCGTGATCGACGATCTTGCCGTAGGCGCGGTCGAAGTGAGCGTCATCGAGCAGATACGCGTAGTGCTGCGGCGGGAACTCCATCGGCGGGGCTGCGAACTGCAGCAAGACACCGCCGCCGATCTGGACGTTGACGAACGGGCCCCACGCGGGCGCCTCGTCCGCTTCGATCAGGTCACGATAGAACTCCGCCATCTCGGCGGCGTCGATCGAAGCGATGATCGTGTGGTTGAAGTGTGCGGTCATGATTCTCCTTGTGCTGTCTGGGTGAGTTCGGGTCACTCACACAAGGAGGAGCGCGGATCAGCGCACGACCAGATCGCCGTTCCGGGAGCGGCCGATACGGGCCTGGCTGGTCATCATGTTCCCGAGGCTACCGTGGCCGCGGGCCTTTCGGCTGTGCTGAGCCTCTCGGCCGGCTCGCTGGCAAGACCCTGCCGATCGGTCGACGGTCGATCGGATGCCGCCCCGTCCGCTTCGTCCTCGGGAACGACGGAGCACCTAGCGGGGCTGCTGGATGCGGACCATGTTTCCCGCGGGGTCTCGGACCGCACAGTCGAAGACGCCGTAGGGCTGCTCTGTGGGCTCCTGCACAACCTCCGCGCCCGCGGCCTCCAGGGCTTGGAACGTCGCTGCGAGGTCGGGGGTAGCCAGGTTGACGCCGAAATACGTGCCCTTGGCGATGAGTTCGAGGAGCACCCGGCTCTCCTCCACGGTGAGGTCCGGGCTTGCCGTCGGTGGATGCAGCACGATTGCTGTGTCCTCCTGTCCGGCGGGCCCGACCGTGAGCCAGCGCATGTTCTCGTACCCCACGTCTCCGCGCACTTCGAATCCGAGGAGGTCGCGGTAGAAGCGCAGCGAGGCCTCCGGGTCGGTGTGCGGCAGGTACGTCTGATGAATCGTGATGTCCATGGCGCTCACGCTAACTGTGGCGTACCGCGGGGCGCTTCTTGATTCCTGACCGGTCGAGTGACGAATTTCTCCCGGCAGGCGGGCGGCCCGGCGTTCTGTGTCGAGGCCAAGCGGCGGTAGACGCTCGGAGCGATTCCGACCAGCTCGGTGAACCGGGTACTGAAGGTGCCGAGCGAAGAGAAGCCGACGGTGAAGCAGACCTCGGTGACCGTCAGATCCCCTCGGCGCAGGAGCGCCATCGCGCGCTCGACGCGGCGGGTCATGAGGTAGGCGTAAGGCGATTCACCGAAGGCCGATCGGAAGGTGCGGCTGAGATGGCCCGCCGACATGTGAACGCCGCGGGCGAGCTCCTCGACGTCGAGGGGGCGTGCGTGTTCGCGGTCGATGCGATCGCGCACCCGGCGGAGGCGGGCCAGCTCGTCGAGCCGCGACGCGGTGATGCTCTGCATGCCCGCTATGGTGCCAGACGCCTCGGCGCTGTCAGACCATGAGGCCGCGACGTTCGAGCAGCGGCTGGATCTCGGCATCCCGGCCGCGGAAGTCGCGGTAGGCCGCGAGCGGATCGCCCGATCCGCCGACACCCAGGAGACGCTGGCGGAAGCGGTCGCCGTTCTCGCGTGTCAGGCCGCCGTTCTCGCGGAACCACTCGACGGTGTCGGCGTCGAGGACCTCGCTCCAGATGTACGAGTAGTACCCGGCGCTGTATCCGCCCGAGAAGACGTGCGCGAAGTACGTGGAGGCGTACCGGGTCGGGACCGCGGGGTTGTCGAGCCCGATGTCGGCGAGAGCCGCCGCCTCGAACGCGGACACGTCGATGTCCCGCGCCGCATCGTCGACCGACAACCCGTGCCAGGCCTGGTCGATCCAGGATGCCGCGAGGTACTCGCTCGTGGCGAAGCCCTGGTTGAAGGCCTCCGAGGTGTGGAGCCGTTCGACGACGTCCGCGGGCAGCGGCTCGCCCGTCTCGTGGTGCCGCGCGTAGTGGGCGAGGATCTCGGGCCAGAAAATCCACATCTCGTTCACCTGGCTGGGGAACTCCACGAAGTCGCGGTGCACCGCCGTGCCGGCGAAATGCGGGTAGGTGACGGTGGCGAACAGACCGTGCAGGGCGTGCCCGAACTCGTGGAAGAGCGTCGTGACCTCGTCGAGCGTCAGGAGGGTCGGCGTGCCCGGCGCGGGCTTGTTGACGTTGAGGTTGTTCACGACGACCGGCGCCGTGCCCCGAAGGCGCGATTGCGTGACGATCGAGTTCATCCACGCGCCGCCGCGCTTGGAATCACGGGTGTAGAGGTCGAGGAGGAACAGCCCGAGCTCGCTGCCGTCGGCGTTGTGAACCTCGAAGACACGCACGTCGGGGTGATATCCCTGCAGGTCGTGGCGTTCGGCGATGTGGATGCCGTACAGCTGCTCGGCGGCCGAGAACACCCCGTCCCGCAGCACGCGCTCGGCCTCGAACCACGGGCGCAGGGCGGCACGATCGAGGTCGTACTGCTCGGCACGGACCTTCTCGGTGTAGAACGCCCAGTCGTGCGCCTCGATCCGGATGCCGTCGCCATCGGCGATGCGCTGCAACGCCTCCTGCTCGGCACGGGCGTTCGCCGCCGCGGGCACCGCGAGCCGGCGCAGCAGGTCGTGCACCGCGTCCGGGGATCCGGCGGTCTGATCCGCGAGGACCGCGGCCGCATGCGACGGATAGCCGAGGAGCGCCGCGCGCTCGGCCCGCAAGCGGACGATCTCCCGCAGCGTCGCACGATTGTCGTGGGCGTTGCCGCGGGTGCCGCGAGCGCGGGACGCCTCCAGGAGGCGGCGACGGCTCTCGCGGTTCGTGATCGAAGCGAGGTACGGGTGGCCCGTGTACAGCGTGAGGGTGACGACGTAGCGGCCTTCGAGTCCGCGCTCGGTCGCGGCCTGCGCGGCCGCCGAAAGCTCGCCGTCGCTCAGCCCGTCCAGCTCTGTGGCGTCGTCGAACACGACGGCCAGGTCGTTGGTGTCGGCAAGGAGGTTCTTCTCGAACGTCGTGGTGAGGGTCGAGAGACGCTGGTTGAGATCGGTCAGGCGCTGCTTCTGGGAGTCGTCGAGGCCCGCACCCGCGAGGGACATCTCGCGGTGGCGCCGTTCCACGAGGTACCGGCTCTCGGCATCCAGGTCGAGGGTGTCGAGCGCGTCGTGCACGGCCGTCACGCGCGCGAAGAGCGCCGCGTCGAGCTGGATCGCGTCGCCGTGTGCGGACATGAGGGGCGCCAGCTCCTCCTCGACGGCCTGCACCTCAGCCGTTCCGTCGGCGGACGCGACGGTGTAGAAGGTGCGGGCGACCCGGTCGAGCAGGGCGCCGCTGCGCTCGAGGGCCACCAGCGTGTTCTCGAACCCCGGCGCGTCGGTCTGCGAGGTGATCGCGTCGACCTCGGCCCGCTGCGCCGCGAACGCGGCATGGAAGGCCGGAAGGTAATGCTCGACCCGGATGCTGCCGTACGGCGGCAGATCGTAGGGGAGCGGCGTCGGAGCGAGGAGGGGATTGGTCACGGCATCCGTCATCGTTCCAGCCTAAGTGCTCTCGGACGTGGATGCAGAGAGAACGTTGCAAACAACTGTCTGCAAAGGTATCTTTGCAACATGATGGAAGAACGAACGCAGGAAGGGCGGGTCCTGGATGCCGGGGCGCTCCGCGCGCTGGCGCATCCCCTCCGCGTCCGACTCTTCGACATCCTCAGCCAGTACGGTCCTCAGACGGCGAGCAGTCTCGCCGAGCTCACGGGGGAGTCGACCGGGGCGACGAGCTACCACCTTCGTGCGCTGGCGCGCCACGATCTCATCCGTGAGGTCGCGGGTCGCGGGACCGCGCGCGAAAGATGGTGGGAGCGGCCCGCGGGGAGCGTGACGCTGACCAATCCCGAGATGCAGAACACGCCGTCCGGGCGCGCGGTCATGGAGGTCGTGCAATCCGAGACGCTCGCCCTGCGGCATCAGCAGCTCATGCACTTCGTGGCGCACGGCTGGGACGAACCGGAGGAGTGGCGTGAAGCGTCGGTCATCACGACCGCGACGGCGAGGCTCACGCCTGCACAGTCCGCCGAGCTCATCGCCCGTGTGCAGGCACTCATCGACGAGACCGTGAAACGCTACCGGAACCAGACGGGAGACGACGTGCGCGCCGTCACGATGCGCGCGGACGTCTTCCCCCTTCCGATCGAGAAGGGCAGCGCATGAGCGCCACCATGACGTCTGCCGTCGCGCAACCGGTCCGCCCGACACGCGCAGAAGCGGCACTGCTCGCGCTGGCCCACGCGATGTCGAGGTTTGCCGAGGAGCGCATGCGCCACCGTGCCGTCCGAGCCGAGGCGGAGCCTGCGCTGAGAACGGCACGGCGGGCATCGCGGGAGATGAGCGACGACGTGTGGCGCTACCTCACGCCCCGCTGAGACCTCAGGCGAACTCGTCGTCGGTGTCGTAGCGCACGGTGACCTCGCCCGAGGCATCCTGCGAGACGATCACGCCGGTGTCGAGCTCGGCGACCGGCCGACCCTCGAGGAAGGTCAGCGTCCATCGCGGAGCGGGGGCGCTGAGTCCATCGGGGTTCAGCGCCGCCTCGACGGCCGCGATCTGCGCGTGGAGAACGGCGGGCACGGCGGCCGGGGGCTGCTCGCGGGCGGTCCAGCGGGTTCCGAGTTGCATCAGTCCTCCTGCGGTGCGAACACGATGTCGGTGACGGTGGTGGTGTCGGCCTCGACGAAGGTGATCGTCTCGATCCGGCCCACGGCGCGGAGATCGCCCTCGGCCAGGCGCAATGCGGCGACGTGCGGGCTGTGGATCGTGAGGGAGAGGACCGGCGTCTTCTGCGAGGCCTTCACCTCGGTCTTCGCACGGCGGATGCCGATGAGCGCCTCGCCCACGGCGGTCAGCACGACGGCGTCGCCCTCGATGCCGAGTGGCTCGGGCCACGCGGCGGTGTGCACCGATCCGTCCTCGAACCACGACCAGGTCTCTTCGGTGGCGAACGACAACACCGGAGCGAAGAGGCGGACGAGCGTCGACAGGGCCGTGCGCAGCGCAAGAGCGGCCGACGCCTGACCGACGTCGGAGCGATCGTAGGCGCGCTCCTTGACGAGCTCGAGGTAGTCGTCGCAGAAGGTCCAGAAGAACGACTCGGTGATCTCCAGGGCGCGGGCGTGGTCGTACGACTCCAGCGCCGCCGTCGCGTCGGCGACCACCCGGTCGAGGGTGGCGAGCATCGAGGCATCCAGCGCGTGGGTGACCTCGGCCCCCTCGGGCACCGGGAACGACAGCACGAACTTCGCCGCGTTCAACAGCTTGATCGCCAGGCGCCGACCGATCTTGATCTGCGTCGGGTTCTGCGGGTCGAAGGCCGCGTCGGTGCCGAGGCGGCTGGACGCCGCCCAGTACCGCACGGCGTCGGAGCCGTGCTGCTGCAGCACGTCGGCCGGTGTGACGACGTTGCCCTTGGACTTCGACATCTTCTTGCGGTCGGGGTCGACGATGAAGCCCGAGATGGCGGCATCCGTCCACGGCACCCGGCCGTCTTCGAGAGCGCTGCGCAGCATCGTCGAGAACAGCCACGTGCGGATGATGTCCTGCCCCTGCGGACGTAGATCGAACGGGGCGACGAGGTTCCACAGCTCCTCGTCGCGCTGCCAGCCACCGGCCAGCTGCGGCGTGAGAGACGACGTCGCCCACGTGTCGAGGATGTCGCGCTCGGCGTCGAAGCCGCCCGCGACGCCGCGCTGATCCTCGGTGTAGCCCGGGGGCACGTCCGTCGTGGGGTCGACCGGAAGCGCCGCGAGGTCCGGTGTCAGCACGCGGGAGTAGTCGCGCTCCCCGTTCTCGTCGAGGCCGTACCAGACCGGAATCGGCACGCCGAAGAACCGCTGGCGCGACACGAGCCAGTCGCCGGTGAGCCCGTTGGTCCAGTTCTCGAAGCGCACGCGCATGAAGTCGGGATGCCACGACATCTCCCGCCCGAGGGCGATGAGACGCTCGCGCAGCTCGGCGTCGCGCGCGCCGTTGCGGATGTACCACTGGCGCGTCGACACGATCTCGAGGGGGCGGTCGCCCTTCTCGAAGAACTTCACCGGGTGCGTGAAGGGCTTCGGGTCGCCCTCCATCTCGCCCGACTCCTGGAGGAGTTCGACGATGCGCTTCTTGGCGCTGAACACGGTCTTGCCCGCGAGCTCGGCGTACGCCGCCTTCGCGGCATCCGTCACGATGACATCCGGGGCCTCGGCGACGATACGGCCGTCCTTGCCGATGATCGTGCGGTTGGGGAGGTCGAGCTCACGCCACCAGATGATGTCGGTGACGTCGCCGAACGTACAGATCATGGCGATGCCCGAGCCCTTGTCCTGCTGCGCGAGCGGGTGGGCGAGCACCGGCACCTCGACGTCGAAGAGCGGCGTCCGCACGGTCGAGCCGAAGAGGGGCTGATACCGCTCGTCGGCGGGGTTGGCCACCAGCGCCACGCACGCGGCAAGCAGCTCGGGGCGGGTGGTCTCGATGAACACGTCGCCGGAGCCGTCCGTCTTGTGGAAGCCCAGACGGTGGTACGCGGCGGGCTGCTCGCGGTCTTCGAGCTCGGCCTGCGCGATCGCCGAGCGGAAGTCGACGTCCCACAGCGTGGGGGCGAGGGCCTGATACGCCTCGCCGCGCTCGACGTTGCGCAGGAACGCCAGCTGGCTGGTGCGCATCGCGTCGTCCGAGATCGTGCGGTACGTCTGGCCCCAGTCGACGCTGAGTCCGAGGTCGCGCCACAGCGCCTCGAACGCCTTCTCGTCCTCGACGGTCAGCAGCTCGCACAGCTCGATGAAGTTGCGGCGGCTGATGGGAACCTGATCGGCTGCCTTGCTGCTCTTGTTGTCGCCACCCGCGATCGGGGGCGTGAAGTCGGGGTCGTACGGCAGCGAGGGGTCGCAGCGAACGCCGTAGTAGTTCTGGACGCGACGCTCAGTGGGCAAGCCGTTGTCATCCCAGCCGATGGGGTAGAACACCGTCTTGCCCCGCATGCGCTCGAACCGCACCTTGACGTCGGTGTGCGTGTAGCTGAAGACGTGCCCGATGTGGAGGCTTCCGGATGCCGTCGGGGGAGGGGTGTCGACGGAGAAGACACCGGCGCGGCCCACCTCGGCCGCACGGGCCCGGTCGAAGACGTACGTGCCGCGTTCGGTCCACGCGGCATCCCACTTCTGCTCGAGGCCCTCCAGGGCGGGCTTGTCCGGGATCTGCGACATGGGTACTCCTCGAGCGATATGTGCGGCACCGTGTGTGCGTGCCTGACTGTGGGATGCCGATCGAGTCTACCGGGAGGTCAGCCGGCCCTCGCGGCACGCGACGGCGCTGCTGCGGGCTGCGGGCTGCGGGCTGCGGATGCGGGGGTGACGGAGGCACGCTGCGGGTGCGGCGATGCAGAAGCTCGGTGATTCGCACTCGATCAGCCACAGAGCCCTCACACCCTCGGCGCCCCTCAGAACCTCAGCGATCCGCACAACCTCAGCCCGAATCCCGGATGCCGACTGAGATTGCGCGAATCACTGAGCGACCGCCGCGCCCCGCAACCGCTCAGCCCACTGAACCTCCGCCGAAGACCGCACGACGGCGCGCGGCGGCGAGTGGGCGGCGACCGCTCAGACCGTCTCGGCCACCGGGCGGCGCCGCACGGCGATCCAGGCCGCCACGAGAGTGACGGCCGAGAGGATCGCGAGGACGACCCCGGGATGCCACCACGCGAAGCCCGTGGCGTTTCCGAGCGCGACGGTGGCGAGGGGGATGAACCCGGAGATCGTCGCCGCGACGGCGTACGCGATCGAGAGCGCGGAGTAACGGAAGTGGGCGGGGAAGAGGTCGTTCATGAGACCGCCCAGGGCCGCCCACGACATGGTCGGCAGGATGCCGCCGACGATCATCGTGGCGACGAGGATCGGGAAGGTCGCGAACTGCAGCAGGAAGTACATCGGGAACGTGATGAGGAGCGTGCCGAGCGCGCCCCACGCCACCACCTTGGCCGAGCCGATGCGGTTGGCCCACGCGCCGAACAGCGGGATCGTGACCAGCTGGAGGAGCGCACCGATCGTCGTGGCGACGAGCAGGTCCTGGAAGCTGAAGCCGAGGCGTTCGACGCCGTAGTTGATCGTGTAGGTGTTCATCAGGGAGTAGGAACCGATGCCGAGCAGCGCCGCTCCGATGGCCACGACGACCACGGTCGGCTGCGCGCGGAACATCGCGAGGAACGGGACGCGGTCGCGGCGACCGGTCGCCACGACGTTCTCGAACACGGGCGTCTCGTCGATCGACCAGCGGAGGTAGAGCGAGACCAGCAGCAGGGGGAGGGCGAGCAGGAACGGGATGCGCCAGCCCCAGGCGGCGAGCTGATCGGCCGGGAGTGCGAAGGTCATCACGATGAACACGACCGCGGAGAGGATCGATCCGACCGGCGAGCCCAGCTGCGGGATCGCGGCGTAGAACGCGCGCTTCACCGGGCTGGAGTGCTCGGTCGCGAGAAGGATCGAGCCACCCCACTCTCCGCCCAGCGAAAGGCCCTGCGCGATACGCAGCACCAGCAGCAGCACGGCCCCGAACCAGCCGGCCTGGGCGTACGTCGGTAGAACGCCGATGAGGCCCGTCGCGACGCCCATGATGCCCACGGTCCACAGGAGCGTGGTGCGACGGCCGAGCCGGTCGCCCATGTGACCGAAGATGATGGCACCGATCGGCCGCACGACGAAGGCGAGCGCGATCGTCGAGAACGCGGCGAAGGTCGCGCCGATGCCGCCGAGCGGATCGAAGAAGAGCGGTCCCACGAAGAACGCGGCGAAGTAGGCGTAGACGTAGAAGTCGAAGGATTCGAGCGAGGTGCCGATCATCGACGCCCACGCGACGCGGCGTGCGGGTGCGGAGGAGGTCGGTCGGGGGACGGGGGGAGCAGAGGTCACGGGGTTAGATCTTGGCACGAGTCCAGAAACTCCCGCGTTCGCTCCGGCATTCCCGCGCCCGGACCCTGGTTTGTCGGAGACGAGCCCGCCGACCCGAGCGCGTCGGCGTAGAATGGGTGTATCAGCACCGATCCGGCTATCACCGGGGAGCTCTCGGAAGAACGGGGTCACCGCCCCCAGTAGAACCGAGCGGGTCAGGCCCGTCACAGCCGCAGTGAGAGCGGCGCCCACCCCGGTGGGCGCAATGCGGGGTGGTACCGCGGTCCGAACGGATCGTCCCTGCAGGTGGATCGCGACCTGCGGAGAGACATGACCTACCCACGCCCCTCATCCTTCGGACCGGCGGCCGACGCCGCGGCATCCGTTGTCCCCAGCCCCCGCTTCCCCGAGATCGAGCGCGACACGCTCGCCTTCTGGGATGCCGACGACACGTTCCGCGCGTCGATCGAGCAGCGCGAGGGCGCCGAGGAATGGGTGTTCTACGACGGCCCGCCCTTCGCCAACGGCCTGCCGCACTACGGGCACCTCCTCACCGGCTACGCGAAGGACCTCTTCCCGCGCTTCCAGACGATGCGGGGCAAGAAGGTCGACCGCGTCTTCGGGTGGGACACGCACGGCCTTCCCGCCGAGCTCGAGGCGATGAAGCAGCTCGGCATCACCGAGAAGGACGAGATCGAGCGCATGGGTGTCGCCGTGTTCAACGGCAAGGCCCGCGAATCGGTGCTCGAGTACACGCGCGACTGGCAGGACTACGTCACCCGCCAGGCGCGCTGGGTCGACTTCGAGCGCGGCTACAAGACGCTCGACACGTCGTACATGGAGAGCGTCCTGTGGGCGTTCAAGACCCTGCACGACAAGGGCCTCGCGTACGAGGGTTACCGCGTGCTGCCGTACTGCTGGCGCGACGAGACGCCGCTGTCGAGCCACGAACTGCGCATGGACGACGACGTCTACAAGATGCGCCAGGACCCGTCGGTCACCGTGACGTTCCCGCTCGTCGGTGCGAAGGCCGAAGCCCTCGGCCTCACCGGTGTACGTGCACTCGCGTGGACGACGACGCCGTGGACCCTGCCGACCAACCTCGCCCTCGCGGTGGGTCCCGGCATCCGCTATGCCGTGATCGAGGGCGGACCCCACGGTGCGGCCGACGTGCACCGCGCGCCCGACGGCACGCCCGACGAGGCGATCGAGGCCACCGCGCACCGCTACCTCCTGGCCGAAGACCTGCTGCCCGGCTACGCGAAGGACCTCGGGTACGAGACCCCGGATGCCGCGCGCCAGGCCGTGCAGACGACGATCCTGGGCTCCGAGCTCGAGGGCGTGTCATACGACCGCCTGTTCGACTACTACGCGGACGCCGAGACCTGGGGGACGGGCAACGCCTGGAAGATCCTCGTCGACGACTACGTCACCGTCAGCGACGGCACCGGAATCGTGCACCAGGCCCCCGCGTACGGTGAGGATGACAAGCGCCTCGCGGATGCCGCGGGCCTTCCCACGATCATCTCGCTCGACGACGGCGGCCGGTTCCTGTCCGCCGTCACCGACGTCGCGGGAGAGCTGTGGATGGATGCCAACCGGCCGCTCATCCGCCTGCTGAAGCAGGAGGGGCGCCTTCTCCGCGAGGCGTCGTACGAGCACTCGTACCCCCACTGCTGGCGCTGCCGGAACCCCCTGATCTACAAGGCGGTCTCGAGCTGGTTCGTGCGCGTCACCGACGTGAAGGACCGCCTGCTCGAGAACAACGAGCAGATCACCTGGGTGCCCGAGAACGTCAAGGAGGGCCAGTTCGGCAAGTGGCTCGAGGGCGCGCGCGACTGGTCGATCAGCCGGAACCGGTATTGGGGATCGCCGATCCCGGTGTGGAAGAGCGACGACCCGAACTACCCGCGCGTCGACGTGTACGGCTCGCTCGCCGAGATCGAGGCCGACTTCGGCCGCCTGCCGCGCAACGCGGATGACGAAGTGGACCTCCACCGTCCCTACATCGACGACCTCACGCGCCCGAACCCCGACGACCCGACCGGTCGCTCGACGATGCGTCGCATCGAGGACGTGCTGGACGTGTGGTTCGACTCCGGCTCCATGCCGTTCGCGCAGGTGCACTACCCGTTCGAGAACCACGAGTGGTTCGACGAGCACTCGCCGGCCGACTTCATCGTCGAGTACATCGGGCAGACCCGCGGCTGGTTCTACGTCATGCACGTGCTATCGACGGCGCTGTTCGATCGCCCCGCTTTCACGGGCGTCTCGTGCCACGGGATCGTCCTCGGCAACGACGGACAGAAGATGTCCAAGTCGCTGCGCAACTACCCCGACGTGAACGAGGTCTTCGACCGCGACGGCTCGGATGCCATGCGCTGGTTCCTCATGTCGAGTTCGGTGCTGCGGGGAGGGAACCTCGTCGTGACCGAGGAAGGCATCCGCTCCGGCGTCCGCGAGTTCCTGCTGCCGCTGTGGAACGCGTGGTACTTCTTCGCGACGTACGCCAACGCCTCCGGCGACGGGTACACGGCCGAATGGCGCACGGACTCGACCGACGTGCTCGACCGCTACATCCTCGCCCTCACCGGCGATCTCGTGCGCGACGTCGCGGCCGACCTCGAGGGGCTCGACTCCACGACTGCGGCCGAGCGCCTTCGCGACTTCGCCGAGGTCCTGACGAACTGGTACATCCGACGCTCGCGCGACCGGTTCTGGGTGGGCGTGACCGATGACCCGACGAGTCGTGAGGCCTTCGACACGCTCTACACGGTGCTCGAAACGCTCACGCGCGTCGCCGCCCCGCTGCTTCCCCTCGTGACCGAGCGGGTGTGGCAGGGACTCACCGGCGGTCGCAGCGTGCACCTGCAGGACTGGCCGGATGCCGAGGCCTTCCCGGCCGCGGCCGACATCCGCACCGCGATGGACACGGTCCGCGAGGTCTCGAGCGTCGCGAACGCCCTCCGCAAGCGCGAGGGCAAGCGCGTGCGCCTGCCGCTGCCGCGTTTGACGGTGGTGACCCCGGATGCCGCCGGACTGGCGCAGTTCGACGACATCCTCCGCGACGAGCTCAACGTGAAGAGCGTCGAGCAGATCCCGCTCGAGGACGACACGGCCGCCGCCTACGGCATCACCCACCGCCTGTCGGTGAACGCCCGGGCCGCCGGTCCCCGCCTCGGCAAGCAGGTGCAGCAGGCGATCCAGGCCGCCCGTGCCGGCGACTGGAGCCAGGTCGACGGCCGCGTGGTCGCCGGCGGCATCCCGCTGGAGCCGACCGAGTACGACCTCGTCGTCGAGACCGCTGGACGGCCCGCCGGGGAGGCTCTCGCGGTGCTGTCGTCGGGCGGTTTCGTGCTGCTCGACACCGTCACGACGCCCGAGCTCGAGGCCGAGGGCCTGGCGCGCGACATGATCCGCGCGATCCAGGACACCCGTAAGGCCGCGGGCTTCGACGTGAGCGACCGCATCTCGCTCGCTTTGACATTCGACGACGACGCAGACGCGCGCGCGGTCGCCCAGGCGTTCGACCTCGCGGGCGTGGCATCCGAGACCCTCGCCGAAGGCGTTCTGCTCGCCACCCGCACCGAGCGCCTCATCGAGCACGCCACGGTCCTCGCGCCCGAGTTCTCGGTCGTCGTCGCGGCGAAGACGTACGCCAACGCCGGGGCGGTCACCGTGGCCGTCGCCCGCATCTCGACCGGAGGCACCGCATGAGCGACCGTTCCCGCGCCGATGCCGTCTACGCCGCGCTCCTCGAGCGCCAGGGCGAGCAGTGGGTGCAGCCGCGCGTCGAGCGCACGCGCCGGCTGCTCGAACTGCTCGACGACCCGCAGCGCACCTACCGCGTCATCCACGTGACCGGCACGAACGGCAAGACGTCCACGAGCCGCATCATCGAGACCCTTCTCCGGGCTCTCGGGCTACGGACCGGCCTGTTCACCAGCCCGCATCTCGAACGCTTCACCGAGCGCATCCTCATCGACGGAGAGCCGGTGGCCGACGCCGCGATCGCGGACGCGTGGGACGAGATCCAGCCTTTCGTGCAGATCGTGGATGCCGAGCTCGAGGCGTCCGGCGACGCGCCGCTGACCTTCTTCGAGCTGCTGACCGCGCTGGCGTTCGTCGCGTGCGCGGACGCCCCGATCGACGTCCTCGTGCTGGAGGTCGGCATGGGCGGGGAGTGGGACTCGACGAACACCGCCGACGGCGACGTGGCGGTCTTCACGCCGATCGACATCGACCACACCGACCGCCTGGGCTCGACCATCGCCGCGATCGCGTCCGTCAAGGCCGGCATCATCAAGGAGGGCGCGGCGGTCGTCTCTGCCGCGCAGCCGGAGGAGGCGCGGCGGGCCATCGTCGCGCGCGCCGAGAAGATGCACGCCTCGGTCGCGTTCGCCGGAGAGGGCTTCGCTCTCGAGACGCAGACGCTCGCCGTGGGCGGTCAGCTCCTCACCGTCCGCGGCATCGCAGGCACCTACCCCGAGCTGTACCTGCCGCTCTACGGCGCCCACCAGGGGGCCAACGCGGCGCTGGCGATCGCCGCCGTGGAATCCCTGATCGGCGGTGGCACCCAGCCGCTCGCCTCCGACGTCGTGATCGACGGCCTCGGCGCCGCGACCTCCCCGGGCCGTCTGCAGCTGCTCGGCACGGCGCCGACCGTGCTCGTCGACGCCGCCCACAACCCGCACGGGGCCCGTGCGCTCGTCGCGGCTCTCGACGAGGCGTTCGACATCGACGAATGGGGGGCCGTCGTCGGCATCCTGTCCGGCAAGGACACCGCGGGCATCGTCTCGACGCTCGCCCCCGCCGTCGCCCGCATCTTCGCGACCGCTCCGGACAGTGAGCGGGCCGCCGACCCCGACACGATCGCCGACGTCGCCGAGTCCGCCGACGTCCCCGTCACCGTGCACCGCACCCTCGAGGACGCGGCGGACGCGGCACGCGAGTGGGCCGCAGAGTCCGACCGGCGTGCCGTTGTGATCGCCGGCTCGGTCGTGCTCGCCGGCGAAGCGATCCGCCTGTCCGAGCTCGAGGACTGGAAGGCGGGGTGGCAGGCATGAGCCCCCGCGAGCGTCGCCCCCGTCGCGTCCGCGGCGCCCAGGAGTCGCTCGGGGCGGTCGTTCTCGGCTTCGAGTCGATCGTCGTCTTCCTCGGCGGTCTCGTCGTGTACGGCCTCAAGGCGCTCCCGTGGGGCATCGAGCCGTGGTGGGGGATCGTCGGGGGAGCGGTCATGGCCGCGGCCATGGTCGCGATCTCGGGTCTGCTGCGGCACCGATGGGCCATCGTCGTCGGCTGGGCGCTCCAGGTGATCCTCGCTCTCGGCGGCATCCTGGTTCCGGCCCTCGCCGTCGTCGCTCTCATTTTCGGTGGCATGTGGGCGTATGCGACGATCAAGGGAGCGGCGCTGGACCGGCAGAACGCACGACGCGCCGCCGACCCCGACCTCTCGAACGGAGAATGACCCATGGCCACCGAAGAGACCCTCGTCCTGGTCAAGCCCGATGGCGTCGCCCGCGGCCTGACCGGCGCGATCCTTGCGCGCATCGAGGCGAAGGGCTACGCCCTCGTCGACATCCGCCTCGTCGAGCCCGACCGTGAGCGGCTCGCCGAGCACTACGCCGAACACGAGGGCAAGCCGTTCTACGAGCCGCTGCTGGAGTTCATGCTCTCCGGCCCGTCGGTCGCGATCCGCCTCGCGGGCAACCGTGTGATCGAGGGCTTCCGCTCACTCGCCGGCACCACCGACCCCACGACCGCGGCCCCCGGCACGATCCGCGGTGACTTCGGTCGCGACTGGGGCCTGAAGGTTCAGCAGAACCTCGTGCACGGCAGTGACAGCCCCGAGTCGGCCGCGCGCGAGCTCTCCATCTGGTTCGACTGATCCCGGATGCCACGACGGCCGCCGTTCCCGCGAGGGACGGCGGCCGTCGTCGTATGCGGTGGCGGCTGCGGGGCGCCGACTCCGCGATCCGCACAATCTCAGCGGCATCCGCCCCGAACCCGCTCACATTCCGCAAATCGCTGAGGCTATGCCGAGTGCGGGCTGCGTCAGATCTGCGACAGCACGTCCAGACGCAGCTGCGCGATGACCGCGACGACGACGTAGGCGCCGAACGCCATGAGCGGCACCCACGCCATGAGCGACGTCGCGATCTCTCGCACCTTCGGCCCGACGGGGAAAATGCCCTCGCGCAGCAGATGGAGCGTGACCACGAAGAACGTCGGGATCGTCACCGACCACGTGACCATGCACCACGGGCACAGGGTGCCGAGCACGAAGACGCTCTGCGAGATGAGCCAGATGACGAACGTCAGCGCGCCGGCGATGCCGAGCCAGAACAGGATCCAGAACCAGCGCGCGAAGCGGGCGCCCGCGAGGATCGCGAAGCCCACGACGATCGGGGCGATCCACGCCGCGAGACCGATGATGGGGTTCGGAAAGCCGAACACGCTGCCCTGCCACGACTTGAGGTTCGCGGTGCACTGCACCAGAACGCTGAAGTCACAGGATGCCGCGGCGCCACCGTCCATGAGCTGGTGGAACCGCTCCATCGTGAGCGAGAACGCCGCCCACCATCCGACCGCTCCGGCGATGATCAACCACACCGCGAGGACGACGGGCCGACGCGGGGTGACGCTTTCACTCATGTTCGCGATTCTTCCACCGTCGTCCGATGCGGCGCCTGTGCGATGCCTCGCCGTCGAGATGCCGCTCCGTTCGGCCGCCGACATCAACGCCCCGGCTCCGCGGAAACGCCGTTACCGGGCGTTTCTGCCGAGCCCGAGCGTTGATGCGAGCGAGAACGAGGATTGACTCGCGCCGCACCTGTGAGCGAATCGCGCTGACCGTGCGATAATGGAGTTTCGATGAGCCGCGGCCGCGCCGCAGGCGAATCACCAGAAGACTTCGGGCGATGACCGCCCTTCGCAGCACGAGCCGCAGGCCTGCTGCAGACCGAGTGAGTTCGCGGCCCCGCCGGGTGCGGCGCCGCACGAGATTTCGCCGGGCGACGCGCGGTGTCGCCCGCTAGGGAGTACGCCCGATATGGCCGACGCAACAGAACAGCCCGCCGCCGAGACCCCGGCGATCGACACCCCCGCCGAAGATGTCCAGGACGACATCTCGGCGGCCGACGCTCCTTCGACGGACAGCGATCCCGACGACGAGGCCGCGGTCGAGGACGCCGAGACCGCAGCGGCGGTCGACGCCGGCGAGCCCGCCGTCCTGGAAGCGGATGCCGCCGACTCCGCCGCGATGACGGCGACGGATGCCGTGGAGCCCGAGGCCGAAGAGACCCCCGCGGTCGCGGAGCCCGAGCCCGAGGCATCCACGCAGCCCGAAGCGCCGGCCGAGCCCGAGGCATCCACGCAGCCCGAAGCGCAGGCCGAGCCCGAGGCTCCGACCGAGCCGACGACGCCCGCCATCCCCACGGCGGTGTCGCTCGGCCTGCTCCCCGAGGTGTTCGTCTCGGCCGTGTCGACGCAGCTGCACTTCTACGCCCCCGAGCTCCCGCCCCTGGCGACCCGCGACGACGTCGACGACCGTGAGGACGACGGCCCGGCCGAACGCACCTCCGTCAACGCCCGCCGCCGCAATCGTCGCCGCGGCGCAGCCCCCGCCGGTGCCGACGAGCAGCCCGAGGCCCCGGCCGCACCGGTCCGTCAGCGCGCGGTCGAGCTCATCACCGAGCCGCAGCGCATCAAGGGCTCCACGCGCCTCGAGGCCAAGAAGCAGCGCCGCCGCGACGGTCGTGAGGCCGGTCGTCGACGCCCCGTCGTGACCGAGGCCGAGTTCCTCGCTCGCCGCGAGGCCGTGGACCGCGTGATGGTCGTGCGGTCGAAGGGCGGTCGCATCCAGATCGGCGTGCTGGAAGACAACGTGCTCGTCGAGCACTACGTCGCCCGCAACCAGGATGCCTCCCTCATCGGCAACGTCTACCTCGGTCGCGTGCAGAACGTCCTCCCGAGCATGGAGGCGGCGTTCGTCGACATCGGGCGTGGACGCAACGCCGTGCTCTACTCCGGCGAGGTCGACTGGGACGGTGTGGAGACCGGCAACCAGCCCCGCCGCATCGAGCTGGCGCTGAAGTCGGGCGACCGCGTACTCGTGCAGGTCACGAAGGATCCGGTCGGCCATAAGGGTGCGCGTCTGACGAGCCAGATCTCCCTGCCCGGCCGTTACCTCGTGTACGTGCCCGGGGGCGCCATGAACGGCATCTCGCGCAAGCTCCCCGACACCGAGCGTGCGCGCCTGAAGAAGATCCTCAAAGAGGTGCTTCCCGAGTCGTCCGGCGTCATCGTGCGCACCGCCGCCGAGGGCGCGACCGAGGATCAGCTGACCCGCGACGTGCAGCGCCTGACCGCGCAGTGGGAGCACATCAGCACCCAGGTGAAGACCATCCAGGCTCCGGCGCTGCTGCACTCCGAGCCCGACCTGCTGGTGAAGATCGTGCGCGACGTCTTCAACGAAGACTTCACGCGCATGCTCATCCAGGGCGACGAAGCGCTCACGACCATCTCGAACTACCTCGCCGGCGTCGCTCCCGATCTGCTCGACCGCGTCGAGAAGTACGAGGGCGAGCAGGACCCGTTCGACGCGTTCCGGATCACCGAGCAGATCGAGAAGGCGCTCGACCGGAAGGTGTGGCTCCCTTCGGGTGGGTCGCTCGTGATCGACCGGACCGAGGCGATGACGGTCGTCGACGTCAACACCGGCAAGTTCGTCGGTTCCGGCGGAAACCTGGAAGAGACGGTCACGAAGAACAACCTCGAGGCGGCGGAAGAGATCGTCCGCCAACTGCGGTTGCGCGACATCGGCGGCATCATCGTCGTCGACTTCATCGACATGGTGCTCGAGTCCAACCGCGACCTCGTGCTGCGTCGACTGATCGAGTGCCTGAGCCGCGACCGGACCAAGCACCAGGTCGCCGAGGTGACCTCGCTCGGTCTCGTGCAGATGACGCGCAAGAAGCTGGGTCTGGGCCTGCTCGAGACGTTCAGCGAGGCGTGCGAGGTGTGCGCCGGCCGCGGCGTGATCGTCCACCACGACCCGGTCGTCAAGCACCGCTCCGCTCCCGTCGCGAACGGCAACGGCAACGGAAACGCCAATGGCAACCGCCGCGGCGGCAGCCGCGGGGGCAACGGATCCCCGACGAACAACGGCGCGAACACCGCCGCACCCGCAGCGCCCACGGGCGGCACGCATGTGATCACTGAGGGCGTGAAGTCGGCACTCGCTCAGATCGCGGCATCCACGATCCACCCCACCGTCGATGATCCCGCCGTCGAAGCGGCCGTGGTGGCGTCCGTCGAGGCGGCCCTGGAGGCCAAGGCCGAGGCGCCCGCCCGCGAGAAGCGCCCCCGTAAGAAGCGTGAGCCGCGCGCCCCGCGCACCGAGAAGGACGCACTGCTCGAGTCTGTGCTCGAGGCGCTCCCCGAGCCGAAGGCGCCGGGTCAGGGCCGCTCACGCCGCCGTGTGACCACCGCGGCGCTCACCGGCACGCCGGTCAGCGCCCAGCCGGCCGAAGAGGCCTGAGCCCCCACGTCCGCGCGTGAGGGGTCAAGATTCGTTCCGACCTCGGTCGGGCGACAGATCCTGACCCCTCACGCGCCTGTGGCGCGCCTCTCGCGGGCGGTGATCCGCAGGCCCGAGGCGCGGAGGCGGCGCACGAGTTCGCGTCCGCCGACGTGCTCGGCGCCGGCAGCGACGAGGTCAGCGTGGCGCTCGTCCGGAACGTCGTAGTGGTCGAGGTCGAAGGCTCGACGGGGGATGCCGGCTGCCGCGGCGAACGCGTGCAGCTCGGCGAGGTCCGAGTCGCTCACCAGGTGCGCCCAGAACCGACCGTGCGCCGGCCACTGCGGGTCGTCGATGAGAATCGCCACCCGGCGATCCTATGGCCGACACGCGGCCCCGATGCTTTTGCCGGAATCCGCCGGGTGAGCTAAACTCGTCCTTTGGTGCGTCGTGTCCGCGCGATTGACGCGAGACCCCGCCGGCTCAGGTCGGCTGGATCGCACCGAGACTCAGGGCTTCAAGTCCTCCCGATGTCATCAGACAACCGGAGCCGTGCGCTCCCGAATGAAACAGGTGTGAAGTGGTTTACGCAGTTGTGCGCGCCGGCGGCCGGCAGGAAAAGGTCGAGGTCGGCACCATCGTCGTGCTCGACCGCCAGGCGGCGAAGGTCGGCGAGAGCATCCAGCTGCCCGCCGTCCTGTTCGTCGACGGCGAGACGGTCACGACCGACGCCGACAAGCTCGCGAAGGTCTCGGTCACGGCCGAGGTCCTCGGTGAGGAGCGCGGTCCGAAGATCGTGATCCAGAAGTTCAAGAACAAGACCGGCTACAAGAAGCGCCAGGGCCACCGTCAGGACCTCACGCGCGTCAAGATCACCGGCATCAAGTAAGAGCCAGGAGACGCAGAGATGGCACACAAAAAGGGCGCAAGCTCCACCCGCAACGGTCGTGACTCCAACGCACAGCGCCTCGGCGTGAAGCGCTTCGGCGGCCAGACCGTCCTCGCCGGCGAGATCCTCGTCCGCCAGCGCGGCACGCACTTCCACCCCGGCGCCAACGTCGGCCGCGGTGGCGACGACACGCTGTTCGCCCTCGCCGCCGGCTCGGTCCAGTTCGGTCAGAAGGGCGGCCGCAAGGTCGTCAACATCGTCGCCGCTGCCGCGGAGTAATTCCGCAGCTCACGGCGTTCCCGAGGGGGTGGGCACTGTGCCCGCCCCCTCGTCGTTTTTCTACGTCGGCCCCGCCGGCACCCTCCGGGAGGAGTTCTCATGGTCACCTTCGTCGACCGCGTCACCCTGCACCTGCGTGCGGGCAAGGGCGGCAACGGCTGCGTGTCGGTGCGCCGCGAGAAGTTCAAGCCGCTCGCCGGCCCCGACGGCGGTAACGGCGGGCACGGCGGCGACGTCGTGCTCGTCGCCGACCCGCAGGTGACGACGCTGCTGTCGTACCACCACTCGCCGCACCGCTCCGCGGGCAACGGCGGCTTCGGCATGGGCGACCACCGATCCGGTGCCGCGGGCGAGGAGCAGGAGCTCCCCGTGCCACTCGGCACGGTGGTCAAGGATCCCGACGGCACCGTCCTCGTCGACATGCTCACCCCCGGGATGCGCTTCGTGGTCGCTCCCGGCGGCCTCGGCGGTCTCGGCAACGCCGCCCTCGCCTCGCCCAAGCGCAAGGCCCCCGGTTTCGCCCTGCTCGGCACGCCCGGCTGGGAGGGCGATGTCGTCCTCGAGTTGAAGACCGTCGCCGATGTCGCACTGGTGGGCTTCCCGTCAGCCGGCAAGTCGAGCCTGATCGCGGCGGTCTCCGCCGCCCGCCCGAAGATCGCCGACTACCCCTTCACGACGCTGCACCCGAACCTCGGGGTCGTCCAGGCCGGCGACGTGCGCTTCACGATCGCCGATGTCCCGGGTCTCATCGAGGGCGCGAGCGAGGGGCGCGGACTCGGTCTCGAGTTCCTGCGCCACGTCGAACGCTGCACCGCGCTCGTGCACGTGCTGGACTGCGCGACTCTCGACCCCGGCCGCGACCCGCTCAGCGACCTGGATGTCATCCTCGCCGAGCTGGCCGCGTACCCCGTTCCCGAGGGGCAGCTGCCGTTGCTCGAGCGCCCGCAGATCGTCGCACTCAACAAGGTCGACGTGCCGGAGGCCCGCGATCTCGCCGATCTCGTGCGCCCCGACCTCGAGGCCCGCGGGTTCCGCGTGTTCGAGATCTCCACGGTCAGCCGTGCGGGACTCCGCGAGCTCACGTTCGCCCTCGGCGAGGTCGTCGAGCAGCACCGCGTGGCCACGATCGACGACGCTCCCGCCGAACGGATCGTGATCCGCCCGCTCGGCTCGGAGAAGGACTTCACCATCAAGGTGGAGGGCGGCACGTACGGTCCCCTCTATCGCATCCTGGGCGACAAGCCCGTCAAGTGGGTGCAGCAGACCGACTTCCAGAACGAAGAGGCCGTGGGATACCTCGCCGATCGCCTCGCGCGCCTCGGCGTCGAGGACGAATTGTTCCGCGCTGGCGCTGTCGCCGGCGCGACCGTCGTGATCGGCCCCGGCGACGGCATCGTGTTCGACTGGGAGCCGACGCTCTCGTCGGCGGCGGAGCTCATGACGGCTCCGCGAGGCACCGACCCTCGCCTCCTGCAGAGCAATCGCCGGACGAGCAACGAGCGTCGCGAGCGCTACCACGAGCGCATGGATGCCAAGGCAGAGGCCCGAGCGGAGCTCGAGGCCGAGCGTCTCGCCGCCCGGGCGGGAGACGACGAGGGCGAGCGGTGACCGCGCGCGTCCGGGGCGACCTGCCCTCCGCGTCGCGCGTCGTCGTGAAGGTCGGCTCCTCGTCGATCAGCGGCGACGGCGCGTTCCGGATCGACCTCATCGTCGACGCCTTGGCCCGCGCGCGGCAGGGTGGGATCGAGGTCGTGCTGGTGTCCTCGGGCGCCATCGCGACGGCGCTGCCCCTGCTCGACCTGCAGGGACGCCCCAACGACCTCGCGACGCAGCAGGCCGCTGCCGCCGTGGGGCAGAACGTGCTCATGTGGCGCTATCAGACCTCGCTCGACCGCTTCGGACTGCTCGCCGGCCAGGTGCTCCTCACCGCGGGCGATCTCGAGAACGCGACGCCGCGCTCGAACGCCCGTCGGGCGATGGAGCGTCTGCTGGGGCTCGGCATCCTGCCCATCGTGAACGAGAACGACACCGTCGCCACGCATGAGATCCGCTTCGGAGACAACGATCGGTTGGCCGCCCTCGTGGCGCAGCTGATCGGCGCCGATGCGCTCGTGCTGCTCAGCGACATCGAGTGCCTGTACACGGCACCCCCGAGCGAGCCGGGCGCGCGTCCCATCACCGACGTGTCGTGGGGCGACGACCTCTCGCAGTACACGTTCGGGTCGGTCACCGTGAACGGCGTCGGCACGGGCGGAGCAGCGACGAAGGCCTCGGCCGCCAAGCTCGCGTCCGCGGCCGGAGTGGGGGTCCTCGTCACGAGCGCCGACCTCGTGTCGGAGGCGCTCACCGGTGCACCCGTGGGCACCTGGTTCGCCCCGAACCCTGATCCTGTCACCCTTGCCACGGGACCCGTGGGAGCGGTGCGGGCGGCGATAGACTGACGCGATGACCCTCACCGCCGTTTCGGTCGACGAACGCCTGCGCCTGGCGAAAGATGCCGCGCGCCAGGTCGGGCTCCTCGATTCCGCGACGAAGACCGCGATGCTGCGAGCGATCGCCGACGCGATCGATGCGTCCGCCGACGATATCGTCGCGGCCAACGCCGACGACCTCGCCCGGGGCCGAGACGCGAAGATCGGCGAGGCCCTGCTCGACCGCCTCCGGCTCGACGCGGGCCGGGTCGCCGCCCTTTCCGCCGCGGTGCGCGACGTGGCCGAGCTACCCGATCCGGTGGGTCGCGTCCTCGACCGACGCACCCTTCCGAACGGCCTCGCACTCGAGAAGGTCGCGGTCCCGTTCGGCGTCGTTGGGTCGATCTACGAGGCACGGCCGAACGTGACGGTCGACATCGCCGCGCTCGCCCTGCGATCCGGCAACGCGGTGGTCCTCCGGGGCGGCTCCGCTGCCCAGAGCTCGAACGCGGCTCTGGTCGACGTCATGCGCGGCGCCCTGCAGAGTCAGGGCATCTCGCCCGAGGCGATCCAGACCGTCGACGACTTCGGTCGTGAGGGCGCCCGAGCGCTCATGAACGCCCGCGGGCTCGTCGATGTCCTCGTGCCGCGGGGGAGTGCCGCCCTCATCGAGACCGTCGTCACCGAGTCGACCGTGCCGGTCATCGAGACCGGTGCCGGCGTCGTCCACGTGTATCTGGATGCCACGGCACGCGCCGACTGGGCCCGTGACATCGTGCTGAACGCGAAGACGCAGCGTCCGAGCGTCTGCAACTCGGTCGAGACCGTCCTCGTGCACCGGGACGCCGCCGACCGGCTGCTGCCCGATCTGCTCGGTTCGCTTTCCGCCGCGGGAGTCCGTGTCCACGGCGACGAGACCGCGGCCGCCTACGACCCGCGCGTGGTGGCCGCCACTGACGACGATTGGGCGACGGAGTACCTCAGCCTCGACCTCGCGGTCCGCGTCGTCGATGACCTCGACACGGCGCTCGATCACATCCGCCGCTACTCCACACATCACACCGAGTCGATCATCACCGACGACGAGGCTTCAGCCGCCCGCTTCCTCGCGGAGGTCGACTCGGCCGTCGTGCTCGTGAACGCGTCGACCCGGTTCACCGATGGCGGCGAGTTCGGGTTCGGTGCGGAGGTCGGGATCTCGACGCAAAAACTGCACGCCCGCGGCCCGATGGGCCTCGCCGAACTCACCAGCACCAAGTGGCTGGGGCGCGGCGACGGACAGGTCCGGGCCTGACCGCTAAAATGATGGTGCGCGTCGCGCAGATTTCTTGAACGGAGCACTGATGACTTTCGCCTCGCTGATCGCCCTCGCCGCCGAAGAGGGCGCCCACCACGGTGGTAACGCGCAGGCCGAGACGTGGTGGATCGGCGCCCTGGCCCTCGTCGCGTTCATCGCGCTGAGCCTGGTCACGCTGTCGTACCGCAACGTGTCGAACCGTCACGCGCACAAGGCCGCCGCATACACCGAGAAGCACGGGACGCCCACCCCCGAGGCGCACGGCCACTGAGGCCCACCGTATGTCGGTGACGCGCGCCCCTCGAATCGGGGTCATGGGTGGGACATTCGATCCCATCCATCACGGTCACCTGGTCGCGGCGAGCGAGGTCGCACAGTCCTTCGACCTCGACGAGGTCGTCTTCGTGCCGACGGGGCGTCCGTGGCAGAAGGCCGACGTCACCGAGAGCGAGCACCGCTACCTCATGACGGTCATCGCGACCGCGTCCAACCCGCAGTTCACGGTGAGCCGCGTCGACATCGATCGCGCCGGCCCGACCTACACGATCGACACGCTGCGCGACCTGAAGCGCGAACGTCCCGGTGCCGATCTCTTCTTCATCACCGGGGCGGACGCCGTTGCGCAGATCCTGGGGTGGCGCAATCATCGGGAGCTGTGGGACCTCGCCCACTTCGTGGCCGTGTCCCGTCCTGGACACGTCCTGTCGACCGAGGGACTCCCCACCGACGACGTCAGCCAGCTCGAGATCCCGGCGTTGGCCATTTCGTCCACAGACTGCCGCGCCCGCGTGCGCCGAGGACACCCCGTGTGGTACCTCGTGCCCGACGGCGTCGTGCAGTACATCGCGAAGCATCACCTCTACCGGAGCCCTGCATGAGCACATCCGAGAATCCCGAGACCCCGCCGCTGACCCGGCGTCAGCTGCGCGAACTCCGCAACACCGGCGCGACGCCGATCATCACGCCGCAGCCCGAGGTCCCGTCCGACGTCGCCGGTGAGCCGTCGCCCGTGGAACAGCCCCCCACGCCCGCCGAAGTCGCGTCGGCGGATGGGCCCGCGACCGACGCCGCGGCGCCTGAGCGCACCGTGGAGGATCCGGCCACGGAAACAGAGCAGGCGCCCGAACCCCCCGCGAAGAAGGGGGGTGTGCTGGGCGGGCTCTTCGGCCGCAAGGCCGACAAGTCCGACGATGGCGAGCCGGTGGATGTACCGGCACCGGTCGACGAGCCGTCGCCCGCTCCTGACGAGCCCGAAGCTCCTGCCGCCGCCGCCGTCGAGCCGCCGATCGTTCCGGCATCCTTCCCGCCGTCCGACGGGGGCGATCTGGGTGTGACCGGACTCACGCGACGGCAGGCGCGCGCTCAGGAGCGTATCCGCACCGCCTCGGTGCCGATCATCGCGCCCGACCTCCAGCCGGCAATCCCCGCGCCGCGCGCCGAGGCGGAGGAAGCGCCTCGTGTGCAGACGGCAACGCCGGTCGCTCAGGAGTCCGAAGAGCCGTCACCGACCGATGCCGCGCCCTCGTCGGAGACCCATGACGGCGAGAAGACCAGTGGCCTCCAGGCGATCTTCCGCCCGGCGGCGCCCAATGAGGCTGCCGACACCGGCGACGCCGCCACGAACGACGCTTCCGTTTCGACGATCGATCCGGCGTTCGGCTCGGGTCTCCTCAGCGGTCAGACGCCGGAGATCTCGCTCCCCCCGTCCTTCGATCAGCTGATCTCCCGGAGCCCCGCCACAGGTTCCGTATCCACCCCCAACGCGCTCATCCTCTCGCAGACACCGGCCGGGGTGCCGCTTGTCGGTCCGATCACCTCGACCGGCGAAGTGCTCATCACGGGCACCTTCGAACTCCCCGAGGGCCTCGGCTCGGCCGGTCACGCCCCCGGAACCACGGATGGTCGCGACGTCGACGCCGTTCTCCTCGACGGAGAGCTGCCGCCGGCCTCGTCGCCCACCCCCATCGCGGCCAGCGCCGCCATCAGTACCGTCAAGCAACCCGGTGAGATCATTCGCCCCCCGGCGCCCGAGAAGGGCAGCAAGCTCGTCGTCGGTCTCATCATCACCACGGGCGCCCTCGCCGTCGCGGTCGCCGTCGCGCTGGTCCTCGCCTTCACGACAGGAGTCTTCGGATGACAGCCAGCCCCAACGGAATCGAGATGGCGCGCATCGCCGCCATCGCCGCCGACTCGAAGGCCGGTGAGGATCTCGTCGCGCTCGACGTCTCCGAGCCGCTCCCGCTCGTCGACATCTTCCTGCTCGTGACGGGGCGCAACGAGCGCAACGTCGCCGCGATCGCGGACGAGGTCGAGGAGAAGCTCCTCGAGGCCGGGCACAAGCGCCTACGCCGCGAAGGACGCCAAGAGTCGCGTTGGGTGTTGCTGGACTTCGGCGACCTCGTCGTCCACGTGTTCCACGAACAGGAGCGCGTGTACTACGGCCTCGAGCGCCTGTGGAAGGACTGCCCGGTCGTGCCGCTCGAGCTGCCGGCTCCGGCCTCCGCCGACTGACGCGATCACGACGAAGGGCCGCCCCGTGAGGGGCGGCCCTTCGTCGTTCCCCGATCAGACCAGGGCGGGGGAGAGCTCGGCGCGTAGGATCGCGGCGCCCGCGCTGAGGGCGCTGAGCTTGGCGAGCGCCACCTCGCGTGGCAGCGGAGCCATCCCGCAGTTCGAACTCGCGATGAGCTTGTCGGCATCCACGAACTCCAGAGCCCGCCGGAGCGTGTCGGCGACTTCTTCCGGGCGCTCGATCTCGTTCGACGCCACGTCGACGGCACCGAGCATGACCCGCTTGCCGCGGAGCAGCTCGATCACATCGAGCGGGATGCGGGAATTGTGGGACTCCAGTGAGATCGTGTCGATGCTCGAGTCCTGCAGGAGCGGGAACGAGTGCTCGTACTGGCGCCATTCCGGACCGAGCGTCGCCTTCCAGTCCGTGTTGGCCTTGATGCCGTAGCCGTAGCAGATGTGCACCACCGTCTCGGCGCGCAGGCCCTCGATGGCGCGCTCGAGTGTCGCGATTCCCCAGTCACGCACGTCGTCGAAGAAGACGTTGAAGGCGGGCTCGTCGAACTGGATGACGTCGACCCCGGCAGCCTCGAGCTCCTTGGCCTCCTGATTCAGGATTCCGGCGAACTCCCACGCGAGCTTCTCGCGGCTCCCGTAGTAGTGGTCGGAGAGCGTGTCGATCATCGTCATCGGTCCGGGCAGCGCCCACTTGATCGGCTGATCGGTCTGTCTGCGGAGGAAGGCGGCATCCTGGACGAAGACCGGCCTCTCCCGCGCGACCGGCCCGACGACGGTCGGGACGCTCGCGTCGTAGCGGTTGCGGATGCGGACCGTCTCGCGGTTCTCGAAGTCGACGCCGGTGAGATGCTCGATGAAGGTCGTGACGAAGTGCTGGCGCGTCTGCTCACCGTCGCTGATGATGTCGATCCCGCGTCGCTGCTGCTCGTGGACGGCGGCGCGAAGGGCGTCGTGCTTTCCCTCGACGAGAGCGTCCCCCTCGAGCGCCCAGGGCGACCACAGCTTCTCGGGTTCGGCCAGCCACGAGGGCTTGGGGAGGCTGCCGACGGCGGCGGTGGGAATCAGGACGTTCATGCGTGCGGGGCTCCGGCGGGTCAGTGGATGAGGGCGGGGGAGAGGCCGGCCCAGCGGGCGAGCAGCTCGCCGTGGGGCTTCACGAAGTGCTCCTCCGTGTACTTTCCCTGGGTCACGGCCAGGCGGGAGCGCTCCTCACGGTCGTAGTCGACGCGTGTGCGCGAAAAGTCGCTGCTCTCGAGGGTCGGGCGGAACACGTGGGCTGCGGCGGAGTTGGCGTTGTAGATCTCGGGGCGGTAGATCTTCTGGAACGTCTCCATCGTGCTGATCGTCCCGATGAGCTGCAGGTTCGTGTAGTCGTTGAGCAGATCGCCGCGGAAGTAGAACGCGAGCGGCGCCGAGCTGCCCTCGGGCAGGAAGTAGCGGACCTGGAGGCCCATCTTGCCGAAGTACTCGTCGGTGAGGGAGTAGTCGTCCTGCACGTACTCGACCCCGAGAACCGGATGCCTGTTGTCGGTGCGTCGGTAGGTCTTGCTCGTCGAGACACTGATGCAGATCACCGGTGACACCGCGAAATGCCGCTGGTACTCGGGCGACTCCAGGAAATGCTGGAAGAGCTTTCCGTGCAGCGCTCCGAAGTCGTCCGGCACCGTGAAGCCGCCCGCTGCGGCGCTTGCGGCCGGGAGCAACACGCTGAAGTCGAAGTCGCGCAGGTACGACGAGAAGTTGTTCCCGACGATGCCGTGATGCCGCGCGCCGGTGGTCCGATCGACGATCACGAGGTCGAGGACCTCGAGGAGCGGGAAACGCTGGTCGTCACCGGATGCCGCGAACTCGAGGTCGACCGACACGATGTCGATCTCCAGCGTGTAGCGGTCACCGTCAGGGTTGTCCCACCGCGCGAGGTCGTTGAACCGGCGGTCGATCATCGTGAGGGCGTTGCGGAGGTTCTCCTGGCGATCCTCGCCTCGGGCCAGGTTCGCGAAGTTCGTGGTGGCGCGCGAACTCTCGGACGGCGAGTAGTTCTCGTCGAATCGGGTGGTCGAGATCTGGAACGTGAAGTCGGTGGACATCGCCAGATGCTCCTCTCGCGCATGGGGAGACCGCCGCGCGGTCATCGGTGGTTCCATGGTGCTCGCGTTCGGCATCCATCGGGTAATCCGACGCGACTATCCGCTCGTATAGTCTTTGCCTATGGCTCGTCGACCGAGCGGCGTGACGCTGCAGCAGCTCCAGTCGTTCATCGAGGTCGCCGCCGAAGGCTCGATCTCCGCTGCCGCGGACCTGCTCTACGTGTCCCAGCCGACGATGTCCGCGGCGATGAAGGATCTCGAGGCGCGCGTCGGGCGGTCGCTCCTCGTCCGCTCCGCGCGTGGCATCACGCTCACCTCGGACGGCGTCGAGTTCCTCGGGTACGCCCGGCAGGTCGTCGAACAGCTCGCCCTGCTCGAACAGCGCTACCTCGATCGGCCGCCCTCGCGCCGACTCCTCGGGGTGTCTGCGCAGCATTACTCCTTCGCCGTTGACGCGTTCGTGCGGATGGTGAAGGCGAGCGGGGCGGAGCAGTACGAGTTCTCGCTGCGCGAGACGCGGACGTGGGACATCATCGAGGATGTCCGGACGCTGCGGAGCGAACTCGGCATCCTCTATCGCAACGATTTCAACCGGGATGTGATCGACAAGCTGCTGCGCGACTCGGGGCTGTCGTTCCACCCGCTGTTCCTCGCCGACCCGCACATCTTCGTGTCGCGCAAGAACCCGCTGGCGGCGCGGAAGCGCGTGACCCTCGAGGACCTCGAAGGGCTGCCGCGCCTGACGTTCGACCAGGGGACGAACAACTCGTTCTATTTCGCCGAGGAGATCCTCTCGACCCGGTCGAGCACGCAGGAGATCCGCGTGTCCGACCGTGCGACGATCTTCAACCTCATGATCGGCCTCGGGGGCTACACGATCTCGACCGGCATCATCAGCGACGACCTCGACCCCGAGATCGTCGCCGTGCCCCTCGAGGTCGACGAGCGCATCGAGATCGGGTGGATCGCCCACTCGGCGATCCCACTGACCGAACAGGCGCGGCGCTACCTCGACGAGGTGCGGGCGGTCGTCCGGGAGTTCAACGTGGTGCTGCTCGGGTGAGGCGGAAACGCAAGATGCCCCGCGAATCCTTCGCGGGGCATCTGTTTCGGTGGACCTGAGGGGACTCGAACCCCTGACCCCCTGCATGCCATGCAGGTGCGCTACCAGCTGCGCCACAGGCCCGTTTTCTGTTGTTCGCCCCTCTCGAGGCAACTCCATGAGCTTACTACACGGATTCGGGAGGCAAGAAATCGGCTCCACCGGGCGTGTCGTTCCCTCCCGTGACGGCGCTCACGAGCGCCGCACGCAGGGCCTGCGAACGGAGACTCACCGCCCGCTGACGCGCGACGTACTGCGCCTTGCCGTCGGGCGTCTCGATCGCGACGGGAGAGTAGCCCCAGTCGGCGAGGTCGTAGGGCGACGCCTCCATGTCGAGGATCCGGATGTCACGGGCGAGCTCGAACGCGTCGAGCAGAATCTCGCCGGGCACGAGCGGCCCGAGCTTCACCGCCCACTTGTACACGTCCATGCCCGCGTGCAGGCAGCCCGGCTGTTCGACGTCGGCCTGCGAGTCGCGCGTGAGCGGCGCCTTGTTGCGCGGAACCGCGTCGGGGGTGAAGAACCGGAACGCATCGAAGTGCGTGCACTTGAGGTCGTGCGACTCGACCACGGCATCCGTTCCGTCGGATCCGAGACGCAGCGGCACCGCGTGCCGCACCTCATCGGTGCGATAGGCCATGGCCCACTCGTGCAGGCCGAAGCATCCGAACTGCGCCGGGCGAGCGGCGGTGGCGCGCAACAGGTTCACCACGCCGCGGTACAGCGAGCCGCGTTCGCGGCGGAAGGCGTCGGCATCCACCTCGACGCCGTCGGCGACGGGGCGGTACCAGCGCCAGGTTGCGCGCTCGTCGGCGTCGGCGAGAACAACCCCGGGACCGGGATGCCACCGGCGCAGGATTGCGGGCTTGTACGAGTAGTAGGTGAAGAGGAAGTCCTCGACCGGATGCTTCTCGCCCCGCGCCGCGCGGGCACGATGAGCGGCCGTGAGCGCGTCGGCCCGCTCGGCGTGGGCCTCCGCCCGCGCGATCCACTCGGATCGCGACAGCGCGGTCGTCTCCAGGAGCGCCGTCATGCCACGGGCTCGATGAGCTCGGGCGAGTCATTGCGGACGTTTCCGACCGCCGGCGACACGACATGATCGTCGAGAGTTTCGGCGACGTCGGGGGCCGCGTCGATCGCGGCATCCAGGATGTCGCCGACGTTCTCGGTCGTCGGGTCGAGCCACGCGTCGGCGAAGTCGGGGTCCATGAACAGCGGCATCCGGTCGTGGATGGATCCCAGTCGCCCGATCGAGTCGCGCGTGAGGATCGTGCAGCTCAGCACCCAGCGCGCCGGATCGTCGTCGGCCTTCGCGGGATCCTTCCACCACTCGTAGAGGCCCGCGAAGAACAGCGGCGAGCCGTCGGCGGGGTGGATGTAGTGCGGGGTCTTGCCCGCCTCCGTCGTCTTCCACTCGTAGTACCCCGAGGCGGGGATGACGGCGCGGCGCTTGATGAGGGCGTTCCGGAACATCGGCTTGTCTTCGACCTCTTCGGACCGCGCGTTGAACGCCCGCGCGCCGATCTTGACGTCTTTCGCCCACCCCGGGACGAGACCCCAGCGCGCCACCTCGAGTCGCCGCACCGGCGGTTCGGTCTTCACCGAGTCGAGGACGATGGCCACGGATGCCGTGGGCGCGATGTTGTACGACGGAGGAGGGAGCTCATCGGTCTCGACGTCGACGCGCAGCACCCCCACGAGCTCGGATGCCACATTGGCCACGACGAATCGACCGCACATGCCTCCACCGTACGCGGGACCTCCGACACGCGGGTCGCGCTCGGTCGCTCGCCGCGACCGCGGTTACCGCGACCGCGGTTACCGCGAGACTTCATCCGCCCGACATCTCCCTTGCGGACTGCAAGGGAGATGTCAGCGCGATGAAGTCTCGGCGAAAAGGGGGAGCGCAAACCCCCACCGACACGGCCGTCCGAGTCAGGCGTCACGGGAGATGACGCCGGCGTCTTCGAGGCGTTCGAGCAGCCCGGCTCCGTCGGACTCGGTGACCCACGGGACGTCGGCGGCCGAATGGTCGTCGACGACCGTGCGACCACCGGCGAGCACCGCCTCCGCGGGGAGCAGACGGCGGATGGCGACGGCGGCGACGCTGTCGGGGTGCTCGATGGCGAACTGCGTGTAGATCGCGTCATCGTGCTGACCGTCGTCACCCACCAGCAACCACTTCACGTTCGGGAACTCGCCGGCGAGCCGTCGGAGGTTGCTCTCCTTGTGGTCGCGGCCGCTGCGGAACCAACGGTCGTGGGTCGGGCCCCAGTCGGTGAGCAGGAACGAACCCGACGGGAAAAGGTGTCGGCGCATGAAACGCGTGAGCGTCGGAGCGACGTTCCAGGCGCCGGTCGACAGGTAGATGACCGGCGTCCCGGGGTGCTCACGCGACAGTCGCTCCAACATGACCGCCATTCCCGGCACGGGCTGGCGAGCGTGCTCGTCGACGACGAAGGAGTTCCATGCCGCGAGCAGCGGGCGGGGAAGGGCGGTGACCATGACGGTGTCGTCGATGTCGCTGACGACGCCGAACCGCACGTCGGAACCCACGATGAAGACGCGCGTCTCCGTCGGCGCGCTGCCCTCGACGGTCGTCGTCACCGTCTGCCAGCCGGGCGGCAGGGTCGCCGGCAGCTTCGCGTCGATGACTCCACCACGATCGGCGATGACCTTGTGCGCGACCCCCTCGATCGTGACGGTGACCTGGGCGAATCCGACGGGCACGGCCGCGAAGCTGCGCCAGCCGCGCAGGCTGGCGAAATCGCCGGTCGAGGTGCGCTTGCCCGGGGGAGTGATCAGCACGCGCCCGAGGACGCGGACCCACTCCTCCGTGCCGTATCCGGGGAACCCGGTCACCGTGGGGCGCAGACCGCGGGCCCGCGCTCGACGCTCACGCCAGGCGTGGAAGCGGTACTCCAGGCGGGCGAACCAGAGCACTTTGGCGCGAGGGGAACGAGGCATCCCCCTCAGTCTTTCACGTCGTCGCCCGCCGGTTCGAGGGTGTCGTGTTCTTCGGCGAGGTGGCGGCGCTCGATGCGCTCGAGCACCTTCTTGCCGACGTAGACCAGGATCAGGAAGACGACGATGATCCCGACGAAGACGTATCCGGCGTAGTGGATCTGGTCGGCGAGTTCGCGGTAGGTGCCCGCGGCGGTGGCGGCGACCGTGATGTAGAGGCTCGCCCAGACGATGCACGCGGGGGCCGTCCAGGCCAGGAAGCGCCGGTAGCGATAGCCGGCCATCCCGACCGTGAGCGGCACCAGGGAGTGCAGCACCGGAAGAAAGCGCGACAGGAAGATCGCGGGGCCGCCGCGGCGGCGGAGATAGCGGTCGGCGCGTTCCCAGTTGCGGTCGCCGAGTTTCTGCCCGAGGCGCGAGGCGCGGATGCGCGGCCCGAAGTACCGGCCGAGCCAGAATCCGAGGCTCTCGCCGACGAGGGACCCGATCACGACGGCCACGCCGAGCAGAACGCCGTCGAGCGGTGAGGAAATCGCGGTCCCCGAGACGATCACGACGGTGTCGCCGGGAACGATCAGACCGACGAGCACGCTCGTCTCGAGCATCATGGCGAGTCCGGCCACGAGCGTGCGCACCACGGGATCGACGTTCTGGACGACGTCGAGCAGCCACGTGAGGATCTCGTTCACCTCGCTCAGCCTAGGGCCGTCGACGCGCCCTGATATGGGAGTGGGGTTTGTCAAGGGGCAGGGGTGAGCGGACGCCGTGCCCGTCGGCTGCGGCGTCCGCTCGTTCCGGTCGTGTCGGGTGGTGACGCGCGTGTCGTGTTCGACGCGTTGTCACTCTGATATGCGCGGGTTGGTTACCGCATGACGGCTTGTTCGGCGGGGCGTTCACGCGAGTCTAGAGATCGAGCGTGGCCTGCTGGGCGGGTTGCTCATAGGGCGTGTCGCGAGTCGCCCGGACGCTGCCGTCACCACCGTCGGCGGCCGGAAGCTCAGGGCCGGGGTCAGGTCATGACGGCCAGGGACCAGCACCAGCCGGCCAGCTCGCGGGCGATCGCGGCGTTGGCGACGACGCTGCGCTTCCTGCGCGCCTGGAACCTGACCCACCGGTCGTGCAGACGCTGGTTGCCGGCATGCCCGCGGGCTCTCGCCTGGGCGCTGGCCCGGTCCCAGCGGGCGCGCATGACCGGTGAGGTGGGACGGTAGACGGGGCGGTGATGCCAGGCCGCTTCGATCAGCAGGCGACGGGCGTGGCTGTTGCCGGTCTTGGTGATCCCGCCCAGTGCGCGAGACGCGCCGGAGGAGGACTCTGACGGGGTCAGCCCGACATAGGCGCCGATGCGGTGCCCGTCCAGCCGGGTCCAGTCGCCGATCTCGACCGCGAGAGCGAAGCCGGTCAGCGTGGACACTCCGCGCAGGCAGCAGAGCCTGTTCACGACGTCGGTGAACTCGCTGTCCGCGGCCATGCGTGCGATCGCCGCGTCGAGTCGGTCACGGCGGTCGACGGCCTGGATCATCGCCTCGTAGGCAGCGTCGAACGCGGCCTGCAACCCGACCAGCTCAAACCGCTGGGATCGCAGCCACCCGTCGTGCGCGACGGTCCATGCCTTCCCGCCCGAGTACTGGATTCCCTGCCGCAGCAGCAGCTTGCTGACCCGGTGACGGGCGGACATCAGATCCCCGCGGGCATCCTCCCGAGCCCGCACCAGATCCCGGGCCGACTCCGCCTCGATGCTCGGGACCACCACCTCGACGACCTCGCCCAACCGCAGCAGCCGAGCCAGATGCACCGCATCCCGCGCGTCGGTCTTCACCCGGTCGCCCACCGGGCGCTGCAGCTTCGACGGAGCCGCGACCACGCACCGCGCTCCGGCAGCCGTGAGAGCGCGCGCCAACCCGAATCCGGTCGGCCCCGCCTCGTAGGTCGCAGCGACCGGCCCCGGAAGACCCGTCACCCAGGCGACGATCTCCTCGATGTCGGAACCCATGCGTCGCTGCACGAGCTCCCCGGTTCGCTCATCGATCGCGGCTGCGACCACGCTTCGCGCGTGCACATCCAGCCCGACACTCGTACGCTCAGATATCAACTGGGGCCTCCCTCACGTATGTGGCTCGGCAAGCCGGAACACCGGCCCGCAACCCACGGTCTACGCGAGTGGAGGCCCCAGGCTCAACCACTCATAGCGTCTAGCCTGGGAGCGTGCCGCGCTCTGTCTCCACGGTCGCCCTGCCGCGCTGGCAGGAGCCCGACGATGTCTTCGCCGCGCTGTTCACGGACGCCCCGCACGCCTTCTGGCTCGACGCCGGAGCCGAGGCCGAGACCGGCTGGAGCTTCCTCGGGACGGGTCACCGCGCCGCGGCGGACGCACCCTTGGCGAGGGATGCCACGACCCCCGCTCCCGTCCCCGACGACGCGCCCGCGTTCCGCGGCGGATGGGTGGGCTGGATCTCCTACGAGGGTGTCTCCGCATGGCTGCGCGTCGACGAACTGCTCGCGTTCGATCACGCCGCGCGCCGAGTCTGGGCCGTCTCCGTGACGGACTCCGCCGCGGCCCTCGCCACCGCCGCGGCCGACGTGCCGACTGCCCCGGCCCCGCCCGAAGCGCCGCCGCGGGGGATGGCATCCGCCCGCCATACGCCGGAGGAATACGCCGCGCTCATCGCCGCCTGCCGGGAGCGGATCGCCGATGGCGACGCGTACCAGCTCTGCCTCACCACGCGATTCACCCTCCCGGGACCCACCGACGCTCTCGCGGCCTTCCGTCGGCTCCGCCGGGGTGCCTCGTCGCACCACGCCGGCTTCCTCCGCATCGGCGACACAGCGCTCGTGAGCGCGTCGCCCGAGCGCTTCCTCGAGGTCCGTCACGGCCGCGTGCACACGCACCCGATCAAGGGCACGCGCCCCCGGCATCCGGATCCCGCTCGTGACACGGCCCTCGCCGAAGACCTGCGGACGGATGCCAAAGAACGCGCCGAGAACGTCATGATCGTCGACCTCATGCGCAACGACCTCTCGCGGGTCTGCGAACCGTCGTCGGTGGGTGTGGACCGTCTGCTCGAGGTCGAGACGTACCCCACGGTGCACCAGCTCGTGAGCGAGGTGTCGGGGACCCTGCGGGCCGGAACGACGATCCGCGACCTGCTCGACGCCGCCTTCCCCGCCGGGAGTATGACGGGTGCCCCCAAGGCGTCGGCGATGGAGATCCTGGCCGAGCTCGAGGGCGCCCCGCGCGGCGTCTACTCGGGCGCGTTCGGGTGGATCGGCGACGACGGCGCGGCCGATCTCGCGATGGTCATCCGCAGCATCGTCGTGGAACCGGATGCCACCTGGGTCGGCGCCGGCGGAGGGATCACGTGGCGGTCGGTGGCGGCATCCGAGGTGGCCGAGGTGGGGATCAAGGCGCGTGCTCCGCTGGCGGCGGTGGGCGCCGTCGTCCCTCCCGGATGGTGAGGGCCCGGGACCGCCGGAAGGTGCCGCGCGTGGTCCGGTAGCCTGGACGTTGGCCCTCGTGGCCTCCCGACTTTCACGATTGGTCTCACCCGTGTCACAGAACCCCTCTCCCGCGCCGTCCGCCGACGGAGGCTTCGACCCTCACGAGATCCAGGCGAAGTGGCAGCAGGCGTGGGCCGAGAAAGACCCGTTCCGCGCCGGCGGTGACGCCGACACGCGTCCGCGCAAGTACGTGCTCGCGATGTTCCCGTACCCCTCGGGCGACCTCCACATGGGGCACGCCGAGAACTACCTCTATTCCGACATCGTCGCCCGCTTCTGGCGCCACCGCGGCTACAACGTCCTCAACCCCATCGGGTGGGACTCGTTCGGCCTTCCCGCCGAGAACGCCGCGATCAAGCGCGGCGCCGACCCGGTCGAGTGGACCTACGCGAACATCGCGCAGCAGAAGGAGAGCCTGAAGGACTACGGCGTCTCGTTCGACTGGAGCCGCGTGCTGCACACGAGCGACCCCGAGTACTACCGCTGGAACCAGTGGCTGTTCCAGAAGCTGTACGAGAAGGGCCTGGCGTACCGCAAGGACGCCCTGGTCAACTGGGACCCCGTGGACCAGACCGTGCTCGCGAACGAGCAGGTGCTGCCGGACGGCACGAGCGAGCGCAGCGGCGCCGTCGTGGTGAAGAAGAAGCTGACGCAGTGGTTCCTGCGCATCACCGACTACGCCGACCGCCTGCTCGACGACCTCAACCAGCTCGAGGGCTTCTGGCCGAGCAAGGTCATCCAGATGCAGCGCAACTGGATCGGCCGTTCGATCGGTGCCGACATCGAGTTCGAGATCGAGGGTCGCGACGAGAAGATCACGGTCTTCTCCACCCGCCCCGACACCCTGCACGGCGCGACGTTCTTCGTCGTGGCCCCCGAGTCCGACCTCGCGGCCGAGCTCGCGGCATCCGCCGACATCGAGGTGCGGCAGAAGTTCCAGGCCTACCTCGCCGAGGTGCAGCGCGCGACCGACATCGAACGGCAGGCCACCGACCGTCCGAAGACCGGCGTGTTCCTGGGCCACTACGCGATCAACCCGATCAACGGCGAAAGGCTGCCGATCTGGGCAGCCGACTACGTGCTGGCCGACTACGGTCACGGCGCCGTCATGGCGGTTCCCGCCCATGACCAGCGCGACCTCGACTTCGCGCGGGCGTTCGACCTGCCGGTGAAGGTCGTCGTCGACACCAACGCCCCCGTCACGGGCGCCATCCCCGTCATCGAGGTCGACGAGGACGGCGTTCCGATCGATCCGCTGGGCGACGTCGACGATCTCGACCCCGTCAAGACCGGCATCGCGCTGACCGGCGAGGGCCGCATGATCAACTCGGGATCGCTCAACGGCCTGTCCAAGCGCAACGCGATCGCGCGCATGATCGACGAGCTCCAGACGAGGGGCGTCGGACGGGCGGCCAAGACCTACCGCCTCCGTGACTGGCTCATCTCGCGCCAGCGCTACTGGGGGACGCCCATCCCGATGTTGCACGCCCAGGACGGCACGATCGTGCCCGTCCCCGAGGACGAGCTGCCCGTCGTGCTGCCCTCGGTCGAGGGTCTCGATCTCAAGCCCAAGGGGTCGTCGCCGCTGGGGGCCGCGACGGAGTGGGTGGAGGTCACCGACCCCGAGACGGGGCAGACGATGCTGCGCGACCCCGACACGATGGACACATTCGTCGACAGCTCGTGGTACTTCCTGCGCTTCCTTTCGCCGAACGACCCGAACGAGGCGTTCTCCCTCGGGGAAGCCCGCAAGTGGGGCCCCGTCGACTTCTACATCGGCGGTGTCGAGCACGCGATCCTGCACCTGCTGTACGCCCGGTTCATCACGAAGGCGCTGTTCGACATGGGTCTGGTGGAGTTCACCGAGCCGTTCTCGAGCCTGATCAACCAGGGCATGGTCATCCTCGACGGCTCGAAGATGTCGAAGAGCAAGGGAAACCTCGTTCTCTTCCAGGAGGAGCTCGACGCCCACGGCGCCGACGCGCTGCGTGTGGCACTGGCGTTCGCCGGCCCCGTCGAGGACGACAAGGACTGGAACGACGTCTCGACCACGGGTGCGGCGAAGTTCCTCGCCCGCGCCCTGCGCATCGCGCACGACGTCGACAGCGAGACCGACGTGGTGTGGGCCGAGGGCGACACGGCGCTGCGCCGCGTGACGCACCGCCTCCTGGCCGAGGCGCCGAACCTCGTCGAGCAGACGAAGTTCAACGTCGTCGTCGCGCGCCTCATGGAGTTGGTCAACGCCACGCGTAAGGCGATCGACGGCGCGGCCGGCGCGAGCGACCCCGCCGTCCGCGAGGCGGCCGAGGTCATCGCGATGACCCTCGACCTGTTCGCCCCGCACACCGCGGAAGAGATGTGGCAGACGCTCGGCTACGACGGTTTCGTCGGCCTCGCGACCTGGCGTCAGGCCGACCCGACGCTGCTCGTCGAAGACACCGTGACCGCGGTCGTGCAGATCGACGGCAAGGTGCGTGGCACGCTCGAGGTCTCGGCCAAGATCGGTGCCGACGACCTCGAGGCCGCCGCCCGCGCCGACGAGAAGGTGCGCCGAGCCCTCGGTGACCGCGAGATCGTACGCGCGGTCGTGCGTCCGCCGAAGGTGGTCAGCTTCTCGACGAAGTAGTTCTTCGTTCCGGATGCCACGTCCCCGGCGCTCTGCGGAGCGCGGGGGCGTGGCATCCGTCGTTCACCGGCGGACGAGCGCGTCCCCGCCACGCGCGGCCGACACCGCCGCGAGGACGGCGGCGACCGGCGGACCGAGCCGCGCCCGCGCGTTGACCCCGCGAGCGGCGTCGTCGGCGAGGGCGGCGAGGGTTGCGCGCCAGGCGTTCGCGTTCATCGCCACAGGCTCAGCGCCGGTCCTCCCCAGGGAGGGGATCGTTTCAGCTGTGCACCGTTGGGGCGTTGTGGCCCGCGCGACCTGCTCGCCCTTCCGTAGCGTCCTCGCGTGACCACGGCTCCGGATCCCGACACCGCCGTTGCGCGCCTCCATCCGCGCCGACGCCTCGGCGTCGGCGCGGTCATCGTGTTGGTGCTGGCCGCGTTCGCGGTGACCGTCGGGATCGGCATCTTCCGCGGAGCGACCGGCGCCGAGACCGTGACGACGTCGCCGACACCGAGCGGTGGTGTGAGCGCCGCTCCCGGTGCGGGGGTGTACGTGCACGTCGCCGGCGCCGTGCGTGCGGCCGGCCTCTACCGGCTCGAGGTCGGAGATCGAGTCGCGGATGCCATCGCCCACGCGGGCGGGTTCGCCGAGGATGCCGCCCGCGACGGGGTGAACCTCGCCCGCGAGGTGACCGATGGGGAACAGATCGTGGTGCCGGTCGTGGGCGCTGAGCCCGCGACCGCGGGCCCGGGCGCGACCGTCGGCGGGGGAGCGGCGTCCGGCCCCCTCGACCTCAACACTGCGACGAGGGAGCAACTCGACGCGCTCCCTCGGATCGGTCCGGCGCTGGCGGACCGCATCCTCGCGTGGCGGGAGCAGAACGGCCGCTTCACCAGCGTCGACGACCTCGGGTCGGTTCCCGGCATCGGTGACAAGATGCTCGCGAGCCTTCGCGACCTGGTGCGCGTGTGAGCGAGCGACAGGGGCTCCGCCGACGCGCGTGGCGCCCGGTCGCCGTCGCTGCCGCGACCTGGATCGGCGCTGCCGTCGCAACGGCCGTGCCGATGGCGTGGATGGGGGTGGCCGGTCTCGCCGTCGCCGTCGGTATCGCGGCGGCCGCGTTCGCCCGCTTCCGCCATCCCACCGTGCTGGTTGCGACGGTCGCACTGGCTTCCGCGGCCGCGGCGGGAGGCACCGTCGCCTCGCTCGCGCCGACCCGTGAGGCGATCGACAATCTGGCGGTGAACGGGGGTCGCCATCTCCACGTGACGGCGACCGTGACAGGCCACATGTCGGGGAGCGCTGACGGCGGCGCGTGGTTCGATGCGACCGTGTCAGCGGTCTCGGCGGACGACACGACCGTACGCGGGGTGATCCCCGCCCGGATCGGTGTGGACATCGAAGGCCGCGAGCGCCTCTCCGTGGTGGGGCAGGGGAGCGAGGTGGTGCTCGTCGGCCGCGCGATCCCGGCAGACCCCGCCGAACGGGCTGTTCTGGTGCTGCGGGCGACCGACGTGGAGCGCGCGCCGCCGCCCGAGGGGGTGTGGGCCGTGTTCGAAGACCTGCGGGATGGACTCGTCGCATCCACACGCGGGCTGCCGCAGCCGGGTGCCGGGTTGATCCCGGGGTTGGCCGTGGGTGATACGTCGAGCCTCGACGCCGCGACCGAAGAGGCGATGAACGCGTCCTCGCTGTCGCACCTCACGGCGGTGTCCGGGGCCAATTGTGCCCTCGTGGTTGGTGCAGCGTTCGCGCTTCTCGCGGCGTGCGGTGCTCGGCGATGGGTCCGCGTCGTGGGCGCGCTGCTCGTGCTCACCGGGTTCGTCATCCTCGTCACACCGGAACCGAGTGTCGTGCGTGCCGCGGCGATGAGCGCGATCGGCATCCTGGCCCTCGGCTTCGGCAGACCGCTCGTTGGTATCGCGATACTGTCCGCGGCGGTGACCGGGCTGCTCATCGCGGATCCCTGGTTGTGCCGCTCCCTGGGCTTCGCGCTCTCGGCCGCCGCCACCGCGGCGTTGCTCGTCCTCGCCCGGCCGCTCGCCGACGGACTCGCGCGCGGGATGCCGAGACCCCTCGCTCTCGCCCTGGCGGTGCCGACGTCGGCGCAGCTCGTGTGCGGTCCGCTCATCGTGTTGATTGATCCGCATGTGCCTCTGCTCGGTATCGCCGCCAACCTGCTCGCTGACCCCGCCGCGGCGCCGGCGACGATTGCGGGGGCGCTCGCGTGCGTCGCACCCTTCCCCTGGCTACGCGACGGGCTGACAGCACTGGCGTGGATTCCGGCCGCCTGGATCGCCGGCGTCGCGCAGACGACGGCCTCCTTCGCGGCGCAGAATCTCCCCTGGCCGGACGGTCTCCCGGGCGCGGGCCTTCTCGCCGTGATGGGCGCTGCGATCGCGGTAGCGATAGCCCGTCCGAGCCGCGTGCCACGGCTGACCGCCATCGCGACGCTCCTCGTCGCCGGCGTAGTCGGTGCGATCGGTGGAACGAGCACGATCCGCACGGTCGCCGGCCCGCTCACCGTGCCGACCGGGTGGCAGGTGGCGATGTGCGACGTCGGGCAGGGGGATGCAACGCTGTGGCGGTCCGGGTCCTCTGTCGCGCTCGTCGACACCGGACCGGAACCCGAACCCCTCGCCGAGTGCCTCCGCACCTTCGGGATCGATCGCCTCGACCTCGTGGTCCTGACGCACTTCGATAAGGACCACGTCGGCGGCTCGGCCGCGATCCTGGGTCGCGCCGATGCCGTCGTGCACGGTCCGACCGGAGAGCCCGCCGACGAGCGACTGCTGGAGCGATACGCGGCCGGCGGCGCCCGGCTGATCGCCGCCGCAGTCGGGATGACGGGGGAGCTCGGCGACACCCGCTGGCAAGCTCTCGGCCCGCTGCCCGGGATGGAACCGGGCAACGACGCCAGCGTCGCGATCGACGTCACCGGTCCGGGATTTCCGCACACCGTGATGCTCGGCGATCTCGGAGCCGAACCTCAAGCCGCCCTCCTGCGCCGCATCGCCGTTCCACGCGTCGAGGTCGTCAAGGTCTCTCATCACGGCAGCGCCGACCAGGACCCGGAACTGTACCGCCGACTCCACGCCGACCTGGGACTCATCGGCGTCGGTGCGGACAACAGCTACGGGCATCCGACGGCTCGTCTGCTCGACATCCTGCAGCAGAACGGAACCGTGGCCGCCCGCACCGACCTCGATGGCGTCCTCGCGGTGTGGCACGACGGCGAGGGGCGACTGACGCTGTGGCGGCAGAGGGCGCCGTGAGTCCGGCTGTCCGCTGCGTCACCCGTCGCCGCTGTGGTGCGACCTCAGATCTCGATCACGAGACGCGCGATGAGTTCGTCCCGCAGATCGAAGCGATATCGGAGAACGACGGTACCGCCGGGGAAGTCACCGTCCAGCCGCACCTGCACGTCCGCGCGGTCGCCGTCGAGCACCCGCTGGCCGAGGCGGGTGCTCGTGTACGTGAACTCCGTCGACGAGGACGCGATCCACCGCGAGATCTCGTCGATCCCTCGATAGGTGCCGCCGTCGTCGAGGACGACCGCGTCCGGTGTGAAAGCATCAGCGGCGTCCGAGTGGCGCTGCTGGTCGCGAGCATCGAGATAGGCGAGCACCGGGGCGGGGAGGACGTTCGGATCGTACGGCGCGAAATCGGTCATGGTCATTCCTCTTCGTGAATCGTTCGGGGGTCAGATGGTTCGCAGGGTGCCGCCGTCGATGACGATGTCGGCACCGATGACGTTGGCCGCGGCGTCCGAGACAAGGAAAGCGATCGCTGCCGCGATCTCATCCGGCGTCGCGAAGCGCCCGGAGGGAACGCCGCCGAGCGCGGAGACCAGCGAGTCCCACGCGGCGTCTTCGTCGCAGTCATACTTCGCGGCGAGACGCCGAACGAGCGCATCGGCTCCCTCGGTCTGGATGCCGCCCGGCGAGACCGTGTTCACCCGGACCCCGTGGGGTGCCAGCTGGCCCGCGAGGCCCTTGCTGTATGCGCGCAGCGCCGCCTTCGCCGCGGCGTAGGCCAGAGTCCCGTCCCACAGCGGCATCCGTGCCTGGATCGAGGACACATGCACCACCGCTCCGCGTCCGGACGCGACCATGGCGGGGAGGAGCTCACGGTCCAGACGCACCGCGGAGAGCAGGTTCAGGTCGATCTCTCGCGCCCAGTCGGCCTCACCGAGAGCACCGAACCCACCCGAGGGGGAGTGGGATCCGCCCGCGACGTGGACGAGGACGTCGGGGGTTCCCTCCTCGAGGACCGTGCGCGCCGCCTCGCGGACCGCGTGAGCGTCGGTCACGTCCGCGGACACGAAGCGGACGTCGTCCATCACGACGGGCGTGCGACCGATCGCGGTGACCTGCATCCCGGCATCCTGCAGGCGACGAACCACCGCCGCACCGGTGCCCCTCGTGCCTCCGCTGACGACGGCCCGTCGCAGAGCAGGTCCGGGATCGGAGTCCGATCGAGTTACTTCTGAATTGACAGTCACCATGGCTGCTAGAGTAGCAGTCACTACCGCACCCCATCCGCGTCACCGGAGGAACCCCTCATGTCCGCACGCATCCGGGTCGAAGACCGCGAGTGCCCACTGTCGACGGCGATGTCGTACGTGGGCGAGTGGTGGACCATGCTGATCCTCCACGACTGCTTCGACGGGTACACCCGCTTCGATGAGTTCGAGGCGAACATCGGCCTCTCGTCGAGCATGCTCACCAAGCGGCTCAAGCTGCTCGTCGAGAACGGCATCCTCACGACGCGCGTGTACCAGGAGCGCCCCGTTCGGCACGAGTACGTGCTCACCGACTTCGGCCGATCGCTTCGGCCGATCCTCGTCGCGATGGCGGCATGGCGGAACGCGCAGCTGGCGCCCGCCGACCGCGCCATGGTCCTCGTCGACGTCACCACGGGCGAGGAGGTGGAGCCGGCGACGATCGATCCCCACACCGGCCTGTCCGTTTCGGATCCGCGATTCGCCTTCCGCGCCGGACCGGCCGCCGGTCCGCAGATGCGGGCTCGTTACGCCGCCCCGAAGACCCTCACCTCCACGGAGGCGAACGGCTGACCGCGTCCACCGATCCTCGGCATCCATGTCCGACCCGGTCGGTAGGCTGGGGGAGTGACCCCGGCCCCCCGACGCTCCGCCCCCGCGAAGGCGAAGTCGGCCATTCCGCAGATCGCCTGGCGCACCCCGCAGCCCGCGCCGATCGTGCTGATCTCCGGGCCCGAAGAAGTCTGCGCCGAGCGCGCGACCGCCGGCATCCGTGAGTTCCTCAAGAGCGAAGACCCGAGCCTCGAGGTCACCGACGTCCGCGCCGACGACTACACCGCCGGCACCCTGCTCGGCGTCACGTCACCGTCGCTGTTCGGCGAGCCCCGCCTCGTCCGTGTGGGTGGTGTCGAGAAGTGCTCCGACACCTTCCTCACCGAGGCGCTCGCCTACCTCGAACACCCGCAGGAGGGCGCGACGGTCGTCCTCCGCCACACCGGCGCGAGCGTCCGGGGCAAGAAACTCCTGGATGCCATCCGCGCCGGCCAGGGGAACGGCATCGAGATCGCCTGCCCTGCCGTCAAGCGCGACTCCGACCGCTTCGACTTCGCGGTCGGGGAGTTCAAGGCCGCGCAGAAGCGCATCGCCCCGGTCGCGCTGCGGTCCCTCGTCTCGGCGTTCGCCGACGACCTCACCGAGCTCGCGGCCGCGTGCCAACAGCTCATCGCCGACGTCCCGGGCGACATCGACGAGCGCACGGTCGAGCGCTACTACGGCGGCCGCGTCGAGACGTCCGCCTTCACGGTCGCCGACACGGCGATCGCCGGCCACTACGGACCCGCGCTCCTCGCGCTGCGGCACGCCCTGGCATCCGGTGCCGACCCCGTCCCGCTCGTCGCCGCCGTGGCGATGAAGCTGCGGACGATGGCGCGCGTGGCCGGCAACCGCGAGTCGTCGTCGGCGCTGGCTCAGCGCCTGGGCATGAAGGACTGGCAGGTCGACCGCGCCCGCCGCGACCTCGTCGGCTGGAGCGCCTCGACCCTGGGCATGGCGATCCACGCCACCGCCCGGGCGGACGCCGAGGTCAAGGGCGCCTCGCGCGACGCCGTCTTCGCGCTCGAGCGGATGATCACCATCATCGCCACCCGCCAGCCCTACGGCCGCTGACCTCGCGACCGCCGCACGACGCCGGCCGAGGCGCTCGAACGCCTCGGATACGCTGCCTGGGCGTCGTCGCCGCGGTCGGCCTTTCGCCTCTCTCGTCTCCGCGCGAGAGTCCTGGAGCGGAGGAGATTCGGGGAGCGGAGGACAGAAACCCTCGCACGCATCCTCCGCCCGCGGAATCTCCTCCGCTCCGGAACGCGTCCGCCGGCCGAACGCGCCGCCGCGCCGCCGCGCCGCCGCGCCGCGATCCTGCGACGCCCGGAAACGACGAAGCCCGCCCCGCGGTGCGGGACGGGCTGTCGAAAGGATGTGGCTCAGAGAGCGGCGACCTGCTTCGCGATGGCCGACTTGCGGTTCGCGGCCTGGTTCTGGTGGATGACACCCTTGCTCACGGCCTTGTCGAGCTTCTTACCGGCGACGACGAGGGCCTTCTCGGCGGCTTCCTTGTCACCGGCGAGGACGGCCTCGCGAGTGCGACGCACGTGCGTCTTCAGCTCGCTCTTGACGGCCTTGTTGCGCTCGCGCGCCTTCTCGTTGGTCTTGTTGCGCTTGATCTGCGACTTGATGTTCGCCACGTTCGACGGTCTTTCGTTTGAGTGAGTATGGAAATGCCGGGCGAGCGGTAGAGGGGCGCTGCACCGGCGGTCGTGGAGGTCGGGGAAAACCCCACACGCAAGCCAAGGACCGAGTCTATCAGGTCGAGGCTTCCACCGTGGTGAGCGCCACGTCCAGCACCGCGTTGAACACGCGCGGCCGCATCGCCGTCACGAGATGCGTCGTCCGCGGCACGACGATGAGCTCGGCGTCGCGCGCGACCGAGGTGAACAGCTTCTCGTTCACCCGCAGCTGATCCCACTGCCCGTTGACGAACCACAGCGGCACGGCGATGCGCCGGAGCGCCGCGAGCAGGTCGAGCACCGACAGGCTGCGCAACGCCGTGTCCTGCGCGTCGAAGGCGTACCCGCCCGCGCCGAAGTCTTCGCGGGTCTCGGGCGGCAGCGTGCGCTCGAGCACGTAGTTCGTCACGCGCATGCCGCGGTCGGGAAAGGCATCCAGCCGCCGCGCGAAGAAGCGGTACGCGGCGAGTCCCGCACCCCGGGGGATCGACGTGCAGGATGCCGCGACGAACGCGGCGACCGGCGGCGGATCCTCGCGGCCGACGTACTCGATCGACAGGAGGCCGCCCATGGAGTGCCCGACGAGCAGCACGGGACCGCGGGTCGCGGCATCCCGAACCGCCCGATCGATCGTCGCGAACGCCTCATCGAGGGTGAACGTCTCGCCACGGCGCGTCCCGTGCCCCGGCAGATCCACCGCCGTGACGGGGTTCCCGCGCTGCCGCAGATGCTCGACCTGGGCGCGCCACATCGTCGCGGACGTGCGGATGCCGTGCACCAACACGACCTGGACCGTCATGGCATCCACCCTACGAACGCCGCCTGTGCACCCACCCGGGACGGCGATGTCGGCCGCCGCCCGTAGAATCGACGGAACATGTCACCGCGCGCCCTGAAGCCCCTTGAGCCGTCCGCCACGCCGCCGGCGCAGATCCGCAACTTCTGCATCATCGCCCACATCGACCACGGCAAGTCGACGTTGGCCGACCGCATGCTGCAGATCACCGGCGTCGTCGCCGACCGCGACATGCGTGCGCAGTACCTCGACCGCATGGACATCGAGCGCGAGCGCGGCATCACGATCAAGTCGCAGGCCGTGCGGATGCCGTGGGCCGTCGGGGGCGAGACGTTCGCGCTCAACATGATCGACACGCCCGGCCACGTCGACTTCACGTACGAGGTCAGCCGATCGCTCGCCGCCTGCGAGGGCGCGATCCTCCTCGTCGACGCCGCGCAGGGCATCGAGGCGCAGACGCTCGCGAACCTCTACCTCGCGCTCGAGAACGATCTGACGATCATCCCGGTGCTGAACAAGATCGACCTTCCGGCGGCCGACCCCGACAAGTACGCGGCCGAACTCGCGGGTCTCATCGGCGGCAAGCCGGAAGACGTCCTCCGCGTGAGCGGCAAGACGGGTATGGGCGTCGAAGACCTGCTCGACCTCATCGTCGAGAAGATCCCGGCCCCGGTGGGCAAGGCCGATGCTCCCGCCCGCGCCATGATCTTCGATTCCGTCTACGACGCGTACCGCGGTGTCGTGACGTACGTCCGCATGGTCGACGGCGCGCTGTCGCCGCGCGAGCGGATCCAGATGATGTCGACCACCGCGACGCACGAACTGCTCGAGATCGGCGTCTCCAGCCCCGAGCCGGTACCCACGAAGGGTCTCGGCGTCGGCGAGGTCGGTTACCTCATCACCGGTGTGAAGGACGTTCGGCAGTCCAAGGTCGGCGACACGATCACCAACCACCGCAAGCCCGCCACCGAAGCCCTCGCCGGGTACACCGACCCGAAGCCCATGGTCTTCTCGGGCATCTACCCGATCGACGGCAGCGACTACGCCGAGCTGCGCGAGGCCCTCGACAAGCTCAAGCTCTCGGACGCCTCGCTGCAGTACGAGCCCGAGACCTCGGTCGCCCTGGGCTTCGGCTTCCGCGCCGGCTTCCTGGGGCTGCTGCACCTCGAGATCATCACCGAGCGCCTCTCGCGCGAGTTCGGCCTCGACCTCATCACCACCGCCCCGTCGGTGACGTACGAGGTCACCACCGACACCGGTGAGACCGTGTCGGTCACCAACCCGAGCGAGTACCCCGACGGACGCGTCGCCGAGGTGTCCGAGCCGATCGTCAAGGCCGGCATCCTGCTGCCGAAGGACTACGTCGGCACGGTCATGGAGCTGTGCCAGTCGCGCCGCGGAACCCTCCTCGGCATGGACTACCTCAGCGAAGACCGCGTCGAGCTGCGCTACAACATGCCCCTCGGCGAGATCGTCTTCGACTTCTTCGACCACCTCAAGAGCCGCACGCAGGGCTATGCAAGCCTCGACTACGAGCCCGCCGGCCAGCAGACCGCCGATCTGGTGAAGGTCGACATCCTGCTGCAGGGCGAGAAGGTGGATGCCTTCAGCTCGATCGTCCACCGCGAGAAGGCGTACAGCTACGGCACGATGATGACCGAGCGCCTGCGCAAGCTCATCCCGCGCCAGCAGTTCGAGGTACCCATCCAGGCCGCGATCGGCGCGCGGATCATCGCGCGCGAGAACATCCGCGCGATCCGCAAGGACGTCCTCGCCAAGTGCTACGGCGGTGACATCACCCGCAAGCGCAAGCTGCTCGAGAAGCAGAAAGAGGGCAAGAAGCGCATGAAGATGGTGGGCCGGGTCGAGGTGCCGCAGGAGGCGTTCATCGCCGCCCTTTCCGGCGACGTCGAGACCAAGAAGTAGCGACGCCCATCGTCCTCCCATCCGCGCAGAGGAGACTGGAAACTATGCGCCGGCAGAACTTCACCGACGACACCGTCGACTATGCGGCCGTCGGCGCCACGCAGGCGCACGACCTCATGCAGTACCCGCCCGAACATTCGGTTCCCGCTGAGGACTCCTGGCGAATCGGCAGCGGCGAGGAGCGGTTCACCGCCGCCGGCGAGCTGCTGCTGTCGTGGGCACCGTTGCGCTCGGAGGAGCTGAGCATCAGCGACGTGCGTCCGGCGACCGACGGGGGATACTCCGGTGTCGGCTTCGACGCCGAGGGTGCCCCGATCGCTCCCAGCCGCGTCGCCTCGGAGCAGCGATTCGCCGCCGACGGCACGCCGTTCGTCAGCCCCGGGTCGAGTGTGCGTCTGCACGGCAAGGTCGACGGTCACCGCGCCGACGCGCATCTGCGCGTGATCTCGGTGTTCGAAGAACCTCGCCGCGTCGGCTTCATCCTCGGCACGGTCGGTCATTCGATCGTCAGCGGCGAGGAACTGTTCGCCGTCGAATGGCGCGACAACGACGAGGTGTGGTTCGTGGTCCGGGCGTTCGACCGACCCACCGCCCCGTCGTACCGGGTGTTCATCGGACTCGTGAACCGGCGCCGCCGTGCGCTCTTCCAGCGCTACCTCCGGGCGATCTCGCCGCTATACACATCCTGATGGGCGGACCACTGCCGCTCGGCGATGCGGCGCCCGTCGACGGGCGCCTGCCCGAAGACCTGCCGATCGACCCGACGGCCGATTTCGGCGTCTACCTGCACGTCCCGTTCTGCCGGGTCCGCTGCGGCTACTGCGACTTCAACACGTACACCTCGAGCGAATTGCGCGGTGCGCGGCAGGAAGACTTCGCCGACACGCTCGCGGCCGAAGTGCGCCTGGCCGGGACGGTCATGGATGCCGCGGGCGCCCGGCGGGCGGCATCCACCGTCTTCTTCGGGGGCGGCACCCCGACCTTGCTGCCGCCGGGCGACCTCGCGCGGATGCTCGACGCGGTGCGCGACGAGTTCGGCATCCGAGACGGCGCAGAGGTGACGGTCGAAGCCAATCCCGACACGGTGGACGACCGCGTCGCGGCGACGCTCGCCGAGGCCGGTGTGACCCGCCTGTCGATCGGGATGCAGTCCGCCCAGCCGCACGTGCTCGCCGTGCTCGACCGCACGCACGATCCTCGCAACGTCGCCACGGCGGTGGCGTCGGCGCGAACCGCCGGACTCGACGTCTCGCTCGACCTGATCTACGGGGCACCGGGGGAGTCGCTCGACGACTGGCGCGCGTCGCTCGAGACGGCGATCGCTCTGCGCCCGGACCACATCTCCGCGTACGCGCTGATCGTGGAGGACGGCACGAAGCTCGCGCGACAGATCCGCTCCGGGGTCGTCGCCGAGCCCTCCGACGACCTTCAGGCCGACATGTACGAGTTGGCCGACGATCTGCTCGCCGGCGCCGGGTACGACTGGTACGAGGTGTCCAACTGGGCGACCGACGGCGCGCACCGCTCGCGCCACAACCTCGCCTACTGGCGCGGCACCGATTGGTGGGGTTTCGGACCCGGCGCGCACAGCCATGTCGCGGGCCTCCGCTGGTGGAACGTCAAACATCCCGCGGCCTACGCGCAGCGTCTGGCGGCGGCCGAGTCGCCCGCGGCGGCCCGGGAACGTCCGGATGACACCGCGCGACGCCTCGAGTCCGTCCTGCTCCGCAGCCGCATCCGCGACGGTCTGCCGGTATCCGAACTGCTCGGCGAGGGCCGGAAGGCCGTGGCATCCCTCATCGCCGATGGCCTCGTCGACGGAGCGGATGCCGTCCGCGGGCGCATCGTGCTGACCCGCCGGGGTCGGCTGCTCGCCGACGCCGTCGTCCGGGCCCTCACCGCCTGAGCGCGCTTCCGACTCACCGCCGGGCGGGTGTTCTAGAATTGGCACTCAGGAGTCCGGAGTGCCAGAAGGAGGGAGCCCGCCATGGTGTCCGAACGCGGCTTGCAGGTGCTCCGCGCCATCGTCCAGGACTACGTCGACACGCGCGAACCCGTCGGCAGCAAGGCCATCGTCGAGAGGCACGCCTTCGGGGTCTCCGCGGCGACGATCCGCAACGACATGGCACAGCTCGAAGACGAAGACCTGATCATCGCGCCGCACACCTCCTCCGGACGGGTGCCGACCGACAAGGGGTACCGCGTCTTCGTCGACCACCTGGCCGAGTTGAGGCCGTTGTCGACGGCCCAGCGCAGCGCGATCACTTCGTTCCTCGACGAGGCCGGTGACCTCGACGATCTCCTGGCGCGCACGGTCCGGGCGCTCACGCAGCTGACCGGTCAGGTCGCGATCGTGCAGTACCCCTCGTTCGCCCGGGCGAACCTCTCCCACGTGGAACTCGTGGCCCTCGGCGGCCCTCGCGTGCTCGTCATCCTCGTGACCGACACGGGGCGTGTCTCGCAACGCATCGCGCTCGTGCCCGTCGAGCCGACGGAGGGCGACATCGTGCAGCTGCGCGCCCGCGTGGGCGCCCTCTTGGTCGGCCGGAGCGTCGCGGACTGCGCGCAGGCGGTGGCCGCCGCGACCGTCGACGGCCCCCGGCCCGGCATCGCCGTCGACCTCATCTCCGACGCCGTCCTCCGGGTGGTGGGCGAAGAGCTCGACGAGTTCCGCCAGGACCGCCTCGTCATGGCGGGCGCGGCGACCCTCGCCAAACGCGAGTCCGACTTCCGCGGCAGTATCTATCCGCTCCTCGAGGCGATCGAGGAGCAGGTGACCCTGCTGCGGCTCATGAGCGAGATGGTCGCCGACGAGCAGGGTCTGTCGGCCAGCATCGGCCGCGAGAACGAACCGTTCGGTCTCGTCGAGGCATCCGTTCTCGCCAGCCGGTACGACGGTACCGCCGGCGGTGCGCGGGTGGGCCTTCTGGGTCCGACGCGCATGGACTACTCCTCCAACCTCGCGGCGGTCCGCGCCGTCGCGCACTATCTGACCCGGATGCTCGAAGACGACGACAACGCTCGTTGACGAGACCCGCACCGAATCTGATCGACCCCGCGTGAGCGGGCAGGAAGGCGATTGTGGCTGACCACTACGAGGTCCTCGGCGTCGCGCGCGACGCCAGCCCCGACGACATCAAGCGCGCGTATCGGCGTCTGGCGCGCGAGCTCCACCCCGACGTCAACCCGGGCGCGGACGCGTCCGAGCGCTTCAAGCTCGTCACCCATGCCTACGACGTGCTGAGCGACCCCGAGCAGCGCCGCCGCTACGACATGGGCGGCGACCAGAGCCCATTCGGCGGTGGGGGAGCGGCGGGCTTCGGCGGCTTCAGCGACATCTTCGAAACGTTCTTCGGCGGAGCACAGGGCGGCGGTGGCCGCGGCCCCCGGCCCCGGTCGCGTCGGGAGCGCGGACAGGATGCGCTCGTGCGCGTCTCGCTGCAGCTCGGCGACGTCGTGTTCGGCGTCCACCGCGACCTCGAGGTCGACACGGCCGTCCTCTGCGAGACGTGTCAGGGCGCGTGCACGCAGCCGGGCACGAGCGAAGTCACCTGCGACATCTGTCACGGCTCCGGTCACGTGCAGCGCACGGTCCGCAGCCTCCTCGGCAACGTCGTGACCAGCCAGCCCTGCAGCGTGTGCCAGGGGTACGGAACGACGATCCCGTACCCATGCGGAACGTGCCAGGGCCAGGGTCGTGTCCGTGCCCGCCGTACCGTGTCGGTCGACATCCCCGCGGGCGTCGAGACGGGTCTGCGCCTCCAGCTCCCCGGGTCGGGCGAGGTCGGCCCCGCGGGTGGTCCCAACGGTGACCTGTACCTCGAGATCACCGTCGAATCGCACGACTCGTTCAGCCGCGAGGGCGACGACCTCGTCGCGACCCTCGAGGTGTCGATGCCGGATGCCATCCTCGGCGCGACCACGACGATCGAGTCGCTCGACGGCAGCGTCGACCTCGAGGTGCGGGCGGGCGTGCAGTCCGGTGACGTGCTGACGATCAAGGGCCGCGGCATCACGCCGCTGCGGGGCAGTCAGCGCGGTGACCTCAAGGTGGGCGTGCACGTGGTGACCCCGACGCGATTGGATCACAAGGAACGCGCGCTCATCGAGGAATTCGCCAAGCGCACGAAGGCCCCTGCGCCCCGGCTGGCCGAACACCAGCAGGGGATGTTCTCGAAGTTCCGCGACCGCTTCCGGCACTGATCGTGGCGCTGCATTTCGTGACCGACGACGCGTCGGCCGCCGGCGTCGGCGACGTCGTGGTGCTCACCGGTCCGGAGGCGCACCACGCGGCCGCGGTTCGCCGTGTCCGCGTCGACGAGGCCGTCACCCTCGGCGACGGTCACGGAGTCTGGCTCGAGGGCCTCGTGACGGCCGCCGCCCCGAAGCAGGTCGACGTGCGGATCACCGCCCGCGCCGAGCTTCCCGGCCCCTCGCCGCGGATCGTCCTGGTGCAGGCCCTCGCGAAGGGGGACCGCGACGAGCTCGCGGTGCAGGCGGCGACCGAGCTGGGGGTCGATGCGATCGTCCCGTGGCAGGCCGCGCGCAGTGTCTCGCGGTGGGATGCCAAGGCCGAGAAAGGCCTCACCCGCTGGCGCACGATCGTGCGCGAGGCCGCGAAGCAGGCCCATCGCGCATGGATCCCCGAGATCGAGGGGGTGGCACGCCTCGCCGATCTCGTGTCTCGCGCGAACGGGGCGCGCGTGCTGGTGCTCGAGCCCTCCGCCGAGGAGCGCCTCGCGGCTGTGGCATCCGACCCGTCCGATGATCGCGACGTCGTCCTCGTCGTCGGCCCCGAGGGCGGGATCGCGCCGGACGAGCTCGAGGCACTGCACCATGCCGGGGCGCGCCTCGTCCGCCTCGGCGACACGGTCCTGCGCACCTCGACCGCGGGAGCTGCGGCGATCTCGGTGCTCTCGGCCGCGACGGGGCGTTGGTAGCCCCTCCCGACCGGCCTCCCGGCAACGCCCGACCGCAGATCGCGGACGCGCGCCCGACCCCCTGTCTGACCCCGTCGATAGACTGGATGCCATGACCGAGCCGTCGATCTTCACGCGCATCCTCCGAGGCGAGATTCCCGCCGAGATCGTCGCCGAGACCGAGAACGCCTTCGCGATCCGCGACATCGCGCCGCAGGCGCCGGTGCATCTGCTCGTGATCCCCAAGACCGAGCAGTACCGCAACGTCGTCGAGCTGGCCGCGGGAGACCCCGATCTCCTCACCGAGATCGTGGGCCTGGCCAACTCCGTCGCCGCCGAGCACGCGGACGGCGATTTCCGCCTCGTCTTCAACACCGGCGCCGGTGCCGGTCAGACCGTCTTCCATGTACACGCCCACGTTCTCGCGGGCGGACTGAACGAAAAGAGCACGGGTGGCTGATTCCCCCGAAGAACCCGTCGTCGAGCGTCTGTACGCCGACGGCGTGGCCATGGTCCAGCTTCTGGGCCCCCAAGACCGCCTGCTGCGCGTGGTCGAGAAGGAGCACCCCGACGTCGACGTCCACGTGCGCGGCAACGAGATCACTCTCTCCGGCGGCGCGTCCGCCGTGGCCGCGGCGAAAGGCCTCGTCGAGGAGCTGCTCACGATGACGCGCAACGGGCAGGGTCTCGATCCGGCCGACGTGTCGAGCTCGAGCCGCATCCTGCGTTCGGACGGCGGCCCTCGTCCGTCCGAGGTGCTCGGCGAGGCGATTCTGTCGTCCCGCGGCAAGGTCATCCGGCCTAAGACTCTCGGGCAGAAGGCCTATGTCGATGCGATCGAAGAGAACACGATCGTGTTCGGCATCGGTCCGGCCGGTACCGGAAAGACGTACCTCGCGATGGCCAAGGCCGTGCAGGCGCTGCAGCGCAAAGAGGTCAGCCGCATCATCCTCACGCGTCCGGCCGTCGAGGCGGGGGAGCGGTTGGGCTTCCTCCCCGGCAGCCTGACCGACAAGATCGACCCGTACCTGCGCCCCCTCTACGACGCGCTCAACGAGATGATGGACCCCGACATCGTCCCGAAGCTCATGGCGACGGGCACGATCGAAGTCGCGCCGCTGGCCTACATGCGCGGGCGCACCCTGAACGACTCGTTCGTCGTGCTCGACGAGGCGCAGAACACCACGCCCGAGCAGATGAAGATGTTCCTCACGCGTCTCGGCTTCGGCACGCGCATGGTGGTCACCGGCGACATCACGCAGATCGACCTGCCGCAGGGCGCGTCGGGGCTTCGCCTGGTCACTCGCGTCCTCGGCGACATCGATGACATCCACTTCTCGTATCTCACGAGCGACGATGTCGTGCGGCACACCCTGGTGGGCCGTATCGTCGATGCGTACAGCGAGTACGACGAGAAGCGTCTCGTGGCCCGGCGCGAACGCGACGAGGCCTCCGAACTCTCGAACCGTGCCGAACGCCGCGGCGCGGCCCGTCCCGCGGGTCCGCGCGATCACCTCCCGAGACGAAACCGCTCATGACGATCGAAATCAACAACGAATCCGGCCACGAGGTCGACGAGCAGGTCCTCCTGCGACTGATGGAGTACAACCTCGCCGAGTTGCACGTGAGCGCGGATGCCGACGTCGCCATCGTGCTGGTCGACGAGGGTGCCATGGAGTCCCTCCACGTGCAGTGGATGGACGAGCCCGGTCCGACCGACGTCCTGAGCTTCCCGATGGACGAGCTGCGCCCCGGCACCGAGGACTCGCCCACCCCGGCGGGCCTGCTGGGTGACATCGTGCTGTGCCCGGCCGTCGCCGAGACGCAGGCCGTCGCCGCGAAGCACTCGACTCAGGACGAGCTGATCCTGCTCACCACGCACGGCCTCCTCCACCTCCTCGGCTTCGACCACGCCGAGCCCGACGAGGAGCGCGAGATGTTCGGTCTGCAGCGCGAGCTCATCACCGGTTTCCAGGCCGTCGAGCGTCGCCGCCGCGCATGACCGCGGCCGTCCTCCTCGTCCTCGCGCTCCTCCTCGTCGCCTTCGGCGGCTTCATGGCCGCGTCCGAGGCGGCGCTGGGCGTCACGTCGCGCGCCGATCTGGCCGAACTGGGCACGAGCGGCCGCAACGCCCGCTCGCTCCAGCGCATCGCCGACGACCCCAGCGCCCACATCACGGCCGTGACGTTCATCCGCGTGCTCGCCGAGACCAGCGCCGCGGTCCTGGTGGCGGCGGCGTTCATGCTGCTGTTCGACAACATCTGGCTGGCGCTCATCGCCGCGGCGGTCCTCATGACCGGCATCTCGTTCGTCCTCGTGGGGGCGAGTCCCCGGTCGGTGGGCCGGCAGCACGCGACGGGCCTCCTCCGCGGCGGGGCTCCGGTGATCAGCGGCATGCGCATCCTGCTGGGACCGCTCGCCCACGGACTGGTCGCGGTGGGAGACCGCATCACCCCCGGCGTCGCCCGGTCGACGTCGTTCGCGTCCGAGGAGCAGCTCCTCAGCATCATCGACGAGGCCGCCGAGAACGAACTCATCGAACAGGACGACCGCGAGCTCATCCACTCCGTGTTCGACTTCACCGACCGCTACGTGCGCGAGGTGATGGTCCCCCGGACCGACATGGTGACCGTGGATGCCGCAGCCACGACCCGAGAAGCCCTCGCGCTGTTCCTCGACAAGGGCGTCTCGCGCGTGCCCCTCGCCGACGACGATGCCGACGACATCGTCGGCATGCTGTATCTGAAAGACCTCGTGCAGTTCGGGTTCCGCGAGGAGGAGGGGTGGCGCGACGCGCCGATCCGCCGCATCGCGCGTCCCGCGGTCTTCGTGCCGGAGTCGATGAAAGCCGAGACCCTGCTTCAGCAGATGAAGAGGGATGCCGTGCACGTGTGCCTCGCGATCGACGAGTACGGCGGCGTCTCGGGGCTCGTGACGCTCGAAGACCTGATCGAGGAACTGGTCGGTGACATCTCCGACGAATACGACGCCCCCTCGACGGAGGTCGTACCGCTCGACGACGGCCGATTCCGCGTGAGCGCGCGTCTCGGCCTCGACGAGGTCGGCGACCTGTTCGGCCTCGAACTGGATGACGAGGACGTCGACTCCATCGGGGGCCTGCTGGGCAAGGCGCTGGGTCGCATCCCGCAACCCGGAGCCACGGCAGAGCACTCCGGCCTCGTGATGACCGGGGGAGCGTCGCGCGGGCGCAACCGCGGCATCGCGACCGTGATCGTGGAGCGGGCCGCGAACGACGACGAAGACGACGAGTCGGCGCCCGCGGGCACCGGCCGCGAGAGGAACGACAGATGAGCGACAACCGATCCGGCTTCGTGACCTTCGTCGGCCGCCCGAACGTGGGGAAGTCCACGCTCACGAACGCCCTCGTGGGCGAGAAAGTCGCCATCACGAGCGACAAGCCGCAGACGACACGCCGCGCGATCCGCGGCATCGTCAACCGGCCCGCCGGTCAGCTCGTCGTCGTCGACACTCCCGGCATCCATCGTCCGCGCACGCTGCTCGGGCAGCGACTGAACGACCTGGTCGAGCAAGTGCTCGGTGACGTCGACGTGATCGCGTTCTGCGTGCCCGCCAACGAGAAGGTCGGTCCCGGTGACCGCCGCATCGCGGAGTCGCTCTCGGGCTATCCGCGTGCGAAGAAGGTCGCACTGGTCACGAAGACCGATGCGGCCACGCGCGAGCAGATCACGGAGCGCCTGATCGAGGTCGACGCGCTGCGCGAGGACTGGGCGGCGGTGATCCCGCTGTCCGCGGTCACCCGCGAGCAGCTCGACGTGCTCAGCGATGAACTCCTCGCTCTCATGCCCGAGGGTCCCGCGCTGTACCCCGACGACGTGGCGACCGACGAGTCGCTCGAGGACCGGATCGCCGAGATCATCCGCGAGGCGGCCCTCGCGGGCGTCCGCGACGAGCTGCCGCACTCGATCGCGGTCACCGTCGATGACGTGTCGGCACGCGAAGACAGCGATCTGACCGACGTGTACGCGAACATCGTCGTCGAGCGCGACAGCCAGAAGGCGATCATCATCGGCCACAAGGGCTCGCGCCTCGCCGACGTGGGCGCACGGGCACGCAAGGGCATCGAGCCCCTCGTTGGCGGCCGGGTGTACCTGTCCCTGCACGTGCGCGTGGCCAAGGAATGGCAGCGCGACCCCAAACAGCTCGGGCGACTCGGTTTCTGAGCCGGCCGACCGCGACGAGAGGACGACGATCATGGCCAAGCAGTGGCGCGCACATCAGCCCGGTCCGGTCGAGGACTGGACGTTCGACGAGGTCGAGGTACCGGCCCCGGGCCCCGGAGAAGTGACGATCCGCGTCCACGCGGCGGGGATCAACCCCGCGGATGCCAAGCATGTCGCCGCCGCACGACCGGATGCCAAGCACGTCGCCGCCGCACGACCGGGTGCCTCGTTCCCGACGCCCATCGGCTACGAGCTGTCGGGCGAGGTCGCGGCGGTGGGCCCCGACGCCCTCGGCGGGACGGGACCGCTCTCGGTGGGGGACGAGGTCGTCGCGTTCCGTGTCCAGGGGGCGTACGCCACCGACGTCACGGTCCCCGCGCGCGACGTGTTCGCCAAGCCCGCGACGCTGTCGCACGCCGAGGCGGCGAACCTGCTCCTGGCCGGCACCACCGCCGCCGAGATGATCCAGGTCACGCGTGCAACGGCCGGCGAGACCGTCCTGCTGCACGCCGCCTCCGGCGCCGTCGGCGTGAGCCTGCTGCAGCAGGCCCGCGAGCTCGGCATCCGGGTGATCGGCACCGTCGGCCCGGATGGCGAGGAGTCCGCCGCGCGCGTGCGTCGGTTCGGCGGCATCCCCGTCGCCTACGGGGATGGCCTGCGCGAACGTGCCATCGAGGCGGCCGGCGGTGAACCGATCGTCGCCGCGTGGGACGCGGCCGGAACCGATGAGGCGATCGACGTCTCGCTCGCCCTCGTCGCCGAGCGCGACCGCATCGTCACGATCGTGGCGCCGCAGCGCGCGGAATCCGACGGGTTCCTCTGGATCGCCGGGGCCCGACCCGAGAGCACCCGCTTCCGCGACATCGCTCGCGCCCACATCCTGGAGCTCGCGGCATCCGGGGTGCTCGAGGTCCCCATCGCTCGCACGTTCCCTCTCGCCGACGCGGTCGACGCGGTGCAGTTCGTGATGGACGGCCACCCGGGCGGCAAGGTCGCGCTGCTTCCGTGAGCGATTCGCCGTTCGTTCTGCCCCCGGCTCCGGCCCGTCTGGACGTCGTGCGCGAGCGCGTCCGACTGCGCCCCGTCGTCGACTCCGACCTCGCCGCGCTGGTCACGTACCGCGGCGATCCCGCGGTGTGCCGTTTCCTGCCGTTCGAGCCGCAGAGCGCCGACGACATCCGCGAGCGCATCGGCCACCTCTTCGGCGGGACGAGCCTCGAGGGGGAGCGCGGAGGCGTCGTCCTCGCCGTCGAGCGGGTGGAGGACGCCACGGTGATCGGCGATCTGGTGCTGTTTCACCTGGATGCCGACGCCGGCTCCGCCGAGATCGGCTGGGTCGTGAGCCCCGTCGCCGCCGGACGCGGCCTCGCGACAGAAGCCGTTCGCGCACTGATCGACACGGCGTTCTCGGTGTACGGGCTGCGCCGCCTCGTCGCCCGCATCGACGCCGACAACGCCCGCTCGATCGCCCTTGCCGAACGCCTCGGGATGCGTCGGGAAGCGCACCTGATCGAGAACGAATGGTTCAAGGGCCGGTGGAGCGACGAGGTCGACTACGCCATCCTCGCGCGCGAATGGATGCCGGGGGAGTGAGCCGCGGCTCGCGCGAGTGCTAACATCGCAGAATGCGCTTCCGTGGCCTGCTTCTTCTTAGCTGCCGCGACGAGTCCTCGTTCTAAGGGCCTTCCTCGTCGCGGAGCTCGTCGTCGGCCCCTCCAGACAGACAAGAGAAGCGACCCCGTCATGAAGAACACGCAAAAGCCCACGTCCGCTCCGGTCCACAAGTACCGTCCGTTCCACGAGCAGATCCGCGTCGATCTGCCCGACCGCACGTGGCCGAGCACGCGCATCGAGACCGCACCCCGCTGGTGCGCGGTCGACCTGCGCGACGGCAACCAGGCCCTCATCGACCCGATGAGCCCCGAGCGCAAGCGGGTCATGTTCGACCTGCTCGTGCAGATGGGCTACAAGGAGATCGAGGTGGGGTTCCCGAGCGCCAGCCAGACCGATTTCGACTTCGTCCGTCAGCTGATCGAGGAAGACCTCATCCCCGACGACGTGACGATCCAGGTCCTGACCCAGGCCCGTGAGCACCTCATCTCCCGCACGTACGAGGCGATCGCCGGCGCCAAACAGGCCATCGTCCACTTGTACAACTCCACGTCCGTGCTGCAGCGCGAGGTCGTCTTCCGCACCGACCAGCAGGGCATCGTCGACATCGCGCTCGAGGGCGCGCGCCTCTGCAAGAAGTACGAGGCGACGATTCCCGAGACGCAGGTCTACTACGAGTACTCGCCCGAGAGCTACACCGGCACCGAGCTGGAATTCGCGCTGCGCATCTGCAACGAGGTGCTGGAGGTCTTCCAGCCGACACCCGAGCGCAAGGTCATCCTGAACCTGCCCGCCACCGTCGAGATGGCCACGCCCAACGTCTACGCCGACTCGATCGAGTGGATGTCGCGGAACCTGAACCACCGCGAGAACGTCATCCTGTCGCTGCACCCCCACAACGACCGCGGCACCGCGGTCGCGGCGGCGGAGCTCGGCTACATGGCCGGCGCCGACCGCATCGAGGGCTGCCTGTTCGGCAACGGCGAGCGGACCGGCAACGTCGACCTCGTCGCGCTGGGCGTGAACCTGCTGACGCAGGGCATCGACCCCCAGATCGACTTCAGCGACATCGACCAGGTCAAGCGCACGGTCGAGTACTGCAACCAGCTGCCCGTGCCCGAGCGCAGCCCGTGGGCGGGAGACCTGGTCTTCACCGCCTTCAGTGGATCGCATCAGGATGCCATCAAGAAGGGCTTCGAAGCGATGGAGGCCCGCGCGGAGGCCGAGGGCAAGACCATCGACGAGATCGAGTGGGCGGTCCCGTACCTGCCGATCGATCCGAAGGACCTCGGACGTTCCTACGAGGCCGTCATCCGCGTCAACTCGCAGTCGGGCAAGGGTGGCGTGGCCTACCTGCTGAAGGCCGACCACGCGCTCGACCTGCCCCGCAAGCTGCAGATCGAGTTCTCCGGCGTCGTGCAGGCCCGCACCGACGCCGAGGGCGGCGAGGTCTCGAGCGCGCAGATCTGGGACATCTTCACCGACGAGTACCTGCCCACCACCGACGACGATCAGCGTTGGGGCCGCTTCGAGCTCCTCTCGACGCGGTCGTCGAGCGACATGTCGGGCGATGTCTCGCTCGAGGTGACGCTGCGCGACGGTGAGTCGATCCAGGCGGCTTCGGCGGTCGGCAACGGCCCCGTGGCGGCGTTCCTCGAGATCGTTCGGGCGCAGGGCTTCGAGGTCACGCTGTACGACTACGTCGAGCACGCGCTCAGCTCCGGCGGCGACGCGCAGGCCGCGGCCTACGTCGAGCTGCAGGTCGACGATCAGCGCCTGTGGGGTGTCGGGATCGACAACGACATCTCCACCGCGTCGCTCAAGGCGATCGTGTCCGGCGTCAACCGCGCCATCCGCACGCGTCAGCGCTCCGGCGCCCTCGCCGGCGTCTGAGCCCCCGGCCGTGGCCTACGCCCACGGACACCACGAGAGCGTGCTGCGTTCCCACGCCGCACGGACCGTCGCCGATTCGGCGGCCTACCTGGTGTCCTCGCTGTTCGCCGGCGCCCGCGTCCTCGACGTGGGCGCCGGCCCCGGCACCATCACCGTCGACATCGCCGACCGGGTCTCCCCGGGACGCGTCGTCGGGATGGATGCCGCGCCCGACGTCATCGAGATCGCGCGCGCCGCGGTGGGGGACCGCACGAACGTCGAGTTCCGCGTCGGCGACGCGTACGCGCTGGACCTTCCGGACGGCTCGTTCGACATCGTCCACGCGCATCAGACCCTCCAGCACCTGGCCCGCCCGGTGGACGCGCTGCGGGAGTTCCGGCGGGTGGCCGGCCCGGACGGCCTCGTCGCGGCGCGCGACGTGGACTACGGCGGCGTGATCTGGCATCCGCGGATCCCCGCTCTCGACGAGTGGCTCGTGCTCTATGACGCGGTGCACCGCGGAGTGTCGGGCGAGCCGAACGCCGGACGCGTGCTCAAGGCGTGGGCGCGCGAGGCGGGCTTCACGCGCATCGACGCGAGTGCGAGCGTCTGGGTGTTCGACACGCCGGAGAAGCGCGCGTGGTGGGGCGGGATGTGGGCGGACCGCATCCTGGCTTCGGCGTTCGCCGGGCACGCGCTGCGCCTGGGTCTCGCCGACCACGCCTTGCTTCAGCGCATCTCCGACGCGTGGCGCGAGTGGGCCGAGCATCCCGACGGCTGGTTCCTGATGCCCCACGGCGAGATCCTGGCCCGCTCCTGACTCGCCTGAGGGGTCACTTTCTGTCGCCTGGGCGCGCCCGAAGCGACAGAAAGTGACCCCTCGCGCGTCCGGTCACCAGGAGACCGGGGTGCCGGTTCGATCCAGGAAGCGGAGGCCGGGCGTGCCGCGCTGCTCCTCGACGGTGTCGATAAGGGGCGGAATCGCCTCGTCGATCTCGAGGCCCGCGCCGGCACCACCCATGTCGGTGCGGATCCAACCGGGGGCGAGGAGCAGTAGGGCGCGCGCGTCGTCCGCGTGACGGGCGGCGAAACTGCGCATGAGCTGGTTCAACGCCGCCTTCGAGGCGCGGTAGACCTCGAATCCCCCTGAGGTGTTGTTCGTGATGCTGCCCTGGCCCGACGACAGGACCGCGATCGTTCCCGTCTCAGCGACCAGCGGGTGCAGCCTCTCGACGACACGCATCGCCCCGAGCGCATTGGTGGCGAGAGTCCGGGCGAAGTCGTCGTCGTCGATGTCGGCCGCCGCCTGGGTTCGAGGCGCGAGCGAGATTCCGGCGACAACGAACAGCAGGTCGAAGGTGCGGCCGCGCAGACGGCTCGCCAGAGCGGCGATCTGAGCGCCGTCGGCGATGTCCACGTGCTCGAACTCGACGCGGTCGGACGCGGCATCCCGCACCGCCCGGAGCGGTTCAGGAACATCGCCGCGCACGGTCGCGACGACGTGTGCGCCGCGATCGACGTAAGCCCGGGCGATCGCGAGGCCGAGACCGCGCGAGGCACCGACCACGAGAACCGACCGGTGGAACAGGGGCGTGTGTGTCATGGCATCCTCCACTCAACAAGCGATGAGTGGAACTCTACGCCTTCGCTCATCAGTTGTAGAGTGAACACATGAACGTCTCAGGATCACGCGCCGAGAAGCGGGCGGCGACGGCGGAACGCATTCTCCGGGCGGCCCGCGACGAGTTCGGCGACCGCGGGATGGAGGGCGCGACGATCCGGGGGATCGCGGCGCGCGCAGGCATCGACCCGTCCCTGGTGCTCCAGCACTACGGCTCGAAGGCCGCACTGTTCGCGCTCGCGGTCGAACCGGTGGCCGACCTCGGCGACAGGGACGTCGAGTCCCACCTCAGCGACGTGCTCGACGTGCGCCTCCGCGTACTCGATCCCGCCACACGAGCCCTGTTGCGATCGATGCTGACGTCGCCGGACGCGGCTCAGGCTCTGCGCGCCCACCTCGAAAACCGTGCAGAGGCACTCGCCGACGGTCGTGGTGACGAGGGGCGGACGCGCGCCGCGATTCTGGTCTCGAGCATCCTGGGGGTCACCATCGCACGCCACTTCCTCGACCTTCCCGCGCTCCGCGATGTCGACGGCGATCAGGCCGCGCACATCCTCGGCGCGCTGCTCGAACCGCGCGCGTGAGAGGTCACTATCGGTCACCTACGGGCCTCCGAAGCGACAGAGCGTGGCCCCTCACACGTCCGGGTCGTCGACCCGGATGATCGGGATGCCCGTCGTCTCGACCGCGACCTTGCGGCGGTGGAGCTTGCGCTGCTCGGGCAGCGAGAGATCGAACAGCACGGCGAGGATGCGGATCACCGTCGTGACCACGACACCGATCACCGCCGCGACGGGCAGAGGCACGCCGAAAGCCGCGGCCGTCGCGAGCACCGCGCATCCACCACCGGCCGCGACCGCGTAGAGCGAACCGACGTGCATGATGGCGACCGGAAGCCCCATCAGCACGTCGCGCAACACGCTCCCACCCGCCGCCGCCACGACGCCGACGAACACCGCGGGCACCGCGGGAAGACCGAGCGCGAGCGCCTTCGACGTGCCGAACGCTCCGAACAGGCCGATCACGACGGCGTCGAGCATGATGATCGCGCGGTTCAGGCGCTGGAAGATCCCCGACAGCAACATGCCCACGAGCGATGCGGCGATCGCCGTGAGCAGATACCAGTTGTTCTGCAGGGTCGCGGGGGTCAGCCCGAGAAGGAGATCGCGGATGAGTCCGCCGCCCATCCCGAGCAGGATGCCGATGATTGCCACGCCGAGGAGATCGAGGCGGCGCTGTCCCTGGAAGCCGGAGGCGAAGAGCGCGCCCTGCACTCCGCCCAGGGCCACGGCGGTGAGGTCGGCCCACAGCGGGATGATGAAGACGGGCGGGTTCACGGCATCCATTCTCCCGCCCCGCCGGCGCAGGCCCGCGCGCGGCGCACCGCCGACTCCCGGGGTCGCGGGACGATAATGGACTGTGCCCACCTACCGCGACGAAGTCGTGGTCCTGCGTACCCACAAACTCGGGGAGGCGGACCGCATCGTCACCCTCCTCAGCCGTCGCCACGGCAAGATCCGCGCGGTGGCGAAGGGCGTCCGGCGCACCTCATCGCGGTTCGGGTCGCGGCTCGAGCCGTTCATGGTCGCCGACGTGCAGCTCTACCAGGGCCGTACCCTCGACATCGTCCAGCAAGCCGAGTCCCTCGGGGCGTACGGTGCCGAGATCGCGCAGCATTACGACCGCTACACCACCGCCAGTGCGATGGTCGAGACGGCCGACCGATTGAACGAGGCCGAGGCGACCCCGCAGCAGTATCTGCTCCTGGTCGGGGGACTCCGCGCCCTCGCGCGCGGCGATCACGCCGCGCGCAGCGTGCTCGACTCCTACCTTCTGCGCGCGATGGCGCTGTCGGGGTGGGCGCCCGGCCTGGGCGAGTGCGCGCGCTGCGGCACGGTGGGCGACCACGACTACTTCCTCGCCCAGCTCGGCGGTGTCGTGTGCTCCGCGTGCGCGCCGGCGGGTTCGCCGCGCGTCGCCCGCGAGACCGTCGACCTGATGCGCGCGTTGATCGCGGGGGAGTGGGACGTCGTGGATGCCGCCCCCGACCGCACCACCGCCTCCGCCTCCGGTCTCGTCGCGGCCTACACCCAATTCCATCTGGAGCGGGGTATCCGCTCCCTCTCGCACCTGGAATCGAGTCGATGACCCCGAAGCCGTACACGCACCGCGACGCCGTCCCGTACCGCCCGCTCGACTGGACGGGGGAGTACCCCCCGACCTTCCCCAAGGGTTCGGTACCCGAACACGTCGCGATCGTCATGGACGGCAACGGCCGGTGGGCCAACCGGCGGGGCTTGACCCGCATCGAGGGGCACCGCGAAGGCGAGGCCGCTCTCCTCGACGTCGCTGCCGGAGCCATCCAGGCGGGCGTGAAGCACCTGTCCGTGTACGCCTTCTCCACCGAGAACTGGTCGCGCTCGCCCGACGAGGTGCGCTTCCTCATGGGTTTCAACCGCGAGGTCCTCCACCGACGCCGCGACCAATTGAACGAGTGGAACGTGCGCATCCGCTGGGCCGGCCGCAGGCCGCGCCTGTGGGGTTCGGTCATCAACGAGCTGCAGGCGGCCGAGCGACTCACCGCGGGCAACGATGGCCTCACCCTGACGATGTGCGTCAACTACGGCGGACGAGTCGAGATCGTGGACGCGGTCCGCCGGATCGGCGAGGAGATCGCCGCCGGGAGGCTCAAGCCGTCGGCCGTCACCGAGAAGCTGATCCGCCGGAACCTGTACCAGCCCGACATGCCCGACGTGGATCTGTTCGTGCGTTCGAGCGGCGAGCAGCGCACCTCGAACTTCCTCTTGTGGGAGTCGGCGTACGCCGAGATGGTGTTCCTTGACACCCTGTGGCCCGACTTCCGTCGCACGCACCTGTGGGACGCGATCGGCCTGTACCTCTCCCGCGATCGACGGTTCGGCGGCGCCGTCGACACACCCGACACGAAGTGAATGCCGCTTTCGGAATAAGCCCGTCACCCGAAAGGTTTCTCACGACATGACGGATGCCATCAAGATCGACGTGTGGAGCGACATCGCCTGCCCCTGGTGCTTCATCGGGAAGCGCAACCTCGAGAACGGCCTCGCCGCCACCGCCGATGACGACGACGCGCCCGTCGTCGAGATCGAGTACCACTCGTTCGAACTCTCGCCCGACACCCCCGTCGACTTCGTCGGCGGCGAGGTGGACTACCTGTCGCAGCACAAGGGCATCTCGCCCTCGCAGGCGCGGGAGATGCTCGACCGCGTGACCGGTGTCGCCGCGGAGGCGGGTCTCGAGTACCGCTTCGACATCCTGCAGCACACCAACACCGTGAAGGCGCACGAGCTACTCCACTTCGCCAAGGAGCAGGGTCGCCAGCTCGACCTGTCCGAGCGCCTCATGGCGGCGTACTTCCTCGAGGGCAAGCACGTCGGCCGCGACGACGACCTCATCGAGCTCGCGGTCGAGATCGGCCTGGACGCCGAGCTCGCCCGTGAGGCGCTCACGTCCGGTCGCTTCCGCGACGCGGTGCGCGCCGACCAGGCACAGGCGCAGGCCTACGGCATCAGCGGCGTGCCGTTCTTCGTGATCGACGGCAAGTACGGCGTCAGCGGCGCGCAGCCGGTCGAGGCCTTCACGCAGATCGCCCGTCAGGTGTGGGGCGAGCGTCGCGCGGCGGCCAGCGAGCCGGAGACCGCGCAGGCGTGACCCCTCCTCCCCAGACCGCCCCGCGCCCGCCGCGACACCGCACGGGCGCGGGGTCTGGGAGAATGGAACGATGACCACGGCATTGGCCCCGGCGCGTGCGCTGCGCATCGGCCCCATCGAACTCGACGCGCCCGTCGTGCTCGCGCCCATGGCCGGCATCACCAATACGGCGTTCCGGCGACTGTGCCGCGAGTACGGCGCCGGGCTCTATGTCAGCGAGATGATCACGACGCGTGCGCTCGTCGAACGCAACGACACGACGATGCGCTTGATCCGCCACCACGAGTCGGAGACGCCCCGCTCGATCCAGCTGTACGGCGTCGACCCGGCGACCGTCGAGGCCGCCGTGCAGATGATCGTCGCGGAAGACCACGCCGACCACATCGACCTCAATTTCGGCTGCCCCGTGCCGAAGGTGACGCGGCGCGGCGGCGGGGCCGCGCTGCCGTGGAAGCTCACTCTCTTCCGCGAGATCGTCGAGCGCGCGGTGCGCGCCGCGGGTGACCTCCCACTCACGATCAAGATGCGCAAGGGCATCGACGCCGACCATCTCACCTACCTCGAGGCCGGCCGCATCGCGGAGGGTGCGGGTGTCGCCTCGATCGCGCTGCACGCGCGCACGGCATCCGAGTTCTACTCCGGGACCGCCGACTGGAGCGCGATCACGAAGCTCAAAGAGACGGTCACGAGCGTTCCGGTCCTCGGCAACGGCGACATCTGGTCGGCGTCGGATGCGGTCCGCATGATGGACGAGACCGGCTGCGACGGCGTCGTGGTCGGCCGCGGCTGCCTCGGCCGCCCGTGGCTGTTCGGAGACCTGGCGCGCGCTCTCGGCCGCCCCGGTGCCGCGTCGGGTGAACCCGTCGATGCGACGCTCGGATTCGTCGCGCGCGCGTTCCGTCGGCACGCGGAGTTGCTGGTCGAGTTCTTCGAGGACGAGGGTCGCGGATGCCGTGACATCCGCAAGCACGTCGCCTGGTACTTCAAGGGGTACCCGGTCGGCGGCGAGCTGCGCGCCAGCCTCGCCACCGCCTCGACTCTGGAAGAGATCGACGACCTGCTCTCCACGATGGACCTCGACGCACCCTACCCCGGCGAGGCCGCCGAGGGCCAGCGAGGTCGCGCCGGCACGCCCAAGCGCCCGGCCCTGCCCGACGGCTGGCTCGACTCCCGCGAGATCGGCGACGCCGCGGGCCTTGCCCTCGCAGATGCGGAGCTCCACCACAGTGGCGGGTGAAACCGCGTCGGGCCTCGCTCGACCCTCCGGGTACGACGACGTCGACGCCGCCCGGTTCTACGAAGAGCAGCACCGTTCGCTGCGCGACGACTTCGCGCGCGATCGTGCCCGCGTGCTGCACTCGGCGGCGCTGCGTCGCCTCGCCGCCAAGACCCAGGTGCTGAGCCCCGCGAGCCCCGCCGACTTCGCGCGCAACCGCCTGACTCACTCGCTCGAGGTCGCGCAGGTCGGTCGCGAGCTCGCCACGGCGCTCGAGCTCTCGCCCGATGTCGTCGACACCGCATGCCTGAGCCACGACCTCGGCCATCCGCCCTTCGGCCACAACGGCGAACGGGCGCTCAACGAGTGGGCCGAGGACATCGGCGGCTTCGAGGGCAATGCCCAGACGCTCCGCATCCTCACGCGCCTCGAGCCGAAGGTCATCAGCCCCGACGGCCACTCCTTCGGTCTCAACCTCACGCGGGCGAGCCTGGATGCCACGTGCAAGTACCCCTGGACGGCGGACGCGCCGCTTCCCGACCCGGGCGGCCGGCTGAAGTTCGGCGTCTACCCGGACGACGAACCCGTCTTCCACTGGATGCGCGGGGGCGCCCCCGGCCGCGTGCGGTGCATCGAGGCCGAGGTCATGGACCTCTCCGACGACATCGCCTACTCCGTGCACGACTTCGAGGACGCGGTCGTCAATCGATACATCGACCCCGCCGCCCTGGCATCCCCGGCGGGCTACGAGTCGCTCCTCACCGCGATCCAGACGTGGGTCGGCTACGACTTCTCGCGCGACGAACTCGCCGATGCCCTGTACCGCCTGATGCGGTTGCCCGAGTGGATCGACGCGTTCGACGGCTCGCGCGCCGCGCTCGCCCGGCTGAAGAACCTGACCTCCGACCTCATCGGACGTTTCGCACGCGCCGCCACGACGGCGACCCGCGACGCGTACGCCGTCCGCGATCTCACGCGGTATCGCGCGCATGTCGTCGTCCCGCGCGTCGTCGAGGCCGAGATGGCCGTCCTCAAGGGCATCATCGGCGCGACCGTCGTGTCGATCGACGGCCGCAAGGCGCTCTACCGTGAGCAGCGCCGCGTGCTGAAGCGACTGGCATCCGCCCTGTGGGAGAACCCGGGGTCTCTCGACACCCTGCACGGACCCGACTTCGAGAACGCCCCCGACGACGTCGCCCGTCGACGCGTCGTCGTCGACCAGGTCGCGAGCCTCACGGACCAGCTCGCGATCGCCTGGTACGGGCGTCTCGTGGGCGATGTCGATGCCGCCGAGCTCGGCGTCTGGGCGCCCGGCGCCCGACCGCCGCGGGGAGCGGATGCCTGATGGCGGGGCGCATCCGGCAGGCCGACATCGACGAGGTCAAGGCGCGGGTCAACATCGCCGACGTCGTCGGTGAGCGCGTCGCGCTGAAGCCCGCCGGCGTCGGCTCGATGAAGGGGCTGTGTCCTTTCCACGACGAGCGCAGCCCGAGCTTCCATGTGCGCCCGCAGGTCGGCTACTACCACTGCTTCGGGTGCGGCGAATCCGGCGACGTCTATTCGTTCCTCCGCGCCATGGACCACGTGTCCTTCACCGAGGCGGTCGAGCGGATGGCCGCACGCGTCGGATACACGCTCCACTACGAAGACGGCGGAGCCGCACCCGAGACGACGGGGCGATCACGCCTCTACGCCGCCAACGCGGCCGCGGCCGAGTACTACCGCGCGCAGTTGATGTCGCCCGAGGCCGACACGGCTCGCCGTTTCCTCGGCGACCGCGGATTCGACGCGGGAGCCGCCGCACACTTCGGCGTGGGTTATGCGCCGAAGGGCTGGTCCTCGCTCATGGACCACTTGCTCGCCCAGAAGTTCTCGCGCGACGAGCTCGTGCAGGCAGGGCTGGTGTCGAAGGGGCAGCGCGGCGTCTACGACCGCTTCCGCGGGCGCGTCGTCTGGCCGATCCGCGACGTCACCGGGCAGGTGATCGGGTTCGGCGCCCGGAAGCTGTACGACGACGATCAAGGACCGAAGTACCTCAACACCCCCGAGACGCCGATCTACAAGAAGGCGCAGGTGCTCTACGGCCTCGATCTGGCCAAGCGCGACATCTCACGCGAGCACCGGGTCGTCGTCGTCGAGGGTTATACCGACGTCATGGCCTGCCACCTCGCCGGCATCACGACCGCGATCGCGTCGTGCGGCACCGCGTTCGGCAGCGACCACATCACGGTGCTGCGGCGCGTGATGGGCGACGACAGTGCCTCGGGAGAGGTGGTCTTCACCTTCGACCCGGATGCCGCGGGCCAGAAGGCGGCGCTCCGCGCCTTCGCCGAAGAGAAGCGTTTCGCCGCCCAGACGTACGTGGCCGTCGCCCCTGGGGGCCTCGATCCGTGCGATCTGCGGCTCCAGCGCGGCGACGGCGCGGTGCGCGCGCTGATGGACAACAAAGCACCGATGTTCGAGTTCGTCATCGACCAGCGCCTCAAGGATTACGACCTCTCCAGCGTGGAGGGGCGCGCCGGCGCGCTGCGAGCTGCAGCTCCGATCGTGTCCGACATCCGCGACCCCGCCCTTCGCCCCGGGTACGTGCGGGTACTGGCGCGGCGCCTGGGACTCGACATCCCCGAAGTCCAGAGCGCCGTCGAGCGTGCCGCCCGTGGTGCCGACAGAGCCGAGAAGCGCGAGGCGCAGCGCGGAGGAGGCACCGAGGCTCCGGCGCCCGTCGCCGTGTCGGTCACGCTGGCGTCTCTGCCGAACACGCGCGACGTCGCCCTCGAGCGCGGGGCGATGATGGCCTTCCTGCAGTACGGCCACCGGATCGAACCCGACCTGTTCGTCCGCGCGCTGCAGACACCCTTCGGCCACCCCGCCCTCGAAGCGGTGCGCAGCACCCTGGCATCCACCGATCTCTCTCAACCGGGATGGGCCGTCACCGCGGTCGAGGCGGTCCGCGAACCGTTCCGTACGCTCGGCGTCGAACTGCTGACGGCGGATTTCCCGGCGCGGAACGAGGAAGGTGCGGTCGCGGCCGCCAACGACCTCGCGCGGCGCGTCCTCCTGCGCGAGCTCGATCGGCAGAAGGCCGAACTCGTCCGAGGAATCCAGCGCGTGCAGCCGGGTTCCGAAGAGGCGCGCCAGCTGGGTCTGCGGCTTCGCGAGCTGGACGCCGACCGCCAGCGGCTGACCGAGTCCTGAAACGTCGCGGTGGCATCGGCGCCGCCGGTCAGGGAGGATGTTCACATGCCCCGGTCCCTCGACACCGCCGTCGCCGTCCGCGCCGATGACCTCTCGCTCGCCCGAAGCGGCGTCCGCGTCATCGACGGCGTGACCCTCACCCTGGCGGCGGCACACACCCTCGTGGTCATGGGACCGACGGGATCGGGGAAGAGCTCGTTGGCGTCGCTCCTGGCGGGACGGCCCGACGAAGGACTCGCCGTCGTCGGGGGAGACGCCCGCGTTCACGGCATCTCGGCGCGGCATCCCGGGCGCGCCGTTCGCGAGTGGACCTTCCACACCGGATATCTCCCGCAGGGGGCGGGGGCGAACCTGCCGGCGCGTCTCACGGTGTCCGAGGTCATCTCCGAACCGATCACGGCACGCGATCGCCGCGTCAACGCGCGTGCCCTGGCGGTGCGCGTCGCGACCCTGCTCGACGAGATGGAACTGCCGCTCGGGGCCGCACCGAAATACCCCTACGAGCTGAGCGCGGGCATGCGGCAGCGCGTCGCGCTCGCGCGCGCCCTCATCCTCGAGCCGCGCCTCTTCGTCGCCGACGACCTCTACGCCAACCTCGATGTCGAGGTGCGTCAGGCGGTGCGGACGGCGATCGTTCGCCGTCGAGACGAGCGCGGAATGTCCGCCCTCATCGTCACGAACGACTCCGATGCCCCCCGAGACCTGGATGCCGATGTTCTCGTGCTGCGCGCCGGTCATGTCGTCGCCTACGGCCACGGAACCGACGACCTGCAGTGGACGCCGGGCGGCGCGCCCGACCGACGGATTTCGGCCGGCTGATTTTCTCGCGACGCCGCGGTGCTGTTAGTATCGTCTGGTTGCCCGCCGCCAGGTGGGCATGATCCTCGGTAGCTCAATTGGCAGAGCAATCGGCTGTTAACCGATAGGTTCTTGGTTCGAGTCCAAGCCGGGGAGCGAGAGACCCGCGTTGATCTAGCGCGGCTCTCACCTTAGGCCCGGGCTTCCACCCCGGGCCTTTCTTTTCGCCTTTCGCCGGTGAGCTCGACGTCGAGCAGCACGGCGAAAGGGGGCGCCCGCCTGAGCGGTCGCCCCCTTCCGTGTTGCCTGACCCGGGGGGGAAGGTCAGGTGCGCTGCCGTCGCCGATGGATGACGAGCCCCGCGCCGCCGAGCACCATCAGAGCGCCCAGGACGAGGGCACCCAGCGACGTCGCGCCGCCTGTGGTCGCCAGTTCGTCCGCCGACCCGCGGGACGGCGGCACGGGTCCGGATGCCGAGCCGGGGGCCGGAACGGTGCCGGGATCCGTAGCCGGGTCCGTACCGAGGTCCGTGCCGGGGTCGGTTCCCGGGTCGGTGCCCGGATCCGTTCCGGGGTCCGTGCCCGGATCCGTTCCGGGGTCCGTGCCCGGATCCGTTCCGGGGTCCGTGCCGGGATCCGTGACCTCAGCCGCCAGCTCGGCCACACCCCAGCGGGCGGTGCTCTGATACCCGGTGCCGGTGGGATCGGCCCAGGTCTTCACCGAGAACCGCCCGTCGGGGCGACCATCGTTGACCTGGAAGTCGATGCCGTGCACGGTCTCCAGACCGCCCAGAGGCACGTTGCTCTGCCCGCCCGACTGCCCCACCAGATCGATCGCGACCTCGACGCGGTACCCCGTGTCGGTGCGCGCGGTGGCACTCGACGACACCCGCGCCTGCTGGACGGCGGTGTTGCCCGAGCCGAACGACAGCACGTTGTCCGCCGAGATGCGGATCTGGGTGTCGTTCGGACCGTAGGTGCCCGCCTTGGCGTTCCCCAGGTCCAGGAAGAGCTCGACGCTGTCCTGCTGCCACGGATCGCTCCCCGACAGATCGATGACCGGGTCGGTCACGTCGAACAGAGCGTAGAGCGTGTTGCCCTGCCAGACGCTATGAGTGGTTGAGCCTGGGGCCTCCACTCGCGTAGACCGTGGGTTGCGGGCCGGTGTTCCGGCTTGCCGAGCCACATACGTGAGGGAGGCCCCAGTTGATATCTGAGCGTACGAGTGTCGGGCTGGATGTGCACGCGCGAAGCGTGGTCGCAGCCGCGATCGATGAGCGAACCGGGGAGCTCGTGCAGCGACGCATGGGTTCCGACATCGAGGAGATCGTCGCCTGGGTGACGGGTCTTCCGGGGCCGGTCGCTGCGACCTACGAGGCGGGGCCGACCGGATTCGGGTTGGCGCGCGCTCTCACGGCTGCCGGAGCGCGGTGCGTGGTCGCGGCTCCGTCGAAGCTGCAGCGCCCGGTGGGCGACCGGGTGAAGACCGACGCGCGGGATGCGGTGCATCTGGCTCGGCTGCTGCGGTTGGGCGAGGTCGTCGAGGTGGTGGTCCCGAGCATCGAGGCGGAGTCGGCCCGGGATCTGGTGCGGGCTCGGGAGGATGCCCGCGGGGATCTGATGTCCGCCCGTCACCGGGTCAGCAAGCTGCTGCTGCGGCAGGGAATCCAGTACTCGGGCGGGAAGGCATGGACCGTCGCGCACGACGGGTGGCTGCGATCCCAGCGGTTTGAGCTGGTCGGGTTGCAGGCCGCGTTCGACGCTGCCTACGAGGCGATGATCCAGGCCGTCGACCGCCGTGACCGACTCGACGCGGCGATCGCACGCATGGCCGCGGACAGCGAGTTCACCGACGTCGTGAACAGGCTCTGCTGCCTGCGCGGAGTGTCCACGCTGACCGGCTTCGCTCTCGCGGTCGAGATCGGCGACTGGACCCGGCTGGACGGGCACCGCATCGGCGCCTATGTCGGGCTGACCCCGTCAGAGTCCTCCTCCGGCGCGTCTCGCGCACTGGGCGGGATCACCAAGACCGGCAACAGCCACGCCCGTCGCCTGCTGATCGAAGCGGCCTGGCATCACCGCCCCGTCTACCGTCCCACCTCACCGGTCATGCGCGCCCGCTGGGACCGGGCCAGCGCCCAGGCGAGAGCCCGCGGGCATGCCGGCAACCAGCGTCTGCACGACCGGTGGGTCAGGTTCCAGGCGCGCAGGAAGCGCAGCGTCGTCGCCAACGCCGCGATCGCCCGCGAGCTGGCCGGCTGGTGCTGGTCCCTGGCCGTCATGACCTGACCCCGGCCCTGAGCTTCCGGCCGCCGACGGTGGTGACGGCAGCGTCCGGGCGACTCGCGACACGCCCTATGAGCAACCCGCCCAGCAGGCCACGCTCGATCTCTAGACTCGCGTGAACGCCCCGCCGAACAAGCCGTCATGCGGTAACCAACCCGCGCATATCAGAGTGACAACGCGTCGAACACGACACGCGCGTCACCACCCGACACGACCGGAACGAGCGGACGCCGCAGCCGACGGGCACGGCGTCCGCTCACCCCTGCCCCTTGACAAACCCCACTCCCATATCAGAGCGTGCGCACCTCGGCGCTCGCCCCCTCGTCCGACCCCTCCACCGTGCGACCGGTGGTCGCCACCGCGGCGTCGGCGTAAGCGGCATCCACCTGCCCGTCCACTGTCGGCGCCGCGAGCTCCGGCACCTGCAGGAACGAGAGCGGTTCGAGGAAGGAGAGCCGGCCGGTGGCGCCGGGGGAGTTCCACCCTCCGACGACCTCGCCTCCGCGCAGGAGACGCACGTCGAAGTCGGCGCCCTGTCCGGCCTCCACGCCCGAGTGCGGCAGGTGGGCCAGAGTGAAGGTCACCCCGTCGACGACTTCCTGCGCACCCGCGACCGAGCCGGAGACACCCGGGGCGAAGAAGTACTCCTGACCCCCGTAGGTGAAGGCCACCCGATCGGGCGTCGCCGCCGACCGGACGATCACCGCGAGGTGGTCGTCGTTCCAGCGCGCCTGCCACCCGCCCGCATCCGCCGTCAGCGGGTGGAACGGGAGGTTGCGCCATTCCGGCGCGTCCGTGAACCCGGCACCGGGCTGAACGTCGCCCTCGAACACGTTCGCGGTCGTGACCAGCGGCGGGAGTCCCGCGCTGTCGTCGATCGCCCCGTAGTACGCGGGCTTCGGCTGGAGTCCGCCCGTGAACGGCAGCGGCTGCTGTTCGGCGCGCCATGAGCGCGTGTCAGTGAGACCCCACACCGTGGCGGAGAAGATCTTCTCCGCAGCCGGTGCCGCGGCCTGGTACTCCCGCAGGAGGGCGAACACGTCGCGGTAGAAGTAGCCCTGCCGGACCCGGTTGGGGTCGTCGGCGGGGTTGATCGTCACGTCGAGCTCGGTGACCGCCTGCAGGAGACCCAGTCCTTCGAACCGTTCCAGTGCACCGCGCAGCGCCGAGATCGGCGTGTTGATCGAGGTGTGGAACTGGTGGCCCACGCCGTCGATCGGCACATCCGCGTCGAGCAGTCGCCGGACGAGAGCCTCGTACTGTGCGCCCTTGGCGTCGATCTCGGTGTTGTAGTCGTTGATGAAGAGCTTGACCGGACGATCCGTGCCCGGCGCCGCATACTCATCGTTGAACGCCTCGTCCGCGTATCGGAAAGCGAGCCGGATGAACTCCTCTCCCAACACCTGGTACCACCGGCTGGTGCGCAGACCGTCCGGCGTCGCCTGATCCGAGATCACCTCGTTGACCACGTCCCACGCGACGAGCTGGTTCGTGTCGGACCCGTACAGTCCGTAGTCGTCCGCGATGGATGCCGCCACCCGGAAGATGTGCGTCCGCAGACGTTCGCGCAGCTGCTCCTTATCGGCATCCGAAGTCGTGAGCTCACGACCCGCGTCGTCCTGGAAGAACCACGCCGGGGTCTGCGAGTGCCAGACCAGGACGTGCCCGTACAGCCGCAGATCCTCCGCCTGCGCGTAGTCGAGCAGGGCGGTCGCCTCGGGGTTGCGCGCGAACTGCCCCGGACCGGTGTACCAGGCCTCGACCTTCATGTGGTTCTCGGGAGTGATCTGGTCGTAGTGGTGCAGCAGGAGCTGTGACGCAGCACCGGTCGTCTCGCGGGAGTCGATCGCGACGCCCAGGGGGAAGTCCACCGTCTCCTTCAGCCCGGTGAGATCCGTGTCGACCTGCGCGGCCTCCGGGACCGAGATCCGGACCTGATCCACGAGGAATGTCGAGGTGTTGCCGCTGTTGTAGCGAGCCTCGAAGTAGATCTCGGCGTCCGAGTCGTAGGTCGGCACCGTGAACTCGCCGCGCACGGTCGTCCACCCGGTGGCGGTCGCGTTCTCGATCTGGAGCAGGTTCGAGAAGTTCGGCGTGCCGCCGGAGACGGTCCGTGCCGACAGGGTGAGCCCCTGGCCGGTGGTCGATCCGGGCGCGAAGCGCACGGCCGCGCTCACGGCGTAGGTCTCGCCCGGCTCGAGGAGACCCGCGATGTCATGCTGCACGCCGTCACCCTCGTGGGTGCGCTGCCCGACCTGAACCGCCGAGACGGTTTCGTCGGCACCGCCGTCGACGACGGTGATCTCCGGGTCCGACGTGTCCGATCCCGCGCGAGCCGACCAGCCGTCGAGGTCACCGGAATCGAAGTCGGACTCGATGAGGACGTCCCCGGGCTGCGGATCACCCTCGCCACCACCGGGCTGCGCGGCGGGCGCCCCCACCGGAAGGGAGAACGTCCAGCCGTCGGCCAGCCGCTCGGGCACGACCGTGCGCACCGCGGCGAGCGACCCGCTGCGGTCACCTCCGCCGTCGTGCACGAGCACGACCTGGCCGGCCTTGGTCGCGGCACGCAGGTTCGTCGTGAGGGTCGGGACGTCCTGCGTCTCCCAGTCGTTGATCGTGTTGGTCACGGCGAGAGGCTGCATCCCGAGCGACACGGCCGCGGCAGGGGTGTTGCCCCACGAACCGTTCGGCGCGCGGAAGAACGGCACGGGAAAGTCGTCGTCCCCCAACGCCGTCCGGATGAGGGAGAGGTTCTCCGCCATGCGTGCGGACGCCTGCGCCTGCGTCAGCGAGCCCATGTCGTCGTAGGTGGTCGAGTGGTTGCAGAGCACGTGCCCCTCGGCGACGATGCGCCGGAGGATGTCGGCACCACCGGGGGCGGTGATGTTCTGGCCGATGACGCAGAACACCGCCGTGATGTCGTTCTCGGCGAGGAAGTCGAGCAGCGCGGGGGTGGTTCCGGGGTTCGGCCCGTCATCGAAGGTGAGCGCGGCGACGTTCCCGGTCCCCTGCGCGGCGGAGACGGGCGTCGCCGTGGGGTTGACGGCACCGCCCGGTGCGACGTCGGGCGCTTCGCCGCCCCCGGGGGCGGCCTCGGAGGTCACGAGGATGTCGTCGACGTAGTAGGTGAACGCGGGCGTGCCGGCGATGTCGGGGGTGCCGATGTACGCCTGCAGCCCCGAGACGTCACCGGCCTCGGCGGTGTAGCTGCCGGAGATCGTCGTCCACCCCGATGCGGTCACCGTGGTGTTGCCGATCCAGGTGTACGCCGGCTTCATGACCAGGCGGGCGCTCGTGTCGGGGGTGCCGGGAGCCAACCGCACCCGGAGCGAGAAATCGTAGGTGGCGCCGGCCTCGTAGATGCCGGTCGGACTCTGGATGCCGACGTAATCAGCGTCGCGTCCGGCGACCTCGAGCACCTTCCCGCCGTCGAGGTCGATGACGCGCAGGGTGTCATCGGTCCCGCCGCTGCGGGTCCAGGTGCCGGTGGTGCCGTCTTCGAAGTCGACCGAGCTGACGGTGGTCGGGGCGGCGGCCGCGGGGGCGGCACCGCCGAGCATGAGGGCTCCCACGGCGGCGAGGGAGACCAGGGGGGATATGCGTCTGTGCACGAGCGCTCCTTTGCGCGTTTGGTTGTGGCAGACAACATATGCGCGCGGACCACGGTCTCGTATCGCCAGGTTACGCAAACGTTACGAAACCACGGCGAAAGTTCCGTGGGCGCGCTCCCACGGCCTCTCGGACCTTCCGGAGGCGGTCAGCGCGGCGGCGCGGTGCTGCCGCGAACGACGAGATGCGTCGCGAGATCCATGCGGGGGACCACCTCGGGGGCGCTGCGCGTGGCGGCATCCAGGACCATCCGCGTCGCTTCCGCCCCCATCCGCCGCAGCGGTTGATGCACGGTCGTCAGGGCGGGGCTGACCCACCGCGCGGGAGCGATGTCGTCGTACCCGACGACGGAGAGATCGTCGGGGAGTCGCATTCCCCGCTCGCGCGCCGCGTCGTAGACCCCCAGCGCCTGCAGATCGTTCCCGGCGAAGATCGCGGTGGGCGCGTCGTCCATCGACAGGAGCTCGCGCGCGGCGTCGCGCCCGCCCTCGACGTAGAAGGTGCCGAAGCGCACCCATCGCGGGTCGACGTCCAGACCCGCGCTCGCCATCGCGGACCGATACCCGTCCACGCGGGCGAGCGAGCAGAGCATGTCCTTCGGCCCGCTGATCGCTGCGATACGCCGGTGTCCGAGTTCGATGAGATGCCGCGTGGCGGCGAGACCGCCCGACCAGTTCGCCGAACCCACCGAGGGGATGTCCGCCGGCGGGTCGCCCGCGGAGTCCACGATCACGAGGGGGATGCCACGGGTGGCCAGGCGCAACCGCTGACGGCCCACGAGCGCGGAGGCGACCAGGACGATGCCGGCGGGACGACGTCGGAGGGCGCCCTCCAGCCAATCCTCGCCGAGGGAGTGCGCGCCACCGCTCTCTGTGACGACGACCGCGAGTCCCCGCTCTTTCGCGACCTCCTCGACGCCGGCGATGATCTCCATCGACCAACTCGCCTCGAACTCGTGGAAGACGAGTTCGATGAGATCCCCGCGGGGCTTCTCGCCGACGGCACGGCGCGAATAGCCGCGCGCGGTCAGCAATGCCTCGACGCGAGCACGCGTGGCTGCGGAGATGTCGCCGTGGCCGTTGAGCACCTTGGAGATCGTCGCGACGGACACTTCCGCCTCGGCGGCGATGTCGGCGAGACGGACGCGAGACCCTCCGGTTGCGGCGCTCATGCGGCGATTCTACGGCCTGTTCGCGAAAGTTTCGGTGCTTCACACGCCGTCCGCGCGCCGTTCCGAGAGTCGCACGCTCGCCCGTTCCCGTCGCACATCGCGGAGCCACAAGGGGCCGGACGGTGTCCGATGCGACCGATCACTGGGAGGGTGGGGGAGTGAACCCGCCCTCGGACCCCCGCCGGTACGACCTCGAAGCGCTGCGCGCACGTGTGCGCGACGAACGCGGCGGGAGGGTGGACGACAGCATCCCGCAGCTGGCCGAGGCCGATCCGGACCTGGTCGCCATCGCGCTCGTGCTGCCCGACGGCACGGCGCGGACGAGCACCGGCTGCGATGTGACGTTCAGTCTCCAGTCGGCGGTCAAACCGTTCCTCTTCGCCCTTGCGCTCCTCGACACCGACGGCGAGGCGCTGGACCGCGTCGGCATCGAACCGACCGGCGAGGCCTTCGACGCGCTGAAGCTCGAGAGCGACACCGGGCGTCCGCCGAACCCGATGGTGAACGCCGGTGCGCTGCTGACGGCCTCTCTCGTCGACGGCTCGGACGCGGAGGCGCGAGCCGACCGCATCGCCCGGGGGCTCTCCGCCTTCGCCGGACGGACCCTTGACGTCGACGATGACGTCGCCCACAACGAGCACCTGCTCGGCGATCGCAATCACGCGCTCGCCCACCTCATGCGGGCCGAGGGCACACTCACGCCGAGCGCCGACGACGCGGTCGCCGTGTACGCCCGCGCGTGCGCGACCCTCGTCGACACAGAAACCCTCGCGGTCATGGGCGCCACGCTCGCCTTCGGTGGGTTCAACCCGCGCACGGGCGAGCGCGTCGTCCCGCGTCGTGTGGCTCGTGACGTCGTTTCCGTGATGGCGACGTGCGGCGTCTACGACGGATCGGGTCGGTGGATGCGAGCGGTCGGCATCCCGGCGAAATCGAGCGTGTCCGGCGCGATCGTCCTGTCGGCCCCGGGACGACTCGGCGCCGCGACCGTGAGCCCGCCGCTCGATGAGCAGGGCACGAGCGTCCGCGGGCGCATCATGAGCGAGGCGCTGAGTGACGACCTCGCCATCCACAGCTTCGAGGTCGGCTGAGCGGCGACTCCCGCACGACACGCGCTCTTCCGACGATCCCGAAGGGCACACTGGGAGCGGTTCCATTAAGCTCTCTGCGGTCGTCTTGCGCGACCCGAGAGGAAGCCCCGCCCGTGCCCGTCGTTCCCCGCCGTACCCGCCTCGACCTCCAGGGGCTTCGGGCGTTGGCCGTTCTCGGCGTCGTGGCGAGCCATCTCACGGGATGGCCGACCGGCGGTTTCGCGGGGGTCGACGTGTTCTTCGTCGTGTCGGGGTTCCTCGTCACCGGCATCCTGCTCCGTGATCTCGCGGCCACCGGGACGATCGATCTGCGCGCCTTCTTCGCTCGACGCATCCGGCGGCTGCTCCCGGCCGCACTGCTCGTGCTGTCGACCGTCGTGGCACTGGGGTTCGCCCTCTTCCACCAGACCCGCGCGGAACAGACGCTCGGTGACGCCCTGTCCGCGCTGGGGCTCGTGTCGAACTGGCGGTTCGGTCTCCAGGGGCGCGACTACTTCTCCTCCACCGACGTCTCGCCGCTGCAGCATTTCTGGTCGCTGTCCATCGAAGAGCAGTTCTCGCTCGTGTGGCCGCTGCTGCTCCTCGTCGTGATCGCGCTGCTCCCGCGCACCTCCCGCCGGGGCGTCGGGGGGCGTTGGCTCGTCGGCGGGGTGGCGATCGTCCTCGTCGCCGCCTCCGCCGTCGCCGCTGTGCAGTTGACCGCGAGCGACCCGACCGGCGCGTACTTCTCGACCCTCGCCCGCGTGGGGGAGCTCGGCGTCGGAGCCGTCCTCGCCGCGCTCGCGCCCGTCCTGGGACGGATGCCGGCGGCATTACGTGTCCTGCTCGCCTGGGCCGGCGTCGGCGCGGTCGTCGCCGCGTTCGTCGTCATCGACCCCACGTCGCCGTTCCCGGCACCGTGGGCTGCCCTGCCGGTGACGGGCGCCGCCCTGGTCGTCGCCGCCGGTATCGGGGGAGACCCGCGCCATCGGCATCTCTTCCCGTTGACGAACCCCCTCAGCGTGGCCGTCGGCAACGTCTCGTACTCGCTCTACCTCTGGCACCTCCCCGTGATCGTGTTCGCGGGCGTCCTTCTGCCCGCCGGACCCGCGTGGATGCCGATCGTGCTCCTCGCCACGGTCGTGCTGACGGTCGCCACCTACCTGGGCCTCGAGCAGCCCATCCACCGGTCGCCGTGGCTCGAGCGCCATCGCCCCGCCGCGGAGGAGAACCCGGCCGCTTCCGAACCCGTCTCTGTCGCGCCGGAGCCGGCACCGGTCGCTCGGCCGGCGGCGCTGGCATCCCGACCTGCCGGATGGGTGCCCGGCCAGCGCTACTACCCGGGCGCGCGTCCACGGCCGGCGGAGGACGTGACCCCGGCACTGCCGGAGCCGGAACACGTGACCTCGGCGCTGCCAGAGCCCGCGCCGGTCCCCGCCGCCGCGCTCGACCACGCGAGCGCCACCGCGCCCGATCCGCAGCCCGAGCCCGCCGCCGAGACGGCTCCGCCTTCGCGTCCGCTCACCTGGGCCGCGTGGCGCGAGCGCTTCTCGGCCCGCATCGGGCTGGCCGCCGCCGTGCTCACCATCGGGGCGGGAGCAACGGTGCTGTCCGTCTTCGTGACCTACGGTGCGCCGGTCCTGCAGCTGCCCGGCATCACAACCGTCGCCGCGCCCGACCCGGCCGAAGTCGCCGACGCGCTGCCCACGCTGCAGGCGCAGCTCGCCGCGGCCGTGAGCGCCGACGCCTGGCCGGAACTGCATCCAGGACTCGACGAGGTCATCCGCGAGTCGTCCTCCGACAACCGTGCCCACGACTGCTTCACGCCGGATGCCACGCCCGACCCCGGACGCTGCACGTTCGGCGACCCGTCGGCATCCCACCATCTCTATCTCGTCGGTGACTCCAGTGCGATGGCGTACGCGCCGACGATCGCGACCCTCGCCGAGCAGAGCGGGGGAGCGTGGCGCGCGACGACGGTCGGAATGTACGGATGCCGCTTCACCGACGTCATGATCGAGACCCGTGATCCGGCGGTCGCAGCCAACTGCGCGGCGCGCAAGGAGCAGGTGCGGGCGATGGTCGCGGCCGACCCCGCCGATCTCGTGATCGTGTCCAACGCGTTCACGCTCGGGACGGCGGTGGGCGGAGCGTCGCTCGACGCCGCGCAACTGGCCACGGCGACGTTCGCCGAGGTCGGGGCCTGGGCACCACCCGGCCGCACGGTCTTCCTGTCACCGCCGCCCCACGGCGCCGACCTCGACCGGTGCTATTCCCCCGTGACCGGGCCGTCCGCGTGCCTCGCCGCCGTGGACGACGTGTGGACCCAGATGGAGTCGGCCACCGAGGCCGAAGCCGCGGCCACGGGGAACAACGCGATCAGCGCGCTGCCGTTCACGTGCTGGCAGAACGTCTGCCCGGCTTTCGCCGGAGACACCCCCGTGCGGTACGACGAGACGCATCTGACGCCGGCGTTCGCCGAGCGTCTCGCGCCCATCCTTCAGCAGGAGCTGCAGGCACGCGGACTGTACTGAAGCCCGTCACGCGTCGATGTCGTCGACGCCCGGCATCCAGGATGCGCCGGGCTTCCCCCACTTGCGCTTCTTCGCGATCTTCGCGACGGCGCGGCTGTCTTCCTCGTCCAGACGGTCGACGTACAACACGCCGTCGAGGTGATCGAACTCGTGCTGCAGGATGCGAGCACGCCACCCCGAGACCTCGATGCGCACCGGCGCTCCGTCGAGGTCGACGCCGGTCAGCAGCGCCGCATCGGATCGACGCAGCGGGAACCGCTCGCCGGGGAACGACAGGCATCCTTCCGACTCCTCATCGGGGTCGGGGTAGCCCGGTTCGAGCGGACGGATCCACAGCTCGGGGTTGATGACGACACCGCGCCACGGCTCGCCCTCGTCGTCCTCGTACGAGTACGTGAAGATCCGCAGGCCAACGCCGACCTGGGGGGCGGCAAGGCCCACGCCGGGAGCGGCATCCATCGTCTCGAACATGTCGGCGACGAGGGTGCGGATGTCGTCGGTGATCTCGTCGACAGGGGAAGCGGGGGCGTGCAGCACGGGATCGCCCATGATGCGGATAGCGAGAACGGCCACGTCACCAGCCTATGCGGCGATGCGGCGGCTATCGTCGGAGGGTGATTCCGCTCGATGTCTCCCTCACCGACGGTATCGATCAGCTCGTCGGCGTCTTCCGCGATCCCCGCATTCTGCTCGGTATCCCGTTGGCGCTGCTGGGCGCGGTTTTCATGTCGTTCGGCGCGCAGTATCAGCACCGGGGCGTGCAGAAGGTGGAGCGCCTGTCCGGCAAGACGACGGGCGGACTGTCGCGTTCGCAGATGACGTCGCTGCTCACGCGCCCGTCGTGGGTCGCCGGCACGGTCATGCTCGGTCTCGCGATCGTGTGTCAGCTCGCTGCGCTGTCCGTCGCGCCGCTCATCCTCGTGCAGCCCCTGGGCGCGATCGCGCTCGTGATCACGACGATCCTCAACGCCCGCGTCACCCACCACAAACCCACGCGGCAGTCGCTCATCGCGATCGCCGCCTGTGTCGGCGGCATCTTCATCTTCGTCACGATCGCGGCGTTCTTCGCCACCGAGCACGTCGTCACCTCGCGCGAGCTGTTGATCATCCTCGGCATCCTGGCCGTGGTCGTCGTCGTGTTCGGGGTGTTCTGGTTCCTCGTGCGGCGTCGCGCGCAGGCGCTGTTCTACATCATGGCCGCGGGCGTGATCTACGGTTTCGTCGCCACGTTGGCGAAGGTCATCATCAGCCGCATCCAGGCCGGAAACTTCGAGTGGCTGACGTTGCTGTGCGTCGTGGCGCTGCTGGCCGCGGTCGCCGTGGGGGCCTACTTCGTGCAGACCGCGTACTCGGTCGGTCCGCCCGACCTCGTGATCGCCGGCCTCACCGTGATCGACCCGATCGTCGCCGTGCTCATCGGCCTTTCGGTGCTCGGTGAGGCGTCGACGGCCCCCGCGTGGGCGCTGATCGGCTTCGTCATCGCCGGCGCGATCGCCACGTGGGGCGTCATCCAGCTGACCCGCCACCACCCGCAGCTGACGGCCGACGGCAAGCCGAAGAAGCCGCGCGTCCACTGACCCGGGTCCGTCCCGCGCTCACGCTCGGTCGAAGGCACACGTTCGGGTCGAGAGCACACGTTGGGGACGGCCCGGGCGTGCGCTTTCGGCCGGATCGTGTGTCCTCGGCGCTCGAAGCACGGCCGCACGGCCGGGGAGGGATGCCGGTAGGCTCGGGAACCGCGAGGGGCGGTGGCCAAGCTGGTCAAGGCAGCGGGCTCATAACCCGACGATCGTGGGTTCAAGTCCCACCCGCCCTACTCCCGCGGCCCAGCCGCAGAGGCCCGAACGAGCGACGGGGGCCCGGTACCTTTCGGCGCCGAGCCCCCGTTTCGGTTCGAACGGATCAAGCCGCGGTGATCGCGGCGCGGATCTCGGCGGCCGCGGCGGCGACGTCGTCCGCGCTGTAGATCGCGCTGCCGGCGACGGCGATCCGGGCGCCGGACTCCTGCACGGCGCGCACGGTGCCGGCGGTGATGCCTCCGGCGACCGAGAACGCGACACCGGATGCCTCGCCGTCGCGCAGCAGCGTCTCGAACGTGAAGCCGTCCTCGGCCTGCTCGTCGAGGCCCGCGTGCATCTCGACGAACTCGACGCCGAGCGCGGTCACTTCCTTCGCACGGGCGGCCTTGTCGGGCACCCCGATGAGGTCGACGACGACGCCCTTGCCGTGCGCCTTCGCGGCCTTCACGGCACCGGCGATCGTGCTGTCACCGGCGACGCCGAGCACGGTCACCAGGTCGGCTCCGGCCTGGAAGGCCATGTCTGCCTCGAGCTCGCCGGCATCCATCGTCTTGAGATCGGCGAAGACGATCTTGTCGGGGTGAGCCTGCTTGACCGCGGTGATCGCGGAGAGGCCGGCGCTCTTGATCAGCGGGGTGCCGAGCTCGAGGACGTCGACGTACGGCGCGGCCTTGCCCGCAAGGTCGAGCGCGTGCTCGGTGGTCAGGGTGTCCATGGCGAATTGGAGCTGCATGGGGGATGTCCTTTCGGTGGGGTGTGCCGCCGGGTGTCCGGCGCGGGTCATTCGAGATTCGCGTGGCGGGGCCACAGGTCGTCGGCGGATCGACCGCTGCGCTGCCACAGGGCATGGAAGACGGCGTCGCCGAGGAGCGCGACCGCCTGCTCGAAGAGGCTTCCGGCGTACTGGACGGATGCCGTTCCGGACCGATCCGTCTTCGTCGCCGCCGGGATGACGACGGTGGTGTCCGCGAGGTCGGACAACGGCGACGAATCGGTGGTCGACACGGCGAGCACGCGCGCTCCGGCGTCGGCCGCGGTCCGCGCTGCCTGCACGATGCCCCCGGTCGTGCCCGAGCCACTCGCCACGAGGAGGAGGTCACCGCGGCGGATCGCCGGGGTCGTGACCTCGCCGACGACGTGCACCGTGAGTCCCAGGTGCATGAGGCGCATGGCCGTCGAACGCAGTGCCAACCCGGATCGGCCGGCGCCGTGCACGAACACCCGGTCGGCATCGCTCAGGAGCAGGAGCGCGCTCTCGAACGGCGCAGGATCGGCGTGGCGGAGAGCGGACACGACGTCCTGCAGTTCGCTGCCGATCGTGCCGAGGGCGTCCGCGATCGTGGTGGGGGGCATGGCTCGATGCTCGTCGTGATCCGCGACATCCGCTGCTGCCCGGCCAGGCGGCATCCCCATCCGATCGGGTGGGACCGCTCTTTCGGGTAGGACGAGTAGGTTCGAGCGCATGGCGACAGACGGAGAGATCCACGCGAGCCGCACGGCGGCGTCCGAGCACGCCCGCACCGTCGCGGACCAGGCCGACACGCACGCGCTGACGCTCGAATCCCTCCTCGCGGCGCTCCGATCCGGGCGTCTGTCGGACGCGGCCGCCCGCGCCGAAGCCGTCGAGATCGCCTCCGCCGCCCTCATCGAGCTGCGCACCGCGACCGACCGGCAGCGCAGCACCCTGCTCGAGCCGGTGACCGGTGCGTTCTCGCGCCTGCGCGCCGACCTGCGGCCCCTCGTGCGGTTCGGCGAACTCGACGTGCAGTTCGTCGAACCGCCCACCACCGGTCGCGCACTCCCCGGCGACGTCGCGCACAGCGCGCGGGCGATCGTGCGCACCGCCGTGCTGGCGCTCGTCGACGACGGCGAGGCGCGCCGCGTTCGCATCCAGTGGGACTGCGACGGGCGGAATCTCCTTATGCAGCTGCGCGACGACGGAGCCGGCACCCTCGGCGCGCACGACGACGCCGTCCGTCCGATCGCGGAGCGGGTCGTCGCCCTCGAGGGGAACCTCGCGATCGCGTCCACACCGGGATGGGGTTCCACCCTCGACATCTCGCTCCCGCTGGACCCGTCGCCGCGCTCGGCCGAAGCGGCGGCCGACTCCGACCTCACAGAACGCGAACGCGACGTCCTGCGGCTCGTGGCGACCGGCGTGGGCAATCGCGAGATCGCCGAAGGACTCGGCATCAGCGTGAACACCGTCAAGTTCCACGTCGCGAACCTCCTCCGGAAGCACGGCGCCCGCACGCGCGCAGAGCTGGCCGCGGCCGGCGCGCGGGGCTGAGGCGCGGCCGGCGCCCGCCGCCGAGATCACCGCCCTTCGCCGACACGACCCGCCATTCCAGACGAGGGCGGGTCATCTCGGGAAACGCGAGTGATCTCGCGGCCGACGCCCGGGCGGGGGTGCACGACGGGAACACGCCGCGGACCAGGAACGTTCTCGTCGAGGGCACCCGCGATGGGTGGGGCCGGACCCGAGCGGAGTGACCATGAGCTACCCCGACTACCCCGACGACGGCGCGCAGCCGATCTGTCCCTCGTGCGGCATCACGATGCACCCGCTCATCGACGAGGGCATCGACGCCGACGAGTGCCGGGAGTGCGGCTTCCGGCTCGCGTGGGATCGGGCGGATGACGGGGATGCCGCTGACCGCTGGGACGACTGAGACCCGGTGTCGGTGGTCACCGCTACCGTCTTCGCGTGGCGGAGCGAGTCGAAGCGTGGTGGGCCCGGCGGCAGTGGTCGAAGGGTGCTGATGTGCCGTACGCGGTCGGGGCATACCGAGAGGCGTGGGCCGCATTTCCGGCGCTGATCCGTCAGTACCACCCCGACCTCAACGCGGGGATCGCGCTGAGTCAAGTGCCGCCCGCCGCGGACGTGCTGCTGCTGTGGCAGTGCGACTCCGGGCACCGGTTCGCGGCCACACCGACCGAGCAGCGGCTCCGGCCGGGCCGCGAGCGGCGGCGCAGCGCGTGGTGTCCGGAGTGCAGCGAACTCGCCGCGCCGACCCGGGTCGTGGCGTTGCCGATGCGCGAGTCCGTCGACGACCCCTCACCGCCGAAAGCCGCCGTGCTGCGCGCGCGACGGCCGCGCAAGGCCCCGCCGGTGTGCGAGAAGACACCGGAGCTACCCCCCGGTGACGCGTTCGTCTCGGTCTGCGCCCCCCGACCGGCTTCCGCGGTCGAAGACCGCCTCCGCGCAGACCTGCTCGGTCGCTTCGCCCTCACCGAGGGGGTGAACGCGGTCCGCGCGGCCCGGCCGTTCTTCCAGCACCTCGAGATCTGGCCCGACCTCGTGCTCCCCGAGCTGCGCATCGCCGTCGAGTACGACTCGATCGGGCGGCACGGGCTCGAGCACGTCGGCCGACGCGAGCAGGCCGACCGCCGCAAAGACCGGGCCCTCCGCGCCGTCGGCTGGGAGGTCGTCCGCCTGCGCACCGGCAAGCTCGAGCCCCTCGGCCCCCACGATCTGCAGCTCACGGCCTGGAACCGCGGAGCGCTCGACCGGCTGGTCGAGACGTTCCGCGGCATCCGGGGTTCGCTGCTCGTCGACGCGTATCTGCGGTGAGGGGCACGGAGCGCTCAGCGCGCGGCGTCCGCCACCTGTCCCGCCCCGGGCAGGATCCGCGTGAGCAGGTCATCGAGGGTCACGACGCCGAGCAGCCGCTCGCCGTCCACCACCGTCGCCAGCTGCACGCGGCCACGGCGCATGCGGCCGAGAGCGTCGTACGCCGAGGTGTCCGGGGCGAGGGCGAGCGCATCGCGCGCGATCGCCGCCGCGGGCGTCGTGGGTGCTGCGTCGAGCGTGTCGCGGACGTGCGCGACCCGCGCCGAGGCACCGGCTCCGACGAGGATCCGGAGGTGCGTGGATGCCGCGGCCGCCGCCTGCACGTCGGCCGCCGTGGCATCCGCCGAAACCGCCGTCGGCGTCCGGTCGGTGCGGACGATGTCGCCGACCGTGACCGTGCCCATCTCGATGGCCTGGGCGATGGGCCCCGAGTACTGCTCGTCGAGGGTGCCCGCGCGCCGCGAGTGCGCGACGAGCTCGCGGATCGTGTCGGCGTCCTGCCCGCCGGCCGCCGCCTTGTCCACCGGCTCGACGCCGGACGCGCGCACGAGACGGTTCGCGATGCGGTTGATCCACAGAAGGAACGGGCGCAGCGGCCACGTCATCGCGCGGGCCAGGATGCCGGTGGCCTTCGCCGCCGTCTCGGGGTGCGCGATCGCCCACGACTTCGGTGCCATCTCGCCGATGACGAGGTGCAGGAACGTCACGACGATCAGCGCCAGCAGGAAGGCGATCACGTCGGCGAGCACGGCGGGCAGACCCCACTGCGCGAGGACGGGCGCCAGGGCGTAGTCGATCGCCGGCTTCGTGATCGCGCCGAGCAGGAACGTGCAGGCCGTGATTCCGAGCTGCGCGAACGCGAGCATGACCGTCAGCTCATTGACTCCTCGCAGGGCCGCACGCGCGGAGGCGCTGGTCGCTGCCTCCTCTTCCAGCCGGTGACGGCGGGCGGCGAGCAGCGCGAACTCGACGATGACGAAGAACGCGCTCGCGACGATGAGCGCCGCGGTGATCAGGGTGACGACCCACCAGCTCATCGGGCCACCTCCTCATCGGCGGCTTCGACCGGGTCGGCATCCCGGTCCCTCTCGCGCAGACGCACGACGAGCTGCGACGGGACGTGCCGGTCGACCTCGATGACCTCGATGTCGAGCCAGCGATCCACGTGCATTCCCTGGACCACCTCGCCGGCCCGTTCGGGCAGGTCGACCCGAACGACCGCACCGACGACGGGGAGGTCGCCGTGGGTGTCGATCACGAGGCCGGCGGCGGTCTCGACGTCGCCGTCCGCGAGGTCGTACCCGATCAGTCGTTCCAGTTCGTCGAGGTGCAGGTCACCGGGAACGGTCCACGCGGCCTCGCCCATGGAGGCCACCTCGTCGACCTCGACGTCGTGCTCATCGGACAGCTCGCCGATCACTTCCTCCGTGAGATCTTCGATCGTCAGGATGCCATCGAAGTTGCCGTACTCGTCCACCACGCACGCGAGCTCGTTACGGCTGCGGCGCATGCGGTCGAGGGCGACGGGCAGAAGCATCGACGTCGGAAGGACGACGGCCGGACGCATGACCGACGACACCGGGGTATCGGCATCCGGCTTCTCGCGGAGGACGTCGATGAGCTCCACGACTCCCACGGGGGAGTCTTCGTCACCGATCACGGGGTAGCGCGTGTGCCCGGTGGCCATGAGCGTCCGCACCTCGCCGACGGTGGTGTCGGGACGGACCGAGTCGACGTGCGACCGGGGGATCATGGCGTGTTCGACGTCCCGCCGGGGGAAGTCGAGGATGCGGTCGATGATCATCGAGAGGTCGTCGGGCAGGTCGCCGCTCGCGCGGGATTCCTCGACGATCGCTTCCAGATCGCGCGCGGTCGCGCTCTCGTCGACGTCTTCCAGCGGCTCGATGCGCGCCAGGCGCAGCAGCGCGTTGGCGGCGACGTCGAAGACGGTGATCAGCCAGCCGAAGGCGAGCAGGTAGATGCGGGTGGGCACCGCGAGCGCCCGGGCGAGCGGCTCGGGGTTCGCGATGGCGAGGTTCTTCGGGTACAGCTCACCGAAGATCATCGTCACGATGGTCGCGAGCAGAAGCGCCGCGACCGTCCCGATCGCGATCGACACGCCGGGGTCGACGCCCGCGCCGCCGAGCAGGGTCCCGATGGAGGCCCCGATGAGCGGCTCGGCCACGTAGCCGATCAGAAGGCCCGTGACGGTGATGCCCAGCTGCGCGCCCGACAGCATGAACGACGTGCGCTGGGTGATCGCGAGCACACGCTTCGCCTGCACGTCGCCCTTCTCGGCGCGCGCCGCCAAGCGCGCCCGATCGACGGACATGTACGCGAACTCCTGTGCGACGAAGAAGCCGCAGGCGGCGATGATCGCCAGCGTCACGACGACGCCGACAAGCAGCGTCAGGACAGCAGCGAGCATCGGATCTCACCCCCTCTCGAAACGAGGGGGCTCGAAGATCGGCCCTCCTGGTCGGGGGAGGTGCGGGGATGGCTCACGGGGGATTCTCTCTCGTGGGTCGTCGATGGTGAGGAGAACCGTATCCGCCGTCGCTTGGAAAGCGCTGAGGCCGTTCTCGAACGCTTCGGGATGGCACAATGGTTGTCCCCGCATTGCCTCGCTTCCCGGCGTGGTCCCGCCCTCTGCTCAACCGGTACGCTTCGGCGCGCCAGAAAAGGACCTGCCGTGGGACGCCTCATTTATCGCGACCGTGCGACGTTCGACATCGATGACCGACTGCTCGCGCACCTGCGCATCGTGATCATGAACAAGCTGCGCCGCAACGAGGGCTTCATGCTCCAACTGCCCGTGAACGAGGGGGTGCGTCAGGCCAGTCTGTGGATCCACGCCTCGAACGCGCTCGTGCTGCAGTTCTACGGCGGACGGGAACCGGCGATCGACCGCGAGCTCGTCGATCAGATGATGCACGACGCCAGCGGCGCCGACGGCTTGACGCTGACCGGGTCGGGCGTCGCCTCGCCTCAGACCACGCCCGTCCGTCCCACACCCGCGCGCCCGGGGCGCTGAGCCGGGCGGATCGCTGACCGCGGGAGCCGGAGCATGAACAGTGCTCCGCTCTCGGCGGGCACGCACGCCACGTCGCCCCCGTGCGCACGGGCGATGCCGCGCGCGATCGACAGGCCGAGTCCGACGCCACCGGAACCTCCGCGGGACGGGTCGAGCCGGACGAGGCGATCGAAGATCCGCTCGCGCTCGCTCGCGGCGACACCGGGGCCGTCGTCGTGCACGCGCACCTCGAGGTCGTTCCCGGACGAGTGGATGCCGAGCACCACACGTCCGCGTCCCCCGGTGACGCGCGCGGCGTTCTCGACGAGGTTCGACAGCACCTGCGCGATTCGGTCCCGATCGATCGTCACGATCGCCGCGGCATCCGGGAGATCCGTTCGCACCGTCAGCTCAGGATGGACGAGACGCGCCCGGTCGACCTCGGCGGCCACGACGTCACGCAGATCGGTGTCCGCGACCGACAGCTCGAGACCCCGATCGACGCGAGCCATGAGGAGCAGATCGTCGACAAGGCGCGACGCGCGCGTCGCCTCGCGCACCACGTGACCGGCGAGCATCTCTCGCTCCGGGCCGTCGAGTTCGGCGCGCACGAGGGTGTCGGCGGCGGCCCGGATGCCGGCGACCGGCGTTCGGAGTTCGTGTGCGGCGTCGGAAAGAAACGCTCGCAGGCGCTCCTCCGCGGCCCGCGCCGCGACTTCGGCACCGACCACGTCGTCGAGCATGTCGTCCAGGGCCGTGGCGACGCGTCCGATCTCGGTGTCGGGATGGGTCGGCCGGAGGCGCCGATCCCGCTCCCCGGCTCCGATCGCGCGCGCGACGTCGGACACCTCGTCGAGCGGACGCAGCGTCGCGCGCACCACGAGGATGACCGCGCCCGCCGCGAGAAGCAGCACGATGACGGACGCGCCCGCCATGATCCAGCGCACCTGTCCGAGCGTTTCGCCGACGCCCGCGGCGGACGCGGTGAGCGTCAGCGTCGATCCGTCACTGAGTGTCGACCGCAGGGTCACGAGGTCGGCGTCGCCGCTGAGCTCGGAGGCCGTGACCGTCACGGCGCCCGGCGTCGCCGTCGCCGGGGTCTCGTTGCCGCGCGGACCACCCGGCGGGCCCGCCGGACCCCCGCGAAGCTGCTCGGGACTCGGACCCGCGACAACCGAATCGCCGCCGGCCTCGTCGATGCGCACCGCCAACCCTTGAGCCGAGAGGCGATCGGCGAGCTCCGTGGCATCCACGATCCCCACCAGCGACGCGGTCGCGGCCGTGCGGTCCCGGAGGCGGTCCTCGATCTGCCCGCGTAGGCGAGCGCCGAGGGCCACATCGACGATGACGGCGAGCACGACCAGCAGCAGCGCCACCAGCGTCAGCACTGAGACGATCGTCCGCCGCCGCAGCGACCCCGATCGCAGCGCCCGCGTCGCGCTCACGCGCGCTCGCTCAGCCGGTAGCCGAGCCCGCGCACGGTATGGACCAGGCGTTCCCCGTGCGCCTCCATTTTGCGACGCAGCGCGCTCATGTGCACCTCGACCAGGTTGACGTCGTAGTCCTCGTACCCCCATACCTGCGTGAGGATCTGCGTCTTCGACAGCGTCCGCCCCCGGCTCTCGACAAGCAGGCGCAGCAGACGGAACTCTGTCGCCGTGAGATCGAGCAGCGCTCCCGCCCGGTGCGCGGTGGCGGCATCGGCATCCACGACGAGGTCCGCGACGGCGACGGTCTGCGGGAGCCGCCCGCGTCGGCGGAGCACGGCGCTCGCCCGCGCCACGAGCTCCGCCATCGTGAACGGCTTCACCACGTAGTCGTCCGCGCCCTCGGCGAACCCGCGCAGCCGATCGTCCACCTCGTCCCGCGCGGTGAGCATGATCACGGCGGTGTCACCCGCCGCACGGATCACCGGGAGCAGACGGATGCCACTCGGCCCGGGCATCATCCAGTCCAGCACCACCAGGTCGGGACGGAACCGGTCGAGGCGATCCGGGAGGTCGGTTCCGTCGGGCGCGCCCTCGGCGACGAACCCGTCCGCGCGCAGCGCGAGGACGACGGCGAGACGGATGGTCTCGTCGTCGTCGAGGACGAGGACGCGTGCCGGGGCGGACATCCGGCCGACGATACGAGCGCACACTGGATGCCACTTATGCGAACGGTAGGTGTTCGCCCGCGTCCCGACCGCTTCAGGTCGGCTTCAGTTCCGGTTCCGAGGCTGATCTGCAGACGCCGACGACACTCGCCGGCACGAGAGGAACCCATGTCCGAGGACGACAACCCCACCCTGCCCCTGCCCCGACACGACGAGCCGAACCCGGAACCGCCTCGTCGGTCGTGGGTACGACCGGCCGTGATCACCGCCGCGGTGGTCGCCGCGCTCGGGCTCACCGGGGGCACGGCGGCGCTGGCCGCGCAGTCGAACACCGCCACCACGGTGGCCGCCGCGACGAACGCCCCGAGCGCCGACGGCGCCGCCACGGGTCCGGGCACCGTCGCTCCCAGCGCCGCCCCGACCGACACGCCGACGCCCCCGAGTGACGGCGCCGCATCGACGCCCCCGGCGGACGGGACGGCTCCGGCCGCACCGGAGAACGGGCCGACGTCGGCGGACTGCGGCCCGGGCGGAGCACCGGCGCACCCCGGGGGCCCCGGCGCGGATGGGCACACACCGCCCGCCCCGCCCGCCGACGGTACCGCGCCCACGCCGCCCACCCCGCCCACCGACGGCACCGCGCCCACGCCGCCCGCCCCCGGCGACGCGCCCACGCCGGGTGCCACTCCGCCCGCGTCGACCGGCAGCTGAGCCCGCGCGAGCCGCGCCGCGCCGACCGCGTCCAGCACGCGGTCAGCGCGGTGCGGCACGATCGATGCATGGCGAAGCAGGGGAACGGAGGTCGCCGCGTCACCCCGTCGGCCAATGCCCGCTCCCGAACACCCCGGCCACGCCCCGCGGAAGCCCGATCCGCAACCAGGCGCCCCGCCGCTCGCCGCCCTCGACGCACCCCCGCCCGCGCGCGCCAGCTTCGCCGCCGGCGGATCGTCTTCGGCATCCTCGCCACCGTCGTGGTCGGGCTGATCGTGACGGCGACCGTCCCGCTCGTACACCTCGTCTCCGAGTGGAACGTCGAGACCCGAAAGGCGTCCATCGATCTCGCCGAATTCGACCCCGGGTTCCTCATCGACGACGCGGACTTCTACGACGGGAACGCGATGGATGCCGACGGCATCCAGCGCTTCCTCGACGACCAGATCGACGAGTGCGCCAACGACTCCTGCCTCAACGTGCTTCGCGCAGAGCTTCCAGCGCGCGAGGCCATCGTGTCGAAGGACACCGGCGAGACGATCTGCGAGGCGTACGACGGCGGCGAGCTCACGGCGGCGCAGATCATCGACCGCGTGCAGCGCGCCTGCGGCATCTCCGCGAAAGTGCTGCTGGTGACGCTGCAGAAGGAGCAGAGCCTCGTGTCGGGTCGCGCGGCCCGTGCCCCGTCGTCCGAAGCCCTGGGGGCCGCGATGGGCGCGCGGTGTCCCGACGACGCCCCCTGCGATCCCGGTCGCGCCGGCTTCGCCGCGCAGATCGCGCAGGGCGCGACCGACCTCAAGGCGTACCGAGCGTCGCAGTTCATGCGGCAGCCCGGCACCCACTACATCGCGTACTCGCCGAACCCCGACTGCGGCGGAACCGACATCGAGATCCGCAACCACGCCACCGCCGCCCTGTACAACTACACGCCCTACCAGCCGAACGCCGCGGCGATCGCGGCTCGATGGGACACGGGGGACTCCTGTTCCTCCTACGGCAACCGCAATTTCGCGCTGTATTGGAAGCTCTGGTTCTCGTGAGGAATCACAGTGTTGTGATTTCGTTATGAAGCGGAGATAATGACCGAGACAACCGAACAGCCGCCACCGCTCTCGCGCAGGTCGTAGGGGAAGACGTACCTGACGAAGGAGAGACCATGGCGACCACGTCTTCGCGCGGAGTGATCCTCATCCACTCGGCGCCGCGCGCGTTGTGCCCCCACCTGGAGTGGGCGGTAGGACGCGCTCTCGGCCGTGCGGTCAACTTCGACTGGGCGGATCAGCCGGTGCTCACCGGAAGCCGACGCGCCGAGTTCTACTGGGAGGGACCGGTCGGGACCGGCGCCGCCCTCGCGAGTGCGATCCGCGGCTGGGAGCACCTCCGCTTCGAAGTCAGCGAGGACCCCACGCCCCGCAGCGATGGCGGGCGCTGGATGCACACGCCGGGGCTCGGCATCCACTACGCCCAGACGGACTCGGCCGGCAACATCCTCATCGGCGAGGAGCGCGTGCGCTACGCGATGGATATCGCCGCCGGGGACGCCTTCGAACTTCAGCGCGAGCTCCACGTCGCCCTGGGCTCCGCCTGGGACGAAGAGCTCGAGCCCTTCCGCCACGCCGGCGAGGACCAGCACGTGGTCTGGTTGCACAAGGTCGGCTGAGAGATGTCGGGTGGGGGAGGCGCCACTACCGGAGGCCGGTGAACAATCCCGGCACCGGGACCGCGTATCCCCTCCCGATGACACACCGAACGCCCCCGTCATCCCCGTAGCAGTCGGGGGATGCCGGGGGCGTTCGGCCGTGGTCAGACGGAAGCGATCGCGACGACGGCGTTGTGACCGCCGAAGCCGAACGAGTTGCTGATGGCGAGCTGGTCGCCGGAGCCGAGCTCGACGGGCGAACCCGAGATGGCGAACGGCACCTCCGGGTCTTGCTCGGTGAGGTTGATGGTGGGCGGGGCGACGCGGTTCTGCAGCGCCAGCACCGTGAAGATGGCCTCGAGGGCGCCGGTGCCTCCGAGGAGGTGACCCGTGGATGCCTTCGTCGCCGACACCGGGATCTCGTCGACGCGGGCACCGAACACGGCGCGCAGCGCCTGGTACTCGTTCGGGTCACCGACGGGGGTCGAGGTGGCGTGGGCGTTGATGTGGGTGACGTCGTCGACCGACACACCTGCCATGTCGAGCGCGAGGCGGACGGCACGGGCGGCACCGCGACCCTCGGGGTCGTTGGCGGTGATGTGGTACGAGTCGGCCGTCACGCCGCCGCCGACGATCGACGCGTAGATCTTCGCGCCGCGGGCCTTCGCGTGCTCCTCGGTCTCGAGGATCAGAACGCCGGCACCCTCGCCCATGACGAACCCGTCACGGTCGATGCTGCCGGGGCGCGACGCGGTCTCGGGGGAGTCGTTGCGCTTGGACAACGCCTGCATCGACGCGAACGATGCGATCGTGATCGGGTGGATCGCCGATTCGGTACCGCCGGCGATCACGACGTCGGCGAGCCCGTCGCGGATGTGCTGCACGGCGTTCACGATCGACTCGGTGCTCGACGCACACGCCGACGCCACGGTCCGGGCGAAGGCGCGGGCATTGAAGTGCAGCGAGAGGTTGCCGGCTGCGGCGTTGGGCATGAGCATCGGCACCGTCATCGGCATGACGCGTCGCGGACCCTTTTCGCGCAGGGTGTCCCACGCGTCGAGGAGCGTCCACACGCCACCGATGCCGGTCGCGAAGTCGACGCCGAGCCGGTCGGGATCGATGTCGGGGCTGCCCGCGTCCTCCCACGCCTCCTTGGCCGCGACCATCGCGAGCTGCGACGACGGGTCGAGGCGCTTGGCGACGGGACGCTCGAGGACGGTCTCGGGCCGCACGAGCGCCTCAGCCGCGAACGTGACGGGCAGCTGGTACTCCTCGACCCAGTCGTGCTCGAGGGTGCGCGCGCCGGAGGCACCGGACAGCAGTGCGTCCCAGCTCTCGGGGGCCGTCCCGCCGATGGGCGAGGTGGCACCGATACCGGTGACGACGATGCGGGATGTGCTCATGGTGTGATCCTTGGTGCGGCCGGGAAGGGTCGTGACCGGTGGGGGCCGGAGCCCCCACCGGGAGGGTCAGGACTGGTTCGACGTGATGAACGTGACGGCGTCACCGACGGTCTTGAGGTTCTTGACCTCGTCGTCGGGGATGGTCACGCCGAACTTCTCTTCGGCGTTGACGACGATCGTCATCATCGAGATCGAGTCGATGTCGAGGTCGTCGGTGAACGACTTCTCGAGGGCGACCTCGTCGGCCGAGATGCCGGTCTCGTCGGTGATGAGCTCGGCAAGGCCGGCCAGAACCTCGTCGTTGGTGAATGCCATGATTTCTCCTGTTGTTGGGGGCGGGCCCGGGGAGTCGTCCCGAGCCCCGATCAGTCTAGGGTTCGACGCTCGCGCGTCAGGGGAGGACGACGACCTGCGCGCCGAAGACGAGACCGGCACCGAAGCCGATCTGCAGAGCGAGGCCGCCACTGAGCTCGGGGTGCTCCTCGAGCAGGCGGTGGGTGGCGAGCGGGATCGACGCGGCCGAGGTGTTCCCGGTGGTCTCGATGTCGCGACCGATCACCACGGTCTCGGGCAGACCCAGCTGCTTGGCGAACTCGTCGATGATGCGCATGTTCGCCTGGTGCGGCACGAACGCCGCCAGGTCGGAGGGCTGGATGCCGGCGGCCTCGATGGCCTGCCGAGCGACCTTCACCATCTCCCAGACGGCCCACCGGAACACGGTGGGTCCTTCCTGGCGGAGGGTCGGCCACGGGGCGACGCCGTCGCGGAACTCGGTGAGCGTGTGGTTCATGCCCACCGCGTCGGCCTTCGAGCCGTCCGAGCCCCAGATGGTGGGACCGATGCCGGGGGTGTCGCTCGGGCCGATGACGACGGCACCGGCACCGTCTCCCAGGAGGAACGAGATGCTGCGGTCGGTCGGGTCGACGACGTCGCTGAGCTTCTCGGCACCCACCACGACGACGTGTTTCGCGAGCCCGCCCCGGATGAGGGCGTCGGCCTGGGCAACCCCGTAGGCGAAGCCGGCGCACGCGGCGTTCACGTCGTAGGCGGCGGCGGGGTTGGCTCCGATGCGATCGGCGACGATCGCCGACGCCGAGGGAGTCTGCTTGGGATTGCTGATCGTCGCGACGATGACGGCGTCGATCTCGCTCGGGGCGACCCCGGACTTCTCGACCGCTTCGCGGGCGGCGTCGGATGCCAGGTCGATGGCATCCGTGTCCTTGTCGGCGCGAACACGCGTCACGATTCCGGTGCGCTGGCGGATCCACTCGTCGCTGGAGTCGATCGGACCCACCAGATCGTCGTTGGGGACGTAGTTCTCGCCGCGGGCGGCTCCGTACGAGTAGATGCGCGTGTGGGCGGGGCCCTGGAGCTGACGGAGGGTGGGGGTGCTCATGCCTGCTCTCCCTTCAGGAGTGCGACGGCCGCGTCGAGGTCGTCCGGAGTCTTGACTGCCACGGTCGGGGTGCCGCGCAGAGCGCGCTTCGCCAGGCCCGTGAGGGCGCCGGCCGGCGCGAGTTCGATGATGCCGGTCACGCCGTGCTCGGCGAAAGACGCCATGCTGCGGTCCCAGCGCACCGGGGACGCGACCTGGGAGACCACGAGGTCGACGGCGCGGCGGCCGTCGTTGACGACCGAGCCGTCCGAGTTGGTCCATAGCGTCGTCTGCGGCGGGGAGGCCGGAACGTCGGCCGCGGCCACGCGAAGCGTCTCGACGGCGGGCTCCATGAACCGCGTGTGGAAGGCACCGGCCACCTGCAACGGAATCACGCGCGATCCGCGTGGGGCCTCGGCGGCGAGCTCGGCGAGGGCCGACAGCTCACCGGCTGCGACGATCTGGCCGCCGCCGTTGTAGTTGGCGGGCGTCAGCCCCAGCTCCGCCAGGCGGTCGAGTACCGTCTGCTCGTCACCGCCGACCACGGCGCTCATGCCGGTCTCGACGGTCGCCGCGGCCTCGGCCATCGCGCGACCGCGGATTCCGACGAGCCGCAGCGCGTCGGCCTCGGACAGGACACCGGATGCCGCCAGCGCGGCGAACTCGCCCACCGAGTGTCCCGCGACGCCGTCGGCACCCTGGCCGGCGCGGTCGCGCAGAACGCTCCACGACACCAGGCTCGCGGCCACGATCAACGGCTGCGCGACGCTCGTGTCGCGGATCCGGTCGGCGTCCCAGTCCGTGCCGGCGGCGAGGAGGTCGACACCGGCGTGCTCGGAAGCTTCGGCAAGACGCTCACGCGTCCCGTCGATCTCGAGCCAGGGCGAGAGGAACCCGGGGGTTTGAGAGCCCTGACCGGGGAAGACGGCGATGATCACCGTCCCATCCTGCCAAGGATCCGGCGGGTCGTTCTGGAGATATCGGCACAAGAAATCGGCGTGTCTTTGTGCGCGCCGTGCATCAGCGCGTGATCGGTGGGCGCCGAACGGCCGATCCGCGTCGGCGCGTGGCATCCGATCCCATGGATCCGAGGATCAACGCCGTCTGCAGGATGAGGGCCTCGCGGGGGCCCGTGGCATCCCACCCGATCACCTCGGAGACGCGCTTCAGGCGGTAGCGCACGGTGTTCGGGTGCACGTAGAGCTCGCGCGCCGTCGCTTCGAGCGACCGCCCGTTGTCGAGGTAACTCCACAGTGTCGCGACGAGGTCGGCGCTGTGCGCGTGGAGGGGACGGTAGACGCGGTCGACGAGCGTCTGCTTGGCCACCGCATCGCCCGCCAGGGCGCGCTCGGGCAGCAGATCATCGGCCTCGACCGGTCGCGGGGCGTGACGCCATGCGCGCGCGACCGCGAACCCGGCGAGGGCGGCTCGGGCGCTCTGCCCGGCGTCGACGAGCGCCGCGACAGGAGGACCGAGAACCAGGTGACCGGAGCCGAAGCTCGGTTCGAGACGCTTCGCGATCTCGGTGAACGGCAACTCGCCGGAGTCCTCGCGGCCGCGCACCGGCAAGTCCGCCCGTCCCACGACGAGCACGAGGCGGGACCCCTGTACCCCGATGAGCACGTCCACACCGAGCTTCCGCGAGGTGCGCCGGACGTGATCGACATCGAGCTGCGGGGGAGTCGTGCCCACGAGCACCGCGACCTCGCCGTGGCCGTGCCAGCCGAGGGCGGCGATGCGGCTGGGCAGTTCGTCGTCGGCCTCACCGGTGAGGATCGAGTCCACGACGAGGGCTTCGAGCCGCGCGTCCCACAGACCGCGGGCCTCGGCAGCGCGCGCGTAGACATCCGCGGCAGCGAACGCCACTTCGCGCGAATACGACAGCATCGCCTCGCGGACGCGCTCGCTCCGGCCCGCGACGCGCTCTTCCATCACCTCGACGGTGACGCGGACGAGCTGCAGGGTCTGCGTCAGGCTGACGCTGCGCAGCAGCTCGCGGGGAGCCGCGGCGAAGATGTCGGCGGCGATCGCCGGGGTGGACGCGGGCTCCTCGAACCACTGAAGGAACGAGGTGATGCCCGCCTGAGCCACCAGCCCTACCGCGGAGCGGCGGGCCGGCGGCATCTCGGCGTACCAGGGCAGCGTCTCTTCGAGCCGCTGAATCGTCGCGGTCGCGAGATCGCCCGAGATCCGGCGCAGCCACACCAGGGTCTCGGCTTTCTCCTCGGCGGCCCGGGAGGTGGCGGTGCTCCCGCTCCCTCCCGAACCGTCGATGGCCGCGGAGTCCGTCACGCGATCAGGCCTCGCCGCCGGCGTTCCCGCTCGTGCCGGCGTTGACGTCGTACAGGCGGTACTTCTCGATGGCCTGGGCGACCACTGCGCGGTCGACCTTGCCCTCGTCCGCAAGACCCTGGAGGGTGCGGACCACGAGCGACGGGCCGTCGATCTTGAAGAAGCGACGCGCGGCGGCACGGGTGTCGGAGAAACCGAACCCGTCGGCACCGAGCGTCAGGTACCGCTGCGGCACCCACTGACGGATCTGGTCCTGGACGGCGTGCATCCAGTCGCTGACCGCGACTACGGGACCCTCGGCATCCCGAAGCTTCTCGGTCAGGTAGGCCGTACGGGGCGCCTCGTCGGGGTGCAGGTAGTTGTGCTCGTCGGCGGCGAGGCCGTCGCGACGCAGCTCGGTCCACGACGTCACCGACCACACGTCGGCGACGACGCCCCAGTCGTCCTTCAGCAGGCGCTGGGCCTCGTGCGCCCACGGCACACCGACGCCGGACGCGAGCAGCTGCGCGCGAGGACCCTCGCCCTCACCCACCGACACGCGGTGGATGCCGCGGACGATCCCGTCCACGTCGACGCCCTCGGGCTCGGCCGGCTGCACCAGCGGCTCGTTGTAGACCGTGATGTAGTACATGACGTTCGGGTCGGAGTGCTCGCCGCCGTACATCCGCTCGATGCCCGAGCGGACGATGTGCGCGATCTCGTACCCGTACGCGGGGTCGTACGACACCGTGGCGGGGTTCGTGGATGCCAGCAGCTGCGAGTGTCCGTCGGCGTGCTGGAGACCCTCACCCGTCAGGGTCGTGCGGCCGGCGGTCGCGCCGATGATGAAACCGCGCGCCATCTGGTCGCCCGCCGCCCACTGGGCGTCGCCCGTGCGCTGGAAGCCGAACATCGAGTAGAAGACGTAGACCGGGATCAGCGGCTCGCCGTGCGTGGCGTACGACGTGCCGGCCGCGGTGAACGCCGCGACGGCGCCCGCCTCGTTGATGCCGACGTGGATGATCTGCCCCTCGGGGCTCTCCTTGTAGGCCAGGAGCAGCTCGCGGTCGACGGAGGTGTAGTGCTGACCCTTGGGGTTGTAGATCTTCGCCGTCGGGAAGTAGGCATCCATACCGAAGGTACGGGCCTCGTCGGGGATGATCGGCACGATGCGGTGTCCGAAGCCCTTGACGCGCAGAAGGTCCTTGAGCAGACGCACGAACGCCATGGTCGTGGCGACCTCCTGCGTGCCCGAGCCCTTCTTGGGCAGCGCGTAGGCCTGGTCACCGGGGAGCTCGAGACCCACGTGCGTCGTGCGACGCTCGGGCAGGAACCCGCCGAGCGCGCGACGGCGCTCGAGCATGTACTTGATCGTCTCGTCGTTCTCGCCGGGGTTGTAGTACGGCGGCTGGTACGGGTTCTCTTCGAGCTGCGCGTCGGTCACCGGGATGTCCATCGCGTCGCGGAAGGCCTTGAGGTCGTCCAGCGTCAGCTTCTTCATCTGGTGCGTGGCGTTGCGGCCCTCGAAGTGGGGGCCGAGGCCGTAGCCCTTGATCGTCTTGGCGAGGATGACGGTCGGCTGGCCCTTGTGCTCCTTGGCCGCCTTGAACGCCGCGAAGACCTTGCGGTAGTCGTGGCCACCGCGCTTGAGGCCCCAGATCTGCTCGTCGGTGTAGTCCTTGACGAGTTCGAGGGCGCGCGGGTCGCGACCGAAGAAGTGCTCGCGGACGTACGCACCGTTCTCGGCCTTGTACGTCTGGTAGTCGCCGTCGGGCGTCGAGTTCATGAGGTTCAGCAGCGCACCCTCGGTGTCGCGGGCGAGCAGGTCGTCCCACTCGCGGCCCCAGACGACCTTGATGACGTTCCATCCGGCACCGCGGAAGAAGCTCTCGAGCTCCTGGATGATCTTGCCGTTTCCGCGCACGGGGCCGTCGAGACGCTGCAGGTTGCAGTTGACGACGAACGTCAGGTTGTCGAGGCCCTCGTTCGCGGCCACCTGGAGCTGACCGCGGCTCTCGACCTCGTCCATCTCGCCGTCGCCGAGGTAGGCCCAGACGTGCGAGTCGGCGACGTCCTTGATGCCGCGGTTGCTGAGGTACTTGTTCGACATCGCCTGGTAGATCGCGTTGATCGGGCCCAGACCCATCGACACCGTCGGGAACTGCCAGAACTCCGGCATGAGACGGGGGTGCGGGTAGGAGGGGATGCCGTTGGGGGCGGCCGACTTCTCCTGGCGGAAACCGTCGAGCTGCGCCTCGGTCAGGCGGCCCTCGAGGAAGGCGCGGGCGTACGTGCCGGGGGAGGCGTGGCCCTGGATGAAGATCTGGTCGCCGCCGGACGGGTCGTCGAGGCCTCGGAAGAAGTGGTTGAAGCCGACCTCGTACAGCGCGGCCGACGACGCGTACGTCGAGATGTGGCCGCCGACGCCGATGCCGGGCCGCTGCGCGCGGTGCACGGTGACCGCGGCGTTCCAGCGGATCCACTTGCGGTAGCGGCGCTCCAGCTCTTCGTCACCGGGGAATTCCGGCTCGTTGGACTGCGCGATCGTGTTGATGTAGTCGGTGGTCGGCACCATCGGCACGCCGAGATGCAGATCCTTGGAGCCCTTGAGCAGGCTCAGCATGATCTCGCGCCCGCGGCCGGGCCCCTTCGCCTGGACCAGCTGACGCAGGGATTCCTGCCATTCAGCGGTCTCTTCCGGGTCGCTGTCCTGCGGCCCCTGCGAATACGGATCCTGATCGTGAACAGTCACGGAAGACCTTTCGTCGTCTGGCAGGTCATGCCAGAGAATCGCCATACGTGTGCGGCAACCCTTGTCTGCTCCGCACAATTCACCGTCGTCCAGCCTAGTCAGTCGCGACCCCTCCGGATGCGCAGACGGAGGCGAGGGCGACCGGATGCCTCGGCGGCGAGGCATCCGCCCCTTCCGGCCGCGCCGAGACCGCCGAGAACGACGGCGGGTCTAGCCTGAGCGCGTGACGTCGACTGAGCACGAGGGCTTCCGCACCCGCCCCGAACACCGGTGGCCCGTGCTCATCGCACTCGGCGTAGGAACGGGGCTGTACGCGGTCCTGCCGAGCGATGTGTCCGGCGCCCTGCGGTACATCGTCGTGGGCGCCGGCATTCTGTGCGCGATTCCGATGGTCATCACCAACCCCCGGCGGCTGAGCCGCGAGACATGGGTGGGGCGCGGATTCGCGCTCGGATTCGTCGCGGTGCTGCTCGCCGCGAACCAGGTGACGTTCTTCCTTCTCGTGCAGCAGCTCCTGAACGGGCAGAGCGGGGGAGCGGTCGTGCTCCTCGGGGCCGCGCAGGTCTGGGCCATCAACGTCATCGGGTACGCCGTCGTGTATTGGGAGATGGACCGCGGCGGACCCGTGGCGCGTCGCCGCGATCCCCGCGACGAGCTGCCGCCCGCGGACTTCCAATTCCCGCAGGACTCCGACGGCGACGCGGTCAGCGAAGTGAAGCGCCGATCATCGAACACCGGCGATTGGGCGCCGGGATATATCGACTACCTGTATTTCTCGGCATCCAATGCCATGGCGTTCAGCCCGACCGACGTCATGCCGCTGAGCGTGCGCGCGAAACTCTTCATGATGGTGCAGGCGATCACGGGATTCGTGCTGCTCGCGCTGGTGATCGCGCGGAGCGTCAACGTCTTGAGCTGAGGTTCAGCTGGGTCACGGCGGGTCGGTGCGGCCGCGGCGCATGAGGAAGAGGAGGCGCAATTCCCACGCGGCGGATAGCCCGGACGAGAGCAACAGGAATCCGGCGACCAGCCACCGGATCGGCACCGCGGAGAGCATCTCCACGCTGAAGAACGAGAGGACGAGGAAGCCGACGGAGAGTACCGAGAACGTGACGAGCGCTGCCACGTGCTGCGGGAAGGAGCGCCCGTGGAGCTTCGCCACCGGACGGGCGGACGGGTTCATGGGCGAAGCCTCAGCCCTGAATGCCCGCGCCCGCACCGTGCTGCGCCTCGAAATCGCGCAGTTCCCGCCGGAAGCGCTGTAACTCGGTGATGCCACACACCACGCCACTGAGCCAGATGACGAGAGAGACCGCCGAGAACAGGCTGAGCGAACCGCCGAGCGCGAGCGCTCCGCCCATCACCAGCATGATGCCGCTCACCGAGATGATCCACAGCGCTCGGACGCGAATGCGGTCGATCGAGAACCGCTGCTGGATCAGGGAGGCCATGGCATCCACCCTGGCAGTCGGCCCCCGACGCGCAAGCCGCGGAACGCAATCGCGGGTGAACGTTCGGTGGCGAACAACGGTGGGCCCTGCCGGGATCGAACCGACGACATCCACGGTGTAAACGTGGCGCTCTACCAGCTGAGCTAAAGGCCCTGGATGCCTCGAGTCTAGCCGGAGACGTCCATGGGTCTCAGGCCCGGGCGCGAGAGATGAGCGCCGCCAGAGCGTCGAACACCGTTGCGGTGGGTTCGGCGCGGAGCGGATGGATGCCGTCCACGGGCGCTCCGACGTGCAGCCAGCCGCGCGAGGGCGAGATCACGTCGTAGAGGTCACCGCTTCCGGTGCGGATCAGCACATCGGTCCAGGCTTCGACGGTGCCGTCGGTCGCCCCGACGTGTCTCGCGAGCTCGTCCGCGGCGATCCGCTCGTCGACCTCGCTCACGGGCCAGGCGGGAGAGAGACCGAGCCACGCCGACACGAACATCGGCAGGTGCTCGGGGTCGAGAACCGCCGCGTGACGCTGGGCGCCGTCGGGAGCGGTCGCACCCCCTTCGGCCAGCGCGGGATCGTGCAGCACCAGCACGCCGCGCGGGCCCGCGTAGGCGATCAGCAGCGCGGCACCATCTCCCCGTCGCATCTGCGCGGTGAGGAGATGCTGGTTGGCCGCGAGCGCAACGCCCGCGGCACCTCCGTCCCGCGTCAAGCGACCATCCGCCTCAATCCACCCCGCATCCTGCAACTCCTGCGCCTGGGGTGTGCCGCGGTCGGCGCGGGCGAGAACACCGTAGGCCGCGCCCATCCGAGACTTCGTCGCACCGGTGAGGAGGGCCTGCAGGGCCGCGGTCGAGACAAGCGGCGCCGCGGAGACGAACGTCGGCGCCGGGACGCCGTCGAGCGCTTTGAGAGGGTGTCCAGCGCGCACACTCACCGCGGCGTCCAGCGGCGCGTCGCCCACACCGGCGGCTGCCGCCGCGACATCAGCAGGGTCCGCCGTGAGCGCGAGATGAGCGGCGACTCCGTCGAATACCGGCGAGTACCTCGTCCACTCCGAGGGGGCGCAGCTGGCCGACAGATGGACGTGGTGGGTTCCGGTCGCCCACACCCATTTGGCGACGACGACGTCCTGCCCGTCCTCCGCACGGTAGACGAAGGTGATCCGGCGACCGCGAGGGGCAGATTCGTCGGATGGAGGATGCCAAAGATCCACCGCAACGACGAAGGCACCGGGATGCTGCGCACGGGCGGCGTGCAACGCCACCGTCGAGGCATCCGTGAGCGGAGCAGTGCTCGCCACCGAGGTCAGCACGAGATTGGGGACGAAACCCCCGGGGCGCTCGACGGGTGTGAGGACGAGGTCGGCTCCGTCGAACTCGGACGCCTCGAGCCAGTTCGGGTAGGTGACGCTCGCCTGCGCCGTTTCCGCGACCACGATCTCGGGCTCGGGTGCCGCTCGGCCGGTGAAGAACTTCATGCGTGCCCCTTCGGACGGACGTCATCGCCGCGGAGGACGCGGAACCACTGGGGGAGGAGGAAGCGCGGGAGCCAGAAGAATCCGACGGCGGCGACCACCAGCAACGCGGCCCCCAGCCCGATCAGCGCGAAGAACGCCGGGCGTGAATACGGCTCAACGAGCAGGGCCAGCGTGCCCATCGCGAAACCGAGCCCCAACCACAGCCAGGCGAATCCGATCGTGGCGCCAAAGCCACGGCGAACGCGAATCCAACCTTTCCAGAGACCCGTGTAGGCGACGATTCCCCCCGCCAAGAACAGGATGGACACAAAGAGCCCGCCGGTCACAGCACGCCTCCGCTTGATTGCTCCGGGCTCCCGAGCGGGCCGGGAGCCATGATCGTCGTGTCATCGCCGCGCACGTCGTCCATGATGTCCTGCGACACGGTCTGCGCACCCCACCCGACGGCCACGCCACCGATCACGCCGCCGATGATTCCGCCGATGACCGTTCCAGGGCCCGGGAAGATGGACCCGATCCCCGCGCCGATAACCGCACCACCCCAGGCGCCGCCCGCACCGCCCAGCACGGACGAGGTTCCGACGACGGCCGTGTCGGTCCAGGCCTCCTGTTGTCGCTGATCCTCGTTCCAGTCCGGATGCCGGGTCAAAGTGTCGTTATAGCTCTCGCCGTACACGCTCCAGTAGGTCAGACCCGCACCCACCACCGTCAGCGCCTTACCCGCGTGACCGGCCCAGGCCGGGGGAGCACCGATCTCGGACGGCGCGAACTTGGGCTGACCCGTCCAGCCGGGCAGCCGAGTCGTGGGGAGAGGAGTGTCAGGGAGCAGGTTGCTCTCCAGCATCCACGCCCCCGACGGACGCTGAACCCAGATCTGACCGTCGATCCGCGAGCGCGGCCACGTCGGATTGATATCACCGGCGGTGAGTCGGATCTCATCCGGCAGCACCGCGCCGGGCCCGGGCACCATCAGGGTGCCGCGATAGCGCTCCAGCAGCTCGGAGGCGAGACCCTGAACCGCCGAACCGGCGTTGCCCGTCACGATGTCGAGACCGCCGTTGAGCGCCCAGCTGATCGAGGTGCGAAGTCCCCGGAGCGTGCTCGCGCATTCCTGGTCGGCGGCGGCCGCGTCGGCGTCGAACGTTCGGCGGTCGGCGGCGACGTCTCCCGCGTTCGGGGCGGCGGGGTCACGTTCGGAAGCGTCGACCCCGGCCTGGCGCTCGACGGTCGCGAGGTCGGCCAAGAGCGCTGCGCGCCGAGTTTCGAGCCCCGAGAGCGTCTGAGCATAGGTACGCAGAGCCGAAACGGCGGTGGCGAGCGCCGACCTGAGGTCATCGGCCGCGGGGGAAAGGCTGGCGAGAGCGCCGTAGGCAGTTTGAGCCTCGGGGGCTTCGTAGACGCCGCTCAGGCCACCCCACGTGGTGGTGATGTCGGTGACGGTGTCGTCGAGTCCGTCGAGCGCCGCAGCCAGCGTGTCCGCGGCCGCTGAGACCGCGGCGGAACTCGGGATGTCGGCGGGAGCGGGCGCGCTCACGGCTGCAGTCCGCTCATCGTGGATTGCGTCTGCGCAGCCATGTCGTAGTCGGTCTGCTCGTAGAGCGAGATGACCTTCTCGGTCGTCTCGGTGACGGTACTGACCATGCGGCGCATGCCGGCGAGCGCGATGAGGAAGGGGTCGGCGGCCACTTCCGCCAGTGCCGCGGAGGTCTCGCCGTCTCCGACCGCGGCCTGGGCGGACTCGAAAGCGCCGGCCGTGGTCGCGACGATCGAGTCGATCGCGGTCGCCTGCTCGTCGGCGGTACGGCAAATGGCGCGCGCTTGAGTGGTGTCGATGCTCCAGGTCATCGGATGGCATCCATTCATCGGTGGGGGGTCCGTGGTCTTCAGGCTAATCGAGGTCCCGGCGTGTCGAGGGGCCGGGGTAGCGTGGAGCCTGTGAACGCCGACCCCGCCGACCAGCGCAAATTGCTCGATCTCGCCGACCTCGACGCGCGGATCCGGCGCGACGAGCACGTCAAAGGCAACCCGCCGCAGGCCGCGAAGGTGCGCGAGCTGATCGCGCAGCGTTCGTCTCTCTCGCAAGAACTCGGCAACCGTGCCAACGTCCGTGACGACCTCAAGGCCGAGCTGGCCCGGGTCGAGTCCGACGTCGCGGTCGTCGAGGCTCGTGTCAAGCGCGACACCGAGCGTCTCGCGGCCTCGACCAACGCCAAGCAGGCGCAGGGATTCGAGGCGGAGCTGACGTCCCTCGCGCGCCGCAAGAGCGACCTCGAAGACGCCGAGATCGCCCTCATGGAGCAGCTCGAAGCCGCCGACGCGGCCGTCGCCGAGCAGGAGGCGATCATCGCCGACACCAACGCCCAGGGCGCTGAGCTCAGCGCCGAGGCGAAGCGGGTCGTCGCCGAGGCCACCGACCGGCTCGAGGCCGCGCGTCGCGATCGCGAGGCCGTCGCAGGTTCCGTTCCCGCCGACCTTCTCGCCCTGTACGAGCGCCTGGCCTCCCGTGGCAACGGCGCCGGACTCCTGCGCGCCGGAGCGTGTGAGGCGTGCCGCATGGTCCTCCCGCCGAGCGACCTCGCCGAGGTCCGCCGCGCGCAGACCGACGAGGTCGTGTTCTGCCCCGAGTGCGGCGCAATCCTCGTCCGCACCGAAGAATCGCGGTGACCCGCCCTGGCGTCCTCCTCGACTGAGGTCGTCGTCGGGCGCACGGCATCCGGAGCCATCGCCTTGAGCGACCTGGATGCCGACGGCTCCGTCGCCCAGACCGTCACCGTCGCGCGCGACGACCTGCCCGCCGCGATCCGCACCCGCGAGGCCGGGGGAGACGTGCGCTGGGTGTGGAGCGACACCCCCACGTGGTACGGGCCGGTACTGGCATCCGGGGTCCGCGTGGCACGCGCGTGGGACCTGCGCCTCGTGCACGCGTTGCTGCGTGATGCCGAGGCCGTCGCCGACGACCATGGCCTGCGCGCGCACGGGGAATGGGATGCCGCGGCCTCGATCACCGACGACACCGACACACTGTTCTCGCTCGGTGCGGCGAGCGAGGGCCCGCCCGACGACGTCGAGGCAGCCGCGGCAGAGTACCGCCGTCAGCGCGCCGCGATCGCCGGCGCTCGCACGCCCGGAGCGCTCCGACTCCTCGCCGCGGCCGAGTCGGCCGGGGCTCTGATCGCGGAGGAACTCCACGCCGCCGGACTGCCCTGGAGCGTCCCGACGCACGAGCGCATGCTCGAGGAACAGCTCGGCACACGGGTCGCGGGCGGTCTTCCCACGCGGGTCGAGCGGGCTGCGGTAGCCGTGCGCGATGCCCTCGGCGACCCGTCCGTCTCGCTCGACTCCCAGCCGCGCCTACTGCGCGCGCTGCACCGCGCCGGCCTGCTGGTCGAGTCGACGAACCGGTGGGAGCTCGCCGAGCACGACCACCCCGCCGTCGCGCCGCTCATCGCGTACAAGAAGCTCATGCGCCTCTACACCGCAAACGGCTGGGCGTGGATCGACGAGTGGGTGCGCGATGCACGATTCCGTCCCGTCTACGTCCCCGCCGGTGTCGTGACCGGCCGCTGGGCGTCGTCGGGCGGGGGAGCGCTGCAGATCCCGCGGCAGCTCCGCACGGCCGTCCGGGCCGACCCCGGCTGGACGCTCGTGACGGCCGACGTCGCACAGCTGGAGCCGCGCGTGCTCGCGGCGATGGCCCGCGACACGGCGCTGGCGGAGGCGGCATCCGGTCGCGATCTGTACGCCGGAATCGTGGACGCCGGAGCCGTCGGCACCCGCGCCCAGGCCAAGGTCGCGATGCTCGGCGCCATGTACGGCGCCACCAGCGGCGAGAGCGGACGCCTCGTGCCGCGGCTGCGGCGCACGTTCCCTCGCGCCATGGCGCTCGTCGACGACGCCGCGCGCGTCGGGGAGGAGGGCGGCCGCGTCCAGACCTGGCTCGGCCGCACGTCACCGCCCGCCGGCGACCTGTGGCGCGCGGTTCAGTCGCAGGCGAGCGACGCGGAGGCATCCGGGGTCGACGAGACCCGTGCGCGCCGCGCCGCCCGCGACCGCGGCCGCTTCACCCGGAACTTCGTCGTCCAGGGCACGGCCGCCGAATGGGCTCTCGCGTGGCTCGCCGACCTGCGCACCCGTCTCTCCGCCCTCGATCCGGTGGATGCCACCCGCTCCGCGCCGGCGTCCGGTCCGGCGTTCGCGCGCGTGCCGCACCTGGCGTTCTTCCTGCACGACGAGATCGTGGTGCACACTCCGATCGAGCACGCAGACGCCGTGGCAGACGCGGTGCGGGAGTCCGCGGCATCCGCGGGTCGACTGCTGTTCGGGACGTTCCCGATCGACTTCCCCCTCGACCTGCGGATCGGCGAGACGGCCGAGAAGGGCTGACCCGCCCGCGTAGACTCGAAGACGCGAATGGGTCGGCTGGACGGTCGCGTCACGGGTTCGCCCGTGCCGAGGAACGTCCGGGCTCCACAGGGCAGGACGGTGGGTAACACCCACCCGGAGCAATCCGCGAGACAGTGCCACAGAGAGCAGACCGCCCGCGCTTCACGGCGCGGGTAAGGGTGAAAGGGTGGTGTAAGAGACCACCGGGGTCGTGGTGACACGACCCGCAAGGTAAACCTCGTCCGGAGCAAGGCCAGACAGGGGATGACGACGCGGCTCGCCGAGTCCCCGGGTAGGCCGCTGGAGCGGCACGGCAACGTGTCGCCGAGAGAGATGACCGTCCACGGGGCTCACGCCCCCGGACAGAACCCGGCGTACAGGCCGGCCCATTCGCCCTGCCGCTTCACGCTCACAAAGCGACGCGGCCCGGATCGAGCTCTCTCGCTCGATCGCGGACCGCGTCAGGACGTCGGTCAGGTGCTCACTTCACCGCGGGAAGCGCCTCCACCACCGGAACCGCCAGCGACGCCGCGCCGATGATGCCCGCGTTGTTGCGGTGCTTCGCCGGAAGGATGGGTGCCCGCAGCTTCAGCATGGGCAGGAACTCCTCCGAGTGCTTCGACACCCCGCCGCCGACGACGATCAGGTCGGGGCTGAAGAGGAACTCGACGTAGTCGTAGTACCACTGCAGACGCTTGGCCCACTTCTCCCACGACAGCTCCTCGCGCTCCATGGCCGAGTACGCGGCGTAGCCCTCGGCATCCCGCTTGTGCTCGGCGCGCTGCAGGTGACCGAGCTCGCTGTTGGGGATGAGGACGCCGTCGTAGATCATGGCGGAGCCGATGCCCGTGCCGAGCGTCGTGAGGATCACAAGACCGTTCACGCCCTTCGCGGCGCCGTAGCGGACCTCGGCGATGCCGGCGACATCGGCGTCGTTCGCGAAGTGGATGTCACGAGACAGGCCGTGCTCGAAGAACTTCTCGGCCTCGAAGCCGATCCACGACGAAGAGACGTTGGCGGCCGACAGCGTGCGACCGTTCTTCACGATCGCGGGGAACGCGACGCCGAGAGGCAGGTCGTCGGGCGCTTCCAACGTCTGGAGCACCTCTTTCACCGCCTCGAGCACATCGGCGGGCTCCGCGCCCTTCGGGGTGGAGACCTTCACCCGATCGCTGATGAGCTCACCGGCATCCAGGTCGACGATTCCCGCCTTTATCCCGGTACCGCCGATGTCCACTCCGACCGCACGCGACGCATTCGTTGCCATACCCTCCAGCCTAGCCAGGCTGGGGGCCCGGATCAGTAGGATCGGGAGAGCGCCCGCCAGACGTCCGCTGCGGAGCGAGATCACGCAAGGAGCGATCGTGAGCGACGAGAATCAGAAGTACTGGTACAACCTCGAAACCGGTCAGGTCGAGCAGGGGTACGAGTCGCCGGCGATTGACCGTGCGGGCCCGTTCGACACCGCCGAGGAAGCGGCGCGCGCCCCCCAGCTGCTGCAGGAACGCTCGAAGAAGTGGGCCGAAGACGAGGCCCGCGACTCCGACTGGGGATCCGGCTCCGGCCGCTGACCCCTCCCGACCGAGACGAGGATGACGATGGACAAGCAGCGCGATTTCGTCCTGCGGACGATCGAGGAACGCGGCGTGAAGTTCGTACGCCTGTGGTTCACCGACGTGGTCGGAACCCTGAAGTCGGTGGCGATCGCCCCGGCCGAGGTGGAAGGGGCGTTCAGCGAGGGCCTGGGCTTCGACGGTTCGGCCATCGAGGGTCTGACGCGGTCGTACGAGTCCGACCTGCTGGCGCTCCCCGACCCCACGACGTTCCAGATCCTGCCGTGGCGCGGCGAGATCGACCCGACCGCGCGCATGTTCTGCGACATCACGACGCCCGACGGTCAGCCCGCGGTGGCCGACCCGCGGCACGTGCTCAAGCGCACGCTCGCCAAGGCCGCCGACGCGGGGTTCACCTTCTACACGCACCCCGAGATCGAGTTCTACCTGCTGAAGTCGTCTCAGCTCGGCCCCGACGGGCGCCCCGAGCCGGTCGACTCCGCCGGGTACTTCGACAACGTCCCCGGCGGGACGGCGCACGACTTCCGTCGCCGTTCGGTGCGCATGCTCGAAGACCTCGGCATCTCGGTGGAGTTCAGCCACCACGAGGGCGGCCCGGGCCAGAACGAGATCGACCTGCGCTACGCCGACGCGCTCACCACGGCCGACAACATCATGACCTTCCGCACGGTGGTAAAGGAGGTCGCGATCGAGCAGGGCGTGTACGCCACGTTCATGCCGAAGCCGCTCAGCGGTCAGCCCGGTAGCGGCATGCACACGCACATGTCGCTGTTCGAGGGCGACATGAACGCCTTCTACGAAGAGGGCGGCCAGTACCAGCTGTCCAAGGTGGGTCGCCAGTTCATCGCGGGTCTGCTGCGTCACGCGAGCGAGATCTCGGCCGTGACCAACCAGTTCGTCAACTCGTACAAGCGCCTGTGGGGCGGCGACGAGGCACCGAGCTTCATCTGCTGGGGCCACAACAACCGCTCGGCGCTCGTGCGCGTCCCGCTGTACAAGCCGAACAAGGGCCAGTCGACGCGCGTCGAGTACCGCGCGCTCGACTCGGCGGCGAACCCGTACCTGTCGTACGCGCTCATGCTCGCCGCGGGACTCAAGGGCATCGAAGAGGGCTACGAGCTGCCCGCCGAGGCCGAAGACAACGTGTGGTCGCTCACGGACTCCGAGCGCCGCGCCCTCGGCTACGCACCGCTTCCGGCGAGCCTCGACCAGGCGCTCGGATTCCTCGAGGAGTCCGAGCTCGTCGCCGAGACGCTGGGGGAGCAGGTCTTCAAGTACGTGCTCCTGAACAAGCGTCGCGAGTGGCAGCAGTACCGCGCGCAGGTCACGCCCTTCGAGCTGCAGAGCAATCTCGAGGCGCTCTGACCCCGCCGTGGTGATCTCGGGCGATCGATCGACGGCGCTCACCGCCCTGGCCCGCACCGGCTTCTCGCGTCTCGCGGAAGCCGATGCGGGTCTGGGCGAGCTCGAACAGCTCACGGGCGCCGGGCGCGTGGATGCCATGGAGCTGGCGCACCGCGTCGCCGACCCGGACCGCGCGCTGTCGGCCCTCGTGCAGATCGCACGACGCGATGCCGGGGCCGTCCGCGCGGCCGCGAACGACCCGGGCACGTGGCGCGCACTGTGGGACATTGTCGGTGCGTCCGACGGCTTCGCGGAGTTCTACCTCCGGCATCCGGACGAGATCGCCCACCTCGCCGGCGCAGGTCTGACCGTGCCCGACGAGCAGTCCATGCGCGCCGAACTGCTGGCATCCGTCGGCGACGAGGACGGCTTCGCCGCGGACGCCTCGGATGCGGCGTGGGTCGCGCTGCGCGTGCGGTACCGCCGCTTACTCGCCCGCATCGCCGCATACGACCTCGGGCAGGACGACCCCGCGGGCGCGATCGACATGGTCTCGGCCGCCCTCGCCGACCTCGCGGGCGCCGCCCTGGAGGCGTCGCTGAGCGTGGCCCGTGCGCGCGTGACGGGCACCGGCCCCGGCACGTTCCCTCGCGCCCAGGTGGCGGCGACGCGGTTCGCCATCATCGCGATGGGGAAGACCGGCGCCCGCGAGCTCAACTACGTCAGCGACGTCGACGTGATCTTCGTCGGCGGCACGTCGGACGAGGAAGTCGTCACCGAGGCGCGCGCGATCGACATCGGCACGCGGCTCGCGGTGCAGACGATGCGCGGGATCTCCGGCCCCGAGATCGAACCCCCGCTGTGGGAGGTCGACCCGAACCTGCGTCCCGAAGGCAAGCAGGGGGCGCTCGTCCGCAGCCTCAGCGCCCACCGCCAGTATTACGACCGGTGGGCCAAGAGCTGGGAGTTCCAGGCTCTCCTGAAGGCGCGGGCCATCGCCGGCGACGCCGCGCTCGGCGCGGAGTACATCGCCGCGGTGCAACCGCTGGTGTGGCACAGCGCCGCGCGCGAGAACTTCGTCGAGGGCGTGCAGCGCATGCGCGAGCGCGTCACCGAGAACATCCCCGGATCGGAGGTGAACCGGCAGGTCAAGCTCGGACCCGGTGGTATCCGTGACGTCGAGTTCACCGTGCAGCTGCTCCAGCTCGTCCACGGGCTCACCGACGAACGCATCCGCCAGCGCGGAACGCTCGAGGCTCTCGACGCGCTCGTCGCCGAGGGATACATCGGGCGCAGCGAAGCCGAGGCGTTCGGCCGCGACTACCGGCTGCTGCGCCTGATCGAGCACCGCCTGCAGCTGCGTGGCTTGCGCCGTACGGCGCTGCTTCCCGAGAAGGAGGACGACCTCCGTGTTCTCGCCCGCGCGACCGGGCTCGCGGACTCCGCCGCGGGCGTGCAGTCGGCGTGGGAGAACATCAAGCGCGAGGTCCGTGACATCCACGTCCGCCTCTTCTACCGTCCGCTGCTCTCAGCGGTCGCGTCGCTGCCGGAGGGCGAGCGTTCGCTCTCGACCGAGCAGGCACGCGACCGTCTCGCCGCCATCGGCTTCCGCGACCCGGCGGGTGCCCTCCGTCACATCGCGGCACTCACGAGCGGCCTCAGCCGGAAGGCGACGATCCAGCGGCACCTGATGCCGATCATGATCCGGTGGTTCGCCGATGGCGTCGATCCCGATTACGGCCTGCTGGTGTTCCGGCGCATCAGCGAGCGGCTCGGCAACACCCCGTGGTTCCTGCGGATGTTGCGCGACTCCGCGGGCGCCGCGGAAAGCCTCACGCGCGTGCTGTCGGGATCGCGGTACATCGGCGAACTCATGGAGTGGATCCCCGAGTCGGTCGCGTGGCTCGATGACGACGCTCTGCTCCGCCCCCGCTCGGGCGCGGCGCTTCAGGAAGAGGCGCGCGCGATCCAGACGCGCTGGGACGACATCGAGGATGCCATGCGCTCGGTGCGCGCGCTCCGACGCCGCGAAATGCTCCGCGTCGCGATGGCCGCCGTCCTCGAGGTCGTGTCGATCGAAGAGCTCTCCGATGCTCTCACCACGATCACCGAGGTGACGATTCAGGCGACACTGCGGGCCGTCCGCCGCGAAGTCGTTCCGCCGGAGGACAACGCCCTCGACTTCTCGGTCATTGCGATGGGACGCTTCGGCGGCCGCGAGATCGGGTTCGGCTCGGATGCCGACGTGATGTACGTCTACCGCGCGAACGGTGTCGATCCGCAGCGCGCGAGCGCGCTGGCATTGAAGATCGTCGCGGGCCTGCGCGAGCACTCCGAGGACCACCGCCTCCCGCTCGACCTCGACGCGGAGCTGCGTCCCGAGGGACGCAGCGGCCCCCTCGCCCGCTCGCTCGACGCCTACGCCGAGTACTACCGCCGGTGGTCTCTGTCGTGGGAGGCGCAGGCGCTGCTCCGCGCCCGCGGTGTTGCGGGAAGCGTCAAGCTCATCGCGGACTTCATCGCCCTCGCCGACGACGTGCGCTACCCCGCCACCGCCGACCCGAACGGGCTGCGCGAGATCCGCCGCATCAAGGCGCGCGTCGAGAACGAGCGCCTGCCGCAGGGCGCGGATCCCGCGCGGCACCTCAAGCTCGGTCCCGGGTCGATCAGCGACGTCGAGTGGCTCGTGCAGATCCTGCAGCTGCAGCACGCGCGGGCGATCCCGGCGCTGCGGACCACGTCGACCCTCGGCGCGTTGCAGGCCGCCGTCGAGGCCGGCCTCATCGCTCCCGACGCCGCCGCGAAGCTCGCGGCATCCTGGCATCTCGCGAGTCGCTTGCGCTCGGCGAACACGCTGCTGTCAGGGCAGACGAGCGACGTGCTCCCCTCCGATCGAGCGCGGCTCGACGGCATCGGGCGGATCCTCGAGTACCCGCCTCGCTCGGCCACACAGGTAGAGGAGGACTATCTCGGCGCCACGCGGCGCGCGCGTCGCGTGTTCGAGAAGCTCTTCTACGGGTGACCCGGCTCAGGATGCCATCAGTCGTTCCCGCACCTCGCGGCGCAGCACCTTGCCGATGAGGGAACGCGGCAGGTCGTCGACGACGACCACACGGCGAGGGACCTTGTACGCCGCGAGCCGCGACTTGCAGTAGTCGCGGATCGCCTCGGGCTCGATCTGCACGCCGTCGCGGACGACGATCGCGGCCGCGACGTCCTCCCCACCGCGGGGCTTCGGCAGAGCGACGACCGCGGCACCCTCGATGTCGGGGTGCGACACCAGGACGTCTTCGACCTCGCTCGGTGAGACGTTGAAGCCGCCGGTGATGATGATCTCCTTGAGCCGGTCGACGATCGTGACGAAGCCGTCGGCCGCAACCGAGGCGATGTCGCCGGTGCGAAGCCAGCCTCCGTCGAGCAGCGTCGCTGCGGTGTCGGAGGGACGGTTCCAATAGCCCTCGAACACCTGGGGTCCGCGCAGCAGCAGTTCGCCGACCTCGCCGAGCGGGAGGTCCGTCTCGGGGTCTTCGGGGTCGACCACCCGGATGTCGGTGCTGGGGAAGGGCACGCCGACCGTGCCGGGACGGCGGGACGGCCCGATGGGGTTGCCCAGCGCGACGGGCGAGGACTCGGTCATGCCGTAGCCCTCGACGAGCAGACCGCCGGTCGCCGCCTCCCACCGGTCGACGGTGGCGACGGGCAGACTCATCGCCCCGGAGATGGCGAAACGCACGGTCGACAGGTCGACGGTGCCGCGGGTGGCGGCGCGCGCGAGCTGGTCGTAGATCGGGGGGACGGCCGGGAGGAAGGTCGGCGGGCTCTTCTTCGCCGCGGATGCCACGAGATCGAGGTCGTACTTGGGGAACAGCACGAGCCTCGCGCCGATGCTCATCGCGAACGTCAGGCACAGCGTGAGGCCGTACGCGTGAAAGAGGGGGAGGACGCCGTAGAACGTCTCTTCACCGTCGTGGAGTCCCGGGACCCACGCGCGCCCCTGCATCGCGTTGGCCCGCAGGTTGGCGTGGGTGAGGACCGCGCCCTTCGGTGTTCCGGTCGTGCCGCTGGTGTACTGCAGAAGGGCGATGTCGCCGAGCAGGGGCCCCTGGTGCTTGCGCGACAGCTTCCCGTGGGTGAGCAGCTTCTCCCACGGCGTCGGGCGCTTCGACGTCGGCGCGGCGGTGAGCTGCGCCCGCGACTCTCGCGCCTTCTTCACGGGCAGCCGCAGCGCCACGCGGGTCCCGAGAGGCATCGCCCGGGTGATGTCGACGCTCACGATGTGCTGGAGCGCGAGGTCGGAGGGGAAGTCGGCGACCATGTCGGCGACCTTGTCCCACACGATCGCGAAAGTCGCACCGTGGTCCTCGAACTGGTGCCGCAGCTCACGAGCGGTGTAGAGCGGGTTGTGCTCGATGACGATCGCGCCGAGCCGCAACGCCGCGTAGAACGCCACGACGTGCTGGGGGCAGTTGGGCAGAACGAGCGCGACACGGTCGCCGGCCTTCACCCCGAGGCGGCGCAGCCCCTCGGCCGCACGGGTGATCTGGTCGCCGAGCTCGCGATACGTGGTCTGTGCGCCGAAGAACTCCAGCGCGACGCCCTTGCCGTAGCGGTCGACGGAGGCGGCGATCATCTCGGGCAGAGTCTGCGACGGCTCGTCGATGTCGTGCGGCACGCCCTCGGCGTAGGAGCTGAGCCAGGGACGCGACGCGTACGGGGAGGGCATGGCATCCATCCTCCCGTGCCCGGCCGATGCCGTGGTGACGCGCCGCCTGTGGGGATGCCGGGAGCTTTCCCCGCCCGCACCCCTTCCGCGCTGCTTTCGCGACGCGGGGGAGCGGCCTACCCTGTCGGCATGTGCCGCAACATCGTTCCCCTCCACAACTTCGAGCCGCCGGCATCCGATGACGAGTGCCACGACGCCGCGTTGCAGTTCGTCCGCAAGATCAACGGCACGACGAAGCCCTCGCGCGCGAACCAGGAGGTGTTCGAGCGCGCCGTCGACGAAATCGCGGCGGCGACTCGACGATTGCTCGACGATCTCGTCACGGCGGCGCCCCCGAAGACGCGCGAGGTCGAAGCGGCGAAGCGCCAGGCGCGCTCGGCCGAACGCTACGAGGCGATTCGCGTGTTCCAGGAGCAGAAGCGCGCCGCGCGCTCGGCGTCCTGAGCCAGCTCAGCCCTCCTGGAATGGGTCGAACAGGGGAGTGGCATCCGGGCTCTCCAGATCCGGGATGCCACTGTCGTCCGGCACCGCGGTCAACGGCCCGCGCAGTTGCTCGAGGAGCGCCGCAGCGTCACCCGGCTCGCACGTAGAAGTCGCGCGGAGTTCCAGCACGTCGACCGTGCCCCCGGCAGGATCCGCCGGGATCATGTCGACGTCCAGACGCGACACCTTCGCCTCGGGCTTTCCCGCGACGATCACGATGTTGTCGATGCCCTCACCGTAGGTGGGTGCCGGCTCGACCTGCCATCCGTTCTCCGTCATCCAGGTACGGAGCTGTTCCATCCTCTGCGGTCCCTGACCATCGAACGAAAAGCCCTCCGGGAGCTTGCGTCGCAGGAAGAACTGGTAGCCGCCCTCGCACTGATCGGGAACGTCGCCATACTCTCCGACACGCCAGTCCCCGTCGAAGATCTGCTTCTGCACAGCGGCGACGGCCGCCTTGTATTCGAGGTTCACCGCCTTCGCATCGTCGAAGCCCACGGTGCTGCTGGGCGCCGGACTCGGCGTCTCATTCGGGGACATCTGCGGACCTCCACATCCGGACAGAACGGTCGCGGTGACCACGGCGCTCGCGACGAGTACGGGGAGGGTTCCCCACCTGCGTTGGGTCATCGGCTCGCTCCTGTCGTGTCGAGTGCCTCGCGCAAGCCAACCACGAAGTGCTTGAACGACTCGGCAGACGGGTCGAGGTACCCCGTCTGTTCCGTGGGCTCGTAGAGCGGGATGGGCGACCCGTCCCCGCCCACGCCCCACCCGACGAACTCGTCCTTCGTGCTGTTGTGGGCATCGTGGCTGTCGGTCGATTCGCCGTACTCGCCCCGAGGTGATCCGTAATCAGCGACGACACCGCCGTTCGACCCGAACGACTGAACCCCCGGCACGTCCCGCGGGTCCTCCGCGTGCAGGCTGCCGAGCCAGTCCTTGCGTCCCCACGCGGCGATGCTGTCGTCGTCGGCGTGCGTGGCCGACACCGTCGTCTCGCCCGAGCGGATCTGCTCCGCGAGCTCGTCGCCCGTCTGCGCGGTGATCCCCGCCGAACCGAAGAACCAGACGTGCGACACCAGTCCGGGATTGTCGGCGACGGCCTGACCGGTCATCGTCGTGCCGAGCGAATGCGCGCCCGTGTTGAGCTGCGCGCCGGGGTTCACCGCGTGCAGGCCTCGGAGCGTCTCGGACAGACGCGCGGCTCCTGCATCGGGCCGATCGATGCCGCCGACGCTGAGTGCGCCGCCGGAATCCCAGTCCATGACCAGCACGACAGCCGTGGTGCTGCTCTGACCGGTTCGCTCCAACTCACTCGAAAGCGCCGACTGCAGGTCTGCACTGCCGCGTGCCCACTCCTGCAACGAACCGAGATCCGTCCGGATGCCATGCGTCAGGGTCGTCACCTGATCGGCGGTGTCGACGTCCCCGAACGCGATGTTGGCGCGCGGAGACCCCTCGGTATCGATGAAGAAGCTCAACAACGTCGGCAGGGAACCGTCGTCCGAACGCTTCTCCACGACCGAACGCAATTGGTCGAGCTTGCTGCGGGTCTCGTCATCGAGGTCGTCCCGCGCCAGGACGTCGGCGAGACCCGCGCGGTTGAAGATGCCGCGCTGATCGGCGGGGATGCCGTTGAGGTTCCCGACGACGAGCGGAGCCAAGGCGAGCAGCTGCCCGAGAGGACCGCCATTCCATTCGCCGTTCGGTGCCGCGGCGGAGGCGGCCGCGAGATCGGTGAACAAATCGCCGGCGCGCTCCGGTTCGACGAACGCGACGGATTGCACGAAGTCCGGGTGGGCGTCGAGCCACCGCTGCGCGTCGTCGGCGTCTGCCGTGGAGAGCCAGTCGATGCGGCGTTCGGCCGCCCGCCCGAGGTCGTACGTCAACTGCTCCGAGAGCGAACGACTCACCGACGCGGCGGACGGTACGCCCGGGTACGCGGACTCCGAGAATCCCCAGAACAGCTGTGCGACCCGCACGGGCTCACCGCCGGCACCGAGCACCTCCGTTCCGCCCGAAACGTTGCGCAGGCGCGATGCGAGCCGGTCCTCGGCATCCTCCACGTCCCGGCGGAAGCGGTCGATGTCGGAGCGAAGGGTGTCGAGTGCGCTCTCGGCGGAGTTCAGCGTCGTGGAGGCGTTCAAGCGGGAGAGCGACGCGTCCGCCGCAACCGAGGCATCCACGTCGGATCCCCGCGTCGAACGATACGTGGCGTTCGCGCGAGCCGAGGCGTCCGCCGCGGAATCGTAGGCGGCGACCACGGACGGGATCCGGGATGCCAACTCCTCACGGCGCTGCTTCAGATCGGGGAACTCCGATGACCCGGCATCCCACAGCGCGTTGCGCGCCTCGACCAGCGACTCCGAGAAGCCCCGCGCATCGGAGGCAGGGCGGTCGAGCATGCGCGGCACCGCTTCCGCACCGGTGACATGGAAGACCTCGGTGTCGCCCAGGACACTCCAGCGCTGTTGCACATCGGCCATCGACGTCTGCGTCGCATTCGCGACGGAGACGAGTCGGTCGCCGAGGCCGGTGAGCACGGCGGGGTCCACCACCTGGGGCAGGTCATCGACGCTCGGAGTGCTCATCAGTACCCCTGCCCGTAAGACACCGACGAATCGATGCCCCACTCGTCCAGCGCACGCGACTCCGCCTCCGCCGTCGTGACGGACATGTCCACGTCACCGGTGACGACGGCGGTCGTGGCCTCGCTCACGGCCGACGCCGCGGCGGCCACCACGTGGGCGAGCTTCCCGGGAACATACCGCCGTTCGTCGAGCAGGTCGCTCCAGGCACTCGCGAGGGAATGCCGGCCGTCGACGGTGAGACTCAGACCTTCGAGTGCGAGGGCATCCATGTCGTCGATCGCCTGCGCGATCCCCGCACCAGCGTCGTCCACGCCCGCCAGCACGCCGATCACGCGGTCGGGATCCACCCGGTAGTCGCTCACGATGGCCCCCTTCATCGGATTTTCACTATGCCGGATCCCGTCCGAACCACCAGGGGCACTCCCGGTGACGGGCAAAATCCTCTACAGTGCCGCCCCGCGAACGACGAAGCCCGCCCCCGCGAACGGCGGGGACGGGCTTCGTCGTGGATGATCCGGCGATCAGACCCCGAAGTACAGCTCGGCTTGAGGATCTGAGAACCGGAGGGTACTCCTTGGGGCCGTATTTCCCGAGAAATACAGGGAAGTGCGATGTCAAGCATGAGCAAGGTCGTTACCGCGGCTGTCCGAGAACCCGTCCGTTTACTTGATTCTTGGCTGTTCTACGGGGGTCGCCGGGGGTCAACGGGTGGTGCCGCCTACCTCAGTAGTATGACCGACGATCGTCCCCGCCTCTGGACCCCGCGGGAGCTTGCCGACTACACCGGCATCCCGGTCAGGACGCTCGCTGACTGGCGGACAGAGCGTGCGCGCAGCCGAGGTCTCGGGTTGCCGTTCGTTGCGCTGTCGTCGCACAACGTCCGCTACCGCGATGAGGACGTCGAGGCGTTCATCTCGGGGCGGATCGTGGCCCCGATGGATAGGACGGGCGACTGATGGGGCGGCCAAAGCGTGCGATCGGCGAACTCGGCGCGGTGACCTACACAGTCGAGCCGAACGGCCTCATCGTCGCGCGCGGGCGGGTCTATGACGGCAGTGGGCACGAGCGTCGTCCGAGCGGCAGCGGAGCGACTGAGGAAGAGGCGTTCGCTGCTTTGCGAGCGGCGGCTGATGTCGTTGTCGGTCGAGTCCTGGCGCGACGGACGCAGCTCATGACCGTCGCCGAGCTGGCGACTGCGTGGCTGAAGACTGCGTATCACGACGATGATCCACGGGTGCTGCGCCAGCGCCGCGAGCAGACAGTCGACGGCTACGCATCGATGATCCGTGCGCATGTCATCCCGCGCGCCGGTGCCATCCCCATCGCCGAAGTCACCGCCGACCGTGCTGACGGGCTGCTCATGGATATCGCACGGGAGAAGTCGGCGACGACCTCGAACAAGGTTCGGAATGTGATGTCGCTGATGTTCGACTGGGCGATTCAGCAGGGGCATTTCTCCGCTGCCGGGTCGATCCAGAAGACGCGGTACGGAGCGGTCGTCGTGGCGAACCCGATCCGTGCGACCAGACGCTCGGATGAGCCGGACACGGTGTACTTCGAACTCGACACGGTGCAGGTCAAGTACATCCTCCACCTCATCCGCGACGTGTGGCCCGAGCGGCACCGAGCGCGGTATCCGCTGGGCCGACGGCCCAACTACAAGCTGCTCACCAACTACATCTTGATCACGCTCGGCACATCCGAGCGGACCGCGGAACCGATTGCGATTCGGTTCCAAGACGTGCGGTTCGAGGCGGTGGAACAGCCGGATGGAAGTCTGACGATGGACGCGCTCGTGTGGGTTGGCGGCACGATGGTCCGCACGAGATCCCGCGGCCTGTTCCGTCAAGACTCGCCCAAAGCGGAGCGGCAGAAGCGATGGGTTCGCGTTCCGAAGTTCGCGGCGAAGGTTCTGAGCGAACTCGTTGCAAACCATGTTCCCGACCCTGAGCGGAATCCAGACGACGTACTGTTCACGACCGAGCGTGGTCGTCCGCGCGATCCCAGCGCGCTGGGCGAACTGTTGCGGATGTTCCGCCGCGAGTTCGAGCCGGAACTGCTGGCTATCGGGGTCGACGCCGAGCACCTCACTTTCCGTAGTCTCCGCAAGGCAGTCGCTGCGGCGGTATCGGACACGGCTGGCGTCGAGGTCGCACGAGACCTGCTCGGGCACAGTGACTCAGCGATCACTGAAGGGCACTACGCAAAGCGCCCCGAACTCATTGTCGAAGTCGCGGCTGACGCGCTCGACGAGGTGTTCGCGGGCATCGACGCATGAACTGCAAGGCTCAAGAAAGGGATGCCGCATGAACACTTGTATTGTCCAGAGTGTGCAGGCGGAGGTAGGATGGGGTCATGACCATGACAAGCTTGACGATCAACCCGGAGGATGTGCGCTCCAGCGCCGGGGCGCGCCCGGCTTGGCTGGAGCAGGTCGCCGCGTATGTGCAGCAGGCGGCAGCCGACGGGGAGACGGTGACGCTGACGGCGAAACGCCGCATGATGACCCCCGAACAGGTCGCCGACGCGATGGGCGTGTCTCGTCCCACCATCTCGCGGAAGATCAAGGCGCGGGAGATTCGCGCGGTCAAGGTCGGCAATCGCAATCGCATCCCCTACGAGGAGTTCGAGCGGTACTGGCGCAAGACGATGGGCGACCTCGTGGAGCTGACGCGCGATGAACTCCGTGACGACCTCTTCGGCGATCAGTGAGCTGACGCGCGTTCTCCTGGACGCGAACATCATCGCTAAGCCCGTCACTCGGACTCTGCTGGTCGTCGGCGGGGTGCCGAGCGGCTTCCGCGCCTTCTGGAGCCCGGCTGCCGAGCGGGAGGCCCAGGTGCACATGCGCCTGAGGGCGTTGCCGCCGTCGAGTGTCCGGGAGCGATTCGACGTCTTGCTCGGGCCGACCGGCACAGGTGCGGAACGCTTCGTCGGGACGAAGGGCGCGGATCGGCAGATCCTTGCCGATTCTGCGGCCGCGGGCGCGCGGTTCCTGGTCACCGAGGATGTGGACGACTACGGGCTGGACGATCTTGCTAGCGTCGGTATCTCGGCGGTGAACGCCGATCTGTTCCTCGCCGCGCGGCTCACCCGCGATGCCTACTCGACGGTGATCGACCTCTTCGTCGAGCGTCAGCTCAACCCGCCGACCACGCCCGCGCAATTCCATGCCGCCATCGCCAAGAACCACCCGCGCCTGTTCGCCGCACACGCGGACCTCTACGAGGTCGAACCCGAACACGGCATCCACGGCGAACCGGAGGTGATCTTTCGCGGCGCGCGCTGCCTGCGCTGCGAGCAGATCATCGCCGACCCCGCCACGATCGTCGACGGGCTCGGCCCGGAGTGCCGCTGAGCTACAGCCGCGGGGCGTTGCTCGGCGACGCGGCCGGAGGCGTCGCGGGGACGAACGGAGCCGCGGGCTCACGCCCCGCACCCTCCCGCGACCCGAGGTTCGGCTCGTAGGCGCGCACGGCCTCGATAGTCAGCTCGACGCGCTCAGCCTCTGGCCCGGCGGGCTCGGGTGCGGGCTCGTCCTGCATCGCGGCGAGCTGGGACTCGACGCGAGCGAGGTCTTCTTCGGCATCGGCGAGGGCCTGAGCGTGGCGGAACGGCTGGCCCAGGCGCTGCTGGGTGCCGGCGACGCTCTGCTCGGCTTCCTCCAGGTCTTCGCGGGCCTGATCGAGGAGTGCGGGGATGCCGCTGACGCGGTTCTCGATGCGCTGCACGAGCCCGAGCCCGGCCTGCAGGAACGACTCCTTCGGCATCGTGAACCCGGAGCGGGGCACCTCGGGTAGGGAGACAGTCACGTCGAGCGTGGCGAGCCCGGAGCGGGCCTCGACGTGGATGTCGAAGCCGGAGATGCGGCCGATGATCCCGAAGTCTTTGTGCCCGTACCGGGGCAGCCACTTCAGCCCGGAGTCGCCCATCCATGCGGCGAGGGCGTGGGCGGCTTCGGAGCGGGAGTCGTAGTCGCGCATGCCGAGGGTGATGCAGAACTTGTCGCCGCTCGTGTCGGTCATCCGCGGTGCGGCGGCTTCCAGCCCATGAATGTCTGCGGCGGCGCGTTCAGCGGATGACCGGGCGCGGTTGCCAGTGTGGACGAGCATGTCCTCGTTGCGCTCATGCGCGCGCTGCAAGCGGCGCAGCCGGTTCACCTCGTTGAGGATGACGGAGTGCTCCAGCAGGAGGGGGTTGCCAGAGGCGATGGCCTTGGCCTCGGCCGCGGACAGCGCGGAAGTGTCGATCTCCTCGATCTCGCGGGCGTTGATCTTGCCACGCAGGAGCTGCGCGAACGACGCGGCCTTCCGCTCGACGGTTTGCCACATGTAGGAGTCGAAGGAACGCTCAGTGACGTAGCGGACGATCGCCACTTCCTCGTTCTGGTTGCCCTGCCGCATGATGCGCCCGTCGCGCTGCGCGATGTCGGAGGGCCGCCACGGACAGTCCAGATGGTGCAACGCGATGGCGCGCGCTTGGACGTTCGTGCCGACGCCCATCTTCTCCGTCGATCCGAGGAGCACCGCGACGTGGCCGGCGCGAGCCGCGGCGAACAGGCGGGCCTTCTCCACGTCGGTCTTCGCCTCGTGCATGTACCTGACCTGCTCGGCCGGGATACCGCGTTGCACGAGCTGCTGCCGCAGCTCGTCGTAGGCGTTCCACCTGTCCTGGTTCGGGGTGCCGATGTCGGAGAACACGAGCTGGAGCGATCCGCGCATCGTGGAGGGCTGCCCGGTCACCGTGTCGAGGTACTCGTGGTCGCGGGTGCGCTCCCATATTCGGTGGATCGCGTCGGCGGCGACGTCGACCTTGCTCGGCCCGGAAGGGTCGCGGGGGATGACCATGCGGATGTCGAGCGCGGCCTTGCGGCCGTCGGTGGCGATCAGCAGCATGTTGTCCTCGTCGGGCCGCACCTGACGGGTGGCGACCTTCTCGGCGCGCTCGGCGAGGGAAGCGACGTACTGCTCCAGCTCGACGGTCGGCTGCACCGGCACGGTGGAGGGCGCGCGGCTGCCGTCGTCGCGCTGCACGAGCGCGGGCACGGGCAGGTCGAGGTCGTCGGCGGTCTTCACGTCGGCGAACACCGACCACATCCGCAGCAGCTCCTGCCCGTTCTGGAATCGGGCGAAGCGGGTCTTCATGCGGAACGTGCTGCCCGTCGGCGAGATCTCCATCTGCGTGACCAGCTCGCCGAACGTCGCCGCCCACGCATCGAACGCGCCGACCCCCGCCGACTCCAGCACGTCGGGCCGCAGGTATCGCTGCATGACGTAGGTCTCGGTGATCGAGTTCGAGATGGGTGTCGCGGTTGCCGCGGTCACCACCCGCTCGCGCCCCGCCGAGCGGAGGTATTCGAGCTTCATGTGCAGGTCGCTCGCGCGATCCGAGCCCTCGATGGCGGCATCGCGGATGTTCGACTCCGTGGCGAGGTTCTTGTACATGTGCATCTCGTCGACGATGACGTAGTCGATGCCGGTGTCCTCGAAGCAGACGCCGCGGTCGCGGTCGGTATCGGTGCGCGCCTTGAGCTTGTTCTCCATCGCCAGGAGCTTGCGCTGAATGCGCTTGACGCTCATCCGCTGCTCGCCGGTCGCCTCGCCCAGCACTCGCCGCACGTCCTCCACCTGCCCGCGGATGTACTGCTCTTGGGTCGAGGCGCGCAGGGGGACCTTGGCGAACGCGCCCTGCGTGACGATGATCGCATCCCACTCGTTCGCGGCAGCGCGGGCAACGAACAGCCGCCGCTTGTCTGCCGTGAGGTCGAGGCTCGACGCCGCGAGCACGCGGGCGCGCGGGTAGATCTGGAGCCACTCGCGCCCGAACTGCTCGAGCATGTGATTCGGCACGACTACGACGGGCTTGCTGATGAGCCCCATCCGGCGCATCTCCATCGCGCCCATGATCATTTCCGCGGTCTTGCCCGCACCGACCTCGTGGAACAGGCCGGCGGCGGGCTCGGACACCATGCGCGCGACGGCAGCGCGCTGGTGCGTGCGTGGCTCGAAGTTCGACGCCAGGCCGGGCAGCGACAAGTACACCCCGGCGTCGGTGTAGTCGCGGAGCACGATGGAGTTGAAGCGCCGGTTGTACTCGTCTACGAGTGCCTGCGCGCGAGCCGGGTCTTCCCACACCCAATCGCTGAACCGCTCCTGGAGTGCGTCCGCCTTCTCCTGAGCGGCGGCGGTTTCGACGGGGTTGAGCACGCGGCGCACCTTGCCGTCGATGTCCTTCTCCTCGTCGTAGACGAGCATCGTCCGCTGCTCCATGACGGCCTGGGCGATGTCCGGCGCGGGGCGGCGCGGTGTGCCCCACTCCGAGGTGGAGAGCAGGCCCTGCCGTCCGCCGCGGATCTCCCACATGCCCGGCAGCGGGTTCTCGACGCGCACGTCTTCGGCGCGCAGGATGCTCCGCAGGAACCGTTCGTGCACGTCGGCGCTGATCCATACCGCACCGAGCTTCGCGTGGATGTCCTGGATGCCGAGTGGCGCGGGCAGTGCCTCGGCCAGCGCGTCCACGTTGATCTGGAACTCCGGGTCTTGCTCCGCGCGCAGGCGGGCGGCTTCGAGCTTGACCCGCACATCGCCGGACAGGTACTCGGGGGCGTGGATGAGCTGGTCGGTCGTCGGGTCGGCGAACACGAGGTTTCCCAGCGCCTCGCGGGCGTCGTGATCGCTCATGCCGAGCAGGTCGGCGATGAGGGGGAGGTCGATCCCGCCGGTTCGGTCGAGGCTGACGGCGATGGCATCGGCGGGGCTGTCTACGCCTTGTACTTCGGCTCGCGGCACCACCACGCGGTGGCTCATGATTGCAGCGGGCGATGCGGACTGATCCTCGTCATCGAACTGTTCGAGTGCGAGCACCAGGGGGCCGAACGGATCGGAGCGCAGCAGGCGGATCGCGGTCGGCACGATGCGGGCGAAGGTCTCCTCGCCATCCTCGTTCGTGCGCCCGGTGGGGCGCAGCGTGTAGCGGTTCAGCGCCCCGTAGGTGCCGACGTACTTCAGGTAGTCGCGACGTAGCGTCGTGCGGGTGAGCACGATGTCAGGCGTGTCGTCCACGCTCGCAGACTCCGCGGTCAGCAGGCGGGATGCCCCGTCGCGCAGACGTAGCAGGATGCGCAGCTCGCGCTCGGCGGACTTCGGCACCGCGAGCGGCTCCAGCCCGCCCGAGACCACGGTGCGGAAGCCGCCGCTCTCGCTCGCGACAATGCTGCCGTCCCACAACTCCGGCGCCGACGGCGTGAACGCGGCCCGGCGCGCCTGCTGCTCGGCGGTCCGCTCCGTGACCGTCAGCCCGGCACGGCGAGCGGAGAACACGAGCTGGTCGACGGCGACCGCGAGTTCCGCCTCCAAGTCGGCCAGATCGGTCGTGATGGTGAGCGTGGCCGCGTCGTACATCCCGTGGCCGACGCCGACCTCCCCGAGCATCTGCTCCGGGTGCTCATCGAAGTAGCGGTTGATCCGCATCGGCACGCCGTCGATGGGCAGCTGCGCGACCTTCTCCCAGGCGTCGTCGCGCATCTGCTCGCCAGGCAGACGACGCCGGAACACGAGCAGGTCGGTGACGACCTCCGTCCCTGCGGCGCGACGGTGCGCCCCGGTGGGCAGGCGGATCGCGCCCACGAGGTCGGCCAGCTCGTTCATCTCCCGCCGCGCCCCGGGGTTCTGTGCGTCCAACGTGTAGTGCGAGGTCAGCACCGCGACGAGGCCGCCCGGTCGGGTCAGGCGTAGCGACTTGATGATGAAGTGGTTATGCATCGACTGCCGGGTCGCGTTGTGCAGCGGATCGTGCAGGGTGACGTTGCTGAACGGCACGTTGCCGATGGCAGCGTCGAAGTGCCCTTCGGGCAGTCGCGTGTCGGCGAAGGACTCGGCACGGACGGTCGCGTGCGGATACAGCTCGGCGCAGATCGCCGCTGTCAGGGGGTCGAGTTCCACCCCGGTCATCTGGGCCGATACTGGCGCGAGGCCGATGAATGTACCCGACCCGGAGCCGGGCTCGAGGACCGCACCGCCGCGGAACCCCAGCCCGGCCAGCAGCCGCCACACCTGCCGGGCGATCATCGGGTCGGTGTAGTGCGCGTTGATGGTTGTCCGCTCCGCAGCCTCCCACTCGTCATCGCCCAGCAGCTCGCGCAGTTCGGCGCGCTCGGCGTCCCACTCGGGTTTCAGGTCATCGAACACCTCGGGGATCGCGCCCCAGCTCGACCAGCGGGCGAGCACCCGTTGTCCGTCCGGGGACGCGGGGCGACCCGTGGAGTTCAGATCGTGGATGAGCTGGATGGCCTCCACGTTCGCCCGATAGCGGGCCTTTGCACCCGATGGCCCGAGGTCGTCCTGGGAGGCGGGAACGAACCGGGGCGCTACCGCAGCTCGCGGAAGAAGCGGATCGTCGCCGCCTCGGCGAGCGCCGCCTGATTCGCCCGCATGTATTCCCGCGGGGGCTCCGTCGCCACGAGCTCCAGCAGGAACTCGACGCTGAGCGCCCACTTCTTCGCCAGTTCCTCCAGTTCCACGGAGGAGGGCATCGAATCCGGGCAGTCCTGCATCCGCTCCGCCCAGAGGATCAGGTTCTCGTCGGAGGGCCGGGTCTGCTCCCATTCCTCTCGCGCCTGATCCAGGGGCAGGCTCGGGTCGGTGATCCACGCCAGTTGCGACATCACGACCTCCTCCGCCTGCTTCCGGGCTGCTGTCAGCCGGGCGACCTTCTGCAAGAAAGTCTCCCCCTGCCGGTCGCTCCCCGCCAGCATTGACGCGAGGTTCGTCACCTGCGTCTGCATTTCCAGGCCCATCGCCTTGAAGAATGCCGCCGGATCGCTCAGCTCCGCGACCCTGCTCGGGGCCGTCGTCTGCCAGTGGGACAGCGCCATCTGGCCGTACTTGTTCATCGCCTGCTCCAGCATCCCGAGCCGTGGCGAGCGCGGCGTCGGCCGCGGGCTCGTCGAGCCCCCACAAATCGAACTCCAGTTGCCCCGGCCAGGGCTTCCGGGATCGCTGCCGCGCCATTCGCAGTCACCGCCCGCGCCTACTGCTCCGCCGCGAGGCGGGCGTAGAACTCGTCCTCGATGGCCTGCCTGCGCGCCACGTCCTCCTTGACGAACTGCGTGAAGTCGGCGTCCCGGTTGGGGATCACCGTCTCCACGGGAGCGGGGCGCTCGTCCTCGCCCGGCCACACCGCCTGCCGCGTCGGGCGATCCGTGTTGAGCTTCGTGCCGCACGCGGTCACTGCGTCCCGAAGCTGCGGCATGAAGGCCCAGAAATCTCGCCACCAGCCGAACGGTGCCGAGCCGTGCTGCTTCGTGTCGTAGGCATTCAGGTAGTGCTGGCGCAGCGCCGACAGCGGCCACACCAGCTCCGGGTGCCGGTGCCAATACGGCGGCACGACGTTCACGCTCAGCCCGAACTCGTGGCGCAGCCAGTTCACGAAGGCGTTCAGCTCCAGCCACTCCACCTGCGCTTCGGCCGCGGTCAGGATGTTCCAGTTCACCGGGCGCGGCGGCTCCGGTGTGTCCTCCGCCTCGGGCTCCTGCTCCTTGGTCGGCCTCGACGAAGTCGTTATCGGGTCGGGCTCCGGTTCTTCGAGCGGAGGCACGTCGAAGTCGGGGTCATCGGGCGGGAACAACGTTTCCTCGATGGTCATGACTCGGCCTCACAGCGTCATCGGACGGGGCGACGGCTGCTGCGGGAGGGTCGGGTCGGGCGCTTCGATGGGGACTCTCTTGACTTGCTGCGAGCGCGAGCGGCCACGGTCGACGGCGTAGCTCGTGCGGGCAGCATCGGGGCCGATGTGCGTGGCGATGAACTCCTCGCCGCTGACCGTCTCACCATTCTTCTCGTAGCTGAACTTCTGGACGTGGCCGCTGGCGACGAAGTTGTCGCCGCGCGCGAACTTCTCGTAGGCATGTTCTGCGCTGCGCCGGAACATCTTGAACGGGTAGAACTTCGTCTCGCCTTGGGTGAACGAGCCGTCCGGGTTGCGCTCGAACTGCTCCTGACCGATCCAGGCGAACAACCGCGCCTCACCGCCCTCGTTGAAGGACAACTGCGGGTCGCTGGCGAAGAAGCCCCACAGGGACTCTTTGGTTCGCATCGGGATGCTCCTAACTTCTCCTGCCGAGAGAGGATTGCTACCCGATAGGTGCGCAGGCTCGACCGTCGGCGCCCCGGCTACTGTGATTACAGGACTGAGAGGCGAGCGTCGCCTGGGCAGAGAATGCGAGAGGTAGGTCGTCCAGTGTCGTTCGTGAACCACTCGACCGGCGAAGAGTTCGAGGATGAAGACGACTACCTGCGTTCGATGAAGCAGGATGACTCGTACCAGTTCTCATACGACTATGAGTACGTTGCCGACAGATTCGGCGACGGTGATGACGACGTGAAACTGGAGAACGCGAGGTTGAACGTCTCGCTGTCTTGGGACGACTCCTCAGCTCCGGGATACGTCGTCTCGTACACCGTCGATTCGCCGACCCCGATTCCAAACGACTGGACGGGCGACGCTGACCAGATCTTCAGTGACTTGTGGCTTGCCGTTACCGCGGACCTGAGTTCCCTTGGTATCGGCTCGGAGCTGCACAAAGACTGGCCGATCTAGCGTCCGCGGTGGGTGCCGATCTGGCGGTCACGCGAAGTTGGTCAGTCGCCGATGGCTGTTGCCTCACCTATCCCGGCGGTGCCCGGCTGCATGAGCGACTCGACCTCGGCGCGCTGAGCGAGCAGCGTCTCGGCATCCGGCCGATGGAGCCAGTAACGCATGGTCGTGATGATCGGTGGCGCGGAGCGCAGCAGCACGAGTGAAGTGCCCTGGGGCAGGGTGCGGATGTCTTCGACCTTCATGACCGGAACGCGGCGGATCGAGCGTTGATTCGAGCGCAAGCCGCGCTCGCCGATGGTCACGGACTCAGTCGTCTCGTCGCGTTCGCCGATCAGTGTGGAGATGTCGTGGAGGTGCCGTGTGTCCGTCCCGCCGCCGAGCACGATCTTTGTAATGCTCGCGTCCCACATCGCGGTCGCGGCGTCGTCGCCCCAACGACCTCGCGCCTGGGCGAGCGATTGGAACACGGGCATCACCGTGAGACCCGTGCCGCCGCCCTCAGCCATGAGGACCGGGAGCGAAGGCAGAGGCGCGAGGTTCCCGATCTCGTCGAGCGCGACCAGCACGGGCGGGTCGAGTCGCGCGCCCGGCGAGCGCGCGGCGATGCGCCGGGCCGTCTCGACGAGGTCTTCGATGAACGCCGCGACGAGCGACGAGGACGCCCCGGCTCCGGCTCCTGTCGCCAGCAGGTAGAGCGTGCCGGAGTCGCGCAGGAACGCCTCGGGGTCGAACTGCTCGTCCTCGCTGGGGCTGACCGCTTCCAGCACCCGCGGATCGGCAAGGGAGGCGAGTGAAAGCGAGACGCCCTGCCAGATTGAGTCGCGCGTGCGCGGGTCGGATTGCAGCATTCCGTCGAGTGACTCGGCCCATCCGGTCGCGGCCTGGGGGTGCGAGGCGAGAATGGAGACGGCATCCGCCGCAGCCGCGGGGTCGAGCGTCCAGCGGAACAGCTCGGCGGGTTGCCGGTGGTCGAGGGCTGCGGCGTGAAGAAGCGCCTGAAGCGCCGTGCGGGTCTTGCCTTCCCAGAATCCGCCGTTCTCGACGGAGGGGCCGGAGAGCCCGGTTCCCGCGGCGAGACCTGTGCCGCGGATCATCGCCGTCAGGGGCACCTCGCACCCGCGGATCGGCGACCATCGCAGACCCGCAGGCACGCCCTCGGCGAGATGCTGGGGATCGAACACGGAGACCGGGCCGCCGCGCGCCTGGCGAGCGCGGAGCGTCGCCGTGAGGTTGTCCGGCCGGGTCGAGGTCGTGATGACCGCACCGGGCGCGTCGAGGATGGTGTTGATGACGATGTTCGCGCCCTTCCCGGATCTCGGCGGGCCGATGAGGAGGATCGAGTCCTCGACGGATGTCCACACGCGCTTGCCGCGCGAGGTTCCAAGGAGGTAGCCGACCTCCTCGGGCTTCGGCTCGGTGAGCGAGGGGCGCAGCGTCGTCGCGCGACGCAGAAGGTCGCGTTCGGATGCGGCGCGCTGCACGTCGCGCGCGTCGGCGATTCCCTCGATCCGGTTCGGGTCGGCCTTGGTCCGCTTGCCCAGCTCGCGCACCCATCGCCAGATGAACCACGCCGCGGTACCGATGGCGGCGAGCAGGAGTGCGGCGGTGATCCAATAGGCGACGGGGCTGAGCGACGCGGAGCCGAGTGCCGAGCCGGGGTCGTCGGCGTGGAAGACCACTCCGACTCCCGCTTCGAGACCCGCCGCGGGCTGGGGCGCGCCCGTGACGAACGCAGCGATGCTCCCGGCGAAGCGGAGCGCACCGGCCAGCAGCATCGCACCGATGAGCGCGCCGAGGGCGAGGTTCGTCAGTTCGTCGCCGAACGCCCCGGCTCGCGGTGATGAGCTGGTCATGCCGGGTGTCCGACGATGCAGGTGCCCGAGACGCGGCCCAGCAGGATGACCTCGTGCGTGGGACTCAGATCGAGCAGACTCGGCTCGACGATCGCCCGTGCTGTGCCCTCGCTGTCAGCCCCGGTGTGCCGGACGATGACGGCGACCGCGACCTCCTCACCAGGCACGTAGCCCTCGCCGTTCTGGCATGGGAGAGGGTGCGCTGGTTCGGTTGTATCTGGCGCAGGGCTAGTCTGGTCGACCGGGGCCGGCGACTCGGGAAGGGATGAGCTGAGGAATGTGGGATGAAGCGGAGCCGTCACGATGTCCGTGTAGACCCTCCCGTCGAGTTCGTGCACCACGATGCGCACGGGCGAGTGGCGCTGTTCGACGACCTCGCTGATGATCTGCGCGAATGAGTGCCGGTGCCACGGCGGGGCGAACGTCGGCGCGCCGAACGGCTCCCCGTCGACTGCGACGCGGAGCGTCGCGTCCGGCTGCACCGTCATCGTCACGACCGGCAGCACAGGCGGCACGTTCGCAGAGACCTCCCGTTCTGCGCTCTCTTGGCGTGCGAGGCGTCGCCGGGCAAGTGTGATGGCCATCTCACGCTGTCCCAACTGCCGTGAGTTCGCGCGAGTGGTCTCGTCGGGGATGGCTCATGCACACTAGGTGCGCCCGGTGTGCTGGCGCGTTGACGAATCTCAGCGAATCCTTGGAATCGTGCCAGTTGGTTCAGGAATATTGGCGTTCATTCACCGCTCCTGAACTCGCACCATTCAGGCACGCCCGCACCCGGCTACCCGACGTTTAGCGCTGCGATCTGTTCCGGCGTGCCAGTGACGATGAGTCGAAGGTGGGCGTGGGTCTCGTCGATACTCCAGTCGACGAAGGCGCAGCAGGTGCTGTCAGCCGCGACGAGCTCTCGGAGCCGTCGGGTGGAGTCGTCGACCTTGGCGTAGTGGATGGTCAGGCGAGCGTCGGTGCGCTCGGTCTCGAGCGCGTAGTCCTCGTCGAACGCTCGCCACTTCTCCACCTGCGCTTTGCCGGCAGCCGGGGCGAGGGTGCAGGCGATCGGTGGGCCGTTCAGCGGGCCGACGTGCGTCATGGGGTGACCTCCTCGTGGTCGAGGTCTTCGAGGACTTCCAAGGGGGATTCGATGTCGCCGCGCCATGCTTCGATGCCTTCCCGGATCGCGAGGACCGCGACGACGAGCGCGGCGACGGAGTCCGCCCACGCCCACTCGAACAAGCTGTTCAGCAGCAGGCCGATGAGGACGGTGCCGGAGAGGTAGATGCACAGCAGGAGCTGCTTGGCGTCGGCCTGCACGCTCTTGGAGCCGAGCTCGCGGCCGGTGCGGAACTCGAACCAGGCCAGGCCGGGCATCACGATCAGGCTCGCGACCGCGATGCCGATGCCGACCGGGCTGTGCTCCGGCTCGCGGACCCCGGTGAAGGCGAGGATAGCGTCGACGGTGATGTAGGCGGCGAGGGCGAAGAACGCGACCCCGATGATCCGGACGGTGGCCTTCTCCCACAGCTCGGGATCCTTGCGGGTGAACTGCCAGGCGATCGCGGCAGCGGAGGCGACCTCGATCACCGAGTCCAGCCCGAACCCGATCAGCGCGGCCGAGGAGGCGAGCGCGCCGGCGGAGAGGGCGATGATCGCCTCGATGACGTTCCAGGTGATCGTGAAGAAGACGATGAACTTCACCCGACCGTGCAGTCGGGTCCGGCGCTCGTCGGTCAGCGTCGCCGTGCTCATCCGGCGATGGCCTCGGTGTCGCAGCAGCCCGGGACCGTGCACGCCGGGTCCAGGCACGGCGCGCTCTCGTCCACCGCGAGCGTCACGTCCACGAGTGCAACGAGCGCCGCGGCCAGGTGCGGGTCGGCGATTTCATACCGGGTCTGCCGGCCCTCAGGATCGGCGACGACGATCCCGCAACCGCGCAGACAGGCCAGGTGGTTCGAGACGTTAGTGCGGGTCAGGTCCAGGTCGCGAGCGAGCTTCGCCGGGTATCCGGGCTGCTCCAGAAGCGACAGCAGGATGCGGGAGCGGGTCGGGTCGGCCATCGCCCGGCCGAGCCGGTTCATCACGTCCACCCGCGAAGTAAGAGTCAGCATGTAATGACCATACAGTGAATGATGACCTATTGAAGGCTGTGAAGATAGGAGCTATGCGAGCGGTTGCGGAGTGGATGGAGCGGCACCAAGTGACGCTCTACCTGGCCGCGCTCGTCGTGGGCGCCGCGGTCGGCCTCCTCGCCCCCGTCGTCGCGCATCCGGCGGAGTTCGCGATCAGCCCCGTGCTCGGGCTGCTGCTCTACGCCACCTTCCTCGGGGTGCCGTTCGCCAAGATCGGGCAGGCGTTCCGCGACTGGCGCTTCCTTGCCACGGTCCTGGTCGTGAACTTCGTCCTCGTGCCCGTCGTGGTGTTCGTTCTGTCGCGGATCGTCGCCCACGACCAGGTGCTGCTGGTGGGGGTGCTGTTCGCGCTACTGACCCCGTGCGTGGACTACGTCATCGTGTTCACCGGCATCGCGGGCGGCGCGAAGGACCGACTGCTCGCTGCCGCCCCGATCTTGATGCTCGGTCAGATGCTCCTGCTGCCGCTCTACCTGCTGCTGTTCGTCGGTCCCGAGTTCGTCGAGGCCATCGACCTCGCCCCATTCGTCGAAGCGTTCGTGCTGCTCATCGTCCTGCCGCTTGTCGCGGCCGGACTCACTCAGCTCGCCGCCGCGCGCACCCGCAGGGGAGCCGCGGTGCAGGAGGTCGTGCTGGGGGCGATGGTGCCGCTGATGATGCTCACCCTCGCCGTCGTCGTCGCCTCCCAGATCGCCGGGGTCGGTCAGCAACTCGGTGCGCTCTTGCTCGCCATCCCCGTCTACGTCCTGTTCGCCGCGGTCATGGTCCCGATCGGCGCCGCAACCGGCAAGGTCGCCGGCCTGGACGTGCCGGCGCGCAGGGCGATCGTGTTCAGCGGCACGACCCGCAACTCCCTCGTCGTGCTCCCCCTCGTTCTGGCCCTGCCCGCCGCGTTCGACCTTGCCCCGCTCGTGGTGGTCACCCAGACCCTCGTCGAGCTCATCGTCATGGTCATCTTCGTCCGCCTCATCCCACGCCTCATCCCGACCCGAGCGTCGGAACCCGTTATCGCATGGGCCCGCCACCTCCGCGTCCTCGATCCCGACCTTCGCCCGGAGGACGTGCAATAATCTGCGTGTGGATGCAGATAAGAAGATTTGCGGGCTGAGCCCGGACAGCCAGTTCGTCGAACTCGCCGTCGAGGTCTTCGCGATGCTCGCCGACGCGACCCGGGTGCGGATCATCCTCGCGCTGCGCGCGGCCGACGAGCTCTCGGTTAACCAGCTCGCCGAGACCGTCGATAAGTCCCCGGCGGCGGTCTCGCAGCATCTCGCGAAGCTGAGACTGGCGCGGATCGTCGCGACTCGGCAGGAAGGACAACGGGTCTTCTACCGGCTCGAGAACGAGCACGCCTCTCAGCTCGTCTCGGACGCGATCTTCCAGGCCGAGCACTCCCTGGGCGGTACCCCTCGTCACCACCACGGAACGGATGAGGCATGACCGCGCACACCCACGACTTCCCGCACGAGCACGAGCACGACGGTCACACGCACGCCCGCGGCGGGCACTCGCTTGGCGGGCACGAGCACCCGACCGGGTTCAGGGGCTTCCTCTACGGGATTTTCGTGCCCCACTCACACGATGCGTCGGACTCGATCGACAACGCCCTGGAGGCCAACACGGAGGGCATCCGGGCGCTGAAGATCAGCCTCGTCGTGCTACTGGTCACCACCGTCCTGCAGGCGGTGATCGTGGCGTTCTCCGGATCGGTCGCGCTGCTTGCGGACACGATCCACAACTTCTCTGACGCGCTCACCGCGGTCCCGCTCTGGATCGCGTTCGCCCTGTCCCGCCGCGCGGCGACCCGCCGCTACACCTACGGCTACAACCGCGCTGAGGACCTCGCGGGCTTGTTCATCGTGTTGATGATCGCCCTGTCCGCGGTGCTCGCCGCCTGGCAGGCCATCGACCGTATCATCAACCCCCAACCCATCGGCTACCTCGCATGGGTCATCGCCGCCGGCGTTGTCGGCTTCCTCGGCAACGAGGCCGTCGCGATCTACCGCATCGGTGTCGGCCGCAAGATCGGCTCCGCCGCCCTCGTCGCCGACGGCATCCACGCCCGCACCGACGGATTCACCTCCCTCGCCGTCGTGATCGGCGGCATCGGCGTGCTCCTTGGCTTCCCCCTCGCCGACCCGATCGTCGGTCTGGTGATCTCCGCGATGATCGTCGTCCTCCTGATCGGCACTGTTCGCTCCGTCGGCCGACGACTCATGGACGGCATCGAACCCGAACTCCTCGACAAGGCCGAGCATGCCCTCGAGCACGTCCCCGAAGTCATCGGCATCGACCACGTCCGGCTCCGCTGGATCGGCCACCGACTCCATGGCGAAGCCGTCATACGCATTCCGGACGTCTCGCTCGCCGAGGCGAACAGGATCGCGGGCGCCGCCGAGGACTCGGTCAAGCGGCACCTGCCCAAAGTCGACGACATGTCCATCCGCACTCTCGCCCGATAACCCCCGCCCCGCCAGGCAGAAACTCACGGGTCCAGATAGGCTGAAACCGGCCCCGAGACCGTGAGTTCCCGGCCTACTCGGATTCAAGAATCGTGAACTTGTCGTCGTATTCGGTGTCGGGAACCTCGGCGAGCGCGGCCTGCACTTCGTCGGCGGTCCGCCCCGTGGCGGTCGCCAGATCGGCGATGGTGACAGGTTCGCCTTCGGCGAGGAGCTTCAGAAGGGGAGCCAGAGCCAGGTTTCCAGCCCGGTCTCAGCAGTGGCGAGGCGGTCGGTGATCGCGGCGGGTTCGTTGGTCATTCTCTTTTCCTTTCAGATGGATCTGGTGATGCGCTCAGAAGGCGCAGCAGGAGAGTTTGGAGACGTCGGCGGTGAAGGCTTGGCAGGCGATTTTGATGCCCTCGGCCATCGTCAGGTAAGGGCTCCACAGGTGGGCGACTTGGTCGGTGGTCATGGCCGCTTCGAGGATGTACACACCGGCGGCGGCGAGGTCGCCGGCGTCGGCGGCGACGGCTGTGATTCCGAGGATCTGGCCGGTGTCGGCGTTCTGCACGACCTTGATCACACCGCGCAGGTCGCGGTTGACGATGGCCCGGGAAACGTAGTCCAGGGGCAGTACCCGGCACTGGCAGCGGATACCGGCAGCGACCACTTGCTGCTCGGTCATCCCGACGGCGGCGAGAGCGGGACTGGTGAAGGTGACCCGCGGCAGGTGCCGGTAGTCGACCTCCCGGTTGGTGCCGGTGAAGGCGTTTTCCGCGACCAGGGACCCGTTGGAGGCGGCGACGTAGACGAACTGCGGATGCCCGGTGACATCGCCGGCCGCCCAGATCCGCGGGTTGGATGTCGCGAGCCGACCGTCGACCATGACCTCGCCCGAAGGGCCGGTCTGGATCCCGAGCGCTGCGAGGTTCAGTCCTTCGGTCACCGCCTGCCGACCCGTGGCGATCAGGATCCGGCTGGCACGGAACTCTTCTGCTCCACCGGATACGGTGGCCGTCGCGATGATGTCGCCGGTGTTCTTGTCGGTGCGGACCGTGTCGAGGTTCGCGCGGCGGACCACCCGGATGCCCTCGTCGGCGAAGATCCCCATCATGGCCTTGGACGCCTCGGGTTCCTCGCGGGACGCCAGCCGGGATCGGACCAGCATGGTGACCCGGGAACCCAGCCGGGCGAACAACTGCGCTTGCTCCATCGCCACGTAGCCGCCGCCGAGCACCAGCAACGACTCGGGAACCGCCTCCAACTCCATCGCTGAAGTTGAGGTCAGGTAGTCGACACCGGCCAACCCGTCGACCGCCGGGATGGTTGGGGTGGAGCCGGTGGCGATCAAGTAGTGCGCTGCACCGACCGTGCTCCGCGTCCCGTCCGCTGCGGTGATCTCCAACCTCGGGTCCGCCGTGGTACCGGCGAATGCGGCCGTTCCGGCTCGCAGGTCCCAACCGTAGGAGGCGATCAGATCCTCGTACTTCTCCGCACGCATGCCCTCGACCAGGGCGCGTTTGCCCTCGATCAGCGCGGGCATGTCCACCCGCCCGGTCGATGCGGAGATGCCCGGGAACCGTCCAGAATTTAGGGCAACGTGCCGGGCGTCGGCCGCCGCCAGCAGCGCTTTGGACGGCACACAGCCGGTGTTCACGCAGGTGCCGCCGATGACGCCTCGCTCGACCATCACCACCCGCTTGCCCAATTGGCTGGCCCGGATCGCCGCAGCGAACGCGCCGGCACCGGAACCGATGACGGCCAGGTCGAAGGAGGTCGGATCTTCCATGGCCTCAGCCTGCACCTTCCACTACGCTGGAAGGTCAAGGGATGCCGGAGGCTACTCCGGCGACGGAGGTGTACCGTGCTGATCGGTGAGGCGGCCACAGCGGCCGGGATGACGAGCAAGACCCTGCGGTTCTACGAAGACCGTGGGCTGCTCCCAGTCCCCAGCCGTGCGGGGAATGGGTACCGCGACTACAGCGCTGACATCGTGCCGCGGCTCGATTTCATCCGGCGCGGTCGGGCCACGGGCCTGACGCTGTCCCAGATTGGCGACATCCTGAAGGTGCGCGACGCCGGCGCCGCACCGTGCACCCACGTCCGCGACATCCTGAACAAGCAGTTGACCGACATCGACCAGAAGATCGCCGAACTCACGGCCCTCCGTGCCACGGTCGCCGAAGTCCGCGATACCACCGAAACCGGCGACCCGGCCAGGTGCACCGCACAGGACATCTGCAGCTACATCTGAGGCACCGTATCCGAGGGCAACCAGGCTAAGTATGACGACACCGACCATGCAGCACAGTTGCTCATGCTGCGGGCGAGAACTCCCGCGACGCAAGCTCCACGCCCTGGCGCACGACAACGCCTTCATCTGCCGCCGATGCGGCCTCTGGGTGGCATTGCGGCTCTCAGGCGACCGATCGGAGACCTCCGGGCTGAGTCCATGACGCACTGACGCGCCTGCTTGCTCGCATGTTCACCGAATGCCATCCATCATGCGATGCTGTCCAAGCTATTTCGGACACTGCCTGCAACCTCACCAGCGAGAACGTGCAGGTTCCGCAAACTTCGACCCCCGCATGGGCGCTTGAGGTCGGGGACCTTCATTGTTCCCGCCAAGCCGTCAAATCGCGGGAACATCTAGGTCTTTCCTCTTGCCTTCTGCCCTGTCTCGTACATCGCAAGTTCGGCAGGGTGGAGCTGATGCTGGACGACGAACGAGCGGTTCTTGATCCTCCAGAGCCCCTGTCCGGTGCCGAGACCGGGTAGCAATCCCTGCTCCGTTCCGGTGAGTCCGAGGGCCTGCGCAGTAGCTCCGAGCTGATCGCTCTCCTGCCGGTAGATCACCCGTGTCTCGGCGTTGGCGAGCAGGGACGAGGCGAGCGCGCGCATCGCCGAGCCCTGGTCGCCTACGTTGTCGAGGTCGCTGAGCTTGTGGAAGATGAGCAGGTTGGCGATGCCATAGTGCCGCGCGAGCCGCCACTGTGCGTCCATCCGGCGCAGCAGCGCCGGATGTGACATGAGCCGCCACGCCTCGTCATACACGACCCACCTCGGGCCGCCTGCCGGGTCGAGAAGCGCCGACTCCATCCACGCCGAGGAACACGTCATGAGCACGGAGATGAGCGTCGAGTTCTCTGCCACCCGCGACAGGTCGAGCGACACCATCGGCAGTGACGGGTCGAAGCGCACGGTGCTCGGGCCGTCGAACAGCCCCGCCAGGTCCCCGGCCACGAGCCTCCGCAGCGCGTGTCCGACGAGTCGGCCGTCCTCGGCGAGCCTGCCGTCGTCGTCCTTGGGCTGCGGGGCGAGGATGCGGTCGACCACCATCGGAAGGATCGGCACCTCGGCCGAGCGCACCGCATCGGCGAGCGCGAAGTCGACGGCGGTGTGCTCCAGCGGGGTGAGGCCGCGGTCGAGGACGGTCTCGGCGAGTGCGCCGATGAGGTCGCGTCGCCGGGAGGTGACCTGGCTTTGCCACTCGGCATCGCTGAGGCCCGAAGGCCGATGCCCTTCATCGAGCGGATTCAGCCGCGTAGACATCCCGTACCCCAGCACGATCGCCCGTCCGCCGACTGCTTCAGCGACAGCCGTGTGCTCGCCTTTCGGATCGCCGGGGACATATACCCGCCGACCGAATGGGATGGAGCGCGTGTAGAGGCTCTTGGCGAGCGAGGACTTGCCGGAGCCGACGATCCCCGCGAGGACGATGTTCGGTGCGGTGATGAGGCCCTGCGCGTAGAGCACCCAGGGGTCATAGACGAACGATGCCCCGCTGTAGAGATCCTGGCCGACGAACACCCCGGCAGAGCCCAGTCCGCCCTCGGCGAGGAACGGATACGCCCCGGCCAGCGTCGCGCTCGTGTCCTGGTGACGCGGCAGCCGGAATCGGCCCGGTGTGCGGAGTGCCGCGGGCCTCGTCTCGCCGGACGGTGGCAGGTAGGTCGTCGCCCGCCGCGCCTCGCGTTCGGCCTCCCACGCCGCGCGCGCCAGATCCTGCTGCGCCTTGCGGTCGGCGGTCTCGATCTTGTTCGCCGCTCGCCGTCGCGCCTTCCGAGCGGCACGGCGCTCGCCCGCTGGGTCGAGCAGGACCGCGGTGTGCAGGCGCTCGCGGTCGTCGGGACTCATAGCGACAGCCCCTTTGGCGAACTGACGGGGTGGGCCTCGAACGGATCGCGTGAGAACGGGTCCAGCTCAGGTCGGCTCGCGACAGGTGCCGGGTGCCAGGCGATGTAGCTCGAATGCTGCGTCGCCTGATCGACGGCAGTCTCGGCCAACTGGACGAGTTCTGCGGCCTTGCGCAGGGCGTTGGCGGCGGCCCAAGCCTCATCAACCCCAGCCTCGTGGTCGCCATTGTCGAGAAACGCCTTGTCCTGGTGCCGAACGTGCGCCGCCGCGACCTGCTCCAGCACTTGCTCCAGGGAGCGCAGCGTCCCCAGCAGCTCGCCGACCACCTGATAGGTGTCCGCGGGGTCGGCGAAGGCGCGGCTCGCATGAGCGAGCGCCCGCACCGCCTGGCGGGTCTCCGTGGCGTCCTGCACGGGATTGCTGAAGGTCGGCATGGCCACTCCTTCCGGGGTCGAGGGCTGGGTTTGTCACACGTCCCGACAGAGCGGGAGCGCGGCGGCGGCGAATGCGGTGGCCTGCTGGCCAACGAGGCGGCGCGTCTCACAGGACGCCTGCACGGCGGCTTGCTCGATAGCGGCGACGGCGGCATCCAGCTCATCGACCGTGGGCGCGGAGACGGAGATGAGGCCGGTGTAGCGAAGGACTCCATGTCCCGCGGTGAGATCGGACTCTTGCTGGAGCAGGTCCTGGTACTCGGCCGTGCGCGAGGCATCCTCGACCTGGCCGATCTTCGCGCGCTGCGTCGCATCGGAGAGAAGACCGACCTTCTTCTTCCGCAGGTCGCGAGCCGCGATGTCGGCGCGAACCGGCGTGCAGACGAGCGAGAACGTGCGTTGCACTCCCGAGGTAAGCAACAGAGGGGCGAGGAATCCGGGGAACACCTGCGAGCGGGGCCATTCGGAGAGCCAGAGCACGGTGTGGTAACCGGAGTCGGTTCTCACGCGATCCCAGCTCTCGGTCACCGCGACCGGCCCCGCGGTGGCGAGGAAACGTCCGATGTCGGCGTGCCTCTCCAGCGCGGGCGCGGCAGCCGGGTCGTAGGCGGAGCGCAGGATTACAGCGACCTCGCCAGGCGCGAGCCAGCCGGTCGTGGCGAGGTCCGCAGCTCGCAGCGCAGCGACGAGCGTGGTCATCTCCTGACGCAGCACGGCGGCAGCTCCACGGATGCCGCCGCCCGCGGAGCGGATCTGTCGTCCCGAGGTGTTCATATCGAGCGCAATCGAGATGGTCGTCGCATGGCGCTCGCCGGTCGGCCCAGCACGCTCGATCAGCTCTCGGTATGTAGTCGCAGGCCAGGAATCATCGTCGGCGCCGTGCCTGGCCCACCATTCGGCGAGCCCCGTGCCGGACTCCGGCAGTGTCCGCTCGCAGACCTGGAGCCGGGCGATCCGGCCCGAGCGACACGCCGTAGCGAGCACCCGACCCCAGCCGTTGATCCGCCGCTCCTGCTCGCCCGGATCGAGCAGCACGAACGCCGGGTGCGTCACCCCCAGAACCGCGGTCAGGGTCTGAGCGTGGGGGTCGTGCACCATCGCCGCGCCCGTCTCGGGATCGACCCATTCGCGCAGCGCGGTCGCATCGCCGGGGAGCGCGAGCGTGCCGACGGGACGCGGCTTGATGACGCGGCGGCGGAAGATCAACTGCCCTGCGGTGCTCCGCCACATCCAGCGCGACACGATGGGCAGCCAGTCCACCAGCTTGCGGCCGCCCGCGGGGACGACCGCGAGCAGCAGACAGCTGAGCCAGATCGGGGATGTCCAGACCAGCCCCATGCCGCCGCCCGTGTAGATCGTGGCGACGACGGTGACCACGCCGATGCCCAGCACGATCAACTGCGAGATCGACAGTCCGAGCAGGATGCCACGGTGCGCGAGTCGGGAGAACTGCACGGGGGAGACCTGCTGCTCGGGAGCCGGAGGGTGCTGGGTGGCCATGTTCTACCCCTTCCTCGGCGCTACGGGTATCGGCGGCGTGGATGTCTCTGCGTGCCCGGCTGCTGCGCCGCCGACCGCGGCACCGACTTTCGGCCCAGTCGTCGCTGCGGCTTTGACAACCTGCGCCCCGACGACGGCTGCGGCCGCGGGGCCGGCCGCTGCTGCCCCGGCACCTGCCGCGCCTCCCGAGGCCGCCGCCCCGCCACCGGAAGCGGCCGCCCCGCCACCTGCGCCCGCAACGCCGCCTGCTACGCCACTTGCAGCGGGAGCTGTGCTCGGCGCGGGAGGAGTCCCGCCTCTCCCGCCGCTTTGCCCTCCGAGGACGGACTTAGCCGCGTTCGGCTGGGCCTTGACCGGCAGCGGGACGGGCCGGTTGAGCGCCGACTTCGCTTCCTGCTCGCTCGACATCGCGTGGTACATGTCGAAGCCCACGAACGAGATGAACTTGTACGTCAGGTATGGCGCGAACGCGGCGATGAACATCAGCACGATGCCCGAGATCGGGTCACTGATCGAGGCGAGGTCGAGATCGATGGGCGCGCTGATCTGCCCAATGGCGACCAGGAAAACGACAACGATGACGAGCTTCGAGAAGATGAGCGCCACGACGAACGCCGCCCAGCGCCCGAACCATCCCTTCGCGGCATCCCAGGCGAACCCGGCGAGGGCGATGGGCGCAAAGACAATAGCGACCAGTAGCAGCGCCTTACGGATGAGCAGCGTGAACCACACGATGCCCGCACCCGCGATGCCGAGCCCGGCCAGGAAGATCGTGATGATCGCACCGACGCCGGGAGAGGCGATGTTGATCGTCGTTAGCCCAGCGGCGAGCAGTGCCATGCGGTCGCCGATGCCCTCCATCGTGTTGCCAGTCGCTTGCACGATGCCGATGGTGAGTTGATCGGTGACCTCCAACAGTGTCGCGGTGAGGGTGATGGCGACGAACGAGCCGAGCACTGACTTGGCAAGTCCCACGCCCGCGCGCGACAGGGCCATCGGATCTCGATGCACGAGCCCGGTGATCAGTTGGAGGCAGAAGAAGACGAGCATGACGAAGATCGCCACCCCGAACAGCACGTTGTAGACCGAGACGTACTGGCTTCCAGTAACGTCGATGAGCGTTGTCGAGTCGAATACCGCCCACACGCTCTCGAACAGCCAGGCGGCGGCCTGCCCCATTGCCTGCGCGAGCCAGTCGAACGGCGCGGAGATGAGCGACGCAGTTCCCTCGCCCACGGCATCGCACACCGAGGCGATGACGGGCACATCACAGATACTCATCGGCTCAGCCATCTCAACTCGGTCGTGGAGTCAGACCGACTGGCCGACGTTCCAAAAGAAGTTCACGAGCGTCACCGACGCACCGCAGATGATCGCCGCGCCGCACGAGACGAGTACGCCGACCTTGCCCCGGCTGGCGAGGTGCGGATTCGAGCTGTTCGCCCCGTAGCCCCAGACCACGGCCGAGATGATCAGGGCGAGGACAGCGAGGATGAGCCCCACCGTCATGGCCGCGCCGACGATGACGCGGAGCTGTTCGATGCCGGGCAACCCGTCGGTATTGGGGTCGATGTCGATCAATGTGTGCTCCTTCAGCAGGCGAGGGGACGACTTACCCGGTAGGTGCGCACGCTGTCCCAGTTCGATGGCGTCAGATGCTTGCTCCGACCCCAAGCAGGAAGTTGATCCAGGTGACACCGAGGCCGGCAAGTGCGGCAGCTCCGATGGAGACAAGGAACCCGACGCGCGCGCGGACAGCCGAAGAGATGTTGCCGTTCGCCGACGCGATCGCCCACACTGCGGCGCAGACGACGAGCATGAGCACGGCGAGGATGAGCACGATGGTCAGCAGCGCGCCAACGATGGCGCGCAGTTCTGCCTGACCGCCGACGGCTCCGAAGTCGGGGAATACGTCCATGTCATGCCGCCATCTGTGCTGAGCAGAGTGCCGCGGTGCTTGCGGCATCGAGGTTCTGCACACCGTGAGCGGCAAGCCACGGCTCGGCATCGACTGCCGTGGCGTTCGACCCGCCTGGCCGGATCTCGAAATGCAGGTGGGCTCCGGTCGACTTGCCCGCCGAACCGACGTTGCCGATGTGCTGCCCGGCAACGACCCGGTCCCCGACGCTGACGAGGACGCCGCTCTGCCACATGTGTGCATAGGCGGAGGCGATGCGCTCTCCATCGATCGTGTGCTCGATGATGATGAGGTTGCCGTAGCCGCCCGACGGCCCGGCGAAGCTGACCACGCCGTCGGCGAGTGCAAGGATCGCCGTGCCGTCGTCGGCAGCCCAGTCGGTTCCTGAGTGGAACGCTCGCTCACCAGTGAATGGGTCTTCGCGCCACCCGAAGTCGCTGGTGTTCACCCACGTCCCACTCGGCACGGGAAAGACGATTGCGGTTGTCTCAGGTATGTCGCCGAGCGGCGTACCGCTCGGCGTGGTCTCAGCGCGCCGGGTGAGCGCAGTGAGGATCGTTTCGGCGACCGGCTGGTAGTTCTGATAGCGGTCGGGATAGGCCGAGACCTCGACCGCCTGCGCCGCCTCGCCGGGGTCGAGGTGTTGCCAGTCGGGGATGTCGAGCAGTCCACGCGGTGATGGGTAGTTCGGCCCGCTCGAGCCTCCATAGAAGGCACGCGATTGGTAGGTCGCATTCATCAGCTCTGCGACGGTGCCCCATCCTGCGCTCGGCCGCATCTGGAATAGGCCGAGAGAGTCGTGATCGGTGCCTTCTCCGTCGCTCGGGAAGTCGCTTGATTCTGGAATCGCAGCCGAGTTTGCGAGCATCCGTAGCCGCGACTCGGTGAGTGCGGCCATGAGCGCGATGACGATGCCAGCGCGACCAACGCCCTCGGTGTGCGCGCCGACCGTGATGATGTTGGCTGCATGGGTTAGCTGCTCGTGGTTGAGGGTCACAGCCGCGCCCGCGCGCGTTGTGGCTGTGAGTGACTCGGGAATCGACCCGACGACGAGCGAGCTTGACGAGAGACACGTGGCGAATACCACGGGCGACACGAGCAGACTCACGCCGACCAGGCTCATGGGGAGCAGTGCGATGAGCGTGGCGATGGCCACAACGAGCTTCTTCATACGGGTGCCGATCAGCGCAGAGGGTTGTCAAGCTCAGAGAGGCGAAGCGCGCGGCAGGTGTCGAAGGTCGGCTCGCAAGTGATGAAGACGGTGAACGCGACATCGTGGGAGCTGCTCACGGGCTCAGTGCCGTGGATGCCCTCGCGTTGCCGAACGCCGGTGATCGTGTAGGCGACGGTGCCAGGGAGGATCTGCCCCTCGGATGCCTGCTCCAGCGCCGTCGCCCACTCGTCCGGCACGAACACGTCGTTGATGTCGAGCCATTGGCGGGTCTGCATTGTGCGGAGTTGCGCCCAGGCGTCCGCGGTCGGGAGATAGGTGCGCACGTCAGAGGCGAGCCCGGCGGTCTCATTGCCGGAGGGGTCGCCCACATCCACGATGACCTGCGCGTAGTCGGTCGGCCCGAACTCGGTCGCGGTGTCCCATGTGAACAGCGCATTGGCGAGGGCTCGTGCGAACGTCTCGGGGTCGTCGGACTCACGGACGACGGGTGGCGCGCTCGATGTCGGGGACGGTGCGCTGGTGGAAGCGCCTGGTGGGTCGCTCGCGGAGCTGCCGCCCGGCGAAGGCTCGGATCGAGGCGCTAGCAGCAACCCATAGAGCCCGACTCCGACGAGGACGGCGAGCACGGCGGCGCCGACGATAAGGAGGATCATGAGGCGACGAGGGAAGCGAGTCTGCGGCATCAGGCACTCTCCTTGGCGAGACGTTGGCGGGCGGTTCGGGCGGCGCGGGCCGCGTCGAAGAAATGGACGGTAGCGTCGAGGATCGTCTCGAAGTGCTCCCATTGGTCATCACTCAGCGCGGTGCCGACCTCGGCAGGGTCGTAGTGCGACCACCACTGATCGAGGTCATTCCAGGTGAGGGTGAACGCCCGCACCGGATAGCGAACCGGCACGGCGCTCGACGCTGGTGCGGTTGCCGGGCCTCGCTTGCGCCCTTGCTTCGCGCGCTCCAGCGCCTCCTGTGCGAGCAACTCCAGCTCGCCGGGTGGCTCGGGTTCCTCCTGCGGAATCGCCAGCATGGCGATCGTGCGGGCGTGCGCCGTGGTGATTGACGAGCCGCGGTCGATGGCGTCGAGTTCGGAGCGGGCGAAGCTGCGCACATCCTCCGGCTGGCGGGGGTCGTTCGCGATCCGCTGGAGATCGTTGATCTGCTCCAGGCTCGTGTACGACTTGCGCCCGGTGACCATGAGCGCGGCCTGCGCACGGGACTTGCCCGGAGCACCGATCAGCGGTGGTGCCGTCACGGCACCACCGCTCGCTCCAGCGATCTTCCCGCCAGCACCGAACTGCGTCGCCGCCTGACGACGAGCGGCGTCCTCGGCCATGAGCGTCTTCAGCTCGCGGTACAGGGCCGCGGCCTCCGTTTGCGTTAACGGCTTGTGCAGCACGTTGTCGGCTTGCTCGGCCATGAGCCTCTGGAGCCGGTCGCTGATCCCGGAGCGCACGAAGACGTTGACCTTCTTGTGGCCGAGCTTGCGCAGCGCCGCGATGCGTCGAGCGCCGCACACGAGCACGCCGTCCGGTGTCACGGTCGGAGGCTGGAGCAGTCCGTTACGTTCGATGGACGCTGCGAGTGCGTCGATGTCGCCCAGCTCCATGCGATGACGGCTGCCGACGACGATGGAGTCGATGGTGCGCTCCAGCTCGATGTGCCCGGTGCTCGCCGCCATGTGCTACCTCGCTCCCGCCAGAGTGGGCGCGTTCAGGCCGAGCAGCAGCACGAGGTCGTCATCGGTGAGCAGCGCACGCAGGGGCTCGCCGACAAGAAGGCGGAACAGTACGCCGCGGCCGACGGCGGTGTGGGCCTGATCGGGATCGGGGTTGCCGAGGATCGCACGGAGCAGCGCGTTCCAGCTGGTCGACGACAGATCGAGCACGGCCCGAGCGTGTGGGTCTCGCCGAAGCGATTCCGCTGCGCTCGCCCGCGACGGCGCTTCGCCGAGTCGAGTGCAGATGTGCTCGATGGCCGCGCGCGCCGTCTGCTCCGGCCAGTCGAGCAGCGTCAGTAGCTTGATCGCGTCCTCGACTGCACGGACGACGCCAGATACATCGTGGTCCGATTCGTTCTCGTCCTCACCCGCGGGCGCGACCTGCAATGCTTCGTGGTACTCGGTGAGCGGGTTCTCCCGGTCGCTGAACCGCTCCGGGTCGTGGAACCCGCTGTATTGCGGCCTGCGTGCCTGATGCGTCGAGCACAGCAGTCCGTTCCCTCGTTCCTCGGCGATCAGTGTGACCTGCACGGCACGGGTGACGACTGCCCACGGATCTTCCGCGTTGCGCACGGCCGGGGTGCGCATCGCGTCGAACGCGGCGCTCGCCGCCTCCCACGGGTCGAGGCCGTGCTTTCGCGCGAGGCTCGCATACCGACCCGCCGTGTATTCCATGAGCGCCGCGACACCCACGTCGCGCCGCCACGCGCCTTTCCCATCGTCGTGCAGACGCTCCAGGAGCGCGCGCAGTCCCTCCGAGGTGCGGAACGACGTGGGAGCGGCCTGGGCAGACATGGCGCGCTCACAGGCGGCGGAGCGGGTCGCGGCTGACAGAGGACTGGCGCGCAGGCGCCTGCCCGAACGCGGAGAGCGGCGCGATGCCCTGGGCACGCGCCCGGATGCCTGGCCGGGTCACCGGAGTTGCCTGCGGCGAGGTCTGCCGACGCTCCTCGACGCGGCGCGCCAGCTCGGTGCGCAGGTCGATGCCGCGCCCGATCATGCGGGCCGAGGCGGATGGGAGCAGCTCGGTCGGGCGCACCCACACCACCTGGCTGCGGTCGTGCTCTGCGCTCAGGCGCTCCAGGAGTGGGTGGCCGCCGCGCCACGTCTGCGCGGCGAGCCACGGGTCGGTGTGGCGCGCCAGCTCCGAGATCTCAGCAGCCTCGATCGGAGTCGGCTTCAGCGTGTGGAGGACATCGGCAAGCCGACGGGCGTGCTCGTCTTCTGGCAGTTCATCGTTCACAGCGCGCCTCCTTCCGATGCGGAGGCGAGCGCGGGCGTCGCCAGCCAGCGACCGACCGTGGACGGATGCACCCCGGTCGCATGAGCGATGGCGGTGTTCGTCATGCCGTCCTCCTTCATTCGCAGAGCGAGTTCTCTAGGAGCAAGGTGCGCAGGCGCTTCCGGCGACAGGTGCTCGACCGCGCTCGACACCAACTTGGCCGTCTGCGTCGACGGCTCTGCACGGAACCGTCGGGTGAGCACCACCGTCAGGTGCGTGATCGCCAGCAGCACGAGCGGCGGGACGGCGGCGACCGATCCCGCGAGCGCAGAAGGAACGTCGGCGTCAGCGGCGACGACCGCGTGGATCGCGTTGGCTGCGACCGAGACCGCGGCACCGGCCATGAGCAGCAGCCACGGATACCAGGCGGCACGTTGCCCCGCGAGCGCGACGACGGACACCGTGGCGACGACGATGATGCCGTCCACGATGAGCGGCCACGCCCACGCCTGGCTCTGATCGACGCCTGAGCGTTGCGCGAGGTCGGCGAGCGCCGTGAACGACAGCCAGAAGGCGGCTGCGGCGATGAATACGGTCCCAGCTACCGCCGTCCAAACAGCGATCCGCCCGCGCGGCTGTTGCGTGCTGCCGGGGATCACGAGAGCACCTGACCCGATGAAGGCTGAGCTGCATGGCTGGGCACGGAACTGGCGGCAGGCGCGGACAGTGCGCCCCTCGCTACGCGGTGCGCCGAGCGGATCGTCGTCTCGATCTCCGGGGCGGGCAAGCCTGCGCGCTCGGCAGCCGGCCCCAGCGCGGCACGCACGCGGTCGGGCGGGATGCCCGCCTCGATGAGTCGACACGAGGCCCAGAAGAGGCCGCGGTTGCGCTCGCCCTCGCCGCGCATCCCGACCCAGTGGGCGATCCGCTCCACGTCAACGCCGTCCGTTCGCTCGACAGGGATGGCGGGCATCAGGCGCGCCGGTCGCGGATCGAGGAACTGTCGCAGTGCGCGGGCATCGACGGGAACCGCGTCGCCTCGCCCGGAGCCGATGAGGGAATACGCACTCGGCCCCGCATCGGTGGCGATGATCGAGGGCGGCACGATGACGTAGCCGCCCGCTCCCCGGAAGTCGATGCCAGCACGCGCCACCTGCCAGGACGGCTGCACCAGCTCGGGATCGGCCGGGTAGTAGGCATGGACGCCGCCCGAGGGCGTGCGGATGAACGCGGCCCAGCGATCCGTCAGCCCCGCGCGCCGGGCCAGCTCGAACGCCGCGAAGCCGCGGATCGCCCCGTGTACGTCGACATCCACGACCTCCAGCCCGGAGATCTGGCCCGTCGGCATCCCGATGTTGGCGCGCGGCCACCGCGCCCACCAGCGAGCGACCTGGTGCGGTTCGGTGCTCGCCTCGTGGAATCCCCGCTTGGTCAGCGGGCGCTTGCCTCCTGTGACGCAGGGAAAGACCGGGATGCCTGCCTCGGCGTAGCGACACGCTGCGGCGCTCGGCGACAGCCCGGTGAGCGAGGCGAGCAGGGCGGTAGCATCCAGCGGCTGGCGCTCTCCGCGCGAGGCTTCCGGCATCATCATCTCGGCACCTCCTGTGGCTTCGTCGTGAGCTATGGGGCTCTTGTCGATCAGGTGCGCCCGGGTTCCCAAGAGCCAGTCGCCGTCCAGTGGGCAACGCAGTCAGGCTGCGGGATGGTGCTGTGCTCATGGAATCGTCCTCCCGCTCACCGGGAAGCCGCGTTGAGCATGCTCAAACCTTCCCGATTCCGTTCTAACACCGCACGTTGAGCATGCGCAACGGTTGTATTGTGCATGCTCAACGGGTAGATTTGGGCATGCACAACTACCCTCGGGTCTGGGCTACGTCGACGCCTTGGCCCTCCCGAAGGGAAGGGGGTCAGCGACGATGACTGAATACGAAAGTCAGGCTGCGGCTAACGACCTCGCCAAACGCCTGCGGCTTCTGATGGATGTCGCTGTCGCCGAGTCCGGCTCCGAACCGACCTACTCGCAGATCGCGGAGTATCTGAGGCAACGTGGCATCAGCCTGTCTCGATCACGATGGACATACATGGTCAACGGCCACCGATACGTTCAAGACACGGCGATCTTCCAGGGACTTGCGGACTTCTTCGACGTCGATGCTGCCTTTCTTGCGGGGGAGAGCGGCGGGGCTACCCCGGAGAAGGTCTCCGCTCAGCTCGACCTCGTGCGTTCGATGCGCGCGGCGAAGGTGAAGTCCTACGCCGCCCGCACTCTCGGCGACATCTCGCCGAGAGCACTTCAAGCCATCAGCACGTTTCTAGATGAGGAGTTGACGCGTACACCTGAGCCCTGACGGGCTTCGCGCGCCGCAGAGCCGAGATCAGTACATGCTCGGACGAAAGGAGGCAACCGTGAACACCGAAGAGACCGTTTTGGCGGCCGTCGCCGAACTTCGGCTCGGCAGCAGGTTCACGCTTGAGCACCTTCGCCAGGCCGTTCAAGATAGGCGCCATCGCAGACTCCGTGTCGTCGAACTCGCCGACCTCGACACTCGCGACGGCATCTGTGCGCTCTGGTTGGTCACCGACACCGAAGACTTCGTGCTCCACGCACGCAGCGACTCCATGCTGCACCGCCAGCAGTTCGTCCTTCACGAGTTCGCCCACATGATCCTCGGTCACACGGAGGGCGATGACTGCACGGCCGGGGATGTCTTGCTGCCCAACATTCCTCCCTACACGCGCGGACGCCTGCTCAAGCGGCAGGACATTGACAGTGAGACGGAGGTCGCTGCCGAGTCCCTCGCTGATCGGCTGGCTGCGGGCATCCGAGGATCGGTGTTTGCCGAGTCGCGCTATTCGGAGATTTTCGGTTGATCCAGACGCTCGTCGCGATGCTCATGTGGGCGCTCGTGGCGAGCCTGCTCATCTTCCGTCGCAAACGGGCGGATCGGAGCATCACCTACGCCTCCGTCACGATCGCCGTCGCGATGACCCTGAACGTCGACGCCATCTACCTCGCCACCGATCCGCTTCTTGGTGGAACGAATGTCACCACCCTCCTTGCGGATGGGCTGCTGATGACCGGGATCTTCTTCCTCGGTCGAGGCGTCATGAAGGCCGACGAGTACCGACCCAGGTTCGTGCGCGCCGCCGTGGGCATCCCGGTGCTCGTCATCTCGCTTCTCGCGATCACTACGACATTCATGTTCATCGACCGAGGCGCAACCACGACTCGATTCATGATCGACTTCGGCGCGCAACCCGCGGCAGCGACCTACTCGATCATCAACTTCAGCTACTTCTTCCTCGTCATCACGACGATGATGATCCTCGCCGCGCGGCAGTACCTGCGGAGCTCTGGCATCCAGCGACTCCCCGCAGGGCTGTTGAGCCTGGGATCGGCGCTCGGCGGGGCACTGTGCCTGGCAGTGCTGACGATGGACGTCGCACACGTCACCGGCCAACTCGCTCTCATGCGTGCCGTCCAACCAGCCTATGAACCGCTCTCCCTGCTCGCGTTCTTATTCCTATGCGCGGGCTTCGCCGTGCAACCAGCCGTCCGTCGCGCCCAGCACGACATGCGGCGGAAGCGCACCGACGGCCTCGCGACACAGTTGGAGCCTCTGTGGAAGCGGGCGTCCCTCGTGCGGCCTGGGCTGAGCCAAGCAGACCCGCTCGCTGCGGGCGCGGATGACCCGGAGAGCCGTCTACACCGAGAGATCGTTGAGATCCGTGACGCGATGATCGACCCGCGCGTCACCTTCGACATCAGCGCAGCTGAGCGCGCGCTACTGGAGAGCGCCGAGCGCCACCTCCTCGGACTCGACACGAGGACGACACGGACCACCGCTTCACCAGTGACCCGGGTCGACGACGGGGGCAGCTCGTGATCCGTCGGGTCGCACTAGGTACCGGACTCGTTGCGGCAGCCGCGCTGGGTGTCGGCTGGGTGATCGCGCGGCGGCTGACAGCCCCCAGCACGCGACGATACGACTTGACCGTCCGCAAGGTGGAGCACGACGGCGACGGCTGTCTCATCGTGCTCGACCGAACCCAGCAGACTACCGCCAAAGGCATTTACAACCTGTGGTTCGAGAACGGAGGTTGGGCGCAACTCTCCGCGGACGTGCTCGACCGTGGACCGACCCTGATCGCGCGACAGGTGACGAGCACTGCACCGGAACTCACTCTCAGGGCTGGCGATCGCTTCTCGTGGAGCGGAATCTACTACGCGACCCCCCACGACTCCGGCCTCCACGCACACGACATCACCATCGACACCCCCGCGGGGCCTGCCCCCGCCTGGCGCATCGACGGCGACAGCGCCCGATCGACGTGGGCGATCCACATACATGGCCTCGGCAGCGTCCGAGCCGGGACACTTCGCGGTGTGCTCGCCGCAACCGACCGCGGCTACACCTCGCTCGTCATCACCTACCGAGCCGACGGCGAAGGCCCGAGAGGCGGCAACGGCCGGTCAACCCTCGGCTTCACCGAGACCGACGACGCCGAGGCCGCCATCGAGTACGCGATGCGGCACGGAGCCCGACAGGTCGTGCTCTTCGGATGGTCGATGGGTGCCGCCATCGCGCTCCAGCTCGCTCACCACTCGCCGCATCGCCGCAGTGTCGCAGGTCTGGTGCTCGACGCACCCGTGCTCGACTGGGGCGAAGTCATGAAAGCGAACTGCACCCGCAGCGGACTCCCCGCAGCCGCGGGCAGCCTCGCGATCCCGTGGCTGACGATCCGCCCGCTGGCTCGCATGATCGGTCTGCCCGAGCGTATCCCGCTCCGATCCTTCGACTGGACGTCCCGTGCCGAGGAACTCACCACCCCCACGCTCATCCTCCACGGCATCCGCGACGACTCTGTACCGATACGGCTCTCACAAGCACTCCGAGATTCTCGGCCCGGCCTTGTTTCGCTAGAGGTCTTCGAAGCAGGACACACGCTCTCGTGGAACTCCGACCCCGACCGATGGCAGAGCGCGGTGATCGGCTGGCTCGCCGGGCACGTGCCGGGTCTGCATCAGTAACGGTGTCTCCGGCGATTTCATTAGTAGGTCTCCGCGGGCGGCCAGCGGTCGGTGAAGGTGATGGCGAATGCGTTGAGGGCTGGCTTCCACCCGCATCGTCCATCGGGCTCGTCCCGCACCGGTCGGGTCGAGTGATCTGGTCGGGAATGTCCTCGCGCCCGCACCGCGCGCCGGTACCGCGCGCTGAGGGATTCGATCGTGTTTGTGGAGCAGATCACCTTGCGGATCTCGAGGTCGTAGTCCAGGAACGGTGTCTACCCACGCAGCTACGCGACTACAGCCCGCGGCGGGCAGCGTCGAGGCGTTCCACTTCTGCCGGGGCGCAGTCCTTCACGGCGTCCCGGGTGACCAGGAGGAGGGATGAGGCGGTCGCGGTCTCATCGTCGATGGGAAACCGGCCGACCGGGTACCGTGCCGAGAACGCGATGATGAGGTCGACATCCGACTCGATGATGCCCAGGTTAGGCGCGGCTTCGAGGCATTGTGCGCCGATATCGTGGAGCGCGTTGTGGATCACCTGAACATCGGCGGTCGGAGCAGTGCTGGTGGGACCGTAGGCGGTGGCGCCGACCCACATGTCCTCGGACGTGGGTGCGGGGCTGGAGACCATGACTGCCAGGATCACGGCGAAAGCTATCGGCGGGACGGTGATCGCAACGATCAGCGGCCAGTGGGGGCATCTGTGCTGGGGCGCGGCGTTCCTCATATTGGCAGTACCGTCCCGCCGATGAGCGCCTGCAGTGAGTACAGGATGGTTGTCCAGACGCCAGTGACCATGAATACCCCGATCGCGATCATGGTCACCCCGCCGACAATGTTGATTGCCCGGATGTGGCGGCGCAGGAACGCTACCGTGGTTGTAGCCCAGCCCAGCCCGGCGGCGAGCAGGAGGAAGGGCAGGCCGAGGCCGACGCTGTAGACCGCGGTGAGGAGTGCGCCGCGGAGGGCGGTGCCGGTGCCGATGCTGAGGGCGGAGATCGCGGCGAGCGTCGGGCCGAGGCACGGGGTCCAGCCGAGGCCGAACACGATGCCCAGCAACGGGGCGCCGGCGAGTCCGGTCCGTGGAGTGATCGATAGTTTCGCGGTGCGTTGGAAGAGCCGGAACATGCCGATGAACACCAGGCCCATGATGATGACAACCACGCCGAGGATCCGGGTCAGGAGATCCTGCCAGCGGATGAGCCAGCTGCCGAGGGTACCGAAGGCGGCTCCATAGGCAACGAACACCAAAGCGAAGCCGAGGATGAACAGGCCGACGCCGATCACCGGGCGCCACCGTGAGGTGGTTCCCGATGAGCCGGTGACGTAGCCGAGATATCCGGGGACGAGGGGAAGCACACACGGCGTGACCTGCCCCCGGTTTCCCGGACACCTAGCATCTGGCTGAGAGGGCCAGGGATGGGAGTCCGAGATGGCGAAGAAGGATGCGTATCCGCGGGAGTTCAAGGAGCGTGCTGTTGCGCTCTATCGAGCGGGTGGTCGGAAGAAGGAAGAGCTCGCTCGCGAGTTGGGGATCTCGCCGACCTCGCTGCATAACTGGGTGAAGCAGGCTGCGATCGACGCGGGCGAGATCACCGGGGTGACCACCGACGATCGCGCTGAGCTGGCGCGGCTGCGGCGCGAGAACCGGCGACTCGAGCTCGAGGTGGAGATTCTGAAGCGGGCGGCGGTGAACTCAACCCGTCAGCGCAACACCATCGATGATCATCTCGGAGGTGTGGCGTGGCGAAGATCGGGAGACCGGGTTTACCGTCGGATCGGCGGCAACAGGTGTGGGAGCTGTGGAAGGCGGGAGCGTCGATCAGTGAGATCTCTCGAACGGTGGGGTCACCGCCGGGATCGATCTTCTCGATCCTGTTGCCGTTCGGCGGCTTCTACCAAGCGCCGCAGCGCCGTCGGGCGGGGATGCTGACCCTCGAGGAGCGTGAGGAGATTTCCCGGGGTCTCGCGGCAGATGAGTCGTATCGTGCGATCGGGCGCCGGCTCGGTCGGCCCGCGTCGACGATCAGTCGGGAGGTGGCCAAGAACAAGGGACCGCGACGATATCGCGCTGTCGATGCCGACGATCGTGCCTGGCGCCGTGCGCGGCGTCCGCAGAGATGCGCACTTGCCCGCAACCCGGTGCTGCGTGGTTACGTCGCCGCTCGCCTTCGGGAAGACTGGTCGCCCGAGCAGATCGCCGGGGCGCTGCGGAAGCGTCACCCGGCGGGGAGCGGGATGCGGGTGTCGCACGAGACGATCTACAAGTCCCTGTTCGTGCAGTCCCGCGGCGTTCTCGCGAAAGAGCTGCAGAAGCATCTGCGATCCGGGCGGCCGATCCGCCGCAGTGTTCACAACAACGTCACCGGGCAATGGCGATCCCAGATCAAAGACGCCGTCTCCATCTCCGAGCGCCCTGCCGAAGCCGAAGATCGCGCGATCCCGGGGCATTGGGAAGGTGATCTTTTGATGGGGCGGCACTGGAGCCAGATCGCGACTGTCGTCGAGCGCGCGACACGATTCACGGTGCTCGTCCAGATCGACGGCCGCGACATGGAGTCCGTCACAGCGGGCCTCTCGCGTGAGATGAACCTGCTCCCCGAGCAGCTGCGCCGATCGCTGACCTGGGATCGCGGGATGGAACTCGCCGACCATAAGACCGTCACGCGCAACACCGGCCTCGACGTCTACTTCGCCGACCCCCGCAGCCCCTGGCAGCGCGGAACGAACGAGAACACGAACCGGCTGCTACGTCAGTACTTCCCCAAGGGCGTCAGCATGAAAGACCTCACCCAGACCGACCTCGACACCGTCGCCGCGCGCCTGAACTCCAGACCGCGGAAGACCCTCGACTTCGACACCCCAGCCGATAGGCTCCAAGCACTGTTGCGCTGACGGGTTGAGTTCACCGCGGCGTACTTTGCGAAGGAAAACGTCCTCCCAGAAGGGCTTTCCGACTGATCGCCGCCCTTCAGCAGGAGGATCCGGCTCGGTTCCGGGTCCGGGTGGTCTGTCGGATTCTGCGGGTATCGCCGTCGGGATACTACGAGTGGCGGGACCGGCCGCCGTCACAGCGTGAGGTCACGGATCGGGAGCTCCTCACCGTGATCGAGGCAGTTCATGCGGATGCTCGTGGCACCTAAGGCGCCCGGAGGGTGCACGCCGAGATGACCCTCGGCCGGCATCTGATCGTGTCCCGGAGACGGATCGAGCGGTTGATGCGCCGCGCGGGACTACAGGGCATTCACCGACGCCGCTGGCGCACCAGTGGTGGCCGAGCGCCGGCGGTGTTCGACGATCACGTCCAGCGGGTGTTCACCGCCGACCGTCCGGACAGGCTCTGGGTGACCGACATCACCCAGCACCGCACCGCCGAAGGATGGGTCTACTGCGCCGCTGTGATCGATGTCTACTCACGCCGCTGCGTGGGCTGGTCGATCGCCGACCACCTCCGCACCGAGCTGATCGTCGACGCGCTCGAGATGGCCCGCTGGCGCCGCAACCCGACCGGCACGATCGTCCACTCCGACCGCGGCGCCCAATACACGTCCTGGCTGTTCGGCTCCCGACTCCGCGAGGCCGGGCTGATGGGATCGATGGGGAAAGTCGCCTCCGCCTACGACAACGCCCTCATGGAATCCTTCTGGGGCTCCATGCAGATCGAACTCCTCGACCGCCGCCACTGGCCCAGCAGAGCCGAACTCGGGCAGGCGATCTTCGAATGGATCGAAGGGTTCTACAACCCGACGAGGCGCCACTCCGCACTCGGCTACCTCAGCCCCATCGACTACGAGAGGCTTTACCCCGCCGCACTCGACGCGGCATGATCAACAACCAGAAACCGTCCGGGAAACCGGGGGCAGGTCAAGACGCAAGGGGCAGCATGCGCTGACTATACACCTGATAGTGTTTGATGACCGACTATTCCGATTCCTAACACCCCGAGCGTAGGACCGTCTGCAATGATCCGCTCCACCCCGACTGACCGCGCTATCGTTGCGCGCGCCGGTTGGCCCGTGGCCCGGCTGCTCGTAGGGCTGGGACTGGTCGTGGCACTACTTATGGGGTGCTGGGCGGCAACGCATTCGGAGACTGAAGGCGTCTCGGCCGCGCCGATCGCGGAGTCAATCGGCGCGGCCAGCTCGGGCACCGTTGTCGCAAATTTGACAGCGGATGGGTACGCCAGCGAGACCGGAGATCTCGACGCCGCCCTGTGCCTGCTCGGAGTGGCGTGCATGTTGGCACTCGTTGTCCTAGCCTGGCGGGCACCATCCCGCACGTACAGTCTCGAACGTGTCGCCGGGATGGTGCGTGAGCTGATCGCGGTGCCGCTGTCCCGGACGCCGGTGCTCACTCTTACACAGCTGCGCGTTTTCCGAACCTGATCCACCACTCAACACCCTTGCACCCGTGAGAGCGAGCGGATTCTGGCGCTGCCAGACCGCCGCCTGTTGAGTCCTGGTATTGGAGAACGTCGTGGCAAACCCATTCCGGGTGACTTCCGTCACCCGCGCCGTCCCCCCGGTTGCCCATCGGAGATCCTGGCGCGCGTTCCGTGCGGCCGCCGCGATGCTCGCCGCGACCGCTGTACTCGCGGTCGCAGGGTGCACATCCCAGGACGGGCTGGCCGCCACGGTGAACAACGGCACCGGTTCCACCAGCGTTGACGAGCGCATCGTCGAGATCTCCCCGGATAAGCGTGGCGAGACGGTGGTGTTCGCCGGCGTCGATGAGCACGGCAACGCGGTCAGCAGCGGCGACTTCGCAGGCAAGGTGTACGTCGTGAACTTCTGGTATGCCGCGTGTGGCCCATGCCGGGTCGAGGCGCCCCTGCTGGAAGAAGTGTGGCAAACCTACCAGCCCAAAGGGGTGGGCTTCATCGGCGTGAACATTTACGACCAACCCGCCACCGCGCGATCGTTCGCGGAGGACTACGGGATCACCTACCCGAGCGTGATCGACATCGTCGACGGGAAGACGAAGCTCGCCTTTGCCGCAGTCACCCCCATCCAGGCGACCCCGACGACTCTGGTGATGGATCGTCAGGGCAGGGTTGCCGCGCGAATCATCGGGCAGCTGCCAGCCGCATCGATCCTGTCCACGCTCGTCTCGGACGCGTTGGCGGAGATCGAATGAGCGCCGGGAGTTTGATCTTCGACGGCGCGCTCGGGGTGGCTGTGCTCATTGCCGTGCTCGCGGGACTGATTTCCTTCGTCTCGCCCTGCGTCCTCCCGCTTGTCCCTGGGTACTTCGGCTACCTCGGGTCCGCCGTCTCCAGCTCCCCGGCACAGACCCCCGCTGGGCGTGGACGGCTGATCGGCGGGGTGGCCTTATTCGTCGCCGGGTTCACTCTGGTATTCATGACCGTCACGGTACTCGGTGGAGTGGCGGGGCTATTCTTCCTCGAATACGCGAACATCCTCACCCGGGTGCTCGGGGTAGTTGTCATCGCAATGGGCCTGGCGTTCATTGGGGTATTTCCTCGCGCGCAACGCACCCTCCGACCCCGTTTCCGCGGCAACCTGGGTATGCTCAGCGCACCGCTGCTGGGCATCGCGCTCGGGATCGGGTGGACTCCCTGCATCGGGCCCACGTTGGCGGCCATCATGTCGGTGTCGTGGAATCTCGGAGATCCCGGCCGGGCAGCCCTGCTCGGTTTTGCTTACTCTCTCGGATTGGGCATCCCGTTCTTTCTGCTTGCTCTCGGGCTCGGCTGGGCTACCAGATCCGTCAGCTTCGTTCGACGACACATTCGCGTGGTTAACATCATCGGCGGCAGCCTGCTCATCATCCTCGGCGTGCTGATGGTCACAGGCATCTGGGGCGCCTTGATGTCCGTTCTACAGGGGGTGATGCTCAATGTCACGCTCCCTCTCTGATCAGCTGCACACTGATCCCTCCCGCCCCGAGGGTCACATCGATCAGGGCGAGCCGGACACCGTCACCTCCCCGTCGCTGGGACCCGTCGAGTGGCTGCGGTGGGGATGGCGGCAACTGACCAGCATGCGTACAGCGCTGCTGCTGCTGCTGCTGCTCGCCATCGCCTCGGTACCGGGATCGATCTTTCCTCAGCGCACCGCGGACCCCAACGGCGTCCTCCAATACTTCAAGAACAACCCGGAACTGGCCCCGATCCTCGACGGACTTCAGGTATTCGACCTGTACAACTCCGCCTGGTTCTCCGCCATCTACCTGCTGCTGTTCATCTCGCTGATCGGCTGCATAATCCCTCGCACCCGGCACCACTGGAAAGCCCTCCGCGCTCGGCCACCCCGCACGCCAGCACGACTCAGCCGGCTGAGCACACACCTCGTCGTCGACGTCCCCGCATCAGTCCAGAGCCCTGAAGCCGAAGCGGCGGACGCGATCACCGCCGCCGCCGCCGACCTCCGCCGCCGCCGCGGGTATCGTATCGAGCGGTATGACACCGCCCGGTCATGGTCCGTGTCAGCCGAGCGTGGGTATCTCCGCGAGACCGGCAACCTGATCTTCCACGCCTCGCTCGTCGGTGTGCTGGTCGCGGTGCTCGCCGCCAGCGGCTTCTCCTACACCGGGCAGCGGGTCATCGTCGAAGGGACCACGTTCGTCAACACCCTCAACGACTACTCCTCGTTCACCCCGGGCAGGTTCGTGGACGGCACCCAGCTGGACCCGTACTCGCTGACCCTCGACAGCTTCGACGTCAGCTATGTGCGCCCGGGGGTGCCTGGCGCAGGCCAAGCCGGCGACTTCGCCGCGAACCTCACCATCCGCGACGCCCGCACCGGGACAGAGGACACCGAGAGCGTCCGCGTGAATTACCCGATCACGGTCGGCAGCGACCGGGTCTATCTGCTCGGAAACGGCTACGCCCCCACCATCACCGTCCGAAACTCCGAGGGCACGGTCGTCTACAGCGAGTCCCAGCCCTTCCTCCCGCAAGACAGCATGATGACCTCGCTCGGGATCATCAAGGTCCCAGACGGGCTGCCCGAACAGGTCGGGCTGGTCGGTTTCTTCTATCCCACCCAGGGCGCTCTTGCCACGGGGGCGTTCACCTCGGTGTATCCCGATCTGGTGAATCCGGTCGTCACCTTCAACGTGTTCTCCGGCAGCCTCGGCATCGACGACGGCGTGCCCCGATCGGTGTACACCCTCGACACCAGCGGGATGACCCAACTCACCGGCGGCACCAGCGGTGCCGAGTCGATCCAGCTCACTCCCGGGCAGACCGCCGACCTGCCCAATGGGTGGGGCACGGTCACCTTCGAGGACGCCTCCGGCGGCACGAATCCCCTGGCGTCGGTGAAACGATTCGCGTCGCTGGACATCAAACGCGACACCGGCGGTCCTTGGGTGCTCGCCTTCGCCACCCTCGCCACACTGGGTCTGATCACCGGCCTTCTCGTTCCCCGACGCCGCGTGTTCGTCAAAGCATCCGTCACCGGTGACCCGGACGAGCCCACCCTGCGCCTGGAATACGCCGGTCTCGCGCGCGGAGAGGACCCGCAACTGCCCGACGCGATCGCCGGCATCCGCAACGCCCACCTCGCCGCCCGTGATCGCCCGAGCTCACAGACACCCAGCCGAAGGAACCCACGATGAAGACCCCCATGAAAGTGACCCTCATTGCGATCGCCGGCGTGGTCGTGCTCGTCATCGGTGCGATCATCTACACGGTCTCCGCCCGCCCTCAAGCGCCCGCAGACGACAATGCCGCGGACGCGTTACCGGGTGCCCGCAGCAACTCCCACGTCCTGGACAGCGTCGGCCCGGACGCGCCGACCCTGGTGGAGTTCCTCGACTTCGAATGCGAGGCCTGTGGGGCGTTCTACCCGTACGTCGAACAGATCCGGAAGCAGTACGACGGGCAAATCAACTATGTGTTCCGGTACTACCCGATCCCCAGCCACTACAACTCGATGAACGCCGCCCTCGCGGTCGAGGCAGCCGCCCAGCAGGACCGGGTCGAGGACATGTATCACCGCATGTTCGAGACGCAGGCCGAGTGGGGCGAGCAGCAAGTCCCCAAAGCTGACCTGTTCCGCAGCTTCGCCGAGGACCTCGGCCTGGACATGGCCGCCTACGACCAGGCGGTCGCGGACCCCGCCACCCGGGCGCGGGTCGAGGAAGACTTCGCCGAAGGGCAGCAGATGGGTGTGCAGGGCACGCCCACGTTCTTCCTCGACGGCGAACGACTCGAGCTCACCCAACTGACCGATCTCACCAATGCTCTCGACCGCGCCCTCGCTGACTGACGCGGCGGCGGGGGCATCTCCCGCCGCGCGCCGGAAGGTACCGCTCTGGGCGGCGCTCCTCGTCGCCGCGGCTGCCGGGGGGCTCCTGGACCTGTCCTTCCCCGCCGTGGGGTGGTGGCCGCTCGCGTTTGTGAGCATCACCCTCGCGCTGTGCGCGATGATCGGCCGCAGCATCGGCGGCGCGTTCCTGGTCGGTGTTGCCTTCGGTGCGGCGTTCTTCTTCACCCACCTGGTGTGGGTGGGCACGTATCTCGGGCCCGTCCCGTGGGTGGCGTTGGCCGGTCTGGAAGCGGTGCTGTTCGGGGTCGGGGCGATCCCCATCGCCCTCGCGTACCGGTGGACCGACCGCGCCAGCGGACGCGCCGTCCTGTGGTTTGTCGGGGTGCCGCTGCTGGTGGCGGGGCTGTGGATCGTCCGGGAGCTGGTGATGGGGTCCTGGCCTTATTCCGGGTTCCCGTGGGCGCGGATCGGGATGACCCAGGCGAACGGCCCGCTCCCGGAGGCGGCGTCCTGGGTCGGGGTGACCGGTCTGGGCTTCCTCATCGTCGCCGCCTGCGCGTGCCTGGTGCAGTGGTGGCGGGCTGGAGGGTTCCGACGCATGCGCGGCGTCCTGCCCGCCGCGATGATCGTGGCCGCTCTGGTGCTCGTGCCGCAGTTCCCTACCGGGGACGCCGGTCGGATGGACATCGGCTGGGTGCAGGGCAACGGGCCCTCCGGGTACTTCGATGACCGCACCCCCGGGGATGTGCTGGCCGCGCAGACAACCGCGACAGATCCCCTGCTGGGGGAGGACATGGATCTGCTGGTGTGGCCCGAGGGTGCCGTCGACAGCGACCCTCTCACCGACCCGGCCACCGCCCGGCGGCTCACCGATCTCGTCGCCCGGGCCGGCGCCCCGCTGCTCACCAACGCCGCCACCGCGCGCGGCGGTGACGTGTTCAACACCTCGATGCTGTGGGACGGGCAGGGCACCCCGCAGTTGCATGACAAGGTCAACCCCGTCCCGTTTGGCGAGTACGTCCCGGACCGGTGGTTCTACGAGCGGATCGCGCCCGACCTGATCGGAATGATCCAACGCGAATACACCCCCGGACAGAACCCCCCGTTCGTGACCGTCGACGGGGTGAAAGTCGGACTGGCGATCTGCTTCGACGTCATCTACGACTCCGTCATCTGGGACGGCGCCCGCCAGGGCGCCCAGGTCTACGTGTTCCAGACCAACAACGCCGACTTCCGCGGCACCGACGAGAACCTTCAACAGCTCGCGTTCGCCCGGATGCGTGCGATCGAGACCGGACGCGCCGTGGTGAACGTCTCCACCGTCGGCACCAGCCAAGTCATCGCCCCGGACGGACAGATCATCGACGGCGCCGGCGTCGACCAGGCAGCCGCGGCGATCACCCGCGTCCCGCTGCGCGAAGGGCTCACCCCCGCCGTCGTGCTCGGCGGTGCCCTCACCGCCCTGATCGTCCTCGGCGCGATCACCGGTCTCACCTTCGCCGGAATCAGCCACCACCGCCACCGCCACCGATCTGCACGAGGAGCAACCGATGCCTGACCCCGAATCCCTGACCCTGGACAGCATCTCCCTGCTGCTGGTGTGGACCGCGATCGCCGTGTACCTGCTCGCGTTCGTGGCCTACGCCATCGACCTTGCACAACGGTCGGTACGCCGCGACGAACCCCAGAGGGTGCACACGCTGGTGACCGCGGGCGGAGACACACAGAGCACAGGCGACGAACGCGCCGCGCTTAAGGAGGTCCGCACCCGGCCAGGTCAGCGGCAGCGTCTGCTCTGGGCGCGCATCGGCACTGTACTGACCGGGTTGGCGTTTGTGTTCCACCTTGCCGGCGCCATCGGGCGAGGATTCGCTGCGGGAAGGGTCCCGTGGGCGAATATGTTTGAGTTCGCGCTCACCGGGACTGTGCTGATCGTTGCGGTCTACCTGGCCGTGCTCCGCCGGTACGATCTACGCTTCCTGGGCTCGTTCCTCATCGGTATGGTGGCGTTGCTCCTCGGCGGGGCGACCCTTGCGTTCTACGTCGAAGTCACCCCGCTGATGGACCCGCTCAAAAGCGTCTGGCTCGTCATCCACGTCTTCGTCGCCTCCCTCGGCACGGCCCTGTTCGCGATCTCCTGCGGCCTTTCCGCCACACAACTCATGCAAACCCGGCGCGAACGACGGGCTGCGGGCAACGGCAAGGAAACGAAGAGATCCGGCCTGGGATACCTGCGCACGCTTCCCAGCGCGGAGGCACTTGAATCCGTGGCGTACCGGTTCGCGATCGTCGGCTTCATCTTCTGGACCTTCACCCTGATCGCCGGATCAATCTGGGCCAACGATTCCTGGGGACGGTACTGGGGATTTGACACGAAGGAAGTGTGGACGTTCGTGATCTGGGTGCTCTACGCCGGTTACATCCACGCCCGCGCGACCCGCGGCTGGCGCGGCACCCGCTCCGCATGGCTGTCGATCATCGGCTTCACCGCCGTCCTGTTCAACTTCACCATCGTCAACATTTTCTTCAAAGGCCTGCACGCCTACTCCGGCCTCAGCTAACGACCAGCGTTCGACTTTCAAAGGACTTTTTCCTCAATGCTCACACCACTGTTCGATCCCGAGTGGTCTCCACGTTCGCGGGCGGGGACGGACACGGAAGCTCGGCACGGCGTTTCCTCGGCCTCCGTCGTGCGGGGCGCACGATGAGGCGGCGTCGGGGCTGGAGATTGGCCGTCGCGTGCCTGGTCGCGCTTGCTATGTCTGTCGTGGACCAGGGCACGAAAGCCCTCGCGCTCGCACAGCTGAGCGAGCAAGAACGCATTCCACTGATCGGCGACGTGCTGGGGCTGCAGCTCGCCTTCAACCCCGGCACCGTCATGTCTCTCGGCTCGAACAGCACCTGGGTGTTCACTTTGGTCGGGATCGTGGCAGTGATCGCCTTGTTCTACGCCGCCTGGCGGGCGACATCCACGTTGTGGGCGGTCGCCATCGGTTTCGTCTGGGGTGGAGCGATCGGCAACCTCATCGACCGTCTCTTCGCCCCTCCAGGGTTCGGCCGCGGTCACGTCACCGACTTCCTCGCCTACGGCAACCTCTTCATCGGAAACATCGCCGACATCGCCATTGGAGTCGGCGTCGGACTCGGTATCCTCCAGATGCTCCGCACCAACCGATCTCAGCCGCGCAGCGAACATCCGGCCGCGACCCCCACCCACGAGAAGTAACCTCGGCCCGAAGATGGGTCATTCGCGCTAGATGATGCTCGCCAGGACATTCAGGCGGAGCTGAGCGAGCACCGCGACAACCAGGTACGCGGCGACCGTCACGAGCGTCATCCACGGCCACAACAACGCACCGACTCGTCTTGCTCTGCGACCAAAGACGCCCTCACGCAGGTTCCGAGCTGTCACGAAGAAGAACAGCGGGAGCGTCGTCAGCCACACCACAAGGCACCAGGGGCAGAGCGTACCCAGCACGTAGATGCTCTGCCCAATCAACCAGACCACGAACCCAAAAGCTCCGGCGACACCGATGTTGAACAGCATCCAGAACCAGCGCGCGGAGTGCGGGACCGCCCACACCGTGACGCCGACACACACCACGAGCGAGAACCCGACCAGTCCGAGGAACGGATTGGGAACCCCGAATGCGGCTCCCTGAGCGCTGTCGAGGTTCGCGGAGCATTGCACCAACACGGAGAAGTCGCAGCTGAGGCCCGTATCGGGGTTGGTCAGCTTTTCGATCTTCTCGATGGACAGCGCCATCGCTGCCGTCAACCCGATGGCGCCAGACAGCATGAGGAACAAGCCGAAGAAGAATTCACGGCGCACGAACTGTGACAACTTTCACCCATCGCGAGATTTGTACGGGACGGTTAGCGATCATACAGTGAACCGTGTATGTTCATCGTGTGCTGACTATAACTGATCGTCTGGACGTGATGAACCGACTCGGCCGAGCCATGGCCGACCCGACACGCTCACGCATTCTCATGACCCTGCTTGACGGCCCGATCTATCCTGCGGCACTCGCCCGCGAGCTGGACCTCAGCCCGTCCAACGTGTCCAACCACCTGACCTGCCTCCGAGACTGCGGCATCGTCGTCGCCGAGCCCGAGGGCCGCCGAACCCGGTACGAGGTAGCCGACCCCCGTCTGAGCCGGGCGCTTACTGCGCTGCTGGACACGACCTTGGCCGTTGACCATGCAGCCGGGTGCATCGACCCCTCCTGCGCGGCCCCGGAATGCTGCACGATGGAGGCGACCGCATGATCTTCCTCTCCATCCTGCAAGCGATCGGCCTGTTCCTTGTCACGAACATCGACGACATCATCGTGCTGTCGCTGTTCTTCGCCCGCGGCGCGGGACAACGGGGCACGACCGCTCGAATCCTGGTCGGGCAGTATCTGGGATTCGCCGGCATTCTTGGCGCGGCCGTACTCGTAGCTCTCGGCGCCGGAGCATTCCTGCCTCCAGAGGTCATCCCCTACTTCGGCCTGATCCCTTTGGGGTTGGGGCTATGGGCGGCCTGGCAGGCATGGCGTCGACGTCACGACGACGACGATGACGATGAGGGCAAGATCGAAGGCAAAAAGGTCGCCGTCTGGGCTGTAGCCGGAGTCACCTTCGCAAACGGCGGGGACAACATCGGGGTCTACGTGCCGGTCTTCCTGAGTGTCGGACCCGCCGCCGTGGTCGCCTACTGTGTTGTGTTCCTCGCGCTCGTCGCGGTCCTGGTGTACGTCGCCAAGTTCATCGCTACCCGACGTCCGATCGCCGAAATCCTGGAGCGCTGGGAGCACATCCTGTTCCCCATCGTTCTGATCGGCCTCGGTATCTTCATCCTGATCAGTGGCGGGGCATTCGGGCTCTGACCACCAGAACGAAGCAGGCCGAGCCGGGACCGACGTTCCGATCATCAGCGTTCACCCGCAGTGGTTAGGCGGGAATGAGCACAAACCCGTCTTCGGGTTGCGCCGGGAATCGCCGCAGGTCGACTCGAAAGTCCTGGCCCGGGACTGTGTACTCCGCAGTGGCCAGCCGTCCCACAGCGGAAGCGAGGATGGCCACCGTCGCCGGTTCGCCCGGGCAGCGGTGGCCATCCTCGTAAAAACCACCGCCTTGCGGCACAAGCGCGTTGTGGTGCGGCTCACTCGACATGAATCGGGCGGGAGCAAAGGTGCACGGATCTGACCAGAGCTGAGGATCACGATTGGTGGCGAAAAGATCAAGGATCACCCAATCACCGCGCGTAAAACGGACACCGTCCCATTCCATATCGCGCGCGGCGGTCCCGCCGACCACGGGGAAAAACGGCGTAGTGCGGCGCACTTCCTGGGCGAAGGCGAGACGGGTCTCCGCGTGCTCGGCGACACGCGAACGCCATTCGGGATGAAGATGCAACGCGAGAGCCGCGAACACGATGAAGCGCGCAATCGCAACGGTCGGTCGAAGCAGATTCAGGAATTCCACGGCTGCAGTACGCTCGTCGAGCAACTGACCGTCTGCGTCCCGATGACCTGCCACTCTGGCCGCAATGGTCTCTGGCGGCGCGTCGCGGAGCACCTGTCGCGCCCATGCTTCCGTACGCAGCCGGAGCGCCCGCCCTCGCAGGTTTCGTGGTCCGAAGGAGCCTGCGCCATCGATCATCCCTGCAAACTCGGACGCTCTTCGATCAAGGTCGCGGTCGCTGAGCGGAATTCCCGCCCAGGTGCACACCCCAGCGGTCAGAGCGCGCCCAGCCAACTCCAGCAGAGATACGCGGTTTCCGGACGCCGCGGCCCATTCTTTCTGCCACGCCTCCGCGACATGGCGATCCAGATCGATGCGAGCTGACACATCGAGCACGTCAATGAAAAGTGCCTTACGATTCCGGTGCTCATCCCCGGCGAGGGTCTGCACGCTTCCCTCATCCTGCAACGAGTGCTTCACCGAGCGAGGCATCGCCCGATCCCGAGTAAATCGGTCACCCTCGTAGAAGAAGCGCACCCAGCCGCTGCCGCGGGCGAAAGTCACACGTCTCCCCATCAGGCGAGTCGTGAACGCATCGCGTCCCGCCGCATCGAACCCGTGCTGCCCGAACGCGTACCCGCGCACGAGGAACTCGAGCGTTCGATCGATTGGAAGAACGGGAAGCGCAGATCTCCTATCCTCGGGCATGCTCTGACGGTATTCGCGAAGTTGTTTATGTGGCAAGGGACTTGACCTCCGCAGTGCAGGTGGCGCGCACCCGGCCGTGCCGGAAACGATCGATTCTGAGCAGGCGACTAGCGCGCGGTGCACGCCGCGATGTGAACTGCGGCGATAAATGTCGCCCTTGTCGCGCCGCAGGTGGGCCAGCCGCACGAAGGGAAGGGCGGTACCTCAAGCTTGCTCCGATCGGCGGTTGTTTCCGCTGTGTGCGGCATGTCGGCGCAGAGGCCCAGCCACGTCTCAGGCAGGACGGGAGTGGATCTCAGCTCGTCGCCGAGGCATTGGGATTATGAGCGTCATCGTGGTTCCCTCGTTGGTCGATGACGACACCCGCGCCAACCCGCCGTAGCGGCTCACCGTGTCCTGTACGAGCGACAATCCAATTCCAAACCCGGTTCTTGATGAGCCACCGCCATCAACGGCATCCGCGGACCGAGCGAATCTGTCGAAGACACGACTCGGTTCGATGCCTCGGATACCGGGACCTTGATCGGTCACACTGATATGAACCCGACGGCCCACCTGGCTCGCCCTTACGGTGACGATTGTTCCCACCGGGGAGTGTTTGATCGCATTGTCGAGAAGGGCGATGAGGCTTCGCCGCAGGCTTGTGTGAGGGATCGAGGCAGACAAGTCGGGTGCGATGTGGGCGCCCATCAAGCGCACGCGTCGTTCGCGCGCGAGGATGGACATGGCCGATATCGCTGATGCGACGCATGTTGCCACGGGGGTTGGTTCTGCCTCTGATTCTGTGGGGACTTCGGCCGCGTGCAGGAGGTCAGAGACGACTCCGATGACGGATAGGGTGTCGTGGCGGAGTTGTGTCACGAGTTCCTGGTGGGGATCTGATGCGCGCGAGCTGCGTTGCAGCAATTGGATACGTGCATCCAATACAGCCAGCGGCGTTCGAAGTTCGTGTGAAGCGTCGGCAACGAATTGCCTCTGTCGTCTGAGGGCATCCACCAAAGGCCGGACTGCCCGGCGCGTGACGAGCCATCCCAAGAGGCCGGCGAGGGCGATCGCGATGAGACCGATGCTGACTCCACCCACGATGATGTCGAGACCCTGAATATCCACGACTGTTTCTTTCTGCTGCGGGTTGAGCAGGTCGGGCAGGGGGATCTGGGTGAAGACAACGGCGAATGCTGCGATTAGGACGGCAACGACGAGTGCGGAAACTGCCAGAGAGATGGTGAGGGCGACCCGTCGCGCGGCGGAGCGGATGAGCTGCGCGTCTGGGTCTTGCGTGGGGCGTCGTCTGATCATCACACCAGGCCCAGCCGGTAGCCGCGGCCGTGAATTGTTTGGACGATGCTTGGCTCGGTCTTCTTCCGCAGATAATGCACGTACGTGTCGACGGTCCCCGGAGTGTCGTCGGAAGAGAACACGGCTCGAAGGATTGCAGCGCGAGTGAAGGTTTGCTGCGGGTTTGTTGCTAATAATCGCAGGAGCGCACTTTCCCGTTCCGTAAGGATGGTGCGGCCGTCGTAGGGCGAGTAGACCGCGCGTGAGTCCGGATAGAACTCCCATTCGCCGATGCGAACGAACGGGCCTTCTCCGTTGGTGACGCGCCTGATGGCGCGGAGCCGGGCGAACAATTCGTCGAACTCGAACGGCTTAACCAGGTAGTCAGCGGCTCCGGCGTCCAGTCCTCTGACTTTGTCCTGTACGGTTCCCATGGCCGTGAGGATGAGCATCGGCACCTGTGACCCTGCTCTGCGGAGGGACTCAACGAGGGTGAGCCCGTCGACAGTGGGCAGCCGGCGATCGACCACCATCGCATCGAATGACTGTTCCATGGCGATATCGAATGCTTCGCCGCCATCTGCACAGAGCGTCACGTCGTACACCTCCGCAAGGACCTGCGCCATCAAAGGGCCGAGCTGGGGATCATCTTCGATCAGCAGAAGGCGGGGTTGTGTCGGCGCTGTCGCTACCGTGTCGGCCATTCTGTCTCTCCCTCGTCGGCGCCCTCAATCGCGTCGCACTCTGGCTTTTCGTGAGCGTTGGACGTCAACGGAAGTACGGTCGTTGACTCGGTCGAGCCTGCCTCGTGCGCTCTAAGAAATCACACAGAAGCGCCGCGCGTGGGGCAGTTCTGAGCCTTCGCGGTTTCTTAGAGGCCGCCAGGGACCATCTCTTCAGGGCTCACCGAGAGTCGCAGAAGGGAACGACATGAGCACTGTCAAACGCAAGGGGGTGGGCGCCGGACTCGGCGTCGTAACGCTCGTCCTGTTCAGCGCAGGAGGGGTCGCCGCCATGGCCCTACCCGCATCGGCCGCCACCACATCGGTGGTCTCGCCCGCACCCGCATCCTCCAATCCCGCCGTCGAGGACGGTACGAACGACGGCGAGACCGCCGACGATCAGGGCGTCGAGGACGGCACGAACGACGGCGAGACCGCCGACGACGTCGCCGCCACCCCGGCGAACTGATCACCTGATCACGTGTGGGTGGCCACCAGCCGCCCACACGTGATCTGTGTCCGCTCGCCTCTTCCTGCTCGCACGAGCGAGCGCAAGTTCTGAGTCGATTCTTAGAACGCGGTCCCTAGCGTCCCGCGTATGACGACCTCATCCGCGACTGAAGCCGCACCTGTCCGGGTCATGCTGAGCAAGGTGCCCGAGATCACTTTGTGGTTCTGGATCATCAAGATCCTCTGCACCACGGTCGGAGAAAGCTTCGCCGACTGGATCAACACCACCCTCGGGGTGGGACTAGAAGCAACTTCCGTGATCTTCACGGTGGTTCTCGCCGCAGTCCTCTCCTGGCAGCTGGCGTTGCGGCGCTACGTGCCCTTTGTCTACTGGCTGACCGTAGTGGTTGTGAGCGTCACCGGCACCCTCTACACGGATATCCTCACCGACGACCTGGCGGTCCCTCTCGGTGTCAGCACCTTGGTTTTTGCCATCGTCCTGGCTGCGGTGTTCGGCGCATGGTGGGCCAGTCAACGCACCCTATCCATCCACAGCATCACCACCACCCGCCGTGAACTCTTCTACTGGCTCGCCATTCTCGTGACGTTTGCTCTCGGAACCGCCGCGGGAGACGGGATCCTCGAGCTGACCGGTTGGAGTCCAGGAGTATCCGTCCTTCTCCCCGCCGGCCTTCTCGTCGCAGTCATCGCTGGCTGGCGCATGGGAGGCAACCCGGTCCTCGCCTTCTGGCTGGCATACATCCTCACCCGCCCGCTTGGCGCGAATCTGGGCGACTGGATGAGCTTCCCTGTCAGCGACGGAGGCCTGGGAATCGGTGTCGGGCCCACGAGCATCTTCTTCCTCGGTGCCATCCTCGCCACCGTGGTGTACCTCACCATCACCCGAACGGATGCCACGGAGAACGCCCAGACCCGCCGGCCACAGACAACACCTCGCCGCCGTCGCGGCACGCTCATCTACTTCTCCGCGGTCGCTGCCATCGCCGCCGCCGTCCTCGTCTGGGCGCACGCACAGCCTCACAGTACGGCTGCGGCCAGCGAGGAGGGCCCCAATACAGTCGTCACCCTCGCGCCTGGAGAGTCGGCCACCATCAACTTCCCCAATGGGAGCGTCGCAAACTACCGCTCCATCGTCGAAGACACCCTGGGTCTCGTCATGGCCGGCGATACCGCAGGTGCGCAAACCCGCATCACCGACCTCGAGAAGGCATGGGATGAGGATCAGCCCACCCTTCAACCGCTGGACGGCACCGGGTGGACCATCCTTGACGGGCAAGTTGACGCCGTTCTCAAATCTGTGCGCGCCTCCACCCCGGATCCCACAGCCGAGAAAAGCGCCCTCAGCACCCTTCTCAACACCCTTTCCTCATGATGATCTCTCCCGTGAATACTGCCCTCCACGTTCTGACAGCGAGCTTGCTCCCCGACGCGACAGCCATCCTCCACGCCTTTGGACCCTGGGTTCTCGTTGGGATAGCGCTCATCATCTTTATCGAATCGGGCGTACTGTTCCCCTTCCTTCCCGGTGACTCTCTTCTGGTCACCGCAGCGGTCCTCGCCAGCCCCCTCGGCATCCAACCGTGGCAAGTTCTCCTCGTCGGAATACCTGCAGCGATCCTGGGGGATCAGACGGGCTACTGGCTCGGCAGACGCTTCGGGCGACGCATGTTCAAAGACGGTGCACGCGTTCTGCGTCCGGACCGCCTCCACGACGCAGAAAACTTCTTCCATAAGTACGGCGGCGCATCCCTCGTCCTCGGACGCTTCGTCCCCATTGTTCGCACCTACATTCCCGTCGCGGCCGGAACCGCTCACATGCCCTACCGGCGATTCCTCCTCTGGAACACCACCGGGGCAACCCTCTGGGTGGTCGGCATGACAGCTATCGGTCTCGCTCTCGGCGGCATCCCGTTCGTCGTCAACAACATCGACGCACTCATGATCGTCGTCGTTCTCGTATCCGTCCTACCCGTCATCATCGCCGTCATCCGCAAATGGAGCACCAACCGCCGCAATCGGCCCACGCCAGACGGTGCCGGAACGAACGAGGCGAACACATGAGAGCCCACACATACCCCGTTGGGAGCGGACTACTCACGCCCACACGACGCGGTCGCCGCGTCGTATGGCTCGCCTGCGTCGCGGGGGTTCTACTCACCGCCCTGGGCTTTATCCTCCGGGTGGTGCCCTTCGACGCACCCGCCGTCGAAGCCCTAAACCGCGCTCACACCGGCGCATGGGGACAAATAGCCGACGCCATCTACTTCATGCTCGAGCCCGTTCCCGCCGCATTCCTCACACTCCTCATCCTCATCACCATCGCGGCCGTTCTTCGATCCGTGCGCACAGCGATCGTCTTCGGCGGAATCGTTGCATTGACATGGCTCCCTACCGCCGCCATCAAGGTCGTCGTGGACAGACCTCGACCGGATATCTTCACCCTTGTCCACCCATTCACGCCCGCGCAGGTGGATGGATCTTTCCCCAGCGGACACACCGCTTTCATCGCCGCCCTAAGCATCGCCTTCTGGTTTCTTCTGCGCGGTACCCGTGGGGCGTCGATCGCTCTCATCACCGGCACTGTGTCTACCGTCATCGTTGGCCTCGCCGTCGTCAGCGACGGGCTCCACTACCCAACTGATGTCTTGGCCTCCATCGCGTGGGCAATCGCGTTGGCACCCACCGCCCGATGGGTCATGGTCGACGTCATCGCTCCTCGCTTGGAGCGATATCGAAAGCGCAGCTGATCGACGGATCTTCTGTCTTGCTGACCTCGCGGTTGATCGCGCGGCGCGGTCTTACTGACGACCGTTCATGAGACGGTCCTCCCGCAGCCGAGCTACGTCCGCGAGTCGTGTCTCATAACCCGTGTCCGCAAACTATGTAACGGACGCGGCGTTCGCGTTACTCTGAGGGCATGGCCACGATCGGATACGCCCGCGTCTCGACGCGCGAGCAGAACCCCGACGGTCAGACCGACGCGCTCGAAGCGGCCGGCTGCGACAAGATCTTCGTCGAGCACGCCTCCGGCACCCTGGCGAAGCGGCCCGCGCTGACCGATGCTCTCGGTTACCTGCGGGAGGGGGACTCCCTCGTCGTGACAAAGCTCGACCGGCTTGGCCGATCCGTCCGCAACCTCAAGCAAATCGCCGACGAGTTACAACGGCGTGGAGTTGGCCTTCGGGCTCTGTCCCAGGGCATCGATACGACCACACCGGGCGGGAGGTTGTTCTTCCATATGCTCGCCGCGATCGCCGAGTTCGAGCACGACCTGATTGTGGAACGGACGCACGATGGTCTGGCGGCGGCGCGAGCTCGTGGGCGTAAGGGCGGCCCAAAGTTCAAGATGACGCCGACGAAGATTCGACAGGCCCGCGCGATGTACGACGAGGGTGCGCACACCGTGCAAGAGATCGCCGACACCTTCGGGGTATCCCGGCCCACGATCTACCGGCACCTGGCCGATCACGTCGAGCGGGCCTGACGAGGGATCATGGCGCACCTCAGCGACCGGCAGAAAGCCGAGCTTGTGCGCCAACACCTCGACGGTGTGCCGTGGACACGGATCGCGAAGCACTCCGGCGTCACGGTGCGAACCTTGCAACGATGGGCCGCTCGCATCGAGGCGGGGCAGCTCGCAAGACCGCCTCGCCGAGATAAAGGTGCCTCCCGTACCCCCACGGAACTGGTCACGGCGATCGAGGCGCTGGCCATCCGCCGACCGGCTCCCACCATCGCGTACATCCATCGGCGCGTCAGCGATATCGCGCGCGATCGAGGGCTGCCAGCTCCCGGTTACACGACCGTTCGCCAAATCGTGCACGCTATCGACCCGGGCCTGACAGCTCTCGCTGAGGGCGGTGACGCCGCATATCGCGACAAATTCGAGCTCGTCTACCGGCGCACGACAACCGCCCCGAATGAGCAGTGGCAGATGGACCACACGCTGCTGGACGTGATGATCCTCGACGACAAGCGGACGCCTGTGCGCCCCTGGCTGACGATCGTGCTCGATGACTACTCCCGTGCCGTCGCCGGATACGCCTTAGCGGTTTCGGCGCCCACGTCCGAGCACTCCGCACTGGCGTTTCATCAGGCCGCGAGCCGGAAACGACATGCCTCGTGGGTGGTGTCGGGGCTCCCCGATGTTCTCTACAGCGATCACGGGTCGGATTTCACCTCTGCTCGGATCGAACAGGTGTGTCTGGATCTGCACGTGCGCCTCATTCACTCGCGGGTCGGCGTTCCGCAAGGACGCGGCAAGATCGAGCGGTTCTACCGCACCATCACGACCGAATTGCTCCCGCACCTACCTGGCTTCATCCCGCACGGCACCGGCGGCACACCCACCAGCGCCCCCATGTTGACCCTGCACCAGCTCGACGACGTCCTCGAGCGGTTCATCGTCGACGAGTACAACGAGCGCCCGCACTCCGCGACCGGGACGGCACCGCACGCGCGCTGGCGCAGCGGGAGCTTCATCCCGCGTATGCCCGCACACTCGGAAGACCTCGACCTGCTGTTGCTGACCGCCACCGCCACCAGACGCGTGCAGCGCGACGGCATCCGATTCGCCTCCACCCGATACGTTTCGCCCGTCCTCGCCGCCTACGTCGGTGAAGACGTCACCGTCCGATACGACCCCCGCGACCTCGGCGAGATCCGACTGTTTCACGACAACGCGTTCCTATGCCGCGCGATCGCCCCTGAACGCTCCTCCGAAACGATCACCTTCGCCGACCTGCAGAGCGCAAGGAACACCCGGCGCCGGGCGCTGAAGCAGCAACTTCGCTCCCTCAGCAACGTCGCCAGCTCTCTGCCGGAAGACACTCGGCACCGACCCGCGGCCGCGCCTCTCTCTCCCTCCGAGCTCGACGCGCCAGCCCCGCAATCGAAGAGACACGGGCTGAGGACCTATGCCAGCGACTGAATCGACCGTCGGAAAGCCGGTGTCCGTCCTCGTCGGCGCGGACGACGACGGGCGACGGTTCCTCAACGGCACCTTCGACGAATTCACCCAGGCGCCCCCACCACACACCGACACCCGCCCCGCGTTCGTCAGCACCCGAGAGCACCGACGGTTCGTGGAGTTCGCCGACACCGTACGCTCACACCGCTACATCGGCCTCTGCTACGGTCCGCCCGGCATCGGCAAGACTCTCTCCGCCCGCCACTACGCCGGCACCGACGACTGGGAACAGTGGTACCCGCTCGCCCGAAACGGTGGCCTGCTCCCTCCCGTCCCCGAGGGCGTCCAGCAGAGTCGAACGGCGTTCTTCACCCCCACGGTCGCCGCCACCATCAAGCAGATCGATCAGGGCCTGCCCCGCGCGTGCCAACAAGTCTCGTGGGCCATTGATTATGCCCGGTACGGTCACGTCGACCCCTACGTCCATCCCGAATCCCAACACAGCGGGAACACAGAGCTGCTTATCATCGACGAAGCCGATCGGCTCAAAACCGTCGGCCTCGAACAAGTCCGCGATTTCTACGACCGCCACCACATGGGCGTCATCCTCATCGGCATGCCCGGCATTGAAAAACGCCTCGCGCGCTACCCCCAGCTCTACAGCCGCATCGGCTTCGCCCACGAATACCGTCCTCTCCGCAGTGACGAACTCACCGCCGTCGTCACACAACGCCTCCCCGCACCAGACCCCGGTGATTCAGGGCTCGCTCACACCGCCGCCCTCGCCGCGATCGTGCGCGCCACGAACGGGAACTTCCGCCTCGCCGATCGCCTCGTCACTCAGATCCGACGTGTTCTTGACATCAACGGGCACACCCACCTCACGCCCGAGGCCGTCGACGCCGCCCAGGAAGCCCTCCTCATCGGACACTGAACGACGCGACAACCGCGACATCTATCGCTGCAATTCACACGCCGCGAGATGTCGGGGAAGCTCCGGTGCTCAAAACCCTTGTCAAAACCCCATTCAGTGCAAAACCTCCACTATAGGTTTTTGAGCAAGTCGGGTAGACTAGAAGCAACGAGGGAGGCCACCATGAGCGTCAAGACCGCCAGCACCATTTCTGCGGCCGAGCGCGAGCTGCGCGAGCGCGTCGTGGCTGAGGCCGCCCACAGCTCCGCGATGGAAGGCCTCACCGCCGGCGCCGAGTACCGCGCCGACGCGGCCGCCTACGCAGCGGGGGACTTCGACGTCGACGAGCTGGGACGCCGCACACGGGCCCGCTGGGGCCTTGCCTGATTTCGTCGACCCGTACCTCGAGCCCGCATCGGGCATCCTCCGCAACCGGCTCGGCCTGACCGACCGCGCCACGCTGGATCGCGCCGAAGCGGAACTGACCGAGTGGCGACGGGCCGAGATGATCACCCGCCAGGTGAAGGTCACCGGAGATCTCCGACAGCTCCAGGCAATCCACCGGCAGCTCTTCCAGGATGTCTACGACTGGGCCGGCCAGCTGCGCACCGTCGACATCCGCAAGGGCACCGACGCGGGCGCGGAGTTCTTCATGCCGGTGTCCCGGCTGGAGTCCGGCGCGGGGTTCGCGTTCGCGGAGCTCGCGGATGAGCACCAGCTGCACGGCCTGAACCGTGACCGGTTCGTAGATCGCCTGGCGCACCACTACGACCAGGTGAACTACCTCCACCCGTTCCGGGAGGGCAACGGCCGCACACAACGAATCTTCTGGACGCAGATCGCCGCCGGCGCCGGATTTGACCTCGACTGGAGCCGAGTCACGGGGGCGGAGAACGACCAGGCGTCACGTACCGCGATGGAACGACAGGACTTCACCGAACTGCGCGGGATCTTCGACCGCATCGTGCAGCCCGCCGCGGGAGGCCGGCTCACCCCGGAACGGATGGAGCAGCTGCGCGCGTTCGCCAACCTGAGCAGCAGCGTCGCGCCGGGACGCTCCGCACCGTCGACGTCGACGGGCCGCTCGCGCCGGCCGACGACACCCGGCCGAGAAGCGGAACAGGGGAGGGACCTATGACCGTCGTCGGATATGCCCGAGTGTCCAAGCGTGAGCAGAACCCGAAGGCCCAGGAGGCCGAGCTGCACGCGGCAGGGGCAGAGCGCGTGTTCGTCGACCACGGCGACTCCAGCCGGGTCAAGGATCGCCCGCAGTGGGTCGCATGCATGGACTACCTCCGCGCGGGCGACGTGCTGGTGGTGCGCCGCCTCGATCGGCTCGGCGGGACCGAGCGCATCCTGATTGAGACGCTGCACGAGCTGGAGGACAAGGGCGTCGATATCAAGAGCCTCACCGAACCGGTGATCGACACCACGACCCCGATGGGCCGTGCCCTGTTCGGCATCGTGGCCGTGTTCGCGCAGCTGCGCGTCGACACGATCCGGGAGAACACCCGGCTCGGTCTGGAGTACGCACGCGCCCAGGGCCGCGTCGGCGGCCGCCCAACGGTGATGAGTGTCGAGCGCGTCGAGGTCGCGCGCCAGATGCGCGCTCAGACCCCGCCGGCGACGTGGGAGACGATCGCCAAGACCTTGCACGTCAGCTCCGCCTCCGTCCGCCGCGCGCTGGCCCAGACCGAGAAGGTGAGCAGGTAGTCATGTGTGGGCGCTTCGCGATGAACAAAGTTCTGAGCATTAATCACCTGATGCAACAGGGCAGCCTCACGACACCCTAGGGAATCGTCAGCGACGACTGTATGATCAGTGCATGCTGACTATTGCTTCTCGCCTCGATGTCGTGAACCGGCTCGGCCGTGCCATGGCCGACCCGTCCCGCTCTCGCATTCTGATGACCCTGCTCGAAGGTCCGAGCTATCCGGCCGTGCTGTCGCGGGAGTTGGAGCTGACCCGTTCGAACGTGTCCAACCACCTGACCTGCCTGCGGGACTGCGGCATCGTGGTCGCTGAGCCCGAGGGGCGGCAGACCCGTTACGAGATTGCCGACCCGCACCTCGCCGCCGCGCTCACTGCACTGGTCGACGTGACGCTGGCCGTGGATGAGAGCGCCCCGTGCGTGGATGCCTCGTGCACCGTGCCTGGCTGCTGCGGGGCCGAGGCGAAGGCATGAGCGCGGGGACGAAGTCCCAGGTCGAAGGGGTCGATCTGAACGATGACGACGACGACCACGACGGGCCGTGGTGGACGGACCGCGGGATTATGGTCCCGGTCTTCTCCGGTGTCGCTTTTGTCGCGGGCCTGATCTGCGAATGGTCCGGCGCGGAGATCCCGGCGCTGGTGCTGTTCTGGATCGGTCTGCTGCTGGGTGCGTCGACGTTCACGCCTGGCGCGATCCGGAAGCTGTTCAAGGGCAAGCTCGGCATCGGGCTGCTGATGACGATCAGCGCGATCGGCGCGGTCATCCTTGGTTACGTCGAGGAGGCCGCCGCTCTGGCGTTCCTCTACTCGATCGCCGAGGCGCTGGAGGACAAGGCGATGGACCGCGCCCGCGGCGGTCTGCGGGCTCTGCTGAAGCTGGTCCCCGAGACCGCGACGGTGCTCATCGACGGAAGGCAGACGGAGATCGCGGCGAAGGACCTCGCGGTCGGGCAGATCATGCTAGTCCGCCCGGGGGAGCGGATCGCCACGGACGGCGTCGTGCGATCTGGGCGCTCCAGCCTGGATACCTCAGCGATCACCGGTGAGTCGATCCCGGTCGAGGTCGAGTCCGGCGACGCGGTGTCCGCCGGCGCGATCAACACGGCCGGGGCGCTCGAGGTCGAGGCTACGGCGGCGGGCACTGACAACTCACTGACCACTATCGTCGAGCTCGTCGAGCAGGCGCAGGCCGAGAAGGGCGACCGGGCCCGCCTCGCCGACCGGATCGCCCGCCCGCTGGTGCCGGGAGTGCTGATCCTCGCCGCGCTGGTCGCCCTCATCGGTTCGCTGTTCGGTGACCCAGAGCTGTGGATCACCCGCGCCCTCGTCGTACTCGTGGCCGCATCGCCCTGTGCGCTGGCGATCTCAGTGCCACTCACCGTGGTCGCCGCGATCGGCGCGGCCAGCAAGTTCGGTGTGATCATCAAGTCCGGTGCGGTCTTCGAGCGCTTCGGCGGGATCCGCCACGTCGCCGTCGACAAGACCGGCACCCTCACCCGCAACCAGCCCGAGGTCACAGCGATCCTCACGGCCGACGGCGTTACCGAGAACCAACTTCTGGACTGGGCCGCCGCGCTCGAACAGCACAGCACCCACCCCCTCGCCGCCGCGATTGCCGCGGCGGCTCCCGACGCGCCTGCGGCCGCCGCGGTGACCGAGCAGGCCGGACACGGCATCGAGGGCACTGTCGACGGCACCAGGATCACCGTCGGCAGTCCCCGCTGGCTCGACGTCGGCGGCCTCGGCGACCAGGTCGCCACCCTCGAGGAGCAGGGCATGACCGTGGTGATCGTGCACCGCGACGGTAAGCCAGCCGGTGCCATCGGGGTGCGCGATGAGCTGCGCCCTGAGGTCCCGGAAGTCGTCCGCACGCTGGCCGGTGACCGCATCGGTGTGACCATGCTCACCGGCGACAACGCCCGCACCGCGCGGGCCCTCGCCGCGCAGGCGGGGATCGAGGACGTGCGTGCCGAGCTCCGCCCCGAGGACAAGGCGGCCGCGATCGGAGAGCTGTCCCGCACCGCTCCTGTGGCGATGATCGGCGATGGCATCAACGACGCTCCGGCCCTTGCCGCCGCCGACATCGGCATCGCGATGGGCGCGACCGGCTCCGACGCCGCGATCGAGTCCGCCGACGTCGCGTTCACCGGCCACGACCTCCGCCTGCTTCCGCGTGCGTTCGACCATGCTCGCCGCGGACGCCGCATCATCAACCAGAACATCGTGCTGTCGTTGCTGATCATCACCGCGCTGCTCCCGCTCGCGCTGTTCGGCGTCCTCGGCCTCGCCGCTGTGGTCCTGGTCCACGAGATCGCCGAGGTCATCGTGATCCTCAATGGCCTCCGCGCCGCTCGCACCCGGAAGGCAGTCTCGTGACGGCTTCCGATGCTGCGATGCGCAGCGAGGAGGCAAGTGCAGAGCGCGACACAACGTCATCAGCTACCGGAGGAACGTCCCGGCGCGCGCTCGGCGTTGCCCTGGCCGTCGCCGGGCTCGGTGTGGTGCTTGACCAAGGCACGAAGGCAGTCGCGGCGTCCAACCTCCAGCCGGGCGAACGCACCCCGCTGGTGGGCGAACTGCTGGGCCTGTCGCTGATCTACAATCCCGGAGCCGCGTTCTCCCTCGGTTCCGGAGCTACCTGGATCTTCTCTGTTGTCGGTGTCATCGCCGCAGCGGCGACGATCGTGTTCGCCGTGCGGTTGCGGGGTGTCAGGTGGGGCCTTGCACTGGGGCTGATTCTCGGCGGCGCGGTAGGTAACCTCATCGACCGGCTCGTAAACCTCCCCTCATTCGGGCAGGGACACGTTACGGACTTCATCGCCTATGGTGACCTTTTCGTCGGGAATGTCGCAGACATCCTCGTCGTCGCCGGGGTCGCCATGCTCGGCCTGCTCCTCATCAGCGCAATCTCGGGCGATGGGGAAGCGACCCAGCCAGAGAATTAACTGCTTGGGTAGACGCCCGAACATGTCGGAGTGACTGCATCTAGCGAAGCTGGATGCATCAATGATGTATCCAATGCAATACTGGCTGCATGAGTTCTGAACATGGCGGCGCGACCGCGCTTCGGTTGCTCGGGAACGTGCGCCCGCTGGACGAGAAGCACTTCGTTTATGACGCCATGCTCGCCGGCTGGAGGGATCAGCAGTCCAGTCGGGGCCTTGTGGCTTCGACGATCCAAGGCAGGCTCCTTACGATTCGCCGCTTCGAGGCCTTCACGGGGCGATATCCGTGGGAGTGGTCGGTCGGTGATGTCGAGGACTACACCACGCATGCGAAGTCGGGAGCTCGTCCTGCAGCGCGATCGACCATCCGCGCGTTTCAGATGATCATCCGGCTCTTCTGTGAGTATCTCTGCGACGGGCGCTACGAGTGGGCGGCCGAGTGCGAACGCCGGTTCGGCCGGGCACCGCAGCAGATTTGCCATGAATGGAACACCACCGCACACCTCGTCGACTACGAAGGGCGGGCGCAGCGCCGGGCGCTCACCTATGACGAACTCGAGCAGTTCTTCGCGGCTGCAGACTCGCGGGTTGAGTCCATTCTCGACCAGGGGCGGAAGGGCGCGCTGGCTGCGCTTCGGGACGCGCAGATATTCAAGACGATCTACGCCTATGGTCTGCGCCGTGCCGAGGCGGTCGGTCTCGACGTCGCGGATATGCGCCCCAATGGCGCGGCTCCTCGTTTCGGTCGGTTCGGTGCCGTTGAGGTTCGCTGGGGTAAGGGCTCGCGTGGCTCCGGGCCGCGCCGACGTTCGGTGCTGACCGTGCCCGAGCTGGGATGGGTCACCCAAGGTCTCGCACAGTGGGTGGATCACGCACGCCCTCGCTTCACGGACGGGACCGGCATGCTCTGGCCGACCGAACGCGGCAGTCGGGTGAGTCTCCGCTACATCGACATGAGGTTCGCAGCCCTCCGTGATCAACTGGGTCTCCCTCCGGAGCTCAGCGTGCACGCGCTGCGCCATACCTACGTCACCAACCTGATCGAGTGGGGCTACTCGGAGAAGTTTGTCCAGGATCAGGTCGGCCACGCTTATGCGTCCACCACCGCGATCTACACCTCGCTCGGCGACGACTATAAGACCCGCATGGTGACCCGAGCTCTCGCCCGAATCTATGAAGGAAACGATGCCGACAACCTCTGACCACAGTCCGATCACCTGGCAGTTGCGGCAGGTCATGGCCGTCGCGGGGATGTTCCATACGACCGACCTCATCGACCCGCTTCGGGAGCAGGGTGTGCACCTGTCCCGCGAGCAGATCTATCGCCTTGTGACGAAGACGCCCGAAAGGCTCAACATCGAGGTACTCGCCGCGCTCTGCCGCATCCTCGACTGCACACCCAACGACCTCATCGAGGTGGCCCCTGTCGCTGCAGCGCGCGCACCTCGCGCCGTCGGCGAAGCCCGCAGCAACGGACCTTCTATCGGTGCCCTCCGCCCGATCCCCGCGAAACTGCACCGTCCCACGGAGTGAGCGAGAGCGCGAGCCCTGGATGGAAGCGGCGTTGCGACTCGTGCGGTCGCGACGTCGAGGCCAGGTACGAGATCCTCGAGCAGCGCATCTGCAACGCCTGCTATTCGCGTCTGCGTCGGAACGCCGCACCCTGCCCGGCGTGCACCCAGATGAAGGTCCTGGCGTTCCGGTCACACGACGGCGAGATCGTGTGCGCTGCGTGCGCGGGTGTTCCGTCACGGTTCGGATGTGCCAGGTGCGGGAGTGAGGAGTACCTGACCGGCTCGCACTGTGGGCGCTGCCGTCTCGAGGATCGTCTCGATGACGTCCTTGCAGATTCGACTGGCCGTGTGCACTCGGCGCTTGCCCCGCTCCGCGACCACCTGCTCAGCGCCAGGGACCCGCGTTCGGCGGTTCGGTGGCTCCGCCGCGAACCCATCGAACGCACACTCCGAGCCATGGCTCACGGCGAGAAGCCCATCGGCCACGCGGCAATCAACGAGCTCCCGCAGTCGACGCGCGTCCGGTACTTCCGGCGAATGCTGATCGCTGCCGGCACCCTGCCCGCCATCGATGTCCGACTCAACGACCTCGAGATCCGGAGCCGGGCATTCATCGACACCCTGCCCGCCGAACAGGCCCTCTTCGTCACCAGGTTCTTCAACTGGGAGACGCTGCGGAAACTGCGCAGGCGGTCACTTGGCCGGCCAATCAGCGTCGGAATGGCCAACGTCCACAGCTCGGAACTCCACAAGATCGCAGCCTTCCTCGCCTGGCTTGACGAGCACGACCTCGATCTGCCCACACTCGAGCAAGTGACGGTCGACCGCTACCTTGCGCACCACGATCCCAACCGCACCATCGGGAGATTCCTCAACTGGGCAGCCCGACACCGAATCACCACGCGCATCGACGTGCCCCGGTCCCCGTCGACAGCCTCGCCCGCCACCATCGATGAGGAAGCCCTCTGGGAGAAAGTCGACATCCTCCTCCAGGACAAATCCACCCCGATGTCGAGTCGGATCATCGGGCTGTTTCTTCTTGTGTTCGCCCAGCCGATCAGAGACTCTGTTCGGCTGAGACGCGAAGACGTCCAGGTCACCGAAGGGTACGTCAAGGTTCAGTTCGGGACGACCCCGGTCATTCTGCCGCCTCCGATCGCCGATCTCCTCAGGGAGCACCTCGACATGACACGCGGCCAGCGACCATACGTCGGGGTGTCGCCCGGTTGGCTCTTCGAAGGTGTGATGCCGGAGCAGCACCTGAGCGAAGCCAGCGTCCGATTCAACCTGAACAAGCATGGACTCCGCGCTCGGATCATCAAACGGGCCAGACTCGATCACCTCGTACAGGTGCTCCCGGCGAGCATCGTCGCGGATATCACCGGAGTCACCGTCAATACAGCCATACGCCACTCAGCGAACACCGGAGCCGGCTGGGGAGCGTATCCCGAGCTGAGAAGGCATGAGAGGGATCTCGACGCGAACGAATAATGCTGATTGCCAGTACCGTGAAGGTAGTCGCCGGATCGGCCGACGGACCGCGGACGACCACCGCGCTGCTGGAGGCCCCCGCCAGGGTCGACGCCAGCGGCCCGGTCGATGTCGCCGGATTGGTGGAGGATCACGGCGACCTGGAGGCGGCCGAGCACGCCACGGAGATCGCGGACCTGCGTCGTCGGGTGATCGTCGGCGCGGTGCTGACCCTGCCGGTGTTCCTCTCGGTGATGGCCCACGAGGTGTTCGGGGCCATGTGGGTGCCGCCGCTGCTGCTGGCGCCGTGGTTCCAGTTCCTGTTGATCACCCCGGTGATGTTCTATACCGGGTGGCCGATCCACCGGACCGGGTGGCTGGCGCTGACCCACCGGGCGGCCGAGATGAACTCGCTGATCACCCTCGGCACGATCGCCGCCTACGGCTTCAGCCTGGTCGCCACGTTCGTCCCGTGGGTGCTGCCTGCTGAGGCGCGCGGGGTGTACTTCGAGGCGGTCGGCGTCATCCTCACCCTGATCCTCCTCGGCCGGCTCCTGGAGGCCAGGGCCAAGGCCGGCACCGGTGAGGCGATCCGAACCCTGATCGGCCTGCAACCCCGCACCGCGCGGGTCGTTCGCGGCGACAGCGAGCTGGAGATCCCGGTCGGCGAGGTCGTGACCGGCGACATCGTGGTCATCCGCCCAGGCGAGAAGCTCCCGGTCGACGGGCAGGTCACCGAAGGCAGCTCCGCGATCGACGAGGCGATGATCACCGGAGAGCCGATCCCGGTGGTCAAGTCCGCCGGCGACACGGTGATCGGCGCGACGATCAACCAGACCGGCTCCTTCCGGTACGCCGCGACCAAGGTCGGGGCCGACACGATGCTCGCCCAGATCATCCGACTGGTCCGCGAGGCCCAAGGCTCCAAGGCACCCATCCAGCGCCTGGCCGACGAGGTCTCCAGCTATTTCGTGCCCGCGGTCATCGCGATCGCCATCTGGACCTTCGCCGCCTGGTGGGTGTTCGGCCCGCCGCCGGCCGGAGTGTTCGCCCTGGTGGCAGCGGTCGCCGTCCTGATCATCGCCTGCCCCTGCGCGCTGGGTCTTGCGACACCACTGTCGATCACCGTCGCCACCGGCAAGGCTGCGTCCAACGGCATCCTGATCCGTTCCGCGGAAGCGCTCGAAACGGCGCACAAGATGAACACAGTCGTGCTGGACAAGACCGGCACGATCACCAACGGCACGCCGACGCTCACCGACATCCTGCCCGCCGACGAGTTCGACGCGGACGAGCTGCTCGCACTCATCGCGTCTGCCGAGCGCGACTCCGAGCACCCTCTGGCGACCGCGATCGTCGCCGCCGCCGAGGACCGCGGTCTCGACATTCCCCGGGCGAGCACCTTCGACTCCATCACCGGCCAAGGAGTCCGCGCCCAGGTGGATGGCAACACCGTGCTCGTGGGGAACATGCGACTGCTGACCGAAGCCGGCATCGACACCTCGAGGCTGACCGCAGGCATGGCAGCCCTGGCCGCCGACGGCAAGACCCCCATGCTCGCCGCGATCGACGGCCGCCCGGCCGGGGTCGTCGGCGTCGCGGACACGATCAAGGACGGTTCGGCGGCCGCGATCGCTGACCTGGCCGCCCGCGGGATCGACGTCGTGATGATGACCGGCGACAACCGCACCACCGCCGCGGCGATCGCCCGCCAGGTCGGCATCGGCCGGGTCGTCGCGGAGGTCATGCCCGAGCACAAGGCCCGCGAGGTCCGGCGCCTGCAGGCCGAGGGGCGGATCGTCGGGATGGTCGGGGATGGCATCAACGACGCCCCCGCACTGGCCCAGGCCGACGTGGGCTCGGCGATCGGCACCGGCACCGACGTGGCGATCGAGGCCTCCGACATCACCCTGATATCCGGGAACCTGGGCGGCCTCGTCACCGCGATCGACTTGTCCCGTGCCACCATGCGCAACATCCGGCAGAACCTCGTGTTCGCGTTCGGCTACAACGTCGTCGGCATCCCCCTCGCCGCCGGCGTGCTGTACCCGGCATTCGGGGTCTTGCTCAGCCCGATGATCGCCGCCCTGGCGATGGCACTGTCATCGCTGTCGGTCGTCACCAACTCCAGCCGGCTCCGCCGGTTCACCCCCAGGCCCCCCGCCACCACGGCCGCAGCCTCGATCACCGACCCGGTGATCGAGATCGGCAACCAGCACACAAGTGAGGACAATCCCATGACACACCACACCGAGCACACCTCCGACGACACCCTCGTCACCGATCCGGTCTGCGGCATGAAGATCGACCCGAAGACGGCCGCGGCCACCCGCGAGCACGACGGCACGACGTTCTACTTCTGCTCCACCGGATGCGCCAACACGTTCGACGCCGACCCTCACCGCTACGGCCACCCGCACCCGGCACACTGAGTCTGCCCCGAACATGGACCACATGACGCACGGCTACGTCGGCAACAAGGACGCACTGCTGACTCGGCTTCGCCGGGTCGAAGGGCAGGTGCGCGGCGTGGCGAGAATGATCGACGAGGACACCTACTGCATCGACGTGCTGACCCAGGTCTCCGCCGCGACCAAGGCACTCGAAGCGGTCGCCCTTGCGCTCCTGGACGATCACCTCATGCACTGCGTCGCCGAAGCCACCGAACAAGGTGGCCCGGTCGCCGAGGAGAAACTGCGCGAGGCCAGCGCGGCGATCGCGCGACTGGTTCGTTCCTAGCGGCGCATCACGCTCCGCCCAGCTCAAGCCGGTGACCCGAAACACCCCACACCGTTTCGGTATGACGAGAGGATCACGAACTCATGGATACGGCGGTCGCACTCGTGCAGGCGTACCTGCGCATGAACGGCTACTTCACCGTCGCCGAGTACCCCGTCCTCGAGGTAACCGCGCACGCACCGGCGCGAACAATGACCGATCTGGACATCCTCGCGATCAGGCTCCATCGTGAGCCCCCCGCACCTGGCGGTGTCGCTGTCGAGGGCCCTGACCCCGCGCTCGGCGCGGACCTCGGCGCAGCCGACATGATCGTCGGCGAAGTCAAGGAGGGCAAGCCCCGCCTGAACCCCGCCATGCGCGATCCGGCCGTGCTCAAGGCCGCGTTCACCCGGTTCGGATGCTGCCCGGCGGATCTTGCCGCCGATCTCGTCGACGAGCTCCTGCGCAACGGTCGCGTCGTGGCGCCGGCCGGTCATGTCATCCGCACCGTCGCGTTCGGGAACCCGCAGCACACCGGCTCGAGCCGAGCATGGCACACCGTCCCGCTGGAACACATCATCGACTACCTCACGGACAACCTTCGCTCCAACTGGCCCGCCATCGGACGCACGCAGATCAAGGACGAGGTCCTGGGTCTGTTCGCACTGATGGAGAAGTCACGTCGCGCGTCGCGGAGCCGGGGAGGTCCGAGGTCATGACCAGCCGGCACAGGAAGCCGTCGCCTTCCCGGGGGACCTTCGGCCCGATCCGCCAGAGTACGAATGCGGAATTGTCGACGCATGGTGGTCACGCGGATGATCGCGGCCCCATCGTGGAGATGGCCCCTGCGCTCCTGTCTTTTCCGGCGGGGAGTTAGCCTTGGTCATGAGGGAGGTGGGCGCATGAAGACGATCCGCTCCTTGGCGAGCTCAGGCTCGACCACGCGCCGCCTCGTCTTCATGCTCGGGATCGCGGTCGCCCTCATCGCGGGTCTGCTCGCGATGCACACCCTCACCGCCGGCACCACCCACCTCGAATCCGCCCCAGCCATATCCTCCGGCGCCGTTCACGACCAAGCGATGGCCGCCGTGGAGAGCGCGGCCGTCGATACCGGGCACTGCCTGGACGACTGCGGGGCTTCGGGGAACATGCCCAACCATTCGATGCTGATGATGGTCTGCGTCTTGGCGTTGCTCGCCGCCGTCGTCATAATCCTGGCGCCAGCCTTGCTCGCCCGCCTCAGCATGTCCCTGGGCGTAGTTGTCCTCGCCGCCGACGTGCCCCGTGCATTGCCGCGCCCGCGCCCGCCTTCCCTGCTCGTCCTGTCCATCAGCCGGACCTGATTCGCGCCGTCTTCCCGGGTTTCCCGGGAGGCCGCTTCGCCCTGCCCGGGCACCGAATCACGAATTCCTACTGATACCAAAGGACGTACACAATGCGACTTCGCACCATTGCGCTGGCCTCCGGCGCGCTTATCACGGCGACCCTGCTGCTGGCCGGCTGCGCCCAGAACGATACCGGCGGCGGGATGCCCGGCATGGACCACGGCACCACCCCCATGACGACGCCCTCAGCCAGCATCGGGGACTTCAACTCCGCCGATGAGATGTTCGTCACGGGGATGATCCCCCACCACGAGCAGGCCATCCAGATGGCCGATCTCCTGCTCGGCAAGGACGGCGTCGACCCACGAGTGGTCGACCTCGCCGAGCAGATCAAGGACGCCCAAGGCCCCGAGATCGAGACCATGACCTCCTGGCTGGCGGAGTGGGGCATCCCCTACGACGACTCCATGTCGAGCGGCATGGGCGGGATGGACCACGGCGACGGGATGATGTCCGAGGCGGACATGACCGCCCTCGAGTCCGCAACCGGCGCCGACGCGACCCGCCTGTTCCTGGAGGGGATGATCGGTCACCACCAGGGCGCTGTGCAGATGGCGCAGTCGGTGATCGACAACGGCCAGAATCCGGCCGTCGCCGCCCTGGCGCAGACGATCATCGACGGTCAGACCGCCGAGATCGCCACCATGCAGGACATCCTCGGCACCCTCTAGGGCGGCCCCTTTCGTGGGTGCCGCGGCCGGCCGTTCCTGGTCGGCTGCGGCACGCCCCCAACCTCGCCAGGCCGTCCTCGCCACGGCTTGCCGAACTCAGATCGGACCTCAACTTATGGGCACACGCTCCATCGCACTCTTCTTCTTCGTCATGGTGCTCCTGGCCGTCGTTCTCGGCGCCGCCGTGATCGCCATCCCCACCATCGGAGCAGCATGAACCGGACACCCGCGCTCGCGTTGATCTCCGCCCTGGCCGCCACCGTGACCGCAGCCGCCCTCCTCTCCGGCTGCGCGCCGACCGGGATCACCTCGACCCCCGCGAGTCCTGGGATGAGCTTCGCGCACATCCACGAACTCGTCGCCCGTCAGGACGGCGGCCTGCTGGTGGGCACCCACGAGGGCCTCTACCAGCTCCAGATCGACGCCGACGGTTCCACCACCGCGGTCGGACCTCTCGGCGGCCTCGACTTCGATCCGATGGGGTTCACGATCGCCGGGGACACCGCCTACGCCTCCGGGCACCCGGGACCGACCACTCCGGGAAGCTTCGGCACACCAAACCTCGGACTCATCACCAGCACGGACCTCGGCGAGACCTGGACCAACGTCTCCCTGAAAGGGGTGACCGACTTCCACGCCCTGGCCGTGATGACCGCCGTCGACGGAGTCCCGCATGTGTTCGGCATCGACCCGGGCAAACCGCGACTCCAGCGCAGCACGGACGGCGGGCTGACCTGGAGCGACGGCGCCGAGCTGGTCGCCCGCGACATCCTCGTCGTGGACACCACACTGTACGCGACGACATCGGAGGGACTGGCCGTCAGCGAGGACGACGGAATGAGCTTCACCCTCGACCCGACACCGCCGGCCCTGTACCTCATCGCCGCGGATCCTCAGGGCGGCCTCGCCGGCATCGACACGACCGGCACGCTCTGGACCCGCAGCCCAGGCCAAGACTGGGCGCACGGCCACACCGTGACCGGGACGCCCCAGGCCGTGGCCATCGACGGGGCACGTGTCTATGTCGCCGATGACCGGGGCATCGCCTTCACCGAGGATGCGGGCGCAACGTGGATCGTGCTCGAGGTGCGCGGATGAGTCGCGAGGCGGGGACCTTCGCCTCTCGAACACCAGGGACCGCTAGGACAGCATCGACTGAAGAGACAGGACTGACATGAACTCCGAGATCCGCAACGCGAACCTGACCAGGCGCGGCTTCCTTGCCGTCGGCACCGGCGCCCTCGCCGCGATCGCGCTTGCTTCGTGCGCTGCGCCACCGCGATTCGTCACCCCGACCGGGGCGCCGGTGCGGCAGGCTGAGTTGGCCCGCGGGGGCTCGGGGCGAGTCACGAGCGTCGAGCTGATCGCCTCCCCGACGCAGGTCGACCTTGCCGGAACCGTGGCGAACACCTGGAGCTTCGGACCGGTACCGGCGTCCACGATCCGGCTGACCGCGGGAGACACCCTGCGCGCGAACGTGCGCAATCGGCTGCCCGCGGACACCTCCGTGCACTGGCACGGCCTTGCGCTGCGCAACGACATGGACGGCGTCCCCGGCGCGACCCAGGCGCCGATCGGCGCCGGCGAAGACTTCACCTACGAGTTCGTCGCCGCGCAACCGGGCACCTACTGGTTCCATCCGCACGTCGGCCCGCAACTGGACCGTGGCCTGTACGGGGCGCTCATCGTCGATGACCCGGACGAGCCCCTCGCCTACGACGAGGAGTGGGTGGTGATCCTCGACGACTGGCTCGACGGGGTGACCGGCACCCCCGACGAGGTGCTCGAGGAGCTGCGCGGCGGGATGGCCGGGATGATGGGCAACGGCGGCGGCCACATGATGATGGGCGCCCGCTCGGACCTGCTCGGCGGCGACGCCGGCGACGTCGCCTACCCGCACTTCCTCATCAACGGCCGCCCGGCCGCCGACCCGGAGACCTTCACCAGCACACCGGGACGGCGGCTGCGGATCAGGATCATCAATGCGGGCAGCGACACCGCGTTCCGGGTCGCGCTCGGCGGCCACCGGCTCACCGTCACCCACAGCGACGGGTTCCCGGTGGAGCCGGTGGACACCGACGCAATCCTGATCGGCATGGGCGAACGCTACGACGCCCTGGTCACCCTCGGCGACGGCGCGTTCCCCTTCGTCGCCGCGGCGGAGGGCAAAGGCGAGACGGCGCGGGCGATCGTGCGCACCGGGTCCGGTGATACCCCGCGGGCGTCGGAGACCATCCCCGAGCTGACCGGGTCGGTCCTCACCGCCGCCGCCCTCACCGCCGACCCGAGCGTCGCATTCCCGGATCGCACGGTCGACCGCGAGCTGACGGCGAGATTGTCCGGCTCCATGATGGCCTACGACTGGGCGATCAACGGCCGCCGGTTCGACCCGGCCGACCCCCTGGCCGGCGCACTCGGCGTGACGCAGGGCGAGCGGGTGCGGCTGCGCATCGAGAACACGACCCAGATGTGGCATCCGTTCCACCTGCACGGGCACACCTACCAGCACTCCGGCGCGGGACCGCGCAAGGACACCTCGATCATCCTGCCTGGCCAGTCCTTGACGGTCGACTTCGACGCCGACAACCCGGGACTCTGGGCTGCGCACTGCCACAACATCTACCACGCCGAGGCCGGGATGATGACCATTCTCGGCTACCAGGCCACCTGACAACCCAGTAGGAAGAAGCAGAGAACATGCAAGAACGAACCGTCGTCCTGGAAGTATCCGGTGTCCAGTGGGCGTCCTCGAAGTCCGTCGTGGAATCGACCCTCCTCCGCCAACCGGGCGTCATCTCCGTGGAGGCCAACCCGGTCTCCCAGACGGCGAACGTCTCCTACGACCCCGAAACCACCTCGCAGGCCCACTTGCGCGAGTGGATCATCGAATGCGGATACCACTGTGCCGGCCAGTCCGTCCCGAACCATATCTGCGATCCCGCCCACGACTCCCACCAAGCATCCCTGGGCCACCACCACATGCCCGCGACCCAGGAACACACGGTGCCTGACGACAGTCCGCTTCCTCCGGAGCCGACGCAGGAGCACGCAGAACACGAACACGCAGGGCATGAGCATTCGGGGCACGAGTCGATGACCGGACACGAAGCGCACAGCGCCGCGCCGGTCGCGGCCGACCCGACGGCGCCCGACCACACTGCGGCTGACCCCGCCGCGGCAGGCACTGTGGACCACTCGGGTCATGCCGGCCACGGCACACCGGCGCGGAGCAGTCAGGATGTGATGGGGCACGGCGGCGGCCACGCCGGCATGTCGATGGCGTCGATGATCCGCGACATGCGCAACCGGTTCCTGGTCGCGGCGATCCTGTCCGTGCCGATCATCCTGTGGTCCCCGATCGGCCGGGAAGTGTTCGGGTTCACCGTCCCGGCCCCGTTCGGGCTGCGGGATGACGTGTTTTCGCTGGTCCTGTCGCTGCCGGTGATCTTCTACTCGGCCTGGATCTTCTTCGACGGCGCCTTCCGGGCGCTGCGGGCACGGACCCTGGACATGATGGTGCTGGTCGCCGTCGGCGTGGGTTCCGGCTGGCTCTACAGCGTCATCGTGACCCTCACCGGCGGCGGTGAGGTGTTCTACGAGGCCGCCACGGTGCTGGCCGCGTTCGTGCTGCTCGGCCACTGGGTCGAGATGCGTGCCCGCGGCGGCGCGAACGACGCCATCCGCACCCTGCTGGAGCTCGCCCCGGCGCGGGCGGTCGTGCTCCGCGACGGGGAAGAGGTCGAGGTGCCCACCGCCGAGGTGGTGCCCGGAGACCTGATGCTGGTACGCCCCGGCGCGAAGGTCCCCACCGACGGGGAGGTCGAGGAGGGTGACTCCGAGATCGACGAGTCGATGGTCACCGGTGAGTCCCTGCCGGTGGAGAAGACGCCGGGCTCCGCGGTGATCGGGGCGACGGTGAACACCACCGGCACCCTGCGGGTGCGGGCCACGAAGGTCGGGGCTGACACGGCGCTGGCGCAGATCGTGGCCCTGGTGCAGGAGGCGCAGAACTCCAAAGCGCCCGGACAGCGCCTGGCGGACCGGGCCGCGTTCTGGCTGGTGCTGGTCGCCCTGATCGGCGGAAGCGCGACCTTCCTGGTCTGGTGGCTGACCGGCGCCCCCGTGCCGACTGCGATCCTGTTCGCCATCACCGTCGTGGTCATCACCTGCCCCGATGCCCTGGGCCTGGCCACCCCGACCGCGATCATGGTTGGCACTGGCCTGGGCGCCAAACGCGGGGTGCTGTTCAAGAACGCCAGCGCCCTGGAATCCGCCGCGCACATCGACACTGTCGTCCTCGACAAGACCGGCACCCTGACCAAGGGCGAACCCGAGGTTACCGACTACCTGCCGATCGGGATGGACGACATCGAGCTGTTGTCCCTGGCCGCCGCCGCGGAACGCGAGTCCGAGCATCCCCTGGCCAAGGCGGTCGTCGCCTACGCCGACGCGCGCAAGATCCCCCGGCGCACGGCCACCGCGTTCCGCAACGTCACCGGGCTCGGGGCGGTGGCGACCGTGGACGGACGCCGGGTAGTGATGGGCAACGCCCGGCTGATGGCCGAGGAGGGAATCGACATCAGCACCATCTCGGCGGCGCAGAACGATCTGGCCGCCACCGGCCGCACGGCGATCGCGTTCGCCGTCGACGGGAAGGCAGCCGGGGTGATCGCCCTTGCCGACGCGCCGCGGGAGACCGCCGCGGCCTCGATCGCCGCCTTGCACGAGTCCGGCATCGAGGTCGTCATGCTCACCGGCGACAACGAGCCCACCGCCCGACGGATCGCCTCGCTGCTGGGCATCGACACCGTCATCGCCGAGGTCCTCCCGCAGGACAAGTCCGCCAAGATCACCGAGCTGCAGCAGGCCGGGAAGAAGGTCGCGATGGTCGGCGACGGCGTCAACGACGCCCCCGCCCTGGCTCAGGCCGACCTCGGCATCGCGATCGGCGCCGGGACGGACGTCGCGATCGAGACCGCCGATGTGGTGCTGATGCGCTCGGACCCGCTGGATGTTCCGGTCGCGCTGCGCATCGGCAAGGGCACCGTTCGCAAGATGCGGCAGAACCTGGGCTGGGCCATCGGCTACAACGTCATCGCCCTGCCCATCGCCGCCGGCGTGTTCTTCCCGACGTTCGGCATCATGCTCAGCCCGGAGATCGCCGCGATCAGCATGTCCGGCTCGAGCGTGATCGTCGCCGTCAACGCCCTGCTGCTGAAGCGACTCCACCTTCCCGCCCAGGCCGCGCCCACCGAACCCACGACGGCGAGCAGTCCCGCGCCCGTCCCCACCGGCACCCGGTAGACGCCGCCCGCAACCGCTCGATCCCACACAGGTACCACGCAGAGAAAGCGATGAACTGATGACCACACGCTCTACTCCCATACACGCCGATCCGGTCCTGGATACGTCGCAGCTGGAGCGCATCAACGCCTGGTGGCGGGCGGCGAACTATCTCTCGGTCGGGCAGATCTACCTGCTGGATAACCCGCTGCTGCGGGAGCCGCTGCTGCCGGAGCACATCAAGCCCCGGCTGCTCGGGCACTGGGGCACCACGCCGGGGCTGAACTTCATCTACGCCCACCTGAACCGGGCCATCATGGAGCGCGACCTGGACACCATCTACGTGATGGGTCCGGGTCACGGCGGCCCCGGGCCGGTCGCGGCGGCGTGGCTTGAGGGCACCTACACCGAGACCTACCCGGACATCACCCAGGATGCGGAGGGGATGCGCCGGCTGTTCCGGCAGTTCTCCTTCCCGGGGGGCATCCCCAGTCACGTCGCCCCCGAGACACCCGGGTCGATCCACGAGGGTGGCGAGCTGGGGTACGCCCTCTCGCACGCCTACGGCGCGGCGTTCGACAACCCGGACCTGATCGTCGCTGCGGTGGTCGGCGACGGCGAGGCGGAGACGGGACCGCTGGCGGCGAGTTGGCAGTCCAACAAGTTCGTCAATCCCGCTCGTGACGGGACGGTGTTGCCGATCCTGCACCTGAACGGGTACAAGATCGCCAATCCCACGGTGCTGGCGCGGATCAGCCCGGAGGAGCTCGATCACCTGCTGCGCGGCTTCGGGCACACCCCGTTTTATGTCGAGGGCGATGACCCGGCTCGGATGCACCAGGACTTCGCCCGCGCCCTGGACGCCTGCCTCGATGAGATCAGCGAGATCAAACGACGGGCGCGCGGGGGGAACACGGAACGGCCGCGCTGGCCGATGATCGTCCTGCGCTCCCCGAAGGGGTGGACGGGGCCGGCGGAGGTGGACGGCAAGCAGGTTGAGGGCACCTGGCGCTCGCACCAGGTGCCGTTCGCCCAGGCCCGGGAAAACGACCAGCACCGCGCCATCCTCGAAGCATGGCTGCGCAGCTACCGGCCGGAGGAGCTCTTCGACGAGACTGGCGCACCCGTCCCGGAGGTGATCACGCTGCATCCGGAGGGCACCCAGCGGATGAGCGCCAACTTGCACAGCAACGGCGGCGGCCTGCTGAGGGATCTGCGGATGCCGGACTTCCGCGACTACGCCGTGCCGGTGGAGACGCCAGGCACGGCCACCGGGGAATCCACCCGCGTCCTCGGCACCCTGCTGCGGGACGTGATGGCCGGCAACATGGAGACCTTCCGTGTGTTCTCACCCGACGAGAACAACTCCAACCGGCTGGACGCCGTGCTCGAGGCCACCGACCGCGCCTGGAACGCCGCCACCATCGACGGGGACGACCATCTGGCCGTGGACGGGCGGGTGATGGAGATCCTCTCCGAGCACACCATCCAGGGCTGGCTGGAGGGCTACCTGCTCACCGGGCGGCACGGGTTCTTCTCCTGCTACGAGGCGTTCATCCACATCGTCGACTCCATGTTCAACCAGCACGCCAAGTGGCTGGACACCACCAACAGCATCCCCTGGCGTCGCCCGATCGCCTCCCTGAACTACCTGCTCACCTCGCACGTCTGGCGGCAGGACCACAATGGCTTCTCCCACCAAGACCCGGGGTTCATCGACCACGTCGTGAACAAGAAAGCGGACGTGATCCGGGTGTACCTGCCGCCGGACGCCAACACCCTGCTCTCGGTGGCCGACCACTGCTTGCGCAGCCGTCAGTACGTCAACGTCATCGTCGCCGGCAAGCAGCCCCAACTGCAGTTCCTGGACATGGAGCAGGCCATCGAGCACTGCGCCAAGGGCATCGGCATCTGGGACTGGGCCAGCAGCGACGACGGGCAGGAACCCGATGTCGTCATGGCCTGCGCCGGAGACGTGCCGACCCTGGAGACCCTCGCCGCGGTGACGATTCTCAATACGCACTTCCCCGACCTGCGAATCCGGGTGGTCAACGTCGTGGACCTGATGCGGCTGCAGGACGAGCGGGCACACCCGCACGGGCTCTCCGACCGAGACTTCGACGCCCTGTTCACCACGGACACGCCGGTGGTCTTCGCCTATCACGGCTACCCGACGCTGATCCACCGGCTGACCTACCGGAGGGCAAACCACGGCAACCTGCACGTCCACGGCTATCAGGAGGAGGGCACCACCACCACGCCGTTCGATATGTGCGTGCTCAACGAGCTCGACCGGTTCCACCTGGCCATCGACGTCATCGACCGGGTGCCACGGCTGCGCGACGTCTCCGCGCATGTCCGGGAGGAACTGCGCAACGCCCTCATCCGGCACAGCGCCTACATCCGCGAGCACGGCCAGGACCTCCCCGAAATCCGCGACTGGACGTGGGGCGGGGATGACAATGTTCCTCCGGCTCAGGTCGGTGCGCCCAGATGAACGGGGCGCCCGGCATCCAGGGTGCTCACGACCTGGATGCGGTCTATGACGCGGTCCTTTTCGACATGGACGGTGTAGTCACCAACACCGCCGCGATTCACGCCGCCGCGTGGAAGCAATTGTTCGAGCAGGTGCTCCGGGACCCGCGTGTTCACGTGGACGATCCCGAGAGGACCTTTGACGCGGTCACGGACTACCGCCGATATGTCGACGGCCGCAGCCGCGAAGATGGCGTGTCCGCCTACCTGGACGCCCGGGGGATCACACTTGAGCCTGGCAAGCCTGACGACCCCCCGGAGGCGTGGACGGTCGCCGGGCTCGCCGCCCGCAAGAACGACCTATTCCTGGCGGAGCTCGGCGCTCGCGGACTGCGCTCCTACCCCGGGACGACGGCGCTACTTACCCGGCTACGCAACGCCGGCGTTCCGGTCGGCCTGGTCACGGCAAGCCGCAACGCGCAACAGATGCTCGCAGCGGCCCAGCTCACGGAGCTGTTCGACACCGTCGTGGACGGTCAGATCGCCTTGGAGCAGAGGCTTCCCGGCAAACCTGACCCGGCGATGTTCTTGGAGGCAGCCAAACGCCTGGGTGTCACACCGGCGCGCGCCGCCGTCGTCGAGGACGCCGTCTCGGGGATAGAGGCCGCCCGTCAGGGTGGATTCGGGCTCGTTGTCGGGATCGCCCGTCAGGGCCACCGCGAGGAGTTCGAGGCGGCCGGGGCGGACATCGTCTTGAACGATGTGGGCGAACTCGATCTCGGCGCGAAGGTCGCCGATCCGTGGGTACTCGTCTATCACGGGTTCGACCCGGCCCACGAGGGGCACCGCGAAGCGTTGACGGCCCTGGGCAACGGGTACCTGGTCACCCGGGGTGCCCGCCCGGAACACACCGATGACGGAACCCACTACCCCGGGACATACCTCGCAGGGGTCTATAACCGCCTCGTCAGTAGCATCCACGGCCGGAGCCTGGAGGAGGAGCACCTGGTCAACGTGCCCAACTGGCTCCCGCTGGACATTCGGGTCGGCAACGGTCCGTGGTGGTCGAGCGGGCGAGTCACGACGCACGAGGAACGGCGCGAGGTGAACCTGCGGTCGGGAACATCGACCCGTTGGGTGACGCTCGTGGGTCCGCGCGGGAAGCGTCTGAGCGTCGTCCAGCGATCCTTCGTCTCGATGGACGATCCGCATCTGGCGGTGCTGGAGACCACGGTCGTCGCGCTCGGGTGGAGCGGCCCGGTCACCCTCCGGGCGGGCGTCGACGCCGGTGTCCGCAACACCAATGTCGCCGCCTACATCGGGTCCGACACCAGCCATCTGTCTCCGCCGACGTTCACGCAGGTCGGCGACATCCTTCTCTGCGAGGTGCAGACCAAGCAGAGCCAGATACGGATCGCCACGGCCATCCACCTGCACCTCACCGGGGCGGACGCAGCCTGGCAGGAGGCGGGCACGAGACACGGACGTCGATACAGTAGGGAGGTCGAACTCACACTGGTGGGTGGGGAGCCGGCGACGCTCACCAAGACGGCCTCGATCTTCACCTCCCGCGACTCGGCGATCGCCTCACCGGGGACGGCCGCTGTCAAGCGACTCCACGACCACGCCGGAGACACCGTCGGCGCACTCGATCGTCACCAGACCGCCTGGGAACGACTCTGGCAGCGCTTCGCCATCACCATCGACGCTGACCCGCGCAGCCAACTCGTGCTGAACCTTCACATCTTCCATGTGCTGCAGAGCCTCTCACCGCACACAGCCGACCTGGACGCGGGCGTGCCGGCCCGTGGCCTGCACGGAGAGGGCTACCGAGGACACGTCTTCTGGGACGAGCTGTTCGTGCTTCCCGTGCTCGGTCTGAGGCTGCCCCCGGTCGCCCGCGCGCTGCTGGACTACCGATGGCATCGTCTGGCAGCCGCCCGCACAGCCGCACGAGAGATCGGCCTGCCGGGTGCGCTCTTCCCCTGGCAAAGCGGCAACGATGGCCGAGAGGAGACACCGGACCAGCTCTACAACCCTCGCTCTGCACGATGGATGCCCGACAACTCGCGCCGCCAGCGGCATGTGGGGCTGGCGGTCGCCTACAACGCCTGGCAGCACTACCAGGTCAGCGCCGACCGCGACTGGCTCGCCGAGCGAGGCGCGGAACTCATCATCGAGGTCGCCCGGTACTTCGCCGCATCCGCCGTGCACGACCCCGCGACCGACCGCTTCCACATCGCCGGCGTGATGGGCCCCGACGAGTACCACGACGGCTACCCCGACGCCCCGGGAGAAGGGGTCCGCGACAACTCCTACACCAACGTGATGGTCGCCTGGGTGTGCCACCGCGCCGGTGACGCACTTCAGGAACTGGTCGGCCACGCCCGCGACGATGTCATCGACCGTCTGCGAATCGACGACGACGAGATCGCGCGCTGGGAACACGTGAGCCGGCGCCTCGCCGTCCCGGTCGATGCCGACGGGGTCCTCAGCCAGTTCGACGGGTACGAGAGCCTCCTCGAACTGGATTGGGCGGGCTACCGGGACCGGTACGGGAATATCGGTCGCCTCGACCTCATCCTCGAGTCCGAGAACGACACCACCAACCGGTACAAACTGGCCAAGCAACCCGACGTCGTCATGCTCGTCTATCTGCTTGGCCAGGACGGACTGAGACAACAGCTGGGCCACCTCGGCTACCCGTTCTCGCAGGACGACCTCGTCCGCACCGTCGCCTACTACCTAGAGCGCACCGCGAACGGGTCCACGCTCAGCCGAGTCGTGAACGCCTCAGTTCTCGCCGGCCTCGACGAGTCCCGGTCGTGGTCCCTGTTCCGTGAGGCGCTCATCGCCGACCTGGACGATACCCAAGGGGGAACGACCCGCGAAGGCATCCACCTCGGAGCGATGGCCGGCACCGTCGACCTCATCGCTCGATCCTTCGCCGGCCTGCAATTCGACTCGAAGCAGATCAGCTTCGCACCACGACTCCCAACACGACTGGCGGACCTCCGCTTCCAGTTCGCCTACCGTGGGCACCGGATCGACGTCGACCTGAACCACGAAACCCTCCACGTCCACCTGCTTCCCAGCCTTGCGCCACCAATCCGGTTCAGAACAGGGGAGACCCGGGTGTCGCTGGCCGGGGACGAATCCCATGACTTCCCGCTGACCCGCATTCGCAATTCGCACGACACGATAAGAAAGGCACGTTCATGAACAAGATCCAAGTCGCCGTCAACGGCTACGGGGTTATCGGGAAGCGCGTCGCCGACGCAATACTGCTGCAGCCGGACATGGAGCTCGTCGGCGTCGCGGATATCGCGACTGACTGGCGCATCAAGTCCGTAACCAACCGGCTGCCCTTGTTCGCCTCGACGGAGGACGCCAAGGTGGCGATGATCGCCGCCGGGCTGCGACCGCTGGGGACGCTCGACGAGTTGCTGGAGTTCTCCGACATCATCATTGACACCACGCCTAAGCATGTGGCGGCAGGCAATCTGGGTCGGTACCGCACCGCGGGGGTCAAGGCGGTGTTCCAGGGCGGCGAATCCCACAAGACGACCGGACACTCCTTCGTCGCTCAGGCAAATTACGAGAGCGCCCTCGGCCGGGACACCACCCGGGTGGTGTCCTGCAACACGACCAGCATCGTCCGGGTGCTGGGAGCACTCGACAATGCGGGACTCCTGCTGCGTGCCCGCGGCGTGCTCATCCGCCGCGCCACAGACCCGTGGGAGTCGCACTTGGGCGGCATCATGAACACGATGGTCCCCGAGCCCACCATCCCCTCCCATCAAGGCCCCGACGCGCAAACTGTGCTGCCCGGCCTCGACTTGGTCACGATCGCCGCCAAGGGCGCCCACACGCAGACGCACAACCACTACTGGACGATCCAACTGACCCGCCAGGCGACATGGGAAGAAGTGCTTGCCGCGCTGCGCGCCGCCCCCCGAATCGCGTTCATCCGCATGTCCGACGGTCTGGTTGCCCTCAACTCCACAATCGAACTGATGCGCGACCTCGGCCGCCCCCGAGGCGACATGTGGGAGGTGGCGGTGTGGGAGGACCTCGTCACCGTGCAAGGCGACGAACTCTTCCTGACCTACCAGGTCTACAACGAAGCCATCGTCGTACCCGAAACCATCGACGCGATCCGCGCACTGACCCGGACCGCCCCCGACGCCGCCTCCTCGATGCACATCACCGACACCACTCTCGGGATACTCAAGGACTTCCTGGCTCCCGCCACCCCGAACAGCTGAACCAGAGCATCACCACACGAAGGAGAAGACGATGGCGATGGAATCAATATCAGGACGCTTCACCGGGAAGACCGCCGTGGTCACCGGCGCGGGATCCGGCATCGGCAGGGCCACCGCGGTGCGGCTCGCGCAGGAAGGCGCCCGCGTGGTCGCCACCGACATCAGCGAGCCGCGGCTGCAGCAGCTGAACGCCGAGCTACCGGCGCTCGGCTTCGTGACGGTGGTTGGCGACGTCAGCTCGCAGGCCACCGTCGACGCCGTCCTAGAGGCGGCGCAGGGACGCGTGGACGCCCTCGCGAACGTGGCAGGGATCATGGATGGATTCCTCCCACCCGCCGAGCTTGTGGACGACGTCTGGCAACGGGTCATGGACGTGAACGTCACCGCGATCATGCGCCTGACCCGCGCCGTTCTTCCGTCCATGATCCAGGCCGGCCACGGCTCGATCGTCAACGTCACCTCGGAGGCGGGCCTGCGTGGATCCGCCGCCGGCACCGCCTACACGACCTCCAAGCACGCCGTCATCGGCTTCACCAAGAGCACCGCATTCTTCTACACCCCCAGCGGGGTCCGGTGCAACGCGGTCGCCCCTGGGGGCGTCGCCACCAACATCGAGGCACCGTTCAAGTCCCAGTTCGCCGCCGAACGACTCGGACCCTTCATGCAGGTCAATGTGCCTCCGGTCGCCACCTCCGAGGAACTCGCCGCAGCAATCACTTGGCTGCTCAGCGACGACTCGACCAACATCTCCGGTGCCGTGCTTCCCAGCGACGGCGGCTGGATCGCGATCTGACGGCCATGCACACTCCAGCCCACCGCGATGGGGCGGGCACTAAGGCTGCTCTCCTTCGCGTTACAAGTCCACCACCGCGGCCGCGTCATCAATGTGGCGGTCGGTCACGCCGTCTGGCCCATGCGGCTCGGTGCCCGCGATCCGGGGTGCCGAGCGACTACACCGACGAGCTGTTGTCCGCTGGCCAGACCAGCAAGGTGCTCTCCACCGGACCGACCTGCATCCCCCCGACTATCTCGCCGAGCTCGCCAAGCTGCAGGACGGGGCATGCTCATTCGGGGTGATTTGGGCATCTGACACCGCTCTGGGCAAGCTCCACCGGGGATACTCGGTCAAACCCGGCTTAAGCGGCCTCCGTCATCGGTAAGGTGAGAGGGGCGAGGCACGAGCGGAGGGAGGAGCCGATGGCGGAACCTTGGCTGTCTGCCGACGACATCGCGAACCATCTCGGCATCACGAAGGACACCGTGTACGCCTGGATCGCCGACAAGGGGATGCCCGCCCACAAGATCGGGCGGCTCTGGAAGTTCCAGGTCTCCGAGGTCGATGAGTGGGTGCGGCGCAAGGGTGCGTCGGACTCTGACACCCCGGGCTCGACACAAGGGCGGGACTGAGTGCGCATCATCGACAATGTCAACGAGCTGCTCGGTGACGACATGAAGGCAGAGGTCAGGCCAGGCTCCAAGCTGCGCATCGCCGCCTCGACGTTCTCGATCTACGCGTTCGAAGCGCTCAAGCGTGAGCTGTCGCAGATCAAGGAGCTGGAATTCATCTTCACCGCTCCGTCGTTCAACACCGTGAAGGCGACGGACAAGCCCTCGCCGGAGCGTCGTCAGTTCGAGGTGCGGCATGGTCGCGGCTCGGAGTCGACACTGTATGGCTCCGAGTTCGAGATCCGTCTACGGAACAAGCTCACGCAGCGCGCCATCGCGCGCGAGTGCGCCGAGTGGGTGCGCCAAAAGGTCACCTTCCGCTCGAACCGAACGGGTGCCCCGATGCAGCCGCTCGCTGCTGTGGATGATGCGGCGGGGTACTTCCCAATCCAGGGCTTCACGACCGCCGATCTCGGCTACGAGCGCGGGCCGGCGACGTCGAACTACGTCACCAAGTTCGAGGGCACGAGCGAGACTCGCCAGTTCGTGCAGCTCTTCGACCAGATCTGGCACAACTCGGAGCAGCTCGATGACGTGACGCAGACGGTCTATGACCACATCGCGAGCGTCTACGCGGAGAACTCGCCGCAGCGGGTGTACTTCCTGATTCTCTACAACCTCTTCTCCGAGTTCCTCGACGACATCAACGAGGACGTGCTGCCGAACGACCTGACCGGCTACCAGGACACCGAGATCTGGAACGCGCTCTACAACTTCCAGAAGGACGCCGCGACGGGCGTCATCAACAAGCTGGAGACCTACAACGGCTGCATCCTCGCCGACTCGGTCGGTCTTGGGAAGACGTTCACCGCGCTCGCCGTCATCAAGTACTACGAGCTGCGCAACAAGTCCGTGCTCGTGCTCGCGCCGAAGAAGCTCGCCGAGAACTGGACGAACTACAACGCGAACCTGACAACGAACGTCTTCTCGAAGGACCGCTTCAATTACGACGTGCTGGCCCACACTGACCTTTCGCGCGAGTCGGGGGAGTCACTGGGCATCCCGCTCGACCGGGTGAACTGGGGCAACTACGACCTCGTGGTCATCGACGAGTCCCACAACTTCCGCAACGCGGACTTCACGACCGAGAACGAGACTCGGTACCAGCGCCTCATGCGCAAGGTGATCCGCGAGGGCGTGAAGACGAAGGTGCTGATGCTGTCGGCGACACCCGTGAACAATCGCTTCAACGACCTGCGTAACCAGCTCGCGCTGGCCTACGAGGGAGACTCCGCACAGCTTGCCGCGAAGCTCAATATCTCCACGACGGTGGAGGAGGTCTTCCGTCAGGCGCAGCGCGCCTTCAACGAGTGGTCGGACTTGCCGCCCGAGGATCGCACATCGGAGGCGATCCTGTCCCGCCTGGACTTCGACTTCTTCGAACTGCTCGACTCGGTGACGATCGCGCGCTCGCGCAAGCACATCCAGGCGTTCTACGACACCTCCGACATCGGTGCGTTCCCGGAGCGACAGCCGCCGAAGTCGGTGCACGCGCCGCTGACCGATCTGCCGGACGCTCCGACGTTCAATGAGATCTTCGACCAGCTCCAGTCGCTCACGCTCGCGGTCTACGCGCCGCTCGCCTACGTCTTCCCAAGCCGGACAGAGAAGTACGAGCGGCTCTATGGCAACGTCGGCGGTGGCCGCAACATCGCGGGCGGGTCGGTCGCGAACCTCGGTGCGGCGAACCGCGAAAAAGGCATCCAGAAGCTGATGACCGTCAACCTCCTGAAGCGGTTGGAGAGCAGCGTGGAGGCGTTCCGCCTCACGCTCAACCGTCTGGAGATGACCGTCGCGGAGGCGCTGGAGGCGATCGACAACCACGCCAGCGCGGTCACGGACGTCGCGTCGAGCCTGGCCGACCTGGATGCCGACGACGACGATTTCGAGTTCCCCACGAGCGGCACCGTCGGCAAGAAGGTGCAGATCGACCTTGCCGATATGGATGTCGAGTCGTGGAACCGGGATCTCTCCCACGACGGGCTCGTCATCTCACGACTCCTCGCCTCGGTCGAAGCGATCACCCCCGAGCATGACCTGAAGCTGCGCATCCTCAAGGAGCTGATCGAGGCGAAGTTCGCCGAGCCGATCAACCCTGGCAACCGCAAGGTGCTGATCTTCTCGGCCTTCGCTGACACCGCCTCCTACCTCTACCGGGAGCTCAGTCCTGCGCTGAAACGTCGCGGCTACGAGTCTGCGCTGGTCACCGGCCAGGGCAACCCGAGCACGACGCTCGGCAGAGGCTACGGCTTCCAGCAGACCCTCACCCTGTTCTCCCCGCGCTCGAAGCAGCGCCATCTCGTGATGCCCAAGGAGTCGAACGAAGTCGACGTGCTCATCGGCACGGACTGTATTTCGGAGGGCCAGAACCTCCAGGACTGCGACTACCTCGTCAACTACGACATCCACTGGAACCCGGTCAGGATCATTCAGCGCTTCGGCCGCATCGACCGCATCGGATCGACGAACGAGCGCATCCAGCTCGTGAACTTCTGGCCCGACATCTCCCTCGATGAGTACATCAACCTCAAAGAGCGCGTCGAGAACCGCATGGTCATCGCCGATCTCGCCGCGACCGCCGATGACAACGTGCTCACGCAGGGGTCGAGCGATGCCGCATTCCGCAAGGAGCAGCTCCGCAAGCTCCAGGACGAGGTCATCGAGCTGGAGGACGTGCGTACCGGCATCTCCATCACCGACCTTGGGCTCAACGATTTCCGCATGGACCTGCTCGGGTACATCAAGGAGTATGGCGACCTGGCAGGCACGCCCAAGGGCCTGCACGCCGTCGTGCCGGCCAATCGCGAGAAGGGGCTCAAGCCGGGTGCACTGTTCGCGCTGCGTAACATCAACGCCGACGAGATGCTCCACCGGGGCAACCGCCTGCACCCGCATTACCTCGTCTACCTCGACGACGAGGGCAACCTCATCGCCGACCACACTGAGGTGAAGTACCTGCTCGACCTGATCCGCGCCGGGTGCCGCAACCGCGACGAGCCCGCCTGGGAGGTGTGCCGGGTCTTCAACGCGGCCACCCGCGACGGCGCGGAGATGGGCAAGTACAGCGGTCTGCTCACCGAGGCGATCCGCTCCATGATCGACGTGACGGAGGAACGCGATGTCGATAGCCTCTTCAGCCCCGGCCACACCACCGCGCTCGTGCAGACCATCGCCGGGCTTGACGACTTCGAGCTGATCGCGTTCCTCGCCATCGTCGAGGAGCCTGCCGGTGACTGATGCGCCCCAGACCCCAGCCCTCTACCGCTGGCCCCCGGCCGCGAAGTTCGGCCGCGTGGTGCCGAAGACGAAGTTCTACGAACACGGCAGCGTGCGCACCGTGCTGCGCGAGAAGTTCGTCGGTGACATTCAGCGCATCACTTGGGCCTACAAGCTCGCCGAATCGACGATCCGGCTGAAAGGCACCGAGGCGGTGCCGGAGATCCAGGTCTTCACCGTCGAGACGAAGGGCGGCGATGTCGGCGACGACGTGTTGACCGCCATCGACAAGGCGGTCCACTTCCCGATCCTCTTCGAGGTGTCGAGGGGTGATGAGGTGCGCATGGTCGCGGCCCACAAGACGCTCGGTGGCACGACTCCGAAAGTCGGTGCGTACTTCACGACCGCGTGGCTTCCGCTCGATACCGCCCGCACTCCGCTGCCGACCGCCATCGACCTGTCTGCCCTCTACGAGGCGCTGCTGGCGCCGCTGCTCCCCGTCGCGTCACGCCGCGGCGAGTCCGTGTCGGCTGCCACCCAGAGAATGGAACGGGCGAAGAAGCTCGAACGCGAGATTGCTGCACTGGAGCGCAAGCTCCGCACCGAGCCGCAGCTCAACCGCAAGGTAGAGCTGCGGCGAGTACTGAAGGACCGCCAGGCCGCACTCGCGGCACTGGTATGAGCGCACCAAGAGGAACCAGATGGAAATGCCGGAGAAGCTGGAACTGCAGTCGGTCGACGTCACAAGGAAGAACGTCGAGGCGATTGCGGCCCTCTTCCCGAACGTCGTGAAGGAGGCGCGCGACGAGGACGGTGAACTGATCCACCGCGTCGACTTCGAGGCGCTCCGCCAGGAGCTGGACGACTACGTCGTGGAGGGCAAGGAGGTCTATCAGATCGACTGGCCGGGCAAGCTCGAGGCGGAGTTCCTCTCGAACACCCCCACGGCGAAGACGCTCCGGCCGAATCGCTCGGACTCGGTCGACTTCGACACCACGAGGAACCTCTTCATCGAAGGGGACAACCTCGAGGCGCTGAAGCTCCTCCAGGAGTCGTATCTCGGCAAGGTCCGGCTGATCTACATCGACCCGCCCTACAACACCGGGAGCGACCTCGTTTACCACGATGACTTCGCGTCCTCGAAGCAGGAGTACCTCTGGAAGTCCGGGCAGGTGAACGACACGGGCGAAAAGCTCGTCGCGAACACGAGCGCGAACGGTCGCTTCCACTCCGACTGGCTCAGCATGGTCTACCCGCGCCTCCGGCTCGCAAAGCGGTTCCTTGCGCAGGACGGCGTCATCCTCGTCAGCATCGACGACGCCGAGCAGGCGTCGTTGCGCCGGCTCATGGACGAGGTCTTCGGCGAGCAGAACTTCATCGCACAGCTCGTATGGGAGAAGGGGCGCAAGAACGACGCGAAATTCTTCTCCACCGGGCACGAGTACGTCATGGTCTACGCAAAGTCGCAGTCGTACCTGCGCGAGCAGAAGACGAAGTGGCGAGAGGAGAAGCCGGGCGCGCGGGAGATCTGGGACGAGTACCTCCGTCTCCGCGAGATGCACGGTGCGGACGATTCCGCCATCGAGAAGGATCTCTCGGCCTGGTTCACGGCGTTGCCGCGCACCGACCCGTCGAAGAAGTGGGCGCGCTACAAGCGGGTCGATGCGAACGGCCCGTGGCGTGACCGAGACATCTCTTGGCCGGGTGGGAACGGGCCGACCTACGACGTCGTGAACCCGGCCACAGGTCAGGCGGTGAAAGTACCCGAGGCTGGCTGGCGCTACAGCAGTCCTGACGAAATGAAGCGTCAAATCAAGCTCGGGCTGGTCGCATTTCGCGAGGACGACCCGACCGCATCGCCGTTCCGAAAGGCACATCTGCGTCCCGTCGCGGGTGAGACGGTTGATGTCGAGGACGACGAGGCCGAAGAGACCGAAGACGAGGCGGAGCTCGCGACACAGGTCAGAGGAACGTACTTCTACAAGCAGTCGCAGGTGTCGGTGAAGCACCTTCGGGCACTCATGGGCGCGAAGGTCTTCAACAACCCCAAGGATCATGAGGCGCTGTCACGGCTGTTCGAGTACGTGCTCAATGGTCACGATGGGATCGTCCTCGACTTCTTCGCTGGTTCCGGCACGACCGCCGAGGCCGTCTTCGAACTTTGCGCTCGAACGGGTCTGAACTGTCCGGTCGTACTTGTGCAGCTCCCGGAGTCGCTCGAAGACAATCTGAAGACTGCGACCGGGGCAGCGAAGACCACGATCCAGAACGCGATCCGGCTACTGGAGAAGCTCGGCAAACCGCTGACGATCGCCGAGCTGACCAAGATCCGAATCGCCAATGCTGGCACGGCGATCCTCAATGACCGGAAGCCCTCCAGCTGGAACGGCGACGTCGGTTTCCGAGCCTTCACGATCGACACGAGCAACTACGCGCCGGTGTCGGCGACTCCGGACGGGACCGACCAGACTCAGCTCGCTGGGCTCGTCGAGACCTTCAGGGCCGATCGCACTAGCGAGGACATCCTCTTTGAGGTGCTCATCAGCCACGGGCTCGAACTGTCAGCGCCGGTCACCGTCGAACAGGTCAACGGTCATGAGGCCCTTGTCGTGGACCCGGAGGTCAATGCACTCATCGCGTGCCTGGATGACGCAGTCGATGATGCACTCGTGCGGGAGGTCGCGAAGCGGCAGCCCTTGAAGGCGGTCTTCAAGGACTCCGCGTTCGCATCGGACTCTGCGCGCATCAACGCGAAGCAGATCTTCCAGGAGCTTTCGCGCGACACCGACTTCAAGGTGCTGTGAGCCGATGAAGCTCCAGTTCAAGGTCCAGGAGTATCAGACGGCCGCGGTCGATGCCGTGATCGACTGCTTCCGTGCGGTGCACCGCCAGCCGTATGCCGATGGCGTGAAGTACAAGATCGACCCTGGCAAGGTCGGCGTTACGCCAGCGCCGGACTCGAACGCGGCGTCGATGCTCGCCGGACTCACGCCCGAGCCGCCGAAGGAACTCGGACCCGGTCTTCGCAACACCGAAGTCGTACTGAGCCAGGCGGAGGTACTTGAGAACATCCACGCAGTGCAGGGTCGCACGCGGGGGCTGCCCCTCTCACCTAGCGTCATGACGAGCCCTGCCGCGGGTCTCAACCTCGACGTCGAGATGGAGACCGGCACCGGCAAGACCTACGTCTACACCAAGACGATCATGGAGTTGCACCGGCAGTTCGGCTGGTCGAAGTTCGTCGTCGTCGTCCCGAGCGTCGCCATCCGCGAAGGCGTCAAGAAGTCTTTCGAGATCACCGCTGACCACTTTCTCGCCGAGTATCGGACGCGGGCCCGCGCCTTCGTCTATGACTCCGACCACCTGGAAGACGTCGAGACCTACGCCTCCGACGCGGGCATCCAGGTCATGATCATCAACGCGCAGAACTTCAACCGGGATGCGAAGAGGGCCACCGACGACACCGACCAGAAGGGCAAGGCGTCGGGCCTCAGGATGTTCAAGGTCCTCGACGGCTTCAAGTCTCGCCGTCCGATCGACGTCATCGCAGCGAACCGGCCGATCCTCATCATCGACGAGCCGCAGCGCCTCGGCAGCAACCCGAACCGGCCGAGCGAGACGCTGAAGGCTCTTGGGCGTTTCAACGCACTCTTCGCGCTTCGCTATTCAGCGACCCATGCCATCGAGCACAACAAGGTGCATCGTCTCGATGCTCTCGACGCCTACAACAAGAAGCTCGTCAAGAAGATCGCCGCGCGCGGCATCAGCGTCAAAGGTCTCGCCGGCAGCAGCGCGTACCTCTACGTCGATGGTATGGAGCTCGGTAAGGGCGCCGACTTCCCGAAGGCGCGCGTCGAACTGGAAGTCCAGGCCCGCGGTGGCGGCATCACGCGCAAGACGGTCAAGCTCAAGAAGGGCGACCGGCTGCACGATATCTCCGGCGGTATCGAGGCATACAACGGTCTCGTGGTCGACGACGTCGACGCGATCGCGAACACCGTGACCCTGATCGACGGGCAGGTACTCCAGGCAGGCCAGGTCACCAACGACGTGACCGATGAGCAGAAGCGCCGACTGCAGATCCGGGAAGTCATCCGCGCCCACTTCGACAAGGAACGCCAGCTCTTCGGGCTCGGGATCAAGGCGCTCTCCCTCTTCTTCATCGACGAGGTCGCGAAGTACCGCGACTACGAGCGACCGGACCGAATGGGCGACTACGCGCGCGTGTTCGAGGAAGAGTACGAGGCACTCAAGGCGGAGAAACTCGGCGAACTCGACCTGGACGAATCGTCCGCCCTCTACCGCGCGTTCCTCGAGCGCGACACCGTCGGGGACATCCACAACGGCTATTTCTCCAAGGACAAGAGCGGGCGCTGGATAGACAGCGACAGCTCGGATGCGTCAGACGAGCGGCAGGGCGTCTCGAAGGATGCGGAAGCGTACGACGCGATCCTTCGCGACAAGGAGAAGCTGCTTGATCCGGACTTCCCACTACGGTTCATCTTCAGCCACTCCGCGCTCCGCGAGGGCTGGGACAACCCGAACGTATTCACCCTCGGTTTCCTCAAGAAAGCGACGGCCAGCGATTCCCGTAGGCAGGAAGTTGGACGAGGGCTCCGCCTCGCCGTCGACCAGCACGGTGACCGCGCCGACAATCCCATGACGGTCCACGAGGTTAACGTCCTGACTGTCGTCACCGAGGAGTCATACGTCGATTTCGTCGCAGGATTCCAGAAGGAGACCCTCGGTCTGCTCAGTGCGAGGCCGCGAAGGGCGGAGCCGGAATTCTTCGTCGGCGCGGTGCTCCGCGATGGCGCAGCTGGAACTGAGCACAAGATCTCCGAGGAGGAGTCGAAGCAGCTCCAGCGGTGGCTGCAGAAGCATGACTTCGTCGACCTCGACGACCAGCTCGCGGAGAAGTGGATCGGGAGGGCAAGCCTCCCGGAGATCCCGCCCCTACCCGAGGCGCTCCAGCCGTACTTCTACCAGGTCGCCGAGCTGATCGACTCACTCAACGTGCAGGCGCCTAAGGTCGACGACGGTCGAAAGACGAAGTCGATCCCGAGGAACGAGACGAACTTCTCCAAGCGCGAGTTCCTCGACCTATGGGACCGGATCAACCGGCGCGCCGTCTACCAGGTCAACTTCGACTCGCAGCAGCTGATCGACAACTGTGTCCGTGTCCTGGATACCTCACTGCATGTCGCGCGCCTGCAGTACGTCGTCGTCCAGGGCATCCAGCGTGACGCGATCGAGGTCGAGCATTTGTCGACCGGGGAGAGTTTCAAGGTCTCGCGGACGAAGACCGAGGAGTCGTCGCTGAGCGCGAACTCGACCGTCCCGTATGACCTGCTCGGCGAGATCTCGGAGAAGACGCACCTCACACGGCGAAGCTGCGCCGCGATCCTGTCTGGCATCAAGCCGTCGACCTTCGAGATGTTCCGCCAGAACCCGGAGCAGTTCATCACGGAGGCTTCTCGCCTGATCAACGAACAGAAGATCGCCACGGTCGTGGCCGACATCGAGTACGACATCCTCGACGACCGCTACGACCTGTCCCTCTTCACGGAGGCGCAGACAGGGCAAGATCTTGCGAAGGCGGTGCACACGCCGAACCGGAACGTCTACGAGTACGTCATTGATGACTCCGAGGTCGAGCGCGCATTCGGTGCGGCCCTCGACGTAAGCGAGGAGGTCGTCGTCTATACGAAGCTCCCGCGCGGCTTCAAGATCCCGACCCCGCTCGATGATTACAACCCCGACTGGGCGATCGCCTTCAAACAAGGCGCGGTCAAGCACGTCTATTTCGTCGCCGAGACGAAGGGCTCGCTCTCCTCGCTCGAGCTCCGCCCCGCAGAGAAGGCGAAGATCGATTGCGCCAAGAAGCTCTTCAAGAAGCTCAACGAGGTCGCGGGCACCCCCGGCATCAAGTACGACGTCGTCCGCAGTTACGACGACCTGCTGCAGCTTGTGGGAGCGTAGGCCGGATGGTCATCGAGCTGTATTTCTCTCAGCACTTCGGGGTATCGCCGAAGGTGCTGGAGGACTACGGCGCGTTCGATGTGAGCCTCGCCTCCGATTTGCCTCTCTTCGTCGACCCCTTCCTGCTCTTCAACAGCAGGAAGCAGGAGTACCGCGATCTACACGACGGAATGATCCGCTACCTCATATTCCTCCGTGACCGGGCCGCCCCCGATCTCGATCCGGGGCTGATCAAGTCCTGGTACATGTTCCAGGAGGTGAAGCAGAACTGGCTCGGGTTCACCGTCCTCGGCAACTCGGGGAGCGGACTCGGCAAGGACTTCGCCCGCGCGCTCCACAGCTCCCTCGGCTCGATCCTGAAGGGGTTCGGGTCGGAGTCGATCACCAAGGGTGCCCACTTGGAGAAGCTCGCGCTCATCAAAGAGGGCGTCGGGCGCGATAACATCAGCGACTTCACCACGAACCTCATCAAGGGCTATCTGCTGGAGTACACCCAGGCGTTTGCGCTGGCGCATCTGTCGGCCGACCGGCGCGGCACATTCTCGGTCGCCCGCGCGGTCTTCAACTACGAGACCGAGACCTGGGAATCGAGCCAGTACGAACTGCCCGCGCTCCGGGGAGACTACGTTCTACTCACCCCGGCCGACATGCTCACCAAGGACGATACCTGGATCAGTCGCTCCGACCTTGTGCGCGAGTTCAGCAGCATCCCCGGCGCCATTGAAGACGACCAGCTTCGCGCGCAGGTCAACAACTACCTCTTCAAGAAGCTGAGCGACAATCCCACGAAGAAGGAGTACTCGGACCTGGCGGCTGCGGCGATCCTCCAGTTTCCCGAGGTCATCGACTACTACATCCGCCAGAAGGAAGACACGGGGGAGCAGGCAGTCGGCCTCAGCGCAAGACGGCGGCAGGAGGTCTTCGAGATCCTCGTGCAGATGGTGCAGACGGTCGTCGAAGACATCCGCGCCAATACCTCGCTGTACCTGACGCCGGTCACCAGCTACGACGAGGCGCTTGCCCGCGCCAACGGCTTCAAGCAGTACGTCGAGAACCAGGACGGCTACCGGCTCCTCAACAAGCCCGGCAAGGAACGCCCCCTCGCCACGGAGAAGGAGGTCCAGCTCTTCTTCGGCCTCATCTTCTTCGGCAGCGAGTTCGACGTGAACCGCGAGGTCAACAACGGCCGCGGTCCCGTGGACTTCAAACTGAGCAAAGGGGCCGTCGACAAGTCGCTGATCGAGATCAAGCTCGCCAGCAACAGCCAACTGAAGCGGAACCTCCAGAACCAGGTCGAGGTCTACGAGAAGGCGAACGGCACGCGCACCTCGGTCAAGATGATCATCTGCTACACAGAGGCGGACGTGGCGAAGGTCTATGCCGTCCTGAAGGAGCTGGATCTCCGCGGCGAGAAGTCCATCGTCGTCATCGACGCGCGCGCCGACAACAAGCCCTCGGGCTCGAAGGCGTGATCGGGACCGCTTCCGAGCCTGGTGGAGGGGGTTGGGTCGCCCGGTCAACGCGATCTAGCAGGATCATCTCGACTTGCCTTCGTTCAGCTTCTTCAGCTCCTGGAGCTCGGCCCAGTGCTGTTCGAGCCCAGCAAGAGTCGGGCTGACGCCCTGAGTGATGAGAGCCTGTGAATGACCGTCGATGTACCGGCAGGCCTGCTCGAACACTTCGCTGACCTTGGGGATGATCTCGCCGAGCTTGTCGACGTTGATGTTGATGAGCGTGGTCATCTGAACGTTCGCCTGATAGCGCCGCGTCACGCCCTTGAGCAGCTCGTCCTCCGTGAAGACCTCGCACCAGGAACGAACGTGGCTGTAGCCGGTGTGGACCAGCGCACCCCGGGCTTCGCCGTCCAACTGCTTGGCGGCCTGGATGGTGCTGTTGATCCGTCCCTTGATCGCGTTCAAGGAGTCGATGCGTGGTCCGGTGGCACGGGACACGTTGCCCTTGCCGCTCTCGTCAGTGATCTGGAAATAGGCGCACCGCTTGGACTTCTCGAACAGTGCGAGAAGCGTTGTGGCGAACAGGATGTCGTGAGTGAAGACGATGACCTGGTTGCCGTCAGCCAGTCGAGCGATGCGCTGGGCAACTTCCTTGATGCGGCGGTGATCGAGGCTTGACACCGGATCATCGAAGATGACCGGCGCTGTGATGCCCGCGAGGCGTGCCTCGGCGAGGAAGTCTGCGAGCGCCAACACCTTCTGCTCGCCCTCGGAGAGCACCTTGGAGGGCTTGTGCTTGCCGCTCAGTACCTTGCGGCGCTGCGCCTTACCCTCTCGCCCGACGAACTGGACTTTGAGCGATGGCGCGCGGAGCGCTTCGCACTCCTCGAGGAACAACGCATCGAAGCTCTGATTGATCAACTGGTCGCTGGCGGTCTTGGCGAGCGCGGTCACGGATCGGCCGAGGCCCGGCAGCGGACGCTTGAGCGTCTTGAGGCGATCGGCCTCCTTAGCGCTCTTGACCTGCGTCTCGATCAGCGACCAGGACTTGCCCAACTCGACGGCATCCTTGAGTTCGAGCAGCTCTGCCTGCTTCTCAGCCAGTGCCTCGGTTCGGCCCTTCTGCAGGATCTCCAGCTCCGAGATGCTGTTGCCCACGGTGGTCAGCGCAGTGCCGACCTCGGCCCGGGGCTTGGCCACGAGATCGGTGATCTGGATGCTGACCGGCTGGCCTGCTGCGGCTGCCGTGGCGGAGGTGTTTCGTGCCCCTTCGATCGCTTCAACCTGAGCGAAGTAGGTCGGGCGCTCGCTTGGATCGACGTCCTTGTACTGCTGGATGAACGACGCCATCTCGTTGCCTTGGAGCGCGACAGCCTGCCGCTTGTAGCCATCGAGCGTGGTGTCGGTGGCGCGGATGTCCGCCGAGATCTTGTCCTCAAGGTATGCCGAGTAGCGGGTGAGCAGATCACGCGCCGGATCGAGCAGAGGCTGGCGGCAGTAGAGACAGCGGTCTGCATCGTGCGCCTCAATCTCGACGAGATGCTGGCGGTACGTCTCGCCCGCCTCGATGAAGTCGTTCCAAGTGTCGTCGGGTTCAGCGGGCAGATCCGCAGCCGCGAAGAGCTCGCGACGGAACGTCTGGTAGTCGGTCGTGAGCTGCGCGCGCGTTGCCAGTGCCTCGTTGTACTTGATCTGCTCGAAGCCGAGCAGGGCTTCGGCCGTGGTCACGGCCTCCGACAGAACTCGTTGCTCGCTCTTGAGACCAGCGATCTGGGCGCCCATCGTGTTGGCGCGTAGGGCCGCAACGCCTTGGTTCAGGGCATCAAGCTGTTGGTCAACGTCGTCTCCGCTCTTAGCCTTGGCCTTGAGATCGGCGAGATCGGTTGACGCGCCGAGGGTCTCGATCAGTGGATAGATCGTCGATCCGCGTTGGAACCTAGAGAGCAGTCCCGATCCACTCGAACCAAGCTCGGCGATAGCCGCATCGATCTGCGCGGTCACTGCCTGAATTGCAGTCGTGACGTCATTGAACAGCGCCAGCGAGGCCGGGGTGTAGACGTAATCGAGGTCTTCATCGACGTGGGTACGCACGGCAGGGCTATCGAAGATCGACACGCGCGTGAACGGTGAAACACCCAGCTCGCCCGTCCAGGTCAGAGCCTGGGCGTCTTCACCCAGCTTGAACTCGAGCTTGGCGGACTGTGCCTCCGAAGTGTCGGCATCGATGTTGCCCAGGATCGTGTCGGCCGTGCGACTGTTGGCCAGAGCCTTGAAGATGCGCGAGTAGCCCGTCTTGCCGGTGCCGTTCTCCCCGTAAAGGATCGTCAGACCCTCGTGAGGCTCGATCACTGCGCCTGCCACCAGTGCGTTGACACCGCGCACCTCGGAGAGCCGCGTCAGCGACAGGGGCGGTGCCAACTCGTCCTGGCGAGCCTCGATATCGAGCAGTGGAACGGCCGGAAGATCCCGCTTATCGAGCGCCTTCTCCTGCCGGAACAGCAGGTAGGCCTTCTCGACCACGGAGGTTCCGACCGGTCGTCCAGTAGCGATTACTTCGGCGACAAGCAGGCGTGCCCACTCGTCATTGGAGTTCCCCCATTCAGCAAGTTGCGCCCGCGGATCGATCAGTTCGGTCGGCTCGGTTGCTTCAACTTCGATCTGCGTAGTCATCAGGCGCGCACCCCCTGCGGTGCATCGGCGCTGATCCGTGATGACGGCCGGCGCCGATGGTGTCCCTTCATGACCTGCTCATGACCTCCTCTACGCCATTGCAGACGCTCATCTGCTGATGCTCGATCCCTAACCATCAACGCTAGCCGCGGTGTCCGACACCGTTGACCCTGCCGCGCTCAAAGCGCGATTCGCGGTGACCCTCTTTCAGGTCTCGACTGACGATCTGGCCGACGTCTACGGCATCCCCGTGGCCTCACTTCGAGACTCTTACACGTCTTGCACATCGAGGCCGACCCGGCCTGACGGCGGGCTCGGCGGCTCACCTCTCTGACGAGAGAGGCGGTGCCGGGTGTCGGTTTCGATGCGGGTCATGGGCGCGGGGGACGGCTACAAGTACCTGCTGCGCTCGGTGGCGTCGGCTGACGGGGAGCGGGCGCTGTCGACGCCGCTGACCCGGTACTACGCCAAGCAGGGCACGCCGCCGGGCCGCTGGATGGGCGGCGGGCTCGCGGCGCTCGGGGAGGGTGAGATTCACGAAGGAGCGCCGGTCTCGGAGGCGCAGCTCCAACTTCTGCTGGGGATGGGGCGCGACCCGGTGACGGGCGATCCGCTGGGGAAGGCGTCTCCGGTGTTCCCGAGCATCGAGGATCGGATCGCGGCGCGCATCTTGCGGCTCGATCCGGCGTTGGGCGCGGATGAGCGGGCCGAGGCCGTTGTGGTGATCGAGGCGGAGGAGTCGGCGCGCACCTCGCGGCGGGCGGTCGCCGGGTACGACTTCACCTTCTCGCTGCCGAAGTCCGCGTCGGTGCTGTGGGGGGTTGCGGATGCGGCGACCCAGGCGCGGATCGCGGAGGCGCACCATGCGGCGGTTGCGGAGGTGGTTGCGTTCATGGAGCGCGAGCTTGCAGCGACGCGCTCCGGTGCAAGCTCCCGTGACGGCGCTGTTGCGCAGGTCGAGGTGACCGGACTCATCGCAACCGCGTTCGACCACTTCGACTCGCGGGCGGGCGATCCGCAGTTGCACACGCATGTTGTGGTGAGCAACAAGGTGCGCACGATCTTCGACGGGAAGTGGCGGTCGCTGGATGGCCGGCCTCTGCACGCGGCGACGGTGGCGCTGAGCGAGCTGCACACCGCGGTCTTCGCCGACCACCTGACTCGCGCGCTCGGCGTGGGCTGGCAGCGGCGCGAGCGGGGAGCCGACCGCAATCCGGTGTGGGCGGTCGCCACGGTGCCGGAGGTACTGGTTGCGGAGTTCTCGTCCCGGTCGCGGCACATCGACATCGAGAAGGATCGCCTGATCGCCGAGTACGAGGCCGCGCACGGGCACGCGCCGTCGCGGGAGACGATCATTCGGCTTCGGCAGCAGGCGACGCTGGCGACCCGGCCCGACAAGGAAGTCCGCCCGCTGGCCGACCTCGCCCAGGAGTGGCGCACCCGTGCGAGCCGACTGCTCGGCCGAGACGCGAGCGCATGGGCGCGGGAAGCCGTCCAGGTCGAGCCAGTCGAGCTGCTGCGCGCGGAGGGTGTGCCGCTGGAGCAGATCGCCCGGCTCGGCCTGGCGGTGGTCGCAGCGGTCGCGGAGAAGCGCACGACGTGGAGCCACTGGAATCTCTACGCCGAGGCCGCGCGGCAGGCGATGGGCTGGCGGTTCACCGCCACAGAGGATCGTGAGGCGATCACGGGGATGATCGTTGACGCCGCGGAGCAGGCATCCATCCGGCTCACCCCGCCCGAGCTGGCCTCCAGTCCCGTTGCGTTCCAGCGCACGGACGGGACGAGCGTGTTCCGCCCGCGCAACGCCGCCCGCTACAGCGGTGCCGCGGTGCTCGCTGCCGAGGACCGGCTACTTGCACGCTCCCGCGAGCAGGTTGCGCCGCGCCTGGCGGATACAACCATCGCGCACGCGCTGCAACCCCAGCGGGGCCGCGCGCTCGGCGACGACCAAGGGGTCGCGCTCACCGCGATTGCGTCGTCGGGCCGAATGCTCGACCTGCTCGTCGGCCCCGCGGGGGCGGGCAAGACCACCGCGCTGTGCGCGTTGCGCCGCGCGTGGGAGGCCGAGCACGGGCACGGCTCGGTCGTCGGCCTGGCACCGTCCGCGGTCGCGGCCGAGGTGCTGGCCGGTGACTTGGGCATCCCGACGGAGAACACCGCGAAGTGGTGGCAGACCTACCGCGACCACGGCATGGGATTCGCCGCCGGGCAGCTCGTGATCGTGGACGAGGCATCGCTCGCCGGGACGCTTGCCCTCGACCGGCTCGTTCGCATCGCAGCCGACGCCGGGGCGAAGGTGCTGCTCGTGGGCGACCCCGCCCAGCTCCAGTCCGTCGATGCCGGGGGAGCGTTCGGGATGCTCGTCGCCGACCGTGAGGACGTGCCCGAGCTGACCGACGTGCGCCGCATCGCCGCGGCTTGGGAGAAGGACGCCACGCTCGACCTGCGCAACGGTCGTGTCGAAGCCATCGACACCTATCAAGCGCACGGCCGCATCCGCGCGGGCGAAGCCGAGCGCATGGCCGACGCCGCCTACGCCGCATGGCAGCGCGACCAGGCAGCCGGGCTGGCGAGCATCCTCATCGCCGAGTCGAGCACGATGGTCACCACGCTGAACCAGCGCGCCCGCGCCGACCTCATACTCGCCGAGGTGGTCGACGCCCGCGCCGAGGTACGGCTGCACGACGGAACCGAGGCATCCATCGGGGACGCGATCATCACCCGCCGCAACGACCGCGCGCTGCGCGCCGGGCGCGGATGGGTGCGCAACGGCAGCCGGTGGACGATCACCGCCATCTTCAGCGACGGGTCGTTGCGGGTGCGACCCGCCGGACGGCGCTGGGGCGCGAGCGTGCGCCTCCCGGTCGAATACGTAGCCGAGCACATCGAACTCGGCTACGCCGTCACCGCGTACCGGGCGCAAGGGGTCACGGTCGAGACCGGGCATACCCTTGTCGAGCCCGGCGCGACGCGTGAGAACTTCTACGTCGCCATGACCCGCGGCCGACTCCGCAACACCGCCTACGTCTCGATCAACCGCCCCGACGACGACCACATCCACCCGCCGACCCAGGACACCACCGCGGTCGCGGCGCGCAAGGTGCTCGCCGGGGTGCTCCAGCACGTCGGCGCGGAACTCTCCGCCCGCCAGATGATCACGGCCGAGCAGGACACCTGGGGCTCGATCGCGCACTTCGCCGCCGAGTACGAGACCATCGCCGCCGCCGCACAACAGCCGAGGTGGGAAGCCCTCGTGCGCGCCACCCGACTCACCGAGGCCGAAGCGGACGCGGCCATTGGATCGACCGCGTTCGGCGCGCTCGGTGCCGAGCTGCGTCGCGCCGAAGCGGACGGGTACGACGCGGATCGCCTGCTGGGCGCGCTCGTCGCCTCACGCCCGCTCGACGACGCGGACGACGTGGCCGCGGTGCTCCACGAACGCGTGATCCGAGCCCTGACCCGAACGAACGGTGCCGGGCGCGTGCGCCAGCCCACCACTCCCATCGCCGGACTCATCACCCCGGCTCTCGGCACAATGGACGAGGACATGCGCACCGCGCTGCGCGAACGCGCCGCACTCATCGAGCAGCGCGCAGACGCACTCGTCGCCGAAGCGGTCGGCGCGTCCGCGGCATGGGTCGTGGAACTCGGCACAGAGCCCGCAGATCCGCAGCTCGCGGCTCTGTGGCGACGCGAGGCGCGCACCGTCGCTGCCTACCGCGATACCTACGGCATCACCGAGGCCAGCACGCGCGGAGTCATCGGCGACGACGTGCGGCAGCGCACAGACGCCGCGCGAGCACGCGCCGCGATCCACCGCGCACAGCAGACCGCGGCACGCGCGGCCGAACCGGAGCCGGGATCGTATGTGCCAGAGCTCTCTACGCCCCGCGTACGTATGTAGCGGCACGGATGCACGTTGTCCCGTGTTCTCCACGTAGGTGCCTTGGTGGACACGCCTAGGCACTGAATCGCCCATGATGTCGGTGCCCCCGAGTACGTTCGACGCGTGCCTCTACCGATTTTCCGCCGTGCAACGAGACCGGCTGCGCCCGAACCCAATCCTGATCACGCGTGGAAACTGCTGAGTCTCGTCAACGAGTGGATTCGTCACTCCGACGCCAAGGCGGGGGTGACTCTCGCTTTCGTTGGTGTTCTCGGCACGATGCTATTCAACCTCGTCAGGGAGTTCACGCAGCGCTCTCCCATCTTCGATGTGGTTGTCGTCGCTGCGTGTGCGCTCCTGGTGCTGACCGCGGCGCTGTGCGGCTGGACTCTGACTCCGCGCGTCAACGACAAGGACGCCGCCCCTGAAGCAATCAATCGGGTCTTCTTCGCAAGCATCGCCCGACATTTCAGAGGTGACCGTCCCGGCTACACGGAGGTGCTAGGCACGCTGACAGCGGATCCGCGCGAACTAGTCCGGGATCTCGCGGATCAGGTCCACGCGAACGCAAAGATCGCGACACTCAAGGCGAAGTACGTGAAATGGGCGATCCGGTCGGCGTTAGCGGCTGGCGCGTGCGTCGCGGCGGTCGCAATCATCGTCGGGATTGAAAGCATCTGAGAACGGGCAACATGGACGGCAACTACAAGGCGTACAGCTACACGAGCAGTTCCGATCGGATCAAGGCGATCCTGGATCAGCCCGCAGGAAGCTTCGAGGAGGTCGACGGGCTGCCCGACCGGGACGCGCTCACGTTCACGAACGGGTTCTACGGGATGTGCTCGGCCGTCTTCATCGACATCCGAGACTCTTCTGGGCTCACCGCTAAGCATAAGCGCCCAACTCTCGCAAAGATCTATCGCGCATTCATCTCTGAGATGGTGGCGGTGCTGAACTCCGATCTGTACGTCAGGGAAGTAAACATCGTTGGAGACTGCGTTTGGGCTGTGTATAAGACCACGCAGATGACACACATCGACGATGTATTTAGCATTGCCTATCAGGCGAACACACTCATCAAGCTGCTCAACCACCACTACGCGAAGTTGGGAATCGACCCCCTGAAGATCGGCATCGGCGTCGACTACGGCCGAGTGCTCATGATCAAGGCGGGATTCAGCGGAAGTGGAATCAACGACGTCGTCTACATGGGTGATGTCGTCAACCGCGCCGCTCACCTGGCACACGAAGCAGGCAGAGGGTGGGCCGATCCGATCTTCGTGGGCGGCGTCTTCGAGCAGAATCTCAACGACCACAACAAGGCGCTGCTGACTTCTCGATACGTGAACGGTCTCGGAACGGTCCACACTGGCAACGTCGTGAGCACGTCGATGAACGATTGGGTCGACACCCTCAGCTAACGGGCGCAGAGCTGACGAGGTTCAACCGCCGCTCGTCCACGTCGTTGTCCTCCTCGCAGTAGTGATTTGGCGCGGGACCTTCCGCATGTCCGAGGACGGGCGTAGCCTCGACTTCGAGGTAGTAGCCACGATTTCTAGGTCGCTTGCGACGGTCCTCTCGGGACGCTCACCACATGATCTACCTCCTCGGCGGAGCTACGCACCCTCTCAGGAGGCGGACATCATGCTCCGACTGCTCTGGAATCTCAGCATCCGGGTTCGGCTGTTCCTGCGGACTTACATGCCGACGAACATCCTGCTCAACGCGCTGCGGACGCGCCGCGGACTGAAGTGGGGCGTGTCCGCCATGCTCATCGCCGTGCCGTACCTGCTCGGCGCGTGGCTCCTGACCGTCTGGATCGCCGACGGCGGGCCGGGGTGGCTGAACCTGCTCGTGCTGCTCTTCATCTGGAACACACTGAAGTTCCTCGTCAACGGCCCGATCACGCTCGTCATTCTGATCCGGGCTCGACTCGCCGAGCGTCGCGCCCGTCAACTCGTCGAGCGCGAGTCGGCGGGGTACGCGGCGGGCGGTGACCTCCCCGTTCTCACCGCGACGCGTATCTGACTCGGCCGCACGGGAGTGCCGACGGCACCGCAGAAGCGGTTCTCCGCTCCGTCCGAAATCCCGTCCGTTTACTGCCCGTAGCCGTCCGTAAACGTCCAGAGATAGACTGAGCCCCAGACGGCAACTGCCGCCTGGGGCTCAGTAAATCACTGGCCTCGGAAACCGGAAGTACGGTCCCGAAGACCTCCCCGGAATCAGACCCCGAAGTACAGCTCGTACTCGAAGGGGTGCGGGCGCTGAGCGATCGGCTGGATCTCGTTCTCGATCTTGTACTCGATCCAGGTCTCGATGAGCTCCTCCGTGAAGACGCCGCCGGCGAGCAGGAACTCGTGGTCGGCGCGGAGAGCCTCGAGCGAGTCGAGCAGCGAGTTCGGCACCTGCGGGATGTTCTTGGCCTCCTCGGGCGGGAGCTCGTAGAGGTCCTTGTCGACGGGCTCGTGCGGCTCGATGCGGTTCTTGATGCCGTCGATACCGGCCATCAGCTGCGCAGCGAAGGCGAGGTACGGGTTGCCCGAGGCATCCGGAGCACGGAACTCGATGCGCTTGGCCTTCGGGTTGGTACCCGTGATCGGGATACGGATGGCCGCCGAGCGGTTACCGGCCGAGTACACCAGGTTGACGGGAGCCTCGAAGCCCTTCACCAGACGGTGGTAGCTGTTGAGCGTCGGGTTGGTGAACGCGAGCACCGCGGGCGCGTGGGCCAGGATGCCACCGATGTACCAGCGCGCGATGTCGGAGAGACCGCCGTAGCCGGCCTCGTCGTAGAACAGCGGCTTGCCGTCGTTCCACAGCGACTGGTGCGTGTGCATGCCCGAACCGTTGTCGCCGAAGAGGGGCTTCGGCATGAAGGTCGCGACCTTGCCCCACTCGAGGGCGGTGTTCTTGACGATGTACTTGAACTTCAGGATGTCGTCAGCCGCGTGCACCATGGTGTCGAAGCGGTAGTTGATCTCGGCCTGTCCACCGGTGCCCACCTCGTGGTGTGCACGCTCGAGGATGAGACCGGCGTCGATCAGCTTCAGGCTGATGTCGTCACGCAGGTCGGCCTGCTTGTCGACGGGCGAGACGGGGAAGTAGCCGCCCTTGTAGGGCGTCTTGTTGGCGAGGTTTCCACCCTCTTCCACGCGACCGGTGTTCCAGGCACCCTCTTCGGAGTCCACCGAGTAGAAGCTGGAGTTCTGCTTCACTTCGTAGCGGACGTCGTCGAAGATGTAGAACTCGGCTTCGGGAGCGAAGAAAGCCGTGTCGGCGATGCCGGTGGAGGCGAGGAACTTCTCCGCCTTCTTGGCGACCTGACGCGGGTCCTTCGAGTAGATCTCGCCGTTGCGCGGGTTGTAGATGTCGAAGACCATGATGAGCGTCTTCGCCTCGCGGAACGGGTCGAGGTACGCCGTCGTCACGTCGGGAATGAGCTGCATGTCCGACTCGTGGATGTTCGCGAACCCGCGGATCGACGAGCCATCGAACAGCTGTCCGACGGTGAAGAACTCCTCGTCGACGGTCGACGCGGGAATGTTGAAGTGCTGCTGCACACCAGGAAGGTCCGTGAAACGGATGTCGAGGAACTTGACGTCCTCGTCCTGGATGAACTTCAGCACCTCGGACGAATCTTTGAACATGAAGACTCCAGAGGTAGAACATTCGGGATCGGCCGACCTCGGCCAGCCTCCCTGACCCTATCCAGAACCGGTGTCTCGGCGATATCTCGGATGTTTCGGGCGTGTTACACCGCCCCGATTACGCTGGAGGTGTGACCGCCCCCGCAGACAACGACTATCCGGGCCAGCGGCTCGGGCTTCCTCGCGAAGGACGCGGCTCCATCGCCCGTCCCGGACGGCGTGTCGCCGCCCTGCTCGTCGATGTCGCGTGCGCCGGATTGATCGGGTACGCCTTCTTCTCGGCGCCCGATCCCGTGACCGGGGTCCCATTCGCGAATCCGGTGGCGACGAACATCATCTTCTTCCTCGTCCAGATCGTCTTCATTCCGCTCATCGGCGGGAGCCCGGGACATCGGCTGCTCGGCATGCGCCTCGAGCGGGCGTCCGGGGGCTGGGTCGGGCTGTGGCGGCCGATCGTCCGCACGCTGCTGCTCGGGCTCATCATTCCCGCCGTGGTGTGGGATGCCGATCAGCGCGGGTTGCACGACAAGGCCGCCGGCACGGTTCTCGTCCGCAGCTGAAACGAAGACGGCCCCGCGGGTGCGGGGCCGTTCATCGTGGTCAGCGGGGGCGCGGAGCCCGCATCTTGGTCGGGTCGACGCCCTTCGGGATCGGGAGGGACGACAGCCCCTGCGACACGGACGACACGCGCTTGATGACGGCGGCCTGCGTGGTGCGGTTCACCTTCTTCGGGAGGGACTTGATCGCGGACGCCAAGTCCTTGATCTGCACGTCGTCCTCACCGTGCCCGACGTAGAGCACCGTCACGGGCACACCCGCGGCGACCCGCTGCACACGTGCGCGTTCCTCGTTCACGAGGCGCGAGAGCCGCGTCCGCGAACCCTCGCCGATCAGGACGACACCGCCGCGACCGATGGCACGATAGACCGCCTCCTGCGTGCGCGGGTTGACACCGATCGGCGTCTCGGAGGCCTGCCAGTTGCGCCCCAGCGACGAGGAGAGCACCTGACCGGTCGCACCCGGCATTCCATCGATCTTCCGGTACATCGCACTCGTCGACAACCGCGTCATGGTGATCATGCCGACCAGGATGCCAGCGAGGAGCCCCGTGACACCCCACAGGACGATGCTCCACGCGGCGGATCCGGGGATGAGGAAGCCGACGAGGACACCGAGAGCGGTGCCCACGAGCACGATGCCCGCCAACGCGAAGGGCAGCCAGCGGTACTCCTTCTGCGTGAAGGTGTAGAGGGTGCGAAGCTGGGAGAAGAATCCCGGACGCTTCTCGGGGGTGGAGGTGCGAGCGGCCATGCCGTCGATTCTATCTTCGCCCCCGGCACGCCTCCTCCCCATCGGCGCGGATCGCAGTCCCGTCCCCCGAATGCGTCGCCTTCGCCCATGCCCGTTGCGCCGGCACGCGAGCATCGGACCATGCAACGGACTCCGCTCGACACCACCATCGACAGCGTCGCGAGCTATCTGCACCGTCGGCGTCGCAGTGCCTTCGCCCTGACGACCGGCGAGGCCGCCACGCTCGCGATCGGCGTCGTGCGCGGCTGTGCCTTGGCGCCTTCTCGTGCGGCCGGAGGGGAGTGGCGCCTGACGGCGGAAGGGCGTCCCGTTCTCGAGGACCATCCGGGTGGTGCCGACATCGTGACGGCTACGGTCGCCGTCCTGGACGAGCTGGTCTCGCTCGTGGACGCCGATGTCCGACCCGGGTTCGCGCGACTTCGCGACGGAGTGCTGACCGACCCTCCGCCGGCGTGGGACATCTCGGTGAGACGGCTGCTCTTGGTCGTCGAGCCTCGACCCCTCGTCCTCGGGCCGCTGACACCTGTCGCCGACGAGGAACTGTCTCGTGTCGCCCATGAAGATTCGCGTGACGGTGCCGAGACGCTCCTCGATCGTCTTCGTGGGGCGGTGCGCCGTGTCTCGCGGCGAGCCCTCCTCGTCGGCGTCGGCGTCACGGTGGCTCTCGTGGTCGGGGCCACGGTGATATCCCAGCCCGCGGCGCCGGCGGACGCGCGGAACGGGAGCGGTGCATCTCTGTCGTCACCGAGCGCGGGCCGATCGCCCGGTGCCGACGAGACGGTGATGCCCATCGCGCCAGGTGGAGTCGCCACGGCCGGTCCCGAGCCGGCGCCGGAAGGCCCCGAAGCGGCCCGGATCAGCACGCCGCCGAGCGAGACGTCGGTCCCGCCGGACGGGGACGTGAGAACCGCTGCCCTGGCCCTCCTCCGCACCCTCGCCTCCTGCGCGGACGACGACTGCTCTTCCGCACTGTGGGAGTCGCGGCCCCCGGAAGCGCTCGCGCCCCTGGATCCGACGAGCGCCGAACTCGACGTGATCGACGACTTCGGCGGTGTGGCCATCGTTCGCCTGACCGGCGACGAGCAGACGCAGTACGTCACTCTCGTTCGTCAGAACGACCGATGGCTGGTCCGTTCCCTCGAAGAGGTCGCGGACCAGCCATCATGAGGCGGCCGAAGGGGAGATCAGATCCCGAGATCGCCTTCGAACTGCGCAGCCTCGAGGCGGGTCTTCACGGCTCCCAGGAAACGAGCCGCATCGGCACCATCGATGATCCGGTGGTCGTACGACAGCGCGAGGTAGACGTACGAGCGGACCGAGATCGCATCCTTGCCGTCGACCGACACGACGCCGGGCTTCTTCACCACCGCGCCGAGGCCGAGGATGGCCGACTGCGGCAGGAAGACGATCGGCGTGTCGAACAGCGCGCCACGCGAGCCGGTGTTGGTCAGCGTGAACGTGCCGCCGGCGAGCTCGTCGGGCTTCAGCTTGTTGTCGCGCGTGCGGGCCGCCAGGTCGGCGATCTCGCGGGCGAGCTGTGCGATGTTCTTCTCACCGGCGTTCTTCACGACGGGCGTGAGCAAGCCACGCTCCGTGTCGACGGCGATCGAGACGTTCTCTTGCGCGGGGTAGACGATCTCGTCGCCCTCGACCGTGGAGTTCACGATCGGGTACGTCTTGAGCGCCTCGACGGCGGCGAGGGCGAAGAACGGGAGGAACGACAGCTTGTCGCCGGTCTTCTGCTGGAACTCGCCCTTCACGCGATCGCGAAGCGCCGCGACCTTCGTCACGTCGACCTCGACCACCGTCGTGAGCTGCGCCGTGGCCTGCATCGACGCGACGGCACGCTCGGCGATGACCTTGCGCAGACGCGACATCTTCTGGGTGGTTCCGCGCAGCGGCGAAACCTCGACGGGCGCGGCGGGAGCGGCTGCGGCCGGAGCGGCCGGCGCCGCGGCGGCGGGAGCGCTCTTCGCGGCCTCGGCGGCCTTGAGGACGTCCTCCTTGCGGATGCGTCCACCCACGCCGCTGCCGGTCACCGTGGCGAGGTCGACGCCCTGCTGCTGCGCGAGGCGGCGGACGAGCGGCGTGACGTAGGTGATCTCGTCGCCGCTGGAGGCGGGCGCCGAGGGCTGTGCGGCCGGCTGCGGTGCGGCAGCGGGCTCGGCGGCCGAAGCGGGAGCAGGCTCAGCGGGCTTCTCCTCGGCGGGGGCAGCGGGCTGCTCCTGCACCTCGGACGGCTGAGGCTGCTGGATGGGCTTTTCCTCGATGGCGGGCGCGGGCTGTGCTTGAGCGGGCGCGGCCGCACCGCTGCCGATGCGAGCGAGAGCGGACCCGACGGCGACCGTCTCGTCCTCCTGGACGAGGATCTCCTGCAGCGTGCCGGCCACGGGCGACGGGATCTCGGTGTCGACCTTGTCGGTCGAGATCTCGAGAAGGGGCTCGTCGACAGCGACGTCGTCGCCGACGGCCTTGAGCCAGCGGGTGATGGTGCCCTCGGTGACGCTCTCGCCCAGCTCGGGCAGGGTGACCTCGGTGGCGTCGCTCGAGGCCGCGGGGGCGGCGGCGGGCTGCTCGGTGGGAGCGGGCGCGGCGGGGGCTGCTTCGGCGGCGGGAGCCTCTTCCGCGGGGGCGGGGGTCTCCTCAGCGGGGGCGGCCGCAGGAGCGTCGTCGGCAGGCGCGGAACCCGAGCCGTCGCCGATCTTGGCGAGGATGGCGCCGACTTCGACGGTCTCGTCCTCCTGGACGAGGATCTCCTCGATCACGCCCGAGACGGGCGAGGGGATCTCGGTGTCGACCTTGTCGGTCGAGATCTCCAAGAGACCTTCGTCCTCCTGGACGGTGTCACCGACCTGCTTGAGCCAGCGGGTGACCGTTCCCTCGGTCACGCTCTCGCCGAGAGCGGGGAGGACGACGGAAGTGCTCATGGATATGTCTCCTTCGTACCGGATGCGGTGTCTAGCTTAGTGACGGCTGGGGGATCAGAGTGCGTGCAGAGGCTTGCCGGCCAGTGCGAGGTAGGCCTCGCCGAGGGCTTCGCTCTGCGTCGGGTGGGCGTGGATGAACGGAGCGATGTCCTCGGGGTGGGCTTCCCACCCCACGGCGAGCTGCGCCTCGGTGATGAGTTCACCGACGCGGTCGCCCACGAGATGCGTGCCCAGGATCGGACCGTCGGCGCGGCGGACCACCTTCACGATGCCCGCTGTGCCGATGATCTCGCTGCGCCCGTTGCCGGCGAGGTTGTACTCGTACGCGCGGATCGCGTCAGCGCCGAACCGCTCACGCGCCTGCTCCTCGGTCAATCCGACGGAGGCGACCTCGGGATGCGAATACGCGACGCGCGGCACGTCGACGTCCGGCACCAGGACCGGGGAGAGGCCCGCGATCTCCTCGGCGACGAAGATGCCCTGCTGGAACCCGCGATGGGCCAGTTGCAGCCCGGGAACGATGTCGCCCACGGCCCACACGTGCGGGGTCGCCGTGCGCAAGCGGTCGTCGGTTCGAACGAATCCGCGGTCGAGGGTCACGCCGGACTCTTCGAAGCCCATCCCCGCTGTCGCGGGTCCGCGCCCGACGGCCACGAGAACGTAGTCGGCATCGAGCGACGTTCCGTCGTCGAGGACGACGGTCGCGCTGGAGTCCGTCTGGCTGACCGAGGAGAATCGACGACCCAGCTGAAACCCGATGCCGCGCTTGCGGAATGCCCGCTCGAGCGCCTTGCTGGAGGAGACGTCCTCCGCCGGCAGCAGGTGCGGAAGCGCCTCGACGATCGTGACCTCGACGCCGAACGACCGCCAGACGCTGGCGAACTCCACGCCGATGACGCCCCCGCCGAGAACCACGACACGGTCGGGCACGACATCCAGATCCAGCGCCTGTTCGCTGGTGAGGACTCTCCCGCCGATCTCGAGGCCGGGGAGCGTACGGCTGTACGACCCGGTCGCGAGGATCACGTCGGACCCCCGGTAGAGATCCTCGCCCACCCGGACCGCGGGTCCGGTCTCCAGGGCGCCCTCGCCCCGGACGACTCGGATGCCGCGGGTGGAGATCAGGCCTTCCAGTCCCTTGAACTTCTTCGCGACGATGCCCTCGCGGTAGGCGCGGACTCGCGCAGGGTCGATCCCGTCGAAGGACGTCCGCACGCCGATGTCGGACGCTCCCCGGGCGGCATCGGCGACCTCGGCCGCGTGCAGGAGAGCCTTCGTGGGGATGCATCCGCGATGCAGACACGTGCCGCCGAGCTTGTCCTTCTCGACCAGGACGACATCCTTTCCGAGTTCGGCCAAGCGCAACGCGGCGGCATAGCCACCGCTGCCGCCACCGAGAACGACGACGTCGGCGGTGTACTCGGTCACCGCGCGCCGCCCGCCGAGATGAGATCGATGAGCGAACGAACCGTCGCGCCGGTCACGCCCTTGTCGGTCACCCCGAACGGAGCGCCCTTGTTCATGCCCACACCGGCGATGTCCAAATGCACCCATGGGATGCGCGGCGCGTCCGGCTCTTCCGAAACGCGCCCGACGAAATGCCGGAGGAAGAGGCCCGCGAAGAGCGAGCCACCCGCGGGGTCGCCGATCTTCGCGTTCTGCAGATCGGCGATGGGGGAGTCCAGCTCATCGACCATGTGCGCGGGGAGCGGCAGCTGCCAGGCGAGCTCACCGACGCGGTCAGCGGCCGCCAGGTATTCGGCCACGGACTCGTCGTCGCCCATGACGCCCGTGTGGCGGTTGCCGAGCGCGACCGTGATCGCACCCGTGAGGGTCGCGACATCGACGATGAGATCGGGGTTCTCACGGCTCGCGGCGACGAGACCGTCCGCGAGAACGAGACGGCCTTCCGCGTCCGTGTTCAGAACCTCGACGGTCGTTCCGTCCAGCATTCGCAACACGTCGCCCGGACGCGTCGCGCGCCCCGACGGCATGTTGTCGGCGATGCACAGCCACGCGCTGACGTGGACCGGGAGCCGCAATTCCGCCGCGGCACGCAGCACCGCGAGAACGGTCGCCGCACCGGCCATGTCGTACTTCATGCCGACCATGGATGCCGCGGGCTTGAGGGAAAGTCCACCTGTGTCGAACGTGATGCCCTTGCCGACGAGGGCGACGTGTCGTTCGGCGTCGTCGGGGGAGTACTCCAGGTGGACCAGACGGGGCGGCCGGTCGGACCCCTGGCCGACACCCAGGATGCCGCCGTAGCCGCCCTCGCTCAGCGCGGACTCGTCGAGGACCTCCACCGTGACGGGAAGCCCGTCGACCGCGGCCACCGCGGCGTCGGCGAAGTCGGCGGGACCGAGCCACTCGGCCGGCGTGGTCACGAGATCCTTCACCAGCGCCACCGCACCGGCGACAGCGCCCACCGCGGCCTGCTCGCCCTCGCCGGGCGCGGCAGACGTGTGGACCGTCACCCGCGAGGCGCGGGTCTTGGGTGCCTCGGTCTTGTAGCCGGCGAAACGGTATCCGCCCAGAGCGGCACCCTCCGCGAGGGGCGCCCACGACGCCTCGACGAGCGGCTCGACCGCGACGTGCTCGAAACCGGTGAGCTGTCGCAGACCGATGGCGGCGGCGTCACGCAGAGCCGCGTCTTCCGGATCCGCACCGGCACCGACCACGGCGACGGGAAACGCCACACCGGGGACGTGCACGCGCTGGAACGAGCCCGCGGCACCGGTGAAACCGATCGCGGAGAGAGAAGCGTTGAGGCCGTCCCAGCCGTTCGGGTCGGGCGCGGTGCCATCGGACTTCGCGACCACCAGCAAGATCGCGTCGGCTCCAGACTCGAGCGCGGGGACGTCGGTGTGCGTCACGGAGGGAAAAGGCATGCCTCCCATCCTAGGTTCGCGGGTGTTCGCTAGAAGCGGGACGCACCGCCGCCACGGTGTCCGGAGCGGCTCGTAGAGTGGAGATATGCCGTATCCCGCACCGCTGTACGATCGCGCTCCCGCCGCGCCGCCGGTGCCGTCCGGTCTGCCGCTCGTCATCGCACTGACCGGCTTCACCGATGCCGGTGGCGCGGTGACTCGGTTGGTGGAGTACTTCCGCGACGATCTCGAACCGCACCCCGTGGTGGCGTTCGACAACGACGTCCTCCTGGACTACCGCGCGCGCCGCCCGCTCATCACGTTCGTCGAAGACCACCTCACCGATTACCGGCCGCCGCGGCTCGAGCTGTCTCTCGCACACGACTCGCTCGGCCATCCCTTCCTGTTGCTCGCCGGGTACGAGCCCGACTTCCTGTGGGAGGCGTTCGCGGAGAGCGTCCTCGAACTGAGCGCCGGTCTCCAGGTATCCTCGATCACCTGGGTGCACGCCATCCCGATGCCCGTCCCGCACACGCGCCCGATCGGCACGACGGTCAGCGGAACCCGGTCCGACCTCGCCGAGGCCCACTCCGTCTGGCGGCCGCACACGCAGGTGCCCTCGACGGTCGGACACCTCCTCGAGTACCGGTTTGCCGAGGCGGGGGCGAAGGTCGCGGGTTTCGCGCTGCTCGTCCCGCACTACCTCGGCGACACCGAATACCCCGCGGCCGCGCTGGCGGCCCTCGACAGCCTCACCGTCGCGACCGGCCTGGTGTTCTCGGGGGAGGTCCTCCGCGAAGAGAATCGCGAGTTCCTCGGCAAGGTCACCGAACAGGTCGAGGGCAGCGATGAACTCACGCGCATGCTGCAGGGACTGGAAGAGCGTTACGACTCCTACATGGCGGGCTCGACACGCGCGACACCGATCATCCACACGGGCGATCTCCCGAGTGCCGACGAATTGGCGGCGGAGCTCGAGCGGTTCCTCGCGTCCCGGCCCGGTGATGACGACCGCCGCGGTCGTCTGGGCTGACACCGTTCCGCGCGCGGAACCGCAGGGAACGGAATACGTCAGCCGCGCGAGTCGTTGTCTAGGCATAGATGCCTGGTGCGCGTCAAGTCCCGCGCCGGGAATGTGAGACAATAAAGAACCTGACCCATTGTCGGCCGAACCTGGAGCCCGCTCCACCGGAACGGACTTGACAAGGGTCTTACTAGTGTCCGAGAACGACCGGCGGCCGTGCAACGTACGTTCCCGGTGAAAGGCGAAACGTGGCAGGCACGAACACTCAGACCCGCTCCCGCAGTGAGAAGGACACCGACCCCGACACTGCGGAAGAGACCACGACCGCGTCGAAGAAGACCGCGGCCAAGAAGGCCCCCGCCAAGGGCAAGGCGACGCCCGCGAAGGCGAAGTCGAAGGCCAAGGCTGACGACGACCTCGAAGAGGATGACATCGAGGAAGACATCGACGAAGAGATCGAGGTCACCGAGGATTCCGACGAGGTCGATGACGACGCCGACGGCGACGATGCGGCCAAGCCGGTCGCGAAGAAGACCGACGACAGCGATGACGACGACGACGATGAAGCTCCGGCTGCTCCTGCCGAAGCCCTCCCGACCGGGGCGATCGTCATCTCGTCGAGCGATGAGGACGACGTCCCCGTCTACTCGGCGCAGATCACCGGCGCAACCGCCGACCCGGTCAAGGACTACCTGAAGCAGATCGGTAAGGTCCCCCTCCTCAACGCGGCCGAAGAGGTCGAGCTCGCCATGCGCATCGAGGCCGGGCTGTTCGCCGAAGAGAAGCTGTCGAACATGTCGGCGGCCGAGAAGACCAGCCAGCTGGGTCTCGACCTCCAGTGGGTCGCTCGCGACGGTCAGCGGGCCAAGAGCCACCTGCTCGGTGCGAACCTGCGTCTGGTCGTGTCGCTCGCCAAGCGCTACACGGGTAGAGGCATGCAGTTCCTCGACCTCATCCAGGAGGGCAACCTCGGCCTCATCCGCGCGGTCGAGAAGTTCGACTACACCAAGGGATTCAAGTTCTCCACGTACGCCACGTGGTGGATCCGTCAGGCGATCACGCGCGCCATGGCCGACCAGGCCCGCACGATCCGCATCCCCGTGCACATGGTCGAGGTCATCAACAAGCTCGCTCGTGTCCAGCGTCAGATGCTCCAGGATCTCGGTCGCGAACCCACTCCCGAAGAGCTCAGCCGCGAACTCGACATGACCCCGGAAAAGGTCATCGAGGTGCAGAAGTACGGCCGCGAGCCGATTTCTCTCCACACCCCGCTCGGCGAGGACGGCGACAGCGAATTCGGTGACCTCATCGAGGACACCGAGGCGGTCGTCCCGGCCGACGCGGTCGGCTTCACGATGCTCCAGCGCCAGTTGGAGTCGCTTCTCGACTCGCTCAGCGAGCGCGAAGCGGGCGTCATCCGCATGCGCTTCGGCCTCGGCGACGGGCAGCCCAAGACGCTCGACCAGATCGGAGACACGTTCGGCGTGACGCGTGAGCGCATCCGTCAGATCGAGTCCAAGACGATGGCCAAGCTCCGGCACCCCAGCCGGTCGCAGTCGCTGCGGGACTACCTCGAATGAGCGGTCAGGCGAACGCCGGCAAGGCACTCACCGTTTCAGTCGAGGGGACCACGTACGCCCGCATCCCGATCCGTACGCGGGTCGTGATGCCGGGCGACGACCTCGACGCCTTCATCCTCGAGTACGCGAAGGATGCCGTGCAGCCGGGAGACCTGCTGTTCGTCACCGAGAAGATCGTGGCGATCACGCAGGGCCGCTCTTTCAAGCTCGACAGCATCAAGCCCCGCAAGCTCGCGCTGTTCCTGTCGAAGTACGTGACCCGGACGCCGTACGGCATCGGCCTCGGCATGCCGGAGACGATGGAGATGGCGCTGCGCGAGTGCGGCACGCCGCGCATCCTTCTGGCTGCGGCCGTGTCGGCCGTCACGAAGGCGTTCGGGCGCAAGGGCGACTTCTACCGCATCGCGGGGGACAAGGCGCGCGCGATCGACGGCCCCACCAAGGGCACGATCCCGCCGTACAACCAGGCGGTCGTGCTCGGGCCCGACCGGCCGCGGGAAGTCGCTCAGCGCCTCAGGGAGCTGCTCGGGATCGATCTGGACGTCGCCGTGGTCGACATCAACGATCTGGGGGGGAACATCCTCGGTTCGACGATGGACAAGGCGGGGGAGAAGCGTCTCGTCGCGATCCTCAAGGACAACCCGCTCGGCCAGGGACACGAGTCCACGCCGTTGGGCATCGTCCGCGCCGCGGCCTGACGCTCACTCGATGAACCTGCTACGCGCGAGCGGTCTCATCGCCGCGGGCACGCTGGTCTCGCGTCTGACGGGTCTGGTACGCACCATCGTCCTGGTCGCCGCGATCAGCTCGGTGGGAGCCTCGGCAGACGCGTTCTACGTCGCCAACCAGCTGCCGAACACCGTCCTGACGCTGATCTCGACGGGGCTTCTGACCGGCGTCATCGTCCCACGCGTGGTCGCGGTGAGCGCGCAGCCGGACGGCGCTCGCACCTTCCTGCCCAAGCTCATCACCGCCGGGGCATCGATCCTGCTGCTCACCACCGCGGTCGCCATGGCCCTCGCTCCGGTGCTGGTCGCGGTGATGGCCAGCGGCTACGACTCCGCCCAGCGCGAGTTGACGGTCGCCTTCGCCTACTGGTGCCTGCCGCAGATCTTCTTCTACGGCATGTTCGCGCTCATCGGCGAGAGTCTGAACGCCCGCCGGATCTTCACGCCCTACGCCTGGGCGCCGGTCGTGAACAACATCGTCTCGATCGCCGGCTTCGGTCTGTTCATCGTTCTCTTCGGGTTCCACCGGAACGAGGTCGACTGGTGGACGCCGTCGGCGATCGCCCTCGTGGGAGGCACCGCGACCCTCGGCATCATCGCGCAGACGGTCGTCCTGGCAATCTCCTGGCGCCGGTCCGGCATCCCGCTGCGTCCTGACTTCCGCTGGCGGGGCGTCGGTTTCGGCAGCATGGGGAGTCTCGCCACCTGGACGTTCGGAATGGTCGTCGTGACCCTTCTCGCGGGTCTCGTGCAGGTGAACATCATGAGCGCCGCATCGGGGGAGGATGCCTCCGTCGCCGTCTGGGGCAACGCGTGGCTGATCTACATGGTGCCGTACGCGCTGGTCGTCCTCTCGATCGGGACGCCGTACTTCACGCGCATCAGCGAGCACGCCGCGGCGGGACGCGGGAACGACGTCCGCGCGGACATCACCGCGGCCATCCGCACGCTCGGCCTCTTCGTGGTGATCTCGGCCGCAGCCCTCATCGCGGCCGCCGCCCCGGCGTCGCGCATCTTCACCAGCAGCGCCGACGACGCGCTCCTGGCCGCTCCGGTTCTGGTCGCGTTCCTCGTCGGCCTCATTCCGATGGCCGTGCTGTTCATCATCCAGCGAACGTTCTACGCGTATGGCGACACCCGGACACCGTTCTTCTTCACGCTCGCGCAGGGCGCTCTCGTCGTCGTTCTGACGCTCGTGGCCGGCATGGCCTCCAAGGAGTACCTCACGGCCACCGTGGCGTCCGTGCAGACGCTGTGCGGCATCCTCGAGCTCCTCCTCGCCATCTGGCTCCTGCGCCGCAAGATCGGTCCGCTCGGGCTCCGGAAGGCGGTGACCTCACTGTCGATCTTCCTCGCCGCGGCGCTGCCATCGGCCCTCGCCGGCTGGGGCATCTACGTGTGGTCCGGCGGGAACGACGGATGGATGCTCGACAACCTGTTCCTCGGCGCAGCCGGAACGGCGCTCATCTGCGCCGTGGCCGGGGCGATCTACCTGGGGATCCTCGCGGCTCTCCGCACGCCCGAACTGACTTCGGCCGTCTCCCTCGTCCGCGCGCGCTTCGGTCGCGGCTGACCGCGGCGTCCGCTCGCGGTCGCGCGCGGGGTCACCGGCGTCGTTCGAGGATGCCCGGGCCGATGGCGTCGCGGTAGCGATGGAGCAGACCGGTCCGGGTGCCGGACACGCTCGGCTTCATCTGGAAGACGCTGGAGTTGTGGTTCGCCTCGATGAGGGCGGGGCCCGAGGGTGTGATCGCAACGTCCCAGCCGACGTAAGGCACGGTCGGCAGGCGTCGCGACGCTTCCTCGACCATCGCGACCGCTTCGGCGAAGAGCGGTACGTGGAATCCGGCGATCTCCACACCCGTCACGGGATGCCGGGAGAAGACGTTGGAGTTCTTGTCGACCCCCGCCCACTGCGCCACGCCGTCGTCGTCGACCATGGTGAACATCCCGCCGCCGGCGAAGTTGTCGACGACCCCGCCGTTGCCGATCCGCAGCACCGAGGCGATCAGGTGGAAGCTGCCGTCCTGGCGTCGGTAGGTGATGAGGCGGAGCGTGTTGACGCTGCCCGGGTACAGACGCGCCATCTCCTCGTGCTGGGGGAGGATCTCCTCGACCAACGCGCGGCCCTCGGCGACGAGGGTCTTGCGCCAGGCGGCGACGTCGGAGATCTCGTCGGCGGCGAACGTCGTGATACCGCGACCTCCCTCGCCGAGCGCGGGCTTGACCAGCACACGCGGATGCCTCGCGAGGAAGTCCGTCAGCTCTTGATCGGTCGCCGTGGACGCGTCGATCCATTCGCGGCCGATCATGTCGGCGAAGTCACGGTAGAACCGCGGCTTGTCACCGAGCAGCGCCGCTGAGTCGGGACCGTTGAGCGTGTTGTTCAGACGGATGGCCTTGGGGTGCGTCATCCAGGTGCGCCGCTCTCGGCCGTTCAGGAGTCGGATGTCCCAGACCGCGTAGTCGCGGAAGCCCATCTCGTACCGCACGGATGACCAGAGCATGTCGGCGATGATGACGGGCAGAGGTGCGCGGGAGACCTTCTTGACCTGGCCGGCGAACTCCGTGACATTGCCCAGGCTCAGGCGTCGAGCTCGCTGCAGAAGGTAGCGGACGCGCAGAGAACTCTGTGACACCTCGACACGCTAACACAGCGTCCCCGCGGCCTCCGGAGCGCGGCCGGGCGCGGGGGAACGCATGACCGGCCTCGTATGATGGTTACTTCGGACGCGCTGCCGACGGACGTCGACCGGCGGCGTCGGACCTCCGACCGAGAAAGCGATCAGCCTGCCGATGGACATCTCCCCGAAGGCGCGCGCCGCCTACTTCCTCAAGCGTGCCGCCGCATTCCGCCCCGCGCGAGTCTGGACCTTCGCCCGCCAGATCGGCCAGGAGCAGGGCAAGTGGGCGCCGCTGGTGCTGGTGGACATGCTGTGGTGGGCCGCGTTCCACGACACGGCGTACATCGACTACTACGAGGCCGACTTCGCGCTGCTGAATCGCCGGGAGCGCAAGACCTTCATGACCTCGCTCATCCAGCACCACCTGGCCACCGCGGTCAACGACCGCGAGGTCGCGAAGACACTGGAGAACAAGCTCAACTTCAACCGCGCGTTCGAGGAATTCCTGGGCCGCGAGTGGCTGCAGCTCGACACGACCGACACCGCCGCGCTCCAGGACTTCGCCGCTCGGCACCCAGTGATCATCGCCAAGGTTCCCGTCAGCCGTGAGGGGAAGGGCGTCTTCCGTTACGACACCGCGGAGGTCACGGACTGGGAGGCCTTCCGCGCGGAGCTCATCGAGAAGGGGCAGATCCTCATCGAGCAGCCGATCGTGCAGCACCCCTACCTCGCCGCGTACTGCGCGGGAACGGTGAACACCACCCGCATCACGACCTATTTCGACGGCGAAACCGTCCACCCCATGGTCATGGTCCAGAAGTTCGGGCGTGGCGCGGTGAGCGATCAGTTCACGTGGGGCGGCTTCTTCACGATGCTCGACGACGACGGCCACTCCGTGGGACCCGGACACACCGGCAAGCACAAGAGCAGCTACGAGGTGCATCCCGAGTCGCAGCAGTCGATCGTGGACTTCCAGGTGCCGCTGTGGGACCAGGCGCTCGCACTGGTCGACAAGGCCGCCCGGCGGATCCCCCAGGTGCCCTACGTCGGATGGGATGTCGCGGTGGGCCCCGACGGTCCCGTCCTCATCGAGGGCAACTGGATTCCGGGACTCTACGAGACGCGCGTCAGCACGACGGGCATTCGCGAGGGGTCGCGGCCCCGTCACGAACGACTGATGGGCGCCGCGCTCCACCGCTGATGACTCCCGACACCGCGATGCCCGCGACTCCCGATGTCGCCGGGGGAGTCACCCCGGTTGCTCACCTGTCGGAGCGGAACCTCCGCGCGAATGCCGGGCTCGCGCCGATCGCCCCCGCGGACGATGTGCTCACGGCCGACGCGTGGGGGCACGGCGCCGAGTGGGTGGCATCCGTTCTGTCGTCACTGGGTGTCGACCCACGGGATCTCGACGCGGCGACCCTCTTCGGTCTGCCCGGCGGCGACCTCCGTGCACGACCGGTTCTGTCCCTCCGCGGACAGGTGCTCGGGACGAAGCCGCTCCTCCGGGGGGAGGGCGTCTCGTACGGCTACACGCATCGCGCTCCGCGCGACACGACCGTGGCGCTCGTGACCGGCGGGTACGCGCAGGGCGTCGTCCGCTCGCTCGGCAACGTGGCCGACGTCGTCATCGACGGGCACCGCCATCGGATCGTCGGCCGTGTCGCCATGGACGTCTGCGTCGTCGACGTCGGCGAGACCCGTCCCGCTCGGGGGACGGACGTGGTGTTCTTCGGCGACCCCGACCACGGTCATCCGTCTCTGGCGGAGTGGACGGATGCCACCGGCTGGAGTGCCGGAGAAATCGTGGCGTCCGTGGGGTCCCACGCCGTTCGGGCGGTCCACGCATGAGCGCCGAGTACCTCGTCGATCTCGACGTCTTCTCCCGCAACCTCGCGCGCGTGCGGGAGGCCATCGCTCCCGCGCAGCACATGCTGGTGGTCAAGGATGACGCGTACGCGCACGGCATCCCCGAGATCGTCCGGCGCGCGAGCGCCGAGGGTGTGTCGTGGTTCGGCGCATTCGATGTCGAGACCGGCCGCGCCGTGCGCGCCGCCGTCGGTCCGGACGCGCGCATCTTCGTCTGGCTGCTCGGAGGTGCCGACGACCTCGCCGCCGGGATCGCCGCAGACCTCGACCTCGGCATCGGCGACGAAGAGCTCCTGAACGACCTGGCGCGGATCCCCGCGGGTCCGTCGCCGGCGCGCGTACACCTCAAGATCGACACGGGCCTGCACCGCAACGGCATCCGACCCGAACGATGGAGTGCCGCGCTCGGTCTGCTCTCGACTCTCGTCGACGCGGGAGCGGCGCAGTTCGAAGGCGTCTGGTCGCACATCTCGGAAGCGTCGGATGCCGACGACGACGACGCCCGCGAGATCTTCCTCGCCGCCCGCACCGCCGCCGTCGACGCGGGCCTGACGCCGCGGTTCTCGCACCTGGCCGCCAGCGCGGCCGGGTTCGCCCGTGCCCCGTTCCGCGAGGACCTCGTCCGTGTCGGAGCGTTCTCCTACGGCATCCGCCCCGCCGGTGGCCCGGGGGAAGCGGAGCTCGGGATCGAGCCGATCTCGACGTTGGTCGCCTCGGTCGTCGCGGTCGAGGGTGACGCTGTGCGCGTGGACCTCGGCCACCTCCACGGCCTGCCGTCGACACTGCAGGGGCGATTCTCCGTCGCGACCCCTGCCGGGCCTCGTCGCGTGCGCCGCATCGACGCGGTCGCGATGACCGTCGACGGATGGCCGGATGCCTCCGTCGGTGACACCGCGATCGTGTTCGGGCGCGGGGGAGTGGCATCCGCGACCGACCTGGCCGAACTCATCGACACGATCGGTGAGGAGATCGCGCTCCGGGTCTCGCCGGTCGTGCCCCGTCGCTATACGACGAACGGGCCCCGTTCCGCTCGCTGAGAGCGGCTCGGGGCCCGTTCGAACGAAAGATCAGTCGGTAGCGTTGAGACGCGCGGTCTCGTCGTGCCACGACGTGGCGATGCTGCGGAGCTTCTCTTCGTACTTGCGTCCGTGGTGGGCGCAGAAGAGGAGTTCGCTGCCGTTCACCTCGGCGGCGATGTAGGCCTGCGCTCCGCAGGAGTCACAGCGATCAGCCGCCGTCAGACGGTGGTCGAGGACGACGGACGCGTCGGGTGCAGTCGTAGTGGTCATCTCGGGTGCCCTCCTCGGTGGCTCGTTGGGCGAGTCTGTCAATAGAACCACGCGGATGTTTCCCCTATGCCGCGCGCGCATAACATTTCGCTGTGCGCGTACGTCGGCCCCGCCGGACCGTGTGTCTGCAAGTCGATGTCGGAGCCCGCGATTACGCTGGGAGATCGTGACGTCCGAGTATTCCGCCCATCATCTCCAGGTCCTCGAAGGACTCGAGGCGGTGCGCAAGCGCCCGGGCATGTACATCGGGTCCACCGACTCCCGCGGCCTCATGCACTGCCTGTGGGAGATCATCGACAACTCCGTCGACGAGGCCCTCGGCGGTTTCGGGTCGCGCATCGACATCGTGCTCCACGGCGACGGCAGTGTCGAGGTGCGCGACCGCGCCCGCGGCATCCCCGTCGACGTCGAGCCCCGCACCGGGCTCACCGGTGTCGAGGTCGTCTTCACGAAGCTGCACGCCGGTGGCAAGTTCGGTGGCGGCTCGTACGCGGCCTCGGGCGGCCTGCACGGCGTCGGCGCCTCCGTGGTCAACGCCCTGTCCGAGCGCCTCGACGTCGAGGTCGACCGCGGGGGCAAGACCTACGCGATGTCCTTCCACCGCGGCGAGCCCGGCGTCTTCGCGGGGCCCGGTCCCGACTCGACGTTCACGCCGTTCGAGCGCAGCAGCGAGCTGCGCGTCGTGGGCAAGGCCGCCCGCGGCGTCACGGGTACGCGGATCCGCTACTGGGCCGATCGGCAGATCTTCACCAAGGACGCGGCCTTCGGGTTCGACGAGCTCGTGCAGCGCGCGCGGCAGACCGCGTTCCTCGTGCCCGGGCTCGAGCTCGTCATCGCCGATGAACGGGGCGACGAGCCCGTCGAGACGAGCTACCGATTCGATGGCGGCATCTCCGAGTTCGCCGACTTCCTCGCGCCCGACTCCGCCATCACCGACACGTGGCGCCTGACCGGCACCGGCACGTTCGCCGAGACGGTTCCCGTCCTGCAGCCCGGCGGATCGATGATTCCGACCGAGGTGCAGCGCGAGTGCGAGGTCGACATCGCTGTGCGCTGGGGCACCGGCTACGACACCACGACACGGTCGTTCGTCAACATCATCGCCACCCCCAAGGGCGGCACGCACCAGCAGGGCTTCGAGCAGGGCCTGATGAAGATCCTGCGCACTCAGGTCGAACAGAACGCTCGGAAGCTCAAGGTCGGCAACGACAAGATCGAGAAGGATGACATCCTCGCCGGCCTCACCGCCGTCCTCACTGTTCGCCTGCCCGAGCCGCAGTTCGAGGGGCAGACAAAGGAGGTGCTCGGAACACCCGCCGTGCGCCAGATCGTCACGCAGGTCGTGTCCAAAGCCCTGACGGAACGGTTCACCTCCGCCAAGCGCGACGACAAGGCGCAGACCGCGCTGCTGCTCGAGAAGGTCGTCTCCGAGATGAAGGCGCGGATCTCCGCGCGCACGCACAAAGAGACGCAGCGTCGCAAGAATGCGCTGGAGTCGTCCTCGCTGCCCTCCAAGCTCGTCGACTGCCGCTCGAACGACGTCGCCGACTCCGAACTGTTCATCGTCGAGGGCAACTCGGCGCTCGGCACCGCCCGCGATGCGCGCAACAGCGCATATCAGGCACTCCTCCCCATCCGCGGCAAGATCCTCAACACGCAGAAGGCGTCCATCAGCGACATGCTGTCCAACGCCGAATGCGCCTCGATCATCCAGGTCATCGGGGCCGGCTCCGGTCGCTCGTTCGACCTCGACGCTGCCCGCTACGGCAAGATCATCCTGATGAGCGACGCCGACGTCGATGGCGCTCACATCCGCACGCTGCTGCTGACGCTGTTCTTCCGCTACATGCGGCCTCTCGTCGAGGCCGGGCGCGTCTTCGCCGCCGTGCCGCCGCTCCACCGGGTGATCGTGATGAACCCCGGCTCGAAGCCGAACGAGACGATCTACACCTACAGCGAGCAAGAGTTGCACGGCCTGCTGGCCAAGCTCAAGAAGGCGAACAAGCGCTGGCAGGAGCCCATCCAGCGGTACAAGGGACTCGGCGAGATGGATGCCGACCAGCTCGCGACCACCACGATGGACCGCGCGGGCCGAACCCTCCGCCGCGTGCAGGTGCGCGACATCGAGGAGGCGGCCAAGGTCTTCGACCTGCTCATGGGCAGCGACGTCGCCCCGCGCCGCGAGTTCATCGTCGACTCCAGCGACCGCCTCGCGCGCGAGCGCATCGACGTCTGAGTCCCCGCGCCGAACCGGCGCGCACCGGCCGGTTCGGCGCCGTGGAGCTCAGCGGATCGCGGTGCCGATCGCGCCGACGACCGCGTCGAGCGGCTGCCCCGACGCATCGCGTTTGGCTCCCGGTTCCGGAAGAGAGCGCACCGACCCGTCGGAGCCGACGGCCCGCGGGTCGGACCCGACCCACGCGAGCGTCAGCGCGTCTTCGCCACGGAGCAACCGCTGAGCGCGGACGCCTCCGGTCGCGCGCCCCTTGGCCGGGAACTCCGCGAACGCCGAGACCTTGGCGCTTCCGGCATCCGTTCCCGCCAGCGCGGTGGTCGAGCCGGCGATCGTGACGACGACCGCGTCGAACGCCGAGCCACCGACCACGGCGAAGGCGATCACGTGCGCACCGTCGGACAAGCGGATGCCGGCCATGCCCCCGGCCGAGCGCCCCTGGGGCCGCACGGACGACGCATCGAAGCGGAGGAGTTGCGCGTCGTCGGCGATGAACACGAGCTCCGCCGCATCGGAGGCCGGGGCCGCCCCGACCACCCGGTCGCCGTCGCGGAGGGCGATGATCTCGATCTCGGGCTTCGTGCCGAGCTCGCTCGCCGCCACGCGCTTCACGATCCCCTGGGCCGTGCCGAGCGCGATGGGGGCGCCGTCGGTCAACGGCACGAGCGCGACCACCTGCTCGCCCTTGCCGAGGGTGAGGTACTGCTCGACCCTGGTTCCCGCGGACAGCTGTACCGCGTTCCCCGGCACGGACGGCAGGTCGACGGGGGAGAAGCGGACGAGACGCCCGGCCGAGGTCACGGCACCGATGTCTCCACGCGTCGTCGTGTCCACCGAGGAACGGATCGCGTCGTGCTTGGCGCGTCGCGTCGGAGCGACGACCCCACCGCCCGGTGCGTCGACGGTGAGCTCGGCGCGCACCATGCGGCCGGTCGCCGAGAGGAAGACGCGGCAGGGCGCATCGGCGATCTGCAGATCAGCGGCCGCGGCGGCCTTGGCCGACCGGGGCTGCACGGGACCACCGTTGAGGAGCATCGTGCGGCGGGGCGTGCCGTAGGCCTCGGCCGCAGCCTCGAGCTCGGTCGCGACCTGGGCGCGCAACAGGACCTCGCTGCCGAGCAACTCCACGAGCTGGTCGATCTCGGCCTTGAGCTGGTCGCGCTCCGCCTCGAGCTCGATGCGGGAGAACTTCGTGAGGCGTCGCAGGCGCAGTTCGAGGATGTACTCCGCCTGCGGGTGCGACAGGTCGAAGACCTCCTGCAGACGCGTCCGTGCCTGCTCGCCGTCGTCGGACGAGCGGATGACCTGGATGACCTCGTCGATGTCGAGGATCGCGATGAGCAGACCCTCGACGAGGTGGAGACGCTCACGTCTGCGGGCCAAGCGGTACTCGCTGCGCCGCGTGATGACGCGGATGCGGTGGTCGAGGTACACGCGCAGCATCTCGCGCAGGCCGAGCGTCTGGGGCTGTCCGTCGACGAGCGCGACGTTGTTGATCCCGAAGGAGTCCTCGAGCGGAGTCAGCCGGTAGAGGTGCTCGAGCACCGCCTGGGGGTCGAAGCCCGTCTTGATGCCGATGACCAGACGCAGCCCGTGTTGACGGTCGCTGAGGTCGGTGACGTCGGCGATGCCGGCAAGCTTCTTCGACTGGACGGCATCCTTGATCTTCTCGATCACCCGCTCGGGTCCGACGAGGTAGGGGAGTTCGGTGATGACGATGCCGGTGCGGCGGGGGCCCAGCGACTCGATCGACGCCTTCGCGCGCGTCCGGAACGACCCGCGGCCGTTCGTGTACGCGTCCTTGATGCCGTCGAGACCGACGATGATGCCGCCAGACGGCAGGTCGGGGCCGGGGACGAACTCCATGAGCTCCTCGACCGTGGCATCCGGGTTCCGCAGGAGGTGCGTCGCCGCCCCGACGACCTCGATCAGGTTGTGCGGCGCCATGTTGGTGGCCATGCCGACCGCGATGCCGGTCGCGCCGTTGACCAGCAGGTTCGGAAAGGCGGCCGGCAGCACATCGGGCTGCTGGAACTGCCCGTCGTAGTTCGGCACGAAGTCGACGACGTCCTCGTCGAGGTTCTCCGTGAGGGCGAGGGCGGGCGGCGCCAGTCGCGCCTCGGTGTAGCGGGGGGCGGCCGGGCCGTCGTCGAGCGAGCCGAAGTTGCCGTGCCCGTCGATCAGCGGCACACGGAGAGAGAAGTGCTGCGCGAGACGTACCAGGGCGTCGTAGATCGGAGCATCGCCGTGGGGGTGGAGCTTTCCCATCACCTCACCGACGACGCGTGCGCTCTTCACGTGCCCGCGATCGGGACGCAGGCCCATCTCGGCCATCTGGTACAGGATGCGACGCTGCACCGGCTTGAGCCCATCGCGCGCATCGGGCAGCGCGCGCGAGTAGATCACCGAGTACGCGTACTCGAGGAACGACCCCTGCATCTCGGCCGAGACATCGACGTCTTCGATGCGCTCGGGTGCGGGGGAAGCGGCGGAGGAACGGGAATCGGGCATAGGTGCGGCCTCGGGTCGGGCGGGCGTCGATCTCGACGGGGGCGGAATGTCGTGTGGAAGACTGGCCCCGATGTCTATCAGCCTACCGGCGGGCCCGCCGCGCGCCCGGAACCTCACCGGTGTGGTGAGCCAGGCGATCTCGGCCCTCGACGGTCGGTCCGAGTGGTTTGCGCCGGCCCGGAGCGCCGTCGTGTTCGTCGTCGACGGGCTCGGGTCGCACAACCTCGCGGAGCGCCGCGGTCATGCCCGGTTCCTCGGTTCCGCCGGGACGCGCCGCGATGTGGCCCGCACGGTTTTCCCCTCAACGACCGCCGCCGCTCTGACGAGCATGCTGACCGGCACCGACCCGGGGGAGCACGGGATCGTCGGCTACCGCACGCGCATCCCCGGCACCGACGTCGCGGCGAACCAGCTGCACGGCTGGGAGACCGACGGCCTCGACCCGCACACGTGGCAGCGCAGCCGCCCGCTCTTCGAGATCGAAGCGGAACGCGGGCGCCCGTGCTTCGTCGTCTCCCGTCCCGACTACACCGGCACCGGGTTCACGGAGGCGACGCTGCGGGGCGCGGAGTTCGTCTCCGCCACGGACGTGCGTGAACGCGCCGCGATCGCGGCCGACCTCGCGGGTCGGCATCCGGGCGCTCTCGTCTACCTCTACGCACCCGACCTCGACACCGCGGGGCACCGCGACGGGTGGGAGTCCGAGCGCTGGATCGACGCCCTGGAGCGCGTCGATATCGCCGCGCGCGATCTCGCCGGCGCGATCGGTCCCGGCACCGGCGTGATCGTCACGGCCGACCACGGCATGGTCGACGTGCCCGCCCGGAAGCACGTGCTGCTCACGCACGGCGACCCGCTCGTCGAGGGCGTCGACATCGTCGGCGGCGAACCGCGCATGCTGCACCTGTACACCGCGGACGGCGAACGGGATGCCGTTGCCTCACGCTGGCGCGAGCGGGAGCAGGCGCGGGCCTGGGTACTGACACGCGACGAGGCGATCGCCGCCGGGCTGTTCGGTCGCGTGGATCCCGCCGTGCACGACCGCATCGGAGACGTCCTCGTCGCTGCGCGCGGACGTTTCGCGTACTACGACGACCGCGAGACCGACAAGCGCCCGCAACGCATGGTCGGTCAGCACGGGTCGCTCACCGACGAGGAACGCACCGTCCCCCTGCTGCGCCTCGGCGCCTTCGCCTGACGACGAGCGGATCAGCTCTCGTCGGTGCGCGCCCCGAACACGATCTCGTCCCACGACGGCATCGACGGCCGCCCCTTCGCCCGGCGACCGGAGTCGGAGGATGCCGGGGGAGCGGTGGTCCGCTCGGGTTCGACGTCGGGCTCGTCGGCGCGGTATTCGGGCTCCAGCGCGTCGAAGAGCGCCACGGGCGCACTGGGTACGCGCGGCTCGGGTTCCCGCACCTCTGCGGCACCGGGCAGCGGTTCACGCTGACCGCGGCGGCGGCGCAGCGCCTCCAGGAGGTCGGCGGTCTCGGACGAGGTCACCGGAGCGTCGGGGGCGCGCTTGATGGCCGCCGCCTGCACGGCTGCGGCGACCGGACCCGTGGCCTCCACCCCGGGTTCGTCCTCGATGTCGAGTCGACGCGGACCGAATGCGCCGCTGTCGAACCGCGAGTCGTCTTTGGGAAGCGGGGTGTCCAGCGCGCGCAGGCGGGGAATGAGTCCCTCGGGCAACGAACCTTGGCGTGAGAGTTGGATCGCGTCCGAGTTCTGCGGCGACAGGGTGCTGCGGCGGGGGTCGAAGCCCCATCGGGCGTCGTGATCGATGCCGTTGGCGACGAACTCCAGCTTGACCATCCAGCCGGAGGAGTCCTTCCAGCTGGTCCAGCGCTCGGACGACGCACCGGCCTCGCTGAGCTTCGCGCGGACGGCGGCACCGAAGGTGATCGGCGCGTCGTGCTCGAGCGCGCCCCCGAGGAGCACGGGCACGGCCAGCGCCTGCGCGACGACGTGCTCTCGCTCGGCCAGGACGGGGCCTTCGAAGCGCTGGACGTCTTCCACGCGGGCGTTCAGCAGGGTCGCGACCTCGCGGGCCGAGAGTCCTGCGCGGATGTGCGCCTGGATGTCACGGGGGCTGGCACGGGGCGCGCGCTCGTCGTCGTGCTCGCGCCCACGGCGCGCACGACGCGCCTCGGCGCGCAGCACCTCGTCGAGCGGCAGGGCGAATCGTTCGCCCGCTTCGGTCGCGACGACGAGGACGTCATCCTCGGTTCCGATGACTTTGAGCTGTTCCATACGAAACACCCCTCCGATCTGCGGTCGAGCCCCATGCTGACACGGCCGTGGCGCCGGAGGCGGGAATAACGCGGGCGCGCCGCGAGTTTGACGCCTCGCAGCCCGCACCATCCCAGACAAGCGCATTTGCTAATCGGGGTCGGGTCATGCAAACTATGGCCGCCCGTTCGGGCGATGCACCACGAAAAACCGGAAGTAGAGACCTTCACGCATGGCCACCGATTACGACGCACCGCGCAAGACCGAGGACGACAGCGAGTCGATCGAGGCCCTCAAGGAGCGCGTGCCCGACAAGACGTCGGGGTCGATCGACAACGAGGATGCCGACAACCCCTCGGGCTTCGAACTGCCCGGAGCCGATCTGTCGGACATCGAGCTCGATGTCGTCGTGCTTCCGCCCCAGGAGGACGAGTTCACTTGCATGAACTGCTTCCTGGTGAAGCACCGTTCCCAGATCGCCGAAGAGAGCGGCTCCGGCTTCATCTGCCTGGAGTGCGCAGCCTGACCTGAGCGCGCTGGATCGCCGCCACGAGGCGATCCGGCGTCCGGGTGGAGACCACCCACAGGGGAGTCGGATCATCGGGATCGGTCACGGGCACCGTGACGATCCCGTCGATCCCTCCCCGGATGACATGCCAGGCCCGATGGTCGAGACCACTCCCACGGGCCGTCCGCGCTTCGTCCGCCACCACGCCTGCCGGCGTCCCGAGATACTCCACCGGGATGTGCGCGCGGCCCGCCCGCAACTCTCCGTCGCGCAGTTCGATCACGGGGGAGAGTGCGACGAGGGCAGCCACGATCCCCACCGAGACCAACAGGCCCACGACGAGGGCGACGGTCGTGTCGATGGGAGAGAAGACCAGGGCCGCCATCGGCCCGCAGACCGCCGCGGCGACGAGCGCCCACAGCGATGGGCTCAGGCGTTCGCGGTACTCGATTCCGGTGCGGATGCCGCACCCCCTCTTCTGCATTACCCTCGTGGGGTGACCGAAACGGTGGACGTCCTCATTGTCGCATCCGAGATTCCGGTCTTCGCCCACCCCGGCGACGCCGGAGCCGACCTCGTCGCCGCCGAGGCGGTTCGTCTCGAGCCCGGTCGGCGTGCGCTCGTCCCAACCGGCGTGCGCATCGCCCTGCCCGAGGGGTACGCCGCCTTCGTCGTCCCCCGCAGCGGACTGGCGGCGAAGCACGGGATCACGATCGTCAATTCGCCCGGCACGATCGACGCGGGCTACCGCGGCGAGATCAAAGTGGCGCTGCTGAACACCGACCTCGACGAGGCCTACGAGATCGCGGTCGGAGACCGCATCGCGCAACTCATCGTCATGCCCGTCCCACCCGTGCGCTTCATCCCCGTCGACGAGCTCCCCGCCAGCGTGCGAGGAGAAGGCGGCTTCGGATCCAGCGGCTACCAGACCCCCTCAGGGAGCACCCGATGACCGACGACTCCGAGCAGCAGATCGAGGCCGCGCCACCCGCCAAGAGCGGGCCCGTCGACCGCGAGACCGCCGGACCCTTCGACGAGTCCGAGGCGAACGCGGTGCGCCCGTACATCGACCTGGGCGGAATCAAGATCCTCCCGCGTGAGGGCCTGAACCTGAGGCTCGAGGTCGAAGAGCAGACCAAGCGCATCGTCGCCGTGGGCTTGGATTACGCCGAGTCCACCCTCCAGGTGCAGCCGTTCGCGGCGCCGCGCTCGAGTGGCCTGTGGGCCGAGACCCGCGACCAGATCCGCCAGCAGATCAAGCAGCAGGGCGGTCGTGTCGAGGAACGCGAAGGACCGCTCGGTCCCGAGCTGCTCGCCGAGGTTCCGGTCGTGGCCGGACCCGACGGCGCCACCAAGCGGCTCGCGCGCTTCGTCGGGGTGGACGGCCCGCGCTGGTTCCTTCGCGGCGTCATCGGCGGCGCCGCGACGTCGGACGTCGACGCGGCGACGGCGGTGGAAGACCTCTTCCGTTCGATCGTCGTCGTGCGCGGCGGGTCGCCGATGCCCCCGCGTGATCTGATCCCGCTCCGGATGCCGGGCACCCCCGCCACGACATGAGCGACTCCGCACGCCCGGATGACGCCGACCGCGTCCCGCTCGAGCCGCCGTCCGCGGCCGACAGCGTCTCGGCCGCGCTGGGGAGCGCCGCGCGTCGCGCGGGGCTCGACCCGTCGAAGCACTCCTCGACCGGCGCGGCCGTGTGGGCGGCGATGGGCGGGGTGCGCGGCATCCTGGAATCCGTCCTGCCCTCCCTCGCATTCGTCGTCCTGTTCACCGTGACGACCGATCCCGAGTCGCGGCAGGGGAATCTGCCGCTGAGCCTCGGCGTCTCGGTCGGTCTGGCGCTCGTCTTCACGATCGTGCGTCTGCTGACGAAATCGCCGCCGAGCGCGGCGATCGGAGGGCTCGTCGCCACCGTCGCAGCCGCGCTCCTCGCCCTGTTCACGGGCCGCGGTCAAGACAACTTCGTCTTCGGGTTCTTCACCAACGGTGCGTACGGGACCGCTTTTCTGGTGTCCGTCCTCGTCGGGTGGCCGCTGATCGGCTTGGCCGCCGGCTACCTTCTCGGCGAGGGGACCGCCTGGCGCACCGACAAGCGCAAGCGACGCGTGTACTCGCTGCTGTCGCTCGGGTGGGCGGCCTTGTTCATCGCCCGCCTCGTGGTGCAGCTCCCGCTCTACTTCGCCGGCGACGTGACGGCCCTCGGCACGCTCAAGATCATCATGGGGTTGCCCCTGTTCGCCCCGATGGTCGCCGTGACGTGGCTCGCCGTCCGCGCTCTCTCGCCGCGCCGCGAGTCCTGATATATTTATCTTGATATCAAGATAAATCTCCCTCCCTCGCGGTTAGGTCGGCCTTCCTGGCATCCTCCCCATCGCGAGGGGAAGATGGGAGAGGGCGGGCCGACGCCTGCGCATACGCCGACGAAGGAGACGATCGTGTCCACGGTTGACAGCTTCGGTGCCAAGAGCACCCTGACGGTCGGCAGCACCGACTACGAGATCTTCCGCATCGACACCGTCGCCGGGTACGAGAAGCTCCCGTTCAGCCTCAAGGTGCTGCTCGAGAACCTGCTCCGCACCGAGGACGGGGCCAACGTCACCGCGGAGCAGATCCGCGCCCTCGGCTCCTGGAACCCGGATGCCGAGCCCGACACCGAGATCCAGTTCACGCCCGCACGCGTCGTGATGCAGGACTTCACCGGCGTCCCCTGCATCGTCGACCTCGCCACCATGCGCGAGGCCGTGACGGCCCTCGGCGGAGACCCCAACCGCATCAACCCGCTCTCGCCCGCCGAGATGGTCATCGACCACTCGGTCATCGCCGACCTCTTCGGCAGCGAGAACGCGCTCGAGCGCAACGTCGAGATCGAGTACGAGCGCAACGGTGAGCGTTACCAGTTCCTCCGCTGGGGCCAGACGGCCTTCGACGACTTCAAGGTCGTCCCGCCGGGGACCGGCATCGTCCACCAGGTCAACATCGAGCACCTCGCCAAGGTGGTCTACGACCGCACGGTCGACGGCGTCCTCCGCGCCTACCCCGACACCTGCGTCGGCACCGACTCGCACACCACGATGGTCAACGGCCTGGGCGTGCTGGGCTGGGGCGTCGGTGGCATCGAGGCCGAGGCGGCCATGCTCGGCCAGCCCGTGTCGATGCTCATCCCGCGCGTCGTCGGCTTCAAGCTCAGCGGCGAGATCCCGGCGGGCGTCACGGCGACCGACGTCGTCCTCACCATCACCGACATGCTGCGCAAGCACGGCGTCGTGGGCAAGTTCGTCGAGTTCTTCGGCGAGGGCGTGGCATCCGTGCCGCTGGCCAACCGCGCGACGATCGGCAACATGAGCCCCGAGTTCGGCTCGACGGCCGCGATGTTCCCCATCGACGACGTCACGCTCGAGTACCTCCGTCTCACCGGTCGCGACGAGCAGACCGTCGCCCTCGTCGAGGCGTACGCCAAGGAGCAGAAGCTCTGGCACGACCCGGCCCGCGAGCTCGTCTTCAGCGAGTACATGGAGCTCGACCTCTCGACGGTGGTCCCCTCGATCGCCGGTCCGAAGCGTCCGCAAGACCGCATCCTCCTGTCCGAGGCCAAGTCGCAGTTCGAGAAGGACATCCTCAACTACGCCGCCGTGACGTCGGATTCCATCGTCGACCTCGAGAGCGACCAGTCGTTCCCGGCCTCCGACCCGGGCCCCGTGCCGGGCGACGAGCACACCCACACCGGTGAGGTGCTCATCTCGTCGGGTCACCCCGTCAACGCGTCGAAGCCGGTCAAGGTCACCACGCCGGAGGGGCAGTCGTACCTGCTCGACAACGGTGCGGTCACCCTCGCGGCGATCACGTCGTGCACCAACACCTCGAACCCGTCGGTCATGATCGCGGCGGGTCTCCTCGCGAAGAACGCCGTCGACAAGGGCCTCAAGCGCAAGCCGTGGGTCAAGACCACGCTCGGCCCCGGCTCGAAGGTCGTCACCGACTACTACGAGAAGTCGGGTCTCGACAAGGCGCTCGAGGGCCTGGACTTCTACACCGTCGGCTACGGCTGCACGATCTGCATCGGCAACTCCGGCCCCCTCATCGAGGAAGTCTCCGAGGCGATCAACGAGAACGACCTCGCCGTCACGGCTGTCCTCTCGGGCAACCGCAACTTCGAGGGACGCATCAGCCCCGACGTGAAGATGAACTACCTGGCATCCCCGCCGCTGGTGGTCGCCTATGCACTGGCCGGGTCGATGAACTTCGACTTCGAGACCGACGCCCTGGGCAAGGACCAGAACGGTAACGACGTCTTCCTCAAGGACATCTGGCCGGCCCCCGACCAGGTGCAGACGATCATCGACGCGTCGATCTCGCGCGAGCAGTTCATTCAGCAGTACGCCACCGTGTTCGAGGGGGACGAGCGCTGGAAGAACCTCCCGACCCCGACCGGTCCGATCTTCGAGTGGGATGCCGACTCCACCTACGTGCGCAAGGCCCCTTACTTCGACGGCATGTCGATGGAGCCCTCGCCGGTCACCGACATCTCCGGTGCGCGCGTGATGGCGACGCTCGGAGACTCGGTCACCACCGACCACATCTCCCCGGCCGGAAACATCAAGGCGGGCACGCCCGCCGCGCAGTACCTCATCGAGCACGGCGTCGCGCAGAAGGACTTCAACTCCTACGGCTCGCGTCGCGGGAACCACGAGGTCATGATCCGCGGCACGTTCGCGAACATCCGCCTGAAGAACGAGCTCACGGCCGCGGTCAACGACGGCACGGTCGTCGAGGGCGGCTACACCCGTGACTTCACTCAGCCCGGCGGACCGCAGTCGTACATCTTCGACGCGAGCCAGAACTACCAGGCGCAGGGCACCCCGCTGGTCATCTTCGGTGGCAAGGAGTACGGCTCGGGTTCGTCGCGCGACTGGGCGGCCAAGGGCACGAACCTGCTCGGCGTGAAGGCTGTCATCACCGAGAGCTTCGAGCGCATCCACCGCTCGAACCTCATCGGCATGGGCGTCGTCCCGCTGCAGTTCCCCGCCGGCGAGAGCTGGAAGTCGCTGGGCCTCGATGGCACCGAGATCGTCTCGATCGAGGGCCTCGAGCAGCTCAACGAGGGCGTGACCCCCAAGACGGTGAAGGTCACCGCCGAACCGAGCGAGTTCTCGCCCGAGGGCAAGCAGACCGTGACGTTCGACGCCGTGGTCCGTATCGACACCCCCGGTGAGGCCGACTACTACCGCAACGGCGGCATCCTGCAGTACGTGCTGCGCTCGCTCGTCTGATCCCGCATCCTCCGCGCCCCGGGAGCCTCGGCTTCCGGGGCGCGGTCGCGTTTCCCGACACCCTGAATCGCTCGCTGGCAAGCCTTTGCCGGGCCCCGTCCGGGTGCCGAGACTAGAATCGACAGACGCGCGGACCTCCGCGCGCACCGCACGAGAGGAGTCAGATGGCTCTCCTACCCGGCATCCACGGTCCGCGTGACCTCGACGGTCTCACTCCCGATCAGCTGCGGCAGCTCGCCGCCGAGATCCGCTCGTTCCTCGTCGAGAACGTCGCCCGCACGGGCGGCCACCTCGGCCCCAACCTGGGCGTCGTCGAGCTGACGATCGCTCTGCACCGCGTCTTCGACTCCCCGGCCGACCCGATCATCTTCGACACCGGGCACCAGTCGTACGTGCACAAGATCCTCACCGGACGCCAGGACTTCGCGCAGTTGCGTTCCCGCGGCGGCCTGGCCGGCTACCCGCAGCGCTCCGAAAGCGAGCACGACATCGTCGAGTCGTCGCACGCGTCGAGCTCGCTCAGCTGGGCCGACGGCGTTTCGCGGGCGTTCTCACGCACCGGCCGCCGAGACCGCCACGTCGTCGCCGTCGTGGGCGACGGTGCCCTCACGGGAGGTATGACGTGGGAGGCGCTGAACAACATCAGCGACGACAACGACCGCAACCTCGTCATCGTCGTCAACGACAACGGCCGGTCGTACGCCCCGACCATCGGCGGCATGGCCCGCTACCTCAACCGCGTGCGCACGAACGAGGCGTACCGGCACCTGCATCAGAGTTCCGACACGCTGTTCCGTCGCCTGGGGCCGGCGGCGCGGGCGGTCTACCGCGGCGTTCGCGGCGGCACGCACGGCTTCCTGTCGCGCTTCACGAACAACGAGGCGCTGTACAGCAACCTCGACATCAAGTACCTCGGACCCATCGACGGTCATGACTTCGAGTCGCTCATCGAGACGCTCGAGTTGGCGAAATCGTATGGAGCCCCCGTGATCGTGCACGCGATCACCGACAAGGGCAGCGGCTACGCCCCGGCGCTCAGCGACGAGGCCGACCAGTTCCACGCGGTCGGCAAGATCGACCCCATCACGGGCGAAGCGCTGAGCTCGAGTGGGGGCCCGCAGTGGACGGACGTCTTCGCGGACGAGCTCACCGCCGTGGGCGCGGAGCGCGACGATGTCATCGCCATGACGGCCGCGATGCTGCGACCCACCGGCTTGCAGGCCTTCGCGGAGCGTTTCCCCGAGCGCGTGTACGACGTCGGCATCGCCGAGCAGCACGCGGTCGCCTCGGCCGCGGGCCTCGCCTTCGGCGGGCTGCACCCGGTCGTCGCGATCTACGCGACGTTCATGAACCGCGCGTTCGACCAGGTCATGATGGATGTCGCCCTGCACAAGGCCGGCGTCACGTTCGTGCTCGACCGCGCCGGGGTCACCGGCCCCGACGGACCGAGCCATCACGGCATCTGGGACCTCGCGATGCTGCAGCTCGTGCCCGGCATCCGGATCGCCGCTCCGCGGGACGCGACGCGCTTGCGCGAGGAGTTCCGCGAAGCGGTCGCGGTCGGCGACGCCCCCACGGTCGTGCGGTATCCGAAGGGCGGTGTGCCCGCGGATCTCGAGGCGATCGAACGTCTGCCCGACGGCGTCGACGTTCTGGCCCGCGGTTCGTCGGACGACGTGCTCCTCGTGGGCATCGGCCCGATGGTCCATCTCGCCATGGAGGTTGCGGAACGCCTTCGCGCGCAGGGGATCGGAGCCACGGTCGTCGACCCCCGGTGGGCGATCCCCGTGCAGCCGTCGATCATCGACCTCGCGCGCGAGCACCGGCTCGTGATCACCATCGAGGACGGCATCCGCGTCGGCGGCGTCGGCACGCGCGTCCGTCAGGTTCTGCGCGAGGCCGGGGTCGACACGGCCGTGGACGAGCTCGGCATCCCGGACGAATTCATCGACCACGCCACGCGCGAGCAGATCCTCGAGGATGCCGGGCTCACAGCATCCAAGATTGCCCATGACGTGGTGGCCCAGGTGCTCGGAACGCGGGTTCCCATGGCGCGGCAGACGCCCACCGGCTCGATCCCGACGCTGGAGGAGTGGGAGAAGTCCCGCCCGTAGGCCCCGCCACGCTCGACAGCGGCGCCGCCCCCTCAGGGGACGGCGCCGCTGTGGTGTTTCAGCCGCCGATGCCGCGAATGGGCGGGTGGTGGAACGTGTCGCCGAAGGCGCGCTCCGACGCTCCCTCCCGGTCGAGGTAGGGCGACGCGCCGCCGTCGATGAACGGCCAGCCGGCGCCCAGAATGAGACACAGGTCGATGTCCTGCACCTCGGGGACGACGCCCTCGTCGAGCATGATCTTGATCTCCTGCGCGAGACCGTCCTGCACGCGGGCGAGGATCGTCTCGGGGGCGACAGGCGTCTTGCCGGTGACGAGCACCTTCTGCGCGGCCTTCGTCCAGCCCGTGACCCGGCCGCCCTTGTCCTTCTCGACCACCTCGGGGAGGGCGGCGAGCTCGTGGAAGTTCTCCGACGCGAAGAACCGGTCGGGGAAGGCTCCCGCCATCGTGTCCTGCACGTGTGCGGCGACCTTCCACCCGACGAGGTCGATGAGCTGGAACGGACCCATCGGCAGACCGAGCGGAGCGAACGCCTTCTCGACCACCGTGATCGGAGTGCCCTCGTAGACGGCGCGCGCGGCCTCTCCCATGACCTTGGCCAGCAGACGGTTGACGACGAATCCGGGGGCGTCGGCGGTGAGCACCGCGTTCTTGCCGAGGCCCTTGGCCACGACGAACGCGGTCGACAGGGCGGCGTCGGAGGTGGCATCCGTCTTCACGACCTCGATGAGCGGCATGACCGCGACCGGGTTGAAGAAGTGGAAGCCGACGAGCCGCTCGGGGTGCTCCAGTGCCGAACCGATCTCGGCGACCGACAGCGACGAGGTGTTGGTCGCCAGGATCGTGTCGTCCGAGACGATCTTCTCGATCGCCGAGAACACCTCTTGCTTGACGCCCACTTCCTCGAACACGGCCTCGATGACGAAGTCGCAGTCGGCGAACTCACCGCGGTCGGTCGTGCCGTGCACGAGGGCGCGCAGCTGGTTGGCGGTGTCGGAATCGAGCCGGCCCTTCGCCTCGAGCTTCCCGATCTCCTCACGGATGGAGGCCACGCCCTTGTCGACGCGCCCCTGGTCGAGGTCGGTGATGACGACGGGGACCCGCAGCTTCCGGACGAAGAGCAGCGCGAACTGCGACGCCATGAGCCCCGCACCGATCACACCGACTTTCGTGACCTTCTTCGCCAGCGCCTTGTCGGGCGCGCCGACCGGACGCTTCGCGCGCTTCTGCGCGAGGTCGAAGGCATACATGGATGCCGCGAACTGATCGCCCGTGATGAGGTCGGCGAGAGCCTCGTCCTCGCGGGCGAACCCCTCCGCCTTGGTGCCGCCCTTGGCCTTCTCGAGCAGGTCGAGTGCAACGTAGGGGGAGCGGGGGACCGTGCCGATCTTCGACTCGAGCATGCCGCGCGCGACCTTGATGGCGATGGGCCACTTGGTAAGACGTTCGATCTTGCCGGGCTCGTTCTTCCGCTCGACCTTCACGCGCCCGGTGAGCACGCCGTCCGCCCAGCGCAGCGAGTCCTCGAGGTAGGACGCCGCGGGGAAGATGGCATCCATGATCCCGAGGTCGTAGGCCTGCTGGGGCTTGAGCATCCGGTTCTGCTTGAGCGGGTTGGACACCACGACCTCGAGCGCGTTCTCGATGCCGATGAGGTTCGGCAGCAGGTAGGCGCCGCCCCAGCCGGGGATGATGCCCAGGAACACCTCGGGCAACGCGATCGCGGCGGCCGAGGCGTCGACCGTGCGGTAGGTCGAGTTCAGCGCGATCTCCAGGCCGCCGCCGAGGGCGAGACCGTTGACGAACGCGAACGAGGGAACCCCGAGGTCGGAGAGCGACCCGAGCACCTGGTGACCGCGCTGCGCGATGAGGCGCGCGATGTCTTTCGACGGCAGCTTCGCCACGTCGGACAGGTCGGCGCCGGCGGCGAGGATGTACTGCTTGCCGGTGATCGCCACGGCGTGGATCTCGCCCGCCGCCGCCCGCTGCTTCAGGGTCTCCAGCATGCGTCCGAGCTCGGCGAGGGTCGCCGGGCCCAGCGTGTTCGGCCGGGTGTGGTCGCGCCCGTTGTCGAGGGTGACGAGGGCGACGACGTTGCCCGAGGGCAGACGCACGTCGCGGACGGGGGAGTGGGTGACGACCTCGTCGCCGGTGAGGGCGTCGAGGGGCGAGAAGTCGATCGCGGAGTAGTCGGTCACTTGCGCTTCTTCTTTCCGTCGAAGAACGGGTTCTCCCAGATCACGGAGCCGCCCTGGCCGAGGCCGACGCACATGGCGGTGAGGCCGTAGCGCACGTCGGGGCGCTCGGCGAAGTGCGCGGCGAGCTGGATCATCAGGCGGACGCCGGATGCCGCGAGCGGGTGGCCGAGGGCGATCGCGCCGCCCCAGGGGTTCACGCGCGGGTCGTCGTCGGCGATGCCGAAGTGGTCAAGCAGCGAGATGACCTGGATCGCGAACGCCTCGTTCAGTTCGAACAAGCCGATGTCGTCGATCGTCAGGCCGGCCTTCTTCAGCGCCTTCTCGGTCGACGGGATCGGGCCGATGCCCATGATCTCGGGCTGCACGCCGGCGAACGCGAACGAGACCATCCGCATCTTCGGCGTGAGGCCGAGCTCCTTCACCGCGTCCGAGCCAGCGAGCAGGCTGATCGTCGCTCCATCGGTGAGGGGCGACGACGTACCGGCCGTGACGCGACCGTGCGGCCGGAAGGGGGTCTTGAGGGATGCCAGACCTTCGAGGGTCGTCTCGGGTCGGCGCCCCTCGTCCTCGGTGGCGAGGCCCCAGGCGCCCTCGGCATCCTTGACGGCCACCGGAATGAGGTCGGGCTGGATCTTGCCGGCCTCGTAAGCCGCCTGCACCTTGTGCTGGCTGGCCATGCCGAAACGGTCCGCCCGCTCCTTCGTCAAGTGCGGGAAGCGGTCGTGGATGCGCTCGGCGGTCACGCCCATGTTCAGCGCGCCCGGGTCGACCAGCTTCTCGGCGACGAAGCGCGGGTTCGGGTCGGCGTTCGCGCCGATGGGGTGGTGCCCCATGTGCTCGACGCCGCCCGCGAGGGCGAGGTCGTACATTCCGACGCCGATCGAGGCGCCCATCGTGGTGACGCTCGTCATCGCTCCCGCGCACATGCGCTCGATGGCGAGGCCGGGCACGGTCATCGGCAGCCCGGCGAGGATCGCCGCCGTGCGTCCGAGCGTGAGGCCCTGGTCACCGGTCTGCGACGTCGCGGCGATCGCCACGTCGTCGATCCGGTCCTTCGGCACATCGCCGTTGCGCTCCATCAACCCGATGATCGCCTTGACGACAAGGTCGTCCGCGCGGGTGTTCCAGTACATGCCCTTCTCGCCGGCGCGCCCGAACGGGGTTCGCACACCATCGACGAAGAAGACGTCTGACATCTCGGCCACTCTGCCTCCATACATTGGGATGCAGCCAGCCTAGGAAAGCCTCCGCGGCGCGAAGAATCGGTTGTCCGAACCTACGAATCCGTCTCCGCGACGTCCGCAGGCTCGTTGACGGAAGCTACAAAGCTATCGGCGATGACCTGTGCAGTCTGCTCAATCTGCCACGGGCGCGCTCCGAGCTCCGCGAGGGCGGCGGAGATGGTGTCGGCCGTGATCTCGGCCGGGGGAGTCCACGCGACACGCCGGAGGGTCTCGGGGGTGAGCAGGTTCTCGGTCGGCATCCGGAGTTCCTCCGCGCGCGCCTCCACCGCGGGACGCGCGGCCTTGAGGCGACGATCGGCCTCGGGGTTGCGGTCGACCCACGCGCGCGGCGGGGGCAGAGTGTCGCTCGGCACACGATCCGGCGGAAGGTCGGTGGTCTCGCGCCCGGCGACGATCGCGTTCCACCAGCGGTCGAGCTGCGTCCGGCTCGCCCGCCCGTTGAACTCCTTGACCCCCGCGAGGGCCTGCTTGCTCGACGGGTCCGCGAGGACGGCCGCCACCAGCGCGCGGTCGGGCACGAGCCGACCCGGCGCGACGTCCTGCTCGCGGGCGTAGTCCTCGCGCGCCTGCCACAGCGAGCGCGCCACGGCCAGCGAGCGGCGGCCGCGCACGGTGTGAAGGCCGCTGAGGCGACGCCAGGGGTCCTCCCGCGGCGGCTTCGGCAGCCGCTCGAGCACGGCCCGGAATTCCTGTCGCGCGAACTCGGTCTTCTGCTGCTCGTCGAGTTCGGCGGCCAGCTTGTCCCGCACGTCGACCAGGTGCTCGACGTCGAGCGCCGCGTACTCCAACCACGACGCCGGCAGCGGGCGCGTGGACCAGTCGGCGGCGGAATGGGCCTTGGCGAGCGTGATGCCGAGTGTCTCCTCGACCACGGCGCCCAGGCCGACACGCTCGTGTCCGAGCAGACGAGCACCGAGCTCGGTGTCGAAGATCTCGGGGGGTTCGAGCCCCCGCTCGCGCAGCGACGGAAGATCCTGGCTCGCCGCGTGGAATACCCACTGCACGTCGCCGATGGCCGCCTGCAGCGGCGAGAAGTCATCGATCGTCGACGGGTCGAACAGGAACACCCCGGCGCCACGACGGAACGCCTGGATCAGGTAGGCCCGCTGCGAGTACCGGAATCCCGACGCACGTTCGACGTCGACGGCGACGGGACCGACCCCGGATGCCAGCGACTGCGACGCCGCGGCCAGGCCTTCGGCATCCTCGATGACGGTGTACTCAACCACGCGGGGGCCTCCGGGCTCCGAGGACCGCGACACCCTCGGACCCCGGGGGGAGTCCGGCGAGCATGCAGACCAATTCGGCCCACGCCTCGAGGTGCGGGCGAAACGGACCGCGCGGCGACCACGACGCGCGGAGTTCGATCTGTGACCCTTCACCCTGCGCCGCGAGCGCACCGAATCCGGTCGACAGCGTCTTGGTCGCCGTCCCCGATTCGGAGTGTCGTTCGGCACCCCGCGAATCCAACGCGTCGATGAGCCAGGACCACGCGACCTCGGCGAGGAGCGGGTCGACCCCGATCTCGGGCTCGAGCGGCGCCTGGGCGAAGCACACGACGCGCCACGCGCCACCCCACTGCTCCGGCTCCTCCGGGTCGTGCAACAGGATGAAGCGTCCCGTCCCGAAGAGAGAGTCCGTCGCGTGCGCCTCCGGGCGCACATCGCCCGCGAGCGCCAACGACTGCGGGGCCAGCCCGGAGGGAGACGGGATCTCGCGCACCACGAAGTCGTCGCGGAACGGCGTCGCGCGCAACTCGTCGGTCGCCCGGGCGAAAGGGGTCGCCGCCTCGGGTGAGCGGGGGTCAGTCACGGCCACAGACTAGAGTGAGGCCTCGATGAACGCTCCCAGGCGCGCCGCGAGGCGCCGTGCCCCGCATCCCGCGGCCGCACCGTTGCGGGTCGCCATCGCCGCGTTGACCACCGCCCTGGGGCTGAGCGCCACCGCCCTCGGCGCGGTGTCGCTGCGCATGGCCCGTACGGTCGTCACCCCCGCCGGGCGCATCCCCGACGTCCACCTCCGCTCGCTCGATGCCGCCGCGCAGACCGTGACCCTCGATCGCACCGACGACACGGCGCTGCCCGGCCGATACGGGCTGTTCACCACGGGGACGCTCGATTACCTGCGCCTGGGGTCAGTCGTGAAGGACGACGGCACCAGCGTCACGCGGAAGCTCCTCACGCACGTCGCCGCCGACGCACATCTGGCTCCGATGGCGGCCTTCAGCGGCTGGTACTACGACAAGCCCGACGATCTGCAGATCCCGTACCGCCATGCGCTGATCGGAACGCCGGTCGGTCCGTGCCCGGCGTGGGAGTTCCCCTCCGCCGTCGACACCGACGTGTGGGTCATCCAGGTGCACGGCCGTGGTACCACCCGGGCGGAGACGCTCCGCGCCGTCCCCGTGTTCCATGACCTCGGCATCACCAGCCTCGTCGTGTCGTACCGCAACGACGGCGACGCGCCGCGGAGCCGCACGGGCACGTATGCACTGGGCGCGACCGAATGGCGGGACGTGGATGCCGCGATCGGATACGCACGGCGCCAGGGTGCGCGCCGCATCCTCTTGATGGGGTGGTCGATGGGAGGCGCGATCTGCCTGCAGACCGAGTTCTCCTCGCCCCATCGCGATGTCATCGCCGGCCTGATCCTGGAGTCGCCCGTCGCCGACTGGCGAACCGTCCTGCGTTACCAGGGGCGACTCCTGCGCCTCCCGACCCCCGTGCTGGCTTTCGCTCAGCGCATCCTGGGCTCCGACTGGGGCGCCGTCCTCACCGGCGCCGGGTCGGCCATCCCCCTCGACCGACTCGACGCCGTCGCGCGGGCCTCTGAGCTCCGGCATCCCGTGCTCGTCCTCCACAGCGACGACGACGGATTCGTCCCGAGCGATGCCTCACACGCCCTGATATGGGAGTGGGGTTTGTCAAGGGGCAGGGGTGAGCGGACGCCGTGCCCGTCGGCTGCGGCGTCCGCTCGTTCCGGTCGTGTCGGGTGGTGACGCGCGTGTCGTGTTCGACGCGTTGTCACTCTGATATGCGCGGGTTGGTTACCGCATGACGGCTTGTTCGGCGGGGCGTTCACGCGAGTCTAGAGATCGAGCGTGGCCTGCTGGGCGGGTTGCTCATAGGGCGTGTCGCGAGTCGCCCGGACGCTGCCGTCACCACCGTCGGCGGCCGGAAGCTCAGGGCCGGGGTCAGGTCATGACGGCCAGGGACCAGCACCAGCCGGCCAGCTCGCGGGCGATCGCGGCGTTGGCGACGACGCTGCGCTTCCTGCGCGCCTGGAACCTGACCCACCGGTCGTGCAGACGCTGGTTGCCGGCATGCCCGCGGGCTCTCGCCTGGGCGCTGGCCCGGTCCCAGCGGGCGCGCATGACCGGTGAGGTGGGACGGTAGACGGGGCGGTGATGCCAGGCCGCTTCGATCAGCAGGCGACGGGCGTGGCTGTTGCCGGTCTTGGTGATCCCGCCCAGTGCGCGAGACGCGCCGGAGGAGGACTCTGACGGGGTCAGCCCGACATAGGCGCCGATGCGGTGCCCGTCCAGCCGGGTCCAGTCGCCGATCTCGACCGCGAGAGCGAAGCCGGTCAGCGTGGACACTCCGCGCAGGCAGCAGAGCCTGTTCACGACGTCGGTGAACTCGCTGTCCGCGGCCATGCGTGCGATCGCCGCGTCGAGTCGGTCACGGCGGTCGACGGCCTGGATCATCGCCTCGTAGGCAGCGTCGAACGCGGCCTGCAACCCGACCAGCTCAAACCGCTGGGATCGCAGCCACCCGTCGTGCGCGACGGTCCATGCCTTCCCGCCCGAGTACTGGATTCCCTGCCGCAGCAGCAGCTTGCTGACCCGGTGACGGGCGGACATCAGATCCCCGCGGGCATCCTCCCGAGCCCGCACCAGATCCCGGGCCGACTCCGCCTCGATGCTCGGGACCACCACCTCGACGACCTCGCCCAACCGCAGCAGCCGAGCCAGATGCACCGCATCCCGCGCGTCGGTCTTCACCCGGTCGCCCACCGGGCGCTGCAGCTTCGACGGAGCCGCGACCACGCACCGCGCTCCGGCAGCCGTGAGAGCGCGCGCCAACCCGAATCCGGTCGGCCCCGCCTCGTAGGTCGCAGCGACCGGCCCCGGAAGACCCGTCACCCAGGCGACGATCTCCTCGATGTCGGAACCCATGCGTCGCTGCACGAGCTCCCCGGTTCGCTCATCGATCGCGGCTGCGACCACGCTTCGCGCGTGCACATCCAGCCCGACACTCGTACGCTCAGATATCAACTGGGGCCTCCCTCACGTATGTGGCTCGGCAAGCCGGAACACCGGCCCGCAACCCACGGTCTACGCGAGTGGAGGCCCCAGGCTCAACCACTCATAGCGTCTAGCCGCGGCCCGCCCGGACCTCGTCACGATGGAGACGTTCGCCGTCGCGCGCCACACCAAGCTCTGGAACTACGACGAGACGCGGTGGACGCGCACCATCAAGGACTGGGTCCGGTCGCACGGATTCGCGGTGGCGGAGTAGAACGGATGCCGTGCGTCAGGCGCCGCTCTTCGCGCGCACCTGACGCTTCGCGCGCATGAGCATTCCGGTCATGCCGGCGATGCGCAGCGGGCTCACCGCGCGCGTCAGCCCGATGCTCTGGGGGTAGTCGTCCGGTACCGCGAGCACCTCCTCGGCGGTGAGTCCGGTCAGCCCCTGCGCGAGGATGCTCGCGAACCCGCGGGTCGTGGGCGCCTCGGCCGGCGCTGTCGCGTGCATGGCCACTCGTCCCGCGTCGTCCACGTCGACCACGATGTACACCGGCGACTGGCACTCGGCGACGCGCTCGCACATCTCCGGGTGATCCGCATATCGCTCCGGAACATCGGGGAGCTCCTGCGAGAACTCCAGCAGGAGCTGCAGGCGGTCGGGCTCGTCGAGCTCGAGGAACTCGTCACGGATCTCGGCGAGACGGGCGGGGAGGGTGTTTTCGGACATCACCGCTAGTTTCCCACGCCCGCACCGCGTCGGCTCAGCGCCCGGGAACCTCGCCCGGTTCGGCGCCCGACACGATCGGCACGCGCACCGCGCTGCCCCACTCGGTCCAGGAGCCGTCGTAGTTGCGCACGTCCTCGAACCCGAGGAGGTGCTTGAGCACGAACCACGTGTGACTGGAACGCTCACCGATGCGGCAGTACGCGACGATCTTGTCGCCGTCCTTCAGCCCCGCGCCGACTCGGTAGATGGCATCCAGTTCTTCGCGCGACTTAAAGCCACCGTCGTCGGCGACGGCCTTGGCCCACGGAACGCTCTGCGCGCTGGGGATGTGGCCGGCGCGCAGCGCGCCCTCTTCCGGGTAGGCGGGGGCGGACGTGCGCTCGCCCGAGTACTCCTCGGGGGAGCGGACGTCGATCAGCGGATTGCCGAGGTGCGCGAGGACATCGTCCTTGTAGGCGCGGATGAGAGCGTCGTCTCGCTCGACGATCGGGTACTCGACCGGCTCGCGAGTGGTCGGCTCGGTGGTGATCGGACGCCCCTCGGCGATCCACTTGTCACGACCGCCGTCGAGCAGACGCACGTCCTCGTGTCCGAACAGCGAGAAGACCCACAGGGCGTACGCGGCCCACCAGTTGTTCTTGTCGCCGTAGATGACGACGGTGTCGTCGCGCGCGATGCCCTTCCGGCTCAGGAGCTTCGCGAATCCCTCGCCGTCGACGTAGTCACGCACGACCGGGTCATTGAGCTCGGTGTGCCAGTCGACCTTGACCGCGCCGGGGATGTGCCCCGTTTCGTAGAGGAGCACGTCCTCGTCGGATTCCACAACGACCAGACCCGGCTGGCCGAGGCGTTCCTGCAGCCAGTCGCCGGTCACGAGACGGCCGGGTTCGGCATACGCGGCGAACTTGGGGGAGGTGGTGTCGAACTCGACGGTCACGATGTCTCCTCGGTCGGGGTGGGGAAGCGGGCGGCGTAGGGTGGACACCGCACCTTCGACCCTAGGACCGCCGCGTCGAAGCAGGCACCTCTCCGTAAGACTGCGACACAGGACGGCCATGACCTCAACGCCCGCGACGACCGGCGTCGTGCACCTCATCGGCCGCGAGCCGGCCATCTCCGGCGCCGAGATGGTGAGTGCGCTCGTCCCGCCGCCGCAGTTCGACGGCGCGACGTTCGAGTCCTACCGGGCGGATGCCGCGTACCCGTCGCAGCAGGAGGCGAAAGAGCTGCTCGAAGCGTTCGCCGGACGCACGAGCACGCCGACGAAGAAGGGCGGGTTCTTCCGCCGCGCCGAGAAGACGCCCCCGGTGAAGCCGGGCGTGTACCTGGACGGCGGATTCGGCGTCGGCAAGACGCACCTCCTGGCCTCGATCTACCACGCCATGCCCGCCCGTCGGAAGTACTTCGGCTCGTTCATCGAGTACACGGCGCTCGTGGGAGTCCTCGGTTACGCCAAGGCCGTCGAACTCTTCCGCGGCTCCGACCTCCTGTGCATCGACGAGTTCGAACTCGACGACCCGGGCGACACGATGGTGATGACCCGGTTGCTCGGCGAGCTCGTGGCATCCGGAACCCGGCTCGCGGCGACCTCAAACACCCCGCCGAACGCGCTTGGCGAAGGGCGCTTCGCGGCGCAGGACTTCCTGCGCGAGATCCAGTCGATGGCCGACAGCTTCCGAACCATCCGCATCGACGGCACCGACTTCCGCCAGCGTGCGATCGACGGCGAGGCACGCGTGCTCTCGGACGCCGACTACGCGGATGCCATCCAGGATGCCGCCGCACACGGCGTCGCGACCGACGACGCGTTCACCGACCTCGTGGCGCACCTCGCCCGCGTGCACCCGTCCCGGTTCATCCGCCTCATCGACGGCATCGACACCATCGGGCTGCGCGACGTGCAGGTTCTGCACGACCAGTCGGCGGCGCTGCGCCTCGTGGCGTTCGTCGACCGCGCCTACGACGCGCAGATCCCGATCCGCGCCACAGGGGTGCCGCTGAACGCCGTCTTCTCCGACGAAATGCTCGCGGGCGGGTATCGGAAGAAGTACCTCCGCGCCGTGTCGCGCCTGGTGGCGCTGACGCACTCCTGAGGAGTTCTTCACCGGCTTCGCGGCCGCGCGAAACGCAATGTTTACATGACCCCCACGGCTGTAACGTGCGTGAAACACGAGTCGAACCGCGATGGAACCGGGGCTGGGAACACTGAGGGGACCCGACGCTACACCTGCGTCCCTGCAGAGAGGTTCCCTCCGAGATGGATCAAGGCAACACCGCATTCATCCTGCTAGCAGCGGCACTCGTGCTGCTCATGACGCCAGGACTGGCGTTCTTCTACGGCGGACTCGTCAAGGCCAAGAGCGTCATCAGCATGATGATGATGAGCTTCGGCGCCCTCGGACTCATCGGAGTCCTGTGGGTGCTGTACGGCTACGCGATCGCTTTCCCCACCACGGAAGCGGGCACCACCCAGGTTCCGTGGACCATCGACTTCACCGAGGTCGGCCTGTCCGGCATCCTCGAGACGCCTGAAGGCGCCGCTTACCCGCCGTTGGCCTTCGTCGCCTTCCAGGCCACGTTCGCCATCATCACGGTCGCCCTGGTCTCGGGCGCGATCGCCGACCGCGCCAAGTTCGGCTCGTGGATGGTCTTCGCCTTCGTCTGGGCGACGATCGTCTACTTCCCGGTCGCCAGCTGGGTCTTCAACTTCGGCCTGGCCGACGACGGATCCTTCGCATACGGCGGGTGGATCACGCACGGGCTGCAAGACGTGTTCGGTGTCGGGGCGATCGACTTCGCCGGTGGTACCGCGGTCCACATCAACGCCGGTGCCGCTGCCCTCGCCCTCGCGCTCGTCCTCGGCAAGCGCGTCGGCTTCCAGAAGGGCGCGCACGTCCCCCACAACCCGCCGTTCGTGCTCCTCGGTGCCGGTCTGCTGTGGTTCGGGTGGTTCGGCTTCAACGCGGGCTCCGAGCTCGCCGCGGACAACACGGCCTCCCTCGCCTTCGTCAACACGATCGCTGCTCCGGCCGCTGCGCTCCTGAGCTGGCTGATCGTCGAGAAGATCAAGGACGGCAAGCCCACGTCGGTCGGTGCCGCCTCCGGTGCCGTCGCGGGTCTCGTCGCGATCACCCCCGCCTGCGGCTCGCTGACGCCCTTCTGGGCCATCGTGCTCGGCCTGCTCGCCGGTGCGGTCTGCGCCCTGGCGATCGAGCTGAAGTTCAAGCTCGGTTTCGACGACTCGCTCGACGTGGTCGGCATCCACCTCGTCGGTGGTCTGCTCGGAACCCTGTACCTCGGCTTCTTCGCCAACGGCACGGGCCTCATCTACAGCGGTGAGTTCACGCAGCTGCTCGTCCAGGCCATCGCGGCCTTCGCAGTTCTGATCTACTCGTTCGTGCTGGCCTACGTCATCGGCTTCGCGATCGAGAAGACCATGGGCTTCCGCGTCAAGAACGAGGACGAGATCGCCGGTATCGACACCGTCGTGCACGGCGAAGAGGGCTACGTCCTCAGCGACGCGCGCTGACACTCGCTCCCTCTGACGGGGCGTCACGGATTCGTCCGTGGCGCCCCGTTCTTCGTGCGCGGGAGTCGGTCGAGCGGTGTCTAGGGTGTGGGTATGGGAACCGCCTCGCGCCTCGTCTCCGCCCTCCTGCGCGCCTTTCGGCCCTCGTCGGCGCCACAACGGCGTGAGGCCGCTTCCGCGCCGCTGACGCCCGGCGCAGGCGTGGGAGAGACGGCGACGCTGGAAGTCGACCCGCCGCGACGGCTCACCCTCACCTACGCACCCGAGCGCGACAGCGCACCGGACGGCGGCGAGATCGTCTGGACGTGGGTGCCCTACGAGGAGCGCGACGGGCGCGGCAAGGACCGCCCGGTGCTCATCATCGGCCGAGCGGATGCCACCCGCTCCTACGCCGTGCGCCTCACCAGCAAGCCGCACGCCGGCGATCGCGACTACCTCGCGCTCGGTGCGGGGGAGTGGGATCCCCAGAACCGCCCGTCGTGGGTCGACATCGAGCAGGTCTACCTCGTGCACGACGCCGGCATGCGTCGCGAGGCCGCGGCCCTGGACCGCCGCCGCTTCGACGCCGTGGCATCCGCGCTCCACGCCCGGTACGGCTGGGTGCAGGGCTGACCCAGCCGTCGGCGTCGCCGGTGTCGCGCGGGTCGTCTTGCGGTGTGAGAGGTGGTCGAGATCCGCGAGACTGCATCTCGCCGACAACTCGCCGGCGGCGCGCCGCATCGATGTCGGCGCGATGAAGTCTCGCGCAGGGTGAGGCGTGCCAGCGCGACGGGCTCACGTCGACCGAGGGATAGACCGCGGAAACGAGAAAACCCCCGGTGAACCGGGGGCTGTGGTGGTGGGCGATGCCGGACTCGAACCGACGACCTCTTCCGTGTGAAGGAAGCGCGCTACCAACTGCGCCAATCGCCCCTCGTCCCGAACGGGACTTCACTACCTTACCCGATGCGCGGGCGCCGTTCCGACCGCCGGGATGGACACGCGCGGGTCGCGTCTGGTTTTGCGAGGGCGCGGGAATCGGGTAATGTCTTACGAGTGCTCGGGGCAAGCCCCGGGAACGAAATGCGGATGTAGCGCAGTTGGTAGCGCACAACCTTGCCAAGGTTGGGGTCGCGAGTTCGAGTCTCGTCATCCGCTCGAGTGTGAAGATCGCCGTCAGGTTTTCCGACGGGGGATCACGACACGTGGGTCGAACCACACACGGTGGCGTGGCCGAGCGGCTAGGCACCGGCCTGCAAAGCCGTTTACACGGGTTCGAATCCCGTCGCCACCTCGCTTACAACTGAACAGCCTTCATAGGCGCGATTGGCGCAGCGGTAGCGCGCTTCCCTGACACGGAAGAGGTCACTGGTTCGATCCCAGTATCGCGCACCACCTGAAACCCCCGGCTCGCCGGGGGTTTTCGCTTTTCACGCCGCGTATCGGCAGCGGCGCCGATGCGGGACTACCTGTCGTCCTCGCCCGCGCGCTGACGCGCCCGACGCGTCGCGGGCGGCTGCGAGCCGGCCGAGTCCACGTCCGCCTCGGCATCCGTCGACGCACTGAGACGCTGCCGCAATTTCGCGGACTGCTCGTCGGCCGGCGCGATCGGGATACGCGAGCCGCCGGCGGTGTCGGATCGGGGGATGTACCAGGTCAACGGGAGTTCGCGCATACCGAACCACCCCCGTCGGGAGCGCACGATGGTGAATCCTCGGTCACGCAGCGCTTCCGCCTGGTCGGGAGTCATCGTGGTCGGGGGGATGCGCACCCAGCCCGTGCGGAAGTCGTAGGCGTGGGTCGCGATGTGGTGGCGAGACATGCGAACCTCCTCTCTTGGCAGAGTCGCACGCGTGACCGAGAGCCTCGATGCACGATGTGTTCCAGTCGTGTGAACAATGCTCAACGTTTCGTATGAACGCAGATCGATCCTCTGAATACGAAGACGCAAGCCCCGCGGTCCGTTGCCGTACCCGCGGTACGGTCACGCCATGCCCGTTCCCGACACGCTGTGGCGTGAGATCGCCTCGTCACCGTTCGTTTCTCTCAGCACGTACCGCCGCGACGGCACCGCGGTGGCGACACCCGTCTGGATCGCGCGCGACGGTGACGAGTTGATCGTCACCACCGAACGCAAGACCGGCAAGGTCAAGCGCCTGCGCAACGACGACCGCGTCACCCTCCGGCCGTGTTCCCGGGTGGGGACAGTCGCCCCGGATGCCATCACCGTCCAGGGCAGGGCGCGGATCGCCGGCCCGAGCACCGAAGACGACCGCGCCAACTCCGCGTTGCGGCGCAAATACGGGTGGCAGTTCCGCGCCATCATCGGATTCGAGGCGCTCGTGCGTCGCGTCCAGCGCCGCGCGGGAGAGCGCGTCATCCTCCGCATCTCGCGCGCCGAGTGAGGCGCTAGACCCGATCCGGTACCGGCACAAGTGGGCTTGCGTTTTGCGGCGAACCACGAGATGTTTCAGCAAAGAGCGGTGGCATCCCCCTTCGGCCGCGTCCCACATTTCTTGCCAGAAATGCGCGGTCATCGGAGTGCCATTCCGGAGGTTCGCGTGGGCAAATTCATCTACGACGGTGACATCAAGGTCGAGTTCGAGGACCGCCTCCTTGCACACCTGCAGGCGGTGATCATGGCGAAGGTGCGGCGTGGAGAGAGCTTCCCCTTCACGTGGAAGGACGACATCAGCATCGGCGGCGGCCGCACCACGGTGTACGTGCACCCGAATGTGTCATTGGTCTTCAAATATCACGGCAGCCGAAACCCGCAGCTCTCGAGTTCGTGGTTGCACGCCCTGACCTACAACGCGAACTCCGGTCGCGGACTCTACGTGATTCCTGAGCCTGACGAATCGACGCCGCGCGAGCCGCAGCAGCGCGCAGAAATGGTGTTCAGCGAAGTCCCGAACGATCAGGCGCCCGTGGCGATCCGCTCGTAATCCGGGAATGACGAAAGTGATCGAACGGTTCGCCACAGAATGAGCGACTGGACGACCGCAAAGCCGTACTTCGAGACCCGGGCGGTGGCACATCTCGCGACGTTGATGCGCGACGGCTCCCCGCACACGGTTCCCGTCTGGGTCGGTGTGGAGGGCGAACGCCTCGCGATCTTCATGGAGGCCGGCACTCTCAAAGACCGCAACATCTCCCGTGATCCGCGCGTCGCGATCTCGGTGACCGGCGCCGACGACCCGTACGCCATGGCGTTCGTGCGCGGCGAAGCCGTCGAGCGGATCGCGGGCGACCGCGCCCTTCCCTACGTCGACCGCATCGCGACGCTCTACACGGGCGAACCGTACGAGCTCCGCGAGGGCCTCGCGGTCTGGCTCATCGACCCGCGGAAGTCGTGGGCTCGCGCGTACGAAAGCTGAGTCACAGCGCGAGCGGCAGAACGGCCAGCACCAGGATCACCGGAGCGATCACCGCACCGAGAACGACGAACCGACTCCAGCGCACCTCGACCCCGGCCGCGACGAGCCGGTCGTGCCACAGCAGCGTCGCGAGCGACGCCCACGGCGTCACGATGGGCCCGGCGTTCACGCCGATGAGGAGAGCCGCCAGGCGCACGGGAGACCCCGCCACCGACTCCATCGCGAGGTAGGCCGGAAGGTTGTTGATCCCGTTGGCCGCGAGTGCGCCGACGCCCGCGAGCTGCCACAGCGAAACGAGGTCGTCGCCCGAACCGGCGAGCACCGACGTGATGCGCCCGATCCCGAGGGCTTCCAACGCACCGACGGCGAGGAACAGCCCGCCGGCGAACACCAGCAGCGACCACGGAACGAGGCGGATGCCGAGAGCCCGAGGAGCACGCCACGCGAAAACCCCCACCAGGACGACCGCGGCGGCGAGGGCCGGCATCCACGGGTCGAGTCCGATGACCAGGAGCGGCAGCAGGGCCACGGTGACCACGGCGGACACCCTCAGCAGCACTCGGTCGGCGACGGCCGGGGGCGTGGCATCCGCGTACCTCTTCGGGAGCCTCCGCAGGAACACGGCCGTGAGCACCACGACCGAGACCGCGATGGCGATGAGCGCCGACGGCCCGAGCAGCGAGAGGAAGGCCACGGGGTCGTGGCCGCCGAGAGCATCGGACGCGAGCAGGTTCGTCAGGTTCGACACCGGCAGCACGAGCGACGCGGTGTTGGCGAGCACGACGGTGACGAACGCGAAGGGGAGGGGGTCGAGTTTGCGGGCCACCGCCATCGCCACCACGACGGGAGTCAGCAGGACCGCGGTGGTGTCCAGCGACAGGAACGCCGTGGCCACGGTCGCCAACGCGACGACGAGCACCCACAGCCACACCGTGCGCCCGCGAGCGATCCGCGCGAGGCGGGCGGCCACGACGTCGAACAACCCCGCCTTGGATGCCAGCTCCGCCACGATCGTGACCGCGACGACGAACAGCAGGATGGGCCAGACGCGGTCGGCGACGGCGAGAGCCTCATCAGCGGGGAAGATGCCGACGAGGAGGGCGATGATGCCGAGAATCCACAGCACGCCGCCGATGATGGCCAGAGTCACCGCTCCACTATGCGGCACCCCGCGTGCCGTCGAGGCCACGCCCGGCGGGTAGCCTGGAATCGACCCATCCAGGAGACCGCCTTGACTGATGCCGCCCTGCCGTCGGAGCAGACCTACCCCGCCGACGGCTTCGCCCTCTTCCCCGACCGTTCGGTCGTCGCCCTGCGCGTGAACGGTGAGCTGAAAGACCTCGCGACGACCGTGCACGTGCACGACCAGATCGAGCCGGTCACGATCGACAGCCCCGAGGGACTGTCGATCCTGCGGCACTCGACGGCGCACGTGCTCGCGCAGGCCGTGCAGCGCGTCAAGCCGCAGGCGAACCTCGGCATCGGCCCGCCCGTCACCGATGGCTTCTACTACGACTTCCAGGTCGACGAGCCCTTCACTCCCGAAGACCTCAAGGTCATCAAGAAAGAGATGGAGCGCATCGTCCGCGAGAACCAGCGGTTCGTTCGCCGCGTCGTCACCGACGACGAGGCCCGCGCCGAGCTCGCCGACGAGCCGTTCAAGCTCGAGCTCATCGGCCTCAAGGGCGGCTCCGCGGAGGCCGCCGAGGGCGCGAACGTCGAGGTCGGCGCCGGCGAGCTGACGATCTACGACAACGTCAATCGCGACGGCGAGACGGTCTGGAAAGACCTCTGCCGCGGACCGCACGTCCCGGGCACCCGCCTGATCGGCAACGGCTGGGACCTCACTCGCATCGCCGGCGCGTACTGGCGCGGCAGCGAGAAGAACCCGCAGCTCCAGCGCATCTACGGCACCGCGTGGGCGACCAAGGACGATCTGCGCGCCTATCAGCACCGCCTCGAGGAGGCGGCGAAGCGCGACCACCGCAAGCTCGGTAAAGAGCTCGACCTCTTCTCGTTCCCCGACGAGATCGGCCCCGGACTCAGTGTGTTCCACCCCAAGGGCGGAATCATCCGGTACGAGATCGAGCGATACATGCGCGAGCGGCTGCTCGCCAGCGGATACCAGGTGGTCAACACGCCGCACATCACCAAGGGCGACCTGTTCATCACGAGCGGTCACCTGCAGTGGTACGCCGACGGCATGTACCCCCCGATGGTGCTCGACGAGGTGGTGGACGCCGACGGGCATGTGTCACGCGAGGGCCAGGAGTACTACCTGAAGCCCATGAACTGCCCGTTCCACAACCTGATCTTCCGCTCGCGCGGTCGCAGCTACCGCGAGCTGCCGCTGCGGCTGAGCGAGTTCGGCTCGGTCTACCGCTACGAGAAGAGCGGCACGCTCTCGGGCCTGACCCGCGTGCGCGGCTTGACCCAGGATGACACGCACATCTACGTCACGGCCGACCAAGTCAAGGACGAGCTGACCCACAGCCTCGACTTCGTCCTCCAGACCCTGCGCGACTACGGTCTGCACGATTTCTACCTCGAGCTGTCGACGAAGGAGGCGGGCAACCCCAAGTTCATCGGCGACGACACCCTGTGGACCGAGGCGACGGAGACCCTTCGCGAGGTCGCCGAGGCATCCGGTCTCGAGCTCGTACCCGACCCGGGCGGGGCGGCCTTCTACGGGCCGAAAATCTCGGTGCAGGCGCGCGACGCGATCGGCCGGACCTGGCAGATGTCGACGATCCAGCTCGACTTCAACCAGCCCGAACGCTTCGAGCTCGAGTACACCGGACCCGACGGCGAGAAGCACCGCCCGGTGATGATCCACCGCGCGCTGTTCGGCTCGGTCGAGCGTTTCTTCGCGATCCTGCTCGAGCACTATGCGGGCGCGTTCCCCGTGTGGCTCTCGCCCGTGCAGGTCGTAGCCGTACCGGTCGCGGCGGAGTACGGCGAGTACCTCGACGGCATCGTCGCGGAGCTCCGCACGAAGGGCGTGCGCGCCGAGGTCGACCACAGCGACGACCGCATGCAGAAGAAGATCCGCACCCACACCACGCAGAAGGTTCCGCTGCAGCTCATCGCGGGCGAAGCCGACCGGGCGGGAGGCACCGTGTCGTTCCGCTTCCGCGACGGCACGCAGCTGAACGGCATCCCGGTGGACGAAGCCATCGCGCGCATCACTGGCGCGATCGCGGCGAAGACCCTCGTCGACACCGCCGAGGACCTCGCGTGACGACCGGCCCGGATGCCTCCGCGGCCGACGACGTCGAGATCGTCTCGGCCGCGGACCTGCCGGGGGTGCCGGACGAGTTCCAGCGCCTGTGGACCCCGCACCGTATGGCCTACATCCAGGCCGGACGCGAGCCGATGGAGCAGAACTGCCCGTTCTGCGCGGCCCCGGGAAAGTCCGACGAGGATGGCCTGATCGTCGCGCGCGGCACGAGCGCCTACGTGCTCCTCAACCTGTTCCCGTACAACTCGGGCCACCTGCTCGTGTGCCCGTACCGCCACATCGCGACCTACGACCAGGCGACCGACGAAGAGGTCGCCGAGATCGGCGCGCTGACGCAGCGCGGGATGCGCGTGCTACGAGCCGTCTCGCGCTGCGACGGCTTCAACATCGGCATGAATCAGGGCGCAATCGCGGGAGCCGGCGTCGACGGGCACCTGCACCAGCACATCGTTCCCCGCTGGGCGTCGGACGCCAACTTCTTCCCGATCATCGCCAAGACGAAGGCGCTGCCGCAGCTGCTGGGCGATGTCCGGCGGACGGTGGCGGAAGCCTGGAACGCCTGACCCCGCCGACGCAAGCCCGAAGTGACACGCGGCTGCGACGCTACGGTGGGGTCATGAAGGCTCGCCTCCGTCCCCTCGTCCTGACTCTTCTCGTCGCCACAGCCCTGAGCACGACGACCGGGTGCATCCGACTGCCGAGCCCCCTCGGACCGGACGGGATGGAGGCGCCGCTGACGGCGCCCGACGATTCCTCCGCCCCAGCGCCGTTGCCCGATGACTCTGCGACGCCCGACGCCGGCGACGACCTCGGTGACGCGTTCGCCGAGCGGGAGAAGTTCTTCGAAGAGCAGCAGCTGCCCCTGGACGGCACGCCGCTCACGGCCGTCACCCCCGCGCAGCAGGAATTCATCGCGCAGCAGAAGGCCTACGTCGAGGAGCAGGGCGTCGCCTGGACCGCTCAGGACGAGAGTCTTTCGCTCGCCCTGGCCGCCGACGCGTGCGAGACCGCGATCCTGAACAACCACGAGATCGACGCCGACCTTCTCCGCACCCACGTGGCCACGTCGCCCCTGTTCGCCCAGCTCGTGCCCGCGGATGTGCAGGGCGACGACCGCACCTACGCCGAAGCACCGATCGCGAGCGTCATGGTGTTCGGGGCGACGTTCCTGTGCCCCGACGACGGCGACGCCTGGATCAGCGCCTACACCGACGTGTACGGCGGCTGAGACGCAGCGCGTGAGTCGCCAGGATTCGTCGCCTCAGCGCCGCCGGAGGCGACGAGTTCTGGCGACTGACGCGGGGAACGGAGCGCCGGGCGGGGTCAGCGCACCTGGCGCACCGAGAACTGCAGGCGGGGGTGCGCGTACGCCTCCTGCGCCTCGACGAGCAACAGCTCACGGGAACCGGCCTCGAACGTGTTCGAGAGCAGGTCGAAGACGCTGGATGCCGTGCGAGCGAGCGCGTCGGCGGGGTCGCCGGTGCGACGGTAGTGCGCCGTGAAGAGCGCCGCGGTGACGTCTCCGGAACCGTTGGCCTTCATCGGGATCAGCGGCGTCTGCACGATCCACGCGCCCGAGTCATCCACGACCAGCATCTCGATCGTGTCGGGCTCCCGGTCCGGCCGCTCGACACTCGTCACGAGCACCGTCCGGGGTCCTCGCGCGCGAGCGAGATCCGCGGATTCGAGCGTCGACTCGATGCTGCCCGGGTCGGTCCCGGTGAGGAACCCCAGCTCGAACTGGTTCGGCGTGATGATGTCGGCGACCGGGATCACGCGCTCACGCAGCAGGTCGGGGATCGCCGGCGCGACGAAGCACCCGGATTTGGCATTGCCCATGACGGGATCGCAGGCGTAGATGGCATCCGGATTCGCCCTCTTGACCCGCGCGACGGCGTCGATGATCACGTCGGCGATGCCCTCGCCGCCCTGGTATCCGGACAGGACCACGTCGATCTGGCCGAGCACCCCGCGCTCCTCGATGCCGGTGATGACGTCGGCCACGTCCGCGGGGGAGATGAGCGGTCCGCGCCACGCACCGTAACCGGTGTGGTTCGAGAAGTTCACGGTGTACACCGGCAGCACTTCGACACCGATGCGCTGCAACGGGAAAACGGCGGCGGAGTTTCCGACGTGACCGTACGCGACGGCGGACTGGATCGAGAGGACCTTCATGCTTCGATCCTCCCACCCCGGACGGAGGGCCGGAGCGCGGCCACCGCGCTCGCGAGATCGTCGGCGAGAGCTTCGGCTTCAGAGTCGTCGAGCTGGTGCACCGTCAGCCGGAGGTAGTCGCCGGCGTTGTCGGGGGAGAGGAAGAAGTGATCGCCGTCGCGCACGAGCCATCCCCGCCGCATGAGGTCTTCGCGGACGCGCGCGCCGGAGACGGGGAGCGGAACCCATAGGTTGAGCCCATCGCCCACGGTGAGCGGCAGGCCGCGCGCTGCGAGAGCCGCCGCGAATGCGTCGTTGCGTCGGGCGTAGTGCTCGGCGGCTCGATCGATCCCTGTCCGCACCTCCGGGTCGGTCACGAGCGCGAGCGTGAGCCGCTGCAGGATGTGGCTGACCCAGGTCGTTCCCGGGGTGAGCCGGAGCGCGAGTCTCTCGGCGGTTTCGTCATCGGATGCCACGACCGCGAGGCACATGTCGGGTCCGAGGAACTTCGACACCGACCGGATGCGCGCCCACCGCTGCTGAGTCTCACCGATGATCGAGTGCAGCGGCGCGCGGGACAGCAGGGAGAAGTGGTCGTCCTCGATCACCAGGACGTAAGGATGGTCCGCGAGCACCGCGCGCAGCTGCGCGGCGCGCTCCCGCGTGAGGCTCGCACCGGTGGGGTTGTGCGCCCGGGGGGTGCAGATCACCGCACGCACACCGTCGGCGAGAGCGGCCCGCAGTCCTTCGACCGTCATGCCCTCGGCATCCACCGCCACCGGCACCGCCCGGTAGCCGCCCTGGCGAACGGTGTGCAGGGCGGAGAGGAAGCAGGGGTCCTCGAGGGCGACGGCGTCGTCGCGCTGCAGAGCCTGGGCGAGAAGCCGCTCGATCGCGTCGCTCGCCCCACTGGTCACCGTGATGCGGGGGGCCGCGTCCGGGAGCCCCTCGGCCATCCACTCCCGTGCCCAGGTCTCGAGTCCCGGGTCGACCACGGGCTCGCCGTACAGCACCGGGCGGCCCGAGCGGGCGAGGGCGGCGGCAGGATCGGGGATGAGCGCCGGGTCGGGGTTGCCCGTGCCGACATCGCGCAGCACGGTTCCGGCCGCGTAGCCTTCCTGCGCCACGGGCGCGTGGCCGGCGACACGGGTGCCGCCGCGCCCTCGCGCGACCACGAGTCCGGCCTGGGCGAGCAGTCGGTACGCGGCGACGACGGTGTTGCGGTTGACGCCGAGGTCGGCGGCCAGCGACCGGACTGGCGGGAGCGCGTCCCCGGGCTGCAGCTGACCGCGCTCAATGCGTTCGCGCAGATCGGCGGAGATCTCGGATGCCGAGCGTCCGGTGATTTCGACGGCCATACGCCCCCTCTCCTTGCTCTCAGCCTATGGCCTGCGCCGTGCTACGGTTTGGCCTAAGCCAAATCAAGCGCCCCGAAGCGCGAAGGGATATCGACAATGACCGACACCGGAACCTCCCGCGTCAAGCGCGGACTCGCCGAAATGCTCAAGGGCGGCGTGATCATGGACGTCGTCACCGCGGAGCAGGCTCGCATCGCCGAGGATGCCGGCGCCGTCGCCGTCATGGCACTCGAGCGCGTCCCTGCCGACATCCGCGCCCAGGGCGGCGTCGCGCGCATGAGCGACCCCGACCTCATCGACGACATCATCGCGTCGGTCTCGATCCCCGTGATGGCCAAGGCGCGTATCGGTCACTTCGTCGAGGCGCAGATCCTGCAGGAGCTCGGGGTCGACTACATCGACGAGTCCGAGGTGCTCTCACCCGCCGACTACGTGAACCACATCGACAAGTGGAACTTCACCGTTCCGTTCGTGTGCGGTGCCACCAATCTCGGCGAGGCGCTCCGCCGCATCACCGAGGGGGCGGCGATGATCCGCTCCAAGGGCGAGGCCGGCACCGGCGACGTCTCCGAGGCGACGAAGCACATCCGCACGATCACGGGCGAGATCAACGCGCTGCGCGCCAAGACCAGGGACGAGCTGTACGTCGCCGCCAAGGAACTCCAGGCGCCCTACGAGCTCGTCGCCGAGATCGCCGAGACCGGCACGCTCCCCGTCGTCCTCTTCACTGCGGGCGGGGTGGCCACCCCGGCCGACGCGGCGATGATGATGCAGCTCGGCGCCGACGGCGTCTTCGTCGGCTCGGGAATCTTCAAGTCGGGCAACCCCGCGCAGCGCGCCGCCGCGATCGTCAAGGCGACCACATTCCACGACGACCCCAAGATCGTGGCCGAGGCCTCGCGCGGTCTCGGCGAGGCCATGGTCGGCATCAACGTCGCCGACCTCCCCGCCCCGCATCGCCTGGCCGAGCGTGGCTGGTAACAGCCCCCGCGTCGGCGTCCTCGCCCTGCAGGGCGACGTCCGTGAGCACCTGCGCGTGCTCGCGGATCTGGGCGCCGACGCCCGGCCCGTCCGGCGCGCGTCCGAGCTCGCGGCGGTCGATGGACTCGTGCTGCCCGGCGGCGAGTCGAGCGTCATCGACAAGCTCGCGCGCGCGTTCGACCTCTTCGATCCGATCCGCGCGGCCATCGCCGACGGCCTTCCCGTGCTCGGCACGTGCGCCGGGCTGATCCTGCTCGCCGACCGAATCGACGGCGCGATCGCCGGGCAGCGGACCTTCGGCGGACTCGACGTCCGCGTGCAGCGCAACGCCTTCGGCTCACAGACGCAGTCGTTCGAGACCGACCTCGACGTGCCCGTCCTGGGGGACCCGCCGGTCCACGCCGTGTTCATCCGCGCGCCCGTGGTCACCGAGACGGGCCCGGATGCCACCCCGCTGGCGACTCTGCCCGACGGGCGGGTGGTCGCGGTGGAGCAGGACCACCTCCTCGGGCTCGCGTTCCACCCCGAATCCACGGGCGAGACGCGGTTCCACGCGCGGTTCCTCGACCTGGTCCGCAGCCGCGCCGGGGTTTCCGCGACCGCGCTCTAGACTGGAACCCATGTCCGGACACTCCAAATGGGCCACGACCAAGCACAAGAAGGCGGTCGTCGATGCCCGCCGCGCCAAGTCGTGGGCCAAGCTCATCAAGAACATCGAGGTCGCCGCCAAGCTCGGTGGGGCGGACCTCCAGGGCAACCCGACGCTCTTCGACGCGGTGCTCAAGGCCAAGAAGACGTCGGTCCCCAAAGACAACATCGATCGCGCCATCAAGCGCGGCGCGGGCATCGGCGGCGAGGCCGTCGAGTACGCCTCGATCATGTACGAGGGGTACGGCCCGAACGGCGTAGCGTTCCTCATCGAGTGTCTGACCGACAACAAGAACCGCGCCGCGGCCGAGGTGCGCACCGCGCTCAGCCGTAACGGCGGCACGCTCGCCGACCCCGGCAGCGTGGCCTACAACTTCAGCCGCAAGGGCGTCATCGTCGTTCCGTCCGAAGGCACGACCGAGGACGACGTCATGCTCGCGGTCCTCGAGGCCGGTGCCGAAGAGGTCGAGCCCCACGGCGACGGCTTCGGCATCATCACCGAGGCGAGCGACCTGGTCACGGTCCGCTCCGCGCTGCAAGAGGCCGGCATCGAGTACGACTCGGCCGACGTCGAGTTCGTCCCCTCGCTCAAGGTCGAGGTCGACGCCGACACCGCCCGCAAGGTGTTCCGCCTCATCGACGCGCTCGAAGACAGCGACGACGTGCAGAACGTCTACACCAACTTCGACATGAGCCCCGAGGTGCAGGCTGAGCTCGAGAACGACGAGTAAGGGCGCGCCCTGCCCCACTCCACGACCCCTGCGCCTAGCGTGGGGGTCGTGTCCCGTTCTCTGCGTGTCCTCGGCATCGACCCGGGTCTGACGCGCTGCGGCATCGGCGTGGTCGACGTGTCGCCGGACCGCACGGCATCCCTCGTCCATGTCGGGGTGGTCCGCTCGGCGGTCACGGATCCGATCGAGAAGCGCCTCGCGACGATCGCGGCCGGGATCCGCTCCGTCCTCACCGCTCACGATCCGCACGTCGTGGCCGTCGAGCGCGTGTTCGCGCAGAACAACCGACACTCGGTGATGGGCACCGCGCAAGCGAGCGGCATCGCGTTGCTCCTCGCAGCGGAGCACGGCATCCCGGCGGCCACCCACACGCCGAGCGAGGTCAAGGCGGCGATCACCGGCTACGGCTCGGCAGACAAGCTCCAGGTGCAGACGATGGTGGCGCGCGTGCTCCGGCTCGACGCGCTGCCGCAACCGGCCGATGCGGCCGACGCCCTCGCGCTGGCCCTGTGCCACGCCTGGCGCGGCGGAGCGGCGACGGCCCCGACCGGCGGCGCCCTGACGCCGGCACAGAAGGCGTGGCGGGATGCCGAGAAGCGTCAGCCGTCCACAGCGACGCGTGTCGCTCGAACAAAGGTCCGAACCGGCGCGTAGGCTCGTCGCATGATCTCTTCGCTGCAGGGTGTCGCCGCGCACGTCGGCGACGACGCGCTCGTCGTGGTCGTCGGGGGAGTGGGGCTCTCCGTGGCCGTCACGCCGCAGGTCACTCGCGCGACCCACGTCGGCGATCAGGTGCACCTGCACACGCACCTGGTCGTGCGCGAAGACGCCCTGTCGCTCTTCGGTTTCGAGACGCGCGAAGAACTGACCGTGTTCACGCAGCTGATCGGCGTCACGGGCGTCGGCCCGAAGTCCGCGCTGGGGGTGCTGTCGTATCTGACGGTGCCGCAGATCGCGCAGGCCGTCACCGATGACGACGACGCCCCCTTCAAGCGCGTGTCCGGGATCGGCCCGAAGACGGCGAAACTCATCGTCGTGCAGCTCGCCGGCAAGCTCGCCGTGCCCACGGCTCAGGCACCCGCCGCGGTGGCCGCGCACGGGCAGGTGCCGCTGCAGGTCACGCAAGCCCTCATCGGGCTCGGGTGGAGCGAGCGCGTCGCCGCCGAGGCCGTGGCATCCGTCGCCGAGGATGCCGCCGAGGCCGACCGCGCGTCGGTGCAGGCGCTGCTGCGTCTCACGCTCGCGATGCTGGGGCCCGCGCGCAAGGAACCCGTCGGTGGCTGACGTCGTGCGCGACGCCGGTTCGCCCGACGACGAGACCGAGCTCGCGATCGAGGGTGCGCTGCGCCCGACCTCGCTGAGCGAGTTCGTCGGGCAGCAGAAGGTGCGCGGCCAGCTGCAGCTTCTGCTCGATGCGGCGCGCATCCAGCAGCGCTCGCCTGACCACATCCTGCTTTCGGGTCCACCCGGTCTCGGCAAGACGACGCTCGCGATGATCGTCGCGCACGAGAGCGGCCGCCCGCTGCGACTGTCCAGCGGTCCGGCCATCCAGCACGCCGGAGACCTCGCGGCCCTGCTGTCATCGCTCACGCCCGGCGAGGTGCTCTTCATCGACGAGATCCACCGCATGGCGCGCTCGGCCGAAGAGATGCTGTACCTCGCGATGGAAGACTTCCGCATCGACATCATGGTCGGCAAGGGCGCCGGGGCGACCAGCATCCCGCTCGATCTCGCCCCGTTCACGCTCGTCGGCGCGACCACCCGTGCGGGGCTCCTCCCCAACCCTCTCCGCGACCGGTTCGGATTCACCGCCCACCTGGAGTACTACGAGCCGGAAGAGCTCGAACGCGTCGTCTCGCGCTCGGCATCCATGCTCGACGTCGGACTACCGGGTACCGCCCGCTCCGAGATCGCGCGTCGCTCCCGCGGCACCCCGCGCATCGCCAACCGGCTGCTCCGACGCGTCCGCGACTACCTCGTCGTGTACGGCCCGTCGACGGGGACGGATGCCGGCGACGCCGACGTTCGCACCGTCGACGCGGCGCTCGACCTCTACGACGTGGATGCCATCGGCCTCGACCGCCTCGACCGGGCCGTGCTCGACGCGCTCGTGCGACGCTTCCGAGGCGGCCCGGTCGGGCTCAGCACCCTCGCGGTCGCCGTCGGCGAAGAGCCCGAGACGATCGAGTCGGTCGTCGAGCCCTATCTCGTTCGCATCGGCTTCATGGGACGCACCCCCCGCGGACGGGTCGCCACCCCCGAGGCGTACGACCACCTCGGCGCTCCGCACCCCGACGGACTGCTCCGGTTCAGTCAAGGGGGATGACCTATACTCGGCGAGGGATTCCCCGACCCCCTTAGGCAGTGCCGCACGGCTCGCCTGAATCGAAAGGTGCACCGCCTCCATGGATTTCGCGAACTTCTTCGCCAACTACGGCCTGATCATCCTGCTGATCGGCCTGCTGGTCTTCATGTTCTGGAGCTCGCGTCGCCGCATGCAGAAGCAGAAGCTCGAGCAGGAGGAGAAGGCCCGTCAGACCGTTCCGGGCTCCGAGGTGCTGCTGCAGGGTGGATTGTACGGAACGATCGTCGAGTACGACGGTGAAGACCTCGACAAGCCCGCTCAGGTGGAGATCGCACCGGGCGTGGTCATCAAGGTCCACAGCCAGGCCGTGCTGCGCATCGTGAACCCGGCTCAGGGCTTCGTGACCGAAGACGACTTCATCGAGGCCGAGGAGTCCGAGGCCGAGTACGTCGCGGGCGTCGCCGACGGCGACATCAGCTCGATCAGCGACGACCACCGCGCGGCCCGCCAGGCCGAGACCGAGCGCGACGACAAGGACCGTCCGCAGGTCTGACCCTCCGCCCCTTCCGTTCACCGCCGCACAGAAAGCCGACTCCGTGGCGCCCTCGACTCCCGTCCGCCACGCCTGGCGCGTGCTGACCGGACTGCTCGCCATCACCGGCGTGCTGTTCGGCATCAACGCGCTGGGCGTGTACGCCTTCCAGGCCAGCTCCTGGACCCCCGACCTCGCCCTCGACCTGCAGGGCGGGACGCAGATCATCCTGGCCGCCCAGACCACGGACGGCGCGAACCCTGACGCCGACCAGCTGCAGCAGGCGGTGTCGATCATCCGGCAGCGCGTCGACGCCTCGGGCGTGGGCGAAGCCGACGTGGCCACCGAGGGCGGCCGCAACATCGTCGTGCAGATCCCCGGGCAGGCCGACGAGGCCACGCGTGAGCGCATTCAGAGTTCCGCTCAGCTGCAGTTGCGCGCGGTGCTGTACACGGGATCGCCGGCGACGTCGTTCGTCGGTCAGGACGGGCAGAACACGCCGTACCCGACGCCCGACCCGTCGCTGCCGTCGACGCCCACCGCCTCCCCGACCAACGGCAGCGACCTGTCCTGGGTGACTCCGGCCCTCCAGGCGCAGTTCCTCTCGTACGACTGCGCCAACCCCACGAACAACCCCGCGCAGGCGCCCGCCGACCAGCCGCTGATCACGTGCAGCGACGACGGATCGGTCAAGTACATCCTCGGCCCCGTCGAGCTCGACGGCACCGACATCAGCAACGCCACGAACGGTCAGGAACAGAACACCGGCCAGTGGGCGGTCAACCTCGTCTTCAACGACCAGGGCACGCAGAAGTTCTCCGAGATCAGCCAGCGGCTGTACGGTGCTCAGGCGCCGCTCAACCAGTTCGCCTTCGTCCTCGACGGCTCGGTGCTGTCGGCTCCCTCGATGAACGGCATCATCGTCGACGGCCGCCCCAGCATCACGGGCAGCTTCACGCAGGAGACGTCGAAGGCCCTCGCCGACCAGCTCAAGTACGGCGCCCTGCCGCTGAGCTTCACGGTCGTCAGCTCCGACACGGTGTCGGCGACCCTCGGTTCGCAGCAGCTGCAGGTCGGCTTCATCGCCGGTCTCATCGGCCTCGGCCTCGTCGCGATCTACTCGCTCATCGTGTACCGCGCGCTGGGAACCGTGATCATCGCGTCGCTGGGCGTCATGGCGGTGCTCACGTACGTGACCCTGTGCATCCTGGCCTGGCGCATGGGCTTCCGCCTGTCCCTCGCCGGTGTCGCGGGCCTCATCGTCACCATCGGCTTCACCGCGGACTCGTTCATCGTCTACTTCGAACGCATCCGTGACGAGCTGCGCGACGGGAAGTCGATCACCGCGGCCGTCGAGGACGGCTGGTCGCGAGCGAAGCGCACGATCTACATCTCGAAGTCGATCAACATCCTCGCCGCCATCGTGCTGTACATCCTGGCGGATGCCACGGTGAAGGGCTTCGCGTTCACGCTCGGCCTGACGACCGCGATCGACATCCTGATCTTCATCCTGTTCACGCACCCGGTCATGCAACTGTTGGCGCGCACGCGCTTCTTCGGTTCGGGCCACCCGCTCTCGGGCATGGATCCCGAGGCGCTCGGTGCCGTCTACCGCGGCCGCGCGCAGTTCCGCGCCCCGGCGGCGACCGCCGTCTCGGGCCGCGCCAACCGTTCCCGCGGAGAGGCGCAGCGGCGCCAGACGATCGCCGAGCGCAAGCGCGCCGAGCTCGCCGCCGCACAGAGCAATACGCGCCCCACGAAGGAGGGAGACGACTGATGCGCTCCATGTCGCAGCTCGGCAACGATCTGTACTCGGGGAAGACCTCGTTCCCGTTCGTCCAGCGTCGGCGCCTGTGGTTCATCATCGCCGCCGTCCTCGTCATCGGTGCGGCGCTCGTGCCGCTCTTCCGCCCCGTCCAGTTCTCGATCGAGTTCACCGGCGGATCGCAGTTCACGGTCTCGAATCCCACCTCCTTCGACCAGGCCATCGCGACGGATGCCGTCACCTCGGTCGTCCCGGGGACCACGACTCGCGTCTCCACGATCAGCGATCAGGCCGTGCGCGTGCAGACCGATCAGCTCGACGATCAGCAGACGCAGGCCGTGTCCAACGCCCTCGCCGAAGGGTACGGAGTGCCGTCGAGCGAGATCACGAACTCGTTCATCGGACCCACGTGGGGTGCGGATGTCACTCGTCAGTCCCTGTGGGGCCTGTCGATCTTCCTCGCGCTGACGTTCGTCATCCTGGCCCTGTACTTCCGCACGTGGAAGATGTCGGTGGCCGCGATCATCGGTCTCGTCGACGTCCTCGTGATCACGATCGGCGTCTACGCCATCTTCGGTTTCGAGATCTCGCCCGCGGCCGTCATCGGCTTCCTCACGATCCTGTCGTACGCGCTGTACGACACGACCGTCGTGTTCGACAAGGTGCGCGAGAACACCCGCCAAGACGGCGAGCTGTCGGGCCGGACGTTCGCCGAGTCGGTCAACCTGGCGGCGAACCAGACGCTCATCCGCTCGATCAACACCACCGTGGTCGCGATCCTGCCGGTCGGCGCGATCCTGTTCATCGGTGTTCCGCTGGGCGCTCGCACCCTCAGCGACATCTCGCTGTCGATCTTCGTCGGCACGATCGTCGCGGCCTACTCGACGCTGTTCGTCGCGGTCCCGCTGTACGCACTGCTGCGCGAGCGCGAGCCCGCCATCGCGGCGCGTGACACCCGCGTGCGCTCCGCCCGCGAGAAGGCCGGTGTCCCCGCCTGACGGGCGGGCACCGGCCTCACGCGGCGTAGGATGGGAAGACTGACCGCAGCACCCGGGGGAGGGGATCGATGACCGAGACCACGTCCCCCGCGCCGCCGCCGTCATCCCTTCGGCGACTGGTTCCGCGCATCTTCTCGCGCGCGGCCCGGCGTGACGACGTCGACAAGCTGTTGCGGACGGTGCGCACGCACCACCCCAAGGGCGACCTCGGCATCATCGAGCGCGCGTACGCCGTGGCCGACAAGGCCCACGAGGGTCAGAAGCGTCAGAGCGGCGAGCCCTACATCACGCATCCGCTCGCGGTCGCCCAGATCCTCGCCGAGCTCGGCCTCGGCCCCAAGGCCATCGCCGCGGCGCTGCTGCACGACACCGTCGAAGACACCGACTACCCGCTCGACCAGCTCGCCGCCGATTTCGGCGACGAGGTCGCGATGCTCGTCGACGGCGTCACGAAGCTCGACAAGGTCAAGTACGGCGAGAGCGCCCAGGCCGAGACCGTCCGCAAGATGATCGTGGCGATGTCGCGCGACATCCGTGTGCTCCTCATTAAGCTCGCCGACCGGCTGCACAACGCGCGCACGTGGGGATTCGTCCCGCCGCACAAGGCCGCCAAGAAGGCGACCGAGACGCTCGAGATCTACGCGCCGCTGGCCCACCGTCTCGGTATCCAAGCGATCAAGAGCGAGCTCGAAGACCTCTCCTTCGCGGTGCTGCACCCCAAGCTCTACGCCGAGATCGAGAGCCTGGTGCGCCAGCGCACGCCGCAGCGCGAGCAGTACGTGCAGACGGTGATCGACGCGATCGACGCAGACCTGCGCGAACTGCGGGTGCGCGGCCGGGTCATGGGCCGTCCGAAGCAACTGTACTCGGTGTACCAGAAGATGGTCGTGCGGGGCCGCGAGTTCGACGACATCTACGACCTCATCGGCATCCGCATTCTCGTCGGCACGGTGCGCGACTGCTACGCGGTGCTCGGCGCGATCCACGCCCGATGGACGCCGCTGCCCGGCCGGTTCAAGGACTACATCGCCACGCCGAAGTTCAACCTCTACCAGTCGCTGCACACGACCGTGATCGGTCCGAGCGGGCGGACGGTCGAGATCCAGATCCGCACGCACGAGATGCACCAGCAGGCCGAGTTCGGTGTCGCGGCGCACTGGAAGTACAAAGAGCGGATGGCCGGCGGTAAGACGGATGCCAAGGCCTCCGACACCGACATGGCGTGGATCGCCCGCATCTCCGACTGGCAGGCGGAGACCGCCGACCCGGGCGAGTTCCTCGATTCTCTGCGCTTCGAGATCGGCGCGAAAGAGGTCTACGTCTTCACGCCGAAGGGGCGCGTCATCGGTCTGCCGAAGGGCGCCACGCCGGTCGACTTCGCGTACGCCGTCCACACCGAGATCGGCCACCGCACGATGGGCGCGAAGGTCAACGGCCGGCTCGTGCCGCTGGAGACCGAGTTGCAGTCGGGCGACGTCGTCGAGGTCTTCACCTCCAAGAACCCCGACGCCGGGCCGAGTCAGGACTGGCTCGGGTTCGTCAAGAGCACGCGCGCACGCAACAAGATCCGCGGCTGGTTCACGAAGGAACGCCGCGAAGAGGCGATCGAGCAGGGCAAGGACTCCATCGCGCGCGCGATGCGCCGCCAGAATCTTCCCCTGCAGCGCCTCATGAACCAGGACTCGTTCACCGAGGTCGCGCGCGGGTTCCACTACGAGGACGTGTCCGCGCTGTACGCAGCCGTAGGCGAGGGCCACGTTTCGACGCAGTCGGTCATCGAGAAGGTCACGGCCCTCGTCAGCGCCGACGACACCTCGACCGGCCCGATCGACCTGCCGCAGGTCGGGCGCAGTCGCGCACCGCGCGGCGGCGACTCGGGCGTGCTGGTGCGGGGCGCCCCCGACATCCTGGTAAAGCTCGCGAAGTGCTGCACGCCCGTGCCGGGCGACGAGATCGTCGGCTTCGTCACCCGCGGCAGCGGCGTGTCCGTGCATCGCTCCGACTGCACGAACGTCAAGTCGCTCCGCGAAGATCCCGAGCGGCTCATCGACGTCGAGTGGGCACCGACCACGAAGAGCGTCTTCCTCGTCCAGATCCAGGTCGAGGCGCTCGACAGGTCGGGGCTGCTGAGCGACGTGACGCGCGTCCTGAGCGAGCACCACGTCAACATCCTGTCGGCCACGGTGTCCACGACGAACGACCGCCTGGCGCTCAGCAAGTTCGTGTTCGAGATGGGCGACACCGTCCACCTCGACCGCGTCCTCAACGCCGTGCGGCGCATCGACGCCGTCTACGACGTGTACCGCGTCACCTCCTCCTGAGCAGCTGCGCTCACGGGCTGCCGACGGAGGCGAGAACCTCGTCGGCGCGCCGACCGTAGGGGAATCGGGGATGCCGGGCGATCCAGGCCCGTGCGTCGGCGACGAGCTCGGGGCTCGCGACACCCCAGGAGGACGCGGCGGCGATGTCGTCGGCATCCGCTGATCGGGCAAGGTCGACGAGCGTCCGACCGGGACTCGTGACCTGCACTCCGGCGATCGTGACGACGTCGCCCGGCGGTACGCGCACATCGTGCGAGATCACGCCCGCCCACCGGACCGGCCGTGTCCTCTCGGCGGACGCCCGCTGGACGTGGTGGCGCGTCGGCTCGAGAACGATGCCCCCGTGAACCCACGCGGCGCTTGCTCGAACGGCTGCCCAACGATCGCCGAGGAGAGGGGCCAGGCTCCGCGCACGCATCCACGTCGTCTCGACCGCATCCGCCGGCATGAAGCCCTCACCGATCGGTGTGAGGAGCCCGTCGAGGCACGCAGCGGTCAGCTCGGTCAGGGAGAGTCGTTCTCCGGGGAAGTACAGAAAGGGAGAGACCATCCCGACAGTGTGCCGGGATGGTCTCTCGCTCGGCGTCTACGGACGCCGGACTGTGGAGAACGTTCAGCCGCCCAGAGCGCGCAGCCACGTGCGCCGAGCCTCGAGAGCCTCCGACGCCTGGGCAGCGGCGCGCTTGTCACCCTTGGCCTCGGCCGCGGCCAGCTCGGCCTCGAGCTTCTCGATCGCATCGGTGAGCTGACGCGTCATGTCGTTCGCACGCGCCTTCTGCTCGGGATCGTTGCGCTTCCAGTCGGCGTCCTCACGGGCGCGGACGCTCTGCTCGATCTTGCGGAGCTCGTCGTCGAGCACGCGCTCCTTGTCACGCGGGAAGATGCGTCCGATCTCGTCCCACTGCCGCTGGATCGCGGTCAGCTTCTGACGAGCGGTCGCCAGGTTCTTCTCGTCGACGATCGGCGCCGCCTCTTCGAGGAGGGCACGCTTCTGCTCGATCTTCGCCTTCGATGCCTCGGCGTCCGCCGTCTCGCGCTCGATCCGCGCGCTGTAGAGCGCGTCGCCCGCGGCCTTGAATCGAGCCCAGAGCGCGTCGTCGACCTTGCGGCCGGCTCGTCCCGACGCCTTCCACTCGTCGAGCAGGTCGCGGTACGCGGGGATGCCGTCCTCGCCGCGCGGAGCGAGCGCCTCGGCTCGCTCGACCAGCCGCGTCTTGACGTCGCGCGCCGACTTGTGCGTCTCGTCGAGGGCCGAGAAGAACTCTCGGCGGTGCCGGTCGACGGTCGCGCGCGCGTCGCGGAAGCGGCGCCACAACTGCTGAGCGGTCGACTTCGGCAGACGCGGACCGTTCTGCTGGTGGGCCTGCCAGCGGTCGAAGAGGGCCGTCATGTCGGCCGTCATCTGCTTCCACTGAACGGACTGCGGGTCACGCGCGGCGAGAGCCTCGGCCTGCTCCACGATCTCGGTGCGCTCGCGTACCGCGTCCTCGACGGCCTCCTTGGCCGCGGCGGCCTCGGTCTCACTGGCCTCGGCGAGTTCGGCGGTCAGCGCATCGAGGCGCGCGAGCAGAGCCGCGAGGTCGCCGACCGCGGCGGCGCCGTCGACCTTGGCGCGAACGGTCGCGGCGGTGGAGCGCAGGTCGGAGGCGGAGGCGCCGCCCCGACGATGACGCACCTCGAGGAGGGTCACCTCACCCGCGAGATCGGCGAACTTGCGGGTGTAGTACGCGAGAGCCTCGTCGGGCGTGCCGTCGGGGTACTGCCCGACGACGCGCCACTCCTCACCCTCGCGGACGGATACCGTCCCGTCCTCGTCCACGCGACCCCACGGTGCGACCGGTGCGGTAACGCGCGCGCCCGGTCGCGGTCCGGGGCGAGGGCCCGGAGCGGGCGTCGCCTTCGGAGCCACCTGGTTCGGCGCCTCGTCGGCGACCGGGGACTCGCCCTCGGCATCCTCGGTCGCGAGAGCGTCCTCGGTCACGGGAGCATCCTCGGTCGCCGCGACCTCGTCGGCGGCGGCTGCCTCCGTCTCGGGCTCGTCTGTCGCAGGGATCGCGTCATCCGACACGGTCTCGGTCACCGTCTCATCGGTGGGGGATTCGATGGTCTGGTCGGACGTCTCGGCGTCGTCGGCGACGGCGGGAGTGGTGTCGGTGGGGTCGGAGGAGGGAACGGAAGTCACGGGAAGCACCTCATCGCGGCAGGGCCGCCTGGGGGAGAAGGACCCTCCGAGCCTAGTACGACGGATGCCGTCGCCACAGGATCAGGGGGTCGGCGCCACCGTGGGGTCGAGCAGAGGGGCGCTGGGCTGCGGACTGGGAGTGTCGGCGACCGTGGGCTCCGGCGTCGGCGCGCCGGGCCCGCTGACGAAGTACACCGTCTGCAGGCCGACGGCGCCGGCGATCACCACGAGCCCGACGATCAGCGCGAGGACGTTGTCGCGCGTCCGACGCTTCGTCTGCCGACGATGCAGTTCCTGGCGGGCCTGATACGCCCGGGCGCGCTCGCGCTGTTCGCGGCTCTGCCGATCCTTGCCACCCGTTGCCACATCGACCTCTCTTCACCGCCTGCGGACCGCCCCGATCCTACGCATCGTCACGATGAGCCCACAAAGAAGCCCGATCCCGTGTCGGCGGTCGCGATTAGCCTGGGTCGGTGACCTCTGCTTCCGCCCTCTTCCAGGGCCAGACCCCGCTCGCGGTGCGCATGCGCCCGACGAGTCTCGACGAGGTCGCCGGCCAGGGTCATCTGCTGCGCCCCGGCTCACCCCTCGTGACGCTCGCGGGCGCCGACTCCTCGGCATCCGGGTCGGCGGTGTCGGTCATCCTGTGGGGACCGCCGGGCACGGGCAAGACCACGCTCGCGCAGGCCATCGCGCGTTCCTCGGGGCGACGGTTCGTGGAGCTCTCCGCGATCACCGCGGGGGTGAAGGACGTCCGCGAGGTCATGCAGGAGGCACTCACCCAGCGCGACCTATACGGGCAGTCGACGATCCTGTTCCTCGACGAGATCCACCGCTTCACGAAGGCCCAGCAGGACGCGTTGCTTCCCGGGGTCGAGAACGGCTGGGTGGTGCTCATCGCGGCCACCACTGAGAACCCGTCGTTCTCGGTCATCTCGCCCCTGCTGTCGAGGTCGCTGCTCCTCACCCTCCGCCCTCTCGGAGACGACGACCTCGGCGCCCTCGTCGATCGCGCTGTCACCGACCCGCGCGGCCTCGCCGACGCCGTCGTCCTCAGCGACGACGCACGATCCGCGCTCGTGCGCCTCGCCTCCGGTGACGCCCGGCGCGCGCTGACCGCGCTCGAGGCCGCGGCCTCCGTCGCGGCCGACGACGCCAGCCGCGAGGCACCCGGCGACGAGGAAGACGACGACCGCGACCCCTCGGATGCCGCCGACCCGCGCCCGGTGATCACCGGCGACCACATCGCCCAAGCCGTCGACCGTGCGTTGCTGCGCTACGACCGTCAGGGCGACGAGCACTACGACGTCATCAGCGCGTTCATCAAGTCGGTGCGCGGATCCGACGTCGACGCCGCCATCCACTACCTCGCGCGCATGATCGAAGCGGGGGAGGACCCCCGCTTCATCGCGCGGCGCCTCGTGATCTCGGCCGCGGAAGACATCGGGCTCGCCGACCCGCAGGCACTGCAGATCGCGGTCGCGGCCGCCGACGCCGTGGCCTTCATCGGTATGCCCGAGGGACGCATACCCCTGGCCGAGGCCACGGTGTACCTCGCGACGACGGCGAAGTCGAACGCGGCGTACAACGCGATCAACGCCGCGATCGCCGACGTCCGCGCGGGCGGGTTCGGGCGCGTCCCGCTGCACCTCCGCGATGCGCACTATCCCGGCGCGAAGCGGCTCGGGCACGGCAAGGGGTACAAGTACGCCCACGACAGCGAGATCGGCATCGTCGCGCAGCAGTATCTGCCCGACGAGCTGCGGGGGAAGCAGTACTACCAGCCCACCTCCCACGGCGCGGAACGAGACGTCTCCGCGCGGCTGGAGAAGATCCGCCGCATCCTCGACGGCGGCTGAAACGGCCGCGCAGGCGCCTCTGATAGCATGAATTGGCTCGAAACAGGGTTTTCGGGCATCCCCTCCTTCCTGTGATCACCTTCCGGTGCGCCCCGGCGTGCGTTCCGGATCGGGCGGAAGGGGGCGATACGTCCGTGAGCCGCGAAAGGCGCGGCCACGTCATCGGAAGGAGTACTTCGTGGCAACGAAGTCTCAGGACCGCCGCAAGGTCCGTCTGTCGCGCGCCCTCGGCGTCGCGCTCACCCCCAAGGCCGCCCGCTACCTCGAGAAGCGTCCCTACGCTCCCGGCGAGCACGGCCGCACCAAGCGCAAGGCTGACAGCGACTACGCCGTCCGTCTTCGCGAGAAGCAGCGTCTGCGCGAGCAGTACGGCATCCGCGAGAAGCAGCTGCGCATCGCGTTCAACGAGGCCCGCCGCACCGACGGCCTGACCGGTGAGAACCTGGTCGAGCTCCTCGAGATGCGTCTGGACGCCCTGGTCGTTCGTTCGGGCTTCGCCCGCACCACGGCTCAGGCACGCCAGCTCGTCGTGCACCGCCACATCCTGGTCGACGGCCAGCTCGTGGACCGCCCGTCCTTCCGCGTGAAGCCGGGTCAGCTCGTGCACGTCAAGCCCAAGAGCGAGGGCCTCGAGCCCTTCCAGGTCGCGGCCGCCGGCGGACACGCCGAGGTCCTGCCCCCCGTTCCGGGCTACCTCGAGGTCGACCTCTCGACGCTGCAGGCACGTCTCGTGCGTCGCCCGAAGCGTGCCGAGGTGCCCGTCACGTGTGACGTGCAGCTCGTCGTCGAGTACTACGCCGCTCGCTGAGTCCCGCACTCACGAGCCGAAGGGCGTCGGGTTCTCCCGGCGCCCTTCGTCGTTCCCGGTCGCGGTCCCGGGGCGGATGGCATCCATCGTCCGGACGCGCGCTCGCGCGACCCTGTCGCCTACGATGAAGGGATGCCGCGCCCGCGGCGCTCGCTCGAGGAAGAAGTGGTGAACGTGAGAAGCCTCGTCTGGTTCGTATTGGGCATCGCCGGAGGCTTCGTGGCCGCGCACCTGGTCAACAAGGACCCCCGCGGTCAGGAGCTGCTGGCCCAGGTCGACGCCCGGATCGGCGAGTTCGCCGACCGCATGAGCGAGGCCTACCACGAGCAGGAGACGCGCCTGTCCGACGTCCTCGACGACGCCAAGACCGTGGCGGCCAGCGCCGCCGACACGGCGGCCGACGCCGCCGCGACCGTCGCCGCGGCCGCCAAGAACGCCGCCCCCACCGACTGACCTCCCGGCATCCCGCCCCCTTCACCGGGGCGGATCCGCACGCCCACGGAAAGACCCGACATGAAAACCGCCGAGATCGCTCAGCGCTTCCTCGACTACTTCGAGAAGAAGAACCACACCATCGTGCCGTCGGCCTCGCTCGTCACCGACGACCCGGCCCTGCTGTTCACCGTGGCCGGCATGGTTCCGTTCATCCCGTACCTCAGCGGTGTCGTTCCTCCTCCCTACCCCCGCGCGGCCGATGTCCAGAAGTGCATCCGCACGAACGACATCGAGGAGGTCGGGAAGACCCCGCGCCACGGCACCTTCTTCCAGATGCTGGGGAACTGGTCGTTCGGCGACTACTTCAAGGAAGACGCGATCCGCTACGCGTGGGAGTTGCTGACCACCCCGGATGCCGAGGGCGGCCTGGGCTTCGACCCGAAGGACCTGTGGGTCACGGTCTACGAAGAGGACGACGAGGCCCACGACCTCTGGCGTAGCCTCACCGATCTGCCCGAGGAGCGCATCCAGCGCCTCGGCAAGGACACGAACTACTGGTCGACGGGGCTTCCGGGGCCCGCCGGCCCATGCTCCGAGATCTTCTTCGACCGTGGCCCGGCGTACGGCATCGACGGGGGACCGGCCACCGACGACGACCGCTACGTGGAGATCTGGAATCTCGTGTTCATGCAGTACGAGATCACGAACGTGCGATCGAAGTACGACTTCGACATCGTCGGCGAGCTGCCGGCGAAGAACATCGACACCGGCATGGGCCTGGAGCGCATCGCGTTCATCAAGCAGGGCGTCGACAACATGTACGAGACCGACCAGGTGCGTCCTGTCCTCGACCTGGCGGCAAAGCTCGCGGGCAAGGCGTACGGCGCCGAATCGCACGAGGACGACGTGCGGCTGCGCATCGTCGCCGACCACGTGCGTTCCTCGCTCATGCTGCTCGCCGACGGCGTCACGCCGTCGAACGAGGGTCGCGGCTACATCCTGCGCCGCATCATGCGACGCGCCATCCGTTCGATGCGCCTTCTCGGCGTCGAGGGCCCGACCTTCCCCGAGCTGTTCGCCGCGTCGCGCGACGCGATGAAGGAGTCGTACCCCGAGGTCGCGTCCGACTACGCGCGTCTGTCCGCGTACGCGATCGCCGAGGAGCAGACCTTCCTCCGCACGCTCGCCGCGGGGTCGGCGATCCTCGACCAGTCCGTGGCGGATGCCAAGCACGGCGGGGCCACGACGCTGTCCGGCTCCGAGGCCTTCCTGCTGCACGACACGTACGGCTTCCCGATCGACCTCACGCTCGAGATCGCCGAGGAAGCGGGCCTCACCGTGGACCGCGGCGCGTTCGACACCCTCATGCAGGAGCAGCGCGCGCGGGCGAAGGCCGACGCCCGCTCCCGCAAGGGCGCGATCGCCGATCAGAGCGTGTACCGCGAGTTCCGCGCGCTCGGTGAGACGGTGTTCACCGGCTACACCGACCTGGAGACCGAGTCGAAGGTGCTCGGCATCCTGATCGACGGTCGCAGCACCGACCGTGCGTCGCAGGGACAGATCGCCGAGGTCGTGCTCGCCGAGACGGCGCTCTACGCCGAGTCCGGCGGCCAGGTCGCCGACAAGGGTGTCATCGTCGGCCCGGGCTACGAGCTCGAGGTGCTCGACGTGCAGCGTCCCGTCCCGGGCCTGATCAGCCACACCGTCGAGGTCACGAGCGGCGAGGTTTCGATCGACGCCCCCGCGACGACCGTCGTCGACGCTCTGAACCGCCATTCGGCGCAGCAGGCGCACTCGGCAACGCACCTCGTGCACGCGGCGATCCGCGACACCCTCGGCAAGTCCGCGACGCAGACCGGTTCACTCAATCGCGCGGGCTACATGCGCTTCGACTTCAGCTGGGGCGCGGCGCTGTCGCCCGAGACCCGCACCGAGATCGAGGACATCGCCAACAACGCGGTGCGCGACAACCTCGAGGTCACCACGCGCGTCCTGTCGCTGGACGAGGCGAAGGCCGCGGGCGCCATGGCGCTGTTCGGCGAGAAGTACGGCGACACCGTGCGGATGGTCGACATCGGCGGCCCGTGGTCGCGAGAGCTCTGCGGTGGCACGCACGTCGCCCGCAGCGCGGAGATCGGTCTGGTCAATCTCGTCGGCGAATCGTCGGTCGGTGCGTCCAACCGCCGGGTCGAGGCGCTCGTGGGCCTGGACGCCTTCCGCGACCTGGCCGCCGAACGCGCAATCGTGTCGCAGCTGACGACGTCGCTGAAGACCCCGCGCGAGCAGCTCACGACCCGGATCGCCGAGCTCGCCGCGAGCCTGAAGGCCGCCGAGAAGAAGATCGCCGCGTTCGAGGCGCGGGCGCTCTCCGACCGTCTGCCGCAGCTCGCGGAGTCCGCGGTCGCCGTGGGCACCGTCCGCGTCGTCGCGCAGTCCCTCGGTGAGGGCGCGTCGTCCGACGACGTGCGCTCCCTCGCGCTGCAGGTCCGCGACCGACTCGGTTCCGACCCCGCCGTCGTCGCCCTCGGGAGTGTCGCCGGAGGCCGGGCGACGGTCGTCGTCGTCACGAACGACGCCGCCCGCGAACGCGGTCTCGCCGCCGGAGCCCTGGCCAAGGCCGCTGCGGGCGTTCTCGGCGGTGGGGGCGGCGGTCGTCCCGACGTCGCGCAGGGCGGCGGAACGGATGCCGCGGCCCTTCCGCAGGCGCTCGAGGGCATCGTCGCGGACGTCCGGGCGACCACGGCGTGACGGAGTTCCGCCGAGGCATCCGGCTGGGCATCGACGTGGGACGCGCGCGCGTCGGCGTCGCCCGGTCGGATCCCGACGGTCTTCTCGCGGTGCCCGTCGAGACCGTCCCGCGCAAGGGCGAGCCCGTACGCCGAATCGTCGCCCTCGCGGCCGAATACGACGCGTTCGAGGTCCTCGTCGGTCTTCCGCTGAATCTCCGCGGCGAGGACACGCCCTCCACCACCGATGCGCGCGGCTTCGCCGCCGAGCTGGCCGCGGCGTTGACCGTACCGGTCCGCCTCGTCGACGAGAGACTCAGCACCGTCTCGGCGCACGACGTCCTCCGGCAGGCAGGCCGCTCCCAGCGGGATTCTCGTAGCATTGTGGACCAAGTCGCCGCTGTGGTGCTGCTGCAGCAGGCGCTCGACGTCGAGCGACGGTCCGGCGACCCGGCCGGACCCGCTGTAGCACCGGGACAGGAGCCCGCCTGACATGCCCGAGAACGACCCCACCGACCCCTTCGCCGACCTCTACCGCCGTCTGCCCGACCCGCGTACGGGGACGTCGGATGCCGCGTCCCGCGGCGACGACCGGGCCGCGGCCCCGTCTCCCGACGCGCCCGCACCTCCCTCGCGCCGTGCCGCTCGTGAGGCCCGACGCACACAAACCGGCCCGACCGCCGCCGGCACGCCCGAATCCGCGAACGGCACCGCCGCCGAGTCGCCCGCGGCCACCGCCGCGCTCCCGCCGCCCGGCCCGAGTCCGCGCAGACGCCGACGTCCGCGCCGGACCCACAGCCCGCATCCGCTCCGCGGGCCGCCGCCCCGTCTGAACCGGCCGCGCGGGTGTCCGAGCCCCGTCCCGCCGCCCGAGTCGAGTCTCCGCGCGAGGAAGCGCCCGTGCTCGTCGGCGCGGGCGCCCACGCCGCCGGACGATCCGGAGACGGTCGCGCACCGGCATCCGGCTCTCTGGAAGACCTCTTCACCGGACACGCCACCACCGATGCGGTGCGCGGCGCCACCCGCCCGCCACGACGCCGCCGTCGGACGGGCGCCTGGATCGCGCTCGCTATCGTGCTCATCCTCATCGGCGGTCTGGTGGGCGGTGGCTTCGCCCTGTGGAACGCCTACGGGGAGCGCGTCCAGGCGTTCTTCGGCACCGGGGAGCCCACGGACTACGCCGAGGGAATGGCCACGGGCGAAGCCCGCGTGACGATCGTGTCCGGCGACACCGGCGAGTCCGTCTCGCCGAAGCTGTTCGAGGCCGGCGTGACGAAGCAGTCGGACTCGCTCTACTCCTACATGGTCAAGAACTCCGTGGCCTTCACCTTCCAACCCGGCGTCTACAAGCTGCAGCAGCAGATGTCCTCCGCCGCGGTGATCGCGGCTCTCCGCGACCCCGCGAACCGCCTGAACCACACGGTGCAGCTCCGGGAGGGGCTGACGCTCACCCAGTCGCTCGATGCCATGTCGGAGCAGCTGAGCATTCCGCGCGCCGACTTCGATGCGGCCACCGCCGATCCGTCGCAGTACGGCGTGCCGGCATCCACGCTCGAGGGCTGGATCTTCCCGGCGACGTACGACTTCGACGACGGTGTCACCGCGACCGATGTCATCCAGCGCATGGTGCAGCGCACGGTGCAGTCCCTCGACCAGGCGGGTGTGCCCGAAGCCGATCGGGAGCGGATCCTCATCATCGCGTCGATCATCGAACGCGAGGCGCGCAACTCCGACGACTTCTACAAGGTCTCGCGCGTGATCGAGAACCGCCTGCAGCCCGACAACGACGAAACTCACGGCCTGTTGCAGATGGACTCGACGGCTCAGTACGGCGTGGGGGAGATCGGTGCCGGAAGTTCGTCGTCATCGGAGAACGCCCTCACCAGCGACAACCCCTGGAACACCTACATCCACCCGGGACTGCCGATCGGGCCGATCTCCAATCCCGGCGACCTCGCCATCGACGCGGCCATGCACCCCGTCGACGGCACGTGGTACTACTTCACGACAGTGAACCTGGCCACGGGCGAGACCGTGTTCTCGACCACCTACGCCGACCAGCTCAAGGCGGTCGACCAGTTCCAGCAGTGGTGCCGCGACAACCCCGACGGCGGATGCTGACTCCGGCCCGGCTCGCCGTCTGGGGGGACCCGATCGACCACTCGCGGTCACCGGCGCTGCACGCGGCGGCGTACCGCGAGCTGGGTCTGCCGTGGGAGTACGGGCGACGCCAGGTCGCCGAGGCCGAATTCGTCGGGGCGCTGGACGAGCTGGATGCCACGTGGCGCGGCCTCTCGCTCACGATGCCGCTGAAGAAGGTCGCCGCACGTGCCGCGGTCTCCCTCGACGACGCGGCACGGCTCACCGGCGCGGTCAACACGCTCCTGCTGACGGACGACGGCCCGCGCGGGTTCAACACCGACGTCGGAGGCCTGGCGCGCGCGCTGCGTGAGGCGGGCATCGAACGGGCCGAGCGCGCGCGCATCCTCGGCGCCGGCGCCACCGCCACGTCGGCGCTGCTGTCGCTGGCGGAGCTCGGCGTGGAGCGCGTCGAGGTCGTCGCGCGGCGACCCGCCCCCGTGCTCGTGCTGCGCGATCTGGGAGCGAGCATCGGCGTGGATGTCGTCGGAGCGCCGTTCGCCGCCCCCGCCGATCCCGCGGAGGTCGCGGTGACCGTCGGAGCCCTGCCCGGGAACGTCGATGTGGGCGACGGCATCCGTCCCTATGCCGAACGGGGTGGACTGCTCCTCGACGTCGTCTACGGGGGCTGGCCGACCAGCCTCGCCCGCGCGTGGCACGACGCGGGGAACGCGGCGATCAACGGCCTCCCGATGCTGCTGCATCAGGCCCTTCTTCAGGTGCGCGTGTTCGTCGGTGGCGACGCCGCTCTCCCGCTCGAGCACGAGGACGCCGTGCTCGCCTCGATGCGCGCCGCGATCGTGGGAGGATAGGGGCATGCTTCGCGTGCTCACGGCCGGGGAATCCCACGGCCCCGAACTGGTCGCCCTCATGGAGGGGATGCCGGCCGGTGTCCCGATCTCTCCCGCGCAGATCCGCGCGGATCTGGCTCGTCGCAAGCTCGGCTACGGCCGCGGCTCACGGATGAAGTTCGAGGAAGACGAGCTGACGCTCTCCACCGGCATCGTGCACGGTTTCACGATCGGCAGCCCCATCGCGCTGCGCATCGGCAACACCGAATGGCCGAAGTGGGTCGAGGTCATGAGCCCCGAGCCGGTCGAACTCTCCGACCGCTCGCGCGGTCGCGGCGCCGCGCTCACGCGCCCGCGCCCGGGCCACGCCGACCTCGTCGGCATGCAGAAGTACGGCTTCGACGAGGCACGGCCGATTCTCGAGCGCGCGTCCGCACGTGAGACCGCCGCACGCGTCGCCCTCGGCGCCGTCGCGCGCGCGTTCCTCGCCGAGCTGGGCATCCGGCTCGTCAGCCACACGCTGTCGATCGGTCCGGTGCGTGTACCCGAGGACGCCGCGCTGCCGACGCCCGACGACGTCGACCTCCTCGACGCCGATCCGCTGCGCTGCTTCGACCCCGAGACCTCCGCCGCGATGGTCGCCGAGGTCGACGACGCGAAGAAGGCCGGAGACACCCTCGGCGGCATCGTCGAGGTGCTCGCCTACGGCCTGCCCCCGGGGCTGGGGTCGCACGTCCAGTGGGACCGTCGACTGGATGCCAAGCTCGCCCAGGCCCTCATGAGCATCCAGGCGATCAAGGGCGTGGAGGTCGGCGACGGCTTCCTCACCACGACGCGCCGAGGGTCGCAGGCCCACGACGAGCTGTTCGCCACCGAGGACGGCATCACCCGCTCCTCCGACCGCGCCGGAGGCACCGAGGGCGGGATGTCGACGGGCACCGTGCTGCGGGTGCGGGCGGGCATGAAACCCATCGCGACGATCCCGCACGCGTTGCGCACAGTCGACGTCGCGACGGGCGACACGGCCGCCGCGCACCACCAGCGCTCCGACGTCTGCGCCGTGCCCGCGGCCGGTGTCGTCGCCGAGGCGATGGTCGCGATCACCCTCGCCGACGCCGTCCTCGACAAGTTCGGCGGCGACAACGTCGCCGAGACGCGCCGCAACCTCGAGTCGTACCTCGCGCACCTGCCCGAGACGCTGCGCACCACCGACGCCTCCGACGCGGCGTTGCTCGCGCATGACCTCGGCTGAGGCCGGCACCGGCGCACTCGTGCTCATCGGACCGATGGGCGCGGGCAAGACCAGCGTCGGCCGGCGCGTCGCGCGCGCCCTCGGCGAGACGTTCAGCGACACGGACAAGATCGTCGTGCGCGATCACGGACCCATCCGCGATCTGTTCCTCGCGCACGGCGAGGCGCACTTCCGCGCGGTCGAGCGTGACGCCGTCGCCGAGGCGCTCGATCGTGGCGGTGTCGTCGCGCTCGGCGGGGGAGCCGTACTCGACCCCGTGACGCGCGAGCGCCTGACCCATCATCGCGTCGTGTTGTTGACCGTGGCGCCGCACGTCGTGGCATCCCGGATCCACGGCGATGAGCGGCCGCTCCTGGGCGGCGAAGACCCGGCGGAGCGCTGGCTCCGCATCTACGAAGAACGGCGACCGATCTACGAAGCGGCCGCCGATATCGCCTTCGACACGTCGTCGGGCCCTCTCGCCGGCGTGGTCGACGACATCGTGGCCTGGGCGCGACGCGTCCCGGCCCAGGAGACCCCATGACCGACACCACCACCGTCTCCGTCGCCGGCGACCCCGGCTACGACATCACGATCGGGCGAGGCCTGCTCGCGACCCTGGGCGAGAGACTGCCCGCGAACGCGCAGAAGGTGCTCATCGTGCACCCGCCGACCCTGGCGGCGCAGGCCGAGGCTCTGCGCGCGCAGCTCGTCGGCGACCGGCAGGTACTGCTCGCCGAGATCCCGGATGCCGAAGCGGGCAAGCGCGTCGAGGTGGCGGCGTTCTGCTGGCAGGTCATGGGCCAGGCCGACTTCACCCGCACGGATGCCGTCATCGGCTTCGGCGGGGGAGCCGTCACCGACCTCGCGGGGTTCGTCGCCGCGACGTGGCTCCGCGGCGTCGCGCTCGTGCAGGTGCCGACGACGGTGCTGGGCATGGTGGACGCCGCCGTCGGCGGCAAGACCGGCATCAACACCGCCGAGGGCAAAAACCTGGTGGGCGCGTTCTGGCCGCCGGTCGCGGTGGTCTGCGACCTCGATCTGCTCGACACCCTGTCGAAGAACGAAGCGACGGCCGGTTTCGCCGAAGTGGTCAAGGCGGGATTCATCTGGCATCCCGAGATCCTGGATCTCATCGAGGCCGACCCCGAGAACATCGTCGACCCCCGCGGCGACGCGTTCCGCCGGTGCATCGAGCTCGCGATCGACATGAAGGCGCGCGTCGTCGGCGAAGACCTGCGCGAGGCGGGCCTGCGCGAGGTGCTGAACTACGGTCACACGCTCGGCCACGCGATCGAGCACGCCGAGCGGTACCGGTGGCGCCACGGCGCCGCGATCTCGGTCGGCATGGTGTTCGCCGCGGAGCTCTCGCGCCTGGCCGGGCGCCTGTCCGACGACGTCGCCCAGCGCCACCGCGACGTGCTCGAGTCGCTGGGCCTGCCCACGACCTATCGCGCCGGCGCCTGGCAGACGCTGAAGGCCACGATGCAGCGCGACAAGAAGAGCCGCGGCAGCATGCTGCGCTTCATCGTGCTCGACGATCTGGCGCGTCCAACGGTGCTGCAGGCCCCCGACGAGTCGCTGCTGTTCGCGGCGTACCAGGAGGTCGGCGCGTAGTCTCCGCTCACGCGAACGGCCCCGCCTCCCTCGGGAGACGGGGCCGTCGACGTTCCGGGGTCAGACGTTCGCGGGGACGCGCTCCTCGGCCACCAGGCCGAGACGCGCCGTGGGAACGTTCTTCGTCTCGCGGGCGGTGAGGGCGCTGAGCGCGGCGATGATCGCGATGACCGCGGTGAACACGCTGATCACGATCCAGCCGTTCTCGCCGCTCCCACCGAGGGCCGCGACGATGCTGGGTGCGAAGCCGGCCATGAGGAAGCCGAGCTGCGTGCCGATCGCCATGCCCGAGAAGCGGACCCGCGTCGAGAACATCTCGCCGTAGAACGAGGGCCAGACCGCGTTGGCCGCGGCGTACCCGAACGAGAACGTGAGGATCGCGAGGGCGAACGTGACGAGGGTGTTCCCGGCGCCCATCGACAGGATGTAGAAGGGCATGAAGACCGCCGACGACAGCGCCCCGTAGACGAACACGGGCTTGCGGCCGATCCGATCGGCGAGCTGACCGAACAGGGGCTGCGTGCCGAGGGCAACGATGTTGGCCACCACCACGAGCCACAGGGTCACGCTCGCGTCGAGCCCCTGCTCCTTGCCGTATGCGATCGCGAGGGTGCCGAACACGGTCGAGACGGCGGCGATGAACGCGCAGCAGATCACGCGCAGCACGTCGCGCCAGTGGTCGCGCAGCAGCGGGACGAGAGGCATCCGGGCGATCTGTCCGGTCGCCTTGGCCTCTTCGAACTCGGGGGTCTCGTGCAGGCTCCGTCGGATGAAGAACGCCACGATGACCACGACCGCGCTCAGCCAGAACGGCACGCGCCAGCCCCAGCTGAATTTGATGTCGTCGGGGAGGGCGACGACGGGGATGAAGACGAGCGCCGCGAGGATCTGCCCACCCTGCGTTCCCGTCAGGGTCCAGGACGTGAAGAACGAGCGGCGATTCTCGGGCGCGTGCTCGAGAGTGAGCGAGGACGCGCCCGCCTGCTCGCCGGCCGCGGAGAGGCCCTGCATCAGGCGGCAGACCACGAGCAGGGCCGGAGCAAACCACCCGATCTGCGCGAAGCCGGGGAGGCATCCGATGATGAACGTCGACAGGCCCATCAACAGGAGCGTGAACATCAGCACCTTCTGACGGCCGATGCGGTCGCCGAAGTGACCCAGGATGACAGCGCCGACGGGGCGCGCGACGTATGCGAACCCGAAGGTCGCGAACGACATCACCAGCGCCGCCTGATCACCCGACGGGAAGAACACCGTCGGGAAGATCAGCGCGGCCGCCGAGCCGAACAGGAAGAAGTCGTAGTACTCCACGGCGCTGCCCATGAAGCTCGCGGCGGCGGCCTTCACGGGAGTCTTCCGCGTCGTTGCGGTGGTGGTCATGGACGTGTGCTCCTTAGCGGGCGAGGACGTCGCCGGCGGCGACGAGGTCGAGGAAGTGCGCGGTCATGCGGTCGGGGTTGGGTCGCGTCCCGGTGATGAGGGCGAAGGCGTCGACGGCCTGGTGGACCGCCATGCGTCCGCCGCTCAGGGTGCGGCAGCCACGTTCGCGCGCCGCGATCAGCAGCTCGGTGTCGAGCGGCCGGTAGACGATGTCGGCGACCCAGAGGTCGGGTCGCAGCAGGTCGGCATCCAGGGGGAGTCCGGGGTGCTCCGCCATGCCGATCGGTGTGCAGTGCACGAGTCCGTCGGCTCCGGCGAGGACCGCGGCGAGATCGGCGGGGGCGGCGGCTGCGACGACGGCGGCCGGATGCCGCGCCGCCAGGTCGTCGGCGAGTGCCCCCGCGCGCTGCGTGTCGAGGTCGACCACGGTGAGGTGCGCCGTGCCCGAACGCAGCAGCGCGTCGGCGACGGCCGACCCGGCCCCGCCTGCGCCGAGCTGGACGACGCGGTCGGTGGCGGCATCCGGAAGCCCCTCGCCGAATGCCGCGGCGAAGCCGGTCGTGTCGGTGTTGTAGCCGATGCGTCCGGCGGGCGTGAACAGCACCGTGTTCACGGCGCCGAGCGCTGCGGCTACGGGGTCGATCCGATCGAGATGGGCCAGGACGCTCTGCTTGCACGGGTGCGTGACGTTGACGGCGTCGTAGCCGAGGCGTTCGGCCCACGCGAGGACGTCGCCGATGCGCTCGGGCTCGATGCCGAGGGTGGGGAGGTCGATCGGCCGGTAGACGTAGGTCAGACCGAGCGCCCGCGCCTCGGCCATGTGCATCGGCGGGGTGAGCGAGGGCAGGACCCCCGCGCCGATGAGGCCTACGAGGTAGGGGTGCGAGTCGATCACGGTACTCCTTCGTCTCCGGATCCCGGTCGGCGACGCTCTCGCGTTATGTACTAACCGGTACGTTCACAGAAAAGCACGACGAGCGACGCGTGTCAACAACGCGCGTCGACGCGCGTCAGGCCGCGGGGGCGGTGAGCCACCCGACGACGACGTCGCCGATGACCGTCCGCAGGTGGGCACGACGAGCGGGCTCCGCGAGATCCACGTCGAAGAGGTGGCCGAACGTGTAGCGGTTGGCGACCTGGAAGACGCAGTAGGCGCTGATGACCAGGTGCACGTCGATCGCTTCGACGTCCTCGCGGAAGAGTCCGGCGGCGCGACCGCGCTGGAGGATCTCGTCCAGAACGTCCTGCGCGGGCTTCGACGCCTCGCGCAGACCGTCGATCTGACGGATGAACTCGCCGCGGTGGATGTTCTCGATCGCGACGAGCCGGATGAACGCGTCGTGCTGCACGTGGTGATCGAACGTGACCTCGGCGAGCGCGCGCACAGCTTGGACGGGGTCGGAGTGGTCGACGTCGATGCCGCGTTCGGCCTCACGGATGCCGCGGTACGCCTCTTCGAGGACCGCCCGGTACAGGCCTTCTTTGCCGCCGAAGTAGTAGTAGATCATGCGCTTCGTCGTGCGCGTGCGGGCCGCGATCTCGTCGACACGGGCGCCGGAGTAGCCGTCTTCGGCGAAGACCTCGGTGGCGACGGCGAGGAGCTCGGCGCGGGTGCGCTCGGCGTCTCGGCGGACCTCGGGCATCGGCCCAGACTAGTGGACGGGCTATGTACCGGATGGTACATTCGGCGCCCATGAAGACCTCGATCGCGACCGTGTGCGTCAGCGGGACTCTCGTCGACAAGCTGCACGCCTGCGCCGACGCCGGTTTCGACGGCGTGGAGATCTTCGAGCCCGACCTCCTGGCGGCTCCCGAGAGCCCCGAGGAGATCGCCGCCCTGGCCGCGCGTCTCGGGCTGAGCCTCGACCTGTACCAGCCCCTGCGCGACGTCGAGGGCGTCGACGAGGAGACGTTCAGCGGCGTGCTCCGACGAGCCGAGGCGAAGTTCCGCCTCATGCGCCGCCTGGGCATGGATCTCGTGCTGTGCTGCAGCAACGTCGCGTCGGCGACGATCGACGACGACGACGTCTCGGCCGGCCAGCTCCGGCGCCTCGGCGACCTCGCCGAGCGATATGGCATCCGGATCGCCTTCGAGGCGCTCGCGTGGGGCCGCTTCGTCGACGACTACCGTCGCGCGTGGCGCATCGTCGAGAAGGCCGACCACCCCGCCGTGGGGATCTGTCTCGACTCGTTCCACATGCTCTCGCGGGGCCACGACCCCGCAGGCATCGCGGACATCCCCGGTGACCGGATCTTCTTCGTGCAGCTCGCCGACGCGCCGCTGCTGACCCTGGACGTGCTGTCGTGGAGCCGCCACCACCGGCTCTTCCCCGGCGAGGGAGGCTTCGACCTCGCCGACTTCACCGCTCGCGTGGTGGCGGCGGGATACACGGGCCCGTGGTCGCTGGAGGTCTTCAACGACACGTTCCGGCAGACCGACCCCCGACGCACGGCTCTGCACGCGCGGCGGTCCCTCCGGTGGCTCGAGGACGCGGTCGCCCGGATCGCCCCGGATGCCGTCGCCGAGCGCCCCGACATCGAGATGCTGCCCGATTCGGCGGCGCCGTCCGAGGTCGACTTCGTCGAGATCCTCGCCGAGGACACGTCCGACGTGGAGGAGCTGCTCGCTCAGCTCGGCTTCACCCCGCGCGGTCGCCACCGCACGAAGCCCGTCACGCTCTGGACCGCGGGGGAGGCCCGAGTCATCCTCAACGAGCAGCACGCCCGCGGCCGCGTGCCGCAACTCGCCGCGATCGGTTTCGAGGTCGACGACGCCGAGGCGGTCGACCTGCGCATGCACGACCTGCGGGTGCCGCGGGCGTACCGGCGCACCTACGCCAGGGAAGAACGGCTCGACGGCGCGGTGGCGCCCGACGGCACCGAGGTCTACTGGGCGCAGGCGGCCGATGAGGGCGACCCCGCGTGGGTGAGCGAGTTCGAGCACGGCGAACCGCCGCGCGAGAGCCCGATCCTCGGTGTCGACCACATCAGCCTGACTCAGCCGTGGCAGGTGGTGGAGGAGTCGACCCTGTTCTACACCGCCGGGTTCGCCCTGACCCTCGACAGCCGTACCGACGTTCCAGGACCCCAAGGGCTGGTCGAGAGCCGCGTGCTCACCGCCCCCAACGGAGCGATCCGCATCCCGCTGAACGTGGCGCCGCCGATCCTCACGGAGCGGGGGAGCGAGAAAGGATCCGTTCTGCCGCAGCACGCCGCGTTCCGCTGCACCGACGTGCGCGCACTCGCTCGCGCGTCTCGCGCTCGCGGGTTCCGTGCCCTGACCATGCCGGCGAACTACTACGACGACATCGCCGCCCGCTTCGACCTGCCGGACGGTTTCGTCGAGGAGCTGCGCGACCTGCACCTCGCCTACGACCGGGATGCCGAGGGCGAGTACCTGCACTTCTACACACGGACCATCGGCGAGGTGTTCCTCGAGTTCGTCGAGCGCATCGGCGGGTACAGCGGCTTCGCGGCCGGCACGGCGCCGGTGCGACTGACCGCGCAGCGGGGGCGCTGATAGCGTGCCTGGGGTGAGCACGCCGCGCCGCCTCCTCCTCGTCAACGGTCCGAACCTCAACCTGCTCGGGACGCGCCAGCCCGAGATCTACGGACGCGACACCCTCGCCGACGTCGAGCGCGTCACGGCCGAAGCCGCCGGTCGCCACGGGCTCGAGCTCCGCGCGATCCAGAGCAATCACGAGGGTGTGCTCCTCGACGCCATCCACGCCGCCCGCCTCGACTGCGCCGGCATCGTGATCAACGCCGGGGGGCTCACGCACACGTCCGTCGCGCTCCGTGACGCTCTGGCATCCGTGGCGCTTCCCGTCGCCGAGGTGCACATCTCCAACATCAAGGAGCGCGAGAGCTTCCGGCACTTCTCCTACATCGAGGAGGTCGCGGTGGTCCACGTCATCGGGGAGGGCGTTCCCGGGTATGCGCGCGCCGTCGACCTGCTCGTCGACGTCATCAGCGGCCGCGCCGACGGCTGAGCGACCCATCGCGTAGACTGGATCGCTGGGCGAGCGCCGACGCGACGCCCCACCGACTCACGAAACGGAACATCGAAGCTCATGGCATCCACCGCAGACATCAAGAACGGCGTCGTCCTGAACATCGACGGTCAGCTCTGGAGCATCGTGGAGTTCCAGCACGTCAAGCCCGGCAAGGGCGGCGCGTTCGTCCGCACGAAGATGAAGAACGTCATGTCGGGCAAGGTCGTCGACAAGACGTTCAACGCCGGCGCCAAGATCGACATCGAGAACGTCGATCGCCGCGACTTCACCTACCTCTACAACGACGGCGAAGGCTTCGTCTTCATGGACGTGGCCGACTACGACCAGATCACCGTAGGCGCCGCGACGGTCGGTGACGCCGCGAACTTCCTGCTCGAGAACCAGCAGGTGCAGATCGCGCTGAACAACGGCAACCCGCTCTACATCGAGCTTCCCTCGTCCGTCGTGCTCGAGGTCACCTACACCGAGCCCGGCCTGCAGGGCGACCGCTCGTCGGCCGGCACCAAGCCCGCCACCGTCGAGACCGGCTACGAGATGCAGGTCCCGCTGTTCCTCGAGACCGGCACCAAGATCAAGGTCGACACTCGCACCGGCGAGTACCTCGGCCGCATCAGCTGACCTTGAGCGCCCGTACCAAGGCGCGCAAGCGCGCCCTCGACATCCTCTTCCAGGCCGACGTTCGCGGTGAGGAACTCCCCGTCATGCTGGCCGTCGAGGCCAAGCGTGCAGCGTCCGAGCCCGATCGTCAGGCGTCGTGGCTCTACGCCCGCGACATCGTGGACGGCGTCATCGACAACCGCGACGTGATCGACGAGCAGATCACGACGTTCGCGAAGGACTGGTCGCTCCAGCGCATGCCCGCCGTCGACCGTGCCCTCCTGCGGATCGGGACGTGGGAGATCCTGTACAACGACGAGGTGCCGACCGCGGTCGCGATCGACGAAGCGGTCGAGCTCGCGAAGGAGTTTTCGACCGACGACTCCGGCTCGTTCGTGCACGGCGTCCTCGCCCGGATCGCCCGCTCGTCCTGAGTTCCGCCGACGTGTTCCGACGCGGCTCGCGTTCCTCGCGGGTCGCGTGGTGGCGTGTGCCGACGCGCACGGGCAACCGGCGGGCGTCGCGACCTCCTCGTCCGCCGATAAACGCGGTCCGTGACGAGAAACGCGAGGGCAGCCCGTTTCTCGTCACGGACCGCGTTTATCGAGGCTCACACCTCCTCGTGACCCCGACACCGGATCGGGGCGGAAGCCCGGCGATGTCGGACCTTCGCGGCAGGATCGCGGCATGAGCGACTGGCGCGGCCTCCTGCCCGACGCCGAGCGTCCCGGCTTCGAGCCTCTCGCCCTGGGCGTCGAGCTGCGCCAGCGCGAGGCATACGACCCGGCGCGGTGGGAGGCACGGTCGATCGATCCGGTCACGCCCCGCATGCTCGCGCGGCGGCAGGAAGACCTGCAGCTCGTCGCGCGACCGCTCGTGCGCGGCGCGCGCGAGACGTGGATCCGGGCGGATGCCACGTGGGACACGGTCCGTCGATCCACCGGCCGCTTCGATCCCGCCCACGTCGGGTGGTTCGCCGAACTCCACGCCCTCGCACAGGCGATGCGCACGACGGGTCCGTTCGTCGCGGCCAGCGACACCGTCGGCCTGGACGCGATCACCTCGCCGCTGCTGTGGCCGCACCTTCGCGCGGCGAGGGACCTCGGCATCCCTCTCGTGTCGATGCATCCGCAGCAGAGCGTCCGGCTCGCGGAGGAGGCGACCGCGCGCGTGTCCGTCGAGCCCGGCGACGGCGGCGCGCTCCGCCTCGCGGCCGCGATCGCGATCGAGGGTCAGGCGATGGATGCCGGTTCCGTGCGGCCCCTCGGAACGGCGGGGGTGTTCACGTTCGAGATCGACCGCGATCCGGTGCCGCTCGTCCTCGCCCCTGTCGCCCTGCCGTCGCCCCTGCCGTCGCTGCTGACCGACGGGCCGGTCATCGTACCGCCGGAGGACGCGGGGGAGTTCCTCGCCGACACGTACCCGAGGCTCGCGCGTCGAGTGCCGCTTGCCGTCGCCCCGGGTGTCCCCGCTCCGCCGCCTCCGCTGCCCGTTCTCGAGGTGACCGCGTCGTACCTCGACGAGGAGGCCGTCGAGTACGCGCTGGACTGGGTCTACCCGGGCGGCATCCGCGCCGCCTACGGCACTGCCGCGGACGGCGAGCGCGACGCCCACGCCGAGACCGAGATCGCGGGCCGGGTCGAGGCGACCTGGACCGAGCGGGTCGACCTGCCCCTGCGGGCACGGGCGATGCTCCGCGACGCCGACGCGGCGGTCTTCGCGACGCGGCTGCTGCCCGCCCTCGACCTCCTCGCCGACGTGCGGGTGGTCACGCGCGGAACCGTCCCGGGGTTCCGCGAGCTGCGCGGAGATCCGTCGCTGACGATCACCGCCGTGCCGTCTCCCGACCGCGACTGGTTCGACCTCGGCATCGTGGTGGTCATCGACGGGCGCACGATCCCGTTCGGAACGCTCTTCGCCGCGCTCTCGCGCGGGCGCACACGGATCAAGCTCTCGGACGGGGCGTGGTTCTCGCTCGCCCATCCGTCGCTGCAGCGTCTCCGGGATCTGCTCGAAGAAGCAGCCGAACTCGACGAATGGGAGACGGGCCCGCGCATCCCGCGACGGCACCTCGCATTGTGGAGCGACTTCGAGGACCTCGCGGATGAATCCGCCGCCGCGGTCGAGTGGCGCGACCTCGCGCGGGCGCTGCGCGACGTCTCCGAGGTGCCCGCCGTCGCCACGCCGCCGGGGTTCCTCGCGGAGCTGCGGCCGTATCAGCGCGACGGCCTGTCGTGGCTCGCGCTCCTGCACGCGCACAAGCTGGGCGGCATCCTGGCCGACGACATGGGCCTGGGCAAGACGGTGCAGATCCTCGCGCTCATCGCGCACGCGCGGGCGGCGGGCGAACGTCGGCCGTGGCTCGTGATCGCGCCCACGTCCGTGCTACCGACGTGGAGCGCCGAGGCCGCGCGGTTCGCGCCCGGGTTGCGCGTCGTGACCGTCGAGGCCACCGCCGTGCGTCGAACGCGCACGATCGCTCAGCTCGCCGGGGGAGCCGACATCGTCGTCGCCCCGTACGGCGTGGTCCGGACGGATGACGCCGAGTTCGCCGTGCCCGAATGGGCAGGCGTGGTGCTCGACGAGGCGCAGTTCGTGAAGAACCCCGCGACCCGCATCCACCGTGCCGTGGCCGCGCTGCGGGCCGATTCGGTGTTCGCGGTCACCGGCACGCCGATCGAGAACGGACTCGACGATCTGTGGGCGCTCCTGGCGCTGACCGCCCCGGGCCTGTATCCCTCGGCGCGACGCTTCCGCGAGGAGTACGTCCGCGCGATCGAGCAGCTCCCCTCCGACGCCCCCACCGAACTCTCCGCCGCCGCGGCCGCCGAACACCGACGCGGCAGTCTGGCGCGCCTGCGCTCGCGCGTCCGTCCCTTCCTGCTGCGCCGCACGAAGGACGTCGTCGCCGCCGACCTGCCGCCGAAGCAAGAGCAGACGATCGCGGTGCCGCTCGCGCCCGCGCACCGCGAGCTGTACGACCGCGTGCTGCAGCGCGAGCGTCAGAAAGTACTCGGGCTCCTCGACGATCTCGACCGTCAGCGCTTCATCGTCTTCCGCTCGATCACCTTGCTGCGGATGCTCGCGCTCGCCCCGGGCCTCCTCGACGAGCGCGACGCGCCCCTCGGATCGGCGAAGCTCGACGTCCTGCTCGAGCGTCTCGTCGAGGTGGCATCCGAGGGGCATCGCGCGCTCGTCTTCAGCCAGTTCACGTCGTTCCTCGATCTGGCGGCGGAACGCCTGGATGCCGCCGGCCTCGCCTACGCCCACCTCGACGGGTCGACCACCCGGCGCGGCGAGGTCGTGGAGGGATTCCGCGGGGGAGACGCCCCGGTGTTCCTCATCAGTCTCAAGGCGGGCGGTTTCGGGCTGACGCTCGTGGAGGCCGAGTACGTCTTCCTGCTCGACCCGTGGTGGAACCCCGCCGCCGAGACGCAGGCGATCGACCGCACCCACCGCATCGGACAGACCAACAGCGTCTTCGTGTATCGCCTCATCGCGGCGGGAACCGTGGAAGAGAAGGTACTCGAGCTCCAGCAGCGCAAGGCGGCCCTCTCGCGGGCGGTGCTCGACGACGGCGAAGCGTTCGCGAACGCGCTGGATGCCGATGACATCCGAGGAATCCTCGCTGGGTGATCGGTTGACGCGGCGCGCGGCCCGGGCGAGCGCGCGACCGGCCCGCGGGTAGACTCGACGGGTTCTCACGGACAGGAGCGACATGAAGATCACCGGCCTCGGCCACGCGGGAATGTTCATCGAGACCGCGGGCGGCAGCATCCTCTGCGACCCCGTGATCGGTCCGAGCTTCTTCGGCTCGTGGTTCCCGTTCCCCGACAACCGCGCGCTCGACTGGGAGCGCTTCGGCCAGGCCGACTTCCTCTACATCTCGCACCGCCACCGCGACCACTTCGACCCGGCGATGCTCGAGCGCTACGTGTCGAAAGACATCAAGGTCCTGCTGCCCGAGTATCCGACCGACGACCTCGAGAACGACCTCCTGGCCCTCGGCTACACCAACCTCGTCCGCACCGAGGCGGGTGTCCCGCTCCAGTTCGGCGACCTGAAACTCATGGTCACCCCGCTCCGCGCCCCCTCCGACGGCCCCATCGGCGACTCGTCGCTGTCGGTCGATGACGGCACGGCATCCATCCTGAACCAGAACGACTCGCACCCCCTCGACCTCGCGAAGCTGATGTCGTTCGGCACGCCCGACGCCTACTTCACCCAGGTCTCCGGCGCGATCTGGTGGCCCATGGTCTACGACCTGCCCCAGGACTCCAAGCAGCACTTCGCCCAGCTCAAGCGCGACGCGCAGAACAAGCGGGCGATGCACTACATCGAGAAGGTCGACGCGGCGCACGTCTTCCCCATGGCGGGCCCGCCGATGTTCCTGCGCGAAGCGCTGTTCCGGTACAACGGCACGGGTCTCGACGACGACTCGATCTTCACCGACCAGCGCGAGTTCCTCGCCTACATGAAAGAGCAGCGGCCCGACCAGAAGGGCTACCTGTTCCTCCCCGGCACCGAAGTCGAGGTCCAGGGTTCCGACGTGACGGTGACCCAGACGCTGTACAGCGACGCCGAGATCGACCGCATCTTCGGCGACAAGTGGGACTACCTCGCCGAGCAGCGCGACAGCCGGCAGGCCGAGATCGAGGCGGAAGAGGCATCCCGGGCCGAGATCATCCCGCCGGACGAGATGCTCGCGGCTCTGAAGGCGTGGTGGGAGCCGCTGCTGCGCCGCGCGCGCACGATCCGCAACGGCGTCGGTGGCATGGTCCGGTTCCGCATCGGCGAGCTCGACATGGTCGTGGACTTCCCGAAGGCGAAGCTCCGCGAGTACGCCGGCGAGGAGTGCATCTACTGGTACACGATCCCCGCCGACCTCGTCTCGACGAACATCCGCGACCACGAGATCGACTGGTCGAACTCGATCTTCCTGTCCATGCAGTTCGAGGTGGGCCGTTCGGGCAAGTTCAACGAGTTCCTCACGACGTTCCTCAAGTGCCTGTCGCGCGACCGCATCGAGTACGTCGAGAACTGGTATGCCGAGCAGTCCGATCAGACCGAGGATGCCGAGATCGACGGCTGGACCGTGCAGCGTCGCTGCCCGCATCTGCGCGCCGACCTCACCATGACCGGCAAGATCGAGGACGGCATCCTCACGTGTTCGCTGCACGACTGGAAGTGGGACCTCGCCTCGGGCCGCTGCCTGACGACGACCGGTCACCCGATCCGCTCGACGCCGTCGGGACTGGCGAAGGAGAAGGCCGCCGAGATCGCCGCGGGCTGAATCACCGCACGAGCGGAGGAGAATTCGTCGCGGGAGGACCGCATCCGCGGCTTCCATCCTCCGCCCGCCGAATCTCCTCCCTAGGCGGTGGCTCACCTCCTGCACAGCCCGGCGCACCCGGCATCCGTTCTCCACACCCGCTACACTCGAACCGGAACCACAGCAACCTTTAACCCCGTCCCGTGAGGCGGAGAAGGGAGCAGCGGATGAGTACGCGCACCGTCATGCACGATGCCGATATCGCCCGCGCTTTGACGCGAATCTCCCACGAGATCCTGGAGTCCAACAAAGGACCGGAAGGACTCGTCCTCCTCGGGATCCCGACGCGCGGTGTCACCCTCGCCGATCGCATCGCCCCGCTGATCAGCGAGTTCGGGGGAGCGGCCGTGCCGGTCGGCGCCCTCGACGTGACGATGTACCGCGACGATCTGCACCGCAATCCCACGCGGGCACCGCAGGCGACGCGTATCCCCGCGGGCGGGATCGACGGCAAGGTCGTCGTGCTCGTGGACGACGTGCTGTTCTCGGGCCGCAGCATCCGGGCCGCCCTCGATGCTCTGCAGGACATCGGGCGCCCCGCCGCCGTGCGGCTGGCGACCCTCATCGACCGCGGCCACCGCGAGCTGCCCATCCGCCCCGACTTCGTGGGCAAGAACCTCCCGTCGGCCCGGGACGAGCGCGTGAACGTGCGTCTTGCCGAGGTCGACGGCATCGAGGAGGTGACGATCGAGTCATGAGGCACCTCCTCGACACCCAGCACCTCACGCGCCCCAAGGCGCTCGAGATCCTCGACGTCGCCGAAGACATGGCCGACACCCAGCGCCGCGAGGTCAAGAAGCTCCCGACGCTCCGCGGCAAGACGGTGGTGAACCTCTTCTTCGAGGACTCCACCCGCACCCGCATCTCGTTCGAGGCGGCCGCGAAGCGCCTGAGCGCGGACGTCATCAACTTCTCGGCGAAGGGCTCGAGCGTCAGCAAGGGCGAATCGCTGCAGGACACCGCCCAGACCCTGCAGGCGATGGGGGCGGATGCCGTCGTCATCCGCCACGGAGCCTCCGGCGCCCCGCGGACCCTCGCCACCAGCGGTTGGATCACCGCCGGGGTCGTCAACGCCGGTGACGGCACCCACGAGCACCCCACGCAGGCGCTCCTCGACGCGTTCACGATCCGCAAGCGCCTGTTCGGCGACGACAGCCGCGGCCGCGGGCTCGACGGCATCCGGGTCACGATCGTCGGTGACGTGCTGCACTCCCGCGTGGCCCGGTCGAACGTGTGGCTCCTGCACACCCTCGGCGCCCACGTCACCCTCGTCGCGCCGCCGACGCTCGTCCCGCAGGACGTGAGCGGATGGCCGGTCGAGGTCGACTACGACCTCGACCACGCGATCGCGGAGGGTCCCGACGCCCTGATGATGCTTCGCATCCAGCTCGAGCGGATGAGTGCCGCGTATTTCCCGACTGAACGGGAGTATTCCCGACGGTACGGACTCGACGCGCGGCGCCTGGACGCGCTGCCGGACGGTAGCATCGTTCTACACCCCGGCCCGATGAATCGCGGTCTGGAGATCTCCGCCGAAGCCGCCGACTCGCCGCGCTCGACGGTTCTCGAGCAAGTCGCGAACGGCGTCTCCGTGCGCATGGCCGTGCTGTACCTGCTGCTGGCGGGCGCGCGGACCGACTCCGAGAAAGAGGACCTTCGATGAGCCACGCCCCCTCCCACACCCTTCTGGTGCGCGGCGCGCGGATCGAGGGACGGGATGCCACCGACCTCCTCGTGCGCGACGGCGTCATCGCCGAGACCGGTACGGGGCTCTCGCACGCCGGAGCCACGGTCGTGGATGCCGACGGGCTCATCGCCCTGCCCGGACTCGTCGACCTGCACGTGCACCTGCGCGAGCCCGGCTACGAAGCGTCCGAGACGGTGGAGACGGGATCGCGCGCGGCGGCGGCGGGTGGCTTCACCACCGTCTTCGCCATGCCGAACACCTCGCCCGTCGCCGACACCGCCGGCGTCGTCGAGCAGGAACTCGCGCTCGGCGAGGCCGCGGGCTTCGTGCACGTGCAGCCGATCGGTGCGGTCACGGTCGGGCAGAAGGGCGAGCGTCTCGCCGAACTCGGCGCCATGGCCGACTCCCGCGCCCGCGTGCGGGTGTTCAGCGACGACGGCTTCTGCGTCTTCGACCCGCTCATCATGCGGCGAGCGCTCGAGTACGTGAAGGCGTTCGACGGCGTGATCGCGCAGCACGCGCAGGATCCACGGCTCACCGAGGGCGCGCAGATGAACGAGGGCGCCGTGTCGGCGGAACTGGGGCTCACCGGGTGGCCCGCCGTCGCGGAGGAGTCGATCATCGCGCGCGACGTGCTGCTCGCCGAGCACGTGGGTTCGCGTCTGCACGTGTGCCACCTGTCCACGGCCGGGTCGGTCGACATCATCCGGTGGGCAAAGAAGCGCGGCGTGAACGTGACCGCCGAGGTGACGCCGCACCACCTGCTGCTGACCGACGAGCTGGTGCGCGACTACGACGCGCGGTTCAAGGTCAACCCGCCGCTGCGTCGCGAAGAGGACGTCCTCGCCGTGCGCGAGGGCCTCGCCGACGGCACGATCGACATCGTGGCCACCGACCACGCCCCGCATCCCGCCGAGGCGAAGTCGTGCGAGTGGGCCGCTGCCGCGAACGGCATGGTGGGCCTGGAGAGCGCGCTGCGCGTCGTCCACCAGGCCATGGTCGAGACCGGGCTCCTGGAGTGGACCGACGTCGCCCGTGTGATGTCCCGTACCCCGGCGCGCATCGGTCGTCTCGACGGCCACGGCACGCCGGTGGCCGCGGGCGGATCCGCGAGCTTCACGCTGTACGACCCGCGCCCGGCCCGAACGTTCGGCATCGACGACCTCCGCGGTCGCAGCAAGAACTCGCCGTACCTGGGTCGCGAGCTGCCCGGAGAGGTCCGCTGGACCGTGAACGCCGGCATCCCCACCGTCGTCGACGGCGCCGTGCTGGACGCCCCGGGGGTGCTCGCGTGACGCGCGAGGGCGCCCTGCTGGTCATGGCCGGTGTCGCCGTCGCGGTGCTGGTCGTCCTGGCCGTGGCCTGGCTCCGACGAACGCGGCGCGATGCGCGCTACTCCGCCCCGGTGGGAGAGCTCCCCGACGGCGCCGTGGAGACGGGCGTGTTCACGGGCCTGTACGTCGCGACCACGCGTCACGGCGAACCCCTCGAACGCCTCGCGATCCGCGGCCTCGGGTTCCGCTCCCGCGTGGACGTCACGGTCACTTCGGCCGGGATCGCCCTCGACCTGCCGGGCCAGCCCCGCATCGCGCTCACCCGTGACCGCCTCGTCGACGCGGCTCAGGCGACGGTCGCGATCGACCGCGTGGTCGAGCGCGACGGCTTGACGCGCGTCAGCTGGCGCATCGACGACGACACCGTCGTCGACACCTACCTCCGACCCCAGGATGCCTCGGCCCGATCCCTCGCCGACGCCATCCGTCCGCTCATCTCGACAGGAAGCGACGAATGACCGCCCTGATCTCCCCTCCGCGCATCTCGCGCGAACCCGCCGTCCTGGTGCTGGAAGACGGCACCCGTTACCCCGGCCGCGCCTACGGTGCGCGCGGCGAGACCTTCGGCGAGGTCGTGTTCGCCACCGGCATGACCGGGTACCAGGAGACCCTCACCGACCCCTCGTACGCGGGCCAGATCGTGCTGCAGACCGCCCCGCACATCGGCAACACCGGTGTCAACGACGAAGACCCCGAGTCCCGTCGCATCTGGGTCGCCGGATACGTGGTGCGCGACCCCTCGCGCGTCGTCTCGAACTGGCGCGCCAACCGCTCGCTCGATGACGCCCTCGTCGAGGACGGGATCGTCGGCATCTCCGGCATCGACACGCGCGCGCTCACGCGTCGCATCCGCTCCTCGGGCAGCATGCGCGGCGGCGTCTTCTCGGGCGACGCGGTGAGCCTCGACGAGGACGAGCAGCTGCGTCGCGTCCTCGCCGCCCCCGGGATGGCCGGGCGCAACCTGTCGGCCGAGGTGTCGGTCACCGAGGTCGAGGTCACCCGTGCGACGGCCGAGCGCATCGGCAACCTCGCCGTGCTCGACCTCGGTGTCAAGCAGTCCACGATCGACAACCTCGCCGGCCGCGGGTTCGACGTGCACGTCTTCCCGCAGTCCGCGACGATCGAGGAGATCCGCGCGATCGAGCCGGTCGCGGCGTTCTACTCCAACGGCCCGGGCGACCCGGCCGCGAGCGACCAGCACGTCGAGCTGCTCCGCGCGGTGCTCGACGACGGGCTGCCGTTCTTCGGCATCTGCTTCGGCAACCAGCTGCTGGGCCGTGCCCTCGGCTTCGGCACCTACAAGCTGCCGTTCGGTCACCGTGGGATCAACCAGCCGGTGCTCGACAAGACCACGGGCCGCGTCGAGATCACGTCGCAGAACCACGGTTTCGCCGTCGATGCGCCGCTGGACGCCGTCATCGACAGCCCGCACGGCTACGGCCGGGTCGAGGTGAGCCACATCGGTCTCAACGACAACGTGGTCGAGGGCCTGCGCGCCCTCGACATCCCGGCATTCAGCGTGCAGTACCACCCCGAGGCCGCCGCCGGCCCGCACGATGCCAACTATCTGTTCGACCGCTTCCGCGACATGGTGCTCGCGACCCAGGAGACGAAGAAGAATGCCTAAGCGCGACGACATCCACTCCGTCCTCGTCATCGGCTCCGGCCCGATCGTCATCGGTCAGGCCTGCGAGTTCGACTACTCCGGAACCCAGGCCTGCCGCGTCCTGCGCGAAGAGGGCGTGCGCGTGATCCTGGTCAACTCCAACCCGGCGACGATCATGACCGATCCCGACTTCGCCGACGCGACCTACATCGAGCCCATCACCCCCGAGGTGATCGAGACGATCATCGCGAAGGAGAAGCCGGATGCCATCCTCCCCACCCTCGGTGGGCAGACGGCTCTGAACGCGGCGATCCAGCTGCACAAGCGCGGCATCCTCGAGAAGTACGACGTCGAGCTCATCGGCGCCGACTTCGAGGCGATCAACAAGGGCGAGGACCGCCAAATCTTCAAGGAGCTGGTCATCGAGGCGGGCGCCGACGTCGCGGCATCCGTCATCTGCCACTCCATGGAGGAGCTCCTCGCCGGTGCCGAGCAGCTCGGCTACCCGTTGGTCGTGCGTCCCTCCTTCACGATGGGCGGGCTCGGCTCCGGCTTCGCGTACGACGAGGCCGACCTGCGGCGCATCGGCGGGGCGGGTCTGCACGACTCGCCCACGCACGAGGTGCTGCTCGAGGAGTCGATCCTCGGGTGGAAGGAGTACGAGCTCGAGCTCATGCGCGACACGGCCGACAACACGGTCGTCGTCTGCTCGATCGAGAACGTCGATCCCGTGGGCGTGCACACCGGCGACTCGATCACGGTCGCGCCGGCCCTGACGCTCACCGACCGCGAGTACCAGAAGCTGCGCGACATCGGCATCGACATCATCCGCGCCGTGGGCGTCGACACCGGTGGCTGCAACATCCAGTTCGCCGTCGACCCGAAGTCCGGGCGCATCATCGTCATCGAGATGAACCCGCGCGTCTCCCGTTCGTCGGCCCTGGCGTCGAAGGCGACGGGCTTCCCGATCGCTAAGATCGCCGCGAAGCTCGCGATCGGCTACCGCCTCGACGAGATCCCGAACGACATCACCAAGGTCACTCCGGCGAGCTTCGAGCCGACGCTCGACTACGTCGTGGTGAAGGTGCCCCGCTTCAACTTCGAGAAGTTCCCCGCCGCCGACACGACGCTCACGACCACCATGAAGTCCGTCGGCGAGGCCATGGCGATCGGCCGCAACTACAGCACGGCCCTGCAGAAGGCGCTGCGCTCGCTCGAGAAGCGCGGGTCGAGCTTCCACTGGGGCGAGGAGTCCCGGTCGGTCGACGAGCTCCTCGAGATCTCGAAGACCCCCACCGACGGACGCATCGTCGTTCTGCAGCAGGCGCTGCGCTTCGGCGCCACGCCCGAGCAGGCCTTCGACGCCACCGCCATCGACCCGTGGTTCATCGACCAGATCGTCCTCATCAACGAGGTCGCCGAGATGATCCGCGAGGCCGGCGAGCTGGATGCCGAGACCCTGCGCCTCGCCAAGGAGCACGGCTTCAGCGACGCCCAGATCGCGCAGATCCGGGGCCTCGAGGAGGCCGAGGTGCGCGGCATCCGGTACGCCCTGGATGTGCGTCCGGTGTACAAGACCGTGGACACGTGCGCGGGGGAGTTCCCGGCGCTCACGCCGTACCACTACTCCAGCTACGACTGGGAGACCGAGGTCACGCCGTCCGACCGCACGAAGGTCGTCATCATCGGCTCGGGCCCGAACCGCATCGGTCAGGGCGTCGAGTTCGACTACTCCTGCGTGCACGCCTCGTTCGCGCTGTCGGAGGCCGGCTACGAGACCGTCATGGTCAACTGCAACCCCGAGACCGTGTCGACCGACTACGACACGAGCGACCGGCTGTACTTCGAGCCGCTGACCCTGGAAGACGTGCTCGAGGTCCTCCACGCCGAGAGCCGGTCGGGCACGATCCTCGGCGTCGTCTGCCAGCTCGGCGGCCAGACGCCCTTGGGCCTCGCGAAGGGCATCGAAGCCGCCGGCTACACGATCCTCGGCACGAGCCCCGAGGCCATCGACCTCGCCGAGGAGCGCGAGCTGTTCTCGCGTCTGCTCGACGAGGCCGGTCTCGTCGCGCCGCGCAGCGGCACCGCGATCGACGTCGAGGGCGCCGTGACGGTCGCCGAGGAGATCGGGTACCCGGTCCTCGTGCGCCCGAGCTTCGTGCTCGGCGGTCGGGGCATGGAGATCGTCTACTCCACCGAAGCCCTGCGGGACTACTTCGTGCGCGTGGCCGACCAGGCCATCATCGGCCCCGGGCTGCCGCTGCTGGTCGACCGCTTCCTCGACGACGCGATCGAGCTCGACGTCGACGCGCTGTACGACGGCACCGACCTGTACATCGGCGGCGTCATGGAGCACCTCGAGGAGGCCGGCATCCACTCCGGCGACTCGTCGTGCACGCTGCCGCCCGTGAGCCTCGGACGCACCGAGGTCGACCGGGTCCGCGAGGCGACCCTCGCGATCGCCAAGGGCGTCGGCGTCCGGGGTCTGCTCAACGTGCAGTTCGCGATCTCGGCCGGCGTGCTCTACGTCATCGAGGCGAACCCGCGCGCGAGCCGCACCGTGCCGTTCGTGTCGAAGGCGCTCGGCATCCCGCTCGCGAAGGCCGCCAGCCGCATCATGGCCGGCTCCACCGTCGCCGAGCTCATCGCCGAGGGTCTGCTGCCCGAGAGCGACGGATCGCGCGTGCCGCTGGATGCTCCCGTGGCCGTGAAGGAGGCCGTGCTGCCGTTCAAGCGGTTCCGCACAGCCGACGGACGCACCGTCGACTCCGTGCTCGGTCCAGAGATGCGCTCGACCGGTGAGGTCATGGGCATCGACCGCGACTTCCCGACCGCGTTCGCGAAGTCGCAGGAGGCCGCGTACGGCGGCATGCCCACCTCGGGCACGGTGTTCATCTCGGTCGCCGACGCCGACAAGCGCGCGGTGATCCTGCCGGCCCACCGGCTGCAGGAGCTCGGCTTCGAGCTCATGGCCACCGAGGGCACGGCCGAGATCCTCGCCCGCAACGGCATCCGCGTCCAGGTCGTCGAGAAGTACTCCGAGACGCAGGGCTCCGGCCAGCGGAACGTGGTCGACCTCATCAACGCCGGCGAGATCGACATGATCGTCAACACGCCGAGCGGGGGCACGGCGCGGGCCGACGGGTACGAGATCCGCGCCGCGGCCGTCGCCGCCGACAAGGCGCTGTTCACCACGATGGCCGTGCTCGGCGCGGCGGTGAGCGCGCTCGGCGCGATGAAGAACGGGTTCGACGTCCGCAGCCTCCAGGAATACGCGGTCGACCGCGCGGGCCGCCTGTGAGCGAGACGTTCGGTCAGCGGCTGGCGACAGCCCTCGAGACCCACGGCGCGCTCTGCGTCGGCATCGACCCCCACGCCGCCCTGCTGTCGGCGTGGGGGCTGGATGCCACACCCGAGGGCGCCCGCGAATTCGGTCTGCGCGTGGTCGAGGCCGCCGCGGGCCGGGTGGGCGTCGTCAAGCCGCAGGTGGCGTTCTACGAGCGCTACGGCTCCCGCGGCTTCGCCGCCCTCGAGGACGTCATGGCCGCCGCCCGCGCGGCGGGCCTCCTCGTCATCGCCGACGCCAAGCGGGGAGACATCGGCACCACCATGGAGGGCTACGCCTCGGCCTGGCTCGAGCCCGGTTCACCCCTGGAGGCGGATGCCGTGACCCTGACGCCGTACCTCGGCGCGGACTCGCTGCGCGAAACGCTCGCGGTCGCCCTGCGGGCGCGCAAGGGCGCGTTCGTCCTCGCCGCCACGAGCAACCCCGAAGCCCGCGCCGTGCAGAGTGCCATCGTCGACGACGCTCTGGCCGTCGGCGACCACGAGCACGTCGCCGCGCGCGTGGCGCACGACGTCAACGAGGCGAACCTCGGGCTTCCCGGGGCGCTCGGGTCGATCGGCGTCGTCGTCGGGGCGACGGTGGATCGCGCAGCGTTCGGCCTCGGTGACATCACGCTCGCCGGGATGCCGATCCTCGCTCCCGGCTTCGGGGCGCAGGGGGCCGACCCCGCCGACCTCGGCCGCCTGTTCGGCTACGTCGCCAAGGCGGTGGTGGCCAACGAGAGCCGCAGCGTCCTGGCCGTCGGTCCGGCGCGGCTCGCCGACCGGATCACGGCACGCGCCGACCTGTACCGGGAGGCGCTCAATGACTGATCCCCGCCGTCCCCCCGAGGTAGATCGGGCTGCAGCCTCCCGCCGGGCGGTCGCCGCCCGCCGGGAGCGCGCCGCCCTCAAGCGCGACGTCTCCACGCGCGTCATCACCCCGCAGGAACTCCTCCGTCGCGGCCTCGCCGACCCCCTGTCCGCGGCCGGGGCGATGCGCGTGACCGAGTTCCTCACCGCCATCCCCGCGATCGGGGAGAGCAAGCGCGACCGCATTCTCGTCTCGCTGGGCATCTCCCCGGTGAAGCGCCTCGGGGGCCTCGGATCGCGGCAGCGCGACGCCCTGCGCGCGTACCTCGACGCACGGTGGCCGGAGCCCGGGCCGCGCGAGGGACGCAGCCGCCTCGTGGTGTTGGCCGGCCCGACAGCCGTCGGCAAGGGCACGGTCGCCGCGTACATCAAGGAGCACTTCCCCGAGATCCACCTCTCGGTCTCGGCGACCACTCGCGCTCCGCGCCCGGGGGAGGTCGACGGCGAGCACTACTTCTTCGTCGACGACGCCGAATTCGACCGGTTGGTCGACGAGGGGGAGCTGCTGGAGTGGGCGACGGTGCACAACACCCACCGCTACGGCACGCCGCGCGAGCCGATCGAACGCGTCCTCGCCGACGGCGGCACCGCGCTGCTGGAGATCGATCTGCAGGGTGCCCGTCAGGTGCGCGCGGCCGATCCGTCGGCGACGCTCGTGTTCCTTCTGCCGCCGAGCTGGGACGAACTCGTCCAGCGTTTGGTCGGCCGCGGGACCGAGGATGCCGAGGAACGCGCCCGCCGCCTGCGCACCGCGCGCACCGAGCTGGCGGCCCAGAACGAGTTCGACTACCGGGTCGTCAACGACGAGGTCTCGCGCGCCGCGGCCGAGGTCGTGGCCCTCGCCGCACGACGCCCCGGCGTCGGATAGAATACGAGGATGCTTCGGCGCCGACGGGCGCCGCATCCACCCCATCCCGCCGAACCAGGAGGTTCCCCATGGCCGGACGTGACAAGGGCATCATCGACCCGCCCATCGACGCGCTGCTCGACAAGGTCGACTCGAAGTACCAGCTCGTGATCTACGCGTCCAAGCGCGCGCGCCAGATCAACGACTACTACTCCGACCTGCACGAGGGCAACCTCTTCGACAACGTGGGGCCGCTCGTCGACTCCACCGTCGAGGACAAGCCGCTCACCATCGCACTGCACGAGATCCACGAGGACAAGCTGCGCCTTCGCGCCGCCGAGTGATCCGTTCACAGATGTGACGATGCCCCGGGCGGCTGTCCGCCGTCCGGGGCATACTTGTGCTCGTCCCCAGCCCGAAACCCACCGGGAGTCGTCTTGACCGACCTGCGCCTGTTCACGTCCGAGTCCGTCACGGAAGGACACCCCGACAAGATCTGCGACCAGATCTCCGACCGCATCCTGGATGCGATCCTCAGCGAGGATCCGACGGGGCGCGTCGCCGTCGAGACCCTCGTGACCACGGGGCTCGTGCACGTCGCGGGTGAGGTGTCGACGAGTGCCTACGTCGAGATCCCGGCGATCGTCCGCGATGTCGTCAACCGGATCGGGTACACCTCCAGCGACACCGGCTTCGACGGCGAGTCGTGCGGCGTGAGCGTGTCGATCGGCGCGCAGTCGTCCGACATCGCCGCCGGCGTCAACAAGGCGTTCGAGCAGCGCGAGCGCGGCTCGATCGACCCGCGCGACCTGCAGGGTGCCGGTGACCAGGGCATCATGTTCGGCTTCGCCACGAACGAGACGCCGCAGCTCATGCCGATGGCGGCGTGGACGGCGCACCGCATCGCCGAGCGACTGACATCCGTCCGCAAAGACGGCACGCTGCCGTTCCTCCGCCCCGACGGCAAGACGCAGGTCACCCTCGGCTACGACGGTCACACGCCGCGGACGGTCGACTCCGTCGTGCTGTCGACGCAGCACCACCCCGACATCTCGCAGGAAGAGCTGCGCGCGCTCGTGCAGGCGGAGGTCATCGACCCTGTGCTCCGCGACACCGGACTCGAACTCCCCGACGTCCAGTACTACATCAACCCCGCCGGGCCCTTCGTGATCGGCGGCCCCAAGGGCGACGCGGGCCTGACCGGCCGCAAGATCATCATCGACACGTACGGCGGCGCCTCGCGTCACGGCGGCGGAGCCTTCAGCGGCAAAGACCCGTCCAAGGTCGACCGCTCGGCCGCGTACGCGATGCGTTGGGTCGCGAAGAACGCCGTCGCAGCCGGTCTCGCCGACCGCCTCGAGGTGCAGGTGGCGTACGCCATCGGCAAGGCGAACCCCGTCGGCCTGTACGTCGAGTCGTTCGGCACCGCGCACGTGGCCGACGAGACGATCGTCACCGCCATCCGCGAGGTGTTCGACCTCCGCCCCAAGGCGATCATCGACCAGCTCGACCTGCTCCGGCCGATCTACGCGCAGACGGCGGCGTATGGGCACTTCGGCCGCGAGCTGCCCGATTTCACGTGGGAGCGCACCGACCGCGTCGACGAGCTGCGCGCCGCCGCCGGTCTCTGACATGGGGGCGCGCGCGTGAGCGCCCGCCGGGTCGCTCGGGTGCAGCTGGACTCCCCGGTTCCCCAGCTCGACCGCCTGTTCGACTACGCCGTCCCGCACCCGCTGGTGGCGGACGTCGCACCCGGCGTGCGGGTGAAGGTCCCGCTGCGGTCGGCGGGGCGGATGATGGATGCCTTCGTCGTCGAGGTCGTGGCCGACGACGGCACCGAGCGTCCGTTGTCGTCGGTGGAGAGCGTCGTGTCGACGATGCCTGTCCTTCCTGAGCGCCTGTACCGGCTGGCGCGCAAGGTCGCCGACCGCGCCGCCGGGTCGGTGAGCGACGTGCTGCGTCTCGCGGTGCCCAAGCGCATGGTGCGAGCCGAGAAGGCCTGGCTCGCCGCCCCTCCGCCCGAGACACCCTCGGTCTCGGCCGACGCGCTCGCGCGCGCCGACACGCTGCTCGCACCCTACGTGGGCCTCATCGACGCCATCGACGGCGGCGAGCGCCTCGCCGTCGACGCGCCTCCGCACCCCACGGGCGATCTGCCCCGCGGGGCGTGGGCGGATCTGCTCGCCGCCGCGGCGGCGCACACGCTCGCACGGGGGAGGAGCGCCGTGCTCGTGGTCCCCGACTACCGCGACCAGGCGCAACTCATGGCGGCGCTGGACGACCTGGTACCGCCTGAGGCGATCGTGCGCGATGACGCCGATCAGTCCGGCCCGGTCCGCTACGGGCAGTACCTCCGTACGCTCGCCCCGGTTCCGGTGATCGTCGTGGGCCGACGTTCAGCGGTGTACGCGCCCGCCCACGACACGGGCCTCGTGGCGCTGTGGGACGACGGTGACTCGCTGCTCGCCGAGCCGCTGGCCCCAGGAGTGCACGCACGCGACGCGGCGCTGGTGCGACAGGAGCTGGAGGGTTCGGCGCTCGTCTTCGCGGGCCACACGCGCTCCACCGACGTCCAGCGTCTGGTCGAGGTGGGCTACGTCCGCGAGTCGGCGCCGGCGCGGCGCCAGAGTCCCCGCGTCGTGCTCAGCGCGACGCGCGAGGGGGAGTCGCGGACCGCGCGCGTGCCGTCGTCGGCGTTCGCGGCGGCGCGCGAGGCGTTGGCGCACGGCCCCGTTCTCGTGCAGGTCGCGCGTCCCGGATATGCGCCGTCGCTCGTGTGTGCGGACTGCCGCCGGCCGGCCCGGTGCGCGCACTGCGCGGGGCCCCTGCGCGCCGCGCGGCCGGGCGCCGTTCCGGTGTGCGCGTGGTGCGGACGCAGCGCCCACGCCTGGACCTGCGGGCACTGCGGTTCGGTGAAGCTGCGCATGGCGTCCTCGGGCAGCGAACGGACGGCCGATGAGCTGGGCCGCGCCTTCCCGAACACGCGCGTGATCATCGCCGACGGCGCGCACCCGGTCGCCGAAGTGGATGCCACTCCCGCCCTGGTCATCGCGACGCGCGGGGCCGAGCCTCTCGCGCGCGGCGGGTATCGCGCGGTGATCCTCCTGGACGGCGACCGCATGCTGCAGAACGAGGCGCTGCGCGTGGGCGAGCACTGCCTGCGCTGGTGGTCGAACGCCGCCGCCCTCGCGGCCCCCGGCGCTCCCGTGCATCTCGTGGGCGTCGCGGGCCCGGTGGCGCGAGCGCTCGCGACGTGGACGCAGCCCGCGTACGCGCGCGCCGAGTTGGTCGACCGCGCACCGCTGCGGATGCCGCCGGCCGTCCGCGTCGCGAGCGTCGAGGGACACGCCCGGAGCGTCGACACCCTCCTGACGGAACTCCGCGAGGCCGTTCCCGACCTCGATGCGCTCGCCGTCCTCGGTCCCGTCGACACCTCCACGGTCCCCGACGCCGCCACGTCCCGCGCACTCGTGCGGTTCGACTACGCCCACGGGCGGGCCGTCGCGGACGCCCTTCGCGCGAGCGTCATCGCCGATGCCCTCCGCGCCCGCAAGTCGACCAAGGACAAGGGCCCGAGACCCCGGAATACACTCAGAGTGCGACTCGACCTTCCCGAGCCCGACCTCTGAGCGCCGCCGCCCGGTCCCACCCACCCGCATCCGAAGCGTGAGGAGAACCATGCGCCTCGTCTTCGCCGGCACCCCCGCCGTCGCCGTCCCCTCCCTCCGTGCCCTGGCGGACGGTCCGCACGAGATCGCCGCCGTCGTCACGCGGTCCGACGCGCCACTCGGCCGTAAGCGCGTGCTGACGCCGTCGCCCGTGGCCCAGGCGGCCGAAGAGCTCGCGTTGCCCGTCATCAAGGCCGACCGGCTGGATGCCGATGCCACCGCCCGCATCACCGCGCTCGAGCCGGATCTGGGTGTCATCGTCGCGTACGGCGGTCTCGTCCGCGAGCCGCTGCTGTCGGCCCCGGCACACGGCTGGATCAATCTGCACTTCTCGCTCCTGCCGCGCTGGCGCGGAGCCGCTCCGGTGCAGCGCGCCCTCATCGCCGGTGACCGTGAGACGGGTGCGAGCGTGTTCCAGCTCGTCGCCGAACTGGATGCCGGCGACGTCTTCGCCGAGGAACGCTACGAGGTGCCGTGGAACGCGACCGCGGGCGATCTCCTCGAGGCCCTGTCCGAGGTGGGGGCGCCGCTCCTCGCTCGCGTCGTGGACGGCATCGCCGACGGCTCGGCGGTCGCGGTCCCGCAGAGCGGCGCACCGACCCTGGCGCCCAAGCTGTCCCTCGAGGACGGGGCCCTCGACTTCCGGCAGGATGCCGAGACCCTCCGCGCACGGATCGCCGGGGTCACCCCCGAGCCCGGCGCCCACACGACCCTGGACGGCGCGCGGGTGAAGGTGCTGCGGGTTGCGGCGAGCGCGGCGGATCCGATCCCGCCGGGTCGGGTCGTGGCATCCGGCAAGGACATTCTCGTCGGCACGGCGACCTCCCCGCTGCGGCTCGACACCGTGCAGCCCGCGGGCAAAGGGGCGATGTCCGCGGGCGATTGGTTCCGCGGCCTCCGGAGCGAGAACCCGGTGCTGGGCTCGTGAGCGTCCAGGGCGCCCGCGCGGTCGCGTATGACGTTCTGCGGGCGGTGACCACCGACGAGGCCTACGCGAACCTTGCGCTGCCGCATGCGATCGAGCGGGCGAAGCTGGATGCCAAGGACGCCGGTCTCGCGACCGAACTGACGTACGGCACGCTGCGGCGACGCGGGACGTACGACGCGATCATCGCGGCCGCAGCCGATCGCACGGTGGATCGTATCGATCCGCCGGTGCTCGACGCCCTCCGCCTCGGCGTGCACCAGCTCCTGTCGACGCGCGTGGCCTCGCACGCCGCGGTGAACGAGTCCGTCGAGCTCGCGCGCCGCCACGGCGGCGGACGCGGGGCGGCGGGGTTCGCGAACGCGGTGCTTCGGCGCGTGTCGCGCGAGACCCCCGGGCACTGGATGGAGCGCATCACGGCCACGGCCCGCAGCGACGACGAGCGTCTGGGCCTCACGAGCGCGCACCCCGTGTGGATCGTCCGCGCCTTCCGCCGCGCCCTCGCGGCCGAGGGACGCAGTGACGAGCTCGACGCTCTCCTCACCGCCGACAACGACGCCCCGCGCGTCGCGATGGTCGCCCTCCCCGGACTGGCGGAGATCCCCGACGACGCTCGCCCCGCCCGCTTCGCCCCCACGGCCTTCACGACACGGGGCGGAGATCCGGAAGCGCTCATCCGCGCCTCGGGAGGGCGCATCCGGGTCCAAGACGAGGGGTCGCAGCTCGCCGCCCTCGCGCTCAGTCGCGTGCGACCCGTCGAACCGGGGGAGCGGTGGCTCGACCTGTGCGCGGGTCCCGGCGGCAAGACCGCGTTGCTCGCGGCGGAAGCACTCGCGGGCGGGGCTCAGCTCGACGCCAACGAGATCTCGCCGCATCGTGCCGCGCTCGTGCGCCGGGCCGTGGCATCCGTCCCGCTCGCCGTCGAGGTGACCGAGGAGGACGGGCGTGACCGCGCCGCCCGCGCGGCGGGGGAGTACGACCGCATCCTCGTCGACGCGCCGTGCACGGGCATCGGGGCCCTGCGCCGTCGCCCCGAGGCGCGGTGGCGGAAGACCCCTGCGGATGTGCCCGACCTGACGGCGCTGCAGCTCGAGCTCGTGCGCGCGGGGCTCGGGGCGCTGAAGCCCGGTGGTGTGCTGGCGTACGTGACGTGCTCGCCGCACCTGGCCGAGACCTCCGGGGTGCTCGCCGAGGTGCGCCGCGAGTTCGGCGACGCCGTCGAAGAGGTCGACGCTCGAGCGGTCGTTCGCGACATCGCCGGCTCCGACTTCGACTTGCCGCCGCAGGCCGACGGTTCCCTCCGCGCCCAGCTCTGGCCGCATCGCCACGGCACCGACGCGATGTCGATCGCCCTCCTGCGTCGAGTTACCTGACGCGTGAGGGGTCACATTCTGTCGCCTGAGCGGCCCCGAAGCGACAGATTCTGACCCCTCACGCGAGGGGGCGACGGGTGCGGCGCCGATAATGGAGCCGTGCCCCGCATCAATCCGAGCATCCTCGCCGCCGACTTCGTGAACATGCAGGCGGAGCTCGCCCGCATCTCGGGGGCCGATTTCGTGCACGTCGACGTGATGGACAACCACTTCGTGCCGAACCTCACTTTCGGTCCGCAGATGGTCGGCCGCATCCAGGAGACGAGCCCCGTGCCGTTGGACGTGCACCTGATGATCGACGACCCCGACCGCTGGGCTCCGGAGTACGCGGAGCTGGGCGCGGCATCCGTCACCTTCCACCTCGAGGCCGCGGCGTCGCCCGTCGCGCTCGCGCGCACTCTCCGCTCGATCGGCGCGCGCGCCGGCGTGGCCGTGAAGCCGGCGACGCCCGTGGAGAACCTGTTCGAGGTGCTCAACGAGTTCGACCAGATCCTCGTCATGACGGTGGAGCCCGGCTTCGGTGGCCAGTCGTTCATGCCGGAGACCATGCCGAAGCTCCGCACCCTGGCCGACGAGGCCCGCCGTCGCGGGTCGAGCGTCTGGCTGCAGGTCGACGGCGGTATCGGGGAGTCCACGATCGCCCAGGCCGCCGAGGCCGGGGCAGACACGTTCGTCGCCGGCTCCGCGGTGTTCGGTGCCGACGACCCCGACCGCGCGATCCAGTCCCTCCGCACCTCAGCCGCCCGCCACAGCCACTGAGCCTCCCTCCTCCCGCGATAAACGCCGATCCTCCTGAGACACGCGGGGTCGCGCCGTTCCTCGCAACAAATGCCGTTTATCGACGGTGCTGCGCTTCCCGCGACGGCCCCACCCCCGCCGAGCCGATACCCTGGAAGCGTGAAGACCTTCGACGACCTGTTCGCCGAGCTCAGTGCCAAGGCCGTCGAGCGCCCCGCCGGCTCCGGTACGGTGGCCCAGCTCGATGCCGGCGTGCACGCCATCGGCAAGAAGATCGTCGAGGAAGCCGCCGAAGTGTGGATGGCCGCCGAGTACGAGTCCGACGAGGCCGCCGCGGAGGAGATCTCGCAGCTGCTCTACCACCTCCAGACGCTCATGCTCGCGAAGGGCCTGTCGCTCGAAGACGTCTATCGACATCTCTGAGCCCGCGCCCTTTTCCTTCACCTCACACGAAAGCCCCTGTCATGCTGCGAATCGCCGTGCCGAACAAGGGGTCGCTCGCCGAGACCGCCGCCGAGATGCTCTCGGAGGCCGGGTACACCGGACGTCGCGACTCGAAAGACCTGTACACCGTCGACCCCGTGAACGAGGTCGAGTTCTTCTACCTCCGTCCGCGTGACATCGCGACCTATGTCGGCTCGGGCGCCCTCGACGTCGGCATCACCGGCCGCGATCTGCTGCTGGACGCCCGCATGCCCGGCGCCCGCGAGGTCGAGTCGCTCGGCTTCGCCGGGTCGACGTTCCGCTTCGCGGGTCGTCCCGGCCGCTTCACCGACGTCGAAGACCTGCAGGGCCTGCGCGTCGCGACCGCCTACCCGGGTCTCGTCGATGCGTTTCTCGACGAGCGCGGCGTGGCCGTCGACATCGTGCCGCTGGACGGCGCGGTCGAGTCCGCGGTGCAGCTGGGCGTGGCGGATGCCGTGGCGGACGTCGTCTCGACCGGGACGACGCTGCGGCAGGCGGGGCTCGAGATCTTCGGCCCCGTGCTGCTCGAGAGCGACGCCGTCCTCATCGCCGGTCCGAACGAGGTCGCGGGCACCGACACGCTGCTGCGGCGCCTCCGCGGCGTCCTCGCCGCGCGGAAGTACGTGCTGATCGACTACGACCTCCCCACCGCGCTCGTCGAGCAGGCGATCGCCGTGGCGCCCGGCCTCGAATCACCCACGATCTCGCCGCTGCGCGACCCGGAGTGGGTCGCCGTGCGTGTGATGAGCCCCCGCCGCGACGTGAACCGCGTCATGGACGAGCTGTACGCGATCGGCGCGCGGGCGATCCTGGTGACCGAGATCCTGGCCGCGAGGCTCTGATGACGCTCGCCCGCCGCGTCATCCCGTGCCTCGACGTCGCCGCCGGTCGCGTCGTCAAGGGCGTGAACTTCCTCGACCTGCGCGACATGGGCGACCCCGTCGAGCTCGCGAAGCTCTACTTCGACCAGGGCGCCGATGAGATCACGTTCCTCGACGTCACCGCGACCGTCGACGAGCGCGCCACGACGTACGACGTCGTGCGCCGCACCGCGGAGCAGGTGTTCATCCCGCTGACGGTGGGCGGGGGAGTGCGCTCCGCCGAGGACGTCGCCCGCCTGCTCGCCGTCGGGGCCGACAAGATCGGTGTGAACTCCGCCGCGATCGCGCGCCCGGGCGTGATCGACGAGATCGCCGACCGCTTCGGCGCGCAGGTGATCGTGCTCTCGCTCGACGTCAAGCGCGCGGCATCCACCCCCTCCGGTTTCGTCGTGACGACCCACGGCGGCCGCACCGAGACGACGCTCGACGCCCTCGAGTGGGCCCGCGAGGCCGTCGAGCGCGGAGCCGGCGAACTGCTCGTCAACTCGATCGACGCCGACGGGACGAAGCAGGGCTTCGACCTCGAGCTCGTCCGACTCATGCGCCAGGTCGCCGCGGTTCCGGTGATCGCCTCGGGCGGCGCCGGTGCGCTCGAACACTTCGCCCCCGCCGTCGAGGCGGGCGCCGACGCGGTGCTCGCGGCATCCGTGTTCCACTCCGGCCAGCTCACGGTCGGCCAGGTCAAAGACGCGATGGCCGCCGAAGGAATCGAGGTGCGCCGATGAACGTCGAAGCGTTCGAACGCGTGAAGTACGACGCCCAGGGACTCGCGACCGCGGTGGTCCAGCAGTTCGACTCCCGCGAAGTGCTCATGGTCGGGTGGATGGATGCCGAGGCCCTGCGCCGCACCCTCACCACCGGACGCGTGACCTTCTGGTCGCGCTCCCGCCAGGAGTACTGGCGCAAGGGCGACACGTCGGGCCACATCCAGATCGTCAAGGGCGCGCGCCTCGACTGCGACGGTGACACGCTCCTCATCGAGGTCGACCAGGTGGGCGCCGCATGCCACACCGGCGACCACACGTGCTTCGACTCCACCGATCTCGAACCCGTCGTCGGGCAGCCCTGATGCGTCGAGCCCGTTCTCTCGCCGTCGTCGGGATGCTCCTGGCCGGAGCCCTCGGCGTCATCTCGTCGACCCAGACGTGGATCGACGTGACCCTCGCCGACGGAGCGCAGCAGACCTTGGCGGTTCCCGGTTCGGACGCTGTGCCGGTGCTCACCCCGCTGAGCCTCGCCGCCCTCGCGCTCGGGGCTGCGCTGTCGATCGTCGGCCGCGTCCTGCGGTACGTGCTCGGCGTGATCGCCCTCGCGATCGCGGGCGTCGTCGGCGTCGCGACGGCGCAGGTGCTTTTCACGCTCCCCGTGTCGGCGACGGCGGCGACGGTCAGCGACGCGACCGGAATCTCGGGGGTGGATGCCATCTCCGACCTCGTGTCGTCGATGTCACTGACCCCCTGGCCCGCCATCACGCTGCTGGCTGAGGTGATCCTCGCCGCCGCGGCGGTGTTCACTCTCGTCACGGCTCGACGGTGGCAGGGGAGTGCGGGGCGCAAGTACCGGACGACCGGCGACGTGTCGACGGACGCCTCCCGGCCGCACGACGCGATCGATTCGTGGGACGACCTCTCCCGCGGCGCCGACCCCACCACCTGAGCCGCGGCTTCGGTCGACGTCGAGACGACGGCGCGGGCCGAACCCGTCCGTTTCGATAGACTCGATCGACGCTGTTCCCCGCGCCCGCGCGCGACTCGAAGGAGAACCATGAGCAACCCCATCGGCGACCCGGGCCACGGACACTCGCCCGCTGCCTGGACGGCCGTGATCATCATGCTGGTGGCCATCACGCTGGGCACGCTGTTCTTCTGGTTCGATCTCCCGGTTCTCGTGTGGGCCTCGGTCGGTCTGCTCATCGTGGGCGCGATCGTCGGGTGGGCCATGTCGAAGGCCGGTTACGGCGCCACTGGCGACAAGTACCAGTCGAAGGCGCACTGACCGTGCTGGCCGATCTCACGGCCGGAGCGGTGGAAGACGCCGAGCAGCGCGCACAGGCGCGTCCGCTCGCGACGGTGGAGCGCGACGCTCTCGCGCAGACGCCCGCGCGCGACGCGCTCGCGATGCTCGCCCCCGCCGAACGCGTGAAGATCATCGCCGAGGTCAAGCGTGCGAGCCCCTCGCGCGGCGACCTCGCGACGATTCCCGACCCCGCCCGTCAGGCTCGGCTGTACGAAGAAGGTGGCGCCTCCGCGATCTCGGTGCTGACCGAGGGCCGTAAGTTCAAGGGCACCCTGGCCGACCTCGAGGCGGTCCGCGCCGCGGTGTCGGTGCCGGTTCTGCGCAAAGACTTCCTCGCGACGCCGTACCAGGTGCTGGAGGCCCGAGCGTCGGGCGCCGATCTGGTGCTGCTGATCGTGGCGGCGCTCGACCAGAAGACGCTGACCGAGCTCTACGGACTCGCGACCGACCTGGGCATGGCAGCGCTCGTCGAGACGCACTCGGAGGAGGAGCTCGAACGTGCCGCCGACCTGGGTGCGAAGCTCATCGGCGTCAATGCGCGCAACCTCTCCACCTTCGAACTCGACCGCGACCTGTTCGGCTCGCTCGCCGACCGCTTCCCCGCGGACGCGGTGAAGATCGCCGAATCCGCCGTACTCGCCCCCGCCGACGTCGCCCACTATCGCGCGGCGGGCGCCGACGTCGTCCTCGTCGGCGAAGCACTCGTTACCGGCGACCCCGTGGCGACGCTCCGCGCATTCCTCCAGGAGACTGCATGACCACCGTGAGCCTGCGCGACCAGAAGGGGCCGTTCTTCGGCGACTTCGGCGGACGTTACATGCCCGAATCCCTCATCGCCGCGATCGACGAGCTCACCGCGGAGTGGGAGTCGGCGATGGCCGACCCCGCGTTCCTCACCGAGCTGACGGCGCTGCTGCACGATTACGCCGGCCGACCGTCCGTGCTCACCGAGGTCCCGCGCTTCGCCGAGCACGCGGGCGGCGCGCGCGTCTTCCTCAAGCGTGAAGACCTCAACCACACGGGCTCGCACAAGATCAACAACGTCCTCGGTCAGGCGCTCCTCACCAAGCGCCTCGGCAAGACCCGTGTCATCGCCGAGACCGGCGCCGGACAACATGGCGTGGCCACCGCGACCGCCGCCGCGCTGTTCGGCCTGGACTGCGTGGTCTACATGGGCGAGGTCGACACCGAACGCCAGGCCCTCAACGTCGCCCGCATGCGCCTCCTGGGTGCCGAAGTCGTACCGGTCACGACCGGCTCGCGCACCCTGAAGGATGCCATCAACGAGGCGTACCGCGACTGGGTTTCCACCGTCGAGACGACGAACTACATCTTCGGCACCGCCGCGGGCCCCCATCCCTTCCCGGCGATGGTGCGCGACTTCCAGAAGGTCATCGGCGAAGAGACGCGCGCCGAGTTCCTCGAGCGCCTCGGACGCCTGCCCGACGCTGTGTTCGCGTGCGTCGGCGGCGGGTCGAACGCGATCGGCATGTTCGACGCGTTCCTCGACGACGAGGGCGTCGCCCTGTACGGCGTCGAGGCAGCCGGCGACGGCGTCGACACCCCGAAGCACGCGGCGTCGATCGAGCGCGGTCGTCCCGGCGTACTGCACGGCGCCCGAACGTTTGTGCTGCAGGACGAAGACGGCCAGACCACCGAGTCCCACTCGATCTCGGCGGGTCTCGACTACCCCGGCGTCGGTCCCGAGCACGCCTGGCTCGCCGACATCGGCCGCGCGCAGTACATCCCGGCGACGGACGACGAGGCCATGCAGGCCCTGCGTCTCCTGTCGCGCACCGAGGGGATCATCCCCGCGATCGAGTCCGCCCACGCCCTGGCCGGTGCACTCCGCATCGGTAAGGAGCTGGGCCCGGATGCCATCATCGCGGTGAACCTCTCCGGTCGCGGTGACAAGGACATGGACACCGCCGCCCGCTACTTCGACCTCTACGACGCCGAGCACGCCGCCGACGCACCGAGCGGTTCGCCCCAGACGCACGCGGCCGAAAAGGTCGCCGACGCTTCCGGGTCACCCGTCGACGTGACACCGGCCCAGGACGCAGCGAGCGGTGCGGGGGTCGAGCTGTGACCTCGCGCGTCTCGGCGGCGATCGACGCTGCGCACGCGGCCGGGCGCGGTGCCCTGGTCGGATACCTCCCCGCGGGATTCCCCGACGTGGTGACGAGCATCGAGGCCGCGGTCGCTCTCGCCGAATCGGGCGTCGACGTCATCGAACTGGGTCCGCCCTACAGCGACCCCGTGATGGACGGCCTGGTCATTCAGGAGGCCACGCAGACGGCGTTGGCCAATGGATTCCGCATGCGCGACCTGTTCACGATCATCCGCGAGGTCACGGCCCGCACCGACGTCCCGGTGCTCGTGATGACGTACTGGAACCTCGTCGAGCAGTACGGCGTCGACCGCTACGCCGATGACCTGATCGCCGCCGGCGGCGCGGGTCTCATCACGCCCGACATCACGCCCGACGCCGCGTCGGCGTGGATCGCGGTGAGCGAGCGCACGGGCCTCGACCGGGTCTTCCTCGCCGCACCCACGTCCACCGACGAGCGTCTCGAGATGATCGTCGGAGCATCGACGGGCTTCGTCTACACGGTGTCGACGATGGGCATCACGGGGGAGCGGGCACAGCTGGATGCCGCGGCCCGCGGCCTCGTGGAGCGTCTCCGCTCCCACGGCGCGGCGCATGCGTGCGTGGGCATCGGCATCTCCAACGCCGAGCAGGTCGCCGGTGTCATCGAGTACGCCGACGGCGCGATCGTCGGCACGGCGCTCGTGAAGGCGCTGCGCGACGGCGGAGTCGACGCCCTCCGCTCCCTCGCGAAGGAGCTGTCTGCGGGCACCGCACGTCGCGCCTAGACTCGTCTGCATGACGTTCGCCCTCTCGAGCGCCGCCTCCGGCGTGCTCGCCAGCATCCCGAGCCCCTCGATCTCGTACATCGATCTCGGACCCCTGCGCATCCACTTCTATGCCCTGTGCATCGTCGCGGGCATCATCGTGGCCGTGTTCCTGACGAACGCGCGCCTGACCCGTCGCGGGGCCGAGAAGTGGGTCGTCATCGACATCTGCCTGCTGGCGGTACCCATCGCGATCGTCTTCGCGCGGATCTATCACGTCGTCACCCACCTGGGCTTCTATTTCGGCCCCGGGTCCAACCCCTGGAACCCGTTCCAGCCCGGCTCGGTCTGGGCTATCTGGGAAGGCGGCATCGCGATCTACGGCGCCCTGATCGGCGGTGCCATCGGCGCGTACCTCGGCTGCAGGTGGACCGGCATCCGCTTCTGGACCTTCGCCGACGCGCTGGCCCCGGGCCTCATCATCGCGCAGGCGATGGGGCGCTTCGGCAACTGGTTCAACCAGGAGCTGTTCGGCCAGCCGACCGACCTCCCGTGGGGTCTGGAGATCGCTCCGGGCAACTCCGCGATCCCCGTCGGACTGCCAGCCGGCACTCTTTTCCAGCCGACTTTCCTCTACGAAGTGATCTGGAACCTTCTCGGCGCCGCGGTGATCCTGTGGGTCGGCAAGCGCTTCGCCCTCCAGTGGGGCAAGCAGTTCGCCGTGTACCTCGTCTGGTACAGCGCGGGCCGTATCGTCTGGGAATCCATCCGGATCGACCCCAGCGACATCATCCTGGGCCTGCGCACCAACGTCTGGGCTGCGATCTTCGGTGTCGTGCTCGGCATCGTGATCTTCATCGTGCAGACGCGTCGCCACCACGGCCTCGAGCCCTCTCCGTACCAGCCGGGGCGCGAATCGAAGGCTTCCGGGGCTGTAGACTCGACCGACCCCACTGACTTCGTCGACGTGAGCGAGCCGCCCGCGACGAACGACACCGTCGGCACCAGCGCCACAAGCAGCCCCGCCACGAAGTAACTTTCTGGGCCGACGTCGTCCCATCCGCAGCATCAACATGAGGACGGTTGGTATGGCTTCGAGCTCCCGTTCCGGCGCCGTCGGTGGCGCTTTTCCCGCCCGGCAGGGCATGTACGACCCGGCGTTCGAGAAGGACGCCTGTGGTCTCGCCATGGTCGCCACGCTTCGCGGCGAGCCCGGACACGACATCATCGACCTGGCGCTGACGGCTCTGCGCAACCTCGAGCACCGCGGTGCCATCGGGTCGGATGCCGGCACCGGCGACGGCGCGGGCATCCTGACGCAGATGCCCGACGCCTTCCTCCGCGCGGTCGTGGACTTCGACCTGCCGCCGGTGGGGGAGTACGCCGCCGGTCTCGTCTTCCTGCCGGTCGGTCACGAGGAGCGCGCGGCGCAGAAGGCGGGCATCGAGAAGCTCGCCCAGGCGGAGAACCTCACGGTCCTCGGCTGGCGCGAGGTGCCCACCGAGCCCGAGAACCTCGGCAAGCTCGCGTTCGAAGCACGCCCCGCCTTCGAGCAGCTGTTCGTCTCGCACCCCGCGGGGGGCGACCAGCCTGCACTGTCGGGCATCGCCCTCGACCGCCGCGTGTACCGGCTTCGAAAGCGTGCCCGCCACGAGCTCGACGCTTACTTCGTCTCGCTGTCCAGCCGGACCCTCGGCTACAAGGGCATGGTCACGACGCTGCAGCTCGAGCCCTTCTACCCCGACCTGCAGGACGAGCGCTTCGCCTCCGAGCTCGCGGTCGTGCACTCGCGGTACTCGACGAACACGTTCCCGTCGTGGCCGCTCGCGCAGCCGCTGCGCATGCTCGCGCACAACGGCGAGATCAACACGGTCAAGGGCAACCGCAACTGGATGCGCGCGCGTCAGTCGCAGCTCGAGTCCGAGCTGATCGGCGACGTGCGTCCGCTGCTGCCCATCTGCACGGAGGGCGCGAGCGACTCGGCATCCTTCGACGAGGTGCTGGAGCTGCTGACGCTGACCGGTCGCAGCCTTCCGCACGCGATCATGATGATGGTGCCCGAGGCCTACGAGAAGCAGGCCACGATCGACCCCGACCTGCGCGCGTTCTACGACTACCACTCGATGCAGATGGAGCCGTGGGACGGCCCGGCAGCCCTCATCTTCACCGACGGCACGCTCGTGGGCGCCACGCTCGACCGCAACGGCCTGCGCCCCGGCCGCTGGACCGAGACCACGGACGGACTCGTCGTCATCGGTTCCGAGACCGGTGTCCTGGACTTCGCACCCGACCGCATCAAGCGGCGCGGGCGCCTCCAGCCGGGTCGCATGTTCCTCGTCGACACGGCCGAGGGTCGCATCGTCGAGGACGAGGAGATCAAGAAGCAGCTCGCGACGCTCGAGCCGTGGCAGAAGTGGCTGGATGCCGGACGCGTGCGCCTGTCCGAGCTCCCCGAGCGCGAGCACATCGTGCACCCGATCGCGTCGATCACCCGCCGCCAGCGGACTTTCGGCTACACCGAAGAGGAAGTCCGGATCCTGCTGACCCCGATGGGCCAGAACGGCACCGAGCCCCTCGGCGCCATGGGCAGCGACGCACCGGTCGCCGTGCTCAGCGACCGTCCGCGCCTGCTGTTCGACTACTTCACGCAGCAGTTCGCCCAGGTCACGAACCCGCCGCTGGACTCGATCCGCGAAGAGGTCGTCACATCGCTGTCGCTGGGACTCGGTCCCGAGCGCAACCTCCTCGACTGGGGTCCCGAGCACACGCGTACCGTGACGCTGGACTTCCCGGTGATCGACAACGACGAGCTCGCGAAGATCCAGCACATCGACACAGCCCTGCCGGGACGCTCGTCGGTGACGATCCGCGGCCTCTACCGGGTCGAGGCCGGCCACAAGGGCATGCAGAAGCGCATCGCGCAGATGTGCTCCGAGGTCGACCACGCCATCGAGGACGGCGCCGAGTTCATCGTGCTCAGCGACCGCGACTCGAACAAGGACCTGGCTCCGATCCCGTCGCTGCTCATGCTCGCGGCCGTGCACCACCACCTCATCCGCAACGAGACCCGTATGAAGGTCGGGCTCGTGGTCGAGGCCGGCGACGTGCGGGAGGTCCACCACGTGGCGACCCTCATCGGGTACGGCGCGTCGGCGGTCAACCCGTACCTCGCCATGGAGACGGTGGAGTACCTCGTCCGCGCCGGTTTCATCACCGGTGTCACGCCCGAGAAGGCCGTGAAGAACCTGATCTACGCGCTCGGCAAGGGCGTGCTGAAGATCATGTCGAAGATGGGCATCTCGACCGTGTCGTCGTACGCGGGTGCGCAGGTGTTCGAGGCCGTCGGCCTTTCGCGCGAGTTCGTCGACGCGTACTTCACCGGTACCGAGAGCAAGCTGGGCGGCGTCGGACTCGACGTGATCGCGGCCGAGAACGCCGCGCGTCACGAGTACGCCTACCCCGAGGATGCCGCTGCCCGCGCACACGAGCGCCTGTGGACCGGCGGCGAGTACCAGTGGCGCCGCGACGGCGCACCGCACCTGTTCAACCCCGACACGGTGTTCCGCCTGCAGCACGCCACGCGCGAGCGCCGGTACGACATCTTCCGCGAGTACACCAAGCTCATCGACGACCAGGCCCACGAGCTGAAGACGCTGCGCGGCCTGTTCTCGCTGCGCACCGGCCAGCGGCCGCCCGTGCCGATCGACGAGGTCGAGCCGGTCTCGGCGATCGTGAAGCGCTTCTCGACGGGGGCGATGAGCTACGGCTCGATCTCCCAGGAGGCGCACGAGACGCTGGCGATCGCGATGAATCGCATCGGCGGCAAGTCGAACACGGGCGAGGGCGGAGAAGACGTCGATCGTCTGCTCGACCCCGAGCGCCGCAGCGCGATCAAGCAGGTGGCGTCTGGTCGATTCGGTGTGACCAGCCTCTACCTCACCGAGGCCGACGACATCCAGATCAAGCTCGCCCAGGGCGCCAAGCCCGGCGAGGGCGGGCAGCTGCCGCCGACGAAGGTGTACCCGTGGGTCGCCCGCACCCGCCACGCGACCGCGGGCGTCGGACTCATCTCTCCGCCGCCGCACCACGACATCTACTCGATCGAAGACCTCAAGCAGCTCATCTTCGACCTCAAGCGCGCCAACCCCTCGGCTCGCATCCACACCAAGCTCGTGAGCCAGTCGGGCATCGGCGCGGTCGCGGCGGGCGTGGCGAAGGCCCTGAGTGACGTCATCCTCGTCTCCGGACAGGACGGCGGCACGGGCGCGAGCCCGATGAACTCTCTCAAGCACGCGGGCACGCCGTGGGAGCTGGGCCTGGCCGAGACGCAGCAGACGCTCATGCTCAACGGCATGCGCGACCGCGTCGTGGTGCAGGTCGACGGTCAGATGAAGACCGGGCGCGATGTCATCATCGGTGCGCTCCTGGGTGCCGAGGAGTTCGGATTCGCCACGGCGCCGCTCGTCGTCTCGGGCTGCATCATGATGCGTGTCTGCCACCTCGACACGTGTCCGGTCGGCGTCGCGACGCAGAACCCGGTCCTCCGCCAGCGCTTCACGGGCAAGGCCGAGTACGTCGTGAACTTCATGGAGTTCATCGCGCAGGAGGTGCGCGAGTATCTCGCCGCCCTCGGCTACCGCTCGATCGACGAGATCGTCGGCCGCGCCGAGCTTCTCGACGTCAACGGCGCCGTGGAGCACTGGAAGGCACGGGGTCTGAACCTCGCCCCGATCCTCGAGGGTCCGCGGTTCGCCGACGACGAGCCGCGTCGCCACGGCCGCAATCAGAACCACGAGCTCGACGAGCACTTCGACGTGCAGCTCATCGAGCGCGCGCAGGACGTCGTCGCCCACGGCGGTCAGATCACGATCGAGCTGCCCGTGCGCAACACCGCACGCGCGGTGGGGACGATGCTCGGCCACCACGTCACCAAGGCGCACGGCGAGCACGGTCTCCCCGACGGCGCGATCGACGTGCGGCTCACCGGATCGGCCGGGCAGTCCTTCGGCGCGTTCATGCCCTCCGGCATCACGCTGCGCCTCGAGGGCGACTCGAACGACTACGTCGGCAAGGGCCTGTCGGGCGGCAAGATCGTCGTGCGCCCGCCCCGCGGTTCGTCTTTCGAGGCCTCCGAGAACGTCATCGCCGGAAACGTCATCGGCTACGGCGCCACGCAGGGGCAGATGTTCCTGAACGGCGTCGTGGGGGAGCGGTTCCTCGTCCGCAACTCGGGCGCGACTGCCGTCGTCGAGGGCGTCGGCGATCACGCGCTGGAGTACATGACCGGCGGATTGGCCGTCATCCTCGGCGCGACCGGCCGCAACCTCGGCGCCGGCATGTCCGGCGGACAGGCCTACGTGTACAAGCTCGACACCGACCTGGTGAACCGTGAGGCCGTGGCATCCGGTGAGCTCGAACTCGGCCCCCTCGGATCGGGGGATGCCGAGATCCTGCGCGACCTGCTCGAGAAGCACGTCGCGGAAACCGATTCCACGCTCGCCCGTCGTCTGCTCGCGGACTTCGAGGCCGAGGTGGAGAACTTCGTCCGGGTGCTGCCGCGCGACTACGCCGCGGTGATGCAGACCCGCCAGGAGGCCGTCGCCGAGGGGCTCGACCCCGACGGCGAGGTCGTCTGGACGCGCATTCTGGAGGTGACGGGTGGCTGACCCGAAGGGCTTTCTCAAGACCACGCAGCGGGAGCTTCCGCCGCGTCGTCCCGTTCCCGTGCGGATCATGGACTGGAAAGAGGTGTACGAGCCGGGTGACCAGGCCGTCATCCGCCGCCAGGCCGGTCGTTGCATGGACTGCGGCATCCCGTTCTGCCACAAGGGCTGCCCGCTGGGCAACCTCATCCCGGAGTGGAACGACCTCACGTGGCGCGGCGAGGGCCGTGCCGCGATCGAGCGCCTGCACGCGACGAACAACTTCCCGGAGTTCACGGGTCGGCTGTGCCCCGCGCCCTGCGAGAGCTCGTGCGTGCTCGGCATCAACCAGCCGGCCGTGACCATCAAGCAGGTCGAGGTCTCGATCATCGACGAGGCGTTCTCCAACGGCTGGGTCGAGCCCGAGCCGCCGGAGCGCCTCACCGGCAAGACCGTCGCGGTCGTCGGCTCCGGTCCCGCCGGACTCGCCGCCGCTCAGCAGCTCACGCGCGCCGGACACACGGTGGCCGTGTACGAGCGTGACGACCGCATCGGCGGACTCCTCCGGTACGGCATCCCGGACTTCAAGATGGAGAAGCGCCACCTCGAGCTGCGGCTGCGTCAGATGCAGGCCGAGGGCACCCGCTTCCGCGCGGGCGTCGAGATCGGCACCGACATCTCGTGGAGCGACCTGCGTGCCCGCTACGACGCCGTCGTGGTGGCCACGGGCTCCACTGTTCCGCGCGACCTGTCGATCCCCGGCCGCGACCTCGACGGCGTGCACTTCGCCATGGGGTACCTCGTCGAGGGAAACAAGGTCGTCGCGGGCGACCAGGTTCCCCAGCAGATCACCGCGCACGGCAAGCACGTCGTCGTCATCGGCGGTGGCGACACCGGCGCGGACTGCATCGGCACCGCCCACCGCCAGGGTGCGCTGAGCGTCACCAACCTGGCGATCGGCAAGCAGCCGCCCTCCGAGCGTCCGATGGACCAGCCCTGGCCCATGATGCCGAACCTGTTCGAAATGGCCTCCGCACACGAGGAGGGCGGGGAGCGCTCGTTCCTCGCCTCGACCGTGGAGTTCCTCGGCAACGACGCGGGCGAGGTGCGCGCCCTGCGCGTCGCCGAGACCGAGTACGTCGACGGACGCCGCGTGCCCAAGAGCGGCACCGAGCGCGAGATCCCCGCCGACCTGGTGCTCATCGCGATGGGCTTCACCGGTCCCGAGCGGGAGAACCTCGAGCAGCAGTTGGGCGCGCAGTTCACCTCTCGCGGGAACGTCGAGCGCGACGCCACCTACGCCACGACCGCGCCCGGCGTGTTCGTCGCGGGCGATGCCGGTCGCGGCCAGTCGCTGATCGTCTGGGCCATCGCCGAGGGTCGTGCCGCGGCGTCCGAGGTCGACACGTTCCTGATGGGCGAGACGGTGCTCCCCGCACCCGTGCGCCCGACCGATGTCGCCATCGGCCTCCTGCCCGCCTAAGCTGGCAAGGGCCGATCGGCCACTTCCCGAATATCCTCACGGAGCTTGAAAACGGATGAGACGCGCCAAGATCGTCGCAACCCTCGGCCCCGCCACGTCGTCGTATGAAATGGTTCGCGCCATCATCGACGCCGGGGTGGACGTCGCCCGACTGAACCTGAGCCACGGAGACTATTCCGTGCACGACGCCAACTTCGCCAATGTGCGCAAGGCGGCCGAAGACGCGGGCCGCCCGGTCGCCGCGCTCGTCGACCTGCAGGGTCCCAAGATCCGCCTCGGCAAGTTCGAGAACGGTCCCCACGATCTCGCCCCCGGCGACATCTTCAAGATCACGATCGAAGACATCCTCGGCACGAAGGAGATCGTCGGCACCACCTTCAAGGGGCTGCCGCAGGACGTTCGTCCCGGCGACTTCCTCCTCATCGACGACGGCAAGGTCCGGGTCGAGGTCGTCGAGACCGACGGCACCGTCGTGACCACCAAGGTCATCGTCGGCGGACCGGTGTCCAACAACAAGGGCATCAACCTTCCCGGCGTGGCCGTGAACGTCCCCGCCCTGAGCGAGAAGGACGAGGCCGACCTGCGCTGGGGCCTGCGCGCGGGAGCCGACCTCATCGCCCTGTCGTTCGTCCGGGATGCCACGGACATCGAGCGCGTGCACGAGATCATGGGCGAAGAGGGACGCTACATCCCCGTCATCGCCAAGATCGAGAAGCCGCAAGCGGTCGACAACCTCGAAGAGATCATCGACGCGTTCGACGGCATCATGGTCGCCCGCGGCGACCTGGGTGTGGAGCTCCCGCTCGAGGCTGTGCCGATCGTGCAGAAGCGCGCGGTCGAGCTGTCGCGCCGCATGGCGAAGCCCGTCATCGTGGCCACCCAGATGCTCGAGTCGATGATCACGAACCCCGTGCCCACGCGCGCCGAGACCAGCGACGTCGCCAACGCGGTGCTCGACGGTGCCGACGCCGTGATGCTCTCGGGCGAGACGAGCGTCGGCGCGTACCCGGTCGTCGTCGTCGAGACGATGGCCCGTATCGTGCAGTCCACCGAGGAGCACGGCCTGGAGCGGATCGCTCCGCTGACGAACAAGCCGCGCACCCAGGGTGGTGCGATCACGCTCGCCGCCGTCGAGGTGGCCGACTTCGTCGAGGCCAAGTACCTGTGCGTGTTCACCGAGTCCGGTGACTCGGCCCGCCGCATGTCGCGCCTGCGTTCCACGATCCCGATGATCGCGTTCACGCCCGAGCCCGGCATCCGCCGCCGTCTCGCGCTGACGTGGGGCGTGCGCTCGACGCTCGTCGAGCACGTGTCGCACACCGACAAGATGTTCCTCCAGGTGGACGACCACCTCCTGTCGAACGACCTCGCGAAGGTCGGCGACAAGGTCGTCGTGATCTCCGGTTCCCCTCCCGGAATCGCCGGTTCCACGAACGACCTGCGCGTGCACCGCGTGGGCGACGCCCTGCACGGCGCAGCTCCGGGCTACAAGGACAACTGACCCTCGGGCGACGCGCGCCGGTTCCGCCGGCGCGCGTCGCCTCCTCCCCGCCAGGTAGGTTGGGGAAGCGAAACACCGGCCGGTGTGGCGGAATGGCAGACGCGGGGCACTCAAAATGCTCTGTCCGAAAGGGCGTGTGGGTTCGAATCCCACCACCGGCACGATGACGGGTCGGCTCCTTCGCGGGGTCGACCCGATATCCTTTTCCCCCGCGGTGCCGGACAGCACCGCACTCCGAGGTCGCCGTACCGGTGCTCCTCGCAGACTCAGCCATAGGATGGAACCGTGACAGATCACGAAGCCGCGCCGGTGAGCGCGCCCACCGCCCCCCGTCGCGTCGTCGTGGCGGAAGACGAGTCGCTCATCCGCCTCGACATCGTCGAAATCCTGCGCGACAACGGCTTCGACGTCGTCGGCGAAGCCGGCGACGGCGAGACCGCCGTCCAGTTGGCCACGGAGCTGCGCCCCGATCTGGTGATCATGGATGTGAAGATGCCGCAGCTCGACGGCATCAGCGCGGCCGAGAAGCTGAGCAAGAACCACATCGCCCCGGTGGTGTTGCTGACGGCGTTCAGCCAGAAAGAACTCGTGGAGCGCGCGAGCGAGGCCGGCGCACTGGCCTACGTGGTGAAGCCGTTCACGCCCAATGATCTGCTTCCGGCGATCGAGATCGCCCTGGCCCGGTACGAGCAGATCATCACGCTCGAGGCCGAGGTCGCCGACATGGTCGAGCGCTTCGAGACGCGCAAGCTCGTCGACCGCGCAAAGGGCCTGCTGAACGAGAAGATGGGCCTGTCCGAGCCCGAGGCGTTCCGCTGGATCCAGAAGGCGTCCATGGACCGCCGCCTCACGATGCAGGACGTGGCGAAGGCCATCATCGAGCAGCTGGCCCCGAAGAAGGGCTGACGCTCGCAGATCAACGAGAAATGGATGCCACCGCGGTGGCATCCATTTCTGTTTCCGGCCTCAGGAGGCCGGGGCGTCCTTGATCATGTTCGTGATGCGTATCGTCGAACAGCGGCGACCCTGCTCGTCGGTGACGGCGATTTCATGGACGGTGAGCGAGCGGCCGAGGTGGATCGGCGTGCAGACGCCGGTCACGACGCCCGAGGTCGCGGAACGGGTGTGGGTGGCGTTGATGTCGATGCCCACGGCGAGCCGTCCGGCTCCGGCGTGCAGGTTGGCCGCCATCGAGCCGAGCGACTCACCGAGAACGACGTACGCGCCGCCGTGGAGGAGACCGACGGGCTGAGTGTTGCCCTCCACGGGCATCGTCGCGACGCAGCGCTCGATCGAGAACTCGACCCACTCGATGCCCATCTTCTCGGCGAGGGCGCCCATGCCGCGCTGCTTCGCCCAGTCGAGTCCGGACGTGGTGTCGGGTGTCGTCGAGGTCATCGTCGCCTTCCGAGGGCCGCGGCCGGGGGAGTGTCCGTGGTTCTCGTTACGCTGGACGAGTGACGGATGCCGAAAAGCCTACTCTCCTCGTCGTCGACGGCCACTCGCTGGCCTACCGGGCGTTCTACGCCCTCCCCGTCGACAACTTCTCCACGAAGGACGGTCAGCACACGAACGGCATCTACGGCTTCCTGTCGATGTTCGTCAACCTGGTGAAGGCCGAGAAACCCACGCATCTCGCGGTCGCTTTCGACACCTCGAGGCAGTCCTTCCGTACGAAGGAGTACAGCGAGTACAAGGCCAATCGCAGCGAGTCCCCGGCCGAGTTCAAGGGACAGATCCCGCTCCTGCAGGACTGCCTCCGCGCCCTCAACGTCCCCGTGCTGACGAAGGAAGAGGTCGAGGCCGACGACATCCTGGCGACCCTCGCGACCGAGGCCTCCGCCGAGGGGTTTTCCGTGCTCGTGTGCTCGGGTGACCGCGACACGATCCAGCTGGTCAACGACGACATCACGCTGCTGTACCCGAACGTGCAGGGCGTGTCGCAGCTCAAGCGCTACGACACCGAAGCCGTCATCGAGAAGTACGGTCTGCCGCCCGCGCAGTACCCCGAGATCGCGGCACTCGTCGGCGAGACGAGCGACAACCTCCCGGGCGTGCCCAAGGTGGGGGAGAAGACCGCCGTGAAGTGGCTGACGCAGTGGGGTTCGCTCGAGGCGCTGCTCGATAATGCCGACAAGGTGACCGGCGTCGCGGGCAACAACCTGCGCGAGCACCTCGACGACGTCACGCGCAACCGCGCGTTGAACCGTCTGCTGCGCGACGTCGAACTGCCCCTCGGGCCCGCCGATCTGGCCGTGCAGCCCATCGACACCCAGGCCGTGCGCGACATCTTCGCCCGCCTCGAGTTCCGAACCCTCCTGCCGCGCGTCTTCGACGCGTTCGGCGCCGATCCCGCCGCGGGTGCCGAGCCGGCCCTGCCGACGGCCACCGCGCCGGTTCCGGCCGTTCTCGACGCGGAGGGCATCGCCGCCTGGGCGACCTCGGCCTCCGGTACCGTCGGCGTCACGGTGGATCTAGCCGGACAAACGCCATCGCGGATCGGCCTGGCAACCGCGGACTCCGCGGCCGAGGCCGACTGGACCGACGCCGTGCGCGACGCTCTTGCCGGGTGGCTGGCATCCGATGCCCCGAAGACCTTCGCCGGCGCGAAGCCCCAGCTGAAGGCCCTCGCCCGCCACGGCGTCGAGGTCGGAGGGATCGCCGACGACGTGATCCTCGCGGGGTGGCTCGTGCGGCCGAGTTTCCCCGACAAGACGCTGGCCGACCTCGTCGACCGCTACCTCGGTGAGAAGCTTCCCGAGGCCGATCCGACGCAGCTCGTACCCGAGACCGAGGGTGCCACCCCCGGCCAGCTGTCGTGGTACGTGCGTCGGGTGTCGGATGCCCAGCGCGAGGAGTTGCCGGGCCGCGTGGCCGAGGTGCTCGACACCATCGAACTGCCCACGCTCAGCGCCCTGGCCGACATGGAGCTGGCCGGTGTCGCCGTCTCGCATGAGAAGCTGGCGCGATTCTCCGGCGAGTTGGCTGCACGGGCCGACGAGCTCGCGCAGCAGGCGTATGCCTCGATCGGCCACGAGGTCAACCTGGGCTCCCCGAAGCAGCTGCAGGAAGTGCTCTTCGACGAACTGCAACTGCCGAAGACCCGCAAGACCAAGAGCGGATACACCACGGATGCCGCGGCGCTGGCCGACCTGCAGGAGAACGCGCACCACCCCTTCCTCGACCTCCTGCTGCGTCACCGCGAAGCGACCAAGCTCAAGCAGATCATCGACGCCCTCGACGCGGCGATCGGCCCCGACGGCCGCGTCCACACGACATACGTGCAGACCGGCAGCCAGACCGGACGCCTCTCGAGCACCGACCCGAACCTGCAGAACATCCCGATCCGCACCGAGGAGAGCCGTCGCATCCGCGCCGCGTTCGAGGTCGGCGAGGGATACGAGACGCTCCTGACTGCCGACTACTCGCAGATCGAGATGCGCATCATGGCTCACCTCTCCGGTGACCCCGGGCTCATCGAGGCGTTCAACTCCGGCGAAGACCTGCACCGATTCGTCGGCTCCCGCGTGTTCGGGGTCGAGCCGTCGGAGGTCACGCCGGCCATGCGCACCAAGGTCAAGGCCATGTCGTACGGTCTCGTCTACGGGCTGTCGGCGTTCGGGCTGTCGAAGCAGCTACGGATCGAGCAGTCCGAGGCCAAGCAGCTCATGCTGGAGTACTTCGCCCGGTTCGGCGCCGTGCGCGACTACCTGCGCGGATCGGTCGAGCAGGCCCGGCAAGACGGGTACACCGAGACGATCTTCGGGCGCCGGCGGCCGTTCCCCGACCTCACGAGCATGAACCGTGTGCTCCGCGAAAACGCCGAACGCGCCGCGCTCAACGCCCCGATCCAGGGCAGCGCCGCCGACATCATGAAGATCGCGCTGTTCCGCATCCGCGAGGAACTGGCATCCACGGGTCTGCGCTCGCGTGTGCTGCTGCAGATCCACGACGAACTCGTGGTCGAAGTCGCGCCGGGGGAGTGGGACGCGGTGGAGAACATCGTCCGAGCCCGGATGGCCGACGCCGCCGACCTTTCCGTGCCCCTCGACGTGCAGATCGGTCGCGGCGGCGACTGGGACGAGGCCGGGCACTGACCCCGGCCTCGGGGTGGCGGTCGGCGCCCCGGGTGGTCAGGCCCCCGGCCCATGCCTAGGCTCGACCTATGACTGATGCACAACGCACTCCCACGGCGATCGACACGATCGCCGACGCGTGGGTGGACACCCTGGCCGAGCGCGTGCCGACGCTCGCGACCTACATCGGACGCACGGAATACAACGACCGTTTCGGCGACTACAGTCCGGAGGGCGCCAACGAGCTCGCCGATCAAGCCCGGGCGACCAAAGCAGCCCTCGACAACGCCACTCCCGTCGACGCGATCGACGAGGTCACGAGAATGGACCTCGGTCGCGAGCTCGACCTGCACCTCGAACTCCACGCCGCGAACACGCACCTGCGCGACGTGAACGTGATCGCCTCGCCCGCTCAAGACCTGCGGCAGGCGTTCGACCTCATGCCGACCGCGACGATCGACGACTGGTCGACGATCTCGACGCGTCTGAAGGCCCTGCCCGCGGCGATCGACGGGTACATCGCGACGTTGCGCGAAGGCATCGCTCGGGGTGTGGTCCCCGCACGGCGTCAGGTGACGGAGGTCGCGACCCAGATCGCGCGCTACACCGCCGACACCGGCTTCTTCGCCGAGTTCGTGGGGGACGCGGGCCCCGACGAGGGGCAGTTGCCCGCGTCGCTCGCGCGCGACCTCGATCAGAACGCCGGTGCCGCGCGCGTCGCCTACGACGCACTGGCATCCTTCCTTTCGTCCGAGCTGGCCCCCGTCGCGGGCGAGACCGACGGCGTGGGCCGCGAGCTCTACGCCCTGCACTCGCGTCAGTTCCTCGGCGCCACCATCGACCTCGACGAGACGTACGACTGGGGTGTCGAAGAGCTCGCGCGCATGGTGGCCGAGCAGGAGTCGATCGCGAACGAGATCCTCCCCGGCGCCAGCGTCGAAGAGGCGGTGGCGTTCCTCGAGAAGGATGAGTCGCGGAAGCTGCACGGCACCGCGGCCCTGCAGGAGTGGATGCAGCGCACGAGCGACCAGGCGGTGGAAGAGCTGGGGCGCACCCACTTCGACATCGCCGACCCGATCCGCCGCCTCGAGTGCATGATCGCCCCCACGAAGGAGGGCGGCATCTACTACACCGGTCCCACTGACGACTTCTCGCGCCCGGGCCGCATGTGGTGGTCGGTGCCGGAGGGCGTCGACAGCTTCGACACGTGGCGCGAGCTGACCACGGTCTATCACGAGGGCGTTCCGGGTCACCACCTCCAGATCGCTCAGGCCGTCTACAACCGGGGTCAGCTGAACTCGTGGCGGCGTCTGCTTGCCGGAACCAGCGGACACGCCGAGGGCTGGGCGCTGTACGCCGAACGCCTCATGGAGCAGCTCGGCTACCTCGACGACCCCGCCGATCGCCTCGGCATGCTCGACGGGCAGCGCATGCGCGCAGCGCGCGTCGTGCTCGACATCGGCGTCCACCTCGGCAAGCCACGGCTGGACGGCGAGGGCGTCTGGGATCACGACTACGCGCTCGCGTTCATGCTGCGCAACGTCAACATGCCCGAGGAGTTCGTCCGGTTCGAGGTCAACCGCTACCTCGGTTGGCCGGGACAGGCTCCGTCGTACAAGGTCGGCCAGCGCATCTGGGAGCAGGTGCGCGACGAGGCTCGCGAGAGAGAGGGCGCCGACTTCTCGATGAAGGCGTTCCACACGAAGGCGCTGGGAATCGGCGGCGTCGGACTCGACACACTGCGGGCTGCTCTGGCATCCGCGTGAATCGAGATCGGGGCGTTTCCCCGAGGAGACGCCCCGATTCTCGGGAATACCGCCGGGGGGCATAAAGTTCATTCATCCGAATGCAAGGAGACGCCATGAACGATCGCCCGCTCGAGCTCGGACTCGACACCTTCGGAGACATTTCCCGCGGACCCGACGGGAGCCTGCAGTCCGACGCCCAGACGATCCGCAACGTCGTCGACCAGGCCGTGCTCGCCGACGAGGTCGGGCTGTCGTTCTTCGGCGTGGGGGAGCACCACCGCAAGGACTTCGCGGTCACGAGCCCCGAGATCGTCCTCGCCGCCGCCGCAGCCCGCACGAAGAACATTCATCTCGGCACGGCGGTCACCGTTCTCTCGTCGGATGACCCGGTGCGGGTCTTCGAGCGCTTCTCCACCCTGGATGCCGTGTCGAACGGCCGCGCCGAGGTCATCCTCGGCCGCGGATCGTTCATCGAGTCGTTCCCGCTGTTCGGATACGACCTGCGCGACTACGAGCAGCTCTTCGAGGAGAAGCTCGAGCTGTTCTCGCTGCTCCTCGACGAGAAGCCGGTGACGTGGTCGGGACGCACGCGCGCCGCCCTCGAGGACGCCGACGTGTACCCGAAGACCGAGAACGGGCTGAAGGCGTGGGTCGGCGTCGGCGGATCGCCGGAGTCGGTGGTTCGCGCTGCGCGGTACGGCTACGGCCTCGTCCTCGCGATCATCGGTGGCTCGTCCGCGCGATTCCGTCCCTTCGCCGACCTGTACCGTCGGTCGCTCGAAGAGTTCGGCAAGCCGCAGATGCCGATCTCGGTGCACTCGCCCGGGCACATCGCCGCTACAGATCAGCAGGCGTGGGAAGAGGCGTACGAGGGCGTCGCCGAGCTCAACAACACGATCGGCCGCGAGCGCGGGTGGCCCGAGTACAACCGCCTGCGGTTCCAGCACGACGTCGGCCCCGAGGGATCGATGTACATCGGTTCGCCCGAGACCGTCGCCCGCAAGATCGCCGCGACCGTTCGGGCGCTGGGCAACACGCGTTTCCAGCTGAAGTTCGCCAGCGGATCGATCTCGCACGACCGGCTCCTGTCGAGCATCGAGCTGTACGGCACGCGCGTCCTCCCGCTCGTGCACGAGATGCTCGCCGAGACCGAGACGGCCGGCATCCGGTGACCACCTCGACCGACGTCGCGGCCATCGCGGAACGCCTCGACGCTCTCCCGTTCACCCGCCGCCACGCGCGGGTGCTCGGCGGATCGGGGATCGGCTGGGCCCTGGATGCCATGGACGTCGGGCTCATCTCGTTCATCATCGCCGCGCTCGCGGCGCAGTGGCAGCTCGCGCCGTCCGAGACGTCATGGATCGCGTCGGCCGGTTTTGCCGGGATGGCGATCGGCGCGAGCCTGGGCGGGCTGCTCGCCGACCGGTTCGGCCGGCGCCGCGTCTTCGCGATCACGCTCCTCGTCTATGGCGTGGCGACGGGAGCGAGCGCGCTCGTCGGCGGGCTCGTGGCTCTCCTGATCCTCCGTTTCATCGTCGGGCTCGGCCTCGGTGCGGAGCTGCCCGTCGCGTCGACCTACGTGAGCGAGTTCGCTCCGGCCCGGATGCGCGGCCGCGTCATCGTCTTCCTCGAGGCGTTCTGGGCGATCGGCTGGACGGCATCCGCCGTGATCGGCTACCTCGTCGTCCCCTCATCTGCCGACGGCTGGCGCTGGGCGTTCGCGCTCGGCGCGATCCCCGCCGCGTACGCGCTGCTCGTGCGCTGGGGGCTGCCCGAGTCGCCACGCTGGCTCTCGAGCCGGGGGAGGGATGCCGAGGCTTCGGCGATCGTACGCGACTTCGAGGCGGCTGCCGGTCGAGTGTCGTTCACCCCCGCTCCGACCGAGACCGGCCCGACGCATGCCGCGCCTCGCGCCCGGGTATCCGCGCTGTGGGCGGCACCGCTCCGCGGCCGGACCGCGGCGCTGTGGGTGCTGTGGTTCTGCGTGAACTTCTCGTACTACGGGGCGTTCATCTGGATCCCGACGATCCTCGTGTCGCAGGGGTACGATCTGGTGCGGTCTTTCGGCTTCACGCTCATCATCACGCTCGCTCAGCTGCCCGGGTACGCCGTCGCGGCGTGGCTCATCGAGGCGTGGGGGCGCCGGGCGACGCTGGCGACGTTCCTCTCCGGGTCGGTGGTGGCCGCGGTGTTGTTCGGCACGGCATCCGGTGAGGTCGCGGTGATCGCCGCGGGGATGGCGCTGTCGTTCTTCAACCTCGGCGCGTGGGGCGCGCTGTACGCCGCCACCCCCGAGACCTACCCGACGCCGTTGCGCGCAACGGGCGCGGGCTGGGCCGCAGGCGTGGGCCGCATCGCCTCCATCGTCGCGCCGCTGACCGTTCCGCCGCTGCTGGGTCTCGGCGGTGCGCCGCTGCTGTTCGTGGTGTTCGCGGCGTTCTTCGCCGTCGCGGTCGTGGCCGCGCTGTTCCTCCGCGAGGAGCGGGGCCGGGCGCTGGCCGAGGGCTGAGTTGGGCGCGCGCGCCCGCTGCCCGGTTTGGGGCCCCCGCGCCGCGCCTCGGCCCCGGCGCCCGCGCGTAGGCTGAGCGGATGGCATCCGTGCGCTTCGTCGCCATCGGCGACTCGTTCACCGAAGGCGTCGGCGACGAGCTGCCCGACGGCACCGTCCGCGGTTGGGCGGATCTCGCGGCGCAGGGCTGGGCGGATGCCATCGGCGAACCGATCCAGTACGCGAACCTCGCGATCCGCGGGAAGCTCGTGCAGCCCATCGTCGATGAGCAGCTGGAGCCGGCGCTGGCCCTCAAGCCGACCCACCTCTCGTTCAACGGCGGCGGCAACGACATGCTGCGACCCCGCACCGGCATCGAGCGGATCGTCGACGTCTTCGATCACGTGCTGCGCCGATGTGATGAGGAGGGTGTGCAGCTGATCGTGCTGTCCGGGGCGAACCCGTCCGCGGGGCTGCCGCTCGGCCGGGTCGTCCAGACGCGGGGCGATCGTCTGTCGCACGCGGTCGAAGCGCGGCTGCGGAGCCGCCCCGACGTCATCACGGCATACAACTGGTTCGACCGCGAGCTCGCCGGTGGCGACTTCTGGTCCGTCGATCGCCTGCACATGAACGCCCGCGGTCATCACCGTGTCGCCGCCCGCGTGCTGGAATCGGTGGGCGCTACGGCGCCGGCCGAGTGGTGGCACCTTCCGGAGATCCCCGAGATCCAGCGACTGAAGGGCACGGCGTACTACCGCGAGCACGTCGCACCGTGGGTGCGCCGACGCCTGACGGGGACCTCGTCGGGCGACGGACGCGCAGCGAAATTCGGAGGCGGCTGGACGACGTTGACTCCGCTGCCGGAACGGGATCAGGCCTCGGACGTCCCGCCCACCGCGTAGACGAGCTCTACGAACTGGCCCGCGCGCTTCGCGTCCACCAGCGTCAGCCGGTCGGCACCGAGCACCCGGGGGAGGAGCGGCTTCCCCGAGCCGAGGGTCACCGGCGCGACGGAGAGACGGATCTCGTCGAGCACCCCCGCGTCGATGAACTGTCCGGCGAGGTCGCCGCCGCCGACGATCCACACGTCGCCGTCGGCAGCGGCATCCCGGATCGACTCCCACTGCGCCTGGACACCGCCGGACACCAGACGGATGTCGGCCCCCGGCACGGGCGGCAGTGAGCGCGATGAGAAGACGAAGGTCGGCCGCGTGCCGTAGAACCCCGCCCACTTCTCCGGCTCGTCGAGGAGCCGCTCGTGGCGGAGAAGCCATTCGTATGTCGCCGAACCCATCACGAGCGCGCCGACCCCGGAGAGGAAACCGCCGAACGCCGCCTCCGCCTCGTCGCTGCCGGGAACGGCGAAGAGCCAGTCGAGCGTGTCGTCGGTGGTCGCGAGATATCCGTCGAGGGTCGTGGCGGTATGGAAGATCGTGCGCGTCATGCCCCGCACGGTACCGGTGACGTCCGACACCGCAGGACTACGGGAGTTGCGAATCGCATCTAACTCAACCACTATTGAGGCGATGTCCTCCGCCCCTCTCGAACTCCGCGCCGCGCGGCATGCCGCGCTGGCGGAACCCGCACGGCTGCGCGTCGTCGACCTGCTCGCGCTCGGCGACCTGTCGCCGCACGAGCTGGGGGAGCGGCTCGGGATGGCATCCAATCTCCTCGCACACCACCTCAAAGCCCTCGATGCGGCGGGACTGATCGAGCGCCGCCGGTCGGAGGGCGACGGTCGCCGCAGCTACGTGCGTCTCGTCGCGGACGCCCTGCCCGCGGAGGGGCGCGACGCAGCCCTCCGCGCTCCGCGGGTCGTGTTCGTGTGCACCGCGAACTCCGCCCGCTCGCAACTCGCCGAGCACCTCTGGCGAGCGCGCACGTCGATGGAGACCGCCTCTGCCGGGACCATGCCCGCCGACGGCGTCGCCGCGGGCGCGGTCGCCGTCGCCGCCGTGCACGGACTCGACCTGTCCGGGGCCATTCCGAAGACTCTGGATCAGGTGGAACGACCCGACGACCTGCGCATCACGGTGTGTGATCGCGCGCGCGAGACGCTGGCATCCACCGATCTGCACTGGTCGATCCCCGACCCCGTCCGCGTCGGCACGCCCGACGCGTTCGAGGCCGCCTTCGACGAGATCTCCCACCGCATCGACGCCCTGCTGCCGCACGTGCGCGCCGCCTGACCCCGAGAGAGAATCCCATGTCCCGTCCCACCGTCCTGTTCGTCTGCGTCCACAACGCCGGTCGATCGCAGATGGCCGCAGGCTACCTGCAGCACCTCGCGGGCGACCGCATCGACGTTCTTTCGGCCGGCTCCGAGCCCAAGGATCAGATCAACCCCGTCGCGATCGACGTCATGGCCGAGGAGGGCATCGACATCGCGGGGAACACCCCGAAGATCCTCACGGTGGATGCCGTCCGCGAGTCCGACGTCGTCATCACGATGGGGTGCGGCGACGCGTGCCCGATCTTCCCCGGCAAGCGGTACGAGGACTGGCAGCTCGACGACCCGGCGGGACAGGATGCCGACGCGGTCCGCCGGATCCGAGACGACATCCGGGGCCGGGTCGAGGCGCTGATCGGAGAACTCGCGACCGCGTGATCGGTGTCGGCGACCGGGTCTAGGGTCGAGCCATGACCCGCATCGCACTCGTCACCGGTACCTCCAGCGGCATCGGTCTGCACACGGCCATCGGCCTCGCGCGGGCCGGCCTCTCCGTCGTCGCGACCGTCCGCGACACCTCCCGCGCCGATGCGCTCCGCGAGGCAGCCGACACCGCGGGCGTCACCCTCGACATCCGCGCGCTCGACGTCACCGACGCCGATGCCGCCGCGGCGCTCATCGCCGACCTGGGCGTCGTCGACGTTCTGGTCAACAATGCCGGCCGCGGAGCCGTTGGAACCCTCGAACAGCTCTCGGATGCCGACCTCCAGGCGCAGCTGGACACGAACTACCTCTCCGTCGCCCGGCTGACACGACTGGTGTTGCCGGGGATGCGCGAGCGGGGTCACGGTCGCATCGTGACCGTCACGAGCGTCGGGGGAGCGGTGGGGCAGCCGTTCGCCGACGCCTACTGCGGTGCGAAGTTCGCTGTCGAGGGGCTCATGCAGTCGCTCGCGCCGGTCGTCGCGCCCTTCGGCATCGATGTCGCGATCGTAGAGCCGGCCGCGGTCGCGTCGTCGTTCACGGCATCCGTGGATCGCTACGAGGGCGGCCCGTACCAGGCGCAGCTCGACGCCTACATCCAGCGCACGACCGCGTCGTTCGCTCAGGCGCAGTCCGCGGAGGATGCCGCGAGAACGGTGATCGAGGCGGCCACCACCGAGTCGCCGAAGTTCCGGTGGCAGACTTCGGAGGCCGCCGTCCGGTTCGCCGGACTCTCGCTCGGCGACCTCGACGGGTCGCGGGTCATCGGCGTGACGTCGGAGTGGATCCGCTAGAGCTGCGCGATCAACAGGAGTCCCACGACGATTTCGAGCAGCACCCCGACGGCCAAAAGGCAGGGGAGTCCGGGGCGCGACGTCGTCGCGCCGAGTCCGAGCGCGATGAAGCCCGTGATTCCCCAGATCACCGAAGAGAACCAGAACACCACGATCGGCAGGAGGACCGCCATGCTCGACGCGCCCGACACCGTCGCGTTCAGACCGAAGGTCCACAGCAGCACGAATGTCAGGGCTGTCAGCGAAATGGTCGACAGCACGATCGATGTCGTGCGGCGACGGTCGCGGGGGAGTCGGGGGGAACTCATCGCGTCAGCGTATCGGTGACGGGGGAGGAGGCGTCCGATCGATCACGGCCCTCTCGCCGCGAGGAGCAGCCCACCCACGTCGGCGGGGGAGGCATCCGTCACCTCTTGTCTTGGTCGAGATAGGCACTGGCCGCCTCGAGGATGTGGCCGAGCTGGGCCCGGACCGCGATGAGCTCGTCGATCTGCGCGGAGAGTCGTGCATACTCCTCGCGCATGACGGCGACGGAGGCCGCCGTCGTGTGCTCGGACGGCGCGTCGACGCACGGCAGCAGCTCCGTGATCTTCGAACTCGTCAGGCCCGCCGAATAGAGCTGCTGGAGCAACCGCACCCTGCCGACGGCGCCGGCCTCATAAACACGTTGCCCGCCGCGAGTGCGTTCGGAGTGCAGGAGCCCCTGTTCCTCGTAGTAGCGGAGCGCCCGGACGCTGACACCGGCGGACGCGGCGACTTCACCGATCTTCACCCTGTCCTCCTTCGATTTGAACCTGACGCTGACGTCAGGTCATAGCGTAGGCCTCGAACGCGGACCCACGGGGTCCGATCCCCTCGACACCCAGCGACGTCTCGGAGACCTCATGCGCGCAGCACGCTTCCACGAATACGGCACCCCCGAGGTGCTCTCCATCGAAGACGCGGCCGAGCCGCACGCCGGCCCCGGCGCGGTGCGGATCCGAGTCCTCGCCGCCAGTGTGAACCCGATCGACGTCCTGCTGCGCGGCGGTGTCCTCCGGGCCGCATTGCCCCTGGCCCTCCCCGCGATTCCCGGCCGGGATGCCGTCGGAGTCGTCGACGAGGTGGGGCCCGGCGTCACCGGAACGAACGTCGGCGACGTCGTCTTCGGCCTCGGTGGCGTGAGCGACACGACCGCGGAGTTCGCCGTGCTGACCGCATGGAGCGACGTCCCTGAGAACTGGACCGTGGAGCAGTCGGCGGCGGCGGGTCTCGCGTCGGCCACGGCGGCGCGTGCGGTATTCGCGCTCGGCGACCTCGACGGACGCACGCTGCTCGTGGAGGGCGCCGGGGGAGCGGTCGGGAGCGCGGCGGCGGCGTTCGCCCGCGCGGCGGGAGCGCGGGTGGTCGGCACCGCACGGCCGGCGAAGCACGATCAGTTGGCAGCGGCGGGAGTGGAACCGACGCCATACGGCCCCGGCCTGGCAGACCGTGTGCGAGCCCTCGCACCGCAAGGCGTGGACGCCGCGATCCATGCCGCGCCGTCGCCGTCGCTTGCCGATCTGCTCGAGATCGTGGGCGACACGACGCGCGTGGTCACGGTCGTCGACGCGCAGGGCGCGGCGCGCCTGGGCGTTCGACACGTGAACGCGGCGAACGAATCGGCACTTCTCGAGTACGCCGCGGACCTGGGCCGCCGGGGCCTTTACCTTCCCCGCGTCGACCGCGTCGTGCCGCTCGCCTCCATCCAGGAGGCGCATGCCCTGGCCGAGAGCGGGAGCGGGAAGATCGTCGTGTCCCTGACGTGATCCGCGGACCCGCGGTCTCCGCACGGCGCACTTCAGGGCGCCGCAGCGGCCACCCATTCCTCGACGACCACGCCCGAATCGAACGGTCGCAATGACACCCGTTCGAACGCACGAATCCCGTCGCCGCGTCCGGAGAAGAGGGGTATTCCGACGCCGACCACGATCGGGTTGCGCTTGATGACGAGCCGGTCGATCCGGGGGAGAAGCGTCCCGGCGAGCTCTCCTCCGCCGCACAGCCAGATGTCGAGACCCGGCTCGCGCTTGAGGCGCTCGACCTCGCCGCCCGGATCGCTCGTGAGGGTGATCCGCGGGTCGTGCGAACGATTCTGACGGCTCGCGACGATCTGCCGGAGATGCGGGTACGGACTCGGGATGCCGGCATCCAGGGCCGGTCGCAGGGTGTTCCACCCCATGATGACGGTGTCGAATTTCGTGAGCGGTCGACGGATGCCGAGGGCATCGCGCGCGTGGACGGGGAGAGCATCCGCATATTCGTCGAACAGGACGGAGGAGTGGTCCCCCTCGACGAGGAAGGCGTCGAACCTCCCTCGGGCGTCGGCGATGAAACCGTCGATGCTGGCGGCGACGTAGTACACGAGTTCGCGCATGATCTCCCTCTTTCACGACATCTGTCGTGATTAAAGTACAACATCTGTCGTGGTTTGCCCTATCATTTCCTCATGGCTCGCAATGCAGACCGGCGGAACTCGCTGATGGATACCGGCATCCGAGTGCTCGCCGAGGCCGGAGCGCGCGGCCTGACGCACCGAGCCGTCGATGTCGCGGCGGGCGTGCCGACGGGTACGACGTCGAACTATTTCGCCGGCCGCGACGATCTCATCGCCGCACTCGTGGAACGCATCGAGGAGCGATTGACGCCCGACCCGGATGCCGTCGATTCTTCGCCGGAGCGCCCACGGGATCGACGCCTCGTGGAGGAGTTCGTGCGCGATGTGGCGCGACGACTGACGGGGGACCCGCACGTAGCGCTCGCGCTGTTCGAATTGCGGCTCGAAGCGACTCGACGACCGACGGTAGCCGCGACGCTGAGCGCGTGGCGGCAGCGCGCGTTCGAAGCGGACGTGAGGTTCCACGCCGCGCAGGGCCTGCCTGGTGGACGCACCGAGATCGCCTTGCTGCATCACGCGATCGACGGCCTCATGCTCGACCGCCTGACGATCCCGCTCGACACCGGCGTCTCCACGGAGGAGGCCGTCGCCGCCCTGGTGGATCGCATCCTGCGGACCGCCGACGTCTGACCACTGGCCATCCGGGGAGAGGGTGCTCCCATTCAAACTGACATAATGTGCATTATCGGCGCAATACCTTACGGGGTGCCAACCCGGTGACAATGCAGTCGTTCGGTACCGCGGCCCATCTCGAGGAACGCCGCCCGTGCGGGACACTGCGTGGTCGGGGGCGAACGTCTTCGCGGTCACGAGTACGATCCGTGCGAGGAAAGCCAGCCCGATCTTGTCTAGAACGTAGAAAGACTCCTCCCGCTGTGAACGATGCAAACCGCACCAAGCGAGAACCATCTGATCCAGGGACACACTCGTGACCGCACCGGTTCCCCGCGTCTCCTCCTCCGAACTCACCGAGGTCAGCAGCATCTGCCGGCGTGCGCTCGGCTCTGAGGCCGAGCTGGAGCGCGCTGACCGATTGGGGTTCTCGTCCTTCAACAGGGTCTATCGCTTGCGGTTCGCCAACCGCGAATCCTTGGTGCTCAGGATCGCTCCGTCCGAGCCTGTCCCGTTCGCCTCCGAATCTCAGCTGATGCGCAACGAACACGCTGCCGGTCCATGGTTCGCGGCACTCGGTCCACTAGTCCCGAAAATCATCGAGTGCGATTGGACCCACACCGTCATCGACGCGGACTGGATGCTTCAGTCAGTAGCCTCAGGCGAGTCCGCCGCGGGTCCGTACGGACTGAAGCGATTCCCCAGGGAGACCTGGCGCGCGTACTACCGACAGCTGGGACGCATCTCCCGCCGGATTCACTCGATCTCGGGCACCTTCTTCGGGAGCCACGTGGGCGAGAAGTTCACTCACTTCCACGAGTACCTGGCTCACAAACTGGACGAGTACGCCGTCGATCTCCATCGTGCCCGCATCCCGAATCGGCCCCTCGGTGACGCTCAACGGTGGCTCGCTCAGCACATGAGCCTCTTCGACTCGGTGGAGACGCCATCCCTGCTGTCGGGTGATCTATGGATCGTCAATACCCTGCTGCAGGATCAGGGCGGGCGACCGGTCATCACGGGGGTGCTCGACTTCGACCGCAGTTCTTGGGGCGATCCGGCCTACGACTGGACCATCCGAATGGCCCTCGCGAAGCAGGACGAGCGCACGTCGTTCTGGGAGACGGACGGCTACGGCGCACTCGCCGATCCTGACGGGTCCCTCACCCGGCGATTGCGCTTCTACGAGTTCGTTCATCTCGCTTCGGTCCTGCCCGAGAGGGTTCGTCTCGGAAAGAACGATCCGGTCGCTTTCGCCGAGCAGCTGCGAGGTGCCGCCGACCACCTCGGTGGATGACGACTCTTCCGCTCCCGGAACCGCAGCGTCGCACGGCTAGGCTCGGATTGATGGAATCGCGACGTCGCCCGCGCGGCGCGTGGGCCTGCCCGCCGGGTGCACCGGCGTGAGCGGCATCCTAACGGGCTTCGCCGTCATCGGACTGGCCGTGATCGTCGGATACGTCATCGCCCGCATCGATCTCCTCGGCGAGCATGCCCGGCCAGTGCTGAGCCGCCTGACGTACTTCGTCCTTTCGCCGTTCCTGCTGTTCGTCGTCCTGGCCCGCGCGGATGTGAAGACGTTGTTCTCCGCGCTGCTGCCGGTATCGATGATCACGGCCGCCATCATCCTCGCCGGCTACGCCCTGATCTCCCGGTTCCTGCTGCGCCGCCCGACCGCCGAGACGGTCATCGGCTCCCTGTCGGCCGGTCAGGTGAACAGCAACAACATCGGCATTCCGATCTCGCTCTACATGCTGGGCGACGCGGCGTATTCGGCTCCCGTGATCCTTTTCCAGCTCCTCGTGCTCATGCCGATCGCGCTCGCGATCCTGGATGCCGCGACCTCGGGCTCCCGCTCCCCCCGCCGTATCCTCACCCAGACGGCCAAGAACCCCATGCTCATCGGATCGGCGCTGGGCGTGCTCGTCGCCGTGCTCGGCATCCATCTGCCGCCGATCGTGATGGATCCCCTGGCGTTCTTCGCCGCGGCGTGCGTTCCCATCCTGCTCATGTCGTACGGCATGTCCCTGTACGGTCAGCGCGTGCTCACCGAGCCCGGACGCCGCATCGATGTCGTCATCGCGTCCGCGCTGAAGCTCGTCGTCATGCCGGCCATCGCCTGGGGTGTGGCGATCGCCTTCTCGCTGCCCGCCGAGCAGGTCTTCATCGTCGTGACGCTCGCCGCGCTGCCGACGGCGCAGAACGTCTTCAACTTCGCGCAGCGCTACGGCGTCGGCGAGATCCTCTCTCGCGACGTGGTGTTCATCTCGACCATCGGGTGTCTTCCCGTGCTCTTCGGAGTCGCTCTGTTACTGGGGTGAAGCCGCTCCCCCACACCGATTCCGGCAGGGTCTATCGTGAGGGTCGAAGCGTTCAGCGTTCACTCAGGAAAGGCTCGCCATGACCACCACTACTTCGTCCAGTACGCCCGCCGTGCGGGCCGTGCGCACGGCCCTGGCCGTCAGCGGTGCGGTCTCGCTCATCGTCGGTCTGCTCATCCTCCTGTGGCCCGGGCGCACCGCCCAGGTCGCCGTGGGGATCATCGCCGTCTACGTCATCGTGGCCGGCCTGGTGAACATCGGCATCGGCATCTTCTTCCGCTCCGGCTGGGCGCGGATCGGCTACATCGTCCTCGGCGTGCTGTTCATCCTCGCGGGCATCTTCTCGTTCGCGAACCTCCCGGCCACCACTGCGTGGTTCGGCGTCTTCGTCGGCACCCTCGTCGGCATCCTGTGGATCATCGAGGGCGTGGTCTCGCTCACGACGTTGAGCCACGGCTCGGGACGCGGCTGGACGATCTTCTTCGCGATCATCAGCATCCTCGCCGGCGTCGTCCTGCTGTTCTCGCCGCTGCTCGGCGCGGTCACGCTGTTCATCCTTCTCGGCGCCTCGCTCCTCGTCCTCGGTGTGTTCCAGATCGTCCGCGCGATTCAGTTCGGCAAGACCGCCTGAGACACCGAACAAGGAGAAGGGGCCCGGATGCCATGGCATCCGGGCCCCTCTCCCTTCACAGGGCGAGAGCTTTGCTCACTCGTCGCCGAAGGAGTCCGTGTCTCCGACCAGGCGGGTGTTGTCGGTGGGCACCGGGTCGAGGGCTGCGCGGGCGACCTCGGCCGCGAACTCCGCGACGTTGTAGAGCCTGCCGGCATCCTCGCGACGGGCCGCGATCGCGCCCGGGTTCGCACGTTCGAGCAGCGTCGCCGTGATCGTGCCCTCGATCATGTCGCCCGAGACGACCGTGAAGCCGATACCGCGCTCCTCCAGAGCAGGGATGTGCTCGCGCAGGGCGTCCTCACCGGCGCGCTTGGAGAGAGCGACGGGCTCGTACTCCGGCATCGTCGGGGTCGTGCGGATGAAGTGCGCCTGGTGGCTCGTGACGAACACGACCCGCGCGCCCTCGCGGAGCAGGGGCAACGCGGTCTCGAGGACGTTCACCTGCGCATCGCGGTTGAGCTTCAGCGCGTAGTCCTCGGCCATCCCCGACTCCATGCCGCCCGAGGCGTTGAGGACGAGAACGTCGAGCCCACCGAACGTCCGCTCCACCTCGTCGAACATCGCCTGCACCGACGCCGGATCGGTGAGGTCGGCGCCCACGACCAGCGCCTCGACGCCCAGCTCGCGCAGCTGCGCGGCGAGCTTCTCGGCCCGCGGCGCTTTGTTGCGGAAGTTGATCACGACGTTCGCGCCGGCCTCGGCGAAGTAGCGGACCGTGTCGGCGCCGATGCCGCGCGACGAGCCGGTGACGAGGGCGGTCTTGCCGCTCAAAGAGCCGGACGGGAGGGTCTGGGACACGGGAACTCCTGACAAGTCGAGATCGGGTGCCGCCCACCGACGGCGGCGCGGACGACAATGCACCAGCCTACCGACCGGGATGCCGCGGCCCGCGTTCGGGCTGATCTGAGCACCGCGGGAGATCCGGCCCTCCGCCGTCAGCCGCGTGCTACGTTCAGGAAAAGGAGGTGCGACATGGACGTTCTCTCCACCATCGACACGTGGGCGTGGATCATCTGGCTCGTGGTGATCCTGCTCTTCCTCGTCATCGAGATGCTCACGGTCGAGCTGACATTCCTGATGCTGGCCATCGGCGGCATCGTCGGCCTCGTCACCGATCTCGGCGGCGCACCGCCCTGGGCGCAGGTCATCGTCGCGGCCGTGGCCGCGATCGCGTTGGTGGTTTTCCTGCGCCCACGGCTGCTCCGACGGCTGCAGCGGAGCGCGGACGCCCGTCCGTCCAACGTCGAAGCGTTGCTCGGCCTCGACGGGTTCGTCCTCGCGACCGTCTCGCGAGTCTCGGGCCAGGTCAAACTCTCCAACGGGGACGTGTGGACGGCACGCACCGACAGCGATGACATCCGTCTCGATCCCGGCACGCGCGTCGAGGTCGCCCGCATCGACGGCGCCACCGCCGTCGTCCGCGCTCGAAAGCAGGAGGCCGCACGATGAGCGCTGAGAATCTGATCCCCCTCACCATCGGGTGGGTGCTGGCGGTCGCCGTCGCGATCTTCGTGATCGTCGCGATCTTCCGTGCCATCCGTATCATTCCGCAGGCCCGCGCCGGCGTCGTGGAGCGGCTCGGGAAGTACCACAAGACCCTTCTGCCGGGGCTCAACATCGTCGTGCCGTTCATCGATCGCGTGCGACCGCTCATCGACATGCGCGAGCAGGTGGTGTCGTTCCCGCCCCAGCCGGTCATCACCGAGGACAACCTGGTCGTCTCGATCGACACGGTCGTGTACTTCCAGGTCACCGATGCCCGCGCCGCGACGTACGAGATCGCCAACTATCTCGGTGCGGTCGAGCAGCTCACCACGACGACGCTCCGCAACGTGGTCGGCGGTCTGAACCTCGAGCAGGCGCTGACCAGTCGCGACAACATCAACGGGCAGCTCCGCGTCGTGCTCGACGAGGCGACGGGCAAGTGGGGCATCCGCGTGGGGCGCGTCGAGCTGAAGGCCATCGATCCGCCGGTCTCGATCCAGGACTCGATGGAAAAGCAGATGCGCGCGGAGCGCGACCGACGCGCCGCGATCCTGACAGCCGAGGGCTCCAAGCAATCCCAGATCCTCGAGGCGGAGGGACGCCGCCAGGCTTCCATCCTCCAGGCCGAGGGCGACAAGCAGGCCGCCGTCCTGCGGGCGGAGGGCGAGTCCCGAGCCATCCAGCAGGTCTTCGCGGCGATTCACGAGGGCCGGCCCGACGACAAGCTGCTCGCCTACCAGTATCTGCAGATGCTGCCCAAGATCAGCGACAGCGCCTCCAGCAAGCTGTGGATCATCCCGAGCGAGTTCACCGAGGCCCTCAAGGGCATCTCCGGCGCGTTCGGGGCTCGCACGGCAGAGTCATCCGACGGCCGAGACCCCGCGCCCGCCGACGAGCGCGGCCACGCCGCCCCCGCCGGTTCATGACCCGGCATCCCTACCTCTCCCCCGAGCCCCCGCGCGTGCTCGCTCACCGCGGGTTGGTGACCCCGGCGGATGCCGCCCAGGGCGTCGTCGAGAACTCGTTCGCCGCCGTAGCCGCCGCCCACGCCGCGGGGATCGACTACGTCGAATCCGACTGCCACCTCACCGCCGACGGCGCCGTCATCCTCTTCCACGACGACGACCTGTCTCGGGTGACCGGCGACCCCCGCAAGATCGCCGACGTGCGGCTTCCGGAGCTCGAGGAGCTCATGGCAGACCGCGGCGGGCTCGTCACCCTGCCCCAGGCCCTCGGCGCCTTCCCCGACGTCCGGTTCAACCTCGACGTCAAGGCCGAGGCCGCGGCCGAGCCCGTCGGACGGCTCGTGGCCCCGCATGCCGAGCGCGTTCTCGTCACCAGCTTCTCGGATGATCGGCGCCGGGTCACACTGGCGGCCGCTCGTTCCGCGGGTGCGGCCCTCCCCCCGGCCACGTCCCCCGGTTCCTCGACGGTTGCGCGTCTCGTCGCCGCGCTCGCGGTGGGCCTTCGCGGGACCGCGCGCCGTCTTCTCGCCGACGTCGATGCACTGCAGATCCCGGAACGCCAGGGCCCGGTGCGCGTGCTCACCCCTCGCCTCGTGCGAGCCGCCCACGCCGCCGGCGTCGAGGTCCACGTGTGGACGGTCAACGAGCCGGCCGACATGGAACGCCTCCTCGATCTCGGTGTCGACGGTCTCGTCACCGACCGTGCCGATGCGGCTCTCGCCGTCGTGAACGGACGCTGAACAGCCGGTGGCCTGAGCATCGTCTGTGAATCTCGCCGCGAGGCGCTCCGTTCGAATAAAGCGCACAGGTGCGGCCGTTATACATGGGGACCGACGAGAGGACCACACAATGGCAGATCGCAGTCTTCGAGGCATCCGACTCGGCGCACAGAGCCTTCAGAGCGAAGACGGGGTCGTGTTCCACGACCGGGCCCAGCACACCTACGTCTGCAACACCTGCGGACGCGAGACGGTGCTGACCTTCGCCGCCGACGCCGAGGTACCGCCGGCATGGGAGTGCCGCACCTGCGGCGCTGAGGCGCTGCTCCGTATCGGCGAGGGCACCGCCACCGTCGACCACAGCGACGACAAGGCACCGCGCACGCACTGGGACATGCTCCTGGAGCGTCGCACCATCCCCGAGCTCGAGGAGCTCCTCGAGGAGCGCCTCGCGTTCCTCCGCGCCCGTCGCGGCGGGGACCAGAAGATCAGCGCCTAGACGCGGATCACGGATTCAGACGCCGGTTCCTTCGGGAGCCGGCGTCTTGTTCGTGCGCCCGCGGAACAGGAGCACCGCACCAGCCGCCGCGAGACCGGCCAGGCTGCCCCACCCCAGCACGATCTTCAGGGCGGGTCCGATCACGACGGCCGGGGTGAGACCCGTGCGCAACGGCACGTCGGTGAGCATGTGGCCGGCGACGTCGACCGGGAGCTGATCGAGGGTCGCACCGTCCGGTGCGATGACCTGACTGGTACCCACGGTCGACAGGTTCACCACCGACCTTCCGGTCTCGATCGCCCGCATGCGAGCGAACGCCAGCTGCTGCAGGTTCTCGTCGGTCCCGCGGAAGTCGGCGTTGTTGGTCTGGAACAGGTAGACCTCCGCGCCCTGATCGGCGCCGTCCCACACCACGTCGTCGTAGATCACGTCGAAGCAGATCGCCAGCCCCGCCACCACGCCGTCGAGGTCGACCACCGGGCTCGCCGTCCCGGGGGTGTACTCGCGGCCGATGAGCCCGATGAGGTCGGGCGCGAACGGCTCCCAGAACGCCCGGTCGGGCACGTACTCGCCGAAGGGCACGGGATGCCTCTTGTCGTAGATCTGCGACGGCCCTCCGTCCGCGGTCCACACGAGCGCCGAGTTGTACAGGTTCGGCCCGCGTTCCGTCACCGCTGAGACGAGCAGCGGCGCGTCCACGCGACGCGAGAGCTCATCGAGCACGGCCGCCGTTCCCTGGTTGCGCGTGGGGTCGGAGTCGACCCCGCCCTCGGGCCAGAGGAGGACGTCCATCTTCTCCCCGAAGAGCGGGGCGGATGCCGCGAGCTGAGCGTTCAACACCGCGTTGCGCGACCTCTGATCGAAGTAGCCCGCCGGACCGTTCCCCTGGACCGCGCCGACACGCATCGAGCCGGCGTCCGTGGTGGGGAACTGCGGCAGTGCGACGAGAGCCAGGAGCACCAGGATCGCCGGGACGGCGGCGAGCGGTCGACGCCGTCGCGCCCGCCGCACGTACTCGATCGCCATGGCGCAGAAGAGCACGACGAGGAAACTCAGCCCCGACATCCCGACCCACGACGCCACCTCGGCGAAGGGACCGTTGACCTGCGAGACGCCGATCCGCCCCCAGGGGAAGCCACCGTAGGGCCATGAGCCCACGATCTGCTCCCGCAACGTCCACAGACCCGCCACCAGCGCGGGAAGAAGCATCAGCCGCCCCATTGCGCCCGAGGCGATGCGGGGCAACCACCGGTACGCCAGAGCGATCGGAACGGCGAACAGGGCCGTCAGGAGCGCCTCGAGCACCGATAGCGCGATCCAGGGGATGGGTCCCAGATAGCGTGCGGTGAAGAGCAGGTTCACGGAGAAGAAGGCCGCACCGAAGAGGAATCCGACGAGCGCCGCCGACCAGACCCGCCGACCCGCGAGGGCGAGGAGCGCCATGACGACCGCCGGGAACGCCATCGGCCACAACGCCGGCGCCGGGTAGGCCGTGACGAGCAGCAGACCCGCGACCGTCGACAGTGGAGCGGCGAACGCCAGACGGACGATCGGTCGCGGCGGATCGGCGAGAGGCACCCGTCCAGCCTATGCGGCCCGCGCTGTGGCGATCCCGACTATGCCGAGGTGTAGGCGACGATGCCGCGACGAACCGAATCCAGCGCCGTCCGCGCCGTCTTCGCGAGCTTCGGCTCGGCCACCAGCGAGATCTGGTCGAGCAGGTCGATGGTCTGCTTCGCCCAGCGCACGAAGTCGCCCGCCGCCATGTCGGCGAGGGTCAGCACACTGTCCAGGGGCAACCCGCGCGCCCACCCGTGCATCGCCGGAGCGAGCCCGGAGGCGGGCGACTCGGAGCCCGGCAACCGGTGGTCGCGTTCGAGGTCGTCGAGCTCTTGCCAGAGCGTCTGCGTGGCATCCAGGGCCGCACGGAAGGGGCCTCGCGGCAGTCCTCGCTCCCCCGGCCCCGCCTCGTCTCGGCGCGGCTCGTACACGAGGCAGCACGCGAGGGCGGCGAGCGAGGGCGCGTCGAGCGCGTTCCACAGTCCCTGGCGGAGCGACTCGGCCACGAGGAGATCGCGCTCGCCGTAGATGCGGCGCATCGTTCGCCCGGCCGGGGTCAGCGTCGTCGTCCCGTCGTCCTCGATGTCGACGTACTCGAGCGCGGCGAGCACGTCGACGACGCGGTCGAACACGCGTGCCACGGTGCCGGTGCGCTGATCGATCTGATGCCGCGTCTTGTCGGTGGAGCGTTTGAGCTTCCAGTACCGCTCGGCCCAGCGGGCGTGCGCCTCACGATCGGGGCACGAGTTGCAGGGATGCCGCTGCATGCGGCGTCGCAGCGACTGGATCTGCTGTTGCCGCTCGTCGCGGAGGCGCCGGGGTGCGGTCGCGTCGCGGCGGTTGATCTTCTCGAGATCGGAGAGTTCACGGCGGATCGTGGAGTACTCGCGGAAGTCGCCGCGGTCGCAGGTCATCGCCTTCTCGTACCCCGCGAGGGACTCCTCTGCCTCTTTGACCTGGCGCGCGAGACCGACGACCGAGCGGTCGGCCTGGAACTGCGCGAACGAGGACTCGAGGATCTCTCGCGCCCGGGCCCGGCCGAACCGGTCGATGAGGTTGACGGCCATGTTGTACGTCGGCCGGAAGCTGGAGTTCAGCGGATACGTACGACGGGAGGCGAGCGCCGCGACGGACTGCGGTTCGAGCCCCTCGGTCCACTGGACGACGGCGTGCCCCTCAACGTCGATCCCGCGGCGCCCGGCGCGACCGGTGAGCTGCGTGTACTCGCCCGACGTGATCGCGACGCGCGCCTCACCGTTGAACTTCTCGAGCTTCTCGAGCACGACCGTGCGAGCCGGCATGTTGATGCCGAGGGCGAGCGTCTCGGTCGCGAAGACGACCTTCACGAGCTTGCGGCGGAAGAGCTCTTCCACGACCTCTTTGAACGCGGGGAGGAGTCCGGCGTGGTGGGCGGCGATCCCGCGCTCGAGGTTCTCCCGCCACTCCCAGTAATGCAGGACCGCGAGGTCCTCGTCCTTGAGGGTGAAGGTCAGCTCGTCGACGACCCGGCGGATCTCGCCGCGCTCTTCGGGAGAGGTGAGGCGCACGTCCGCGCGTCGAAGCTGTTGCACCGCAGCGTCGCATCCGGCGCGACTGAAGATGAAGAAGATCGCCGGGAGGAGGTGGTTGCGTCGTAGCAGGTCCACGACCTGCGGCCGGTCGATCCGTTCGATCCTCGGCGCGTGCGCGGCCCGTAGGGGGCGTTGGCCACCGCGCGGCTGACGCTTCCCGCCCGCGTGTCGTCCGGAGCGGTACTCCTGCGCGCGGCGATTGCTCTCGAACGTCGAGGCGTGACCACCGCGGATGCGCAGGAGCTCCTGATTCACCTGCGCGGTGGCGACACCGGCACGATCGTCGAACAGCGGCAGCAGGTCACCGCGCACGAGAACGTGCTGCTCGAGGGGCACCGGGCGCGTCTCGGACACGATCACCTCGGTGTCGCCGCGCACGGTGTCGAGCCAGTCGCCGAACTCCTCGGCGTTCGACACCGTCGCCGAGAGGGAGACGAGCCGCACGGAGCGCGGAAGGTGGATGATGACCTCCTCCCACACCGCCCCGCGGAAGCGGTCGGCGAGATAGTGCACCTCGTCCATCACGACGAACCGCAGGCCGCGCAGGGCGGGAGAATCCGCGTACAGCATGTTGCGCAGCACTTCGGTGGTCATCACGACGATGCGCGCGGAGGCATTGATGTTGGTGTCGCCGGTGAGGAGACCCACCTCGTCGTCGCCGTAGACCTCTTGCAACTCGTGGAACTTCTGGTTCGACAGCGCCTTGATCGGCGTGGTGTAGAAGGCTTTGTCTCCGGGTTCGAGCATCGCCAGGTGGATGGCGAACTCCCCCACGATCGTCTTGCCTGCGCCCGTGGGTGCGGCGACGAGCACGCTCCGCCCGTCCTCCAGGGCCTGGCATCCCGCGATCTGGAACGGGTCGAGGTCGAACCGCTGCGACTCGGCGAAATCGGCGGTGATCGGGTGCTGTGCGCGGGCCGAAGCCCGGGCGAAACGGTCGGCTGCGCTCAGTCCACTCACGCAGTCGATCCTGGCAGCCCCGCCGTTGCATTGCGACGGGCCTTGCGGCGATCGAAGAGCATGGATACGCCGGCGGCGGCGAAGAACAGAACGATCAGGATGCCGGCCAACATCAGCATGCTGACGACGTCGGCGGCCGGAGTGGCCAGCGCGGCGAACACGGAGGCGACGAGGATCGCGACGCGCCACCCCTTCAGAATCGCTTTGCCCGACATGACCCCCGCGACGTTGAGCGCGACGAGAAACACGGGCAGGACGAAGGCGACGCCGATGACGATCATCAACTTGAAGACGAAGTCGTAATACTCGGACGCGTTGTAGAAGTTGACGGCCCCGTCCGGCGTGAAGCCCCACATGAGCTCGATCACGTGCGGGACGACGAGCGTCCCGACCCAGCACCCGAGGAAGAACAGCGGCACCGCAGTGGCGATGAAGCCCACCGTGTACCGGATCTCTTTTCGCGTCAGGCCCGGCATGACGAACGCCCAGATCTGCCACAACCAGATCGGGGCTGACACGAAGATGCCGATCGAGAAGGCGATCCGCATGCGGAGGTCAAATGCAGAGGTGACGTTGGTGAAATTGAGAGCGGCGAAGTCGTCGCCGCGTTTTTCGGTGATGTAGCGAATCGGTCCCGTGATCCAGTCGATGACCGGGTCGGTGATGACGAAGGCCACGATCATCCCGACGACCAGGGCGGCGGCCGCGATCATCAGGCGCTTGCGCAGTTCGACGAGGTGCGCGCCGATGGACATGCGCTTGTCGCGCTGCGGCCCCTCGGGCACCTCGAGCCGCGGCGGTCCTGCCGTCACCACGTGTTACGCGGTCGTATCGCTGGGCTTGCGAGGCTCTGCCGCAACAGAGGGGGCGGCGCCGGACTCGGTCGGACGCGCGGCGTTGGCCGGACCTTCTGCGACCTCGTCGTCGCGCTTCATTTCCTTCATCTCGCTGCGGAAGACTCGGGCGGACTGACCCACGCTCTTCGCCAGCGCGGGAAGCTTCGTCGCACCGAACAGCAGAAGGATCACGGCGAGCAGGATCAGCAGGTGCCACCCGTTGAGATTGCCGAGCATGAGTACTCCTCGATTCGTTCGGACTGGCCTTCAGTGTAACCCTGTGGACCTGGCAACGGCGGGAGAAGGTCCCATGTTCACCCGGTGGGCGACGAGACTGATCCGTACTGAGCCAATCCCGCCGCGGCCCACGCCGCCGCCGCCTGCCGCGCGCCCGACGGCTCGAGGAGTTCGACTTCGCCGCCGCGGCGGGCGGCAAGGCGCTTGAGGCTCTGCTCGTCCGCGAGCTGCAACGAAGCGACCGCGATCTCTCCCTCTCCATCGATCGTCGCCCGCTCGAGGTAGTCGGACAGGAGCGGCGCGACCGCGCGGGGGAAGCGGAAGCGAGCAACCACCTCGTCGGCGGCCGGGGCGAACAGATCGGGGACCGGGTCGGCGCGGTGGACCGCGACGATGTCGGTCAGTTCGGCATCGCTCACCCGTTCGAGGTGGAAGGTGCGCACGGCCTTGCGCGTGTGGCACCAGCCCTGCAGGTACCACTGTCCGCCCGCGATGTGCACCTTGATCGGGTCGACCGTCCGGACGGTGGGGGCGGCCCCAGGGGCGCGGTAGGTGAACGACACGGCGACGTTGCGACGCAGGGCCCGGTCGACGACGTCGCGGACTCCGTCGACCGGCCCCGGGGCGACGATCACGGGCGGCGGCGCCGACGATGCGCCGGCCGCGAGCTTGGCGAGGAGCCCCGAGACGAGCGCGCTGTCGCCGACGCCGGGAAGCGTCCGGGTCAGCTGGAGCCCGGCGAGGAGGGCCGCGGCCTCGCGCGCGGTGAGACGCGGCGAGCGTTCGAGCCCCACGGTGTTCGTGATGGAGATGATGTCGTCGCGGTCGAGAAGATCCCAGTCGATGTCGAAGAGCTCGTTCGGCAGCTGCCAGTACCCGCCCTCTCCGGGCAGGCCGATGACGGTGAGACGCTCGACCATGGCCCGCATCTGATCGGCCGTGACGTCGAAGTCGGCGGCGGCCTCCGCGATCGACACCTCTCCCTTGCCCACGATGTACGGCACGAGCTGGAGGAGGAGGGCAGCGCGGTCGAGGGCGGGGAGAGCGCGGTCCGCGTTCATGCCGCACCTCCGTGCAGGTCGAGGGTCGCCTTCAGACGTCGGATGACCTGATCGCGCAGGTCGTCGGGAGCGACCACGCGCACCTCCGGTCCATACGAGGCGAGCTCGTCCGCGAACACGTGCAGATCGACGTAGGGCACGACGATGCCCTGACGTGCAGGCTCGGCCCGCCGCGACAGACGGAGCGCGGCCTCGGTCCCGGGGTGCACCTCGAGAAGGGCTCGCTGGCGCCGGGCGACGGCTTCGAGACCCGCGAGGGCCCGCTCCCCCGCATCCGCGCGCAGCGCCTCGTCGAAGCGCTCGCGCGTGACCGTGACGTCACCGACGATGCGCGAGAGCAGGAACGTGCGCTCGGCATCCATCGTCACGTCGAATCCGAACACGTGCCACCGCGCCTCGTACTCCAGCAGGGCGAGCGGGCGGATGCGACGTTCCCGAGCGCGCGGGTCGCCGGGACGCAGATAGCTGAACGTCACGACGCGGCACTGCTCGATCGCGCGTTGCAACGTCGGGAAAGCGGCGTCCCGCGCTCGGATGCGCGGCGAGTACCCGATGATCGGCTCGTCGACGGCGATACCGAGCGCCCTGATCTTGCGCAGTCCGCTGCGCGCGTCGGCGGAGAGCGACTCGGTGCCCCACACGCTCCCGGCGATGTTGAGCAGGGCCACCTCGGCCGGGCTGAACGAGATGTCTTCGGGCAGGACGTACTCGGCGGTGGGCACGCGGTACCGCGCCTCGCGGAGATCGTCGGGGTCGGCGCGGTCGCCGATCGTCTCGATCGGAACCCCGAGGCCGCGCAGATTCTCCTTGTCGCGCTCGAACATCTTCTCGAGCGCGTCCTTCGACGCCCCGGCTTCGTACTGCTCGCGATACCCGGCCACCGACGACAGGATGGTGTCCTTCGTCAGGCCCTGCTCGGTCGCCATGAGGGCGACGACGAGGTTGACCAGACGCTCCTCGGGAGCGGGTCGGGACGAGGTGGCGGACACCCGCCCATCCTAGGCGCGGGCTGGACTCAGCCGTCGACGCCGAGGATGTCGAAGACGTAGACGAGCGCCGTGTCGGCGGGCGCGCGGAACGCCTGCTGGTCGTCGGCGGTCTGATCGGCGGGCACGACCACGAGGACCTGTGAACCGACCGTCTGCCCCTCGAGCGCGGAGGCGATCTCGGCGGGCATCTTGGACGGGGCCGCGGCGATGGGCGCCTTCCCCCACGTGGAGGCGAACTGCTCGCGATTGTTCCAGGCGACGCCGAGCACGTGCACGCGCGCGGTGGCGTCCGCCGTCAGCTCGGGGCCGTCGCCCTTCTTCAGGGTCTGGACAGAGACCGCGGTCGGAGCGTCGCCGTCGGGGATGGTGACACCGGGCTGACCGCTGGGCGCGCGCACGACCGTCGGGAGGCCGAACCCGGCGGTGAACTGGTCGGCCCCGTCGGCGGCGGGCAGGTAGACGCGCTCGACGTCCGCCACGACGACGGCGGAACCCCCCTGCGGGATGCCGAGGCCTTGCGCGGCCTGCTCCCCCACGCTGTCGTACGGCATCGACACGACGAGGCGCGACCCCTCGGTCGAGCACAGCATGGCCGACGAGAAGTCGGGGAAGGTCTGATCCCATCCCGACAGCGGCTGCGCGTTCGTGAGGTTGCCGTCGTAGCGCGATCCCACGATGCGCTCACCCGTGACGCCGTTGTAGACGGTCAGGTCGAGCAGCACGAGCTGATCGGGCTGCGTGATGCGCTCACCGTCGCCGCTGACCACGGTGTCGACCGAGCGGGACTCGGGCAGGAACGGCGACCGCACCTGGACATCGGGCTGCGTGCCGACCTCTCCCGAGACCGTGACGGCGTCTGCCGCGCGGGGATCGAAGGTGGGCGCCGCGCAAGCGGAGCCGGAGGCGCCGGTGGATGCCGAGCATCCGACGAGGCCGATTCCGGCCAGGGCGGTCACGGCGACGAGGGCGGGGAGTCTGCGCACCGGATCAGTTTAGGCGCTCGCGTCGGATGCCTCCGTCGCCGTGTCCGCCTCGCCGTCGCGTCGGCGCACACTGTCGGCGGCCTTCTGCGCCTCTCGCACGCGCTTGCGCAGATTCTTGTCGGTGATCTCACGGTCGCCGACGGCACCGGGGGTCCACAGCTCGACGTCCTCATCGCCGTAGCTCGACTTCGACGCACGGCGCTTGACCTCGGGCGGCACCGCTCCGGGCGCCAGTCGGCGTGCGGTGAGCAGGAACCCGGTGTGCGCCACCATCCGGTGATCAGGGCGCACGGCCAGACCCTCCACGTGCCAGCCGCGCACCATCGTCTCGGAGGCATCCGGGTCGGTGAAGAGCCCCGTCGCGCGGATGTACTCCGCGACCCGGCTCAGCTGCGTCGCCGTGGCGACGTAGCAGAGCACGACTCCGCCGGGAGTGAGCGCGTCCGCCGCGGCGTCGATGCACTCCCAGGGTGCGAGCATGTCGAGGACGATGCGGTCGACGGATGCCGGGGCGACGGCATCCGGGAGGTTCTCGACGAGGTCGCCCACGACGACCTCCCACGTCGCCGGGGTCGCACCCAGGAAGGTCTCGACGTTCGCGCGGGCGACGTCGGCGAACTCTTCGCGGCGCTCGAACGACACCAGGCGCCCGCTCGGTCCGATCGCCCGAAGGAGCCAGAGCGAGAGCGCGCCCGAACCGACGCCGGCCTCCACCACGGTGGCGCCGGGGAAGATGTCGGCCTGCGAGAGGATCTGCGCCGCGTCCTTGGGGTAGACGATCGCGGCGCCTCGGGGCATCGACATCACGAAGTCGCGCAGGAGCGGCCGCAGAGCGAGGTAGTCGTGGCCCGAGCTGTTCGTGACGACGCTGCCGTCGGGCTGACCGACGAGGAGTTCGTGCTTGAGCACGCCGTTGTGGGTGTGCAGCTCGCCGTTCTCCCGCAGGGTGATGGTGTGCATCCGCCCCTTGGGACCGGTCAGCTGCACGCGATCGCCGACCCGGAAGGGTCCGCTCAGGTGCGGGGTCTCGCTCATCGGGTCTCCTGTGGGGTGGTCGCTGGTGCGTGAGTGGAATGAAGGGCCGTGAGGTCCGCGGCGCCGCGGCCCTCGAGCGTCGGCCACAACGCGTGTGCGCCGACCTCGTCGAGCGAGACCATCAGCGGGATGCCGAGCGTCACCGCACCGCTGGCGATCGCCGAGCGCAGCCCGTTCGGTGAATCCTCGATCGCGACGGTGTCGGAGATGGCCACCCCTAGCGCGTCCACGGCCCGGAGGTACGGGTCGGGATGGGGCTTGGGTCGGGTGACGTCGTCGCCGGCGACGACGACGTCGAAGGCCGGGAAATCGATCAGATCGACGACCGACAGTGCCATTCGACGCATCGACATCGTCACCAACGCCGTCTTGACCCCGGAGCTCCGCAGGTCGGCGAGCAGCTCGCGCGCGCCGGGACGGAACGGCACGCCCTCCACGGCGAGCTGGCGCAGGACCTCGTCGGTGAGGTAGGCGATGATCTCGTCCACGCCCCACGGGACGCCCGCGTTCTGCAGCAACCGGGCCGAATCCTCCAGCGCGAGACCCACCATGCCCAACGCCTGTGCATGCGACCACGTGCCGCCGAATCGCTCCACGAGAGGGGTCTCGGCAGCCATCCAGAACGGCTCGGTGTCGACCAGAGTGCCGTCCATGTCCCACAGGACGGCGGCGAGGGCGGGGGAAGTCATCGTTCCATCGTATCCAGCGGGCCCCGCGGGCCGAGCGCTCCCCCGGTCGCATGCGCCTATCCTGGATATCCAGCCCCGCAGGGGCAGAGGAGGTTGCGTGGACGCACTGGGTCGCCGGATCATCGTCGCCGCTTTCGACGGCTGGAACGATGCCGGGGAGGCGGCCTCGGCCGCGGCAGCGATGCTGCGGACGGGCAGCGACTACGAGGTGGTCCATTCCGTGGATCCGGAGCTGTACTTCGACTATCAGTACACGCGGCCCCAGATCGGTGTGGATGCCGAGGGTCACCGCACGCTCACGTGGCCCGAGGCGACGCTCCTTCGCCCCGCGCGCCGCACCGATGACCCCGAGATCTGGCTGCTCGTCGGCGTGGAGCCCGCGCGCGCCTGGCAGGCGTTCGCCGCCGAGTTCATCGACGTCGCCCTGCGCGAGGACGTCACCGGGTTCGTCGCCCTCGGCTCGATGATGTCGGACGTGCCGCACACCCGACCGATCTCCGTCTTCGCCGGCAGCGACAACGACGGTGTGCGCCAGTCGCTCGGACTCGAGCGAAGCCTGTACGAGGGGCCGGTCGGCATCCTCAGCGCCCTCGGTGACGCTGCCGAGCGCGCCGGCATCCCTACCGCCAGCCTATGGGCGAGCGTGCCGCACTACGTCGCGGGCCACACGCCGTCCCCCAAGGCCACGCTCGCGCTCCTCGACCGTCTGGAGTCGGTCTCCGGCATCCCCGTGCCCCGTGGCGAGCTCGCCGCCGAAGCCGTCGCCTGGGAGGCGTCGATCGACGCCGCAGCGGCAGACGACGACGAGATGCGCGAGTACATCCACCAGCTCGAGCAGACGCGCGACACGTGGGACTCGCCCGAGGCGTCGGGGGATGCCATCGCCCAAGAGTTCGAGCGCTACCTCCGGCGGGGCGGCGACGGCCCGACCAAGCCCGGACGCGACGAGCCGCCTCGCCGCTGAGCGGAAACGACGACGGCGCCGTCCCTCATCGGGGGCGGCGCCGTCGGTCTTCGCGTCGGAGACTATCCGGCGATGATCGCCGACTCCGCCGGCACGACCCCGGTCAGCAGCAGGACGATGACGATGACGCCCAGCACGACGCGGTAGATCACGAACGGCAGGAAGCTGCCGCGCTTGAGGTACTGCATGAGGAACGCGATCACGAGGTAGCCCGCGACGAAGGCGATGACGGTCGCGATGCCCGTCTCGCCGAGCGTGTACGGGCCGGTGCCCTCGTCGAAACTCTTGTACAGCTCGAAGAACCCGCTCGCGAACACCGCGGGCACGGCGAGCAGGAACGAGTACTCGGCCACCGCGGTGCGCTTGTAGCCGAGCGCGCGGCCGAGGGTCGTGGTCGCTCCCGAGCGTGACACGCCCGGCACGAGGGCGAGGGCCTGGGCGAAGCCGTAGGCGAAGCCGTGCGGGTACGTCAGGTCATCGAGCTCGTAGCGTCGCTTGCCGTAGTGATCGGCGAGGCCGAGCAGGACGCCGAAGACGATCAGCACGATCGCGGTGATCCACAGGCTCCGGAAGTTGTCGCGGATGAGGCTCTGCAGCAGCACGCCGAGCACCGCGATCGGGATGGTTCCGATGATGATCAGCCACCCCATCCGCGCGTCGGGGTCGTTGCGTGGCACCTTGCCGGTGAGCGACTGGAACCATCGCGAGATGACGCGGCCGATCTTCTTGCGGAAGTAGATCACCACCGCCAGTTCCGTGCCGATCTGGGTGATCGCGGTGAACGTGGCGCCAGGATCGGTCTGCGACGGCAGGAACTCGCCGACGATGCGCAGATGCGCGCTGGAGGAGATCGGGAGGAACTCGGTCAGGCCCTGGACGAGCCCGAGGATGATGACCTCGAAAATGTGCATGGAGTCCTTCAGTACGTCCGGATGAGGTCGGCGAGAACTCGACGACCGAACTCGAGCGCGTCCACGGGGACGCGCTCATCCACACCGTGGAACATCCCGGTGAAGTCGAGATCGGACGGGAGTCGCAACGGCGCGAACCCGTAACCGGAGATTCCGAGGGAGGCGAGAGCCTTGTTGTCGGTGCCGCCGCCCATGAGGTACGGGATGACCGGCACGCCCGGGTCGTGCCGCGACAGCTGTCCGACCATGGCATCCACGAGGTCACCCGAGAACGGGACCTCCAGGCCGATGTCCTGGTGGACGATCTCGACCTCGATGGCGGGCCCGACGATGCGGCGGATGTCGGCCAGCGCCGCCTCTTCGGTGCCGGGGAGGACGCGCACGTCGATGAGCGCCTCCGCCCGGTCGGGGATGACGTTGTGCTTGTAGCCGGCGGTGAGCCCCGTCGGGTTCGTCGTCGTGCGAAGCGTCGAACGGAGGAAGCCGGATGCGGCGCCCGTGCGCTGCGCCAGCGCGTCGGGGTCGCCCGCGTCGTCGCCCGTGAGCTCGGCGAGGCCGGCGAGGAGCTGCGTCGTGGTGTCGGTGAGGCGGACCGGCCAGCGCGTGCGACCGAGCGCGGCGACGGCTTCGGCCACGGCGGTGACGGCGTTGTCGGGGTGCAGGGCGCTGCCGTGACCGGCGCGGCCGCGAGCCACGAGCCTGATCCACAGCAGCGCCTTCTCGCCCACCTGCAGGAGGTACGCGCGTCGGTCGTCGACCGTGATCGAGTACCCGCCCACCTCGCTGATCGCCTCGGTCGCCCCCGCGAACCACTCGGGACGGTCGCGGACGACGAGCGCCGAGCCCTCGACGCCGCCGTTCTCCTCGTCCGCGAAGAACGTCACGATGATGTCGCGCTCGGGCTGCTCCCCCGCGCGCAGGACGTCGGCCACGGCGGTGAGGATCATGGCATCCATGTCCTTCATGTCGACCGCCCCGCGGCCCCACAGGATGCCGTCGCGGATCTCGCCCGCGAACGGGTCGACGCTCCAGTCCTCCGCGACCGCGGGGACGACGTCGAGGTGCCCGTGGAGGATGAGTGCCGGCTTGTCGGGGTTTCGCCCGGGCACGCGCGCACAGACATTGGTGCGGCGGTCGATCGGCTCGTAGTAGTCGACGTCGAGGCCGAGGGCTTCGAGGGAGGCGCCGACGTACTCCGCGGCCTCGCGCTCGCCGCGGGACCTGCCGCCACCGAAGTTCGTGGTGTCGAAGCGGATGAGGTCGGCGGCCACGCGGGCGACCTCGGGCGGGTCGGCGTCGTGCTCGGACATGCGCACTACGGTACCGGGCGCGTGCCCCCTCCCCCGTCCACGCCACTTCAGGACGCGCCCGGGGTGCGACGCTGGTTCGTAGGCTGTCCTCCTGGCGTGGTAATGTCGTTCTTCGTTGCGAAAGCGACAGACACCCAAATGCGCGGGTGGCGGAATAGGTAGACGCGCTAGCTTGAGGTGCTAGTGCCCGTATAGGGCGTGGGGGTTCAAGTCCCCCCTCGCGCACAAAGAGAAGAAGGCCCCGGATTCGTCCGGGGCCTTCTTCTTTTCCAGTGCTGCGCACCACCGTGACGCCGGCGAAACGCCGATGTGACATCACGGCTCTAGCGTCGAGGCATCCCGGAAGGATGGATGCCACATGTACCGGTTCCACGTTCCCACGATCGACATCTCGCCCTGGGTCGCCCCCGGTCCCGAAGCCGCCCGCGCCGCCGTCGTCGCGGCCGTCGACCACGCCTGCCGCACCGTCGGGTTCATGCAGATCGTGGGTCACGGCATCCCGAATGTCGTCGTCGACGACCTCGAAGCCGGGATCGACGAGTTCTTCGCACTGCCCCTGGAGGCCAAGAAGCAGTACGTGCGACCTTCGTCTGAGAACCGCGGCTACACGCCGCCCAAGAGCGAGTCGCTGAGCTACAGCCTGGGGGTCGACCCGGTGACCCGCATGAACGACTTCTTCGAGGCGTTCAACGTCGGGACGTCGTGGCGGGAGTATCCCGGGACGACGGCGACGGCCGCGGACTACGCCGAGAACACCTGGCCCGACGCAGCCCCGGTGTTCCGCGGGGCGGTCGAGACCTACTTCGGCGAGGCACGGCGGGTCGCTCACACCCTGACGCAGATCTTCGCCGCGGCCCTGCGCGTGCCCGACGATTACTTCGATTCGCTCACCGACCACTCGATCGACGTGCTGCGGATGAACAACTACGCGCTGCCGCCGGGGTCGATCGAGCTCGGCGCCGAGCTGACAGGCATGGGCGAGCACACCGACTTCGGCCTGGTCACCGTGCTGTGGGCCGACCAGGTGGCGGGGCTCCAGGTGCTGGGGCTGGACGGATCGTGGAACGACGTCATGCCCGCGGACGGGGCGCTGCTGGTGAACATCGGAGACGTCGCCGCGCGGCTCACGAACGACAAGTGGCTTTCGACGCTGCACCGGGTCAAGCCGCCCGTGATCGACGGGACGATCGAGCGACGCCGGTCGGCGGCCTTCTTCCACGACGGCAACGCCGATGCGGTGGTGGGGGTGCTCCCCCACTTCGCGACCGCCGAGTTCCCCGCACTGTACGAGCCGGTGACGGTCGCGCAGCACATCACCGCGAAGCTCGCCGGCTCCCGCGCCGGTCGCAAGAACATCAGCGCCGTGCGCGAAGCCGCGCGCGTACACGCGAGCCGCGGCTGACCCCGCCGCGTCCCGCCCCCCCCCCCCCCCCCCCCCCCCCGCCGCGCGCCCCAGCCCACGCGATAAACGCGATCTGCGGCGAAACATGCCGCGAGAGCGCGTTTCTCGGCACAAATCGCGTTTATCGATGGATGCCGCAGACTCAGGCCGCAGACTCAGGCCGCCGACACCCCGAACAGCAGGCCCAGGACGTACGTCACGGCGGCGGCGCCGAAACCGATCGCGAGCTGGCGCAGCCCGCGCTTGAGGGGCGAGGCGCCGGAGAGCAGGCCGACCATCGCGCCCGTTCCCAGCAGAGCGATGCCCACGAGCGCCAGCGCCACGGCCACGGCGCCGACGCCGCTCAGACCGAAGATCCACGGCAGGACCGGGATGATCGCGCCGGAGGCGAAGAACAGGAAGCTCGACAGCGCCGCGCCCCAGGCGCTCCCGACGACCTCGTGCGAGGACTCCCCCGGCGCCGCGGCGACCGGAGCGGTGCCCGCCTGGGCCGCGGACACGACATCGCGCGCCTTCACGAGGGCCTCGTCGGCATCCATCCCGCGGGTGCGATAGACGAGCGCGAGCTCGTTGGCATCCAGGTCGAGGTGAGGGAGCGCGGCATCGGCGAAGTCGTTCTCCTCGGTCGCCTCGAGCAGCTCGCGCTGCGACCGGACCGAGACGAACTCCCCCGCCCCCATCGACAGGGCGCCGGCGAGAAGACCGGCGATGCCGCTGAAGAGCACGAAGCTCGGCGCGACGCCCGTGGCACCGACGCCCATCACGAGCGCGAGGTTCGACACCAGTCCGTCGTTCGCGCCGAACACCGCGGCACGGAACGTACCCGACAGGCGGCGGCGTCCGCGGGCGGCGAGACCGCGCACGACCTCGTGGTGCACCTGCTCGTCGGCGGCCATCTGCGCGGTGGCGTAGGGCTCGTCGGCATACGGCGAGCGGGCTTCGGCGTTCTGGGCCAGCGCGAGGACGAAGATCGAGCCGAACCGACGTGCCATCCAGGCCAACAGCGTGGTGCCCAGACCGGGTCGGGGAAGTCGCTGCGGCGTGTCGCCGAGCAGGTCGAGCCAGTGCTGCTCGTGGCGACCCTCGGCCTCGGCGAGCGCGAGCAGGATCTCACGTTCCTCGCCGGCGCGTCGGCTCGCGAGGTCGCGGTACACGCGGGCCTCGGCGCGCTCGTCGACGAGGTAGCGCGCCCAGCGGCGGCGGTCGCGGGCGGTGGGTGTGGCGGCGATCGTCACGGTTCTCCTTCGGGTCGCCCCCACGTTAGAGGGAGGGATTCCCTCCCCGGGCGCGCGGGCGGAGACTGACAGCATTTCGGGTCTCCGAAGCCCGAAAAGACGCGGATGCCACTACCCCGGTGCCAGCATTTCGGGCCCGCGAAACCGTCCCGAATGAGGCTCAGGAACGGACGCGCTTGCGCAGCACCTCGATGCGGGCCTGCAGCTGCGCGACGGTGGCGTGCGAAACGGCGGGGCCGCCGCAGATGCGGCGGAGCTCGGCGTGCACGAGACCGTGCGCTTCGCCCGTCTGCCGGGCGTAGAGCCCGACGAGGCTGTTGAGGAGCTGCCGCTGCTCTTTGAGGGTGCGGTGCAGCGGCTGCGGCAGGCCGCCCTCGTCGACGCTGGGCGGCTCCTGGCCGCTGGCCTTCTCCTTCGCCTCGCGCGAGGAGCGGTGCCGCGACTGACGGGACGCGCGCGTCATGAGCACCTCGTGCACCTGCTCGGGTTCGAGGAGCCCCGGGATGCCGAGGAACTCCTCCTCCTCGACCGTGCCGGGGACGGCGAGCTGGCCGAACTCCTGCCCGTCGAACAGCACGCGGTCGAAGTGGGCGAGCGAGCCGAGGGCCTGATACTCGAACTCCTGCTCGAGCGCGTCGGAGGCTTTGTCCTCGCGCTCGGCGGCATCCATCATGTCTTCTTCGGCGTTCCACTGGTCGTCCGCGTCGCTGTCGCGGTCGAGGGCGTGGTCGCGCTGGGCCTCCATCTCTCCGGCGAGCGCCAGGAGCTGCGGCACGTTGGGGAGGAAGACGCTCGCGGTCTCTCCTCGCCGACGGGCGCGGACGAAGCGGCCGATGGCCTGCGCGAAGAAGAGCGGCGTGGAGGCGCTCGTGGCGTACACGCCGACGGCGAGGCGCGGGACGTCGACGCCCTCGGACACCATGCGGACCGCGACCATCCAGCGGCTCGTGCCCTTCGAGAACGTCTCGATGCGGCCCGAGGCCTCGGCCTCGTCGGAAAGGACGACGGTGACCTTCTCGCCGCTGATGTCCTCGAGGATCGTGGCGTAGGCGCGCGCGGCGGTCTGGTCGGTGGCGATGACGAGGCCGCCGGCATCCGGGACCGTTTCTCGCACCTCTGTCAGGCGCCGGTCGGCCGAGCGCAGCACCGCGGGGATCCAGTCGCCGTTGGGGTCGAGCGCGGTGCGCCAGGCCTGCGAGGTGATGTCCTTGGTGTTGTCCTGCCCGAGCTGCGCCTCCATCTCTTCGCCCGCTTTGGTGCGCCAGCGCATCTGCCCGGCGTAGACGAGGAAGAAGACGGGGCGCACGACCCCGTCGTCGAGCGCGCGACGATAGCCGTAGGCGTAGTCGGTGCGCGAGAGGCGGATGCCCTTGTCGTTCGGGTGGTACTCCACGAACGGGATCGGCGCGGTGTCGCTGCGGAACGGCGTCCCCGACAGCAGGAGACGCCGGGTCGCCCGCCCGTACGCCTCGCGGAGCGCGTCGCCCCAGCTGAGGGCGTCGCCGCCGTGGTGTACCTCGTCGAGGATCACCAGGGTTCTGGCATCCATCGTCAGGCGCTGGTGGACCTCGGCCTTGACCGCGACCTGCGCGTACGTGACCGCGACGCCGTGATACTGCCGCGAGGGGGTGGCGTGCCGGTTGGAGAAGTACGGATCGAGACGGATGCCGACGCGCGCTCCCGCCTCGGCCCACTGGGTCTTGAGGTGCTCGGTGGGGGCCACGACGACGATGCGATCGACGACGCGGCGGCGCATGAGTTCGGACGCGAGGCGCAGGGCGAACGTGGTCTTACCGGCGCCGGGGGTGGCGGCGGCGAGGAAGTCGCGCGGGCCCTTGCCGACGCCGTCGGGACCGTCGGAGCCGAAGTACTGGTCCAGCGCCTCGGCCTGCCACGCGCGCAGGCGCTGGGCGGTTCCCCACGGGGCGCGCTGCGGGAACGAGGGCGAGAGGTGCTCGGCGGCGAAGGAGCCGAAGTGATGCTCGTCGCCACCCTCCGGCGCCTCGTCGAAGGAGAGCTCGGGGGCGGTGGCGTCGGCGGTGTGCGAGAGGGCCGGAGTGCGGGCTTCTTCTTCCAGCATCGAACCTCCATCCCTCGCGAGCGCGAACATCCACGATAGGCGACGGCGCGGGGGTCACGCGCCGGCCTGGGGACGGTTCCGCGACCCCATCAGCGATAAACGCTCTACGTTGGCAGAAACGCTCCGGCGCGGCGTTTCTGCCCAGCCGGAGCGTTTATCGAGGGGGTCGGCCCAGCGCCCGGGAGAGGGGGAGCAGCAGGACCCTTGTCCTGTCGGAGGCCGGGGTTAGCCTGGGGTCGGAGGTTTCGATGACACTCGATGCGCACTCGCCCGCCACCCCGTCTCCGTCCGACAACCCCGGCCCGCACCCCTGGCGCCGGTTCGTCGCCCTCGGCGACTCGTTCACCGAAGGCATCGGCGACCCGCTGCCCGACGGCGGTCACCGCGGGTGGGCCGACCGCGTCGCCGAGGTGCTGGCATCCCAGGTCGACGACTTCGCGTACGCCAACCTCGCGGTGCGCGGGAAGCTCATCGGTCAGATCGTCGCCGACCAGATCGAACCGGCGCTCGCTCTGAAGCCGGATCTCATCACGTTCTCCGCCGGAGGGAATGACGTCATCCGCCCCGGCACCGACCCCGACCTCGTCTCGCAGCAGTTCGAGGACGCGGTCGTCCGGCTGCGCAGCGACGGCGCGACACTCGTCGTGTTCACCGGGATCGACACCGAGTTCACGCCGGTGTTCCGTGGCATCCGGGGCAAGGTCGCGATCTACAACGAGAACATCCGTTCCATCGCCGATCGCTACGACTGCATCGTCGCCAACCAGTGGGGCCTGAAAGAGGTCCAGGACATGCGCTTCTTCGACGACGACCGACTGCACTACAACTCCCTCGGTCATCACGAGGTGGCGCGCATGGTGCTGCGCGCGCTCAACGTGCCCAACGACCTGCAGCCGATGCAGCCCGAGGCACTGACCGCCACGACCTGGCGCGCCGCACGCGAGAAAGACCTCGTGTGGGCGCGGTCGTACCTCATGCCGTGGGTGCTGCGGCGTCTGCGCCACCAGTCGTCGGGCGACGACATCCTGCCCAAGCGCCCCGAGCCGCTGCCGGTGACGACGCTCGCCCCGGGCCGGGATGCCGCGGCCTCACGCGAGACGCAGGTCTGAGGTCAGCGCAGCGCGCGGCCGAGCTCCCAGAGCGCGACCGCGCTCGCCGCGGCGACGTTGAGCGAGTCCACTCCCCCGGCCATCGGGATCGTGACGACCGTGTCGGCGGCCTGCAACGCACCACGGCTGAGGCCGTCGCCCTCGGCACCGAGCAGTAGCGCGACGCGCTCGTGCCCGGCCGAGGCGAACGCGTCGAGCGGAACGGCGTCGTCGGCGAGCGCGAGGGCCGCGAGGTGCAGCCCCGCGTCCTGCAGCAGCGGCTTCGCCTCGGGCCACTCCGGCAGCCGCGTCCACGGCACCTGGAACACGGTCCCCATGCTGACCCGGACGCTCCGGCGGTACAGCGGGTCCGCGCAGCGCGGGGTCACGAGCACCGCGTCCGCGCCCAGGGCGGCCGCCGACCGGAACGCCGCCCCGACGTTGGTGTGATCGACGATGTCCTCGAGCACCACGACGAGCCGGGCGCCCGCGACGACGTCGGCGACGGACCCGAGGACGGGGCGATGCATGGATGCCAGCAGCCCGCGGTGCACGGTGTACCCGGTGACGCGCTCGGCCACCTCGGCCGGGACGACGTAGACCTCGGCATCCGGTCCGACGAGGGCGAGGGCGTCGTCGAGGAACTTCTCCTGCACGAGCACGGAGCGCGGGCGGTGTCCGGCGCGGAGCGCACGGTCCAGCACCTTGGACGACTCCGCGATGTACAGGCCCCCCGCGGGTTCGCTGACGCGCCGCAGCGACACGTCCGTCAGGTCGCGATAATCGGCGAGCCGCGAGTCGGTCGCAGAGTCGATCGGGGTCACGGGCATCGTCCCACTCTGCCAGGGCCAGGATCGTCCCGCGCCCCGCGCGGCTCGAACCGCCCCGGACGACGGCGTTCGCGGGCGGTCCTAGACTCGACACGACGGAGGTGGGCATGACGGACACGACGAGGGATGCCGAGACGGTGGCATCCATCGATCGAGCCGTCGAAGTGCTTGCCGGTCGCCGCATCGCCGTCCTGACGGGCGCCGGGGTGTCGACCGATTCCGGGATCCCCGACTACCGCGGCAAAGGGGCACCGACACGCACCCCGATGACGGCACAGCAGTTCCTGGCGAACGCCGACGCACGCCGGCGGTACTGGGTCGGCAGCCATCTCGGGTGGAAGGCGTTCGCGGCAGCCGAGCCGAACGACGGGCATCGCGCCCTCGCAGCGCTCGAGAACGCCGGCGTCTCCAACGGGGTCATCACGCAGAACGTCGACGGCCTCCACGTGCGCGCCGGAAGCCACCGCGTCGTCGAGCTGCACGGCACGATGCGCCGTGTCGGGTGCCTGCACTGCGGGCAGGTGTTCGACCGTCGCGACCTCGCGGCGCGCGTCGAGGCCGACAACCCCTGGATCACCGTGCCCGCGAACGTCGAGCTCGGGCCCGACGGCGACGTCACGCCGGCCTCGGCGGAGGGCTTCATCGTCCCGGTGTGCACCGTCTGCGGAGGCACTCTCAAACCCGATGTCGTCTTCTTCGGCGAGTACATCCCGGTCGAGAAGTTCCGCGAAGCCGAACAACTGGTGCACGCGAGCGATGCGCTCGTGGTGGCGGGTTCGTCCCTCGTCGTGAATTCCGGTATCCGTCTCGTCGAGCGGGCTCGCCGTCGACGGCTCCCCGTCGTCATCATCAACCGCGGTGCGACCCGCGCCGACCAGCGCGCGGCCGTCAAGATCGACGCCGGCACGAGCGACGTGCTGACGACCTTCGCGGAGCGGTTGCCGGAGCTGCGGTAAGGCGGGCGGAGCGGCCGCTCTCCGCGCGACGTGCACGCGGTCGCGCCGGAACGCGCGGCGGCGCTGCCTCGCACCGGGCGGCGCCCCGCTCCGACGCCCGCGGGTAGGCTCGAAGCGTGACGATCCTCACCCTCGTGCGCCACGGCGAGACCGACTGGAACGCCCGTGGCCGCGTCCAGGGCTCGACCGACATCCCCCTGAACGACACGGGCCGCGCGCAGGCCCGTGAGGTCGCCGCGACGCTCGCCGCCGACCTCGCCGGACGCGACGTCGTCGTCGTCTCGAGCGACCTCTCCCGGGCCGCCGAGACCGCCGACACGATCGCGGACGCGCTCGGCACGATCGTCACCCGCCGACTCCCGGGCCTGCGCGAGCGTTCGTACGGCGACGCCGAGGGCATGGATGCCGCCACGTTCTCCGACGCGTACGGACCGTGGCACGCGGCCCAGGTTCCCGGCGCCGAGGCGTGGCCGGTCGTGCGCGAGCGCGCCCTCGCCGCGATCGCCGAGGTCGTCGCCGAAACGCCGGAGGGCGTGGATGTCATCGCGGTCGCGCACGGCGCGTTGATCCGCGAGGTCATCATGCATGCCACCGACGGCGAGTTCCCCCGCGTGGGCGAACGGCTCCCGAACTGCTCCGCGACCGTGTTCCGCCTCGACGGCGAAGAGTGGGAGATGCTGGCCTACGCCGGCGTCGCGAACTGAGCATCGGGCCCCGGACCCGCGCATCGCGGCGGGATTCCGACGCGCGAAGCACGCTCGGCACGCAGGGCGCTCAACGCCTGCCACGCTGATTCAGCATTGTGCACATCGTGAGAGCTCGGCATCCTGCTAATGTTCCGAAGCATGACCAAGCTCGACGCGGTCGACCTCGACCTCCTCCGCGCCCTGTCCCACGAACCGCGTGCGACGGTGGTTGCGCTCGCTGAAAAGTTGGGGCTCTCCCGCAACACGGTCCAGGCGCGCATGAGCCGCCTGGAGAAGGGCGGGGTCTTCCTCTCGTACGAGCGCACGCTGTCGGCCGAGGCGTTGGGGTTCCCCATCGAGGCGTTCCTGCAGGTGACGGTGCGCCAGGCCGAGCTGCCGACGATCCGTGAGGCTCTCGCCCGGGTGCCCGAGGTGCTGCAGGCCCACGGATTGAGCGGCCAAGTCGACCTCCTCGTGCGCGTCGCCTGTCGCGACACCCAGCACCTGTTCGACACGGACGCGCGCATCCTCTCGATCGAGGGCGTGGAACGCACCGAGACATCTCTCGTGATGGGCGAGGTCATCGGCTACCGCGTGAGCCCGCTGATGGACTTGGCGCGCGAGCAGCTCTGAGCCGGGCGCCCGCTGGTCGACCGCGCACCGCCCACGGGTCCGTGCGCAACGAGCGACCTAGGGCGACGGCACCACCGGAATGCTCGCGGTCTCGGTCCGCTGCTCGACCGGGTCACTGGCATCCAGCCGCACGAGCACCACTCCCGCGAGGAGCACCGCTCCCCCGATGAACTGCACGGGCGCCGGCGTCTCGCCGAGCAGGAGCCACGCGAAACCGAGCGCGAAGAGCACCTCGCTGAGCCCCACGAACGACGCAACGCGCGAACCGATGAGCGGCACGGCGATCACGCCGAGCGCGTACCCGAGGGTCGTCGCGACGGCGCCGACCCACAGCAGGGGCAGGATGCCGGGCACCTCGAGCCCCAGCACCTGCACCGTGATCGCGGGAGCGGCGAAGGGGAGCACCCCGGTGGCCACCAGGACGGCCATGACGAGGGTGCCGGTGAGCAGACCACCGGCCGCGAGCGCGAGAGGCGGAAGCTCATCGCCGGCGCGTGCCGCGATGACGAAGTACGCCGCCGCACACACCGCGGCGCACAGGGCGAAGAGCGTTCCCAGCAGATCGAAGCGCGCCCCGCTGATGTCCACGACCAGCACGAGACCCGCCATCGCCACGACGGAACCGATGATGACGAGCCTGGACGGCGCCCGGCGCGTCCGCACCCACACCGCCACCACGAGCAGAACCGGCGCGATGTACTGGATCAGCAGCGCGACGGCGACCGGCATCCGCTGAAGCGCGGCGAAGTAGAACACCTGGCATCCGGCCACGGCCGTCAAACCGAACGAGACGATGATCAGCCCGTGGCGGCGCAGGAACCCGCGCTGACGGCGGATCGCGCGGATGAGGGCCGGCGACAGGATCAGGGATGCCAGGGCCATCCGCACGAGCAGGACGGCGCCGAGCGACCACCCGCCCTCCAGCAGCGGCTTGACGAAGGGGCCGCTGGAGGAGAACGCCAGGGCGGACGCGACGGCGATCGCGAGGCCGGTGACGGCGCCTGACCCGCGGTGGGTCGGGCGAGGGAGGGCGACGGAGGAAGTGGTCATGCAAAGCCCGCTGTCAGGAGTCAAATACGTTTACACTCGTGACAGTAGAGCCTTCGCCTGTCAGGAGTCAACATGGTCTTCATCCGTGACACCGAACTCGTCCTTCGCGCCACGGTCGAGCTGGTCAACACGCTCCCCCACACCGACACCGCGGGCGAAGACACGCTCGTCTCGCCCGAGCAGCTGGAGGACTTCGCCACCCGGCACGGCTACACGGGCTCGCGCACGCACGACGATCGCGAGCTCGCCGCGGTCCGCGGCATCCGCAACCGGATCTACGAGCTGTGGACGGTCGACCGCGACGGGGGCGTCCCCCTCGTGAACGCGATGCTCCGCGACGGCCGCGCCCTCCCGCAGCTCGTGCGCCACGACGGATTCGACTGGCACATCCACGCGTCCGACCCCTCGGACGCGCTCGCTCAGCGCATCCTCGTCGAGGCGGCGATGGCGTTCGTCGACGTCATCCGCGCCGACGAGTACGCGCGCGTTCGCGTGTGCGATGCCGACGACTGCCGCGGCGTGTACGTCGACTTCTCGAAGAACGGCTCGAAGCGGTACTGCGATTCGGGCAACTGCGGCAATCGCATGAACGTCAACGCCTACCGGCGCCGCAAGGCGGATCAGCCGGCCTGAGAATCCTCGGTTCCGAGGAACCCGCGGATCGCGGATGCCGCGACGGCCGGGGTCTCGTAGTGGATCAGATGACCGACGGCCGGGATCTCGACCAGCTCGGCATCCGGGAACAGGGTTGCGAGGTGGCGTTCGGCCTCGATGGGGGTGATGTCGTCCTTCTCGGCGGCGACGAGGAGGGTCGGCTGCGCTATGCGCGGAGCGAACTCGCGCACGTCGTGCGACACGCTCGTGACGAACGCGTCGTGCAGGACGTCGCGGTCGGCGAAACGCGAGAAGTACGCGTCGTGCTGCTCGTGGATGAACCGGCGCAGATCGGGCTCGCGGGTCTTGGCCATCGCGATGCTCATGACCCGGACGATGACACCGTTGCGCAGCAGCGCATCCCCCAGCGCGCGCGGAAGACGCGCGCCGGCGAGGTAGTAGAACACCGCGAGGCGCGTGAGCAGCCCACGGGGCCCCTCGAGCGCCGGAGCGCCAATCGGGTTCACCAGGATGAGCCGCGGCGTCGCGAGACCGCCGGCGACCGCCGCGGAGGCGACGATCGAGCCGAACGAGTGACCGAGGACGATCGCCCCCGGCGCCACCGACTCCACGAACGCGCGCAACCAGTCCGCGTACGCGTCGAGGTCGTGCGTGCGTCCCGGCAACGGAGCGGTCTCGCCGAAACCCGGCAGATCGGGCGAGATGACCCGGATGCCGGGCAGGTGCGCCACGACCGGCTCGAGCCCGTGGTGCTCGCCGCGGAAGCCGTGCACCGCCACGATCGTCGTCGCGGCGTCCTCGTCGCCGTAGGTCCAGTACGCCGTCGTCCCGCCGAGGATCTCGGCCGTCCGCCGCTCGACCGCGATCTCGGCCAGGAGCGGGGCGTAGGGGTTCGGCATCCGTCGATTCTACGAGGTGGGGTGCGCGCTCCGGGGCGTCGGGGCGGGGCGCGGGCGGTCCGGCGTGGGCGTGGTCTTCCGTCCCGGGGACGCCGGGCCGGGGGCGCGGGAGGTCCGGCGTGGGGGCCGTTGCGGAGCGCCTCGCGCGCCGTGTCGGAACCCCGCCCTAGCGTGAGCGCATGACCACGTGGCAGGCCGAGCCGCTCCCCTTGTTCCAGACCCCGGAGTGGGCGCGCGTCGTCGGCGTGTTCGACCTCGAGACCACCGGCGTCGACGTCAGGAACGATCGGATCGTGACCGCGCACGTGGGCGTGCTCGACGCCGACGGCCACATCATCGACGCCCGTGACTGGCTCGCCGACCCCGGCGTCGAGATCCCCGCGGGCGCCGCCGCGATCCACGGCGTGACCACCGCTCAGGCCCGCGCCGAAGGGGCGCCGGCCGCTTCCGTCGTGTCCGAGGTCGTCGAGGCGCTGCGGGCCTTGTTCGACGCCGGGATCCCCGTCGTGGCGTACAACGCTCCGTTCGACTTCTCGCTGCTGAAGTACGAGGCCCTACGCCACGGCATCCTGCCGATCGATGCTCCGTCACCGGTGATCGACCCGCTCGTCGTCGACAAGACCTACGACCGCTACCGGCGCGGCAAGCGCACGCTCACACACGTCGCCGCACACTACGCCGTGCCGCTCGAGTCCGCGCACGAAGCCTGCGCCGACGCCGTCGCCGCGGGACGCCTCGCCCTCGCCCTCGCCGAGCGCTACGCCGCGTGGCTGCCGCCGACTCTCGACGAACTGCACACGCGACAGATCGCGTGGGCGCGGGCGCAGGCGGCGAGCCTCACGGAGTACTTCGTGAAGATCGGACGGTTGGATGCCGAGGCTCCCCCGCTCGACGGGGCGTGGCCGATCCGCTGAACCGCGACGTCGGGCTGCGATGTCGGAGGCCCTCGGTAGCGTTCGATCATGGAGTTACCCGCACCCGCACACGATCGGTCGCCCGCGGCCGACGCGTGGGCGGGGGTGCCTCGGCCGGGCGACGACATCCTGCAAGCCGACGCGGACTCCGCGTGGGCGATCGCCCTCGGTCTGGTCGACGAAGACGACGACGACGACGGCGCTTTCTCCACATCCCGGGCGCTGCTCATCGACCGTCTCGAAGAGTCGGCGACCGCCCGGCACCGCGCGACGGCTGCGGAGTACGACCTGATCCGACGCGTGCTCCAGGACGCCCTCAATGACCCCGATCCCTGGGTCGGCCCCGACCCCACGCTGAACGGCCTCTGGCGCGACCCTCGCGGGCGCTCCGCCGCCGCCGTCCGACGCGACCGGCTCGACATGGCCGAACGCGCCGCGGTGGCCGAGATCGCGGTCCGTCTGCGACTCGCGGAGCAGACGGTACGCACCCGCGCGGCCCACGCTGCGATCCTTGGCGAACGCTGCCCGAGGGTCTGGGGAGCGTTCGCCGAGGGGCTCGTGTCGGAACGTCACGCGATCGAGACCGCGCGGCTCTCCGTGAGCCTCCCCGCAGACCCCGCATCGTGGGCGGCGTTTGACACGGGCGCGCGCGACCGGGCGCTCCGGCTCTCCCCTGCCCGCTTCGCAACGTCGGCGCGGGCTCTGCGCGAGCGCGTGCACGCCGAATCCCTCCAGACTCGCCACGAGCGCGCCCGCGAAGACCGGGGCGTCTGGATGACTGCCGAGCTCGATGGCATGGCAACGCTCACCGCGTTCCTCCCCGTTGATCGCGCCGCCGCCGCAATGACCCACCTCGACCGGGCCGCGCGCCACCTCGCCACCGCGGAGGACGAGGAGCGCACGCTCGCGCAGCTCCGCGCCGACGCCTTGGCCGATCTGCTCACCGGAGCGGGGGCTGGGGTCGATGCCGCGGCAACCCCCGCCGGCCCCGCCCGCGCACGCCGCAGCGGACCCGTCTCTCGTCCCGGTGTCGTCGTCACGATCCCGGCTCTCACCCTGCTCGGCGCGGACGACACCCCGCCGACTCTCGAGGGCTACGGGCCGATCGACCTCGACACGGCACGGCGGCTCGCCGGAGAGGCGACGTCGTGGGTCCGCGTGCTCACCCACCCCGTCACCGGGGCTCCCCTCGCTCTCGACCGCACGACGTACCGGGTGCCCACGGCCCTGCGACGGTGGCTCGGCATCACGTCGCCGACCTGCGCGTTCCCCGGATGCGGCCGGCCGACACGAGACTGCGACCTCGACCATCTCCGCGCGTGGAGCGAGGGCGGTGCCACCGACGACGACAACCTCGATCCCGAATGCCGCCACCATCACCGCCTCCGCCACGAGACCCGTTGGGCCGCCGGTCGCGACCCCGACACCGGCGCCCTCGTCTGGACCAGCCCGCTCGGCGCCCACATCGACGCAGATCCGCCACCGTTTTAGATCGCCGCGGGAAGGGCTGGAGCGGTCACCGTACGCGGTCGTCGTTCACGGCCCGCTCGCTCGCGCGCTTCCACCGCTCCAGGTGGTACATCCACCCGTCTTCGTGCTCCGCGGGCAACGTTGGCGAACTCGTCGCGCGGACGAACCCGGATTCGACGAGCGTGACCGACGTGGCCCCCGACCGCCGGGCGAGGCGGATGTCCACGTCGAGAGGCAGACTCCACCGCGGCTCGATCCACCGGAATGCGAGACCGTGCGGTGGCAGGCAGCGGGTAACCGTGCCGGTCGCGCTCATCCGGTGCCCATCCTCCGTCCAGGTTTCGCTGAGCGAGGCTCCGACGGCTGCGGTGAACCGCATCTCGGGCCACCACGAGTCCCGTTCTACGGTCAAGACTCGCCAGGCAACCTCCACGGGTGCATCGATGTCGGCGCGAACGGTCACCGAGTCAGAATGCATCCACCCACGCTATCGAGCACGCTGACCTCGGGAGGTCTCCGAGGTCTCGCGGTCGCGCAACGTTACGCTGCCCGGTATGGATCCCGCCCGCGACCCCGAGACGCCCGCGCCGGCACCCGACTCCGAGGCGAACGCCGGTGCCGGTGATTTCCGGGTGCGCCGCGCCCGTCTCTCCGACGCCGAGGCGATCTCCCGCGTGCACGCGGCATCCTGGCGCGAAACGTACGGCAAGTTCGTCGATGACCCGGACACAAGCCGGTGGTTCCGCGTTGACCGCCGGATCGCCATGTGGCAGGCCACTCTGCGGGAGGACTCCCACACCACGGCCGTGACGGAAGGCGAGGGGGGCATCGTCGGATTCGCCTCGACGACACCGACGGCGGAACCGGATGCCGTCCGTCCCGAGGAACTCACGATGATCTACGTGCTCCGCAGCGCCCACGGCTCGGGTGCCGGGCAGGCGCTGCTCGACGCCGTGCTCGCCGACCGCCCGGCCTCACTCTGGGTCGCCGCCGACAATCCGCGCGCGCACGCCTTCTACCTGCGGAACGGCTTCCGCCCGGACGGCGCCGAGTCCTCGTTCGGCCCGATCCCGCGCACGGTGCGCCTGGTCCGGTGAGAATCAGTCGCGCGGCGCCGACACCCACCAGAAATGGCGGAAGCCCCCGTCCCGAAGGACGAGGGCTTCCGGCGAGAACCGCCGCGACTCAGCGCGCGCCGAAGTTCTTGAAGCGCTGGTTGAACTTCTCGACGCGACCGGCCGAGTCCATGATGCGCTGCTTACCCGTGTAGAAGGGGTGCGAGGCCGACGAGATTTCCACGTCGATAACGGGGTACTCGACACCGTCGAGCTCGATCGTCTTGTCGCTCGTCACCGTCGAACGGGTGAGGAACGTCTCGCCCGAGCCGAGGTCGCGGAACACGACGGCGCGGTAGTCCGGGTGGAGGTCAGTCTTCATGGGAGGTCCTTTGAGAAGTGGTGCCCTGGATTCTGCCAGGACGGTCAAAGTCTGCGGCGCCGGAGGCACCAAAGGACGAGTCTACCAGGCCCGAGGCCCGATCACGACGTCGGCCATGCGACCCTCAGGACGATGCGCGCGCCGCGTAGCGGCCGGCATCCTGGGTCAGCGTGATCTGCACCCCGAAGGTCGCGGACAGGTTCTCGGCCGTGAGCGCCTCGGACAGGGGCCCGGATGCCACGACCTCGCCGTCCCGCAGCAGCAGGACGTGCGTGAACCCGACGGGAATCTCCTCGACGTGATGCGTGACCATGATCATCGCGGGCGTGGTCGGGGCCTGCGCGTACCCGGAGAGCAGCGCCAGCAGCTCTTCGCGCGCGCCGAGGTCGAGGCTCGCGGTCGGCTCGTCGAGGAGAAGGAGCTCGGGGTCGGTCATCACGGCGCGCGCGATCTGCACGCGCTTCTGCTCGCCGTCGGACAGCGTCCCGAAAGTGCGGTCGGCGAGGTGGTCGAGACGCCACTCCGCGAGGACGCGCAGCGCGCGACGCTCGTCGATGTCGTCGTACTCCTCGCGCCAGCGACCCGTCACCGAGTAGGCGGCCGTCAGCACGACGTCGAGCACCGTCTCCTCGGGCGGCACGCGACGCGCCATCGCCGACGAGGCGAAACCGATGCGCGGACGTAGTTCGAACACGTCGGTGCGGCCGAGACGCTCGCCGAGGATCGTGACCGCACCCGACGTGGGGTGCAGGAGCGTGTCGGCGAGCTGCAGCACCGTGGTCTTGCCGGCGCCGTTCGGACCGAGGACGACCCAGCGTTCATCGTCCGAAACCGACCAGTCGAGGTGGGAGACGATATCCCGGGCGTTCCGGCGGACGACGACGTCGGAGAACTCCAGAACCTGCGGCATGCGTCCAGCCTAACGGCCGGAGACGCCGATGCCCGGCACCAGCGCACCCCTCGGCGCGAGGTTTACCGACCCGCGACCTCGGCGTACAGCGCCGCTGTCGTCTGGGCGATCGCGGCCCAGCTGAAGTCCTCGATCGCGCGGCGACGCCCGGCCTCGCCGTACTCCGCCGCTCGCGTGGCATCCGTCACCACTTCGGTGAGCACCCGGGCGAGGTCGTCGACGAAGCGCTCGGGATCGACGGGCGTGCCGGTGCCGTCCTGCACCTGCTCGATGGGCACGAGACGTCCGGTGACGCCGTCGACGACGACCTCGGGGATGCCGCCCGTCGCGGTACCGACGACGGCCGCGCCGCACGCCATGGCCTCGAGGTTGACGATGCCGAGCGGCTCGTACACCGAGGGGCACACGAACGTCGTCGCGGAGGTCAGGATCGCGCACAGCTCGTGGCGCGGCAGCAGTCGGTCGATCCACACCACGCCCTCACGCGTGGCCTGGAGTCCGCGGACCAGCTCCTCGACCTCGGCGAGGATCTGCGGGGTGTCGGGCGCGCCGGCGCAGAGCACCAGCTGCACGTCGGGGGGCAGCTGCTCGGCCGCGCGGAGCAGGTACGGCAGCCCCTTCTGACGCGTGATGCGCCCGACGAACACCACCGAGGGCCGCGAGGGATCGATGCCGACCGAGGCGAGGAATGCGTCGTCCGTCACCGGATGCCACGCCTCGGTGTCGATGCCGTTGTATATGACCCGCACCTTGTCGGGGTCGAGCGTCGGGTAACTGCGCAGGATGTCGGCGCGCATCCCCTCGCTCACCGCGACGACGGCCGCGGCCCCCTCGTAGGCGGTCTTCTCGATGTAGCTGGACACGGCGTAGCCGCCCCCGAGCTGCTCGGCCTTCCAGGGGCGCAGCGGCTCGAGGCTGTGTGCGGTCACCACGTGAGGGATGCCGTGCAGCAACGAGGCGAGGTGTCCGGCGAAGTTCGCGTACCAGGTGTGAGAGTGCACGACATCGGCGCCGGCGACGTCGGACACGATCTCGAGATCGGTGCCCAGCGTCTGGATCGCCCCGTTGGCGGATGCCAGTTCGCTCGGCACGGCGTACGACGTCGTGTCGGCCTCGTCGCGCGGCGCCCCGAAGGCCCGCACCTGCACTTCGGTGCCCTCCGCGCGGAGCGCACGGACCAGCTCGGTCGCGTGGACACCCGCTCCCCCGTAGATCTCCGGCGGGTACTCCTTGGTGACGACATCGACGCGCATGAGACGAACCGTAGCGCAGCGCAACCCCCGCCGCGTGCCGGTTCCCGCGATCGCACTCGACCCCTAGTGTTGTGCCATGCCTGCAGCGCCGAAGGTCTTCGGAATCATCCTCGCCGGCGGCGAGGGCAAACGACTCATGCCCTTGACGGCCGACCGCGCCAAACCCGCCGTGCCGTTCGGGGGTCAGTACCGCCTGATCGACTTCGCGATCTCGAATCTCATCAATTCGGGACTGCGTCAGCTCGTCGTGCTGACCCAGTACAAGTCGCACAGCCTCGATCGCCACATCTCGCAGACGTGGCGCATGTCGCCGATGCTCGGCTCGTACGTGGCATCCGTCCCCGCCCAGCAGCGACTGGGCAAGCGGTGGTTCTCGGGATCGGCCGACGCGATCCTGCAGTCGATGAACCTCATCCGCGACGAGAAGCCCGACATCGTCGTCGTGATCGGCGCCGATCACGTCTACCGCATGGATTTCGCGCAGATGCTCGACGCGCACATCGCCTCGGACGCGCGGGCCACCGTCGCTGGCATCCGTCAACCGATCTCGCTGGCGAACCAGTTCGGCGTCATCGACACCGACCCCAGCGATCCCACGATGATCCGCGCGTTCCTCGAGAAGCCGCAGAACCCCACCGGGCTCGCCGACGCTCCGCACGAGGTACTCGCGTCGATGGGCAACTACATCTTCGACGCGGACGCGCTCGTCGAGGCCGTCGCGCACGACGGTGAACTGCCGACCTCCGCCCACGACATGGGCGGCGACATCGTGCCGTACTTCGTCAATCGCGGAGAGGCTGCGGTCTACGACTTCCAGCGCAACGACGTGCCCGGGTCGACCCCGCGCGACCGGTCGTACTGGCGGGACGTGGGCACGATCGAGTCGTTCTACGACGCGCACATGGACCTGATCTCGACCCTCCCCATCTTCAACCTCTACAACACCGACTGGCCGATCTTCTCGCAGACCTTCAACGCTCCCCCGGCGAAGTTCGTCCGCGACTCGGTCGGGCGCATCGGCAACGCGATCGACTCGATCGTCTCGCTCGGATCGGTGCTCTCGGGCACGCACCTCGAGCGCAGCGTCGTGGGTCCGTGGGCGCTCGCCGGCGGCGGCTCGACGATCACCGACTCGGTCCTGTTCGACGGCGTGCAGGTCGGTGCGGGTGCCCGCATCCACCGCGCGATCCTCGACAAGAACGTGACCCTCGCTCCCGGAGCGACGATTGGCGTCGACCGTGAACGCGACCTCGCGCGGGGCTTCACCGTCACCGAGACGGGTATCACCGTGGTCGGGAAGGACGTCCGCGTCGACGCCTGAGCCCGGATGCCGGCCAGACCCGGATGCCGAAAGGGGCGGTGACCAGTGCGGTCACCGCCCCTTCTGGCATCCGTAGGCCGTCAGTGCATCGTCATGCCACCGGTGACGTTGATGCCCTGCCCGGTCATGTACGACGAGAGGTCGCTCGCGAGGAAGAGCGCCACCCCCGCGACGTCCTGCGGCGTTCCCGTGCGACCGAGCGGAACCTGGGAGCGGTCCTCCGCCTCGATGTCCGCCACCGTCAGGCCGCGAAGTTCGGCTCCCTCGCGACGCTCCCGCTGCTTCATGCGCGTCTCGATGATGCCGGGGCAGATGGCGTTGACGCGGATCTGCTCCCGCGCGAGCTCGGTCGCGAGAGTCTTGGTGAGCCCGAGCACGGCGTGCTTCGACGCGACGTACGCGGACATGCCGCGATACCCGTTCTTCGCCGCCTGCGACGCGATGAGGACGATGCTGCCCGGACGCTCGGCGCGACGAAGACCCCGCGCGACGTGCTTCGCGACGAGAAACGATCCCTTCGCGTTGACGTCGAGGTTCAGATCCCACTCGGCCTCGGTCGTGTCGACCCCGAAAGCCATCGTCGACGTGCCCGCCGCGTGGACGAGCACCTCGATCGGTCCGAGCTCGCCCTCGACCTCGGCCACGACGCGTTCGACGGCGGCTTCATCGGTCACGTCGAGCGCGACACGGGCGCCTTCGGCCGTTCGCTGAAGGGCACCGGAGGGGTAGGCGGTGTCCGCGCGGACGACGACCGCCCCCTCCTCAGCGAACGCGGCGGCGACGCCGTCGCCGATGCCGTTCGCTCCTCCGGTGACGAGGATCACTCGGCCGCGGAGCTCGGCGAACATCAGACCCCGACGCGGGCGAAAGCGTCGCGGCTGATGCCCTGGGACAGCACGAGCTTCGACCACTCGCGCGCCGTGTGAAGGCTGTGGTCGCGGTAGTTGCCGCAGCTGAACGCGTCGACTCCCGGCACGTCCTCCCACTCGACGTCCTCGGCGATCGCGCGCAGCGAGTCGGTGACGGCCGTGACGACGTCCCCCAGGTCGGGCTCGCCCCACATGATCAGGTGGAAGCCGGTGCGGCAGCCGAACGGCGAGATGTCGATGACGCCGTCGATGCGGTCGCGCAGGAGGCTCGCGAGCAGGTGCTCGATCGTGTGGATGCCGGCGGTGGGGATCTCGCCCTCGTTGGGCTGCACCAGGCGCACGTCGAAGTTCGAGATGACATCGCCGCGCGGACCCGATTCGGTGCCGATGAGGCGGATGTAGGGGGCGAGAACGGCGGTGTGATCGAGTGTGAAGCTTTCGACGTCGGCCATGGGAGTGGTCCTTTCGGCTGCGGGCACGGGCTTTTTGAGCTTACGCGCGCCGCTGCCGCCCCTGCCGAGTGCGTCGCCACGTGACGCGCTAGGGTCGAGGCCGTGCCCGAGCCCGTCCGTTTCCTCGTCGTCCTGGATGCCGATTCCACCCTCATCCGCAACGAGGTGATCGAATTGCTCGCCGACGAAGCGGGCCGCGGCGCCGAGGTGGCCGCCGCGACCGAGGCGGCGATGCGAGGCGAGGTGGACTTCGCCACGAGCCTGCGGACGCGGGTCGCGGCGCTCGCCGGAGTGCCGGTCGAGGCGTTCGCCCGCGCGATCGCGCGCATCGAACCGACTCCCGGAGTCCGCGAGCTCATCGACACGGTCCACGCGCGCGGCGGCCTCGTCGGCGTGGTCTCGGGCGGGTTCCACGAGGTGCTCGATACCGTCGCGCCCGACCTCGGCGTCGACGTGTGGCGCGCCAATCGGCTCGCCGTCGCCGACGGGGCGCTCACGGGCGAGGTCGACGGACCGATCGTGGATGCCACGGCCAAGGCCGACACCCTGCGCGAGTGGGCGTCCGATCACGGCGTGCCGATGGCCCTGACGTTCGCGATCGGCGACGGCGCCAACGACCTGCGCATGATGGAGGCAGCCGGACTCGGCCTCGCCTTCAACGCCAAGCCCGCGGTCCGCGCGAACGCTGACCTCGTGATCGGTCGCGTCGACCTGGCCGAGGTCGTTCCGCTGCTGCCGCGCTAGCATCCGGTCCGCCCTCCCGCGATGTCGGAAGCCGCGCGTAGGGTCTCGCCATGGACGTGATTCTGGTTCCGGGCCTGTGGCTCGATGCATCGTCGTGGGATGCCGTGACACCGGCGCTCACCGAGGCGGGGCACACCGTGCACCCGCTCACCCTCCCGGCAGCCCCCGATGCCCGCATCGGCGATTGGGTCGCGGCGGTCGTCGCCGAGATCGATGGCGCGGCGGATTCGGTCGTGCTCGTCGGTCACTCCGGCGGCGGCAACGTCGTCTGGGGAGCCGCCGATGCCCGACCCGACCGCGTCCGTCGTGTCGTGTTCGTGGACACGATGCCACCGCCCCCCGGGGCGATGATCTCGGAGTTCCCCATCCGCGACGGTGTGGTGCCGTTCCCGGGGTGGGACTTCTTCGATGAGCCCGACATCGCCGATCTCGACGACGAGACGCGACAGCGTGTCGCCGAGCGCGCCGTCGACGTGCCGGGCGCCGTCCCCACCGACCCGCTGCCGCTGTCGGACGACCGTCGCTACGACGTTCCCGTCACCGTGCTCTCCGGGCAGCTGGATGCCACGACCCTCGCGCACGCGCTGGCGGAGTGGGGTGCGTGGGCCGACGAGTTCTCCGCGATCCGCGACACGGAGGTCATCACGCTCGGCTCGGGGCACTGGCCGCAGTTCTCACAACCCGAGACGTTCGCGGCGAAGCTGCGGGGCGCGGTGCGCTGAGCCCGGGATCTCCTCGACCGGCGCAGACGCCGCGCCGGCGCTACGGGAGGCAGGTTCTCTCAGTGGCCCATGCCGAGGCCACCGTCGACCGGGATGACAGCCCCCGAGATGTAGGCGGCGTCGTCGCCGGCGAGCCAGGTGACGACTCCCGCGACTTCGTCGGCCGAGGCGAAGCGGCCCGCGGGGATGTTCTTCTTGTACTCCGCCTGGGTGTCCGCGGGGAGTTCCGCGGTCATGTCGGTCTCGATGAAACCGGGCGCCACGACGTTCGCGGTGATCCCCCGTCCGCCGAGCTCGCGCGTGAGCGATCGGGCGAAGCCGACGAGAGCGCTCTTGGACGCCGAGTAGTTGATCTGGCCCGCCGACCCGTACAGACCGACGACGCTCGAGATGAGGATGACGCGGCCCCACCGTGCCTTCAACATCCCCTTCGAGGCGCGCTTGACCACGCGGAACGCCCCGCCGAGGTTCGTGGAGACGACGCTGTCGAAGTCGTCCTCGCTCATGCGCAGCAGCAGGGTGTCCTTGGTGATGCCCGCGTTGGCCACCACGACACCGATCGGGCCGAGCTCGGCCTCGATCTGGCTGAACGCGGCGTCCACGGCGGCGGCATCCGTGACGTCCGCGCGAACCGTGAGCGCGCCCTCCGGACCTTCGCCCGAACGGGCGGTGACCGCGACCCGCCACCCCTCGGCGACGAAACGCTCGGCGATGGCGCGACCGATGCCCCGATTGCCTCCGGTAACGACGACGACGCGGTCCTGCGACATATGAGACTCCTGCGGTGCGAGGGACGGAACCGGCCCAGCCTACCCAGGAGCCCGCGTCCCTCGGGGGTGTCGGCGTTTGACACGGCCGATGCCCGCTGGAAGCCTGGGGGCGAGCACGACGAAAGGGACTCCTTGTGAGCGACAACCAGACTCCCGCATCGCCCGACGGGCACGACACGCCGACGACGGCCGGCGCGCCCGACGGCTCGCACGCTGCCCCTCCGGTCCCGCCCGTCCCGGACGCGCCGGCGTATGCCCCGCCCACTTACAGCGCACCCGCGGGTCCTGGTTCCGACGCTCCCGCCGCTGCGCCGGCTGCTCCCGCATACGACGCGCCGCCGGTGCCCCGCTATGACGCGCCCCCCGCGCCGCCGTACGGCGCTCCCGCCTACGGCCAGAACCCCGCCGCGCCGACATACGGCGCGGCTCCGTACGGCGCCGAACAGTACGGTGCCGCGCAGTACGCGGCATCCGCCTACTCGACCGTGCGCACCAACGTGCTCTCGATCATCTCGCTCGTCGCGTCCATCGCGGGATTCCTCTGGATCCTGCCGGTCATCGGACCGATCGCGGCGGTGGTCACGGGACACATCTCGCTCGGGCAGATCAAGCGAACCGGCGAGAAGGGACGCGGAATGGCGCTCGCCGGCACCATCGTGGGCTGGGTCGGCATCGGCGCCATCGTGCTGTTCGTGATCGGACTGCTCGTGAGCATCGGAATCGCGGCGAGCCAGTCATCTCGATACGGCGCTTAAACGGATCCCGCCCGGGCGGGACGGGCGTACCCTGGGTTCACCGTGAAGACATCGTCTCGTGCCCAATCAGCGACGTCGCTCCCGCAGGCTCCGCGGGACGACGCCGGATCCCGTTTCACCAAGTACATGGTGATGATGGGGATCCGCATCGCGTGCTTCGTGGCGATGGCGGTCGTGACCCCCTACGGGTGGTACACGTTCGTCTTCGCGGCCGGGGCTATCTTCCTCCCGTATCTGGCGGTGATCGTCGCGAACGTCGGGCAGGATGCCGAGGTGCCTGACGCCGTGAACCCCGAGCGCATGATCGAGACGGCCGCGTCCGCTCCCCCCGCCCCCGCCGCTGAGGCTCCGACCGTCATCCGTATCGCTGAGACCCCCCGTCTCGAGCAGCCGCGCGACGAGCGGTCGTGACCGACGACACCGTCCACTGCTCCCGAGCCGGTTGCCGCGCGCAGGCGGAGTGGGCGATCCACTGGCGCAATCCCCGCATCCACACCGCGGATCGACGCAAGACCTGGGTCGCGTGCCCAGAGCACGTGGGTTACCTGCGGGAGTTCCTGAGGGCACGCGATTTCCCCGTCGAGGTCGCCGCCCTGACGAGCGGACGCGCATGAGCACGGGGCTGCTCCGACCGACGTACCCTGGATGACGTGGCCGGGTCTGTCGAAGTGAGCGCGCGCCGCGCACGGCGGTCCGTTCGTGCGCGTTCGACAGCCGTGCACCCCGGGAGCGCTCGCAGCGGAGACGGGTCATGAGCGCGCGAGAGATGCCCACGGCCGCGCGTTGGACCATGTACGTCGGTATCGCGATCGTCTTCGCGATCGCCTGCGGGTTCCTGTCGAACTGGCAGTTCTCCCGCAACGCCGAGCGCAGCGAACAGCTGCAGCTCGTCACCGACAACTACGACGCCGCGCCCGTGCCCCTCGCCGAGCTGCTCGCTCCGGGCGCGCGAATGAACCCGGCCGACGAGTGGCGTCCCGTACGCATGCAGGGTCAGTACCTCTCGGACGAGCAGCTGCTCGTCCGCAACCGTGCGCACGGAGGGTCGGCCGCCTTCGAGCAGCTCGTCCCGTTCCGTCTGGACGACGGGCGGACGTTCCTCGTCGATCGCGGCTGGCTCCCGCCCGGGAACCGTCAAGCGGATCCGGACGAGATCCCGGCGCCCCCGTCGGGCACGGTCACCGTCGAGGTGCGACTGCGGCCCGAGGAAGCCGCACCGACCTCGGGGCGCACCGCCGAGCCCGGACAGGTACCGACGATCAACCTCGGTCTCGTCGCCGAGCAGACGGGGCCGATCGAGCAGGGCGCCTACGGGCTGCTCATGTCGGAGTCCCCGGCGCCGGCCACCGCACCCTCTCCCGTCGACCCGCCGAGCAACGACCCCGGCCCCTACCTGTCGTACGCGGTGCAGTGGATCCTGTTCGCCGTGATGGGCTTCGGCTTCATCACGTATGTGATCGTCAGCGAACGGAAGCTCCGTCACGAGGAGGAGGACGAGGACGAGGACGACCTCGTGTTGACGCCCGAACCCGAGAAGGCCTCGACCGAGCGTCGCCGGGTCGACCCCGTCGCTCTCCACCGCTCCCGCAAGCGTCCGAAGGATCGCGACGCGGACGACGAAGACGCCCTGCTCGACGCGCGCTGACCGTGCCGGGACACCCCCGTCGGCGCGCGGTGACCGTGGCGCGCTGACCGTGCCGGGACGCCGCGGCAGCGGCATCCGATCCGGTGAGCGGAGGAGCTACGCCAGCGTCACGAGGTCCGCGTAGTCGCGGCCCCAAATGTCTTCGACGCCATCCGGCAGGATCAGCACGCGCTCGGGGTTCAGCGCCTCGACGGCCCCTTCGTCGTGCGACACGAGCACGACCGCGCCCTCGTAGTGGGCGAGGGCGCCGAGGATCTCTTCGCGGGAGGCCGGGTCGAGGTTGTTCGTCGGCTCATCCAGCAGCAGCATGTTGGCCGACGACACCACGAGCGTCGCGAGCGACAGACGCGTCTTCTCGCCACCGGAGAGCACCCCGGCGGGCTTCAGCACGTCATCGCCGACGAAGAGGAACGATCCGAGGACCTTGCGCGCTTCGGTGGCCGTGATGTCGGGGGCGGCCGACATCATGTTGTCGAGAACCGACCGGTTGACGTCGAGGTTCTCGTGCTCCTGGGCGTAGTAGCCGATCTTCAGTCCGTGTCCGGGCTCGAGCTGCCCGGTATCCGGCTTGTCGACACCGGCGAGGATGCGCAGGAGCGTCGTCTTGCCCGCACCGTTCAGACCCAGGATGACGACCCGCGACCCGCGGTCGATCGCGAGGTCCACGTCGGTGAAGATCTCGAGCGAGCCGTACGACTTCGAGAGACCGGATGCCATGAGCGGGGTCTTGCCGCACGGTGCCGGCTTGGGGAACCGGAGCTTCGCGACGCGCTCGTCCTGACGCACGTCATCCAGACCCGACAGCATCTTCTCGGCGCGCGCGACCATCTGGTGCGCGGCCGCGGCCTTGGAGGCCTTGGCCCCGAACCGGGCGGCCTGCTGCTGCAGCGCCGTGGCCTTCTTCTCGACGTTGGCGCGCTCCTTCTTGCGGCGCTCCTCGTCGGCCACGCGCTGGCGCAGGTAGTTCTTCCAGTTCATGTTGTAGACGTCGATGACCTGGCGGTTCGCGTCGAGGTAGAACACGCGGTTCACCGTTTCGCCCACGAGCTCGACATCGTGCGAGATGACGATGAGTCCGCCCTTGTACCCCTTCAGGAACTCGCGCAGCCACACGACGCTGTCGGCGTCGAGGTGGTTGGTGGGCTCGTCGAGGATCATCGTCTGGGCGTCCGAGAACAGGATGCGAGCCAGCTCGATGCGACGGCGCTGGCCGCCCGAGAGCGTCTTGAGCGGTTGGTCGAGGATCCGGTCGGGGAGAGAGAGGTTGTGAGCGATGGATGCCGCCTCGGCCTCCGCCGCATATCCGCCCTGGGCCTCGAATCGCTCGGTGAGGTTGCCGTACTTCTTCATCGCCTTCGCGGCGATGGCGGGGTCGTCGCTGGCCATCGCAAGCGACGCCTCCTGCATCCCGAGGGCGAGCGTGCCGAGGCCGCGAGCGTCGAGGATGCGCGTACGCGCGAGCATCTCGGGATCACCGGAGCGCGGATCCTGCGGCAGGTAGCCCAGCTCGCCGATGCGGTCGACGCCACCCGCCGAGGGCAGCAGATCGCCGGCGAGGACCTTCGTCAACGTGGTCTTGCCCGCGCCGTTGCGGCCGACGAGTCCGATCTTGTCGCCGTCCGAGACGCGGAACGACACCTCCGACATCAGCACGCGCGCGCCGACGCGGATCTCGAGATCGTGCACGGCGAGCACAGCAGACGTCCGTTCGTTGAAGGAGAGGGAGGGGCGGCCGAGGTGGCCAGCCACCCAGTATACGTCGCCGGGCGATTACCTCGCCGTCGAGAGGTTCCGGCCCAGGTGATGGCATCCCGGTTTGCGGTCGCCGACGGGGCGTGATCTAAACTAAGCCTATCCTTACCTAACCCGCAGGAGGTCCTCTGTGTCCCGATACCGCGCGCTGGCTGCTCTCGCCGCCGGCACGGCCCTCGTCCTCACCGGCTGCGCCGGCACCTCCGCCGCTCCCGGCGCCTCGGAGGCCTCCACGACGGCGGACGGGGCATTCCCCCTCACGATCGGGAACGTCTTCGGTGAGACCACGATCGACGCCAAGCCCGAGCGCGTCGTCACGGTGGACTGGGGCAACCAGGACGTCGCGCTGGCACTCGGCATCGTCCCGGTCGCCATGCCGAAGGTGACCTACGGCGACGAAGACGGCGACGGCCTCCTGCCCTGGACCAAGGACAAGCTCGCCGAGCTCGGGGCCGAGACCCCCACGCTCATGGACGAGACGAACGGCTACGACTACGAGGCGATCGCCGACGCGCAGCCCGATGTCATCCTCGCCGCCTACTCGGGCATGACCCAAGAGCAGTACGACACCCTGAGCAAGATCGCGCCGGTCGTGACCTACCAGAGCGTCGCCTGGGGCACCACCTGGCAGGACATGACCGTGCTCGACGGCACGGCCCTCGGACTGAAGGACGAGGCGGAGAAGCTCGTGTCCGATAAGGAGCAGCACATCGCTGACGAAGTGGCGAAGTACCCCGCCCTCGCGGGCAAGAAGTCGCTCCTGACCTACTTCGACCCGACGAACCTGTCGACCCTCGGTTTCTACAACACGCTCGACCCCCGCATGGGATACCTGGAGGAGCTCGGGCTCGCCCCGTCGTCGTACGTCGCCTCGCAGTCGGCAGCTTCCGAAACCTTCTGGTTCACGCCCAGCACCGAGCAGATCGAGAACTTCACCGACGTCGAGATGATGGTCGCGTACGGTGCCGACGGCATGATCAGCGCCATGCAGGCCGACCCGCTCCTGTCGAAGATCCCCGCGGTCGCCAAGGGCGCGATCGCCGTCATCGAGAGCGGCTCGACGCTCTCGTCCGCCATCACCCCGACGCCGCTGAACATCGGCACGAGCTACGGCGACGAGTACATCGGTCTCGTCGGAGCAGCAGCCGAGAAGGCCTCGTCCTGATGCAGGTCGCCCACCCGTCGGCGCGATGACCGTTCTCGCTCCGACCTCGACCGCCCCCGGTGACGCCCGCCCGCGTCGCTGGGGGCGGCGACGGGTCGTGGGGGTGACGGCCCTCGTGCTCGTGCTCATCGCCGCCGCCGTGCTGTCTGTCACCTTCGGCGCACGCGACGTATCCCCCGCAGACGTGTGGAGCGGACTCACCGGCTCCACCGACACGGCCTCCGCGGCCGCGGTGGCCAAGCGGGTACCGCGGACGGTGCTGGCCATCCTCGTCGGGGCGGCGCTCGCCGTCTCCGGAGCCGTGCTGCAGGGGGCGACGCGCAACCCGCTCGCCGATCCGCAGATCCTCGGCATCAACGGCGGCGCAGGGCTCGCGATCGTCGTCGGCATCGCCTTCCTCGGTCTCGGCTCGGCCACGTCGTACATCTGGGTCGGCATGATCGGGGCCGGGGCGGCCGCCGTCCTGGTCTACGCCGTCGGCTCGCTCGGTCGCGGCGGCGCGACGCCGCTGCGGCTCGCGCTCGCCGGCGCGGTCACCGCGGTCGCCTTCAGCTCCCTCACGAGCGCGATCCTGCTGCCGCGCGTCAACGTCATGAACGAGTTCCGGTTCTGGCAGATCGGCGGCGTGGGCGGAGCAACGCCGGAGACGATCCTCCAGGTGGCGCCCTTCCTCCTCGTCGGGCTCGTGATCTGTCTCGCGAGCGCGTCCGCGCTCAACACCCTGGCTCTCGGCGACGAACTCGCCACGGGCCTGGGGGCCCGAGTGCGTACCGCCCGCCTCGCGTCATCGGCCGGCGCCGTGATCCTCTGCGGCGCCGCGACCGCGGTCGCCGGTCCCATCGGCTTCGTGGGCCTCATCGTCCCGCACATGATCCGGCTCGTCGTCGGGGTGGACCACCGGTGGCTCCTGCCCGTCTCCGCTCTCGGTGGCGCCGTTCTCCTCACGCTCGCCGACGTCATCGGCCGCGTCGTGGCCCGCCCCGAGGAGATCGAGGTCGGCATCGTCACGGCGCTCGTGGGTGCCCCCTTCTTCATCGCGCTCGTGCGCCGGCAGAGGATGCGCGCCCTGTGAGCGCGATCACGACCTCGCCCGTCCTGGCATCCGTCACCGCCGGTCGGCACCGCCGCCGCCGGCGCTGGGTGACCGTCACCGCTGTCCTGGCGGTCCTCGTCGTCGTCGCGTTCGCCCTGTCGCTGATGTTGGGCCAGACGAACTACTCCCCCGCCGAGGTCTGGGGCGTCCTCACCGGCCAACGCGTCCGGGGTGCGTCGTTCACGGTGGGCGAACTGCGCCTCCCCCGCGCCACCACGGCACTGTTCACCGGCCTGTGCTTCGGCATGGGCGGCGTGGTCTTCCAGACGATGCTGCGCAACGCCCTCGCGAGCCCCGACGTCATCGGGATCAACACCGGTGCCAGCGCCGCGGCCGTCATCGGCATCGTCGTGCTGGGCCTCGGCGAGACCGCGGTGTCGTTCCTCGCGATGGCCGCCGCCCTCGCCGCCGCGCTCGCGATCTACCTCCTCGCCTACCGCGAGGGCGGATCGGGCGCGCGGCTGATCCTCGTCGGCATCGGGGTCGCCGCGATGTGCCAGGCCGTCGTGTCGTACGTGATCGCGCGGGCCGCCGAGTACGACCTCCCCGCCGCGATGCGCTGGATCACCGGCAATCTCAACGATGCGACGTGGGACCGCGCCCTGCCCGTCGTGTGCGCGGTCGTGGTGCTCGGCCCGGTGCTCCTCGTTCTCGCCCGCCGCCTGGAGATCCTGCGGATGGGCGACGACACCGCGGCCGCCCTCGGCCTGCCCGTCGAACGCAGCCGCCTTCTGCTCATCGTCGCGGCTGTGGGTCTCCTCGCGTTCGGAACCGCCGCGGCGGGTCCCATCGCGTTCGTGTCGTTCCTGGCCGGCCCCATCGCCGTGCGGATCCTGGGCCCGGTCGGCTCCCCCGTCCTGCCCGCGGGACTCGTCGGAGCCCTTCTCGTCCTCGTCGCCGACTTCTGCGCGCAGTACGCGTTCGGCACGCGGCTTCCCGTCGGCGTCATCACCGGCGTGCTCGGCGCGCCCTATCTCATCTACCTGCTCGTCCGCAGCAGTCGATCCGGAGGAACCACGCTATGACCATCGAGCGCACTCTCAGCGCCGAAGGAGTCACCCTCGGCTACGGCGACCGCGTCATCGTGGAGACACTCGATCTGCAGCTCCCCCCGGGACGCGTGACGACGATCGTCGGCGCGAACGCGTGCGGGAAGTCCACGCTGCTGAAGTCCATGGCACGCCTCCTCGCACCGACGACCGGTCAGGTGCTCCTGGACGGCAAGGCCATACACCGGATGCCGACGAAGCAGGTCGCGCGTGTCCTGGGCCTGCTCCCCCAGTCGCCCGTCGCCCCCGACGGCATCGCCGTGTCCGACCTCGTCAGCCGGGGGCGGCATCCGCACCAGGGAGCACTCGCCCGGTGGACGCGGGCCGACGACGACGCCGTCGCACGTGCCCTGGAGGCCACCGACACCGCGCATCTCGCCGACCGCCATGTCGACGAGCTCAGCGGCGGCCAGCGCCAGCGCGTGTGGATCGCGATGGCGCTCGCGCAGGAGACGGACGTCCTCCTCCTCGACGAGCCCACGACGTTCCTCGACATCAGCCACCAGATCGACGTGCTCGACCTGCTGACCGACCTCAATCGCCAGCGCGGCACGACCGTCGCGATGGTGCTGCACGACCTGAACCTCGCCGCCCGCTACGCCGACCACCTCGTCGCGATGGCCGGCGGCCGCGTCATCGCCGCGGGCGACCCGGGCGAGGTCCTGACCGAAGACATCGTGCGCGAGGTGTTCGGCCTCGACAGCCGAGTCGTCCCCGATCCGCTGACCGGTCGCCCCATGGTCATCCCGATCGGGCGCCACCACACCGTGGTGGAGCCGGAGCAGGCCGTGGGCTGATCCCGCCGCTCGGGCGAGCGGGACGCCTCAGGCCGTCCGCTCGACCTGGCCGGTGCGCCAGTAGCCCATGAAGGCCACCCGCTTGCGGTCCACCCCGCAGCCCTGGACGAGCAGACGCCGCAGGGTCTTGACGGTCTGCGACTCCCCGGCGATCCACGCGTAGAACTCACCCTCCGTGTCGTCGGGGCTGTCCCACAGCAGTTCCACGTCGACGTCGATGTCGTCCAGTTCCTGCGGCCGCGGAGCCGCGGCCCGCGCGAGCACGTCCCCGGACGCCGCGGTCCACTCTTCGACGGCCTCGATCAGGACCTCACCGTGCGGGAGGTCTCCGCGGGACAGCCAGCGTACGCGCGCGTCGCCGGCGGCGACGGGGAGGGCGTCGCCCTCCGTCGGCACTTCGATGAAGGCATCCACGATGAAGCCCTCTCCGAGGCCCTCCAGGATCGCGCAGATCGCCGGCGCAGCGGTCTCGTCGCCGGCCAACAGCAGACGCTGCGCGGTCCCCGGGTGGAAGTCGATGCCCTGCGCGGACTCCGGGCTGCGCGCGTCCGGACCGACCACGATGATCCGATCGCCGATGGCGGCCATCTCGGCCCACGCGCCCGCGGGACCGGCGTCATGGTGCAGGACGAAGTCGATGTCGAGCTCGCGCGCCGCGGGATCGATCCGGCGCACGGTGTAGGTGCGGAACGGCATCCGCTCGTCGTCGGGGAGGTCACGCCAGCGCGTGTACCACTCCCCGTTGTCGATCGCGACGGGATCCGTCTGGCCGATGTCGCACAGCGTGCCATCCGACCCCGGCAGGACGATCTTCACGCGCTGGTCGCGGCGATCAGTGCCGAAGATCTCGAAATCGGGCGACGTGAACGTGATCCGCGCGAAGTGCGGCGACAGCCGGCGGGCCTCCTTCACCACGGCGACGTACGGGCGGTAGGCGGGACGCGTGGCTGTCTTCACCCGATAAGGATATCCTTACCTATCCTTGGATGCCACGTCGCGCCGCCCGGAAAAGGTCACCGCCGAACTACCCGACGAGGGCACCGATGCGCTGGACGGCCTCGCGTAGCACGTCGGGATCGCAGCCCACGTTGATGCGCACGTGCCCCACACCCTCGGCGCCGAACAGGGGTCCGTGATGCAGCGCGACCTTCGCCTCGCGACGGATGTACGGCGCGGGGTTGTCGCCCCACCCGTACGCGGAGACATCGACCCACGCGAGGAACCCCGCCTCAGGCAGCCGGTACCGCGCGAGGGGGAGGTGCTCGACCAGTAGATCGGCGAGCAGGCGGCGATTGTCGTCGAGGGCGACCAGCAGCTGCTCGAGCCACGCGTCGCTCTCCGGGGCGAAGGCCGCGCGATTGGCGATGATGCCGAAAAGACCCGCACGCCACTCGACCTCCCAGGGCAACGCGCGCACGACCGCGGCGGTCTCGTCGGATCCCGTGGCGATCACCGCACACTTGAGCCCGGCGAGGTTATAGGTCTTGCTCGCGCTCGTCACCGTGTAGCCGACCTCCGCCGCCTCGGGAGCGGCATCCAGGAACGGGGTGAACACCGACGGCGCGTGGGTGAGCGGAGCGTGGATCTCGTCGCTGACGACGGATGCGCCGAACCTCGCGGCGAGGCGCGCCAGTTCCGCGAGCGACTCCCGCGTGTGCACGGTGCCCGTCGGGTTGTGGGGGTTGCAGAGCAGGACGGCTTTCGCTCCGGATGCCAGTGCCTCGGCGATCCCCTCGAGGTCGAGCTCCCACCGCTCCCCCGTGTCGACGAGCGGAACCCGCTCGACGACCGCGCCCGCCTCCTCGACCGTGTCGTAGAAGGGCGGGTAGACCGGCGGCGTCACGACGACGCGGTCCCCGGGCGAGGTCACCGCGCGCAGCACCTCGACGACGCCCATCATGACGTCCCCGGTCCAGCGGATGCGACCGGAGTCGGGACGCCACCCCCAACGCCGATCGGCGAAGTCGGCGAAGTCGCGGTCGATCCCCGGTCGCGGCGGCGTGTACCCGGTGTCGCCGATCTCGACGGCACGGACGAGCGCCGCGGTGATGGCCGGCGCGAGCGGGAAATCCGTCTCGGCGACGAACATCGGAATGACGTCGTCCCCGTACGATCGCCATTTCGTGCTCGATCGCTGACGCAGCAGCTCGAGCGGCAGGGCCTTCAAAGGGGGGACACTCACGCTGTCGACCCTAACCAGCACGCCTCGGATGCCACATACCCGCCGTCAGACGGGGAAACAGAATGGCCCGTCTCGCCAAAGCGGGACGGGCCATTCGCACGGGTTCAGATCGCGAAGCCGAGGGCGCGCATCATGTCGCGGCCGTCGTCGGTGATCCGCTCGGGGCCCCACGGCGGCATCCACACCCAGTTGATGCGGAAACGATCCACGACGCTGTCGAGGGCCTGCGCGGTCTGCTCCTCGAGCACGTCGGTCAGGGGGCACCCCGCCGAGGTGAGGGTCATATGGATGACGAGCGCGTCGTTCTCGTCATCCCACGCGAGGTCGTAGATCAGACCGAGGTCGACGACGTTGATCCCCAGTTCGGGGTCCATGACGTCTTTGAGGGCCTCGGTGACCTCGTCGTACTTCTCGGGAGCGAGTGTTGCGGTCATGTAACGATCCTACGCGTCTACCGGGGCACCGGCGTCGAGGAAACGGTCATAACCCTCTTCCTCGAGCCGGTCGGCGAGCTCGGGGCCGCCCTCCTCGACGATCCGGCCCTTCACGACGACGTGCACGAAGTCGGGGCGGATGTAGCGGAGGATGCGGGTGTAGTGCGTGATCAGCAGGACGCCGAGGTCCGTGTTCTCCTTGGCGCGGTTCACGCCCTCGGACACGATCTTCAGCGCGTCGACGTCGAGACCCGAGTCGGTCTCGTCGAGCACCGCGATCTTCGGCTTGAGCAGCTCGAGCTGGAGGATCTCGTGGCGCTTCTTCTCGCCGCCCGAGAAGCCCTCGTTGACATTGCGCTGGGCGAACTTGGCATCCATCCGCAGGTTCTCCATGGCGCCCTTGACGTCCTTGGTCCACGTGCGGATCGCCGGCGCCTCGCCGTCGATGGCCGTCTTCGCGGTGCGCAGGAAGTTCGTCACGGTGACGCCGGGGATCTCGACGGGGTACTGCATCGCGAGGAAGAGGCCCGCGCGCGCACGCTCGTCGACGCTCATCTCGAGCACGTCCTCACCGTCGAGCGTGATCGAGCCGCTCGTGACGGTGTACTTCGGGTGACCGGCGATGGTGTAGGCCAGGGTCGACTTGCCGGAGCCGTTGGGGCCCATGATGGCGTGGGTCTCGCCGGTGCGCAGCGTCAGCGTCACACCGTTGAGGATCGGGGTCGTGCCGGCATCCGTCTCGACCGTCACGTGGAGGTCGCGGATCTCGAGGACAGACATGATGTTCCTTACTCGGTAGTTCGGGGAGTCGTGGGGGACGCGACCGTCAGGCCGTCGCCTTGGTGACGGCGGGATCGATGAGCACGTCGTCACCGTCGATCACGACCTCGTACACGGGAACCGGCTCGTAGGCCGGGAGATTGAGGGGGCGCCCGGTCTTCAGCGAGAACGCGGAGCCGTGTGCCCAGCACTCGAGCGTCTCGCCCTCGACGAAGCCGTCGGACAGCGAGATGTCGCCGTGCGTGCAGACGTCGCCGATGGCGTGGACCTCGCCGTTGCCGTCGAGTACCACGGCGATCGCGACGCCGTCGACCTCGACCCGGCGGGCCTCGTCCTGGACGAGCTCACTGAGCCCGCACACGCGCGACGCGCTCACGCCGCCGCCCCTTCGGCCAACTCTCGCTCGATCGCCTCGATGAGCTCGGTCTCGAGCTCCGGGATGCCGATGCGCTGGACGATCTCGGTGAGGAACCCGAGCACGACCAGACGGCGGGCCTCGTCCTCCGCGATGCCGCGGGCCTGCAGGTAGAACAGCTGCTCGTCGTCGAAGCGACCCGTCGCGCTGGCGTGACCCGCGCCCTGGATGTCGCCGGTCTCGATCTCGAGGTTCGGGATCGAGTCGGCGCGCGCGCCGTCGGTGAGCACGAGGTTGCGGTTGGCCTCGTAGGAGTCGGTGCCGGTGGCGTCGTGTCCGATGAGCACGTCGCCGATCCAGACACTCCGGGCGTTCTCGCCCTGGAGCGCACCCTTGTAGAGCACGTCGCCGACGGTGTGCGGACCCTTGTGGTGCAGGTACACCTGCGACTCGAGGTGCTGACCGGCATCCGCGAACGACAGGCCGTAGAGGCGTCCCTCGCTGCCCGCGCCCGAGAGCTCGACCGACGGGTTCACGCGGACGACGCCACCGCCGAAGCTCACCACGACGTGCGTGAGCTTGGCGTCGCGGTCGACGCGCGCCTGGTGGGAGGACGCGTGGAGCGCGTCGTCGTCCCACTTCTGCACCGACACGACCGTGAGGTCGGCGCCGTCGCGCACGAGGATCTCGACGTTCTGCGCGTGGTGCGCGCTGCCCTCGTGACGAAGCACGACCGTGCCGCGCGAGTTCGGCTGCGCCTCGATGACGACATGGGCGTGCGCGAGGCCGCCCGTGCCGGTCAGCCGCACGACGATGGGCTCGTCGAGCTCGACGTTCGCCGGGATGCGCAGCAGCGGCGCCTCGGGCTCGTGTGTCCACGCGAGAGCGGCGGTGAGGTCCTCGGGGCGGAAGTGCTCGCCCCGCGGGGCGTCGCCCACGCGCAGTCGCTGCTGCACCACCTCGGCCGGGGCGCTGACCTCCACGCGCACGACGCCCTCGACGCCCGCCTCGTCGACGAACAGCGGAGCCAGGCGGCCGACGGGGGTCAGCTTCCAGTTGACCTCGCGGCCGCTGGGAACGCCGAAGTCGCCGGGGTCGAACGAGGTCGGGCGCTCCGACCGGGTCTGGACGGGAACCACGGATGCCACCAGGGCGGCAGGGTCGATGTGACCCTCCGCGGCGCCGACGGGGGTCTGGGTCGCAGTCGTCATCAGCCGACGGATCCTTCCATGCCCATCTCGATGAGCTTGTTCAGTTCGAGGGCGTACTCCATGGGCAGCTCGCGCGCGATCGGCTCGATGAAGCCGCGCACGATCATCGCCATCGCCTCGTCCTCGGGAAGGCCGCGGGACTGCAGGTAGAACAGCTGCTCCTCGCTGACCTTCGAGACCGTGGCCTCGTGACCGAGCTGCACGTCGTCGACGCGGATGTCGATCGCGGGGTACGTGTCCGAGCGCGAGATCGTGTCGACGAGCAACGCGTCGCAGCGCACGGTGTTCGCGGAGTGGTGCGCATTGGCATCCACTCGGACCTCGCCGCGGTAACCGGCTCGACCTCCGCCGCGCGCGATCGACTTGGAGACGATCGACGACTGCGTGTACGGCGCCATGTGGATCATCTTCGCGCCGGCGTCCTGGTGCTGACCGGGGCCGGCGAAAGCGACCGAGAGGGTCTCGCCCTTGGCGTGCTCGCCCATGAGGTAGATGGACGGGTACTTCATCGTCACCTTGGAGCCGATGTTGCCGTCGACCCACTCCATGGTCGCGCCCTCGTGGGCGACGGCGCGCTTGGTGACGAGGTTGTAGACGTTGTTCGACCAGTTCTGGATCGTCGTGTAGCGCACGCGGGCGTTCTTCTTCACGATGATCTCGACGACGGCCGAGTGCAGCGAGTCGCTCTTGTAGATCGGGGCCGTGCAGCCCTCGATGTAGTGCACGTAGCTGTCTTCGTCGGCGATGATCAGGGTCCGCTCGAACTGACCCATGTTCTCGGTGTTGATGCGGAAGTACGCCTGCAGGGGGATCTCGACGTGCACGCCCTTCGGCACGTACACGAAGGAGCCGCCCGACCAGACGGCCGTGTTCAGCGCGGCGAACTTGTTGTCGCCGGCGGGGATGACGGTGCCGAAGTACTCCTCGAAGAACTCGGGGTGCTCGCGCAGCGCCGTGTCGGTGTCCATGAAGATGACACCCTGCTGCTCGAGGTCTTCGCGGATCTGGTGATACACGACCTCGGACTCGTACTGCGCGGCGACGCCGGCGACGAGACGCTGACGCTCGGCCTCGGGGATGCCGAGCTTCTCGTACGTGTTGCGGATCTCCTCGGGGAGGTCCTCCCACGACTGCGCCTGCTTCTCGGTCGAGCGCACGAAGTACTTGATGTTGTCGAAGTCGATCTCCGACAGGTCGGCGCCCCACGTGGGCATGGGCTTGCGGCCGAAGAGCTGGTAGCCCTTCAGACGCGTCTTCAGCATCCACTCGGGCTCGGATTTCAGGGCGGAGATGCCGCGCACGACGTCTTCGTTGATGCCGCGCTGCGCGAGCGCGCCTGCGGCATCCGTGTCGTGCCAGCCGAACTCGTATTGCCCCAGGCTTTCGAGCTCTGGTCGGTCGATGAGTACATCGGACATGGTGGTCACTCTCCTTCTCGGGCCTCAACGGTGTCATCCGCCCCGACATTCCAGGAGGAACTCCGGTCGGAGTCACAGGAAGGTCGCTGGTAGGCCCGCTCGAAGGCGCTGGCTGCGCGCCTAGACTGTCAGGGGTGCGGGACGCGCGAGCGCTGCACCCGAAGACCCTTCGATTCTACAGGCAACACCCGCTCCCGGCACGGCGCTGACCCGCCGCCGCGGCCCGAGAGCCTCGCCGCCAGGAGGCTGCGCGCATGTCCACCGCTTCGTCCCCCCGCGTCCTCCGTCGCATCGTCGACGGGCTGCCGACCCAGGTCGACCGCCGAGTACGCGTGTTTGCGTGGCTGTCGTTCGTGGCCGAAGTGCTCATCATCGGCACCGGCGGGGCGGTACGTCTGACCGGCTCGGGACTCGGGTGCCCCACGTGGCCGCGCTGCACTCCGGACTCGCTCGTGAACACGCCCGAGATGGGCATCCACGGCATCATCGAGTTCGGTAACCGGACGCTCACGGGGGTCGTCGGCATCCTGGCCCTTGTCGTCGTCGTGCTCATGTGGCGCATGCGGAGGCAGCGCCGCGGGATGTTCGTGCTGGCCCTCGTGGTGCTGGGCGGCATCGTCGCGCAGGCCGTCGTCGGCGGCATCACGGTGCTCACCGGTCTGAACCCGTTCATCGTCGGGTTCCACTACATCGCGTCCGTCGTCCTCGTCACCGTGTGCGCGGCGTTCCTGACACTCATGTACCTTCCGGCCGGTCCGCGCGAGCGTGCCGTCCCCGCGTGGTTCGCGGGTCTGGTCCATGCCACGACCGGCGTCCTCGCCCTCACCGTCGTCTTCGGCGTGCTCACCACCGGCGCCGGACCGCACTCGGGAGATGCCGCAGCGGTGCAGCGCAACGGATTCGACGCCGAGATCCTCGAGCACGTGCACGCCTGGCCCGGCTACGCCCTGTTCGCCCTGACCCTCGTGATCGTCGTCATCGCCTGGCGGCTGCGCCTCCCCGTGCGGCGTTGGGCGACCGCGCTGCTCGCGGTCGAACTGGTCCAGATCGCCGTGGGCCTCTACCAGGCACGCAACGGCCTGCCCGAGCTCGCCGTCGGCATCCACATGGTGCTGGCAGCCTTGGCCGCCGCGACCATGACGGTCGTCGTCCTCCGGCTGAAGGCACCCGTCGCCGTCACGCGCACCGACGCACGGGACGCGGTCGGCGCCGCGCAGCGCTGACCTTAGCGCGTTCATAGCCGATTCATCGAGCGCACAGAGCGGGCGCACCGGTGCGTGGGAGACTGTGGACCCTCTGGTGCCGACCGTGCCCGGAATCTAAGGAGTTCATTCCATGCAGACCCGCCCCCGCCTGGTGACCAGCATCCCGTTCTGGGCTCTTCTGGTCCTCTCCCTGGCCGCAGTGTTCGGCGGACTCGTCATCGTCTTCCGCCAGATCGACGCGATGCAAGCGGTGCTGAACGACCCGAACGCGACGGTCGTCACGGTCTACGTCGCGCAGTCCTGGGCGATCGTCGGCGCCGCCGTCCTCGGTGCCGGTGCTCTCGGCCTCGTCGCGACGCTCGCCGTGGCCGCCGTGGTGTCCACGCGTCCGCGCCCCGACGTGTCGGTCGAGACGATCGACTGGACCGACGACGACGAGAGCGCCCCCTTCGCCGCCGCTCCCACCGTGGCCGCCGTTGCGACGACCGCTCCGGCCGCTCCCCTCGTGCTCGAGGACGCGGACGTCGAGACCCCGTCCAACGCCCCCGCTCCAGCGGAAGCAGCCGCGGCGAGCCACGACGCCCCGAAGCTGGACACGGGCGACGACACCCCTCGCGCCTGACCACCGCCACCACGCCGAAGACGCCCGCTCCCCGATTCGGGGGCGGGCGTCTTCGTGCGTCCGTGCACCCGCGCGCGTTCGTGTGTCATCGCTTCCGCGCGTTCTCGTGCGTCGGCGCACCGGGGTCGCTTCGTGCGTCGGTGCATGGGTTCCGACGCACGGGCTCCGAGAATGACCGCCCGTCCCGCGGAACAGGGGGCGAATGGCCCTCGGGCCCGGATGATCAGAAGGGCAGCAGCGGGTCGACCGCGATCGCGACGAACAGCAGCGTCAGATACGTGATCGACGCGTGGAACACGCGCATGGGTCGGGGCTCGCCACCCTGCACGGCTCGCGAGTACAAGCGGTGCGATTCGTAGACGAACCAACCGCCGAAGACCAGCGCGGAGACGCTGTAGACCAGGCCCATGGATGCCACCGGGATCAGCAGCAGCGAGCACGCCACCGTCGCCCACGCGTACAGGATGACCTGCAGCCCGACCTGCGATCCACTGCGGGTGGCGCCGAGCATCGGCACGTCCACCTCGTCGTACTGGTCGGCGTACTTCATCGACAGCGGCCAGTAGTGGGGCGGCGTCCACAGGAACACCAGCGCGAACAGGATGAAGGGCGCCCACGAGAGCGATCCCGTCACCGCCGACCAGCCGATGAGCACGGGGAAGCATCCGGCGATCCCGCCCCACACGATGTTCTGCTCGGTGCGGCGCTTGAGGATCATCGTGTAGATCACGACGTAGAAGAAGATGGCCGCGGCCGACAGACCGGCCGCGAGCGGGTTGGTGAACACCCACAGCCACACGGTGGAGAACACGGCGAGGGTCCAGGCGAACGTGAGTGCGCCGCGGGGCGACACCTCGCCGGTGACCAGCGGACGGTTCTCGGTGCGCTGCATGTGCGCGTCGATGTCGCGGTCGAGGTACATGTTGAACGCGGCGGCCGAACCGGCGCTCAGCGACCCGCCGATGACGGTGGCGAAGATGAGCCAGAGGTCGGGGAGTCCGCGCGCGGCGAGGATCATGACCGGAACGGTCGTGACCAGGAGCAGTTCGAGCACCCGCGGCTTGGTCAGCGCGACGTAAGCGCGGAGGGTGCGTCCGACGGAGCGGCGATCGGTCGTCGCAGTGACGTGCGACGTCGTCGAGATGTCCATCGTCCCCCGGGGTAGAGCGAGCGTATCCCCACGATTCTATGGCATCCCGTACACACACCCGGCCGCCTGTCGACCCCCGCGGGAACAGTCCCGGCCCTTCGTGCGTTCTCGCTATGCTGGCGATGAACGCGCGCCCCGCGCCGACCACCCCACCCCACTCCCGCCCCTACGGCGTCGAGTGCGGCGTCGGATCGTGACCCCGGGCGCAAAGTGACGAGAAAGGCACCGTGTTGTCGGACTTCGAATGGGACGAGATCGATCGGCGCGCGGTGGACACCGCACGCGTTCTGGCGGCGGATGCCGTCGAGAAGGTGGGTAACGGCCACCCCGGTACGGCCATGTCCCTCGCACCCGCGGCCTATCTGCTGTATCAGCGCGTCCTGCGCCACGACCCGGCCGACACGCACTGGCCCGGCCGCGACCGCTTCATCCTCTCGGTGGGGCACTCCTCGCTCACCCAGTACGTCCAGCTCTACCTCGGCGGTTTCGGCCTCGAGATGAAGGACCTCGAGGCGCTCCGCACGTGGGGCTCCCTGACCCCCGGTCACCCCGAGTACGGCCACACCGACGGCGTCGAGATCACGACCGGACCGCTCGGTCAGGGCCTCGCCTCCTCCGTCGGCTTCGCCTACGCCGCCCGGTACGAGCGCGGCCTGTTCGACCCGGAGTCCCCCGCCGGTGAGAGCCCCTTCGACCACTTCGTCTACGTGATCGCCGGCGACGGCGATATGCAGGAGGGCGTCACGAGCGAGGCCTCCTCGCTCGCCGGCCACCAGGAGCTCGGCAACCTCATCGCGATCTACGACTCGAACCAGATCTCGATCGAGGACGACACGAACGTCGCCTTCACCGAAGACGTGCAGAAGCGCTACGAGGCCTACGGCTGGCACGTGCAGACCGTCGACTGGAAGAAGACGGGCCAGTACGTCGAGGACGTCGCCGAGTTGCTCGCGGCCATCGAGGCCGCGAAGGGCGAGACGAGCAAGCCGTCGCTCATCATCCTGAAGACGATCATCGGCTGGCCCTCCCCCGGCAAGCAGAACTCCGGCAAGATCCACGGTTCGGCGCTGGGAGCAGACGAGCTGCGTGCAACGAAGGAGGTGCTCGGATTCGACCCCGAGCAGCACTTCGCCATCGCGGACGACGTGCTCGAGCACACTCGCGAGCTGGTGAAGCGCGGCGAAGCCGAGAAGGCCGCCTGGCAGGAGAAGTTCGACGCCTGGGCCGCTGCCCACCCCGAGCGCAAGCAGCTGTGGGACCGCCTGCAGGCTCGCGAACTGCCCGAGGGCATCGCCGACGCGCTGCCCGCGTTCGAGGCCGGCAAGGACGTCTCGACGCGCGCCGCCTCCGGCACGGTCATCAACGCCCTCGCCGCCGAGCTCCCCGAGCTGTGGGGCGGTTCGGCCGACCTCGCCGAGTCGAACCTGACCACGATCAAGGATGCCAAGTCCTTCATCCCCACCTCGTGGTCGACGCACGAATGGTCGGGCGACCCCTACGGCCGCGTGCTGCACTTCGGCATCCGCGAGCACGCGATGGGCGCGATCCTGAACGGCATCGTGCTGCACGGTCCGACGCGTCCCTTCGGCGGCACGTTCCTCATCTTCAGCGACTACATGCGCCCGCCGGTGCGTCTGGCCGCGCTGATGAACATCCCGACGATCTTCGTGTGGACGCACGACTCGGTCGCCCTCGGTGAGGACGGCCCGACCCACCAGCCGATCGAGCAGCTCGCGACCCTCCGGGCGATCCCGAACTTCGCTCTGGTCCGCCCGGCGGATGCCAACGAGACCTCGGTCGTGTGGCTCGAGATGCTCCGCCGCACGGCGGGTCCCGCCGGTATCGCACTCACGCGACAGAACATCCCCGTGTTCCCCCGCGGTGCCGGTGAGGCCTCGGGCGACGAGTTCGCCTCGGCCGCGAATGCGGTCAAGGGCGCCTACGTCCTGGCGGAGGCGGCGAGCGGCGAGCCGGACGTCATCCTCATCGCCACCGGTTCCGAGGTGCAGCTCGCCGTCCAGGCGCGCGAGACCCTCGCCGCCGAGGGCGTGCAGGCCCGCGTCGTGTCGGCTCCGTCGCTGGAGTGGTTCGCCGAGCAGGACGAGGCGTACCGCGAGTCGGTCCTGCCGTCGTCCGTGAAGGCGCGCGTGTCCGTCGAGGCGGGTTCCGCCCTGTCGTGGCACGGCATCGTCGGTGACGCCGGCCGTTCCGTCTCGATCGAGCACTTCGGTGCGTCGGCCGACTACAAGACCCTGTTCCAGAAGTTCGGTATCACCGCCGAGGCCGTCGTCGAGGCGGCCCGCGAGTCGATCGCCGCTGCGAAGTAATCCGAGGAGAACGAGAACAATGAGCACTCCCACCGAACAGCTTTCCGCTCAGGGCGTCAGCATCTGGCTGGACGACCTGTCGCGTCAGCGCATCCAGACCGGCAACCTCGCCGAGCTCATCGAGAAGCGCAACGTGTCCGGCGTCACCACGAACCCGACGATCTTCGCGGGCGCGCTCTCGAAGGGCGAGGCCTACGAGGGTCAGGTCCGTGAGCTCGCCGGCCACGGCGCGGGCGTTGACGAGGCGATCTTCTCGATCACCACCGACGACGTGCGCGACGCATGCGACATCTTCCTGCCCGTCTTCGAGGCCACCGGCGGCGTCGACGGCCGCGTGTCGATCGAGGTCTCCCCCGACCTCGCCCACGACACCGACGCGACCGTCGCCCAGGCCAAGGATCTGTCGGCGCGGGTGGACCGCCCGAACGTCCTGATCAAGATCCCCGCGACCAAGGCGGGCCTGCCCGCCATCACCGAGGTCATCGGTGCGGGCATCTCGGTCAACGTCACGCTGATCTTCAGCCTCGAGCGGTATGCCGAGGTCATCGATGCGTACCTCGCCGGTGTCGAGAAGGCCCGTGAGGCCGGACACGACATCTCCACCCTGCAGTCGGTGGCGTCGTTCTTCGTGTCCCGCGTGGACACCGAGGTCGACAAGCGTCTCGCCGCGATCGGCACCGACGAGGCCGCCGCGCTGAAGGGCAAGGCCGGTATCGCCAATGCGCGTCTGGCCTACGAGCTGTACGAGCAGAAGTTCGCGGAGGACCGCGCCAAGGAGCTCCTCGCCGCGGGCGCGACCGTGCAGCGCCCGCTGTGGGCGTCGACCGGCGTCAAGGACCCCGCGCTGCCCGACACGCTCTACGTCACCGAGCTCGTCGCCCCCGGCACCGTGAACACGATGCCCGAGAAGACGCTCGAGGCAACGTTCGACCACGCCGTGATCACCGGCGACACCATCACCGGCGCATACGGCGAGGCCCACGAGGTCTTCGACCAGCTCGCCGCCGCGGGCGTCGACTTCGCCGACGTCACGCAGGTGCTCGAGGACGAAGGCGTGGAGAAGTTCATCGCGTCCTGGCACGAACTGCAGGAGACCGTCGCCACCGCGCTCGAGGCCGGAAGCGCCCAGGCGGCGAAGTGACTTTCGCCGTCAAGGTCACCGGCCACGTCAAGGCGGTCGTCGACTCCGAGTTGCCTGGCCTGGTCGGTTCGCTCGTCGCGTCCGGCATCACGGCGGGCGACCCCACGCTGTGGGGTCCCGCAGCCGAGGACGAGGCATCCCGTCGACTCGGGTGGGTGCAGGCGGTCTCCGTCTCGCGCCCCCTCGTGCCGGAGATCACGGCCCTGCGCGACGCCCTCGTCGCGCAGGGCGTGACCCGCGTCGTCCTCGCCGGGATGGGGGGTTCGTCGCTCGCTCCCGAGGTGATCGCGCGCGCCGCGGGCGTCCCTCTGGTCATCCTGGATTCCACCGCCCCCGGGCAGGTGCTCGCCGCGATCGACGGTGACTCCGAAGCCGGTGGCCTGCGGGAGACGGTGCTCGTCGTCTCGAGCAAGTCCGGTTCCACGATCGAGACCGACTCGGCCAAGCGTGCGTTCGAGGCCGCGTTCCGCGACCTCGGCATCGACCCCGCGGAGCGGATCGTCGTCGTGACGGACCCCGGCTCTCCGCTCGAGCAGGCGGCTCGCGCCGACGGCTACCGCGTCTTCACCGACGACCCGACCGTCGGCGGACGCTACTCCGCGCTGACCGCTTTCGGGCTGGTGCCCGCGGGTCTCGCCGGCGTCGACCTCGATGACCTCCTGGACGAAGCGGATGCCACACTTCTCGAGGTCGCGATCGACTCCCCCGAGAACCCGGCGCTCGTCTTGGCCGCGGCCATCGCGGGCGGCGGCGACCAGCGCCGTGACAAGCTCGGCCTCGTCACCGACGGGAGCCACCTCCCGGGTCTCCCGGACTGGATCGAGCAGCTGATCGCCGAGTCCACGGGCAAGGACGGTACCGGCATCCTGCCCGTCGTCCTGCTTCCGGTGTCCCCGGAGCTGGAGACGAAGCCGGCCGACCTGCAGGTCGTCCGTCTCGTCGACCACGCCGACGCCTTCCATCTGTTCGACCGCCACGAGGGCGATGTCCTCGTGAGCGGCTCGCTGGGAGCCCAGTTCGTCGTGTGGGAGTACGCCACGGCCATCGCCGGGCGACTGCTCGGAATCGATCCGTTCGACCAGCCCGATGTGGAGTCGGCGAAGGCCGCGGCCCGCGGCCTGCTGGACGCCCGGCCCGAGCCGACGGCTCCGGCCTTCGTGCTCGACGGCGTCGAGGTGCGCGTGTCGGACCCCGCGTTGGCATCCGGGGGCACGCTCGCGAGCGTTCTCGACGCGCTGTGGGCTTCGGTTCCGGCCGACGGCTACGTCAGCATCCAGGCGTACGTGAACCGGATCGACCTGCCCCAGCTCGCGGGACTGCGCGAACTGGTGGCGGCGGATTCCGGTCGTCCCACGACATTCGGGTGGGGACCCCGGTTCCTCCACTCGACCGGTCAGTACCACAAGGGAGGGCCCGCGAACGGCGTCTTCCTCCAGATCACCGAACGCACCGATGTCGACCTCGAGATTCCCGGTCGACCGTTCACGTTCGGTGAGCTCATCCACGCACAGGCCGCGGGCGACGCGAGCGTGCTGGCGGACGGTCACGGCCGTCCCGTCGTCACGCTCACGCTCACCGACCCGCAGGTCGAGGTGCTTTCACTCTTCGAGGCGGCGCAGTAAAAGCATGGTCGTAGAGATCACACCCGGTCACAATCCCCTTCGCGATCCCGAGGATCGCCGACTCAGCCGCATCGCGGGGCCCAGCGCCCTGGTCATCTTCGGCGTGACGGGTGACCTGTCGCGCAAGAAGCTGATGCCGGCGGTTTACGACCTCGCCAACCGCGGTCTACTGCCCCCCGGCTTCGCGCTCGTGGGCTTCGCCCGCCGCGACTGGGAAGACCAGGACTTCGCCAAGGTCGTCCACGAGTCGGTGAAGCAGTACGCCCGAACCGAGTTCCGCGAGGAGACGTGGCAGGAACTGCTGGAAGGCATCCGCTTCGTCCAGGGCGAGTTCGACGACCCCGAGGCGTTCCAGCGTCTGCGCGAGACCGTCGACAAGCTCGACACCGAGCGCGGCACCATGGGCAATCACGCGTACTACCTGTCGATCCCGCCGAAGGCCTTCCCGCTGGTCACCACGCAGCTCAAGGCGTCGGGACTCGTCGGCGAGACCGCGGACGACACCACCGGCTGGCGGCGCGTGGTCATCGAGAAGCCGTTCGGTCACGACCTCGCCTCGGCGCGCGAGCTGAACGAGGTCGTCGAGAGCGCCTTCCCGGCCGACTCGATCTTCCGGATCGACCACTATCTCGGCAAAGAGACCGTCCAGAACATCCTGGCGCTGCGGTTCGCCAACGAGCTGTACGAGCCGATCTGGAACCGCAACTATGTGGATCACGTGCAGATCACGATGGCCGAGGACATCGGCGTCGGCGGTCGTGCGGGGTACTACGACGGGATCGGCGCGGCCCGCGACGTCATCCAGAACCACCTCCTGCAGCTACTGGCCCTCACCGCGATGGAAGAGCCCATCAGCTTCAACGCGGCCGACCTGCGAGCCGAGAAGGAGAAGGTGCTCGCGGCGGTGCGTCTGCCCGAGAATCTCGCCGAGGCGACCGCCCGCGGGCAGTACGCCGGCGGATGGCAGGGCGGTGAGAAGGTGCTCGGCTTCCTCGAAGAGGACGGCATGAACCCGGAGTCCGTGACGGAGACCTACGCCGCGGTCAAGCTCGAGATCAACACGCGCCGCTGGTCGGGCGTCCCCTTCTACGTCCGCAGCGGAAAGCGTCTCGGACGCCGCGTCACCGAGGTGGCCGTGGTGTTCAAGCGCGCCCCGCAGCAGCTGTTCTCTCGCAGCCAGACGCAGGAGCTGGGGCAGAACGCCCTCGTCATCCGCGTGCAGCCCGACGAGGGCGTCACGATCCGCTTCGGATCCAAGGTCCCCGGTGACGGTACCCAGGTGCGCGACGTCACCATGGACTTCGGATACGGCCACGCCTTCACCGAAGCGAGCCCCGAAGCCTACGAGCGACTCATCCTCGATGTGCTTCTCGGCGACCCGCCGCTGTTCCCGCGGCACGAAGAGGTCGAACTCAGCTGGAAGATCCTCGACCCGATCGAGGAGTTCTGGGCCGCCCAGGGCGGACCGCTCGAACAGTACTCTCCCGGGTCATGGGGGCCGGCATCCGCCGACGAACTCCTCGCCCGCGATGGCCGCACCTGGAGGCGTCCGTGATCATCGATCTGCCCGACACCACCGTCAGCGCGATCTCGAAGAAGCTCGTCAGCGTCCGGGAGGAGGGCGGTGCCGTCGCTCTCGGGCGCGTGCTGACCCTCATCATCGTCACGCACCACGGCGCCGAGGAAGAGGTCATCGAGGCCGCCAACGACGCCTCCCGCGAGCACCCGATGCGCGTCATCGCCGTGCTGTTCGGCGACGACGATGAAGAGCCACGCCTGGACGCCGAGATCCGCGTGGGCGGCGACGCCGGCGCGAGCGAGGTCGTGGTGCTCCGCGCCCACGGAGCGGCCGCGTCCAACGCCGAGAGTCTCGTCACGGGTCTGCTGCTCCCGGACGCGCCGGTCGTCGCCTGGTGGCCCGCCGAGGCCCCCACCGACCCCTCCCTGTCGGAGATCGGCCGGATCGCTCAGCGCCGCATCACCGATGCCAAGTCGCAGCCCGACCCCACCGCGTGGGTCGCGCACCTCGGCGAACACTACGCCCCGGGCGACACCGACTTCGCGTGGACCCGGGTCACGCGCTGGCGGGAACAGCTCGCCGCCGTGCTGGACCAGCCGCCCTACGAGCCGGTCACCTCGATCGAGGTCTCCGGCTCGAGCGACTCGCCGTCCACGGCGCTGCTTGCGGCGTGGCTGGGCCTGAAGCTCGAGGCGCCGGTCACGTACAGCTACCTCCCGGAGGCCGAATGGGCCGGCGGCATCAAGTCGGTGCGCCTCACACGCGCGAGCGGAGACACCCTCCTCGAGCGCCCCACGCCGGGTGTCGCGATCCTCACGCAGCCCGGCCAGCCGACGCACGAGCTCGACTTCCCGCGTCGGACGCTTCGCGAGTGCCTCGCCGAGGAGCTCCGTCGCCTCGACCCCGATGTGCTGTACGGCCGCGTCCTGACGCAGTGCACGGAGCTGCTGCACACCCTCGACGAGGGGGGCGACCGATGACCGAGAACGGCTCCGCCAAGCAGGTCATCATCAAGAAGGATGCCGATACCCTCGCGGACTACGTCGCGACCCGGTTCGTGAACCGCATCGTGAAGCGCGTCGCCGAGGGCAAACGCATGCACGTCTGCCTGACCGGCGGCACGATGGGCGGTGCGGTCCTGCGCTCGGCCGCTCGCGATCCGCGTGTCGACGAGGTCGACTGGTCGCTCGTGCACTTCTGGTTCGGTGACGAGCGGTTCGTGAGCCGGGACTCGGACGATCGCAACGAGAAGCAGGCGCGTGTCGCCTTCCTCGACGGTCTCGACATCCCGGCCGAGAACATCCACTCGGCCGCCTCGACCGACGACGGCCTCGATCTGGACGCCGCGGCGATCGCCTACGCCGATGAGCTCGCGCAGTTCGCGCCCTCCGACCGGAGTGAGACGGGCCCGTGGCCGTCCTTCGACATCTGCTTCCTCGGTGTCGGTCCCGACGCGCACATCGCCTCGCTCTTCCCTGATCGGCCGGAGATCTCCGTCACCGATCGGGCGACGGTGCCGGTGCGCGACTCCCCCAAGCCTCCGCCGGAGCGCATCTCGCTCACCCGCCCGGTCATCAACTCGTCCAAGCGCGTGTGGATGGTCATCGCGGGCGCCGACAAGGCCGCCGCTCTCGGCCTCGCCCTCGCCGGCGCGAGCTACCAGAGCGTTCCCGCCGCCGGGGCGAAGGGCCGTCGTCGCACGGCGTTCTTCGTCGACGAGGCCGCCGCTGACCAGGTGCCGCCGCAGCTCATCGATCGCGAGTACTGAGCCCGCACGACGAAAGAGACCGGATGCCATCGGCATCCGGTCTCTTTCTCGTTCGGTCTCTACTGGCCGCGGCGCTCGCGCAGCTGCTGAAGCGCATCGTCGAGGAGCGACGCCGCTTCCTCGTCGGTCCGGCGTTCCTTCACGTACGCCAGGTGCGTCTTGTAGGGCTCGGTCTTCGCGAGCGCCGGCGGATTGTTCTTGTCGCGCCCCGCCGGAAGCCCAGAGTGCGGCGAATCGATGGTCTCGGGGATCTCGTCGTCGGGGATGCCCGCCGCGAAGTAGCGGACGGTCTCGTTGCCGAGCGCATCCCAGTACGACACCGCTACCCGATCGGCGTGGAAACCGTGGTCCTGTTCTCCCATCGGGCCCGCGCCGACGCGCGTGCCGCGGATGGCGTTACCGCCAGTGGCCATGTCAGAGCTCCGCGAACTTGGTCAGGAGACCGAGGCCGACGATGGTGATGAACCACACCAGCGCGAGCACGATCGTGAATCGGTTGAGGTTGCGTTCGGCGAGGCCGGACGAGCCCATCGCGGAGCTCATGCCGCCGCCGAACATGTCGGACAGACCGCCGCCGCGTCCCTTGTGGAGCAGGATGAGCAGGGTCAGCAGGAGGCTGGTCACGCCCAGGAAAACCTGCAGGACGAACTCGAGAATCTGCACTGTCGAAAGCCTTTCGCGAGCGGCCAGGGACGGCCGCACAAGCGTCAAGTATACGGGGAGCGGGGCCGGACACACGGATGCCCGCGGCGCAGGGCCGCGGGCATCGTGTCGGTCAGACTCCGACGTGCTTCTGGTACCGGATGATCGCCGCGAACTCGTCGACGACGAGGCTCGCACCGCCCACCAGGGCACCGTCCACGTCGGGCTCACGCATGAACCCGGCGATGTTGCCCGACTTCACCGAACCGCCGTAGAGGATGCGCGTGCGAGCCGCCGCGTCCGCACCCAGCTTGTCGGCGACGACGGCGCGGAGCTTGGCCGCGACCTCCTGAGCCTGGTCCGGCGTTGCGGCCTGGCCCGAGCCGATGGCCCAGACCGGCTCGTACGCCACGACGATGTCGGCATCGGATGCCACGCCCTCGAGCGCGACCTCGAGCTGCCCCACGGGGACGGCGCTCGCACCGAATTTCTCGAGGTCGTCCGAGGTCTCACCGACGCAGATCACCGGAACGAGACCGTGGCGCAGGGCCGCGGCGGTCTTGGCCGCCACGACCTCGTCGGACTCGTGGTGGAACTGCCGACGCTCGGAATGCCCGATGATGACGTAACGGGCGTCGAGCTTCGCGAGGAACTGCCCCGAGATCTCGCCGGTGTAGGCACCGGAATCGTGGGCCGAAAGGTCCTGCCCGCCGAGGGCGAACTCGATCTTGTCGGCGTCCAGGAGCGTCTGCACGGTACGCAGGTCGGTGAACGGCGGGAAGACCGCCACCTCGACGCTGCCGGTCTCGTGCTTCGCTTCCTTCAGCGTCCAGTGCAGCTTCTGGACGAACGCGACCGCCTGCAGGTGGTCGAGGTTCATCTTCCAGTTGCCGGCGATGAGAGGGGTTCTGTTCACTGCCATCCGAGGACCTCCAGTCCGGGGAGCTTCTTGCCTTCGAGGAACTCCAGGCTGGCGCCGCCACCGGTGGAGATGTGGCCGAACTGGTCGTCGGTGAAGCCGAGCTGGCGGACGGCCGCGGCCGAGTCACCGCCGCCCACGACGCTCAGGCCGTCGACCTCGGTCAGGGCCTGAGCGACCGTCTTGGTGCCCGCGGCGAAGGCCGCCATCTCGAACACGCCCATGGGGCCGTTCCAGAACACCGTGCGCGAGTCGCGAATGGCCTCGGCGAAGAGGTCCGCCGTGCGCGGACCGATGTCGAGGCCGAGACCCGAGGCACCGAACGGGGTCTCCTCGAGAGCAACGGCATCCGCCACGACATGCTCGGCGTCGGCCGAGAAGGACGCCGCGACGACGGCATCCACGGGGAGGACGATCTCGACGCCGCGCTCCTTCGCCGAGGCGAGGTAGCCCTTCACGGTGTCGATCTGGTCCTTCTCGAGCAGGCTCGATCCGACCTTGTTGCCCTCCGCGGCCAGGAACGTGAACATCATTCCGCCGCCGACCAGGAGCTTGTCGACCCGGGGCAGCAGGTGCTCGATGACACCGAGCTTGTCGCTGACCTTCGATCCCCCGAGGACGACCGTGTAGGGCCGTTCGGGGTTCTCGGTCAGACGGTCCAGGACCTCGAGCTCTTTCTGGATGAGCAGGCCCGCCGCCGACGGCACGATCTGGGCGAGGTCGTAGACGCTCGCCTGCTTGCGGTGCACGACACCGAAGCCGTCGGACACGAGGGCGTCGCCGAGCTCGGCGAGCTGACGGGCGAAACCCTGGCGCTCGGCCTCGTCCTTCGAGGTCTCCCCCGCGTTGAACCGGAGGTTCTCGATGACGGCGACGTCTCCGTCCTCGAGCGAGGCGACGGCCTCACGGGCGGACTCGCCGACGGTGTCGCGCGCGAACGCGACCGGCTGGCCGAGGAGCTCGGACAGGCGCTGCGCGACCGGCTCGAGGGAGTACTTCGGGTCGGGCGACCCGTCGGGGCGCCCGAGGTGCGAGCACACGACGACGCGGGCGCCGGCGTTGATCAGGGCGTTGAGAGTCGGCAGCGACGCGCGCACGCGGCCATCGTCCGTGATGACGCCGTCCTTGAGGGGGACGTTCAGGTCACAACGGACGATGACGCGCGTGCCGGCCAGCGACCCCAGCGATTCGAGGGTGCGCAGAGCCATGGAGGGTCAGAGACGCTCGGCGACGTACTCGGTCAGGTCGACGAGGCGGTTGGAGTAACCCCACTCGTTGTCGTACCAGGACGAGACCTTGACGAGGTTGCCCGAGACGTTGGTCAGCTCGGCGTCGAAGATCGACGAGTGCGGGTTGCCCTGGATGTCGCTCGAGACGATCGGGTCCTCGGTGTAGGCCAGGATTCCGGCGAGACGTCCCTCGGCGGCGGCCTTCTTGTAGACCTCGTTGACCTGGTCGACGGTCAGACCCTCGGTGGGGGTGACGATCGTGAGGTCGACGATCGAGCCGGTGGGAACCGGGACGCGGTACGACGAGCCGGAGAGCTTGCCGTTGAGCTCGGGAAGCACGAGGCCGATGGCCTTGGCGGCACCGGTCGAGGCGGGGACGATGTTGATCGCCGCGCCGCGCGCACGACGCAGGTCGCTGTGCGGGCCGTCCTGCAGGTTCTGGTCGGCGGTGTAGGCGTGCGCCGTCATCATGAAGCCGCGCTCGATGCCGAACGCGTCTTCGAAGACCTTGGCCAGGGGCGCGAGGCAGTTCGTGGTGCACGAGGCGTTCGAGATGATGACGTCGGTCTCGGGGTTGTACGTCTCTTCGTTCACACCCATGACGATGGTGGCGTCGTCGCCCGTGGCCGGAGCGGAGATGAGCACCTTCTTGGCGCCGCCGGCGACGTGCTTCTTCGCGTCCTCGGCCTTGGTGAAGCGGCCGGTCGACTCGATGACGATGTCGACGCCCAGCTCGCCCCAGGGGAGGTTGGCGGGGTCGCGCTCTTCGAAGACCTTGATGGTCTTGTCGCCGACGGTGATGGAGTCTTCGGTGTACGAGACCTCTTCGGCCAGGACGCCTCCGACGGAGTCGTACTTGAGGAGGTGGGCCAGGGTCTTGTTGTCGGTGAGGTCGTTCACCGCCACGATTTCCAGGTCTGCACCCTGCGCGAGAGCCGCGCGGAGGTAGTTGCGTCCGATTCGGCCGAAGCCGTTGATTCCGATCTTGACGGTCACGGAATTTCTCCTGAATCAGTTGTGCGCGAGAAGCGCGTGATTGCGGTATTCGCTGGCGGACAACGGCGTCCCGGCGGAGTGTCCCGCCGGGACGCCCACGCCGTTTACGACAGTACCAGCAGACCCGCGGTCTTCTCACGGGCGGCGGCGAAGCGCTGCTGCGCATCGGCCCAGTTGGCGATGTTCCAGAACGCCTTCACGTAGTCGGCGCGGACGTTCTTGTAGTCGAGGTAGTACGCGTGCTCCCAGACATCGAGGAGCAGGAGCGGGACCGTGCCGGCCACGATCTGGCCCTGCTGGTCGAAGAACTGCTGGATGAGGAGGTTCTCACCGATCGAATCCCAGAAGAGGCCCGCCCAGCCCGACCCCTGCACGCCGAGGGCGGCGGCGGTGAACTGACCGCGGAAGGCGTCGAACGAACCGAACTGGTCGTCGATGGCTGCCTCGAGGTCGCCGGTCGGCTTGTCGCCGCCGTTCGGGGAGAGGTTCGTCCAGAAGATGGAGTGGTTGGTGTGACCACCCAGGTTGAAGGCGAGATCCTTCTGCAGACGGTTGATGTTCGCGAAATCGCCCTTCTCGCGCGCCTCCGCGAGCAGGTCGAGCGTGGTGTTCGCGCCGTTCACGTACGTCTGGTGGTGCTTGCTGTGGTGCAGCTCCATGATCGTCGCGCTGATGTGGGGCTCCAGCGCGGCGTAGTCGTAGGGCAGTTCGGGCAGCGTGTACTTCGCCATGTTCTCAACTTCCGAATCGGCGCTGCACCGAAGCCTCGGCGCAGCGAGGGTGACGTCTTCATCCTACTGAGCGGCAACGCACGGACCGCAGGGTTGCTTCCCCGAATGACGGAGAGTATTCGCCCGGGCGGGTCGCAGAAACGACGAACGGATGCCGAGGGTTCGGCATCCGTCGGTCCGTCGCGAAGGGGGTCCGTCGCGTAGTGGTCCGTCGCGCCGGGGTCAGTCCTCGGCGCCGACGGGCACCGCGGACTCGGTGCCGGGGATCCCCTCCGCTTCGGCCTTCTTGTCGGCCATGGCGAGGAGACGGCGGATGCGACCGGCCACCGCGTCCTTGGTGAGGGGCGGGTCGGCGTGGTGGCCGAGCTCGTCGAGACTCGCGTCTCGGTGCGCGAGACGCAGCTCGCCGGCCTGCTGCAGATGCGCGGGAACCTCGTCGCCCAGGATCTCGAGCGCGCGCTCGACGCGCGCGCAGGCGGCAACCGCGGCCTGCGCCGAGCGGCGGAGATTGGCGTCATCGAAGTTGACCAGGCGGTTCACGCCCGCGCGCACTTCGCGCCGTTGCCGCATCTGGTCCCACTCGCTGGCCGTGCGACGAGCGCCCATCTCGTGCAGCGCGTTGCGGATCGCCTCGCCGTCGCGCACGACGACGCGCGGAACTCCCCGGACCTCGCGCGCCTTGGCGGGGATGCCGATGCGGTGCCCCGCGCCGACGAGCGCCATCGCGGCCTCGGACGAGGGGCAGGAGATCTCGAGCGCCGCCGAACGGCCCGGGTCGCTGAGCGAACCGCTCGCGAGGAAGGCGCCCCGCCAGATGGCGCTGAGATCGGGCCGCGACCCCGTCGTGAGCTTGTTGGGGAGGCCGCGGACGGGGCGCCGACGCTGGTCGAGCAATCCGGTCTGACGTGCGAGCGTCTCGCCGGCCTCGATGACACGGACGGCGAAGTGACCGCCGGCGCGGCCACCGGATCCCTGGACGTGGTGCAGTTCCGGCCGCACACCGTAAAGCTCCATCAGATCGCGGGCGACGCGACGAGCGAGGACATCGGAGTCCAGCTCCGCCTCGACGGCAACGCGGTTGGCGATGGAGTGCAGACCGCCCGAGAAGCGAAGGATCGCCGTGAGCTCGGCGACCCGGGCCGTCGGACGCGGGTCGCGTACGGTGATCAGCTCGGCCTTCACGTCGGCGGTCAGCGGCACGGTTCTCCTCGGTTCAGGACAATGGGGGCAACGCTCGCGACGGCGTGGGTGACACTGTCGAGGCGGCGGGGACGAGGGTACAGCCTACTCGCGGCCGAGGTCTCGGTGAGTCACCCGGACCGCGACGCCGGGGAGCTCACTGATGCGCGCAGCCAGCTCACGCACCATCACGACGGAGCGGTGCTTGCCTCCGGTGCAGCCGACGGCGACGACGGAATGGCGCTTGTTCTCCCGCTCGTAGCCGGCGAGCACGGGCCGTAGGGCGGCAGCGTAGGAATCGAGGAACTCGGTCGCGCCTTCCTGCTCGAGCACGTACTGCCGTACCGACGGGTCTTCACCGGTCAGCGGTCGCAGCTGCTCGTTCCAGAAGGGGTTCGGCAGGAACCGCATGTCCGCGACCAGGTCGACGTCGGTGGGCAGCCCGTACTTGAACCCGAAGCTCATGAGCGTGACCGTGTGACGGGCAGCACCCTCTTCACCGAAGAGCTCCACCGTCCGCAGCGAGAGCTGGTGCACGTTGTACGCGGAGGTGTCGATGACGACGTCCGCCGCTTCGCGAAGAGGCGTCAGGCGCTCGCGCTCCCGCCGGATGCCATCGAGGATCGTGCCGTCCCCCTGGAGGGGATGCGGACGTCGGACGGCCTCGAACCGGCGCACGAGCACCGCATCCGAGGCATCCAGGAAGACCACGCGCACCTGGCCGTCGGCCTGCAGGGCCCGCATCGCCTCGGGAAGGTCGCCGAAAATCGAGCGCCCTCGGACGTCCACGACCACCGCGACCCTCGGCACAGCCCCGCCGGCGCGCTCCGTCAGATCCAGGAGCGGGCGCAGCATGCGCGGCGGGAGGTTGTCGACGACGTACCAGTCGAGATCCTCGAGGGCGTTGGCAACGGTGGATCGGCCGGCACCCGACATCCCCGTGACGATCAGCACCTCGCCGGGCGCAGCCCGTGACGCCTGCATGATTCGCCCTTTCGTCGAGTCCAGCCTATCGAGACAACCGCGCGTGGATCGCCTCGGCGAGGGTCGGACCGATGCCGGGAAGCACCGTGATCTCTTCGGGCGAGGCATTCTTGAGGGCCGTCACCGAGCCGAAGTGTCGCAGCAGCGCCTTGATGCGGGCGTCGCCGAGACCCGGCACCTCGGTCAGGACGCTGGAGATGTCCCGCTTCCGACGCTTGCGCTGATGGGTGATGGCGAACCTGTGCGCCTCGTCGCGCAGCCGCTGCAGCAGGTACAGCGCCTCGGACGTCCGCGGCAGGATGACCGGGTAGTCCTCCCCCGGCAGCCACACCTCTTCCAATCGCTTCGCAATGCCGCACAGCGCGATCTCCTCGTGCCCGGCATCCGCCAGTGCCCGCGCGGCGGCGGCCACCTGCGGCTGCCCGCCGTCGACCACGAGCAGCTGCGGTCGGTACGCGAATCGGGGGCGCTTCCGCGTGGTCACGACCTCGCCGTCGGCGGTCGCCTCGGGGCTCTCGGCATCCGCGATGATCGCTCCGCCGAGCGTTTCGCGCTCGTCGTCCTCGGGTCGGTCGAGATACGCCAGCCGACGCGTGAGCACCTGGTAGAGCGAGTCGGTGTCGTCGGTGGTCTCGGCGACGCCGAACGACCGGTATTGGTCTTTGCGCGGCAGGCCGTCCTCGAACACGACCATGGATGCCACGACGTTGGTGCCCGCGAGGTGCGAGACGTCGTAGCACTCGATGCGCAGCGGCGCTTCGGCCAGCCCCAGGGCCTCCTGGAGATCGGTGAGCGCCTGCGATCGCGCGACGTAATCGCTCGTCCGACGCGTCTTGTGGAGCATGAGCGCCTGCTGCGCGTTGAGCGTCGCTGTCTTGAGGAGGTCGGCCTTGGGTCCGCGCTGCGCGACCTGCAGGGAAACGGGTCGCCCTCGGCGCTCGCGCAACCATGCCTCGAGCTGCTCGGCATCGTCGGGGAGCTCGGGCACCAGCACCTGGCGAGGGATGTCGGCGGCGACGGCGTCGCCGTATGTCCGCTGCAGCACCTGGTCGACCAGATCGGGCCCGGAGATGTCGATCTCCTTCTCGATCGTGGTGGCGCGGACACCGCGGACGCGGCCGCCGCGCACGACGAAGTGCTGCACCGTCGCGGCGAGCTCGTCCTCGGCGATGCCGAAGAGATCGGCATCCGTGTCCGCGGGGAGGACGAGGGCGCTCTTGCCGAGGACCGCGTCGATGGCCTGCAGCTTGTCGCGGTACCGGGCGGCAGCCTCGTAGTCCATGGCGGCCGAGGCTTCCATCATCCGAGCCGTGAGCGCCTTAGTGAAGCGCTGATCGCCGCCGGACATGAAGGCGACGAAGTCGTCGACGATCGCCCGATGCTCTTCGATGGTCACCTTCATCGAGCAGGGTCCGCCGCAGCGTCCGATCTGTCCCGGGAAGCAGGGTCTGCCCGATTGCATGGCCTTCTTGTAGGAGGCGTCGCTGCACGTGCGGATCGGGAAGACCTTGATCATCAGGTCGATCGTGTCGTGGACGGCCCACACCTTCGGATAGGGCCCGAAGTACTTGGCCCCCCGGATCTTCGAATTACGCGTGACGATGACCCGCGGCGCCTCGTCGGCGAGAGTGATCGCCATGAACGGGTACGACTTGTCGTCGCGGTAGCGGACGTTGAACGGCGGATCGAACTCTTTGATCCACATGTACTCCAGCTGCAGCGAATCGACATCGCTGGGCACGACCGTCCATTCGACCGACGCCGCCGTCGTGACCATGCGCCGCGTGCGTTCGTGCAGCGAGTACAGAGGAGCGAAATAGTTCGACAGGCGGGCCCGAAGGTTCTTCGCCTTGCCGACGTAGAGCACCCGCCCCTCGGCGTCGCGGAACCGGTACACCCCCGGATTGGTGGGGATCTCCCCCGCTTTGGGCCGGTAGGGCAGCTGCGACACCCGTTCCCGGGATGCCACGGCTCAGGCCCCCGCGCGGGCCAGTTCCGGCTCGCGCTCGGCGGTGTTGCGCTGCGTGCCGGTGCGACCCGTCTCGAGGAGTTCGGCCAGGAACGCCCCCGTGTGGCTCTCGGGGACGGTCGCCACCTGTTCGGGCGTGCCGGTCGCGACGATCGTGCCGCCACCGGCGCCGCCCTCGGGGCCGAGGTCGATGACCCAGTCCGAGCTCTTGATGACGTCGAGGTTGTGCTCGATGACGATCACGGTGTTGCCCTTGTCGACGAGACCGTTGAGCACCTTCAGCAGCAGCGAGACGTCTTCGAAGTGCAGCCCCGTCGTCGGCTCGTCGAGCACGTAGATCGAACGGCCGTTGCTGCGACGCTGGAGCTCGGTCGCGAGCTTCACGCGCTGGGCCTCACCGCCCGAGAGTGTCGTGGCCGACTGTCCCAGGCGCACGTAGCCGAGCCCCACGTCGACGAGCGTCTTGAGATACCGGTGGATCGCCTGGATCGGCTCGAAGAACTCGGCGGCCTCGGAGATCGGCATCTCGAGCACCTCCGCGATGTTCTTGCCCTTGTAGTGCACCGAGAGCGTGTCGCGGTTGTACCGCTTGCCGTGACAGACCTCGCAGTCGACGTAGACGTCGGGGAGGAAGTTCATCTCGATCTTGAGCGTGCCATCACCCGAGCAGGCCTCGCAGCGGCCGCCCTTGACGTTGAAGCTGAAGCGCCCCGCCTGGTAGCCGCGCACCTTCGCCTCGGGCGTCTCACTGAAGAGCGTCCGGATCCGGTCGAAGACACCCGTGTACGTCGCGGGGTTGGAGCGCGGGGTGCGGCCGATCGGAGCCTGGTCGACGTGCACGACCTTGTCGAGGTTGTCGAGACCCGTCACGCGCGTGTGCTTGCCGGGCACGCGCCGCGCACCGTTCAGCGTCGAGGCGAGGACTTCGTACAGGATGCCGTTCACCAGCGTCGACTTGCCCGAGCCGCTGACGCCGGTCACCGACGTCAGCACGCCGAGCGGGAAGTCCACCGTGACGTTCTGCAGGTTGTTCTCGCGGGCGCCGACGACCGTGACCTGGCGCTTCTTGTCGATCTTGCGGCGCTTCTTGGGCGCTTCGATCGACCGGCGCCCCGAGAGGTACGCGCCGGTGAGCGAATGATCGTCGTCGAGGAGCTGGGCGAGCGGCCCGGAGTGCACCACGTTGCCGCCGTCGACTCCGGCCCGCGGACCGATGTCGACGACCCAGTCGGCCGCGTGAATGGTCTCTTCGTCGTGCTCGACGACGATCAGGGTGTTCCCGAGGTCGCGGAGGGTTTCGAGTGTCTGAATCAGCCGACGGTTGTCACGCTGGTGCAGACCGATCGATGGCTCGTCGAGAACGTAGAGGACACCCGTGAGACCCGAACCGATCTGGGTCGCCAAGCGGATGCGCTGTGCCTCACCGCCCGAGAGCGTGCCGGCGGCGCGACCGAGGCTGAGGTAGTTCAACCCGACCTGCAGCAAGAAGTCGAGACGCGCACGGATCTCACGGAGCACTGCGGCGGCGATCGTCGCCTCGCGCTCGGTGAGGGTGAGCTTCGAGAAGAACTCCCGCGCGTCCGACAGGCTCATGCGAGACGCGGCCGCGATCGACGTTCCGTCCACCAGCACGGCCAACACCTCGGGCTTGAGCCGGTCGCCGTCGCAGACGGCGCACGGCACCTCGCGCAGGTACTCCGACCAGCGCTGACGCTGTGCGTCCGACTCCGCTTGGAGGTACTGCCGCTCGATGTACGGGACGACGCCCTCGAAGCCCGACGAGTACCGCATCTCCCGGCCGTAGCGGTTCTTCCACTTGACGGTGACTTTGTAGTTCTCGCCGCGAAGGACGGCGTCCTGCACCTCTTTCGCCAGGTCGCGCCACGGGGTGTCGAGCGAGAAGTCCAGGTCACGCGCGAGCCCCTCGAGGAGGCGCTCGTAGTACTGGAAAAGTCCCTTGCCCTGCGTCGTCCACGGCAGGATCGCGCCGTCACGGATCGAGAGTTCCTCGTCTCCCAGCATGAGGTCGACGTCGACCGACATGCGCGTCCCCAGGCCCGAGCACACCGGGCACGCGCCGAAGGGGGCGTTGAACGAGAAGGTCCGCGGCTCGATCTCGGTCAGCTGCAGCGGATGGCCATTCGGGCAGGCGAGCTTCTCGGAGAACGACTGCCAGGCGTCATCCCCCTCCTCATCGACGAAGTTCACCTGCATGATTCCGCCGGCGAGCCCGAGAGCGGTCTCGACCGAGTCGGTGATGCGGCTCAGGATGTCGCCGGATGCCACGAGTCGGTCGACAACGACAGCGATGTCGTGCTTGTAGCTCTTCTTCAGCACCGGTGGCTCGGCGAGCTGCACGAGCTCGCCATCGACGACGGCACGCGCGTATCCCTTCGCGCTGAGCTCCTTGAAGAGGTCGACGAACTCGCCCTTCTTCTGAGTCACGACGGGAGCCACGATCTGGTAGCGCGTGCGGTCGGGCAGCTCCATCAGCTGGTCGGCGATCTGCTGCACCGTCTGACGCTGGATGCGGGCACCGCACTCGGGGCAGTGCGGCACACCGATGCGCGCCCACAGCAGTCGCATGTAATCGTGGATCTCGGTGATCGTGCCGACGGTCGACCGCGGGTTGCGGTTCGTCGACTTCTGGTCGATCGAGACCGCGGGGCTCAGGCCCTCGATGAAATCGACGTCGGGACGGTCGACCTGCCCGAGGAACTGACGGGCATAGGCGCTCAGCGACTCGACGTAACGACGCTGACCCTCGGCGAAGATCGTGTCGAATGCCAGGCTCGACTTTCCCGAGCCCGAAAGGCCGGTGAACACCACGAGCGAGTCGCGCGGAATATCGAGATCGACGTTCTTCAGATTGTGGACGCGGGCACCGCGAACACTGAGCTTTCCGCTGGGGTTTCCGTGGGACGAGACAGGAACGATGGGCACCGTTCAAGTCTAGGTTCCCCCTCCGACATCGGCCCCGGGTTCGCCGCCGGCGCACGGATGTGCGAGGGTACGCGCCCCGTCCCGGTGCTCAGTCGGCGGGATCGATCCGCGCGGCGAAGGGGGCGAGCCCGTCTCGGAGTGCCACGAGTGCGGGTTCATCGATTCCGACCCGCTCCATGATCTTCCCCGGCACCTCGAGGGCGCGCTCGCGCAGCGCGCGACCCTCATCGGTGAGGTCGATATCGAGGACGCGTTCGTCGTCGGCACGCCGAGCGCGCTGCACTCGTCCCTGCGCCTCGAGTCGCTTCACGAGGGGGGAGAGCGTCGCCGGCTCCATCGCGAGTTCGCCGGCGAGGGCGCTCAGCGACCGCGGCGAACGTTCCCACAACGCGAGCATCACGAGGTACTGCGGATGCGTCAGCCCGAGAGGCTCGAGCACGGGCCGGTACAGCGACACGACGTTGCGCGCCGCTGTGACCAGGGCGAAGCAGACCTGATTCTCCAACCGCAAAGGGTCGTTCACGTGCCGCCTCCTCGATTACTTAGTACACTAATGATCATGGCACAAAAGGACGCCGACCGACCCCCGCTCCGTGAACGTGTGCGGGCCGCCGGCGGCTGGTACCAGTACATCAACACACGGCTGATCCGCGTCGCCGGCCCCGCGTCCGTGGGACCGTACGAGACGACGCCCGAGCCCGTTCGCACGGCCCGACCCTGCCCGCTGTGCGGGCACCCGATGTCGGAGCACAGCGTGGATCGCTCAGGGCCCAAGCCTCTTCTGCACTGCCCCTGATAGCGGCGAACCCCTGTGCGGCGACCCGTCCCCGCGCCGCCGGGCTCCGAAGCGTTAAACATCAGGCCGACGACCCGTCACCGCGCCGAGGAACTCCCGACGCTCAACCTCAGCCCGACGACCCGTCCCCGCGCCGGCCGCTTTCGCCGCCCGGCGGCTGTTCCCGGTGGTGCGCCTCCGCCCTCCATCACTCCAGGCGCGGGCGGCCGTCCTCGTCGAGGGGCCAGCCGGGGTTGACCGCGATCTCCCACGGATGGCCGTCCGGATCGACGAACACCCCCGAATAGCCGCCCCATTCCGTCGCGGCACCCGGACGACCCAGGGTCGCGCCCGCGCTGACCGCCTCGGCGAGGAGAGCGTCGACCTCGTCGGACCCACGGACGTTGTGCGCCAGAGTTACACCACCCCATCCGCCGCCGTCCGCAACGGCGGAGTCCGCAGCGAGGTTGTCTCGGGACCACAGCGCGAGCACCATTCCGCCGAGATCGAAGAAGGCGACCTCCCCCTCGACAGACGTCGGATGGCGATGCCATCCCAGACTCTCGTAGAAGTCGATCGACCGCGAAAGGTCGGACACCCCGAGGGTGATCAACGAGACCCTCTGCTCCATCGCGGTTCCCTTCGATCAGGCGTGACCCGCGCGCTCCATGGCCCGCAACTCTTTCTTGAGGTCTTGCACCTCGTCGCGGAGTCGCCCGGCGAGTTCGAACTTCAGCTCGCTCGCCGCCGCGAGCATCTGCTGCGTGAGGTCGGCGATCGTGGATTCGAGCTGGTCCGCTCCCTCCGCCGCGATGCCGGTACGTCGCAACTGCGGGGTCGGCGACTTGCCCTTGCCAGCTTTGTCATTACGGGAAAGCAGACTCCGGGTATCGGATGCCTCTCGGGCCAGGACCTCGGTGATGTCGGCGATCTTCTTCCGGAGCGGTTGGGGGTCGATGCCGTGCGCAGTGTTGTAAGCGATCTGCTTCTCACGACGACGCTCGGTCTCGTCGATCGCATTCCGCATCGAATCGGTGATCTTGTCGGCGTACATGTGCACCTCGCCCGAGACGTTGCGAGCGGCGCGGCCGATCGTCTGGATGAGAGACGTGCCGCTGCGGAGGAATCCCTCTTTATCGGCATCCAGGATCGCGACGAGCGACACCTCGGGAAGGTCGAGACCCTCACGCAGGAGGTTGATGCCGACGAGCACGTCGTAGACGCCCGCGCGCAGTTCGGTGAGGAGCTCCACGCGTCGCAGGGTGTCGACATCGGAGTGCAGGTACCGGACCCGCACGCCGTGCTCGCCGAGGAAGTCCGTGAGCTCTTCGGCCATCTTCTTCGTCAGCGTCGTGACGAGCACGCGCTCGTCACGATCGACGCGGACGCGGATCTGCTCGAGCAGATCGTCGATCTGTCCCTTCGACGGCTTCACCACGATCTCAGGGTCGATCAGACCCGTCGGGCGGATGATCTGCTCGACGATGCCGTCGGCGATGCCCATCTCGTAGCGACCGGGCGTTGCCGACAGATAGACCGTCTGCCCGATGCGGTTCTTGAATTCGTCCCACCGCAGCGGACGGTTGTCCATCGCGCTCGGCAGGCGGAAGCCGTGCTCGACGAGCGTGCGCTTACGCGAGGCGTCACCCTCGTACATCGCGCCGATCTGCGGAACCGTTACGTGCGACTCGTCGATGACGAGAAGGAAATCGTCGGGGAAGAAGTCGAGCAGCGTGTGCGGGGGGTCGCCGGCCATGCGCCCGTCGAGGTGGCGCGAGTAGTTCTCGATGCCCGAGCAGAACCCGAGCTGCTGCAGCATCTCGAGATCGAACGTCGTGCGCATCCGGAGTCGCTGGGCCTCGAGGAGCTTGTTCTGCGACTCGAGCTCCTTCAGCCGTTCGGCGAGCTCATGCTCGATCGTGCCGATCGCGCGCTGGACGGTGTCGGTCCCCGCGACGTAGTGGGAGGCGGGGAAGATCGGCACGGACTCCATCTTCTGCACCACGTCGCCGGTCAGCGGGTGCAGCATGTACAGCGCCTCGATCTCGTCGCCGAACATCTCGATCCGGATCGCGTATTCCTCATAGACGGGAATGATCTCGATCGTGTCGCCGCGCACCCGGAAGTTGCCGCGCGAGAAATCGACGTCGTTGCGGTTGTACTGCATCGAGATGAACTTGCGGATCAGGGCGTCGCGGTCGTACCGCTCCCCCACCTGCAGAGCCACCATGGCGCGCAGATACTCTTCGGGCGCACCGAGACCGTAGATGCACGAGACCGTCGAGACGACCACGACGTCGCGGCGGGACAGGAGCGAGTTCGTCGTCGAGTGGCGCAGGCGCTCCACCTCGGCGTTGATCGAGGAGTCCTTCTCGATGAAGGTGTCCGTCTGCGGGACGTACGCCTCGGGCTGGTAGTAGTCGTAGTACGAGACGAAGTACTCGACCGCGTTGTTCGGCATAAGCTCGCGGAACTCGTTGGCCAGCTGTGCGGCGAGGGTCTTGTTGTGCGCGAGGACGAGCGTGGGACGCTGCACGGCCTCGACGAGCCAGGCCGTGGTCGCCGACTTGCCCGTACCGGTGGCGCCGAGCAGCACGACGTCGGTCTCTCCCGCGTTGATGCGCGCGGCGAGGTCGGCGATCGCCTGCGGCTGATCACCTGACGGGGAGTATTCGCTGATGACCTCGAACGGACGGACGGAACGCGTGGCCTGCATGATTCCAGCGTAGGCGGGGCCTCCGACATCGGGGCCAGGAGGGCGTTCGCCGTGCGCGAGCGGGTGTCACCGACCCGTGAGACGCTCCCACAGCTCGTCGACCTGCCGCCGAGTGGCATCCAGGTCGCCCGTCGTGTCGATCACGACGTCGGCGAGCGCGAGCCTCTCGTCATCTCCGGCCTGCGCGGCGATGCGCGCGCGGGCGTCCGCTTCGACGAAACCCCGCTGCTCGATCAGCCGCTGCACTCGCTGCTCGGCGGGCGCGTGCGCGACGACGACGAGATCCCACTCCCCCGTTCCCCGGGCTTCCGCGAGCAGCGGCACGTCGTACACCACGACCGCGTCGGGAGCGTCGGCGAAGGCTGCACGAAACCGCCGGTGCGACTCGTCGCGTACCGCAGGATGGACGATCGCGTTCAAGGCCGCCAGCCGGTCCGGATGACCGAAGACACGGGCGCCCAGGGCGGGACGGTCGAGTGAGCCGTCCGGCCGCAGCACGTCGTCGCCGAACTCGGCGACGATCGCATCCAGCACCGGCGAGCCGGGCGACTGGACCTCGCGGACGATGGCATCGGCATCCACGACGACGGCTCCGCGCTCGGCGAGCATCCGGGAGATCGTGGACTTGCCCGACGCGATTCCGCCGGTCAGCGCGAGGAGGGTCACCCCTCGAGGATGCCACAGCCACCGCAGCCCCGAACCCCGCTCCCGCGACGGTGGTCTACGATTTGTTGAGGGCCGCAGTCGCGCCTCCCGACCGGTTGGCGAGAGTGTCATCATGCCGAATCCGAACGTCGTGGTCGTCATCGAAGACGACGTCGATATCCGCTCACTCCTCACCGCGATCCTCGAACCCGCGGGGTTCGTCGTGCATACCGCCGTCGACGGGCTGTCGGGCATCGACGCGGTGCGTCGCACCGACCCGGCCGTGACGACTCTCGACGTCAGCATGCCAGGGCTCGACGGATTCGAGACCGCGCGTCGCATCCGCGCATTCAGCGACACGCGCATCCTGATGGTGAGTGCTCGAGTGGATGCCACGGAGGAGCGACTCGCGCGCGAGGCGGGCGCGGACGACTACCTCACCAAGCCGTTCCGACCGCGCGAACTGCGCGCCCGGGTTCAGGCCCTCGTCGAACCGGGTCCTCCCGAGGACGAGTAACCGGCCCGGCTCAGTCTCCGGGGAGACCGAACGGCTGCTCGCCGGTCAACGCCGCGCGGCTTGCCCTCGAGTCTGCGCGGTCGATCAGTGTCGGTCCGTCCGCCCCGTCCGTCGAGGCCAGAGCCACGCCGATTCCCACCACCGGGACCACCGAGGTGCCCAGGTCGGACAGATCGGCGACCAGGCGCTCGTGCAGCGCACGGACCACCCGGTGGTGGTCCGTGGCGAGCGCGGTGGAGAACGCGATCGACAGACCTGAGGCATCCGCCTCACCGACGAGAGCCATAGTGGGCGCGTGCCTGCGAACGGATGCCCGGAAGGCCCGCGCCATCTCCTCCGCCTCCTCGGGGCCGAAGGCGGTCGCGACGCGGCGGAGGTCGTCCACGCGAACACCGATGACGCAGAGGTCTTCTCCTGCGGCGCGGGCACGCGCCACGAGGATCGTCAGGACCGCACCGAACGACTCACGCAGCAGCACTCCGTTCCGGTCGACGACGAGCTGTCTCGTCTCGGGGTTGCCGCGCAGCGCGGATTCGTTCGTCCGCAGCACCGAGGTGACCACGACGGCGGCGACGACCAGCGCCATCGTCAGCAAGGCGGACACGCTCGTACCGAAATACGTGAGAAAGACCGTGCTGTCCGGCCCCTGGGCCAGGAACACGATGGTGCGGACGAAGAACCAGACGGCCTCGATCCCCAGCACCACACTCAGCCCGGCAGAGCTCCACCGCCGGCTGATCGCCCCGCGCCGCGTCTCGATGGCACCGAGCAGCGCGAAGAGCGCGTTGGCGAGGAAGAGCGGAATGGCTCCCGCCCAGTCCCCCGCCCAGGCCCCCTCGACGAGGGCCACGACGACGACGACCACCAGGGCTGCGGACGTCATGACGGCGGGGATCCGCAGCGAGCGCCCGTTGAAGGCGGCGCTTCCCAGCCAGAAGAACGCCGTCGCCGCGACGAACGCGCCGTTGCCGAGCGCGACGGCGACGAACGCCCCCGGTACAGCGATCCACACCAGGTAGCAGACCGCGGAGAACACGCCCGAGAGGTAGGCGGCAGCCCACAGCCGACCCGGCAGCGCGTCCCGCAGCATGAGGGTGTCCAGCAGGTACATCACCGCGGACACCAGGATGACGAGCGACGAGGCTGTCTGCAGACTCAGGACGTCGAAGACCATGACGCCGTTCCTTCCCTCTGAGGCAGACGCACGGTGAAAACCGACCCCGATCCGGGCTCGGTCTCCATCGTGATGTCGCCGCCGTGTGCGCGCACGATGTCGCGGCTGATGGCCAGTCCCAGGCCGCTGCCGTGCACGCTGGAATTGCGAACGGCGTCGGCGCGGAAGAACCGCTCGAAGATGCGCCCCTGCTCGCTCGGGGAGATGCCGGGGCCGTCGTCCGCGACCGTGATCAGAACGGTGTCGTCCTCGCGCCTCACCGACACCACGACCACTCCCCCGCGGCTGTTGTACTTCACCGCGTTGGTCAGCAAATTGTCCACGACCTGCCGCAAGCGGTGCGCATCGACGAGGGCCGGGCACGAGCGCACACTGGACGCATCGATTCGGATGCCGTGCGCCGCCGCCCGCGGGGCCACCGATGTCACCGCGCTCTCCACGATCTCGGCGACATCCGTGGGCGCAGGGTGCAGGGCGAAACCGACGCCGTGCCGCGAGGCCGCCGACATCGCCAGGATGTCGGCAACCAATTCCCGCAAGCGCGTGGCGTTGCGCTCCGCGACCTCCAGCTGCTCACGGGTCACGGTGTCGAGGTTCTCGTCGTCGAGCGCGAGTTCGAGATAGCCGATGATCGAGGTGAGCGGCGTGCGGAGCTCGTGCGAGACACTGGCCACGAGATCCTCACGTGCCCGCAGCGCCAGCTCCTCGGCCGTGACATCCCGCGAGACGACGACACTGCCACCGTCCCTGCCGTCGCGGGACGGGAGGTGCCGCGCGGTGACGTTCAAGGCGCGACGGTCTGCTCCTGGCATCCCGTACCACACGAGCGCACCCTCGAACACCTCGCCGGCACGGGCTCGCGCCAGCGGCGTCGCGATGGGGTCGAGCGGTGTGATGCCGTCGGCGCTGAACGCGGGAGAAGGTCCGACCGGGTCGGCACTTGCTTGAAGACGGGCGTGCGCCTCGTTGCTGACGGCGAATTCTCCTTCGGCGGTGATACGGATGACACCGAAGTCCACCGCATCCAGCACCTCGGTCACGAGGTCCTCCTGGCGCCGTGCGTGTTCGAGCGACCGGCGTAGTTCGGCGGACTGCTTCTCGAGCAGCGCGCGCTGCGCTCGGGTACGCCGCGCGGCGAAGTGCGACATCGTAGCCAGCGCGGCGAGGGTGAACGGCAGCACGAACGTCGACGCCGCGACGAGTTGGCTCTCGTCGATCGCCTGGTACGCGATGATGGCCGAGACGGCCGCCGTCACACCGACGACGCCGCGGACCCCGAAGATCGAACCGATCCACATGGCGGGGAAAGCCCAGAGCAGACCGATGCCGGCGACGGGGGCGCTGTCGCGCAACAACCCGATCGCGGCGACGTCGACCACGGGCGCGACCAGCAGGATCCACGACGGCATACGGTCGCGCGGCAGAAGCACGACGAGTGCGGCACAGGCGAAGATGATGCCCGCTCCCGCCACGAAGAGCGTGACGTTCTGGATCTGCCCGAGCAACAAAGTCACCGCGACCGCGAGAACGGTCGCCGATGCCTGCAGGAGCTGGCTGGTCAGCAGGCTGCGGTGAAGGCCGAGCCGCTCGCTCGGCGACGGGCCGGACATGGCCTCGACCCTAGCGCGGGAGGGCCCCGCACGGACGGTCCCCGCACGCGCCACGCCGCGAGATCACGGCATCCCGCGTCCGGGTGGTCCACCGGCGTCCCCGGCGTCAGAACCCGAAGTCTCCCCCGAAATCGCCACCGAAATCTCCGCCGACGTCGTCGAATCCGCCCACGTCCGCCGCACCGGAATTGTCGATGGATGCCGCGTCACCGCCGTCGGCGGCCACCCCGTCCTGGTATCCCTCGGCGTACCCCGGGTCGAACAGCGATCCGACGAGCGCGGAGCCGATGACGTAGCCGCCGATCGTCCCCAGCATCGATGCGCCGAGCATCGATCCGAAGCCCCCGCCGCCCATGCCACCGCCACCCATGCCCCCACCGAACGAGCGGCCACCGAACGTTCGCTCCATGAAGCCGGGCCGCATGTACTCCGCCCGCGTCGCGGCGCGTGCGAGCGAGGCCGGGTCGTCGCCGAGCGGTCGCTCCGAGGCGGGGAGTCCTGACGACATCTCCTGGAGCACCTGTTGACGCTGGCTCGGGGTCAGCCGGGCGAACGCTTCCGCGTGGACCTGTTCCACCGTTTCGGGCGGGGCCGTTCGCAGCAGGTAGCGGTACCGTTCGAGCGCCTGCGCATCGTCGCTCGAGGGCGCGGACGCCGACCCGGAGCTTCCCGGCGGCGGCGGGGCGTAACGGCCCTCCGCGTCCCGGTACCTCCCGGCTGACGTGCGGGGCACGGATGGGGTAGGGGCGTGACGCTCGTCGTCGCGGCCGCCGAAGAGTCGATCGAGGAAGCCCATGGGTGCCCTCCCGGTGTGTGGTGACCTCACGGTAAGGCCGCCGCCTTTGAGTCCCCTGTGTCGCGGGGGCCCGCTCACCCTCGCCGAGCGATGGCCTCGCTCATCCAGCGTGCGTGAAGGCTCCACGGATCGACTACCCCTTCGCGCAGCGCCGCGACGTGCGCAGCGAGAGCGTCACTGTGCTGGAACCACTCGGACTCCCCCAGGCGGTCGGCGGCGAATTGCGAATGACGACGCCGTTCGAGCCCCCGATCGCCGCGTTCGAAGGCCAACAACTCCTCGTGACGGATTGCTCGTAGTCGTTGCCGCGGCTGCGCACTGGTGCCGATCTTCACGCGGTCGCGAAACCTCAGGTAGTAGACGACGTCCACGCGCGGCGGAGGGAGTTCTCCGTCGATCGGGTCGCCGTGCCGCCACTCGCATACGGCGCACAACCACCCGCTCGGCCACCGCACACCCAGCCGTGAACCGCACAAGGTGCACGGGGCCGGCAAGACGTCGGTGACGCCGTCACGGGATGCCGCCCACTCCGCGGCGACGGCCAGGTGCTCGCCGCACAGGGCGAACGGGGCCTCGGGTGAGGCGACATCCCCGCATCCGGGGATGAGGCACGAAGGCGATTCGCTCATGGTCGGAGCGTATGCGTGCCCCCCGACATCGGGCGCCTCAGTCCTCCGTGACCTCCGGAGCGCGCATGCGCAGGAACAGGCCCGAATAAGGTCCCAGTTCGAGGGCGAAGCTCTGCAGCTCGTCCACGCGTCCGACGACCTCCCCCGTCGCCGCGTCGACGGCCGTACTCTGCGGCACCAACCACTCCGAGCGCACGGTCCCCTCGATGGTCTCGCCCGAGAAGTTCAGCACCGTGATCTGAAGCGGAGCGTCGTCGACACGACGGTCGCCGCCGTCCAGCCGGTGCACCATCACGAGCATGCTGGGATGCCCGACCTGCGGGATGTCCACCTGGGAGGCGATGGCGATCTCGTTCTCACGACGGATCCGCAGGATGTCCCGCAGTCCGGAGAGGAAGGAGTCGGGGTCGGCCTGCTGGTGTCCGAGCGAGCCGTAGAGGGATCGCGCCCGCGGAATTCCCGAGGCGGAAGTGGCGGCGTCGGGGGCGACGTCGAGGAGATCGTGCGCACCACGTTCGATCCAACGAGTGTCGCCGGAGGCGATGAGGTGGCGTACCTCGTCGGCGGGAAGCGTGAGGGAGCCGGTGAGGTCCCACCCTGACAGCGCGAAGACACCGGGCTGCCAGGAGTTGTACTTCGCCAGAAGCAGGTGCGCGTCCCGGATGGCCGGAACGTCGGCCTCGGTGATCTCGTCCAACGTCGCCTTGCCCTGAGTGGCGGCGATGAGCGACGCCGTCGTGCAGGCGATTCCGTTCTGGGTGAACACCAGGTTGTAGTCCGCGTCGACGGTGAGCGCTTGGGTCAGCTCCGCCCGCACCGTCTCCGCGATCTCCCCTCCGGTCGATTCGCCGTGCCGGAACGCGTACAGCGTGTCGCGGTGCGCCGTGGCCCAGTGCACCAGTTCGTACGTCAACTCGTCATGGTTCTGCATGCCGTGCACGAGTTGGGCGGGCTCCACCCCCGTCTCGAGCGCGGTGTTCAGCGCGAGCCGGAGGAATTCCGTGTTGGCCGTCGCCAGCGCATGGTGGTAACCGGGTCGAGTCACGAAGTCGTACGACAGGTCGGCCCCGACGGCGCTCGTGTCTCGGATGTCCTCCATCGTGAGATTCAGTTCCTGGAACGTGAAACCGCCGACCTTGCGCACCATGCCGGCGATGATGTGGTTCGCCGCGTGCGACAGCGGGTGGCCCTCCGACCAGGCAGGAAGACCCTCGGCGCTCTTCTCCACGCCGAGGAAGCCGTTGGCATCCAGGCGCAAAGCACTCGTCCCGAGGTCGCCCAGCGAGTGCAGCGCATCCCCGATCACGAGACGCATCCCCGCGAACGTCGGGTCGAGCCAGTTGATCGAGGGCTGCCCCTCCTTGAAGTAATGCAGGTAGACCCAGCGGCGCTCGAGTCCGTCGGTGCCGACGACGGGCGCCGTTGCGCTCCAGTTCGTTTCCTTGACGCCGGGGGTGTAGAAGATCACACGCTGGAGTTCGCCGATGATGTACCCCCGCGCACTGAGTTCGCGCTCGGTCTCCGCGTCGAGGTTGACCGAATCGCGTCCGGACGGAACCTCCGGCAGAAGGCCCCAGTCCTCACGTGGGATCTCCACCATGTGGTAGATCCCCGGGTAGTCCTTGTACGCCATCTCCGCGAGCCGGAAATCGGCACCCTTACCGGTGTGACCGGGGACGATGTCGTCGATCACGCTGCCCCCGTGGGCATCCGCGACATCCGCCATCCGCCGGAAGGCGTTCTCGTCGCCGAACTCGGGGTCGATCTGCGTGCTGATGCGGTCGAAGTGACCGTCGACGCTCGGCGTCTCCTGCCATCCGCTGATGCCGCCCGCGCGTTTGACGGGACCCGTGTGGATGCCGTTGATCCCCACCCACTCGAAGGCCTCCCACAGAGCCTCGTCGCCGAGGGCATCGAGGAAGGACTCCCCCGGTCGGGCCATGAGCGAGATCGGGTACGCGGTGAACCAGACGTCGGTGGACTCGATCGCGCGGCGGGCATCGGGTCGTGCGTAGGGGTTGCGCCACATCGACGGCTGTCCCGACAGCTGACGGCTCAGGACGTCGGCGTCCTTGAGCATCGATTGGCGAACGAGCCACTCCACGTAGGACGGATTTCCGCCGTTCGCGTTCCTCGGGTCGGTGAGAAACCGCCGAAGCGTGCCGCCTCGGAACTGATCGCGAGGGCGGAGGCGCCGTGGACGAGCCGGGTAGCGCTGTTCGTCATAGCTGATCTCGGCCACCGGCTCGGTGGTCTCATCCCCCAGCCCCGCGTCGATACCGTCCTCCGGCGTCCGTGTTGTCGTCAGCTCATCGGCGTCGTCCACCCGCGACCTCCTCATGTCGTCGTAACGACGCTAGTCGCCACCGGCGACATCGTGGTGAGGGATTGACCGCGAGCGTTCGGCGGCTCGCTTCACGCGAACCGGCCGGGCCGCAGCACGGACGCCGCCAACGCGGCCGACACGGCGCACATCGCTATCACGACGGCCAGGAACGTTCCCCATCCGAGCGCGGCGAACACGACACCCAGGAGCCACCCGAACACGCTCGATCCTCCGTAGTACCCCAAGTAGTACAACGACGAGGCCTGAGCCCGGGCCTCCGGATCAGCGGCCACAGGAGTCCAACCGGAAGCGACAGCGTGAGCCCCGAAGAACCCGGCGGTGAAGACGACCAGACCCGACATGACGACGATGGTCACCGGCACCGCCAGGAGAGCGGCGCCGCCGGCCATGGCCGTGATCGCCCCCAGCAGGACCGGATAGCGCCCCCGACGAACCGCGAGGGCCCCGGCGCGAGGAGACGAGACGGTTCCCGCCAGGTAGGCGAGAAACAGCAACGTCACGACCCCGGGCGCCAGGGAGAACGGGGGCTCGGTCAGGTGGAACCCCAGGTAGTTGTAGACGGCGACGAACGCTCCCATGAGAAGAAAGCCCTGCGCGTAGAGCGTGAGTTGCACGGGTGAACGAAGGTTCACGAACAAACGGGCAGCGATGGACGGCCCAGACCTCGCTCTGCCCCGCCCCGGGACGAACACGCGCGCCCGAGGAACGAGCCCGAGGAAGATCGCGGACGCGACCGCGCAGAGGGCGATGACGGATGCCACGCCCCATCGCCAGTCCGAGAACTCACCGACGAACCCCGACACGACACGACCACTCAGCCCACCGACGGTCGTTCCGGCGATGTACGACCCCGCCGCGGCCGCGACATACCGCGCGTCGACCTCCTCGCTGAGGTACGCGAGCGCCACAGCGGGAACTGCTCCCAGAGCCGCGCCCTCGAGCAGGCGCAGCAAGAGAAGCGCGGAAATGTCTCCCGAGAAGGGTGCGACGCCGCCGAAGAGCGTTGCCAGGACGATACCCACGCCCATCGCCGGCACCCGGCCGATCCTGTCCGCGACCAAGGACCACGGGAGAACCGCGATCGCGAGCCCCAGGGTCGACGCGGAGACCGTCAAGGCCGCGGTTGCCGGGGCCGCGGAGGTGCCCAGGGCGATCTGCGGCAACAAGGCCTGGGTGGCGTACAGCTGCGCAAAGGTGGCCACCCCGCCGAAGAAGAGTCCGACGAGCAGACGTCGGTACTCGCGACTGCCCGGGACGTGTCCTGAGAAGCCGCTCACGCTGCGACCCTACCTCGACCGTACACGGGCATAGACACAAAAGCGGCGCCGATCACTTCCCGAGCTGGGCAATGATCGACGCCGCGATGACGAAGATGTCCGTATATGCGAAATGGCCACCCAGCGTTGGGTGGCCATTTCGTCTTAGAAGAAGTCCGGCGGTGTCCTACTCTCCCACAGGGTCCCCCCTGCAGTACCATCGGCGCTGAGAGGCTTAGCTTCCGGGTTCGGAATGTAACCGGGCGTTTCCCTCTCGCTATGGCCGCCGAAACACTATTGATGTTTCAAAAACCAACAACGAATGTCATTGTTGTGTTCCCGACCGTACATCGAGAACCACTCAGTGGACGCAAGCACCAAAAACGGTGTGTTATCAAGTCATCGGCTTATTAGTACCGGTCAGCTTCACGTATTACTACGCTTCCACATCCGGCCTATCAACCCAGTAGTCTGGCTGGGAGCCTCTCACCATAAATGGTATGGAAGTCTCATCTTGAGGCCGGCTTCCCGCTTAGATGCTTTCAGCGGTTATCCATCCCGAACGTAGCTAATCAGCGGTGCTCCTGGCGGAACAACTGACACACCAGAGGTTCGTCCAACCCGGTCCTCTCGTACTAGGGTCAGATCCTCTCAAACTTCCTACGCGCGCAGCGGATAGGGACCGAACTGTCTCACGACGTTCTAAACCCAGCTCGCGTACCGCTTTAATGGGCGAACAGCCCAACCCTTGGGACCTACTCCAGCCCCAGGATGCGACGAGCCGACATCGAGGTGCCAAACCATGCCGTCGATATGGACTCTTGGGCAAGATCAGCCTGTTATCCCCGAGGTACCTTTTATCCGTTGAGCGACAGCGCTTCCACAAGCCACTGCCGGATCACTAGTCCCGACTTTCGTCCCTGCTCGACCTGTCAGTCTCACAGTCAAGCTCCCTTGTGCACTTACACTCGCCACCTGATTGCCAACCAGGTTGAGGGAACCTTTGGGCGCCTCCGTTACATTTTGGGAGGCAACCGCCCCAGTTAAACTACCCACCAGGCACTGTCCCTGAACCGGATCACGGTCCTAAGTTAGATATCCAGAGTGACCAGAGTGGTATTTCAACAATGACTCCACGAACACTGGCGTGTCCGCTTCACAGTCTCCCACCTATCCTACACAAGCCACACCGAACACCAATACCAAGCTGTAGTAAAGGTCACGGGGTCTTTCCGTCCTGCTGCGCGTAACGAGCATCTTTACTCGTAATGCAATTTCGCCGAGTTCGCGGTTGAGACAGTTGGGAAGTCGTTACGCCATTCGTGCAGGTCGGAACTTACCCGACAAGGAATTTCGCTACCTTAGGATGGTTATAGTTACCACCGCCGTTTACTGGGGCTTAAATTCTCAGCTTCGCCTTGCGGCTAACCGGTCCTCTTAACCTTCCAGCACCGGGCAGGCGTCAGTCCGTATACATCGTCTTGCGACTTGGCACGGACCTGTGTTTTTAGTAAACAGTCGCTACCCACTAGTCTCTGCGGCCACCACACCCTTTCGGAGCAAGTCCTAATAAGTGGATGGCCCCCCTTCTCCCGAAGTTACGGGGGCATTTTGCCGAGTTCCTTAACCACGATTCTCTCGATCTCCTTGGTATTCTCTACCTGACCACCTGAGTCGGTTTGGGGTACGGGCGGCTAGAACCTCGCGTCGATGCTTTTCTCGGCAGCATAGGATCACCCACTTTTTATCCGCATCGTGTCTCAGCCTGTATGAGTGACGGATTTGCCTATCACTCGGCCTACGCACTTGCACCAGGACTACCATCGCCTGGCTTGGGCTACCTTCCTGCGTCACACCTGTTAATACGCTAGCCGCACCAGCATGGGGTCGAGCGTTCACACAGACAACCATCACCCCGAAGGGATCCGGAAAATTCTGAGCTAGGACTCTTAGCACCACTGGATTAGCTTGGGCGGTTCTTCGCCGGTACGGGAATATCAACCCGTTGTCCATCGACTACGCCTGTCGGCCTCGCCTTAGGTCCCGACTTACCCAGGGAAGATTAGCTTGACCCTGGAACCCTTGGTCTTTCGGAGGACGTGTTTCTCACACGTCTTTCGCTACTCATGCCTGCATTCTCACTCGTGTCGCGTCCACGGCTGGGTCACCCCGCCGCTTCACTCGCGACACGACGCTCTCCTACCCATCAACACGGCTGGACCACGAAGGCCTACCAAAAATGTCAATGCCACAACTTCGGTGGCGTGCTTGAGCCCCGTTACATTGTCGGCGCGGAATCACTTGACCAGTGAGCTATTACGCACTCTTTCAAGGGTGGCTGCTTCTAAGCCAACCTCCTGGTTGTCTAAGCAACTCCACATCCTTTCCCACTTAGCACGCGCTTAGGGACCTTAGATGGTGGTCTGGGTTGTTTCCCTCTCGACTATGAAGCTTATCCCCCACAGTCTCACTGCTGCGCTCTCACTTACCGGCATTCGGAGTTTGGCTGACGTCAGTAACCTTGTAGGGCCCATCGGCCATCCAGTAGCTCTACCTCCGGCAAGAAACACGCAACGCTGCACCTAAATGCATTTCGGAGAGAACCAGCTATCACGAAGTTTGATTGGCCTTTCACCCCTATCCACAGCTCATCCCCTCAGTTTTCAACCTAAGTGGGTTCGGTCCTCCACGACGTCTTACCGTCGCTTCAACCTGGCCATGGATAGATCACTTCGCTTCGGGTCTAGGACACGCGACTGAATCGCCCTATTCAGACTCGCTTTCGCTACGGCTACCCCACACGGGTTAACCTCGCCACGTATCGCTAACTCGCAGGCTCATTCTTCAAAAGGCACGCTGTCACCCCTACTAAGGAGGCTCCAACGGTTTGTAAGCAAACGGTTTCAGGTACTATTTCACTCCCCTCCCGGGGTACTTTTCACCTTTCCCTCACGGTACTTGTCCGCTATCGGTCATCTGGGAGTATTTAGGCTTATCAGGTGGTCCTGACAGATTCACACGGGATTTCTCGGGCCCCGTGCTACTTGGGATACTCTTCACGCCAAGAACAGGCATTTCGACTACGGGGTTCGCACCCTCTATGACCGGCCATTCAAAACCGTTCGTCTATACCCTCTTGTCACGTCGACTGCTCGGCAGAACAATCAGAAAAGTCCCACAACCCCCAACATGCAACACCTGCCGGCTATCACACACGCTAGGTTTAGCCTCTTCCGGTTTCGCTCGCCACTACTCACGGAATCGCTTTTGCTTTCTCTTCCTGTGGGTACTGAGATGTTTCACTTCCCCACGTTCCCTCTACCCGCCCTATATATTCAGGCGGGAGTCACCAGGTACGCACGCGCCCTGGCGGGGTTTCCCCATTCGGACACCCTCGGATCAAAACTCGCTTATCAGTTCCCCGAGGCTTATCGCAGATTGCTACGTCCTTCTTCGGCTCCAGATGCCAAGGCATCCACCGTTTGCTCTTAAAGACTTGAAATCACATGAGTTGAATCGTCAAAAAATTGACTAATGATCTTTAAGATCATCTACACCACACAACCCCAAAAGGTTGCATGGAAGATGCTCGCGTCCACTGTGTAGTTCTCAAAGTACGGGCGGTACCCTCCCCGACATGCCACAACCGTGACACCAGGAAAAGGCCCTAGAGGAACAGCCACCAACCACAAGCCCAAAGACCCGCAATCAGCGCCCGGCCCCTCAGGACCCAACAGCGTGCATGTACCCACCCCCACAACCCGAACCGTTCCCACAGCAAGCTGCGTACTAGACCCGAACCATCGGCATGAGCACCCCATCAAATGTTCCACCCATGAGCTAACCGGCAGACACATTCGGTCTGATCCGGCGCCTGGACACCACCAGGAAAAACCCGACGATGCCAGATGCTCCTTAGAAAGGAGGTGATCCAGCCGCACCTTCCGGTACGGCTACCTTGTTACGACTTAGTCCTAATTACCGATCCCACCTTCGACGGCTCCCTCCACAAGGGTTGGGCCACCGGCTTCAGGTGTTACCGACTTTCATGACTTGACGGGCGGTGTGTACAAGACCCGGGAACGTATTCACCGCAGCGTTGCTGATCTGCGATTACTAGCGACTCCGACTTCATGAGGTCGAGTTGCAGACCTCAATCCGAACTGGGACCGGCTTTTTGGGATTCGCTCCACCTCACGGTATTGCAGCCCTTTGTACCGGCCATTGTAGCATGCGTGAAGCCCAAGACATAAGGGGCATGATGATTTGACGTCATCCCCACCTTCCTCCGAGTTGACCCCGGCAGTATCCCATGAGTTCCCACCATTACGTGCTGGCAACATAGAACGAGGGTTGCGCTCGTTGCGGGACTTAACCCAACATCTCACGACACGAGCTGACGACAACCATGCACCACCTGTTCACCAGTGTCCAAAGAGTCCCGTATTTCTACGGTGTTCTGGTGTATGTCAAGCCTTGGTAAGGTTCTTCGCGTTGCATCGAATTAATCCGCATGCTCCGCCGCTTGTGCGGGTCCCCGTCAATTCCTTTGAGTTTTAGCCTTGCGGCCGTACTCCCCAGGCGGGGAACTTAATGCGTTAGCTGCGTCACGGAAACCGTGGAATGGTCCCCACAACTAGTTCCCAACGTTTACGGGGTGGACTACCAGGGTATCTAAGCCTGTTTGCTCCCCACCCTTTCGCTCCTCAGCGTCAGTTACGGCCCAGAGATCTGCCTTCGCCATCGGTGTTCCTCCTGATATCTGCGCATTCCACCGCTACACCAGGAATTCCAATCTCCCCTACCGCACTCTAGTCTGCCCGTACCCACTGCAGGCCCGAGGTTGAGCCTCGGGATTTCACAGCAGACGCGACAAACCGCCTACGAGCTCTTTACGCCCAATAATTCCGGATAACGCTTGCGCCCTACGTATTACCGCGGCTGCTGGCACGTAGTTAGCCGGCGCTTTTTCTGCAGGTACCGTCACTCTCGCTTCTTCCCTGCTAAAAGAGGTTTACAACCCGAAGGCCGTCATCCCTCACGCGGCGTTGCTGCATCAGGCTTCCGCCCATTGTGCAATATTCCCCACTGCTGCCTCCCGTAGGAGTCTGGGCCGTGTCTCAGTCCCAGTGTGGCCGGTCACCCTCTCAGGCCGGCTACCCGTCGACGCCTTGGTGAGCCATTACCTCACCAACAAGCTGATAGGCCGCGAGCCCATCCCAGACCGAAAAATCTTTCCAACCCCCACCATGCGATGAGAGCTCATATCCAGTATTAGACACCGTTTCCAGCGCTTATCCCAGAGTCCAGGGCAGGTTGCTCACGTGTTACTCACCCGTTCGCCACTGATCCACCAAGCAAGCTTGGCTTCACCGTTCGACTTGCATGTGTTAAGCACGCCGCCAGCGTTCATCCTGAGCCAGGATCAAACTCTCCGTAAAAGAAAAATGCCCACCCAACCGGAATAAGGTCGGGACAGACGAGTTCAATCTGACCAAACAGGAAGTCAAAACTGACTATCCAGATGCCAACCCCAAAGGGTTGGACTTTGATCCAAAGGAATTACTCGCAATCCGCCGAAACGGACCAACGAGGAATAAATTGGCATTTGACAAGTGCACGCTGTTGAGTTCTCAAGGAACGGACGCACCCACAGAACCAGCCCAAAAGACCGTAACCATGAGGCAACTCACTACCTTATTCGACCTCCGCCCTGCCTCACACAGTGGGACCCATCAAGGGATCAGCGTCGTGGAAGCCGGTCGAAGACCAGAACCAAAACTCTACACCATGCGGAGCAGGTCTTGGGTCTTGTTCGCCGCTTGAGAGGACGCGGGGCCTTTCGGCCGCTCCGCTCTCCCCTGTGGGGCGAACAAGTAATAAGTTACGCGGATCCCGCCCACTCGTCCAATCCACACCACGCCCCGGGCGTGTCGCACCCCCGAAACCGCGGAAAAACGCGGAATCGGCACGTTTGGCCCGCAGCGGGCGGTCTGCGGTCAGGGAGGGTCAGATCAGTGAGGGGATCGACGGCACCGAGGCGGCGGCATCCACCGATCCCCCGGTGAACTCGATGCCGCCGAAGAAGATCGCACCGATCACCAGGACGTACACGAACGCGATCGCGAGGAAGAGCACGGCGGAGCCGGCGAGGGCGAGGAGCAAAGGAAGTCGAGAAGCCATGGGTCCATTGTCGCGAACCGTCTCAGCCGAAGCCGGGGCTTGCGTCGGAACGACCGAAGGCCGATACCTCCGAGGAGGTACCGGCCTTCAGTGAGGGCGAGAGGATCAGCGACCGCTGAGCTTCTCCCGCAGAGCCGCGAGGGACTCGTCGTCGGCGAGGGTGCCCTGGACGGGCGACTCCGACGAGAACGAACCACCGAAGGAACCAGCGTCCGTCGGGTTGGCCGCCTCGGCCTCGAGGGCCTTGGCGACAGCGGCCTTGTGAGCCTCCCAGCGACCCTGGGCAGCGGCGTACTCCTGCTCCCACTGCTCGCGCTGAGTGTCGAAGCCCTCGAGCCATGCACCGGACTCGGGGTCGAAGCCCTCGGGGTACTTGTACTCGCCACGCTCGTCGTACTCGGTGACCATGCCATACAGGGCCGGGTCGAACTCGGTGCCGTTGGGGTCGACCGACTCGTTGGCCTGCTTCAGCGACAGCGAGATGCGACGACGCTCGAGGTCGATGTCGATGATCTTGACGAAGACCTCTTCGCCGACCGATACGACCTGCTCGGCGAGCTCGACGTGCTTGCCCGAGAGCTCCGAGATGTGCACGAGGCCCTCGATGCCGTCGGCAACGCGAACGAACGCACCGAAGGGAACGAGCTTGGTGACCTTGCCCGGAGCGATCTGGCCGATCGCGTGGGTACGGGCGAACACCTGCCACGGGTCTTCCTGCGTCGCCTTGAGCGACAGGGAGACACGCTCGCGGTCGAGGTCGACCTCGAGGATCTCGACGGTGACCTCCTGGCCCACCTCGACGACCTCGGAGGCGTGCTCGATGTGCTTCCAGGAGAGCTCGGAGACGTGCACGAGACCGTCGACGCCACCCAGGTCGACGAACGCACCGAAGTTGACGATCGACGAGACCGTGCCCTTGCGGACCTGGCCCTTGTGGAGGTTGTTGAGGAACGTGGTGCGCGACTCGGACTGCGTCTGCTCGAGCAGGGCACGGCGCGAGAGCACGACGTTGTTGCGGTTCTTGTCGAGCTCGAGGATCTTCGCCTCGATCTCCTGACCGAGGTACGGCGTCAGGTCACGGACGCGGCGCAGCTCGATGAGCGACGCCGGCAGGAAGCCGCGGAGGCCGATATCGACGATGAGGCCACCCTTGACGACCTCGATCACGGAGCCGGTGACGACACCGTCGTTCTCCTTGATCTTCTCGACGTCGCCCCATGCACGCTCGTACTGGGCGCGCTTCTTGGACAGGATGAGACGGCCTTCCTTGTCCTCCTTCTGGAGAACGAGGGCCTCGACGTGATCGCCGACGTTGACGACCTCATTGGGGTCGACGTCGTGCTTGATCGAAAGCTCGCGCGAGGGGATGACACCCTCGGTCTTGTAACCGACGTCGAGGAGCACCTCGTCGCGGTCGATCTTCACCACGGTGCCCTCGATGAGGTCGCCGTCGTTGAAGAACTTCAGGGTCTTCTCGACCGCGGCCAGGAAGTCTTCAGCAGAGCCGATGTCGTTGATCGCGACCTGCTTGATGGCCGGGGCGGTCGTTGCGGTAGTCATGTAGTGGGTTGTCCTAGTTGGATTGGTGTCGGGCTTCGACTCTTACGACGCGACCCGGGTGGATCGCGTCGGCCGACGCGTTCGCCGCCCGGAGGCGAGCGGATGCGACGAGCCGAAGCGAAGCGGAGTGTTTTCGTGCGATGCCACAGGGCCCAGGGCCCAGGCGTGCGGAACGAGCCACACAAGTGACGCTCAAGGCTATCAGAATCCAGCCCCGAGAAGTCGGGCCGAGCTGCCCGCCTCCGACACTCAGTCCCCTGCGCGCAGACCGAGCGCGGGCAAGACGATGGAGTCGATGATCGAGAGCAGGAACGCCCGCGTGACCGGCTTGCGCTCGATGAGCATGCGCTGGGCGACCATGGCGGAGCCGACAGAGGCGACGAGGTCGGCGTCGACGGCATCCGACACCTCTCCCCGCGCGATCGCGCGCTGGATCAGGAGACGATTGGCCTCGCGGCGCGGGGCCACCAGCGCCTGTTCGGCGACATCGGCGAGTTCGGGCGACCGCGACAGCATCGAGACGATGCCCGCCATCACCTGCATCTTGCGCTGGGCGTCGGCGATCGAAGGCTCCTTGATCATCGCGACGAGGTCTCCGCGCAGCGTGCCGGTGTCGGGCAGGGCGGAGAGGTCGTAGGCGCCCCGCTTCATGCACGCGACCGCGTCGATCACGAGCTCGGACTTCGATGGCCAGCGTCGGTAGAGCGTCGCCTTGCCGGCGCGCGCCCGGGTCGCGACCTCATCGATCGTCATTCGCTCGAAACCCGTCTCGGCGAGCACATCGAGCGCCGCTTCGAGGATCTCCGGGTCTCGGCTGAGGTCGCGTTTGCGACCGAGCCGGGGAGCCTCGGTGGCGGTCTGTTCCGGGGCCGTCGTCATCGAGCGTCCTTCCGTTCGGATGCCTTGAGCCTACGTCATTACGAGACACAGTGTTTCAGGAACATTTCATTTCCGAAACTCTGACGTTCCGTATATGTTGTGCGCATGACCTCCACCTCCGCCGCGCCGACCGCTGGGTCGGCTTCCGCGACTCCGTCCCGCCGACGTTGGCTGACACTCGCCATCGTCGGCATCGCCCAGCTGATGGTCGTCCTCGATGCGACCGTCGTGAACATCGCCCTTCCGTCCGCCCAGGCCGACCTCGGCTTCTCCGACGGCGACCGCCAGTGGGTCGTCACGGCCTACTCCCTCGCCTTCGGCTCGCTCCTGCTCCTCGGCGGCCGGCTCTCCGACCTCTTCGGGCGCAAGCGCACCTTCATCGTCGGCCTCATCGGATTCGCCGCAGCCTCCGCGCTCGGCGGGGCCGCGCCCGACTTCGGCGTGCTCGTCGCGGCCCGCGCCTTGCAGGGCGTCTTCGGCGCGCTGCTCGCGCCGACCGCACTCGCCGTTCTGACGACGACCTTCACCATCCCGAAGGAGCGTGCCCGTGCGTTCGGCGTCTTCGGCGCGATCGCCGGCGCCGGTGGCGCCGTCGGGCTGCTTCTCGGCGGCTTCCTCACCGAGGCCCTCGACTGGCGCTGGAACCTCTACATCAACGTGGCGTTCGCGATCGTCGCGATCATCGGCACCCTCGTCTTCGTCGGCCGCGTCGAGAGCGACGGCCCGCGGCCGCGCCTCGACCTCCCCGGCACCGTCCTGGTGTCGGCCGGTCTGTTCGGCGTCGTCTACGGATTCGCCAACGCGGAGACCGAGGGATGGGACTCGCCGCTGAGCTGGGTACCGCTCGCGGCGGCCGCGGTCCTTCTGACCGGGTTCGTGCTGTGGCAGCGCCGGGCGTCCCACCCGCTCCTCCCCCTCGTCATCCTGGTCGATCGCAACCGGTCGGCCGCGTACCTGTCGATCCTCATCGCGGGCGCGAGCATGTTCGGCATCTTCCTGTTCGTCACCTACTTCCTGCAGGCGACACTGAAGTTCAGTCCCATTCAGACCGGGCTGGCATTCCTCCCGATGGTGGCGATGCTCGTCGTCGCCGCGCAGCTGTCGACGAATCTCCTCTTCCCCCGCCTCGGCGCAAAGGTCATGGTTCCCATCGGCATGCTCCTCGGCGCGATCGGCATGCTCCTTCTCACGCGTTTGACCGTGGACAGCGTCTACGTGAGCGACGTCCTGCCCGGCTTGGTGCTCCTCGGCCTCGCGATGGGCTCGATCATGCCCGCCTCCATGCAGACGGCGACGCTGGGCGTGGACCGCCACTTCGCCGGCGTGGCATCCGCCATGGTCAACACGAGCCAGCAGGTCGGCGGATCCATCGGCACAGCCCTGCTCAACACGATCGCCGCCACCGCGACGACGACCTACCTGACCGACCACCTGGCGGACGGACCCGCTGCCCTCGGCCCCGCCGCCGTCGCCGGGTACACGACCGCGTTCACCTGGGGCGCGGCCTTCTTCGCGGGTGGGGCGGTGCTCGCCGCGGTCCTGTTCCGTCGTCGTTCCCGCGCGACGCTGGCCGCTTCGGAATCCGACGGCGTGCCCGCAGAACCCGTCGTCGTCGGCTGAGAGAGCGGGGTCGGGGCGCGGGAGAACCGCCCCGACCCCCCTGCCGTAAGAGCCGCAGATCAGCCATTTTCCGACCCCCGGAAAGCGCAGTCCACCCAGGTTCCGTCCAGACTGCCGTGCCAGGCTCCCCGTTTCGTGCCCGCTCTTCGCGGGTCGGACGTGCGAAACCCGCGCCGTCCCCGTGACACGAAACCGGTTTTATGCGCTCTGATGCAACGCCCTCATCCAACCGCCGCGACCGTCGCCTGGCCTCCCGCCGAGCACGTCGCAGACCCGCTCTGACCGCCGGCGTCCTCGCCGTCGGAGTGATCGCGACCGCCGCCCTTACGGGCACCGCGCCGCTGGCATCCGCCGCCTCGTCGACCGATCTCGCGTCGGCATCGTTCCGCCTCGCGTCCTACAGCACGCCCACGGCGAATGCCGCCCCCGAAGCCATCGCCGCTCGCGCGGCCGTCGCCGCCGCCGGCACCACCGCGCAGGCCGCCACCGGCGTACAGAACGACATCGCGGCATCCGGGCTCGACATCGGCCAGCCCGCCACGATCGACACGGCCGCGCTCAGCGCCGCGACCCAGCGACTGACCGAGGCCGAGTCGCTTCCCGCGACGTTCCTGCCCGAGTTCACCGACCAGGTGACCACGGCCGCCTCCGCCGTCGACCAGCGCGTCGCGCAGCTGCGTGGCAGCCTCGACGCCGCTGTGGCGAAGAAGCAGGCCGAGGAAGCCGCGGAGAAGGCGCGCGAGGAGGCCGAAGCCGCCGCCAAGGCGAAGGCCGAGGAAGAGGCCGCCGCGGCACGGGCGACCTCGTCGTCGTCCAGTGGTTCGTCGTCATCCTCGTCTGCCTCGGCGCCGATCGCGGCTCCCTCGACCGGTGGAGGCTCCGGCGACAACAGCCCGGGCGGCGCGCAGGCGACCGCCCGCGGCATGCTGGCCGGCTACGGCTGGGGCGACGACCAGTTCTCCTGCCTCGTTTCGCTGTGGAACCGCGAATCGGGGTGGAACGTCCACGCGTACAACGCCGGTAGCGGCGCCTACGGCATCCCGCAGGCTCTGCCCGGCAGCAAGATGGGGTCCGCCGGCGCCGACTGGCAGTCGAACGCCGCGACGCAGATCTCGTGGGGTCTCGGGTACATCTCGGGTCGCTACGGCAGCCCGTGCGGCGCTTGGGGTCACTCGCAGTCGTCCGGATGGTACTGATCCGCGACGAACCCTGAAGCGCCGCACCGGAGAGATCCGGTGCGGCGCTTCCGTCTTTCGCGGCGGCGAGCCGCGGCGGGCGGCGCCCAGGACCGCTCCTCCCCAACGAGTGGGCCGTGGAAAAGGCCTGGTGGGTGCCGCGACGGCATGGCTAGGGTGGCCGGATGACTCCCCCCGGAACCGGTATGCCCCTTCGCGATTACCGCATCCACCGATACGTGAACGCCTTCTGCCCGCTGTGTCACGAAGAGGATCCGGAGCGTCCGCTGGACCAGGTGCAGCGCTTGTCGGGGTGGCTCGCCGACCGCGACGGAACCGTCTGGCTGGAACGCGGGTGCGCCACTCACGGGCTCGTGCGGACGCTGTACGACGAGTCGGCGGAGATCCTGACCTATCTCGAGCAGTGGACGGCACCGACCAAGGTGCACACGCCGGACGCTATCGGCAACTTCGCGCCCGTGCCGGCGGCGTACGAGAACGGCCTTCCGGCGATGCAGACGCAGCACACGTGCATCCTGCTCGAAGACCTCGCGGACCATTGCAACCTTCGCTGTCCGACATGCTTCGCCGAGTCCGGTCCTGCTGCGTCGGCCGTCGCCCCGTTGGCGGAGGTGCTCGCGTCGGTAGACGCCCGACTCGAGAGAGAGCGCGACCGGATCGACGTCCTCATGCTCTCCGGCGGCGAGCCGACGCTCTATCCGTGGTTGGAGCAGCTGCTCGAGCACCTGGTCGCCCGGCCGGTGGTTCGCATCCTGATCAACTCGAACGGGCTGCGTATTGCTCAGGATGACGCGTTCGTCGACGTGTTGAAGAAGCACCGGCAACGGGTCGAGATCTACCTGCAGTACGACGGCGAATCAGCGGAGTCGTCGAGCTACCACCGCGGTGCGGACATCCGCCGATTCAAGGAGCGCGCCCTGGAGCGGCTCTCGGCTGCGGGGGTCTTCACGACTCTCACGATGACCGCGACGCTCGGCGTCAACGACGACGAGATCGGAGCCGTCATCCGGCGCGCGCAGAACACCCCGTACGTGGGCGGCGTCACCATCCAGCCGGTCTTCGGGTCCGGGCGAGGGTCGGGCATCGATCCGAACGAACGGTTGACCCACACGGGCGTCCTCGCCCGCCTCGGACCGCAGACCGACGACGACATCACCTGGCGCGATCTGACCGCTCTGCCCTGCAGTCATCCGCACTGCTGCTCCGTGGGGTACTTCCTTAAGGACGACTCCGGCGAGTGGAAGTCGCTCGTGGGACTCATCGGCCACGATCGGCTGAAGGAGTTCCTCGACCTCTCCCCCGACCTCGTTGCGAACCGCATCGCCGATTCGAACGTGAACAAGGCGATCCGAGAAGTGGTGAAGACATCGCTCCTCGACCTGCTCAGCGAGCAGTCCTCGCTGTCGCACCCGTCGATGGCATCCATCTGGGGCGATATCTGTCGAAACTGCGACCTGGGCATCGGAACGCTCGCGACGCTGGCCGCCTCCAAGCTCCCCGGCCAGCACGCGCGCCTGCGCGCCATGCTGGGCGAGCGGGTGCTGCGCGTCACCGTCAAACCGTTCATGGACATGAACACGATGATCGAAGAGCGGTTGACCCAGTGCTGTGTGCACGTGGGGACGGTCAATGCGACGACCGATGCCCACCAGTGCGCGCCCTTCTGTGCCGTACAGGCGTGGGCCCCGCTGTCGCGCACGCGCCTCTCGACGGCGACGGGTCGGCGATCCCTGCCGGTGGCGGTGCGATGAGCGCCCGGGAGTTCGCACACCTCAATCAACGGGACCCGTCGGTGGCGGATCCGCCGGGCGACTTCGATCCGCTGCGGCTGTGCGTGTTCACGACGATCGCGGTGCTCGCCGCGCTGTTCGGCCCCCTCGCGGTCGCCTTCTTCGCGGGCGTGGCCATCGGCGGCTATCGCGCCGCCCGCCGCGGGGGTCTCCTCCGCTCACGCTGCAAGCTCGGCGACACCCGCGTGGTGCTGGCGTACCTCTGGGTCGTCGAGGTTCTCGCGGTGATCTGCATCCCGCTGTGGGTGCTGATGTGGATCCGGGTCTGGAGCTGACCGTGTTCCCCACGCTCACCGATCTCGCCCCGTGGCTGCCGCCGTGGGACACCCATTCCACGCTGGTCACGATCGCGCTCGCCGGCGCGGGAATCGTCTTCCTGATCGAGAAGCGTCGGCGTAAGGCCGACGATCCCCGGGTCGTGTACCTGGTGCTCGGTGCCCTGGTCGGTGCCGCGGTGTTCTCGCGCCTGGGCACGTGGGCACAGCATCTCGATCCGAGCCAGAACCTGAGTCTGCTCGACCAGCTCGCGCGTGGAAACGCATCGATGCTGTCGGCGTTGGTAGGCGCGTGGGCCGGTGTCCACGTCGCGAAGCGCATCGTGCGCTACCCGCACCGCAGCGGCGATCTCTTCGCTCCCGCCGTTGCCCTCGCGCTCGCGATCGGCCGGATCGGATGCTTCCTGACCGAGAAGCCCGGGACGCCGACAGGGGGAGATTGGGGCATCGTCCTCGACCCCGCCGCGGCCGCACGGGTCGGCGCGCCCGCGGGCGTCGCGCTGCATCCGAGCTTCGTCTACGAGATCGCCTTCCACGTGGCGGCGTTCTGCCTGCTGTGGTTCTGGCTGCGGCACCGACCGATCGCCGCGGGCGAGACGCTCACGCTCTTCATCGCCGCGTACGCGGTGTTCCGGTTCGGTGTCGAGTTCGTCCGCGGCAACGACGTGGCGTGGGCGGGACTCACGCGCCCGCAGCTCTTCCTGGCCGTGTCGATCCCCCTGCTCCTCGCACGCCTCGCTTGGATGGCGCGGCGCGGCGACTTCACCTCCGGCTCCCCTCGCACAGAAAGGCACGTGGATGCCTCAGCCACCTGACGCTCCTGACGACGACGCCGAGGTGCCGCCGGACGGCGGGGCGCAACCCGACGGACCTGGAGCACCGGAGGGGCACGGGGCGGGGAGCGGGGCCGAGGCGGCGGCCGGGACCGCAGCTGCGGGCGGGACCGAGGCTGCGGCCGGGACCGCGCACCCGGTCGAGCCCGCGGATCCGGCCGGATTCGTTCCACCGGACGAGACCGAGATCCGCATCCCCGCGCCGCCCCGGGACACGGCACCGCCGGAAGCGACCGCGTCTGCGCCGGGGGCGGGTATCTCCGCACCGCCACCGCCGGGTTCTCGCGGTCCGGGAGTCGGCGCCGGCGTCGGCCTCGGGTGCCTGGCACACGTCATCGGCTTCCCGGTGATGCTCGGGTCACTGCTGAGTGCGATGGGCATCTGGGGTGCTCTTTGGCCGTTCTACCTCATCGCGATCGCGGCCATCGTGGGGATGTTCTTCGACGCCACCCGCAGAGTGTCGACGGGCGTGTTGATCGTCAGTGCGGCGTCGTGGCTCGTGCTTCTCGGACCGTGCGTCGCCCTGGTGGGCGGGGGCTGACCGTCAGCGCCCGCTGCGGCGAGCGACCACCCCGGCGAGAAGTGCGTGAGCGAGAGGCCCGACCGAGAGCACCATCAGCACGGTGCCGAAGGCCGCCTGCTCCGCCTGCAGCAGGACGCCGCCGATCAGCAACCCCGTGAACAGCACGGCAGACACGACGCGACGGACCATGCGCTCGAGGTCACGCAGTCGGCGCTCGACGCGAGGCACCTGCGCCGAGACACCGCCCTCCTCCACGCGCGAGATGAGCGCGTCGAGACGCCGCGGAAGGCGAGCCGCCACACCCGCCACCGAGGCGGCTTCGCGCGCCAGCGCCTGGACAGTGTTGCCGCCCTCCTCGCGGATGAGGCGCTGCGCATAGGGTTCGACGGCGTCCCAGATGTTGAAGGCGGGGTCCAGCGCACTGCACATGCCGCTGGTGAGCGACATCGCCCGCACGATCAGGAGGAAGTTCTCGGGCAGCTGGAACGGCAGCGCCCGGACCACGTCGCCGAACTCGACCGCGAAGGCTCGGAACTCCCGGGGGTCCACCTCCTGCAGTTCGGCGAATCCCATCCCGCCGAAGCGCGAGAACAATTGCGTCATCGCGCGCTCGAGCTGCACGGTGTCGGCCGAAGGCAGCAGCACCCCGATGTCGCGGATGCCATCGACGAGCCCCTTGCCGTCACGGGAGGCGGCCGCGATCAGCACACGTCGGAGCCCGCGCCGCAGGTTCGGCGGAACCTCGCCCATCATTCCGAAGTCGATGAAGGTAAACCGCCACTCCGGGGAGTCGGCATCCATCGCCGCGGGCATCGGAGTCACGAACACGTTGCCCGGGTGCGGATCGGCGTGGAAGAACCCGTCGTCGAACAGCTGGTCGAACATGACCGCGGCGAAACGTGCGGCGACCTCGGACGGATCGATCCCCGCCGCGCGGAGGGCGTCGACGTCGTTGATCTTGATGGCCGTGACGTCTTGCAAGGTGAGCACGCGCCGCGTGGTGCGCTCCCACACGACCTCAGGCACGGCGACTCCGCCTTCGCCGCCGAAGTCCTCGGCGAAGCGCTCAGAGTTCGCGGCCTCATGGAGGTAGTCGATCTCTTCGAGGCTCGTCGCGGCGAACTCCTCGACGAGCGCCGGCATATCGACACGGTCGCGAACGAGGGCGACCCGGCTCAACCAGACACCGACCTTGCGCAGGGCGCGCAGGTCGACGTCGACGATCCTGTCGATTCCGGGGCGCTGGATCTTGAGAACCACGTCGCGCAGACCCGTGTCGGCGGCGAGATCGTCGGTCAAGACCGCACGGTGCGCTTGCCCGAGCGACGCGGCCGCGAGCGGGCGCTCGTCGACCGACGCGAACGCGCGCTCCAGTGGCATCCCGAGCTCTTCTTCCGCGCGCGCCCGCATCTGCGCGAACGGGACCGAGGGGACCTCGTCCTGAAGGCCCTCGAGCTCTTTCGTGATGACCGGCGGCAGGACGTCGAGGCGCGACGACATGAACTGCCCCACCTTGATCATCAGACCGCCGAGATCGATGGCCAGAGCGTGAAAGCGTCGAGCGATGAGCTGAAGTCGCCGGGTCCGGCCGCGAGCGGAGATGCGCTCAAGGCCGAACCGCGGCAGGAACAGCTCGTACCACCAGGCTTGGACCAGGTAGCGCGCGGCGAACCGCGTGATGCGCCGATAGCGGGCGCGCAGGAGGGCGTCGTCAGTCATCGGATCTCCGGGATGCCGATGACCCGGCGATTGCCGTCGGGCTCGGGCACCCTCAGCTCTGGGCGAGGATGGAGTAGAGCTTACGGCGGGCGTCGTCGAGGACCTCGACAGCCGCCGCGACCTGCTCCTTGTTGCCCGTACGCGCCACTTGAGCCGCCGCCTGCGCGAGCTCGACACCGGCCTTGGGGAGAGCGGTCATACGTCCGCTGTCGCGCGTGGTGGCCGACTCCCAGGGCGCGGAGCGCTCGGTGGTCTCCTCGCCTGCGGCAGCGCGTCCTTCCTCGGTGAGTGAGTAGGTCTTGCGACCGCCCGACTCCTCGGCCTGAACGAGGCCCTCGTCGGTGAGCAGCTGCAGGGTCGGGTAGACCGAACCGGGGCTCGGCTTCCACGAGCCGCCGCTACGCTCCTCGATCTCGCGGATGATCTGGTAGCCGTGCATCGGCTGCTCGAGCAGGAGCGAAAGCACGGCGGAACGCACGTCGCCTTTGTTCATGCGCGTCGCGCCGGACGTCTTCTGCTCGAACTGCGCGCGCAGCTGCTCGACCGCGTCCATGATGTTCGACATCGGCCAGCCCTGGCCGGCGGCACCTCCGCGGGCGCCGAATGCATCTCCTAGGAACGAACCACTCATGATGACCTCCCGAAATGCGGACCCCGAACGGGTCCAGCGATATACAACGATATATCGCTGATGAGGATTCAGGCTGAGAGTTTCCGCTCAGTACCAGTTGGTCGCCTGCGAGTGGCCCCACGCGCTGCACGGCGTGCCGTAGCCGCGGGAGATGTAATCGAGCCCCCAGGCGATCTGGGTTGCGGCGTTGGTCTGCCAGTCGTCGCCGAACGTCGCCATCTTGCTCCCCGGGAGCGACTGCGGGATCCCGGTCGCGCCACTGGGGTTATAGGCCTGGTAGTCCCAGCCGGACTCCTTGGTCCACAGCGACTCCAGGCACGAGAACTGATCGGAACCCCACCCGTACTTCTCCGCCGCGAGGGTGGCCGCGAACTCCTTGGCACCCGCCGGCGTGTTGACGCGCGCCAGCGCCTCGGCGGCCTCTTTCTGGCGCTGCGCCTCGGCAGCCGCAGCCGCCTCTGCTTGCCTCTTCGCTTCGGCCGCCGCGTCGGCTGCGGCCTTGGCGGCCACGGCGTCGTTCAGACTGCCGCGGAGCACGGCGACCCGCTCGGAAACGCGCTCGGCCTCGCTGGCCGCGTTCTGACTGAGCGCGGGGACGAGCACGACCGGCAGCAGGTCGGAGGACGACAGCCGGTCGACAGCCGTCTGCAACGCGGACGTGTCGACCGATGTGTCGCCCACCGAGAGCGGGAGGCCCGCCGTGGCGATGTCGGACTCCACGGTTGCGGAGTCGGAGAGGGTCGTCTGCGCGCGCGTGAGCGCGGCATCGGCGTCGCCGACGACCGCCTCGAGAGTCGGGGACGTGGTGACCGCCTGCACCGAGCGGAACGCGGGCGCGGCGAAGGTGGATGCCGCAGCATCCGGCAGTGAGATCGGAGACGCCGCGGCTACTCCCGTCGTGACGACGATGCCCAGGGCGACACCGGCGCACGTGGCGGCGGTGGCAAGGGTGCGGCGGGCGCGGCGGACATGGGCGAGCTTGAGGTCGGAACGCAGCAAAACGGAGGGAATCTTTCGTCATCAGCGCGTTTCGTCGGGTACGAACGCGGGAACCGTGCCGTCGGGTCGACACGAGTCCCCGAGTGTGGGTGGCGCTTCTGAGCGTTATCTCTCCGTTACCTGAAAGGGTCGTGAGTGCGGCGGCCACGATGGGGCGGTCGTCGCGGGGCGGCACGGCTGGCGATAACGACCGCGGCGCGCGAAACGCACCCTCCGTCGCATAGGTGCCTGACCAGGGGTTTATCTACCGCCAGCAGCCAACGCCCCTTCGGCGACATCCGTCTCGGACGGACCCCTCGCGGGGACGAACGTCGAACGGGTCGATCCGGCGAGAAAAATCTCGCGAATCGACCCGTTCGCAGCGTTTACGGGACCTGGTCCCGACTCAAGGCGCCGAAACCGTCAGGATCGGTGCGCCCGGTAGTAGTTCAGAAGCGCTGCCGTCGAGGCATCCTGGGCCGCGAGAGCGTCGTTGTCGCCCTCGATCGCGGGCGCGATCTGCAGCGCGAGCTGCTTGCCCAACTCAACGCCCCACTGATCGAAGGAGTTGATGCCCCATACCGTGCCCTGGGTGAAGGTGATGTGCTCGTACACCGCGATGAGCTGGCCGAGCACGGCGGGCGTCAGAGCCGGGGCGAAGATCGACGTGGTCGGCCGGTTGCCGGGGAAGGTGCGGGCGGCCACGAGTGCGCCGGTGGTTCCCTCCCCCTCGACCTCCTCGGCCGTCTTCCCGAACGCCAGCGCCTTGGTCTGGGCGAGGAAGTTCGCCAGAAACAGTCCGTGCACGTCACGGCCGTCATCGGCGAGGGGATAGGCCGGGTTCACGAAGGCGATGAAGTCGGCGGGGATGAGCCGCGTGCCCTGGTGGATTAGCTGGTAGAAGGCGTGCTGGCCGTTCGTGCCCGGCTCGCCCCAGAAGATCTCGCCCGTGTCGGTCGTGACCGGCGAGCCGTCCCAGCGGACGGACTTGCCGTTGGACTCCATCGTGAGCTGTTGCAGGTAGGCGGCGAAGCGGCTGAGCTGCTGCGCGTACGGCAGAACCGCGTGCGACTGGGCACCGAGGAAGTTGGTGTACCAGACGTTGAGGAGGCCCATGAGGACCGGGACGTTCTGCTCGACGGGCGTCGTCGCGACGTGCACGTCGACGGTGTGGAAGCCGCTCAGCAGGTCGCGGAACGCCGCCGGCCCGAAGGCGATCATGAGGGAGAGCCCGATCGCGGAGTCGACAGAGTACCGACCGCCGACCCAGTCCCAGAAGCCGAACGCGTTCGCCGGGTCGATGCCGAACGCCTCCACCTTGTCGAGCGCGGTGGACACCGCGACGAAGTGGTGCGCGACAGCGTCGACACGAGCCGCGTCGGAGTCGTCGATCGCGCCCGTACCCGCGAGACCCGCCCAGAGCCAATCGCGCGCGAGGCGCGCGTTGGTGAGCGTCTCGAGCGTCGTGAAGGTCTTCGACGCGACGATGAACAGCGTCGTCTCCGGGTCGAGGTCGGCCGTCTTCTCGGCGATGTCGGTCGGGTCGATGTTGCTCACGAAACGGGCCTGGATGCCGGCATCCGCCAGCGGCTTGAGAGCCTCGTAGACCATCACCGGGCCGAGGTCGGACCCCCCGATGCCGATGTTGACGACGTGCGTGACCTTCTTGCCGGTCACACCCTGCCACTCGCCGCTGCGCACACGCTCGGCGAACTCCGCCATCGCGGAAAGCACGGCCTGGACGTCGTGGTCGACGTCCTGCCCGTCGACGTGGAGCGGAGGCGTGGCACCCGCCGGGCGCCGTAGTGCGGTGTGCAGGACCGCACGATCCTCGGAGGTGTTGAGGTGGACGCCGCTCAGCATCTCGGCGAATCGTTCGCGCACGCCCGTCTCGTCGGCGAGCGCGACGAGCGCTTCGAGGATCTCGGACGTGACGAGGTTCTTGGAGAGGTCGACGTGCAGATCACCCACGGTGCGCGTGAGGCTATCGACGCGGCCGGGATCGGCGGCGAACCATCCGCGCAGATCGGGGTCGAAGCTCTCGCGCAAGGCCGTAAGGCGAGTCCAGGCGGAGGTGGTGGTGGGATCAACGGGCGCAGTCACGAACACCACGCTAGCGACCCGCGGGCACCCGGGAGCGCGGGATGACGAACGGAAGGGAAAACGCTAGGGAATGGTCGCCCGGGGAGGAGCCGTCCCCGGGGTCGCGCCGACTGGAGGCAGCGCGATCTCGCGCGTCCCATCCCACGGTTCCGTCCATCCGAGGCGGTCGAACATGCCGCTCAGCAGCATCGCCGTGAAGCCCCACACCACGTGGGCGCCGGCCGCGTGCGGGACGACGAATGCCGGCCCCCGCCATTCGCGGCCGTCCCGGCGCATCGTGGTGACCCCACGGCGCGCCGGGTCGAGGAGGTCGGCGACAGGAGCCCGGAACACCGCCGCCGATTCGGCGGCATCCACCGCTCGTACCGGCGTCGGCCGCTCCCACCACGCGATGACGGGGGTCACGACGTGGCGCGAATAGGCCAGCGGTACGCGCGGAAGGGTCCCGATGACGTCGACCCCCGCGGGATCGAGTCCGGTCTCCTCCCGCGCCTCGCGGAGCGCGGCGGCGACGGGGCCGTCATCGCCGGGATCCACGCGCCCGCCGGGGAAGGCGACCTGCCCGGGATGCGCGCGCAGGGTGTCGGCGCGGGAGAGGAGGAGAACGTCGAGGTCGGACGGGACCGCGCGCGAGGTGTGGGAGCTCGGAATGGCATCCAGGGTTCCGAAAAGGATGAGCACCGCCGCGTCTCGCGCGTCGCCCTCGACCGGGAGCGCGCGCAGATCCGCGAACATCTCGCCCGCCGCGGCGTCGACGAGAACCTGGAGGTCGTCGCGAGGGGAAGGCATGGATCGAGGGTAGTCCGGGGCGACCGCAGACGGTCAGCCTGCCCGAGACGGAAGCCCGCGTGTGAGGATGATCGCGGGAGGTGCCCGATGACCGAAAGACTCCACGCCGTGACCCTCGTCGTCGACATGCCCATCACCAAGATCGACGCACTCGATGTCATCGCGTTCGCGGCCGACGGCGGGGTCGACGATGCCCGCACCTCGCATCCGCGCGTCTGGCTCGCCCCGCACGCGTGGGCGGAAGTGGAGATCCCGAAGTTCGCCGACCCGCCGCCGTTCGCCATCGACGTGTACTCCGACGTCTCGAGAGAGGTCGCCTTGGCGCAGGCGCGGCGACTCCACGCCGCCCTGGAGCGTCTCGGGTGGACCGTCGAGCCGCCGCGCGCGGGCGTGCGGTGACGGACCCGCGATGAGCGTCCACCCAGACGACCCCGAGGATTCGGCATCCTGGGTCATCCCGGAGGAAACGGACAGTTTCTCAGCGTGCGAGACCGACGAGTTCGGCGCTGCGATCCCATAGCAGACGCGCCAACGCCGGGTCATCGGCCCGTCGATGCGTCCTGGCGGGCTTGTTGTTCGCGTAGAAGCCGCCGGGCTGCCAGTCGACGCCGGGCTTGCCGAGCGCGAGCCAGGTGAGGCGGGCGCCGCCGACGTCGGTCGAGGTCATGAAGCGTTCGGCGAGCGGGCCCCCGTAGAGGAACTGCCACGATCCGCTGCCGGTGGAGCCGAAACTCGAGGCGATCACGCCGGGGTGGTACGCGACGGCTGCGAGTCCCGCGTCGCCGAAGCGTCGGTTCAGCTCTTTCGTGAAGAGGACGTTCGCGAGCTTGGCGTTGCCGTACGCGCGCGACGCGGAGTAGCGGCGCTCCCCCTGCAGGTCGTCGACGTCGAAGCGCGAGAAGAGTCGGGCGGCGGCGCTGGAGGTCTGGATGACCGACGCACGCGACTCGAGGAGCGTCTCGCGCAGCATGTTCGTCAGGAGAAACGGAGCGAGGTGGTTCACCTGGAAAGTGACCTCGAACCCGTCGCCTGTGAGCTTGCGGTCACCGAAGATGCCGCCCGCGTTGTTCGCGAGGACGTCGATGCGGGGATACTCGGCGCGCAGGGACTCCGCGAGTTCGCGCACCTGCTCCAGGTCGGAGAAGTCGGCGGTGAACGACCGGACCCCGAGCGCGTCCGCGACGCGCCGCGTCTTGTCGGGATTGCGGCCCACGACCACGACCTCCTCGCCGATCTCGTGCAGCTGGCGTGCCGCGGCCGCGCCGATTCCGTCGCTGGCTCCGGTGATCACGATGGTGCGGGGCATGGATCCTCCTGGGTGTGGACCCGCAACGCTAGCGATGTCACCGATGAGAGAACCGGGGGTTGCCCCCGGCATCCGGGACCTCCGTGAACTCACAGCCCGCTCCCAGCCCCGCGGGACCAAATCCGCGGGGTCGCGCGTTCTCCTCAGTGATGCCCGCAGCGGGCATCGCAGGCGAAAGGATCACACCGTGACCACGGAGTACCGCAAGACGTCGGAGGCGCTGGGACGTCTCACCGACCGCCAGTTCGCCGTGACGCAGGACGACGCGACCGAGCCGCCGTTCCGCAACGAGTACTGGGACAACCACGAGCAGGGCATCTACGTCGACGTCGTTTCGGGGCAGCCGCTGTTCTCCTCGACCGACAAGTTCGACAGCGGGTCGGGCTGGCCGAGTTTCACCAAGCCCATCGACGACGCCGCCGTCGTGGAGAAGACCGACCGGACGCTCTGGATGAAGCGCACCGAGGTGCGCTCCAGCGGAGCCGACAGCCACCTCGGCCACGTCTTCGACGACGGCCCCCGCCAGGCCGGCGGACTGAGATACTGCATGAACTCGGCCGCGCTCCGGTTCGTTCCCGTCAACGAACTCGAGACCCAGGGCTACGGCGCGTACCTGGCCCTCTTCCGCGAGAGCCGCGCGTCGTGAACCTTCTCTCCCTCTTCTCTCACCGCGATCGCAAAAGGAGCGACACCATGACCAGCGGACCCACCGACACCGGCGAGATCACCCGCCGCCCCGGCACCGAGACCGCCGTCCTCGCGGGCGGCTGCTTCTGGGGCGTCGAAGACCTCATCCGTCGCCAGCCCGGCGTGCTCGACACGCGCGTCGGCTACACCGGCGGACAGAACGACCACGCGACGTACCGCAACCACCCCGGCCACGCCGAGGCGGTCGAGATCGTCTTCGACCCGACGAAGACGTCGTACCGCGACATCCTGGCGTTCTTCTTCCAGATCCACGACCCGTCGACCCTGAACCGCCAGGGCAACGACATCGGCACGAGCTACCGCTCCGCGATCTTCCCGCTCTCCCCCGAGCAGGAGCAGGTCGCCCGCGACACCATCGCCGACGTCGACGCGTCGGGCATCTGGCCCGCCAAGGTCGTCACCACGATCGAGCCCGAGGCCCCGTTCTGGGAGGCCGAGCCCGAGCACCAGGACTACCTGATCCGCATCCCCAACGGGTACACGTGCCACTTCGTGCGCCCCGGCTGGGTACTGCCCAAGCGCGAGGACGCGAACGCGTAAGTCTGTGAACGAGGGCCCGGATGCCATGGCATCCGGGCCCTTCGTCGTGCCGGCCGCGCGGCCGGACGGTTGATACGGTGGCGGCACCATGGACATCCGTCTGGACCCCGCGTCGTCGACGCCGCCGTTCGCGCAGGTGCGCGCGCAGATCATCGCGTTGATCGACGCGGGCGACCTGCCCACCGGCACGCGTCTGCCGCCGGTGCGCACGCTCGCCACCGACCTCGGGTTGGCCGCCAACACCGTGGCACGCGTCTACAAAGAACTCGAGGAAGCGCGGTTCGTCGAGACCCGCGGCCGCGCGGGCACCTTCGTGTCGGCCGGAATGGATGCCACGCGCGCACGCGCCGCCGAGGCCGCGGCGGCATTCGCGCGCGCGATGCGCGACCTCGCCGTCGCGCCGTCGGACGCGCTGGATCTCGCGCGGGCGGCGCTGGGGAACGAGATGACCTCCGCCTCCCGAAATGACGAGTGATTCCGGCGGGATGCCGGTCACGTCGCTCAACAGCGGTCATCTCGGCGCGTAGCACCGACGCGCGCAACCCCCGCTGATCGGCGGGCGCGGCTACCTACGCTCGAACCATGAGCGAATACGACGTCGTGGTGATCGGGGCAGGACTGGCGGGGCTCCGGTGCGCGACACGGCTGGCCGAGGCCGGGCGCGACGTCGTCGTCATCGAGGCCGAGGACGCAGTCGGCGGACGCGAACGCACGGACGTTGTCGACGGTTTCCGGCTCGACCGCGGATTCCACGTGCTCAACCCGGCGTACCCGGCTGTGCGGCGCTGGGTCGACCTCGGCGCCCTGGCGTTGCGTTCCTTCCCCGTGGCGCTCGGTGTCCGGCTCGACGACGGAGTGGCACGGATCGCTCATCCCCTGCGCCATCCCACCACGATCCCGAGGTCGCTGGCGAGCGGGCTCGTGCGCCCCGCCGACCTCGTGCCTCTCGCCCGGTGGGCGCTTCCGGCCCTCACGCGGCCGCGCACCGTGAAGCACGGACCCGATCGCCGTCTCGCCGAGGCGTGGGACCGGGCGGGTGTGCGCGGACCGGTGCGCGAGAGTGTCCTGGAACCGTTCCTCGCGGGCGTTCTCGCCGACGACCGGCAGGAGTCGTCCGACACCTTCGTGCGGCTCCTCGTCCGCAGCTTCGCCCTCGGCGCGCCCGGGGTGCCGGCCGCGGGGATCGGCGCCCTTCCCGCGCAGTTGGCGGACACCGCGCGGCGCGCCGGAGCCGGCATCCAGCTGTCCCGCCGGGTCACCGCCACCCGGCCGCACGGGAGCGGCTGGCGTGTCGAGACCGAGGGCGCGGATGCCATCGACGCCCGCGCCGTCGTGGTGGCGACGGGGCTGAACCCCGCGCTGGACGTGCCGTTGCCCCGCCCCCGAGGGCTGCAGACGTGGTGGTTCGCCACCGACGAACGCCACAACGACGATGCCGCGTTGCGCGTGGACGGTCTGCGTCGCGGACCGATCGTCCACACGGCGATCGTGACCAACACCGCGCCCACGTATGCGCCCCGCGGCCAGCACCTCGTCGAGGCGACGAACGTGCTGCCCACGACCGCGACGGAGGCGGACGTCCGACAGCACCTCACCGAACTGTGGGGCGTGGACACGCGCACGTGGCGGTTGCTCCGTCGCGACGACATCGCGGCCGCCCTCCCCGCCCAAGACCCGCCGCTCCAGCTCCGCCGGCCCGTGCGGCTCGGCGACGGCCGGTACGTCGCGGGCGACCACCGGGACACCGCATCGATCCAGGGCGCTCTCGTGTCGGGGCAGCGGGCCGCCGAGGCCGTGCTGCAGGATTTGCAGCACTGAACCGGCGGGACGCACCCGTCAAGATGGGAGCATGCGGATCACCGGCGCACTCCTCCTGTCTGTCGCGGCGACGTTGTCCGGCCTTCTCGGCGTCCTGATGCTCGGCGCATCCGGGTTGACCTTGGCCGGCCCCGGGATCACCGTCATCCCCTACTCGGACTCGGACGATTCCGAGCGCGCCATCGGCCTAGCCATGGGCGCCCTGGGACTCGGGATCTGGATCATCGGGCTCATCGGCGCGGCGCTCGTCGGACTCCGCGGCTCGAGGTCCGGCCGTGGCCGCCGAGTCATCGTGGGCATCACGCTGGCGATCGCTGCTGCCGTCGTCCTGGCCGGCCTGATCGCCGTCCTCTCAGTCGCCGCTCCCGCGAGCGAGTACCCGCAGCCGGAGTGGGGCCGTGCCTGAGCGCGAGACCGAGGAGCAACGGCGGGGCCGGCTGGCACTGTGGAGCTGGCAGGATCGGCAATTGCGAGCGTCCAGACCGCCGCGACTGGACGACGGTCGGCGGCTCATCCGCGTCTTCCCGGAGTGGTTTGTGGAACTGCCCCTCTGGGAGAACTTCAGCGATGCCTACCCGGCGACACGGGAGACGTTCCCCCTCTCGGATGATCTCCTCGACGCTCTGACGGCGTGGAACGACGAGTGGCAGGATCGTCAGCCGGAGGATCCGCTCACCGACGAGGATCGCTGGATCGCGGACGGCCTCGCGCTCGTGCACCGACTGCGGACCGAACTCGCGGGCGTCGCGGAGGTCCGCGCCGAGTTCGGCCACTGACGCTCCTCGACGCGACACCCCGCCGATTCGCGTGCTCGGTGCACAGATGCCCTCGCCGTGCAGTCCCGCGACGGGGCTGGGAATGGACACGTCCCTGGGGGACACTGGAGAACATGGAGTTCGGCGGAACCGTGCCCATGGACGCTCCCGATCCGGGCATCGCGTCCGACGCCCGGCTGCGCGCCGTTTCGTTCCCGGTGTTCCAGCTCCGGCCGCAGCGCTCGCTCACTCGCGTCCCGATCACAGGGTTCACCGAGTCAGGCGGGCCGAACGGCCTGGGCGAGCTGTCCGTGCAGTTCACCTACACGCTGTGGCGGTATCCCGACGATCGCTCCGACCCGCGGAACGAGGTCGAGCTGGATGACCGGACCCGACGCGCGATCGAGGACGAGCCGCCGTGGGGCCGACCCGCCTGGCTGCGGGAGCAGGCGCGGATCTTCCTTTATCCGATGCTGTGGGAAGCGACCCGGACGGCGTGGCACGCGTCACCCGACCGCGATCGGCATTCCCTCTCGCAGCAGCTCGTGGACCACACAAATCACGTCCTGCGGAACAGCTTCCGTGAGGAACTCGGGCTTCCGGCCGGCCCCACGACGTCGGACGGGTGGAGGGTGAAAGCGAGCGCGGTCGCCGATTCCTCGATCAGCGTGAACGGAGAAGAACGTCCGGGCGTGCACATCGACACCGACCCGTTCGTCTACGCCGTCGGCTTCCGCGTGGACGAACACGTCGTCTGCACCTCTGTCCTGCCCCGGGACGCCCTGCCGTTCCTCGACCTCTCTCTGGTCCGCGTCGAGACGGAGCTCAGCCGCGCCGCGCCAGAGCCTCGAGCGCCGCGCCCGTGACGCGCCGCGTCGTCCACTCCTCCATGGCTTCGGCGCCGAGGGCGCGGTAGAACCCGATCGCGGGCTCGTTCCAATCCAGGACCGTCCACTCCAGGCGCGGATACCCGCGTTCGAGGCACTCGGCGGCGAGCGCCGACAACAGCGCCACGCCGTACCCGTTCGACCGGTACCGCTCGTGCACGTAGAGGTCTTCCAGCCAGATGCCGTGGCGCCCGGTCCACGTCGAGTAGGTGAGGAACCAGATCGCGATGGCGCGGATCTCGCCGTCCCCGCCGTCCACGACGAACGCGAACGCGCGCGGGTCGTCGCCGAAGAGCGTTTCGGTGAGCATCTCGACCGTGTTGTCCACGGCATCCGGTTCGCGTTCGTAGTCGGCGAGCGCCTGAATGCACGCGAGGATGCCGGCCTCATCGCCGGGGCGGGCCCGGCGCAGCACGGCGCCGTCGGTCAGGTCGGTCATGGCTGAGCCTCCCAGCTCTCGGTCGCGACGCGGCGGAAATTCCCGCCCAGCACCGCCGCGATGTCGTCTTCTCTCCACCCGCGCCCGCGCAGCGTCGCCCCGAGGCCGATGAAGGTCTCGGGCGGCATCCATTCCACCGGTCCCCACGCCGTGTAGCTGGCGTCGTAGAGCGCCGGGCTGTGAGCGAGGGTCGTCTGGAACGTCTCCCAGTCGAACGAGAAGTCCGTACTCACTCCGACGTGACGGATGCCGACGAGCTCCACGGCGTACTCGATGTGGCGCACTATCGCGTCGAGCGTGGGCGTGTTGGGGCCGAGGAAGATGCCGACGCCGGTGATGCCGACAACTCCCCCGGTGTCGGCGGCGGCGCGTGCCTGGTCGTCGGTGATGTTGCGGGGGTGGGCCCACACGGCGCTCAGGCACGAGTGGCTGAACACCACCGGGCGCGTCGACACGGCGCACATGTCGAGGGAGGTCCGGGCGCCCACGTGCGAACCGTCGGGCACCATTCCCCGGCGGTTCAGCTCGGCGATGAGGTCACGCCCCCACCGGGTGAGGCCGGGGTCGTCGGCGTCCAGGCATCCGCCTCCGGCCGCATTGGCGTAGTTGTAGACCGGCCCGAGCGTGCGCACGCCCTGCGCGACGAGGGGCGCGACGGCGTCGAGGTCGCCGCCGAGCGGAGCGCAGTCCTCGAGGTCGAACACGATCGCCGTGTCGCCCGCGGCGGCGATCCGGTCGACGTCGGCGACCGACTCGGCGAGCTCCAGCCCGTCGATCCCGGTCACCTGCGCGCGGAAAGCCCGGAGGAGGGAGGCCGTGACCTCGGGCCCGTGCGGGGCGTAACCGACGTTGAGCGACACCAATCCGCCGCCGGCCGGACGGTAGCGCTGCAGCTCCGCCAGGTCAGCGGTCTCGACGAGCTCGGCGCACGCGTGCTGGTCCCACAGCATCGGTCAGGCGCCCGTGCGGGCGGAGAGCGCCGGGTCGAGGGCCTCGCGCTCGTCGAAGACGAAGCACTCGCCGTCCCAGTGCGCGTCGCCCTGGTCAGCGAACCAGCCGAGGACGCCGCCGTCGAGCTGGTACGCGTCGAGCCCCTCGTCGCGGAGGTACAGCGCCGCCTTCTCGCAGCGGATCCCGCCCGTGCAGAAGCTGACGACGGTCTTGCCCGCGAGCTCGTCGCGGTGGGTGCTCGCGGCATCCGGGAACTGGGTGAAGCGCTCGATGCGCCAGTCCTTCGCCCCCGCGAACGTGCCGTAGTCGACCTCGAACGCGTTGCGCGTATCGACGAGGACGACCTCGCGGCCCTCGTCGTCGGTCCCCCGGTCGAGCCAGCGGCGCAGCGTCGCCGGCGACACGGCGGGCGCGCGCCCGTCCTGCGGGCGCACCTCGGGGCGATCCATGCGGATGATCTCGCGCTTGACCTTCACCAGAAGACGCCCGAACGGCACGGTCTCCGACCAGCTCTCCTTCGCGGCGAGGGGCGCGAACCGCGCGTCGGCGCGCAGATCGTCGAGGAAGCCGCGCACCGCATCGGGCTCGCCCGCGAGGAAAAGGTTGACGCCTTCTTCCGCGAGCAGGATCGTGCCGCGTAGTCCCGCCGCCGCCGCGCGCGCCTTGAGCACCGGGCGCAGCGCCGCGGGGTCGTCGATCCGTGTGAAGAGATACGCCGAGACGTTGAGGACGGATGCCGCGGATGCCATGGCATCCAGGGTACGCAGAGCGCAAGGCCGCCCGATCCCACCGCAGCGCTCGGTAGCGTTGCAGGACCGCTTCCCTGGAGGTGCCGTGCCCGAAGGTCCCACCGTGTCGATCGTGATCCCCGTCCGCGACGACGCCGTCCCCCTCGCCGCCTGCCTGCAGGCCCTCGCCGCTCAGTCGCGCCCCGCCGACGAGATCGTCGTCGTCGACAACGCGTCCCGCGACGACAGCGCGGCCGTTGCCCGAGCCGCTGGGGCCCGGGTGGTGTTCTGCGGCGAGCCCGGCATCCCCGTTGCCGCGGCGACCGGGTACGACGCGGCCCGCGGCGACCTCGTCCTGCGGCTGGATGCCGACAGCCTCCCGGGCAGCGGGTGGGTCGCGAGCATGGTCGACGCCCTCTCGGATCCGGAGGTGGATGCCGTTACCGCCGGCGCCGTCTTCCACGACGGTCCCGAACGTCAGCGTCGGCCGATGGCCTGGGCGTTCCTCGGGACCTACACCGCGTTCGCGTACCCGGCCCTCGGTCACGCCCCACTGTGGGGATCGAACATGGCGTTCCGCCGCCGGGCCTGGCAGAGCGTGCGCGATCGTGTGCACCTCGACCCGCGCCTGCACGACGACCTCGACCTGGCGTTCCACCTCGGCGAGGATCACCGGATCCGCATCGTGCCGGGCCACCACCACATGCGCGTCTCCTCCCGTACGGTGCGGCCGCGACGGTTCGCGAGGAGTTTCTCCCGCGGCATGGGCACGGTGTTCGCGCACTGGCCGCGCGAGATCCCCCCGCTCCGGTGGGCGCGACGGCTGCGGCGGCGCGGCTGATGGCGGCGGTGCTCTTCCCGAACGTGGATGCCCCCGACCTGCACGTGATGAGCTTCAACATCCGACGGCGGTTCGAGCGGATCACATGGCCCTCCGACGACCGATGGGGTCTGCGCAAGCAACGCCTGCGCGTGTTCCTCGGTGCGAACAAGCCCCACGTGCTGGGGTCGCAGGAGGCCCTCCCCGATCAAGCCCGCTGGGTGCAGGATTCCCTGGGCACGACGTACGGCCGGGTCGGGCTCGGCCGCGGACGCGACCGCGGCGGCGAGGGCACGCCGATCTTCTACGACCGCGACCGCCTCGAGCTGCTCGACTGGAGGCAGACAGCGCTGTCCGACACCCCCGCGGTCGACGGGTCGACGGGGTGGGGCAACACCATCCCCCGCATCGCCGTCATCGCGCGCTTCCGCGACATCGAGACCACCGCGCCGTTCGTCTTCGTCAACAGCCACTTCGACGCGTTCTCCCACCGAGCCCGCCGCCGGTCGGCGCGCTGGCTGTCCGACCTCGTCGCGGGAGAGGATCTGCCGCTGGTGTTCACCGCCGACGTCAACGCCCCCGTCCGTTCCGCCGAGCTGTCGGCGATGTTCGCCGAAGGGCACCTCGTCGACACGTGGTCGTACGCCCCGGTGCGCCGGACCGCCGAGTGGGGCACGTTCAACAACTACCGCCGGCCGAAGCTCGGCGCGCGCCGCATCGACGCGATCCTCACGACCCCCGACGTCGGAGTGCGAGGCGTGGGCATCGACCCGCGTCCCACGGGAACGAGCTGGCCCTCGGATCACCTTCCGATCCAGGCCGTGGTGCGGATCCCGGTTCCGGGGGCCCGATGATCCGCGCGATGTACGCGAACCTGAAGCGACCGCCCCGAACCGCGGTGGAGTGGATCGCGGATGCCGTCCGCGCCGTGGCGATCCTCACGGTCGTCGTGTCGGCGTTCACGCACCCGGCGACCGACACCGCGGTGCTGTCGATGGCCCTGCCCGCCGTCATGCTCTCGCGCATGTTGGGGCTCCGCTCGGGGCTGGACCTCGTGACCTGTGTCACGGTCTTCGTCGCCGCCGGTAGCAACGTGATCGATCTGTACCGTTCCTGGACGGGGTGGGATCTCGTCGTCCACACGGCGTGCACGGGCGTTCTCGCCGCCGTCGCCCTGGTCGTCCTCGACGACACCGGCGTCCTCGCCCCGACCGGCCGGCGCCGCACACCGATCGTCGTGGCGACGGTCGCAGGACTCGCCCTCAGCGCGGTGTGGGAGATGGTGGAGTGGTTCGGCTACCGCTTCCTCACCGACAGCATCTTCGTCACCTACGACGACACGATCGGCGACATGGCCGCGGGCGGGATCGGCGCTCTCGTCGTCGGCATCCTGGCATCCCGGTTCCGGCTGACCCGGGGCGACCGCGCGGCACTATGAGCGCGCGGTCGCCCCGGGACGGCGTCAGATGCGGCCGGCCACGTCGCGACCCACGAGGTCGCCATCGGGGTTCGGCTCGCTGAGCTGCTCGCCCGGAGCGGTCGCGTCCGCCAGCGGCGGCAGCGCCGCCTCAAGGCGGGCGCCGATCTCGGCATCCACGTTCTTCCAGTACTGCACGGCACGGGCCCGCACGTCCGGGCGGGTGACACCGCCGACGTGACCGGTAATCGTCTCGACGAGACGGTCGCGCTGCTCGGCCGACATGACCTCGCGGACGAGTGTTCCCGCCTGACCGAAGTCGTTATCCTCGGGGTGCAGCGTCGCCGCGGAGCGGACGAGCTCGCCGTCGCTCTGCCACCCGCCGTCGCCCGTCCGGCGCGGGTCGGCCGCGGGACCGCCGAGCGAGTTCGGCGCGTAGACCGGGACCTCGGGCGGGTTGTACTCGTACCGCATCGCGCCCTCCTTGGAGTAGGAGTGCACCTCGGTGTGGGGACGGTTCACCGGCAGCTGCTGGTAGTTCGTTCCGACGCGGTAGCGGTGCGCGTCGGCGTAGCTGAAGATGCGGGCCTGCAGCATCTTGTCGGGGCTGCCGTCGATGCCGGGCACGAAGTTCGACGGCTCGAACGTCGCCTGCTCGATCTCGGCGAAGTAGTTGCCCGGGTTGCGGTTGAGCTCCATCGTGCCGACCTCGATCTCGGGGTAGTCGCTGTGCGGCCACACCTTCGTCAGGTCGAACGGGTTGAAGCGGTAAGTCTTGGCATCCTCGCAGGGCATGATCTGCACCTTGAGCGTCCACGTCGGGAACTCGTGCCGCTCGATCGCGGCGTACAGGTCGCGGATGTGGAAGTCCGCGTCCTGACCGGCGATCTGATCGGCCTCGTCCTGCGAGAGGGTCTTATGGCCCTGATCGGTGTGGAAGTGGTACTTCACCCAGAACCGCTCGCCCTCGGCGTTGATCCACTGGTACGTGTGCGACCCGTACCCGTTCATGTGCCGCCAGGAGGCCGGGATGCCACGGTCGCCCATGAGCCACGTGACCTGGTGGGCGCTCTCGGGCGAGAGGGTCCAGAAGTCCCACTGCATCGTGTTGTCGCGCAGGTGGCTGCCGGGGAGGCGCTTCTGCGACCGGATGAAGTCGGGGAACTTGATGCCGTCCTTGACGAAGAAGACGGGCGTGTTGTTGCCGACGAGATCGTAGTTGCCCTCGGTCGTGTAGAACTTCAGCGCGAATCCGCGGGGGTCGCGCCACGTGTCAGGGCTGCCCTGCTCGCCCGCGACGGAGGAGAAGCGCGCGAGCATCTCGGTCTCGGCGCCCGGCTGGAACAGTGCCGCCCGCGTGTAGGCCGACACGTCGCCCGTCGTGCGGAACGTGCCGAACGCCCCGCCGCCCTTGGCATGCACCACGCGCTCGGGCACGCGCTCGCGGTTGAACTGCGCGAGCTTCTCGATGAGGTAGTGGTCGGTCAGGGAGATGGAGCCGTCGGCTCCCACGCTCTGCGAGTGCTCGTCGCTGGCGACGGGCGCTCCGTTGTTGGCGGTGGTGGGGGTGGTCATGGCGCTCCTCACGTCCGGGGAATCGGTGGGATCCTTCGACGCTACGCAGGGCGTCCGCCATGGGCGACCTGTTGCGCTTCGCGGCCCGGTCGCCTACCGTCCGGCACCTGTCAATCCCCCACGGGCCGCCCGGACGCCTCGCGAGCATGGCGGGACCGAAAGAGAGGACCGCATCATGTCGAAGGATCTGTCGAAGGGCGACCGCGTCAGCTGGGACACGTCCCAGGGCCGCACGCAAGGCGAGGTGGTGGAGAAGAAGACGAAGGACTTCCAGCACGACGGCCAGAAGTTCACGGCCTCCGACGACGACCCGGCCTACATCGTGAAGTCCGAGAAGACCGACGCCACGGCCGCCCACAAGGGCTCCGCGCTCCGCAAGCTGAAGGGCTGACCTGTGCCGAACTCCTGAGTCATCGCCGCACATCGCCCACCGACGCCGCAGGGGCCGGGTGCCGCGCCGGTTTCTCAGGAGTTCGGCCCGCGCCCGCCCCCGGCGCCCAGCCCGTCGAGAAGACCGGTGCGCCGCACTATCCCGCGGCGTCCCTCCGCTTGCGCATCTGCGCGAGCGCGAGGGACAACCGATGGTTGCCGGCGAGAACGTCCTCGTGGCGCTCGAGGAACGCCCAGTAGGCCTCGGTGAAGACCGAGTCCTTGGCATCCTGGGCCGACGGCCACCACGACCCCATCTTCTGCAGGTACGCCCCGCCCGAGACGTACGGCTTGGTCGCGACGAAGCCGCCGTCGGCGTACTGGCTCATGCCCATGACGTTGGGCACCATCACCCAGTCGTACGCATCGACGAACAGCGCGAGGAACCAGGCGTTGACCTGGCGCGGCGCATACCCCTGCAGCAGGAACCAATTGCCCAGCACCATGAGCCGCTCGATGTGGTGCGCGTAACCCCAGCGGTGCACGCGCTCGAGCACGGTCCGCACCGGCACCGGCAGCTCGGACGGCATCCGCTCCCCCGAGTACCAGTACTTCTCCACCCGTTTCTCGAGGTGCAGGGCGTTCACGCGCTCGAGCTTCGGGTGCGCCCGGTACATGCCCCGCATGTACTCGCGCCAGCCGATCACCTGCCGCACGAACCCCTCGACGGATGCCAACGGCGCGTCGGTCCGCGTGACGGCGGCGATCACCTCCTCGACGGTGAGCAGGCCGATGTTGAGCATCGGCGAGATCACGGCATGGAAGAGGAAGGGCTCGTCGGCCCGCATCGCGTCCTCGTACCGGCCGAAGTCGGCGAGGCGCTCGGCGACGAAGACGTCGAGCCACGCGCGGGCGTCATCCGGGGTGACGGGGAGCCAGAAGTCCGTCGCCGCGCCGGGGTAGTCGGGGAAGCGTTCGTCGACCTCGGCGATGACTTCCCGGGTGATCTCGTCGTGCTCGAGCTGCGGAAGCGGGGGGAGGTCCATCCCCTTCTTCGGGAGCGGCTTGCGGTTGTCGGCGTCGAAGTTCCACCGTCGCCCCGCGGGCTTCCCGCCATCCATCAGGATGCCGGTGCGTCGACGTTGCCAGTGGTAGAAGTCCTCCATCAGGGGAGTCGGGTGCTCCGCGAACCACGCGTCGACCTCCTCTTCGGGCGTGAGGAACAGCCCGTCGGGAAGGATGTCGGTCGCGACGCCGTGTGCTTCGCACAGCCGGGCGATGCGCTCGTCGACCGGCCGGTTGGGGTCGCTCATCCACGTCAGTTCGGTCACCCGGTGCTCCATCAGGAGGCGCGTGAGACCCGCGGCGAACCCCAGGTTGTCCTCGAGCGCGATCCTCCGCACCGTGCGGCCCTCGGCCTCAAGTCGCGCGGCTGTGTGGCGCATCGCCGAGACCAGCAGGACGATCTTGTGCCGGTGGTAGGGCAGTTTCGCGAACCGTGGCCCCGACTCGATGAAGAAGAACTCCTCCACGTCGTCCGCGGCGAACGCCGGATGCTCCGCGAACTGCTGTGTCGCGAGGATCAGCGCCGCCTTCATGAGCGCCGCCGCTGCGTGGCCGCTTTCGCACGGCATCCGCGCGAGCAATACCGGACCTCGTCCCACTGGTCGCGCCCGCTCCAGCGCTTGCGATCGGAGAAAGGCCTGCCGCAGTGGGCGCAGGGTTTGGTCCGCAACGGAGGTCGTGCCATGGCGTCATGGTGCCAGCACGCGCTCCCACGGATTCGGGGCTTGCGCCCTGCACACCGACCGCTCCCGCGCAAGGGTCGTGCGCTCATCGCGCGAGGCTGGTCGGGTGGATGCCATGACCTCCACACCCGACAATGCCGACAGCCCCGACGAGCTCGAAACGGCTGACGCCCCGAGCCTGCCCTCGACCACGGACGATTCCGACGACGCGCCCGTCGACAACCCCGCGGGCTGACGCCGAACGGCCTGTCCGCCGGTCAGGCGGGCAGGTCGAACTTCTCGTTCTCGCCGCGCGGGCGCTCACCGGTGACCTTGGATGTCACGAGGGCCACCGCCGTCGCGATGCGCCCGCCGGCGCTCCCCCAGTACTCGCCGCTCAACGCCGACACCTTCAGGAGGGTCACGCCGGGCGACTCCGGGCCGTCGGGGAACCATGCCTCGACGCTCGTGGACCACAGATCCTTCAGCTTCTCCAGGTCGTCGATCACCTCGGCCTCGCCGGCGAGCGAGAGCCACAGTCCGTCGGAGCTGAACGACAGCCCGACCTTCGGGTCGAGCCGGACGTTCTCGACGGCGGAAGCATGCGTCCCGACGATAAACCACAGGTCGCCGTCAGACTCCGTCTCCTGCACCGTGAGCGGGTGGGCGTGCAAATCCCCCTCCGTCGTCCGCGTCGTGAGCATCGCGAAGCGGAACTTCTTCAGCAGGTCGTTGAGCGTGTCGAGTTCAGACGTGGTGCCGGTCATGGAGTCATCCTCTGTTCGATGGGGCGGCTTCAGCCCAGCCTCTGGAACGGCCGCCCGCTACCGGTTGACGCCGCGGTCGGGGTCTGCTCTCACGAGACCCTTAGGTCTGCGGCGTGTTCCGTGCTACCGTGGAGTATTCGTTCTGGGACTTGCTTCATCGACGTCCGCCTCATCGCTGAGATGCCGGGCGCACGGCACCGAGCCGTTGTCGATGCGATTCCCTCCTCATCTCCGCGCGACCTGCACGGAAGCGACCTTCGGTCGCTCCTCGGTCGCGGAAAGTTTGCGTGTCTGTTCTGCTCCCCCCGCCCCTGTCGTGGCGACAGGCCGATCTCGACGTTTTCGTCGCGACGGCTGACTCGGCATACGCCGGTTTCGTCGGCGCCGTCCCCGAGGGCTTCGAAGCCCAGGGGCCGCGCGGCGAAGATCTCGGCATCCACGACTCCGTCGACGCGGCCCGCGCCGCGATCGACGTTCACCGACTCCGCACGACCCTCCCGGTCGCGCGGCGCCCACGTCCGCTCCGCATGCGTCGGAGCGGCGCCCACGGTCGCAACAGCGGCCCGAAAAGAAAAAGGAAGAACACGATGGCCACTGGCACCGTGAAATGGTTCAACTCCGAGAAGGGCTACGGGTTCATCGCACCCGACGACGGCTCGGCCGACCTGTTCGCGCACTTCAGCGCGATCCAGGGCAATGGCTTCAAGGAGCTGCAGGAAGCACAGAAGGTCGAATTCGACGCTGAGCAGGGCCCCAAGGGCATGCAGGCGGCGAACATCCGCCCCCTCTGAGCTCACGCTCCTCAGCGAAGGCCGGGTAGGCCGCTTCGGCGGGCTCCCGGCCTTCGCCGTTCCCCGCAACGCGGTACCCGACGAACGATGCGGCGGTGTCCGCGAGGTGTCGACTTCCGGTGAGTATGCCGTGCATGAGGTCGTATACCGGCACCCTTATGGACTCCCCCGTAGTGTGGGCCACAGCCCGGGTAAACGCCTCGGTTCCCGACTTCGGTCATCACCGCGAGGAGCATCTTCATCGCCTCCACCATCGTCGAGTCCCGTCTCGGCCCCGTTCGTCAGACCTATTCCGGCACCACCGAATTCCCCCCGATCGCCAAGGCCTACACGGAGCTGTCGCAGGTCGTTCGCGAGAGCGGGTTCCTCGCCCGCACCCCCGTCTTCTACTCCCTCGTCGGCGCCGCGATCGTGCTCGGCTTCGGCGGAGCGATCACCGGTTTCATCCTTCTCGGCGACAGCTGGTTCCAGCTGCTCATCGCCGCAGCCCTCGGCATCCTGTTCACGCAGGTCGCTTTCCTCGCTCACGAGGCCAATCACCGCCAGATCTTCACCTCCGGTCGCGCCAATGACCGCCTGGCGCTGTGGATCGGTAACGGCATCGTCGGCATGAGCCAGTCGTGGTGGGCCACCAAGCACACGCGTCACCACGCCAACCCCAACCGCGTCGGCAAAGACCCCGACATCGAGATCGACACGATCTCCTTCCTCGACGAGGACGCCGCCACCGCTCGCGGCCTGCGCCGCTGGATCACGCTTCGCCAGGGGTGGCTGTTCTTCCCGCTCCTGACGCTCGAGGGACTGAACCTGCACGCCCTCGCGTTCCGTCACCTGCTCTCGCGCGGCGAGGTCAAGGGACGCTGGACCGAGCTGGCGCTGCTCACCCTGCGCTTCGCCGTGTTCGTGGCCCCCGTGTTCATCTTCCTGCCCGTCGGGATGGCGTTCGCCTTCCTCGGCGTGCAGCTGGCCGTCTTCGGCGTGTACATGGGCGCCTCGTTCGCCCCGAACCACAAGGGCATGGCCGTCATCGCACCCGGTGCCAAGCTCGACTTCTTCAGCAAGCAGGTCTACACCTCGCGCAACATCGCCGGCGGGTGGTGGGCGACCTGGCTCATGGGCGGCCTGAACTACCAGATCGAGCACCACCTCTTTCCGAACATGCCGCGGCCCTATCTCAGCCGCACGCGCGAGATCGTGCGCGAGCACTGCGAGACCCTGGGCGTGCCGTATGTCGAGACGTCGCTCCTGCAGTCCTACGGCATCGTCATCAGGTACCTCAACGAGGTGGGCCTGGCCGCGCGTGACCCGTTCGAGTGCCCCATGACCTCGGCCGCACGCCGCGTCTGACCCACGCTCGACACGTCGGCGCCGACTCCGGATTCCGGGGTCGGCGCCGTCTTTTCGTCCGCCCGTGTCAACCGCGGGCGTCTGCATGCGGCGTCGGGCATTCGTCGCCGGCATCCGTTGCTCGCTCGAAATGCCAGCGCTCGTTGGCGTAGGTCTGGCACAGCCCCCACCGGCGACCGTGCTCCATCAGCCACAGCTGGGCGTCCAGGGAGCCGATATCGACCGCGTGCCCGGTGACGTGGCTGGAGCGCTCGGGAGAGGCGACGTACTCGCGCGCCACGTCCTCGCTGCCGTAGGTGCGGATCGCGTCGTCGAGGAGCCAGCGCTGGTACGCGACACTGCGCCAGCCGCTGGTGACGTCGAAGACGACGCCGTCCTCGGCCGCCGCGTTCTGTGCATCACGGAGGGCATCGCGCAACGCAGGGTCCAGTTTCGTCATCGCGACGTGGGTATCGTCGTCGACCGAGAGCGGCGCTCCTTCCTCGATCACGCCGTCGGTCTCCGTGGGCGAGAAGGACACGCCGGCCACGACGCGCGCGGTGAACGACGAGGCGGTCGTGGATGCCAACAGGACGGCGACGAGGATCATGAGGACGGCGAGGCCGCCGCCGACCGCGAGGAGTGCGAGGCCGCGACGCGTGGTGGACGCGGTGGACGAGGATGCCATGTCCCCAGTGCAGCGTCTGCGGCGTTGCGGTCGCGTATGTCGCGGGCGATACGCGGACGATAGGCGCCGACGTCGCGGGTGTCAGCGACCGGGAGCGCGCGACACCTCGTGCCGTCGCACGTCGTGGATGCCACCGTCGGCGAGGGTGGCGGTCATCAACGTGCACGCGGGCTGACGGCGGCGATCGGTCGGCGAACCCGGATTGAGGAGGCGCAGGCCGCGAGGTGTCACGGTGTCCCACGGGATGTGGCTGTGGCCGAAGACGAGGAGGTCGGTGTCGGGGAAGGCGGCATCCATCCTCGTCTCCCGCCCGACCGCCGGCCCGGTCTCGTGGACGACCGCGATCCGCACGCCCTCGATCTCGGCGCGCGCCACCTCGGGCAGCCGGGAGCGGAGATCGGCGCCATCGTTGTTGCCCCACACCCCCAGCACCGGACCGAGGGCGCTCAGCTCATCGAGCACGGCCGCGTCGACCCAGTCACCGGCGTGCACGATGAGATCCGCATCGGATGCCGCGAGCAGAACCGCCTTCGGTAGTACCCGCGCGCGTGTGGGCACATGGGTGTCGGCCAGGAGCAGCAGTCGGGTCGCCATGACCCCACGCTACTTACACCCGCAATACACGTCCCCGCCTACGATGACGGCATGCGCGTGCTGATCGTCGAGGACGAGCCCTTCCTCGCCGAGGCGATCCGTGACGGTCTCCGTCTGGAGGCCATCGCCGCGGACATCGCGAGCGACGGCCACACCGCCCTCGACCTCCTGAGCTACACGTCGTACGACGTCGTCGTGCTCGACCGTGACATCCCGGGGCCGAACGGCGACGAGATCGCCCGCGACCTGTCGACCCGGCCGGCGGGCCCGCGTGTTCTGATGCTCACCGCCGCCGACCGCCTCGACGACAAGGCCTCGGGGTTCGAGAACGGCGCGGACGACTACCTCACGAAACCGTTCGTGCTGCGCGAGCTCGTCCTACGGCTGCGGGCTCTTGCGCGTCGGCCCGCCGCCTCGACCCCACCGGTCCTCGAGCAGCACGGCATCCGGCTCGATCCGTTCCGTCGCGAGGTGTATCGCGACGGTCGCTACGTCTCTCTCACGCGCAAGCAGTTCGCGGTCCTGCAGGTGCTGATGAGCGCCGGGGGCGGGGTGGTGAGCGCCGAGACCCTTCTGGAGCGGGCGTGGGACGAGAACGCCGACCCGTTCACGAACGCCGTGCGCATCACGATTTCGACGCTGAGGAAGCGTCTCGGGGAGCCCTGGCTCATCCAGACGGTCGCGGGCGTCGGCTACCGGATGGGTCCCGCCGATGCGTGAGCGAGCCCCGGGTCTCTCGGTCCGGCTGAAGCTCACGCTGAGCTACGCCGTGTTCGTGGTCCTCGTCGGCGCGGCGGTGTTCGCGCTGGGGTTCCTCGTGCTGCGATTCGTACCCGAGGGCAACCTGTTCTCCGACAGCGGCGCCTTCACGCCCGCACGCCGCGACCTCATCGAGGCGTTCGTCCGCTACGCCTGGTTCACCGTCGCGGGTCTCGCTGTCGTCGGGCTCGGGGGCGGATGGATCGTCTCCGGACTGATGCTTCGCCCGCTCACGAGGATCGCCGACGTTGCGCGAGCCGTCCGCGACGGTGATCTCTCGCGCCGCGTCGACCTCGACGGGCGCCGCGACGAGCTCACCGATCTGGCGGACACGTTCGACGCGATGCTCACCCGCGTCGCCGAGACCCTGGACGAACAGCAGCGCTTCGCGGCGAACGCCTCGCACGAGCTGCGCACCCCGCTGGCGACCATGCGAACGCTGCTCGAGGTCGCGCGGGCGGACCCGGCCGCGGTCGATCTGCCCGTCCTTCTGCACCGGCTCGACGTCACCAATGAGCGCGCCATCCGCCTCACCGAGGCTCTGCTCGCACTGGCCCGCGCGTCGCGGGGCGGTGCACTCTCGCACGACGCCGTCGACATGGGCGCCCTCGTCGAGTCGGTCGTCGCCGAGGAGCGCCCCCACGCCGAGGAGTCCGGCGTCGATCTCGCGATGACGGAGTCCGCGGGGATCCTCGCGGATGCCGACGCCCTGCTCGCGCGCCAGGCGGTGACGAACCTCGTGCGCAACGCGGTCCTGCACAACGTCGCCGGTGGGTGGGTGCGTGTCGCCGTCGCCGCCGACGGCGGTTCGGTCGTCATGAACATCGCGAACACCGGCCCCGCGCTCTCGCGCGCACTCGTGGCGACACTCCCCGAGCCTTTCGTCCGGGGAGCCGGCCGCACCCGCACCGGAGCCGATGGCGCGGGTCTCGGGCTCGCCCTGGTGGCATCGATCGCGCGCGCTCATCGCGGAACCCTCGAACTGTGGCCGCGCGACGGCGGTGGACTCCACGCGCGGCTGCGGTTGCCGCGCTGACTCCCGTGCAGGGCGACCGGGCGGGCGTACGAGGCCGGGAGTCACCGCCGCGCGAGAAGCCGCACGATCACGACCACGACCGTGCCGATGAGGGCGCCCGTCGTATTGGCCACGACGTCACCCGCATCGGGAACACGACCCGGGATCACCGACTGCGCGATCTCCACCGCGAGCGAGACCGCGGCCCCCAGCACAACGGATGCCGGCGCCCACCGCAGCGGCAGCAGCATCGCCACCACGATTCCGAGCGGCACGAAGAAGGCCACGTTCAGCACGGTGTCCGCGTCCCCGCCCAGGAGCACGTCGCTCACTCGGGCGGGCAGGCGAGCGAGAGCATCCAGGAACAGGGAGCGGACGGGCCACGCGATGGTGCGCGGTGCCAGAGTCAGCCCCACCACCGCGGCGAGTACGGACGCCGCCACGAGCACGCGCGCGGGGGTGAATGAGGGGGCGGAACGATCGCGGTCATGCACGGGGAACCTCCGGAGGTCGGAGACTCCATCCGATCGCGTCGGCCGTTGCGTCCGTGTCTGCGCGGAACGATAGACCCGCGATACGCCTCGCCCGGGTGCGAGGATGGATCGGTGACCCCCGATCGCCGCTCGCTCCTCCTCGCCCTCGTCGTCGATGCCGTCCTCATCGTCGTGTTCGCCGCGATCGGTCGGGCCACGCACGACGGCGATGTGCTCGGTCCCGCCGGCTCGGGGCTCGCCACGACGGCGTGGCCGTTCCTCGCGGCGATGCTGCTGGGCTGGATCGTCAGTCGGGGATGGCGTCGCCCCTTCTCACCCGTCCGCACGGGACTGCCCGTCTGGGGAGTGACGCTCGTCGCCGGCCTGCTGCTCCGGGCGCTCAGCGGTCAGGGGATCGCGGTGGCGTTCGTGATCGTCGCGGGGATCACGCTGCTGCTGTTCCTCGTCGGCTGGCGTGCGGTCGCAGCGCTCGTGGCCCGCATCCGCGTCAGTCGGTCAGCGTGACGTCGACCTGGATCTCCGCCGCCAGGTTCTGAAGGTCCTCGACGAGGTCGTCGACTCGACCGTCCTCGCCCAGCGTCGCGGTCAGCGACGCCTCGAACAGACGGCCGCCCGCCATCGCGGCATCCGTCGTCTGCGTCGACATCCGCTCGATACTCGCGCCGCGCGCGCTCAGGGCACCGGTAATCTCCCGCACGATCCCGGGCCGGTCGTTGCCCATCACGGTCAGCGCCACCGTCCGCGCCGCGGTCTCGCGCACGGTCGCCGGACCGTGCACCGTCACGCGCAGCGTCTCGGCGGACGCCTCGAGCGCGGCACGCAGGTCGTCCGCCCGTTCAGCGGCCACCGACACCTCGACGATGCCCGCGAACGCTCCGGCCAGTTCCGCCATCTCGCTCGTCTCCCAGTTGCCGCCGTGCGCATCGACGATGTCGGCGACGGATGCCACGAGGCCTGCACGGTCGTCGCCGACCAGGGTGATCACGAGAGTCGTCATGCTCGAAAGCGTAGCCACCGGGCCGCTGGTAGCGTGAGGGCTGGACCGATGAGAGGGGGCACGGGATGATCGCGTCGTTCCTGACCGCCCTGAACCTCCTCCTCGTCACCGCGGAGCTCGCGCTCACCCCCGACGGCGGCGCCTCCCCCGCACCTCTGCTCGCCCTGGCGTTGGCGGCCGCCGTGGTGCTGACGGTCGCCGTGGCCGTGCTGGTGTTCCGGCTCCTCACCGGCGCTCCCCCCGCTCGACCGACACGGCCCATCGACCCCTCCGCCCCGCTCGCGCAGAGCGATCCCGACGCCGCCGGGCACCCCCGCCCGCGAGCTCCCGGACGCGCGGCTCCGGCCGCGTAGAACGCCCGGGCGCCGTCGACGGCACCGCTGTGGCATCCCTTCGTGGCCGATCGCGCCCTGATCGCTCCCACGAACGGACACTTCCTTGGACCTCTTCGCCCTGCCGCCGTTGGCGGCCCTGCTCGACCTGACCACCCAGGGCCTCCTCGCCCTGACCGCCCTCCTCTCCCCCGTCGCCGGCGGCGCGGCCGCGGCGCTCGCCGTCCTCCTCGTCACCGTCGTCGTCCGTGCCGCGCTCATCCCCGTCGGGGTGTCGCAGGCCCGCGCGGAGCGCGACCGCGCACGCCTGGCCCCACGACTGCGCCTCCTGCGCGAGCGGTGGGGCAAGAACCCCGAACGCCTGCAGCGCGAGACCCTGCAGCTCTACCGCGACGCCGGGGTCTCACCGACCGCGGGATGCCTTCCCGTCCTGGCCCAGGCCCCCGTGGTCGGTCTGCTGTACGCCGTGTTTCTGCACGCGCAGGTCGGCGGCCACGCCAACGCGCTGCTCGCGCAGACCCTCTCCGGCGTGCCGCTGGGGACGAGCCTGCTCGCCGCCGTCACCGGAGGAACGGCGGATGCCGGGACGCTCCTCCTCCTCGGCGTCGTCGTCGCCGTGATCGCCGGGGCGGGCGAGCTGACCCGGCGCTTCCTTCGGCCGGCGCAGGACCCGGCCGCCCCGGCCTGGACCGGGTGGATCGTCACCGCCCTGCCGTTCACGACCGCGGTCGTCGCCCTCTTCGTTCCGCTCGCCGCGGGCCTGTACCTCGCCGTCACGACGGTGTGGACGTTCGGGCAGCGTCTGATCCTCCGGAGGTTCTACCCGATCGAGTGACGGACGGCATCCCACCGGGGCGCATGGACGGCGTTGAGCGCCGCCATGGCCAAGACGAGCAGGGCTGCTCCCGCCGGGAAGAGCATCGCCGTCTCCACCGACCCGCGTTCCGCCACCGCGCCGGTGACGGCGGAGGACAGCGCCTGGGCGAGGGTCAGCGCCGAGGCGAGCAGCGTCATCGTCGTGGCGGTGCGTCCGGCCGGAGCCCGGTGTCCGGCGAGGCTGAACAGGGTCACGAGCGACGGCCCGACCCCGATGCCCATGAGGCACAGCACCGCCGTCACGGTGGTCACGGATCCGCCCACCGAGTAGGCCCCCGCGGAGGCGAACAGCACGATCGCGAAGGCCACGAGGCGCCACCGCAGCGCGAACCGCGCAGGCAGGACGGCCACCGCGAGCGCGAGCACCGCGGAACCGACGCCCATGACTCCGTACAGAAGCGCGCCGGCCTCGGGGGCGCCGCGGGCCTCCATGAACGCCGTGAGCGAGGTCAGCGTCGAGCCGAAGAAGGCGCCCACGCCGAACACCGCCACCACGAGCATCAGCATGCGCGGCTGCAGCAGGTCGCGAGCGGGGGCCATGTCGCCGCGCTCGGCCGCGATCGGAACCACCCGCCCCGTGGGGTGGAGCGCGAAAGCGGTGACGAAGACGAAGCTGAGCACGGCCGCCGCGACGATCGGCGCCCACGGCGCGATCACGGCCGCGAGCACGCCGACGACGAACGGCCCGATGACGAACGCCGTCTCGTCTGCGGCGGATTCGTACGCCATCGCGCGCGAGAACGTGCGCTCCCGCCGCTCGGGGACGACCCGCGCGCCGATCAGCGCCATGACCCGGCTGCGCGACATCGCCGCCGTCTGCGGACCGGTGAGACCGATCGCGACGGCCGTCGCGAGCACGAACCCGTCGGCGGCCGGCGAGCCCACGACGACCGGGAAGAGGGCGAGAAGGATGCCATTGGCCAGGCCCGTGGGAACGAGCACGCGCGATTGCCCGAAGCGGTCAGCGAGATCACCGAGGATGGGGCCGGCGACGACCACGCCGATGCCGACGGCCGCCGAGGTGAGGCCGCCGAGCGCGACCGAGCCGCGCACCGACACGACGAGGGCCAGGACACCGACCGTCATCATCGCGAACGGCAGCCGGGCGACGAAGGCGACCGGGAAATACCAGAGGCCCGTGTGGTGGATCAGGGGGCGGTGCGTGGCGGTGGGAACGGGGTGGTGCATGGGGATCTCCGGGGCAGGGGGCGGTGCCGCCTTGCCGGTCCGGTAGGTAGATGCACGAGGTGCGGCGGGCGAACCCGCATCCCGATTCTACCGAACCTCCGCGCGCGTCGGCCTAGGAGACGAGGGCGGCGATCGCCGCGATCACCGACACGAGCGCCAGCACGAGAGCGATCGCGATCAACACGGTGTGCACGATCAGGAACGCCGTGGGCTTGCCCGCGGCGTCGCGGGCACGCGGGTCCTTCGCGATACGCGGGTAGAACCGCGGCCAGACGACGGCGTTGAAGACGGCGTTGGCGAACAGCAGGACGATGAGGAGCGGTTCCACCCCTCGAGCCTACGCGTGGGGACCGGAATCAGATCGCGCAGGAGATGCAGCGTCGCGCGGTCGGACGCACTTCCAATCGCGCATCCGCGATCGGCTGGCCGCACACCTCGCACACACCGAAGGTGCCGGATGCCACGCGCTCGCGCGCCGCACGGATCTCGTCTCGTTCCTCGCGCGCCTCGCGTGAGAGCGCATCGACGTGCGCCCACTCGCCCGACAGGGTCGAACCTTCGGGATCGTGCTCGTCGTCGGCCGTGGCATCCGCCCGATCGAGACGCAGGCTCTCGGCGTCGGCGGTCAGGTGCCGCAGCCGACGGCCGGCGGCGCGGTCGAGCTCGTCGAGCAGCGCGGTCGCACGGGCGGCATCCATCCCTTGACGGTACCGCGGACCATCGACACGGGCGCGGGGCTGGATCGCTCGCGGCCCAACCGACACGATCGGTGCATGGCTGCTCTCACCAAGGATTGGACCCCGCTCGCGGCGGCGTTCCTCGTGCTGTCGATCCTCGGACTCGTCGGTACGTGGACCTTCAACGTCCTCGCGGTGGTCCAGATGGCCGACTTCTTCGGCGGCCTCGTATCGAGCGGCCCCGCCGTGTCGTCGATCACCGTCGACCTGCTGGTGGTCGCCGTGGCCGGCAGCGTGTTCATCCTCGTCGAGGCACGTCGCCAAGGCATGCGGCACGCGTGGGTCTACGTCGTGCTGTCCGGGCTGACCGCGTTCGCCTTCACGTTCCCGCTCTTCCTCGCGATGCGGGAGCGGAGGCTGACGGCCCGCCGCAGGGCGTGAGTCGCCAGGCGTGAGTCGCCAGGCTTGGCGCCCGCAAGAGATCCTGCGCGACAGGCCCTGGCGACCCACGCCGGTGTCGTCAGCCCTTCAGGCCGGCGCGCAGTCCCTCGACGAGCGGCGTCGTCGGGTGACCGATGACCCGGGCGAGCGTGCCGTCGGTCTGCGACAGCACACCCCGGGCGATCGCGTCGTCGATGCCGGCGACGAACGCCGCGGTTCCGGCATCCAGCCCCGCCTGCTCGAGGCCGGCGGCGAGCTGCTCGACCGAGACGGCCTGGTACGCGACATCGCGCCCGAGCACCTCCGACGCAGCGGCGGCGAGCGCGTCGTACGTCCACGCGACATCGCCGGCGAGCTCGAGGGTCTGACCGCGCAGTTCGTCGGTGGTCAAGGCGACGGCGGCCGCTTCGGCGTAGTCGCGGCGGTTCGCGCTGGCGACGTGCCCGTCACCGACGGCGGCGACGATGACGCCCGAGTCCGCGGCGCGAGAGACGGCGTCCAGGTAGTTCTCGTTGTACCAGTTGTTGCGGAGGATGGTGGCATCCACTCCCGACTCGGCGATCGCGCGCTCCGTGGCGAGGTGATCGGCACCGAGCGCGTACTCGATCTCGTCGACGCGCGGGGCGCTGGTGTAGACGAGGCGCTCGATGCCCGCGGCCCGCGCGGCCTCGATGACATTGCGGTGGCCGGTGGCGCGGTCCGCGTCGGTGCCCGAGATGAGCAGAACGCGTGTGACGCCCTCGAGCCCGGCGGTGAGGGTCTCGGGACGGACGTAGTCGAACTCGACGACGCGGATGCCGCGCGCGGCGATGTCCTCCGCCTTGGCGGGCGTGCGGACGCCGGCGACGATGTCGGATGCCGGGACGCCGCGCTCGAGGAGGGCGTCGAGGACGTGTCGTCCGAGGTGGCCGGTGGCGGCGGAGACGAGGAGGGTCATGGGGTGTCCTTTCGTTGGTATGTCGAAACCAACGCGTCTCGGAGGGGCACATTCCGGAATGACGGTACCCACTTAGTGGTTAGGTACTCACGTGATGGTGAGTCTCGCGGAAATCCGCGCCGAGCGTCCCGAAGTTTTCACGGAGGGATGTCCCACTCGGACGGTCCTCGACCACGTGATGGGCAAGTGGGGCGTGCTGGTCCTCGTCGGCCTGTCCGACGGGACGCAACGCTGGGGCGAGCTCCGCCGCAACATCACGGGCATCAGCGAGAAGATGCTCGCCAGCACCCTCAAGACGCTCGAAGCCGACGGCCTCGTCCGGCGCACCGCCTACCCGGAGGTGCCGCCTCGGGTGGAGTACGCCCTGACCGACCTCGGACGTGACCTCATGGAGCGAGTCCTGCCGCTCATGGAATGGGTCGCCGACAACGCCGCCGGCATGCTGGACCGGCCGTCCTGAGCGCCGGCGCGTCCTACGCTCGATTCATGCGCCTCCCGCTGCGACTCCCGAGCGAAAGCCTGAGCTTCCGTTCCGCGCGCCGCGGACCGTTCCTCCAGGTGGCGAAATCGGCGGTGGCGATGATCGCCGCCTGGATCGTCGCCGACATCCTCGTGCCGGGTCCTCCGCCGATCTTCGCCGCGATCGCGGCGGTGCTGGTCGTCCAACCGAGCATCAACCAGTCGTTCACGCGCGCCGTCGAGCGGAGCGTGGGCGTGATCGTCGGCGTCGTCATCGCGTCGGTGCTCGGCATCGTTCTCGGCTCCCCGACGTGGGTCATCCTGCTGGCCGGCGCCATCTCCCTCCTCGTCGCGTGGGCCCTGCGGATGTCGCCCGGCGCCACCAACCAGGTCGCGATCAGCGCGGTGCTCGTCTTGGCCCTCGGGACGGCCACACCGAACTACGCGCTCGACCGCGTCGTGGAGACCGTGATCGGAGCGATCATCGGCATCGTGGTGAACACCGTGCTGGTTCCGCCGGTGCTCGTCCCGCCGGCGCGCCAGAAGCTCGGCATCCTCGGCCGTGAACTCGCCGCGGCCCTGGAACGTCTCGCCGACGCCCTCGAGAGCCCACAGACTCGCGAATCGCTCGAGGGGCTCCTGCTCGAGGCGCGCCTGCTGCGCCCCGTCCGGGATGCCGCGGCCGAGGCGATCGGCGACGGGGCGGACTCCCTCTCGCTCAATCCGCGCAGCTCGCGTCACCGTGCCGACCTCGCCGAGATGCAGGCGCGGCTGGATCGGTTCTCCCCGGTCGTGACGCAGGCGGTCGGGATGACGCGCGCCGTCTACGACGGCTACACGTCGTCCATCGTCGAGGATCCGTCCGTCCGGGCCATCGCCGAGCAGTTGCACCGCGCGGCGCACGACGTGCGCCTCGATTTCGCGCTCGACCCGGGCAGCGAACGCGAGCCGGTCGCCGAGGAGCCCGCGCTGACGCGGCCCCTTCAGATCCGGACGCCCTCGCCCGAGCACTGGGTCCTGATCGGCTCGCTGCTGATGGACCTCCACCGGATTCACGAGACGCTTCGCGACGAATCGCCCTGAACGGCGGCGAAACCTCCCGTGACGACCCCGGTCCCCCGCAGCGCTGGTTGACTGGAGCCATGGGTACCGCGATGTTCCCGTTGGGAGCCGTTCTCTTCCCCCACACGCCGTTGGCGCTGCGGATCTTCGAAGAGCGCTACCTCGTCATGCTGGGCATGCTGCTCGACGAAGCGGACCCGGAGTTCGGCGTCGTCCTCATCGAGCGCGGCACCGAGACCGGTGGCGGCGACCAGCGTTTCGCGCTCGGCACGATGGCGCGTCTCAGCCACGTCGTGCCGCAGGCCGGGCAGATGTCGATCGTCGCCCGCGGCGCCGAGCGGTTCGAGATCGTCGAGTGGCTCGACGACGCCCCCTATCCGCGGGCCGAGGTGCGTCCCCTCCCGGATCTCGAATGGAACGACGCGCTCGCGCCCCTCCTCGAGGAGGCCGAACGCATCGTCCGCCGCGTCCTGGGACGTGCTCGGGAGTTCGGTGCGACACGATGGGACCCCGAGGTGGAGCTGTCGGAGGAGCCGCTCGAGCGCGCTTGGCAGGTCGCCGCGATCGCCCCGCTCGGGGAACTCGATCAGATGCAGTTGTTGCGCTCGCCCACGATGGGCGGACTGCTGCGCGCCACCATCGACCTCACGATCGCGGCCGAACCGCTGCTGGGCGACCCGATCCCCGACGGCGTCATCGTGGTCGTGGACGATCCCGATGACGACGTCGAGGACTGAGACCCCTCAGTTCAGCGCGCGCACCGACGACGGGATGACCCCGTCGGCGTACAGGTCGATCGCGAGGTCCTGCAGGGCGGTGAGTGCGACACGCTGGGTCTGCGGGCCGTAGGAGATCCGTGCGACGCCGAGGGCTTCGTATTCCGCCGCGGTGAGCGCGCCCGGGACGCCGATGACGCTCACCTTGCGTTCCCCGATCCCGTCGACGAGCCGCCGGGTGGAGTCCGCATCGAGCAACCCCGGCACGAAGACAGTGGTGGCACCGGCGGCGAGGTAGGCGCGGCCGCGCTCGATGGCATCCGTCAGCTTGTCCTGCAGCGGACGGTCGCCGCCCTTCAGGACGGCGTCCGTGCGCGCGTTCAGGACGAACGGGACGCCCTCGGCCTGCCCCGCGGCGATGATCGCTTCGACGGCAGCGACCGAATCGGCGAGCGGCTGCATGCGGTCCTCGACGTTCGCACCCACGACGCCCACACCGATGGCGCGGCGGACGGTCTCGCCCGGGTTGCCGTACCCCGAGTCGAGGTCGGCCGAGACGGGCACATCGACCGCGGCGACGATGCGCCCGACCATGTCGAGCATGAGATCGAGCGGGATCTTCTCGCCGTCTTCGTACCCGAACGTCGCGGCGATCGAGTGACCGGCGGTCGCGAGAGCGCGTGTCTGAGGAAGGTCGGCGACGGCGCGGGCCGACACGACGTCCCATACGTTCACCACCCGCAGGATCTCGGGCGCGTGGTGCAGGGCGGCGAGGGCCTCGGCCTTCGGGGACAGGGCGGTCATTCGTTCTCTCCTTCGGGGATGTCGGTGAGGGCTTCGGCGATCAGCGTGTCGCCCGCACCGAAACGGATGAAGCGGCCGATCGTCGCCGGCTGCAGGAGGGTCGCCGCCACGACGGCCGCCACATCCGCGCGGCCGACCTCGGCCTTCCCCTGGGGCGCCGTGGTGATGCGTCCGGTCGGCGGGTCGAGCGTGAGGGTGCCGGGGCCGAGGATCGTCCAGTCCAGGTCGCTCGCGCGGAGGTGATCGTCGGCCGCGAGCTTGGCGTCGGCATACGCGAAGAACGGGTCGTCCCGAGGGATGCCATGGTCCGGCGTCGAGCCGATCCACGACACCATCACGAACCGCCGCACGCCGGCCTGGCCGGCCGCGTCGACCGCGCGCTGCGCGGCGTCGCGGTCGACCGCGTAGGTGCGTTCCGCCGAGCCACCGCCCGCGCCGGCCGACCACACGACGGCGTCGGCGCCGTCGAAGGCCGCGGCGAGATCGTCGACATCCGCGGTCTCGACGTCGAGTACGAGCGGCTGACCGCCCGCCTCCTCCACGTCGGAGCGGTGATCCGGGTTGCGGACGACAGAGATCGCCTGGTCGCCGCGTTCGGCCAGCAGACCCGCCAGATGCAGGGCGACCTTGCCGTGCCCACCGATGATCACGATGCGTTCCATGTCACTGCCCTCCGACCTTCTCGACCGACATCTTCAGGATCACGCGCTGCGCCCGGTCGGGCGGCGCCTGCTGCGCGGGGTTGCCGTAGCGCTGTCCGAGGCGCACGTAGAACGCTCCCTCGGGATCAGCGACCTCGTCCACCAGGCGTCCGCGCACTTCGATGTAGCGGTACGGCTGATCGGGGTCGAAGACCATGAGGCTCATCGACGGGTTCGCCTGCAGGTTGCGATACTTCTGCCGCGTCGTCGTGTGGGTGAAGAGCAGATGTTCGCCGTCGAACTCGAACCACATCGGATTGACCTGCACCGATCCGTCGGGACGAACGGTGCCCAGCGCACCGTAGTTCGGATTCTCGAGCAGATCGCGAAGCGCATCGGGGATCATGCGTGTCCTCTCATCGGGTGTCGATTCGCGAGCCTACGCACCGCCTCCGACACCGGAGCCGGGCTTGACGGGGTCAGCCGACGTCACCGTCGACGTACACCCAGCGACCTCCGCGGCGCGCGAACCTGCTCCGCTCCGAGAGCACACCCTGCTCGCTCTCGCGCCGCCACGACGCGCGGAACACGACCACCGCGGCATCCCCGTCCTCGACCGCCTCGTCGACGACGAGCCCCTCCCAGACCGTGTCGTCGTCGAGAGCGATCTCGGTCGGCCGGGTACGCGGATGCCACGTCCGGACGAGGTGGTCGGCGTCGCCGACCACGAAGGCGGTGTACCGCGACCGCATGAGACGTTCGGCCGACGGCGCCGGGGCGCCGTCCAGGAGCGGCCCACAGCATTCGCCGAACACCGCGCGCCCGCACGGGCAGGGCGCGGCCGCGGACGGTCGGAGGAAGCGAGCGCCGAAGGACACCCCGTCACTCTAGGTTCTCCGCACGTCGCGGTCCGTACGATGGGCGGAGGCGAGCCATGATCATCGCCGGAAGGGCCCGGCATGTCTGACCGCCTCATGCTTCTCGACACCGCGTCGCTGTACTTCCGCGCGTTCTACGGCGTCCCCGACAAGGTGAAGGCCGACGACGGCACGTCCGTCAACGCCGTGCGGGGTCTGCTCGACATCATCGCCAAGCTCGGCACGACCTACGAACCGACGCGGCTCGTGGCCTGCTGGGACGATGACTGGCGGCCGGGGTGGCGGGTGGATCTGCTTCCGACGTACAAGGCTCACCGAGTCGTGCAGACCGTCGACGGCGCGCCCGACGTCGAAGAGGTCCCGCCCGCGCTGACGGCGCAGATCCCGCTCATCCGCGAAACGCTCGAAACGCTCGGTATCTCGATCGTCGGCGCCGCCGACCACGAGGCGGACGACGTCATCGGCACACTCGCCACCCACGCCGACGCCCCCGTCGACATCGTCACCGGCGACCGCGACCTGTTCCAGCTCGTCGACGACGAGCGCGCCGTGCGCGTCATCTATACCGCCCGGGGAATGAGCAACCTCGAGATCATCGATGACGCAGCCGTCCAGGCGCGCTACGGAATCCGCGCGAGTCAATACGCCGATTTCGCGGCCCTGCGGGGTGACCCCTCCGATGGGCTGCCGGGTGTCCCGGGCATCGGCGAGAAATCTGCCGCGGCGCTGCTGGCCGCGTCCGGCGACCTCGACGGCATCCGGGCCGCCGCCGCCGACGGCACCGCGGGAACCCCCGCCCAACGGGCCAAGATCCTGGCCGCCGGCGAGTACCTCGACGTGGCGCCGACGGTGGTGCGGGTCGCGCGCGACCTCGACCTCGTCCCGACCGATGACCGCATCCTCGTCGACGACGCCCGCGCCGAGGCCGCCGCGAAGTTGGCCGAGCGGTGGAACCTCGGTACGTCGATGACCCGAGCCGTCGCGGCCCTGCGCCGCTGACGTCAGCGGTCGCGCGCGAGCCACTCTCGCAGCCGGTGCAAAGGCCACGTCGTGATGATGCGTTCGGCCGGCACGCCCGCCGCCTCGGCGCGGGCCGCGCCATGATCCAGCAGCGACAGCTGGCCCGGCGCGTGCGCGTCCGAGTCGATCGAGAACAGGCATCCCTCCGCCAGGGCGAGGGCGAGCAGATCGTCCGGCGGGTCCTGGCGTTCGGGACGCGAGTTGATCTCGACGGCTACCCCCGACGCCACGCACGCCGCGAACACCGCTCTCGCGTCGAACTCCGATGGCGGGCGTGTCCCGCGTGAGCCCTCCACGAGTCGCCCCGTGACGTGGCCCAACACATTCACCCGCGGATCACCGACCGCCGCGACGAGGCGACGCGTCATCGCCGGCGCCTCCATGCGCAGCTTCGAATGAACGGATGCCACGACGACATCGAGCTCGCGAAGCAGGGCGTCCTCCTGGTCGAGACCGCCGTCATCCAGGATGTCGACCTCGATGCCCGTCAGCAGCGAGAAGCGATCGTCCGAGAATCCGCGCACGATCTCGATCTGCTCACGCAGCCGCGCGGGCGACAGCCCGTTGGCCACGGTGAGCCGAGGCGAGTGATCCGTCAGCGCGAGGTACTCGTGCCCCAGCCGCCGCGCGGCCTCGACCATCGGCTCGATCGGCGTCAGTCCGTCCGACCAGTCGCTGTGGCTGTGCAGATCGCCGCGGAGCGCCGCCCGCAGTTCTCCCCCGCCGACCACCCCTGCCGCTGCGCGCAACACCGCCAAGCGCTCGGGCACACCGCCGTCCAGCGCCTCGCGGATCACCGCGAACGTCGAGTCTCCGATGCCCGGACGCCGGCGCAGCCCGGGATCGCGCAGCTCCTCGTCGCTCAGTCCGTCGATGGCCGCGGCGGCCGTGCGGAACGCCTTCGACTTGTAGCGCGACGATCTCTCCCGCTCGAGCAGGTACGCGATCTCGGTGAGCGCGTCGAGCGGGTGCATGTTCAGCCCGCCAGCTCGCGGGTCGTCGCCACCCACTCGTCCAGCTTCTTCAGCGCACGACCATCGTCGACCGCCGCCGCCGCGTCGGACATGGCCTCGGCGAGGCGCTCCAGGATCGGGCGCTGCACCTCGGCGGCATCCTGGAACAACCGGTACGACACGAGCCCCGCAGCCGCGTTGAGCAGGACGATGTCGCGCACGGCCCCGGTCTCGCCCGCGAGCGTCCGTCGCACGACCTCGGCGTTATGATCGGGCGACCCACCGAGCAGGTCGTCGATGTCGGCCAGGGGGATGCCGAGATCCCGGGGATCCAGATCGTGCTCGTGCACGTCGCCCCGGCTGATCTCCCAGATGCGGCTGTGCCCGGTCGTCGTGAGCTCGTCGAGTCCGTCGTCGCCGCGGAACACTAGGGCCGTCGCCCCGCGCGTGCGGAAGACGCCCGTGATGAGCGGGACCCGATCGAGATGCGCAACCCCGACCGCGTTGGCCTCGGCGCGGGCAGGGTTGCACAGCGGACCGAGGAAGTTGAACACCGTGGGGACGCCGAGCTCGGCACGCGTCGGGCCCGCGTGACGGAATCCCGGGTGGAATGCGGCGGCGAAGGCGAACGTGATGCCGGTGCGCTCGAGAGTCGCGGCCACGGCGTCAGGGTCGAGGGTCAGCGCGATACCGAGGGAGGACAACACGTCGGAGGATCCGGAGGCCGAGCTGGCGGCGCGGTTGCCGTGCTTGACGACGGGGACTCCGGATGCCGCAGCCACGACCGCCGCCATCGTCGAAACGTTGACGGTGCCGTAGCGATCGCCGCCGGTGCCGACGATGTCGAGCACTTCGGCGCGGACGGGCAGCGGTACGGCGGCTTCCAGGATCGCGTCGCGGAACCCGACGATCTCCTCGACCGTCTCGCCCTTCGCGCGCAGCGCGATGAGGAAGCCGGCCAGCTGAGAGGGTGTCGCCTCGCCCGCCATGACGCGACGCATCGCCCACGTCGACTCCGACACGCTGAGGTCGCGACCCTCCAGCAGAGAGGTGAGCAGATCGGGCCAGGTGAAGGGTTCCGCCATGCCACGATCCTTCCACACACGGCGTGTCGTCCTCGGTCGTGGGGCACGGTTGGAGAACCCGTTCCGCACCGGGGATTCCTTGCGGATTCTTAGGTATCCCTAAGTCTCGACGATGGAATAACTCCAGCGGGAGATGGGAATATCGCCGCGTTGGATCCCGCATAATGGGATGGTGACGACCCCAGCGACGTACTCCCAGGCCGTGCGTGCCGTGAAGCGGCCCGATCCGGTCGCCGTCGGCACCATCGTGTGGCTGGGCAGCGAAGTCATGTTCTTCGCCGGCCTGTTCGCGATCTACTTCACTCTGCGCAGCACGTCCGCGCCCCTATGGGCCGAAGAGACGCAGCTGCTCAACGTCCCCTTCGCGACCGTCAACACGATCATCCTCGTGCTGTCCTCGGTCACGTGCCAGATGGGCGTCTTCGCCGCCGAGCGGTACCAGCCGTACCGCACCGGCAAGCGAGTCGGTCTGGCCAAGTGGGGAATGGTGGAGTGGTTCTACCTCACCTTCATCCTTGGCGCGATCTTCGTGTCGGGTCAGGTGTGGGAGTACGCGACGCTGGTGACCGAGGGCATGCCCATCAGCGCCAACCCCTACGCGTCGGCCTTCTACCTGACCACCGGCTTCCACGCCCTGCACGTGACGGGCGGCCTCATCGCCTTCCTGCTCGTGATCGGCCGGGCGTACGCCGTGAAGAACTTCGGTCGCAAAGAGATGACCACCTCGATCGTCGTGTCCTACTACTGGCACTTCGTCGACGTCGTCTGGATTGCACTGTTCTTCGTCATCTACTTCCTGAAGTAAGAGAGCTGTACCCCACATGGCACGAGAGAAGAAGCCGCGTCGCTCCAACGGACGCCGCAGCCCCCTGGCCGCCGCCGCGTTGATCGGTATCGGTCTGCTGCTGACCGGCGGCATCTACGCCGGCGCATCGGCCGCTATGGCCGCGACCGACACCCCCACGAGCGCCTCCAACTCGGCCAGCACGGTCGACGAGGGCAAGAAGCTCTTCCAGGCCAACTGCGCGACCTGCCACGGTCTCGACCTGCAGGGCAGCCAGCAGGGGCCCTCGCTGTTCGGCGTCGGCGAGCTCTCGGTCCACTTCCAGGTGTCGACCGGTCGCATGCCGCTGCAGGCCCAGGGCCCGCAGGCTCCGCAGAAGCCGGTGCAGTTCACCGACGAGCAGATCAACGCGATCGCCGCCTACGTGCAGTCCGCCGCTCCCGGGCCGACGTACCCATCCGAGGAGATCGTCGACGGCGAGGGCGATGTGTCCCACGGCGCCGAGCTGTTCCGCATCAACTGCGCCATGTGCCACAACGTGGCCGGCGCCGGCGGCGCTCTCACCGAGGGCAAGTGGGCGCCCGACCTGCACACGGTCACCCCGGTCAACATGTATGCGGCGATGGTCACCGGTCCGCAGAACATGCCGGTCTTCAACGACCTCAACCTCACGCCCGAAGACAAGCGCGACGTCATCTCGTACCTGATGTTCCTTCAGAAGTCCGAGTCCCCCGGCGGGTACGCACTCGGATCACTCGGTCCGGTCTCTGAGGGTCTGTTCATCTGGATCTTCGGCATCGGGGCGCTCATCGCGCTCACCGTGTGGATCACGGCGAAGTCCAACTGATCGTCGTCATCGACATTACGTAACGTACGAGGAGCACCATGGCACACGAGGAAGACGCACTCGAGCACGAGAGGGCTTCATGGAAGCCCGGCTCCGGGCTCGCCGTCGCGGTTCCCGACCCCGTGCAGAACCCCGGTATCCCGGGGCACCGCCAGCGCATGACCGATCAGGACCCGCAGGCGATGAAGCGTGCGGTCCGCACGGTCTACACGCTGTTCTACTTCTCGGTCGCGGCGAGCATCTGGGCGAGCATCGCCTACATGATCTTCCCGATCGAGTCGGGCGCGCTGATCGACATCCGGTACAACAACCTCTTCATCGGTCTGGGCATCGCGTTCGCGCTGCTGGCGATCGGCATCGGCGCGATCCACTGGTCGAAGTCGGTCATGTCCGACAAGGAGCACATCGAAGACCGCCACGCGACGCGTGGGCGCGATGCGACCCGCGAAGGTGCGATCAACGCCTTCGTCGAGGCCGACAAAGACTCCGGTTTCGGTCGACGTGAGATCATCCGCAACTCGATGTTCGCGGCGCTGCTCGCCTCGGTGATCCCCGGCATCACGTTGTTCCGCGGTCTCGCCCCTCAGGACGTCGACCCGGTTGAGGCGCTCAGCCACACCATGTGGAAGGGCGGCATGCGCCTGGCGCACGACCCGTCCGGACGGCCGATCCGCGCCGCCGACGTCACGCTCGGCTCCGCGTTCCACGTCATCCCCGAAGAGCTCGCGGGCCTCGGCCACGACGAGGGCTATCTCGAGGAGAAGGCGAAGGCGATCGTCCTGCTCATGCGTCTGCAGCCCGAGCAGCTGAACCCCGAGACCAACCGCATGGACTGGACGTACGACGGCATCGTCGCGTACTCCAAGGTCTGCACGCACGTCGGCTGCCCCGTCGCCCTGTACGAGCAGCAGACCCACCACCTCCTGTGCCCCTGCCACCAGTCGCAGTTCGACGTCGCCAACGGAGCGGCCGTCATCTTCGGCCCGGCCGCCCGTCCCCTGCCGCAGCTCCCCATCTCCGTCGACGCCGAGGGCTACCTCGTCGCGCAGAGTGACTTCGAAGAGCCCGTCGGCCCCAGCTTCTGGGAGCGCTCATGAGCACCGCCACCCACCCCACGGAGAACGTGACCACCGAACCGGCGGTCTACTCGGGCCCGCCGAAGGCAGACCTCAACGGCAAGCCCCTCGGTGGCCGGTTCGTCGGCGCCGCCGCGAACTACCTCGACGAGCGCACGAGCATCTCGGGCATCGTCAAAGAGCTCGGTCGGAAGATCTTCCCTGACCACTGGTCGTTCATGCTGGGCGAGATCGCCCTGTGGAGCTTCGTCGTCGTTCTGCTCTCGGGCACGTTCCTGACGTTCTTCTTCCAGGCCTCGATGGTCGAGACGCACTACAACGGCGCCTACGAGCCGATGCGCGGTATCGCGATGTCCGCGGCGATGGAGTCCGCGCTGCACATTTCGTTCGATCTCCGCGGCGGCCTGCTCGTCCGTCAGATCCACCACTGGGCCGCGCTGGTGTTCGTCGCCGGTATCGGCGTGCACATGCTCCGCGTGTTCTTCACCGGCGCCTTCCGCAAGCCGCGCGAACTGAACTGGGTCGTCGGCTTCATCCTCTTCATCCTCGCGATGGCCGAGGGCTTCACCGGCTACTCCCTCCCCGATGACCTCCTCTCGGGTAACGGTCTCCGCATCATCGACGGCATGATCAAGGGTCTCCCCCTGATCGGCACATGGACGTCGTTCCTGCTGTTCGGCGGCGAGTTCCCGGGCACCGCGATCGTCGGGCGCCTCTACACGCTGCACATCCTGCTGCTGCCGGCGATCCTCGTGGCGCTGCTGGCCGTGCACCTCATGCTGATGATCATCAACAAGCACACGCAGTTCGCGGGCCCGGCCCGGACGAACAGCAACGTCGTGGGCTACCCGATCCTCCCGGTGTACGCGTCCAAGATGGGCGGGTTCTTCTTCATCACCTTCGGTGTGATCGTGCTGATCGCCGCACTGGTGACGATCAACCCGATCTGGAACTACGGTCCGTACGACCCGTCCCCGGTGTCGGCCGGTACTCAGCCCGACTGGTACATCGGCTTCGCCGACGGCATGCTGCGCCTGATCCCGCCGCACCTCGAGTTCGTGCTCTGGGGCCACACCTGGTCTTGGAACATCATCATCCCGGTCGGTGTGCTGGGTCTGTTCATCGTGCTCGTGCTGATCTACCCGTTCATCGAGGCGTGGATCACCGGTGACAAGCGCGAGCACCACATCGCACAGCGTCCCCGCAACGCCGCCACTCGCACGGCCATCGGCGCCGCCGGTGTCACGTTCTACGCGGTCATGTGGGCTGCCGCCTCGTCCGACATCATGGCGACGCACTTCCACCTCACGATGGAGGGCGTCATCCACGCCCTGCAGGCGCTGCTCATCGTCGGCCCGATCATCGCGTACTTCGTCACGAAGCGCATCTGCATCGCGCTGCAGAAGAAGGATCGCGAGATCGCGCTGCACGGCTACGAGTCCGGCCGCATCGTGCGTCTCCCCGGGGGCGAGTACATCGAGGTCCACCAGCCCGTGGACGAGTACGAGCGCTGGAAGCTGGTCGACAACGAGACGTACGAGCCTCTCGTGGTGCGGCCGAACGCCAAGGGTCAGATCTCGGCTCTCCAGAACTTCCGCGCTTCGGTGTCGCGGTGGTTCTTCGAAGACCGCCTCACTCCGCTGACGCAGGCCGAGCTCGACTCCGCGGTGGCTCACCAGCACCACGAGCTCGACCACATCGACCACGAGGAGACCGACGAGATCGCCGGTGCGAATGCTCGGGCCGACGCCGAGGGCCGGCCTCACATGGCAATCGGTGAGCGCGTCGAGGTCGAGCTCCCCGCCCCGAAGGGCCTGGGTGAGCAGAACCCGCCTCACGGCGACAAGAGCGAGTAGTCATCACGACGGAACCCCGGTGCTTCGGCATCGGGGTTCCGTCGTTCTCGGGTTCTTCGCGACGGGATGCCGAACTGGCAGGATGCCGTGGCTGAGTGGCATCCCAGGCACTCCCCCGCCGGGGCACGCAGCTCTACCGTGGTGCCATGAACGACGCCGAGAGCTACTTCTCACACCGACTCGCCTTCGAGACGGATCCCTCCGACGTCTATGCCGCGCAGCGGGCGGGCGACTCCTTCGTCCTGGTCGACGTCCGCGGTGACGACGCGTGGGCACAGGGACGCATCACCGGCGCGGTCCACATCCCCTATCGCCAGATCGCCGATCGCGCCCCGAGTGAACTCGATCGCAAGATTCCGGTGGTGGTGTACTGCTGGAGCCCCGGATGCAACGCCGGTCAGAAGGGTGCCCTCGAGTTCGCCCGGCTCGGGTACCAGGTTCGCGAGATGATCGGCGGGTACGAGTACTGGGTGCGCGAAGGCCAACCGTACGAGAACGATGAGGGCCCGCTCGAGCGCGTCTTCGACCCGACCGTGATGGTCGTCCGGCGCTGAGGAGAGCCGCCCCGAGCTCTGGCCTAGGCTGACCCAGTGGTGCATCCTCCCCTCGAACCTTTCATGACAGGCTTCCTCTCTCGGCCCGACGGCGCTCAGTTGTACTGGGAGGCATCGGGCAACCCCGATGGACGCCCCGCGCTCTACCTGCATGGCGGCCCAGGCGGTGGGCTCGGTCGGGGTGGCTACCGTCGACACTTCGATCCGACTCGGCACCTCATCGTGGGAATCGACCAGCGCGGATGTGGACGCAGCACCCCCTGGGCATGCGACCGCCTCGACACGCTCGAGACGCAGACCATGACCCACCTCATCGCCGACATCGAAGCGGTACGCGAGCATCTCGGCATCCACGAGTGGTTGCTGCACGGCGTCTCGTGGGGATCGACGCTCGCGCTCGCGTATGCGCTCGCACATCCCGAGCGGGTGACGGAGATCGTCAACCTCGCGGTCACGACTGGCGGGCGGACCGAGATCGACTGGATCACCGACGGCATGAGACCGGTGTTCCCGGAGGCGCACTCGCACCTGCGAGAGCCTCTGCGCCCGGACGAGCGGACCATCGAGGGATACGCCCGCCTCCTGCGCGACGTCGACCCCGCGGTGCGCACGGATGCCGCGGAGCGGTGGGATGCATGGGAAGCCACACATATCTCGTTGGGGCCCCTCGCCACCCCCGGGCCGCTGCACGACGACGCACGGCACCGTCTGAACTTCGCCACGCTCGTGACTCACTACTGGGCGAACGACTGCTTCCTGCCGGGCGAGAACGCGGTCATGGCTCGCGCTCATCGACTGGCCGGGATTCCCGGAGTCCTCGTGCACGGACGACGTGACATCAGCGGCCCCGTCCTCACGGCGTGGGAACTGCATCGAACCTGGCCGGGAAGCCTCCTACACGTCGTCGAGGAGGACGGGCACGGTGGGCCCGCGAGCGTCGAGATCGCCACCCGGGCGATCGACGACTTCGCCACGCGCGCCAGCGCGGTGTGAGTCAGGATGCCGCCCTCAGGCGGTCTCGACGTCCTCGGTGAACCACCGCGCCGCCGATCCGAAGAAGACGGGCGCTGAATCCGGGTCTTCATCGTCGACGACATCGCAGACGACGACCGTGACGTTGTCACGAGTGCCGGCTTCCAGAGCGAGCTCGACGGACGAGGCGGCCGCCGCACGGGGGTCGCCGGCTTCCGAGACGAGGCGTGCGACATCCGCTTCGGGCACATAGTCGGTGAGTCCGTCGCTGCAGAGCACCCATCGATCGCCGAGCCGGGGCTCGTGCGTCGCGACCGACACCACGTCTCCCTCAGAGCCCGCGAGCGACGCGGTGATGATGTTGCGTCGCGGGTGCGCGGCCGCGGCCTCCGGCGAGATGATCCCATGATCGACGAGGGCCTGCACGTAGGAGTCGTCGCGCGTCTGACGCGAGAACTCTCCGTCCCGAAGGAGATAGGCCCGAGAGTCGCCCGCGTGCGCGAGGAGCAGCTCGGAACCCGCACCGAGGAAGACCCCCGTGAAAGTCGTCGCCATGCCCTCCAGGGCCGGGTTGCGTTCGACGTGAGCGCGGATGTCCCAGTTCGCCTCGCGGATGCGCACGAGGAGCCCGTCGGCATCGAGTCCGGCACCGCGAGTGGCGACCAGACGATGCACGAGAGCGGCAGACGCCAGATCGCCGGAGGGGCCACCGCCGACGCCATCGGCCACCGCCGCACCCCAGGACGCCGCGAACGCGGCGTCCTGGTTGGTCGGACGGTGGGCGCCGGCGTCAGAGACGGCGGCCGTATTCAACCGAAGGGGCACAGGATCAGCGCGCGAAGTACCCGCGGTAGTACTCGTAGACCCAGCCGACGATGGCGATGGCGAAGATGCAGAAGGCCACCGGCACGAGCCAGCTGCCGACCGCCAGGCCGATCGCGGCGATGGCCGCCGAACCCGCCAGGACGATGGGCCACCACGACCAGGGGCTGAACTCGCCCATCTCGGGGTCGCCGTCATCGATGTCGGCCGTCAGCGAGTCCTCGGGAAGCTCTCCACGCTGCGCCTTGACCACGCGCCCGATGTAGAACGCGATCATCGACGACATCAGCCCGAGGAAGACGAGGGCGACGGTGCCGACCCACTCGACACCACCGTGCTGAATGAGGCTCCACACCGTGTACACGGCGGCGATGAAGAAACCGAAGGCGGCGAGGAGCCACCAGAGTCCGACATTGGTACGCATGGGTTACTTGACCTCTCCGGCCGCCGCGTCGACGACGGGTGCATCGGGGGCGTCCTTGGCCGGACCGACACCGACAGGAACGCCGGCCTCGGGGTGGTTCAGGTCGAAGGCGGGACGTTCACTGCGAATGCGCGGGATGGACGTGAAGTTGTGACGTGGCGGGGGGCACGAGGTCGCCCACTCAAGCGACGCTCCGTAACCCCACGGGTCGTCGACGGTCACACGCGGTGCCTTGCGTGCCGTGATCCAGACGTTCAGCAGGAACGGGATCATCGAGGCGCCGAGGATCATCGATCCGACGGTGGAGAGCTGGTTGCCCCACGTGAATCCATCGGCGGCGGCGTAGTCCGCGTAGCGGCGCACCATGCCGTCCACGCCCAGCCAGTGCTGGATGAGGAAGGTCATGTGGAAGCCGACGAACAGCATCCAGAAGTGGACCATGCCGAGACGCTCGTTGAGCATCTTGCCCGTCCACTTCGGCCACCAGAAGTAGAAGCCGGCGAACATCGCGAACACGACGGTTCCGAAGACCACGTAGTGGAAGTGGGCCACGACGAAGTACGAGTCCGACAGGTGGAAGTCCAGCGGCGGCGACGCCAGGATGACGCCGGTGAGACCACCGAAGACGAACGACACGAGGAAGCCGAGCGCGAACACCATCGGCGTCTCGAAGGTCACCGAGCCGCGCCACAGCGTGCCGATCCAGTTGAAGATCTTCACGCCGGTCGGCACCGCGATGAGCATCGTCATGAGCGCGAAGAACGGGAGGAGCACACCACCGGTGACATACATGTGGTGCGCCCACACCGCCACCGACAGCGCCGCGATCGCGATCGTGGCGTAGACGAGGGTCTTGTACCCGAAGATCGGCTTACGGCTGAACACCGGGAAGATCTCCGAAACGATGCCGAAGAACGGCAGCGCGATGATGTAGACCTCGGGGTGGCCGAAGAACCAGAACAGGTGCTGCCACAGCAGCACGCCGCCGTTCTCGGGGTTGTAGATCTGGGCGCCCAACACACGGTCGGCGGCGGCGGCGAAGATCGCCGCGGCCAGGACGGGGAACGCCAGCAGGATCAGGATGCTCGTGATGAGCGTGTTCCACGAGAAGATCGGCATGCGCCACATCGTCATGCCCGGAGCTCGCATCGTCAGGACGGTCGTGATGAAGTTCACCGCACCGAGGATGGTGCCGAAACCGCTGATGCCGAGACCGAGCATCCAGAGGTTTCCTCCGACGCCCGGAGAGAAGCTCGCGTTGGCCAACGGTTGATACGCGAACCAGCCGAAGCCAGCCGCACCCTGAGGGGTGAGGAAGCCGGACACGGCGATCGTCGAGCCGAAGAGGAAGAGCCAGAAGGCGAAAGCGTTCAGGCGCGGGAACGCCACGTCAGGCGCACCGATCTGCAGGGGCAGCAGCGCGTTGGCGAAGCCGGCGAACAACGGCGTCGCGAACATGAGCAGCATGATCGTGCCGTGCATTGTGAAGAGCTGGTTGTACTGCTCTTTCGTGGGGATGATCTGCATCCCGGGCTCGAACAGCTCCGCACGGATGATGAGCGCCATCACACCGCCGAGCATGAAGAAGAGCACCGAGGCGATCAGGTACATGTACCCGATCGTCTTGTGGTCGGTGGAGGTGATCCACTTGACGACCAGGTTGCCCTTCTGTTCGACGCGCGTGCTGCTCAGCAGCGCTGCCTGGCGCGGCGGCAGGGTCGTCGGGCGCGAGGGCCCCGTGCCCTGGAGCGGAAGAGTCGTGGCCATGATCACTCGTTCCCTTCGGTGCCGCCGGCCGTGCTGAGGTTCTGCAGGCGGGACAGATCACTGATGTCGCCCACGTCACCGGCTTCGCGCAGCGAGTCGAGGTACGACTCGTACTCGGCCTCGCTGACGACCTTGACGTTGAAGAGCATTGCGGAGTGGTACTCACCGCAGAGCTCGGCGCACTTGCCTTCGTACGTGCCCTCACGAGTGGGCGTGAACGACCATTCGTTGTCGCGACCGATGTACATGTCCTTCTTGTACAGGAAGTCGATGATCCAGAAGGAGTGGATGACATCGCGCGAGCGGAGGTCGATCTTCACCGTCTTGTTGACGGGGAGGTACAGCGTGGGAACGTCCTGCAGGTCGTAACCTTCGCCGGTCGCCTTGGCCTGGACCCCCATCGAGTACACCGCGTCGGAGTTGTCCTCGCGCGTGCCGTTGTACTGGAAGTCCCATGCCCACTGCTTGCCGTATGCCGTGATCGATACATCGGGGTTCTCGTACTGCGTCTCGAGCGTGTTCTGATCACGCGCGGTGAAAGCGAAGAAACCGACGACCAGGATCAGCGGGACGACCGTGTAGAAGATCTCGACGGGCATGTTGTACCGCAACTGCACCGGAAGACCGGCCTGGCCCTTGCGGCGGCGGTACGCGATGACGGCCCAGAGCATGAGGCCCCACGTGATGACACCGACCGCGAGCAGCACGATCCACGAGTTGACCCACAGACCGGCGACCATGTCGGTGTGGTTCGTCGCAGGCGTTCCGTCGTCCACGAAGCCGGGGAGGAACCCGTGCAGCTGCGATGTGCTGCATCCGGCGAGAAGTGCGACGGAAGCGATCCCGACGGGGACGGCTGCCCAACGAAGGCGACGTTTGGAGGGCACAGTGCACCTTTCCGGGTCGTGGATGTTGCTCTCGACAGTCTAGAGCAAGCTCTTACGGTTCTCTGGCCAATCGTCCAGTACCGAAGCATCGAAAACCCCCGGGATTCGCGGTGTGATCCGCGATTCCCGGGGGCCGAGAGATTCGGCGCCGGAGCGTCCTGTCGGGCGTCAGTGGAAGCTGTCGCCGCACGCGCACGAGCCCTGCGCGTTGGGGTTGTCGATCGTGAAGCCCTGCTCCGAGATGGTGTCCTTGAAGTCGATGCTCGCACCGTCGAGGTAGGGCACGCTCATGTCGTCGACGATGACCTCGACACCGTCGAAGTCGGCGACCTTGTCGCCGTCGAGGTACCGCTCGTCGAAGTAGAGCTGGTAGATCAGGCCCGAGCAGCCACCCGGCTGCACGGCGACGCGCAGGCGCAGGTCGTCGCGGCCCTCCTGGGACAGCAAGCTCTTCACCTTGTCGGCAGCGGCGTCGGTCAGGGCGACTCCGTGCTCGCGGGTGACGGCGTGGGGCGACAGTGTCGTGTCGGTCATGGCGTGGCCCTTCGGGTCGTTCGGTCGCGGGGACGAGACGATTCTACGCCCGCCTCGTCCCCGTGGACCCGATCAGACGGTACGGCGGTTCAGGCGTTCCAGGAGGAGCGCCTCCGAGACGAGGGCGTTGCGGAACGTCTCGAGATGCAACGACTCGTTCGGGCTGTGCGCCCGGGCGTGCGGGTCTTCGACACCGGTGACGAGGATCTGGGCGCCGGGGAACTCCCGCACGAGGTCGGCGATGAACGGGATCGAGCCACCGACGCCGACGTCGACGGCATCCACCCCGTACCCCTCCGCGAACGACGCGCGGGCGTCCTCGACCGCCCAGCCGCCGGTGTCGACGAGGAAGGCATCGCCGCAGTCGACATCGCTGAACTCCAGCTGCGCACCGAAGGGTGCGTGGGCGCGCAGGTGCGACTCGATGGCGGAGAAGGCCTCCTCGGCCGACTGCCCCGGAGCGACACGGGCGCTGATGACGACGCGGGTCTGCGGGGCCAGGGTGTTGGACGCGGACTCGACCGGGGTGGCATCCCACCCGGTGATGGTCACGGACGGCTTGTTCCAGAGCCGGCTCAGGATGCTGTCGCGCCCGATCGGCGACACGCCGTCGAGGAGTCCCGACTCGGCGCGAAGGGTGGCCTCGTCGTACTCGGGCGTCTCGGCGTCGCGGACGGCGAGTCCGTCCACCGCCACAGCGCCGTCGTCGTCCCAGAGCGTCGCGAGCAGCTTGACGGTGGCGAGCATGGCATCCGGGACCGCGCCGCCCATCATCCCCGAGTGGGACGCGTGGGCGAGAGTGCGCACGGTGAGCGTGAAACGCGCGTTCCCGCGGAGCGACACCGTCAGGCCGGGGGTCCGCTCGTCCCAGTTGCCGGAGTCGGCCACGACGATGACGTCGGACCGGAGGACGTCCGCGTGATCGACGAGGAACTGCGCGAAGGAGCGGGAGCCGTACTCCTCCTCGCCCTCGATGAACACCGCGATGCCGAGATCGAGATCATCGCCGAGCGCCTCGCTCAGGGCTCGGATCGCCCCGACGTGCACCATGACTCCGGCCTTGTCGTCGGCGGCCCCGCGGCCGTAGAGACGACCATCGCGGACCGTGGGCTCGAACGGCGGGGAGTCCCACAGGGCGTCGTCGCCGGGAGGCTGGACGTCGTGGTGGGCGTACAGCAGCACGGTCGGCCGACCGTTGCGTGCCGGACGGGATGCCAGCACGGCGGGCTGTCCGAGGTCGTCGCTGTCGGCGATCGCGGCGCGCGCCACATCCACCCGTTCGAAGACGCCGGTGCCTCGCAGCAGCTCGGCGACGGCGTCCGCGCTGCGGGCCACCGCCGACTGGTCGAAAGCGGGCCAGGCGATGGAGGGGATGCGGACGAGCGCACCGAGATCGGCGAGGGCTGCGGGGATGCCGTCGGACGCGGTGGCGCGCACGGCATCCTGCCGGGACAGGTCAGGGGTCATGCGGGTAATCTTAAGTCTCCGATCCAGTGAGCTCTCGAGGTTATCCGTGGCCAAGTCCCCCGCCCCCGTCCCGAACGACACCCCCGTCGAATCGGATGCCACCGCCACGGGCAAGGGGCGCGCAACGCCGTCTCGGGCCGAGCAGGAGGCCGCGCGCAAGCGTCCCCTCGTGGCCGATACGAAGGAGGCGAAGGCCCGAGCCCGCGCCGATCTCGCCGCCCAGCGCGAGAAGGCCCGCGTCGGCATGGCCGCCGGCGACGAGCGTTACCTGCCCGTGCGCGACAAGGGTCCGCAGCGCCGTTTCGCGCGCGACTTCGTGGACGCGGGCTGGCACCTCGGCGAGGGCGTGATGCCCTTCATGGTCCTCGTGATCGTTCTGACGCTCGTCCCGAACGGGTTCTTCCAGTACTGGTCTTTCGTGGCGCTGTGGATCTTCATCCTCTTCGTCATCGGCGACATGGTCATCACGTCGATCCGCGTGAAGCGCGCCGCCAAAGAGAAGTTCGGCGAAAGCCGGCTCGAAAAGGGCCTCGGCTGGTATGCCGCGATGCGCACCGTGCAGATGCGGTTCATGCGCCTGCCCAAGGCGCAGGTCAAGCGCGGCCAGCACCCCGCCTGAGCGGGATCCGGCCTCAGCGGCGGCGTATCTCCCGGGACGCGCCGCCGTCGCCGCTTCCGGGTGGCCGCGTCCTCGGCGGGTGGCCGTGCGACGGTCGATCACCGCGCCGGCGTCGGCCCTGTCACGACCGTGCAGCGAGCCCGCGGTTGATCTGCCGAGCCCACAACGGTCCGCGATAGAGGAACGCGGTGTACCCCTGCACGAGGGTTGCCCCGTGCGCCAGCCGCTCGCGGACGTCGGCGGCGGTCTCCACTCCCCCCGCCGAGATTACGACGAAGTCGGCGGGAACGGCGGCGCGCACGAGGTCGAGCACCTCGATGGCGCGCTTCTTCAGAGGCGCGCCGGAGAGCCCTCCGGCACCGGCCGCCTCGACGGTGTCCGGGGCGGTGCGCAGCCCCTCGCGCCCGATGGTCGTGTTGGTGGCGATGATCCCGGCGAGACCCACGTCCACCGCCAGCCGAGCGATGTCCCCCACCTCGTCGTCGGCGAGGTCGGGCGCGATCTTCACCAGGAGAGGGGTCGCACCGGCGGCTTCCCGGACGGCGGACAGAAGAGGACGGAGCGTCTCGACGGCCTGGAGTCCCCGCAGACCCGGGGTGTTGGGCGAGGACACGTTGACGACGAGATAATCGGCGAGCGGGGCGAGCAGACGCGCGCTGCGCACGTAGTCGGTCGTGGCGTCCTCGACGGCGACCGCCCGGCTCTTCCCGATGTTGACCCCGACGACCGGAAGCCGACGCGATCGACGCAGGGAGCGAAGCCGCCGTGCGGCGACCTCGGCCCCCTCGTTGTTGAACCCCATGCGGTTGATCACCGCGCGGTCAGCGATGAGGCGGAACAGTCGGGGCTTGGGGTTGCCCGGCTGCGGGAGTGCGGTGACCGTCCCCACCTCGACATGACCGAAACCCAGGGCGGCCAAACCGCGGACCATGGTCACGTTCTTGTCGAACCCTGCGGCCACGCCGAAGGGAGAGTCGAACGTCAGGCCGAGTGCCTGCACCCGCGTGGAGGAGTCGGGCGCCGTCACGCGTCGGACGACGGATGCCGCCGGCCAGACCCCCGCGGCACGGATGACGAGGGCCGCCAGGTGGTGCGCGAACTCGGGGTCGAAGCGGGTCAAGACCGCGCGAAAAAGAAGGGGATACATCCCCGCCAGGCTACTGGACGTCGTCGACCGGGACGGGCTCGCCCACCGGCCGGGCGGCGTGATCGGCGCGCAACTGCGCGATGGCCGCGTCGAAATCCTCGAGCGACTCGAAGGCCTGGTAGACGCTCGCGAAGCGCAGGTAGGCCACCTCGTCCAGGTCGCGCAGCGGCCCGAGGATCGACAGCCCGATCTCATTCGCCTCGATCTGCGACGACCCGGTCTGACGGATCGTCTCCTCGACCTGCTGAGCGAGCATGGCGAGATCGGCATCCGTCACGGGTCGTCCTTGGCAGGCCTTGCGGACGCCGGACATGACCTTCTCACGGCTGAAGGGCTCCACGACCCCGGAGCGCTTGATGACGTTCAAGCTCGCCGTCTCCACGGTCGAGAAACGCCCGCCGCACTTCGGGCATTGTCGGCGACGACGGATGCTGAGGCCGTCGTCGCTCGTGCGGGAGTCGATGACCCGGGAGTCGGGGTTGCGGCAGAAGGGACAGTGCATGACGAGACCTCGATCAGTCGGCGAATCGCGCCGTGACGGCCTCGCCGTGCGCAGGCAGGGCCTCGGCTTCGGCGAGCGTGACGATGGACTCGTGGACCGCGGCCAATGCGGCGCGGTCGTACTCGACCACCTGCTGCGGCCGTAGGAACGTCGCGGCGGACAGACCGGCGCCGTAGCGGGCCTGACCACCGGTGGGGAGCACGTGATTGCTGCCGGCGAGGTAATCGCCCAGACTCACCGGGGTGTAGGGGCCGACGAAGACGGCACCGGCGTTGACGAAGTCTTCTGGTCGCGGGTCGGCGAGGTGCAGCTCGAGGTGCTCGGGCGCGTACGCGTTGCTGAACGCCGTCGCCTGCGCGACGTCGTCGACCAGGACGATCGCCGACTGCGGACCGCCGAAGGCCGCGCGAACGCGCTCAGAGTGGCGGGTCGCCGCAACGCGGGTGTCGAGTGCGACACGGACGGCGTCGGCCAGCTCGGGCGCGTCCGTGACGAGGACGGCCGACGCCTGCTCGTCGTGCTCGGCCTGGCTGACGAGGTCGGCAGCGACCAGCGCAGCGTCGGCCGCGCCGTCGGCGACGATGAGGATCTCGGTCGCGCCGGCCTCGGAGTCGGTACCCACGCGTCCCGCGACGGCCCGCTTCGCGGACGCGACGAAGTTGTTGCCCGGCCCGGTGACGACGTCCACCGGGTCGAGCCCCAGGGACGAGACGCCGAACGCGAAAGCTCCGATCGCGCCGGCACCCCCCATCGCGTAGACCTCGGTCACACCGAGGAGCTTCGCGGCGGCGAGGATCACGGGGTGGACGCGACCGCCGAACTCGGCCTGCGGGGGCGACGCGAGCGCCACCTCGCGCACCCCGGCCACCTGCGCGGGAACGACGTTCATCACGACGCTCGACGGGTACACGGCCTTGCCGCCCGGCACATAGAGCCCGACGCGGCGCACGGGCTGCCAGCGCTGCGTGACGCGGGCGCCGGGGCCCAACTCGGTCACTGACGGCGCGGGAATCTGGGCCGCGGACGCGGCGCGCACCCGACGGATGGCTTCATCGAGCGCGGCACGGATGCCGGGATCGATGTCGGCCAGAGCTTCGTCGAGGTGCGCGGCGGGAACCGCGATGTCGTGGTCGCTCACGCGATCGAAAGCCGAGGCCTGCTCGCGCAGCGCCTCCTCGCCCCGTCGGGCGACGTCCTCGACGATGCGAGCGGCGGTGGCGAGGGCCTCATCTCGAGCCGCATCGGCCCGGGGAACCACGGCGAGGAACTCGGCCGGCGAGAGCACGCGGCCGCGCAGATCGATGGTGCGGAGCATGGTTCCAGGCTACCGGTCGGCGACGAGCCGCCCGCCGTGGGGCGGGCGGCTCGCAGGCGGTGCTCAGCCGCGCGTGACGCCGGCGACGTCGTGCAAGTAGCCGATGCGGCCGTCGTCGTGGCGGATGACGAAGGTCTCACCACGGTCCTCGATCACCAGTGCCCACGCGGTGGGTCCGATGCGGAAGATCGGGGTGCCGTAGTCGTCGACGACGTCGCGCTCCTCGGGGGCGAGGGCCCAGAACGCCTGGGGCTGCGGGTGGCGGGGGGCGTCGTCGTGCCCCGCCGCGGCGGAGTACTCGGAGGCGTGCGCGGAGGGTGCCGACGATCCCGCGCTGATCACGTCGGTGTCGTGCGCGTCGCCGTGCGCGGGGAAGACCGAGGTCGCAGGTTCGGCCTCGGGCGAGTGGGGCAGGTCGGTGGAGCCGGTGTAGCTCCCGGGAACCGGACCGCGCTCCCCCGCGATGTCATCATCGGGCCCGTCGTGCTCGACCGTCGCGGCCGCGCGCACGGGGCGCGGGCGCGCGGGTCGCTTCACGACGGCGCGGACCGGCCGGGCATTCCGGTGCGCGGGCGTCTCGGGGCGACCCTGGAAGTCCTGCTCGAACGGCGGGATGATCGGCGCGAAGACCGTCAGCACGACGCCGGCCAGCAGGAAGACGGCACCGACCCACACGACCCAGGTGCGCGTCCAGATCCCGGTCTCCGCGACCACCGACACGGTGTCCCAGACCCAGGCGACCCAGACGAGAGCCGCAACGGAGAAGGCGACCGAGGCGAACTGGTCTATGCCCAGGGATCCGACCCGACGAATGCCCTGCGGCGAGAGGCGACGCAGGACGAGCAGGCCGACGGCGACGGTGGGGAGTGCGACGGCGGGGATCCACCAGAGGCCCGACAGCCAGACATTGGCCCCGCCACCGAGCACACGCACGTTCACCGGAAGGTTGTTCAGCGGGAAGAACGACACGAGGAACGTCACTGCCCAGATACCGAGAAGCACGACCTCTCGGACCGAGAACGGCCCCACACCGTACTGTTGCGCCTCGTCCGACGGGAGAGACGTCTCGCTTGCGTGGTGTGCCGCGTGGTCGTCGGAGTCGGGCAGCTCGGTGTGCGTCGAGCGACGTGCGTTGACGTGCGTACGCGCGCCCATCTGCTGTGCCGGGGCGACATCGTCCTGCCCGTCGAACTCGATGTCGCCGGTGTCGGAGTGCGTGTCACGCACTCCCTCGGTGACGCCCGAGACGGCCGCGGGCGGCGGAGCATCCCGCCAGCGTTCGGAGTCGCCCTCCGGCGTCGAATCGAAGCCCTGCGCTGACGATTCGTCGTAGCGATCGGTCACGATGGTCCTTCCTTCGGACGCCTCCGGCGTCCGTCGTCATTGTGAGACTGGCCGCGCAGCCGCGGGGGTCGCCCGGGGTTGACAACCTGCCCCGTACATCAGCCCAGGCAGTTCGGGCCGAGCAGTCCTTTCAGTTCTCCGAAGAGGTCGGCGGTCACCCGCACGGGCATCGGCACCTCGAAGACCTTCGCCGTCCCACCTTTGTGGAGCTTGAGAGTCACCTCCGTGTCGCCGGCATGCCGACGCAGCATTTCGGCGAGTTCGCCCACCAGGGTCTCGTTCGCGCGCTGCTCGGGGACGACGAGTGTGAGCCCGCTGAGCGCGTCGAAACCCTCGAGGTCGGGTGTGAATGCCGACTGCGCGTGCAGGTTCAACCCGTCGTCGCGCCGCGACACTCGGCCGCGCACGACGAGGATCGAGTCCGCCTGGAGCACGGGAGCGAATTCGGCGTAGGTCTTGCCCATGAACATCACGGTCACCTCACCGTTGAAGTCCTCGACCGTCACCATTCCATACGGGTTGCCGCTCTGTTTGGCGACCCGATGCTGCACGCTCGTGAGGAGTCCGGCAACAGTGACCTGGTCGCCGTCCTGGACGTCGTCCGAGGCGAGCAAGTCGTGGATCGACGTGGATGCGTGCTTGGCGAGCGGTACCTCGAGGCCGGCGAGCGGGTGGTCGGAGACGTACAGACCGAGCATCTCGCGCTCGAACGCGAGCTTGTCCTTCTTCGTCCATTCGGGCCGATCGGGCACCTTGGTCACCTGCTGGGGCTCGTCCCACAGCGAGTCGAAGTCGAAACCGACCTCGCCATTGGCCTCCCGCCGTTTGTCGAGGACGGCGCCCTCGCACGCGTCTTCGTGGATCTCGACGAGTGCGCGGCGCGTCGAGCCGAGCGAGTCGAAGGCCCCGGCCTTGATCAGGGACTCCACCGTCCGCTTGTTGGCCACGTGCAGAGGCACCTTCGACAGGAAGTCATGGAAGGAGTTGTACTTCGCCGCCTCACGCGCGGCGACGATCCCGTCGACGACGTTCGCGCCCACGTTGCGCACGGCTCCGAGACCGAAGCGGATGTCTTCCCCGACGGCCGCGAAGTAGCGGATCGATTCGTTGACGTCCGGGGGAAGCACTCGGATCCCCATGCGGCGGCACTCGTTGAGGTACACCGCCATCTTGTCTTTCGAGTCGCCGACGCTGGTGAGCAGCGCGGCCATGTACTCGGCGGGATAGTGGGCCTTCAGATAAGCCGTCCAGTACGAGACCAGGCCGTACGCGGCGGTGTGGGCCTTGTTGAAGGCGTAATCGGCGAAGGACTCCAGGACCTTCCACAGCGTCTGCTGCGCCTCGTCCGAGAATCCACGCTCGGTCATACCGCCGAAGAAGATCTCCTTCTGCTTGTCGAGCTCGGACTTCTTCTTCTTACCCATCGCGCGGCGCAGCAGGTCGGCCTGACCCAGGGTGTAACCGGCCACGCGCTGCGCGACGGCCATCACCTGCTCCTGGTAGACGATCAGGCCGTAGGTGGTGTCGAGGATGTCTGCCAGAGGCTCCTCGAGCTCGGGGTGGATCGGCTCGATCTCTTGCTGCTTGTTCTTGCGAAGCGCGTAGTTGATGTGCGAGTTCACGCCCATCGGGCCGGGGCGGTACAGCGCCAGCACCGCCGAGATGTCCTCGAAGTTGTCGGGGCGCATGAGCCGCAGGAGGGAGCGCATCGGCCCGCCGTCCAACTGGAACACGCCGAGGGTGTCGCCGCGCGCCAGCAGCTCGTACGACGCGACGTCGTCGAGCGCGAGGTCTTCCAGGACGAGCGGGTGACCGCGGTTGGCCTCGATGTTGTCGAGCGCGTCGTTGATGATCGTGAGGTTGCGAAGCCCCAGGAAGTCCATCTTGATCAGTCCGAGCGACTCGCACGCGGGGTAGTCGAACTGTGTGACGATCTGGCCGTCCTGCTCGCGGCGCATGATCGGGATGATGTCGATCAACGGTTCGCTGGACATGATGACGCCGGCGGCGTGGACGCCCCACTGCCGCTTGAGGTTCTCGAGACCGAGAGCGGTGTCGAACACCGTCTTGGCCTCGGCATCCGTCTCGATGAGCGTCCGGAACTCGCTCGCTTCCTTGTAGCGCGGGTGCTCGGGGTTGAACATCCCGTCGAGGGGCATGTCCTTGCCCATGACCGCGGGCGGCATCGCCTTCGTGAGCTTGTCGCCCATGCTGAACGGGAAGCCGAGCACACGACCCGCGTCTTTGAGCGCCTGCTTGGCCTTGATCGTGCCGTACGTGACGATCTGGGCGACGCGCTCGTCGCCGTACTTCTCGGTGACGTACTGGATCACCTCGCCGCGGCGGCGGTCGTCGAAGTCGACGTCGAAGTCGGGCATCGACACGCGATCGGGGTTGAGGAAGCGCTCGAAGATCAGACCGTGCTGCAGGGGGTCGAGATCGGTGATCTTCATGGCGTAGGCGACCATCGAGCCGGCACCGGATCCACGCCCGGGGCCGACGCGGATGCCGTGGTCCTTGGCCCAGTTGATGAAGTCGGCGACGACCAGGAAGTAGCCCGGGAATCCCATCTGCAGGATGACGCCGGTCTCGTACTCGGCCTGCTTGCGGACCGCGTCCGGGATGCCGTCGGGGTAGCGGTCGCGCAGACCGTTCTCGACCTCTTTGATCATCCAGCTGTCTTCGGTCTCACCGTCGGGAACGGGGAAGCGCGGCATGTAGTTGGCGGAGGTGTTGAACTCCACCTCGCAGCGCTCTGCGATGAGCAGCGTGTTGTCGCACGCCTCGGGGTGGTCGCGGAACACCTGGCGCATCTCGGCCGCCGACTTGACGTAATAGCCGTCTCCGTCGAACTTGAACCGCTTGGGGTCGTCGAGAGTCGAGCCGGACTGCACGCACAACAGGGCCGCGTGGCTCGTGGCGTCGTGCTGGTGCGTGTAATGCAGGTCGTTCGTGCCGAGCAGCGGGATGTCGAGCTCTTTCGCGATCTTGAGCAGATCGGACATCACGCGCCGCTCGATCGACAGCCCGTGGTCCATGATCTCGGCGAAGTAGTTGTCTTTGCCGAAGATGTCCTGGAACTCGGCGGCGGCCGCCTTGGCCGCGTCGTACTGGCCGAGGCGCAGACGGGTCTGGACCTCGCCCGACGGACATCCGGTCGTCGCGATCAGACCCGCGGAGTACGTCTCGAGCAGCTCGCGGTCCATCCGGGGCTTGAAGTAGTAGCCCTCCATGCTGGCCTTGGACGACAGCCGGAACAGGTTGTGCATGCCCTCGGTCGTCTCGGACAGCAGCGTCATGTGCGTGTAGGCACCCGACCCGGACACGTCGTCGCTCTGCTGCTCCGGCGTTCCCCACCGGACGCGCGACTTGTCGGAACGGTGCGTTCCGGGAGTGACATAGGCCTCGATGCCGATGATCGGCTTGATGCCGGCATCCTTCGCCGTCTTGTAGAACTCGTAGGCGGCGAAGGTGTTGCCGTGGTCGGTCACGGCGATCGCCGGCATGCCGAGCTTGACGGCCTCTTGCACCATCGGGCCGATGCGCGCGGCCCCGTCGAGCATCGAGTACTCGCTGTGCACGTGAAGGTGAACGAAGGAGTCTGCTGCCACCCGTCGAGTGTACGTTCCCCCTCCGACATCGGTCGGGGTTAACGTGGGCGCGTGCCCACTCCCGACTTCATCCTGGAACTCCGCCGTCACGTCGGCACGATGCCGCTGCCGCTGGTGGGTGTCACCGCGGTGATCGTCCGCGGCGATGATCTACTGCTCGGTCGCCGCAGCGACACCGGCCGGCTGACGCCGATCACCGGAATCGTCGACCCCGGCGAGGAACCCGCCGACGCCGCCGCCCGCGAGGCCGAGGAGGAGGCCGGCGTCCGCATCCGGGTCGATCGCCTCGCCTGGGTGCACCAGATCCCCCGCGTCACGTATGACAACGGCGACCAGAGCGACTACCTCGATCTGACGTTCGCGTGCACGTGGACCGACGGCGATCCCGAGCCGGTCGACGGCGAGATGACCGAGGTCGGATGGCATCCGATCGCCGAGATCGAACGAATCCTGGATGCCGATATGGCGGGGCGCGTGCGCGCGGCGCTCGCGAGCGGACCGACGCGGTTCGAGGGCGGCCGCTGAGCCGATCCGGGGCGCGTCAGACGCCGTCGTGCAGCACGTCGAGCGCGTGCTGCAGGTCCGCCGGGTAGGGCGAGTCGAAGGTGACCCACTCCCCCGTCGCCGGATGCGCGAAGGCAAGTCGGTGAGCGTGGAGCCACTGGCGCGTGAGACCCAGACGCGCCGAAAGCGTGGGGTCGGCCCCGTAGAGCGGATCCCCCGCGCAGGGATGCCGATGAGCGGCCATGTGGACGCGGATCTGATGCGTCCGCCCGGTCTCGAGGTGGATCTCCAGCAGGGAGGCGCGCGGGAACGCCTCGAGGGTCTCGTAATGCGTCACGGAGTCCTTGCCGTCGGGTGTGACGGCGAACTTCCACGAGTGATGGGGGTGCCGCCCGATGGGCGCGTCGATCGTGCCCGCGAGCGGGTCGGGGTGGCCCTGAACCACCGCGTGGTAGATCTTGTCGACCGTGCGGTCCTTGAACGCCGCCTTCAACAGCGTGTAGGCGCGCTCGGTCTTCGCGACGACCATCAGGCCGCTCGTCCCGACGTCGAGACGGTGCACGATCCCGCGGCGTTCCGCGGCGCCGCTGGTAGCGATCCGGAAGCCCGCGGCCGCGAGGGCGCCGAGGACGGTCGGTCCCTCCCACCCCACGGACGGGTGCGCCGCGACTCCGGCGGGCTTGTCGACCACGACGATGTCGTCGTCATCCCAGACGATCCCGAGGTCGGGGACCTCGACCGGAATCACTTCGGGGTCGCGTTTGGGCTCCCACTCGACGCTGAGCCATGTCCCGGCGCGGAGGCGGTCGGAACGACCGACCGTGCGCCCGTCAACGGTCACCCCGCCGGCATCGGCCACTTCGGCTGCGAAGGTGCGGGAGAAACCGAGCATCTTGGCCAAGGCCTGGTCGACGCGCGCCCCCTCGAGCCCGTCGGGAACGGGCAGACTCCGCGAGTCCATGTCAGCGCGCGCCCTGCTCACCGGGGGTCTCGACCGGCTCGTCCGCGGCGTCTGCGGCCGCGCGGGAAGCACGCGTCTCTCGCGTGCCGTCGAGCCGCAGACCGAAGAGGACCAGGAGCGCCACGGAGATCATCATCGACACGATGAAGATGTCGGCGACGTTGTAGATCGCGGGCATCATCCACGGCGTGGAGATGAAGTCGACGACGTGCCCGACCGGGAAGCCGGGTGCACGCAACAGCCGGTCGCTCAGATTCCCCAGAACGCCGCCCAGGAGGAGTCCGAGGACCACGGCCCACAGACGCGAACGCACCCGGGCAACGGCGAGGTAAACGATGATGCCGGCCACGACCGCGAGCGCGATCGTGAAGATCCACGTGACGCTCTCGCCGAGCGAGAACGCCGCCCCCGGATTGCGGACGAGATACAGCTGCAGGGCTTCGCCGATGACCGGCACCACCCGCTCGGGCGGAAGGTTGGCGATGGCCAGCGTCTTCGCCAACTGGTCGGCGGCCAGCACCGTCGCCGCGAGGATCGCAACGAGGGCGCCGGCCGCCGCCGAACGCAGAGGAGATCGACTGCGCAAAGAGTCGGCCTACAGACCGATCGCCGACACGGGCGTCGAGCCCGACGACGAACCGGCGGTGTCGAGGTCGCGGAGCTGGCCCTCGATGTACGTGCGCAGCTGCGAACGGTAGTCGCGCTCGAAGTTGCGCAGCTCGGTGATGCGGCCCTCGAGCGTCGTGCGCTCCTGCTCGAGACGGGCGCGCTCATCGCGGCCCTGCTTTTCGGCCTCGGCGACGATGGATGCCGCCTGAGCCTGAGCCTCGGAGATGAGCTGGTCGCGCTGCGCCTTGCCCTCGGCGACGTGCTCGTCGTGCAGGCGCTGAGCCAGCTCGATGATGCCGGCGCTCTGCGCGGCGGGAGCCACGTCCGACTCGGCGGCGGGGGCCGCGGCGGGAGCGGGAGCGGGAGCCGGCACCTCGGAAACGACGGGCTCCTCGGCCTGGGGCGCTTCGGCCGCGGGCGCAGCGGGGGCTGCGTCGCCGGACTCGTACGCGGCCAGCTTGGCCTTCAGCTCTTCGTTCTCGGCGATCGTCTTACGCCACTCGACGACGATCTCGTCGAGGAAGTCGTCGACCTCGTCGGGGTCGAAGCCCTCCTTGAAACGCACGTGCTGGAACTGCTTGGTGACGACATCATCGGGGGTCAGTGCCATGGTGATTCCTCTTTCGAGAGCTCTGAATCGGAACGTGGGGGGTGTCGCACCGGGGCACACCGCTTCGGAACAGCATAGCCGCCGCCCTTCTCCGGTGTCGAAGGGCGACGGCTATGGCAGGGTCACAGAGCGGCGAGCGACCGCGTGACGCTCAACAGCAGGAAGCACGCGAACATTGTGATCGCGAACGCGAAATCGATCGCGATCCCGCCGATCCGCAGGGGCGGAATCACCCGCCGAAGGAGCCGGATGGGTGGGTCTGTGACCGTGTACACGATCTCGGCCACCACCAGCATGGCGCCACGAGGGCGCCACTCGCGATTGAACATCGGGATGTACTCGAGGACCAACCGGGCCAACAGGAGAACGATGTAGATGAAGAGGAGCGCGCTGAGGATGGAGCCGACCAGGCTCAGGACGGCCACGATCGCTTACTGGGACGCGAACGGGGCGGCCTCGGGATCGGCCTGCGCGATCGCACCCTCGCCGGAGACGGCGATGTTCTCAGGCGAGAGCAGGAAGACCTTGCTCGTGACCCGTTCGATGCGTCCGTAGAGACCGAGCGACAGACCGCTCGCGAAATCGATCAGGCGGCGCGCGTCGGCGTCGCTCATCTGCGACAGGTTGATGATGACCGGGATCCCCTCGCGGAAGTTCTCGGCGATCGTCTGCGCATCGCGATACTGCTTGGGGTGCACGGTGAGGATCTCGCTCACGGGGCCGGCGGCCGGCTGCCGCACCACGGCGGGCCGGTGCAGAGGGGTCACCGGAGCGGCCTTCTCGACCGGCGCGGGCTGCGCGGACTGCTTGCGCGCGACCGGCTGCGGGGCAGTCTCCTCATAGGTCTCCTCCTCGTCGGCGAGGCCCAGGTACACCATCGTCTTCTTGAGCGGGTTCGACATCGCATCCTCCGTTCGCTCGTCTGTTTCGAGGCTAGTCGCGAGGGGGGCGCGGACCCGTGATTGCGGAGCCGATCCGCAGGTGTGTCGCGCCCATCGCGATCGCCGCGGGGAAATCTCCCGTCATGCCGGCCGAGATCCAGGTCGCGTCGGGCGCGACCCGCCTCACGACGTCGGAGCATGCGCGCAAGCGCTCGAAGGCACGCGCCGGATCTTCGTCGAGCGGGGCCACCGCCATGACGCCGCGGACCCGCAGGGTTTCGCGGGAGATCACGTGGGTCGCCAACGCCTCCACATCCGCCGGGGCGACGCCCCCACGAGCGGGATCGTCGGTCAGATTCACCTGCAGCAGCACATCGAGCGCCGTACCTTCACCCGCGGCGTCGAGCGCATCGGCGAGTCTCGTCCGGTCGAGGGAGTGGACCACGTCCGACGCCGCACGCACCGCACGGGCCTTGTTCGTCTGGGCCTGACCGATGAAATGCCACCGCAGCCCCGCGAGACCACCCGCCTCGCGGTGCTTCGCGGTGAGCTCCTGCTGACGGTTCTCTCCGACGTCGCGGACGCCGAGCGCGTAGAGGTCGGAGATGAGGGATACCGGATGAAACTTGGTCACCACGATCCGGGTGATCTCGTCGGGGTCGCGGCCGGCGCCGCGGGCGGCGTCGACGATCCGCGCATCGACGTCGGCGAGCCGGTCGGCGAGGGCGGCATCCATGGGTTCTCCTTCGACGACGCAGCGGGCCCGGTGTCACCGGACCCGCTGCGTCAGACGTTCGTGCTCACTTGAGGAAGTCGGGCACGTCCAGGTCGTCATCGGCGAAACCCGAGTCGTAGGACGTGTCCGGGACGCGTGCAGCCACGGGGGCGGGCTCGGGCGCGCGCTCGGGCGCCTGCGCCTTCTGCTCCTCGGCGGCGTTGAGGTCACGCGCGACGTCGTCGGCGGGGATCGCCGGAACGGCCGGCGCCGAGACCGGTCGCTGCGCGCCCACCGGCTCGATGCGCAGAGACGGTCCGCCGCCGTCGAAGCCCGCCGCGATGACCGTGACGCGTACCTCGTCGCCGAGGGTGTCGTCGATCACGGTTCCGAAGATGATGTTGGCCTCGGGGTGCGCGGCCTCCTTCACCAGCTGGGCCGCGTCGTTGATCTCGAAGATGCCGAGGTTCGATCCGCCCTGGATCGACAGCAGGACACCGTGCGCTCCTTCGATGGAGGCTTCGAGGAGCGGAGACTCGACGGCGAGTTCGGCAGCCTTGATGGCACGATCGGCACCGCGCGCCGACCCGATTCCCATGAGCGCGGAGCCCGCGCCCTGCATGACCGACTTGACGTCGGCGAAGTCGAGGTTGATGAGACCCGGCGTCGTGATGAGGTCGGTGATGCCCTGCACACCGGCCAGGAGCACCTGGTCGGCCGTGGCGAACGCCTCGATCATCGAGATGCCGCGGTCGCTGATCTCGAGCAGGCGGTCGTTGGGGACGACGATGAGGGTGTCGACCTCTTCCTTCAGTCGAGAGACACCCGCCTCGGCCTGGCTCTGACGTCGGCGACCCTCGAACGAGAAAGGCTTGGTCACGACGCCGATGGTCAACGCGCCGATCGACTTGGCGATCTTGGCCACGACCGGCGCACCACCGGTGCCCGTTCCGCCTCCCTCGCCGGCGGTGACGAAGACCATGTCCGCGCCGCGCAGCGCCTCCTCGATCTCCTCCGCGTGATCCTCTGCCGCGCGACGCCCGACCTCGGGATCCGCACCGGCGCCGAGGCCGCGGGTCAGTTCGCGTCCGACATCGAGCTTCACGTCGGCATCGCTCATCAGCAATGCCTGGGCGTCGGTGTTGATCGCGATGAACTCCACGCCGCGCAAGCCCAGCTCGATCATGCGGTTGACGGCGTTGACGCCACCTCCGCCCACACCGACCACCTTGATGACGGCGAGGTAGTTCTGATTCTGGCTCATGCCGGCCTCCGTTATCCCCGAACCTGAAACTCTAAACCTCATGTTGAGGGTTAAAGAATTGCCCGGTATGCAATTCCTTAGCTCGAAGGTATGCGGACGCCTCCGTCACGCCCGCCCGACACGCGGCGTGTCGGATTATCTCGGAGACAATCAGCGGAGGACGCCGGCCTCGGGCGAGGTGACGTCGTATTCGCGCGTGCGATCGGGCGGACTCTTCTGCATGAGCAGGTCGAGGACGCGGGCCTTCTCGGCCGACCGGTCGTCGCTCCCCCAGACCACCTTGGTCTCCGTCGCACCGAGAGTCAGCGTCACGTCGTCGGGCGTCGTGGCGGTGACACCGGTCACCTGCGAACGGATGCCGTCGGGAAGGGCCCGGATGACGCGGCCGACCGCGTGGAACGGCTCGCCGTTCGTGCCACCCGACACCTCGATCACGGGCTGCCCGCCAGGCGCGGTCGGGGTGGTCGACAGGACGACCCCGGCCGCGTCCACGAGCGTGAATCCCGCCGGGGTCTGAACCACGCCGACCGGCGTCCGCTCCACGACGCGCACGATCAAGTCGTGGGGCGGGCGGGCCTCCAGCGTGTAGGACTCCACGAGGGGGAAGCGCACGAGCGCGGCCTTGACCGCACTCTCATCCACCATCGCGAGCGGTGTGCCCACCTGACCGCTCAGCGCATCGGCGACGGCCCCGGCATCCAGCTGAGAGGTCCCCACGACATCGACGCGCTCGACGGCGAAAAGCGGACTGTACGCGGCACCCGCGGTGCCGAGCACCATGACGACGAAAGCGATGCCGACACCGATCCAGATGCGCCGACGCCGACGTTGGCGGACAGTGAAGCGCCGAACCTCGGCCCGCAGCGCACGCCGCCGCGCCCGTGACGCGCGCCACACGTCGCGCAGCCCCAGGTCGGCGGGATCCGACGGGGCCTCGCCAGGGTCGGCCGGGAAGGGGAGGGGCAGGACCTCCCCCTGGACGACCCGGGACGAGCGAGCGGTCGTGACCTTCTCGGCATCCTGCGACGCCCCGGGCGACGACCCGGGAGTCGGAGGGAGGGGCGAGGGTCGACGCACGGCTCAGACCGCCGCGGCCTCGGTGCGGGAGAGCGCCTCGAGCACCTGCGGGATGATCTGGTACACGTTTCCGCAGCCGAGCGTGATGACGTAGTCGCCCGGACGCGCGATGTGTGCGGTGTAGTCCGCCGCGCTCTGCCAGTCGGGCACGTAGTGGACGTGGGCCGGGTCGGCGAACGCGGTGCTCACGAGCTCGCCCGTGACGCCGGGAATGGGATCTTCACGCGCGCCATAGACGTCCAGCATCACCGTGTGGTCGGCGAGCGACTCCAGGACCTCGGCGAACTCGCGGTACATCTCCTGAGTGCGCGAGTACGTGTGCGGCTGCTGGATCGCGATGATGCGCCCGTCGCCGACGACGGTGCGCGCCGCGGAGAGCGCGGCGGCGACCTCGGTCGGGTGATGCGCGTAATCGTCGTACACGCTCACGCCGCGCTCGACGCCGTGCAGTTCGAAGCGGCGCACGGTGCCGCCGAACCCCTCGATGGCGCGAGCGGCCTCGGCCAGGCCGTACCCGAGCACACGCAGAACCGCGACGGCCCCGGCGGCGTTGACCGCGTTGTGCGCTCCGGGAACCCGCAGCTGGACATCGACGCTCTCGCCGTCGGCGGCGAGCGTGAAGGAGACGGGACCGTCGGTGCGGATGCCGCTCAGCCGTACGTCGGCCGCAGCGTCTTCGCCGAAGGTGACGACGTTCGTGTGCGTCAGACGTTCCGTCACGATGCGCGCGCCCGGGTCGTCGGCCGAGACGACGACGGCCTCACGAGCGGCGTCGGCGAAGCGCGCGAACGCGGCGTCGAAGGCCTCGCGGGAGCCGTAATGGTCGAGATGGTCGGGGTCGACGTTGGTGATCAGCGCCACCGACGTGTCGTACAGCAGGAACGTGCCGTCGGACTCGTCGGCCTCGATCACGAACAGCTCGTCGGACCCGGTGCCGCTGGATGCTCCGAGGTCAGCGATGACGCCACCGTTGACGAACGTCGGGTCGGCGTCGAGCTCGCGCAGCGCCGTGACGATCATGCCGGTCGAGGTGGTCTTGCCGTGCGCGCCGGCGACCGAGACGAGACGCCGCTGACCGATGAGCCAGTGCAGAGCCTGTGAACGGTGGATCACGTGCAGGCCGCGCTCCTTGGCCGTGACGAACTCGGGGTTCTCGGGCCAGATGGCTCCCGTGTGCACAACGGTGTCGGCGTCGCCGAGGTGAGCAGCGTCGTGACCGACGTACACCGTCGCGCCGTGGGCGGCGAGATCGCGCAACGCGGCGCTGTCGGAGCGGTCGGAACCCGAGACCCGGATGCCGCGGTCGAGGAACATGCGCGCGAGTCCGGACATGCCCGAGCCGCCCACTCCGATGAAGTGCGCGGAGGTGATGGTCTCGGGGATGGGGAGGCTCAGGTCGGGTCTGATCATGACCTTGCGATCCTACGTCGCGCGAGCGACCGCCCGGGCCCGGCGCGCCCGTGCTGACGACGCCCGCGCCCGGGCCGCAGCGCGCGCGGAGGGGCCGGCCTTCTCAGCGCGAGAGCGCCGCGTCGACGAGCTCGATGACGTTCTCGGTGCCCGCGCGGGTTCCGGTCCGATCCGCCGCGGCGCGCATCGCCGCCCGCCCGTCGGCGTCGGCCAGCAGAGGAACGATCTCGCTCCGCACGCGGTCGGCGGTGAACTCGGCGTCCGGGATGAGGCGCGCGGCTCCCGCGCGTACCGCGGAGCCGGCGTTCAAGCTCTGCTCGCCGTTGCCCACGGCGTACGGGACGTAGACCGCGGGAATTCCGAGCGCGCTGATCTCGCTCACGGTGGCCGCACCCGAACGCGACACGATGAAGTCGGCCAGAGCGAAGGCGAGGTCCATCCGATCGACGTACCGGACGACGGCGTAGCCCGCGACGCCGGGATCCGGGAGGTCGGACTTCTCGCCCGTGACGTGCAGCACCTGCCACCCGGCGTCGAGCACGTCCCGCCACGCCCCGCCGAACGCCTCGTTCAGACGCTGCGCCCCGAGCGACCCGCCGAACACGAGGAGCGTGGGGGCCGCGGCATCCAGCCCGAAATGCGCGGCGGCCTCGGGACGCAGGGCGTCTCGGTCGAGCTCGACGATCTCGCGGCGCAGCGGCATGCCGACCACACGGGCCCCGCGCAAGGGAGTGCCCTCGAACGCCACGCCCACACCGGCCGCCGCTCGCGCTCCCAGGACGTTCGCCAGCCCCGGCTTTGCGTTGGCCTCGTGCACGACGAAGGGCACGCGCTCCCACCGGGCCGCGACGTACGCCGGCGCCGAGGCGTACCCGCCGAAGCCGACCACGACATCCACACCGCGCTCGCGGATGATGCGACGCACCTGGGCCACCGCTCGACGGAACCGGGACGGGAACGCCGCGGCCGCTCGGTCGGGACGCCGCGGGAAAGGCACCTTGTCGACGAACAGCAGCTCGTACCCGCGCAGCGGCACGAGTCGCGCCTCGAGCCCCTCGCGAGTCCCGAGAACGAGCACGTCGTCGTCGGATGCGCGGGCACGGAGGCCGTCGGCGACGGCGAGGAGCGGGTTCACGTGCCCGGCGGTCCCGCCGCCGGCCAGAAGGGTGGTCGTCACCCTTCGACCCTAACGAGAGCGACGGACCCCGGATCCCACGGCCACCCGCTCGCGGTCACTCGGTAGGCTGCGCCGAGCTCGTGCGACGACGCCTGGTCGCCCGTACCGGGGTGGCCGTGACGGCGCGTCGATCAGGCAGCGTCCTCGCGCACGACAGCAAGACGCCGCACGCGATCAGCACCGACAGCAGTGACGTCCCGCCCTGCGACATGAACGGCAGCGGCACGCCCAGAACCGGGAAGATGCGGAGCACGACTCCGACGTTCACGAGCGCCTGACCGACGATCCACAGCGTGATTCCCCCCGCGACGATGCGCACGAACGCGTCGTCGGTGCGACGGACGACGTGGAACGCGCCGACGGCGAAGAGCGCGAAGAGGACCAGGACGACGAGACAGCCGATGAGCCCGAGCTCTTCCCCGATGATCGCGAAGATGTAGTCGTTCGCCGCCGCGGGGAGCCAGTCGTACTTCTCTTTCGAGTTGCCCAGGCCCAGGCCCAGCACTCCCCCGCTCGCCAGACCCCACACGCCGTGCAGCGACTGGTAGCAGGAGGTGTAGTAGCAGGAGGCGTCGTCGGGGTCGAAGAGGCTGGCGATGCGCGCCATGCGGTTCTCGCTGCCGAAGGCGGAGAGCAGGACGACCGCGATCGACAGCACCGCGGGGACGATGAACATCCGCAGCTTGATCCCGGCGAAGAACAGCGCGCCGAGGACGACGAGCACGAGGATCATCACCGTGCCGAGGTCGCGACCGCCGAGCACCGTCCCGATCACGAGCACCGCCACCGGGACGACCGGGATGAACACGTGCTTCCACGAGGTCAGCAGGCGGCGCTTCCGATAGAGGACCGTGGCCATCCACAGGGCGAGGGCGAGCTTGAGGAACTCAGCGGGCTGGAACTGGAAGCCCGCGATCTGCACCCAGTTGCGGTTTCCGTACGACTCGATGCCCAGGCCCGGGACGTACACGAGCAGCTGGAACAGCGTCGCCGCGATGAGGACGGGCCACGCGATGCCTTTCCAGAACTGCATGGGCGCCCGGCTGAGGACGAACATCAGCGGGATGCCGACCACCGCGAAGATCCCCTGCTTGAGGACGTGGTCGAAGGGGTTCTGCCCTCCGTCGGCGGCCGAGGTCGCCGACAACACCATGACCAGCCCGAAGCCTGTGAGGAGCAGCGCCGCGGACGCGATCAGCAGGAACTCGCTCGGGACGGGCTGGAACGCGCGGCCGAGGGAGACGCGGGCCGCGAGGCCGGAACGGGCCGGCTCGCTATCCGGCGCCTGGCGGGGCGGGGGTGCGGTGGTGGTCACGCGGTGTTCCCCTCGTCCTACGGTCGTGCGGTGCCGTCATCCTGACCGGTGATCCACGCCCGCACCGCCTCGGCGAATCGCTCGCCTCGGTCGGCGTAGGAGCTGAACTGATCGAACGACGCCGCCGCGGGAGCCAGGAGCACGGTGTCTCCGTCCCGGGCCACGTCGGCCGCCAGTTCGACGACCCGTGCCATGACGTCTTCAGTCTCGGTGTGGTCGACCTCGAAAAGCGGAACCGCCGGGGCGTGTCGCTCGAACGCGGCCACGATGTCACCGCGCTCGGTGCCGATGACGATCGCGGCGCGGGCGGCGGAGCCACGGGTACGCACGAGGTCGGTGACGTCGACGCCCTTCAGGAGTCCCCCGACGACCCACACGGCCTGAGGATAGGCCGCGAGCGACGACCCCGCCGCGTGCGGGTTGGTCGCCTTAGAGTCGTCGACCCACGTGACGCCGCGGTGGGCGGCGACCACCTGGATGCGGTGGGGATCGAGACGGAAGCGGTCGAGGGCGTCGTGGATGTCGGCCGGCGCCACGCCCAGGGATCGGGCGAGCGCGGAGGCGGCCAGGATGTTCGACACGATGTGGGGCGCGGCGAGGCCGTGCTCGGCCAGGTCGGCGACGGTCGTGAGCTCGAGGGCCGAGGTCGCCCGCTCCTCGAGGAACGCGCGATCGACGAGGATGCCGTCCACCACGCCGAGGTCGCTCGGTCCCGGAACGCCGAGGTCGAACCCGACGGCGCGGGCGCCCTCGACGACCTCCGCTTCTTCGACCATCTCGCGGGTGACGACGTCGGCCTTGTTGTACACGCACGCGACGCGGGTCCGGGCGTACACGCCGGCCTTGGCATCCCGGTAGGCGGCGAAGCTGCCGTGCCACTCGAGGTGGTCGTCGGCGAGGTTGAGGCACACGGCCGCGTGGGGAGAGAGCGCGTCGGGGCCGGTCTGCAGGTTGAGGTACCAGAGCTGGTGGCTCGACAGCTCGACGACGAGCGCGTCGAATCCGTTCGGGTCGCGGACCGCATCGAGCACGGGTGTGCCGATGTTTCCGACGGGAACGGCGCGAAGACCGCCCGCGACGAGCATCTCGGCGGTCAGGCGGGTCGTGGTGGTCTTGCCGTTCGTGCCCGTGATGAGGATCCAGTCGGCGGGGCGTCCGTCGGGGCGCACGACCTTGTCGCGGACCCGCCACGCGAGCTCGACGTCCCCCCAGAGCGGGATGCCGTTGTCCTGAGCCCAGGCGATGAGCGGGTGCGTCGGCGGGAAGCCGGGGGACGCGATCACGACGTCGGGCGCGAAGTCGGAGAGGACGGTGGGCACGGCGTCGAGCGGGCCGATGTGCAGCTCCGCTCCGATCACCGGCACGAGCCGCGCGTACTCGGGATCGGCCTTCTCCGTGACGACGAGCACCTCGGCCCCGAGCTCGGCGAGGGTGTCCGCGGCGGAGAAGCCCGTGACAGACAGGCCGAGCACGGCAACTCTCAGACCGCGCCACTCCGCATACCAACTGTGCAGGGATGCCACCCGCTCCGCGCTCATACCCGAGCCAGCCATTCGACGTAGAAGAATCCGACACCCGAGACGGCCAGGAGCCCGGCGATGATCCACATGCGCACGACGATCGTGACCTCGGGCCACCCGCGCATCTCGAGGTGGTGGTGCAGTGGACTCATCAGGAAGAGCCGCTTGCCGCGCGTGATCTTGAAGTAGATCCTCTGCAGGATCACCGACCCCGAAGCGATGACGTAGACGCCGGCGATGAGGACGAGCAGGAGTTCGGTTCGGGTCAGGATCGCCATCGCGGCGATCACGCCGCCGATCGCCATCGAACCGCAGTCGCCCATGAAGACCTTCGCCTTCGGGGCGTTCCACCACAGGAAACCCACGAGCGCGCCCACGAACGAGGCAGACACGATCGCCAGGTCGAACGGATCGCGCACCGCATAGCATCCGGCCTGCACGGAGGGATCGAGCACGTCGGCGCACATCTGCTTGTTCTGCCAGAACGCCATGAGGCTGTAGGCGCCCACCACGAAGATGCCCGAGCCCGCGGCGAGGCCGTCGAGTCCGTCGGCGACATTGACGGAGTTGGAGGCCGCGGTTCCGATCAGGGAGATCCACGCCAGATAGAGCAGCCACCCCAGGATCGGTCCGAGCGCGAACAGCGACAGCACCTGGATGTCGCGGAAGATCGACACGTATTCGGACGCGGGTGTCTGCCCGTACGCGTTCGGGAAGTTCAGCGCCACGATGGCGAACGGCACGGCGACGATGACCTGACCCGCGATCTTGCGCCACCCGGAGAGTCCGAGACTGTTCTGGAAACGGACCTTCATGTAGTCGTCGATGAACCCGACGACACCGAAACCCAGCATCAGCCACAGGACGAGCAGACCCGACACGGTCGGCGGGTTGTTGCCGGCGTACGCGCCGATGAAGTACCCGATGATCGTGCCGAGGATGAAGATCGTGCCGCCCATGGTCGGCGTCCCGCGTTTGGCACCGTGCGACGGGTTGTGCACGTTCTCGGGGGTGCGGATGACCTGTCCCCAGCCCCACTTCCGGAATCCCCGCAGGAACACCGGAGTGAGGAAGAGCGTGAAGGCCAGAGAGATCCCCGCGGATGTCAGAAGTGATCTCACGCGAACGATTCTCCCAGACGGTCGCCGAGGAACCTGAGCCCGGCGGAGTTGGACGACTTCACCAGCACACGGTCACCGTCGCGCAGCTCACCCAGCAGGTAGTCGTAGGCGGAGTCGGCATCCGGGAAGAACACCGCCTCACCGTCCCACGAGCCCTGGGCGATGGCCTCGAGGTACATGCGCCGGGCATCCTGACCGATGACGACGATCCGCTGGATGCGCAGGCGCACGGCCAGCAGCCCGACCCGATCGTGCTCCTCGTCGGCGTACTCGCCGAGTTCGCTCATCGCCCCGAGGACGGCCACGGTGCGCTCCTCCGGCCCGGTGATCTGCGCGAGTGTACGCAGCGCTGCGGCCATGGAGTCGGGGCTGGCGTTGTACGCGTCGTTGATGATGCGCACTCGGTCGGAACCGAGCGGCTGCATGCGCCAGCGCTCCGCGATCTCGACGGTTTCGAGGCGCGCGATGGCGTCGGCCGCCGTGACACCCAGCGCGGTCGCCGCGGCGAGAGCCGCGAGGGCGTTCATGACGTGATGCTCGCCCAGCACGCGGAGGGTCAACGTGTGCTCCTCGCCGTCGACGACGAGCTGTGCGCGGGTGCCGGATGCCGAGACCTCGACGTCGAGGGCACGCACCTGCGCGCGATCGCCGCGGCCGAACCAGCGGACGTCCTGCCCGCGTTCGCGGGCGATGGGCTCCATCGCCGCGACACGCGGATCGTCGGCGTTGAGGACGGCCAGTCCGCCCTCGCGTGTGGCGCGCACGAGCTCGCTCTTGGCGTGGAAGGTCGCCTCGATGCCCCCGAACCCGCCGGCGTGGGCCATCCCGACCATGAGGACGACGCCGATGTCCGGCGTGACGAGACCCGCGAGACGCGCGATCGCGCCGGGTGCGCTGGCACCGAACTCGCTCACCAGGAACCGGGTGTCCTCCGTCACCCGCAGCATCGTCAGCGGCGCGCCGACCTCGTTGTTGAACGAGGCGCGGGGCGCGACGGTGGGGCCTTCGTCCTCGAGGATGCGGGCGAGGAGGTTCTTCGTCGTCGTCTTGCCGTTGGAACCGGTGATGCCGACGATGCGGAGATCGCCGCTCGCGCGCACACGCGCGACGACGTCGCGTGCCAGCTCGGCGAGGGCCGCGACGACATCGGGCACGACGACCTGGCTGACCGGTTCGTCGAGCTCGCGCTCGACGAGCGCCAGCACAGCTCCGCGCTCGATCGCGGCGGGGACGAACAGGTGTCCGTCGGTGGTCTCGCCGGGCTTGGCGACGAAGATCCCGCCGGGCTCGATGAGGCGCGAGTCGGTGTCGACGAGTCCGGCGACCAGGGTGTCCGGCGTGTCGTCGCCGCGGAGGACGAGGCGGCCCCCGAGCACGGAGGCGATGTGGGAGAGGCTGGTGGAGATCATTGCTGTGTACGGACGCCCTTTCCGTGTCGGGAGGAGACCGGCATCCGGCGTGTCAGCCGAACTTGGGCAGTTCGGGGGAAGTGGTTCCGGACGGAATCACCCGGTAGTTCTTGAGCACCTGGGTGAGCGCCTTTTGGAAGGCGGGAGCCGTGGCCGCAGACGACTTTACCGTCCGCGGTTCGTCGAGGTTGACGGCGACGATGTACTGAGGGTCGTCCGCGGGGGCGAAGCCGATCATGGTCGTGAAGTAGGCATCGGGCTTGTAGGCACCGGTGTTCGGGTCGGTCTTCTCACCCGTTCCGGTCTTGATCGCGACGCGATACCCCGGCACGGCCACCTGCGAGGCGAGCGTGCCCTGCGTGGCGACGTTCTCGAGCATCTGCGAGACCTTCGAGGCGGTTTCCGCCGAGACGACGCGCTCGCCCTGGGTGGACGGGACGTCGGTGACGGTTCCGTCGGCGGCCGTGCAGCTCTCCACCAGAGAAAGAGGCATACGCACTCCCCCGTTGGCGATCGTCTGGTACGCGCCGACGAGCTGCGGGATGGTGACCGCGAGACCCTGACCGAACGCGGTGTTGTAGAAGGTCTGGTCACCCCAGTCCTGGACGGGGTGCAGGATGCCGTCGGACTCGCCCGGGAAGTCGATGGCCGTCGGGGAACCGATGCCGAACTTCTGCAGGTAGTCGAATCGCGTCTGCGCGGGGATCTTGTCGGCGAACTTCGAGATGCCGACGTTGGACGAATCGATCAGCACGCCGGTGAGGGTGTAGTTGTTCGCCCCGTGCGCGAACGAGTCCGTGACCCGCGCTCCGCCGCGGAGGGTCTCGCTCGACGATGCCGTGACGGTGGTGTCGCTGGTGAAGGAGCCACTGTCCAGACCGATCGCCGCGGTGAGGGCCTTGAACGTCGATCCCGGCTCGACCGGATCGGTGAACGTCCAGCTGCCACGCTCGGTGGCAGGGGTCGCGGTGGGGTCGTTCGGGTCCACCGTCGGGTACTCGGCGAGGGCGCGCACCTTGCCCGTCTTCGCTTCGACGACCGTGATGGCGCCGCGCACCGATCCGGTGTTCTGCACCTGCTCGGCGATGAGCTGGCCCATGTACCACTGCAGATCGCGATCGATCGTGAGTTTCAGGGTGCCACCGTCGACGGCGGGCTCGGTCTCCACCTCCGTCCCGGGCAGGACGACACCGTCGCGCCCCTGCTGGAAGACGACCTTCCCGTCCTGCGACGACAAGCAGTCGTTGTCGGCGAGCTCGAGGCCCGCGAGCGCTTGCCCGTCGCCGCCGACGAAGCCCAGGAGGTTGCCCCCGACGGCGCCATCCGGGTACACCCGACCCGCCTTCGGCGGGAAGACGAGGAACGGCAGGCCCAGGTCCGCGAGCGCGCGGTACTGCTCCGTGGAGACGTCCTTCGCGATGATGGCGTAGCGCGAATCGGGGTCGGCTGCCACGGCATCCGTCACGACCTTCTCCACCGCGGCCGGATCCTGACCGAGGATGCCGGCGATCTTGGCCGCGAGGTCGGACCATGTGGCCTCGACCCGCGTCGAGCCGTCGTCTTCGCGCGAGACCAGCCCCTGGGCGGCGAGCATCGGATCGACCTGCACGTCGTAGCGGAGCACGCTCGCGGCGAGCGTCACACCGTTCTCGTCGACGATCGAGCCGCGCGAACCGTAGACGGTGCGGGAGTCCTGCAATCCCATGGCGAGGGAGTCGTCCACGTGTTCGCGCGCGTTCACGACCTGGATGTCGACCAGCCGGACGACGAAGGCGATGAGCACGATGAGCACGATCGAGAGAGCCACCACCGTGCGACGTCGCGGGGAGCGGGAAAGCGTCGTCGTCATGGGCTTATCGTGTCGCGGGGGTCGGGAGACCGTCGCTGATCGGTGGGGGTGTCGCCGAACTCGCCGTCGGAGCGGCCGCGTCGGCGGGCGCGGCGTCGGTGGACGGTGCCGGCCCCGCGGCCTTCTGCGGGTCGGTGACGAGGGGGACGCCGGAGATCAGGGCGTTGCGGACCGACCCCCGACCCATGGCATCCACGGAGGAAGCGCCCTCGGCGGGCTTGCCCGCGCCGATGACGGCACCGTCGCTCAGCCTCAGGTACGTCGGGGTCTCGTCGATGACCATTCCGAGTGCCGCGGCGTTGGCGGCAAGGTACTGGGGCGAATTCAGCCCCGCCACCTCGTCGTAGAGGATCTGCTTCTGGTACGTCAGATCGCGCTGCTGCTGCGTGAGCGACGCGATCTCGAAGGAGCTCTGGGTCGTGAGGATCGACAGTCCCATTTGCACGAGCGCGATCGTGACCGCCCCGAGCACGGCGATGACGCCGAACGCGCGACGCGGGACGCGACGACGCACGGGCGCATCCACCACGTGCAGGCGCAGGGGCTCGCGCACCGGGACGGGGAACTCCGGCAGGAACGCCGCGTCGATGGTCTGGGGAGCGCTCATGCGTCCTCCTGGATCCTCTCGGCCGCGCGCAGACGCACGGGGGTGGCGCGCGGGTTGGCCGCGCGTTCGTCGTCACTGGCGAGCTCGGCTCCCCGCACGAGCAACCGGAACTTCGGCGCGTGCTCCGGCAGCTCCACGGGGAGTCCCCGGGGAGCGGTGGATGCCGACGCCTCGGCGAACACGCGCTTGACCAGACGGTCTTCGAGCGACTGGTACGAGAGCACGACGATGCGCCCGCCCACGCCGAGCACGCTCAGCGCCGCCGGGATCGCCCGCTCGAGGACGGCGAGCTCGGCGTTGACCTCGATCCGCAGAGCCTGGAAGACGCGCTTGGCCGGATGCCGTTCGCGCAGCACCGCGGCGGGCGTCGCCGCCTGCAGCACGTCCACGAGCTGTCCCGAACGTTCCAGGGGCGCCTGCTGGCGCGCGGCGATGATCGCGCGGGCGTAGCGAGCCGCCAGCTTCTCTTCGCCATAGCGCTCGAAGATGCGGCGCAGGTCGCCCTCGCCGTAAGTGGCGACCACCTCGGCGGCCGTGACGCCCGAGGTCTGATCCATGCGCATGTCCAGCGGAGCGTCCTGCGCGTACGCGAAACCGCGCGATGCCTCGTCGAGCTGGAGCGACGAAACGCCCAGGTCGAAGAGGATGCCGTCGACCTTGTCGACTCCGGCCGAGGCGACGGCATCCGCGATGCCGTCGTAGACGGTGTGGACGAACGTCGTGCGTCCATCGAACCGGGCCAGACGCTCCCCCGCGATGCGCAGGGCGTCGGTGTCACGGTCCAGACCGATGAGCCGCGACGTCGGGAACCGCTCGAGGAACGCCTCGGAGTGCCCGCCCATGCCGAGCGTCGCATCGACGAACACGGCACCGTCGCGGCGCAGCGCGGGGGCGAGCAGCTCGGCGCAGCGCTCGAGCAGGACCGGGGTGTGGATGTCGCGGATGTCCATGATGACGGGGCGAGGTCGCGGGCTCTGATCCCCATCCGCTCGACCTGGCGCCGGGGAAGTGCGTCAGGGCGTGCGGCTGGGAATCACAGCCGGCGATCAGAACAATCCCGGGATCACCTCCTGCTCCAGCTCTGCGTAGGTCTCTTCGTTGCTTTCGGCGTAGGCGTTCCACGCCGTGGCATCCCAGATCTCGGCGTGAGCGCCGACGCCGGTCACGACCAGCTCGCGGTCGAGTCCGGCATAGGCGCGCAGCGCCGGGGGGACGGTGATGCGGTTCTGGCTGTCGGGCTTCTCGGCGCTCGCCCCGGAGAGGAACATGCGCAGGAAGTCGCGGGCCTGCTTGTTGCTGAGCGGGGCCTCGCGGATCCGCTCATGGACGCGCTCGAACTCCTCGGTGCTGAACACGTAGAGGCAGCGGTCCTGCCCCCGGGTGATTACCACTCCGGCGCCGAGATCGTCCCGAAACTTCGCGGGCAGGATGACGCGCCCTTTGTCGTCGAGCTTGGGGGTATGCGTGCCGAGCAGCATTCGGGCGTCCACCCCCTTCGTCCGGCCTGCGAAGTTTCCCCCACTTTACTCCACCGCCCTCCACTTCGCTATCAAAATGCCGGGCTTTCCCAGGGACCGGGGGCCGTGTATGGTCTGCCGATCACTCGCGCGGCACCTCCGTCATCCGCGAGATTCCGCGATATTCGGCCGCGGCCGGGGCTGTCGGAGCGTCGCGGTGGAGGAAAAGGGAGCGATCTCGGGCTCACGCGACCCGGACGTGGGGTTCACCCGAAGCGCTCACGACACCCCTCCGGGCGGCCGTGCCGTCGGTCGGTGCGCGGGAGGGCACAAAAAAACACCGGCTCCGAAGAGCCGGTGTTCTCTCAAACGCTGTGGGGAATCAGTGACCCTCGTTGCGCCGATCCCATCGATCGTTCATGCGATCCATGAAGGAGGCGCCCGACGCACGCGGGGCCCGCGCGCCCGAGGCCGGGCGGGCCGACGGAAGACGAGAAGAGTTGCGGGTAGGCGTGACCGCGAACACGACGCCGGCGACCATGACCAGGAAGCCGACGACGCCCACGGCGATGCCGAGGACACCCGTGTTGAATCCGATCGAGACACCCGCGATCAGGGCGCCGAGCCCGGCGAGCACGAGGATCGAGCCGAGGACGATGTTGCGGTAACTGAGCGCGCGACTGGGGGCCGTGACGACGTCGGCGTCGTTACTCATGAGATGGCGCTCCATCTCGTCCAGCAGGCGCTGCTCCTGTTCGGAGAGTGGCATGCATCCCCCTCTGTTGCTCAGTACGTTCAATTCTAGGTGGGGCGAGGATCACTAGGCTAGGCCCGTGCCGAGCTCCCTGGAACCGATCGAGGCTGTTTCCCAGCGACTCGACAAGTTCGTGTCTGAACAGATATCGTACGCCTCCAGCCTCGGTGAAGAGGCGGAAAAAATGGCCCGCGCGGGTGCGTCGTCCCTGCGTGGCGGCAAGCGCCTCCGGGCACGATTCCTGCTCACGGGGCGCCGCGCAGTGGAAGAGGTGGCCGACACCGCACCCCTCGCCACCGACGGTGCCGCGATCGGCGTGGCCGCGGCCCTCGAGATCTTCCAGGCCGCCGCCCTCGTCCACGACGATCTCATCGACAATTCGGACACACGCCGCGGCCAGCCCGCGGCACACCGCGCCCTCCAGACGACCCACGTCGAAGCCGGATGGTTCGGAGACGCCGAGGCATTCGGGCGCTCCGCCGCCATCCTGCTGGGCGACCTGCTGGTCGCCTGGAGCGATGACCTTCTCGAGGAGTCCCTCGACGGGCTCCCCACCGCCGGGCCCACCCGTCGGCAGTACGCGCAGATGCGTCGTGACGTCACGATCGGCCAGTTCCTCGACGTCGCCGAGGAATCGGCGTACGCCGTTCACGACGACGACGCCCACGCCGAGCGGGCCTTGCGGGTGGCCTCGTACAAGTCGGCGCGGTACAGCATCCAGAAGCCGCTGCAGATCGGAGCCGCTCTCGCGGGTGCGGACGAGAGCCAGCTGGACGCCCTCGGTCGCTTCGGACACGACATCGGTATGGCGTTCCAGCTGCGCGACGACGTTCTCGGCGTCTTCGGTGACAGTGCCGTGACCGGCAAGCCCTCCGGCGACGACCTGCGCGAGGGCAAGCGCACGGTGCTGGTCGCCTACGCGCGCGAGGCGCTGCCCGACGACCGGCGTGCCGATCTCGACGGCATGCTCGGGGACCGGGCCCTCGACGCCTCCCAGATCCGCGAGCTCCAGCGCGCGATCGTCGCCACCGGTGCGCTCGAGCGGACCGAAGAACTCATCGCCGAGTACGAACGTCAGGCGGAGGACGCCCTCGACGGGGCGCACCTGGGGCACGCGGCCGTCGAGGAGCTGCGGGTTCTGGCGCGCGCCGCAACCCGGCGCTCGTCCTGACCCGCCGGAGCGCTCGGCTCAGGCCAGCGTGGCCGCCACGCGGCGTACTTCGCTCTTGCGGCCGGCGAGGAGCGCCTCGATCGGCGCGACCCCGATCGTCTCCTCGGGCGTGAGCAACCAGTCGATCGTCTCGTCGGGGTCGAAGCCGGCGTCGTGCAGAACCATGATCGTGCCGCGCAACGAGGGGAGCGGGCGGCCGTCGACGATGAACACCGCGGGGACGCGCAGCACGCCGTCCCGGCGGGAACCGACCAGGTAATTCTCGTCGAGGAAGCGGCGCACGCGTCCGAGCGGTTCCCCCAGCACCTCGACGAGGTCGGGAAGAGTCAGCCAATCGGTTGCGAAGCGGGGTGTTTCGGTCACCGTGCCACTATCTCATCCCCGCCGCGTCCTCCGGCGATGATCGCCCCCGTCACATGAGTCACACCAGCACCGTGCGTTGACATCCGTCTCACGCCGTGCGACCGTGTCGGGCAGTCGGAAGAACGGATCCCCCACCATGCGACGACTCTCTGCTGCACCCGTGCGCCCGCGCGCCCTGACGGTCTGGCCCGCGGCCGTGGCCGGAACGATCGCGCTCGCCCTCTCGGGCGAGAACGCCGCGCACGCCACCCCGCCCACGCCCGCACTTTCCACCGTCCCACCCGCCCCACGAACCGTGGGCGGCCCCGTCCTCGCGGCCGCGTCGGCGCCGGTGTCGTACACCGTGCAGCCCGGCGACACCGTGTGGGCGATCGCCCGCGCCCACGGCCTCGACACCGCCGCCGTGCTCGCTGCGAACGGCCTGGACGGGGGCAGTGTGATCCGCCCGGGCCAGGTGCTCGTCCTGGCCCCCGCCGCGGTCTCGGCTCCCCCGGCGAGTGAGGCTCCCGCGCCAGCGCGCGCTCACGTGGTGAACGCGGGCGACACGGTCTCCGCGATCGCGTCTGCCAACGGCGTGTCGACCGACGCCGTTCTGGCCGCGAACGGCCTGACACGCGCATCGATCATCTACCCCGGCGAGACGTTGCAGATCCCCGCGCCCGGCGCCGACACGTCGGCCGAGAGCGTGGCATCCGCGGGCCCGGCGACGGCTCCCGGGCTCGACGCCGAACAGTCCGACAACGCCCGGCTCCTCATTCGGATCGGTCGCGAGCTGGGCGTGTCCGACCGCGGCATCGCGATCGCGCTCGGCACCGCGATGCAGGAGTCGTGGCTGCGCAACCTCGACTGGGGCGACCGCGACTCGCTCGGCCTGTTCCAGCAGCGACCGAGCAGCGGCTGGGGAAGCCCCGAACAGATCCTCGACCGCGAGCACTCGACCCGCGCCTTCTACGGCGGTGCGGACGACCCGAACGGCTCGGCGACCCGCGGACTGCTGGACATCCCCGGGTGGGAAGGCATGTCCTACGCCGACGCCGCCCAAGCCGTGCAGATCTCGGCCTACCCCGATCGATACGCACAGTGGGAGTCCCCGGCGACGGTCTGGCTCGCCGTTCTCGGCTGATGCGAAGGTGAGCCGCTCCCCGGGCTCCCAGGGGGCGCTCCGTAGACTCGACCCGTGAGCACGAGCCAGCAGGCCGACCCGCTGATCGGCCGTCTCGTCGACGGCCGATACCGGGTACGCGCGCGCATCGCGCGCGGCGGCATGGCGACCGTGTACGTCGCCACAGATCTGCGGCTCGAGCGCCGGGTGGCGCTGAAGGTCATGCACGGCCACCTCAGCGACGACACCGTGTTCCAGAGCCGATTCATCCAGGAGGCGCGCTCGGCGGCCCGCCTGTCGGATCCGCACGTCGTCAACGTCTTCGACCAGGGCCAGGACGGCGACATGGCCTACCTCGTCATGGAGTACCTGCCGGGCATCACCCTGCGCGAACTCCTCCGCGAGCACAAGCGCCTCACGGTCGATCAGACCCTGACCATCATGGATGCCATCCTCTCGGGGCTCGCGGCCGCCCACCGGGCCGGCATCGTCCACCGCGACGTCAAGCCCGAGAACGTGCTCCTGGCCGAGGACGGGCGCATCAAGATCGGCGATTTCGGTCTCGCCCGCGCCACCACCGCCAACACCGCGAGCGGTGCCCAGCTCATGGGGACGATCGCGTACCTCGCCCCCGAGCTCGTGACCCGCGGCACGGCCGACGCCCGCAGCGACATCTACTCGCTCGGCATCATGCTCTACGAGATGCTCGTCGGCGAGCAGCCGTACAAGGGCGAGCAGCCCATGCAGATCGCGTACCAGCACGCCACCGACTCGGTTCCGCGCCCCTCCGCGAAGAACTCCGGCGTCCCCGAACAGCTCGACGAACTGGTCCTTTGGGCCACGGAGCGCGAGCCGTCCGAGCGCCCACTCGACGCGGGCACGATGCTGGCGCGGCTGCGCGAGATCGAGACGGAGCTCGGACTGGCGCCGCAGGTCGCCCGCGCCGTCTCCATCGGGACGGCGGCGTCCACCTCCGCGGACTCCCGCGAGCTGACCAAGGTGCTGCCCCAGACGGCGGTGACGCCCTCCGCCCCGACCGAGGACGTCGACAACGCCACGCGGCTGCGTCAGCGCACGCGTCGGCGCACCACCCGTGGGATCTGGCTGTTCGCTCTCGTCCTGATGCTCGCCGCGGGTGCGGCCACGGCCGGGTGGTGGTTCGGGTCGGGCCCGGGCTCACTCGTCGCCGTCCCGGACGTCTCGCGCATGAGCTTCGCGGATGCCGAGGCATTGCTGACGCAGGAGCAGCTCGCCGCGCAGCCGCAAGAGGTCAACGATTTCGATATTCCTGCTGGCACCACGATCGGCAGCGATCCTGGGCCAGGTGAGCGCGTCGACAAGAAGTCCGTCGTCACTGTGCTCGTTTCTCTCGGGCCTTCGACGCACCAGATCGACGGCCTGGCGGGACGGTCAGCCACAGAGGCTCGTGACGTTCTCACCGGCGCGCGCGTGACAGTCGGAGACGACACGAAGGAGTTCACGGACAGCGACGCCGATTCGGTTCTGACCGTCACGATCACGCCTCGTTCGGGAGGTGACCCTTTTCCCTGCACCGACGGCTGCACGGTGTACGAGGGGGACAGCGCATCCATGCTTGTGTCGGCAGGCCCCGTCCCAAACGTGAGCGGGCTGAGCGTCGATGGTGCGGTGCGGGAGTTGGAGGCTGCGGGGTTGCAGGTCTCCGGGGACCGGCCGACCGACTTCAGCAGCTCCCTCGCGGAGGGTGCTGTCATCGGCATCCTGGATCGTGAGCAAGACGGAAACTGGCGCCCTGGCGACACGGTCACACTCCTTGTTTCCAAAGGTCCAAAGCCGATCGTCGTGCCGGATGTCTCGGGCAAGACAGTTGCTGACGCAATGAACACGCTTCGCGACGCCGGATTCGAGCCCGGCACGGCTCTGCCGGAATTGGTGTGGGGCATCTTCACCGTGAGCCGCACCGACCCTGCACCGGGAACTAGCCAACGACCGGGCACGCCAGTCCGTGTCTTCAGCACCGGGTAGCCGTGTGTACGGAAACCACGCGAAAGACGACGCCCCCGACCGCGAGGATCGGGGGCGTCGTCGTGCGGGCCGTGGTCAGCGGTTCTCGAGCTCCTCGGCGACGAGGAACGCCAGCTCCAGGCTCTGACGGTGGTTCAGACGCGGGTCGCACAGGCTCTCGTACCGCGTCGCGAGCGTGGCCTCGTCGATCATCTCGGACCCGCCCAGGCACTCGGTGACGTCGTCGCCCGTCAGCTCGACATGGATGCCACCGGGGTGCGTGCCCACCTGGCGGTGCGCCTCGAAGAATCCACGGACCTCGTCGACGACGTCGTCGAAGCGACGCGTCTTGTACCCCGTGGGCGTCGTGATCCCGTTGCCGTGCATCGGGTCGGTGACCCACAGCGGCGTCGCGCCGGACGCCTGCACGGCCTCGAGCAGCGGCGGCAGAGCGTCGCGGATCTTCCCCGCGCCCATGCGCGTGATGAACGTCAGTCGCCCGGGCTCGCGCTCGGGGTCGAGCTTGTCGATGAGGGCGAGCGCCGTCTCGGCCGTCGTCGTCGGGCCGAGCTTGACGCCGATGGGGTTGCGGATCTTGGAGAAGTAGTCGACGTGCGCACCGTCGAGCTCGCGCGTGCGCTCGCCGATCCACTGGAAGTGCGAGGACGTGTTGTAGGCGAGCCCCGTGCGCGAGTCGATGCGCGTCATCGGACGCTCGTAGTCCATGAGCAGGCCCTCGTGGCCGGTGTAGAACTCGACACGCGTGAGCTCGTCGAAGTTCGCGCCCGCCGCCTCCATGAACTTGATCGCGCGGTCGATCTCGGCCGCCATGCTCTCGTACGCCTGGTTCGCGGGATTGCTCGCGAACCCCTTGTTCCAGCTGTGCACCTCGCGGAGGTCGGCGAATCCGCCCTGCGTGAAGGCGCGGATGAGGTTCAGGGTGGACGCGGCCGTGTGGTAGCCCTTCAGCAGGCGCGCGGGGTCGGCCTTGCGCGACTCCTCGGTGAAGTCGTAGCCGTTGACGATGTCGCCGCGGTAGGCGGGGAGCGTCACGTCGCCGCGGGTCTCGGTGTCGCTGGACCGGGGCTTGGCGAATTGACCCGCCATGCGCCCCATCTTCACCACGGGCATCGACGCGCCATAGGTGAGGACCACCGCCATCTGGAGAACCGTCTTGATGCGGTTGCGGATCTGCTCGGCCGTCGCACCGGCGAAGGTCTCGGCGCAGTCTCCGCCCTGGAGCAGGAAGGCCTGCCCCGCGGCGGCACGGGCCAGGCGGTCACGGAGGTTGTCGACCTCGCCCGCGAAGACGAGCGGTGGGAGGGTGGCCAGTTCGGCGGATGCCGCGGCCACAGCGGCCTCGTCATACCACTGGGGCTGCTGCTTGATGGGCAGGGTCAGCCAGTGGTCGAGGTCGTGGAGCTGCTGATTCACTCCTGAAGTCTAGTGGCGGGCCGCGGGGGCCTTCGCCGCCTGAGCGCTGGCCAGACGGTCCTTCACCGTCGAGGCGTACACGTCCTCGTAACGCTGCTCGCCGAGGCGCTGCAGCGCCACCATGATCTCGTCCGTGACCGAACGGAGGATGTAGCGATCGCTCTCCATCCCCTCGAAGCGGGAGAAGTCGAGCGGCTCGCCGATGACGATGCCGACGCGACCGACGCGCGGCAGACGCTGCCCGATGGGCATGACGGCGCCGGTGTCCACCATCACGACGGGGATCACCGGGACGCGCGCCTCCAGCGCCATGCGCGCGATGCCCGTGCGTCCGCGGTAGAGCGTCCCGTCGGGGCTGCGCGTGCCCTCGGGGTAGATGCCGAGCAACTCGCCGCGACCGAGCACCCCGAGGCCGGTGTTGAGCGACGCCTCGGAGGCCTTTCCGCCGGAGCGGTCGATCGGCAGCTGGCCGGTGGCGGTGAAGAAGAGCCGCGTCGCCCACCCCTTGAGGCCTCTGCCCGTGAAGTAGTCGCTCTTGGCCAGGAACGCCATGCGCCGGTCGATCATGAGCGGCAGGAAGATCGAGTCGGAGAACGACAGGTGGTTGCTGGCGAGGATGGCCGCCCCCTCGCGGGGGATGTTGCGCCGGCCCACGATCCACGGACGGAACACGGCCTTGATGACCGGCCCGATGACCACGTACTTCATGAGCCAGTAGAACATCGTCAGCGCTCCTTCCCGGCGAGGTCTGCGACCCCGATGAGACCGGCGTCGTTGCCCAGTCGCGCGATCGTGAATTCCGCCACCGGACGTTCACCGTACCCCGGAAGGGACGTCTCGTACGCGAGCTTCACCGGTACGAGGAGATCGGCGCCCAGCTGCGCGACTCCCCCGCCGATCACGAACAGTTCGGGGTCGAGGACGGCCTGGAAGCCGCCGCACGCCTCGCCGAGCGCGGTGGCCACGCGCCGCAGCGCCTCGATGGCACCCGGATCGCCCGCCAGAACGAGACGCGAGACGGCGGGACCCGGGATCGCGCCCTTCTCCGCGCGGACGGCGGCCAGCGCCGCGCCGATGCCGCCCTCGTCGGCGATCGCGTTGGCCTCCCGCTGCAGGGCGCGTCCGGAGGCGTACTGCTCGAGGCATCCGTTCTGTCCGCACCCGCACGGGTGCCCGCCCCGGACGAACCGCAGGTGGCCGAGCTCGGCACCGATGCCGTGACCCCCGCGGAACAGCTCGCCGTTGGTGACGACGGCCCCGCCGACACCGGTGCCCATCGTCAGCATGACCATGTCGTGGACGCCCTGCCCGGCACCGAAGCGGTACTCGCCCCATCCGGCGGCGTTCGCGTCGTTCTCGATGGTCACGGGCGTGTCGAGACGGCCCTCGAGGCGAGCGCGGAGCGGCTCGTTCCTCCAGTCGATGTTCGCCGCGTAGATGACGGTGCTGCGGTCGCGACTGATGAATCCGGCCGCCGCGACGCCGATGGCGTGCACGTCGTGACTGCGGCGCAAGTGGTCGGCCATGTCGACGACGGCATCGACGAGGGCGATCGGGTCGATCGGGGTGTCCACCCGGAGCTTCTCGATGATCGTGCCGTCTTCGTCGACCACGCCACCGGCGATCTTCGTGCCGCCGATGTCGATACCGATGTTGCGCACCGCGTTCCCCTTTCGGCCCGCCCCGCGGCTCGGCCCGCAGCAGTCTAGCCACCGGCGCGCTGCGGCGCGGACAGCCCGTGGCGCCCCGGTGGAGCTCGCAACCTGCGACTAGACTCGATGGACCGCTGAACGCTCTTCCGGTGCCAAAGGAGTTACCGTGATCCAGTTCGACCTTGCCCCTGTCGTTCCCGCCGATCCGTCCGCGAACGCGTCCGACCTGCTCGCCGATCGGGTCGCCGCGACGCCCGATCGGGCGCTCTTCGCCGTCCCCGACGGCTCCGGGTGGCGCGAGGTGTCCGCCCGGGACTTCGAGCAGCAGGTCATCGCCCTGGCGAAAGGCTTCGTCGCCGCCGGCATCCAACCCGGTGAGAAGGTCGCCTTCATCGCCCGCACGACCTACGACTGGACGCTCGTCGACTTCGCGCTCTTCTACGCCGGAGCGGTCATGGTGCCCGTGTACGAGACCAGCTCCCCGACGCAGATCTCGTGGATCCTGTCCGATTCCGGCGCGATCGCCGCGATTGTGGAGTCGTCCGAGCACGGCCAGCGCCTCGACGAGGTGCGCAGCGACCTCCCCCTCGTGCGCGAGGTGTGGGCGATGCACGCCGGCGACCTCGACGCGCTGGTCTCCCGCGGGGCAGGAGTGGAGGATGCCGAGATCGCCCGACGCCGCGCGATCGCGAACAGCTCCGACATCGCGACGCTCATCTACACGTCCGGATCCACCGGCCGCCCCAAGGGCTGCGTCCTCACCCACGGGAACTTCGTCGAGCTGGCCCGCAACTCGGCGAAGGCGCTGCACGAGGTCGTGGAGACCCCCGGCGCGTCGACCCTGCTGTTCATCACGACCGCGCACGTCTTCGCCCGCTTCATCTCGCTCCTGAACGTGCACGCCGGCGTCAAGACCGGTCACCAGCCCGACACGAAGCAGCTGCTCCCCGCGCTCGGGTCGTTCCAGCCCACATTCCTCCTGGCCGTTCCGCGCGTGTTCGAGAAGGTCTACAACTCGGCCGAGCAGAAGGCCGAGGCCGGCGGCAAGGGCAAGATCTTCCGTGCCGCCGCCGCGGCGGCCATCGAGCACTCCGAACGCGAACAGCAGGGCAAGCCGATCCCCCTCCTGCTGAAGATCAAGTTCGCCCTGTTCGACCGGCTCGTGTACTCGAAGCTCCGCGAGGCCATGGGCGGCCGCATCGTGTACGCCGTTTCGGGCTCAGCACCCCTCGGCCCGCGGCTCGGGCACTTCTTCCGCAGCCTCGGTGTCGTGATCCTCGAGGGCTACGGCCTGACCGAGACCACCGCGCCGGCGACGGTGAATCTCGCGACGAAGTCCAAGATCGGCACCGTCGGGCCCGTGCTACCGGGCGTCAGCGTGCGCCTGGCCGACGACGGCGAGATCCAGGTCCGCGGCATCAACGTCTTCTCCGAGTACTGGCGCAACCCCGAGGCCACCGCCGAAGCGTTCGACGGCGACTGGTTCAAGACCGGCGACATCGGCGCGTTCGACTCCGACGGCTTCCTCTCGATCACCGGTCGCAAGAAGGAGATCATCGTCACCGCCGGCGGCAAGAACGTCGCCCCCGCGGCGCTCGAAGACCCGATCCGCGCGAACCCGATCGTCGGTCAGGTCGTCGTCGTCGGCGACCACAAGCCGTTCATCGCCGCTCTCGTGACCCTCGACCCCGAGATGCTGCCCACGTGGCTCGCGAACAACGGGCTGCCCGCCGACATGTCGCTGGTCGACGCGGCGACGAACGAAAAGGTGCGCGCCGAGATCCAAAGCGCGATCGACCGCGCCAACACCCGCGTCTCCCGCGCCGAGTCGATCCGGAAGTTCTCGATCCTTCCCACGGAATGGACCGAGGCCAGCGGGCACCTGACGCCGAAGATGAGCATCAAGCGCAACGTCATCGTCAGCGACTTCGCCGACGCGATCGAGGACATCTACGCGGTGCCGATCAACACCACCAACGTGTCGCTGCCCTGAGCCGTCGCCACAACAGGTCCTGAGACGAGAACAGGCCGATCCGTGTCGGATCGGCCTGTTCTCGTTCCATGCCCTGTTTCGGAGAGGCGGTGACTCGGGTCAGAACCAGTCGCTCTCGCGGATCTGCCGCATCGCCTCGCGACGCGTCTCCGCGGGGAGGCGCGAGAGGTACAGCTTCCCGTCGAGGTGGTCGGTCTCGTGCTGCAGCGCCTGCGCGAGCAGGCCCTCGCCCTCGAGAACGACCTCGTTGCCGTCGAGGTCGATGCCGACGACCTTCGCCCACGGGTAGCGCAGCGCGTCGTGCCAGAGGCCCGGGACGGAGAGGCATCCCTCCCCCACCAGCTCCGGCTCACCGCGGGTCTCGACCAGGACGGGGTTCAGGACATAGCCGATGTCGCCGTCGATGTTGTAACTGAAGGCGCGCAAACCCACACCGATCTGGGGCGCGGCCACACCCGCACGACCCGGCGGCTCGACCGTATCGACGAGGTCGCGCACGAGGGCGCGGATGCCGTCGTCGATCTCTTCGATGGGCGCACTGGGGGCGCGCAGAACGGGGTCGCCGAAGAGGCGGATCGGGCGGACCGTCATGCCACGGCCGCCGGGGTGCGCAGGCCCTCGACGACGGCCGCGGCCAGCTCTCGGGCTGCCAGGCGCGTGCCGGGCTGCAGATCGCGGAACGCGATCGCGCTGCCGGCGGCGACGTGGGCGTCGTACGGCATCCGGATGACGGCGCGGACGCGGCTGCGGAAGTGCGCCTCCAGTTCGCTCTCGCGCACGAGGGGCGCGCCGGGGCGAGCGTTGTTGAGGACGACGACGGCCCCGCGAACCCGATCGGCGTAGCCGTTGGTCTCCAGCCAGGTCAGTGTCTCGGACGCCAGTCGCGCCTCGTCCACGGAGAGTCCCGCGACCACGACGAGCGAATCGGCGAGCTCGAGCGTCGCCTCCATGACGGAGTGGACGATCCCTGTCCCGGTATCGGTGAGGACGATCGAGTAGTAGTGCGCGGCGATGTCGGCGACCCGACGGTAGTCGTCGTCGCTGAACGCCTCCGACACTCGAGGATCGGAGTCGGATGCCAGGACGTCCAGGCGCGTGGTGTCCCGCGCCACGATCGAGGACACGTCGCCGAAGCCGTCCACGTCGTCGTGCGCACGCACCAGGTCGCGCACGGTCCGTCCGTTGGGGCGTCCGACGCGATCGGCGAGCGTGCCCCGGTCGGGGTTGGCGTCGACGGCGATCACGCGGTCGTCGCGGGCGTCGGCGAGGGCCATGCCCAGCAGCGACGTGACGGTGGTCTTTCCGACGCCACCCTTGCGCGACACCACGGGCACGAAGCGCGCCTCACCCGAGAGCGGCGCCGCGATCCGGCGGTCGAGGTCTTTGCGGGCGCGGGCACGGCGACCGTCACCGAGGTTGATGCGATGCCGCGACACGGAGTACACCAGCTGCTGCCACAGGCCCTCGGGCTCGGGGCGGGCGATCTGGCGCGGATCGAGCAGGCGGTCGGCGGTGAGGAGATCCGGGCTCTCGCGGACGTCGTCGATCTCTCCCAGCCGCTTGGACGCGAGCGTCAGGTCGGTGGCCGGCGTGCGGACGCGCTCGGTCGCGTGGAGGCGACCGACCCGCGCCGTCTCGTCCGCCTGGTGCACCTCGCGGCGCGTGAGCGGAACGGTACCGATCACGCCGGTCGCAGCGCGTTCGGCTCGAGTGCGCGGGACGGGACCGGTGGCCGGCGCGGCGTCCGCGGGGACGTTGGCCGCGGCGACGTCCGCGGGGGCCGCGGGAGGCTCCGCGGCATCCGCGTCGGGCAGTTCCGCGGCGGCGATGTTCGGCTCTCGGGTGACGGCGGTCTCCGCGGCCGTCTCGTGCACCGCGACGGGCGCGGGCTCCTCGACGGCGGCCTCGGCTTCGCCTGCAGCGGGCTCGGCCTCGTGCTCTTCGAACGTCGGGACGTCGAGGTCGGCGACCGACTCGGGCTCCTCTTCCGCCGTGTCCTCGACGATGGCGGGGGCGGCCTCGGCGTCTTCGACGGTCGCGTCCGCGGGCTCGGCGTCATCCGGGGCCGGTGCGGTCTCGACGACGTCCCCGTCGGCGGACGGCTCGGTCTCGTGGTCCGACTCGAGCCCGTCGGCGTCCGCGGACTCGCGGTCCTGCTCGACGGGTACCTCGCGCATGACCTCGGCGTCGGGCTCGACATCCGCGTCCTCGAGCGCGGCGTCGACGTGCTCGGCGTCCTCGGTCTCGGGGTCGCCCGTCATGGCATCCGCGTCGGGACCCCCGGGCTGCTCCTCGCCGTCTTCGTGCACGAGTTCGGCGACGTGGACCTCGCCGCCGTCGGCATCCCACCCGTCCGAGTCGTCGCGCGGCTCGAGGATGATGTCGCCGGCGGGGAGCGCCTCGGACTCCGGCTCCTCCGTCGCTTCCGCGACCGCGGGGTCGGGAACGTGGGTGAGGGGCGGCGGCCCGTCGGCGTCCGGCAGCTGCACGATCCCGACGACCTCGAAGCCGCGGGATTCGGGGTCGATGATGGGCATCTCGTCCTCGACCACGTCGTCGTCGACGTCGTCGTCGTCGGACACCGGGAGGTCGACGCTGACCTGTGCGATGTGTCCGCCGAGGATGTGGATGCTGGACGTGTCGAGCGAGCCGCTGTCGTCGAGGACACCGTGTTCGGCGCCGTCGTCGGGGGTCTCGTCGGTGCGGTCGGGGGTCACTGCAGTCTCCAAAGAAAAAGGGGGGCGCGAAGAGCGCCCCCCTTTGAGGCTACTGCGCCGGACGGACGACGAGCAAAAGGTCTCCGGCTTCGACCTGCTGGGTCGCCCCCACCGTGAGCCGTTCGATGACGCCGTCGACGGGGCTCGTGATGGCGGCCTCCATCTTCATCGCCTCGATGGATGCCACCGCCTGACCGGCCGCGACCCGGTCGCCGACGGCCGCTTTCAAGGTGACGACACCCGAGAAGGGCGCCGCGACCTGACCGGGCTTGGAGGTGTCCGCCTTCTCGGCCTGCCGCGCCTCGACGTCGATCGACAGGTCGCGGACGAACACCGGCCGCAACTGGCCGTTGAGCGTCGTCATGACGGTGCGCATGCCCTTGTCGTCGGCGTCGCCGATGGCCTCGAGGCCGACGAACAGCTGCACACCGCGCTCGATCTCGACGGTGTGCTCCTCGGCGGCGCGCAGGCCGTAGAGGTAGTCGGCGGTGTCGAGGGCGCTGAGGTCGCCGTACGCCGCGCGCGTCTCGAGGAACGTGCGGGTGGGCGCCGGGAAGAGAAGCGCGTTGAGCCGTCCACGCCGCGTCTCGGAGTCGCCCCCGAGGGCGGCGAGGTCGTCGGCCGTGAGCGGCGTGAGTCCGGTCTTGATGTCGCGGCCGGCGAGCACCTTCGTGCGGAACGGCTCGGGCCACCCGCCGGGGAGATCGCCGAGCTCGCCCGCCATGAACGAGACCACGGAGTCGGGCACGTCGTACTTCTCGGGGTTGCGCTCGAAGTCGTCGGGGTCGGCCTTGACCGCCGCGAGATGGAGGGCCAGGTCACCGACGACCTTCGAGGACGGAGTGACCTTGGGCACACGTCCGAGGATCCGGTTCGCCGCGGCGTACATGTCCTCGATGAGCTCGAAGTCGTCGGCCAGACCGAGCGCGATCGCCTGCTGACGCAGGTTCGACAGCTGACCGCCCGGGATCTCGTGGTGATAGACGCGCCCGGTGGGGCCGGGCAGCCCCGACTCGAAGGGGCGGTAGAGGTGGCGCACGGCCTCCCAGTACGGCTCGAGGTCGGACACGGCTGCCAGATCGAGCCCCGTGTCGCGCTCGGTGTGCGCGAGCGCCGCGACCAGGGCCGACAGCGACGGCTGGCTCGTCGTGCCCGACATCGGAGCGGCCGCCGCGTCGACGGCATCCGCTCCGGCCGCCGAGGCGGCGAGAAGCGTCGCGAGTTGACCGCCCGCGGTGTCGTGGGTGTGGACGTGCACGGGAAGGTCGAAGCGCTCGCGCAGAGCCGACACCAGGCGCGCGGCTGCCGCCGGTCGGAGAAGTCCCGCCATGTCCTTCACGGCGAGCACGTGCGCGCCGGCATCGACGATCTGCTCGGCCAGCCGCAGGTAGTAGTCGAGCGTGTAGAGGTCCTCGCGGGGGTCGAGCAGGTCGCCGGTGTAGCAGACGGCGACCTCGGCGAGAGCGGTTCCGGTTGCCAGGACCGCGTCGATCGCGGGCCGCATCTGCGCGACGTCGTTGAGCGCGTCGAAGATGCGGAAGATGTCGATCCCGGATGCCGCTGCCTCGGCGACGAAGGCATCCGTCACCTCCGTCGGGTACGGGGTGTATCCGACGGTGTTGCGACCGCGCAGGAGCATCTGGATCGCCACGTTCGGCAACGCCCCGCGCAGCACGTCGAGGCGTTCCCAGGGGTCTTCCCCGAGGAAGCGGAGCGCGACGTCGTAGGTCGCACCACCCCACGCCTCGACGGAGAGCAGCTCGGGCGTGAGCCGCGCGACGTAGGGGGCGACGCGGGCGAGATCGCGCGTGCGGACACGCGTCGCGAGAAGGGACTGGTGGGCGTCGCGGAAGGTCGTCTCGGTGACCGCCAGGGCCGTCTGCTCGCGGAGCGCCTTCGCGAACCCGGCGGGCCCGAGCTCCTGCAGCCGCTGGCGCGAACCGGCGGGCGCGGGAGCCGTGAGGTCGACGGCGGGGAGCTTGCTGCCCGGCTCGACCGAGAGCGGGTTCTCGCCGTTCGGGCGGTTGACCGTCGTGTCCACGAGCCACGACAGGATCTTGGTGCCGCGGTCCTTGGATTCGCGCCCCCGGAGCAGCCCGGGCCGCTCGTCGATGAACGAGGTGCTGAGGTCGCCCGCGACGAACGCCGGGTCATCGAGCACGGCCTGCAGGAACGGGATGTTGGTGGAGACGCCGCGGATGCGGAACTCCGCCAGCGCGCGGCGGGCCCGGGCGACCGCCGCACCGAAGTCGCGGCCGCGGCACGTGAGCTTCGCGAGCATCGAGTCGAAGTGCGGGCTGATCTGCGACCCTGCGGCGGTCGTGCCGCCGTCGAGACGGATGCCGGCACCACCCGGTGAGCGGTAGGTCGTGATCTTGCCGGTGTCAGGACGGAACCCCTGCGTCGGGTCCTCGGTCGTGATGCGGCACTGGAGGGCCGCACCGCGCAGACGGATCTCGCCCTGCGTGAGCTGGAGCTCGGCGAGCGTCTCTCCCGCGGCGATGCGCATCTGGGACTGCACGAGGTCGACGTCCGTCACCTCCTCGGTCACGGTGTGCTCGACCTGGATGCGCGGGTTCATCTCGATGAACACGACCTCGCCCGCCCGCGGTCCCGCCGTCTCGAGCAGGAACTCCACCGTCCCGGCGTTCTGGTAGCCGATCGAACGGGCGAAGGCGACGGCGTAGCGGTGCAGGTCCTCTCGCACGGCGTCGTCGAGGTTCGGTGCGGGGGCGATCTCGATGACCTTCTGGTGCCGCCGCTGCACCGAGCAGTCGCGCTCGAAGAGGTGGACGGTCTCGCCCGTGGCGTCGGCCAGGATCTGCACCTCGACGTGGCGCGGTCGCTGCACGGCCTGCTCGAGGAACATGCGCGGGTCGCCGAACGCGCTCTGAGCCTCGCGCATCGCCTCCGCGAGCGCGGGAGCCAGCTCGCCGATCGACTCCACGCGCCGCATCCCGCGGCCGCCGCCGCCGGCAACCGCCTTCGCGAACAGGGGGAAGCCGATCCCCTCCGCCTCAGCGACGAGAGCATCGACGTCGTCGGAGGCGGCCGTCGACCGCAGCACCGGAACGCCGGCGGCGATCGCGTGCTCCTTCGCCGTGACCTTGTTGCCCGCCATGGACAGCACCTCGGCGGGCGGCCCGATGAAGGCGATGCCGTTCGCGGCGGCCTTCTCGGCGAGCTCGGGGTTCTCCGAGAGGAACCCGTATCCCGGGTAGATGGCATCCGCCCCGCACTCGAGAGCGACGCGGATGATCTCGTCGACGTCGAGGTAGGCGCGCACGGGATGCCCGCGCTCGCCGATCTGGTACGCCTCGTCGGCCTTCAGCCGGTGGAGGGATGCGCGGTCCTCGTAGGGGTAGACCGCGACGGTGCGGGCTCCCACCTCGTAGGCGGCTCGAAACGCCCGAATGGCGATCTCTCCGCGATTGGCGACCAGGATTTTCGAGAACATGCACACCCTCACGTCAAGCTGGCGGAGCTGAATGTGCTCACAGCCTAGGGGAAGGTAACGTAGACGATCGTGCACGTACTCTCCGTCAGCTCTTTGAAAGGCGGGGTCGGCAAGACGACCGTGACGCTCGGGCTGGCATCCGCCGCCTTCGCACGTGGCGTTCGCACTCTCGTCGTCGACCTCGACCCGCAGTCCGATGTGTCCACCGGCATGGACATCCAGGTCGCCGGTCGACTGAACATCGCCGATGTCCTGGCCAACCCGAAAGAGAAGGTCGTCCGTCAGGCGATCACCTCCAGCGGCTGGGCCAAGGTCCACCCCGGCACGATCGACGTGCTCATCGGCAGCCCATCGGCCATCAACTTCGACGGCCCGCACCCGAGCGTGCGCGACGTCTGGAAGCTCGAGGAGGCCCTGGCCACCATCGAGTCCGACTACGACCTCGTCCTCATCGACTGCGCCCCGTCGTTGAACGCGCTGACCCGTACCGCATGGGCCGCGAGCGATCGCGTCATCGTCGTGACGGAGCCCGGATTGTTCTCCGTCGCCGCCGCCGACCGCGCGCTCCGCGCCATCGAAGAGATCCGCCGCGGCCTCTCCCCCCGTCTCCAGCCGCTGGGCGTCGTCGTCAACCGCGTCCGCCCGCAGTCGATCGAGCACCAGTTCCGTATCAAGGAATTGCGCGACATGTTCGGCCCGCTCGTCCTCAACCCGCAGCTGCCCGAGCGCACGTCGCTGCAGCAGGCCCAGGGCGCCGCTAAGCCGCTGCACGTGTGGCCCGGCGACTCCGCGCAGGAGCTGGCCGCCGACTTCGACGCCCTGCTCGACCGCATCGTCCGCACCGGCCGCATCCCGGTCTCGGACTCCCCGCAGGCGTAGCCCTTCCTCTCCCCGCCCTCTCGCGCGTGAGCGGAAGGGTCCCGGGGGGGTCAGGCGGTGCGGGCGGCGCGGCGCGCGGCGAGTTCGTCGACCGCCTCGGCCGCGGACTCGAAGTCGACCAGCGTCGACTCCACCTCGCGGAGGACCTTGCCGACCGCGATCCCGAAAACGCCCTGCCCACGGCTGACGAGGTCGATGACCTCGTCGTTCGAGGTGCACAGGTATACCGAGGCACCGTCGCTCATGAGCGTGGTTCCGGCCAGATCGCGGATGCCGGCGGCGCGAAGCTGTTCGACGGCGGTGCGGATCTGCTGGAGCGAGATGCCGGTGTCGAGAAGACGCTTGACGAGTTTGAGCACGAGGATGTCGCGGAAACCGTAGAGCCGCTGCGAACCGGATCCGCTCGCACCCCGAACGGTCGGGACGACGAGTTCGGTGCGAGCCCAGTAATCGAGCTGACGGTACGTGATGCCCGCGGCTCGCGCGGCGACCGCTCCCCGATAGCCCGTGTCGTCGTCCATCTCGGGAAGCCCGTCGGTGAAGAGGAGATCTGTGGCGAACCGGGGTTCACCGACTACGTCGCCAGCGTTCATGCTCGCGTCCCTCCTCATCGGCTCGTTGGTTCCACGCTAGATCAGCGAGGGTCCCCCGGCAATGACATCCGAGCCGAGGGGGTCGGCGTGTCGCGGTCAGGACAGGATCCGGTCGATCGCTTCGCGGACGAACAGTGTGCGGACCTCGTCGAGGCGGGCCGCGAGCTCGGGGGCGAGCTCGCTCGCGCGCGCTCGAGACGCCGCATCCGGGCGTCGCAGCAGAGCCGACAGGGCGGACTCGACGAGGGATGCCTCGCGCTCGGCGCTCTGCCTGAGCGACCGCACGTGTCGCGGTTCGATGCCGTGACGGTCGAGGGCGACGAGGGTCCGCAGCAGCGTGACCGTCTGTTCGGAGTACGTTTCGGCGCCCGTGATCACACCCGTGCTGATCGCGTCGTTCAGCAGCTGAGGCGCAGCGCCCGCCGCGGCCAGGAGCTCGTCGCGGCGGTAGCGGCGAGGCGCGTTCGTCATCGACGCGATCGCCGTCGGAGGTGCGGGATTGCGCCCTGCGTCGACGTCGGCGAGGTAGTCGCGGATGACGGCGAGCGGAAGGTAGTGATCGCGCTGCAAAGACAGCGCCAGCCGAAGACGATCGAGGTCGCCGGGCGAGAACTTGCGGTAACCGGATTCGGTGCGCGTGGGCGAGACGATGCCCTGCACCTCGAGGAAACGCAGCTTGCTGGAGGAGAGCGCGGGGAACTCGGGCGTGAGTCGCGCGAGGACCTGTCCGATGCTCAACAGCCCCGAGGCCGCCGGACGACCGCGGGCGGGGGCTGCCGCCATCAGTTCTCTACCGGCGGGAGGTCGACCGGTGAGCCGAAGAAGTTCAGGCGGAACTTGCCGATGCGCACCTCGGCACCGTTGATCAACGCCGACCGGTCGACGCGCTCGCCGTTGACGTAGCTGCCGTTCAGCGACCGCTGGTCGACGATCTCGAAGGAGCTGCCGGAACGGGTGATCTCCGCGTGACGGCGCGAGACCGTGACGTCGTCGAAGAAGATGTCTGCTTCGGGGTGACGCCCGACGGTCGTCACGTCGGTGTCGAGCAGGTACCGGGCACCGGTCGTGGGCCCGGAACGGACGATCAGCAGGGCGGCACCGGAAGGGAGCGCGCCGATCGCCTCGACCTCGGCCTCGGTGAGGTCGGCGCCGAACGGGACGAAAGAGAGATCGGCGTCGTGCCCGAACGTCTGCGTGGTGTCATGCGACGGCTCGGACGCGGCAGCGTCTGCGGCGCGTCGAATATCGTCGCGCTCGAATCTGCGGGTCTCGTCCACGGCTGCTCCTTCATTTCCACCATAGCCGACCGGCTCCGAGCCGGAGCTGCCGATGAGCCTCGCGGAGGCCATGGGATATGGGTCTTCTCCCGGCGTCGGCAGCACGGACCGCGTTCGGGAAGCGGTTCGGTGCGACGGGGGACACTCGAACCTATCCAGCGCAGGTGCACCCTGTCGAGTCCGGGTCACCCCGAGTGTCGTCCATCGGGGCACGCCTCCCCGGCTCGACTCAGGCACCCTCGCTAGGGTCGATGGGGTGATCACGTCCTCCGCGCCTCGTCGGCGCACCCTGCCCGCATTCCTGGCCGCCGCGGCCGTCGCGCTCGCGGCGCTCCTGATCCCGGCGGCCCCGGCCTCCGCGCACGACGAACTGGTGTCGTCGGACCCCTCGGCGGATGCGGTGCTGGACGCGCTCCCCCCGCAGATCACCCTCACCTACAGCGCCGACATCCTCGACGCCGACGGCGCCACCGTCATCCAGGTGACGGATGCCGCGGGCACCGCCCTCACCGACGGCGCGGCAACGGTGTCGGGCACGGTCGTCACCCAGGCCCTCGCCGGACCGGCATCCGGGGTCGTCACTGTCGTCTGGCGCGTCGTCTCGGGCGACGGGCACCCCATCGACGGCACGTTCTCCTTCACCGTTCCCGCCGCGCCCACGCCGACCGCGACCCCCACTCCCACGGAGACCCCCTCAGCGACCTCGACGCCCGAGCCGACGGTCACGGTCACGGCGACCCCGGCCCCGGCCGAGAGCACCTCGGATGCCTCTCCCCTGCCGTGGATCCTGCTCGCCGTGGCGGCCGTCCTCGTCGTCGGAGTACTCGTCTGGGTGGCCCTCGCCCGGGGCCGCGGAGGCTCGTCCGGAAGAGGCTCCGCGGGGAGCGCCGGGCGATAGGCTGAAGACATGCCTCATTACGATCTGGTCATTCTTGGTGCGGGTCCCGGCGGGTACGTCGCAGCCGTGCGCGGCGCGCAGCTGGGGCTGTCGGTCGCGGTCATCGAAGAGAAGTACTGGGGTGGTGTGTGCCTGAACGTCGGCTGCATCCCCTCCAAGGCTCTGCTGCGCAACGCCGACCTCGCGCACACGTTCCACGCGAAGGCCGACCTGTTCGGCATCTCGGGTGACGTGCACTTCGACTTCGGCACCGCCTTCGACCGCTCCCGGTCGGTCGCGGCCGGCCACGTCAAGGGCATCCACTACCTGATGAAGAAGAACAAGGTCACCGAGTACGAGGGCCGCGGTCATTTCGTCGACGACCACACCCTGGATGTCACCAAGGCCGACGGCTCGAAGGAACAGGTCACCTTCGACAACGTCATCATCGCCACCGGCTCGACCGTGCGCCTGCTGCCCGGCGTGACGCTGTCCGAGAACGTCGTGACCTACGAGGAGCAGATCCTCAACCGCGAACTGCCCGGCTCCATCGTCATCGTCGGGGCCGGCGCCATCGGCATGGAGTTCGCCTACGTCCTGACGAACTACGGCGTCAAGGTCACGATCATCGAGTTCCTCGACCGTGCCCTCCCCAACGAGGACGCCGAGGTCTCGAAGGAGATCCAGCGGCAGTACAAGAGCTACGGCGTCGACATCCTCACCTCCACCAAGGTCGACTCCGTCACCGACCACGGCGACAAGGTCACCGTCGCCTACACCGGCAAGGACGGCACGACCGGCTCGATCGACGCCGACCGCGTGCTCATGTCGATCGGTTTCGCGCCCAAGGTCGACGGCTTCGGTCTCGAGAACACCGGTGTGAAGCTCACCGAGCGCGGCGCGATCGACATCGACGACCACATGCGCACCAACGTCCCGCACATCTACGCCATCGGCGACGTCACCGCGAAGCTGCAGCTCGCGCACGTCGCCGAGGCGCAGGGCGTCGTGGCGGCCGAGACCATCGGAGGCGCCGAGACGCAGACCCTGGGCGACTACCGGAACATGCCCCGCGCCACCTTCTGCAACCCGCAGGTCGCCTCGTTCGGCCTGACGGAGCAGCAGGCGCGCGACGCCGGCCACGACATCAAGGTCGCGAAGTTCCCGTTCTCGGCCAACGGCAAGGCCAACGGCCTGGGCGAGCCCGTCGGCTTCGTCAAGCTCGTCGCCGACGCCGAGACGCTCGAGCTCATCGGCGGCCACCTCATCGGCCCCGACGTCTCCGAGCTGCTCCCCGAGCTGACGCTCGCGCAGAAGTGGGACCTCACCGCCCTCGAGGCCGCGCGTAACGTGCACACGCACCCGACGCTGTCGGAAGGCCTGCAGGAGGCCTTCCACGGTCTCGTCGGCCACATGATCAACCTCTGACCCGACCGGTCGCAACGTCCGACGGCCCCTGACCCACTCGAGAGAGCGGGTCGGGGGCCGTCGTCGTCTGCGACTTCGTGTCAGTGGCCGAGGGTGCGGGCCAGCTTCGAACCGGATGCCGCGGGCCGACCACCGGCGGCGAACACCGCCGCGTCGACCGCCGCGAAAAGGGCCGTGCGACCGGCGTCATCGGCGGGACCGGCGGGACCCAGCTCCACCTCCCACTCGCGCCACTCCGATTCCACGCCGCGGCGTTCGTCGAGCGCTCGGACGCGGTCGTCGACGAACTCCGCGACGATACCCCCGTCCGCGTCGAGCAGCGCGTACGCCGTGCGATGGTTGCGCACGCGTGCGAGCGGGACGAAGGGTCCCCGTGCCCAGCCGGCGACGGCATCCTGGATCTCATCCGGAACCACCGGGTCGGCGTCGGGATCGCCGATGTCGCCGAGCGGCCACTGCGTCTCCGAGCGACCGCCCTCGGCGGGAGCCTTGATGTGCCACCCCGCGTCGGGTCCACCCTGGCGGCGACGCACGGCGACGCCGTTGCGCGCCAGGTCGGCGTCGGCGGTGTCGACGTAGCGCGCGTCCAGGACACGCGGCTCGGCCTCGCCCACGCGGGCGACGCCGGGAACCGCCGACCAATCGGGAAGGGGCGTGTCGGACTCGACGTCGTACTTCGACTCGACCTCGACCGACGAAGACCCCGGCGCGCCTTTACTCAATCGTCGCGTCCGTCGACATCCGGGTTGATGTCCTCGGTCTCCTCGACATAGGCGTAGACCGCCTGCGTGGGGCCGTCGGACTCGCCGGTGTTCTCCAGCCCGCCTTCGCGACGGTAGACGAGCTGCCCCTCGCTGTAGGGCATGATCAGCGTGTCATCGGACTCGTTCTCGAGCGGGATCACCTGCCCGTCGAGCGGGCCTCCGGTCAGTCGTGCAATAGCCATGTGCCCAGCGTAGACCGGGCCCTCGCGCGCGGCCCGCGCCTTGACACCCCTCGCCTAGACTCGCTCGGGTGATGAGCGCGGACCTCCCCGGCGACAAGCCGTTCGTGCTCCTCGCGACGCGCGCGCAAGACCTTCCCGCGGACGAGGAATACGCGCTGTTCCTGCGGTTCACCGGCCTGCCTCCCGGGCGGCTGCGTCGCGTCCGGCTCGAGCGCGATCCGATGCCCGAGATCGACCTCGATGAGGTCGCCGGCATCCTGGTCGGAGGGAGCCCGTTCAACGCGTCCGACCCGTGGGAGGAGAAGTCGGCGGTGCAGCGACGGGTCGAGGCCGAGATGGCCGCGCTGGTCGACGAGGTCGTCGCGCGGGATGCGCCGTTCCTCGGCGCCTGTTACGGCGTCGGCACCCTCGGAACGCACCTGGGCGCCCCCATCGACGGCACCTACGCCGAATCCATCGGCGTGGTGGACGTGTCGCTGTCGGAGGCCGGCCGCGCCGACCCGCTGCTCGCCGGTATGCCCGAAGGCTTCGCCGCGTTCGTGGGGCACAAGGAGGCGATCTCCGCGCTTCCCCCGGCGGCGACGCTGCTGGCATCCTCCCCCACGTGCCCGGTCCAGATGTTCCGCGTCGGCGAGAACGTCTACGCGACGCAGTTCCATCCCGAACTCGATCTCGCCGGCATCGTCACGCGCATCCACGCGTACGCGTCGTACGGATACTTCGCGCCCGACGAGCTCGACCTGACCCTCGCGGCCGTCCGGCGCGCGCCCGTCACGTCGACGGGTCGCATCCTCCGCACGTTCGTCGAGCGCTACGCGCGCTGACCCGGACCACGCTCCGGTCCGCGCAACGCTCGGCGCGGCGCCGCACCCACCCGACCGCTCGCATGGCCGCCTGACGCGCCCGGGGCCGCGCTACGCCCGCTCGGCCGGAGTCCGCCGCACGACCGGCACGACCGCGGTGATCGCGGGGTGCACGAGCCGCAGCTGCGGCTCGAGCCCGAGGTCCACCAGCACCAGGCGACCGGAGAGCTCGGGACCGCGTCCGCGCAGCGACCCCGCTTTCACCGCCCCGAACGTCACCGTGATGTCGGCGGGAAGGACGGCGGCATCCGCCTCGCCCGAATCGGGGTGCAGCCCGCTGGGAAGATCGGCGGCCACGACCCGCACGCGTCCCTCGAGCACTGCCGGCAGGAGCGCCTCGACGACGGCGCGGGCGGTCCCCCGCAAGCGTGGATCGGCGGAGGCGCCGATGCCCAGGATGCCGTCGAGCACCAGCACGTGATCCGACCCGGCGGCGCAGATCTCCGAGGCATCCCGGAGCCGGGCCCCCGCAGCGAGGGCCGTGTCGAGAGCCTCGCGATGAACGCGGTCGCGGGTGAGCACGACATCCACGCGGGTGCCGCCGCCGGCGATGTGCGCGGCGGCGAAGAGCACGTCTCCCCCGTTGTCCCCCGATCCGGCAAGGACCAGGACGGGCCCGGGCGTCCGGACGAGCTCGTCGGCGACGACCCGGGCGAGCGCGCGGGCGGCCTCACGCATGAGCGGACGGCCGGCGGCGAGGAGCGGCGCCTCCGCCGCACGGATCGTGTCGGCGGTGTAAGCGACGATGCGCTCGGTCATGTGGCCCACCCTAGACGCGTGCGGCGAGGTCAGTCGTGGGCGGTATTCTTCGCGATCGTCTCGCGTTCCTTCGTCTCCGCCTCTCGGGCGGCATCCAGTTCGCCGACGGCCGCCTGCACGGCCCGCTCGGCGCGCTGCACACGGAACTGCACGAGCGTCGAGGCCGCGTACTTCGCGCGCACCCGGTCCTCGTCCTCCTCGTGTCCGACCGTGATGTAGGCACCGGCGAGCAGGATCACCTGGCTGGAGAGATTGAGCCACAGCAGCAGCGCGATGAGGGCGGCGAAGGTCGCGAGCAGCGGATTGCTGCCGGCGCCCCCGACGAACAGCCCCGACAACTGCTGCAGCACGACGAGACCGATCCCACCGAGGAGCGCGCCGCGCAGCAGCGTCGCCCGCCGCACCCTCAGTCCGGAGAGCAGCGCGAACGCCGCGGCGACGACCGCGGAGTCGAGCGCGAGGACGACGAGAGTCGAGACCAGCCAGGTCAGGATGCCGGTGACCCACGAATCCGCGGAGATGCCCAGCCAGTCACGCACGACCGTCAGCCCCGCGGTCGCGAGGAAGGTCACGGCCGCGGCCGCCGCGAGTGCGACGCCGACGCCGATCGCGAGCGCCAGGTTGCGCAGGATCACCCAGACGATGAACGTGTCCTCGGTCGTGACGTCGGCGATCTGGCGGAGCGCCGACCGGAGCGATCCGACCGCGCCGATCGCGGCGCCGACGAGGCCGAGCGAACCGAGGATGCCCGCGATGGTGAAGCCCGCGGGCGCCTTGATATCGGCGACGTCGATGAGACCGTCGGGGCCGACCAGGCCCGGGATGGCGCTGTCCACGGCGCGCACGAGAGCGGCGAGCCCGTCCGGGTTCCCCGCGAGCCACAGGGCCGCGAACGAGAATCCGATGAGCACACCGGCGAAGACGCTGAAGAGGGTGCGGTAGGTCACGCTGTCGGCGAGGATGGGTCCGCGCCGCCCCGCATAAACGAGGTAGGCGCGCACGAGACGCTGCTGCAGCGCCCACGCGGTGACGCGACGGAGGAGGTCAGCCATTTCCTCAGGCTAAGCGGGGCGCGCGGATTCTCCGTTCGGGGTTGACCGAGCAGCGGAATCGCCGAACCGCGCGACGCTCGGAGAATCTCGGCGGCGATGGGCGAGAACGCGGGGGCGTGGAGGTGAGCCCGTCACGTGATCGCCCTCAGGAGCACCCACCACGCCCCCACCAGCAACGGCGGCCCGAAGGCGACCTCGGCGCGCCGTAGCCCGGCGAGCAGCGCTCCCGCGGCGGCGGCTCCGCCGCACGCGAAGCCCGCGACGAGTCCCGTGATCACGGCATCCGCTCCGAACCACCCGAGGTGGGCGCCGACGAGCGCGGAGAGCGTGACGTCGCCGCCGCCGAAGGCCGCGGGCCGGACCCCGTGCAGCAGGAGGCAGACGAGGAACGCGGATGCCGCCCCGCCCCACACGCCCGCGACGCGTTCGAGTGCGCCGTCGGCGAGTGCCGTGGCGGTCAGCAACGCCAGCGCGAGCGCGAGGCCGGGGAGCACGAGGACGTGCGGGAGGCGATGGTGGCGGAGGTCGACGACGGCGAGGACGACGCTCAGGGCCGCGAAGGAGGCGAGGGCGACGCCGAGCACGCGGTTACGCGTCGACGACCGACAGATGGACGAGGACGATCCCGTCGGGCTTGATCCCCTCTCGGTCGCGGACCGCGCGTTTCAGCGGCAGGACGTACGCCCCGTCGGACTGGGGGAACACCGAGGTCCGCCAGGTCGACGACCCGATCGTGGCCTCCACGCGGACACCCCCGAAGCCACGACGGTAGGTCTGGGTCTCGCGGACGGCTTCGCTGAGATCGAGCGGCAGGGCGACGAAGTACCAGTCGCTGTCGAGCCGCGCGGCCCACCGGAAGACCTCTCCCTCGAACTCCACGATCACCCGCGTCTCCTTCCGATCGCGTCACCCTACCCCGGCGCCCGGAGCCGCCCACGCCGTTCTCCCGTGGGGAGGAGCCGTCACGCCGGCAGGATCCCCGCGGCACGCGCCGGGTCGGCGTAGGCCAGCGCGAGAGAGGCGACGGTGTCGTGAGCGTTGAGACCACTCGGGTTCGGCAGCACCCACGTGGGCACTCCCGCGATGCTCTCGTCTTGCCGCCCCGCGACGGCCTTCGGGCGTTCGAAACCCTGACGGTAGGCGGTGAGACCGACGACGGCCACGGCGCGCGGATCGAGGGCGGCCACGCGGGTCTCCAGCGCCGCGGCGCCCGCGCGGAGTTCCTCGCGGCCGAGTTCGTCGGCGCGCGCCGTCGCCCGGGCGACGAGGTTGCTCACGCCGATGCCGGCCGCGAAGATCATGGCGCGGTCGGCGTCGTCGAGGGGTCCGGTATAGGCGGGGAGGCGCGGGAGGACACCCGCCGCGACCAGCGCGGGCCAGAACCGGTTGCCGGGCCGGGCGAACGGCGTACCGGTGGCCGCCGTCCACAGACCGGGGTTGATGCCCACGAAGAGCAGCCGGAGCCCGGGCCCGACGAGGTCGGGGATCGTGGCATCCCGGTACGACTCCAGCTCGGCGCGCGAATACCCCACGAGACCACTATGACCACATTCCTCCGCCCGATGCGCGGTTGTGCCAGGATCGGCGGAATGGATGTCGTTCCGGCTCTGACCGAGGTCCCTCCCGCCCAGTTCGTCATCGTGGGCGACAACATCCGCCTCGCGACCTACTCGTGGGGAGACCCCGAGGCGCCCCCGGTGCTGTGCGTCCACGGCTTCGGGTCGAGCACGCGCGACAACTGGGTCAACACCGGTTGGGTTCGCGATCTTCTGCGCGCGGGCTTCCGGGTGCTCGCCGCCGACCAACGCGGCCACGGCCTGAGCGACAAACCTCACGACGCCGACGCCTACCGCATGAGCGCGCTCGTCTCCGACCTCGTCGCGGTCCTCGACACCTACCTGGTCGACCAGGTGCGTTACCTCGGGTACTCGCTCGGCGGCCGCGTCGGATGGCAGCTCGCCGTCGACGCGCCCGAGCACGTCGAACGCGCGGTGCTCGGCGGCATCCCGGACGGCCGGCCGCTCGCGCGGCTCCAGGTCGATCAGGCGCGGGCGTTCCTCGATCACGGCGAACCGGTTCAGGATGCCACCACCCTGCGCTACATGTCGCTCGCCGACCGCGTGCCGGGCAACGACCTTCGTGCCCTCGTCGCGATCGCCGAGGGGATGCGCCTCGGCCAGACGGATCCCGACCCCGCATCGCCGCCGCAGCAGCCGGTGCTCATCGCCACCGGCACCGAGGACCCCATCCACGACCAGTCGACGCGCCTGGCCGGTCTCCTCCCGCACGGGGAGTTCGTCGACATCCCGGGGCGGCACCACGTCAACGCCCCCGGTGCCCGCGCCTTCCGCGAGGCCGGGGTCGTGTTCCTCGCGCGCGACATCTGAGCGCCCACCCCGCGCGGAGAGCGGGCGGGGTCACGCGCCATCGTCGCCGGTGCCCGAGCCGCAGACGTACACGGTGGTCGGAGCATCCGTCGCGGGCGTGCAGTTCTGCTCCACCCACGCGCGGATCTGTGCCGAGGTCGTGCCCGTAGAGGAGGTGGCAGCACCGCTGCCGTTCGCCCCACCGAAGGCTCCCCCGCCCGGACCACCGATACGGTCCTGACCCCCGATGACGTACCGTAGCTGCCCACTCTCGACCAGCGAGATGAACCGGTCGAGGGTCGGCGCCGCGTCCGTGCCGTTGAAGCCGCCGATCGGGAGGACGGATTCGCCATCCGACGCCACGATGAGCGGCGCCGCGGTCTGCGCCCCGAAGGTCGCCGCGAGGTAGGTCGCCCCACCCCGGTTCGTCTCGAGCCACGACAGCAACGCGCTGGTGTCGCCGCCGGACCCCCCGAGCCCGCCGGTGCGGCCGTCGGCTCCGCCACCACCCCGGCCGTCTCGCGCGGCGCCGCCGGTGGGCGCCCCGGGGAAACGGCCGGATCCGCTCGCACCCGGTCCACCGTTCGGGGCTCCGGCGAATCCGCCCGCGGCAGGACCGCCGTTCGCCGCGCCGGCGAAGCCACTCCCGCCCGCCGCGGCGCCCCCGCGGCCGCCGAACCCCGACGCCATCTCGGACACCCCGCCGGCGACCGGGTTGATCGAGCTCGGGTGGGCGATCGTCACGGCCGACCACACCGTGGGAGTCAGAAGCAGGCCCACGAGCATCGCCGCGGTGGTGACGATCCGCGTGCGGTGACGGGTGAACAGCAGCGCGAGGGCGACGACCGCCGCGACGGCCTGCGCGAGCGCAACGGGGATGGTGTACCCGCCCACGGAGAAGCCGATGGCGAGCGCGGTCACCGCGGCGACGGCCACGATCGTCGCGACGGGCCAGGTCTTCCGCGCCCGCCGACTCCACGCGAGCGCGGTCGCCACGACGAGTCCGAGGGGAACGGCGAGGGCGGCCGTGTAGAACTGGTGCATTCCCGCGACGGTCGAGAACATCGCTCCGAAGGTGAGGGTCCACACCGTCAGCAACACGGTCAGGGGTCGCGGGAAGCGAAGGATCCACAGCACGACGAGCGCGATGAGGGCCGCGGGGATCAGCCAGGCGATCTGACCCGCCAGCTGCGCGTTGAACAGACGCAACACGCCGGGGCTGCCGGAGAAGGGCGGGGTGAACGACTCGTACGCGGAGCTGTCGTCCGTCGCACCGAAGCGGCCGAGTCCGTTGTACCCGAACACCATCTCCCACGGATCGTTGCCGAGGGTGCTGCCGATGTAGGGGCGGCTCCCCGCCGGGACCAGCGACACGATCGCAACCCACCACAGCGACGCGACGGCACTGACGGCGCCCGCGGCGATGAGGTGGCCGATCCGGCGCCGCCACGATTGCGCGGTGCACAGGTACGCCGCGGCGAGCGCGGGCCACACCGCCCATGCTTCGAGCATGTAGAACTGGAACGACAGCCCGATCGCCGCGCCCGCGACGACCAACCACCCGAGACTGCGCGCCTGGACGGCTCGGACCGCCGCCCACGCCGTGATCGACAGGCCCAGCACGAAGAATGACTCCGGCTGGTTCGAGCGTGCGACCGCGACGAGGATCGGCGTCACCGCGACGATCGCGCCCGCGAACAGACCCGCCCGCGTGCCCGCGAGGCGACGGGCCGTGACGGCGGTGATCAGCGCCGCACCGACGGCAGCGAGAGCGTTGGGGAGGATCACCGCCCATGCCGAGTAGCCGAACACCCTCACGAAAAGGGCCGGGATCCAGAACGACCCCGGGATCTTGTCGAGCGTGACGGTGCCCGCCGGGTCCATGGCCCCGAAGAAGAAGTTCGACCAGGACTGGCTCATCGACACCGCGATGGAGGCGTAATAGTCCGACGGCGCGCCGTCCCACACCTGCCAGGCGGTCAGCACGAGCGCCAGGGTGCCGACGGCGACGAGGCCCCACACCCAACCACCGCCACGCGGCGGTGCGGCCGTGGCGGTCCGGGCCAACGGAGTGTGCGGAATGGTGAGTGCGGCGGTCACCGGCGCATCGTAGGCATCCGACCACTAACCGACGCCCTGCGCTCCCTATGGACGAGCGATGGATGCCGCGATGCGGTGCATCACCGGGCGGTGACGCTGAGCCGGGGAGCGTTGGGCGCCGCCGTGGCCGCCATCTGCACGCCCACCCGTACGGTCTGCCCGGAGGCGAGCGCGCTGGCCCACCCGTCTCCACGGCACGTCACGGTGCTCGAACGGACGTCGCACGTCATGCCCCACGCGTTCGTCACCGCCGTCGCCCCCGGGGACGACCACGACACCGTCCACGCCGTCACCGCGCCACCGGTTGCGGTGACCGTCAACTCGGCGACGTACCCCTCGCCCCACGAGCTCTGCGGGATCCAGGTGGCCGCGATCGCGGCGGGAGCGGAGCTCACGGTCGGCTTCGGCGTCGCGGTCGGCTTCGGCGTGGCGGTCGGCTTGGGGGTGGTCGTGGGCTTGGGCGTCGGCGACGCGGTCGGCTTCGGAGTGGACGTGGGCTTCGGCGTCGCGGTCGGCTTCGGCGTCACGGTCGGCTTCGGCGACGCGGTCGGCTTCGGCGACGCGGTCGACGTCGGCTTCGGCGACGCGGTCGGCTTCGGCGTGACGGAGGGGGTGGGGGTCGGCTGCGCGACCGGCGTGAGGATGGGCTGGAGAGCCTTCAGCTTCGCCGTCTGCGGGGTACGCCAGTCGTCTGTCACGAGTCCGCCGGTGTCGCCGCTGTTGGGGTTGAACGACCAGTAGGCGTAGCTGATCCCGCGTTTGGCGATGTAGCCCACGAGCGTCGACAGCCAGGTCGCGTCGCTCGGGGTCTCCAACTTCGTGCCGAATTCACCGAGAAGGACGGGCGCGATGTTCTCTTTCGCGAGATAGCCCCAGTTGGCATCCCACAACGGCTCGAGATTCGCGGGGTAGCGCGCATCCGAGAACCACGACTGCGCGTGCACCGACGCCGGATAGTCGTGCGGCGAGTACACGACCTGGTTGGCGACCGACAGCGTCACCGGCGCGTTCCGGACGTCTTTGAGCCCGCCGCCCCACCAGGTGCTCGAGCCGTCGTTCTGCCGCTCGACGCCCTCGATGACGATCAGCAGACGCGGGTTGACCGCGAGGACGGCGTTCCCCGCCCGCGTCGCCGCCGCGCGCCAGTCGCGCGCGGGATCACCGCAGTTCCAGCACGCCGGCCCGTGCGGTTCGTTGTGCAGGTCGACGCCGATGACGGTGGAATCGTTCTTGTAGCGCGCGGCGAGCATCGTCCAGTCGTCGATCCACCGCTTCTCCGAGTACTGCGCGGTGTACCAGAGCTCGCTCTGCGATCCCGAGTCGGGACGGTGGCGATCGAGGATGACCGAAAGTCCCCGCGCCTTCGCCCGCGCGATCACGGTGTCCAACAGCTGGAGCGGCGTCAGCCTGTCGAGCCCCGGGTTGACGTAGGCGTTGATCGAGGTCGTCGCGGACGCCGCCAAGCACTCCGTGGAGAACGGCAACCGAAGGGTGTTGAAGCCCATCCCGGCGATCGTCGTCAGCCCCTCGTCCAGTGAGATCGACCACAGCCCGTGCGGGGCGCAGTTCGACGTCTCCATGCCGAACCAGGCGGCGGCCTTGATCGAGTAGGGGCTGCCGGTGGACGTGATGATGGTCGATCCGCGGGTGGACAGCCATCCCGGCAGGCTCGCGGCCGAGGCCGCCGGCGCTGCCACAGCCCCGACCATCAGCAGCCCGGCGACCGACGCCACGGCGGCCGCACGCATCCACGCGCGCCGCACCCACGTCCGCTGTTCCGCCACATCTGCCCCTGCCCGTTCGGGTCATCGTAGCGGTCGCGAACGCCGCCGGGCATCGCCCCCACGCTCATCGCCCGTCGGCGGAGCGCGGCGAACGATGGGCCCGGTGCACGACGAGGGCGAGGTGCAGCGCCGCCAACACCTCCCCGTCATCGAGATCGACGCCCAGCACCCGCTCGGCGAGGTCGAGGCGCTGGTAGAACACCGAGCGCGAAACGTGCGCCGCCGCCGCCGCGGCGGTGCGATTGCCGGGGTGGGCCACGATCGCGGACAGCGCGGCGAGCAGGTCGCGACGCCGGGCGGGCGGGGCCGCCAGCACGGGGGCGAGGAGGAGCTCGCCGTGCTCGAGCAGGCGGTGATCCCCCCGCAGCGACGACACGAACCGGACGAGCGGATGCCGCACGACCCAGTGCACTTCGCCGTCGGGGAGATCGCCCACTTCGGCGAGGTCGAGCGCCTGCTCGAGGGAATCGAGCAGGGCGGGCACGGCCGCCTCGCCCGCCGCGCCGTCGACACGAGGACCGACCGACAGCCGGGGCGGCGACCCATCCCCGCGCAGGCGTGCGAGGAAGCGTTCGGCCGCGGCACCCGCGAAGGTCGCCGACGCGGGCACGGCCAGCAGGATCGGCATCCATCCCGCCGCCCGCTCGCTCGCTCCGCGGGGCGTCCCGCACAGCGCACGCCCGCCGAGGTCGGCCGCCGCAGCCTCGACGGCGGCGGCCGTGGAGCCGTCGGCCGCGAGGCCGATCAGCGCAGTATCGGTGAGGTCCACGCGCGCGGCCCCCAGCAGGGCGACGACCTCCTCGGCGGAACCGTAGCGTCCGCCCAGCAGCGCGTCCATCAGACGGCGGCGGCCGAGCCGCGCCCAGTCGTCACCGTCGGGATCGGCGAGGCGGCCGAGGGCGAGCGCGGTCGCACCCTGCTCGAGCACGGCCCGACGGCCGGCCGGATGCCCCGGGCCCGCGAGAGCGACGAGCGTCGCCCACCGGATGCCACGGGCCTCCACCGGCACGATCGAGCGGCCGTCGTCACCGTCGTCGCCGAAGCGGCGTGATCGCTCCTGCCATTCGCTCAGGACCGCGGGCTCGGCGCCCGCGAGATCGGCGACGATCACTTCGTGCGCCAGAGATTCCAACACGACGGGCGCGCGCAGCGTGTGGGCGAGCCGCTCCACGACGTAGTCGGCGGGGGCGCCGCGCAGGGCGAGGGAGGTGAAGAGGGTGCGGACGTCGTCGCGGGCGCGCAGGGCCGCCGTCTGGTCGTCGATGATGCGCCGATGCACCTGCTCGGTCACGGCGACGAACTTGATCTCGCGATGGAGCGCGACCAGGGCGAGTCCCGCGGCCGCCGCGGCCTCGACCACGACGGCGGGCACGTAGCGGTAGTGCGCGCCGAGCTCGATGACGATCCCGACCAGGCCCGCGCGCACGAACTCGGCCACCAGGGCCCGCAGGTCCGCCGGTTCCGCGGGCCACGCCGACGCCGTCGTCAGGAGCAGCTCCCCGCCCTCGAGGAGGCGCGCCGCGCTCGGGCTGTCCGAGACGTGCACCCACCGCACGGGCGTCGACAGCGCCCCGCCGCCGACGAGGACCTCGGGCGCCCCGGCGGCGAGCGCGGGAGACTCCAGCACCTCGCCGAGGGTGGGCAACCCTCGGTCGCCCGGGGTCTCCCCGGCATCCGGACGATCTGTCCGGGAGCGCTCATCTTCGCGACGATCAGCCATGCGCGCTCGCCCCTTCCGTGCCGCAGAATCGGCAGTGAACACCCTACGGCGCCCCCGGTCGATCTGTCCGGACGACCGAGAATCTCGAGGAGGATCCGCATGACCGTCATCCACCACCACATCAACGGTGCCGCCCACGGCGCCGCGGAGCGCACGGGCGATGTCTTCGACCCCGCCACGGGTCGCGTGCAGGCGCAGGTCGCCTTCGCCTCGACCGCCGAGGTCGACGAGGCCATCGCCGCCGCGAAGGCGGCGCTGCCCGGGTGGCGGGCGACGAGCCTCATCAAGCGCGCCGACGTGTTCTTCCGGCTCCGTCACCTCCTCGTCGAGCGCACCGACGAGCTCGCCGCCATCATCACCGCGGAGCACGGCAAGGTGCTCTCGGATGCCAAGGGCGAGATCAGCCGCGGCATCGAGAACGTCGAGTTCGCCGCCGGGCTCGTGCACCTGCTCAAGGGCGAGCACGCCGAGCAGGTCAGCCGCGGCGTCGACGTGCACTCGGTCAAGCAGCCCGTCGGCGTCGTCGCCGCGATCACTCCGTTCAACTTCCCGGTGATGGTGCCGCTGTGGATGACCGCCTCGGCCATCGCCTGTGGCAACACGGTCGTGCTCAAGCCCAGCGAGAAAGACCCCTCGGCGTCGATCTTCCTGGCGAAGCTGTTCGAGGAGGCGGGCCTCCCCGCCGGTGTCCTCAACGTCGTGCACGGCGACAAGGTGGCCGTGGACGCGCTGCTGGACTCCCCCGACGTCCGCGCGGTGAGCTTCGTCGGCTCTACCCCGATCGCGAGGTCGATCTACTCGCGTGCGGCCGAGAACGGTAAGCGCGTGCAGGCCCTCGGCGGCGCGAAGAACCACATGGTCGTCATGCCCGACGCCGACCTCGACTCGGCCGCCGACGCCGCCGTCTCGGCCGCGTACGGCTCGGCCGGCGAGCGCTGCATGGCCGTCTCGGTGCTCGTCGCGGTGGGCGACGACGTGGCCGACGCGCTCGTGGAGAAGGTCGCCTCCCGCATCGAGGGCCTCAAGATCGGCCCCGGAACGGATGCCGCGAGCGAGATGGGTCCGCTCATCACGCGCGAGCACCGGGACAAGGTGGCCTCGTACGTCACCGGCGCAGCGTCCGAGGGTGCCGAGGTCGTCGTCGACGGAACGACGCAGCAGTTCGACGGCGACGGATTCTTCATCGGCGTCTCGCTCGTGGACCGCGTCGCCCCGGGCATGAAGGTGTACGACGACGAGATCTTCGGCCCCGTCCTCTCGGTCGTCCGGGTGGCGAGCTACGACGAGGCCGTCGACCTCATCAACACGAGCCCCTTCGCCAACGGCACCGCGGTGTTCACGCGCGACGGCGGCACCGCACGCCAGTTCGAGTTCGACATCGAGGTGGGTATGGTCGGCGTGAACGTGCCGATCCCCGTCCCCGTCGGCGCATTCTCCTTCGGCGGCTGGCGCAACTCGCTCTTCGGCGACTCGCACATCTACGGCCCCGAGTCGATCCACTTCTACACGCGCAGCAAGGTCGTCACCACCCGGTGGCCCGACCCCAGCGAGAGCCAGATCAGCCTCGGTTTCCCGAGCAACCACTGACCAGCGGCATCCGGAAAGGAACGATCATGACCCTGACCTCCCCCGACCTCGCCGCCGACGCGCAGGTGCGCGCCGACGACCGTGCCCACGTCTTCCACTCGTGGAGCGCGCAAGCGCTCATCGACCCGCTCCCCGTCGCCGGCGGCGAGGGCGCGACCTTCTGGGACTACTCCGGCAACCGCTACCTCGACTTCGCATCGCAGCTGGTGAACCTCAACCTCGGCCACCAGCACCCCGACCTCGTCGAGGCGATCCAGCGACAGGCGGGCGAGCTCGCCACGATCCAGCCCGCGATGGCCAACGGCACGCGGGGCGAACTGGCCCGCCTCATCTCCGAGGTCGCTCCCGCCGGCATGTCGAAGGTGTTCTTCACCAACGGCGGGGCGGATGCCAACGAGAACGCCGTCCGCATGGCGCGCCTGGTCACCGGCAAGCGCAAGGTGCTCGCGATGTACCGGAGCTACCACGGCAACACCTCGACGGCGATCACCCTCACCGGTGACCCGCGCCGCTGGGCCAACGAGCCGGCCGACGCCTCGGTCGTGCACTTCTTCGGCCCGTACGCCTACCGCTCGGCGTTCCACTCCGCCTCCGAGGAGGAGGAGACCGCCCGCGCCCTCGAGCACCTCGAGCAGACGATCATCCTCGAGGGTGCCTCGACGATCGGAGCGATCATCCTCGAGACCGTCGTCGGCACCAACGGCGTGCTCGTGCCCCCGCCCGGCTATCTGCCGGGTGTGCGCGCCCTGTGCGACAAGTACGGCATCGTCTACATCGCCGACGAGGTCATGGTCGGCTTCGGCCGCATCGGAGAGTGGTTCGCGGTCGACGCGTTCGACGTCGTCCCCGACCTCATCACCTTCGCCAAGGGCATCAACTCCGGCTACGTGCCGCTCGGCGGAGTGGTGATCTCGGATGCCATCGCGAGCCACTTCGACACCGTGACCTTCCCCGGCGGCCTGACGTACTCGGGCCACCCGCTGGCCTGCGCCCCCGGGATCGCGACGTTCGAGGTGTTCCGCCGCGACGGGATCCTCGAGCGGGTGCGCGACCTCGGCGAGCGCGTCGTCGGCCCGCGTCTGCGGGAGATGGCCGAGAAGCACCCGTCGATCGGCGAGGTGCGCGGTCGCGGACTGTTCTGGGCGATCGAGCTCGTGCGCGACCGCGAGACGCGCGAACCCCTCGTGCCGTTCAACGCCGCCGGGGCGGACGCCGCCCCCATGGCCGCGTTCGCCGCGGCGTGCAAGAAGGCCGGCCTGTGGCCCTTCACGCACTTCAACCGTGTGCACGTCGCCCCGCCGCTCGTCATCACCGAGGACGAGCTCGTCCGCGGCCTCGACATCATCGACGAGGCACTGACCGTCGCCGATGAGGCGGCCACGGCGTGAAGACGTTGAGCAATGTGGTGGACGGGGTGGCGACCCCGCCCACCGGGCGGATGCTCGATCTGGTGAGCCCCGTCACGGGCGAGGTCTACGGCCAGGCGCCCTGCTCGACCGCCGACGAGGTGGATGCCGCTTTCCAGGCGGCATCCCGGGCCTTCGCGTCGTGGCGGCTGACGACACCGGCGGCGCGACAGCTCGCGCTGTTCCGGCTCGCCGACGCCCTCGCCGAGAATGCCGAGGAGTTCGCCGACCTGGAATCGCAGGACACGGGCAAGCCGCGCGCGACGCTCGTGGCCGACGAGATCGACCAGTCGGTGGACCAGTTGCGGTTCTTCGCCGGGGCCGCGCGCGATCTCGACGGCAGGGCCGCGGCGGAGTACGCCGAGGGATTCACGTCCTACGTGCGCCGCGAGCCGATCGGCGTCGTCGCGCAGGTGACGCCGTGGAATTACCCGCTGAACATGGCGATCTGGAAGATCGCCCCGGCGATCGCGGCGGGGAACACGGTGGTGCTCAAGCCCAGCGAGACGACGCCGCAGACCACGGTGCGGCTGGCCGAGCTGGCCGCCGGGATTCTGCCGCCGGGAGTGCTCAACGTCGTCCTGGGCGACCGCGAGACCGGGCGCGCGCTCGTCGAGCACCCGACGCCGCAGCTCGTGGCCATCACCGGGTCGGTGCGCGCGGGCATGCAGGTCGCCGAGTCCGCGGCGCGACAGGTCAAGCGTGTCCACCTCGAACTCGGCGGCAAGGCACCGGCGATCGTCTTCGCGGACGCCGACCTGGATGCCGCGGCGTCGGGGATCGCGCAGGCGGCGTTCTTCAACGCCGGGCAGGACTGCACGGCCGCGACCCGCGTGCTCGTGCACTCCTCGCTGCACGACGAGTTCGTGGAGCGCCTGGTGGCATACGTCGCCGAGCACGTGCGCGTGGGCGCACCGGACGACCCGGACGCGTTCTTCGGTCCGGTCAACAACCCCGACCAGCTGGCGCGGGTGCAGGAGTTCGTCGACCGACTGCCCGCGCACGCGCGGGTCGCGACCGGGGGCGTGCGCGTCGGCGACACCGGCTGTTTCTTCGCCCCGACCATCGTCACCGGGCTGCGGCAGGACGACGAGCTCGTGCAGAACGAGGTCTTCGGCCCCATCCTGGCGGTGCAATCGTTCGACGACGACGCGGAGGCGCTGGACATGGCCAACGACGTGCCGTACGCCCTCGCGGCATCCGTCTGGACCCGCGAGCACGGACGCGCGATGCGCTTCAGCCGCGACCTCGACTTCGGGTGCGTGTGGATCAACGCCCACATCCCGTTCGTGTCGGACATGCCGCACGGCGGGTTCAAGCACTCCGGGTACGGCAAAGACCTGTCGGTCTACGGCTTCGAGGACTACACGCGCCTCAAGCACGTGATGTCGAGCCTGGCCTGACGCTCCTCAGGCGCCGGGCGTTCCCGCCTCGTCGGGGGCGTCCGGCGCCTGCTGCTGCCCGGCTGCCGGTGCGTCCCGAAGAGCCGCAACGCGCCGCGCGTGGTCCACGGCGCCCTCGAACCCGGCATCCGGGTCGTCCATCAGGGCCCGCGTCGCGAGCGCGTGGACGCGGACGTCGTCGTCGTCAGACTCGGATGCAGCATCGACGGCGGGACGCGCCTCTTCTCCCACCATCACGAGCGCGCGGCTGAGGCTGCGCCGCGTCTCGATGTCGCCCTGGCCGAGATGGTGCGCGAGCGCGACGGCGAGCGAGGCCCGCTCGGCATCCGGCACGAGCCCCGCCGCGGCCCGCCAGGCGGCGCGCGCGACGGCGGTCTCCTCGTCGTGGAGGAGCGCCGGGGTGATCGCCGACCAGGTGTCCGGGTCGCCGATCTTCGACAGCGTGTGCAGACCCTGGCTCCGCGCCTGCGGGAAGGGCGATCCCAGCTCCCGCACCACAGCCGGGACGACGCGCCCGGCGTCGTGGCGCGTCAGCGCCCACGTGAGCATGTCGCGGACGAAGAAATCGGGCTCGACCGCGCACCGGTCAACCAGCACGTCGATGAAGAGGTCGTTCGGGCGGGTGCCGGCATCCATCGCCGCGCGCAGACGCTCGGAGGCATCCGTGCGTTCCAGGGCCGCGCGCAGACCCGCCGTGATGTCGCCGTCCGTCATGCCCGACCCTTCCGTTCGTCGCCCCGCCCAGCTTGACATGCTGCGGGCGGCTGGAGCCCGTCGCGGGCGCAAGCGCGCGAGAACGACGGTTTCCGCGTTGTTACGGGTCGGTGAATGTCAAATCCACCATTGAAACGGCTGGTGAACGACTGATACCGTCGCCCCATCATGAGCATCTCCACGGAACGACGTCCGGTTCTCGACAGCGTGTCGAAAGCCATCGTCGAGCAACTCCAGGAGGACGGCCGCCGCTCCTACGCCGAGATCGGCAAGGCGGTGGGTCTCAGCGAGACCGCCACGCGGCAGCGCGTGCAGAAGCTGCAGGACGCCGGTGTCCTGCAGATCGTGGCGGTCACCGACCCACTCCAGCTCGGCTTCGCCCGCCAGGCGATGATCGGCGTTCGCGTATCGGGTGACACCCGTGTGATCGCGGCCGAGATGGCGGAACTCCCGGGCGTGACCTACGTCGTCTCCACGGCGGGATCGTTCGATCTTCTCGTCGAGGTCGTCTGCGAGAGCGACGACGACCTCATCGACCTGCTCAACGATCGCATCCGGTCGCTGCCCGACGTCGTGGCCACCGAGACGTTCGTGTACTTGAAACTCCACCGACAGCTCTACAACTGGGGAACGCGATGACGCTTCACGAAATCGACCTGCAGTCCGATCTTCAGGCGAAGGCCCGCGACCACCTCTGGATGCACTTCGCGCGCCAGTCCGTGATGACCGAGGGTCCGGGCGTCCCCATCATCGTCAAGGGTGAGGGACACCACATCTGGGATGCCGCGGGCAAGCGGTACATCGACGGTCTCTCGGGCCTCTTCGTCGTCAACGCCGGCCACGGACGTCGCCGTATCGCGCAGGCCGCGGCGAAGCAGGCCGAGGAGCTGGCGTTCTTCCCGTTGTGGTCCTACGCCCACCCGGCGGCGATCGAGCTCGCCGACCGCATCGCGCACCTCGCCCCCGGCGACCTCAACCACGTGTTCTTCTCCACCGGCGGCGGCGAGGCGGTCGAGACGGCGTTCAAACTCGCCAAGCAGTACTGGAAGACGCAGGGCGAGCCCAGCAAGCACAAGGTGATCTCGCGGGCGATCGCCTACCACGGCACCACGCAGGGTGCGCTCGCCATCACGGGCCTGCCGGTGATGAAGCACATGTTCGAGCCGGTCACCCCGGGCGGTTTCCGCGTGCCGAACACGAACTACTACCGCGCCGAGGAGTCCGGCTTCGGCGGCGGAAGCCCCGAGGAGTTCGGACTGTGGGCGGCCGACCGGATCGAGCAGATGATCCAGTTCGAGGGTCCCGAGACCGTCGCGGCGGTCTTCCTCGAGCCCGTGCAGAACGCCGGCGGCTGCTTCCCCGCCCCGGCCGGCTACTTCCAGCGGGTGCGTGAGATCTGCGACAAGTACGACGTGCTGCTCGTCAGCGACGAGGTCATCTGCGCCTTCGGCCGCCTCGGCTACTACTTCGGCGCCGAGGCCTACGACTACCAGCCCGACATGATCACGTTCGCCAAGGCCGTCACCAGCGGGTATTCGCCGCTCGGCGGCACCATCGTCAGCGACCGCGTCTACGAGCCGTTCGCGCACGGCGACGCCTCGTTCCCCCACGGCTACACCTTCGGCGGCCACCCGGTCTCGTCGGCCGTGGCAATGGAGAACCTCGACGTGTTCGAGGAGGAGGGGCTGCTGGAGAACGTGCGCGCGAACTCCCCCGTCTTCCGCTCGACGCTCGAGAAGCTGCTCGACCTCCCGATCGTCGGCGACGTGCGCGGCGACGGGTACTTCTTCGGGATCGAACTCGTCAAGGACAAGGTCACCAAGGAGACCTTCGACGACGACGAGTCCGAGCGCCTGCTGCGCGGTTTCCTCTCCAAGGCGCTCTTCGACGCCGGCCTCTACTGCCGCGCCGACGACCGGGGCGACCCCGTCATCCAGCTCGCCCCGCCACTGACGATCGGCCCGTCCGAGTTCGACGAGATCGAGCAGATCCTGCGCTCGACGCTCACCGAAGCCTGGACGCGCCTCTGACGCGGAAGCGGATGCCACCCCACCCCGGCGGCATCCGCTTCTTCGTCCCCCGCTCCCACCCCGAGCGGTGCACCCGAAGCTCCACCCGACATCACTCGCCCCGGTCGGATCCGCCCGATCCCGACCCGCCCCTCTAGGAGAAGCCACGAACGAGAACATCGGTGCCGCCGTGTCGGCACCCTCTGCCTCGGGCGCGAAGCTCGCCCGCACCCTGGGACTCTGGTCCATCGTGGGTCTGGGTCTCGGCTACATGACCCCCACCGTCGTGTTCGACACCTTCGGTCTCGTCGCCGACGGCACCAACAACGTCGTGCCCGCCGCTTACGCGGTCGCGCTCGTCGTGCTGATCTTCACCGCCATCAGCTACGGCAAGATGGTGCGCGTCATCCCGAGCGCGGGGTCGGCGTACACGTACGCCCGCGAGTCGATCCACCCCGGCGTCGGTTTCGTCGTCGGGTGGACCGCCCTCATCGACTACATGCTCCTGCCGATGGTCAACGCCCTCATCCTCCGCAGCTACATGGAGGCGCTCTTCCCCGACGTCCCGGGCTGGATCTGGGTCGTCGTCTTCACGGCCGGAGTCACCGGCGTCATCTACCTGACGATGCGCGGCACCTCGAACGTCAACATGGTCCTGCTGGTGTTCTCGATCCTCGTCATGGCGGTGTTCGTCGTGATGGTCGTGGTGCAGCTCGTCGGCGGCGCGGGGGCCGGCACCGCCGTCTCGATCGCGCCCTTCGCCCACAGCGAGGTGCAGTTCGGCGCGGTCCTGGCCGGCGCCACGATCGTGTGCTTCTCCTTCATCGGCTTCGACGCGGTGTCGATGTACTCCGAGGAGGCCAAGACGCCGAAGATCATGCCCCGCGCGATCCTGCTGACGCTCGTGGCCGGCGGCGTGATCTTCCTCGTCGCGTCGTACTTCACGCAGCTGCGCTTCCCCGATTCCGCGGCCTTCCCGCCCGAGGCGATCGAGAACAGCACGCTGCCCGAGATCGGCGTCCAGGTCGGCGGCCCCGTGCTCCAGGCGGTCCTCACCGCCGCCGGCTTCGCGGCGACCCTCGCGTCGTGGCTCGCCTCGCACGCCTCGGTCTCGCGCATGCTCATGGTGATGGGGCGCAACAGCGTGCTCCCCCGCCGCATCTTCGGCTACATCAACCCGAAGACGCACACCCCGACGATGTCCATCATCATCGTCGGCGTGGTGAGCCTGCTCGCGATCGCCTTCACCCTCGAGCAGATCGCGGCGTACATCAACTACGGCGCGCTCATCGCCTTCACGTTCGTGAACATCTCGGTGATCGCGTGGTTCGCGATCCGCAAGGGTCTGCGCAAGACGCCGGGCGACATCTTCCGGTACATCGTGATGCCCGCGATCGGCATGCTGCTCACGGGCCTGCTGTGGGTGAACCTCGACACGCACGCGCTCGTCGGCGGTCTCATCTGGACCGGCCTCGGCGTGGTGTACCTCGTCATCCTCACCCGCGGTTTCCGGCGTCCGATCGCCTCGTTCGACGAGAACCAGCCGGTCACGGGCGTCAACAAGACCGTCCCCGGCCCGCGCTCGGAGGTCTGACCCGCACCATCGAGGCCGCGGCATCCCTCGCCCCACGGGAGGGATGCCGCGGCTTCGCCGTTCCGCCGCCCGCACCGGGCCGAACTCCGGAGTTCCGGCCCCGGCAGGCGCCCGCGCCGCGGCCTTCGGGCACGGGCAGCGACTTTCTCCGGAGTTCGGCCCGCCCCACCCGCGGGCCGCCGCGGGGAGGTCGGCCCGCGGGCGTGCGGTGACGGCCCCGGGATCGGTGCCCGCCCCGCCTCGCCGGTAAACTCGAGCCAGTGACCACCACCCGCGCCGAAGCCGCTTACCTGCGCTCGGTCACGGCGTTCAAGAACCCGATGCTCGACCTGCTGCACGGGCGGTTCGCACCGTTCGTCGTGGCCGTGCTGTCGAACGTGTTCTCGCCCGACCGCCCCGCGGTCGCGGTCGCCGACGCCCACGTCGAGGTGGCCGAGGCGATCGACGAGCTGCGCGCCGCCGGGTACGACACCGAGGACGACCGGCGTATCCCCGCCGGCTCGGCGCGCGACATCTGCCGCGGCTGGGTGCGGGTCGGGTGGCTGAGCCTGCAGATCGAGGACGACGTCGAGGTGTACCGACTCTCCGCGCACGCGGTGGGCGCCCTCGAGATCGCCGGACGCGCCGGCGGAGGCCGTGCCCGCGTCTCCCGGTCCCGCGTGCGGACCCTGCTCGACGCCGTCGAGCGCCTGGCCCGCGACGCCGAGACCGATCCCGACCGGCGCCGCGAGGCCCTGCTCGCGGAACGGGCCGCGCTGGATGCCGAGATCGCGGCGCTCGAGGACGGCGTCGTCGAGCCGCCCGATGACGAGCACCTGCTGGAGGAGGCGGAGAACGTCATCCATCTCGCCCGCGAGCTGCCGGCCGACTTTTCGAGGGTCGCGGAGTCGATCGTGTCGATGCAGCGCGACGTCGTCGCCGAGCTGCGCCGTGACGCCCGCCCCACGGGCGACGTGCTGCGCGAATACCTCGAACGCGGGCGCCACGTCATGCAGTCCACGCCCGAGGGCCGGGCCTTCCAGGGTGCGCTGCGCCTGATCGGCGACCCCGAGCACATCGACGACCTCACCGATCAGCTGCACGCCGTGCTCACCCAGCCCTTCGCGCGTTTGATGACCCCCGAGCAGCGCGGAGAGCTGGATGCCATCGCCCGCCGCGTCGAGGCGGGTGTGCTCGAGGTGCTCACCGCTCAGCGGCGGGCGTCGCACGTCATCACCGTGCAGGTGAAGACCCACGACCCGATCCGCGACCGCCAGGTCGACGACCTGCTGCGGTCGGTGATGGCGGGGCTCCATCGCTGGAGCCAGACCAAGACCCCCGGACGGGTCGAGCCGGTGCGCACGCTGCCCCTCGCCGACATCGGCCACCTGCGCCGGTCGCTGAGCGATGTGCGCCCGCCCGGCGCTCCCGAGCCGCTGTCGACCGACGCCGCCGATGTCGAGTTCGTCGACGCCGACACGCGGGCCTGGGGTGGCCCGCACTATGCCGAGCTCGAACGCTATGTCGAGACCCTCGGCGCGCGTTTCGACCTCGCGGCGGCCTTCGCCGGAGCTGACGAACACACCCGACGCCCGGTCGACCTCGTCGGGCTCCTCGAGATCGCCCATCGGGGCGGCCTCACCGAGAGCGACGAGGTCTCGGTGGTCGAGGCCGTCCGCCCCGACGGGACCACCCGCCGCTTCGCCTTCACGGCGGTCACCGCCGTCCGCCCGACAGAAACGGATGCCGATGACTGACGTCGACACGTCCGCCCCCGCCGTGCCCGCGCCGGGCGACGACACCCCCGCCTTCATCGCGCCCGTGGCGATGGAGAACGACCCCGACGCCCTGTTCGCCGGGGACCGCGGCATCCTGGACGCCGACGTGCGACGGGTGCTCGTGCGGGTCCTCCAGCGGCGGTTCCTGCTGGCCGAGAGCTCCCCCGCCGAGTGGAAGCTACTGCTCGAGCACCAGCAGATGATCGAGTCGCGCCTCAACGACCTCTTCGTGCGACTCGTCGTCGACCACGATCGCGGTGTCGCGTACAAGGAGCAGGTCCGCAGCGACGAGGTCGACGTGCCGATCCTGCTGAAGGACGAGGCCTACTCGCGGGCCGAGACGCTCGTGCTGGTGTACCTGCGGACCGTGTTCCAGCGCGAGACCACCGCGGGTGCGCCGTCGGCCCGTGTCGACGTGGAAGAGGTCGAGCAGACCGTGCTGACCTACTTCGCCGAGACCGACGGCACGCGCGCGAGCCAGCAGCGCGCCGTGCGCACGGCGATCGCGCGCCTGGACCGCGAGGGCATCATCGAGGAGGAGTCCGAGGGCCGCTACCGCATCGGTCCGCTCATCGAGATCGTCCTGAGCGCCGAGGTGCTGCGCGATCTCCAGCGGTGGCTGGACGAGCAGACGGCGGATGCCACGACCGCGCCGTCCGACGACGTCGAGGCCGTGGCATCCGGGACCATCCACGAGGAGCAAGACGCATGACGATGCTCGAGACGTTGTTCGGCCTGATCCCCGCCGCGTCACGCGGGCAGCAGTGGGTGGCCGAGGAACTGCAGCTGATCAACTGGGGCGGATACGACGGGGAGCACCGCGTCCGCTTCGCGCCCACCGCGACGCTCCTGTGCGGTGGATCGGGTTCGGGCAAATCGACGCTCATGGACGCCTACGTCGCGCTCATGATGCCCCACACGACCCCGTTCAACGGCGCGTCCAACGGCGCGGTGGTCGGCCGCCCGCGCGGACAGGAGCAGCGCAACATCCTCTCGTACGGTCGCGGCAAGCTCGACGAGTCGCGCACCGACGAGGGCACGAAGGTGCGGGTGCTCCGCGGCGACGGCACCGATACGTGGACGGCCATCGCGATGACGTGGCTCGACCACGACGGCGCCCGGTTCACCGCGGTGCGGGCGTGGTACTTCCCCGCGGCCGCGCGCGTGCTCGACGATGCCGTCAAGGTGCGCGGCACGATCCACGGCGGGTTCGACCTCCGCGCGCTCGAGCGGGCAGCGGCGCAGCATCTGTCCGACTCCGCGGTCCGCGCGACCGGCCTCGACACCCTCGCCACCGACCGCGAGTTCTCCGCACGCCTGCACGCGGTGCTCGGCATCGGGGCTGCCGGCGCCGGAGCGAAGGCCATGAGCCTGCTCGCGCGCATCCAGGCCGGCCAGCAGATCACGACCGTCGACGACCTCTACAAGCGCATGGTCCTCGAGGAGCCCGAGACCCTCGCGACCGCCGAGGCCGTCGTCACGCACTTCGACGGGCTGGAGAGCACCCGCACACGCATGCTCGAGGCACGCCAGCAGGTGCGGGCGCTGCAGCCGATCCGCACCATCACGAGCCGCATCGACGACGCGGCCGAACGGATGCGGATCATCGAGGGGCTCGGTCGCTTCGGCGACCCGACCTCGCGCGCGTCGCTGTGGCGCGCGCAACGCCGCATCGACCTGCTCGGCGCCGTCGAGGACGAGCTGCGCGAACGCACCCACGCCACCGACGCGCTCGTGCGCGAACGCCAGGCGCTGGCCGACGCGGCCGAGGCCGAGCGCGAGGGCTGGGCGACGTGCTGCGCGCGGCCGGCGGCGACCGGCTCGAGGCCGCGCAGCGCGAGCTGCGCGGACTCGAACGTCGCCGCTCGGGCATGCAGCGCGACCGCGACCGGTTCGATGCCGCGCTCGCCGTCCTCGACACCGAGGCGACGAACGCCAAGCAGTTCGCGGCGCTCGTCGACGACGCCCGCCGCACGCTCTCCGACGCGGATGCCAAGAGCGCCGTCCGCGACGCCTTCGTCACCGCCAGCAGCCGGCACACGGCGCTGCGCCAGCAGCTCGCGACGCTCGAAGCGGAGCACCGTCGCACGCAGACGCGCGACGACAACATCCCTCCCCGCCTCCACGAGGCGCGCGAGGCCCTGGCCGAAGCGGCCGGCCTCACCGCAGCGGAGCTGCCGTTCGTCGCCGAGCTCGTCGACGTGCGCACCGAGTTCGAACCGTGGCGCGGGGCGTTCACGCTCGCGCTCGGAGGCTTCGCCACGACGCTCCTCGTGGATGCCGCGCACCTGGCATCCTTCCGCGCGGCCATCGACGGCGTCCGACTGTCGGAACGCCTGCGGTTCGAGGGCGTGACCACGGGTCTGCCCGAACGCACCGGCCTCGACCCCGCGACGCTCCCCGGCCGCCTCGACTATCGGACCTCGCCCTTCACGGGCTGGCTGCAGGACCGCCTGGAGCAGCAGTTCGCGTTCGTCTGCGTGGATGCCGCGCGCGAACTGTCACGGCACCGGATGGCCCTCACCATCTCGGGGCAGAGCAGCCAGGGGGCGCGCGGAGCGCACGGCGGCTCGGCACGGCAGAGCATCCTCGGGTTCTCCAGCCGCGTCCGCCTGACCGAGCTCGGCGAGGAGATCCGCGGCGTTCGTGGCGAGCTCGATCGGGCGAAGACCGCCGTCGACGAGGCGGCCGCCGCCCTCGACGCGTTCGATGACCGCCGGAGCGCTCTCGAGAAGATCGCCGATCTGACCTGGGACCAGGTGGACACGGCATCCGTCGACCGCGAGATCGAACGTTGGACCGAGACGCTCACCGAGATCACGGCCGGCAACCCCCGCATCGCCGAGCTCCAGGAGCAGATCTCCGTCACGCGTTCCCGTGCCGCGCGGCTGCGCGAGGAGATCGGCAGCGCCAAGGCCGAGCAGCAGCGCCTCGCCGCCCGCTGGGCGGAGATCACCGACGAGGTCGACGCGGCGCACGTGCGCCTCGAGGATGCCGAGGACGCGGGGCTCACGCTCACCGACGAGGAGAGCGCCTACCTCGACGCGCTGTTCGTGGCGCCCGCCGGCGAGGACCAGAACCCGTCGCAACGCCTCGCGCGATTCGACGCGGCGCTGGAGTCCGCGTCCAAGCGGCTCCTGGAAGACCAGCGCAGCGCGCAGGAGACGTGGAGCGAGCAGCGCGAGAGCCTGCGGCGCACGCTCACGGCGTTCCTCGACCGGTGGCCGAGCCCGAACCTGCTCGCCGACCCCGACGAGTCGCTCGGCGATTTCGAGCGGATCCTCGCCGACCTCGAGGCGAGCGGGCTGCACGAGCTCGAGGCCGAGTGGCGCGACAGCCTGCTGCGGCTCTCCGGCAACGACCTCACGAACCTCGACTCCTCGCTCACCCGAGCCCTGCGGGAGATCCGCGACCGCATCGCACCGATCAACGACATCATGCGCGACCTGCCGTTCTACGACGACGAGCACCGCCTGCAGATCGTTCCGCGCGAAAGCCAGTCCGAGGTGCGGCGCCGGTTCCGCCGCGAGCTGCGCGACGTGCGCGCGGCGATCGACGCGGCCGCAAGCGACGAGGAACGCGAGGCGGTGTACGGGCGGATGGCACGGCTGATCGGCCGCATCCGCCCGACCGCACCCGACTTCGCCGACCTCATCGACGTCCGCAATCACGTGCGCGTGAGCGCCGAGCGCTTCCGCGCGGCGACCGGCGAACACGTCGCGCTCTACGACCACATCGGCGAGAAGTCCGGCGGTGAGTCGCAGGAGCTCATCGCGTTCATCGTCGGCGCGGCTCTGCGCTACCAGCTGGGGGATGCCGGAGCCGAGCGCCCGCGCTATGCCCCGGTGTTCCTCGACGAGGCGCTCATCAAGGCCGACGCGCACTTCACCAAGCGCGCGATCGGTGCGTGGCGCGGCCTCGGGTTCCAGCTCGTGATCGGCGCGCCGAACGACAAGTACAGCGCCATCGAGCCGCACGTCGACGTCGAGTACGACATCCTCAAGGACACCCGCGGCCGCTCGTGGGCGAAGGCGAAGGTGGCGCTGCCCGCGGAAGTCTGAGGCCCCCCGGGCGGGTCACGACGGGATCGCCTCGGCGCTCCCGTCATCCGGGCCCGTCTCGACGGCGGCAGGCGCGCCTCCGGACGTGGATCCTGCCTCGATGACGGCACCCACGGTCGCCGCCGGACGAGCGGTCCGGTCGACGGCGAACGTGAAGACGTCCGGCCGCGCGTAGTGACCGACGGGGTCGGCGACCACCTTCGCGATGTCGATGGCATCCAGGTCGAGGTCGGCGACGGCCAGACCCTCGTGCGCCGGGTCGAGCGGGTCGCTCAGGAGCGACCCGTCCGGGCCGTAGATCCCCGCCGCACCTCCGCCGGCGAAACCGGGGACGTTGTTCATGACGCCGTTGGCCATGACGACGAACACACTGCCTTCCATCGCGTAGGTGCGGCTCATCGCGATCGACGCCTCCGCCGACAACTGCGCGAGCTGATCGCCGAACGGCGGCCATGCGCCCACGTGGATCTGCTCGTGCTGGGCGTACATGCTGAACTTCAGGAGGGGCTGCAGGTGCTCCCAGCAGTTCAGCGCCCCGAGCCGCCCGAGTGGGGTGTCGATCACCTGCAGGCCTGATCCGTCCCCCTCGCCGAAGAGCGTGCGTTCGACGAACGTCGGCTTCAGCTTGCGACGGTGCAGAAGCACGTCGCCGTCGGGCCCGACGATGAGCTGCGCCATGTACAGCGATCCGTGGTCGCGTTCGCTGAGGCCGAGCACGACGGTGATGCCGTGTGCCCGTGCCGCGTCGCGGATGCGCGCGATCTCCGGGCCGTCGATCCGCGGCGAGTTCGCGCGGTAGGCGTTCACGAGGGGGATCTGTTCGACCGGCGGCATCCCCCACAGGAAAAGGGGGTACCCGGGGAGCCAGGTCTCCGGGAACGCGACGAGGTCGACACCCTCGGTGGCTGCCTGCGCGATGATCTCCACGGTCTTGGTGGTCGTCGCGTCGAGGTCGAACCAGATCGGCTCCGCCTGAACGGCGGCGGCACGAACACGTGTCATGAGGTCTCCTTCCGGACCGCCGGGGTCGGGTCCCCGCCAGCGACAGGAACGCTACGGCCGCGCCCGAGCCGGCCGGGAGGCCGAGCCCGCGGGAAAGCTGGCATTTTCCGCAGGATGCCGCCCATGCAACACGACCGTTACGTCGGCGTCGTCCCCGTCCGTGGTTCCGACGCCGTTCGACAACACGCGGGAAACCGTTCCTCGCGACAATGGAGGGATGGTGACGGCGCAGCCCACGTCGACCGAGCAATGGCAACGACTGGCCTCGGAGATCTTCGTGCCGTTGCGCGTGTCCGGCGACGCTTCGCAACCGCGCATCCGTGTCGACTACGAGAGCGTCTCGGACGTCGCGTACTCGCGGGTGCGTTCGACCAGCGGCGAGGTCGTCCGCGCGGAGGAGCTGATCGATTCGGCGGACTCCGGGATCGCGCTGTTCTCGCTCCAGCTGCGCGGCATCGGCAGGGTGACCCAGCGGGGCCGGGCGACGGTGGCCCATCCCGCTTCCGGCGTGCTGTATCTCGCGGACGCGCCGTACCGCCTCGATTTCCCTGGAGACAGCGACATCCTGGTCGTCAAAGCCCCCGTCTCCGCACTGGGCTTGTCCGCGGGTCGGCTCCGCGACGCGGTCGCCGCCCCACTGCGCGGGGACGGCACGTTGGGCTTGCTCGCGCGCATCCTCGGTTCGTCCCTCGCCGGTCGAGGGCTGCTCCCCTCCCCCGCCGAGACCGCACGGGTAAGCGTCGAGCTCCTGCGGGAGGTGTTCACGGGACAGGTCGGCGCGCCCGTGCGCGCCCGTGCCCGGTCGCACGCGGCGGTCCGGGCGGAGGCACGCGACCGTATCCGGAGCCGCATCGCCGACGCGGAACTGCGCGTCGGCACGCTCGCGGAGGCCGCGGGGGTGTCGGAACGCACGATCCACGCGGCCTTCGCGGAAGTGGGCAGCAGTCCCGCGGCCGAGATCCGCCGCGCGCGGCTCGACCTTTCGCGCAGCCTGTTGGAGACGACGAGGATGCCCGTGGTCGAAATCGCGCTCGCCTGCGGGTTCACGGACCCCACGTCGTTCACGCGCGCGTTCCGTCGGCAGTGGCAGCATTCGCCGGCCGCTCATCGCGCCCTCGCCAGGGACAGCCGACCGTAGCGGGCCGGACAGCGCACCCGGATTCGCGCAGTCTCACGCCGCGATCGTTGCGCGGTCGCTCGGCACGCGAGTTCGGTCCACCTCCCGGGCGGACGGGGCCGGCACATCGAGGGCGCTTCCCAGGCGCAGTCCACCCAGGTGCGGCTCTGCAACGAGACGGGCGGCGATCGATCGGACGAGGACGACCGTCGAGACCGCCCCGGTGCGCTCGGGCGCGAGCGCACGCTCGACGGCGGCGAGCAGCGCATTCAGGCGCGGGTCGTGGCATCGACCGTCATCGGCGCCGATCCACTCGCACAGATCAAGAAAAGTCCACTCTGGAGCGATTGGACTTTCAAACCGGTCGATTTGTCGGTTTTCAGGGATCATTGGACCAGAATGCCGTTCAGCCTCGACATCGCAAAGGTCCACTTGGCAGCACGTGGACCCGGCGAGATCGAGACTCCGTCGCCCACAGCGCGACAGAGAGGATCCGCCTCATCGTGCCGGCCTCGGGCGCGGCGGTGATTCCCTGATACCGACGACTGCCCGCGCACGCCCTGAGCGAACGCGACGTCGGGAATTCTCCGCGCGCTCTCTACGCTGTGAGGTGAGGGCGCGGCGGAAGGCGGTTGGGATGCAAGGACTCGAGGTCACGGTTCTGCTCGGGCTGGCGATGCTCGTGGGTACGGTGCTGGCCCCGCGGCTGCGCGTCGCGACGCCGCTCGTCCTGCTCGTGATCGGGCTCGCGCTGGGGTTCGTGCCGGAGCTGCGGCAGATCGAGCTCCCGCCCGAAACGGTCCTGCTGCTGTTCCTCCCCGTGCTCCTGTTCCGCGAGGCGTGGACGACCTCGTTGCGCTCGGTGCGCCGGTCGCTGCGGTACATCGTGCCGATGAGCACGCTCCTCGTCGTGGCATCCGCCTTCGCCGTCGCGGGCGTGGCGACCTGGATGGGCGTGCCGTGGGAGGCGGCGCTGGTGCTCGGTGCGGCGGTCGCTCCCCCGGATGCCACCGCCGTCGCAGCGCTCGGACGACTTCTTCCCGAGCGCACGTTCATGAAGCTGAAGGCCGAGAGCCTCACCAACGACGGAACGGCCCTCGTCCTGTACTCGATCGCCGTATCGCTCCTCATCGGCGACCAGGTCACCCCGTGGCAGATCACCGGCATGGTGCTCCTGTCGTACCTCGGCGGCGCGGCCGCGGGCGTCGCTGTCGCGGCGCTGGCGTACCTGGCGCTGCGCCGCATGGAGTCGACGCTGACGATCAACCTCACGCTCGCGCTTGTGCCGTTCGTGGCGTTCCTCCTCGCCGAGATCGCACACGCCTCCGGCGTGCTCGCCGTCGTGTTCGCGGGGCTGATCGTCGCGTGGATCGCCCCGCGCATCACGACAGCCATGTCGCGAAGAGCCGCGGATGCCACCTGGCCCTTCGGCGTCTACCTCCTCAACGGCGCGCTGTTCGTGCTCATCGGCCTGGAGATCCAGCTCGTGCTGCACGAGATCTCGCCCTCTGAGATCGGCATCCTGCTGCTCATCACGGTGGCGGCATGGATCGTGCTCGCGATCGTGCGCTACCTGTTCCAGTGGCTCTTCTCGCCGTTCTCACGCCCCGGTCCCGGCTCCTCCCGTTCGCTGCGACATCGCTCCCGCGTGGTGAGCACGGTCGCGGGGTTCCGCGGCGCCGTGTCGCTCGCGATCGCGCTCTCGGTTCCCCTCACCACGGCCGACGGAACTCCCGTGGCCGGGCGCGACGCCGTCGTGTTCATCACCGCCGGCGTGATCGTCTTGACCCTGCTCGTGCAGGGTCCGCTCCTTCCCGTCGTGATCCGCTGGGCGAAGCTTCCCGCCGACGACGCCGCGGTCGAGGAGTTCGAGCTCGCCCAACGGGCGATCACCGGCGCAGCCCTCGTTGCCCTCGACGACCTCGCCGCCGAGCACGGCGTCAGCGATGCCGTGAAGGATCGCGCACGGCAGGAGGGGTACGAGCGCCTCGAACTGGCGAACGCCCGCGCCGTCGCGCGCCAGCGCGCCGCCGAGGAGCGCGACCGCGACGACGACGACACGATGGATGCCGGGGGCGACGACGCGGCGTCGCGCATGGGGCCGATCCCACCCGCCGCCGACGGCGACGACGACGGCCGGCGTCCCGTGGGGCAGCTGGAGATGATCGCGGTGAGCGACGACATCGACATCACTCAACGGTCGCCGCTCATCCGGCATCGCGAGGCCACGCGGCTTCGCCTGGCGATCCTCGACCGCAAGCGCGAGGTGCTGCTGCGGCTGCGGCGTGAGGGCACGATCGACGACCTCGTCGCCCGTCGCATCCTCGCCGACCTCGACATCGAGGAGATCCGCGCCCGCGGCATGGACCGCGCCGCCGACTGACGCGGCGTCCGGCTCCGCCCTCCCCCGTGACCGAGGCGACGCCTAGGCTGGCGCCATGAGCGAGCCCACGCGAGAGCAGCTGGAAACGTCCGACAAGGTCGAGAAGCGCACGATCGGCGGAGAGATCCGCTACTACCTCAAAGACATCAAGGCGCACTGGCCCGTCGTCGTCGAGCAGCACCCCGACGCCGCGGGCCACGAGGCATGGTGGACAGCGGATGGGAAGTTCCACGCCACGCACGCGCAGCTGCGCCGCGATGCCATGGTCGGCGGCATCGTCTGACGACGCGCCGCAGGGCTCAGTGCCCCGGCAGCACCAGACCGCTCTCGTACGCCGCGATGACGAGCTGGGCGCGATCGTGCGCGCCCAGCTTGATCATCGTGTTCTTCACGTGGGTCTTGGCGGTGTGGGGTGAGATGTAGAGCTCCGCGGCGATCTCGTCGTTCGAGCGCCCGCGTCCCACCAACCGGAGGATCTCCCGCTCGCGATCGGTGAGGGCGTCGAGGGCGGGCGAGGGCAGAGGAGCCTCGGATGCCGCGCCCCGCACGTACTTCTCGATCATCGCGCGCGTGGCCGCGGGCGACAGCAGTGCGCCGCCGTCGTGGACGGCGCGGACCGCCTGGACGATGTCCTCGGGTTCGGCACCCTTCCCGATGAAGCCGCTCGCTCCGGCTCGAAGAGCCGCGACGACGTAGTCGTCCTCCTCGAACGTCGTGAGGATGAGGACGCGGGTATCGCTCAGGTCGGGGTCGCGGCAGATGAGGCGGGTCGCCTCGATGCCGTCCATCCGCGGCATCCGGATGTCGCACACGACCACGTCGGGTCGCAGGTGGCGGACCGCGTCGACCCCGGCCTCGCCGTCCGCGGCTTCGCCGACGACGTCGATGCCGGGCGCGGAGTCGAGGAGATCACGCACCGCCGCGCGGATGAGGGCCTGATCGTCGACGACGACAACGGTGGTCACGACAGGCCTCCGGGGGTCGGGCGGCGCACGGAACTCGAGGCGACGAGAGGGAGCCGAGCGGCCAGACGATATCCGCCCGGCGCGGGCCCGGCCTCCAGGGCGCCGCCGACCGAGTCGACGCGCTCGCGCAGGCCCACGAGCCCGAAGCCGGACACCGGCGGTTCGGCGGGCTGCGGCTCATGGCTCACGGGGTTGGTCACGACCACCTCCAGATCGTCGCCGTCGCGCCGCAGAAGAACGAACGCGCGGCGAGCGGCGCCGTGTTTGAGAGCGTTGGTCAGCCCCTCCTGCACGACGCGGTACGCGACGATGTCGACGCCGAGGGGCAGCGGCTCGTCGCCGAGCTCGTCGCGGACGACGACCTCCCAGCCCGCGACGCGCACCGACTCCACGATCTCCGGCAGACGCGCGAGACCCGGTTGATCGCGTGGCCCCGCGTCGTCGGGGGTCCGCAGCACGGAGAGCATCGATCCGATCTCCGCCAGCACCTCCCGTGAGGCGGTCCGGATGGTCGCGAGCGCTTCTTGGGCACGCTCCGGGCGCGACTCCATGGCGGAGGAGGCCACCCCCGCGTTGAGGCTGATCACGGAGATCTGATGCGCCACGGCGTCGTGCAGGTCGCGCGCGATGCGGAGGCGCTCCTCCGTCACGCGGCGGCGGGCCTCCGCCTCGCGCGTCTGCTCGGCACGCCGGGCCCGCTCGATCACCGCCTGAACGTACGCGCGTCGAGACCGGGCGGCATCGCCCAGCGCCCCGGCGAGCGCGACGGCGAGACCGACCTGAAGAAACCGGGTGTCCATTCCCGTCGTGAGGGTGACGACGATGCTCGCCCCGATCACCACGACGACCGCGGCAATGCTCACCGGCGCCGCCGCGCGACGACCCAACCGGTTCGCGACCGAGTAGGCCGCGATGACCGCCGCGAGCGCCGCACCGGGTGAGAGGGTGCCGAGGGCGAGCGCGGCGACGTAGAGAGCGATGCAGACGGCCAGCACCGTGCGCGGCAACCGACGTCGAAGCGGGAGGACGGCCGCCGGGAGGACGACGAGCAGGAAGACGAGGGGACTCGCGGGGCGCAATTCCGGGAACGGCACGGGCGCGAACGCCGGCGCGACGACCAGCACCGCGACGACGATGTCGCGAACCCACGGCGGCACCGGCGGCACCGGCCTCGGCGCGGTGTCGAGGCTCGTGGACGGTCGCATCGTCCTAGTCTGACGCGCCCCGCCGCACGAGACCATCACCGTGCGGGGGCAGAAACGAATCCCCCCACGGGGGTAGGCATCCACCCCCGTCATGGGACGCGCGGGGCGGCCCCGACGGCGAGGGTGGGACCATGACACCCGACACCCCACCCCCGCTCCTCTCCGTCGTCGACCTGCACAAGTCGTACGGCCGCGGCTCCGCCCGCTTCGACGCGCTGCGCGGCGTCACTCTCGACATCCGGCGCGGTGAGAGCGTCGCGATCGTCGGCAAGAGCGGGTCCGGCAAGTCCACCCTCATGCACCTCCTCGCCCTGATGGACGCCCCCACGAGCGGCGTCATCGCCCTGGACGGGACGGATGCCAGCACCCTCCGCGGCCGTCATCTGAACCGCACGCGCAACAAGACGTTCGGCTTCGTCTTCCAGCAGTTCTTCCTCACGCCCAACGTGTCCGTGCTCGAGAACGTCGTCCTTCCGCTGAAGATCGCCGGGGTCGGGCGCGCCGAGCGCAAGCGCCGCGGTCTCGCCGCCCTGTCCGAACTCGACATGCAGGACAAGGCGAAGAACAAGGCGACCGCCCTCTCGGGCGGGCAGAAGCAGCGCGCCGTGATCGCGCGCGCCCTCGTGAACGACCCCCAGGTGATCTTCGCCGACGAGCCCACGGGCAACCTCGACTCCGCGACCGGGGCGGTGGTGGAGGACATCCTCTTCCGCCTCAATCGCGAGCACGGGATCACGCTCATCGTCGTGACCCACGACGAAGACCTGGCGTCCCGCTGCGATCGTCGCATCCAGATCCGCGACGGCGTCATCGTCTCCGAGGAGGGACAGGCAGCATGAAAACCCTCGACCTGATCTCGACGGCCTTCTCGAACACCTTCCGATCCAAGACGCGCACGATCCTGACCGTGCTCGCGATCTTCGTCGGAGCCTTCACCCTCACCCTGACCAACGGTCTCGGCACCGGAATCAACGGCTTCATCGACAGCACGGTCTCCTCGATCGGCGCGTCGAACGTGCTGACGGTGTCGAAGACGTCCACGAACGCGGGCGCGGGTACGGCTCCCCAGAAGTACGACCCGGATGCCATCGCTTCAGCGCAGACGAGCCCGGGACAGCCCGGTACCCGGAGCGAGGTCTCGGCGCTCACCGACGCCGACATCACCACCCTCGAGGGCATCGACGGTGTCGAGAGCGTCACCCCCGTCCGCTCCGCGACGGTCGACTTCGTCCAGTACGACGGCGGCGACCGCTACGTCGCGTCGGCGGGCGGCATCATCGGCGGTCAGACCCCGCAACTGTCGGAGGGCGTCGCGCCGGACAACTCCGCGGACGCACTTCAGGTGGCTCTCCCCACCGCCCTGGTGTCGCCGTTGGGCTTCTCCGACGCCGCCGACGCCGTCGGGAAGACCGTCACCATCGCCGTGACCGATCCGCTCCGGACCCAGCACCTGATCGAGGCCACGGTCACGGGCGTCACCGAGGAGGCGTTCACCACGACGACCGCCGTGACCACCAACACCGCGCTCCAGGACGCCTTGTACACGGCGCAGAACACCGGTGTTCCGCAGGACCAGCTCGACCGGTACGCGACCGCGAGCGTGTCGCTGGCACCATCGGCGACCCCGGCGCAGGTCGACACTGTCAAAGCAGCCCTGTCGGATGCCGGCTACACCGGCCGCACCGTCGCCGACCAGCTCGGGACGTTCCAGGCCGTGATCAACGGCATCGTGCTCGTCCTCAACGCCTTCGCGGTCATCGCCCTCCTCGCGGCGAGCTTCGGCATCGTCAACACGCTGCTCATGTCGGTGCAGGAACGGACGCGAGAGATCGGGCTGATGAAGGCGATGGGGATGGGCAGCGGCCGCGTCTTCTCGCTCTTCAGTCTCGAGGCGGTCGTGCTCGGGCTCCTCGGCAGCGTGCTCGGCGCGGTGGTGGCGATCGCGGTGGGCGTTCCGGTGAGCGCCGGGCTCACCCGCACGCTCTTCAGCGATCTCCCGGGGCTGCAACTGATCGCGTTCGACCCCGTGTCGATCGTCGTGACGTCGCTGGTGATCATGGGGATCGCGTTCCTGGCCGGAAGCCTCCCCGCCGCTCGTGCGGCCCGCGCCGACCCGGTGGAATCCCTCCGTTACGAGTGATCGCCTCCGGTACGGGGCCCCGTGGGCGCGACCACGGGGCCCCGCCGCGTCAGGCGCGCGAGTGCGCCGACGCGCGCGCGACCTGATCGGGCGTCGGAGTGACACCGGTGTACCGCGCGAACTGGCCGGCGGCCTGCAGCGCGATCACCTCGGCGCCGGTGATCACGTCCTTGCCCGCCTCCCGCGCGGAACGGATGAGCGGGGTCTCCGCGGGGAAGGCGACGACGTCGAAGACGGTGCGTGCTGCGGCGATGTGCTCTCGCGAGAACGCCAGCGCCTCGGCATCCGCGCCGTTCATGCCGAGTGGGGTGACGTTGACGATGATGTCGGCGCCAGGCGAGGGATCCTCGGCGACCCACCGGAACCCGTAGCTCTCGGCGAGCGCGGAGCCGGCCTCGGGGTTGCGGGCGACGACCGTCACGTCGGCGAAGCCCGCGTCGCGGAAGGCGGCGACCACGGCCTTGGCCATCCCGCCCGATCCACGCACGAGGACGGATGCCGCGGGGTCGAGCCGGTGGCTCGCGATGAGGCTCGCGATGGCCTCGTAGTCGGTGTTCGAGGCCGTGAGCACTCCCCCGTCATTGACGATCGTGTTGATCGACCCGATTGCCGCGGCCGACGGCTCGATGCGGTCGACGAGCGGGATCACCGCCTCCTTGAACGGCATCGAGACCGAACACCCTCGGATGCCGAGTGCTCGGACTCCGCTGATCGCGCCGACGATGTCGGTCGTCGTGAAGGCCTTGTAGACGAAATCGAGGCCGAGTTCCGCATAGAGGAAATTATGAAATCGGGTGCCGATATTCGAGGGCCGACCGGCCAGCGATATGCACAACGTCGTGTCTTTGCTCAATTCGGGCATGCCGACCTCCGGGTGCAGGGTGAATGCTTCGATCGTACGAGGCGGATGTGAGCGCCTCCGCCGCCGGTCCCCCAGGATCTCGATAACGGAGACGGGGACGCGGCGCGTGTTCTACCATGCATACATGGTGATGAATGCGCCCGGAGTTTCCTCGGAACTCGTCGCGCACGAGATCGACGCCGCACTTCGCGCCGCTATCGAGCGCACGTTCCGCCGGTGGGCGCGAAAGCGCTCGCTTCCCTCCCTGCACTGGTCGGTCGAGCACTGGGACGGCCAGGTGACACTGGTGGGCACGCCGCATCCGCGATCACCGCGCAAGACCCGCATCGTGCGGCGGTGGGCCGCGACACTCGGAATGGAGCCGGTCGACGGGCACGCGGCGCGGTGGTTCATGAGCGCCGACGGGTGGCACCTCGAGGTGCACGAATAACGGCACTTCGCGGAATCCGCCCTCACGAACACCATGTATGCGTGGTAATGTCCCCCCAGGCGCCGGGGGGCTTATCGCGCGCCGCGCGCCGAAGAGGGCACGATCCCGCCCGGCGGAGATGCCTCGTGAGATTGGTGTCCCATGGATGCAGACCCCCGGCCGACCGATAGCGCGTGCCCGAGGTGGTGCAACGGCATTCATGATCGCCCCGAGCACGAGTCCGCTTCGCACCGAAGTGATCCGTGGCCGGTGGCCGTCATCGAGCGTCGCGCCGGAGCGGGCGCGGCCCCGTTCGACCGGGTTGCCGCCACAGATCTCGCCGTGGGTGTCGAGGTGCGCTGGGGCGACACGTGGATCTGGATCACGCCGGAAGACGACGTGAGACGAGGCCTGGTGCTGAGCAAGGAGAGCGCGCACCGTCTCGTTCGCACGCTCACGCGCGTGTTCGGCGAAGCGGCACCGTGAGCGGTGCGGATCGCGAGGGTCCGCCTCGGGTCAGCCCGCCCCCGGCAGGAGGTCCTCGGTGGGCGTCGGCAGCAGGTCGGCCACCGATACCCCCAGGACGAGCGAGAGGGAGACGAGGGTCTGCATGCGCGGGTTCGCCGCCGTCCCGGGGTTCGACTCGCCCTTTTCCAGCTTCTGATAGGTGAACGTCGACAATCCGGCGGCGTGGGCGACGCGCTCCTGGGTGAGCCCGATCCGAAGACGCGCACGCTGAAGGTTCGCACCGAAGATCCGCGAATACTCCGCCCACGGATCAGGCGCGCCGGGCGCTAACACGGGACCGGGATGCCAAGAAGCCATGTACACATTGCCACGCCAGTGTGGCATGTCGGGGATTGCTTATCGCGTACTATCGACGCCCCTTGCCGAGACGAGCGCTTTGACGTAGCGCATCGAGCGCACCGTGCGCGGGATCATGAATCCCGCCAGTTCGCTGCTCAATTCGGTGATCACGCTGCGGGGCAGCTCCGCGCGCGCCGCGGCCTCCGTCAGCGAGAGATCGCCCGACATGTAACGGAGCACGCTCAGCATCGCCGTATGGACCTGGAAGCGCACATCGTCCGGACGCGCCCCGGCGGCATCCGCCCCTGCTCGACTTTCACCCTCGTCCATGACGTCCCCCACGGCATCCTCTGACCCCCCACCTGTATACCACGTATACATGGCCTCACTCGATTCGAGCGGGAGCATCATTCACGAGCTCGAACGCGCGAGGGCCCCGGGTGTCACCCCCCACACGCGGCGGAAATGCCGTGTCAGATGCGCCTGATCATGGAAGCCGGTGCGCGCCGCGGCCTCCGCGGGGCGGCATCCATCGACGAGGAGGCGTCGTGCGGCGTCGACCCTCCGCGCGACGAGGTAGCGGTGGGGTGCCATTCCGTAAGCGCGCGAGAACTCGCGCACGAGGTGGCTGGGATGGGCACCGAGCTCGTCGGCCGCCGCAGCGATGGTGAACGACTCGGTGTACCGATCATCGACGAGCGCACGCAGGCGCCGAGCCAGCGGGACGTCTCGGACGGGAACCGAGGCGGTCCCGGTGTACGCGAGCACGGCATCGCGCACCGCGAGCAACCAGTGCTCCGCGGCCATCTCCTCGCCCGGATACCGCAGCGCGGCGTGGACGCGCCTCGCCGCCGACTCTGCGGTGCCGCGGGTCACGGTGGGGCGCCGCGCGACGCGGTCGGCCGTGCCGTCGGGAAGCCAGTCACGGCGCAGGTAGAGCACCTGCTTGCGGTATCCCGCCCCCGCGACCGCCGAGCGTCCGTCGTGGGCGATCCCCGGCGGAAGAAGCGTCAACGCCCCCGGCGCGGCCCGATGGGCGACGCCATCGAGGTCGTACGCGACCGCGCCGCGGTCCACCAGCATCACGGCCCAGTCGTCGTGGGTGTGCAGTGGATACGCATGATCGAAACTCGCGTGGTACACCTCGCGAAGGAACGGGACGTCGGGATGCCACGCCCGCACCCGTTCGATCATGCAAGAAACGTACAAGACGGCGGAGAGTCCCCGGGCCGAGGCTGGACCCATGACCGACCCGACCCCCGCACCCACGCCGTCCTTCGACACGAAGATCGTCGTCGTCCTCCGCGAAGACCTGGCCGCCTGGCAGGAACTCAACGTCACCGCGTTCCTCATCGCCGGCATCACGACGAGCGCGCCCGACCTGGTCGGAGAGCCCTACCGCGACGCCGACGGCATCGAGTATCTGCCGATGCTGCGGCAGCCGGTGATCGTGCTGACCGGGAACGCCGACCTGCTGTCACGTGCCCGCGCGAAGGCCGCGGCGCGCGAGGACGTCGCCCTCGCGATCTACACGCGCGACCTCTTCGCGACGATGCACGACGAGGCCAATCGCGCCGCCGTCGCCGCCGTACCGGCCGAGGATCTCGACCTGGTCGGCATCGCCCTACGGGGTCCGCGGAATGTCGTCGATCGCATCGCGAAGGGAGCGGTGTTCCACGCCTGAGCCCCGCTCGGCGACGGTGGCGACGAAGCGACGCCCGGTGTGCCGCCGACGCCACAGCAGCCACGCGCAGAGAACCCCCTGAACCATGACGATCGCGCTGATCGTGGAGGCGATGATCCCCGCGGACTGATCCGCGGCCGTGAGCAGGTCGAAACCCGCGTGCCACAGAAGCACCGGGACGATGCTCCCCCGCGCCCCGAGCGTCATCCAGGCCAGCAGATACGACCCGCACACCAATGCCAGCATCCAGCCGACGATGCCCGCGCCCATCGCCGTATACGTCGGGTTGAAGAAGAACGCGGGCGCGTGCCACACGATCCACACCGCGGCGACGATCAGCGCCGCCCAGAACGCCGACACGCGTCGCGTCAGCGCCGTCAGCAGCCAACCGCGCCAGCCGGCCTCTTCGCCGAGCCCGAAGGTGAGCACCCACACCGCCGCGACCACGGGCCATGCGAGGCCCGGGAGCTTCTCGGTCAGCCCGAACCCCGCGGCGTCGAGCCATCCACCCGTCACGAAGAACACGGCGAGCCACGCGATCACGAAGTACGCCAGTGGCATCCCGATCCCGGCAGCCCACCACACCCACCGGAAGCGCACCGAGAACGTCGTGCGCGCCCACTCGACGAGCCCGCGCCGTCCGCCCTCCCACGCCGCGGCGGCGACCGCCCCGCAGAGCGGTCCGATCGAGGCGAGGAAGAACGTCCACGGCATCCGCTCGAGCCCGTCGGTCTGCGCCTGGACGAGGATCGGCGTCCAGATCGCCCACGTCACGCCGAACGCGACGGTGAGGAACACGGCGATCCCGCCGCCGCGAGCGGGGGCGTTCGATGGCGATGTCATGGCGGATCCTTTCCCGGCCGATGGGCGGCCGCACATCGTGACGGGCGATGTCATCACCCCCATTGATAGGAGGGCGTGCGCCAGGGCGGCAGGACGAAAGACCCCCGGACCACGGAAGCCGACCGCGCCCCGTCACAGGCGACCGGTGTCGTTCTCCTCCGCTGTCGCGTTCTCCGCGGCGAGAAGGCCTTCCGCCTCGAGCCACGCACGGAGGACTCCGGCGACCTCATCCGGCGCGTCGGACTGCACGAAGTGACCCGCGCCCGAGACGACGTGCACCTCGGCACCCGGAACCTCCGCGCGCCATCGCGCGAGCTCCGCCTCGCGGAACGCGATGTCGCGATCCCCCCACACGATGAGCACGGGAAGGGAGTCCAGGATGCCGAGGCCCTCGGCCACCTGTGCGAGCTGCGGCGTGGCGTCGACGATCTCGCGCGGAAGCACGGCGCTGAATTCCCTGCGGGCGCCCGTGGCGAGCGGCTTGCGGTACTGGGCCATCTCGCGGCGTCCGAGTCGACGACGCCGATGCCCGAGCGGAACGAGCGCGTTGACGAACAGGTTGAACCGACGAATGAGGGCGCTGCCGACACGACCGCCCATGAACCCCGCGAACCGGGCGAAGTGCGGGTCGGCGTCGACGGGCCACGCCCACGAATTGCAGATGACGACCCCACGGAAGAGATCGGGGCGCCGCTCGACCAGGCGCAGTCCGATCGGGCCGCCCCAGTCCTGCACGACGATCACGAGGTCGTTCAGACCCATCGTCGACACGAACCGCTCGACGGCGTCGGCGTGCTCGACGAAAGTGCCCCGATACCCCGCGGCCGCCTGCGACAAGCCGAATCCGGGGAGATCGGGCGCGATGCAGCGCGCCGCGGGAGCAAGGCGCGCAATGATCTCGCGATACACGAACGACCATGTCGGATTGCCGTGGAGGAAGAGCACCGTCGCTACAGGTGAGTCCCCGGGTGCTCCCGCCGCGAGCGGCGGTGCGCCCGTGTCCACGTAGTGCACCTCGTGCCCGGCGACGTCGACGTACGCATCGGAGAGCGGATACGACGTGCGATCGAGCCAGGACGGATCCGGATGCCGTGGGGTGCTTCGTGTCATGATCGATCCCTTTCGAAAGATGGTTCAAGGCGCTCCCGCCGCGGTGCTCGGGGTCGTCGCCGGAGCGCTTCCGCCCGCACGAGCGGGGGCGCTGGGGGTCCGTATCCACGACGCCGATCACGTGCTGACCTCGCTCGTCTCCGCGGACGACTGACGCCTCGGCCCCGGCGCCCGCCGACGGCCGGGCCACCACCAGGCCGCGCGCCCGAGGAGCGTCATCACGGCTGGGACGAGCAGCAGCCGGATGACGGTGGCATCCACGAGCACGGCCACGGCCAGCCCCACGCCGAACACCTTGATCACCGGGTTGGTGCTGAAGGTGAAGCTCAGGAAGACGGCGATCATGATGAGCGCGGCCGCGGAGATGACCCCACCGGTCTCGGCGAGACCGCGCGTCGTGGCGACACGTGCATCCCCGTCGCGCAACCAGGCCTGCCGCATCGAGGTGAGCAGGAACACCTCGTAGTCCATGGACAGACCGAAGAGCACGGCGAAGAGCATCATCGGCACGTAAGGATCGAGCGGCATCGGCCCGTCGAGGCCGAGCACCTCGACCCCGTGCCCCTCCTGGAACACCCACACGAGCACACCGAACGCGGCGGCGATCGACAGCAGGTTGCAGACCGCCGCCTTGACCGGCAGCAGAACCGAGCGGAACGTGAACGCCACGAGCACCATCGACGCGGCGATGACGATGCCGATGAGCCACGGCAGCCGTTCGGCGATCCGGTCGCTGAGGTCCAGGCGTGTGGCCACGGCGCCACCCACGTGCGCATCGACGCCCGAGCCGGGGATCACGTCGGCCCGCAGCTCGGCGACCAGCGCCGCCGTCGCGTCGTCGCTCGGCCCCGTCAGGGGCGTGACCTGCATCGTCACGACGCCGTCGCGCGCCAGAGGAGGCGAGACGGCCGCGACGTCCGCGCGGGCGGCGATATCACCCGCGAGCGCCTGCCAGTCCGCGAGCGACTCCTCCCCACCCTCGGCCACGAGCAGGAGGGCCGCGTTCTGCCCGGGTCCCCAATACTCCGCCGTGAGATCGAACGACTGGCGTTGATTCGAGCCGGGGAGCGCGTCACCCGCGCTGGACTGCCCGAGCTGCAGGGCGAACGCCGGCAGCGACAGCACCACGAGCAGTGTGGCCGCCGAGACGCCCGCGATCACGGGATGCCGCGTGAGCCGCGGCGCGAGCCGGTCCCAGGCGCCGCGATGCGACGCTCGGGTCATGGCATCCCCCTGGACTCCCCCGTCCGCCGCCGGCGGGCCCGACCTCGCGGCGAGCGCTTCCTGGCGCTCGCCGCGCGCGAGTGCCCGGTGTCCGATGGCGGCCAGCACCGCCGGAGTGAGCGTCAGGGTCGCCGCGACCGCGACGATGACGACAATCGCGGTCGCATAGCCGAGCCAGGCGACGAACTCGACCCCCGAGATCGCGAGGCCCGTCGCGCAGATCGCCACGGTCACGCCCGCCATGGTCGCCGCCTCCCCCGCGGTGTGGCCGGACGTGACCGCAGCCTCGACCGGATCCGCCCCCTCCCTCAGCGCAGCACGGAAGCGGGACAGCAAGAAGAGCGTGTAGTCGATGCCGACGCCGAGTCCGATCATGATCGCGAGGGTCACGGCGCTCTCCGAGATGGTGAATCCGTGACTCAACAGCCAGACGGACCCGACCCCGCCCGCGACGGCGATGATGCCGGTGGCCACGGGAGCGAGCGCCGCGAGCGCAGACCCGAGGGCGAAGAACAAGACGATCAGGGCGGCGACGACGCCGACGAGTTCGCTGTTGACCCCGCCCGCACGGTCGAGCTGCGTGCCGAGCGGCGCGCCGATCCCCACCTCCAGGCCCGCGGAGCGAGCGGGATCGAGCGCCGCATCGACGTCTCGCTGCCACGTCCGCCCCTCTTCCTTGGGGTCGCCGGAGACGGTGAGGACGAGCGCGTCCCCCGCCTGCGCGAGAGTTCCCGCACGTGTGGCCGCCGCGGGGTCGTCGAGAGGGTTCTCGACGGTCTCGCCGGTCGCGGCCTCGAGCCCGCCGATGACCTCTTGGACGACGTCGGCATGCCCGGAAAGGTCACCTGCCACGACGATGCGGCTCGTCGGTACGGTCGGCTCCTCCTCTCCCGAGCGTGCCTCGAGGACGTCCGCCGCGACCTGGCTGTCGCTGCCGGTGACCTCCAGATCGTCTTGCAGAGCCGGACCGACGAGGTACGCGCTCCCGAAGAGCGCACCCACGGCGATGACCCAGGCGGCGATCGTGAGCCAGCGATGCCGGGCGCACACCCGGGCGAGAGAGGAGACCAAGCGTTTCATTTCAACCGTCCTGATCGGAGGGGATGGAAGGGGCAGCGGGCGCGGAAGGGTCGATCGGAGCGGAAGGGTCGGCGGGGGCGGAGGGCTCGGCCGGGTCAGCGGGATCCGTTGATGCCGATGGGTCGAGGCACTCGCGGAGCGACCCCCACCGATCACTTCCGCCCTCGGCCGCACCGTCACGTGCGACCGGCAGACCCACCGAAAGCACAGCCGCCCCGGCGCGGAACTCGACACCACGCACGGGAGCACCCGGCAGCACGAGCGGGATACCGTCCGCCAGCCGCTGAGCGAACCCGGCGCCGTCGCCGTCGCGACCCGAGAGCACTTTCAGGGCACGCTCGGCCGGGAGCGAGATACCGGCTGCGCTGACCGAGTCCGCGACGAGACGCCACCCGGCTGCATCGCGCTGCGGGACGAGCAGCACATCGACCGTCACCGGGACGCCGCGCAGCGTGCGCTCCGTTTCGACGACCACCCCACCCGAGACGGCGTGGACCGTGACCTCCTGATCCGTCCGGCACCGCGCGAGAGCGTCGAGAGCGGCGTCGGCGACGGTGAGGCGCACCTCGACCGCACCCGAAGCGAGCTGCCACAAGGCCGGACCCCCACCGACCTCCGCCGACACCCCGGGAAGGGACCCGCTGAAGGAGGCCGCCCGCGCGTCCAGCTGCCCCCGCGCGACGACCTCACCGGCGACGAGACCGGATGTCGCGACGAGAGCGAGCGCCACACCGGCGCCGATCCAGGTCCGGGTACGTTTCGAGATCACGCCCTTATCGCAGCGGGCACACCTCCCGAGAAGCGGACGACGTTCTGACGATCGGCTGACGAATCAGCCGGATGCCGTCGAGAGCGCGCTGGGCAGACGCACCGTCACGCGCGTTCCCGTACCGGGTTCCGATTCCAGCGCGACATCGCCCCCGTGAGCGAGCGCGATCGCTTCGACGATCGCGAGTCCCAGACCGCTCCCGGCACTTCGGTCGCCGCTGACGAAACGCTCGAACGCGCGGTCGCGCAGGTCGGGGCCCATCCCGACGCCGTCGTCGGCGACGACGAGGACGACGGTCTCCCCCGCGTCGCGCACCTCGATCGCGATCGAGGCATCCGGACCGGCATGGCGCAGCGCGTTCCCCACGAGGTTGCGGACGAGTTGAGCGATCGCGTGGGGATCGCCGTCGACGAACACGGGGGCATCGACGGCAAGGGAAACGGCGGCGTCGGGCGCGAGAAGTTCCGCGTCCTCGACCGCGGCCCGGCACACCTCGCGCAGATCGATCCGCTCCCGCACGGGAGACGTCGCCTCGCTGCGGGCGAGCAAGCCCAGGCGCTCGACCAGGACACGCATCCGTTCCGACTCCTCCGAAACGCTTCCGAACGCGCGCTCGGTCGTCTCGGCATCGTCCGGACGCTGGAAGTGCAGCTGCGTCCACCCCTGGATCTTGGTGAGGGGCGTCCGAAGCTCGTGCGACGCGTCCGCGACGAACGTGCGCAGCCGGCGCTCCGTGGCATCCCTTCGTCCGTCGAGGCGTTCGATCGCGCGGGCGACGCTCTGCGTCTCGCCGAACTCGCCGGCCGGCGAGGCCGCCAGGTCGCTCAGGTTCGACTGCTCGACGCGATCGGCGAGGACCGTCAGCGACCGTGTCGTCCGCGAGACGACGAGGGTAACGACCACTCCGGCGAGCACGAGCACGGCTGCCAGGACGGCGAGCGCGGCCAGGGCGAGCGCCGTGACCAGGCGATCGGCCGCCTCCATCCCGACGCCGACGAGGGCGGTGGCGACCGGCGTTCTCGCGCCGTCGTCGTACACCGTGCCGGGGGGAAGCTCGACGCGGGCGAACAGGAGACTGCGGCCCGCGACCTCTGCGCGAGCCGTCTCGTCTCCGCCGATGGCGGCGGCCACCCTCCCGAGGTCGGTGAACGGGGTGGAGGTGGCGGCCGAAGCGGCGACGATGTCCCCGTCGGCATCCAGCAGCGCGACCATCGTCGATCCGACGTTCGCCGCGCGCAGCTGCTCCTCGTCGATGACCAGCCCTCCCTGTCCGGGCTGCGGCCAGGTCGTCACGGTCTGCGCTGTCACACGCACATGCGTCTCCGCTGTGCGCAGAGTGATCAGCCGGACACCCCAGACGCTCGCGATCGCCAGGAGGATGCCCGCGGCGGCGACGACGACGAGGATGCGTCGACGAAGGGTCCGCACCATCGAGGGCCGCGCGGCATCGGTCATGACGGGTCCGCGCGGAGACAGTAGCCGAAACCGCGGACGGTCTGGATGAGCGGAGGGCGCCCCGCATCGACTTTGCGCCGGAGGGTCGAAACCGCCTTCTCCACGACCTCGCTGTTACCGCCGAAGTCATAGCGCCACACATGGTCCAGCAGTTGGCCGCGGGAGAGCACTCGCTCCGCGTTCTCGAGGAGGAATCGCAGCAGCCTCAATTCGGTGGGGGTCAGCGGCACGACCTCTCCGCCGCGACGGACGCGCTGCCCGGCGAGGTCGAACTCGAGGTCGGCGTAACGCAGGACATCGGGGTCGTCGATGGGCATCCCTCGGCGCCGGACGGCGTCGATGCGGGCCAGGACCTCGGAGACGTGGAATGGCTTCGTCAGGAAGTCGTCGGCACCGAGCCGAAGTCCCGCGACACGTGCGTCGACATCGTCGACCGCGCTGAGCATGACGATGGCGGCGGATGGCGCTGCTGCGCGCAGAGCCGTCACGATCTGGACGGCATCGACATCCGGTAGCAGTCGATCGAGGAGGATCGCGTCGAACTCCTCCCCGCGCACGATTCGCAGGGCGTCGACCCCCGTCGCCGCGGTGGTGACGGTGCACCCGGGGGCGGCGAGGACCGAAGCGAGCAGGACGCGGATGCCTTCGTCGTCGTCGACGACCAGCACCCGTGTCGGCGGCCCGTCGTTCTCTCGCGCGGTCATGACCTCGATGCTAGGGGGACGCCCTGTGCCGCCGAGCGGTACTTCGAAGGGTGACGGGAGACAGCTCTGGCGAGCGGGACGGAGCGCCGTCGCGAACGGCGGGCGGAGCGCAACCCCGCCCCGCCGGCGCCGCGGCCCTGCCAGGCTGTAGGTGTGAAGTCGTTTCGGTGCCGCGTGTGCGGCAATGCCCTGTACTTCGAGAATTCGGTGTGCGTCTCGTGCGGAACGAGCCTCGGCTTCTCGCGCGGCGAGGCGGAGATCGTCCCGGTCGATGGCCTCGGCCGCTACATCGACTCGGCCGGGTTCGTCTGGCACGTCTGCCGCAACCTCAACCTGTCGGGCTGCACGTGGCTCGCCCCCTTCGAGGGTGGTCAGTGCTCTGCGTGCGACCTGACCCGCGTGCGCCCCAACGATTCCGACCTCGAGGGTCTCGGACAGTTCCCCGTCGCCGAGCGCGCGAAGCGGTGGTTGCTCTTCGAGCTCGACCGCCTGGGATTCGTCATCGCGAGCAAGGCGCAGGATCCCGAGCGCGGCCTGTGTTTCGACCTCCTCTCGAGCGTGGCCGAGAACGTCGTCATCGGCCACGACGAGGGCGTCATCACGATCGACCTGGCCGAGAGCGACGACGCGTACCGCGTCCGGGTGCAGAAGCAACTGGGCGAGCCGTACCGCACGATGCTCGGACACTTCCGCCACGAGGTCGGGCATTACATCGAGTGGCTGCTCGTCGAGGGCACCGACCGGATCACCGAGGCGCGCGAGCTCTTCGGCGACGAGACCGCCGACTACCAGGCTGAGATCGACCGCCACTACTCCGAGGGACCGCCGGCCGACTGGTCCCGGCGCTACATCTCGACGTACGCGACGATGCATCCGTACGAGGACTTCGCCGAGACCTGGGCGCACTACCTCCACATCACCGACACCCTCGAGACAGCCACCGCCTACGGCCTCATCACGGTGGCCGGCGTGGACGCCTTCTCGCGCTTCCGCGACCTCGCGACGGGGGTGTGGATGCCTCTGACCATCTCGCTCAACATGATCAACCGGTCGATGGGAAAGGCCGACCTGTACCCCTTCGTCATCCCGGACCCGGTCCTGGACAAGCTGGAATTCATCGCGTCGCTGAGGCCCGGCCGGAGAGCCCCGCGGTCGCTGGGCGCGGGCGGGTAGCGCGGGGGTGGTCCGGACTCGCGAAGCGTAGGTCGATCTCGACCCGGTGGGCATCGCCCTGCGCGGTCCGTGCAACGTCGTGGACCGCATCGCCAAGGGCGCGCGCTTCCACGACTGAGCCACCCGCTAGCCTGTGGCTGTGGGATTCTCGCCGTGGGGGCTCGCCATCGCCGTGGCCGTCTTGGCCCCGAGCCTTCTGCTCCTCGTGCTCCCGCCGCGGCCTCCGCTGCCCTCCGTGCGCGTCTCGCCCGTGCTGCCGGTGCTCGAACGCGGCGGACAGGCGGCGTGCCTCGTGATCCCCGTCATCGTGCTGCCCGCGCCGCTGACGTGGGCGTGGGCCGTGCCGATGGCCGTGTTCCTCGCCGCTTACCTGGGGCTGTGGGGCCGTTACGTGCGACGGCGGGATCCGGGAACGCTCTACCGCCGATGGGGCCCGGTGCCCGTGCCGATGGCGGTGCTGCCGGTCGCGGTCTTCGCGACCGCGGGCGCCTGGCTCGGCGTGATCTGGCTCGTCCTCGCCGCGGGAGTGCTGGCCGCGGGTCACATCCCCACGTCGCTGGCTGTCGCCCGGGCGCTCCGCACTGACACCTGACCCCCGCACCGCGCGGGGCCATGGAGGTGCAGCGGACCCCGGAACCGCTTCGTCTGCGGTTCGTTCCTGCTGGCGTGGATGACCGTCGGCGCCGGGGGGAGCATCGTTCCCGTGTTGATCTGGCACGCCGGCGTCGACCTCCTCACCGCGGCCGATCAGTCCGCCGGCGTCATCGCCTCCACCGTGAGCGGAATCGTGATGACGCAGGGGGTGCTGTACGCGTGGCTGCTCTGGCGCAGACGCACGGTCGCCCGCACGCCCACGCTCGTCGCCGCGTGAGCGCGACGGGAGGCGAGGGATGCCACTCCCCCGCCTCCCGTGTCGGTCAACGGTCAGACCAGCCCCGAGTGCGCTCCCGGGGCGACATCGACACGGAAGAGGCCCTCGGCATCCACGCGGACGCGGACCGCGTCGACGGCGGCGATGTCGGCCTCGGGGAACGACCGGGCCGGACGGTGCCGTTCCGCCGCCAGCGTCGGCGCGGTGTACCCGGTCTCCCAGCGGCGGATCTGCTCCCACTGCGCGTCGATCGCCGCCTCGGCGACCTCGCGTCCGGGCTTGCCGTGCAGAGCGAGATTCAGCCACCCGAACGCACCGCGGTAGTGGCCCACGACGCCGGCCCCCTCGGGACGCTCCCCGAGGGCGCCACCCAGCTGACGCAGTTCCGAGATGAGCACCGCGGAGTCGGCGGTCGCGCGTAGGAAGTCGGCGACGATCCCGTGCGCCTGACCCGCGTCGGTCGACTCCGCCGCCCCCACGAGGGCGTGGGCCGAGGAGTGCGCCGGCGCGAACGGGGCATCCATGTGGGTGTGCGCGACCTCGGCCGGGTCGGCGACGCGCCAGGTGTCCAGGCGCGGGGCCGCGGCCGACCGGAGACGAGCCAGCAGCGTGCCCGCCGCATCGCGCGCGGTGACGTCGCCGTTCACCGCGGTGCCGTCGACGACGAGCACAGGCCGGCGCGAGAGGGGGAACGGCATTCCGGGCAGCGGAGGAATGCTGAGCACACGAAGCGAGGTCGTGATCGCCGACGGCGCTTCGGCCGACCAGCGTGCCCACTCGTGGGCGACCGCCTCGGCGTCGGAGAGTTCCCAGACCGTCGTGCCGGTCACGATCTCGCCGGGCGCGAAGGCACGCACCGTGACCGCGGTGATGACCCCGAAGCCGCCGCCCCCGCCGCGCAGCGCCCAGAAGAGCTTTGGATCGTTCTCGCGGTCGACACGGCGGTGCTCGCCGTCGGCGGTCACGATCTCGATCGACTCGATCGCGTTCGCTGCCACGCCGGTGTGCCGCCCGTAGGCCGACAGCCCGCCCCGAGAGAGGTAGCCCACGACGCCGACGAGGGCGGAAGACCCGTGGGGCACGGTGAGTCCGTGCGCCGCGACGAGGGGGACGACCTCTCCCCACGCGCGCCCTGCCGGAATGCGCACGGTGCGGCGAATGGCATCCACCGTGATCGGCTCGTCGATCGCCACCTTCAGCAGGGCGCTGCCGCTCAGGTCGGCCAGCCCCGCGGCGGCGTGTCCTGTGCTGTGCATCGCCACGCCGAGGCCGCGCGCGCGAGCAGTATCGATCGCCTCGCGCACCTCCTCGACCGAGCGGACGGTGGTGGCCGCCGCCGGACGCAGGGCCACCGTCGCATCGAACACCGCGGATGCCGCGTGGTAGGCGCGCCCGCTCGAGGTCAGCGGCGTCGACGCGAGGGAGCGGCGGCCCGCGGCGCGTCCGATTCCCGCGGATGCCGCCAGCACCGCCAGCACGACGACGAGGGCGAACACTCCCCCGCTGCGCCACGCGAAGCTCGCGACGAGGGCAGCCAGCACGAGCGCGGCCACGGGGTGCTCCGACAGGCGCGGCAGAGCCGGCAGCAGGAACACGGGTGTGCGCGGCCCCGACACGGTGTCGATGCTGATCGCGGCGACCGCGGCGGCGGCGAGAAGGACGACGGTGGCGACCAGGACGGGCACGGCGACGACGGAGGCCGCCGCGAGGATCGCCAGCGCAGACGCGGCGGCCGCGAACGTCGGGAGTCCCGCGTCTGCGAGCCATCCGGTCGCGGCCATGACGGCGATGACCGCCCCGAGGCCGAGCAGGAGCCCGGCGAGGAAGGGAATCGCCGCGGCGTGGGCGAGGGTGGCCGCACCGAGAAGGACGAGTCCGACGAGCACGAACCGACGGCGCCCCCGGCGGGCCGAGACGTTCGCGCCCTGGACGAGGGCGAGGGCGCTCCCGAGCGCGGCGCCGACCGCGTCGGCGACCGCGGCGCCCGCCAAGGGAGCGGCGGCTACGGAGCCGACCGCCACGCCGATCGCGCCGATCGTGAGGAGTGACGCGGCGACGCTCGAGACGCGCGCGGCGCGCCCCAGAGTCGGCGCGCTCGGCACAGCCGCAACCGCTTCGGCAGCACGCGAGGGGGCCGCAGCAGAGAGGGACATCGTTCTTCTTCCTTTCCGTCGATGACAGGGTCGACAGAAAGGATGCGGGGTTCCACCCATCGATGTACAACGACTAATTTCGTTCGCAGCGATCGATGTTTCCGATGGGAGTAACCGTGGACCCTCGCATGCTGATGGCCTTCATCGCCGTCGCCGAGGAGGGCGGCTTCACCCGGGCAGCGGAACGCCTGCACCTCGTGCAGTCATCGGTGTCGGCGTCGGTGAAGGCCCTCGAGAGTTCGACGGGCCTGCAGCTCCTCCACCGTGGCACCCGCGCCGTCACGCTCACCCCGGAGGGCCGGTCGTTCCTTCCCGCGGCACGGGCTGCCGTGGCGGCGCTCGAAGAGGCGAAGGACTCCGCCGCGGCCCTCGCGGGCGGCGGGATCGGCGGCCACGTCGCCGTCGGCGTCCTCGCCACCCCCGACATCGTCTCGATCGCCACCGCCATCGCGACGCTTCACCAACGGCATCCGGATCTGCGCATCTCGGTGAAGTCCGCCCTCGGCGGGAGCGTAGCCCTGCAGAACGACATCCTCGCCAACGTGCTCGACGTGTGCTTCGTCGTGCTGCCGTTCGCGTACTCCCCCGAACTGACGGTCGAGCCCCTGCTGACCGGGAAGTTCGTCCTGGCCTGCGGAACATCCCACCCGTGGGCCGGACGCTCCTCGCCGGTCGAGCCCGAAGATCTGTCCGGAGCGGCCATGGTGGAGTTCCCCCGAGGATTCACGCTGCGCGAGTCGACCGACCGCGAGCTCATGGCGCGTGGTGTCGCCCGCCGCACGATCGTGGAGGTGCCGCACCTCGACCTCGTCAGCGGCTACGTCGCCGCGGGCGTGGGTGTCGGTTTCGTCACCGAAGCGGTCGCGCGCGACCACCCGGGTCTCGTCGCGCTGCCGACGCCCTGGATCGACATGCGGTGGACGGCGGCGGCCGCCTGGGCCAACACCCGCAGACTGTCGCGTGCCGCCGAGACCTTTCTCGAGACGGTCCGCGAGAACTGTCGGCGAGCAATCGAGCTCGACGAGACGCTGTACGCGCCGGATGCCGTCTGAAGTCAGCGCGACAGCGCGCTCCGACTCTCCTCCCGCGGACGGAGCACTTTCCGATAGGCACCGGCCGACGACATCGTCCGAGCGGTGATCGCGTCGTTCACGCTCGCCGCGACGACGGACCCCGGCTAGAACTGCCTTATGGAGTTCTCGGAGATCATCGAAGGCATCGGCAAGTCCCTGGATGCCGTGGGCGTCGCCGCGATCGTGATCGGGGTCGTCGCCGCGGTCGTGCTCGCTGGGCAACGGACCCTCAGACGCGAACCCGATGTCTACAGCCGCTTCCGCCGGTTCCTCGGGCGCTCCATCCTCCTCGGCCTGGAGCTGCTGGTCGCCGCGGACATCATCCGCACCGTCGCCGTCACCCCGACGCTCGCGAGCGTCGGGGTGCTGGCGGCGATCGTCCTCATCCGGACGTTCCTCAGCTGGTCGCTCGAGCTCGAGATCACCGGCCGCTGGCCCTGGCAGAAGGCGGCCGTCGCCAGTCCGACGAGCAGCACCCCGGAGTAGCGTGGCCCGTGTGACGGCATCGCAGTGGCATCCCTCGGACGACGGCATCAACTTCCACACCCGTAAGTGGGTCAAGCCCGAGGACCTCAACGCGAACGGCACCCTCTTCGGGGGCAGTCTGCTGCGATGGATCGACGAGGAAGCAGCGATCTACGCGATCATCCAGCTCGGAAACTACCGCGTGGTCACCAAGCTCATTTCGGAGATCAACTTCGAGGCATCCGCCCTTCAGGGAGACCTGATCGAGATGGGGCTGACCGCGACGCGCTTCGGACGGACCTCGCTCGAAATGCGCGCCATCGTGCGGAACATGATCACGCGCAAACGGATCCTCACGATCGAGCGGATCGTCTTCGTCAGCGTCGACGAGGACGGCAAGCCGAAGCCGCACGGGTACACCGCCATCACGTACGACCGCGACCGGATGCCGCACGAGCACCCCGCGACCGGGAGCATCCGGATCGAGTAGTCCGCCGGCCGCCGTCGCGGTGTGCGACTGTGATTCACTGAGCCCGTGAGCACGGAGCTTTTGGCTGGCTGGAGCGTCTCGCCGTTCTCCTACGACGGCATCACCCATGACGTGTACCGTTCCGGAGACGGTCCCGGAGTCATCCTCGTTCCCGAGATCCCCGGTGCGACACCCGAGGTGATCGCACTCGGCGAACGACTGGTCGCCGCGGGCTTCCATGTCGCTCTCCCCTCGATCATCGGAACGCCGGGGCGACCCGCGAGCGGTGGATACATCGCCGGTTCGGCGCTGCGCATGTGCGTGTCGCGCGAGTTCGCGGCATTCGCCCGCGGCGCCGACCGCCCGATCACCGGATTCCTTCGCGCCCTCGCCCGCGACGTGCACGCTGACCGTGGCGGGCCCGGCGTCGGCGTCATCGGAATGTGCTTCTCCGGCGGGTTCGCGTTGGCGACGGCCGCCGATGACAGCGTGCTCGCGCCCGTCGTCTCCCAGCCCGCGCTGCCGCCGGCGATCGGGGCCGGGCGATCCGCCACCGGCCTCAGCCCGGCCGAAGAGTCGGCGGTCCGCCGTCGCGCCGGGGACGGGCTGTGCGCGCTCGGCTTGCGATTCACGCACGACCGGAGCGTGCCGGAGGAGCGTTTCGCGGCGTTCGAGCGGCTGCTCGGCGAGGGATGGCGGGCGTTCGAGATCGACTCGTCTCCGGGCAACCCCGATGGCATCCCGGCGAACGCGCACTCCGTCCTCACGGATGCCTCGGCCACGACGCCGGGTCACCCGACCCATCGCGCGAACGAACGGGTCGTCGAGTTTCTCCGCGAGCGGCTGATGAGCTGAAGTCCTGTGGGTCGTCGCTGCGGAGGCGTAACATTTCGTCACACGAGCGCTCCTCCGCGCCGACCGATCCCTTCACCGCGAGACACGGGAGATGCAGATGGACACCACGATGATGATGAAGTCCATGCCGATGGGCGAGATGACCATGGACATGGATGCCATGCAGGAATGCCTGCAGTCCCTCAACGCCTGCGCGATGGCGGCCGCGATGTGCGCCGGCAGCGACATGATGCAGGGCGCCGAGATGGCGAAGTGCTGCGCCATGTGCTCGAACATGGTCGAGATGGCTCAGGCCACGATGCACATGATGATGCGCCCCGCGGGCATGGACATGGACGTGATGAAGGCCATGATGATGGCCTGCATGACCATGGGAAAGGCGTGCGCCGAGGAGTGCCGCATGCACGCCGACATGGACGAGATGTGCCGCTACTGCGCCATGGCGTGCGACGACATGGTCATGAAGTGCGAGGCCATGATGGCCTCGATGTCCGCCTGAGGCGTCTCCGCTTCGGCGCTTACGCGACGCGCGCGGTCGTGAGGACGGCCGACGCGCTCAGGAGTTCTGCGACCGGGTGGTAGGCAACCGGCTCGTTGGGCGTGAAGTCCACGACCGGGCCGACCACGCGCAGTCGCATCGTCGCACCGGTGAACAGCGCCACGGTGACCTCGCCGCCGTCGACCTCCACGAGGATGCCATCCCACCACGCGGACGAGTTGGCTGCCGCCATGCAGCGCTGGATCGGGTGGACTGTCGACGAGATCGTGCGGGACATGGCTTCACCTGCCTTCGGGGTTGCGGTGAAACGAAACTACGGGATGCCTCGAGAGCAGGCGCGGGGCGGCGTAGCGCGGCGTAACACCGGGACCGCGCGGTCGATCCACGACTGCGATACTCGCTTCCTCGACTCAGCCTCGCTCGGGCGTGATCGCCAGCCGCGTCCCCCACGGGTCGGAGAGACGCAGGGTGCGACCGTCGTCGGACGCGGCGATGCCGTGGTCGCGCAGACGCGCAGCAAAACCCTCCACGTCGTCGCGCGAGGGCACGAGGATGCGCACGTCGCCGAGCCCGAGGGTCGCGGCGCGCGGCCCCGCACCGGCGCTGTGCCAGGTGTTCATTCCGAGGTGGTGGTGGTATCCGCCCGCGGAGAGGAACAGGGCCGAACCCAGGTCCGCGGTCACGTCGAACCCGAGGATGCCCTCGTAGAAGCGGCGAGCGGTGGGGATGTCGCCGACCTGGAGGTGGACGTGCCCGATGGCGGCCGTGGCATCCGTCCCGTTTTCTACGATCTCCGGGTCGTACCAGCGCTGGAGGAACTGGTTCGGGTCGAGCGCCTCCGACGCCATCTGCACCGTGCCGTCGGGGTGGATCGTCCACTGGTCGCGGGGCCGGTCGCGGTAGAGCTCGAGGCCGTTGCCCTCGGGGTCGCGGAAGTAGAACGCCTCACTGACGAGATGGTCGGCGGATCCCTCGTACAGCCGCCCAGCATGCTGGGCCATGGATGCCAGGGCGGCGGCGAGCCGGGCCTGATCCTGGAACACGATCGCGGTGTGATAGAGGCCGGCGCCACGACCGTCGCGACCGGGGAGGTCCTTCTCCTGGCGGAGCACGATCGACGCGACGCCTCCCCGCCCGAGCGTCGCGGTGGGGCCGGCCTGATCGAGGACGTCGAGCGTCACCGCCCGCCGGTAGAACTCGGTCATCGCGTCAAGGTCGCTCACGAGCAGCTCGACCGTATCCATACGGGTGCCGTCCGGCGCGGCCCCCGCGGTGGGTACGGCGGGTGCCGTCCATGCGGGCGCTGCCGCGTCCCTTGCCGGTACGTGATCCACGATGAGCTCCTCTATCTCGTGCGGCGCGACAACCCGATTCATTAGTTGTCGCTACAACCAACCTAGGATGGTCGCGTGGTATTCCAGGCACCCCGCATGAACGCGCAAGAGTCGGCCGCGTGGGTCGGCTTGGTCACCGTGAGCCAGCTTCTCCCCGCCGCACTCGACGCGCAGTTGCAACGCGACTCGCGAATGACGCACTTCGAGTTCTCCGTGCTGACCGCGCTGCGGTTCGCCCCCGAGAGCACCCTTCGGATGACCGCGCTCGCCGAGGCGACGGCATCCACCCTGCCCCGCCTCTCGCACGTCTGCTCCCGGTTGCAGAAGCGCGGCCTCGTCGACCGCTCGCCCGGCGTGGAAGACCGGCGCGCGACCAACGTCCAGCTCACCGGTGAGGGCCGTCGAGCGCTCATCCACGCCACCCCCGGGCACATCGAGACAGCGCGGCGTCTCGTCGTCGACGCGCTCAGCCCGGCGCAGCTCGACGCGCTCGCCGAGATCACCGCGATCATCCGCGGACGGCTCGACCACTTCCCCGATGACGATCAGACGGAGCCGGGGAACGTCTCCTCGGGGTAGGACCCGCCACTGCGTCGAACCGCGGCGCAGCGCTTTCGCTCCTCAGGCCAGCACCAGCTCGATGTTCTCGTGGTCGGCGAACACCCGTCGCACCAGATCGAAGTACGTCTCGCCGACGCCGGCGTCGAGCGCGTCGATCGCGCGCTGCGCCGGCGCCGACGCGTACACATCGGGGCGGGCGAGCTTGGCGCGGTAGTACTCGCGGGTCGTCTCGACGCCGAGCGCTGCACGTGACACGGCGTGATCGGCCCACACCACCCGCACGGGTTCGGCACCCTCGAGCACCCCGAACCCGCCGTACAGCACGTCGTCGAGCGCATCCAGACTCTCGCCGAGCGTCCACTCCTCGTCGGGCATGAACACGCGGTTGAGCTCGCGGTACAGAGAAGGTATGCCGTGCACACGTGCCCCCTCGATGCGGAGCGACCGCTTGCCGGCGCTCAGAACAGCTGCCGGAAGTTCGTCGCGGCAAGGTCGATCAGTTCGTCGCCTCTCCCCGAGAGCACCGTGCGGATCGCGTACAGCGTGAATCCCTTGGCCTGCTCGAGCGTCACCGACGGGGGCATCGACAGTTCCTGGCGCGCGGTCTTCACCGAGACGAGGGCGGGGCCGTCGTGGGCCAGGGCCGCGCCCAGGGCCGCCTCGAGGTCGTCGGACTCGTCGACCCGGAAGCCCTTCAGCCCGATCGCCTCGGCGACGGCGGCGAAGTCGGGGTTCTTCAGGTCGGTGCCGAAGGTGACGAAGCCCGCGGCCTTCATCTCGAGCTCGACGAAGTTCAGCGACGAGTTGTCGAACACCACGACCTTCACCGGCAGCTCGTTCTGCACGATCGTGATGAGCTCGCCGAGCAGCATCGCCAGCCCTCCGTCGCCGGCCAGCGCGACGACCTGCCGGTCGGGGAACGCCTCCTGCGCGCCGATCGCGTGCGAGACGGCGTTGGCCATCGTGCCGTGCGAGAACGACCCGATCAGTCGGCGCTCCCGGGTCATCGTGAGATAGCGCGCGGCCCAGACGACCGGCGACCCGACGTCGGGGATGAAGACGGCATCGTCGGCGGCGAGCCGGTCGAGCGTCCGCGCCACGAACTGCGGGTGCAGCGGCTTGCCGCGCCCCGCGGGAACCGCGAGGTCGTCGAGCTTCGCGCGCGTCTTGCGGTAGTGCTCGCGCGCCTCGTCGGCGTGCCGCGTCGGCTTCCCTTCCGTGAGCAGCGGTAGCAGTGCCTGCAACGTGTCTCGGACCGTGCCGACCAGACCGATGTCGACCGGATGCCGTCGTCCGAGCTGCGCGCCCCGGATGTCGACCTGGATGTGGGTGGCGTGCTGCGGATAGAACTGCGGGTACGGGAAGTCGGTGCCGAGCATGAGCACCACGTCGGCGTCTTCCATGGCGCGGTAGCCCGACGAGAAACCGAGCAGTCCCGTCATCCCCACGTCGTAGGGGTTCTCCCACTCGATGTGCTCCTTGCCGCGCAGCGCGTGCACGACGGGTGCCTGGAGGCGCGCCGCCAGCTCGACGACCTCGTCGTGCGCGCCGGCCACGCCCGCCCCCGCGAGGATGGTGACCTTCTCGGCGGCGTTGAGGACGTCGGCCGTGCGTCGCAGCTCGTCATCGGAGGGAAGGATGCGAGGGGTCGCGCGCTCGATCGCGACGACGCGCTCGTTCTTCGCCTTGGCCAGGAGCACGTCGCCCGGGATGACCAGCACGGCGACGCCCCGCTTCTCGATCGCCTCGCGCATCGCGATCTCCAGCAGCCGCGGCATCTGCACCGGATCGGCGACGTACTCGACGTAGACCGAGCACTCGCGGAAGAGCTCCTGCGGATGCGTCTCCTGGAAGTAGTTCGTGCCGATCTCGGCCGTCGGGATGTGCGCAGCGATAGCCAGCACAGGCACTCGCGAGCGGTTGGCGTCGTAGAGACCGTTGATGAGGTGGAGGTTCCCGGGGCCGCAGCTGCCCGCGCAGACCGCCAACTCGCCGGTCAGCTCCGCCTCGGCCGCCGCGGCGAAAGCCGCCCCCTCCTCGTGCCGCACGTGCGCCCACTGGATCACGCCGTCTCGGCGGATGGCATCCGTGAAGCCGTTCAGCGAATCTCCGGGGAGACCGTAAACGCGAGCGACGTTCTGACGGCGAAGAAGGGCGACGATGTTCTCGGCGACGGTGGTCACGGGTGTTCCTTTCGGCGAGGGTGCGGAGGCGTTCGGTCGTGTCGGTGATGCCTCCCGCGACTCACGCTACGCCTGCCCCGCGGGCCGCGGGTTGGCCCTCCGGGGGCCATGGTCGGTCGATCACGGATGGGGGCGGAGCGTGGGACGCGACGACGCGGGGTCCCGTCTCCTGTCGTCATGCGTGGGAAACAACAAAGGAACGCATCGAGGCGAGGCGGTCGCAACGTGACAGATCTGCGTCCGTGACAGGTATCCATACGTGAACGCAGGGCTGACCGACCGCCCCCTCGCGGCAACGACGAAGGGCCCGCCATCAGGCGGACCCTTCGTCATTCGTGTCGGGATGACAGGATTTGAACCTGCGACCCCTTGACCCAGACAGACTCTGACATTGCGCCATCGTCCCACAGCGATTACCACGAGATCGAATATTGCTCGCTACCAGCAGGGCTTACCCACTCGCCCCCCGTCGTAAGCCACGGGCCCAGAGGATCAACCAGATCAGCGCATCTGCGCTTACAGGCTGCTGCCTGGAATTAGCCGCATGGTCTAGATGGGCGGCGCCCGGACCGGACCGTCTTCCCACAAGCCGCCGTCGGCTCGTCTTCTCAGTCCGCCAATGGAATGCCACGTACGGGATAGAGCTCGTGACCCATCCGATACTCGCCACGAGGAACCATCACGTCGACAGGACCATGACTCGGGACTGTGACGACTTCCCGAGCGTCGCCTGATGCGGCGAGGGTGCCGCGCAGCAGGTCGTCCATGTAGTACCGCTCCGGCCCAGCGACCTCCAATTCCCCTAACGGAGCCCGCGCAAGCGCCACCTCAGCCAAGAGAGACACGAGTTCGTCGAGAGCGACTGGTTGGATGAGCTCTCGTGGTGCTCGCACCTCACCGTCGACCGCGTGCTGGTCAGCGAGAACCGGGATGTACGCGTGGAATTGGGTTGACCGAACGATGGTGTACGGCAACGGCCCTTCCTTGACCGCCTTCTCCTGCGCAACCTTCCCGAAGTAGTAGCCGACGTCGGACGCATCGCCCTGACCGACCCCCACGATGGAGAGGAGGATGTGGTGCTCGACGCCCGCCCGTGCACCCTCCGCACTCAGGGTGCGGGTCGTGCCCTCGAAGAACGCCACAGCTGCATCCTTGTCGAAGCTTCTCGTGTTGAGAACGTTGATGATGGTGTGGACTCCCTGGAGCGCCTCCGGAACCCCGGCGCCCTCGAGGTAGTCCACTCCATCATCGAGCCCACCCGAGACGACCTCTACCCCGTTGGACTCGAGGAGGTCAGCGACCTTCGAGCCCACTCGTCCTCGTCCACCCGCGATCAGCACCTTCATGACTGTCCTTGCTCCTTCCGGACGGCAATCATCACCGTCAGCAGATTGACGATTCAGACGTCGAAGATGTGAGGACGGATGCTCCTGCCGACCTCACATCCGAGATATCTGCGTCGTCATCTCTGTGAAGGAACAGGAAGACGGATGAGGGGCGGATCGTGAAGGACATCGTGATCGTGGGTGGCGGGTACGCCGGTTTCTACACGGCGTGGAAGCTCGAGAAGAAGCTGGGGCGGGGCGAGGCGAGGGTCACCGTCATCGATCCTCGTCCGGCGATGACGTACCAGCCGTTCCTGCCGGAGGTCGCGGCCGGGTCGGTGGAGGCGCGGCACGTGGTGATCTCGTTCCGCCGTCATCTGCGGCGGACCCGCCTGATCGCCGGAGCCGTGACGCGCATCGATCACGCCGCCCGGCGGGTGACCGTGGCCGCTCAGGACGGTGAGCCCTTCGACGTGCCCTACGACATCGTGGTGGTGACCGCGGGCGCGGTCACGAGGACGTTCCCCATCCCCGGACTGCTGGAGGAGGCGATCGGGATGAAGCAGGTCGAGGAGGCCGTCGCGATCCGCGACCACATCCTCACCGCCTTCGACCGGGCCTCGGTGCTACCTCCTGGGCCCGAGCGGAGGAAGCTGCTCACGGTCACTTTCGTCGGAGGCGGCTTCTCCGGCGTCGAGGGTTTCGGGGAGACGCTGTCGCTCGCCCACGCTCTGCTGGCGTCCTACCCGGAGCTGAGCGAAGACGACGTCTCCTTCCACCTCATCGAGGCAACCCACCGCATCCTGCCCGAGGTGAGCGAAACCCCCGGGCGGTGGGTCGTCGATCACCTGCGCTCACGGGGCGGGCACGTGCACCTGGATGCTCAGCTGCTCTCGGCCGTGGACGGCCACGTCGTGCTCTCCTCCGGTGAGGAGTACGACTCGGGGCTGATCGTCTGGGTGGCGGGGAACGCGGCGAACCCGGTCGTGACGAGCCACACCGATCTGCCGCTGACCGCTCGCGGCTATGTGAGGGTGCGGGCCGACCTGCGGGTGGAGGGCGGCGACGGCATCGTGCCGGACGCCTGGGCGGCCGGCGACGACGCCGCGGTGCCTGACCTAGCCTCCTCGAAGCCCGGAGCGCTGACCGTGCCGAATGCGCAGCACGCGGTGCGGCAGGGCAAGCGCCTGGCGAAGAACCTCGTCGCGGTGCTGCGGGGCGGCGAGCCCGAAAACTACGTGCACCACACCCTCGGTGTCGTCGCCACGCTGGGTCTCGGGCGGGGTATCTTCCAGTACAAGAGGATCGTGATCAGAGGATTCGCCGGGTGGGTGATGCATCGCGGCTACCACGTTCTCGCAGTGCCGACGTGGGAGCGCAAGATCCGGGTGCTGCTGATCTGGCTCGGCGCCCTCATCGGGGGTCGCGACATCGCCTCGCTTGGATCGATCACCGAACCGCGCCGGGCCTTCGTGAGCGGCGGCGTGCCGGACGCGCCGATCCGACGCGGCGAAAGCTCGTCCCGCAGAGGCGACGTCGGGCAAGCTGAGATGGGTGGGGATGAGGTGAGGGGTGGGCGACAGCGTGCGTAACGACGGCCGCGTCGATGACGGGGTGCCTCCGACGGTTCTTGACGAACGGCGCCGCCTGCTCGCGATCGGGTATCGGATGCTCGGCACCCTCGCCGACGCCGAGGACGCCGTGCAGGAGACCTACGTGCGCTGGTACCGCATGACCGATGCCGAACGCGACGCCATCCGGAACCCGCAAGGCTGGCTGACCCGCGTGATGAGCCGCGTCTGCCTCGACGCCCTGGGCTCGGCCCGTGCCCGCCGTGAACGGTATGTCGGCCCCTGGCTCCCCGAACCCGTGCCCGCCGACCTGTTCGCCGGAACCGCGATCACCGCGTCTGGGCCCGCCTCGGAGGATCCCCTCGACCGCGTCACCCTCGACGACGAAGTCAGCTCCGCGTTGCTGATCGTGATGGAGAGCATGACGCCGGCCGAGCGGGTCGCGTTCGTGCTACATGACGTGTTCGCGGTGCCCTTCGACGAGATCGCCACCATCGTCGGGCGCTCGCCCGCCGCGGTGCGCCAGCTCGCCACCTCGGCTCGACGGCGCGTCCGCGACCACAACGCCCACCCCGGCAGCACCCGCGAGCACGACGACGTCGCCCTCGCCTTCGCCGCCGCCTGCGCCAACGGCGACCTGGCGGGCCTGACGGCGCTGCTGGATCCGTCGGTCACTCTGCGCTCCGACGGCGGCGGCGTGGTGAGCGCCGCCCGCCGGCCCGTGCTCGGCGTCTCGAACGTGGCGAGGTTCCTGCTGGGACTGTTCCGCAAGAGTCCCACCCTCACGCTCGAGCAGCACCGCACCGGCGACGGCGTCGCCTTCACCGCCCTGGACGGCGGCGAGGTGCGCGCGGTGGTGAACGTCAACGTGCACGGCGGGCGCGTCACCGACGTCTGGCTGCAGGTCAACCCGCAGAAGCTCACCGCTTGGATCCCACCGCACTGACCTCACACTCGGCGGCCTTGCGTCGTCATCCCTGTGACCGGCACGAACCGGGTAGGGAAGGGACAGTCATGGAGATCCTCATCGTCGGCGGCAACGGATACGTCGGAAGTCGCCTCGGCGCGCGATTGCGAGAACTCGGGCACACCGTGCGGATCGGCGCTCGGCAGAACGGTGTCGATGTGGTCACCGGAGAAGGCCTCGGCGAGGCGATGTCGGGCGCGGATGTCGTCGTGGACGTGCTCAACACGGCCGAGATGGATGCGGCGGCCGCTACGGCGTTCTTCAGGGGAACCACTGAGCGGATGCTCGCGGCGGAGCAGTCCACGGGCGTCGGCCACCACGTGCTGCTGTCGATCGTCGGGGTCGATCGCGCGCGAGCGAACGGCTACTACGTCGGCAAGGTGGCCCAGGAGGACGCCCTCCGCGACGCCGACGTGCCCTACTCGATCGTGCGCGCCACCCAGTTCTTCGACTTCGTGCCCACCATCGCCGACTGGCTCACCGTCGACGGCTCGGTACACGCACCCGGAATGCTGCTGCAGCCCGTGGCCGTCGAGGACGTCGTCGACCTCCTCGCCGAGGTCGCCACGAGCGATCCTCTCGAGGACGTCGTCGCCATCGCCGGCGCGGAGCGCTACCGACTCGACGACCTTCTGCGCGCCACCCTCGTCGCCCGCTCCGACACGCGCGAGGTCGTCACCGTGGAAGGAACCGCGCTCGGTGCCGACGCGGCCGACTCGCTCGTGCCCCTCGGCGACCACCGCACGGGATCCCGCCCGTATCCGGTCGCCGTGCCGGCGGTGGCCGAGTGACGTCGACGGCGCCGGCGCCCACCGACCGCCCGACCCGCGACCGCCCTAGCCGCGACCGCGTCGGCCGCCTCCAGCTCGCAGCACTGATCGGCACGATCGTGATCGCCGCCGTCGTCGGGGTGTGGGCGTACGTCCTGCCTCGCGAGTTCTACGACCACTTCCCCTCCTTCCTCGGCGAGTGGATTTCGCAGGACGGCCCGTACAACGAGCACCTCATCCGGGATCACGGAGCGCAGTACCTCGCGCTCGGGGCAGCGAGCGTGACTGCCCTCATCTGGCGGTCGCAGGTGGTCTACCGAGTGCTCGGCATCGCCTGGGCCACCTTCGGCGTGCTCCATTTCGCCTACCACGTCACCCACCTTGATCACATGGCGCCGGCCGATGGCATTGCCCAGGTCATCGTGCTCGCCGTCGCCGCGCTCCTCGGAATCGGGATCGCCGTCCCACCCCGTCGCAGCACCCGGAAGCCCGCGAGAGGAACACGGTCATGAGAATCGCCGTCGCGGGAGGAACCGGAACCGTAGGGCGCTACGTCGTCGACGCGGCCCGGCTGCAGGATCATGAGGTGACGATCCTGTCCCGGGCGACCGGGACCGACCTCGCCGCCGGAACCGGGCTCGTCGAAGCGCTGCGAGGCACGGAGGCGGTGATCGACGTCACCTCCATCTCGACCCAGTCGGGCACAGTGTCCGAGAAATTCTTCGGAGCCGTCACCCATCATCTTCTCGAGGCGGAACGGGTGGCCGGTGTGGGCCATCACCTCTCGCTGTCGATCGTGGGCAGCGACCGGGCACCCTTCGGTTACTACGCCGGCAAGGCGGTGCAGGAACAACTGGTGTCGACCGGCAGCATCCCGTGGACGATCCTCCGCGCCGCCCAGTTCCACGAGTTCGCCGCGCAGATTTACAAGCAGATCACGCTCGGCCCGGTCTCACTCGTGCCGACGATGATCTCGCAACCCGTCGCCGCCCGCGAAGTCGGCCGGCACCTTGTCGAACTCGCCGAACACGGGCCGTCCGGTCGCCCCGCCGACCTCGCCGGGCCGGAAGTGCTGCGCATGGCCGACATGGTGCGCTCCTACGCCCGAGCGGTCGGCGGCAGGGGGCCGATCTGGGAGGTTCCCCTCCCCGGAGGCTTCGGTCGAGCCCTCCGCGACGGCACCGTGACCGCCGGCCCCGGAGCCATGCTCGGCACACAGACGTTCAGCGACTGGATCGCTGAGATCAGCACACGAGAGGACCCCGCATGACCTCCTCCGCCCTCCCCACCACACCGCTCGGCGACGGCCTGACCGTGTCGGCCATCGGGCTCGGTGCCATGGGCATGAGCGCGTACTACGGCTCGAGCGACGAGCGCGAGTCGATCGCCACTCTGCACCACGCCGTCGACACCGGGGTCACCTTCATCGACACCGCTGAGGCCTACGGGCCGTTCGAGAACGAGAAGCTCATCGCCCGCGCGCTCGGCGACCGCCGCGACGAGGTCGTGCTCGCCACGAAGGCCTCGGCGGAGACCGACGACGACGGCACGATCCATGGCCGCAACGGCACCCCGGCCTACATCCGGAAAGCCGCCGAGCGATCACTCCGCCACCTCGGCACCGACGTGATCGACCTCTACTACCTCCACCGCGTCGACCCGCAGGTACCGATCGAGGAGAGCGTCGGCGCTATGTCAGAGCTCGTCTCCGAGGGAAAGGTGCGGCACATCGGACTGTCGGAGGCCTCGGCGGCGACCATAAGGCGGGCGCACGCCGTGCATCCGCTCGCCGCCGTGCAGTCGGAGTTCTCGCTGTTCACGCGCGACGTGCTGCACAACGACGAGAAGGCCACCGTCGACGAGCTCGGCATCGGTTTCGTAGCGTTCTCGCCGCTCGGACGGGGCTTCCTCACCGGCGGCATACGCTCGGTCGCCGACCTCGACCCCGACGACGCGCGGCTCGGTCTCCCACGGTTCCAGCCCGAGGCGATCGTTGCGAACCTCGCCCTGGTCGATCGCGTCCACACGATCGCCGCGGAGAAGGGCGTGACCGCCGCGCAGATCGCTCTCGCCTGGTTGATCGCCCAAGGCGTAGTGCCCATCCCCGGCACCCGCCGGCGAGGCCGTCTCGACGAGAACACCGCGGCTGCGCGCATCCGCCTCGACGCGGACGACCTCGCCCGGCTCACCGCGGCCCTGCCCGACGACGAGATCGTCGGTACCCGCGACTACGTGCATCACGAAGTGGGCGTCGACCGCTGACCCAGACGATGCGCCTCGACAACGACTGCCAGGCGCCCGGCGCCCTCATTTCTGTTCCGGGACTCTCACTCTCTGTGTGAGCCGGATTCGATCGGGAGGATCGGCAAGAACTATCCGTGACCGCGACGCAGAATCAGTCCACTCCCCCGTTGGCGGCGCACCACCGCACGACTGATAGTGAACGTTATGTCGATAGCGACAGTTGGCTCCAACCGCCGGTCTTTGCTGTCGTGAGGTTGCGCCCCCGCTGCTCTGAGCGAGGTCACCGGTCGGTTCTGTCATCGGGGTCGACCTGAGTTGCGAACGGTGGTCGAATGGAGCATGTCGTTTGCGGTTGTCTCCGTCCATTCGCCGAAACCCGAGCATCGCTCGGCGGTCATCGACTCGATGTCCCGGTACAGCCGCGTCGCACGCGAACAGCCTGGACTGGAGTGGACCGGGATCGTCGATGACGACAGCGGTCGGCTCGTCGGCATCGCCGTCTGGGACTCCCCTGATTCCGCAGCGGCAGCCCGGTCGGCGCTGATGGCCGAGGTCGGCGACGATCCCTTCGTCGAATGGGACGAGCGCCCCATCGATACCCTCCGAGGCCCCGTACTGTGACCAACCGCCCGGGATGCGTCCGTGCCGGTATGAGCGTCTGGTCGGCTGGCACCGAGGGCGTGTGATGGATTCAGATGGCGTCGGCGAGATCAGCCGGCAACCGCACTCGGTACTCCTGCGACAGACGATTGCCGCTGATCAGGAAACCGTCTGGCGGGCCCTGACAGAACCCGCGGCACTCGGGGCGTGGCTCGGCCGCTACAAGGGTCCGCCGCTCCAGCCGGGAGCACGATTCCGGCTCTGGCACGACGGCACCGTCCCCTCCCGCCACGAGATCGCACAGTGGCGACCCACCCGACTGCTGACCATGTGGGACTTCCCGGACGAGCCACCGAGCCTCGTCCGCATCGGCCTCGAACCCGCCGGAACGACGACGACCGTGATGCTGAAGCACGAAGGCATCGACGACCCGGTGTCCTACACAGCAGGTTGGCACGTGCATCTGGACTTCCTCGCCCACTACGCAGAAGGCAATCCACGATCACTCGAGCACTTCTGGAACGACTACGAGACGCTGTTGCGGCGCAACGACACATCGGCATGACTGCTTGAGCTGAGCGCATCGCAGATGTGCGCGTGGGGTCAAAGGCGGGCGACTCTTACGACGTCACTGAGTGCCCAGCGTTTCGCCATGACGTCCTGTCCGACTCCGTAGAAGCGGAACATCAGCTCGAAGACGGTGGAGTCCCCGGTCTCGATGGTGTTGGCTTCCTCTCCCGCTGCCGCGTGGGGTGCGAAGTGGATGTCGACGGTGCCCTCGTCGTTCGTGATCAGGCCCGGGGTCTGCGACGAGACGGAGTACTTGTCGTTGCCACGGATGAAGGCGTGCGTCCCTGCGTCGTACATCGTGACCGACCAGAACTGCGAGACCGGCACGTTCGCGGGCACTGTGAAGTCCGACATCCCTTAACATAGGAAGCACAAATCGGGACCACAAAATCGATCTACGTCCGACGTACGCTAGTGGAAATCGGACACTCGGAAATGCCGTTCCATCAGGCTTTTTCTGTCGGGATGACAGGATTTGAACCTGCGACCCCCTGACCCCCAGTCAGGTGCGCTACCAAGCTGCGCCACATCCCGTTGTTGAGTTTTCTAGGCTGTTCTCGACCGTCGAAGACAATGTGTCCCCCAGTCAAGTGCGCTACCAAGCTGCGCCACATCCCGTCGCCCGCGAGCGGGCAACTCGATTATCTTACCCGTTCCGCGGGTGCCCCGCGAACCGGCGGCGACCCGGGCGTGTGTGCGGTGACGCGAGCGGTTCGGTCGCGGCGAAGTGCAGCACCGCAGCTTCGGTCGTGCATCTTGGCACGACCGACGACCGCAACGCCCGAGGACGACCGGGACCGCAACCCCTCCCGGCATCCCTTGCCCGTGTCGGACCCCCTCGCTACCGTCGCGGCATGAGCATCGAGATCCTCCCCGCGACCGGTGACCGCTTCGACGACGCCGAGCGCGCGCTCGACAGCGGAGACGGGCCCGAATGCCAGTGCCAGTGGTGGCTGCTGCCGAACGGGCCGTGGAAAGAGGCGTCCGTCGCCGACCGCACCGAGATGTTCCGCGCCGAGCTCGCCGGCGACCGCCCACCGGGACTCATCGCCTACGTCGACGGCGAGCCCGCAGGGTGGGTGCGCGTCGGTCCGCGCACCTCCCAAGCCCGACTTGCGCGCACGCGCGCCGTCACCGGTTCCACGACGGAACCGCTCGACGACGACAGCGTCTGGGCAGTCACGTGCTTCGTCGTCCGCAAACAGCATCGCGGTAGCGGTCTCATGCACGACCTCCTGGATGCCGCGGTCGAGGCCGCCCGCGACGGCGGTGCCCGCGTCGTGGAGGGGTATCCGCGCGACCCCGCCGCCGCGAAGATCCCGGTGAACGACCTCTACCTCGGCACGGTGTCGGTGTTCGAAGGCGCGGGTTTCGCCGTGGTCGATCGCCCGAAGCCCGACCGCGCCCTCGTCTCCCTCACCCTTCGCGACTGACCGCTCGACCTACGATGGAGGTTCGCCCGAAGGAGCCTTGATGACGGATGCCACGCCCACCGCGCGCGTCGACGCGTGGCTGTGGGCCATCCGCGTGTACAAGACCCGGTCGGCCGCCACCACGGCGTGCCGCGCGGGTCACGTGCGCGTCAACGGCGAGCGCGCAAAGGCCGCTCAGCCCGTGCGCCCCGGCGACGAGCTGCGCGTGCGGATCCAGGGGTTCGACCGCATCCTCGTCGTGAAGAAGACCATCGCGAAACGGGTCGGTGCCGCCCTCGTCGCGGAAGCCGCCGACGACCGAACTCCCCCGCCACCGCCGCGCGAGAGCATCGCGTTCGTGCCGGTCCGCGACCGCGGCGCCGGGCGGCCCACCAAGCGCGACCGCCGCGAGATCGAGAAGCTGCGCGGCCGCGACCTCGACTGAGGCCGCGCAAGCTCAGCGATCCGCGCAACCTCAGCCCGAACCGCCCGGATCAACTGAGCGAATGCAGATCGCTGAGCCACCCGCCGCGCGCCGCACCACGGCCGCGCGCCCCACCACCGCCGCGCGCCCCGCCACCGCCGCGGGCCTCAGCCCAGCTGCTCCCGCAGCCAGCGCACCCCGCGCACCGACGCCCCAAGCTCCTCGACGCGTGCCGCGAGCCCCCGGTCGCTGGTCACGACGATGACGGGGTTCCGCGAACCCACGAGCGCACGAGCGACCTCGACGATCTCATCGTCACCCGAACCCGCGGCACGGACGACCTCGACCTGCTCGACGTCGCCGTCCGCGGCACGCGCATCGCCCTCGAGCACCGCCGAAACGAACGGGAACCAGCGCGTGGCCGAGAGGCCGAGGTGCTCGGCATCCATCCCCTCGACGGAGAGCGTCGACAGCTGGGCGAGCAGGCGTGCGGCGGCTCCGGCGCGATCCTTCCACCACCCGTCGGGCACCGAGCCCACGACGTTCGCCACGTCGACGACCACCGCCGGACGCACCGGCAGGGCAGCGCGCAGCGCGGGCCACGCCGCCGCGAATCCCGGATGCAACGGGCGGGATGCCACCTCGTCGATCGGCACCCACTCCAGTGCCACGCTCTCGGGGTCGCTGATCACAGGCTCGAACGGTGTCGTCACATCGGCGACGAGCGTCGAGTACGTCCAGATGCCGAGGTCGAGAACGCTCTCGAAGCGGGGTTGCACGGCATCCACCGGCACGCCCGCCTCTTCTGCCGACTCGCGCAGGGCACCGTCGCGAGCGGATTCGCCCTCGTGGCGCGCACCACCCGGCAGCGCCCAGGTATCGCCGAAATGACTCCACGAAACTCGATGCTGTAGGAGGACGCCGCGCTCCGCGTCGATGGCGAGCAGGCCCGCCGCCCCGAATCGGCCCCAGTACTTCTCACCCGTGGGCGCCACCACCCACGCGTCGCCGGGGTCGCGGGGCCCGTGCGGACGCCGCGGTTCGCCCGGGGCCGGAGGTTCGATCGTCATCCTCCCCAGCCTGGCACAGCCCGCGCACTCCCCGGCCCACGATCGTCACATCGCGCTGCACGCCCCCGAGAACGGCGATGCGCCTCGACCCACGAAGGATCGAGGCGCATCGCGACGGCGCTCAGTCGAAGCGCGCGCCCTGGGGGTTGGAGTCCAGGAGCATGAAGACGAGCAGGATGATCCCACCGACGAACGGCACGAGGGCAATGAAGATCCAGAAGCCGCTGCGGTTGGTGTCGTGCAGGCGGCGGACGACGAGCGCCAGGTACGGCACGATGGTCGCCAGCGACCACAGGCCGTAGATGACGTAGAACACGAGGCCGAGACCGGACGGGCCGACGGGCTCTCCGAACTCGTTCACGGTCGGGCCGCTCGTCGCCAGCGCGAGCACCGAGAACACGGCACCCACGATCGCCATGACGAGCACCCACCACCAGTACTCACTGCGGCTGGCTCGGCCCGTGAAGGTCGCGTACTTCTTGAAGAACCGCTGCACGGCGGCACCGATCGGAGCCCCGTAATACGGCTGACTCAGCGCCGGCGCGGTCTGCGAACTGGACACGATGATCTCCCCATTCTCGCGGGCACCCTTTGCCCGCAGCACCGGACTCTATCGGCACCGAACGCGCCACCGCGGGACATGACGCGCACGACACCCGGTACCGACCCACGACGGCACCCCGCCACGGCCACGATCCCCGCACGCACGAACGCCCCGGCCGAAACCGGGGCGTTCGTGGCAGCTCAGCGCTGGCGCTTCTCGCGGATGCGCATGTTCAGCACGATCGGGGTGCCCTCGAAGCCATAGATCTCGCGGAGGCGCCGCTGGATGAACCGGCGGTAGCCCGGGTCGAGGAACCCGGTCGTGAACAGCACGAAGGTCGGCGGCCGCGTCGACGCCTGCGTGCCGAACAGGATGCGGGGCTGCTTGCCGCCGCGCAGCGGGTGCGGGTGCTCGGCGACGAGCTCGGCGAGGAAGGCGTTGAACTTGCCGGTCGGGATGCGCTGATCCCACGACTCCAGCGCCGTCTCGAGCGCCGGGACGAGCTTGTCGAGGTGACGGCCGGTGCGCGCCGAGATGTTCACGCGCGGAGCCCACGTCACGTGCGCGAGGTCCTGCTCGATCTCGCGCTCGAGGTAGCGACGGCGGTCGGCGTTCTCCATGTCGTCGTCGTTCAGGCGGTCCCACTTGTTGAACGCCAGCACGAGCGCGCGCCCCGACTCGAGCACGAGGTCGATGATGTTGAGGTCCTGCACGCTGATCGACTGCGACACGTCGAGCACGACGACGGCGACCTCGGACTTCTCCAGGGCGGTCGAGGTGCGCAGCGACGCGTAGAAGTCGGCGCCCTGCTGCAGGTGCACGCGACGACGGATGCCGGCGGTGTCCACGAGCGTCCAGAGCTTGCCGCCGAGCTCGACGACCTCGTCGACGGGGTCACGGGTGGTGCCCGCGAGCTCGTTGACGACGACGCGCTCTTCGCCTGCGGCCTTGTTCAGCAGCGACGACTTGCCGACGTTGGGTCGGCCGAGGATCGCGACGCGGCGCGGGCCGCCGATCTCGTACTTCGCCACCGCCGAGATCTGCGGCAGCACCTTCATGAGCTCGTCGAGCAGGTCGGCCACGCCGCGGCCGTGGATGGCGGAGACGGGGTGCGGCTCACCGAGTCCGAGGTTCCACAGGGCCGCGGCCTCGGGCTCCTGGCGGGCGTCGTCGACCTTGTTGGCCACGAGGAACACGGGCTTCTTGGTCTTGCGCAGCAGCCGCACGACGTGCTCGTCGGTCGCGGTCGCGCCCACCGTGGCATCCACGACGAACAGGACCACGTCGGCGAGGTCGATCGCGACCTCGGCCTGCGCGGCGACCGAGCGGTCGATGCCGCGCGCGTCGGGCTCCCAGCCACCGGTGTCGACCAGCGAGAACCGGCGGTCGAGCCACTCGGCCTTGTAGGTCACGCGGTCGCGGGTGACACCGGGGGTGTCTTCGACGACGGCCTCACGGCGCCCGAGGATGCGGTTCACCAGCGCCGACTTGCCCACGTTCGGGCGGCCGACGATCGCGACCACCGGCAGCGCCGGCAGGAACTCGATGCCGTCCTCGCCCGACGCGAGGCCCGCGAGGAGCTGCGCATCTTCTTCGTCGAGGTCGAAGTCCTCGAGGCCGGCGCGCAGCGCTTGAGCGCGCTGTTCGGCCAGGACCTCATCGAGTTCGGCCATCTTCTCGGCGAGCTGGTCGGGCCCGCCTTCGTACTCGTCTTCAACGCCCATCGCGGGCTCCCATCGTGGAGTCGACGACGTTCAGCACGGCGTCGACGGTCTGTTCGAAATCGAGGTGGGTCGAGTCGACCACCTGCACGCCGGGGGCGGCGGTGAGGAAGTCGACGACGGTGGAGTCGGCCGCGTCGCGTTTGTACAGCGCGGCGGCGACGGCGGCGGCGTCCTGTGAGGTGACCTCGGCGCTGCGCCGGGCGGCGCGCACCTCGGGGGCGGCGGTCAGCAGGATGCGCACGGGCGCGTCGGGATACACGACCGTGGTGATGTCGCGGCCTTCGACCACGACACCGCGCAGACCCGAGGATGCCACAAGCCGACGGAACAGGTCGTTGATCGCCTGCCGCACGGCGGGGACGCGGGCCACGCCGCTCACGGCATCCGTCACCCGGGGTTCGCGGATCGCGGTGGTGACGTCGGTCGAGCCGACACGGACCCAGCGGTCGGCCGGGTCGAGCGAGATCGCGTAGTCGAAGTCGCCGAAGACCTCTAGGACTGCGGTGGCGTCGGAGGTGTCGCTGCCGTGCTCGAGCGCGTGCCACGCGAGAGCGCGGTACGCGGCGCCGGTGTCGAGGAAACCGAAGGCGAGGCGCGTGGCGACGGCCTGCGAAACGCTCGACTTGCCGCTTCCCGCGGGTCCGTCGATCGCCACGACGGTCGCGGGCGCGCCCAGCGAGGGCTTGGTGAGGGAATCAGTCATGGGTGGTGCTCGCAATCCGCCATCCGCGCTGCTGGAGCCCGTCGACGGCTCGGTGGACGGCGTCGGGAACGACGCTGATCTCGGCCAGGCCGAAGGGAGCCCCCGGCGAGTGCTCGAGACGCAGGTCTTCGACGTTGACGTCGAGGTCGCCCAGCTCGCCGAAGAGGCGCCCGAGCTGACCGGCGGTGTCGTCGACCATGACGACGAAGGAGTCGAACCGGCGGTTCTGGCCGTGCTTGCCCGGCAGGCGCTCCACGCCGTCGTTGCCGCGGCGGATGGTGTCGGCCACGGCCCGACGGGCACCGGGAGTGTCGAAGTTGCGGAGCGCGTCCGCGACGTCGGCGAGGTCGGCGGCGAGGTCGTCGAGAACGTCGACCACCGGCGCCGCGTTCGCGCCCAGGATCTGCACCCACAGTTCGGGGGCGGACGCCGCGATGCGGGTGGTGTCCCGGACTCCCTGCCCCGCGAGCCGGAGCGAGCCGTCGGGAGCGGTGACGAACCGGCCGGCCAGCAGGCTCGCCACCAGCTGGGGAACGTGCGACATGAGCGCGACGGACTCGTCGTGCTCTTCGGGGGTCATCTCGATGAGCGTCGCGCCGAGGTCGAGGGCGAGGCCCTCCACGAGTGACAGGTCACGGGCGGACGTCTCGCCGTCGCGGCAGACGACCCAGGGACGCCCGACGAAGATGTCGGCGCGCGCGGAGATGGCTCCCCCGCGCTCGCGCCCGGCCATCGGGTGCGAGCCGATGTAGTGGGTGAGGTCGACGCCGCGCGAGCGGAGGGTGCGCAGCGGATCCAGCTTCACGCTCGCGACGTCGGTGACGACGGCATCCGGGTGAGCGGCGAGCTCGCGCTGCACCACGTCGGCGACGACGTCCGGCGGCACGGCGACGACGATGAGCGACGGACGATCGTCGTCCCGCTCGGCGCGGCCCGCGCCGTAATCGATCGCGAGGCGCAGCTGCGACGGAGACGTGTCGGCGAGCACGACGTCGACACCGCGGGCGGTCAGCGCATGGCCGATGCTGGCACCGAGCAGTCCCGATCCGACCACCCGTACGGTGCCGCTCGTCCGGGTCGCCAAGGGCGCGTCCGCGCGCGCGGGCGTTCCGTTCGCTTCGATCATCGGGTCTCCTGCTGCCCTGGCGGTGGCATTCGCACCGCGCGGCGCCCGACGGTCACTCGGCCGGAGCGGCCGGAGTGTCGCCGTCTCGACGAGACAGCGTGAGCAGTGCGCCGCGTTCTACTGTAGTCAACTCGCGGGCCTTCCCCACCGGGAGAGTTCCCAGGTGGAGCGGCCCGAACTGCCGACGCACCAGCTCCACCACCGGATGACCGACCTCGGCCATCATCCGTCGGACGATCCGATTGCGCCCGGAATGCAGCGTGAGCTCCACCAGGCTCGCCCCCTGCGAGGCATCCAGGAGGCGCGCCTTGTCGGCCGCGATGTGTCCGTCCTCGAGCTCGACGCCCTTGGTCAGGCGCGCGATGGTCTGCGGCGTCACGAGCCCCTCGACCTTCGCGATGTACACCTTGGTGACGCCGAACGAGGGGTGCGCGAGCACGTGGGCGAGGTCGCCGTCGTTGGTGAGCACGAGGAGCCCGCTCGTGTCGGCATCCAGGCGTCCCACGTTGAACAGCCGCTCCTCCCACTCCCCGGTGAAGCGTCGCAGGTCGGGCCGCCCGCGGTCGTCGCTCATCGAGCTGACCACCCCGGTGGGCTTGTTGAGGATGACGTACCGCTTCGAGGCGTCCAGCTGCACGGCGACACCGTCGACGTCGACCAGGTCGCTCTCCGGGTCGATGCGCGAGCCGAGCTCGGTCACCACGGCGCCGTTCACGCGCACGCGCCCCTCGACGATCATCTGCTCCGACACCCGACGCGAGGCGACCCCCGCGTTGGCGAGCACCTTCTGCAGGCGTACGCCCTCTTCGCTCATCTGAGCACCTCTCCGTCGAATCCGTCGGCGCCGTCGTCGAGCAACGGCGAGATGTGGGGCAGCTCGTCGAGCGAGTTGATGCCCAGGTTGACCAGCAACTGGTCGGTCGTTCCGTAGTGGATCGCCCCCGTGTCGGGGTCGGTGAAGACCTCGGTGATGAGGCCGCGGGCCAGCAGCGTCCGCACGACCGAATCGACGTTCACGGCGCGGATGGATGCCACCTGCCCCCGCGTCACGGGCTGCTTGTACGCGATGACGGCCAGCGTTTCCAGCGCCGCCTGCGACAGGCGCGAGGGGGCCTGGGTGTTGACGAACTCCCCCACCACGTCGTCGTACTCCTCGCGGACGTAGAGCCGCCACCCGCCCCCGACCTCGCGCAGCTCGAAGCCGCGTCGCGGGCCTCCGGTCTCACCGTCGTAATCGGCGACGAGTCCCTCGATCGCCTGCCGTACCGCGGGAACGGGTGCCGCGACGGCCGCGGCGAGCGAGACGAGGCTCTGCGGCTCGTCCAGGATCAGCAGGATGGCCTCCAGCCGACGGGCGACGGATGCCGTGTCGTGCGGTCGGGCGGGCGCCGGGGCGGGTGTCTCGGCCACGGTGTCATCGGTCATAGTCGGCTCCCAGGGCGGCGAGGTTCTCTTCCGACCACCTCTCGGCGGTCCAGCGCAGGGTCAGCTCCCCCAACGGTTCGAGCTGCTCGAACGACAGCGCGGCGTGGCGGTACAGCTCAAGGATCGCGAGGAAGCGCGCCACGACGACCCCCGTCTGCGTCACACCGGCGACGAGGTCGCGGAAGTTCAGCGTCCCCGATCCGCGCAGCAGCGTCACCACGATCGCGGCCTGCTCGCGGATGCTCACGAGCGGCGCGTGCAGGTGGTCGAGGCCGACGGTGGGTGGCTGCTTCGGGGCGAGGGCGACGACGGCGAGCGCTGCGAAGTCCTCGGCGTTGAGCGTCCACACGAGCTCCGGGACGGCGCTCCGGTACTTCTCGTCGAGGCGCACGTTCCGCGTGTGGCGGCGGTCCTCCCGCTGCAGGCAGCGGGCGAACCACGCCGACACCTCTTTGAAGGCCCGGTACTGCAGCAAACGCGCGAACAGCAGGTCGCGAGCCTCGAGCAACGCCACCGACTCGGCATCCACGAGCTCGCCCTGCGGCAGGAGCCCGACGATCTTCATGTCGAGCAGCGTCGCGGCCACGACCAGGAACTCGGATGCCTCGTCCAGGTCGCCCGCCGGGCCGAGGGCCCGCAGGTAGGCGATGAACTCGTCGGTCACGCGGCTTAGTGCGACCTCGGTGATGTCGAGCTCGTGCGCGGAGATGAGGTTGAGGAGCAGGTCGAACGGCCCGTCGAACACCGGAAGCGACACACGGAAGCCCGGCGAGACCGCGTCGACGGCGGAGTCGTCGTCCGGCGTCGTGGCAGCGGTGCTGTCGTCAGGCGACGGCGCCACGGGCGACCAGCTCCCGCGCCAGCCGCATGTAGGCCTGTGCGGCGGCGTGCTCGGGCGCGAATTCCGTGATCGGCATGCCGGAGACCGAGGCATCCGGGAACTTCACGGTGCGCCCGATGACCGTCTCGAGGACGTCGTCGCCGAACGCCTCGACCACGCGCTCGAGCACCTCGCGCGAGTGGAGCGTGCGCGGGTCGTACATCGTGGCGAGCACGCCGTCCAATTCGATGGCGGGGTTGAGGCGGTCGCGCACCTTGTCGATCGTCTCGATGAGGAGCGCGACGCCGCGCAGCGCGAAGAACTCGCACTCGAGCGGAATCAGGACGCCGTGCGCCGCGGTGAGCGCGTTGACCGTGAGCAAGCCGAGCGAGGGCTGGCAGTCCACGAGCACGACGTCGTAGTCGGCGGCGACCTTGCGCAGCACGCGGGCGAGGATCGTTTCGCGCGCGACCTCGTTGACGAGGTGGACCTCGGCGGCCGACAGGTCGATGTTCGCCGGGATCAGGTCGAGACCCTCGACGCGGGTCTGCACGATCGCATCCCGCGGGTCGCGCTTGGTGTCCAGCAGCAGGTCGTAGATCGTCAGCATGTCGTGCGTCTGGATGCCGAGCCCGGCCGACAGCGCACCCTGCGGGTCGAAGTCGATCGCGAGGACACGGCGTCCGTACCCGGCGAGCGAGGCCGCGAGGTTGATCGTGGTCGTCGTTTTGCCGACGCCACCCTTCTGGTTGCAGAGGGCGATGATGCGCGCGGGGCCGTGGCTGGAGAGCGCGGGCGGGGTGGGGAATCCCTGGTACGGGCGGCCCGTGGGACCGAGGATGACCTCGTCCTCGTTCTTCGCCGTCCCCTTCGTGCTCGCCGACACCGAGTCTCCCGCCTTCGTCATAACCCTGCCGAGTCTACTCGCCGCCCCGCCGCTCGCCCGGCGACCCGCGGGCCCCGTGACCGGGGTTGTGCGCGAGCGCCCCACGCGATGGCCGCCCCGCCCCCGCAGCGCGCTGTGGCTCAGCGCGCCCGCGGGTGCGCCGTGGCGTAGACGTCGCGCAGCGCATCGACCGAAACGTGCGTGTAGATCTGCGTCGTGGCCACCGAGGCGTGCCCGAGGAGTTCCTGCACCACACGGACGTCGGCGCCGCCCTGCAGCAGGTGCGTGGCGAAGGAGTGTCGGAGGGTGTGCGGGGAGACGTGCGCGGTGAGACCCGCCCGCTCCGCGGCACCCTGGATGATGAGCCACGCGCTCTGACGCGACAGCGGCGCACCGCGCACCCCCAGGAACAGCCGGGGCGTCGCCCGCCCCTTCGTCGCCCATCCCGGTCGCACGCGCGTCAGGTACGCCTCGACCGCCGCGCGGGCGTACGACCCGACCGGGACGATGCGCTCCTTCGCCCCCTTGCCCCGCACCCGCAACACGTCGCCGTGCGCGGTGTCATCGACATCGAGCTGCACGATCTCGGACACGCGCGCACCGGTGGCGTACAGCAGCTCCAGCAGAGCCCGGTCGCGCACGGCGGACGGTTCGGCGGCGGTCGCGTCGACCGATCCCGGCGCGGGGCCCGCGGCATCCAGGAGTTGTTCGACCTGGCCGATGGACAGCGCTTTCGGCAGCCGTCGCGGAGCCTTGGGCGGGCGCAGCCGCCCGCTCGGATCATCGTCGGATTGCCCCTCGCGCACGAGGAACCGGTGCAACCCGCGCACCGAGGACTGCAGCCTCGCGAGGGACGAGGCCGCGGGCGGCGGCTCGGCGGCGGCACGTTCGGCGGCGAACTCGGCGACGAGCGCCGAGGTCACGGCATCCGTGTCGAAGATGCCCCGCTCCCCCAGCCACGCCGTGTAGACGGTGAGGTCGCGGCGGTACGCGGCGACGGTGTGGTCGGACAGCCCTCGCTCGAGCGCGACGTGCCGCAGGTACGTCTCGACGGCGCGCTCGAGCTTCACGTCAGGCCGACGCGGCCTCGCGGCGCAGCACCTCGGCGGCGGCGAGCACACCGGTGGCCAGGATGCCGTTGCGCAGACGCCCCGCGAGCACACCGTCGATCACGTCGGCGAGCGGAACCCGCTCGACGCGCATGTCGGACTCCTCGTGCTCGCGCTCATAGCCGGTGACGACGGTGGAGAGTCCGCGGGCGAGGAAGAGGTGAACGACCTCGTCGTTCCCCCCCGGCGTCGTGTGGATCGAGACGAGATGCTGCCACCGCTCGGCGGTGAGATCGACCTCTTCGGTCAGCTCCCGCTTGGCCGCTTCCAGCGGCGGCTCGCCCGCCACGTCGAGGAGGCCCGCCGGGATCTCCCAGTCGCGCGCCTTGATCGGCTGCCGGTACTGCTGGATGAGCACGACGCGGTTGTCGTCGTCGAGTGCGACGACAGCCGCCGCGCCCGGGTGCTCGACGTACTGGCGGGTCATCTCGTCGTCGCCGTACCGGACGGTGTCGGACCGGACGTCCCACACCGCTCCGCGATACACGAGGTCGCTGGCGACGACCTCCAGGTCGACGGGCTCGTCGCGCAGCGACTCCACGTCAGTCCTCCTCGACGTCGAACAGCTCGCTCGAACGGTGACGCTCCAGCGCCGCGCCCACGAGCCCGCGGAACAGCGGGTGCGGCTGCGTGGGACGCGAGCGCAGCTCGGGGTGGGCCTGCGTGGCGATGTAGTACGGGTGCACGTCGCGCGGCAGCTCGACGTACTCGACGAGGTCGAGGTCGGGGTTGAGCCCCGAGAACACCAGACCCGCGTCGCTCAGCTGCTGACGGTAGGAGTTGTTGACCTCGTACCGGTGACGGTGCCGCTCCGACACGCGCTCCGCGCCGTACACCTCGGCCGCGAGCGATCCCTCGGCCAGGTCGGCCGGGTACAGGCCCAGACGCATCGTGCCGCCGAGGTCACCGCTCTGCAGGATGTCGATCTGCTCGGCCATCGTCGCCACGACGGGGTGGACGGTGTCGGGGTCGAACTCGCTCGACGACGCCCCCTCGAGACCCGCGACGGTGCGCGCGTACTCGATGACCATGCACTGCAGGCCGAGGCAGATGCCCAGGGTCGGGATGCCCTGCTCGCGCGCGAAGCGCAGCGCGCCCAGCTTGCCCTCGATCCCGCGGATGCCGAAGCCACCCGGAACGATGATGCCGTCGACCGTCGACAGCGCCTTGGCCGCGCCCTCGGGCGTCTCGCACAGGTCGGACGGGATCCACGTGATCTTGACCTGCGTCTCCTGCGCGAAGCCGCCCGCCTTGATGGCCTCGGTCACGGACAGGTAGGCATCCGGGAGGTCGATGTACTTGCCGACCAGGCCGATGGTGACCTCGTGCTTGGGGTTGTGCACCGCCTGCAGCACGCGCTGCCACCGCGACCAGTCGACGTCGGCGGCCTTGTCGATGCCGAGCGCGTCGACGATGTAGGAGTCGAGGCCCTGGTCGTGCAGCATCGTCGGAATGTCGTAGATGCTCGGAACGTCCACCGCGTTCACGACCGCATCCTCGTCGACGTCGCACATCAGCGCGATCTTGCGCTTGTTCGACTCGGTGACCGGCCGATCGCTTCTGAGCACGAGAGCGTCGGGCTGGATGCCGATGGAGCGCAGCGCCGCGACCGAGTGCTGCGTGGGCTTGGTCTTCTGCTCCCCCGAGGCGCCCATGAACGGCACGAGCGACACGTGCACGAAGAAGACGTTCTTGCGGCCGAGTTCGTGTCGGATCTGACGCGCAGACTCGATGAAGGGCTGCGACTCGATGTCGCCGACGGTGCCACCGATCTCGGTGATGATGACGTCGGGCTGCGGCGTCTCGGTCGCCTGCAGACGCATACGACGCTTGATCTCGTCGGTGATGTGCGGGATGACCTGCACCGTGTCGCCGAGGTACTCGCCACGGCGCTCGCGCGCGATCACCTGCGAGTAGATCTGACCGGTGGTGACGTTGGCCGCCTGGCTCAGCTCGATGTCGAGGAAGCGCTCGTAGTGACCGATGTCGAGGTCGGTCTCGGCCCCGTCGTCGGTGACGAACACCTCGCCGTGCTGGAAGGGGTTCATCGTCCCCGGGTCGACGTTGAGGTAGGGATCGAGCTTCTGCATGACGACGTGGAGACCCCGCGCCGTGAGGAGGTTGCCGAGGCTTGCCGCCGTCAGGCCCTTCCCGAGTGACGAAACCACTCCTCCGGTCACGAAGATGTGCTTCGTCGTGAAGGTCGATGCCGTGGTGTTGTCGTCTGAATGTCCCGCGTCCGAAGTCTGCATCACGGGCTTCGATCCTATCAGTCGTCTCCGAGGATGGCCGCGCGGAGCGCGCCGCGCGTTGAGGGAAGTCTGGCATCGGCCACCGACACCCGTGTCACCTCGGCGTGACGATCCCGTGTCGTGAGACGGGGGTCAGCGCACCGCTCGGCCGGTCTCCAACAGCTCGCGCGCGTGGGTGAGCGCAGCCTCGGAATCGCTGAGCCCCGAGAGCAGACGCGCCATCTCCGCCTCGCGTTCGGCGCCCTCCAGGCGGCGGACACTGGATGCCGTCACCGCACCGTCGTTGCCCTTGACCACGGTCAGGTGGTTGCCCGCGAAGGCCGCCACCTGGGCGAGGTGGGTCACCGCGATGACCTGCGACGACTCGGCGAGCCGGGCGAGTCGTCGCCCCACCTCGATCGCCGCGGCCCCGCCGATACCGGCGTCCACCTCGTCGAAGACGAACGTCGGCACGGGGTCGACACCCGCGATGACGACCTCGATCGCGAGCATGACGCGGCTGAGCTCACCGCCGGACGCGCCGCGTGAGACGGGACGCGGATCGGCTCCCGGGTGCGGGGCGAGCAGGATCGCGACGTCGTCACGTCCGTGCGCGCCGGGCGTGGGCGAGGGCGTGACCTCGACGGTCAGCTTCGCGTCGGGCAGGGCGAGGGCGTGCAGTTCCTCGGTGACCGCGGCGCCGAGGCGAGCGGCGGCTTCGAGCCTCGCGGCGGTGAGGGCTTCGGCTGCGGCGTCGAGCTCGGCGGCCGCGGAGTCGCGCTGCGCGCCGAGTCGTTCGATGCGGTCGCTGTCGTCGTCGAGCTCGAGCAGACGGGCCGAGCCGGTTTCGAGGAGCGCGATCGCGGCATCCACGGATCCGTGCGCACGGACGAGAGTCGCCAGGACGCCTCGCCGCTCGTCGACCGCCGCGAGTTCGTGCGGCCCCGACTCGTCGAGGTCGGCCAGGTAGCCCGAGAGCGCCACGGCGACGTCGGTCGCACGGTAGCCGAGGTCGGCGACCTGCTCGCCGATGACCGCGAGCGCCGCGTCGCTGCCCGACACTCGTTCGAGCGCCCGACGCGCCTCGGCGAGGAGCGTCACGACGTCGGGGGTGTCGTCGTCGCTGGAGAGCACCGCGTGCGCGCTCACGGCGGCGATGCGGAGCTCTTCCGCGTTCGCGAGGCGCTCCGCGCGACGCTCGAGTTCTTCTTCCTCGCCGGCGATGGGCTCCGCCGCCTCGATCTCGGCGATCGCGACACGCAACTCCTCCGCCTCGCGAGCGCGGGCGTCGCGGTCGGCGGTGAGCGTCGACAGCTCCGCATCCAGGGTCCGCCACGAGTCCCACGCCGTCCGGTACGCGGCTCGCGCGGCCGCGACCGGCTCGCCGCCGAAGCGGTCGAGCGCGTCGCGCTGGGCGGATGCCGAGCGCAGCCGCAACTGATCGGACTGACCGTGCACGACGACGAGGTCGTCCGCGAGATCCGCCAGGACGCCCGCGGGCGCGGTCCGACCGCCCACGGTCGCACGGCCACGACCCTCGCTCGACACCGTGCGGCCGAGGTACAGCTCGGCCGCCCCGCCGCCGAGCGGCTCGACGTCTCCCCCGGCTTCGCGAACGCGTGCGGCGACCGGCCCATTCTCGGGAACCACCCACACGCCCTCGACCGCCGCTTGGGCGGCGCCGGAGCGCACCGCACCCGAATCGGCGCGCTGGCCGAGGAGGAGCCCGAGACCCGTGACGACCATGGTCTTGCCCGCGCCCGTCTCGCCGGTGATGGCGGTGAACCCGCGTCCGATCGGCAGCGTCGCGTCAGCGATGACACCGAGGTCGCGCAACCGCATCTCCTCGATCACGGCATGCCCCCGAGGGCGCCACGCCAGCCGGTGACCGGCAGGCGGAACTTCCGCACCAGACGCTCGGTGAACGCCGCCGGGTGCAGACGTGCCAGACGCACCGGCCGTGACGACCGCCGGACCACCACGCGGGCCCCGGGCGGGAGTTCGTGCGAGCGGCGACCGTCGCACCACAGGATGCCGCTGCCGCTGGTGCGCTCGAGGACTTCGACCGCGACGGTCGCATCCGGACTCACCACCAACGGACGAGCGAACAGCGCGTGCGCAGACAACGGCACGACGGCGATCGCCTCGACGGTCGGCCAGATGACCGGGCCACCGGCGGAGAAGTTGTAGGCCGTCGACCCGGTGGGGGTGGCCATCACGATGCCGTCGCATCCGAAGGACGACAGCGGACGCCCGTCGACCTCCATGACGACCTCGAGCATGCGCTCACGACTCGCCTTCTCAACGGTGGCTTCGTTCAGCGCCCACGTCTCGAAGATCACGCGGTCGTCGGCGTCGAGCACTTTCACCGCGAGGGCGAGGCGCTCTTCGACGCGGTAGTCGCGGGCGATCACCCGGCGCACGGCATCGTCCATGTCGTCACGCTCGATCTCGGCGAGGAATCCGACGTGACCCATGTTGATCCCGAGGATCGGTGCCGTGCCGCCGCGGACGGTCTCGGCCGCGCGCAGGATCGTGCCGTCGCCGCCCAGGACGATCGCCAACTCCAGGTCGTCGACGCCGACGTCGACACCGAGGGTTTCGACACCCGCGAGGGACAACCGCTCGGCGAGCTCGGGCCGATCCTCCGCCGACACGACGGGGATCGCCCCCGCGGCGCGCACGGCGGATAGCACGCGCTGCGCCGCCTCGACGGTATCGTCGCGGCGGGCGTGGACGACGAGCAGGATTCTGCGTTGGCTGGGGGTCATCGGCTTCCGGTCAGTCGGGTCACGGTGCTCTCCCATTCTGAGGGGTCGGTGCCCCGGGTGTCCGAGAACCACGCCACGTACTCCTGGTTGCCGTGCGTGCCCACGATGGGCGAGGCGATGATGCCCGCGGTCCGCAGGCCCGCGTCCCACGCCGCCCACAGCACGCCGTGGACCGCGTCCGACCGCAGTGCCGGGTCGGTGACGAGACCGCCCTTCACCGCCGTACGGCCGACCTCGAACTGCGGCTTGATCAGCAGCACCACGTCGGCGGCAGGAGCGGCCGTGGCGACGACGGCGGGGAGGACGTGATGGAGAGAGATGAACGACAGATCGCCCGTGATCACGCTCGGGCGTTCCTCGACGCCGGTCGCGGCGGCGAGCGTGGCGGCGGTCATGAACCGCACGTTATACCCCTCGACCGACACCACTCCCGGGTCGGCCGCCACGGCTGGGGACAACTGCCCGTGCCCGACGTCGACGGCCATCACGGGACTCGCGCCCCGCTCGCGCAGCACCTGGGTGAACCCGCCGGTCGACGCGCCGAGGTCGAGCGTGACCCGACCCGCCGGATCGACGGCGAACGCGTCGAGCGCCGCGAGGAGCTTGTGCGCGCCACGGCTCACGTAGTGGTCGACGACGGCGACCTCGATGCGCGAATCGTCCTCGACGCGCATCGACGGCTTGACTACACCCCGTCCGTCCACGGCGACCAAGCCGTCTGCGATCAGCTGCGCGGCATGCGTGCGCGATCGTGCGAGTCCCCGTGCCGCGAGCTCGGCATCCAGCCGGCCGCTCATCCGTCCGCCGGCGCCGACGACCCCGATTCGAGGCGTCGCGCCAGCTCGTCGTGCAGCGCCGCGTAGGCGCCGGCGCGCGCGTCGAGCGGCTGCTCCTCGATGATGCGAAGGCGGCCGATCAGCTCGGCGTCGCCATCGGTCTCGCGGTCGTCCGACATGGATGCCATCGTATCCGCGTCAGCGCACGCGGAACGGATCCGCGTACAGCTGTTCCGGCACGCGGAACCCGAAGATCGCGCGACCCGAGTTCCAGATCGCGGCGGCCCCGGCGCGCAGGAGATCGATCTGGCGATCCCCCGCCGAGACGATGCGCAGATCCACACCGTCGATCTCGACGACCGCACCACCCACCCGCGTGCGGTCACCCTTCACGATGGTGGCGGGGTAGGGCTCGAAGAGCTGCCGCAGGTCCGCGACGATGTAGTCGGGACGCTGGTTGGGTGCCGCCGCGAGCAACTGCTTCGGCCGGTCGATTCCGGTCAGAACATGAACGGATGCCATCTCCGCCCCGCGCGCTCCCTGCACGTCGGTGTCGAGTCGGTCGCCGATGAACAGCGGCGACTGCGCACCGGTGCGGGCGACCGCCACGTCGAAGATCGGACGCTCCGGCTTGCCGGCGACGGTCGCGAGGCGGCCGACAGCCGTGTGCACAGCGGACACGAGCGTCCCGTTTCCCGGCGCGATCCCCCTCGCCTGCGGAATGGTCCAGTCCGTGTTGGTGGCGATCCACGGGATGCCACCCTCTTCCACCGGCGTCGCGAGAGCGTATGCCGCCTCGGCCAGCTGCTTCCACCCGACCTCCGGCGCGAAACCCTGGACGACCGCGGCGGGTGAGTCCTCGGCGCTGCGGGTGACGACGAACCCGGCCTTCTCGACCTCGACGACGAGCCCCTCTCCCCCGACGACGAGGAGCGTGGAGCCCGCCGGCACCAGATCCGCGAGAAGACGCATCGCGGCTTGCGGACTCGTCACGACGTCCTCGGGCGCCACGTGCAACCCCAACGAGGTCAGGTGCTCGGCGACAGACGCATCCGTTCGCGACGCGTTGTTCGTGATGTAGCCGAGGCGGCGTCCTTCGTCCGCGGCACGATTCAGGCTCTCGACCGCGTGCGGCAACGCGCCGGGTCCGGCATAGACCACGCCGTCGAGATCCGCGAGCACGACATCCACACCGTCGAGCGGCGTCGACTCCGTCTTGCGCCCGAAGATCATCGCGATTCGTCCTCGCTCGCGTCTTCGGCGGCGTCCTGCACCGGAATGACACCGGATGCCACGTCCACACCGCCCTCGTCATCCACGAGGTCGATCTCCTCGACGACGATGACCTCGCGGTCGGCGACTCCGGCAGCAGCGTCGAGCGCGTCCGCCGCGATCTCGGCGCGGTGGAACCACTCCGCCGCCTCGTCCTCGCGTCCGAGTTCCTCCAGGACAGCGGCACGCGCGGCGAAGAGAGCGGGGCTCCATTCGAAGGCGCGATCCGGGTCGGCTTCCGGAATCTCGAGTTCTTGCAGCGCGCGTTCGGTCTCGCCGAGATCCAGCCGGGCTCCGGACATGGCGATGGCCAGTTGCGCGCGCACCGCGGCCGTCAGCGTCGAGCGGTCGACGGCGCGGCCTTCCTCGAGCGCACGGTCCGGACGTCCCACACCGCGCTCGCTGTCGACGATGAGCGGAAGCTGCTCGTCGGAGCCCGAGATGCGGCGGTGGGTGCGCAGCTCACGCAGCGCGAGAGCGAAGTCACCGATGGCGTACGCCGTGATCGCGACGGTCTCACGGACGATGGCGACGCGGCCCGCGCTCCGGGATGCCGCGAGGGCGTGCTCGTGCGCGAGGGCCGGGTCGTCGTCGATGAGGCGCGACGCCATCACCAGGTGTCGGGCGACGTTCTCGGCGTTGTCCTTGCTCAGAGTCTTCAGTTCGTTCCGCGCCGCCCCCGGGAGGTCACGGGCGGTGACGTCCTCGGGGATCTGCGGCCCGCGCTCGCGCTGATCCTGGGGCGGACGTGTGGCGCGACCGTCCGCGCGGTCAAAGCGACGAGGCGCTCCGGCACCCGGGCGACGGTCGCCGGACGGCCGGCGGTCGCCGCCATCGCCTCGCGGTCGGAAGGAACGCGACTCGCCACCCTCACTCCGCGAACGGGGCGGACGCGAGTCCGACCCTTCGCCGCGAGGACGGTACGGACGCGGATCCGAACCCTCCGTGCGAGGACGGTACGGACGCGAATCCGAACCCTCCGTGCGAGGACGGTACGGACGCGAATCCGAACCCTCCGTGCGAGGACGGTACGGACGCGAATCCGAACCCTCCGTGCGAGGACGGTACGGACGCGCGTCGCCGTCGCGACGCGGACGAGCGTCGCCGTCCCGACGGGGACGACCGGCCGACTCGCCGTCGCGGCGGTACGGACGGGAATCCCCATCGCGACGCGGACGGTCGAAGCCGCCGCCGGTGACACCATCCCGCCGCGGGCGAGCGTCACCGCTCCCCGGTCGTGGGCGCGAGTCACCGTCCCGACGCGGACGATGCGTGTTGTCACCGTCGCGTCGGGGTGCACGGTCATCACCCTCGCGACGGGGGCGCGCGGCGCCCTCACCCTCGCGCCGAAACGGTCGCGCCGATGAGTCGCGAGCGGGGCGTCCGGAGGAACCGCCCGAGGTGGACCGGGGTCGGGAACGATCGTCTGAGCGACCCCCGTTGCCCTTGCGCTCGTTGGCGTCGTCGTTCGACATGACGATCCTTCCCCCGGAAAAGTGTCCGTATATGCGAAATGGCCACCCAGCGTTGGGTGGCCATTTCGTCTTAGAAGAAGTCCGGCGGTGTCCTACTCTCCCACAGGGTCCCCCCTGCAGTACCATCGGCGCTGAGAGGCTTAGCTTCCGGGTTCGGAATGTAACCGGGCGTTTCCCTCTCGCTATGGCCGCCGAAACACTATTGATGTTTCAAAAACCAACAACGAATGTCATTGTTGTGTTCCCGACCGTACATCGAGAACCACTCAGTGGACGCAAGCACCAAAAACGGTGTGTTATCAAGTCATCGGCTTATTAGTACCGGTCAGCTTCACGTATTACTACGCTTCCACATCCGGCCTATCAACCCAGTAGTCTGGCTGGGAGCCTCTCACCATAAATGGTATGGAAGTCTCATCTTGAGGCCGGCTTCCCGCTTAGATGCTTTCAGCGGTTATCCATCCCGAACGTAGCTAATCAGCGGTGCTCCTGGCGGAACAACTGACACACCAGAGGTTCGTCCAACCCGGTCCTCTCGTACTAGGGTCAGATCCTCTCAAACTTCCTACGCGCGCAGCGGATAGGGACCGAACTGTCTCACGACGTTCTAAACCCAGCTCGCGTACCGCTTTAATGGGCGAACAGCCCAACCCTTGGGACCTACTCCAGCCCCAGGATGCGACGAGCCGACATCGAGGTGCCAAACCATGCCGTCGATATGGACTCTTGGGCAAGATCAGCCTGTTATCCCCGAGGTACCTTTTATCCGTTGAGCGACAGCGCTTCCACAAGCCACTGCCGGATCACTAGTCCCGACTTTCGTCCCTGCTCGACCTGTCAGTCTCACAGTCAAGCTCCCTTGTGCACTTACACTCGCCACCTGATTGCCAACCAGGTTGAGGGAACCTTTGGGCGCCTCCGTTACATTTTGGGAGGCAACCGCCCCAGTTAAACTACCCACCAGGCACTGTCCCTGAACCGGATCACGGTCCTAAGTTAGATATCCAGAGTGACCAGAGTGGTATTTCAACAATGACTCCACGAACACTGGCGTGTCCGCTTCACAGTCTCCCACCTATCCTACACAAGCCACACCGAACACCAATACCAAGCTGTAGTAAAGGTCACGGGGTCTTTCCGTCCTGCTGCGCGTAACGAGCATCTTTACTCGTAATGCAATTTCGCCGAGTTCGCGGTTGAGACAGTTGGGAAGTCGTTACGCCATTCGTGCAGGTCGGAACTTACCCGACAAGGAATTTCGCTACCTTAGGATGGTTATAGTTACCACCGCCGTTTACTGGGGCTTAAATTCTCAGCTTCGCCTTGCGGCTAACCGGTCCTCTTAACCTTCCAGCACCGGGCAGGCGTCAGTCCGTATACATCGTCTTGCGACTTGGCACGGACCTGTGTTTTTAGTAAACAGTCGCTACCCACTAGTCTCTGCGGCCACCACACCCTTTCGGAGCAAGTCCTAATAAGTGGATGGCCCCCCTTCTCCCGAAGTTACGGGGGCATTTTGCCGAGTTCCTTAACCACGATTCTCTCGATCTCCTTGGTATTCTCTACCTGACCACCTGAGTCGGTTTGGGGTACGGGCGGCTAGAACCTCGCGTCGATGCTTTTCTCGGCAGCATAGGATCACCCACTTTTTATCCGCATCGTGTCTCAGCCTGTATGAGTGACGGATTTGCCTATCACTCGGCCTACGCACTTGCACCAGGACTACCATCGCCTGGCTTGGGCTACCTTCCTGCGTCACACCTGTTAATACGCTAGCCGCACCAGCATGGGGTCGAGCGTTCACACAGACAACCATCACCCCGAAGGGATCCGGAAAATTCTGAGCTAGGACTCTTAGCACCACTGGATTAGCTTGGGCGGTTCTTCGCCGGTACGGGAATATCAACCCGTTGTCCATCGACTACGCCTGTCGGCCTCGCCTTAGGTCCCGACTTACCCAGGGAAGATTAGCTTGACCCTGGAACCCTTGGTCTTTCGGAGGACGTGTTTCTCACACGTCTTTCGCTACTCATGCCTGCATTCTCACTCGTGTCGCGTCCACGGCTGGGTCACCCCGCCGCTTCACTCGCGACACGACGCTCTCCTACCCATCAACACGGCTGGACCACGAAGGCCTACCAAAAATGTCAATGCCACAACTTCGGTGGCGTGCTTGAGCCCCGTTACATTGTCGGCGCGGAATCACTTGACCAGTGAGCTATTACGCACTCTTTCAAGGGTGGCTGCTTCTAAGCCAACCTCCTGGTTGTCTAAGCAACTCCACATCCTTTCCCACTTAGCACGCGCTTAGGGACCTTAGATGGTGGTCTGGGTTGTTTCCCTCTCGACTATGAAGCTTATCCCCCACAGTCTCACTGCTGCGCTCTCACTTACCGGCATTCGGAGTTTGGCTGACGTCAGTAACCTTGTAGGGCCCATCGGCCATCCAGTAGCTCTACCTCCGGCAAGAAACACGCAACGCTGCACCTAAATGCATTTCGGAGAGAACCAGCTATCACGAAGTTTGATTGGCCTTTCACCCCTATCCACAGCTCATCCCCTCAGTTTTCAACCTAAGTGGGTTCGGTCCTCCACGACGTCTTACCGTCGCTTCAACCTGGCCATGGATAGATCACTTCGCTTCGGGTCTAGGACACGCGACTGAATCGCCCTATTCAGACTCGCTTTCGCTACGGCTACCCCACACGGGTTAACCTCGCCACGTATCGCTAACTCGCAGGCTCATTCTTCAAAAGGCACGCTGTCACCCCTACTAAGGAGGCTCCAACGGTTTGTAAGCAAACGGTTTCAGGTACTATTTCACTCCCCTCCCGGGGTACTTTTCACCTTTCCCTCACGGTACTTGTCCGCTATCGGTCATCTGGGAGTATTTAGGCTTATCAGGTGGTCCTGACAGATTCACACGGGATTTCTCGGGCCCCGTGCTACTTGGGATACTCTTCACGCCAAGAACAGGCATTTCGACTACGGGGTTCGCACCCTCTATGACCGGCCATTCAAAACCGTTCGTCTATACCCTCTTGTCACGTCGACTGCTCGGCAGAACAATCAGAAAAGTCCCACAACCCCCAACATGCAACACCTGCCGGCTATCACACACGCTAGGTTTAGCCTCTTCCGGTTTCGCTCGCCACTACTCACGGAATCGCTTTTGCTTTCTCTTCCTGTGGGTACTGAGATGTTTCACTTCCCCACGTTCCCTCTACCCGCCCTATATATTCAGGCGGGAGTCACCAGGTACGCACGCGCCCTGGCGGGGTTTCCCCATTCGGACACCCTCGGATCAAAACTCGCTTATCAGTTCCCCGAGGCTTATCGCAGATTGCTACGTCCTTCTTCGGCTCCAGATGCCAAGGCATCCACCGTTTGCTCTTAAAGACTTGAAATCACATGAGTTGAATCGTCAAAAAATTGACTAATGATCTTTAAGATCATCTACACCACACAACCCCAAAAGGTTGCATGGAAGATGCTCGCGTCCACTGTGTAGTTCTCAAAGTACGGGCGGTACCCTCCCCGACATGCCACAACCGTGACACCAGGAAAAGGCCCTAGAGGAACAGCCACCAACCACAAGCCCAAAGACCCGCAATCAGCGCCCGGCCCCTCAGGACCCAACAGCGTGCATGTACCCACCCCCACAACCCGAACCGTTCCCACAGCAAGCTGCGTACTAGACCCGAACCATCGGCATGAGCACCCCATCAAATGTTCCACCCATGAGCTAACCGGCAGACACATTCGGTCTGATCCGGCGCCTGGACACCACCAGGAAAAACCCGACGATGCCAGATGCTCCTTAGAAAGGAGGTGATCCAGCCGCACCTTCCGGTACGGCTACCTTGTTACGACTTAGTCCTAATTACCGATCCCACCTTCGACGGCTCCCTCCACAAGGGTTGGGCCACCGGCTTCAGGTGTTACCGACTTTCATGACTTGACGGGCGGTGTGTACAAGACCCGGGAACGTATTCACCGCAGCGTTGCTGATCTGCGATTACTAGCGACTCCGACTTCATGAGGTCGAGTTGCAGACCTCAATCCGAACTGGGACCGGCTTTTTGGGATTCGCTCCACCTCACGGTATTGCAGCCCTTTGTACCGGCCATTGTAGCATGCGTGAAGCCCAAGACATAAGGGGCATGATGATTTGACGTCATCCCCACCTTCCTCCGAGTTGACCCCGGCAGTATCCCATGAGTTCCCACCATTACGTGCTGGCAACATAGAACGAGGGTTGCGCTCGTTGCGGGACTTAACCCAACATCTCACGACACGAGCTGACGACAACCATGCACCACCTGTTCACCAGTGTCCAAAGAGTCCCGTATTTCTACGGTGTTCTGGTGTATGTCAAGCCTTGGTAAGGTTCTTCGCGTTGCATCGAATTAATCCGCATGCTCCGCCGCTTGTGCGGGTCCCCGTCAATTCCTTTGAGTTTTAGCCTTGCGGCCGTACTCCCCAGGCGGGGAACTTAATGCGTTAGCTGCGTCACGGAAACCGTGGAATGGTCCCCACAACTAGTTCCCAACGTTTACGGGGTGGACTACCAGGGTATCTAAGCCTGTTTGCTCCCCACCCTTTCGCTCCTCAGCGTCAGTTACGGCCCAGAGATCTGCCTTCGCCATCGGTGTTCCTCCTGATATCTGCGCATTCCACCGCTACACCAGGAATTCCAATCTCCCCTACCGCACTCTAGTCTGCCCGTACCCACTGCAGGCCCGAGGTTGAGCCTCGGGATTTCACAGCAGACGCGACAAACCGCCTACGAGCTCTTTACGCCCAATAATTCCGGATAACGCTTGCGCCCTACGTATTACCGCGGCTGCTGGCACGTAGTTAGCCGGCGCTTTTTCTGCAGGTACCGTCACTCTCGCTTCTTCCCTGCTAAAAGAGGTTTACAACCCGAAGGCCGTCATCCCTCACGCGGCGTTGCTGCATCAGGCTTCCGCCCATTGTGCAATATTCCCCACTGCTGCCTCCCGTAGGAGTCTGGGCCGTGTCTCAGTCCCAGTGTGGCCGGTCACCCTCTCAGGCCGGCTACCCGTCGACGCCTTGGTGAGCCATTACCTCACCAACAAGCTGATAGGCCGCGAGCCCATCCCAGACCGAAAAATCTTTCCAACCCCCACCATGCGATGAGAGCTCATATCCAGTATTAGACACCGTTTCCAGCGCTTATCCCAGAGTCCAGGGCAGGTTGCTCACGTGTTACTCACCCGTTCGCCACTGATCCACCAAGCAAGCTTGGCTTCACCGTTCGACTTGCATGTGTTAAGCACGCCGCCAGCGTTCATCCTGAGCCAGGATCAAACTCTCCGTAAAAGAAAAATGCCCACCCAACCGGAATAAGGTCGGGACAGACGAGTTCAATCTGACCAAACAGGAAGTCAAAACTGACTATCCAGATGCCAACCCCAAAGGGTTGGACTTTGATCCAAAGGAATTACTCGCAATCCGCCGAAACGGACCAACGAGGAATAAATTGGCATTTGACAAGTGCACGCTGTTGAGTTCTCAAGGAACGGACGCACCCACAGAACCAGCCCAAAAGACCGTAACCATGAGGCAACTCACTACCTATGTGGCCACCGAACACGTCCAAGCACACGAGACGAGACCCGAAGGTTCAGTCATGGAGGACAAGTGCCGAGTGGCGAATCCCTATCGTAGACCAGGAAGCCGAAGCTCACAAGTTCTGATCGGGGCGGTTCGCCACTTGAGAGGACGCGGGGCCTTTCGGCCGCTCCGCTCTCCCCTGTGGGGCGAACAAGTAATAAGTTACGCGGATCCCACCCACTCGTCCAATCCACACCACACCCCGGGCGTGTCGCACCCCCGAAACCGCGGAAAAACGCGGATCTACGACCGACGGCGGACCTGAACGATGAGAGCGAGCACCAGGGTCGCGAGCGCCCAGACTGCCGCGACTCGGGTCAGAACGGCGTAGATGAGCGCTGTCGGCGAGAGCGCTTCGCCGGCGCTGATCGTCACGAGCATCGCGACGGTTCCGACGACGACGAGGCCCACGGGGAGGGAGACCCACCACGCCACACGCACGGCTCCGGGGACAGAGCGCTGAACGGGCACGCGACTCCGACGAGACAGCCAGACGAGACCCCACGCGGCGAGCACGATCAGGCCGACCGCGCCCGAGCCGTACTGCAGCCACTTCACACCCAGGAACGGCCCCCACTGCTGATCGAGGATCGGGAACAGCTGAACGCCGAGACGTCCTTCGTGCGTGAAGAGATCCCACACGATGTGGCTGACCACACCGAGAGCGAGAGCTGCGGCCAGCCACGCCAGACCGACCGCTCCCCCGCCGAACGATTCGCGCAGACCGGCGCGGAAGCCCGCGTCCCACGTCGCCGGCAGCCGGTCGGCGACGACCCGCGGCGAGAGCTCACGAGTGGCGGGACGCAGGATGCACCGCCACACCAGGAACAGCACCAGCGCAAGGACTGTGGTGGGAACGAGCAACGCGAGATCATGCGTCATCGTGTAGTCCGGCAGCATCCCGCGAAAGAACAACGGGAGGTCGGGCGTCATCGCGCCGATCGCCACGGCCGCCGGCACCAGCCGTGTGCGCGCGAAGGGCAGCGCGACGACGGCGTGGCTCGGCGTGAACGGCATCAGCCGACGAACACTCCGGCGAGAGTCTTCTTCCCGCGTCGGAGCACCGACACCCCGCCCGGCAACGAGCCGGTGACGACGACGTCGTCGGTCGCCACCTTCTCACCGTCCAGAGAGACCCCGCCCTGGGCGATCGCGCGGCGCGCCTCGCTGAGACTGCTCACGAGTCCGGTCGCCGTCAGCGCGTCGAGCACGGTGGCGCCCGGGGCCAGCGACGCGTGCGGCAGCTCATCGAGCGCGCTGCGAAGGGTGCCGGCATCCAGCGCGGTCAAGTCGCCTTGGCCGAAGAGCGCCTCGGTCGCGGCGATGACCGCGTCGGTCGCCTCGGCACCGTGCACCGTCGTGACCACCTCTCGGGCGAGGCGCTTTTGCGCCGCGCGCCGGAACGGCTCCTCGGCGACCAGGCGTGCGTACTCCTCGATCTCCGCCCGAGTGAGGAACGTGAACACTTTGAGGCGCTCGACCACGTCACGGTCATCGGTGTTGAGCCAGAACTGGTACATCGTCCACGGGCTGCACATGTCGGCATCCAGCCAGATGGCGTTGCCCTCGCTCTTGCCGAACTTGGTGCCATCGCTGTTCGTGATGAGCGGCGTACCGATCGCGTGGACCGACGCCCCCTCGACTCGGCGGACGAGATCGGTGCCACTGGTGAGGTTGCCCCACTGGTCGCTGCCGCCGGTCTGCAGTACGCAGCCGTAGGAACGGAACAGCTCCAGGTAATCCATGCCCTGCAGGATCTGGTAACTGAACTCGGTGTAGCTGATGCCGGCCTCGGAATTGAGGCGTGCGCTGACCGCATCCTTCTTCAACATCGTGCCCACCCGGAAGTGCTTGCCGATGTCGCGCAAGAAGTCGATCGCGCTCAGCGGCGCGGTCCAATCGAGGTTGTTGACCATGCGGGCGGCGTTGTCACCGTCGAAGCTCAAGAATCGCTCGACCTGTGCCCGCAGCCGGTCGACCCACTCCGCGACCGTCTCGCGCGTGTTCAACGTGCGCTCCGCGGTCGGACGGGGGTCGCCGATGAGACCCGTGGATCCGCCGACGAGACCGAGCGGACGATGGCCAGCCAGCTGCAGACGGCGCATGGTGAGCAGCTGCACGAGATTGCCGAGGTGCAGGCTCGGCGCGGTCGGGTCGAAGCCGCAGTAGAAGACCACCGGCGGTCCGGAAAGGAGCTCGCGCAGCTCGTCCTGGTCGGTCGAGACGTGGATCAGTCCGCGATAGACGAGCTCGTCCCAGACGTTTTCGAACGTCGGGTCGTTGGCGGGCTCGAGGGCACGAACGGAGGGCTCGTCGAAGGGCGCGGACACCCCTCCAGGCTATCAGCGGCGGCGGGACGGCCCGGGTGCCGGAGGGCTCACACTGCCTGGACGCCCCACCACACGACGAACGCGGCCGCCAGCGCGGTGACCCAGCTCACGAGGCTGCCGATGAGGAAGTACTCGGCGCGATCGCCGCCCTCGCCGTCGCGGGAGATCTCGGGGAATCGCACGATGCCCTTGGCGGCGAGGACGGCCGCCAGCAGTGTGTAGGCGCCGGCGAGGGTCAGCGCGAAGACGAGGATCCGTTCGAGCGGTCCGATCAGGCGCCCGCCCTTGAGCGTCGTCGGCGCTTCGCCGGACGCCGGGAGCACGCGCTCCCCCATCTCTGCGCGCAAAGCGATACGGACGACGGCGTTGCCCGACTCCAGCAGGAACAACAGGCATCCCGCGACCAGCAGGACCACGTCGAGCGAAACATCGCCGCGCGGTCCGTACGCCTCCCATGTCGAGCCGAGCAGCCCCGGACGCGGCCGCGCCGGAGCGACGACCACGCAGGCAGCCACCGCGACACCGAGCAGACCCACCGGCCACAGCCCCGCGCGGGCGGAACCGGACTCGGGGACGACCCACGTCCAGATCGCTGCGACCGCAACGGCAAGGACGCCGGCGACGACGGCATCCGCTCGGGCCGACACCGCCACGAGCACCACGCCCCCGACGGTGAACGCGAGTCCGCGACGACGGACGATCAAGCGACGCACGAGGTCGACACCACCGACGGCGAGGAGGAGCAGTGCGGCCGCGATCATGACTCGGCCTCCGCGCGCAGAGCCAGGAATCCCTCGACGACGGCGGCCGACCCGGCCGAGGCGAGAGCCTGGGAGACCGCGGATTGCGTGACACCTTCCGCCTCGGCGAGGTCGCGCTGCGACCTCCCCAGGCACCGACCGTACGTCAACCGGCGCGTGCGCTCGCTCATCGACGAGACGAGCTGATCGCGCGAAAGCGCATAGGCGTTCGCCAGCGCGACGCCCTGCCGTACGACGGCGTCCGCACCGCTCTCGGCCTCGAACCACGTGCGGGCGAGCGGCGCGACGCGCTGCTGCATCGCTTCGACCCGCTCGATCGCGGCCCGCGCCGCCCACCACGCGGGTCCTTCGGGGATCGTCCGGTCATCGAGCTCGACGGGGCGTACGTCGCCGACGCCCACTCCGAACCGACATTCGATCCCGTCGGGCAGATTCAGTCGCACGAGGAGGAGCGCCGCCGCCGCCGCACCGATCGTCGGATATTCGCCCTGGAGTTCATCACCGACGACGGCCGTCAGCGGTGTGCGAGCCAACGGCGCGTCGGTCTGCGCCCGCGCGATCGCGTCGCGGATGGCGCGCTGCGCACCGGCGCGATCGTCCAGTTCGCGGGAACGGACGATGTCGGCGATGACGGCGGCGATCATGTGATCAGCTTATTGCTTATGGGGAGCAATGTATAAGCGAATCACTGATTACATTCCCAACGCGTGAGCAGCCGCCTGTGCGCGCGAAACCAGGTCTGCGCGTTGTTCCGACACCCGTTCGGGAGCCGTTCCGCCGACGCCCGTCCGGCTCGCCACCGACCCCTCGATCGTCAGGACGTCGCGCACCTCGGGAGTCAGGGACCGCGACACGGATGCCAGCAGCGCGTCGTCAGCATCCTCCAAACCGATCCCCTGCTCCTCGCATGCGCGCACGAGCGCGCCCGAGATCTCGTGCGCGTCGCGGAACGGCACCCCCTGGCGGACCAGCCACTCGGCGACGTCCGTCGCGAGCGAGAAGCCCTGAGGAGCCAGCTCGGCCATCCGCTCGGTGTGGAAACGGAGGGTGGAGATCATCCCGGAGAAAGCCGGCAGGACGAGCTCGAGGGTCCGCACGGAGTCGAACACGGGCTCTTTGTCCTCCTGCAGGTCACGGTTGTACGCCAGCGGGAGCCCCTTGAGCGTGGCAAGGAGACCAGCGAGGTTGCCGATCAGCCGGCCCGCCTTGCCGCGCGCCAACTCGGCGATGTCGGGGTTCTTCTTCTGGGGCATGATGCTCGACCCCGTCGAATACGCGTCGTCGAGAGTCACGAAACCGAATTCGCGCGTGTTCCACAGGATCACGTCTTCGGCCAGGCGCGACAGATCGACGCCGACCATCGCGGTGATGAAGGCGAACTCGGCGACGACGTCGCGGGATGCCGTGCCGTCGAGCGAGTTCTCGGCCGGTCGGGCGAGCCCGAGTCGGTCGGCGACCAGCTGAGGGTCGAGACCGAGGGTGGCTCCGGCGAGCGCGCCGCCGCCGTAGGGCGAGACGGAGGCGCGCACCGACCAATCGCGCAGACGCTCGATGCCGCGGACGAAAGCCCAGCCGTAGGCCTGGAGATGGTGGGCGAGCAGCACGGGTTGTGCGTGCTGCAGGTGCGTGCGCCCGGGCATGATGGCCGACTCGTGCGCAGCGGACTGCGAGACGAGCGCGTCGATGAGGCGGAGGAGCTCGCGCGTGATGGTGCGGGCGTGGTCGAGGAGATAGAGGCGCACGAGCGTGGCGATCTGGTCGTTCCGGCTGCGCCCCGCGCGCAGCTTGCCCCCCAGGGCGGGACCGACGGTCTCGATGAGGACCCGCTCGAGCGCGCCGTGGACGTCCTCGTCGGCGGGAGCCGCGACCAATGTGCCCGCCCGGACGCGGTCGGCCAGGTCGTCGAGGCCGGCGTGCATGTCGCGCGCCTCGTCGGCGGAGAGGTACCCAGCCGCCTCGAGCGCCGCGGTGTGCGCGTGCGAACCGGCGATGTCGTAGAGCGCGAGGTCCCAGTCGAAGTGGGTCGAGCGGCTCAGCGCCGCCAGCTCGGGAGAGGGCCCGCCGGAAAAACGGGCGCCCCACAGCGCGCCCTCGTTCGTGCCCTGGCCCGTCTCACTGCTCATGCCTCCCAGCCTAGCGAGAGCGGCGGACACCGCCCGGCCGGCTCAGGCGGCGGACGCCGGGGGTGTGGCATCGGGGCGGGAAGGCGGCCCCGCCACGCGGCGGATGATGCCGTCGATGATCGCCTCGAGCGGCCCGCGGCCGATCAGGAGCGCCCATGCGGTGCAGCCGACGACGAGCCCGAGGGTCAGCGGCAGGAAGAGTCCCGCATCGCGCACTCCGTACAAATCGGAGGTGTCGCCGAGCACGGCCGCCGCGAACACGGCCCACACCACGATCTGCAGGACGTACGCGGTCAGCGGCAGGGATCCCACCGCGCGCAGCGGGATCGCGACCCATCGCAGCGGCGTCCGGCCGATCAGGAGACACAGCCCGATCACCGCGATGGCGAACCCGCCGGAGCCGACGACCTCCCACAGGCCCGACGAATGCGCTTCCGCGCTCCAGACCGCCGCGAGGTACGGGTTCGCGGCCGCGACCGCCGGGCCCGTGACGACCGCGACGGCATAGCCGACGGTCGCGACCGCCGCGCCGATGACGGTGATCGACGCCTGGACACGGAGTCGCCGCAGGTCGAGTCGGCCCACCCCCATCCCCGCGAGGAGGAACGCGATCCACACCGGGAACGGGTACGCCCATCCCACGAAGGCCTGGAGCTCGTCTCCCCCGGGGCCGCCCCAGATCGGAGCGGCATCCAAGAACGGGAAGACCCACGGCATGGTCACCGCGACGATTCCCGCGGCGAGGAAGAGCCGGCCCGGACGCAGCCCCAGGAACGGCAGCGACAGGGCGAACAGCAGGGCGTACGCCGGCAGGATCACGTAGACGGGCACGCCGGTCATCACCAGCAGGATGCCGATCGCCCACAACAATGCTCCGCGCAGGGCCAGTCGCGCCGCCGCACGGGCGCGGGCTGGTCCCGCCAACGGCCGAGGGCCTCCGGTCACGAGCGCGATGGAGACGCCGGCCAGCGTGGCGAAGAGGATCGAGGAGCGCCCGTTCACGACATCGAGCCACGTCGCCGGATCGTCGGCGACCCACGGATCGATGGTCAGCAGGTGCGCGGCCAGCATGCCGAGCACCGCCAGCCCACGGGCCAGATCGATCCCGACGAGCCGGGCGGGCCCGTCGAAACGGTTCCACGCCCGGCCCACGCGGGAGGTCAGTCCTGGCGCAGCAGCCACACCAGCAGCGCCTTCTGGGCGTGCAGCCGGTTCTCGGCCTCGTCCCACACCACGCTCTGCGGTCCGTCGATGACTTCGGCGTCGACCTCGTAGCCACGGTCGGCGGGGAGGCAGTGGATGAAGATCGCCGCTTCGTCGGCACGCGCCATGAGATCGGTCGTCACCTTGAAGCCGCCGAGATCGCGGATGCGGGCGATCTTCTCCTCTTCCTTGCCCATGGAGACCCACGTGTCGGTGACGACGACGTCGGCGCCGGAGGCCGCGGCCTCGGGGTCGGTGGTCAGCGAGATGGATCCGCCGGTCGCGGCCGCGATGCGCTCGGCATCCGCGATGACATCCGCCCGGGGCGCATAGTCGGCGGGTGACGCCACCCGCACGTGCATTCCGGCGGTGACTCCGGCCAGCACGTACGAATGGGCCATGTTGCTCCGCCCGTCGCCGAAGAACGACAGCGTCAGGCCCTTCAGCTCCCCCTTGTGCTCGCGGATCGTGAGCAGGTCGGCGAGCAGCTGGCAGGGGTGGAAGTCATCGCTCAGGGCATTCACGACGGGGACGCGCGTTCCGCGCGCCATCTCCTCGAGCCCGGCCTGCGCGTACGTGCGCCACACGATCGCCGCGACCTGGCGCTCCAGGACACGGGCGGTGTCGGAGGGCGTCTCCTTGCCGCCGAGCTGGCTGTTCGCCGTGGAGATGATCAGCGGCGAGCCGCCGAGGTCGGCGATGCCCACCGCGAAGGACACACGCGTCCGCGTCGAGGACTTGTCGAAGATCACCGCGACCGTCTGCGGCCCCGCCAGCGGCTTCACGGCCCAGCGGTCCTTCTTCAGCTCGATCGCGAGGTCGAGGATCTCGGCCTGCTCGGCCGGGGTCAGATCGTCATCGCGCAGCAGATGGCGGGTCACGCGGGTACTCCTTCGGTCGCCGGGGCGGCGGACTCGTCGATCATGAGGGCATCGGTCACGGTGGACAGCGCCGCGCCGAAGAGTGCAAGGAACTCGGCGATCTCGGCATCCCCGATGATGAGCGGCGGCGCGAGACGGATCGTCTCGTCGTTCGCGGCGTTGACGATGAGCCCGTGCTCCTGCGCCGCGGCCACGACGGCCTTCGCGACGGGGTGGGAGAGCGCGACGCCCAGCAGAAGCCCGCGCCCGCGCACGCCGGCGACGAGCTGCGATCCCAGAGCGGCGATCCCGTCGCGCAGCTCGGCCTCGCGGCGCGCCGCGTTGTCGACGAGTCCCGCGGACTCGATCTCCTGCAGGACGGCACCGGCGACGGCCGTCCCCAGGGCGTTGCCGCCGAAGGTGGAACCGTGGGTGCCGGGGAAGAACAGCTCGCTCGCCGCGCCGAAGGTCACGAGCGCGCCGATGGGGAATCCACCGCCGATGCCCTTGGCCACCGTGATGGCATCCGGGACGATGCCCGCGTGCTGGAAGGCGAACCATGCGCCGGTGCGCCCGGCGCCGGTCTGGATCTCGTCCACGATGAGCAGCGCGCCGTGGCGCGCGGTGATCTCGCGCGCGGCCTCGAGGTATCCCTCGGGCAGCTCGACCACACCGGCCTCGCCCTGGATCGGCTCGACGATGAACGCCGCGACGTTCTCATCGACGGCCGCCTCGAGCGCCTCGATGGTGGCGTCGATGTGCTCGACCCCGGGCACCATCGGGAGGAAGTCCGCCTGCAGCGCGGGCTTCCCGGTGAGCGCGAGCGCCCCCATCGTGCGACCGTGGAAGCCACCCTTGAGCGTCAGGATGCGCGTGCGGTCGGTGCCGCGGCCGTGCAGACGCGCGAGCTTGAACGCCGCCTCGTTCGCCTCGGCACCCGAGTTGGCGAAGTACACGCGACCGGACTCCCCCGTGCCGGCGAGCCGCTTGAGGCGAGCGGCGAGAGCCAGCTGCGGGGGCGTGGCGAAGTAGTTGGAGATGTGGACGAGGGTCGCGGCCTGCGTCGACACGGCCTCGACGAACGTCGGGTGGGCGTGGCCGAGCGAGAGGACGGCGATCCCCGCGAGGAAGTCGAGGTACTTCTTGCCGTCGCCATCCCAGACGTACGCCCCCTCGCCGCGCACGAACAGCGCCATCCGGTCGCCGAAGCTGCGGACGAGGTCGCGCCCGGCATCCTCCTGCCAGGACGGGCCGCGCGAGCCGAGGGATTCCTGTGTCGTGTCCGCGTTCACGCGACCACCTCCGTTCCGATTCCTTTGCTGGTGAAGAGTTCGACGAGCACCGAGTGGGGCACGCGACCGTCGATGATCGCGGCCGTGGGCACTCCCCCGTCGACGGCGTCGAGGCACGCCTGCATCTTGGGGATCATCCCCGACTCGAGCTTCGGCACCATCGCGCGCAACTCGGTCGAGGTCAGGTGCGACACGAGCGAGTCGCGGTTGGGCCAATCGGCGTACAGGCCCGGGACGTCGGTGAGCACGACGAGCTTCGCGGCCTTCAGCGCCACGGCGAGCGCGGCCGCCGCGGCATCCGCGTTCACGTTGAGCGACGCACCCGGGTGGTCGAGGTCGGGCGCGATGCTCGACACGATCGGCACGCGTCCGGCGGCGAGGTGATCCAGCACCGGCTGCGGATCGACGGTCACGACGTCACCGACCCGGCCGAGGTCGTGCTCGACACCGTCGACGACCACGCCGCGGCGACGTCCGCCGAAGAGTCCGGCATCTTCACCGCTCAGACCCGTCGCCAGCGGACCGTGCGCGTTGACCTTGGCGACGAGCTGCGGGTTGATCTGCCCGGTGAGCACCATTCGCACCACCCCGATCGCCTCCGTCGAGGTGACCCGGTAGCCCCCGCGGAACTCGCTCGGGATGTCGAGCCGCTCCAGCATCGAAGAGATCTGGGGACCGCCACCGTGCACGACGACCGGCTTCACGCCGACGTACCGCAGGTAGGCGATGTCGGCGGCGAACGCGTCCTGCAGTTCGTCGCTCACCATCGCGTTGCCGCCGTACTTCACGACCACGACCTGGTCGCGGTACTTGCGCACCCACGGCAGCGACTCGACGAGAGTCACCGCCCGCTCGCTGGCTTCGGCCGGATCGGTGTCCTGGATGTCGATGTCGCTCATGAGGAGTAGGCGCTGTTCTCGTGGACGTAGTCGTGCGTGAGGTCGTTGGTGCGGATCGTCGCCGCGGCATCGCCGACCCGGAGATCGACGACGAGGTCGGTCGCTCGCGGCGTCAGGTCGACCTCCTCGCGCGGACGGTCGGGACCGCCGGCGGTGCACACCCGCACCCCGTTCATCCACACGTCGACGTCGTAGGGATCGAAGGCGGCCCGGGTGGTCCCGATGGCGGCGAGCACGCGACCCCAGTTGGGGTCGTTGCCGAAGATGGCGGCCTTGAAGAGGTTGTTGCGAGCGATCGACCGCCCCACCTCGACGGCGTCGTCCTCGGACGCGGCACCCACGACCCGGATCGTGATGTCGTGGCTGGCTCCTTCGGCGTCGCCCTGCAGCTGTTCCGCGAGATCGTCGCACACCGCGGTGAGCGCGGCGGCGAACTCGTCGGCATCCACCCGGATGCCACTGGCACCGCTGGCCATCAGCGTCACCTGGTCGTTGGTCGACATGCAGCCGTCGGAGTCGAGGCGGTCGAAGCTCACGCGGGTCGCGGCACGCAGGGCCGCATCGGCCTCGGACGCGTCGAGGACCGCATCGGTGGTGAGCACGACGAGCATCGTCGCGAGCCCGGGCGCGAGCATGCCGGCGCCCTTCGCCATGCCGCCGATGCTCCAGCCGGGCCCGCGGTGCTCCGCCCGCTTCGGGCGCGAGTCGGTCGTCATGATCGCCAGGGATGCCTCGTCGCCGCCGTCGGGCGAGAGAGCCGCGATGCCCTTCTCGACGCCGTCGAGGACCTTCGCGCGGAAGACCTCGTCTCCCGTGCCGATCAGACCCGTCGAGCACACGACGACGTCGCCCGCGCCGACGCCGAGGAGCTCGGCCGCGCGCTCGGCGGTCTGATGCGTGGTCTGGAACCCGAAGGATCCGGTGAAGCAGTTCGCTCCGCCGGAGTTGAGCACCACCGCCTCGACCACGCCGTCGCGGATGACCTGTTCGGACCACAGGATGGGGTTGGCCTTGGCACGGTTGGACGTGAAGACGGCCGCTCCGACCTTCAGCGGCCCGCGGTTGACGACCAGCGCGACGTCGCGCGCACCCGTCGACTTCAGGCCGACGGCGACCCCGGCCGCCTCGAATCCTGCGGGGACGGTCACGCTCACGGGGCGACTCCGTTCGTGGGGAGCGCCGTGGTCTCGGGAAGACCCAGCGCGATGTTCATGGACTGCACGGCGGCTCCCGCGGTGCCCTTCATCAGATTGTCGACGGCGGCAACCACCACCACGCGGTTCGCCGCGCGGTCGATCACGAGCCCGAGCGAGGCGACGTTGGCCCCCAGGACGTCGGCCGTCCGGGGGAAGGAACCCTCGGGAAGCATCTCGACGAAAGGTTCGTCGGCGTAGGCGCTCTCCCACGCGTCGCGGATCTCGGCATCCGTCGCCCCGTCGCGAATCGGTGCGGACGAGGTGGCCAGGATCCCGCGCGCCATCGGCACGAGGACGGGCGTGAAGGAGATCCGGATGCCATCGGCGGGCGCACCCGCCGCGGCCAGGGCCTGGCGGATCTCGGGGATGTGCCGGTGGGTACCGCCGACCGCGTAGGGGTTGGCGGTGCCGAGGATCTCGCTCGCGAGGAGATTCGTCTTGGGAGACTTGCCCGCCCCGCTGGGGCCGACGGCGAGCACGGACACGATGTCACCCGGGTCGATGACGCCGGCGGCGACACCCGGTGCCAGCGACAAAGAGACGGTCGAGGCGTTGCAGCCGGGGGCGGCGATACGCGTGACGCCCCGGAGCAGGTCGCGCTGCTTCCCGCCGTTGACCGGCAGCTCGGGCACGCCGTAGGCCCAGGGCTCGGCGTGCTCCCCGCCGTAGAACGCGGCCCAGTCCTCGGACGAGGTGAGCCGGTGGTCCGCGCCGGCGTCGATGACGAGCGGGGTGTCGCCCAGTGCCTCGGTGTAGGCGGCGGATTGCCCGTGGGGCAGCGCGAGGAACACCACGTCGTGTCCGGCGAGCACGTCCGGCGTCGTCGCCTGCAACTCGAGGTGCGCGAGCGACCGCAGGTGGGGCTGGTGGGAGATCAGCGGCTGCCCCGCGTTCGCGTGCGCGGTGACGGTGCGGATCTCGACGTCGGGATGGTCGGCGAGCAGGCGAAGGATCTCGCCTCCCGCATAGCCGGAGGCGCCGGAGACGGCGACCGAGAGGGTCATGGATCCACCTTAGGAGTCGGGGCTGTGGCTGCGATGAGCGTGAACCGGGGCGGCGACGCCCGTGTGCCCGACTGACGGCGGGTTACGAGGTCGCCGAAACTCGGCGTGCGACCCGACGTCGACGCACGACAACGGTGCTCACGGAGAGCTCCTCGCTGCCACGGACGATCGACGACATTCCGCGAGAGTATCCGGCCCGGCAGGACGGGAGCAAATCCGCCTCCCGCGACCGCGCCCACCGGAGAACGAAACGCGCCACAGAGACTTCTTTCAGCTTGTCCCCCATTTGGGGGACAAAGTAGGGGTATGCTCAAGGCACCTGCCCTCATCGCCGACCACTTCCGACTGCCCCCTCGTCGGCGATGAGGGCAGGCACGTTTCCCGGCGCCGGCCCGATCTCGATCAGGCGCCCGTGTCACCGTCGCGGATCACCGCGCCGAACCGCTCGGCCGCGAGCGCAACGCCGGCCAGCTTGGCATCCGTCGCCTCAGCGGCCGTGAGCGTCCGGTCGTCCGCGCGGAAACGCAACGCATAGGTGAGACTCTTCATCCCCGGTGCGATCCCCGTGCCGCGGTAGTCGTCGACGAGTCGCACGCCCTCGATGAGCGGCGCGCCACCCTCCATCAGCGCCGAGCGCACGTCGCCCGCCGCCACGTCCACCGGTACGACCACGGAAACGTCCTGCGTTGCCGCCGGGAACCCGGACAGGGATGCCGCGACCACCCGCGCCTGCGCTCGCTCGAGCAGAGTGTCGAGGTCGAGCTCGGCCACGAGCACGCGACCGGGAAGATCCGCCCCGGCGGCCACCGCGGGGAGGAGCTCACCGACGTAGCCCACGTCCACGCCCGCGACGAGGACGCGCGCCGTCCGCCCCGGGTGCAACGCCGCACGCTGCGCCTGAATGAGCTCGATGTCGACACCGGCCGCGCCCGCCAACACCCTCACCGCGTCCACGACGTCGGCGAGATCGGCAGCGACCGCCTCCTGTCCGGGCTGCTTGGCCACGAGATGCCCCGTGAGCAGCACCGCGACATGGCGACGCTGCGGCGGGATGGAGGCATCCAGCGCGGTCAGCGTCGCCGCGTCGGGGCGCACCGCGAGAGGCGGCACGGACGCGGTGCCGTACTGAACGCCCGGCTTCGGAAGGAACACCGTGCCGGTTTCGAACAGCGCGAGGTCGACGATGCCGCGCGACGAGTTCCGGTGCGCGACCTGCAGCAGGCCCGGGACCAGCGACCGACGCAGGAAAGGGGCCAGCCCGTCGAGCGGGTTGGCGAGCTTCACGCTCGGGAGCGACTCCCCCGAGGGCGAACCGTGCAGATCGTTCTGCTCCGCGGTCGTGAAGGGGAAGGAAGGCGTTTCGACCAGGCCCGCCGCCGCCAGGGCGTTGGCGACGCGACGACGCCCCTGCTGCGCCGACGTGAGTCCGCGGCCGGACGGAGGAGTCGGGAGCACCGAGGGAATGCGGTGGTACCCCTCGATGCGGGCCACCTCCTCCGCAAGCGTCCACTTGTCGGTGAGGTCGGGACGCCACGACGGCGGCACGACGATCCACCCGTTCTCGCGGCGTTCGACGGTGCAGCCGATGAGCCGCAACGCGCCCTCGGTCTCTTCGTCGGTGTAATCCACGCCGATGAGGCCCGGGACGAATCCGCCGGGGAGGGGGATTCCCTCGATATGAACCTCGGCGAAGAGCGCTCCCCCGACGCTCGTGTCGAGGGTGCCACCGGCGTATTCGACCATGAGGTCGGCGACGCGACGAGCCGCGACGAACGGGATGTTCGGGTCGACGCCGCGCTCGAATCGACGCGAGGCCTCGGAGGGGAGCTTGTGGCGGCGGGCCGTGCGGGCTATCGAGACGGTGTCGAAGATCGCCGCCTCGATGAGGACGTTGCGGGTGGCGTCCGTCATCTCGGTCGTGCCGCCGCCCATCACACCGGCCAGACCGATCGGCCCGGACTCGTCGGTGATCAGCAGGTCTTCGGCATCCAGCGCGCGAACCTTGCCGTCGAGCGTCTCGAGCCTCTCTCCCGGCAGCGCGCGCCGCACGGTGATGCCGCCCTGCAGCCGGTCGAGGTCGTAACCGTGGATGGGCTCGCCCAGCTCGAGCATCACGTAGTTCGTGATGTCGATGAGGATGCCGAGGGAACGGATGCCGGCGAGAGTCAGTCGCGCGATCATCCACGCCGGCGTCGGCTTGGTCGGATCGACCCCGCGGACGACACGTGCGACGAACTCCGTCGCCCCGACGCGGCCGCGAATGGGCGCCTGGTCATCGACCGTGATCGGGAAACCGGCACCCGGGTCGAGGTCGCCCCATGCCCGCTCGGCGGGATCACGGAACGTCGCGCCCGTCGCGTGCGAGTATTCGCGTGCGACACCGCGCAACGAGAGGGCGTAGCCGCGGTCAGGGGTGACGTTGATCTCGACGGCGACATCGTCGAGACCGAGCAGGGCGATCGCGTCGGTGCCCACCGGCGCATCGATCCCGAGGTCGATCAGACGAAGGATGCCGTTGTGCTCGTCGCCGAGGCCCAGCTCGCGGGCCGACGCGATCATGCCGTCGGACACGTGGCCGTACGTCTTCCGTGCGGCGATGGGGAAAGGCCCGGGCAGCACGGCACCCGGGAGCGTCACCACGACCTTGTCGCCCTCGAAGAAGTTGCCCGCGCCGCACACGATGCCGCGGACGCCGCCGTGCTCCTCGCCGACGTCGACCTGGCACCACCGGATCGTCTTTCCGTTGGACTGCGGCTCGGGCGTGAACTCCTTCACTTGACCGACCACGATGGGACCGCCGAGCTCGAAGCGGTGCACGGCTTCTTCCTCGAAGCCGACGGACACCAGGGATGCCAGGACGTCATCCGGCGTGGCATCCGCGGGCACGTCGACGTACTCGCGCAACCAGGAGAGCGGGACGCGCATCAGACCACCATTCCGAACTGCTCGCTGAAGCGGACATCGCCCTCGGCCATGTCGCGCATGTCTTGCACGTCGCTGCGGAACATGAGCGTGCGCTCAATGCCCATGCCGAAAGCGAAGCCCGAGTACTCCTCGGGGTCGATGCCCGCGGCACGCAGGACGTTGGGGTTCACCATCCCGCAGCCACCCCACTCGATCCAGCGCGCCCCGCCCTTGAAGGTGGGATGCCACAGGTCGAGCTCGGCGCTCGGCTCGGTGAACGGGAAGAAGTTGGCGCGGAACCGCGTCTTGGCCTCGGGGCCGAACAGTACGCGCGCGGCGTGGTCGAGCGTGCCCTTGAGGTGGGCCATCGTGATGCCCTTGTCGACGACGAGGCCTTCGAACTGCGTGAAGACGGGCAGGTGGGTCGCGTCGAACTCGTCGGTGCGGTACACCCGGCCGGGGCACAGGACGTAGATCGGGAGGTCGCGCTCGAGCATCGAGCGCACCTGCACGGGGCTCGTGTGCGTGCGCATCACGAGGTGGCGGGCGACCGGGTCGACGAAGAACGTGTCCTGCATCTGCCGCGCCGGGTGGTCGACGTCGAAGTTGAGAGCGTCGAAGTTGAACCACTCGTGCTCGAGCTCGGGCCCCTCGGCGATCTCCCACCCCATGCCGACGAAGATGTCGGACACCTGCTCCTGCAGGAGCGAGATGGGATGCCGGGCACCGACGCGTGCGCGCTGCGGGAGGGCGGTGACATCAACGCGCTCCGCCTCCAGTCGCGCGGCGGTCTCGGCCTCGGCGAGCTCGCCCTCGCGGGCGGTGAACGCCTGGTTCACTCGGCCGCGGGCCTGACCGACGAGCTTGCCGAACTCGGCCTTGTTCTCGGGGGCGACGTTGCGCAGCTGGGCGTTGAGTCGCGAGAGCGGCGACTGCTCGCCGGCGTGCGCGGACCGCGCGGCCTTCAGGTCGGCTGTGGTCGCGGCGGCGGTGACGGCCGCAAGTGCGGCGTCGACGGCGGAGGCGACGGCCTCGGGGGTGATCTCGGGTGCGTCAGACACGAGAACCGAGTCTACCGACGGGCGGGGACACTCCCCCGCCCGACGGTCGAGTCCGGCCATGCGTCAGGCGGTCGAACCGGGGTCGTTCTTGCCGGAGCCGCGCTGAGCGACGATCAGTTCGGTGTCGGTGCCGGTCTGCCCCGGAGCCTCGGCCCCGGCCACCCGACCGGCCTTCGGCGATCGGCGCAGACCCAGCTCCACGCGGTGGGCGGCATACGACAGCGCGAGGCACATCGCGACATAGATGACGCTGGCCACCATGGCGGCGGGGATGAGCGGCGAGCCGTACTCGCCGTTGGACCCGAGCTGGCGGGCGAAGTACAGCAACTCGGGGTAGGTGATGATGAAGCCGAGGGCGGTGTCCTTCAGGGTCACGACGAGCTGCGCGATGATCACCGGCAGCATCGCCCGGATCGCCTGCGGCAGCAGGATGAGGCGCATCACGCCCGCTTTGCGCAGACCGATGGCGTATCCGGCTTCGCTCTGACCGCGGGGCAGGGACTCGACACCGGCACGGATCACCTCGGACAGCACGGAGCCGTTGTAAGCGATGAGCGCGATCACGACCGCCCAGTACGGCGAGAGCCGGATGCCGATGACCGGCATGCCGTAATAGAGCAGCAGCATGAAGACGAGCACCGGGACCGCGCGCAGGAGCTCGACGATCCAGCCGACGGGCACACGCACCCAGGCGTGGTCGGACATGCGACCGATCGCCAGCACGAACCCGAGGACCAACGCGCCGACCGCGGCCGCGGCGAACGCGGCCAGGGTCGCCAGAGTGGCCTCGCCGAAGCGTGCCCAGATCGCGGTGTAGGTGAAGACGTTCCACTTCGTCGCCGAGAACTGGCCGGTGTCGGCGAAGCGCCACACGACGAAGCCGATGAGCGCCGCGACCACGACGAGGGTCACGATGCCGAGCAGGCGGTTTCGCATCCGGGCCCGGGGCCCGGGGAGGTCGTACAGAACGGAGGAGCTCATCGGGCGACCTTCCACTTCTTCTCGGCGGCACGCTGCAGGGCCGAGAGCACGAACACGAGAAGGACGAAGATCACCATGACGAGAACGATCGTCACGAGCTGATTCTCACCGTTCTCGCTCATGTTGGCCCGGATGTTCCCGAGGTTCACCACGGAGAAGCCGGACGCGACGGTGGTGTTCTTCAGCAGGGCGATGAAGACGCTCACCATCGGCGGGATGACCGCGCGCGTCGCCTGCGGAAGGACGACCAGCGTCATGACCTGACCGAAGCTCAGCCCGAGGGCCCGCGCCGCCTCCGCCTGTCCGACGGGCACGGTGTTGATGCCCGACCGGATCGTCTCAGCCACGTAGGTCGCGGTGTAGATCCCGATCCCGCAGACGGCCAGAGCGAGGAAGCTTCCGCGAGGCACGTCCACGAGGAGCGGCACGCAGAACGCGAAGAAGAACAGCACCAGCGTCAGCGGGGTGTTACGGATCCAGTTGACGTAGACGGCACCCACCGCCCGCGCGATCGGGATGGGTGAGACGCGCATCGCCGCCACGATGAAGCCCAGCACGATGGCGATCAGGCCACCGCCGACGAAGAGCACGACGGTTCCCCACAGGGCCTGCACCCACAGGTCGGGGTACTCGAAGATCTGATTCACCGCTTGCTTCCCGTCCTACTCGTCAACAGCGAGGGCAACGGTGCGGGCGGCGTTCGCGCGCCGCCCGCACCGTTCGCTCAACCGGCGGCGTCGACCGCGGGCTGCGTGCCCTCGACGCCGGACGCGCCGAGGTTCTTCTCGAAGATCGCCTGCCAGGTCGTCCCGCCGTCAGTGAACAGCGTGTTCACGAACTCCTGGAAAGCGGTGTCGCCCTTGGCGAGGCCGACGCCGTAGCGCTCCTCGCTGAAGGGCTCGCCCGCGATCTTGAGGTTGTCGGGGTCCTGCGCGGCGTAGCCGAGGAGGATCGCCTCGTCGGTGGTGACGGCATCCACCTCGCCGTTCTTGAGCTTCTCGACGCACTGCGAGTACGTGTCGAACTCGACGACCTGGGCGGGGGTCTGTTCGCGGATGCGCTGGATCGGGGTGGATCCGGTGACCGAGCACACGGTCGTCTCGGCGGTCAGCGAGTCTTTACCGGTGATCGTGTCGTTGTCGGCGGCGACGAGCAGGCCCTGACCGGTGAGGAAGTACGGACCCGCGAAGGAGATCTGCTCCTTGCGCTTGTCGGTGATCGAGTACGTGCCGACGTAGTAATCGATGTCGCCGTTGATGAGCGCCTGCTCGCGGTTGGCCGAGGCGATCGCCTTGTACTCCACCTTGGACTCATCGGCCGGGTCGTAGCCGAGCGACGCCGCGATCCAGCGGGCGATGTCGACGTCGAAGCCCTTGCGCTCGCCCGTGACCGGGTCGAGGTACCCGAGGCCGGGCTGGTCTTCCTTGACGCCGATGACGACCTTGCCGGCCGAGCTGATGTTCTCGAACGTCGTGCTGCCGTCGATGGTGACGTCGGTGGCGACCTCGCCCCAGACGGGCGCGTCGCTCGCCCCGTCACCGGAACCGGCGTCGGGCGATCCGGGAGTACCGCTGTTGCAGGCGGTGAGGGCGAGCAGGCCGGCGGCCACGATGCCGGCGCTCGTGAGCAGTCGAGTTCTACGCATGTGATGTCTCCTTGGTTACGTGTGCTGTGCGGAGGGGATACGGGGGAATGGCACGGGTGGCCGGAGTCGGTGCGGGCAGCGGAACGACGGTGTTCCGCGCCTGATCAATGGGTGATGAGCTTCGAGAGGAAGTCCTTCGCGCGATCGGATTCGGGACGGGTGAAGAACTGCTCCGGGGCGGCTTGCTCGACGATCTGACCGTCGGCCATGAACACCACCCGGTTCGCGGCTTTGCGGGCGAAGCCCATCTCGTGGGTGACGACGATCATCGTCATGCCGTCCTTCGCGAGCCCGACCATCACATCGAGGACCTCGTTGATCATCTCGGGGTCGAGGGCGGAGGTCGGCTCGTCGAAGAGCATGACCTTGGGCTTCATCGCGAGAGCACGGGCGATCGCGACTCGCTGCTGCTGGCCGCCCGAGAGCTGCGCCGGCAGCTTGTCGGCCTGGTGGCCGACGCCCACGCGTTCCAGAAGCGCACGCGCCTCCTTCTCGGCATCCGCCTTCTTCAGCTTGCGGACCTTGATCGGCCCGAGCGTGACGTTCTCGAGGATCGTGAGGTGCGCGAACAGGTTGAACGACTGGAAGACCATGCCCACGTCCGCCCGGAGCTTCGCCAGCCCCTTCCCCTCTTCGGGCAGCGCCGCGCCGTCGATCGTGATCGTGCCGCTCGTGATGGTCTCGAGTCGGTTGATGGTGCGACACAGGGTCGACTTGCCCGACCCCGAGGGGCCGATGACGACGACCACCTCGCCGCGGTCGACCGTGAGATCGATGTCCTTGAGCGCTTGGAATTGGCCGTAGTGCTTCTGCACGTCGGAGAGGACGACAAGGGGCTCAGGGCCCGCCGGGGGAACGGATGCCATTCCCCCACCCTATGAGACTGCCCGGAATGCGACCAGCTCGCTACGGACGCCTTAACCGTTCCGTAACAGCGGAATCACCCCGCGCGTTGCGCGAAAGCCGTCTCGTACAGGCAGACGCTGGCGGCGGTCGCGAGGTTCAACGACTCCGCCCGCCCGTAGATGGGGAGGCGCAGCGACTGGTCGGCATGGGCGAGCGCGGCATCGTCGAGACCGCGGGCTTCGTTCCCGAAGAGCCACGCGGTGGGCTGGCTGAGGAGACCTCGGGATGCCACGAAGTCGTCGCCCCCGACATCGGCGGCCACGACGCGCAGGCCCGCCTCGTGCACCCGCTCCACGACGTCGGCGAGCTCGAGATCGACCGCGACCGGAAGGTGGAACAGTGACCCCGTGGTCGAACGCACGACCTTCGGGTTGTACAGGTCGACGGTGCGACCCGTGAGGATGACGGCATCCGCCCCCGCCGCATCCGCGGCGCGGATGATCGTGCCGAGATTCCCCGGGTCGCGCACCTCTTCGCAGATCGCGAGCAGGCGGGGATCGGCGGCCAGGACGTCCTTCAGCGCGGTAGGAGACTGTCGGGCCACCGCGACGATGCCCTGCGGCGTTACGGTGTCGGCCATGGCATCCAGGACCGCCTCGGTCGTGTACTGCAGGTCGACGCCGGCGTCGATGGCGGCATCCCGCACGTCCGTGTGCTTCTCGAGCGCGGTCGGCGTGGCGTAGAGCTCGATCACCGTCTCGGGTGCCCAGGCCAAGGCCTCACGTGCGGCCTGCGGACCCTCGAGCAGGAACAGACCTGTTTCCTGCCGGGCGGCGCGCTTGCTCAGCTTGGCCACGGCGCGCACCCGCGGCGAACGGGGGTTCTCCAGCACGCCCCCAGTGTATGACGCCACCGGCATGCGACCCGGGAACCAGGGAGAAACGCCGAACGGGCGCCCTCCGGAGAGGACGCCCGTTCGTGGAACCGGTGTTACGCGGTCTTGGCGGCGTTGACGTCGCTGGGCAGCGCAGCCTTCGCCGTGGCGACGAGCGACGCGAACACGGCGGGCTCGTTCACCGCGAGCTCGGCGAGCATGCGACGGTCGACCTGCACACCCGCGAGGCCGAGGCCCTGGATGAAGCGGTTGTACGTGAGGCCGTTCTGGCGGCTCGCGGCGTTGATGCGCTGGATCCACAGACGACGGAAGTCGCCCTTGCGCTTGCGACGGTCGCGGTACGCGTAGACGAGCGAGTGGGTGACCTGCTCCTTCGCCTTGCGGTACAGGCGCGAACGCTGACCCCGGTAACCGGAGGCGCGCTCGAGGATGACGCGACGCTTCTTGTGGGCGTTGACGGCCCGCTTGACTCTAGCCATGATTAATCTTCCTTAAATCTCGCGGACGCTCAGATACCGAGCAGCTTCTTGGCGACCTTGGCGTCACCCGGCGCGAGGATCTTGTCCGCCGACAGACGACGGGTGCGCTTGGTGGGCTTGCCCTCGAAGTTGTGGCGGAGGTTCGCCTGCTGCTTCTTGATCTTTCCGCTGCCGGTGACCTTGAAGCGCTTCTTGGCACCCGAGTGGGTCTTCTGCTTCGGCATGTCTCTTCCTTCGTTGTGGTTCCCGCCGGGCGGGAGTTCGGGGGGCCTTACTCGGCCGGTGCCGAGGTGGGCTGTTCCGCGGAGGCCGAGTCACCGCGGGCGGCGCTACGGGCCGCTTCACGGTTGGCCGCACGCTGTGCGTTCTGCTCGGTCTTGACCTCGGACTTGTTCTTGTGCGGCGCGACCACCATCACCATGTTGCGGCCGTCGATCGTGGGGTTCGACTCGACCGTGCCGAACTCGGCGACGTCCTCGGCGAACTTACGGAGCAGGCGCACACCTTGCTCGGGACGGGACTGCTCACGACCGCGGAACAGGATCATCGCCTTGACCTTGTCGCCCGCCTGGAGGAAGCCCTCGGCGCGCTTGAGCTTGGTGATGTAATCGTGCGCCTCGATCTTCAGACGGAAGCGGACCTCCTTGAGGACCGTGTTCGCCTGGTTGCGACGCGCTTCCTTGGCCTTCTGTGCAGCCTCGTACTTGAACTTGCCGTAGTCCATGATCTTGACCACGGGCGGCCTCGAGTTCGGCGCGACCTCGACCAGGTCGAGGTCCGCTTCCTGGGCCAGACGTAGCGCAGCTTCGATGCGGACGATGCCGACCTGCTCGCCGTTGGGTCCGACGAGGCGGACTTCCGGGACTCGGATGCGCTCGTTGGTGCGGGGATCGCTGATGCGGAACTCCTCTTGTCTGCGGATGACGGCCGCCGCGATCCTGGTGGACCACGGGCGAAGAGGAGTACACGCCACCCGGCTCGGTGCGGTGAGCACCGGCTTCTGCACCCGAGCGACCCCGTGCGGGACGGAGCGGAGTGCGGGAACCCGGTAGCCTGGAGCGGCAAGCGCGGGTGGGATGTGATCCTCTTTCGTACGGAGCAGAACGCTCCGAAGCCCGCCACAGTCTAGCAGAGAGAACCACGTGGACACGATTCCCCCCGACGACAGCCGCGCCGCCTCGGATGCCGAGCGTCTCGCACGGTGGGAGGAGCAGGAGCGCGTCTCCGCCTCCGCCTCCCGCGACATCGCCGACGTGCCCGCCGTCGAGGTCATCACCACGACCGCCGTGCACCTCATGAGTGCTGCCGCGGTGAAGGTCGGCCTCGCCGACGACCCGCAGCAGCAGCTCGACCTCGACGAGGCCCGCAAGCTCATCAACGCCCTCGCCGGACTCATCACCGCGGGGGCGCCCGAGATCAGCGACATGCACGCGCGCTCGCTGCGCGACGGCCTCCGCTCCCTGCAGCTCGCCTTCCGCGAGGCATCCCTGATCCCCGATCCGATCGGCAAGGGACCGGGCGAGAAGTGGACGGGTCCCGTCAACTAGATCGATCGGTCCCGACGCAACGGGGTCCGGCCGCGAGGCGAGACGTCAGGGTACGCGGGCGTCGAGGAGGTGGCGGGTGATCTCCGCCAGCGCGTCGTGGCGCGCGGCATCCGAGGCGATCCTTCCGGCCGCCGAACGGTATGACCGGTCGGCGAGAACGGTGTCCACGGCGTGGGCGACGACCTCCGACCTCGGGCTGCCGGTCCGCAGATCGACGCCGGCGCCGGTCCACGCGATGCGCGCAGCAACCTCGGGCTTATCCTCGGTGTCGCCCGCCACGACCACCGGAACCCCGGCCGCGACAGCCGCCTGCACTCCCCCGAACCCGCCGTTGGTGACGAAGACGTCCGTCCGCGGGAGCAGAGCGTCGTAAGGGAGATAGCTCGCCGCTCGGGCATTGGGCGGAAGCGGGCCGAGATCTTCGACGGCGCGCCCACCCGCGCTGACGACGACGGTGACGGGGCGGTCTGCCAGCCCGGCCAGCGTCGGCCGGACGAGGCGCCCGAAGTCGTGGTTGTCGATCGTGCCCTGGGTGACATGGATGATCGGCGTCGCCCCATCGAGGTCTCCCCACCACGTCGGCAAGGGCGCGCCGGAACTCGCCTGCGGCAGCACGCCGACGAAGTGCGTGTTCGCGTCGAGGTCGGGGCGCGGGTAGTCCAGGCTGGCGGGCCCCGTCTGGAGGAACCGATCGAAGCGCCGCGACAGGTCCATGACGAATCCGTGCGGACGCGTGCCGCAGGCGGCGAGCGCGCGCTCTGCGGCACGCTGGGTCGCGCGGAAGACGACGCGGCGCGCGACGAGACCGAGCGCTGCGTACCGGGCGCGGTCGCCCGCTCCGCGCGCCGGGGGGAGTGCCATGCCGTAAGGACCCAGCGCGCGCGACGACTGCGAGAGGGGGGTGACACCGAGGGCGAGCACCGGAGGGCGGATGCCGGCGCGGTCCAAGACCGGCAAGATACCCCCGAAGGCCCCGTCCACCAGGACCGCGTCCGGCTGGATCGCGTCGATCGCGGCATCCACGGCCGCGTACTGGTCCGGGATGGTGTCGACGAAGATCGTGCGGATGTCGTATTGCGCCTGTCGCACCCCGGAGTACTTCGCTCGATCGGGAAGGTGGAGGTCGGGGCGGCGGTCGTCGTAGTCGGCCGCTCCGCCGAGCGCACGGAAGTCGGCGCCGGCGCTCTCGACTCGATCGCGGAAACGGGTGCCGGTGAGCATCGTCACCGCGTGCCCGTGGCGCACCAGGTGCCCCGCAACCTGCAGCATCGGGCCCACGTGCCCGTGAATGGGGTTGGACGCCAGGAGAACGGTCACCATGGGCGGCTCCATTTCGTTAGATTGAGACTCTAACGATAGTGGGAGGATGCCATGTCCCCGCGACCCTATTCGTCGCCAGCCCGGCAGGCGGACGCCCAGCGCACACGAACGGCCATACTCGACGCCGCCGCTGACCTGTTCTCCCGGCGCGGCTACACGAGGACCACGATGAAGGACATCGCGGCGGAGGCGGGGGTCTCGGTCCAGTCGGTCCACCTCGCCGGTTCCAAGGCGACGCTGCTGGTCGCCGCCTTCGAGCGGACCTTCGCGGGCGACGAGGGTCCGCACAGCCTGTCGGAACGTCCCGCGATGGCCGAGATCATGTCGCGGCCGGACGCCCGGGACGCCATGCGCGGATGGCTCGACTACGTCGCACATGCCAACCGGGCCACCGCCGGCCTCGTCCGGGCGATGGCCGTGGCCGCGGAGACGGACGAACTCGCCGCGGCATCCATCGCCGACCTCGACGCGCGTCGGCGCGCGGACCTCGGCTTGGCCGCCCGGTGGTTGAGTGAACGCGGGATGCTCGAGCCCGAGGAACGGGAGCAGGCCACGGATGAACTGAACCATCTCGTGGGCCCCGAGACCTATGCGTTCTTCGTGACGAAGTCCGGGTGGACGGACGCTCGCTACCGTCGCTGGCTCGACACGGCGCTACAGCGGGTTTTGGCGCGCGACCCTCGGAACGCCGCGAAGGCGTGAGACCCGCGCGGGTCAGATGTCGGTGGGACGGTGGAGCTTCACCGTCAGGGAATCGACCAGGACCGCTATCCGGTCGTCGGCTGCCCAGCGTCGCGCCAGCCGGGCGAGGACGGCATCCAATTCGTCCTGGGCAAGGCCAGCCATGAGGCGTAGATGGACGACGAGTTCGGCACCGCGCAGACGGCCCGTCGGATCCCCGGGCTCTACCGCGAGATCCAGGACTGCCAGCTCGCCGGCGATGCTCTCCTGCAGACCCGTGAAGACGGCCGAGGACACGTGCGCGGGCTCCCACGGCTCCCCCTGGGCGATCGCCCACACGGCCGGGCGTCGCAGCACGAATTCGGTCTCGGACGCCGGGTCGATCACGATGAGTTCGGTGTCCTCCGACGCCGCCGCGAGGGCGGTGCGCCGACCGTCCGCGGGGACCGGGCGCGCTTTGGCATCCCACCGCTGCATCGCATCGACGGAACTGAACACGGGCAACACCTTGCGACCGTCGGGCGCGGCCACCGTCACGATCGACAGTTCCTGCGTCTTGTCGACCTCGAGGCCGTGCGGACCGACACCGTGGTCGCCCTTCTCGGCCACGAGCGGGATCAGCAGGCGCGCGCTGCGGTACGCCTCGACGACGGCACCGGCATCGCCCTCCCCCGCCGCGAACGCCTGCAGCGCGACGAGGAGTGCGGGATCCGCGGACCCGTCGTCGCCGGAGTGCGGGTTCGACTCGAACCGACGCCCCTCCCAGGGGACGCCCGCCGAATCGGCGCGATGATCTTCAGTGCCCGGCGACATCCAGCGCCTCGGCGAGGGTGAACTGGCCCGCGTAGAGGGCCTTGCCCACGATCGCCCCTTCCACGCCCAGCGGCACCAGCTCGCGAAGCGCGACGATGTCATCCAGGCTCGACACGCCGCCCGACGCCACGATCGGCTTGGGTGTGCGCTGGGTCAGTTCGCGCAGCAGTTCGAGGTTCGGACCGCGAAGCGTACCGTCCTTCGTCACGTCGGTGACCACGTAGCGGCTGCAGCCGGCGTCTTCCAGGCGCTCCAACACGGTCCACAGGTCGCCGCCGTCGCGGGTCCACCCGCGGGCGGCGAGGGTCGTGCCGCGCACGTCCAGCCCGACGGCGATCGCTTCGCCGTAGCGGTTGATGACGTCGGCGGCCCACTCGGGGTTCTCGAGCGCCGCGGTGCCGAGGTTGATGCGACTCGCGCCGCTCTCCAGAGCGGCCTCGAGCGAGCGATCGTCACGGATGCCGCCGGACAGCTCGACCTGCACGCCCTTGACCTGCTTGATGACCTTGCGTATCACCGCGGTGTTGTTGCCACGGCCGAAGGCCGCGTCGAGGTCGACGAGGTGGATCCACGCCGCCCCCTGACGCGCGAAGTCCAGCGCGGCATCCACGGGGTCGCCGTAGCTGGTCTCGGTGCCGGCCTCTCCCTGGGTCAGTCGGACGGCCTTACCGTCGGCGACATCGACCGCGGGCAGCAGGACAAGCTCGGGCGTGGACGCGAAATCGTTCATGGCTCCTCGTGCCGGCAGGCGCCTCTCGCCAGCCCGGGCACGAGGTCACACAGTAGTCGCGCGCAGCCCGTCGATCCAATTCGCGAGGAGCCGGATGCCGGCCTCCCCCGACTTCTCGGGGTGGAACTGCGTCGCGGCGAGCGGGCCGTTCTCGACCGCCGCGAGGAAGGGAGCGCCATACGTGCACCACGTGAGCACCGGTTCGGGGAACGGCGGGGTCACCTCGAGCGACCATTCCTGCGCGGCGTAGGAGTGCACGAAGTAGAACCGCTCGTCGGCGAGACCGTCGAACAGCCGCGAGCCCTCGCCCGCGGAGATCGTGTTCCAGCCCATGTGCGGAAGGACCGGCGCCGCGAGCTCGGAGACGGTTCCGGGCCACTCCCCCAGACCCTCCGTGTCGGTGCCCCGCTCGATGCCGCGGCCAAACATGACCTGCATGCCCACGCAGATACCGAGCACGGGGCGCCCTCCGGCGAGGCGGCGATCGATGATCTCTCCACCCCGGCTGGCGTTGAGCGCCCCCATGACGGCGCTGAAGGCACCCACGCCCGGAACGAGCAGGCCGTCCGCGTCGAGCAGCAGCGCGCGATCCGAGGTCAGCCGCGCGTCCGCACCCGCCTCGATGAGTGCCTTGACGGCGGAGTGGACGTTGCCCGAGCCGTAGTCGAGGACGGCGACGACAGGCTTGCTCACAGGGCGCCCTTCGTACTCGGGATGCCGTCGACGAGCGGGTCGAGTGTCTTCGCCTGGCGGAACGCGCGGGCGAGCGCCTTGTACTCCGCCTCGGCGATGTGGTGCGGGTCGCGCCCGCCCAGGACGCGCACGTGCACGGTGAGCGCCGCGTGGATCGAAATCGCTTCGAACGAGTGGCGCACGAGCGACCCGGTGAAGTGGCCGCCGATGAGGTGGTGCTCGAACCCCGCGGGCTCGCCCGTGTGCACCAGATACGGACGGCCGCTGATGTCGACCACCGCCTGCGCGAGTGCCTCGTCGAGCGGGACCAGTGCGTCGCCGTACCGGGCGATACCGGACTTGTCGCCCAGCGCCTGCCGGATGGCCTGACCGAGCACGATCGAGGTGTCCTCGACCGTGTGGTGCGCGTCGATGTGGGTGTCGCCCGTCGCCGTCACACGCAGATCGGTGAGCGAGTGCTTGGCGAAAGCGGTGAGCATGTGATCGAAGAACGGCACACTCGTTGAGATCTGGCTCGAGCCGGTTCCGTCGAGGTCGAGGGAGAGCTCAACCCGCGACTCGCTCGTCTCGCGGACGATCGTGGCGGTGCGGGGCGAGGCGGGGCCGGTCATGCTCGCGATCCTACCGAGGCGAGGGCGTCGAGGAACGCGGTGGTCTCGTCGGCCGTCCCGGCGGTCACGCGGAGGTGGTGGGCGATCCCCACGTCGCGGATGAGGACGCCGCGGTCGTACAGCGCCTTCCACATCGCGGCGGGGTCGTCGACTCCTCCGAAGAGCACGAAGTTGGTCCAGGACTCGTGCGCGACGTAGCCCAGGGCCGCCACGGTCGCCGAGATGCGGTCGCGCTGTGCAACGATCTCGTCGACCATCGACAGCATCGTGTCGGCGTGGGCGAGCGCCGCCGTCGCGGCGGCCTGCGTGAGAGCGCTCAAGTGGTACGGCAGACGCACGAGGCGGAGGGCGTCGATCAGGGCAGGATCGGCGGCCAGATACCCCACGCGAGCGCCCGCGAACGCGAACGCCTTGCTCATGGTCCGCGAGACCACGAGTCGCGGACGGCCGGGCAGAAGAGTCACGGCCGACGGCTCGTCGTGCGGCGCGAACTCCTGATAGGCCTCGTCGACGATGACGATCCCGTCGGTCACCGCGTAGACGGCCTCGATGACGTCGAGACCCAGCGGCGTACCGGTGGGGTTGTTGGGCGCGCAGAGGAACACGATGTCGGGGTTCTCGCGGACCACCTGCTCAGCGGCGAACGCCGGGCTCAACGTGAAGTCGTGCTCACGTTCCCCCGCGACCCATTCCGCACCGGTGGCGCGGGTGAGGATCGGGTACATCGAGTACGTCGGCGCGAAGCCCATCGCTCGGCGACCCGGGCCGCCGAACGCCTGCAGGACATGCTGAAGCACTTCGTTCGAGCCGTTGGCGGCCCAGATCTGCTCGCGTGTCAGCCCGTGCCCAAGGTAGTCGGCGAAAGCCTCACGGAGGGCGGTGAACTCACGATCGGGGTAGCGGTTCACGTCGCGCAACGCACGGGCGATGGCATCCAGGATGTCATCCGCCACCTCGGACGGCACCGGATGCGTGTTCTCGTTGACGTTGAGGGCGACGGGGAGCGCAGCCTGTGGTGCTCCATAGGGAGTCAGACCCCGCAGGTCGTCACGAAGAGGAAGGTCGTCGAGGCGAACGGTCACCTCACCCATCGTAGGCGGGTCCGCGCCCGACGATCACCGTCCAGACGCGTACGCGGTGGGGATCGCGATGCGCTGACCGGCGGCCACGGACCCGTTCTCGAGGGCGTTCAGTCGAGTGATCTCGGCAACCACGTCGCGGGGGTCGGAACCCGGGGCGACGTCTTCGGCGATGGACCACAGGGTCTCGCCGCTCATGACGGTGATCTCGGTGAAGGCACCGGCGGCAGCACCGGTCTCGTTCGAGGCCAGGGCCGCACCGCCTCCGACGACGGCGATGGCCAGCGCGACGATCACGGGAAGCGCGGCCAGGAAGGCGAACACGCGACGCCCGCGTGCGGTCAGACGCAGACGGGTGGTGGGGGTGGTGACGGCGATGCTGCTCATGATGTGCTCCTCGGTGGGGAGAGATTCGCACCCCGCCCTCGGCCGGGAGGGCGGTGGTGCGAATCTGTATTCCGAATCTATCTTCGATACTGTGAGGGTGTCAACACCGTGGTTCTCGGAGACCGATCGAACGCGACACGCGGAGCGCTCCGCGGTGATCGAGGGATCTACCGGATACGGTTTCGACGAGGAGACCTCACCACGGACCTCCGACATTCGAATTTCCGCCGCATCGACAGGGCGGCGCGAGGGGAGCACACATGACCGACGCGACGACCGCGGCCGGCCGAGAACGGCCGCAGACCCGGCGCCGGAAGAGCCTCAGCGACAAGCAGCTCGCCATCCTCGAGGTCATCCAGCGCTCGATCGCCCGGCACGGCTATCCGCCGAGCATGCGCGAGATCGGCGACGCCGTGGGGCTGAAGTCGCTCTCGAGCGTCACCCACCAGCTCAATCAGCTCGAGCTCAGCGGATACCTTCGCCGCGACCCCGGGAAGACGCGCGCGATGGAGGTGCTGATCGACCTGCCCGGCACCGCCGCCGAGAACCCCGCCGACACCGCGCCCGCCGTGGGCGACGCCGCCCTCGTCCCCCTCGTCGGTCGCATCGCCGCGGGCGTTCCCATCACCGCCGACCAGCAGGTGGAGGAGATCTTCCCCCTCCCCCGTCAGCTGGTGGGCAAGGGCGAGCTGTTCATGCTCAAGGTGTCCGGCGACTCGATGATCGACGCCGCGATCTGCGACGGAGACTGGGTCGTCGTGCGTGCGCAGTCGACCGCCGAGAACGGTGAGATCGTCGCCGCGATGCTCGACGGCGAGGCGACCGTCAAGACGTTCCGCCGCCGCGACGGTCACACGTGGCTTCTCCCTCGCAACTCCGCGTTCGAGCCGATCCTGGGCGATGAGGCCGTCGTGCTCGGCCGGATCGTGGCGGTGCTGCGCACGGTCTGACCCCACCTCAAGGTCCAGGAAGGCCGGATGCTCCGCTCGTCGCGGCGTCCGGCCTTCGCCGTCGGCGGGCGCGACGTCCCCTCCCCAGGCTGCCGCAGCGGCGTGGCCGACACCCCTACCATGACAGGACACCTCGAGAGAGCGGGCCCCGTGTCGTCGAACATCCCCACCGGACAACCGGCATCCCTCGAGCCCGACGGCGCGCCTGCCCCCGAGGCAGGCCCGGCGGAAGAGGCGGGCCCGGCGGAAGAGGCGGGCCCGGCGGAACAGGCCCGATCGACCCCGGTCAGGGAGACTCCGCGCCGACCGCGAACGAGCACCGTCGTCCTCAGCGTCCTCCTGTCGCTGGTCGTAGCCGCGGGCGGACTCGGCTTCATTTGGCTGTCCACCCAGCTGCAAGAGGCGCGCACGCAGATCGGCGATCAGCAGCGCCAGATCACCGACCAGCAGAGACAAATCGACGAGCAGGACGAGATGATCGAGCGGAAGGAGCAGTTCGGCGCCGCGATGGACGACCTGTACGCGACCGTCGAGCCCCTCGTCGGTCTTCCTTTCGCGACCCTCGTCCCGTGGTACCGCGCCGAGGATCTCGCTGACCGCGCATGGATCCATCGCCGGAATCCCGATTCCCTCGACGGGGACATCAGGGATCTCCGGGCCTTGACCTCGCAGATCTCGGCGCGCACAGCGGGGGTCGGCGACCAGGCCGGATCCAACGCCTCCGGCACAGCGTGGGAGGCCGCGCTCGACACGCTCGGACGCGGCTGGGTCCGCGCGGTCTTCGACGACGGCGGGACGCCGTGCGGATCGACGGCTCTGGCCTGCGTCTCCGGCGAGGATCCGTTCACCGTTCATGTGCGAGCGAGCACTCAGACGGACCCGACGATGACGGAGTGGATCCGCACCGGTGCCGCCTACCACGAGTACGCCCACGTGCTGCAGTTCACGAACCCCCAAGACACCGATGCGGCGCTCGCCACCTTCGACGGCGACGCCGAGACCATGGCGGACTGCTTCGCGCTGACGTTCCTGGATGGCTGGTCGCTGGACCACGAGGTCACGATCGACGACTCCTCGTACTACGAGGTCAGCGTCGGGTACGGGTACACCTGCAACGCGGACGAGCGCCAGGTCATCCGCGACTGGGTGGCGGGGTTGGGGATCGAACGCCAACCCGTCGGAGGCTGACCGGCCCGCGCGCGGGCGGCGACGGACGTCGTGTCCGAGGCGGTACATAGGGTGGATGCCATGCCCCAGACGCTTCCCTACGGATCCTGGCCCTCTCCCCTGACGCCCGAGGCGGTGGCGCAGGCGTCGCCCCGGTTGGACGGCGCGCGCTTCGTGGGCGACGACGTCTGGTGGGGAGAGTCCGTGCCGAGCGAGGGCGGCCGGGTCGCGGTGCGTCGGCGACGCGGTGGCGGGTCGAACGAGACGGTCCTGCCGGCCCCCGCGAACGCGCGTTCGTCCGTGCACGAGTACGGCGGCGGCGCCTGGACGGCCTCCGACGACGGCGAGCTGTACTACGTCGAGAAGTCCGACCAGCGCGTCTACGCCCTCACACCGGGCGGCGCACCGCGGGCACTGACCCGCGCCGACGGCGACGTGCGCCACGGCGGACTTTCGTGGCAACACGGCACCCTGCTGGCGGTCCGCGAGATCCACGGCGGCGGACGCGTGCCGGATCGCGCCATCGTGCGGATCCCCCTCGACGATTCCGACTCCGAGGTGCTGGCCGACGGCAGCGACTTCCTCGCCCACCCGGCGCTCTCCCCCAACGGCCAGCGCCTGTCCTGGATCGCGTGGAATCATCCCGACATGCCCTGGGATGCCACCATCCTCCGTGTCGCAGACCTCGTCACCGGTGAGGTGCGCGACCTCGCCTCGGGCGATCGGCGCGCGCCGTTGCAGCCGGTGTGGATCGGGGACGACGAGCTGCTCTACGCCGACGATCCGGACGGGCGCTGGAATCTGTTCCGTCGCGTTCTCGGGGGCGATCCCCAGCCGGTCGCACCGGCCGACGCCGACACCGGCGGGCCGGTGTGGGTTCTCGGAACCCGGTGGTTCGGCGCCACGTCGGATGGCCGCATCATCGCGGTACGCACGAACGGAGGCGACGAGATCGTCGAGATCGCACCGAGCGGCATCCGTCCCCTCGGCGTCCCGATCGTGGCGGGCGCCTCGATCGACGACGTGCGGGGCTCGCGAGCCCTGATCTCCGGCACTGACGCATCGGGCCTCTCGGCCCTCTGGTCGGTCGACCTCGACACCGGAGAAGCACAGGTCGTCACCGCCGGCGAGCACCCCGGGACCGAATGGATGCCGACGGCCCGCGCCCTCCGCACGGAGGGTCCGCACGGCCCGGTCCACGCCTTCGCGTACCCGCCGACGAATCCGGATGCGGTCGCGGCCGAGGGTGAGCGGCCGCCATACGTCGTGCTCGTGCATGGCGGGCCGACCTCGCACGTCGGTCCGGCGCCGTCGGCGAAGACGGCGTTCTTCACCAGTCGCGGTATCGGCGTCCTCGACGTCAACTACGGCGGTTCGACAGGGTATGGCCGCGCCTATCGAGAGCGGCTCCTGGGCCAATGGGGCGTCGTCGACGTGGACGACGTCGCCGCCGCTGCATCCGCACTCGCGACCGCCGGTCTCGCTGACGCCGAACGTCTTGCGATCGCGGGCGGATCCGCGGGTGGGTGGACCGTTCTCGCGGCGGTGACCAACACCGATGTCTTCTCCGCCGGCATCTCCCGCTACGGCGTCGGAGACGCGCGGGCCCTCGCCGAGGACACCCACGATTTCGAGGCCCGTTATCTCGACGGGCTCATCGGACCGCTCCCGGATGCCGAAGCCGTTTACGTCGAACGGTCACCGCTATCGCATCCCGAGCGCTTCCGGGTACCCCTGCTCATCCTGCAGGGTAGCGAAGACCGCGTCGTCCCGCCCTCGCAGGCCGAAGCCATCCGCGACGCGCTGGCCGCGCACGGGGTCGCCCACGCCTACGTGCTCTACGACGGCGAGGGCCACGGGTTCCGCCGGGCGGAGACGGTCGTCGACTCGCTGGAGCGCGAACTAGGGTTCCTCGGCGCCGTGTTCGGGTTCGAGAGCCCCGGCATCCCGCCGCTCACGCTCGACTGAGCCCCGACGGGGGCACGCGCAACGACGCCCCGCCTCAAGGCGGGGCGTCGTCGGTGTGCGGACCGGTCAGGAGGCGAACGGTGCGAGTTCGGCTGCGAGACGCGCGCCGACGTGGGCGTGGAGGAACGTTCCCTGCTCGCGGTGCTCCTGGGCGACGATGAGGCCGCTCTCGTGAACGGCGGACACGAGGTCGCCGCGGTCGTACGGCACGACCGCGTGCACCTCGACCGCGGGGAGCGGAAGCGCGTCTTCGATCGTGGCACGCAATTCGTCGATGCCCTCGCCGGTGCGCGACGACACGAACAGGGCCGCGGGAGCGAGGCCGCGCAACACCAATCGGTCGTCGGGGCTCAGCAGGTCGGCCTTGTTGAACACCACGATCTCGTGACCGAAATCAGCGTTCACATCGCCCATGACGTCGCGCACCGTGGACAGCTGCGCCGCCGGATCGGGGTGCGAAGCGTCGACGACGTGCAGGATGACGTCGGCGCCGCCGACCTCCTCGAGCGTCGACCGGAACGCCTCGACCAGCTGGTGCGGGAGGTTACGCACGAACCCCACGGTGTCGGTGAGCGTGTAGACGCGCCCGTCGGTCGTCTCGGAACGCCGGACCGTGGCATCCAGCGTCGCGAACAGGGCGTTCTCGACAAGGACTCCGGCGCTCGTGAGCCGGTTCAGCAGACTCGACTTGCCGGCGTTGGTGTACCCGGCGATGGCGACCGAGGGGATCGTGTGCCGCTTCCGCTCGGCGCGCTTCGCCTCACGGGCCGGGGCGAAGTCGCGGAGCTGCTTGCGCAGCTGCGCCATGCGGGTGCGGATGCGACGGCGGTCGAGTTCGATCTTCGTCTCACCCGGACCGCGGGATCCCATTCCCGCGCCGCCCGCGCCCACCTGGCCACCGGCCTGTCGGGACATCGAGTCACCCCATCCGCGCAGGCGCGGGAGCAGGTACTCGAGCTGAGCAAGCTCCACCTGGGCCTTGCCCTCGCGGCTCTTGGCGTGCTGGCTGAAGATGTCGAGGATCACGGTGGTGCGGTCGATGACCTTCACCTTCACGACATCCTCCAGGGCACGTCGCTGGCTCGGTGCGAGCTCGGTGTCGGCGATGACGGTATCGGCGCCGACCGCGGCGACGATGTCGCGGAGCTCCTCCGCCTTGCCGCGGCCGACGTACGTGGCGGGGTCGGGGTGCGGGCGGCGCTGCAAGACGCCGTCGAGCACGACCGCACCCGCGGTTTCGGCCAGAGCGGACAGCTCGCGGAGCGAATTCTCGGCATCCGTCTGCTCACCCTGAGGGTGGACGCCGACGAGGACGACGTTCTCGAGGCGCAACTGTCGGTATTCGACCTCGGTGACGTCCTCGAGCTCGGTCGACAGGCCGGGCACGCGGCGCAGCGCGGCGCGCTCCTCGCGATCCCACTGGTCGCCGTCGCTCGATCCGCCGTACGCCGTCGAGGCATCTTGAAGGGCTTGCGCCGCTCCGAAGACCCGGACCCCTCGGTGCGCTTCGGCGCGCGAGAGCACGCGGTCGACCGGGTCAGCCGGCGACGCATCGGTGCTCGGGGGTGTGGTCTGTTCGGTCATGTGTTCCTTTCGTCCGCGGGCGATGCCACGGCATGCTCGCACTTTAGTCGCCCCCACCTCCGGGGGCTTCGGTCCGCTACGCTTCCGGGATGGGCAGCGACCACTATTTCAGCGCGTCGCCGTCGAGTCCCGAACAGTTCCGCCGGCTTCGCGTCACGCTCGCCGGGCGTGAACTCGAAGTCGTGACCGCTGGCGGAGTGTTCAGTCCCGATCGCCTGGATGCCGGGACCTCGGTTCTGTTGGCGAACACGCCTGCCCCGCCCGCCGGTGGGAACTTCCTCGACCTGGGAAGCGGCTGGGGCCCGATCACGCTGAGCCTCGCCTTGGACGCGCCGCACGCGACGATCTGGGCGGTCGACGTCAACGAACGTGCTCTCGACCTCGTGAGACAGAACGCGCAGCGCCTCGGCCTCGACAATGTGAACGCCGTGCGCCCCGAGGATGTTCCCGAGGGGATCTCCTTCCGCACGATCCGCTCGAATCCCCCGATCCGGGTCGGCAAGAACGAGTTGCACGGCATGCTCGAGCACTGGATCCCGCGCCTCGCCGAGCGGTCGGACGGGTGGTTCGTCGTGCAGCGCAACCTCGGCTCGGACTCGCTGCAGCGCTGGCTGGCCGCCACCTTCACGACGGGGTTCTCCGTGCACCGCGCCGCGACGGGCCGCGGCTACCGTGTGCTGCGCGTGCGTCGCCACGGCTCGCCGCCGAGCGAGCCCATCGACGTCATCCGCGACGAGATCTGACGCGGCCGACGGCAGCTCCCGCCGGGTTCAGGCGAGCGCGACCTCGCCGGTGAACACCAGCGACGCGGGGCCGGACAGGAACACTCGGCCCGCAGCGACACGGACGCCCAGGGTTCCCCCGCGCGTCTCGACGGTCCAGAGATCGGGCGCCGCCGCGCCGGCCCAGTGCCGGACGGCGAGAGCAGCCGCGGCCACCCCGGTACCGCAGCTGAGCGTCTCACCGACGCCACGCTCGAAGACGCGCATGCTGATGGACCCCACACCCTCGTGCACGAGAGGGTCGGCGGGGACCACGAACTCGACGTTCGCGCCACGCTCGGGCGTCGGATCCAGAAGCGGTTGGTACGCGAGTTCCAGACCCTCGAGCTCGGCGTCCGACGAGAGCGCCACGACCACGTGCGGATTGCCGACATCGATTCCCACGCCGGGGCGGGCGACCGGCAACCCCTTGGCGCGCACCAGCACCTCACCGGACTCGATGCGGAACTCACCCAGATCGACCTCGAACCCGCGGTCGCTGCGCGTCAGGGTCTTCACCCCGGCGCGCGTTCCTATCCGCAGGCCGTCGGCGATGTCCGCGAGTCCCGTGTCGGTGAGGTAGCGGGCGAAGACCCGTGTGCCGTTGCCGCACATCTCGGCTTTCGAGCCGTCGGCGTTGCGGTAGTCCATGAACCACTCGGCACCCGAGGCCGCGGCATCCGATCCCTCTTCGATGGCGGCCGAGCGCACGACACGGAGGAGTCCATCGGCACCGATACCGAAGTGGCGGTCGCAGAGGATCGCGACCTGTTCGTCCGAAAGGTCGAGTTCACCGTCGGGATCGGACACGACCACGAAGTCGTTGCCGGTTCCGTGGCCTTTGGTGAACGCGAGAGTCGCCATGGCATCCAGTCTAGGGATCGGAATCGCAGGCTCGTCCTCTGGCGATGCGGGTGAGCGCCCGGCGCCGCCGATGGACACCCTGGCCCGTGCGGACGAGGCTCAGGCCGGGCCGCCGGGACCGTCGATGATGAGCCGGCGGCCCGTTGCCCACGTCTCGAAGGGCTCGTAGCCGAGGGCGTCGTAGAACCCACGAACGCCGACGTTGTCGGGTCGAACCATCAGCTGGACTTTGGGGCAACCGAGCGCCTCGAGCAGCCGCTCGGCCTCGGCGACGAGCGCACGGCCGACTCCTCGCCCGCGGTGGGATTCGGCCGCGGCCAGGTAGTAGAGCCAACCGCGATGACCGTCGTATCCGGCCATGACGCTGCCGACGAGCTCTCCCCCGTCGACCGCGACGAGGAACAGTTCGGGCTGCACCGTGAGTTTGCGGCGGATATCGGCGCGCGGATCGTTCCAGGGACGTGTGAGTCCGGCCGTGTCCCACAGGTCGACGACGGCGTCTTCGTCCGCGATGTCGAACGCTCGAATCTCCACGGTCATCTCCCGGTCTCCTCGATGATGAGTTCTTCGGCCCGGATGGAGCGCGCGTCGACCCACCGGACGTCCTCGTACCTGCGGAACCACGACACCTGGCGGCGCGCATAGCGCCGCGTGAGCGCCTGGGTCTCCGCGATCGCCTCCGCGCGCGTCATCTCGCCGCGGAGCTCCGCCAGCGCCTGCGCGTACCCGATCGCACGTGCCGCCGTCGCTCCCCGCTCGAGGCCGTCAGCGCGAAGCCCGGCGACCTCGTCGGTCAGGCCGAGCTCCCACATCCGCAGGACGCGCTCGTCCAGCAATCCGACCAGGATGTCGCGTTCGATGGAGGTGCCGACGATCGAGGTGCGCGGATGCCAGAGCTCCGGTGCAGCGGGGAGGGCCCCCCCGTGCGTGTCCGCGCCCTGAGCGAGCACTTCCAGGGCGCGCACCACTCGGCGGCCGTTGCGCGGGTCGATGCGCTGAGCCGCGATGGGGTCGGCTGCGCGGAGACGCTCGTAGAGCGCGCCAGGCCCGAGCCTCTCGAGCTCCTTCTCCAGACCGGCCCGCACCGCGGGATCGCGAGGCGGGAACCGAAAGTCCCAGAGAACGCTCGAGACGTAGAGCCCCGAACCACCGACGAGGATGGCGTCCGTCCCGCGGGCATGCAGCCGCTCGATGGTCTCGCGCGCGACGCCCTGGTACCAGGCGACAGCCGCCTCCTCCGTCACCGCGAGGACGTCGAACAGGTGGTGCGGGATGCCGCGCCTTTCGGCGACGGGGAGTTTGGCGGTGCCGATGTCCATCCCGCGGTAGAGCTGCATGGCATCCGCGTTGATGATCTCGGCGGCACGGCCACGTCGCTTCAGCGCTTCCGCGAGATCGAGGGAGAGACTCGTCTTGCCGGTCCCCGTCGCCCCGACGATCGCCCAGAGCCGCGGTGCGGCGACCTCGTCCGTCGTCACCCGCCGATGCGGAGCGTGGGCAGGCCGAGCGACACGGCGCGGGGCGCACCCGCCTCGCCGGCCGGCGCGGGCACGCCGCACGACTCCGCCTGGGTACGGTCCCACGCGTCGCCCGCGCGTGTCCGGCGAATGCGGAGCGGCTGCCCCGCGGGAGCGTCGGCGAGCAAGTAGAACGGCGCGGCATGCGTGACCTGGACCGAGACGACATCGCCCGGGCGCGGCAGGACCGACGTGTCGGACACCTCGAAGTGAACGAGACGGTTGTCCTCGGCGCGGCCGGTGAGGCGGCGCGTCTCGGCATCCTTCTTGCCTTCGCCGGTCGAGACGAGCACGTCGAGGGTGCGCCCGAGCTGCTTCTGGTTCTCTTCGAGCGAGATCCGTTCCTGCAGCGCGGTGAGCCGCTCGTAGCGCTCCTGCACGACAGCTTTGGGCACCTGACCCTCCATCGTGGCTGCGGGAGTGCCCTGGCGGATCGAGTACTGGAAGGTGAAAGCGCTGGCGAAGCGGGATGCCTCGACGACGCGCATCGTCTCCTCGAAGTCCTCATCCGTCTCGCCGGGGAAACCGACGATGATGTCGGTCGTGATCGCCGCGTACGGGATGCGCTCGCGGACGCGGTCGAGGATGCCGAGGAACCGCTCGCTGCGGTACGAGCGACGCATGGCCTTGAGGATGCGGTCGGACCCCGACTGCAGCGGCATGTGCAGCTGAGGCATCACGGACGGCGTCTCGGCCATGGCCGCGATGACGTCGTCGGTGAAGGCCGCGGGGTGCGGGCTCGTGAAGCGGATGCGCTCGAGGCCCTCGATCTCTCCGGCCGCGCGGAGCAGCTTGCCGAACGCCAGGCGGTCTCCGAACTCGACTCCGTAGGAGTTCACGTTCTGCCCGAGCAGCGTGACCTCGATCGCGCCGTCATCCACGAGGAGGCGGATCTCGTTCAGGATGTCGCCGGGACGCCGGTCTTTCTCTTTTCCGCGCAGGCTCGGGACGATGCAGAACGTGCAGGTGTTGTTGCAGCCGACCGAGATCGACACCCACCCGCTGTGGACGGAATCGCGCTTGGTCGGAAGCGTCGACGGGAAGACCTCGAGCGACTCCAGGATCTCGAGCTCGGCCTCGCCGTTGTGGCGAGCTCGCTCCAGCATCCCGGGCAGCGATCCCATGTTGTGCGTGCCGAAGACGACATCGACCCACGGCGCCTTCTGCTGGACGGCCTCTTTGTCCATCTGGGCGAGGCACCCGCCGACGGCGATCTGCATGCCGCCGTGGGCGTCCTTGCGGGACTTGAGGTGCCCGAGCGTGCCATAGAGCTTGCCTGCCGCGTTGTCGCGGACGGCACACGTGTTGATCACGACGACGTCGGCGTCGGTGCCGGCTTCGGCGCGGACGTAGCCGGCACTCTCGAGAGACCCCGAGAGCCGTTCGGAGTCGTGGACGTTCATCTGGCAGCCGAACGTACGCACCTCGTAGGTGCGGGCGCGTCCGTCGGCCGAGGTGGCGGCGTCGGACGGCGCGATCAGCGTCGGCGTGGATACAGGGGTCGTCATGATGCGTGCCATTCTAAGCGCCGTGCGCCGCGTCGCCGGGGTCGTTCATCGAGTCCCGCCACGGCCGGACGAACCGGAACCGACGCTCGGCACCGACTCAGTCGTCGGGAGTGAACTGCACGCCCGAGGCCGCGGGGCGTGTGAAGGGCGCGCGACGCACACCCGCCTCGGCGAGAGCCTGACGCGCCGCGTCGAGCGACACCGACGACGCGTACCCGCGACGGGCCAGCTGGCCCGCCAGGCGTCGGAGACTCGCGTCGTAATCCTTCCCGCTCACCCCGCGGATCTTCGACCGGGCGAACTCCAGCGCGCGTTCGGCGTCGTCGTCCGGCAGCTCGGCGACCGTGGCATCGGCCACCTCGCGCGGGATGCCGCGTTTGCGGAGCGTCTGGACGACAGCACGGCGCCCCTGACCGCGCCGCTCGATCGCGCTCATCGCGAGCTGTTCGGCGAAAGCCTCGTCATCGAGATAGCCGAGGTCGACGAATTTCGCCACGACCTCATCGACGACGGTCTCGTCGGCGCCCTCGACCTCGCGGACGACGGCACCCGCCTCGACCAGCGAGAGCGAGCGTCCGCGCAGGCGACGGAGGAGGAGTGCCTCAGCGCGGTCGCGGATCTCCTCCGGCGAATCGTCACCGGCAGCGTCGTCAGCGGTCCCTCCGGCTGCGGCACCGGGCAGAGCCCACCGCACCGAGCTGTCGTCGGCGACGGATCGCATCGAGGGATGCCGCGACACCGCGCCTCGGTCATGGCGCGCACGCCCGCCGCTGCCGAAGAGCGGAATCACCGGGGCGAGCGCGTCTTCGCCCGCGCCGCCCGCGCCGCTCCCCGACGATACTTCGGGGTCGCGACCCGGGCGGCCTGCGTCATCGCTCATCAGGCCGGGCGGCGGGCCGCGAGCTCGTCGGTCGTCGGTGCCGCCGCTGGGGCGACACCGATCCCGAGCTTGGTCTTGATCTTCGACTCGATCTCGGCGGCGACATCGGGGTTCTTGATGAGGAAGCTCCGGGCGTTCTCTTTACCCTGCCCGAGCTGCTCACCGTCGTACGTGTACCAGGCACCCGACTTCTTCACGATGCCGTGCTCGACGCCGAAGTCGATGAGGCTGCCTTCGCGAGAGATGCCGACGCCGTAGATGATGTCGAACTCCGCCTGCTTGAAAGGCGGTGCCATCTTGTTCTTGACGACCTTGACCCGTGTACGGTTTCCGACCGCCTCGGCGCCGTCCTTCAGGGTCTCGATGCGACGGATGTCGAGACGGACCGAGGCGTAGAACTTCAGCGCCTTTCCACCGGCGGTGGTCTCGGGAGAACCGAAGAACACCCCGATCTTCTCGCGCAGCTGGTTGATGAAGATCGCCGTGGTCTTGGTGGTGTTCAGTCCACCCGTGAGCTTGCGAAGAGCCTGCGACATGAGGCGCGCCTGCAGACCCACGTGGGAGTCACCCATCTCGCCCTTGATCTCGGCCTCGGGGACGAGCGCGGCGACCGAGTCGATGACGACGAGGTCGATGGCGCCGGAACGGATCAGCATGTCGGCGATCTCGAGCGCCTGCTCACCGGTGTCGGGCTGCGAGACGAGCAGCGCGTCGATGTCGACGCCGAGCTTCTTGGCGTACTCGGGGTCGAGCGCGTGCTCGGCGTCGATGAACGCCGCGATACCGCCGGCGCGCTGCGCGTTGGCGATCGCGTGCAGGGTCAGCGTGGTCTTACCCGAGGACTCCGGGCCGTAGATCTCGATGATGCGACCGCGCGGAAGCCCGCCGATCCCCAGCGCGGCGTCGAGGGCGATGGATCCGGTCGGAATGGTCTCGATCGGTGCGCGCTCGTCACTGCCCAGGCGCATGACCGAGCCCTTTCCGAACTGACGGTCGATCTGAGCCAGGGCCGACTCGAGGGCTTTTTCGCGCTCTGCGGGTGAGGGCATGACGTCTTCTTTCTGCTCGCGTTCCGTCGCCTATAGGCTGTCGCGCTCCCCACCGACGGTGGAGATGCCCGACAAGGCGTTCAGAGTGTCGTTCGACTTCACCCACGGTAGGGAGGGCCTCCGACATCGGTGGAGGGAACCCCGTCTTCTGTGGACGAAGACGTCCGAAACTCCGATGTGCAGGAGCCTACGCCGAGATCGAACGAAGATTCGATGACACGCCGTGAAGAATGTGGTCAGACCCGAACGCACGGCCCCGGCGGACGGTCGTTACGCACCGCGATCAGCGCCGGCGCGGATCCAGTCGCCCGACCCCGTAACGTCGCTCCATCGGAACGTCCGTCTCCTCGCACAGCGCGAGCCAGACTTCACGCGGGTCGACGCCCGCGGCGAGGGCATCCGCGCTCGTCCGGCCACCGACGGCGGACAGGACAAGGTCGGTCATCAGCGAACTACCGCGCGGACCGAACTCGTCGGCGACGGCGCGATCGAATTCGCTACGGCGCATCCGGAGACGTCAGCGCAGCGACAGTTCGGGCTCGACGGATGCGACGAGGTCGTCGGGGACCACATCGGGGAAGGTCTGGAGTCCTTCGAGAACCGACAGACGATCGCCGACCTCACGCATGATCGTCGAGATGGGGACGTCGAGGGCCTCGGCAACCGACGCGAGGATCTCGCTCGACGCTTCCTTCTGACCGCGCTCTACTTCACTCAAGTACCCGAGGGCGACGCTGGCGCGGCTGGCGACCTGGCGAAGGGTACGACCCTTCTGCTGGCGGAGCTCACGCAGGACCTCGCCGATCTCTTGACGGACCAGGATCATGTGAACCCCTCCTCACTACCGATTCCTCCGCTGCCCGGGTGGACAACGGTACAACACCATTTCAGGTCACCCTAATGCCGCGCGCTGGGCACTGGATGGGAATCGATGACAACAACCCGGGTGTGTCACCATTTGTTCCCCCGCCGCGGGAACGACAGCCCGACGTCACAGAGCCGCGAGGGCACGACGGACGGCGATGTGCGTGGCTTCCCGGCGAATGCGATCCCGGTCGCCGGAGATGACGAGCGAATCAACGCGCGTGCCGAGCGGGGTGGAGACCGCGATGTGCACGGTCCCCACCGGCTGCCCGTCCTGGGGCTCGGGGCCGGCCACGCCGGTGGTGGCGATCCCGACATCGGCCGGAGTTCCGTCGCGTCCGAGAACGTCGCGCACTCCGCGTGCCATTTGGCGAGCGACGCGGGGGTGGACAGCTCCGTGCGCTTCCAGCAACGCCGGATCGACTCCGAGGACACTCCGCTTCACATCGGTCGCATATGCCACGACACCGCCGCGCACGGCGCGGGAGGCACCGGGGATATCGACGAGCGAGGAAACGACCATTCCCCCGGTGAGCGATTCGGCAACAGCGACGGTCCAGCCGAGCTCGACGAGGCGGTCGAGCAGCACCGCCGCACTCTCGCGCGGGTCACGCACCAGCGTCTCGTCGAGGTCGTCAGGGACGCCGTCGATCACCGGCCGCTCCGCTTCGCACGCGCTCCACGCACCTCGGAGACGACGTAATCGATCCCCGACGCGATCGTGAGGATCACGGCGATCGTCATCGTCACCGTGCCGGCCCACCAGACCACGGACTGCCACACCGCGGAATCCGCGAGGGAGGCCAACGGCAGGAGCGCGATGGAGAGCGCGACGGCCTGGGCGACGGTCTTGAGCTTGCCCATCCAGGCGGCGGCCAGCACGTGGTCGCTGACGACGATGAACCGGTAGATCGTGATGCCGATCTCACGGACGAGCACGATGATCGTGACCCACCAGGGCAACTCGCCCAGGATCGACAGGCCGACGAAGGCGACGCCGGTCAACGCCTTATCCGCGATCGGATCCAGCAGCTTGCCGAGGTCGCTGACGATCTCGTAACGACGAGCGATGTAACCGTCCACCCCGTCCGTGGCGATGGCCACGATGAACAGGATCCCGGCGGCCCAGCGCAGTCCTCCCCCGGCACCCGCATCCGCGAGCAGCAGCCAGAGGAACACCGGCGCGCAGAGGATCCGCGCGATCGTGATCGCGTTGGGAAGCTGCGGGTGGACAGCCATCACTCGCGTCCCGTCAGCTGCCAGGCGTCTTCCGAGTCCTCGTCATCCCCGACGACGGGCAGACCGTCGTATTGCGCCTCTACGGCGTCCGGGCCGTATCGGTCGTCGTCGGATCCCGCTGGCGGCTCCTCGCCGCGGAGCCGGGCGAGGACGGACGGCAACTGTTCGTTCGTGACGAGGACGTCGCGCGCCTTCGACCCTTCGGACGGCCCCACGATCTCGCGCGATTCGAGGAGGTCCATCAGGCGCCCGGCCTTGGCGAAACCGACGCGAAGCTTGCGCTGGAGCATCGACGTCGAGCCGAACTGCGTCGAGACCACCAGTTCGGCGGCGGCGAGAAGCAGCTCGAGGTCGTCACCGATATCGGCGTCGATCTCTTTCTTCTCGGCCGCGGCCTGCACGTCGGCTCGGTACTCCGGGCGCGCCTGCTGGGTGACGTGAGCGACGACGCGCTCGATCTCCTGCTCGCTCACCCACGCGCCCTGCACGCGCACGGCCTTCGAGGCCCCCATCGGCAAGAAAAGACCGTCGCCCTGACCGATCAGGCGGTCGGCACCGGGCTGATCCAGGATGACGCGCGAATCCGTGACGCTCGTGACCGCGAAGGCCAGTCGCGACGGCACGTTCGCCTTGATGAGACCCGTCACCACGTCGACCGATGGGCGCTGGGTCGCCAGCACGAGGTGGATGCCACTGGCGCGGGCGAGCTGGGTGATGCGAACGATCGAGTCTTCGACGTCGCGCGGCGCCACCATCATGAGGTCGGCGAGCTCGTCGACCACCACGAGGAGGTACGGATACGGCTTGAGGACGCGCTCGCTGCCGGCCGGCAGCTGGATCTCACCCGCGACAACGGCCTTGTTGAAGTCGTCGATGTGACGGAACCCGAACGACGCGAGGTCGTCGTACCGCATGTCCATCTCTTTCACGACCCACTGCAGCGCTTCGGCCGCCTTCTTGGGGTTCGTGATGATGGGTGTGATCAGGTGCGGAACGCCCGCGTAGGACGTGAGTTCGACGCGCTTCGGGTCGATGAGCACCATCCGGACCTCGGACGGCTTGGCCCGCATCAACAGGCTCGTGATCATCGAGTTGACGAAGCTCGACTTTCCCGATCCGGTGGAACCGGCCACGAGCAAGTGGGGCATCTTCGCGAGGTTGGCGACGACGAATCCGCCACCGACGTCTTTCCCGACACCGATCGTCATCGGATGCGTGGACGCGGCCGCGGCGTCGGAGCGCAGGATGTCACCGAGGGTCACGATCTCGCGGTCGGCGTTGGGGATCTCGACGCCGATCGCGCTCTTGCCGGGGATGGGCGCGAGGATGCGCACCTCGTTGGAGGCGACGGCGTAAGCGATGTTGTTCGTGAGCGCGGTGATGCGCTCGACCTTCACACCGTGACCGACCTCGATCTCGTACTGGGTGACCGTCGGACCGCGCGAGAAACCGGTGACGCGCGCATCCACCTTGAACTGTTCCATGACGCTCTCGATGGCGCGGACGACGGCGTCGTTCGCGGCGGAGCGTTCCTTCGGCGGCGTCCCGGCGGCCAGAGCGGTCACCGACGGCAGACGGTAGTTCGCCGACGGGGGCAGGCCGGCGTTGTCTCCGCCGAGACCGGAGATGCCCGGCAGATCATCATCGGCATCGTCGAGCGTCGGCGAGTCGTCCTGAAGCCCGCGCCCAGCGCCCACGCTCGCGAGCGCGGCCGGGTCGATGATCTCGGTCAGAGCGTCGGGCGCGGGGGGAATCGGCGGCCGTGCCGGCGGAGCGGCGGGAGCCGACGGCGTCACCACGGCGGATTCGAAGCCGCCCTGGGGCGCCCCGGGCGTCAACAGCGTCGTGAGGTCGTCGGAGCCGAGGTCGCCGTCGACGTCCTCCTCGCGGCCGGACTTGTTCCGACGCCACCACGGCAGCGACTTTTCAGCGGGCGCCTCGTCGTCGGCATCCACGGGAAGGACGGCGGTGGGCGCCTCTTTCTCGACGCGTTCCGCGCCGAACATCCAGGCGTAGAGGTCGCCGAGGCGGTGACCGATCCGGTTCGGCGGGGTCTTGGTGAGGATCAGGATGCTGAGGACCGTGAGGAGCGAGAGCGCGATGTACGCCCCGACATCGGTGAGGAGCGACAGAGGTTCGCCGATCAGCCATCCGGCGAGTCCACCGGCGAGACTCAGCCGCGGCAGCCCCTCGCTCGGCGCCGGCCCCCCTCCGGCGACATGGCAGAACCCGGCCATGGAGATGACGAACAGCGCGAAGCCGATGCCGATGCGGCCGTTGTCGTGAACGGACGACGGATGCCGGAACAGCCATCCGGCGAGCAGAAGCAACAGCACCGGGAAGACGAACGCCACCCGGCCGATCACTCCGCCGAAGCTGTAGGCACTGATCGTCGCGGCGACGTCGTTGCCGATGAAGAACCACTCGACGACCGCTCCGAGCACCGCGAGGATCACGAGCAGGAAGGGGAAACCGTCGCGACGCTGGTCGCGCTCGAGCGTCTCGGGACCGAAGACGCGGAACATCCCCCCGACCCCGTGGGCGAGGGCCGTCCAGGCACGGACGGCGACCGGAGGCTTCTCGGGCTCGTCGACGTACCGCTTGGGCGCGGGCGCGGACGCTTTGGATCGCGCCTGTCCCTTCGCGGGAGCGCGACCGCCGGACGTGGACGTACTGCGGGGCATTCCTCCACGGTAGGCGGGGTGTCCGACATTCGCGCGGACCGACGCGGTATTCGACGCAGGACCGATACCCGGGACGCGTCAGCGCAGCGTCTTGACCATCACATCGCGCCCTTGACCCGCCCGGGTGACCGCGAAGCCCTCGGTGCGATAGAACGTGCGGGCGAAATTGTCGCGCTCGACGCTCAGACTGATGCGCGAATAGCCCTGATCACGGGCGTGGGCCACGAGGCGCTGGAGCAGCGCCCGCCCCACCCCGTGTGCGCGCCACACCGGACGCACGCCGATGATCAGCTCGGGGACGCCCGTCCCCACCCATCCGAAACCGGGCTCGCTGCGCGGCAGCATGCGATACCAGGCCGCGCCGATCGCCTCGCCGGCGGGCGACTCCGCCACGAAACCGGCGTCCCCCGGGCGCTGCCAGCCGGCGACGTAGCGCTGATGGTCGGGGCTGCTGAGCACCTCGTGCCGCGGCCGGGCGCTGCCGGCGCGCCAATTGGCGGCCTCGACCGTCATGTCGGCGAGAAAGGCACCGTCGGACGGGAGTGCCGCGCGGATCGGGATGGCGGGCATGCCCGCATGATACCGATCACCGGCCCGCTCGCCCTACGGTCCCCGCTCCCCAGGGCGGGGAGAGCGGGGAGCGACCTCACGCTTCGATGACGAGCGGCACGATCATGGGGCGCCGACGCAGCGACTGGTTGACCCAGCGGCCGATCGTCCGGCGGACGACCTGCGACAGGGCGTGCGTGTCGCGCACACCCGACTGCGCCGCCTCGGCGAGCGCCGCGGCGATCTTCGGCTTGACGCTCTCGAACACCGCAGCGTCTTCGGCGAACCCGCGCGCGTGCACTTCGGGGCCGGAGATGATCTTCCCGGTCTGGCGGTCGACGACGACGATCACCGAGATGAAGCCCTCCTCGCCCAGGATCCGACGGTCCTTGAGGTCGGCATCCGTGATCTCACCCACGGAGGACCCGTCGACGTAGACGAACCCGATATCGAGCTGGCCGACGACCTCGGCGCGTCCGTCACGGAGGTCGACGACCGTGCCGTTCTCACCGAGGATCGTCTTCTCGGCGGGGATCCCCGTCTCCTGCGCCAGCTTCGCGTTGGCCATCAGGTGGCGGTACTCCCCGTGCACGGGCAGGACGTTCTTCGGCTTGAGGATGTTGTAGCAGTACAGCAACTCGCCCGCCGCCGCGTGACCGGACACGTGCACCTTGGCGTTGCCCTTGTGCACGACGGTGGCGCCGAGCTTGGTGAGGCCGTCGATCACGCGATACACCGCGTTCTCGTTTCCGGGGATGAGGCTGGATGCCAGGATCACGGTGTCGCCCTCGCCGGGCTCGATCGCGTGGTCGAGGTTCGCCATGCGGCTGAGCACCGCCATCGGCTCGCCCTGCGAACCGGTCGACATGTAGACGATCTTGTCGTCGGGCAGATCGCGCGCCTTCTTGTAGTCGATGAGGACGCCGTCGGGCACGTTCAGGTAGCCCAGGTCGGCGGCGATCCCCATGTTGCGCACCATGCTGCGACCGAGCAGGGCGACACGGCGACCGTTCGCGTGCGCCGCGTCGAGCACCTGCTGCACGCGGTGCACGTGGCTCGAGAAGCTCGCCACGACCACGCGTCGGGGAGCCTTGGCGATGACCTGGTCGAGAACGGGGCCGATCGCACGCTCGGTCGGCGTGAACCCGGGGACGTCGGCGTTGGTGGAGTCGACGAGGAACAGGTCGACGCCCTCCTCACCGAGACGCGCGAACGCGCGGAGGTCGGTGATCCGTCCGTCCAGCGGCAGCTGGTCCATCTTGAAATCACCGGTGGCCAGGACGAGTCCGGCGGGGGTGCGGATCGCCACGGCCAAGGCATCCGGAATCGAGTGGTTGACGGCGACGAACTCGAGGTCGAACGGGCCGACCTGCTCGCGCTGGCCCTCTTTCACCGTGAGGGTGTACGGCCGGATGCGGTGCTCTTTGAGCTTCGCCTCGATGAGCGCGAGCGTGAGACCCGACCCGATGAGGGGGATGTCGGCCTTGAGCTTGAGCAGGTAGGGCACGGCCCCGATGTGGTCTTCGTGTCCGTGCGTGAGAACGACCCCGACGATGTCGTCGAGGCGGTGCCGGATGGGCTCGAAGTCGGGCAGGATCAGGTCGACACCGGGCTGGTGCTCTTCCGGGAACAGTACTCCGCAGTCGACGATGAGGAGCTTTCCCTCGTACTCGAAGACGGTCATGTTGCGGCCGACCTCGCCGAGGCCGCCGAGCGGGATGACGCGCAGGGTTCCCTGAGCGAGAGCGGGGGGATCGTAAACGGTCGTGGGCATATGGTGCCTCCTCGGATGCCGCCCTGCGGCATCCCTTCGTGTGGCGTCCCTGGCCGCGGTTCGGCGGACGCCGATGCTTATCTCGTGGTGCCGTGCACCTTGGGCAGAGCGCCACCGGCGGCCGCATTGCGGTCGGGGCGGAAGTTGGAGAAGTCCGCGCCCTGGACCTCGCGGACCAGCGCCAGTTCGTCCTCGATCGCGGCGGCCTCCCACTCCTCCGGACCGACCAGGGGCAGGCGCACGCGCGGGCTGCCGATGCGGCCCAGCCCGTGCAGGATGTACTTCGCGGCGACCGTGCCGGGCACGTGCGTCATGACGGCGCGGACCAGGGGCTCCAGCCGCTTGTGCGCGGCGGTGGCGGTAGCGAGGTCACCGCGGTTCACGGCATCCACGATCGTCCGGTACGGCGCGGCGGCGATGTTCGCCGTGACACCGATGAGCCCGGCTGCGCCGATCGAGAGATGCGGCAGCACATTCGCGTCGTCGCCCGAGAAGTACATGAGGTCGGTCTGGTTCAGCACACGGCTGACCTCGCTGAAATCACCCTTGGCATCCTTGACGGCGAGGATGTTGGGGTGCTTCGCCAGGCGCAGGATCGTCTCGTACTTGATCTCGACGCCGGTGCGTCCGGGGATGTCGTAGAGGATCACGGGCAGGTCGGTCGCGTCGGCCACGAGTCGGAAGTGGGTCAGGATGCCGGCCTGGGTGGGCTTGTTGTAGTACGGCGTGACGATCATGATGCCGTCCGCGCCGGCCTTCTCGCTGGCCTTGTACAGCTCGATCGCGTGCGCGGTCTCGTTGGAGCCACCGCCGGTGATGATCTTCGCGCGTCCCGCGGCCACGTCTTTGCCGACCTCGACGAGGCGGAGCTTCTCGGGGTCGGTGAGCGTGGAGGTCTCACCCGTCGTGCCGGTGACGACGACACCGTCGGCACCCGCGCTGACGACGTCGTCGATGTGCTTCTCGACGGCGGGCCAATCGACCTCGCCGTCGGCCGTCATGGGGGTGACGAGCGCGACGAGCACCTGACCGAAGGGGTTGCCGGAGTGCGTCATGCTCTCAGGTTATCGGTTCGCGCAACGGTCTCCCCGGCCGTGGTCCCCGGGGGAGGAACTTCGCCTCGCGGCCGAGGGGACGCCGGCCTCCGCGACCGTAGGCTGACGGCATGGCCTGGTCGACCCGTTCCTCCCGCACCGTGTACGAGAACCGCTGGATCCGGGTGCGCGAAGACGAAGTCACCGGTCCCGACGGGGACGGCATCTACGGCGTCGTGCAGATGCAGCAGCCCGCGGTGTTCGTCGTCGCCATGGACGAGGACGACCGCGTCTGCCTCGTCGAGCTGGAGCGGTATACGACCGGACGCTCCCTCGAGGTACCCGCCGGGGGAAGCGACGGCGAGGACCCGCTCGTCGCCGCGCAGCGCGAACTGCGCGAGGAGAGCGGCGTGACGGCCGCGCGGTGGGAGTATCTCGGCCGGATGAACGCCCTGAACGGCATCGCCGACGCGCCGGAGCACGTCTTCCTCGCCCGCGACCTCCGAATCGAGGATGCCGGGTCCTCGCAGCGGGAAGAGGGCATCGAAGCCGTCCGCTGGGTGGCGTTCGCGGAGGTTCTCGGACTCATCGCCGACGGAGAGATCACCGACGGCGAGACGATCGCGGCTCTGGCCTTCGCCGGCATCCGCGCCGGCCGGTTCCGCTGACGTCAGCGGCCGCGGGAAGCGGCGCGCACGACCACACGGTCGGGCAGGAGCCGCGAGGCGGCGACGAGCAGCTTGTAGCGCAGCGAGGGAATGGACACCGCGCGCCCGCGGGCGGCGTCACGCAAACCTTCGCGGACCACCGTCTCGGCATCCAGCCACATCCCGGGCGGGACCCCCTCCTGCCCCGGTGGCAGACCGAGGCGCTCGTGGAAGTTCGTGTGGACGAAGCCCGGGCACACCGCGGTCACGGTCACCCCACGCGGTGCGTACGCGACCGTGGCCCACCGACTGAACGAGATGAGCCAGCCCTTCACGGCGCCGTAGGTGCCCCGCGGAACGAATCCGGCGACCGAGGCGACGTTGATGATGCGTCCGCCACCGCGGCGGAGCATCGCCGGGAGAGCCGCGTGGGTGAGGCGCAGGGCGACCTCGACGTGGAGACGCAGGTGCCGCACCTCGTCGGCCACATCGTTCTTCTCGAACGCGAGGTCGAGTCCGAACCCGGCGTTGTTGACCAGGACGTCAACGCCCCCGGCCAGACGCGCTTCGACCGCGACCCGATCGTCGTCGTCGAGGAGGTCGGCGGGCAACACCTCGACGCTCACCCCGGAGGCCCCGCGGATGCCGTCGGCGACCGTGGCGAGCGCGTCCTCGTCACGCGCGACGAGGATCACGTCGGCGCCGCGCGCGGCGAGCTGCCGGGCGAACTCGGCGCCCAGACCCGAGCTCGCCCCCGTGATGAGCGCGGTCCGCGTCACGATCGCTCCCCAGGTTCGTAGGTCTCGAAGCGGTAGCGGATGCCGGTTCGCGAGACGTGCCAGCCGTCCTCGGGGTCGGCGGCCGTGCGGGTCCAGCCCTCGAGCCGGGGGGCCACGGTGTCCCCGTCCACGTCGAGATCGAGCTGCGTGACCTCGAGCAGGTCGGCATCCGCGATGGCGCCGGCGTAGAGCTGCCCGCCACCGATCACCCAGACCTCCGCCGTCGTGGACAGCGTCAGAGCCGCGTCCAGAGACGCGGCTCTCTCCGCCCCCTCGCCGGCCCACTCGTCGGACCGCGACACCACGATGTTGCGGCGCCCCGGCAGCGGCCGGAAGCGCGGCGGCAGCGACTCCCACGTCCGCCGGCCCATGATGACGTCGGATTCGCCCGTCACGGCGCGGAAGTGCGCGAGGTCTTCGGGCACGTGCCAGGGCATCTCCCCGCCGGCGCCGATGACGCCGCCGCGCGCCTGCGCCCAGACGAGCCCGACGCGGGTCATACGGCGACGGCCGCCCGGATCGCCGGGTGGTGCTGGTAGTCCTCGACCACGATGTCTTCGTAGGAGTAGTCGAAGATCGACGCGGGCTTCCGCGCGAACCGCAGCGTCGGGTACGGGTACGGGTCTCGCGAGAGCTGTTCCTGCACCTGCTCGCGGTGGTTGTCGTAGACGTGGCAGTCACCGCCGGTCCACACGAACTCGCCCGGCTCGAGTCCGGTCTGCTGCGCGATCATGAGCGTGAGCAGCGCGTAGGACGCGATGTTGAACGGCACGCCGAGGAACATGTCGGCACTGCGCTGGTACAGCTGGCACGAGAGCTTGCCGTCGGCGACGTAGAACTGGAACAGCGCGTGGCACGGGGCGAGCGCCATGTCGGGGATGTCGGCGGGGTTCCACGCCGACACGACGAGGCGACGCGAGTCGGGATCGCGGCGGATCTGCTCGATCACCTGCGAGATCTGGTCGATCTCTCCCCCATCCGCGGTGGGCCACGAACGCCACTGGACGCCGTAGACGGGCCCGAGCTCGCCGTCGGCATCCGCCCATTCGTCCCAGATGGTCACGCCGTTCTGCTGCAGCCAGCCGACGTTGGATTCGCCACGCAGGAACCAGAGGAGCTCGTACACGATCGACTTCATGTGCACCCGCTTGGTCGTCACGAGCGGGAAGCCCTGGGCCAGATCGAACCGGATCTGCCGACCGAACACGCTGGTGGTGCCCGTGCCGGTGCGATCGGACTTGTGCACTCCCGCTTCGAGGACGTCGCGGAGAAGATCTTCGTACGGCGTGGGGATGTCGGCGGTCACGGCCCTCACGATACCCGGGGACTCCGGCACGCGGGCGGTGCGCGGGGACGATGTCGCCGATCCTGCGGGTGGGGAGGAGGGGCCGTCCTGGGTGCACGCTGAGGAAACACCGGACGAGCGCGTCATTCGGCGACTCATCGACCCTCCTCCCCCGCGTGCGCGTTAGCGTTGTCGGTCGTGGACCTGACTTTCGCTCTTCTCGTGACCGCCGCGCTCGTCGTGGTGGCCGTGGGTGCCGGCGTCGTCTTCCGCCGCACCCAGGGCCGCGCCCGCGCCGTGGACTCCGCCGAGATCGTCGACCCGCGTCGCCTGGGTGCCGACAGTCTCGGCGAAGAAGCCACGCTGCTGCAGTTCAGCACCGAGATGTGCGCGCGCTGCCCCGGCGTGCACCGCATGCTCTCCGACATCGCGGAAGCTCGCGAGGGTGTCCGACACCTCGACGTCGACCTCACCCACCGCCCCGACATCGCCCAGCACTTCCGCGTGCTGCAGACCCCCACCACGCTCGTCCTCGATCGGACCGGCGTCATCCGTACGCGCTTCGGCGGCACCCCTGGCCGCGCCGTGGTCGAACTCGAACTCACCCGTTTGCAAGAGGAGTCAGCCCGTGCCTGAGGTCCAGCGCATCGATGTCCGAGGGCCGCGGTTCGCGGCATCCATCACCGCCGTTCTCCTGCTGATCGCGACGTTCCTGTCGCTCGTCGGCATCTCCACCGGCAACCTGGCGGCAGCTTCCTTCGGAGCGCGCGTCGCGGATCCGGGCTTCCTTCTGGTCCTCGTGATCGCCGCACTCTTCCTGTGGAGCGTCGCCTCGCCCCGCACCGCGCCGTGGGGCGTTCTCTATCGCCGCGTCGTCCAGCCGCGTCTCGCGCCGCCGACCGAGTTCGAGGACCCTCGCCCGCCGCGTTTCGCTCAGGGCGTCGGCCTGTTCGTCACGGTGGGAGGACTTCTCCTCCACCTGGCGGGCGTGCCGTGGGCGCTGCCGATCGCCGCCGCCGCCGCGTTCCTCGCGGCGTTCCTGAACGCGGCCTTCGGCCTGTGCCTGGGATGCCAGCTCTACCTGCTCCTCCAGCGAGCGGGCCTCATCGGGCGGCGCCGCCCGTCGGCCGCCTGACCCTCCGCGGAAGCACCGGCTGTCAAGACCTCCGACGGGTCGGAGGCCGTGGCTAGGCTGACTTTCGCCGCAGCCATTCGGGGCTGCGCGGAAAGCCGGAGGTTCCCATGGCCGTCACGAGCGAAGCCACCACCGCCTGGAAGGGCAGCCTGTTCGAGGGATCGGGCGAAGTCACCTTCACCTCGTCCGGAATCGGCACGTTCGACGTGAACTGGAAGGCGCGGAGCGAGGGCTCCAGCTCGGTCACCACGCCCGAAGAGCTGTTGGCCGGCGCGCACTCGTCGTGCTTCAGCATGGCCCTTTCCAACGCCCTCGCCGAAAACGGCACCCCTCCCGAGTCGATCCACGCGACCGCCTCGGTCACCTTCAAGCCCGGCACCGGCATCACCGGCAGCCACCTGAACGTCAACGCCGTGGTCCCCGGCCTCGACGCGGCGACGTTCGAGAAGATCGCCAACGACGCGAAGGCGAACTGCCCCGTTTCGCAGGCGCTCGCGGGCATCGACATCACGCTCGAGGCCACGCTTGCCTGAGTCCTCGGCCCGACGCGTCATTCTCGCCGGCGCGTCGGGCCTCATCGGCTCCGCTCTCGCGGAGTCGCTCCGCGGCGACGGTGTCGAGGTCACCTCGCTCGTGCGGCACCCCGCTTCCGGCCCGCACGAGGTGCAGTGGCTGCAGGATGCCACCCCCCTCGATCCCGGCATCCTGGCCGGTGCCGACGCCGTGGTGTGCCTCAACGGCGCCTCGATCGGCAGGTTCCCCTGGACGCCGTCGTACAAGAGCCAGCTCCTGTGGTCGCGCATCACCCCCACACGGACGCTCGCCACCGCAATCCGCGAACTCGGCGACGACGCGCCCGCGCTCGTGAACGCCTCGGCGACGGGGTACTACGGCTCGCAACCGGGCGCCGTCCTCACCGAGTCGTCCCGCCGTGGCGAGGGCTTCCTCGCGGACATCTGCGAGGAGTGGGAGAGCGCGGCACGCGGAGCCGGTTCGCGGGCCCGCGTGGCCCTGCTGCGCACGGCCCCGATCGTGCACGAGCGCGGGGTGCTGAAGCCCCTCCTGCTGATGACGAAGCTCGGCGTCTCCGGTCCCATCGGACGCGGCACGCAGGTGTGGCCCTGGATCACGCTCGAGGACGAGGTGCGCGCCATCCGCCACGTCATCGACTCCGGTATCGAGGGCCCCGTGAACCTCACCGGCCCCAGCCGGGCGACCGCGAACGACCTCGGGTTCGCCCTGGCGCGACGCATGAACCGGCCCTACGTCCTGCGGGCCCCGGTGTGGGGCATGAAGCTCGCACTCGGGCGCGACGCGACGGAGGCGCTGCTCACCTCGGATGCCGATGTTCGCCCCGCCGTCCTCGAGAACGACGGCTTCGCGTTCCAGCACGCGACCGTCGAGGATGCCGTGGCCTCGGCCGTTCCCGCCGTGCGCTGAGCGCGCCCGCGGGGGCGCGCCGTCGCCCACGGAAGGCGTCTCAGGCGGTTCGCCGGTCGGCTGCCTCGAGGGAGATCGCCTTACGGACGGCCTCGCGAGCACGACGGCGATCGCCGGCCGCGTCGTAGGCGAGTCCGAGGCGGTACCACGCGCGCCAGTCGCCGGGCCGAGCTTCGACGTCGGCGCGGTAGGCCGGGAACAGGGCATCGGCGTCGTCGCGGGTCGCGCGGCCACTCGGCCGCACCTCGATCTCCTCACGCGGCAGCCCGCCTTCGGCATCCAGCGTCTCGCCGAGCCTCTGGGCGCGAACACCGAACCATAGTTCGCGCCCGATGGCCCAGAGAGCGATGATCGGCAGCACGATGAGGGCGACCCCCATCGCCACGCCGACGCCGTCACCGCTGGTCAGCAGCACCACGGCACGCTGACCGGCCAGCACGATGTACAGCAGCAACAGCACCGTCATGACCGCGACGGCGACGCGCGGCTTCATGCGCTGGTGACGCCGGCGACCTGCCCCGACACGTCGTCGTCGGCGATGGGCGCCTCGGCGCGGGCGGGGCGCGTGCGCACCCCGATGTCGATGAAGCTGTCGAGCCCGACGATGACGCCTCGCGCTTCGCGGGCGGCGGCCAAGGCGATTCGGATGCCGGGAGCGTAGGCCGTGGCCGGATCGATCGTGTCGTGCACGATCGTGAGCGACTCCCCCGCCCCCGAGAGAACCGTCTCCTGCCGGGCGATGACACCGGGGCGACGGAGCGAGTGGATGGGAACCGAGGCGACCTGCTGGCCGCGCGCGCGTTGGTCGACGTGCGGCGACTGCACCGGACCGACCTTCTCGCGTGCCGCCGCGATCAGCTCCGCGGTTCGGACCGCGGTACCGCTGGGCGAATCGACCTTCGTCTCGCGATGCGCCTCGACGATCTCGATCGAGGGGAAGAAGGGTGCCGCCGCCGCAGCCAGCGCGGTGCCGACGACGGAGCCGAGCGAGAAGTTGGGGATGAACACGGCGCCCGTGCCACTGGCATCCACCAGGGGGCGCACCAGCGCGATGCGTTCGCTCGACCAGCCGGACGTGCCCACGAGCACGTTGATGCCGCGCTCGATGGCCGCGCGGACGACGTCGATCGAGACCGCCGGGGTGGACGCGTCGATCACCAGATCGGCGCCGTCGAGCTCGCCCAGGTCGGAGCCTGAACCGAGCACGGCGGAGACCTCGTACCCCTCTTCGGACTCGACGACGTCGCGGATGACTCCGCCGAGCTTTCCGGATGCGCCCACGATGGCTACGCGTGTGGTCATGGTGTCAGCCTAGGCGGCGACGCGAGGGTCGGAACGCTCTGTCCACAGACGCGCCGCGGCACCCCTCGCTTAGCATCGACAGATGGTCTCGATCCGCACCTCCCCCGTCGACGCCCCCGATGCCCACGCGCTGCTCGAGGAGTACTTCGCGCTGCGTGCCTCGATCTTCCCCGGCGGCGGATACCGGACGGTGTTCCCCTCCCCCGCGACGTTCGTCGAGCCGGCCGGGGTCTTCGTCGTCCTGGATGACGACGAGGGTCACCCCGTCGGGTGCGGCGGCATCCGTCGGATCGAGGAGGGACCCCACGGACCGCGCGACGAGGTGAAGCACCTGTTCGTCCGCGACAGCGGACGTGGCCGCGGCTGGGGCCGTGTGATCCTCGACGACCTCGAACGCCGCGCGCGTGAGCGCGGCGCCGCGGAACTCGTGCTCGACACCCATCACACGCTCGACGCCGCGGGCGGGCTCTACGCACGGTCGGGGTTCGAGGCGATCCCGGCCTACAACGACAACGCCAACGCGACGAGGTGGTACGGCAAGGTTCTCGCGGCGAGTTGACCCGACGGTCGGCTGCTTCGATGAGGTGGGCCCTCCCCTGCGGCGAGGCCGAACCGCCGTCCCGCTAGGTTGTGGGGATGCCGCTGGTGAAGCCGCCTCTCCCCGACGACTCGCTCACGCCATTCGACGGAGGTGTCGGACTGCTGACACGCGACGGGCGGGTCATCGGCCACGTGGCGACGACGTTGGGCACGTTCTGGTCGCCGTCCAGCCCGCTCAGGATGCAGTGGTGGGTCTGGTACATCGTCGCCTGGAGCGACGGTGTGCGGGAACCTTCGACCGAGGATTACCCACCGTTCTGGACGGTCAACGAGATGCGAGCCGGGTACATGGACGTGCATAGCCGCGACGCGTCCCGCACCGGTCGCTACGACTTCGCCTGGCTTCCCGAAGCGGAACGCGCGACGACGCTCGCCGGACTAGGCATCCGGCCCGATGACTTCTGAGCGCGCGGCCGATCTTCCGCGTTGCGCGCACCACCGAGGGATCTGCAAGGCGGCGGGGCTCCGGCGCAGGCCGTTCCCACTCGGCGCGGCGGCATTTCAGCGCAACGGCTTCACTCGCCAGGTCACGCTGTGGCGCGGGTCTCCGGATGCCGCCTCCTCGATGCGGTCGACGACGAACCCCTCGCGCTCGTAGAAGTGCCCCGCGCGGACATTCGCGGTGAAGTGTTCGATGCCGACGGTGGTGGCATCCGGAGGGAGCAACGACCGGACCGCGTCGAGCAACCGCGGACCTAGCCCTTGGCCCCGCAGTGCCGGGTCGACGTAGAGCTTCCAGACCATCGGGGGCGTCATCGAGACGTCGACTTGCGCGACGCCGACGATCTGGTCGTTGCGTTCCGCGACGACGACGCCGCCCGCGGCGATCGCGGGACGGATCGCCGCGTCGCTCCACCAGGTCTCGACCTGCGACCTCGCCGCGTCGGTGCCGAGGATCGGGGCATAGAAGTCCACGATATGACGCGATCCGAAGGCGCAGACAGCGTCGGTGTCGCTCTCGCGGGCGACACGGACGTCTGCGGGAGGCGAAGCCGACATGTCACCGCACGCTACCCGAGCGTCGCCACCTCACACCGGGAGCGGGTCGACGAGCCCCGTGCGCAGCTCGACCGGAAGATGCGACAGGTCGTTGTGCGACAGGAGAGTCCAGGGCCGGCCCTTCTTCTGCGCAATGACGGTCAGGCCGCAGAAGGCCTGGTTGATCGTCATCCATCGCCAGTCCGGGGCCTGCAGAACTTCGCGCACGAACCAGGCGATCACGAAGTTGTGGGTGATCAGCAGCTCGTGCACCTCGCCGGTCTTCCGGGCCAGGAACTCGGCCGTGGCATCCGACATCTGCGCCCGCCCCGCCTCGATCTCGGCCTCGGTCACCGAGCCGAAGAACGGCTCGTAGGCCGCGGGAGTCTCGGGCGTCATGCCCGTCGGGACGCAGTCGAACAGCAGGGCGGATGCCTCGGGCGACACCGACGGCAAGCGCTCTGCCACGGCGCGGGCGGTCTGCGCCGCGCGCTCGAGAGGCGAGTGCCATACGGCGTCCAGCGGGAGTCCGGACAGGCGATCGGCGAGGAGCGCAGCCTGACGATGGCCGCGGGGCGACAGGGGTCCGTCGGTGAGTCCGTGCTCGGCATCCTGGTGCTCACCATGGCGCACCAGGTAGATGTAATGCGTCACGTCAGCTCACCTCGTCGTCAGTGTGCGGGCCCCCCGCAGAACACTTCCAGCCTACGTCACGCCCCCGACACGGGGCCGTTCACTCTGCGGCGCGGGCGATGTCCGACAAGTGGGCTCGGCTCAGTCGCACGCCCACGGCGCGCATGCACTCCACGACGTGACGCGCGGCGAAGGCGTTCACGATCGGCGCCGTCACGACCTTCTGCGCGAGAAGCCACGCCACCGCGACAGCGGCATCCGGGATTCCGAGCTCATCCCCGATGGCGTCGAGCGCGCGGAGCACCCGGGACCCACGGCGGTTCAAGTGCACGGCGAGCTGAGACCCGCGCACCGAGCTGGCCTGCTGGCCCCGCGTCCGGGTCTCGCCGGCGAGGAACCCGTGGGCGAGCGGATGCGACGGCGTCACCGCGATCCCCTGCGCGGACGCGATGAGCCGCAGGTCGCCGTCGAACTCGTCGCGACGCAGCACGTTGTAGGGCACGTCGAGCACGGTCACCCTCGGGTAACCCGCCGACGAGAGAATTCTCGCCTCCACCAGCTGAGAGGCTGAATAACCGTGCGCGCCGATGGCGCGGACTTTGCCGCTCTCGACGAGCCACTCGCACGTGGCGAGGGTGTCTTCCAGCACCGCGGTATCGCCGCGCGCGACATCCAGAGAGAGCACATCGATCCGGTCGGTACCGAGTCGACTGAGCGACGCCTCGACCGCACGGACGAGGTTCACCGCGCCGAGACCGGGATTGTCCGGATGCCGACCGATACGCACCGTGAGAACCATCTCGTCGCGCATTCCGCGCGACTGCATCCAGGAACCGATGATGTACTCGCTGCGGCCGGCCGCGTAGCTGTCGGCCGTGTGGATCGCGTTCCCGCCGAGCTCGACGTACGTGTCGAGGATCTCGTGGCTGGCCTGGGCGTCGACGTTCCAGCCGAATTCGCCGCCACCGAGGAAGAGCGGGAACACGTCGAATCCGGTCTCGCCGAGCGGGACACGGACGTGCGATCCGAGGCCGGGGCCCTGCAGCGTCACCGGGGCGGAAGGATGCGATGCGCGATTTCGACGCAGGGGCGACGGGGCCGTCTCATCGACGCCCGAGCCGCTCATGGGCCTCTCCTCGATGCGTCGGATCTCGGACGCCGGCTGCGCCCGCCTCGCCCCCGACGCGTAGTTCGAGGGTAGGGCCTCTGCGAAAAGCGACCGCCGATTCGCCCGGCTCGGCGATAAACATTGCATAACGCTTGATGCCGTCGGCGTCACGGGCACCCGAGTGACCGGAATGCACGGATGCCCGCCCCGCGTAACGCGGGACGGGCATCCGGTGAGGAGGGATCAGCCCTCGGCGGGAGCCTCCGGGCCCTCGCTCGCGGCGGCCGAGCTCTGCGTGTCCGCGGGCTCGGGCGTCGTGGCCGCCTCGTCGAGCACGGGCTCGAGCGACAGCTTGCCGCGGTCGTCGATCTTGGTGATGCGCACCAGGATCTTTCGGCCGACGGACAGGACGTCCTCGACGTTCTCGACGCGCTTGCCACCGGCGAGCTTGCGGACCTCGCTGACGTGCAGCAGGCCGTCCTTGCCGGGAAGGAGCGAGATGAACGCACCGAAGGTCGCGATCTTGACGACCGTGCCCAGGAACTGCTCGCCGACCTCGGGGTTGGTGGGGTTGGCGATCGCGTTCACCTGGGCGCGGGCGGCCTCGGCCGAGGGGCCGTCGGTCGCGCCGATGTAGACGGTGCCGTCCTCCTCGATGGAGATGTCGGCGCCGGTCTCGTCCTGGATGGCGTTGATCGTCTTGCCCTTGGGGCCGATGAGCTCGCCGATCTTGTCGACCGGGATCTGCACGCTGATGACGCGCGGCGCGGTGGGCGCCATCTCGTCGGGAGCGTCGATCGCGGCGTTCAGCACGCCGAGGATCGTCAGACGAGCCTCATGAGCCTGCTGCAGAGCGGCGGTCAGCACCGACGACGGGATGCCGTCGAGCTTCGTGTCGAGCTGGATCGCGGTGACGAACTCGCTCGTACCGGCGACCTTGAAGTCCATGTCGCCCAGGGCGTCCTCGGCGCCGAGGATGTCGGTCAGCGCGGCGTAGCGCGTCTGGCCGTCGACCTCGTCCGAGACCAGACCCATCGCGATACCGGCGACGGGAGCGCGCAGCGGCACACCCGCGTTCAGCAGCGACAGGGTCGACGCGCACACTGAGCCCATCGAGGTCGAGCCGTTCGAGCCCAGCGCCTCGGAGACCTGACGGATGGCGTAGGGGAACTCCTCGCGGCTGGGCAGCACCGGCACGAGGGCGCGCTCGGCGAGGAAGCCGTGCCCGATCTCGCGACGCTTGGGCGAACCCACACGGCCGGTCTCACCGGTCGAGTACGGCGGGAAGTTGTAGTGGTGCATGTAACGCTTGTGCGTCACGGGCGATAGCGAGTCGATCTGCTGCTCCATCTTGAGCATGTTCAGCGTCGTGACACCCAGGATCTGGGTCTCGCCGCGCTGGAAGATCGCCGAACCGTGGACGCGCGGGATGACCTGCACCTCGGCGTCGAGCGGACGGATGTCGGCCAGGCCACGGCCGTCGATGCGCACACCCTCGGTGAGGATGCGGCCGCGCACGATCTTCTTGGTCACCGACTTGTAGGCGCCGGAGAACTCCAGCGGCGCACCGGCGGGAAGCTCGCCCGCTTCGACGGCTGCGATGAGCTCGGCCTTGACGCGGTCCTTGACGGCGTCGTCGGCGTTCTGGCGGTCCTGCTTGTCGGCGATCTGGTAGACGCCCACGAGGTCGTCGTACGCGCGACCGGCGACGAAGTCGTAGACCTCGGAGCTGTAGGCGGGGAAGACCGGGTAGGGCTGGATCTCCTTGGCCGCGGTGTTCGCCACGACGTTCTGCGCGGCGACGAGCTCGCGGATGAAGGGCTTCGAGGCCTCGAGGCCCTCGGCCACGACCTGCTCGTTCGGCTTGGTGGCGCCGCCCTTGATGAGGTTCCAGCTGCCCTCGGTCGCCTCGGCCTCCACCATCATGATGGCGACGTCGCCGTCGTCGAGCACGCGGCCCGCGACGATCAGGTCGAAGACGGCGTCCTCGAGCTGGGTGACGGTCGGGAACGCGACCCACTGGTCGGCGTGCTCGCCGTGGCCGGGGATGAGTGCGAGGCGCACACCGGCGATCGGGCCCGAGAACGGCAGACCCGAGATCTGGGTCGACAGCGACGCGGCGTTGATGGCGAGAGCGTCGTAGAACTCGCCCGGCGCGATCGAGAGGACGGTCACGACGATCTGCACCTCGTTGCGGAGACCGTCGACGAACGACGGACGCAGCGGGCGGTCGATGAGACGGCACACGAGGATGGCCTCGGTGGAGGGGCGACCCTCACGACGGAAGAACGAGCCGGGGATCTTGCCCGCGGCGTATGCACGCTCTTCGACGTCGACGGTCAGCGGGAAGAAGTCGAAGCCTTCACGCGGGTGCTTGCCGGCGCTGGTGGCCGAGAGAAGCATGGTCTCTTCGTCGAGGTACGCGGCGACGGCGCCCTGCGCCTGCTGCGCGAGACGACCGGTTTCGAAGCGGACGGTACGGGTGCCGAAACGGCCGTTGTCGAGAACGGCTTCAGCGGCGGTGATTTCTGGACCTTCCAAGAGGTCCCTCCTTCTTTGTTTAAGCTCGCCGCCCCGTGTGGGCGACGAGCGGACATGCGAAGGAGCAGGAACAGGCAGAAAGGGCGCGCCGACTCGTCGGCCCGGAATCCCGGCGACTGGCCACCAGTAGAGGACCACCCGGCGTCATGACGGGGAGTCCACCACAGGGGACCAGCGTCTGCCGGCCTGCTCCGTGAGCTCATATGTAATTGAGCGGATGCCATGGCGGCACCCTCCGAGAGCCTATCAGTGCCGGGCTTTCACGGGTGGTTCGCCGCGGGCTCGTGCCGTACCCTCGCCTCATGGGCCTCAGACGTCACACACGTCACACCGTTCTCGCGTGTGTCCTCGTGTGCGCGGCCCTCGTGACGGCACCTGCCGGCGGCGCGATCGCCGCTCCCCCGCGCGCTGCCGCAGTCGGCGACGACGATCCGGCAGTGCGCGAAGTCCAGCAGCAGCTGGATGCCGCCGAGGCCTCGGCCGCGGCCGCGTCCCGTGGCGCCCTCGACGCGTCCGCGGCGGCAGAGCGCGCGCGGCAGCTCGCGGCGAGCACCGCGGCACGAGCCGAGGCGCTCACCGCTCAGAGCACCGCAGCCGATGCGACCCTCGCCGCGGCGAGCGCGCGAGCCGGAGCGAGCGCATCCCGCCTGTATCGCACGACGGCCACCGGCCCCCTCGTCGCCCAGCTGCTGACGTCGGCCGATCCCGACTCCCTGCTGGACCGCCTCGGCATCCTGGATCGGGTGACGACCCTGACAGCGCGCACCGTCGGCGAGGCCCAGAGCGCGGCGGACGTCGCCGAGTCGCTGCGCACACAGGCGGACCAGGCGCGCACGGAAGCGGCGCGCCGGGCGAGTGAAGCCGAGACCACCGCCGCGCAGGCCACCACGCGGGCGGATGCCGAGGCGGCCACTGTCGCCGCCACGCAGACCCGCCTCGACGAGCTGTTCGCACGCCTCGCCGCGCTGCGCGAGACGACTGCGGCGCAGGAGCGAGCGGCGCGCCTGGCGCAGCAGACGGCGGCACAGGCGGCCGAACCGGGCGGTGCCACCGGCGGCGGGTCGTCGGGCGGCGGGCCGGCATCCGGAAGCGGCGGAGAGAGTTCGGGCCCCGCGTCGGGGTCGGGCGGATCCGGCACCGGATCGGGCAGCGGTTCGAATTCGGGCGGAGCATCGGGATCCGGCGGTTCCGGCTCGGGCGGATCCTCCTCGGGCGGCACGGGCGGAGGATCCGGGTCGGGCTCGGGATCGGCGGGATCCGGCGGCGGGTCGTCGGGCGGCAGCGGCGGATCCGGGTCGGGCGGCACGACGGCGCCCGCGGGCCCCACGATGAGTCCCAGCCAGGCTCGGGACTACGCCCGCGGCGCACTCGGCGGCTACGGCTGGGGCGACGATCAGTTCTCCTGCCTCGTCTCCCTGTGGAATCGCGAGTCCGGTTGGCGCGCGGACGCCTACAACCCGTGGAGCGGTGCCTATGGCATCCCTCAGGCCCTTCCGGGAGACAAGATGGCCGCGGCCGGTCCGGATTGGCGCACGAACGCCGCGACACAGATCGCGTGGGGTCTGTCGTACATCAAGTCCCGCTACGGCTCCCCCTGCGGCGCGTGGGCCCACTCCGAGTCGACCGGCTGGTACTGACCCGGTGCCTCGCGCCGAAAGCACACGATCCGCCCGAGCACGCACGTTCGAGACGCCCGCAACGTACGCGGTGGACCGGATCGTGTGTTCTCGAGGCCGGTCGATCCGCCGCGGTCAGGACGACGCGGGCTGGCGCTGGCGATCGCCGCGCGTGGGGAGTTCGACGTAGCCGTCGTGTTTGGGCAGGATGCCGTCGCCGGCGGTGCGACCGTGGAGGCGCCGCCACACCCACGGCAACGCGTCGCGCACGAGCCACCCACCCTGCGGGATGTCGTCGTCGGCGTGCAGTGCTTCGTCGAGGCCGAGCAACGCATCGGCGTCGGGAACGCCCAGTGCCTCGGCCGCGCGGTAGGCCACGAGCCGGTGACCCCGCGACCGGAGGTGCACGAGGTCATCGGCCCACAGCGGAAGGTCGCCGATCTCCGCGACGGCCTCGAGATCGAGGAGGATCGCCCCGTGCGCGCGAGCGATGCGCCGCAACTCGACGTTGTACGCCGAGAAGCGGCGGGCGAAGATCCGGGCGGCCGCCCTCCGCGGCAGGAACGTCGTCACGAGCAGGACATCGGCGCCGGTGCGGCGCACGGCACGCACGGCCGACTCCACCTCGGCGACGAGCGCGGGGATCACGGGCGCCGGCCCGACCAGGTCGTTCGCGCCGATGAGGATCGACACCAGATCCGGCTGCATCTCCAGCGCCGCGGGGATCTGCTCGTCGATGAGGTGCCGCACCCGGCGGCTGCGCACCGCGAGGTTCGCGTAGCGGAACGGACCCTCGTCGCTCGTGTGCGCCAGCAGCTCGGCGAGACGGTCCGCCCAGCCGCGGAACTGGCCCTCCGGCATGCGGGAGGCATCGCACAGACCCTCCGTCAGCGAATCACCCAGCGCCACGAAGCGGGTCCACCGGCCACGGGTGCGCTGAGCGGGAACCTCCGGCCGCTCACCGCCGCGCACGAGCATTCCCTCGTCCATCGAGCGCAGCGCCGCGGCTTCGCGGTAGTACCCCACCAGTTCCTGTGTCCGTGCCTCCCACGTGCGGCCCGCGACGGCCTCCCGGGCCGCGCGCGCAAAGGCCTGCCGCTTGGAGTCGTCGCCGACGAGGTCAGCGACCCGCGCCCGGAGGTCGTCGAGGTCGCCCGGCTTGTAGAGCCAGCCGTCCACGCTCGAACGCACGAGATCCAGGGGTCCGCCGACGCCGGTCGCGACGACCGGCACACCGCTCGCGAGGGCCTCTTGGATCGTCTGCCCGAAGGTCTCGCTCTCGCCGGGGTGCACGAACACGTCGAATCCCGCCATCACGCGTGCGAGCTCGTGACCCGAGAGGTGGCCGGTGAAAACGGCATCCGGGATCGCCTTCTCCAGCGCCGGACGCGACGGCCCGTCGCCCACGATCACCAGGCGCGTCCCCGACACGTCGGCGAGCGCGCGCAGGTCGTCGACCTGCTTCTCGGGGGCGAGGCGTCCGACATAGCCGACGATGCGCTCGCCGTTCGGGGCGACGGCGGCGCGCCACGCCTCATCACGGTGCTCGGGCGCGAAGCGGACGGCATCCACTCCCCGTCCCCACCGGCGGATGCGGTCGACGCCGAGGCCCTCGAGCTGCCGCGACGACGCCGAGGAGGGCGCGAGGGTGAGCGTCGCGCGGCGGTGCAGCCGCGTGACGTGCCCCGCCACGAGCGCGGTGGCCTGCGGCAGGCCGTATTTCTGCGCGTAGGCGATGACGTCGGTCTGATAGACGGCGACCGAGGGGATCTTCAGCGCCTCGGCGGCGGCGAGTCCCTGCCAGCCGAGGACGAAGGGGGATGCCAGGTGCACCACGTCGGGACGGAACTCCCGCAGCAGCGCACCGAGGCGTGCCGCGCGCGCGAACACCACGCGGACCTCGGGGTAGGACGGCAGCGGCACCGAGCGGAGCAGCTCCGCGCGCGCGCCGTGCAGGTCGGCGGTGACGTCTCCGGACTTGGGGGCGATCACGAGGGTCTCGTGACCTGCCTCCGCCAGATGACGGAGGACGTGCAGAACGGAACCGGTGACCCCGTTCATGTGCGGGAGGAAGGACTCGGCAAGCAGCGCGACTCTCACGCCTCCAGGGTGGGACCCGCCGACGCACCGCGGCGTCGATCAGGGCCCGACGTTCGCGATGTTCACCGGATGCTCCGCGCCGCGTCACCGCCGCGTGGGCGGCGCGTCTCGATCGGCGGCGGAGAGTGACCGGGTGGATGGGATCGACGCTTGGCTCGGGGCTCTCGCGGCGAGCCCGTGGGCGCTTCCGGCGATGGCCCTGCTCGTGTTCGCCGATGCGTTCCTCGTCGTCATCCCCGGCGAAGCGGCCGTCACCGCGTTCGGTGCGCTGGCCGTCTCGCACGGCACCCCGCCGCTCGTCGCGGTGATCGCGGTCGCGGGCGCCGCGGCGTTCTGCGGCGACCTCTCCTGCTACCTCGTCGGGCGCGCCGTCGGCGTCGAGCGTTGGGCGTGGATGCGAGGGCCGCGGGTGCGCGCGGCCCTCGAGTGGGCGCGAGCGCGCCTCGAACGAAACGCGGCGGTCGTGCTTTTCACGGCGCGGTTCGTGCCGTTCGCCCGGCTCGCGGTCAACCTCGCGGCGGGGGCGGCGCGCGTGAACCCGGCGCGGTACCTGGGCGTCGCGGCCGTCGCGGCGATGGCGTGGGCCGCGTACCAGGCGGTCATCGGCGCGGTCGTCGCCGCGCTGGTCCCGGGTGGGCCGGTGGTCGCGGTGATCGTGTCGATCGTGGTCGCCGTGGGCCTCGGCGTCGGCATCGACCTGGTGCTCGCACGCCGCGCACGCCGCCGCACCGCTCGGGACGTGTCGGCCTGAACCGCTCGAGCTCAGGCGAGCGCGAGCGTGCGCTGGGCGGCATCCACGAGTTCGTCGCCGTACGCCGGTCCGTGTCCGGCGGCGTGCACGGCGAGGGGGTGCAACTGGTGCAGGGGCACACGCTCCCGCCAGCCGTGACGCAGCGGATGCCGCCGGTCGTACGCCTCGAGGATGCGGTCGAGGAACGGGCAGCCGAAGAGGGCGAGCATCGCCAGGTCGGTCTCGCGGTGACCCCCGTGCGCCGCGGGGTCGATGAGCACGACACCCTCGCGTGACCACAGCACGTTGCCCGACCACAGATCACCGTGGAGGCGGGCCGGGGGCGCGTCGTCGTCGAAGGCTCCGGCGGCGATGAGCGCGCACGCCCGCCGGACCACCGCGGACCCGGATGCCGTGAGGTTCCCCGCCGCGACGGCGGGGTCGAGGAACGGCTCGACGCGCTGGGCGGCGTAGAACGCTCCCCATCGCGGTTCGGGGCGCGCGGGCTGCGACCGGCGTCCGATGAAGATGTCGCCCGTCCAGCCCGGCGGCGGATCGCCGAACGCCGCGGCTCCCGCGTCGTGGGTGGCGGCGAGCGCCGCGCCGAACTCCTCGGCGGCCTCCGGCGTGGCGCGCACGGTCTCCACGCGTTCGAGCGCGATGCGCGTCGGCGCGACCTCGAGCACCTCGACCACTCGGGCGCCGTCCGCTTCGGCGAGCCACCGCAGACCCGCGGCCTCCGCCGCGAAGAACCCCGCGGGCGCGTCGTCCCGCGACTTCACCAGCCGTTCCATCGTCCCAGTCTGTCGCGATGTCGGAGGCTGCGGGCACGATGGAGCGATGAGCGACGGTTTCGACCCCGACTTCCTCGGCATCCCCCTGCCCCTCCCCTCCCCCGCCGTCGAGACCATCCGGCTGGATTACCCGCGATTCTCCGTGCTGCTCGACCCCGTGCGGCGGTTCGCCGCCGTCACGGGCGTCGTCATCGACGGAGCGACGCTGCTCGACCTGCCCCGCTCCGGCGAATGGCGGCTCGACCCGCGCGCACCCGAGACCGCGCAGGCCGGTCCCGAGATCTACAGCCGCAACGACCTCGATCGCGGCCATCTCGTTCGGCGCCGCGATCCCGGGTGGGGCAGCGTGTCCGAGGCTCGGGATGCCACCGCCGCCACGTTCTTCTACACGAACGCCGCCCCACAGGCCGCGGGCTTCAACCAGTCGAAGGATCTCTGGCTGGGGCTCGAGGACCACGTGCTCGCCTACGCCGAGACCACCGACCAGCGGATCGTGGTCTTCACGGCGCCGGTGCTCGACGAGGCAGATCCTCCCTACCGCGGCATCCGGGTGCCTCTGCGGTTCTGGAAGATCGCCGCCTGGCGCTCCGACGCGAGACTCGCCGCCGCCGGGTTCGTGCTCGACCAGACCTCGCTCGTCGATACGCGTCAGGGCCTGCGCGTGCCTCCCCTGGGGGCGTTCCGCACGTTCCAGGTGCCGATCGCCGACATCGCCGCCGAGGCGGGCGTCGATGTCGGTCCGCTCGCGGGCGCGGACGTCCTCGTGCGACCCGGCGTTCGACCGGCGGGTGCTCGCGAGCTGCGGGGTGCGGACGACATCGTGCTCTGATCGCCGGCTCCGCGCCGCGCGGGCTCAGCGCACGCGCACCGCGTGCAGCACCGTATCGACCGCGGCGTGCGTGTGCCCGCCGCGGAGTTCGGCGTCCGCGGTACCTCGGATCATCCGTTCACAGCGCTCGATCCGGAACCGGTCGTCGAGAGCGCCCCGCAGCAGCTCGGGCGTGTAGAGGATCGCGGGGTCCGACGGTCCGTGTCCCCCGGCCGCGATGTTCTCGACGTCGTGTCCAACGACCACGAGTGTCCCGCCGACCGCCACCCACTCGGCGATGCGCGCGATCGCGGAAGCGCTGTCGCTCAGGTGCAGGTAGCACGACACCACGAGATCGACGGATGCCACGGGCTCCCACGCGTGGACGTCGCCCTGGACCCACGACACCGCGTCGCCGCCGGGCCGGGAGGCCGCGATGGCGAGCGCCTCGGCCGAGAAGTCGACGCCCGTGACGCCCCAGCCGCGCGCGGCCAGCCAGAGCGCGGTCCGCCCGTCACCCGTGGCCACGTCGATGGCGGATCCCGGCGCCAATGGCCCGACGATCTCCCGCACGATGGCGGGCGGCTCGCTCGCCCACACCCCTCCGGCCGAGGCTCGATAGCGCTCGTCCCACTGCGCGGCATCCATGCCCTCACCCTATGGCCGGCGCAGGACCGCGGTGATGCGCGCGACGTCGGCGCCGCGCGCCCGCACAACCTTCAGCGATCTGCACGACCTCAGCACGAATCCGCACGAACGGACTGAGGTTGCGCTAATCGCGGAGGTTGCGCGGAGCGGACGCCGTGACGCCCCACAGCTCCGCATCCACCCGTCCACAGCGCCCCGCCGCACAACCTCAGCGATCTGCCCCAGCTCAGCACGAATCCCGCAGCCGGACTGAGGTTGCGCGAATCATTGAGCCAGCGCGCCCGCGCACGCCGCGCAGCACGCGAAGCCCACGCACGCGGGCAGGACGGCACGAAGCCCCGCCCTCCCGGAGGAGAGCGGGGCTTCGAACGGGTCACTCGCCGGCGAGACCGCCCAGCAGGTGGCCGAACGACTTGCCCGCACCCAGGTACGAGGCCGGGTCGTACGGGTCGGCGTCCTGCACGGGCTCCCGCGCGGCGATCGCGTCGGCGAACTCCCGCGCGGCGCGGTCGACCCGCGCACCGAGCGGGGCGACCTCGTCGGCGTTCGCACCCCAGTCACTGGATGCCGCGAACACGCCGGTCGGAACCGGGTTCGCATGCAGGTACGTGAAAAGGGGGCGGATGGCGTAATCGATCGCGAGCGAGTGGCGAGCGGTCCCCGCGTTCGCGCCGAGGAGCACCGGCGTGCCGCTGAGAGCCTGCGGGTCGAGCACGTCGATGAACGACTTGAACAGACCCGAGTAACTCGTGGAGAAGATCGGCGTCACCACGATGAGGCCGTCGGCAGAGACCACGGAGTTGATCATCTGCTCGAGCGCGGGCGGCGCGAAGCCGGTCAGCAGGTTGTCGGTCAGGTCGTGCGCGAAGTCGCGCAGTTCGAACACGTCGCTCGTGGCATCGATCCCGCGCTCGCGGAGCTCGGCGAGCGCCGCATGCGCGAGTCGGTCACCGAGCATCCGCGTCGACGACGGGGTGGACAGCCCCGCGGTCACGACCGCGATACGGCGGGCGGTCATGTCAGGCCCCCACTCGCGTCGCGGCGGCACCGAAGGCGCTGCCGGCCTTGGCCGGGGCGTCCTGGTACGGGCTGCCCGCGGTCAGGTTGTCGCCGCGGTTCGCGCCGGGAACGGCCTGCCGCGGAGCGGCACCCGCGTAGGTCTTCTCGACCAGGTTCGCGTGCGTCGGGGCGTCGGGCACCTCGGCCGGACGGTTCTTCTGCAGCTCCTTGCGGAGCACGGGGACGACCTCGCCACCGAGGATGTCGAGCTGCTCGAGCACCGTCTTGGTCGGGAGTCCGGCGTGGTCGATGAGGAACAGCTGACGCTGGTAGTCGCCGAAGGTCTCGCGCATCGCGGCGTACCGGTCGATGATCTGCTGCGGCGAGCCGACGGTCAGCGGGGTCATCTCGCTGAAGTCCTCGAGGCTCGGGCCGTGGCCGTAGACCGGCGCGTTGTCGAAGTACGGGCGGAACTCCCGCACCGCGTCCTGCGAGTTCGACCGCATGAACACCTGGCCGCCGAGGCCGACGATCGCCTGCTGGGGCGTGCCGTGGCCGTAGTGGGCGAAGCGCTCGCGGTAGAGCATGATGAGGCGCTGGTAGTGCTCCTTGGGCCAGAAGATGTTGTTCGCGAAGAAGCCGTTGCCGTAGAAGGCGGCCTGCTCAGCGATCTCGGGCGTGCGGATCGAACCGTGCCAGACGAACGGGGGAACGCCGTCGAGGGGACGCGGGGTCGAGGTGAAGCCCTGCAGCGGTGTGCGGAACTTGCCCTCCCAGTCGACGACGTCCTCGCGCCACAGCTTGTGGAGCAGGTCGTAGTTCTCGATGGTCAGCGGCAGGCCCTGACGGATGTCCTTGCCGAACCACGGGTAGACGGGGCCGGTGTTTCCGCGGCCGAGCATGAGGTCGGCGCGACCACCGGAGACGTGCTGCAGCATCGCGAAGTCCTCGGCGATCTTCACCGGGTCGTTCGTGGTGATGAGGGTCGTGGAGGTCGTGAGGATGAGCCGCTCGGTCTGGGCGGCGATGTACGCGAGGGTCGTGGTCGGCGACGACGACCAGAACGGGGGGTTGTGGTGCTCACCGAGGGCGAAGACGTCGAGCCCCACCTCTTCGGTGTGCTTCGCGATCGTCAGCGTGTCCTTGATGCGCTGGGCCTCGCTCGGGGTCTTGCCGGTGGTCGGGTCCTGGGTGATGTCGCTCACCGTCATGACACCGAACTGCATCCCGGGCCAGTTGTTCGTCTCGTTCACGATGCCCTTCCTTTTTGTATGCACCTGAATATACATGGGAGAACGCGTGGGCGCGAGATCTATTCCCGAGCCCCGCGTCCGGCATCCGCACGCAGAAACGCTGCCGTTCAGCAGAAACGCCCGGACCCGGCGTTTCCGCCGAGCCCGAGCGTTTCTGCACGAGACAGTCAGGCGCCGAGCAAGCTCGCGCCGATCGAGGCGCCGGACGTCGGCGCGGGAGGGACGGCCCACAGCCCGGAGCCGACGTGCTTGAGGTACTCCCCCATCGCGTCGGTCGCGAGAGCGCGCTGCAGGGTGACGAACCGGTCGGGGCTGCGCTGGAACGACAGGAAGAACAGACCGGCGTTCAGCCGGCCGAGGTCGGTGGTGCCGTCGACGAAGTTGTAGCCCCGGCGGAGGATCCGGATGCCGTTGTTCATCTCCGGATGCGCGAGACGGACGTGACTGCGTTCGTCGATGCGGGGTTTGCCCGCCGCGTCGGTCGCGGCGAAGTCCGGTGCCGTGAACTCGTCCCCGCCGGAGAGCGGAGCCCCCTGCGCCTTGTCTCGCCCGACCACGCGGTCCTGCTCGGCGAGGCGCGTGCGGTCCCACGTCTCGATGAGCATCGCGATGCGCCGCGCGACGAGATACGACCCACCCGCGAGCCACGCCGGCCCCTCGGATGCCGACACCCACACGTTCTCGTCGAGCGCTTCGGCGTCGTTCGCCAGGATGTTCGCCGTGCCGTCCTTGAAACCGAAGAGGTTCCGCGGGGTCGCCTGATCGGTGGTCGTCTTGGACGTGCGCCCGAATCCGAGCTGCGACCACCGGATACTCGCGCGCCCGAAGGCGATGCGGCTGAGGTTGCGGATCGCGTGGACGGCCACCTGCGGGTCGTCCGCGCACGCCTGGATGCACAGATCGCCGTCGGAGCGCTCGGGGTCGAGGTCATCGCCCAGGAAGGCGGGCAGGCGCTCGAGCCCGGCTGGACGCTGGTCCGCGAGGCCGAAACGGTCGTCGAACAGCGACGGTCCGAACCCGAACGTGATCGTGAGGTTGCTGGCGGGCAGCCCCAGCGCCTCGCCCGTGTCGTCCGGCGGAGCCTCGGGTGATCCCCCGACCGCGCCGGTGGCGCTCACCTCGAGGCCCTGCATCATCCGCGTCGCGGCGTACGTCCAGTCCGCGAGCAGCGACGAGAGGTCGTCCCGGGTGGTCCGCGCCATCATGTCGTAGGACGCGAAGTGAAGGTGGTCCTGCACCGGCGTGGTGATCCCCGGCTGATGGATGCCATCCCCTGACGCCACGGCATCCTGAACCTGCCGCTCGCGCGCACGGCCCAGCGCAACCCCGCCCGCGACACCCGCACCGGCCCCGATCGCGAGGCCCGCCGCACCGGCCCCGACAGCGAGGCCGATCAGGCCGCGCCGCGACAGACCCGTGGCATCCGGGGAGTTCTCGACCTCAGTCATGTCACTCGAGGACGGTGACGGTGAGCTGCGACAGCGGCTCGGCGAGCGCGTTGATGAGGTCGGTGAGCTGGCGCTTGTCATCCTCGGTCAGCTGCGAGTACGGCACGAAGCCGGCATCGGCGGAGCCGTGCGTGGCCAGGGCCGCCTCGAGGTCGGCGTAGCCGGTGTCGATACGGGTGACGAGCGACGCGCCCTTGTCACCCTTGGACTCGGCGAAGTCCCGCACCAGCGAGAACGCCATCTTGGAGCCCTCGACGTTCGCGGCGAAGTCGTACAGGTCGGTACCCGACCACCAGTCCTCTTCGCCGCTGATCTTTCCGGTGGCGACTTCGTCCAGGAGCGCGATGGCACCGTTGGAGATACCCGCCACGCCCTGATCTGTGAGCGCCTGCTCGAACGCGTCGGAGTGGACGTAGTCGTACAGCTCCTGCGTGTCCTTGATGAGGGTGTCGCCGTACGTCGCCCGCTCGGCGGGGGTGGACGGCGCCCAGTCCTTCCACGCCGGGGTCTCGCCGTCGGCGTTGAGCGCGTCCTGCGCGGGGACCCACAGATCCTTCTCGATCCGGTGGAACCCGGTCCACGACAGCCCCTCGGCGACGGCGTCGACCTCGCGGTAGTCGATCCGCGGGTCGAGGTCGCCGAGCGCCTCGGCGATCGGCTCGATGCGCTCGTAGAACGCGCGGACGTGCGGGAACTGCTCGCGCGCGGCGGCGTCGTCACCGGACTCGTAGACGTCCGCGAACGTCTGGACGGCCGGAAGCAGCTGTCCGACCTGGTCCTTCACGAACGCGGCGTACAGGTCGATCGCCTGCTGCTTCTGCTCGGCATCCTCACCATCGATCGCGACGGCCTCACCGGTGACCGAGAACGCGGCGCGACCGACTCCGTCGCCGACCATTCCGGGCTTGCAGAGCGTGAAGTAGTCACCCGGCTGGGCCGTCACGGTCAGCGTGCGCGAGGCGCCCGGGGCGACGTTCTCCACCTCACCGACGATGCGCAGGCCGTCGGAGGCGAGCAGGTAGAACTCGGTGACCTGGTCTCCCTTGTTCGCCACGTCGAAAGCGAGCGTCCCGCTGGGGGCCGTCGCGGCCGAGACGTCGCAGCCGTCGGCCGTCGAGGTGACGGTGAGGGCTCCGGTGGCGGCCGCGTCGGTCTTGGCGACGCAGCCCGAGAGGACGAGGACGGCCGCGCCGGCTGCGGCCGTGGCCGCGAGGAGGCGAGTCGGGTTCATGATGCTCCGTTCGGGTGGGCGACGGATGCCGCGGCGGGCGCGGCATCCGGAGTCGGGGTGGGGGCGGCGGGCTCGGCATCCGTGCGCGAAGCACGGGCCGACGCACCGGACGGGCGACGGTTCGCCCGCACGCCGCGGACGAAGAGAGGGACGACGACGGCGACATAGGCGACCCACGCGATGACCTGGAGCCACGTCATCTGAGGCATGAAACCCACCGTCGCCTGGAGGAGTGCGGCGAGTCCACCGCTCGGGGCGATGACGCCGGAGAGGTCGAAAGCCCAGCCGAACGGGAAGCCCGCCCATCCGACGGCAGCGAGGCCCGTCGCGGGGTCGATGGTTGCCGACGCACCGAACGGGCCCGGCAGCGCGCCGCCCTCTTGCAGGTCGTGGACCGCGTACGCGAGGACGCCCGCCGCGACGATGACGAGGAATGCGCCGGTCCAGGTGAAGAATCGGCCGAGGTTCAGCCGCAGCATTCCGCGGGCGATGAGCCAGCCCAGCAGAGCCGCGACGACGAGGCCGACGAGGGCGCCGACCAGGGACACGGGCTTGTCGCCGAAGCCCTGCACCATCGACCACAGCAGCAGCGTCGTCTCGACGCCCTCACGCGCGACCGAGACGAACCCGACGGCGACGAGCGCCCACACGCTGCCCTGCAGCGCGCGATCGATGCCGCCCTCGAGCCCCGCCTTGAGAGTGCGTCCGGCCTTCTGCATCCAGAAGATCATCCAGGTCACCATGGCGACCGCGAGCAGGGAGAGCCCTCCGCCGATGAGCTCCTGCGCCTCGAACGTGAGGGCGTACGCACCGAAGGTGAAGATCGCACCGATGACCACGGCGAGGGCGATCGCCAGCCCCACGCCCACCCAGAGGCGGGGCAGCGCGTCACGCCGCCCGAGCTTGGTGAGATAGGCGACCAGAATGCCCACGACGAGGGCGGCTTCCAGGCCCTCACGCAACCCGATGACGAACGGGGCGAAGAAGGAGGCGAGCACGGGCGAAGACCGACTTTCGGGATTTCGGAAGGGATGCCGCGGCACTGCGGGTAGGTAAGGACAGCCTCACCTGACTCAGCAACTTTACGCAATGTCGGCCTCCGCCCGCACCCCACCCATCGGCGGGTGACCCCCGCCAACCGGCGGGGGTCGCGCATCGGGCGGTAACCCTCGGCAACATTCGACCATCGCGGCCACCGACCGACTTAGCCTCGACGTATGCCCGAGCTGAACCTCCCGATCCTCGATCTCTCGCTCCTCGACCAGGGGCCCGAGGCCGCCGCTCGCTTCCGTGACGATCTGCGGACCGCGACCCGCGACGTCGGGTTCTTCTATCTGACGGGAACGGGCGTGAGCCCCGAGCTCGAGGCGCGCCTCCTTCACGCCGCGAAGGACTTCTTCGCGCTCCCCGAGGCCGAGAAGCTCGCGATCGAGAACGTCACGAGCCCGCACTTCCGCGGATACACGCGCGTCGGCGGCGAACTCACGCAGGGCCGCGTCGACTGGCGCGAGCAGATCGACATCGGACCGGAGCGCGAGGCGATAACCGACCCCGACGGCCCCGGCTACAACCGACTCGTCGGCCCGAACCTCTGGCCGGCCGCGCAGCCGGAGCTGCGCGATGTCGTGTCGGAGTGGCACGACCACCTGACGGGGATCGCGCGGAAGCTCCTGCGCGCCTGGGCCCTCTCACTCGGCGCCGATGAAGACTACTTCGACCGTCACTTCGGCGACCCGCAGACCCTCATAAAGATCGTGCGGTACCCCGGCAAGGACGACCCCACGCCCCAGCAGGGGGTCGGCGCGCACAAGGACTCGGGCGTCCTGACGCTGCTGTGGGTGGAGCCGGGCAAGGGCGGCCTGCAGGTGCTGCGCGACGGCGAATGGGTCGATGCCCCGCCGGTGCCCGGCGCCTTCGTCGTCAACATCGGGGAGCTGCTCGAGTACGCCACGCAGGGCTACCTCACGGCGACGAATCATCGGGTCATCTCGCCGCGGTTCCCCGACGAGCGCATCTCGGTGCCGTTCTTCTTCAACCCGGCCCTCGACGCGGTCCTCCCCATCATCGACCTGCCCGCCGAGCTCGCCGCCGATGCCCACGGTGTCGAGAACGACCCGACGAACCCGATCCACGCCACCTACGGCGAGAACGCCCTCAAATCACGCCTGCGGGCGCACCCCGACGTCGCCGAGCGCTGGCATCCCGACCTGGTCGCCGCGCGCGCGGCATCCTGATCGGTCCGGCGGGGTCGGCGCGCTCCGCCCCTCCCCGATAAACGCTCCCTGCACCGGGAAACGCTCGCCGAGAGCGTGTCTCAGTGCAGGGAGCGTTTATCGATGGATGCCAGGCTCCGGGCGCCTCGGCGCGCGCGGGTGCCTCACGTCCCGCCCGGCCTCCGGGAATGACGAAGGCCGCCCCACACCGTGGGGCGGCCTTCCAAGAATGTTTTGCGCGATAGAACGCTGGTGCGATTAGCGACGCAGACCGAGACGCTCGATGAGCGAGCGGTAACGGTTGATGTCGACATCCTGCAGGTAACCCAGCAGGCGACGGCGCTGACCGACGAGCAGGAACAGGCCACGGCGCGAGTGGTGGTCGTGCTTGTGAACCTTGAGGTGCTCGGTGAGGTCCTTGATGCGCTGCGTCATCATCGCGACCTGCACCTCGGGGGATCCGGTGTCACCGGGGTGCGTCGCGTACTCTTCGATGATCGCCTTCTTGACGTCTGCTTCGAGTGCCATAGATGGGATCCCCTTCCTCTAGTTGCGCGGCGCCCGACGCCTGATGCGTGGGCTCTCTTTATCCGCGGCCGATCCAACGGCAACCGAATGAGTCTACCAGCATCCGGATGCCGTCACCCACCCGCGCGACGGCCGCCCTCCCCGGGGGTGCCGTAGCCTCGACGAGTGCAGATCACCGTCCGCGTCAAGCCGGGCAGCCGGCGTGGCCCCCTCGTGGAGAACGGACCGGACGGCCTCCTCGTCCACGTGCGCGAGCGCGCCGCCGACGGCGCGGCGAACGCCGGCGTCGTCCACGCCCTGGCCGATCACTTCGGCGTCGCGCCGCGCGACGTCGAGATCGTGCGTGGCCACACCGCGCGGGTCAAACGCGTCGAGGTCGCGGAGTGAGTCGCGGCAGCGCGCTGATCGATCTGCGCCCGCTCACCACCTCCCCCGCATTCGCGCGCCTGTGGATCGGGTCGACGCTCTCGGGCATGGGCGGCCAGCTCACCGTCGTGGCGGTGATGCTGCACGTGTTCGAGCTGACCCAGAGCACGTTCGCGGTGTCGATGATCGCGGTCGCCGGGCTCGTGCCGATGGTGCTGGCCGGGCTGTATGGCGGCATGCTCGCGGACGCGTTCGACCGCCGGACGGTCGCACTGCTGGCCGCCTCGGTGACGTTCGTGTCGACCGCTCTCCTCGCGGCCCTGGCATGGACGGGCCTGGAGAATGTGGCATCCCTCTTCGTGCTCAGCGTCGTGAACTCGGCGGCGAACTCCATCGTCATGGCCACGCGCTCGGCGATCACCCCGCGCCTCCTCCCCCGTGACCTCCTCCCGGCCGCGGCCGCGCTGCAGGGCGTCACCGTCGGGATCATGGTCATGGCCGGTCCCGCCCTCGCGGGGGTGCTCGTCGCGGTCGCCGGGTACGCCTGGACGTATTCGCTCGATGTGCTCCTCATGACCTCGCTGTTCCTCGGCCTGTGGTCGCTGCCGAAGCTCCGGCCCGAGGGCGAGGTCGTCCGCCCCGGGCTGGAGTCGTTCCGCGACGGCGCTCGATTCCTCCGCCGCGCACCGAACATCCGCCTGCAGTACCTGCTCGACATCACCGCGATGACGTTCGGCCAACCCATCGCCCTGTTCCCCGCGATCGGCGCGGTGCTGCTGGGCGGTGGAGCCATCACGACCGGCGTCCTGACCGCGGCCGTCGCCGCCGGGGCGTTCCTGTCGAGCCTCTTCTCGGGACCGGTCGGTCGCGTGCGACGCCAGGGCCTCGGGATCGAACGCGCGATCCAGGTCTACGGCCTGTCGATCGGCGCGTTCGGCCTCGTGCTGCTGGCGGCGACATTCGGCTGGGCGCGCCCCCCGGACACGGGAGAGGACTCCGGGGCGATCGTGCTGATCGTGCTCGCGGCGATCGTGCTGGCGGTGTCGGGAGCCGCGGACAACGTCAGCGCCATCTACCGCTCGACCATGATGCAGGCGGCGGTCCCGGATGCCATGCGCGGACGCCTCCAGGGCATCTTCATCGTCGTGGTCGCCGGCGGCCCGCGCGTCGGAGCGCTCTACGCGGGCACTCTCGCGACGCTCACGGCCCTCTGGGTGCCGCCGCTGCTGGGTGGCATCCTGATCCTCGCCCTCGTCGGGCTGCTCGTGCGGTTGTCTCCGCGGTTCCGGGAGTACGACGCGCTGAACCCCGTCCCCTAGCGCCAACCACCGGCGGATTCCGGACGTCTCAGCCCACGGCCCGCACGCGTGTCCGACCCCGGGCCTAGGGTCAGGACGTGGCATCCTCCCCCTCCCCCTCCCCGGTCTCCATCACGGTGCAGTTCGTTCTGACGGGCATCGTGTGGGGCTCGAGCTTCCTGTTCATCGCGGTCGCCCTGACGGGCCTGACGCCCGCGCAGGTCGCCGGGGGACGGCTGGTGTTCGGGGCGCTCGCGCTCGCCGCGGTCGTCGCCCTGCGCCGGGAACCGTTGCCGCGCACGCTCCGCGTCTGGGCGCACCTGTGCGTCCTGAGCGTGTCGTTCTGCGTCGTGCCGTTCCTGCTCTTCGCGTGGGCCGAGCAGCACGTGTCGTCGGGACTGGCGAGCATCTTCAACGCGACCACCCCGATCATGACGGCGATCATGGCGTGGACGGTCTTCCGCGTCGAACGGCTGCGCGCGGGTCAGCTCGCCGGGATCGCGCTCGGCATCCTGGGCGTCATCGTCATCATCGCCCCCGGCGCGCTCACCGACGTGGGCGGCAGCACCGTCGCGCAGGTGGCGCTGCTCGGCGCGACGGCGTGCTACGGCTTCAGCCTCGCGTACATGCGGCGATTCCTCGGCGACGCGGGCCTGTCCGGCATCGCCTTCGCCTTCGGCTACATCGGCCCGGCGGCGGCACTCATGGTGCTCCTGTCGCCGATGATCCTGGCCGAGCCGATGCGGCTGACCCCCGAGGTCGTCGCCAGCATCGTCGCGCTCGGCGTTCTCGGGACCGGCCTGGCGTACGTGTGGAATCAGAACACGCTGCGCGCGTGGGGACCCACCCGCGCTTCGACCGTGACCTACATCACCCCGGTCGTGGGGGTCGCCCTCGGCATCCTGATCCTGGGCGAGCGACTCACCTGGAACGAGCCGACCGGCGCCGTCATCGTCTTCCTCGGGATCCTGCTCGTGCAGGAGCGGGTCCGCTTCGGCCGCCGCCAGCGCGCCTGACTCACGGTTCCGGAAACGACGAAGGTCCCGGATGCCGTGGCATCCGGGACCCGCGTGAAGGAGAGGCGATCAGGCCTGCAGGGCGAACTGCAGGTCGAGCTCGATGGTGACGTCCTTGCCGACGAGCACACCGCCGGTCTCGAGCGCCGCGTTCCACGTGAGGCCGTACTCCTCGCGGTTGATGACCGTCTTCGCGGTCGCGCCGGCCTTGTAGTTGCCCCAGGGGTCGGTGCCGAAGCCGCCGAAGTCGATCGCGAAGGTGGCGGGCTTGCTGACGCCGCGGATGGTGAGCTCACCGTCGACGAGGAAGTCGCCGTTCTCGACGCGGGCACCGGTCGAGCGGAAGTCCATGGTGGGGTAGGTCTCGGTGTCGAAGAACTCGGCCGAGCGCAGGTGCTGGTCGCGGCCCTCGTCCTTGGTGTCGACCGAGGTCACGTCGACGGATGCCTCGACGGTGGCCTCGAGCGGGTTCTCGGGGGCGACGAGCGTCGCGCTCTTCATGCCGAAGGTGCCGCGGACCTTCGAGATCATCATGTGGCGAACGGTGAAGGTCACCTCGCTGTGCGAGGGGTCGAGCACCCAGGTGCCCGCCTTGTAGCCGGGGATCTCGAGCGTGGTCGTGTCGGTCATGTCACTCCTTGAGGTCTGGGGAGCCGGATCGGCGTCCTGCCGCGGTCCAACTCGCATTCATACGAATGTATTCCACGATTCCCGAAAAACACGAACCCGAGGGGGCCGGAGCGCCCTCGGGTTCGTGAACAGACGGTGAAACGCGGTGTCAGCCGACCTTGAGCAGATCGATGATGAAGATGAGGGTCTTGCCACCGAGGAAGTGGCCGCCCGCGGGACCGTAGGCGAGGTGCGGCGGGATCACGAGCTCGCGGCGTCCGCCGACCTTCATGCCCGGGATGCCGTCCTGCCAGCCCTGGATCAGGCCGCGGAGGGGGAACTGGATGCTCTCGCCGCGTCCCCACGAGGAGTCGAACTCTTCGCCCGACTCGTACTCGACACCGGCGTAGTGCACGGTGACGGTGTCGCCGGGCTTGGCCTCGTCGCCGTCGCCGACGATGATGTCGCGGACGACGAGGTCGGAGGGGGCAGGGCCGGTGGGAGCGTCGAACTCCGGCTTGGTGCGATCAGTCATGAGACCATCCAAGCACGCGAAGCGCCGCCGCGAACCCCCTGCACAAAGACTCAGCGCCCGGTGCCGCGGCGATGCCTGCGTGTCTCCCGGGCGCTGAGTTGGCCTACATCGATGGTGCTCCGGCCCACCGGCCCGTGTCAAGACCCCCTCCCGCGACCCCCGGCGAGCACGGCGAAGCGGGACGGATCGCCCCCTCCCGCGACCCGGGCGAGCACGGCGAAGCGGGACGGATCGCCCCCCTCACGGGGCCAGCAGGGCCGCCCGCGCCGCGGTGGTCCGCTGCAACAGCTCGCGCTCGTGAGAGGCGGCGTGAGCGTCCCGTCCCGAGAGCGCGCGTTGGCGCGCGGCGGCGAGCGCCGTGGCATCCCGGATGAACTCCCTCATGACCGCGGAACGGTCGCCCGGGAGCGACCGCGCCCACGTCACCGACGACCGGCGTCCCGCGCCGGTGGCGAGCATGTCGACCTCCTGTGGCGTGAACCAGCCCGCCGCGGCATACTCCCCCAGCCGTGCCCGCGTCAGTCGGGCCTCCTCGCGCCGGAGGACCAGGATGCCGAGGATGAAGAGCACGAACAGCGGCACCTGGAGGGTGGCGTAGAGCTCGAAGAAGTTGAAGAAGGTCGCCGAGCCGTTCCACAGCGCGTGCAGCACGATCGCGCCGATGAGCCCCGTGAGGGCGTAGCGGAGGGCAGCACCGGGCCGAAGCGAACGCCGGGCGGCGAGCCCGAGAGCGAACCCCGTGAGACTCGTGAACATGACGTGAGCGAACGGCGACAGGACCGCGCGGAGGAAGAACACGCCACCCACTTGCACCGCGCCCCCCTCGATGAAGCTGATCGCGAAGTACTGCACGTTCTCGGTGAAGGCGAAGCCCGCACCGATGAGCGCGCCGTAGACGATGCCGTCGACCGGACCGTCGAACGATCGGCGCGCGCCGACGTACAGCAGCAGGAGACCGAATCCCTTCGCGACCTCCTCGACGATCGGCGCCTGGACCACGGAGCTGAACACGTCGCCGAATCCGCCCACGAGGAACGCCAGCAGCGCGTCGACGCCGAGCGCGATGGCGACCGACGCGACGGCCCCCCACGCGACGGCGAAGACGAGCAGCCGTCGAGGCTCAGGCTCCCACCGATCGATGAGGCGCACCGCGAACCACACGATCACGAACGGAACCACCGCGAGGATCACCCCGACGACGGATGCCGCGGGCCCGAGGAAGCGCAGGAAGTACAGCACGAGCAGCGCGAGCACCGGCACGAGCAGCGCCGCGACGACCCACAGGAGCACGCCGCTGCGTCGAGGGCGGGGCGGGACGACGGCGCCGGCGGACGGCGGGGCGTCGGCGATGCGCGCGGGCTCACCCGGGCCCGGCTGCCACAGCGGCGAGGGGTAGCTCATGCGCACAGCCTAGGGGCGCGCGGACACCGGATCGGCGGGTTTGCGGCGGCGGCCGACGGCATCCATCTCTCCTCGGCCCGGTAGCGTGGGTGCATGCGTTTCGCCCACGTCCGTTCCCCGGAGGCGGCGGATGCCCCTCGTCTCGTCAGCGTGCACGGCGGGGAGTACACGTTCGTCGACGAGCTGTTCCCGGGCGCCCCGTCGACCCTCGAGCAGCTCATCGCCGGCGGCGACGACCTCCTGGATCGGGTCCGCGAAGCGGCGGGGAGCGCTCCCCGGCACGGTCTCGACGGTGTTCTGTTCGCCTCGGCGGTGCTCGCTCCCCCGACGATCCTCGCCGTCGGACTGAACTACGCGGCACACTCCGGCGAGCTCGGGCTGAAGACGGATGCCGGGCCCACGGTCTTCGTGCTGTGGCCCAACTCCCTGACGGCCCACGACGCGACCACGTCGTGGCCGCGCGCCCTCAGCGAGGCCGTCGACTACGAGGCCGAGCTCGGGGTCATCATCGGACGCCCCGGCCGGGACGTCGCCGAGGCGGATGCCCTCGACCACGTGTGGGGCTACACCGTCGTGAACGACATCACCGCGCGCAACATCCAGTTCTCCGAGGCGCAATGGTCGCGCTGCAAGTCCTTCGACGGCTTCACGCCGACCGGCCCCTTCGTCGTCACGGCCGACGAGATCCCCGACCCGCAGGATCTCCACATCTGGACGGTCGTCGACGGTCACACGGTTCAGGATGCCTCGACCGGCCAGATGGTGCGGTCCGTGGCGACGCTCATCCACAAGCTGTCGGAGTCCGCGACGCTCCTCCCGGGCACCCTCATCTCCACCGGGAGCCCCGGCGGCGCCGGCTACTCGCGCGACCCGCAGATCTTCCTGCGCGACCGCTCGACCGTGACCGTCGGGATCGACGGCATCGGCGAGCTGACGACCCACTGCCGCATCCTCGACTGACCGCTCTGCTGTCTCTCCCTCTCCCTCCCGACCGTTCGTCCGTTCCCGGAGACGCCGAGACTTCATCGCGCCGACATGTGCCCCGCAGCCTGCAAGGGACTTGTCGGCGCGATGAAGTCTCGCGGGTAAGTGAGGGGCGGGGCCGCGGGCGGGGACCCGCGCGGGGGCGCGGGGTCAGTCCTCGACGAGGCTGTCGGCGGCGCGGATGACGGGAATCGCCTCGGTGATCGCCTGCAGCCCCGACAGGCGGGCCGGCGAGATCTGCTTCATGACCTCGTCGCGCGTCATCAGCCCGGCCTCGACGACCAGGTCGGCCACGTTGCGATGCGTCAACAGCGCCGTCTTCGCCAGCGCGGCAGCCGCGGCGTAGCCGATGAACGGTGTCAGGGCCGTCACGACACCGACCGACGAACCCACCATGGCGCCGAGACGCTCGCGGTTCGCTGTGATGCCGTCGATGCAGTTGACCCGGAGGGTCCACATGGCCTGCCGCATCCAGGTGATCGACTGGAAGATCGAATGGGCGATGACCGGCTCGAAGGCGTTGAGCTGCAGCTGACCGCCCTCGACGGCCATCGTGACAGTCAGGTCGGCACCGGCGACGGCGAACGCGACCTGGTTGACGACCTCGGGGATGACGGGATTGACCTTGCCGGGCATGATGCTCGACCCCGCCTGCCGCGCCGGCAGGTTGATCTCGCCGAGACCCGCCTGCGGGCCGCTGGACAGCAGCCGCAGGTCGTTGCAGATCTTCGACAGCTTGATCGCGTTGCGCTTGAGGGATGACGAGAACGACATGAACGCGCCCGTGTCGCTCGTGGACTCCACGAGGTCGGTGGCGGTCGCGAGGTCGAGACCCGTGATCTCCCGGAGGTGGCGCAAGACGGCCGGACCATACTCCGGGTGCGCGGTGATACCGGTGCCGATCGCCGTCGCGCCCATGTTGATCTCGAACAGGAGGTAGGCGTTCTCGGTGAGGCGGTTGTAGTCCTCGCCGAGCGTCGTGGCGAAGCCGTGGAACTCCTGGCCGAGCGTCATGGGCACGGCATCCTGGAGCTGGGTGCGCCCCACCTTGAGGACGTCGTGGAACTCCTCGGCCTTGGTCAGGAAGGACTGCCGCAGCAGCCCGAGCTCTTCCAGCAGGCTCCGCAGCGTCAGGGAAAGGCCGATCTTGATCGCGGTCGGATACACGTCGTTCGTCGACTGGCTGCGGTTGGTGTCATCGATGGGCGAGAGGAAGCCGTAATCACCCTTCTCGCGGCCGGCCATCTCGAGGGCGATGTTGGTGATCACCTCGTTGGCGTTCATGTTGGTCGAGGTGCCGGCCCCGCCCTGGATGACGCCGACGGCGAACTCGTCATGGAACTCCCCGTCGATGACGCGCTGCGCGGCACGATCGATGAGATCAGCCTTGGCCGCGTCGAGGACGCCGATCTGCCGGTTAGCCCGAGCCGATGCCTGCTTGACCATGGCGAGGGCCCGGACGAGATCGGGATAGACCGAGATCGGTCGCTTTGCGATCGGGAAATTCTCCAGAGCCCTCGCGGTGTGGATGCCCCAGTAGGCATCGGCGGGGATCTCGAGCGATCCGAGGGAGTCGGTCTCGATACGGGTGCGCGTCATTGCGTCCAAAGCCATGGGGGGTGTCCTTGTGGGTCGTCACGGCGGTCAGGGATCCTTCGAGCCTAACTGTACCCGGTCAGGACGTTGGTGTCAGTCGACTGATCGGCGGGAGGCCTCGGCAAGCGGTGTGTGGACGAGTGTAGTTGTAGTGATCTACCCAAGGCTGTAGAGCGTCAGTACGATCCTGGTTCGAAGCGAACGGATGCCGGTACGCCCACCCCTCCTGGAGCGTCCTGTTGAAGCGTTCAGCCTTGCCGTTCTGCCACGGCGAGTACGGTCGCGTCAGGATGTGCTTTGCGCCGAGCACGGCCAGGGCAGCGTGAAAATCTCGGGAGAGTCGGTAGTTCAGCGCGTTATCGGTCATGACCTCACGAATGCGGATCCCGTGAGTGGCGAAGAACTGTGCGGCATCAAGCAGGAACTGTGCGCAGGTCGGCCCGGTCTCGTCGGGCAGCACGCGGGCGAACGCGAGCCGGGAATGATCATCGACAGCGACGTGCACCCGATCCATGCCCAGCTTCTTCGACTTCTTACGTCCACGGTTGTGGTTGATCACGTCCGGACCGTCGATGCGCCACCCGCCGCCGTCGGGGATCCGGCCGAGCTTCTTCACATCGATGTGGATGAGATCTCCTGGGGCATCGCGCTCGTAACGATGATTCGTGCGGCGAGACGCCCGGATCCTCGCCCCGGTGACGGGGTCGAGCTGGTGCAGCGCCGGGAGCCCGGCGTGAGCGATGATCCGTGACGCCGTCGAGGCGCTCACACCGGTTCTCCGAGCGATCTCATCGCGTCCGATCCGTTCGTCTGCCCGGATACGGAGTACGTGCTCCGAGATCTGCATCGCGGTCTCGTCGGGCGAGCTGTGGGGCTTCGAGGAACGATCGTGCAGACCCGCGAGGCCGTGGCGCCGGTAGCGCCCGACCCAGCGATGAGCGCACTGCCTGGAGATACCCATTTCCTTCGCGACGTGCGAGACCGGGCGCCCTGAAAGTACCCGGTTGACCAGGATGCGTCTGCCCGCGGCAGTGAGTTTGGCGTTACGGTGGGACACGAGAAGGCCTCCTTTGGAGAGTGACGTTAGACACCACTCATCTTGGGGGCCTTCTCGCTATTTGTCAGTCACCAACGTCCTGACCGGGTACACCTAACGACCGTGAGGGGCGTCGTCGTTGGACGCCACGGCCGGGTGAAAGAGGCGGACGCTCCCCCGCGTACAGCGGGTCACCGTTTGCGCGAGAACTCCTCGAGGCGTCCCTCGGGCGTGAGCGCCGCCATCCGCTCCACCCACTCGGGCGTGAAGTAGCCGCCCGGCTCGGCGTCGACGACCGGCACCACCGCGTGGGTGATCGTGTCGTCCCACACGTGGACGAGGTGGAACGACTGACCGGCATCCATTCCGTTGACCTCGTCCGCGGGGCGCGCGAGGTCCATCGTGTAGCAGGAAGCCGCCGAGACGCTCACCGGTACCCCGGCGAACGTGCCCGACGTCGAGTAGTGGAGGTGGCCCGCGAGGATCGCGCGCACATCGCTCCCGGCGATCGCCGCCGCCAACCCGGGCTGGTCGCGCAGCTCCAGGATGTCGAAGAACGGGATGTGGGTCGGCAGTGGAGGGTGGTGCAGCGCCAGGATCGTCCCCAGCGGCGCCGGCTCGGCGAGTTCGGCCCGCAGCCACTCGAGCTGCGCGGCGTCGAGGTCGCCGTGGTGCCACCCCGGAACGGTCGAGTCGAGGGCGATCAACCGCAGACCGTCGAGGTCCCAGACGCCCGTCACGGGTTCCTCGGTCGGCTCGGCATCCAGGAGCCCTGCGCGCAGGGCGGGACGCTCGTCGTGGTTGCCCGCGACCCACACCACCGGCGCACCGAGACGTTCCGCCCACGGTTCGACGGCATCGCGCAGAGCCCGGTACGCCTCGGGTTCCCCCAGATCGGTCAGGTCGCCCGTGAACACGACGGCATCCGGACGCACCCCCGTGGCCTCGGCGGCCTCGAGTGTGCGTCGCAGGTGGGCGGCGGTGTCGTAGCGTCCGCCCAGGAGCCGATCACCGGCGAGCAGATGCGTGTCGCTGAGGTGAAGGATCACACGCCGCGCGGGCGCGTGCTGACCGAACTGCACGGATGCCATGTCCCCAGCCTACGAGGGGGCACCGACACCCCGTGTCAGTGGAACAGGATCAGCAGGAGGGCGCCGAGCACGGCCGCCGCGCATACCGCGAAGCACGCGTAGGCCGCCACGAGAGCGACCTTCTTCTGCCCCGCGCTGAGCGGGTTGCGCGCGGCCGCTTTGGCGACCGCCTTCTCGGCGCGACGCTTCTGCTTGTCGGTGAGCACGGTGATGGCATCCGTGAACTCCGCCGGCGCGACCAGCGGCGGGCGGCCACCGCGCACGAGGAGCCGCAGGCCGAGGGCGTAGAACGTCACGACGATCACGGCGCCGGCGAGCGCCGCGACGAAGACGTGGAGGAAGGCTTCCCAGTCGATGATCATGCGTCGCCGTCCTTCCCGGCCTGGGCACGCTCGAGGCGGAGCTGCCGACGCGTGGGCCCGGGCTTGCGCGGCACCTTCACCGCGGCACCGGAGTCGGCGACCTCGCTCATCGCGTTCGCCGAGGTGACCTCGTCGCGCCGGGAGCGCAGGAACAGCCCGAAGACGATCGTCACCGCGATGACAGCGTCGACCGCGATCCCCCAGCCACCCAGCCAGACGACGAGGAGCGCTGCCGCGGCTCCGACGGCCCCGGCGGCGGGCAGCGTGAGCACCCACCCGATCGTGATACGACCCACCGTCCGCCACCGGACGGTCGACCCGCGACGCCCGAGTCCGGAGCCGATCACGGACCCCGAAGCGACCTGCGTCGTCGAAAGGGCGAAGCCGAGCGCACTGGATGCCAGGATCGTCGCGGCCGTGGACGTCTCGGCCGAGAAGCCCTGCGCGGGCTTGACGTCGGTGAGGCCCTTGCCGAGGGTTCGGATGATGCGCCAGCCGCCCATGTAGGTGCCGAGCGCGATCGTGAGCGCGCACGCGAGGACGACCCACAGCTGCGGGTCGGGCTCGGACGTCGACTGCCACCCGACCGTGATGAGGGCGAGCGTGATGACGCCCATCGTCTTCTGGGCGTCGTTGGTCCCATGCGCGAGGGCGACGAGGGATGACGTGAAGATCTGCCCCCACCGGAAGCCGTCTCGTCCGTCCGCCTTCATGTCGTAGCGGCGCGTGACCCCGTAGGCGATCTTCGTCACGGTGAAGGCGATGATGCCTGCCGTGAGGGGCGCGATCAGGGCGGGCAGGATGACCTTGCTCAGCACGACACCCGTGTCGATGGCCGAGACCCCCACGCCCACCAGGGTCGCGCCGATGAGACCGCCGAACAGGGCGTGCGACGAGCTCGAGGGCAGGCCCAGCAGCCACGTGAGCATGTTCCACGTGATCGCGCCGATGAGACCGGCGAAGATGATCGGCGGGAAGATGTCGGGACTCAGCTGGTCTTCCCGGATCATGCCGCCGGAGATGGTCTTGGCCACCTCCGTCGACAGGAACGCTCCGACCAGGTTGAGGCTCGCAGCCAGGAGCACCGCGACCTTCGGCTTGAGGGCACCCGTCGCGATGGGCGTCGCCATCGCGTTCGCCGTGTCGTGGAAGCCGTTGGTGAAATCGAAGAACAGTGCCAGGACGATGACCAGCACGATGACAAGGGCTGCGCTCTCCACCGATCGCTTTCCGTAGGGGGAAGGGAGGATGCCGACGGGATCGGCGCGGAGAACGAAGAGTTCACCTGACATTCGGCTCGCGTTCACCGGGCCGTCGACATCATTTCACCGGCGTCTCCCCCGGTCAAACGGACGGCGGCGGTCGGCGACCGTCGCCCCGCAGCCGACTACCGTGGAGAGGTGACCGACACGCCCGCCCACCTCGTTCCGCCCGTCGCCGCCCGCCGTGTCACGACGCGCACCCACCACGGCGACACCTTCGACGACCCGTACGAATGGCTGCGCGCGAAGGACGACGCGGAGGTGATCGCCCACCTCGAAGCCGAGAACGCCTACACCGACGCGCGCACCGCGCACCTGGCATCCCTCCGCGACGAGATCTTCGGCGAGATCAAGGGCCGGACGCTCGAGACCGACCTCTCCGTGCCCGCTCGCCGCGGCGAGTGGTGGTACTACGGCCGCACGGTGGCGGGAGCGCAGTACGGCATCCAGTGCCGCGCTCCGCTGGCCTCGCCCGACGACTGGACGCCGCCCGTCCTCTCGCCCGACGAGCCCGTCCCGGGCGAGCAGGTGCTGTTCGACGGGAACGTCGAGGCCGAGGGCACCGACTTCTTCTCGCTCGGGAGCTTCGAAGTCTCGAACGACGGCACCCGCATGCTGTACGGCATCGACGTCGCCGGGGACGAGCGCTACACCGTGTGCGTCCGCGACCTCGTCACCGGAGAGACGCTCGCCGACGAGATCCCCGACACGTTCTCGGGCGCGACGTTCTCGCCCGACGGCCGCTTCATCGTGTACACCACCGTCGACGACGCGTGGCGCCCCGACACCGTGTGGCTGCACGAGATCGGCACCGACGTGGATGCCGACGTGAAGCTGTTCCACGAACCCGATGAGCGGTTCTGGGTCGGCGCCGACTTCACCCGCAGCGACCGCTACCTCGTCATCGGCGTCGGGTCCTCGATCACCTCGGAGGAGCGCCTGATCGACGCCGACGACCTGCGCGGGGAAGCCCGCGTGGTGTGGCCGCGGCGCGAGGGTGTGGAGTACTCGGCGGAGCACGCGATCGTCGACGGCGATGACGTGCTGTACATCCTGCACAACGACGGCGCTCTCGACTTCGAGCTCGTGCGGGTCTCGGCATCCGATCCCGAAGGCGCCCGCGAGACGGTGATCCCGCACCGCCCCGGCGAGCGCCTGCTCGGCGTCGACACGTTCCGGGACTGGGGCGTCGTCGCCTACCGTCGTGACGGGCTCGCGCGCCTGGGCCTGCTGTCGTACACCGACGGGGCGGTCACCGAGATCGGGTTCGACGAAGTCCTGTACAGCGTCGGCACCGGCGGGAATCCCGAGTGGGCACCGCCCGTCCTCCGCGTGGGGTACGGCTCGTTCGTCACTCCCGGCACGGTCTTCGACTACGTCATCGACACCGGTGAGCTGCTGCTCCGCAAGCGGCAGCCCGTGCTCGGCGGCTTCGACCCCGCCGACTACGGCCAGGCCCGCGCATGGGCGACGGCCGACGATGGCACGCAGGTTCCCGTCTCCCTGGTGTGGAAGCGCTCGTTCGGCGAGCCCGGGACCGCGCCGCGACCGGTGCACCTGTACGGCTACGGCTCCTACGAGCACTCCATCGAACCGGGCTTCTCGGTGCCGCGTCTGTCGCTGCTCGACCGCGGCGCGATCTTCGCGGTCGCGCACGTCCGCGGCGGCGGCGAAATGGGGCGCCAGTGGTACGAGGACGGCAAGCTGGGTGCCAAGCGCAACACGTTCACCGATTTCGTTGCGGTGGCCCGCCACCTCGTGGCATCCGGGTACACCACCCCCGACCGGCTCGTCGCCGAAGGCGGGAGCGCCGGCGGCCTCCTCATGGGCGCGGTCGCGAACCTCGCGCCCGAGCTGTTCGCCGGCATCCTCGCCGACGTTCCGTTCGTCGATGCCCTCACGACGATCCTCGACCCGTCGCTGCCCCTCACCGTCATCGAATGGGACGAGTGGGGCGACCCGCTGCACGACGCGGACGTGTACGCGTACATGAAGTCGTACACGCCGTACGAGAACGTGCGCGACGGTGTGCCCTACCCGCGGATCCTCGCCGTCACCTCGCTCAACGACACCCGCGTGCTGTACGTCGAGCCGGCCAAGTGGGTGCAGCGACTGCGCGAGGTGGGCGCCGACGCACTGCTGAAGTGCGAGATGGTGGCCGGCCACGGCGGCGTCAGCGGTCGCTACAACGCGTGGCGCGAGCGGTCGTTCGAGCTCGCATGGCTCCTCGACGTGATGGGGCTCGCGGAGTAGAGGCGGCGCGCGGGTGCAGGAACCTCGTCCCACATATGGCGGTGCATGTCCCAGATGTTGTCGGCTGAGGCCAGCTGAAGCAGCCATAAGTGGGACGAGGGTCACAGGCCGGGCCGCCAGCCCGCCCTGATCAGAGCAGCGCGCACCATCGCGACGGCCGGAGCACCGCCGCCGCGGAGGTGGTGGTTCAGGATGCGAACGTGGTCCCAGCCTGCATCGCGGATCGCCGCCCAGCGGTCAGCGTCCCGGGCGAACTGTCGCGGGTCCTCGGCGTGCACCCGCCCGTCGTACTCGACAGCGACTCGCCAGGCCGCGAAGGCCAGATCGATCTCCGCGACGAACTCTCCGCGCGTCGAGAAGATGTCGACGTTGACGTCCGGCTCCGGAAATCCCCGGCGCACGAGGAGGAGACGCAGGTGCGTCTCTCTCGGTGACCTCACACCCGGACGGGCCAAGGCGAGCGATCGCCGCAGGATGCCGCCGCGGACATCGCCCATGAGAGCCACCTCGTCCTCCAAATCGCCGAGGGAGGCGATCGGGTGTCGGCCCGCCAAGAGCGCGTCGGCACCCGCGACGAGATCATCGAGGCCCCAGAGCCGACCGCACTGCCGCCACGCTCGGACGGCGTTCTCGATCGGCATCCCCTCCGGTCCGACGTCGATGGCCGGCTCACGCGTCTGCAGCCGGTGACCGACAACGCCGTGGGTGCGAGGTTCCCGGGCCGGCCGATGTGCGGATACATGGATGCGAGGAACGTAAGGCCACTCCGGTGTGCTGAGCCCGCGCAAGACGAACACGGTCTCGTGGCTGAAGAACTGCCCCGGGGCGAGACGCGGTACATAGGAACGACATCGGTCGAGGATGGTGTCGGCTTCCCCGAGCGAGAGCGATCGCACACCGTGGAAGGGTGCCGACAGGTCTGAGGCGCGGAGTCGAGTTCGACTCGCCCCCTTCTCCATGGCGTGGGCGACGTGGAAACGTTCGGGCAGGCCTCCCGGCAGGGGCTGGAGTCGGGTCATGCCCCCAGGGTCCCGGACGTGCTCGCGTGGGTCGGCGATGTCCACAGCCCCTTCCCCTCGACCGTCACCTGTGGAGGAAGCTGCCTCGAGCGCGGGGCATGTCCCATTTGTGGCTGTCTCAGCGCGCCTGAACCGACAAAGAGTGGGACATGCACCGCCATATGTGGGACGAGGGTGCTTATCCAGCGCAGCACCGCCCCGAAACGACAGCGCCCCGCCCCGCGCAGGCGGGACGGGGCGCAGCGGCAGTGGCTCAGCCGAAGAGCGCGGCGGCCTCTTCGTAGCGGTAAAGCGGGACGCTGTTCAGCTCGCCGAGCGCGTCGGCGAACGGCACCCGGATGATGTCGGTGCCGCGCATCGCGACCATCTGACCCCAGGCACCGTCGGCGAGCGCGTCGGCGGCGTGCAGCCCCAGGCGGGTGGCGAGAACGCGGTCGAACGCCGACGGGGAACCGCCCCGCTGGATGTGCCCGAGCACCGTGGCCCGGGTCTCGATGCCGGTGCGGCGCTCGATCTCGGGCGCCAGCAGCTCGCCGATCCCGCCGAGGCGGGGGCGGTTGAAGGCATCCAGGCCCTTGTCGCTGAAGGCCTCCTCCATGCCGGTGAGCTTGAACCCCTCGGAAACGACCACGAGCGGCGCGCGACCGCGATCGTGCGCCCGCGTGACCTGCTCGACGATCTCGTCGATCGACATCGGCACCTCGGGGATGCAGATGACGTGGGCGCCGGCGGCGATTCCGGCGTGCAGGGCGATCCAGCCGACATGGCGGCCCATGACCTCGGCGACCATGCAGCGCTGGTGCGAGTCGCCGGTCGTGCGCAGGCGGTCCATGGCATCGGTCGCGATGTTCACGGCGGTGTCGAAACCGAACGAGTAGTCGGTCGCACGGAGGTCGTTGTCGATGGTCTTGGGCACACCGATGACGTTGATGCCGTCCTTCGACAGGCGATCGGCGGCGGCCAGCGTGCCCTCGCCGCCGATGGCCAGGATGCCGTCGATGCGGTGCCCGTAGAGCGTCTTGGAGATGTTCTCCGCCCCGCCGCGAACGCCCTCGTACGGATTGGTTCGGCTCGTGCCGAGGATCGTGCCGCCGACCTTGGACAGGCCCTTCACCTCGTGCCGGGTCAGGGGGAAGAAGTCGCCGTCGACGACGCCGCGCCACCCATCCCGGATGCCGACGAACTCGATGTCGTGATTGGTGGTGCCCTTGAGCACGACGCCACGGATGACGGCGTTGAGCCCGGGGCAGTCGCCGCCGCTGGTCAGGATGCCGATCTTCATGCTGTGAACCTCGCTAGTCGGGTGATCGAGTCGGCGACGCTGCCGCGTTCGACATTAGTGCCCCACCCGGCGCGCTCGTCAAATGGGGGACGCGTCAGGCGCGACGCCACGAGCCGGGCTCGCCGGAGTCGGCGGTGATCCATTCCTCGGCCGCGCCCGCGGGCGTGACGTCGTCGAACCAGAACGTCTCGTCGGGACCCCACCCCGCGAGCACACTCGCGCCGAGGTCGCCGAGGTCGACCACCTTCCCCGCGGTCGTGAGGTACCCCGCGACCGTCAGGTGGACGCCCACCGCCTCCCGTGCGACGGCGGACCAGTCGGGCTGGATCCACACGCCCTCGCGCCCCGTGGTCCAGCGCCACACGGCGCGTCGCGAGGCGGTGACGATCAGGGGATGCCGTCGGCACAGCGCGGCCCACGCCTCGGGTCCGTCGATCTCGATGACGTCTCCCGAGGGCACGGCGGCCGGCTGCACCCGCGCGGAACGCCACCCGAACGAATCCTCGACGAGTGACAGCGCGACCGGACCTGCCGCACCCCTCCGTCTCGTCGTGCGAGGCAAGGACATCGGCGGCGTCGACCACCACGGTCCGGACAGCTGACCGGCGTTCTCGGCCGCCGCGAACTGCAGCTCGGTCGCCGCCATCCCCCTGGGCCAGTCCTCCAAGATCGCCTCCGGGGTATCGGGGCCTCTGGCCTCACCCTCGCGCACCACCGTCCACTGGTCGTCTCGTGCCACGGTGCTCTCCCACCAGCGCACGTGTGCGGATTCCGCGACCGAAGCCGCCACGGGAGCCAGCACGGCACGGACATCATCGGCCGCGGCGAGCACGTCCTCGCCGTAGGGCGGCTGCCAGTAGGCGGCCAGATCGACCGCCACCTGGAGCGCCCGGTCGATGAGCGCGGGGGTCAGCTCGGGCGTCGGGACGCGAGCGAGCGCGGCCGCCGCCTCAGCCACCGACACCTTCGGCTCTTCCCGTGGCGTCTCCCCGATCCACATGACCGTGCCCGGGTTCTCCGCGAGAGCGTGGCCGGCCCAGAACACGGCGTGGACGGCGTCGCTCTTCTCGACGGTGTCCGGTGCCGCACGATGTATCTCCAGGCACAGCCGTCGACCGCGCGGGCCGTCGAGCAACGCCGAAGGGTCGAGGGACATGCCCTCGACCCTAGCGACAGCCTCCGACGTAGCGGGGCCGGGCAGCCGACCGGGGTCAGCCCCCGAGCGCCTGCCGCAGCAGGTGCATCAGCGCGGACAGCTGCACGGAATCGCTCGACCCCGGCTCGATCGCGAGGCCGTCCAGGGCGCGCTGCGCCAAGCCCTCCTTCGAGTCGATGAGCTCGGCGATCTTCGTGTCGATCGTGTGCGCGGCGATGATGCGCCACGCGGTGACGGGCTCCTCCTGGCCGATGCGGTGCACACGGTCGATGGCCTGCGTCTGCTCGGCGGCGGTCCACGAGAGCTCGGCGAGCACGACGTTCGACGCGGCCTGCATGTTCAGGCCCACGCCCGCGGCCGTCAGCGAGCACACGGCGATCCCGACGCTCGGGTCGGTGTTGAACGCGTCGATCGCTGCCTGGCGAGCCGTGGACGTCTGGTCGCCCCGCACGGACACCGCCTTGAGCCCGGATGCCTTGAAGTGCGCCTCCGCGGCATCCATGACGTCGATGTGCTTGGCGAAGAAGACGACCTTCCCGACCGAGCGCTGCAGCTGCACGGCGTAGTCCGCCGCGAGCTGCGCCTTGGCCTGGCCGATGCGGCGGACCATGGTGAAGACGTTCTCGGATCCGGTGCCGGCTGCCTTGCTCTCTTCGAGCTCGCCGTGCGCGACGAGGCGCACGATGTCCTCGTCGATCTCGCCGGGAGCGAGACCGCGGTCGCCGCGGGCTTCGATGATGCGCCGGTACTTCGCCGCGAGACGGGCACCCAGCTCGCGCTCGGCGTGCCGGATGGAGCGGCCGAACTCGTCGTCCAGCTCGACGGGGAGGTCGGCGATGAGCTTGTCGGGGAGGTCGGCGGCGACGTCCTTCTTCTTGCGACGGACGATGCCCATGGAGATCACGGCTTCGCGCGCTTCGGGATAGAACGCCTTGTCGGCGGGGGTCAGGCCCGTGGCATCCAGCTTCTCCATCAGCTCGGGACCGGGCTTCTCACCCGTGGTCCAGCCGAGGAAGCGCCAGATCGCGTCGAAGTCCTCGACGTCGTTGATCAGCGGCGTACCGGTCAGGGCGAGCATCAGCGGGTCGCGCGTCTGCTGGCGGACACGGGATGCCAGAGCCAGCACGTTCTGCGACCGCTGCGACGACAGGTTCTTGATGAAGTGCGCCTCGTCGACCGCGATGCCCTTGAGGCCGATCGAGGACAGCCACGCGAGGTGGCGATCGAGGATCTCGTAGTTGACGATGAACACGTCGGCGAACGCGTCGATGTCGGCGCCACTCCCGGAGATGACCGTGGCACGACGATGCGGCGTCCAGCGCTGCACCTCGCGAGCCCAGTTCATCTTCACAACGTTGGGCACCACGACCAGAAGCGGGTAGGCCTCGGCGACGGAAGCCGCGAGCACCGACTCAGCGGTCTTGCCCAGGCCCGGCTCGTCCGCGAGGAGGAAGGAGCGGTGACCCTGACGGACCGCCTCGAGGAAGCGGGACTGGTGCGGCATGACCTCGAGTCCGCGCGGTGACAGGCGGTCGAACTCGGGGACGGGCGGCAGGTCCATGCTGGCGGCCGAACCGCCGGCACCGGTCTCGAACGCCTTGTACAGCGGTCCCATGAGCTCCCAGCCGTCCAGACGGCGGCGGGGCGCATCACCCGTCGATCGGGGGGTGAGATCGGGAGCGAGGAACGGGTTCGCCATCTGGCGCGCCTCGATCGAGGCCGGAACGACCTGCTTCTCGGCGAGTGCCGCGGGCACCACCGGAGCGGTGGCGGGCGCGTTGTCGGTGATGATCAGCTCGTCCGGCGGCAGCTCGGCACCGGACTCGAGCAGCCAGTCGCGCCGCATACGCCGCGCGACCGGCGAGGTGGCCTGGTCGACCTCGAGCAGCTGGATGAGAGACGTGTCGCGCGCAGCGGTCTTCGCGAGGATCGTGGCCACGCCGTCGAGGCGCTTGAGCAGCTCGGCGCGCGCGGCGTCGGTGATCTCGGTGTCGGCCTTCACCCGGGCGCGCTCCTCGCGGACGAGGAAAGCGATCACCTGGAACTTGACGCGGTTGGTCGGACCGAGCTTGCCGCGCTGGGCCTTGGCCTCGACCTCTCGCACCTTGCGGGCGAGGATGGGGATGACGGGGGCCTCGTCATCGCGACGGGATGACGAGGTCTTGCGGCGCCGTTGGCTCGAGCTTCGGGCGGCGGTTGCCGTGGTCGGCATGCTCCTCCTGAGCGTGTCGTCCGGATGGGTCCGGGACGTCCGGCCTGAAGCCGGTGGATCGATGACCCCGGAGAATGCCGCGAGACTGACCACCGGAGCGGCAGCGTCTGCGACCCGTAACGCGTCTTCACCGGAACGGCTCGCGAGGAGGCGGGTGACGGGGTCGCATCCATTCTAGCGGTTCTCGGAGCCGGTCACCCCGCCACCGTCGACAGAATGTCCTCGGTGTAGCCCTCCGGATCGAAGTTGATCCACGACGTCGTGACCCAGACCTCCCCACGGATGGCCTGCACTTCGCCGCGTTCGAACGGCACGTCGTCGAGCGAGACCCCGCGCTGGTCGAGACGGCAGATGGTCGCGGAGTCACTGGTGTCGCACCCGAATCCGCTCGACGACAGCGCGTCGCGGACGAACGCCGCCTGCGTGGCGTCGACGATCGACACGTTCGTGGACAGACCCTTCTCTCCCGGCGGGCCCCACGAGCAGCGCAGTGTCGGGATCGAGTCCAGGAGCTCGAGCAACGACGCCTGGTCGGTGGAGAGCAGGGAGACCCCGGGATCGTTGAGCGGGCCGTCCTGCTCCTGGAGCCGGGTGAGCATGGCATCCGAGTAGACGTCGTCGCAGGAGGCGGGGAGAGCCGTGCTCGGGCTCACTGTCGGAGAGGGGATCGACGAGGACGGCTTCGGCGTCGCGGACGCCGACGGGGTGCTCGACACCGATGCTTCGGAGGTCGGCGACGCAGTCGGGGACGGTTCCGGAACGCAGCCGCTCAGGGCGACGACAAGGGCCGCGGCGGCGGAGCCGACGGCGAGCACACGGGCGAGGGCGGGCATGAGACCTCCGAGGATCGGATCGACCCTAACCCGGGCGTAGTGCGGTTCCGGAGTGCCTGCGGGCGAGTCGTCGGGGAGGCCCGCCCGAGGTGTCACGGCCCGGGGGTACGGCCGCTCGACCGCAGCGGTCCCACCGCCCGTACGCTGGGCCCATGGCCGAACGGATGTCGCGGGACCAACGCGTCGTGCTGACCGTGGCGGTGCTGGCATCCTTCGTGTCGTTCCTGGATGGCACCGTCGTGAACGTGGCGCTCCCGGCCATCTCCCGCGACCTGGGCGGCGGGCTGTCCACACAGCAGTGGGTCGTGGACGCCTACCTCGTCACGCTCGGCGCGTTCATCCTCGTCGCCGGATCGATGAGCGACGTCCTGGGCCGCACGCTCGTGCTGCGCATCGGCCTCATCGGGTTCGGCGTCACCTCGATCGCCATCGCCGCCGCGCCGACCGCGGAGTTCCTCATCGCCGCGCGGGCGCTCCAGGGCGTCGCGGGCGCGCTGCTGGTGCCCAGCTCCCTCGCGCTGATCACGTCGACGTTCCGCGGCGCCGCGCAGGCCCGCGCGATCGGGATCTGGACCGGTGCCACCACCGTCGCCATGATCGCGGGACCCCTCATCGGCGGCGTGTTCGTCGACGCGTTGTCGTGGCGCCTGGTCTTCCTCGTCAACGTCCTGCCGATCGGCGTGACGCTGTGGCTGCTCGCGCGACGCGGCCATGCGGACCAGCGCCGCCCCGGCGCGCACGTCGACATCCTCGGTGCGGTCCTGTGCGCCGTCGGCCTCGGCGGGATCGTGTTCGCGCTCATCGAGCAACCGAACCTCGGATGGGGCTCGCCGGTGATTTGGATACCGGCTGCGCTCGGGGTCGTGTCGTTCGCGGGGTTCCTGGTGCGCCAGCGCGTCGCGCGCGAACCGATGATGCCGCTCGACCTCTTCCGATCCCGCAACTTCTGGGCCGGGAACCTCACGACGATGTTCGTCTACGCGGCGCTGTCGTTGAACGGCTTCGTCCTCAGCGTCTACCTGCAACAGGGGGCGGGACTGCCCGCAACCCTCGCGGGCCTGGCATCGCTGCCGAGCACGCTGCTGATGATCGCCCTCAGCTCACGGATGGGCGCACTGTCGGGCCGCATCGGGCCGCGGCTGTTCATGACGCTCGGACCGGCCGTCATGGCCGTCGGGGCGCTCCTGCTGCTGACGGTTCGCCCCGAGTTCGACTACTGGACGCAGGTGCTGCCGGGCGTCGTCGTCTTCGGCCTGGGTCTCACCGCCACCGTGTCTCCGCTGACCGCCGCGGTGCTGGGCGCGATCGATACGGAGCGGTCGGGAATCGCCTCGGCGGTCAACAACGCCGTGTCGCGGGTGGCCGGTCTCCTCGCAATCGCCGCGGTGTCCGCGATCGCCGGCGGCGCCCTCGACCTCGACGGGTTCCACCGCGCGGCGATCTTCACCGCGGTGCTCATGGGGCTCGGCGCGGCGACGTCGTTCCTCGGCATCCGCAACCACCTGTCGCGACGGGACTGAGGTCGCCGCGGCGGCAACGTAACGCGCTCTCGGCGCCCACGCGTCGGGCGTCGTCAGCTCAGGATGCCGCGGACGCGCTCCACGTCGTCGGCCATCTGCACCAGCAGGGCCTCGACGCCGTCGAAAGCCGCCATGCCGCGGACCCGTTCCACGAAACGCACCTCGACGTGGTGCCCGTAGAGATCGAGGTCGGTCTCGTCGAGGACGTACACCTCGACCTGCCGCGTGTGCACGTCGTCGAACGTCGGATTGGTGCCGATGCTGATGGCGGCCGGGTAACTGATGCGACGCGCGCCGTCGACGTCGACGAGCCACCCCGCGTACACGCCGTCGGCGGGCACGAACCCTTCGAGGTCGGGCGACAGGTTGGCCGTCGGGTATCCGAGCTCGCGCCCGCGCTTGAGCCCGTGCACGACCTCGCCCCACACCGAGGGAGCCCGACCGAGGAGACGAGCGGCGGTGGCGATGTCACCCGCCGCGAGGGCCTCGCGGATCCACGTCGACGACACGCGACGGTCGGCGTGAACCGCGCGGACGTCGTCGACCACGTCCACCCGGAAGCCGTACTCCTCCCCCAGCCGCACGAGCATCGCGGGATCGCCGGCGCCCCCGGCGCCGAAGCGGAAGTCGCGCCCCACGAGCACCGTCCGAGCCGCGAGGGCGTCGACGAGCACTCGCCGGACGAAGGCGTCGGCCGGCTGCGCGGCCAGCGTCTCGTCGAAAGTCAGCAGCAGGGTGGCATCCACTCCCGCGCGATCGAGGAGCTCGAGCTTCTGGTGCGGGCCGATGACATCCGGCGGGCACTTCTCGGGTCGCAGGACGCTCAACGGGTTGCGGTCGAAGGTCACGGCCACGACCTGCGCGCCGTCCGCCGCCTCGACGCGAGCCCGGTCGATCACGGCACGGTGGCCGGTGTGCACGCCGTCGAACTTGCCGATCGCCACGACCGACGGACCGAAGCCCGCGGGCACCTCCGCGGGGTCGCGGAAGACGATCACGACGCCGTCCGGCGGTGCCGCACCAGCCACCACAGACCGAGGAACGGCAGCACGAGCGGAATGAACAGGTAGCCGATGCCGTAGACCGACCACACCGTCGGATGCTGGAACAGCGACGGCAGCGCGAGGCTCAGCGTGCCCACGACGAGGACTCCCACGAGCTCGAAACCGATGGCGACCCACGCAACGCGGTACCACGCGGGCCGCGCCGAGAAGACGAGCGCGAGCGTCGCGACGATGTAGACCACGGCCGCGAGCGCGGAAAGCGTGTAGGCGACCGGCGCGTCGTCGAACTCACGGACGATCTGCACGAACGACCGTCCCGTCGCGGCGAGCGCCATGATGCCGTAGACGATCACGAGGACCCGGCCGACGCCGGTCATTCCGCGGGTGCGGGCGGGAGTGATGGATGCCATGACCTTCCGAGTCTAGTTCTCCCGGCGTCCTCTCGCCTCGGCCGCCACCGACGCTTCAGGCGACCTGCACCGTCCAGATCACGTGCATGCGCCACACCATCACGGCGACCGCGAGGGCGACGGCGCCCATGATGACGGTGCTCCACCGGCTGCGCTCGATGAGCGCCCACGCGGCGCCGGCGGGCGGGAGGAGTGCGGCCGAGACGAGGTACGTCCAGTACTCCAGCAGGCTGCCCGTCGGCGGGTTCCCGGCGAACGGCGACACGATGGCGACGACGATCTGCACGATGAGCAGCACCTCGATGAGCGCGAGGGCCCCCACCGTGAGGTCGGACGGTCGGCGTCCGGCGAGCCCCGCGACGACGGCGATGAGGCCCGCGAGAACCGCGACCCCCACCTGCGTGAGTGTGAACCACAGGATCATCCCGCGACCTCCCCGGGCATGTTCATGACGCTCTTGAGCTGACTCCCCCGCCGCTCCACGATCCCGACCAGCCGCCCGTCCGGATCGATCGCGGCCGCGCGCTCGCCCGTGAGGCGCCCGCCGCCGTCGATGCGCTTGCCGTGGCGGAGGTCGCGCGCGTCGTCGGAGCTCACCGCGAGAGCACCGACGACCGTCGCGGCGGCGGTGGCCGGGTTCACCAGGGCTTCCTCGGCGATGTCGTCGACGGATGCCGCTGACCCGACGCCGAACGACCCGATGCGGGTTCGGCGGAGAGCGGTGAGGTGGCCGCCGACGCCGAGCGCGGCGCCCAGGTCGCGGGCGAGCGCGCGGATGTACGTTCCGCTGGAGCAGTCGACGACGACGTCGAGGGCGATCGTCGCCGCTTCTCTCCGGATCGCACGCACGTCGAAGCGTGACACGGTCACACGACGCGCTTTCAGCTCGACCGCCTCGCCGGCGCGGGCCAGGTCGTACGCGCGACGGCCCTGCACCTTGATCGCGGAGACCGTGCTGGGCACCTGCTCGATCTCGCCGGTCAGCTCGGCGACACCGGCGGCGATCGCGGTCTCGGTCACGGCGTCGACCGCCGCGGCATCCGCGCGCCCGGTCTCTTCTCCGTCGGCGTCGTCGCTGTCGGTCGAGACCCCGAGGAGGATCGTCGCCTCGTAGGTCTTGTCGGCGCCCACGATGTAGGTGAGCAGGCGCGTCGCGCCCTCGACGCCGAGCACCAGCAGGCCCGTGGCCATGGGGTCGAGCGTGCCCGCGTGGCCGATCTTCCGCGTACCCAGCGCGCGACGCGCGCGCGCCACGACGTCATGGCTGGTGATGCCCCCCGGCTTGTCGACCAGGAGGATGCCCGCGCGCACCATCAGCAGAAGTCGCCGAACACCTGCACCGGGTGGGCGGGGTCGGAGTTCTCGACGATGACCGACGCCGCAGCCCGGGGCCGCGATGACCGGACGTACTGCTTCTCGGCATCCGGGAGCTCGGGACGGGGAGCACCGAAGGGCGGGTTGGCTTCGAGCCACACCGACCAGTTCCACAAGCCGCGCAGGCCGGACGCGTGAAGGAAACGGCCGTCGACGACGAGGACCGCGCGTTCGGGGGCGGCGGTTCCGCTGCCCTCGAAGGGCTCGCCCGCGCGGAACGGCGCGACGAGACCCTCGCGCACGTCGTCGGCGCCGTCGCCGAGCGTCGCGCGGAACACCGCGGTGCCGTCCTCGGCGACCGCCGCGGCGAAGGCGTCAGCGAAAGCAGTGGCGGCGGCGGCATCCAGGGCGTCGATCGCCACGACAAGACGGCCGTTGCCCGCGTTCTGATGCAGGAGATCGCGGAGGCTGCGCTGCAGGGTCTCGACGGGGTTCTCGCTCGACATGCCTCCAGCCTACGGTCGCCCACCGACACCGCCTCTTCTTGAGCCACGCGGCGACATCGCCTTCCCCTGACGAACGCCGTCTCTCGCGCCGCCCCCGGGGCGGTGGCGACCGTAGGGTTGAGGGATGCCAGGGATCGCCGCACCGCTGATCGCCTGGTATCGCGACAATGCCCGAGACCTGCCGTGGCGCCGGGACGGGTTCGGGGCCTGGGGCACTCTCGTCAGCGAGTTCATGCTCCAGCAGACGCCCGTGGCCCGCGTCATCCCGCACCTCGAAGCGTGGCTCGAGCGGTGGCCGACACCTGCTGACCTCGCCGCCGCACCCCCCGCGGAAGCCGTCGCGCACTGGGCGAACCTGGGCTACCCGCGACGCGCGCTGTGGCTGCACCGTGCGGCCGTGCAGATCCGCGACCGGCACGAGGGAGTCGTGCCGCGCGACGTCGACGCGCTCCTCGCGCTCAGCGGGATCGGTGACTACACCGCCCGTGCCGTCGCGGTGTTCGCGTACGGCGACCGGCATCCGGTGGTCGACACGAATACGCGACGGGTCCTCGCCCGCGTGATCGACGGCGTCGCGCAACCCGGTCCGCCAGGGAAGTCCGACCTCGCCCGGATGACGGCGGAGCTGCCGGAAGACGTGGGCGAGGCGGCGATCGTGAACGCCGCGGCCATGGAGCTCGGGGCCATCGTCTGCACCGCACGCTCACCGAAGTGCGGTGTGTGCCCCCTGGCAACGCAGTGCGCGTGGCGGGCGGCGGGGTACCCGGCATCCGAGGACCGGCGTCGCCGCCAGGCGAAGTACGAGGGCAGCGACCGTCAGGCGCGCGGCGCGGTGCTGAAGGTGCTGCGCGATGCGGCACCCGCGGCGGTGCGCCTCGACGACGTCGTTCCCGACTGGCCCGACCCCGTGCAGCGGGACCGGGCGATCGACTCACTCATCGCCGACGGACTCGCCGAAGCAGAGGACGGCGCGCTCTTCCTGCCCCGCTGAGGGCGCTCGGCTCAGACCGTCGGCGTGACCGGGGCCGACCGCACCGGATCCGGCCCGAGACGCGCGTCGAGGCGGTCGGCCCGGAACTGCCCCGTGAGGACGAGCACCGCGATGACCACCGCGAAGACGCCCCACATGACGAGGCCGAGCGGACCCGCAAGCACGGGTGACGGAGTGACCGAGTCGGCCGCGACCACCAGCGCACCCAATCCCGCCGAGGCGTTGAACGCTCCGTGCGCGAACACCGCGGGCCACACGGATGCCGTGCGCAGTCGCGTCCACCCCAGCAGCACGCCGAAGAGGACGCAGCCACCGATCATCAGCAGGACGCCGAACGCGTTGGGCTCGAGGAAGTTGTAGCCCAGCAGGATCAGCGGGGCGTGCCAGAACCCCCAGAACGCGCCCGAGAGGAGCAACGCCGGCCACACTCCGAGCGGCCGCAGGGCGGGCAACAGGAAGCCGCGCCACCCGAGCTCCTCACCGAACGCGAACGGCGCGTTGATGATGGCGCCGAGCGGGATCGTGGCCAGCTGCACCGCCACGAGAATTCCCACCGGCGGCAGCGGGGTCCCGGACGGCACCGCGGCCTCCAGCGTCTTCTCGAAGCCGGAGAATCCGATCGGATCGAAGGTCGCGAGGCCCAAAGCCCCCACCACCACGAGACCGACCGCGACGAGCAGCGGTGCGCCGACGATGACGGCCACGCAGGTCCAGATCGTCCGCGCGGCCGGTCGCAGCGGCCACATCCCGAGTTCCCGCAGCACGACGCGTGCACCACGGCGTCCGCGACGACGCCGCTGCACCAGAAGCGCCGCGACAACTCCCAGCGCAGGAGTGAACATCATGGCAGCGGCGACGAGGCCCAGGAACGGATCCGCCAAACCCTGTCCGCGCGACCACAGCGGCAGCGCGATGAGCCACGACAGGGCGACAGAGGTGACGGCGAAGACGCCGATGGAGAGCCAGTCCGGGCGAGACGAAGCGGTCATGCTTCGACCCTACGAAGCCCCGGATGCCACCACCTCCCCCGCGCGACGGAGAGACGCTCCTCCTCGCGATGCGGAACGACGAACGGCCGGACACGACCCCCGCGGGGGCGGCATCCGGCCGTTCGCACGACGCTGTCAGGGGCGCGCTTCGTCTCCGTCGTCGTCACCCTCGTCGTCGTCGATGTCGTCATCGTCGATGTCGTCGTCACCGAACTCCCGCGGCTTGACATACGGATCGGCCTCGCCGGCGTACGAGGCGCTCGCGGCGAGACCCGCCACCGACTGGTCGCGCTCACGCGCTTCGCGCAGCAACGCCGCGATGTGGTCGGCGTTCTCGGGGATCGCGTCGAGGATGAACTCCAGCGACGGAGTGAGCCGCGTGTTGAGGTTCTTGCCGACCTCACTGCGCAGCATGCCGGTGGCGGACTTCAGCGCCGCGGCCGTATCGGCCCGGTGCGCCTCGTCGCCCATGACGGTGTAGAACACCGACGCGTGCTGCAGGTCGCCCGTCACCCGGACATCCGTGATCGTGACGAATCCGAGCCGGGGGTCTCGCAGTCCCCTCTCGAGGCGCTCCGCAAGGACCACGCGAATGCGGTCGGCCACACGGGCCTGTCGTTCCCCTGCCACTTCCTTCTCCTTCTCTGGAGGACGGAACGGGGGCCGCGCCCGCAGGCGCGACCCCCGTTCGACGGATCAGCCTCGCGGCTTCTCGACCATCTCGGTGGTCTCGATCTCGTCACCGATCTGGATGTCGTTGTACTTGCCGAGTCCGATACCGGCCTCGAAGTCCGTACGAACCTCGGTGACGTCGTCCTTGAAGCGACGCAGCGACTCGATGGCCAGACCGTCGGCCAGCACCACACCGTCGCGGATGACGCGCGCCTTGGCGTTGCGCGTGATGGTTCCCGAGCGGACGATGACACCGGCGATGTTGCCGAACTTCGAGGAGCGGAACACCTCGCGGATCTCGGCCACACCCGACTGCACCTCTTCGAACTCCGGCTTGAGCAGGCCCTTGAGCGACTGCTCGACGTCGTCGATCGCGTTGTAGATGACCGAGTAGAACCGCACGTCCACGCCCTCACGGGCGGCACGCTCACGGGCCTTGGTGTCGGGGCGGACGTTGAAGCCGATCACGATCGCGTTGTCGATCGTGGCCAGGTTGATGTCCGACTCGGTGATCGCACCCACACCACGGTGGATGATGCGCAGCTGGACGCTGTCGTCGACCTCGATCTTGAGCAGCGACTCCTCGAGCGCCTCGACGGCACCCGACACGTCGCCCTTGATGATGAGGTTGAGCGACTCGACCTTGCCCTCTTCGAGAGCGCGGGTGAAGTCCTCGAGCGAGATGCGCTTGCGAGCCTTGGCCAGCTGGGCGTTGCGCTCGGCGGCCTCACGCTTCTCGGCGATCTGACGCGCGGTGCGGTCTTCCTCGGTGACGATGAAGACGTCGCCGGCGCGCGGGACCGAGTTGAGGCCCTGCACCTGCACGGGACGCGAGGGGTAAGCCTCGTCGACCGCGTCGCCGTTCTCGTCGATCATGGCGCGGACGCGGCCGTAGGCCGTTCCGGCGACGATCGCGTCTCCGACGCGCAGCGTTCCCGACTGGATCAGGACGGTGGCGACCGAACCGCGGCCCTTGTCGAGCTTCGCTTCGATCGCGACACCGCGGGCCGCCTTGTTCGGGTTGGCCGTCAGGTCGAGTCCGGCGTCGGCGGTCAGCAGCACGGCGTCCAGGAGTTCCTGGATGTTCGTGCCCTGACGGGCCGAGACGTCGACGAACATGACGTCGCCGCCGTACTCCTCGGCGACCAGACCGTACTCGGTGAGCTGCTGGCGCACCTTGGCGGGGTTGGCATCCGGCTTGTCGACCTTGTTGACCGCGACCACGATCGGCACGTTCGCCGCCTGTGCGTGGTTCAACGCCTCGACCGTCTGGGGCATGATGCCGTCGTCGGCCGCGACCACGAGGATCGCGATGTCGGTCACCTGCGCACCACGGGCACGCATGGCGGTGAACGCCTCGTGGCCCGGGGTGTCGATGAAGGTGATGGCGCGCTCGATGCCGTCGTGCTCGGTCCAGACCTGGTACGCACCGATGTGCTGCGTGATGCCGCCGGCCTCGCCCGCCACGACGTTCGTCTGGCGGATGGCGTCGAGCAGTCGCGTCTTACCGTGGTCGACGTGACCCATGACGGTGACCACGGGAGGACGGATCTCGAGGTCGTCCTCGCTCTCGGCCTCCAGTTCGGCGTCGAGGTCGAGGCCGAAGCCCTCGAGGAGCTCTTTGTCCTCGTCCTCGGGCGAGACCATCTGGATCTTGTAGCCGAGCTCCGCGCCGAGGACCTCGAAGGTGGCCTCGTCGAGCGACTCGGTGGCCGTGGCCATCTCGCCCAGGTTGAACAGGATGGTCACGAGCGTGCCGGGCTGCACGGTGTACCCGCGCAGAGCCTCGAGCTTGTCCGCGAAGTCGGCGATCGAGGCGCCGCGACGCAGGCGGATGATCTCGCCGTTGCCCTTCGAGACGTTGACGCCGCCGACGACCGGCGCCGACCGCATCTCGAACTCTTGCCGCTTCGCCCGACGCGACTTGCGCTGCTTGGACTTGCCGCCGCCCTTACCGAAGGCACCCGCGGTGCCACCGCCGGGACCACGGCCACGGCCGCCACCACCACCGGGACGACCGGCGAAACCGCCGCCCGCGCCGGGCGCGCCACCGGGACGCTGGAAGCCACCGCCCGCGCCGCCGGGACGACCGGGACCGCCGGGACGCTGCTGGAACGGAGCACCGGGACGACCGCCGCCACCGGGACGACCTGCACCGCCGGGACGCGGAGCGCCCGGACGGGGAGCGCCGGGGCGCGGGGCCTGCGGACGCGGAATGTTGCCGGGGGTGGGACGCTGTCCCATGCCCTGCGCCGACGCGAACGGGTTGTTACCCGGGCGCGGGCCGGCGGGACGCTGTCCCATGCCCTGCGCCGACGCGAACGGGTTGTTACCGGGGCGCGGAGCACCACCGGGACGCGGGGGTTCGACCCGCCACCGGCGGGACCGGGACGCGGGCCGCCGGGCTTCGGCGCCTGCGACGCGGGAGCCTGCGCCGGGGCCGCGGGGGCCGGAGCGGATGAGGCGGGCTTCGCCGGAGCGGACGCCGCCGGAGCGGACGCCGACGGGGCGGATTCCGCCGGAGCGGGGGCGGGTGCCGAAGGGGCCGGAGCGCTCTTGGGCGCGGCGGGACGCGCCGGTCCGGGCGTGGGACCGGACGGACGTGCGCCGGGTGCCGCTGCGGGGCGGGCCGGGTTCGGGCGAGCACCCGGGCGCGCCGCGGCGGCCGAGGGTTTGGCATCCGAGGATCCGGACGCGCCTTCCGCCGCGAAGGCAGCGCGAAGCTTACGGGCCACCGGGGGTTCGATGGTCGATGAGGGGCTCTTGACGAATTCGCCGAGCTCCTTGAGCTTCGCGAGCGCGACCTTGCTGTCGACGCCGAGCTCGGAAGCGATCTCGTGCACGCGTGGTTTTGCCACAATTCTCCTGTCTGAGGGGTCTACCCCGGACAGGGCAGACCGTTAGTTGCGGACGGGTCTCATTTCGAGCCGTTCACTTCGTGTCCATAGCCGTTCAGCCGTTTCGCTGGAGGGTTGATTCGAAGGTCTGCGTGTCAAGCGGGCCTGACACACGCAATGCTCGTACGAAGGCGCGGCGCGCGAGAGCTTTCCCGACGCACGCGTCCGTCTCGTGCACCCACGCACCCCGTCCCGGCAGGACCGCCCGCTCGTCTCTGACGAGGACCGACCCCTCCGCGACCACACGCAGAAGCGATGATCGGGGGGCACGTGCGCGGCATCCGACGCACGTTCGTACAGGCTCCATGGTACACCTCGCGGTCGTCCGGACGACGGACGCTCAGTTGTCTTCGAGGATGCTGTCCGGCTGGATGTCGATCTTCGCGCCGGTCAGCTTGGCGGCCAGACGCGCGTTCTGGCCCTCTTTGCCGATCGCCAGCGACAGCTGGTAGTCCGGCACCAGGGCGCGGACGGCCTTGGTGGAGGCGTCCAGCACGAAGCTCGACGTGACCTTCGCGGGCGAGAGCGCGTTGGCGACGAACTTGGGCAGCTCGGCGTCGTAGTCGATGATGTCGATCTTCTCGCCGGAGAGCTCTTCCGTCACGGCGCGGACGCGGCGGCCGACCTCGCCGATGCAGGCGCCCTTGGCATTGACCGTCGGGTCGTTCGCCTTCACGGCGATCTTCGTGCGGTGACCGGCTTCACGAGCGAGCGAGACGATCTCGACCAGCCCGGCGGCGATCTCGGGGACCTCGAGCGCGAACAGCTTGCGCACCAGACCGGGGTGCGTCCGCGACACGGTGATCTGGGGGCCCTTGTTGCCCTTCGATACCGAGGTGACGTAGACGCGCAGACGCGAGCCGTGCGGATAGGTCTCGCCCGGGACCTGCTCCTCGGGCGGGAGGATGGCCTCGACGGTGCCGAGGTCGACGTGGACCATGCGCGGGTTCGGCCCCTGCTGCACGACGCCGGCGACGATGTCGCCCTCCTTGCCGCGGAACTCCCCCAGTACCGCGTCGTCGGCGATGTCGCGCAGACGCTGGCTGATGACCTGCTTCGCCGCGAACGCCGCGATGCGACCGAAGTCGTCGGGCGCCTGCTCCTCCTCGCCGATGACGACGCCCTCGTCGTCGAGGACCGGGGTGAAGATGCCGACATGACCGGTCTTGCGGTCGAGCTCGGCCCGCGCGCCGGCGGGGATCTCGCCGCTGGGCGAGATGTGCTTGGCGTAGGCGGTGAGGATCGCCTGCTCGATGATGCGCGCGAGTTCGTCGAAGGGGATCTCCTTCTCGCGTTCGATCGTCTTCAGGAGTGCAAGATCGATGTCCATCGGGATCCTCCGTATTCAGCTCTCGTCGGCACAACCGGTACCGACAACCCTCCTACGATACCCGGGATGCCGCACCCCCCGCGACCCGCGGAAGGGTTCCGGATGCCGCCGCACAAGCGTTCCCGGCATCCCGGCTCGCGTCCGCTGTGCGCAACTCCGGAGAATCTGCGAGCGCGCGAAGGCGGCTCCGCGTGATTCGGCGGATGGCTCTGGCTGCCTGACGGGAATCTCCGGAGTCCGGCACGCCGCGCCCCGGAGCCGGTGCACCCGCGCCGGCCCGGACGCCGGCGTCAGATGCGCTCGAGCGGGTTCGCGGCCAGCTTGTCGAGGACTCCCCCGTCGACGAGCCGTCGCGCCGCCGTGTCGGGCTTGCGCTCCGCCTGATCCACAACGCAGGCGCCGAACTCCGCCGCGAGCGCGCCCCGCGGATGGGCGGCGAGGACCTCGCGCACGAACTCCCGCGGAAGTGCGTCGGGCCGTGCTCCCGAGATGTCGAGTCCGGTCGCGGTCTCCAGCAGATAGCCCTCGGCATCCATGCCCGGGTCGACCCGCGGCCAGTTGTGCCGCACGATCACGTCGAGCACGCGCGCGCGTCGGGCCGTGTCCCACCCGGCCCCTGCGGTGAGGGCGATGCCGACGTGGCCACCGGCGTGCTCGTACGACAGCGTGTGGTTGTCGAACTCGGTCACCGTCCCGATGTCGTGCAGCACCGCCGCGACGTAGAGGAGCTCATGATCGACGCCCTCGATGCCGTCGACGAGAGCGAACGCCTCCGCCCACAGCCACGAGCGGAGAGCGTGGGCGGTGATCGCGGGCGACTGGTAGTGCTGTGCCAGCGCGAGAGCGCCGCGAGCGGCGGCGGTGTCGGGGGCGATGATGTCGGACAGGCGCATGGCGGGGCTCCTTCGGCGGGCGGACGCGCCCGCTCCCCCCACTCTCGCCTGCGCCGACACCGCGAACGGGCGCCCGCCGGTCAGCCTTCGGCGACTTCCTGCCAGAGCGGGACGGATGCCACGACCCGGGGTCGTGGCATCCGTGTCCGCTCAGTTGACGGGAGTCGCGTGCCAGATGCGGTCGAGGTAATCGCGCATCGCCCGGTCGGAGGAGAAGAAGCCGCTGCGGGCGACGTTGAGGATCGCGGAGCGCACCCACGCGTCCTGATCGGCGTAGGCGAGGTCGACGCGCTCCTGCGCATCGACGTACGAGCCGAAGTCGGCGAGCGCCATGAACCGGTCGTCGTACAGCAGGTTCGAGATGAGGGGCTCGAACACCGTGCGGTCCCCGTCCGAGAACGTTCCCGCAGCGATTAGGTCGATCGCTCGGCGCAGGCGGTCGTCCTCGTGGTAGAAGTCGGCGGGACGGTACCCCTCCGCCCACAGGGCTTCGACCTCGGGCTCGCTCATGCCGAAGAGGAAGAAGTTGTCGTCTCCCACGAGCTGGCGGATCTCGACGTTGGCGCCGTCGTCGGTGCCGATCGTGAGCGCGCCGTTGAGGGCGAGCTTCATGTTTCCGGTGCCCGAGGCCTCCTTGCCCGCGAGCGAGATCTGCTCGGAGAGATCCGCGGCCGGGATGATGCTCTCGGCGAGCGTCACGTTGTAGTTCGCCGGGTAGAGCACCTTGAGTCGCCCCTGCACCCGGGGGTCGGCGTTGACGACCTCGCCGACGGCGTTGATGAGGTGGATGATGTGCTTCGCCATCGCGTACCCGGGGGCGGCCTTGGCGCCGAAGAGGAACGTGCGGGGCTGGACATCGTCGACGGACACGCGCCCCGAGACGATGCCGTCGTACGAGCTCACGATGTGCAGCACTTTGAGCGTCTGACGCTTGTACTCGTGGAGGCGTTTGATCATGACGTCGAGCAGGTGCCCGTCGTCGAGGGTCATTCCGTCGCGGGCGGCCAGGACACGGCTGAGACGGCGCTTGTTCGACGCCTTGACCGCCGCGAACCGCTCGCGGAACTCGGGGTCGTCGGCGAACGCTTCGAGACCGCGGAGGCGCTCGAGGTCGACCGTCCACCCCGCGCCCAGCGTCTCGGTGATGAGGGTCGACAGCTCGGGGTTCGCCAGGCGCAGGAAGCGGCGCGGGGTCACGCCGTTCGTGACGTTGGTGAACTTCTCCGGCCACATGCGCGCGAAGTCCTTCAGCACGTTGTCGCGCAGGAGTTGCGAGTGGAGCTCGGCGACGCCGTTGACCTTGGATCCCGCGACGGTCGCGAGATAGGCCATCCGTACCGAGCGGAACGGGTGCTCACCGATGATCGACATGTCGCGGATGAGCATCTCGTCGTCGCCGAAGCGCTCGCGCACCTCGAGCAGGAACTCGTCGTTGATGCGGTAGATGATCTCCAGGTGGCGCGGGAGCAGGCGGCCCAGCAGGTCAACCGACCAGACCTCCAGTGCTTCCGGCAGCAGCGTGTGGCACGTGTAGGCGAAGCACTTCTGCGTGATCGCCCACGCGGCATCCCATTCCATCCCCTTCTCGTCGACGAGCACGCGCATGAGTTCGGGCACACCGATCACGGGGTGGGTGTCGTTGAGCTGGAAGATGACGCGCTCGGGGAGGTTCGCGAGGTCGAACCCCTCGGGCAGCACGTTCTCGACGAAGTCGGCGATGGATGCCGCGACGAAGAAGTACTGCTGCTGGAGGCGCAGCTCCTTGCCCTGCGGGGTGGAGTCCTCGGGGTAGAGCACCTTGGAGATGTTCTCGGCGAAGGTCTGCGCGCGGACCGACTCGACGTAGTCGCCGGAGTTGAAGGTGTGGAGGTCGAAGGCGTTGGTCGCGACCGCACGCCACAGACGGAGGGTGTTGACGCGCCCGTTGTGGTAGCCGGGGACCATCATGTTGTACGGCACCGCGAGCACGTTCCAGTCGGGTACCCAACGCGTCCGTTCGACGCCGCCGTCGTCGTAGGTCTCGGTGCGTCCACCGAACGAGATGGTCTGTGCCGCCTCGGGGTGCGGGAAGTCCCACGGCGAGCCGAGCCGCAGCCAGGCGTCGGGCTGCTCGATCTGCTGGCCGTCGGCGAAGGCCTGGCGGAAGATGCCGTACTCGTATCGGATGCCGTACCCGATCGTCGGGATGCTCATCGTCGCGAGCGAGTCGATGAAGCAGGCGGCGAGCCGGCCGAGGCCGCCGTTTCCGAGACCGGGCTCGATCTCCAGGGCGCGGAGCTCGTCGATGTCGATCCCGCACTGCGCGAGCGCTTCGGTGGCGATGTCGGTCAACCGCGCGGCGAGGAGGTTGTTGTCGAGCTGACGCCCGAGCAGGTACTCGGCCGAGAGGTAGCAGACCGTCTTGGACTGCTGGCGGCTCTGCTGCGCCTGGTCGTCCAGCCAGCGGGCCATGAGGTAGTCGCGGACCGTGCCTGCCAGCGCCAGGTAACGGTCGTTGTCGTCGGAGGTCGACAGCGCCACGCCCTGGTCGAAGTTGAGGTTCTGCAGGAAGCGGCGGACGAAGCCATCGACCGATGCCGGAGGCGCTGCCACGGGGGCGAGCGCGAGCGGGTGGGTCGGACGGGGCTCGGACGCGGAGGAAGTGTTCTCGGGCACGGTTCGACCGTAATGAGAACCGCCCGTGCGCGCCAAGAGGGATCGGCATCGACACAGGATCTTCACCTCGCCGCCGCATGGCCGACGCATCCCACGCCCGGGGTTTGTCGCAACGGGCGAGGACGCGTACGGTTCCCCAATGCCCTCCCCCGCCCGCGTCCTCGCCCGCGACGCCGAGGCAAACCCCGGATTCCGCCTCGCCGCTCGTGCGGGGTATGCCGCCAACGGCATCCTGCACCTCCTCATCGGCGGGCTTGTCATCGCGGTGGGAACGGGCGCCGCCGAGGACACTGATCAGACCGGAGCTTTCCGCGCCCTCGCGGCGCTTCCCCTCGGAGCCGTCGGGTTGTGGGCTCTGGCCGTCGGCCTCGTCGCCCTCGGCGCCTGGCATCTGCTGCAGGCCGTCGCGCCCCGCGGTCTCTCCGGCCCACGGCGGCTCGCACGCATCGCCGCCGAGGCACCGCAGGGCATCGTGTTCCTCGCCGTCGGGGTGGTCTCGGCATCCGTCGCCCTGGGCGCCCGCCCCCACGCGGAGCAGGCGGCCGAAGGAATCAGCGCGGGCGTGCTGCATCTTCCGATCGGCGGCTTCGTCCTCGGGGCCGTCGGCGTGGTCGTCGCGGCGGTGGGCATCGGCTTCGTCTGGATGGGCGTGCGCCGATCCTTCCGCACCAAAGTCCGGATCCCCGATGGAACGAGTGGAGTCGCGTTGACCGCGCTCGGGGTGGCGGGGTTCCTCGCGAAGGGCGTGGCGCTGGTGATCGTGGGCATCCTTCTGGTCGTCGCCGCGATCCGCGTGGAGCCCGACACCGCGGGCGGTCTCGACGGCGCTGTGACGGCCGTCGTCGCGCTCCCCGCTGGACGTCTCCTCGCGGCGCTGGTCGGCGCGGGATTCCTGGCCTACGGCCTGTTCACCGTTCTTCGTGCGCGCTACGCACGCCTGGACGCCTGACGCCCGTCAGTCCAGGTCGGGGTTCCGCCCCGTCCGCTCTCCCGTCTCGAGCGTCGCGATCCGGGCGTGGTCGGCGGCGTCGAGGGCGAAATCGAACACGTCGCCGTTCTCGCGCAGGCGGTCGAGAGACACGGACTTGGGGAACACGACGAGGCCGCGGTCGAGGTGCCAGCGGATGACGACCTGCGCCGGCGTCTTGCTGTAGCGGGCCGCGATGTCGGCGAGCACCGGCTCCTCGAGCAGGCCGCCGCGCGCCAGCGGCGCCCACGATTCGGTGACGATGCCGTGCGCCGTGTTCCACTCCACGAGCTCGTTCTGCGGGAAGCGGGGGTGCAGCTCCACCTGGTCGATGACGGGCAGCACTCCCGTCTCGTCGCGGAGGCGTTCGATGTGGGCGGGCGAGAAGTTGCTGACCCCGATGGAGGTGACACGGCCCTCTTCGCGCAGGCGCACCAGCGCACGCCACGTGTCGACGTACCGGTCGGCACTGGGGATCGGCCAGTGGATGAGGTACAGGTCGACGTGTCCGAGTCCGAGCCGCTCGGCGCTCACGTCGAAGGCGCGAAGCGTCTCGTCGAACCCCTGATCGTCGTTCCACACCTTCGTCGTGACGAAGACGTCGTCGCGCGCGATCCCGGCAGCCCGGATCCCCTCGCCGACCTCCCGCTCGTTGCCGTAGAGCGCGGCGGTGTCGACGTGTCGGTATCCCGCGGCGAGCGCCCCGGCGACGAGATCCGCGGTGACCTCGGCGGGTACCTTGTACGTCCCCACCCCGAGCTGCGGGATGGAGGAGCCGTCGGACAGGGGGACGCGGGGCGCGGAGATCATGGCATCCACGCTATCCGCGGTCGGCGCCCGTCGGCGCGTTGCGTCCCCCTCCTGATCCGCGAGACGTCATCGCGCCGACATCCGCGCGGCAGGATGCAAGGGACTCGTCAGCGTGATGACGTCTCGGCGAATCCGTGGGGCGCACGGACGGACGCGGCGTGAGAGATGGGAGATCAGAGAGCAGCGCTCAGGGGCGCAGGCGCGCGATCGCCGCCTCGACCGGCAGGGTCTCGCGCTCCCCCGTGCGGCGGTCCCACAGCTCGACCTCGCCGTCGGCCGCGCCGCGACCGACGATGAGGATACGCGGGATGCCGACGAGCTCGGCGTCGCCGAACTTCACGCCCGGCGAGACCTTGGGGCGGTCGTCGTAGAGGACGTCGAGTCCGGCGCCCTCGAGCTGCTCCGACACCGACGCGGCCAGGTCGAAGGCCACGGCATCCCGACCCGTCGCGACGACGTGCACGTCGAACGGGGCGACCGACGGGGGCCAGATGAGGCCCTTGTCGTCGTTGTTGAGCTCGGCGATGATCGCGAGGATGCGGGTCACGCCGATGCCGTACGACCCCATCGTGACGGTCGCGAGCTTGCCGTTCTCGTCGAGCACCTTCAGGCCGAGGGCCTCGGCGTACTTGCGGCCGAGCTGGAACACGTGGCCGATCTCCATGCCGCGGGCGAGTTCCACCGGTCCCGAGCCGTCGGGGGCGGGGTCTCCGGCGCGCACCGTCGCGGCCTCGACGAAGCCGTCGCCGACGAAGTCGCGACCTGCGACGAGCGAGTGCACGTGCTTCTGGTCGATGTTGGCGCCGGTGATCCAGGCGGTGCCGTCCACCACGCGCGGGTCGAGGTAGTACCGGATGCCGGTCGCGGACTCTTCGCCGAGGATGGCGCCGGTCTCCGACCAGGGACCGATGTACCCCTTCACCAGGAGCGGGTTCTTCTCGAAGTCCGCCTCGGTGGCGGCCTCGACCTCGGCCGGCGCGAACGCCACCTCGACGCGCTTGTCGTCGATGTCGCGGTCGCCCGGGAGGCCGACGACGACGATCTCGCGGGTGCCGTCGAGGTGCGTGAGGGCGAGCACCACGTTCTTGAGCGTGTGCGCGGCCGTCCACTCGGCGGCATCCGCGGTGGCGGGGCCTGCGACGCCGGGAGCCGGGGTGTCCAACACCGCGTTGGCGTGGTCGACGAGGGTCGCGATCGTGGGCGTGTTCGGCGAGTCGAAGATCACCGGCGCGGGCTGCCCCTCGATGGGCAGCGCCTCGGGCGCCACCGTCGTGAAGGCCTCGACGTTGGCCGCGTACCCGCCCGCCGAACGCACGAAGGTGTCCTCGCCGATCGGTGTCGGGTGCAGGAACTCCTCCGACTTCGACCCGCCCATCGCGCCGGCGTCCGCCGCGACGATGACGTACTCGAGCCCGAGGCGCTGGAAGATCCGCTCGTACGCGTCGCGCTGCGCCTGGTACGAGGCATCCAGTCCCGCATCGGTCGCGTCGAACGAGTACGCGTCCTTCATCGTGAACTCGCGACCGCGCAGGAGACCGGCGCGGGGACGCGCCTCGTCGCGGTACTTGTCCTGGATCTGGTAGATCGTCAGCGGCAGGTCCTTGTACGACGAGTACAGGTCCTTCACCAGGAGCGTGAACATCTCCTCGTGCGTGGGGGCGAGGAGGTAGTCGGCACCCTTGCGGTCCTGCAGGCGGAACAGCGCGTCGCCGTACTCCTCCCAGCGGCCCGTGACCTCGTAGGGCTCACGGGGCAGCAGCGCAGGGAAGTGCACCTCGAACGCCCCGGCGTTCGCCATCTCCTCGCGGACGACCGTCTCGATCTTGGCCTTGACCCTCAGTCCCAGCGGCAGCCACGCGAAGATGCCCGGGGCGTTGCGACGGATGTAGCCGGCGCGCACGAGCAGGCGGTGGCTCGTGACCTCGGCATCCGAGGGGTCTTCGCGGAGCGTGCGGAGGAAGTAGTTCGAGAGACGGGTGACCACGATCATCGAGTCTAGAGCGGTGGATGCCGCCTGCTCAGCCGAGCGCGGCGATCAGGCCGGCCGCGAGCTGCGCCATCTCCTCCTCGATCATGGCCTTGGTTCCGATCATCAGGACGTTCGGCCCGGATTGAACGAGGAGGTAATCGAAGGAAGGCGTCAACTCCGGGAAGAACCAGGCCGCATCCGCCCCGGCAACGACCGTCTCTGAGCCCGAGCTCCGGGCGATCTCGGCGAGATCGGGCGACGAACCGGGACCGAAGAAGATGTCGACCACGCTCGCGACGTTGATCGCCGATCGGTTGTCCACCGCGCAGTAACCGGCGGCGCCGTTGGCGCTCATGACGTCCCACGCCAGACCGTTCGGCAAGAAATCACCCTGATGAGGAACGAGATCCCCCCGCCCGCGGGCCGCCTCGGCGATCTTCAGAACATCGGCACAGTCAGGGAGGGCCCACGCGCCTGAGGGGATGGTGCCGGGCCGGCCGGGTGACGCGGCGGCGCGAGGTCCCACCGCCTCGAGCAATGCCGCGACCTCGTCATCGCGCGCACCCCACGCCGACACGATCGCGTCCCCGAATCGCTCGGTGGAGCGACACGCGAGGCCACCCATCTTGCAGTCGGACGGTACGCCAAGGGAGCCCCGGACGGATTCGGGAACGACCGCAGCGGGGAAGACGTCGACTCCGACTGCCTGGTACTGCTCGCCTCCTGAGCGCCACTGACAGGCGACACCCCCCAGCACCCGGGCATCCCCCGCTGCGAGACCGTTCGAGAGGACCATGGGCACGCCGACGAGAGCCGACACGTCGTTCTTGCTCATCGCATTCCCGCAGTCCCCGTCGAACGCCACGACCGGGGTGCTCGACGGGGTGGCGCTCGGGGTCGGGGTGGGGGTCGGGACCACCGGCGCGACGGTCGCCGTCGGCGTCGGGGTCTCCGCGATCTGCGGTGCCGACAGCGTCGACGTCGCGACCACACCGCCGGCGATGGCAACCACCAGAACCGCCGCGATCGACCCCGCGATCCAGGCGTTCCTGCGCGTCAAGAACCTCTCCAACGATGGAACCCCCTGATCAGCGCCGAGGCGAAGGTACGCTTCCACGGGGAAGAACGCCACGGTCACGGTATCCGATACACGGCCTGAACGATCGTCGACGCGATCTGCGAGGCGATGGACGTCAGTTCCGCAGACCTGGCCTCCGTGGGCAGCGAGAACCGGGCCCACGTGCCATCTGCCGCACCCGAGCCCACAGCCCGGCCTCGTCATCTGCCATGTCAGAGCCGGGCGAGGAGTTGCTCTGCGAGCTGGATCGCGACATCCGGTTCCTCCAAGGATGAAGGCGTGACGACGAGCAGGTTCGTGCCGTCGCTGACCCACAGGAAGGACGCGCCACCATCGTCGACCTTGGCGAGGACCGTCACCGAGTACGCCTCGACGGCTCCTGACACCGTCACGGGAGTCGATCTGTCCGCGGCGGCGACCATCTGGTCGAGACCGACAGCACCGCCGGGTACGAGCCAGACCTGAGCGTCCCATGTCGACGTCGGTCGAGACAGAGTGATCGTGCAGGCTCCGTCCGCCTTCGCAGTGTCCGGCTCCGCGGTCACGCTCGTCGCGGTGTCGTAGCCGGACACGGTCGGATCTATCCACGACGTCACATCCGCGCAGTCCCACGGAGACCACCACGCCGACGTCGGGGTCGCTGTGACGCCCGCGGGATAGTCGCCCGCTCTCGCGAAGATCTGGTCGAGCAGGGTGCTGGACCGCGTGGCGGTGACGTCGGGCGACTGTGTTGTGAGCTTCGCCCAGACCTGTACCCAGACCCGCACCCCGTCTTCGACCCGGGTGAGTGTGCAACGGCCGTTCTCGTCGCATCCCTCGGTAGCGAACTGGTCGGATTCGGGCGCGGGGAGCGATTCCGTCGACGGAAGGACGGCGACGTTCACGGTCGCGGCCCAGCGCTCATCGGATGACACCCACGCACAGAAGACGCCACCCCGCACCGTCGCCCTGGTGTCATGCCGGATGAAAGTGACGTCGTACATCGGATGACCCGTGGCCGCGGCCAGTTGCTCCGACGTGAGGACGTTGTCGCACGAGTCGCCGAACGGTGCGCGTCCAACTGCCGTCACGGCGGTCGCGGCGGGGGTCGGCACGGACGTCGGGGGCGGAGTGGGACTCGGCGGGACGGTCTCGGTGGTCACCGGCGTCGGCGTCGGGGTCTCCGCGATCTGCGGTGCTGACAGCGTCGACGTCGCGACCACACCGCCGGCGATGGCAACCACCAGAACCGCCGCGATCGACCCCGCGATCCACGCGTTCCGGTGCGCACCGGCCGGCTTGATATCGCGCGCTCCGCCGAGAATGCGAGAGCGCAAAGCGGCCCGCTCATCGGGCGTCAATTCGTCGTTCATGCCTGCACCCCTTCCCGGGCCACGTCGTCACGGAGCTTCGCTTTCGCCCGCGCCAACCGCGACTTCACCGTCCCCGCCGGGATGCCGAGGGCCTGCGCCACTTCGCGCTCGGAAAACCCCTCCAACACCGACAGCACCACCACCGCCTGCTCCCGCTCCGGCAACCGCTTCAACGCCGCCAACACTCCGCTGTCATCGCGATCGTGCGACACCGGCTCCGCCGCCGGCGCACGATCCAACAACGCCCGATACCGACGCCCCGACCGCTCCAGATTCCGCGCACAATGCGCCACCGTGTTCAACAACCACGGCAACGGCGACCCATCGACCAGCCGCACCGACGCACGCTTACGCCACAACTCGAAGAACGCCACCGTCACGGCATCCTTCGCATCCTCCCGATGCGTCAACAACCGCGACGCATGCCGGAACAACCGCCCCTCATACCGATCAAACAACCCCGCGAGCGCAAGCTCATCCCCCAGGCGCACCCGAGCCCACAGCCCGGCCTCGTTATCTCCCACACTCTTCAGTGTCCGGCAGACGCCGATCGGTTCCCTCCGGCGAGGCAGGTTCGATAACGAAACGGCAACGTCCCCGAACCCGCGCGCACAACCTAGGGTGAGGGCATGCGCCCCCGCTGGATCGCCCTGCTCAGCGCGTCGATCGCTGTCCTGGTGGGCGTGATGGCGTGGGTCGCCATCGGTGCGGGGATCGGCGTCGGCACCGGCATCCTCGCCACGACACGGAACAGCACGGAGGCCTCGCCCGACTTCACCACGACGGATGTCTTCACCGTCACCGCGGACGGCACGCTGACGCCGCACCCGGACTCACGGGCCGGCCTAGTCTGGGAGCACCTCCTCCGCGTGACCACCCCCGCGTTCGCGACGTCCATGATCACCCAGTACGAGACCGGCGACGACCCGGACAGCGACACCCTGGCGTACGTCACGAGCGCGGCCGACCCGAGCAAGTGGGTCTTCGCCACCAATCTGGCGTACATTGACGACGCCGATCTGCTGCTCTCGACGCTCGTCCACGAGTACGCCCACATGCTCAGCCTCGGGGCCGACGACACCGACGCCACCGCAACGGAGTGCGACACCGAGTGGGCGGGCGCCGGATGCCTCCTCCCTGACGCCGACCTCGAGCGGTTCGCGCAGCAGTTCTGGGCCGATTACACCGACGCTCCGGCGCGCGACAACGTCGACGTCGACGTCGCGTGGGACTTCTACCAGGCGCACGAGGAGGACTTCGTGGACGATTACGCCGCGACAAACGCCTCCGAGGACTTCGCCGAGACCTTCGCGGCGTACGTGGTCGAACCGGAAACGGATACCACGGACTCCGTGATCGCCGAGAAGTTCGCGTTCTTCGCCGCTCTGCCCGAGTACGCCGGGGCACGCGAGCGCATTCGCGCAGAGTTCGGTCTGGACTGACCGCCCGACGGCGGACCGTTGCTCGGACCCCGCGGAACGCGACGCGCCGTCAGTGCGCCCGGCGCCGCCCGGCGTGCAGCACCGTTCGCACGAGGAGGCCCGCCAGCAGTGCCCAGAACGCCGCGCTGACGCCTGCCACGGCGACACCGGAGGCCGCGACGAGGAAGGTCACGACCGCAGGAATCCGCTCACCGGGGTCATCAATCGCCTGCTGGATCGCCGAGCCGAACGCGGCGAACAGCGCGACACCCGCGACGGCGGGGATCACCCCCGCCGGGGCCAGCAGCACGAGCGCGGCGAACGCCGACGACAGGACCGCGAGCACGAGATACGACCCACCGGCCGAGATGCTCGCGAGCCACCGACGGTTCGGGTCGGGGTGGGAGTCGGGTCCCGCCGCGATGGCGGCGCTGATCGCCCCGAGGTTGATGGCGTGCGCCCCGGCGGTCGCGCCGAGCGCCGAGCCCAGTCCGGTCACGATCATGGCGGGACGCCACGGGACCGCGTATCCGAGACTCCGCATCACGGCGACCCCGGGCACGTTCTGCGACGCCATCGTCACCACGAACAGCGGGATGCCGATGCCGACCACTGAGCCGAACGTGAGGGTGGGGACCACGAACTCGACGCGGGGGACGAGGGTCGCCGGGTCCACCTGCGCGCCCGACCGGACGATCCCGATCACGATCACGACCGTGGCAGCCACGAATGCCAGCGGCACGGCCCACCGGGGCAGCAGCCTCGCGGCCACGAGCCACACGACGAGGACAGGTGCGACCCCCCACGGATCGGAGAGCAGGCCCGTGAACGGTGCCACGCACAAGGGAAGCAGAACGCCCGCGAGCATCGCCTGTGCGATCGACGGCGGGATGTGGGCGATGAGCGCGCCGAGCGGCGGGAAGAACCCTGCGAGCAGGATCAGCGCCGCCGACACCAGGAACCCGCCGACGACCGCGGGCCATCCGCCGTCCACCGCGCCGGTCGCCGCGAGGAGGGCCACTCCTGGGGTGGACCACGCGATCGTGATCGGCATCCGGTACCGCGCACCGACGAAGAGGCATCCGAATCCCACCACGACGCACAGGGCGAGGAGCCCGCTGGCGGCCTGGTCCGCGGTCGCGCCGACAGCCCGGAGCCCCGTGAGGACGACGGCGAACGTGCTCGTGAATCCCACGAGGGCGGTCACCACACCGGCGATGAGCGGGCGGGAGGCGGGCGCGTCGGAAGCGAGGGAAGCGGTCATACGGCTTCCGACGCTATCGGGTTCGGCGCGACCTCCCTGCGGGCCACCGCCGAACAGGTGGACTCGTCAGGACGTGACGACCTGCGCGGTGCCGACGGCGGCGTCCGGGCCCATCTCGTCGGCGAGGCGGTTGGCCTCTTCGATGAGGGTCTGCACGATCTCGGCCTCGGGCACGGTCTTGATGACCTGGCCCTTGACGAAGATCTGGCCCTTGCCGTTGCCCGACGCCACACCGAGATCGGCCTCACGGGCCTCGCCCGGGCCGTTCACGACGCAGCCCATGACGGCCACGCGCAGCGGCACGGTCATGTCTTTGAGGCCCTCCGTGACGTTGTCGGCGAGGGTGTAGACGTCGACCTGCGCGCGTCCGCAGGACGGGCACGAGACGATCTCGAGCTTGCGCTCGCGGAGGTTGAGCGACTGCAGGATCTGGTGGCCGACCTTCACCTCTTCCGCCGGCGGCGCCGACAGCGAGACACGGATCGTGTCCCCGATGCCCTCGGACAGCAGGATGCCGAAGGCCGTCGCGCTCTTGATGGTTCCCTGGAACGCGGGACCGGCCTCGGTCACACCGAGGTGCAGCGGCCAGTCTCCCCGCTCGGCGAGGAGGCGGTAGGCCTTCACCATGACGACGGGGTCGTTGTGCTTGACCGAGATCTTGAAGTCGTGGAAGTCGTGCTCTTCGAACAACGACGCCTCCCACACCGCGCTCTCCACGAGCGCTTCCGGGGTCGCCTTGCCGTACTTCTCGAGCAGGCGGCGATCGAGCGACCCGGCGTTCACGCCGATGCGGAGCGAGACGCCCGCGTCCTTGGCGGCCTTCGCGATCGCCCCGACCTGGTCGTCGAACTTGCGGATGTTCCCCGGGTTGACGCGCACCGCGCCGCACCCGGCGTCGATCGCCTGGAAGACGTACTTCGGCTGGAAGTGGATGTCGGCGATGAGGGGGATCTGGCTCTTCTTCGCGATGATGTGGAGCACGTCCGCGTCGTCCTGCGACGGGACGGCGACGCGCACGATCTCGCACCCGGATGCCGTGAGCTCGGCGATCTGCTGCAGGGTGGCGTTGATGTTGGTGGTCGGAGTGGTCGTCATCGACTGGACGCTCACGGGGGCGTCACCGCCGACGAGGACCTTGCCGACCTTGATCTGGCGGGTCTTGCGACGGGGAGCGAGGACCTCCGGTACGCGGGGCATCCCGATGTTCACTGCAGGCACGCCCACAGCCTACGCCGCCCCACCCGGGCGGGGGCTGAGGGCCGCTCTGTGATAAATTCGGCGGCATGCGCGCGTATACCGGCTGGTGGCCCACCGTCTAGGCGGTGAGCACGCGTGCGACAGACCGCCCTCCCTCGGGATCGGGGCGGTCTTCGTGTTTCCGGCGGCCGCTCCGGACCCTCGATCACTGACGGAAGTACTTCGATGACCGGGCCCGACCCCTCCTCCTTGATCCACGATCTCCTCGCCGGTAGTGAGCCGTTCGCGCTGATCGCCCGCGACGACGCGACGGTCGAGGTGCTCACCGGCACCGTCGTCGACGTCGAGCTGCTCGCCGACATTCCGCTGATCGACGACGAGGGCTCGCCGCGCGAGGTGCTCGCGCTCGTCCCCTTCCGCCAGGTGCGCGAGCGCGGATTCGTCTGCCACGACGACGGCGCGCCGCTGCGCTGCCTCGTGATCGAGGAACGGATGCCACTCCCCCGCGCCGGGGCCCTGGCATCCCTCCCCTCCACCCCCGTGGCCCTGCAGGACGCCGGGTTCGACATCGACGACGAGGCGTACGCCGACATCGTGCGCCGGGTGATCGCCGACGAGATCGGGCGCGGCGAGGGGGCGAACTTCGTCATCCGCCGCGACTTCGTCGCCGGTGTGGACGCCGATCCGGGGGTCGCGGCGCTCACGTGGTTCCGCGCGCTCCTCGAACACGAGAAGGGCGCGTACTGGACGTTCGCCGTGGTGACGCCCGGTCACATCGCGGTGGGCGCGAGCCCCGAGGCGCACGTCAGCGCGCGCGACGGCATCGTCACCATGAACCCCATCTCGGGCACGTTCCGTCACCCGCGCGGCGGCGCGACGGCCGAGACGCTCGCGGAGTTCCTGCGCTCGACCAAGGAGACCGAGGAGCTCTTCATGGTCGTCGATGAAGAGCTGAAGATGATGAGCGCCGTCTGCAGCGACGGCGGCCGGATCACCGGGCCCCACCTCAAAGAGATGTCGCGCCTGACCCACACCGAGTACATGCTGCGCGGCCGCAGCACGCTCGATCCGCGCGACATCCTGCGCGAGACGATGTTCGCGCCCACCGTCACCGGCTCGCCGATGCAGAACGCCTGCACGGTGATCGCGCGCCACGAGACCACCCCGCGCGGGTACTACTCGGGCGTCGCCGCGCTGTTCACCCCGAACGGCGCGACAGAGGGGCCGACCCACGACCTCGACGCGCCCATCCTCATCCGCACGGCGTACCTCGTCGACGGACGCCTCCGCGTCCCCGTGGGAGCGACCCTCGTGCGTCACTCCGACCCGTACGGCGAGGTCGGTGAGACCCACGGCAAGGCCGCCGGGGTGCTCGGCGCGATCGGAGCGATCCCCCGCGACTCCGCTCCGGCCGCCGCGCCCGACGCCGACCCGGACGCCCCGGTCGCCCCGCGCCGCCCGCTCGCCGAGGATCCCGCGATCGCCGAGCTCCTGGCATCCCGTAACGAGCGCCTCGCACCGTTCTGGATGAACCCGCAGGACCCCGACGGCACCGGCCCGTTCGCAGGGCGCACCGCCCTCGTCGTGGATGCCGAGGACCGCTTCACCACGATGCTCGCGCATCAGCTCCGCCACCTCGGACTCGACGCCCGGATCGTGCACTGGTCGGAGGCGACCGACGCCGAGGTGGATGCCGCCGACCTCGTGGTCGCGGGCCCCGGCCCCGGCGACCCGCGCGACCACGACAGCGCGCGCATCACCGCGATGCGGGCGGTGGTGTCGCGCCGACTGTCGCACGGGGCCCCGTTGCTCGCCGTGTGCCTCAGCCACCAGATCCTCGCCGATCAGCTGGGCCTCGGTCTGGCGCCACTCGCGCAGCCGCACCAGGGCCTGCAGAAGAGCGTCGACGTGTTCGGGGAGCCCGCGTCCATCGGGTTCTACAACACCTTCACCGCCCGGCTACCCGAGACGCTCCCCGAGGGTGTCGAAATCGCGGCGGACGAGGACACGGGCGACGTGTACGCCCTGCATGGCGAGCGTTTCTCCAGCGTCCAGGGTCACCTCGAGTCGATCCTGTCGCGCGACGGCATGCGCACACTCGAGCGACTGATCGCCGCCGCCCTCTGACGCCGCGGGGATCGCGCCCCCTACAGCAGCTGCACGGGGTTGAAGATGTCGGCGAGGAACAGGACTCCGCCCATGCCGATGAGCAGCACGACCACGACGAAGGTCACGGGCACGAGCTTGGTGGCATCCACCGGTCGGGCGACTCTGCCGCGCACGCGAGCGAACCAGCGCTTCAGGCCGTCCCACAGAGCGACCACGACGTGTCCGCCGTCCAACGGCAGCAGCGGGATGAGGTTGAAGACGAAGAGGGCGATGTTCAGCGCCGCCAGCAGCCCGATGATCGACTGGACGCGGGCGAGGATGGGCGCATCGACCGCCGCGAACTCCCCCGCGAGGCGCCCGGCGCCGACGACGCTGAGCGGGCCGTTGGGATCGCGCGGTTGCCCCGTGAACAGGTCGACCGCGGTGTCGTAGACGCGTACCGGCAGCTGCGTCATGATCTGCGCGACCTGCCCGACCTGCTGGATCGTCGCCTCGGGCCCCACCCAGATGGGCTGGGGGACGAGCGCCGACTGCGGTCTGAGGCCGGCGAAACCGACGGTCTCGTACTGCGGGGCGCCGGCGGCGTCCACGACGGGCTGTCCGTCCGCGCCCGTCACCGCACGGTCGGTGGTGATCGGGGTGATCGTGAGGGTCTGCTGCGCGCCATCGCGCTCGACCACGACCGGCAGGGTCTGATCCGGCGAGCGCTGGATGATGGCGGCCGCCTCATCGAACGTCGAGACCGGAGTGCCGCCGATCGAGACGATCGTGTCGCCGGGAAGGATACCGGCGGCGGCCGCCGGGGCCGTGGGGTCGCTCGGCTGGCAGTCGGACCGCTCCGCACTCGCGGGGATCACGCACTGCGACACGGAGGCGACCGTGGTGGTGCCCTGCGCCACGCCGATGGCGCTGAAGGCGACCGCCGACAGCACGAACGCCAGCACCAGGTTCATCACGGGGCCGCCGAGCATGATGATGACGCGCTTCCAGACCGGGAGCTTGTAGAAGACGCGATCCGTACCGGCGATCATCGTCTCGGCGTTGGCGTCGCGGGCGTCCTGGATCATCGTCGCGAACAGGCGCGAACGGCGCGTCGGCTGCGCGTCGCTCTCCGGCGCGGGCGGGTACATCCCCGACATCGAGATGAATCCACCGAGCGGGAGGAGCTTGACGCCGTACTCCGTCTCGCCGATGCGGCGCGACCACAGCGTCGGGCCGAACCCGATCATGTACTGCCCGACGCGCACGCCGAACAGCTTCGCGGGCAGCAGGTGCCCGATCTCGTGCAGGGCGATCGAGACGGCCAGGCCGATCACGAGCACGAGCACGCCGATGAGGAAGGCGATCGCGGTCACCTGCCGACGATACCGCCGCCGCCCTTGGAACCTCCCGTGCGGCGCCGATGCGAGGGCTGTGCGGGGGCGGATGAGACAATGGCAGGGATGCCGACCGACACGCCCTCTCACCTCCCGCCCGTCCTCCGGCCCGAGCACCCGCCGCGCCGCGATCTCTCGGAGCTGGCCCGCCGTTTCGGCGAGCGCAGCATCGGCGACGTCGAGGGGACCGTCCTCACGGGCATCACGCTCGCGACCGCGGATCTGCGCGCCGGTGAGGCTTTCGTCGCCATCCGTGGAGTGAACCGCCACGGTGCGGAGTTCGCCGGCGTCGCCGCCGAGCGGGGAGCCGTCGCCGTGGTGACGGACGAGGCGGGCGCCGACATCGCCGCGTCCACGGGTCTCCCGATCGTGGTGGTCGAAGACCCTCGCGCGTTGCTGGGCGACCTGTCGGCCTGGGTCTACGGCACCGGTCCCGATGACGACCTCCCCCAGCTCCTCGCCACGACCGGCACGAACGGCAAGACGAGCGTGTCGCACCTGCTCGAAGGCATCCTGGGTCAGCTCGGGGTCGTGACCGGCCTGTCGTCGACGGCCGAGCGACACATCGCGGGCGAGGTCATCGTGTCGCGGCTCACGACGCCGGAGGCGTCCGAGTTCCACGCGCTTCTCGCCCTCATGCGGGAGCGAGGCGTCGAGGCCGTCGCGGTCGAGGTGAGCGCGCAGGCGTTGACGCGGCACCGTGTGGACGGGCTCCTCTTCGACGTGGCGGGGTTCACCAACCTCACGCACGACCACCTCGATGATTACGCCGACATGCGCGAGTACTTCGAGGCCAAGCTTCCCCTGTTCCGATCCGACCGCTCGCGTCGCGGTGTCGTCTGCTTGGACTCCCCCGCGGGTGCGGAGATCGCGGCGCGGGCCGACATCCCGACGGTGACGATCGTCACTCCCGCCATCGCCGCCGACCCGACCGCCGAAGCCGACTGGACCGTCGACATCGTCGACGAGCGCCAGGACGGCACGGAGTTCACCGTCCGCGACCGTGGCGGACGCTCGCTCACGACCGTCGTCCCGGTGATCGGTCGACACATGGCGGCGAACGCGGGCCTCGCGATCGTCATGCTGCTCGAGGCCGGCCACACGTGGGAGGCCCTGACCGCGGCCCTCGACGGTGGCCGGATCGCCGCCTCTCTTCCCGGTCGAACCCAGCTGGTGTCCGGTCCGGACGGACCGGCGGTCTACGTCGACTTCGGCCATTCCCCCGACGCGTTCGAGAAGACGCTCGCGGCGGTGCGGCGCGTCACTCCGGGCCGCGTCGTGATGCTGTTCGGCGCCGACGGCGACCGCGACGCGACGAAGCGCCACGACATGGGACGCACCGCGGTCGAGGGCAGCGACATCCTCATCGTCACCGACCACCACCCCCGGAACGAGAACCCGGATGCCATTCGCGAGGTGCTCGTGGAGGGGGCTCGTCGGGCGCGGCCCGATGCCGAGATCCACGAGTTCACCCCGCCCGAGCGCGCGATCCTCGAGGCCGTGAAGCTCGTCGGCGAGGGCGACGCGATCCTGTGGGCCGGCCCGGGACACCAGGACTACCGCGACATCCGCGGCGTCCGCACCCCGTACTCGGCGCGCGAGCTCTCCCGCCGCGCGTTGCGCGCGGCCGGCTGGTCGGTGCCCGAGCCCCACTGGCCCGTACCGTACCCGGTCGATCACACCCCCTCGTCCGACCCCGAGCGGCCGGTCGACTTCCCCGCCTGAGTCGGCGGGCCACTCGAGCCGCCCCGCGCACCTCCGTGCGGCGGCGCAGGTCAGAGTGCGGCGATGACGGCGTCGGCCGTGCGGCGGGCCCACGCCTCGGCGTCGGCGAGCGACTCGCGGGTGAGCGTGTCCGGTGCATCGTGGCGCTCGACGACGCGCTCGATGACCTCGACGATGCCGAGGAAGCTCAGGCGACCCTCGTGGAAGGCGTCCACGGCCTGCTCGTTCGCGGCGTTGAAGACGGCCGGGTAGGTGCCGCCCGCTCGGCCGACGCGCTTGGCGAGGGCCACGGAGCCGAACGCCTCTTCGTCGAGCGGTTCGAACGTCCACTGCGTCGCGGTCGTCCAGTCCAGCGGCACCCCGACGCCCGAGATCCGGTTCGGCCAGTCGAGGCCGAGCGAGATGGGAAGGCGCATGTCGGGCGGCGAGGCTTGGGCGATCGTGGATCCGTCGAGGAACTCGACCATCGAGTGCACGATCGACTGGGGGTGCACGACGACGTCGATGTGCTCGTACGGCACGTCGAACAGCAGGTGCGCCTCGATGACCTCGAGGCCCTTGTTCACCAGCGTCGCCGAGTTGGTCGTCACGACGCGGCCCATGTCCCAGGTGGGGTGGGCGAGCGCTTGCGCGGGCGTGACCTCGGCCAACTCGTCCCTCGAGCGACCGCGGAAAGGACCTCCGGATGCCGTGAGCACGAGTCGACGCACCTCGTCCGGTTCGCCCGATCGCAACGCCTGCGCGATCGCGGAATGTTCGGAGTCGACGGGGACGATCTGCCCGGGCGCGGCGAGGCGCGTCACCAGATCGCCGCCCACGATCAGCGACTCCTTGTTCGCCAGCGCGAGCGTACGCCCTTCCTCGAGAGCAGCGAGCGTGGGACCGAGCCCGACCGACCCGGTGATGCCGTTGAGCACCACCTCGGCTGGCACGTCACGTACCAGGTGCTCGGCTTCGACGGCCCCGAGCGCGATGTCGTCGACGCCGAACTCCGCCGCCTGCGCCTCGACGCCCGCGCGGTCGCTGCCGGCCGCGAGCCCGACGACCTCGAACCGGTCGGGGTTGGCCCGGATGACGTCGAGCGCCTGGGTGCCGATCGAACCGGTGGAGCCGAGGATGACGACGCGACGCATCCGCTCAGCCTACTGACCGGTCGCCGCCGCGTGCTGGACTCCGAGGATGTCGACGACGAACACGAGCGGTGCGTTGGCGGGAATGGTTCCCTGCCCCTTGTCGCCGTATCCGTCCGACGCCGGCATGACCACGAGGACCTGCGAGCCCACGGTCTGGCCCTCGAGCGCCTTCCGGAATCCGGGGACGACGCCGGTGGTCGCGAACTCGGCGGGCTGACCGCTCTGCCAGCTGGAGTCGAACACGGTGCCGTCGTCGTAGAGGGCACCGGTGTACTGCACGATGACCTGGTCACCGGGGTTCACCACGTCGCCGTCTCCCTGGCGCAGGTTCGTGACACGCGTCTCGGTGGGGGCAGGGGCGTCGGGCATGGTGATGGTGGGCGCGCCCTTGTCGTCGAAGGTCACGGTCGGCATTCCTTCGGCCGGGGCGACCTCGGTGCCATCGGCGCGCGTGGGGAGCTCCTCGATGGCGTCGGCCACGAGGACGAACGCCGGAGAGCCCTCACCGAGCGCACCCGCGGGGAACGCCGAGACCGTGCGCGAACCGATCGTCGCGCATTCGAGAGCCGCGCCGAAGATCTGCTGCGAAGAGATCAGGGTGTCCATACCGTCGGGCGACGTCGTCTGGGACTCGAGCTGCACCTCACCGGTGGCGGCATCGATGAGCGTGTAGTTCGCGCGGAGCACGTCGCCGGCCCGCACCTGCTGACCGGAGCCTTCGATGAGCGTGGTGCGCTCGAGTCCGTCCGGCGCGTAACCGTCCGGGAGGGTGACCTGAACCTTGCCCTTGAAGTCGCCCGAGACCTGCACGTCGCTGGACACCTCGCCCTGCGACAGCGCGCTCTGGCAGGCGCTCGCGTCGGCTGAGCCACTGGCATCCGGAGTCGGGCTCTCGTTCGACGAACCGGAGCACCCCGCCAGGAGGAGAACCGCGGCGGCGGCGACGGACAGGGAAGCGATCGGGCGGATGCGCACGGCAGACCTCTCGGAGACGACGGGAACCGTCTCATCATCCCCCATCCGGCTTTGGTGCCGCTGGGAGCCTCATGCGCGGCGACGCATGCGGCGCACAGTAGCCTCGACGGGTGAGTTCCGACGAACCGGGCGGCACCCCCGCCGTCCCACCGAAGCAGATGGGCGCGGCCTACGGCCTCGGGCGCTTCTTCATCGCCCCGCTCGCGCGCGCCGTCTACCGGCCCCGCGTCGAGGGTCGCGACAACGTCCCGCGCACGGGACCGGTGATCTTCGCGAGCAACCACCTTTCCTTCATCGACTCGATCGCGATTCCCGTCGCGTCACCCCGCCCCGTGCACTTCCTGGCCAAGTCGACCTACTTCGAGAAGTGGGCCTCACGGCAGTTCTTCACCGCGATCGGCGCCATCGCCGTCGAACGCGGTGCGGGGCAGGCGGCCCTCGACGCCCTCGATCAGCAGCGCGCGCTGCTCGAAGACGGTCGTGCCGTCGCGCTCTATCCGGAGGGCACGCGTTCGCTCGACGGGCGCCTCTACAAGGGCCGCACGGGGGTCGCGTTCCTGGCCCTCCAGACCGGCGCGCCGGTCGTGCCGGTCGGACTCATCGGCACCGACAAGGTCATGCCCGTCGGGGCGAAGGTGCCCACCACGAAAGAGCGCATCACCGTGCGCTTCGGCGAGCCCCTCGACCTCTCGCCCCACGGCGCCGCCTCCTCGGGTCGCGCGCGCCGAGCGGCGACGGACGAGATCATGGCCGCCATCCACGCGCTCAGCGAACAAGAACTGGCCAACGCCTACAACGAGGTGCCCGCGCAGAACGCCATCGAGCGCATCAAGCAGGTCCTCCCTCACGAGCGCATCTGAGCGGACGCCCTTGACGCGACGCCTCCCGGCGAGCATGGTCTGAAGAGGCGGGCCCGAACCCGCCGCAGCCACGACGAGGAGGCACCCGTGAAGAAGTTCGTCAACGATCCGGCCGACGTGCTGGCGGAAGCCCTGCGAGGGATCCACGCCGCTCATCCCGAGCTTCGTATCGACACCGAGAACCGCGTCATCCTGCGCGGAGAACCCACTCGTGAAGGGAAGGTCGCGCTCGTCTCCGGCGGCGGTTCGGGCCACGAGCCGATGCACGGTGGCTTCGTCGGGCGCGGCATGCTCGACGCCGCGGCCGCCGGTGAGGTGTTCACCTCCCCCACGCCCGATCAGGTGCTTGCGGCGACCCAGGCGGTGGATTCGGGTGCGGGCGTCCTGCACATCGTGAAGAACTACACCGGCGACGTGCTGAACTTCGAGATGGCCGCCGAACTGGCCGCCGCCGAGGGCGTGCGCGTCGAGTCCGTCGTCGTCGCCGACGACGTCGCCGTGCAGGACTCGACGTGGACCGCGGGCCGCCGCGGCACCGGCACGACGGTGATCCTCGAGAAGATCGTCGGCGCACTCGCCGAGGAAGGCGCCGACCTCGACGCCGTCGCGGCGCTGGCCCGACGCGTGTCCGAGGCGGGACGCTCCATGGGCGTCGCGCTCACCAGCTGCACCGTTCCCGCGGTGGGACACCCCACGTTCGACCTCCCCGAGGACGAGATGGAGGTCGGGGTGGGCATTCACGGCGAACCCGGCCGCAGCCGCGTCACGCTCGCCACCGCCCACGAGATCGCGAAGCTCATGGTCGACCCGATCGTGCACGACTTCGGTGACCCGGTGGGCCCCGCGATCGTGCTGCTCTCGGGCCTCGGTGGTACCCCGCTCATCGAGCAGTACCTCCTGTACGGCGAGATCGCACCGCTGCTCGCCGACGCCGGCGTCGAGGTCCAGCGGGTCCTCATCGGCGACTACATCACGAGCCTCGACATGGCGGGAGCGTCTCTCACCGTCGTGAAGGCGGACGAGGAGTTCCTGCGGCTCTGGGACGCCCCCGTCGTGACGCCCGGCCTGCGGTGGGGCGCATGAGCGGCGCCGTCTCGACCGACGACCTCGTCGCCTGGATCCGCGCGTTCCGGGATGCCGTCCAGGAGCACCGCGACGAGCTGACCGCCCTGGACTCCGCGATCGGCGATGCCGACCACGGCTCGAACATGGCGCGCGGCCTCGATGCGGTCGTCGCGAAGCTCGAGTCGCCGCCCGCATCGGCGGCGGAGCTGTTCAAGACCGTGGGCATGACGCTGGTGTCGTCGGTGGGCGGGGCCAGCGGCCCGCTGTACGGGACGTTCTTCCTGCGGATGGGCCCGGCGCTCGCGGACGGTGCGGATGCCTCCACCCTCGGGGCCGCGCTCCGGGCGGGCGCAGAGGGAGTGGTCGCGCGCGGCAAAGCCGAACTCGGCGACAAGACGATGGTGGACGCGCAGCTCCCCGCCCTCGCCGCGTGGGACGAGGCCGTCGCTTCCGGGGCGGATGCCGCCGGCGCTGCCGCGGCCGCCGCGGACGCGGCCACGAAGGCTCGCGATGCCACGGAACCGCTCGTGGCGAGGAAGGGGCGCGCGAGCTACCTCGGCGAGCGAAGCGCCGGACACATCGATCCCGGTGCCGCCTCGTCGGCCCTGCTGTTCCGGACGCTGAGTGACACGCTGGCGGCTCGCGGGTGATCGGCATCGTCGCGGTTTCACACAGTCGTCCGCTCGCCGAGGCCGCGGTCGACCTGGCGCTGCGGATGGGCGGCGACGAGCCGCCCACGGTTCGCGTCGCCGCCGGCGGCCCCGACGGCGACCTCGGCACGGATGCCACGGCGATCGCGGAGGCGCTGGACTCGGCGGATTCCGGAGACGGCGTGCTCGTCATGATGGACCTCGGGTCGGCGCTGCTGAGCGCGGAGATGGCGCTCGAGTTCGCCACTTCGCCCGACCGCGTGGTCCTCAGCCCCGCGCCGTTCGTCGAGGGTCTCGTCGCCGCCGTCGTCACCGCGGCCGGGGGCGCGACGCTCGCACAGGTCGCCGCCGAGGTCGCGGGCGCCGCCGACGCGAAGCGGCGCCAGCTGGGCGGCGGCGCAGACGACGCGCCGGCCCCCGCCCCGGCGACGGACCCTGCCGGCGAGATCTCGTTCGAGACGACGGTCATCAACCCGTCCGGTCTGCACGCCCGACCCGCAGCCACCTTCGTCAAGGCGGCATCCCGGTACGACGCCGACGTGCAGATCACCGAAGTGGGCGGCGAGTCCCCCGCCGTTTCCGCGCGAAGCCTGCTGGCGCTGATGGCTCTCGGGATCCGTCAGGGGACACGGGTCCGCGTGACCGCGACCGGGCCGGAGGCGCGCCCAGCGCTGGACGAGCTGCACAAGCTCATCGACGAAGGCTTTGGCGAGGTCTGAGCAGCCGGCGTCGGTTCAGCGGGTCACGCTGAGCAGACGCCGGGCGAGCGCCTCTTCGACGACGAGCTCGGTGATGAGGCCCGCGGCCAGCGCACCGCGGAGGGCGGTCAGCTTGGACAGGCTCGAGACGACGCAGAACCGGCGCGGGATGCGGCGCACAGTGTCGAGGTCGGGTCCGCTCGAGCGCGCGTTGAGCTCGGGGATGTCCCACGACCCGTCGACGCGGTAGAACACCGTCGCGCAGTCCCCGACGACGCCTTCGCGCTCGAGGATCGCGCGGTCGCGCTCGTCGAAGTAGTCGCCGCTGTAGACGTGCGAGGGGACGTCGGCGTGGGGCGATCCGAGACCGAAGACGAACAGGCCGACCCGCTGCTGGATCTCCAGCACCGACCGAACCGACCGCTCCCGCCACATCGCCTGCTTCGTGCGCGGGTCGTCGAACAGCGCGGGGACCGGGAATTGGTGCACGGATGACGACCACGCGGACCCCAGCCGCGAGAGGATCTCGCCCGCGTACGGGATGCCGGACGTCCGGAGGTTGGCCGCGCCGTTCATCTGGACGATGTGGGTGTCGTGCACTTCCTTCGCCGGGACGTGGCGCGCGATGGCCGACAGCGTCGACCCCCACGCGATGCCGATCGTCATCGAGGACTCGATGCGTTCCGCGAGGATTCGCGCCGCCGTCAGCGCGGTCCGCTCGAGACGTTCGGCCTCGGAGGTCCGCGCCGGGGTCGGCACGACGTGAGCGGTGATGCCGAAGCGATCGGCGATGCGCTGGGCCATCTGTCCGCGGGCGTCGTCCGGCGGGCTGATCGAGATCGTGACGAGCCCGACGTCGCGGGCATGCTGGAGCAGCCGGGATACGGAGGAGCGCGAAACGCGCATCTCGTGGGCGATGGCATCCATCGTCAAGTCCTGCATGTAGTAGAGCTGCGCGGCGCGCAGCGCGTCGCGCGAACGCTCTTCGGTCTGGGTCGTCATGCCCGCCCTTTCTTCGCGTTGCCCATTCTGCACGTTTGTTCAAGGGGCTTGCAACAACGTGCAGCGGCGCGCATTCTTTTCGTCGTACTCCTACGAAAGGTCGCAGTCGACATGTCGTCCCCCTCTTCTTCACTTCGCGCCGATGTCCAGGCGCTCCGTGACGCCGAAGACCTCGACGTCCTCATCATCGGAGGGGGCATCAACGGCCTCGCCACTCTCCGCGATCTCGCCCTCCAGGGCGTCCATGTCGCCCTCGTCGAGCGCGGCGATTTCGTCTCCGGCGCGTCGTCGGCATCCAGCCACATGGTGCACGGCGGCATCCGGTACCTCGAGAACGGCGAGTTCCGCCTGGTGAAGGAAGCCGTCACCGAGCGCAACGATCTGCTCAAGACGGCGCCCCACTACGTCAAGCCGCTGGAAACGACCATCCCGATCTACAAGACGTTCTCGGGCATTCTGTCCGCCCCGTTCCGCCTGCTGGTGACCCACGGTCGCGGCAAGCCCAGTGAACGCGGCGCTCTGCTCATCAAAGTCGGCCTGATCATGTACGACACCTTCTCGCGCGACGGCGGCTCGGTCCCGCGTCACAAGTTCCTCGGCAAGAAGAAGTCGCTCGCCGAACTTCCCCGCCTGAACCCCGACCTCGCTTACACCGCCACCTACTTCGACGCCTCGATGCACGACCCTGAGCGCATCGCGCTCGACGTCCTGCACGACGGGATCGTCGCCGGCGGTGGCCGCACCCAGGCCGTCAACTACGTCTCGGCCGTCGGTGCCGACGAGAACGGCGTGCGTGTTCGCGACGAGGTCTCGGGCGAGGAGTTCTCGGTCGCGGCCAAGGTCATCCTCAACACCTCGGGCCCGTGGACCGACCTCACCAACGGCGCGCTGGGTCTGGACACCCAGTTCATGGGCGGCACCAAGGGGTCGCACATCGTGCTCGACAACCCCGAGCTGCTCGCCGCCACCGGTGGCCGCGAGATCTTCTTCGAGCACTCCGACGGTCGCATTGTTCTCATCTACCCGCTGAAGGACCGCGTCCTCGTCGGCACCACCGACATCGACGCCGACCCGTCGACGCCGGTCGTGTGCACCGATGACGAGATCGAGTACTTCTTCGACCTCATCGGTCACGTGTTCCCCACGGTGTCCGTCGACCGCTCGCAGATCGTCTACACCTTCTCCGGCATCCGCCCGCTCCCCCGCCACGACGACACGGCACCCGGGTTCGTCTCGCGTGACTACCGCATCGTCGACGACGAGATCGGCGGCACCCCGGCGATGAGCCTCGTCGGCGGCAAGTGGACGACGTTCCGCGCGCTCGCCGAGCACCTCAGCATGAAGACGCTGCAGAAGCTCCGCCGCCCGCACCGCGTCAGCACCCAGGGACTCGCCATCGGCGGAGGCAAGGGCTTCCCCACCTCCCGCGCGGAACGGCAGCGGTGGGTCGCCGCGCGCACGAATGCTCACTCCGCCGAGCTCGTGGATGCCATGCTCGAGCGCTATGGCACCCGCGCCGACGCGATCCTCGCGGTCCTGCCCGCCGACCCCACCGCTCTGGAGAGCGCCCCGGGTTACTACCGCGAAGAGCTGGTCTGGATCGCCGAGCACGAGCAGGTCGTCCACCTGATCGACGTGCTGCTGCGCCGGACCCACCTCGCCTTCGTCGGCGGGATGACCGAGCGCACGCTGCGCGAAGTCGCGGAGGCCGTCGCTGGACCGCTGGGCTGGGATGCCGCGCGGATCGACGAGGAGATCGCCACGGCGACCGCGTCGCTGCGGAACGCTCACCGCGTGGATCTCGCCGAGGCCGGAGTCGCCCGAATCTGAGAGAACGTGCGGGCGCGCCGTCTGTTGCGCGCCCGCACGGCGGTCATACATTCGGGTTACCGAGCCGCGAAACGTCCGAGCCGATGGCGGCCGGGCACAACAGAAAGGTCGATGACGACATGCAAGAAGTGAATCTGGGGCTGTACTTCCTCTCGGAGGTCGTCGGCACCGCCATGCTGATCCTGCTGGGTTGCGGCGTGGTCGCCAACGTGGCGCTGGCCAAGACCAAGGGCAATGCCGGCGGATTCCTGATGGTGAACTGGGGGTGGGGTCTCGCCGTCTTCGCCGGCGTGATCGTGTCGGCGTACTCCGGCGCTCAGCTGAACCCCGCCGTCTCCATCGGACTCCTTGTCGCCGGAAAGATCAGCTTCGTCCAGTTCCTCATCGCGGTTGCCGCGCAGTTGATCGGCGCCATCGTGGGCGCCGTGCTCGCCTGGGCCTCGTACAAGCAGCACTTCGACGAGGAGCCCGACCCGGCCGCCAAGCTGGGCGTCTTCTCCACCGGGCCCGCCATCCGTTCGTACGGTTGGAACCTCCTCACCGAGATCATCGCGACCTTCGTCCTGGTCTTCGTGATCTTCGGGTTCGCCGACTACGGCGTCGCCGACATCGGCGTCCCGGGCGGCATCGGTGGTCTTGCCGCCGTGCCGGTCGCGCTCCTGGTGGTCGGTATCGGCGCCTCTCTCGGTGGTCCCACCGGTTACGCGATCAACCCCGCCCGTGACCTCGGACCCCGCATCGCCCACGCGATCCTCCCCATCAAGGGCAAGGGCTCGAGCGACTGGGGCTACTCGTGGGTGCCGGTCGTCGGTCCCCTCGTCGGCGGTCTCCTTGCGGGCCTGCTGGCCCCGGTCCTCCTCAGCCTCGGCAAGTAATCCTCCGCGGGGGCGTCGGTACGGCGCCCCCGCTCCTCTTCCCCTCCCGTCCACCATCTCCACCCACTGACAAAGGAGTCCTCCATGGCCGACTACGTCCTCGCCATCGACCAGGGCACGACCTCGACGCGCGCGATGATCTTCAACAAGTCCGGCGGCGTCGTGTCCGTCGGACAGAAGGAGCACGAGCAGATCTTCCCCAAGGCCGGGTGGGTCGAGCACGACCCGCTCGAGATCTGGCGCAACACCCAGGAAGTCATCGGCCTGGCCTTGAGCCGCGCCGACATCACCCGTCACGACATCGCCGCCGTCGGCATCACCAACCAGCGCGAGACCGCGGTGGTCTGGGACAAGAACACCGGCAAGCCCGTCTACAACGCCATCGTGTGGCAGGACACCCGCACGCAGTCGATCGTCGACCGCCTCGCCGACGGCGACGTCGAGCGCTACAAGAGCATCGTGGGTCTGCCGCTGGCGACCTACTTCTCGGGCACCAAGATCGTCTGGATCCTCGAGAACGTCGAGGGCGCTCGCGAGAAGGCCGAGTCCGGCGACCTGATCTTCGGCACCACCGACGCTTGGGTCCTGTGGAACCTCACCGGCGGTATCGACGGCGGCGTGCACGCGACCGACGTCACCAACGCCAGCCGGACGCTCTTCATGGACCTCGAGACCCTGCAGTGGCGCGACGACATCCTCGCCGACTTCGGTGTCCCGCGCTCGATGATGCCCGAGATCCGCTCCTCCTCCGAGGTCTACGGGACCGTCGAGTCCTCCTCGCTGCTGCGTGAGACCCCCGTGGCCGGAATCCTGGGCGACCAGCAGGCCGCGACCTTCGGTCAGGCGGCTTACGATCCGGGCGAGAGCAAGAACACCTACGGCACGGGCAACTTCCTCATCTTCCAGACCGGCGAGGAGATCGTCCGCTCGAAGAACGGCCTGCTCACCACGCTCGGTTACAAGCTGGGAGACGGTCCGGCGCACTACGCGCTGGAGGGTTCGATCGCCGTCACCGGCTCGCTGATCCAGTGGCTGCGCGACCAGCTGGGGATCATCTCGTCGGCGCCCGAGGTCGAGGCCCTGGCCCGCACGGTCGACGACAACGGCGGCGTGTACTTCGTGCCGGCATTCTCCGGTCTGTTCGCTCCGTACTGGCGTCCCGACGCGCGCGGCGCGATCGTCGGTATGACGCGATTCGTCAACAAGGGCCACATCGCCCGAGCGGCTCTGGAGGCCACCGCCTTCCAGACGCGCGAAGTGCTCGAGGCCGTCAACGCCGACTCCGGCGTCGACCTCACCGAGCTCAAGGTCGACGGCGGCATGACCGCCAACGACGAGCTGATGCAGTTCCAGGCCGACATCCTCGGCGTCCCCGTCGTGCGTCCGGTCGTCGCCGAGACCACCGCCCTCGGCGCTGCGTACGCCGCCGGCCTCGCCGTGGGCTTCTGGGACAACCTCGACGACCTCCGCGCCAACTGGCAGGAGGACAAGCGCTGGGAGCCCGACATGGACTCCGACGAGCGCGACCGTCAGCTGCGCCTGTGGAAGAAGGCCGTCACGAAGTCGATGGACTGGGTCGACGACGACGTGCGCTGAGCCCATCCAGGAACACCGGAACCCCGTCGGCATCGCGCCGGCGGGGTTCCGTCGTTTCCCGGAGGTGCGGCATCCGGATGCCGAGTCACCGCGACGGCTTGGGGAAGGCCGCGCGCATCGCGTCCGACTGCAAGTAGTCCGAGACGCCGATCAGGAGGATGGCGAAGAGGATCTGCTCGGTCACCACCCAGAAGGGGTAGAGACCGGGGATCGCCGCGAGGACGAGCGCCACGATCGGGAAGATTCGGCTGAACAGCTGCAAGCGCCGGAACGCCCAGTACCAGCCCGCGCGCGCCCGCCAGAGGAAGTAGAACAGCGTCGTGGTGATGCCGAGCACGACGAGGCACCGCATCCACACCCCGAATCCGACGTCGTCCCCACCGACGGTCATGATCGCGGCGACCACGATCGTGGCGACCCCCAGCAGGAACCCGGCGGCGAGCAGGATCGTCACGGCGCGGAAAGCACGGCGCACGCGGGGATCCTCGGACGGGGGGACACGGTGGTCGGCCTGACGCCCTCCGGCAAGTTGGTCCAGACGTCGCAGAGCGGGTTCGAGCTGCATGCGCTCACTGTACGACGCCGCCCGCGGGCGTCGACTCAGGCGGTGGTGACCACCGGCTCGTGGCGCACCGGGAAGTTCACCGAGTTCGCGATGAAGCACCACTCGCGCGCCTGGCGGTGCGCCGCGATCGCGGCCTCGACCATCGACTCGTCCGCGACGACCACCCGGGGCCGGAGCAGCACGTCGGTGAACGCTCCCCCGCCCTTCCCGTCCTCGACCATCGTCCCGGTGGCATCGTCGCTATAGGAGACGACGACCACACCGGTCGTCACGCACGCGTGCAGGTACGACAGGAGGTGGCACTCGCTGAGCGCCCCCAGCAAGAGCTCCTCCGGGTTCCACTTCGCCGGGTCTCCTCGGAACGGCTTGTCCGCCGAAGCCTCCAGCGGCGGCTTGCCGTCGACCTCCAGGGTGACCGCGCGGTCGTAGTCCCGATACCCGCTCGTCCCCGTTCCGCGGTCGCCGGCCCACGTGGCGTGCAGACGGTACTGGTGCTCTCCGATCATGCCTTCCATCCTGCCCTCTCCCGCGCCTCTCGGGCCGCCGGATACCATGGAGGGATGCCTGCCACAGCCCCGGATGCCGTCGAACTCGCCGTCGTCGAACGCAGCGGATTCATCGAGTCGCGCCACCGCGGCTTCGCCGTGGTGCTGGCCCCCGACGGGTCCGAGCAGATCACTCTCGGAGACCCCTCGGCGCCCCTCCTCCCCCGTTCGAGCATGAAGCCGCTCCAGGCTCTCGCATGTCTGTCGGCGGGTGCCGACCTCGCCGGCGAGCGGCTCGCACTGTCCACGGCGAGCCACTCCGGCACCGACCGCCACGTCGAGGTCGCCCGCGGCATCCTCGAATCGGCCGGTCTGACGGAGGACGATCTGGGCTGCCCCGCGGCCTGGCCAGGCGACCCCCGCACGCGAGACGATCTCGTCCGCGACCACGGGGCTCCCTCCCCACTCCGCATGAACTGCTCGGGCAAGCACTCGGCGATGCTCCTCACGTGCGTCACGAACGGATGGCCGACAGCGGGCTACCTCGACCCGCAGCACCCGCTGCAGGTGCATATCCGCGAGGTCATCGAGCGCCTGGTCGGCGAGCGGATCACCACCACCGCCATCGACGGGTGCGGCGCGCCCGTCTACGCGATGAGTCTCATCGGCCTCGCCCGGGCCATCCAGCGCATCGCGACGTCCTCCGAGAGGTCGCCCTTCGCCCTCCACCGCAGTGCCGGTGCCCTCGTGCGCGCCGTCCGCGAGAATCCGTGGACCATCGACGGACCGGGTCTGCCCGACGCCGTCGTCATCGAGCGGCTCGGGGTCTTCGCGAAGAAGGGTGCCGAAGGCGTGCAGGTGATGACGGCACCGAACGGCACGACGGTCGCCCTCAAGATGCTCGACGGATCCAACCGCGCGGCGCACGCGGTCGCCCTTCGCCTGCTGGAGCGTGCCGGCGCCCTCGAGGCCTCGGCGGTCGCCGACGTGCTTCCCGCCCTGTCCCTCGAGGTGCTCGGCGGCGGTCAGCCGGTCGGCGTCATCCGGGCCGTGGCCTGATCCCCCCGGCCGATCGGCGGATGCGCGACCGGCGCGACGGCCGTCAGATGCCGCCGTCGACCGACCGCGGGTAGGCGATCGGCTCCTCGGGCACGAGGACCTCGGTGTCGCGGTTGAGGCTCTCGCCGCGGAAGAACGGCTTCGACCGTGGGAACGCGTACCAGAGCACCATCAGCACGACGCCGATCGCGAGCGAGCCGATTCCCAGGACGAACGTGCCGCCGATACCGAACAGGACCGTGTAACCGTACTCGGGGTCGTACATGTCGATGGCCGACTGCACGAAGGCGTAGGTCAGCATCAGCGCGCCCAGCAGGGGCAGGATGCCGCGGTACACGAGGTTCCGAGCCGACGTGAACAGCTCACGGCGGAAGTACCAGACGCAGGCATACCCCGTGATCGCGTAATAGAACGCGATCGCGAGACCGAGAGACAGGATCGAGTCCTGCAGGATGTTGTCGCTGATGAGCGTCATGCCGATGTAGTAGATGCTTGCGACGATGCCCATCACCAGCGTCGAGAACGACGGCGTGTGGAACCGCGGGTGCACCGTGCTGAAGCGTGCCGGCAGTGCCTTGTAGGCGGCCATGGCGAGCGTCCCACGCGCCGTCGGGAGGATGGTCGTCTGGGTCGAGGAGACCGCCGAGATGAGCACCGCGATGACGAGGATCCAGCCGAAGGGCCCGAAGAGACCATCCTTCAACGCGAGGAACACGTCGTCGGCGTTGTCGGCGTTGGCCAGCCCCGTCCCGTCCTCGCCGACCCCGGCGTACATCATCGCCGCCACCGTCACCGAGACGTAGGTGCCGAGCAGGATGACGGTCGTCAGCAGGGCCGCGCGCCCCGGGATGCGCTTGGGGTCCTTCGTCTCCTCGTTGAGGGCGAGGCAGGTGTCCCACCCCCAGTAGATGAATAGGGCCAGCAGGACCGCCTCGGTGAATCCGCTCCAGTCGGTGAAGCCGAGAGGGTTGAACCAGGCGAAGTCGAACGGCGTCGGGTTCGGCGCCGTGCCGTCGAAGAACTTCCACAGCGCCACGATGACGAACAGCGCCAGCACGAGGTACTGCACCCCGAGCAGGATGTTCTGGATACGCTCGCCGATCTCGACGCCGCGGTAGCTGACGTACGTCATGGCAGCGATGAAGGCGACGCCCGTGGCGGTCACGAGCGGCACGTTCTCGGCGAGGGATCCGTCGCCGATCAGCGTCCACAGGTAGATGCCCGCGATCTGCGCCAGGTTGGCGAGAACCACCATTCCGGCCACCGCGACGCCCCAGCCGCCCATCCATCCGACCCAGGGGCCGAATGCCTTCGTGCCCCACGTGAACGTGGTCCCGCAATCGGGGACGGCGTTGTTCAGCTCGCGGTACGCGAACGCGATGAAAAGCATCGGGATGAACGCGATGACGAACGCGATCGGGGCGGAGGCGCCCACGGCGAGCACCACGAAACCGAGTGTCGCCACGAGCGAATACACCGGCGCGGTGGAGGCGAGGCCGATGACGGTCGAGCCCCAGAGGCCCAAGGTACCTGCGGCGAGGCCTTTGCCGGCCGTCCGTTCGGGTGCGGTGGTCATGTGCTGAACGTAGGAGCAGCGATGCTCCCCGGTCAAGTTCCGCCTTCTCAGGCGGCGCGGCGGGCGACGTCGAGCACGACGATGGTGATGTTGTCGCGGCCGCCGTTTTCAAGAGCCGCAGCCATCATGGCCTCGACCGCCGCGGCGGGGTCGGGATTCGCCTCGAGGAAATGGCGGATGCCGAAATCGGTGAGTTCTTTCGTCAATCCATCTGAGCAGATGACGAAGCGGTCGCCGTCGAGCACCTCGAGTCGCAGGTAATCGGGCTTGACACTGTCGCTCGGACCGACGGCGCGCGTGATCACATTGCCGTACGGGTGGTTCTCGGCCTCTTCCGGGCTCAGCCGTCCGGCGGCGATGAGCTCCTGAACGACCGAGTGGTCGGTGGTGATCTGGACGATGTCGTCATCGCGCAGCAAATACACCCGCGAGTCGCCGATGTTCAACGTCACCCAGTGCGGCTCGTCCGACCCCACTTCGAGGTAGACGCCCGTCAGAGTCGTGCCCGTGCCCTCATCGGTGGTCTCGGGGTGCGCGACGATGTCCTTCACCGCGCGGGCGAGTGCCTTCTCGATGTTCTTCGGGGAGACCGACCCGCCCTCGACGACCGCGCGCAGACGATCGACCGTGCTCGCGCTCGCGATCTCGCCACCGAGGTGGCCGCCCATGCCGTCGGCGACGACGAACAGCGGGAACTCCGCGAGCACCGCGTCCTGGTTGACCTCGCGGCGCTTACCGGTATCGGTGATCGCCGCCCAGGAGAGGTCGAGCGCCCCGTCCGTCAGCGGAACAGTACGCGTATGCGTGGTCACCTCGGGCACGAACAGATCCTCCGGTTGGCCGACATCTTCGCCGGCGGAACCGCGCGGCCCTGTCATCCTAGTCGACGCGCGGACGCTGCCCCCGGATGCCACGGGCGCGGCGACGTCGGCGGCGAGACGACGATGAGCTCCTCGCGGCGCGAGGAGCTCATCGTTGCGGTCAGACCTGCGGGCCCGCCGGGGGGCGGCGTCGGCCCGGCCGGGGATGCCGGCGGAGGCGGCGTGGGGCCCGCGGCCGGCGGAGCCTGCGGCGGGGTGTAGGGCTGAGCGGGCGGCGCGTAGCCCGTGGGCGGACCCGCCGGGCCGCCGGGGGTCGATCCCTGCAGTTGCTGGTCCGGCTGCACCGGGATGCCGCTCCAGACGGTCTTGTCGGCGAGGAAGGTGTTCGCCCACGGCGACGGGCGGATCGCCGGGTTCCACGGCGACGAGCCGAAGGCGAGGATGCCGAGCCAGATGAGATATCCCACGCCCGGGATGAGCCAGAGGAGGAGGTACGGCCAGTCCTTGCCGAACTTCAGGCCGAGACGGTAGCCGAACATGACCGCGGCGGCGACACCGGCGAGACCGATGATCCATCCGATGATCGGGATGTTCACCAGCACGCTCGAGGCGACGATGGCGATCAGGTAGACCCAGGGCGAGAGATCGCCCAGCTTCGCGGCGACGAGGGCGTTGTAGACGGGCACCCACGCGCGCCACTTGCCCTCGACCCCAGCCTTCTCGAACACCTTCATCAGCAGGAAGGCGGAGATGACGTATCCCGCCAGGGCGAAGATCAGCAGGATGGGCAGGAGGACGAGGAAGAACGCCAAGGCCCCGAAGGCGCCGCTGCCGTCGTCGTAGTAATAGGAGTCACCCATGTGAGTTCCCTTTCAGGATGAACACGACGCGACGTCCGCGCGTGCTATGCGTCTCACATGTTAGCGAAGCTGAATGTTCGCTGATAGACCCCTTGCGGCGACCTCAGACGACCAGTTCCATCTCGCGCTCCGCGCTCTCGCGCAGGACCAGCCCCGCCGTCCGCGCCCAGGCCAGGAGATCGGACCGGGACCGGACACCGGCCTCGGTCCGCGCGAGCAGACGGACGAGCTCGCCCTTGGCCTTCTTGTTGAAGTGGTTGAGTGCGCGTGCCGCGCCGTCGGCGCCCTCGGACACCACGCGGACGTAGACGCCGTCCACGCCCGCGGGTAGCGGCCCCAGCGCGGCGTACGCCTCCGAGCGCAGATCGAGGACGAAATCGGGCGCGGCCTGGTGAAGGGCCGCGGACACGGCATCGGCCCACACCCGCCGAAGGGGCGGGAGCCCCGGAACCGAGGTGGATGCCGCGAGCCGATAGGCGGGGATGCCGTCGAGCGCCCCCACGGGACCGAAGGGCGCCGAGTGGATGAGGACGTGATGCCCTACCCACGTGCGCGCGGTCACGTCGAGCGTGTCGGCGCCGAGGGCATCGAAGAGCACCCCGGTGTACCGGTCGACCGCGGGCAGCGTGGGCGCGGACCGCAGCGCGGCGTTGTCCGCGACCTCGTGCAGGCGACGTGCGCTGAGCTTGAGCACGCGCGCGGATGCCTCCGCGTCAGCGCTCAGAGCGACCAGTCCCTCGACGACCTGCTCGCGGGGCGAGCGGAGCGACGGCAGAGCGAGCGTTCCGAGATCGAGCGGGGCACCGTCACCGCCGGGGCGTTTGGTTTCGGAAGGGGGCAGGAGAACCAGCATGCGACCTCGGGGGAACGAACGACGCGCGCCGCCCGACGAACCGGGCGACGCGCGTCGAAGAGGAGTGTGTCAGACCAGCGATGCGTGACCGGCGACGATCGTCAGCTCGTCGCCCGCCATGGACAGGAACCCGTCCTCCGCGTTCGCGAGGATCTTGTTCCCGTCGACACCCGTGATGCGCACCTCGCCCTGGGCGAGGATCGCGAGCACGGGCTCGTGCCCCTGCATGAAGCCGATCTCGCCCTCGACCGTCTTGGCGACGACGAGCGATGCCTCACCGGTCCAGACCTCGGCGTCGGCCGAGACGAGGTTCACGCGCAGCGGCATGTCAGCCGTTCTCCTTCTGGATCTGCGCCCACTTGGCCTCGACGTCGGAGATGCCGCCGACGTTGAAGAACGCCTGCTCGGCGACGTGGTCGAAGTCGCCCTTGACGATCGCGTCGAACGACTCGATGGTCTCCTTGATCGGGACCGTGGAGCCCTCGACGCCGGTGAACTTCTTGGCCATGTAGGTGTTCTGCGAGAGGAACTGCTGGATACGGCGCGCACGCGACACGACGATCTTGTCTTCCTCGGAGAGCTCGTCGACACCGAGGATCGCGATGATCTCCTGCAGTTCCTTGTTCTTCTGCAGGATCTGCTTCACCGACGTGGCCACACGGTAGTGGTCGGCACCGATGTAGCGCGGGTCGAGGATGCGGCTCGTGGAGGTGAGCGGGTCGATGGCCGGGTACAGACCCTTCGACGCGATCTCGCGCGAGAGCTCGGTCGTGGCATCCAGGTGGGCGAAGGTCGTCGCCGGAGCCGGGTCGGTGTAGTCGTCGGCGGGGACGTAGATCGCCTGCAGCGAGGTGATCGAGTGTCCGCGCGTCGAGGTGATGCGCTCCTGGAGCACACCCATCTCGTCGGCGAGGTTCGGCTGGTAACCCACGGCGGAGGGCATGCGGCCGAGGAGGGTGGACACCTCGGAGCCGGCCTGCGTGAAGCGGAAGATGTTGTCGATGAAGAGCAGCACGTCCTGCTTCTGCACGTCGCGGAAGTACTCCGCCATCGTCAGAGCCGACAGCGCCACGCGCAGACGCGTCCCCGGCGGCTCGTCCATCTGGCCGAACACGAGGGCGGTCTTGTCGAAGACGCCCGCCTCTTCCATCTCGCCGATGAGGTCGTTGCCCTCACGGGTGCGCTCGCCGACACCGGCGAACACCGACACACCACCGTGGTCCTGCGCGACGCGCTGGATCATCTCCTGGATGAGGACGGTCTTGCCGACGCCCGCGCCGCCGAACAGACCGATCTTTCCACCCTGCACGTAGGGGGTCAGGAGGTCGATCGACTTGATGCCGGTCTCGAACATCTCGGTCTTGGACTCGAGCTGGTCGAAGCTGGGCGCCTTGCGGTGAATGCCCCAGCGCTCGGTGACCTCGATCGTCTCGCCCGGAGCGGCGTTGAGCACCTCACCGGTGACGTCGAAGACCTTGCCCTTGGTGACGTCTCCGACCGGGACCGAGATGGGTCCGCGGGTGTCGCGCACTTCCTGGCCGCGGACGATACCGTCAGTGGGCTTCAGGGCGATGGCGCGCACGAGGTCGTCGCCGAGGTGCTGAGCGACCTCGAGCGTGATCTCGGTGGAGGTGTCACCGATGGTGATGGTGGTCTTGAGGGCGTTGTAGATCTCGGGGATCGCGTCGTGCGGGAACTCGATGTCGACGACGGGCCCGGTGACACGCGCGACGCGGCCGACGACAGCCGCGTCGGTCTTCTCGGCGGTGAGGCTCATGGCTTCTTCTCTCCTTGGGAACTTACTTGCCGGATGACAGAGCATCGGCGCCGCCGACGATCTCGGCGATCTGCTGCGTGATCTCCGCCTGACGCGCGTTGTTGCGCAGGCGGGTGTAGTCGGTGATGAGCTTGTCGGCGTTGTCGCTTGCCGACTTCATGGCCTTCTGCGTCGCGGCGTGCTTCGCGGCCGAAGACTGCAGGAGGGCATTGAAGATACGGCTCTGCACGTACACCGGCAGGAGCGCATCGAGCACGGTCTCGGCGTCGGGCTCGAACTCGTAGAGCGGGTAGATCTCCGCCTGGGCGGGGGCTTCCTCAGCCTCGAGCACCTCGAGGGGCAGGAGCCGAACCGACTCGGGCGACTGCGTCATCATGCTGACGAAACGGTTGTACACGAGGTGGATCTCGTCGACGCCGTCGTTGTCGCCACCGGCGCGATAGGCCTGCAGCACGGCATCCGAGATCTCTTCCGCCGTCGAGAACTGCGGAGTGTCGGTGTCACCCGTCCACTGCGCGATGCTCGGCATCCGGCGGAACTGGAAGTAGCCGACGGCCTTGCGCCCGACGAGGTAGAACACGACCTCTTTGCCCTGCGTCCGCAGCAGCTCGGCCAACTCCAGGGCCTCACGGAGGATCTGGGAGTTGAACGCGCCGGCCAAACCGCGGTCGGAGGTGAAGACCACCACGGCGGAGCGGCGGATGTTCTCCCGCTCGGTCGTGAGCGGGTGGTCGATCGAGGAGTGCGTGGCCACCGCGGAGACGGCGCTCGTCACGGCTCGCGCGAAGGGCGACGCCGCGCGCACACGCGCCATCGCCTTCTGGATGCGCGAAGCCGCGATGAGCTCCATCGCCTTCGTGATCTTCTTGGTCGTCTGAGCAGAACTGATCTTCTGCTTGTAGACCCGCAGTTGTGCGCCCATGATTCCGTTCTCGTGTCGTCGCTGTTAGCGACGGCCCTTGACGATTCGCTCCTGGTTGATGTCTTCGGCCTCGGCCGCCTCGACCTGCTCGGCACCCGGGGCACCCTGGTCGGCGCCCGGCTGGAACTCGAGAAGGAACGCGTCGATCTTCTGCTCCAGCTCCGCGACGGTGTCGTCGCCCAACGCGTTGGTCTCGCGCAGCGTGTCGAGCACCGTGGAGTTGCGACGCAGGTAGTCCAGCAGCTCGCGCTCGAAGCGGAGCACATCGGAGACCTCGATCGTGTCGAGCTTGCCGTTGGTACCGGCCCAGATCGAGACGACCTGCTCCTCGACGGGGTACGGCGAGTACTGCGGCTGCTTCAGCAGCTCGGTCAGACGCGCACCGCGAGCGAGCTGACGACGCGATGCGGCGTCGAGGTCGCTGGCGAACATCGCGAACGCCTCGAGCGAGCGGTACTGAGCCAGCTCGAGCTTCAGCGTTCCCGAGACCTTCTTGATCGACTTGACCTGGGCGTCACCACCCACGCGCGACACCGAGATACCCACGTCGACCGCGGGACGCTGGTTGGCGTTGAAGAGGTCGGACTGGAGGAAGATCTGGCCGTCGGTGATCGAGATCACGTTGGTCGGGATGTACGCCGAGACGTCGTTGGCCTTGGTCTCGATGATGGGCAGGCCCGTCATCGATCCGGCGCCGAGCTCGTCGGACAGCTTCGCGCAACGCTCGAGCAGACGCGAGTGCAGGTAGAAGACGTCACCGGGGTAGGCCTCGCGGCCCGGCGGACGACGCAGGAGGAGCGAAACGGCACGGTAAGCCTCGGCCTGCTTCGACAGGTCGTCGAAGATGATCAGGACGTGCTTGCCGCCGTACATCCAGTGCTGACCGATCGCCGAACCGGTGTAGGGCGCGAGGTACTTGAAGCCGGCGGGGTCGGACGCGGGAGCGGCGACGATGGTGGTGTACTCCATCGCGCCGGCGTCCTCGAGGGCGCCCTTGACCGAAGCGATCGTCGAGCCCTTCTGACCGATGGCGACGTAGATGCAGCGGACCTGCTTGTTGACGTCGCCCGACTCCCAGTTGGCCTTCTGGTTGATGATCGTGTCGATCGCGATGGCCGTCTTACCGGTCTGGCGGTCGCCGATGATGAGCTGGCGCTGGCCGCGACCGACGGGGATCATCGCGTCGATGGCCTTGATGCCGGTCTGCAGCGGCTCGTGCACGCTCTTGCGCTGCATGACGCCCGGCGCCTGCAGTTCGAGCGCACGGCGGCCCTCGGTCGCGATCTCGCCGAGACCGTCGATCGGGTTGCCGAGCGGGTCGACGACGCGACCCAGGTAGCCGTCTCCCACGCCGACCGAGAGGACCTCGCCGGTACGGGTGACGCTCTGGCCCTCTTCGATGCCGGAGAACTCGCCGAGCACGACGACACCGATCTCGTGTTCGTCGAGGTTCTGAGCCAGGCCCAGGGTGCCGTTGTCGAAGCGGATGAGTTCGTTCGCCATGACGCCGGGCAGTCCCTCGACGTGAGCGATGCCGTCGGCCGCGTCGACGACGGTGCCGACCTCGGTCGCACCCGCGCCCGTCGGCTCGTAGGCGTTGACGAAGTCCTTCAGCGCGTCACGGATGACGTCGGGGCTGATAGAGAGTTCTGCCATTGTCTTCCTTCGTTCGTGGGGCGCGAGCCCCCAGATCTCCACCCGCTCGGGCGGCAAAGTCTTAGCCGGCGATGCGCTGGCGAAGGTCGGCGAGACGTGCGGACACGCTCGCGTCGATGACGTCGTCGGCGACCTGCACACGCAGTCCGCCGACCACCGTCGGGTCGATCACGGTGTTCAGGGTGACCGCCGACCCGTAACGCGCGCGCAGCGCGTTCTGGAGGCGCGTCTGCTGCTCGGCGTTCAGCGGCGCGGCCGCGTAGACCGTGGCGACGATGCTCGAGCGCTGGTCGGCGACGAGGGACTCGGCGCGGCGCAGGAGCGCGCGGACGCGGCGACCGCGCGCGTTCTGCACGAGCGAGGCGACGATCAGCGCCGTGGCGGCGCTGGCGCGACCGTCGAGGAGCGTGGACACAAGCCCGGCCTTGCCGGACGCGTCGCCGAGACGACCGCCCAGTGCCAGCTCGAGCTCGCCGCTGGATGCCACCGTGCGCGAGAACTGGAAGAGCTCGCCCTCGATGTCGGCCGACGGGTCGGCGATGGTCGCGGCGCGCACGGCCAGTTCTTCGAGCCCCTCGATGAACTCGCGAGAGTTCGACCAGCGCTGCTCGGCCGCACGACGCAGAAGCGCCACCGTGACGTCGCGGTAGCCGGAGCCGAAGACCGCGGTCACCAGCGCGCCACGCGCGGCGGCCGGGGCCGACGAGTCGGAGAGCGCGCCGCTCAACTGCGCCGATCCGTTCACGGCGCCGACGGCCGCGAACAGCTCGCGGGCGACGTCGAGGTCGACGCCCGAGGCCGCGGTCAGCGCCTCGGTCGTCGCGGTCCGCGCCTGAGTGGTCGCGCTACCCATTACTGGGCCGCCTTCTCGGATGCCTCGAGGTCCGCGAGGAAGCGGTCGACCACGGCCTGCGCGCGGGCGTCGTCGGTGAGGGTCTCCCCGATGACGTTGCCGGCGAGGTCGACCGCGAGCGTACCGACCTCGGCGCGCAGCGACACGAGGGTCGACTGACGCTCGGCCTCGATCTGCGCGTGCGCGGCGGCGGTGATGCGAGCGGCCTCGGAGGACGCGGCATCCTTCGCCTCGGAGACGATCTTCTTGCCGTCCTCGCGGGCGGCCTCGCGGATCTCACCGGCTTCCTTGCGAGCCTCGGCCAGCTGTGCGGTGTACTGCTCGAGCGCGGCCTCGGCCTGTCGCTGGGCCTCGTCGGCCTTGGCGATGTTGCCCTCGATGGCGGCACTGCGCTCGTCGAGCAGCTTCGCCATGCGCGGCAGAGCCACGCGCCACACCACGAAGATGATGACGACGAAGCAGACGGCCGACCAGAGGATGTCGTACGCCGCCGGAAGCAGCGGGTTGTGCGCTTCCTCCCCCGCGGGCTCCGCGGCGAGTGTGACAAGAGCGTTCAGCATCCTGTCTCCTTACAGTGAGTCGAGAGCGGCCGGATCAGGTGAAGATGAAGCCGGTCGCGATACCGATGAAGGCGAGCGCCTCGGTGAAGGCGATACCGATGAACATCAGCACCTGCAGACGGCCGGCCAGCTCGGGCTGACGGGCGACACCCTCGATCGTCTTGCCGACGACGATGCCCACACCGATGGCGGGGCCGATCGCCGCGAGGCCGTAGCCGATCGTGGCGACGTTACCGGTGACCTGGGCGAGAACCGTAGTTGCGTCCACGGGTTTTTTCCTTTCGGTTGGGTGGCTCGGCGTGCGCCGGGCCGCTCAGTGCTCTTCTGCGACCGCGAGCTGGATGTAGACCGCGGTGAGGATCGCGAAGACGTACGCCTGGAGGAAGGCGACGAAGATTTCGAACAGGGTGAAGGCGAAGCCGAAGGCGAGCGAACCCGCTCCGAGCGCCGTCCACCAGCCGCTCAGGCCGACGACGAAGAACTGGGTCGCCGAGAAGAACAGCACCAGCATCAGGTGGCCGACGACCATGTTCATCAGCAGTCGGAGCGTCAGCGTGATCGGCCGGATGATGAAGGTGGAGAGGAACTCCAGCGGCACGATGATGATGTACAGCGGCCACGGCACGCCCGACGGCAGCAACGCGTTCTTGAAGAAGCCGCCGGGGCTCTTCTTCACGCCCGCGTAGATGAAGGTCACGTAGGCAACGAGGGCCAGGAGCATCGGAACGGCGATGACGCTCGTGCCGGCGATGTTCAGGAACGGGATGACACCCGTGATGTTCATGAACAGCACCATGAAGAAGATCGTGGTGAGGATCGGGAGGAACCGACGCCCGTCCTTGCGCCCGAGGATGTCCTCGGCGATGTTGACGCGGACGAAGTCCAGGCCCATTTCGACGACGCTCTGGAAACGGCCGGGGACGATCTTCATACGGCGGGTGCCGACGATCAGCAGGATGACCAGGACCGCCGTGGCGAGCATCTGCACGAGATTGATGCGCGTGATCGCGAAGACGGTTCCCTCGAACAGAACCGCATCGGGGAAGAACTCGTTGATGGACGGCGGGTGGAACTCAGCACCCGCAGACGCGAAGTTCGTGATCAGGGTCGCAGCTTGAGTGGACAGCGCTGGCTCCAGCTTCGGGGCATCGGTGTGAACCGTTGCGACGATGGTCGGTGAGAGCACCCGAAGTGCGAGCGTGGAAGAGAGTTCCTGCCGCGGGTGGGTACTTCTCCCACCCTATCAAACTCCCGGCTGATCCATGAGTGTCGGCCCCGCTGTCGTCTCGCCGACGGAGTATCGTGCACGGACCCGCCAGGGCGCGGGTTATAGGGCTCAGGCGCGACGGTCGCCCTCATCGGGGTCGGTCGGCAGCGTCACATCGCTCGCGCTGGGGACGCGCATGCGCAAGAGGACGACCACGTCCACGGCGAGCGACGCGAGAACGCTCACGACCAGGGCGACGTAGAAGACCACCGGGTTCACCCAGTCCTGGCCCCGCAGGATGACGATCGCCACGATGAAGAGCACCAGCTTGAGGAGCCATCCGCCCAGAACGATGCCGAAGAAGATCGGAACGTAGAGCGGATCGCCGAACCAGCGGTTGGCGATCAGGATGCTCGCGGCGGTCACCGCGAGGAAGAAGGCGCTCACGGCGACCCCGACGAGAGCGCTGCCCAGTCCCGCGGGCCCCGCGGTGAAGAAGCCGACCACGGCGCCGGCGACGAGCAGCACCGCGGTGACGATCCCTCCCCAGACCAGGGCCGTGCGCAGGATCGGCGTGCTGGAGAGCGGGCGGCGGGCGGCGGGGGAAGCGGTGCTCATGCGGAGGTCTCCGGGGGTGTGTGCTGCGCGCGGCGGGTCCGCAGGCGCAGGAGTCGGGGCGAGGGAAGAAGGGTCAAGACGGCGCAGGCGATGACCCCGACCGCGCCGAAGCCGATGCCGATCCAGTAGTCGCCCGGCCAGCTCTGCTGTGTGCCGATGTACATCAGCAAGAAGGACAGGCTCACCACGGCCGTCCACGCGTAGAAGATCAGGACCGCATCGCGGTCGCTGTGTCCCATGTCCAGCATGCGGTGGTGCAGGTGCTTGCGGTCGGGCGAGAACGGCGAGCGCCCGGCCCATTGCCGTCGCGCGACGGCGAGCCCGAAGTCCAGCAGCGGCAGGAGCACGATGACCACCGGCAGGAGGATGGGGATGAACGCTCCGAGCAGCTGCGATCTGCCCAGCTGCTCGGGGTCGAGCACGGCCGGGTCGAGCTGCCCCGTGATCGCGATCGCCGAGCTGGCCATCAGGAGGCCGAGCATGAGGGCTCCGGCATCCCCCATGAACAACTTCGCCGGCGTCCAGTTCATCGGGAGGAACCCGAGGCACGCGCCGATCAGCACGGCGGCGATGAAGGATGCCAGGTTGAAGTAGGTGCTGGCACCGGTGTCGCGCACGAGGAGGTAGGAGTAGGCGAAGAACACGCCGTTCGCGATCAGGCAGACGCCGGCGACGAGACCGTTCAGGCCGTCGATGAAGTTCACGGCGTTCATGACGACGACCAGGGCGAACACGGTGAGGAGAAAGCTCACCCAGCTCGACCCGACCGTCAACGCACCGATGGGCAGGGACAGGATCTGCAGCTGGCCGAACCACGCGATGATGCCGGCCGCGATGAATTGCGCGCCGAGCTTGATCATCCAGTCCAGGTCCCACAGGTCGTCTGCGACACCGACGAGCACGATCAGCAGCACTGCTCCCAGGAGCGACAGGACGGGCACCGGGTCGGTCCAGAAGATCGCGAAGTACGGATTGCGACTGGACAGTGCGAACGCGGCGGCCACGCCCAGGAACATGGCCACTCCGCCGAGGCGCGGTGTCGGTGTCTTGTGGACATCTCTGTCGCGGATGCCGGGGTAGAGCTTGAACCGCAGGGCGAGCTTCCACACCACCCACGACAGCGCGAGAGTCACCGCCGCCGTGAACAGGATGGTGAGGAGGTATTGGGTCACGGCCCGGGGGCCTCGGCATCCGGGGCGGGAATCGCCGACTGGGGGGCGGCGCCCGTCTCGGGATCGGGCTCCAGCAGGTCGCCGAGCACCTCGCGCAGCTGCTCGCGCGAGATCGTGCCCTCGCGGAGGACGCGGACGCGCGGCTCGGCACCGCCGACCAGGGTCGTGGCATCCACGATCGTCGAAGCGAAGCCCCACTGGCTGGGACCCGCGTCGAGGTAGACGGCGACGCTGTCGCCGAGCATGTCGCGGGCCTCGTCGATGCTCACGGCGGCCGGCATCCCGGTGCGGTTGGCGCTGGACACCGCGAGCGGCCCGGTCTCTTCGAGCAGCTCGAGCGTGAGGTTCTGGGCCGGCATGCGAACGGCGACGGTGCCGTGCGTGTCGCCGAGATCCCACGACAGGGAGGGCTGGGAGGGCAGGACGATGGTCAGACCGCCCGGCCAGAACGCGTGGACGAGGTCGTCGACAGCGGGTGGGACCTCGGCCACGAGGGCGCGGAGCGTGCCGACGCCGGGCACGAGGACCGGCGGCGGCTGCTGTCGGCCGCGGCCTTTCGCCTCGAGCAGGCCCGCGACGGCGCGCGCGTTGAACGCGTCCGCGGCGATTCCGTAGACGGTGTCGGTGGGGAGCACGACGAGTTCGCCTCGACCGATCGCCTGACGCGCGTGGCGCATCCCGGAGAGCAGCTGCGACTCGTCACGGCAGTCGTAGACGGGTGACATGTCGCGCGACAGTCTACCGACGGAGAGCCCGGCGTGCGGTCAGGGACGAATCGCCGTCGTGGCGCGGTCGCGCGTGGTGAGGTCGGGGTGGGTCGCCGCGGCGCGCCACCCGTCGGCGGTGAGGATCTCGCGGATCGCCGCGCCCTGCCACTCCCCGTGCTCGATCACGATCATGCCGCCGGGGTGCGCGAGGCGAAGGCCCACGTGGCTCAGCACGCGCACCGCATCCAATCCATCGGGCCCGCCGTACAGCGCCGCCGGAGGGTCGTACAGCCGCACCTCGGGGTCGCGCGGGATCGCGTCGTCGGGCACGTACGGCGGATTGGATGCCACGACCGAGACGGTGCCGTCCAGTTCGGGGAACGCGTCGGCGAGGTCGACGAAGGCGAGGGTCAGGTTGGCCGCCCCGATGCGGGCGACGTTCTCTTTCGTCCAGATGAACGCGTCCACGGAATTCTCGGCGGCGTACACCCGCGCGCGCGGGACCTCGGTGGCCATCGCCAGGGCGATGGCCCCGCTGCCGGTGCCGAGGTCGACCGCGATCGGGGCGTCGGATGCCGATGCGCCCAGCGCGTCGATCGCGAGCTGGGCGACCATCTCCGTCTCGGGACGCGGGACGAACACACCCGGTCCGACGGCGAGCTCCATCGACCGGAACGGCGCGAGCCCCGTGAGGTGTTGCAGCGGTTCCCGCGCGCAGCGTCGGTCGACGAGCGGCGCGAGTGCCGTTCGCGCGGCGTCCGGGAACCGGTCGCCGCGGACGGCGGCCGCCTGGACCCCGCCCCGCGAGGTCGCGAGGACGTGGGCGACGAGGAGTTCGGCATCCACCTGGGGGTCGGGGATGCCGGCGGAGGCGAAACGCGTGATGGTGTCGCGGACGACATCGGCGACGGACGGCAGGGCAGGGTGTACGGGCTCGGGCATGACGGCTCCCGAGCCTAGTCGCGCACCGTCATACACGGACGCGGGAGCCACCGCGCATCTAGGATTGTCGCGATCCGACCGACGGCGAAAGGCCAGCCATGCCCGGCATCCACTCCGACATCACCTCCGCGTTCGGCGACACTCCGCTGGTGCGCCTCAACCGCGTCGCGGAAGGCGCCGGGGGCCAGATCCTGGCCAAGCTCGAGTTCTACAACCCCGCCTCGAGCGTCAAGGACCGTCTGGGGATCGCCATCGTCGACGCCGCCGAGGCGTCGGGCGAGCTGAAGCCGGGCGGGACCCTCGTCGAGTCCACGAGCGGCAACACCGGGATCGCCCTCGCGATGGTGGGCGCCGCCCGCGGGTACAAGGTCATCCTCACGATGCCCGCGTCCATGTCGAAGGAGCGCCGCGTTCTGCTCCGGGCGTTCGGGGCCGAGCTCGTGCTCACCGATCCCACCAAGGGCATGTCCTTCGCGGTCGAGGAGGCCAAGCGCATCGTCGCCGAGACCCCCGGCGCCGTCTGGGCGCGGCAGTTCGAGAACGAGGCGAACCCCGCCATCCACCGCAAGACCACGGCCGAGGAGATTCTGCGCGACACCGACGGCAAGGTCGACTACTTCGTCGCCGGCATCGGCACGGGCGGGACCATCACCGGCGTCGGCCAGGTGCTGAAGGAGCGCGTGCCGGGCGTCAAGGTCGTCGCCGTCGAGCCGGCCGACTCCCCCATCCTCACGAAGGGCCACCCGGGGCCCCACAAGATCCAGGGCATCGGCCCGAACTTCGTCCCCGCGATCCTCGACCGCGACATCATCGACGAGGTCATCGACGTCGAGTTCGACGACGCGATCCGCCTGGCGCGCGAGACGGCGGCCAAGGACGGCATCCTCGTCGGCATGTCCTCGGGAGCGGCCATCTGGGCCGCGCTCGAGATCGCCCGCCGCCCCGAGGCCGAGGGCAAGAACGTCGTCGTGATCATCCCCTCGTACGGTGAGCGCTACCTCTCCACCGCCCTGTACGAAGACCTGCGCGACAACTGACGTGGGAGTGGTCTCCCGCATCCGCGAGGACGTCGCCGCGGCGAAGTTCCGCGATCCCGCCGCACGCGGCGGCCTCGAAATCGCCCTGCTCTATCCGGGTCTTCACGCCGTATGGACGTACCGCGTGGCTCACGGGCTGTGGGTGCGTGGCTTCCGTTTCCCGGCGCGGGCCATCTCGCAGATCGCGCGGTGGCTCACCGGCGTCGAGATCCACCCGGGCGCGACGATCGGGCGCCGGTTCTTCATCGACCACGGTATGGGCGTCGTCATCGGCGAGACGGCGGAGGTCGGCGACGACGTGATGCTGTACCACGGTGTCACCCTCGGCGGCCGACAGCGCGAGGGGGGCAAGCGCCACCCGACTCTGCAGGACGGGGTGGCTGTCGGGGCGGGCGCCAAGATCCTCGGTCCGATCACGATCGGCGCCCACAGCCTGGTCGGCGCGAACGCGGTCGTGACGCGCGACGCGCCGCCCGAGAGCGTCCTGGTGGGGGTTCCGGCCAAGCAGCGCTCACGACGCACCGACGAAGACACTCGGGCCCTGCTGACGGCACCGGAGTACTGGATCTGACGAGGCCGGAGCCCCGCACGGGCGACCCGCGGACGCCCACCCTCGCCGGCTCACGATGGCCGCAACACCGTAGGCTCGACACATGACGCGCCTGCACGACCTGTCGCTCGTGGCGCAGGGCGAGGAGCTCCGCGCGGGCGCGCTGGATCCTCGCGATCTCACCGAGCACTATCTCGCCCGGATCGCGCGACTCACCGATCTCGGAGCCTTCGCCGAGGTGACCCCGGATGCCGCCCGCCGTCGCGCTCACGACCTCACCGTCGCTCCGGAGCGTGGGCCGCTGTGGGGCGTGCCGCTCGCCGACAAGGACCTCGTCGCCCGCGCGGGCGTCCCCACGCGGTACGGCTCCCGGGCGCGCGCGCACCTCATACCCGAGGCCTCCGATCCTCTCGCCGCCGCCCTCGACGCCGCGGGAGCGATCAACGTCGGCAAGACGAGCACGTCCGAGTTCGGGCTGACCGGCTTCACCGAACCGCTCATCCACGGCCCGGCACGCGATCCGTGGCGCCTGTCGGCGGGAGCGGGAGGATCCAGCGGGGGCGCCGCCGTCGCGGTTGCGGCGGGACTCCTGCCCGCGGCGGTCGGATCGGACGGGGGCGGCTCCATCCGCATCCCGTCGGCCACGGTCGGCGTCGTCGGGCTCAAGCCGTCACGAGGACGCCTCCCGATCGGTTCGGGGTTCGACAGCCCCGACGGGCTCGCCGTGGCCGGACCGATCGCCCGCACCGTCCAGGACGCGGGACTCCTCCTCGACGCCCTCGTCGGCCTCGCCGCGTTCACGTACGCGACCGCGGCGCCCGGGGACGGTCCCTTCGTCACGGCCGCGCGCCCACCGTCCTCGGGCCTGCGGATCGGCGTCACGACCGTCTCGCCCTGGGATGACGACGAGAACATCGTGCTGGACGACGACGCCCGGACGGCCTTCGACACGGCCTCCGCGTGGCTGAGCGACGCGGGAAACGCGGTGGCGGGGGCCGACTGGCATCCGGTCGGCTATCCCGCCCTCTTTCGCGTGCTCTGGCGCGCCAGCGCCGCGCGGATCCCGCTGAGCACGTCAGACATGGCCCTCGTCGAACCGCTCACGGCATGGCTGGTCGAGGAGGGTCGCTCGCTCTCCGCCCCGGAATTGCTCGGCGGGCTCAGCGAGGCGCGGGCGTTCGAGCGGCGGACCATCGCCGACTTCGCGGCCTTCGACGCCGTCCTCACCCCCGCGCTCGCCCAGTCGCCGCGCCCGATCGGGTGGTACGCCGGGCATGACCCCGAGCGGACGTTCGCGATGCAGGTGGAGTACGCGCCCTACTCGAGCTTCGTCAACGTGGCGGGGCTTCCCGCCCTGACGCTGCCGGTGACGACGGATGCCGAAGGACACCCGGTGTCGGTGCAGCTGATCGGGCGTCCCGGCGGCGAAGCGTCCCTGTTGTCGCTCGGCGCCGAACTCGAGCGCCGGCGCGGCCCGCTCCCCCACCCGCCCGCCTGGGACGTCTGACCCCAGCGGCGGATGCCGCGGACTCAGCCCTCGGAGAGAGCGGCGAGCCGTGCCTCCTCATCGGCGGTGATCGCCGACTCGATGATCGGGCCGAGGGCGCCGTCCATCACCTGATCGAGGTTGTACGCCTTGTAGCCGGTGCGGTGATCGGCGATGCGGTTCTCGGGGAAGTTGTACGTGCGGATGCGCTCGGAGCGGTCCATCCCCCGGATCTGGGAACGTCGGGCGTCGGCGGCCTGCGCGTCGCGCTCCTCCTGCTGCTTGGCGAGCAGGCGGGCGCGCAGCACGCGCATCCCGGCCTCGCGGTTCTGCAGCTGGGACTTCTCGTTCTGCATCGACACGACGATGCCGGTCGGGACGTGCGTGATGCGCACGGCCGAGTCGGTGGTGTTGACCGACTGCCCACCAGGACCCGAGGAGCGGAACACGTCGATCTTCAGGTCGTTGGGGTCGATCGCGACCTCTTCCGGCTCGTCGACCTCGGGGAAGACGAGCACGCCGGTCGTCGACGTGTGGATGCGCCCCTGCGACTCGGTCGCCGGAACGCGCTGCACCCGGTGCACGCCGCCCTCGTACTTCAAGTGCGCCCACACGCCCTGCGCGGGGTCGCTCGACGAGCCCTTGATCGCGACCTGGACGTCCTTGTAGCCGCCCAGATCGGACTCGTTGCGCTCGAGGAGCTCGGTCTTCCACCCCATGGACGTCGCGTACTGGAGGTACATGCGCAGGAGGTCGGCCGCGAACAGCGCACTCTCCGCACCGCCCTCGCCCGCCTTGATCTCCATGATCACGTCACGCGCGTCGTCGGGGTCGCGCGGGATCAGCAGCCGCCGGAGCCGCTCCTGGCTCTCGTCCAGTCGCTGCTCGAGCGCGGGCACTTCCTCGGCGAACGCGGCATCTTCGCGCGCGAGTTCGCGCGCGGCATCCAGGTCGTCCGCCGCAGACTGCCACGCCTCGTAGGCGTGCACGATCCGGTTCAGCTCGGCGTAGCGCCGATTGACGCGTTTCGCGCGCGCCGCGTCGGCGTGCACCGCCGGGTCATTGAGCTCGAGCTCGACCTGCCGGTGCTCGTCGAGCAGCCCGCGGACGGACTCGAGGATGCCAGAGTCCGACACGACTCAGCGGATGCCGTTGTCGTGCCCGTTGTCTCCGCGCGCGGGGGCCGGGATCGACTTCTGCATCTGGACGAGGAACTCGACGTTGGACTGCGTCTCCTTCAGCTTGCCGAGCACGACCTCGAGAGCCTGCTGCGGGTCGAGACCCGCGAGGGCGCGACGCAGCTTCCAGGTGATCTTGACCTCGTCGGGCGAGAGCAGCATCTCTTCGCGACGCGTCGAGGACGCGTTGACGTCGACCGCAGGGAAGATGCGCTTGTCGGCGAGCTGGCGGTTCAGGCGCAACTCGCTGTTGCCGGTGCCCTTGAACTCCTCGAAGATCACGTCGTCCATCTTCGAGCCGGTCTCCACGAGAGCCGTCGCGAGGATCGTGAGCGATCCGCCGTTCTCGATGTTGCGCGCGGCGCCGAAGAAGCGCTTGGGCGGGTAGAGCGCCGAAGCGTCCACGCCGCCGGTCAGCACGCGGCCCGACGTCGGGGCCGACAGGTTGTACGCGCGGCCGAGGCGGGTGATCGAGTCGAGCAGCACGACGACATCGCGACCGAGCTCGACGAGGCGCTTCGCGCGCTCGATGGCGAGCTCGGCGACCGTCGTGTGGTCTTCGGCCGGGCGGTCGAACGTCGAGGCGATGACCTCGCCCTTCACCGTGCGCTGCATGTCGGTGACCTCTTCGGGGCGCTCGTCGACGAGCACGACCATGAGGTGGACCTCGGGGTTGTTCTGCGCGATCGCGTTGGCGATCTGCTGCAGCACGATCGTCTTGCCCGCCTTGGGGGGCGCGACGATGAGGCCGCGCTGACCCTTGCCGACGGGGGCGACGAGGTCGATGAGGCGCTGCGTGAGCTTCTCGGGAGCCGTCTCCATGCGGAGGCGTTCCTGCGGGTACAGCGGCGTCAACTTGCCGAACTCCACGCGCGCGGCGGCATCGTCGACCGACAGGCCGTTGATCGAGTCGACCTTGACCAGCGCGTTGTACTTCTGACGGCTGGACTGCTCGCCCTCGCGCGGCTGCTTGATGGAGCCGACGACGGCGTCGCCCTTGCGGAGGTTGTACTTCTTGACCTGTCCGAGCGAGACGTAGACGTCGCTCGGGCCGGGCAGGTAGCCGGTGGTGCGCACGAAGGCGTAGTTGTCGAGGACGTCGAGGATGCCGGCGATCGGGATCAGGACGTCGTCCTCACCGAGCTCGCTCTCGAACTCGTCGCCGGGCGTGGGCTGGCCACGACGCTTGTTGCGCTGACGGTTGCGGCCGTTCGCCTGGTTCTGCTGCTGCGCCTGCTGGCCGTTCTGCGCGGGGGCGTCAGCGGCTTCCTCGGGCTCGGTCGCAGGGGCGGCGGCGGGAGCCGCGTCGGCGTTGTCGGCACGGTTGCGGTTGCGGTTGCGCGACCGGCTGCGGCTGCGGCCGCGCGACGGCGTCTCGGCGGACTCGTCGGTGGCCTCGCCCTCGGCAGCCTCGCTCTCGGAACCGGATGCCGCCTCGGGGCCGGCGTCGGCGTCGGGGGTCTCGGTCGGAACCTCGGCGCTCTCGGCCTCGGGGGCGTCGGACGCCGTGTCCTCGGGGGCCTCGGCCGGGATCTCCGCGACCGGGGCCTCGGCGTCGGTCGGGACCTCGGTCGGCGCGGCGTCCGCGGGGGTCTCGGCCGGCGTCTCTTCGGCGGGGGCGCTCTTCGCCCGGCGCGGAGCGCGCTTGCGGGGAGCGCGGGCGGGCTTGGCGGGCGCCTCTTCGGCGGCGGCGTCCTCGGCGGCGGGGGCCGCGGCGGCGTCCTCGGCGGCGGGGGCCGCGGCGGCCTCCTCGGCCGCGGGCGCGATCGCGGCGGCATCGACCGTGTCGCTCGTCTCTTCGGCGACCGGCGTCTCAGCCTCCGCAGCGGCCGTCACTTCGGCGGCGGGGGCCTCGACCGGCGCCGCGGCGGACTCCTCCGCGGCGGGCTCGACGGCCGAAGCGGCCTGCTCGTCGCTCGACGGGGCCTGCTCGCCGGATGCGTCGGCCTCCGGCGTCTCGTCGACCACCGGCTCCTCCGCGGCCGGGGCGCCCTCGCCCTCCGCATCGACGGGTGTGTCGAACAGCGTGTCGTCAGCGGGAGCGGTCGACTGCTCCTCGGTGGGGATGTCCGCGCCCTCGGGCGCGTCGACGGACTGGGTCTCGGAGATGGACTCCACGAGTGCTCCTCAGAAATGAAACATGGTCAAATCGCGGGGTATCGCTGCAGAGCGCAGACGAAGCTCACACCAGCGGTTCGGGAGACTGCAGCCGAGACCGGGTTCGCAATTTGTTGCGGATTTCGCAGGGGTGCAGAGGCTCAGATTCGCGTGCTAAGCGGAACCCTCTACGGGCTTCACTGTACCACCCTTGACGTCGACGGCGAGCATGAGCGCCTGCCACGGGGTGTCGACGATGGATGCCGTCAAGTCCGCGGCGGCCACGCGCTGCCCCGGACCGTCGGCGAGCACGAGCACACTCGGTCCCGCTCCCGAGACCACAGCCGCGTAGCCCTCGGCCCGAAGCGCCCGCACGAGGCGGTCCGTCTCCGGCATGGCCTGCGCACGGTAGTTCTGGTGCAGCTTGTCCTCGGTCGCCGCCATGAGCAGCTCGGGGCTCTGGGTCATCGCCGCGATCAGCAGCGCCGATCGCGAGACGTTGAACACCGCGTCCTCGCGCGGGACCTGCAAGGGCTGCAGGCTGCGCGCCACCGCCGTCGACATCGTGAAGCTCGGCACGAGTACGAGCGGCGAGACACCGCGGTGCACGATGAGCTGCTTGTGCTGCGGGCCCGCGGCATCCATCCACGCGATCGTCAGACCGCCGAACAGGCCGGGGGCGACGTTGTCGGGGTGGCCCTCCATCTCGGTCGCGAGGCGGAGCAGGTCGACGTCGCTGAAATCGGCCTCGCCCTCCAACAACCCCTTCGCGGCCAGGATGCCGGCGACCACGGCCGCACCCGACGAGCCCATCCCCCGCCCGTGCGGGATGACGTTGTGCGCCACGAGGCGAAGCCCCGGCATCTCGCGCCCGACCGAGGCGTAGGTGTGCGCGATCGCACGGACCACGAGGTGAGAGGCGTCGCGGGGGACGTCGGCCGTCCCCTCGCCGGACACCTCGATCTCGAGGCGACCGGGCTCGAGCGCCTCGACCGTCAGCTCGTCGTAGACGCTCAGCGCGAGTCCGAGGGTGTCGAATCCCGGACCGAGGTTCGCGCTCGTCGCCGGCACGCGGACCGCGACGCGGCGCCCGAGGGCTGCGGTCACTCGGCCACCGGCTTCAGATCGAGGACCGAAGCGACCTCCGACGTGGTCGCGTCGACGACGGTCGGCTGCACCTCGGTGCCGTCGGCCTTGCGCAGCGCCCACTGCGGATCCTTCAGGCCGTGACCGGTGACGGTGAGCACGACCTTCGCCCCGGCGGGGATAAGGCCGGCCTCGGCGCGGTCGAGCAGGCCCGCGACGCTGATCGCCGAAGCGGGCTCGACGAACACGCCGACCTCGCCGGCGAGGATCTTCTGCGCCGCGAGGATGCGGTCGTCCTCGATGGCGCCGAACCAGCCGTCGGTGGCATCCCGCGCTTCGAGGGCGAGGTGCCACGACGCGGGGTTGCCGATCCGGATCGCGCTGGCGATCGTCTCGGGGTTCTTCACGACCTCGCCGCGCACGAGCGGGGCGGAGCCGGCCGCCTGGAAGCCGAACATGCGGGGGACGCGCGTGGCGACGCCGCGGTCGACTTCCTCGCGGTAGCCGCGCGAGTAGGCGGTGTAGTTGCCGGCGTTGCCGACGGGGATGAAGTGGAAGTCGGGGGCGTCGCCCAGCTGCTCGACGACCTCGTACGCCGCGGTCTTCTGGCCCTCGATGCGGTCGGGGTTGACCGAGTTGACCAGGTGCACCGGGTAGTGGTCGGCGAGCTCGCGCGCGATCTCGAGGCAGTCGTCGAAGTTGCCGCGGATCTGGATCAGGCGACCGTTGTGCGCGACGGCCTGGCTGAGCTTGCCCATCGCGATCTTGCCCTCGGGGACGAGCACCGCGGCCGTGATGCCGGCGTGGGCCGCGTAGGCGGCCGCCGAGGCGGAGGTGTTGCCCGTCGACGCGCAGATGACGGCCTTCGCCCCGTGCTCGACGGCCCGCGACAGGGCCACGGTCATGCCGCGGTCCTTGAACGAGCCCGTCGGGTTCATGCCCTCGAACTTGACGTAGACGTCGGCGCCCGTGCGGTGCGACAACGCGGGGGCCGGGATGAGAGGCGTCCCGCCCTCGCCGAGGGTCACGACGGTCGAGGCGTCGGTGACGCCCAGACGGTCGGCGTACTCGCGGAGGACTCCGCGCCAGACGTGTGCCATGTCAGTTCCCTTCCACACGCAGTACGGAGACCACGCGCTCGACGACGCCGCTCGCGGCGAGACGCTCGACGGTCTCGCTCAGGTCTTGCTCGCGGGCCTGATGTGTTCCGATGACCAGACGCGCCGATCCGCCTTCGGCGGGGTTCTCGGCATCCGGTTCGATGGTGGTCTGCTCGACGGTCGCGATCGACACGCGCCCCTCGCTCAGGATGCCGGCGACCGTCGCCAGCACGCCCGGCTGATCGTCGACCTCGAGCGTGATCTGGTAACGCGTGATGACGCGTCCGATCGGGACGGTGGGGAGGTTGGCGCGCGTGGACTCGCCGACGCCCACTCCCCCGGCGATGTGACGGCGCGCGGCCGAGACGACGTCGCCGAGGACCGCGGAGGCGGTCTGCACGCCGCCGGCGCCCGCGCCGTAGAACATCAGGTCACCGGCGGCCTCGGCCTGGACGAACACGGCGTTGTTCGCGCCGTGCACGCTCGCGAGGGGGTGGGAGCGCTCGACCAGCGCGGGGTACACGCGCACCGAGATCGACTCGCTCGACTCGCCGTCGGACGCCGGGAGACGCTCGCACACGGCGAGGAGCTTCACGACATACCCCGCGTGGCGGGCGGACTCGATGATCGCGGCGTCGATCTGGGTGATGCCCTCGCGGTGCACGGCATCCAGCGGGACGGTCGTGTGGAAGGCGAGGCTCGCGAGGATCGCGGCCTTCTGCGCGGCGTCGTAACCCTCGACGTCGGCGGTGGGGTCGGCCTCGGCGTACCCGAGCGCTTGCGCCTGGGCGAGGACCTCGCCGAAATCGGCGCCCTCGGTGTCCATCCGATCGAGGATGTAGTTCGTCGTGCCATTGACGATGCCCATGATGCGGACCACTCGGTCGCCGGCCAGGGAGTCGCGCAGGGGCCGGATGATCGGGATCGCGCCGGCGGCCGCGGCCTCGTAATAGACCTCGGCGCCCACCTGGTCGGCGGCTTCGAAGATCTCGGAACCGTGTGTGGCGAGCAGCGCCTTGTTCGCCGTGACGACGTCGGCCCCGGAGTTGATCGCCTGCAGCACCTGCGTGCGCGCCGGCTCGATCCCGCCCATCAGCTCGATGACGATGTCGGAGCCGTTGATGAGCGTCTCGGCATCCGTCGTGAACAGCTCGTGCGGCAGGTCGGTGTCGCGCTTGCCGTCGACGTTGCGGACGGCGATGCCCGCGAGTTCGAGGTTCGCCCCCGCGCGGTCGGCCAGTTCGGCGCGGTGCTTGAGCAGCAGGTCAGCGACCTGCGAGCCGACGGCACCCGCGCCCAGCAGCGCGACGCGCAGCGTGCGGTAGTCGGTCATTCGGTGTCTCCGTGGGATGGTGCGGCCGGGCCGCGGGACGAGGTGGCGGGGGATGCCGCGACGCCGACGTCGCGGGAGAGGAGGTCGTCGACGGTCTCGCCGCGGACGATGACGCGTGCCCGACCGTCGCGCACCGCGACGACGGGCGGCCGCGGCGTGTAGTTGTAGTTGCTCGCGAGGGAGAAGCAGTAGGCCCCGGTCGCGGGAACGGCGAGGAGGTCGCCCGGGGTGACGTCGCCGGGGAGGTACTCGGCATCCACGACGATGTCGCCGGACTCGCAGTGGTGACCGACGACGCGCGACAGCGCGGGGGTGACGGAACTGACGCGCGAGACGATGCGGGCGGAGAAGTCGGCGCCGTAGAGCGCGGGACGGGCGTTGTCGCTCATGCCGCCGTCGACGCTGACGTAGGTCCGCTCGAGCCCGTCGCCGATCGAGACCTTCTTGACCGTGCCGACCTCGTAGAGGGTCACGCCCGCCTGACCGACGATGACGCGTCCGGGCTCGCACGCGACATCGGGCATCGGGATGCCACGCACCTCGCACTCCGCGGCGATGGCGTCGAGGATGCCGTCGGCGATCTCCTCGATCGGGCGCGGATCGTCGACCGAGGTGTAGGAGATGCCGAATCCCCCGCCCACGTTGAGGACGGGGATGTCGCCGCCGGCCAGCAGGTCGGCGTGCAGGTCGACGAGGCGCGCGGCGGACTCGCGGAAGCCCGCCGAATCGAAGATCTGCGACCCGATGTGGGCGTGGAGTCCCACGAACCGGAGACTGGGCAGCTCACGGATCCGGGTCACGGCCTCCGCCGCCCCCTCCAGCGAGAAGCCGAACTTCTGGTCTTCGTGCGCCGTGGCCAGGAACGCGTGCGTCTCGGCGTGGACGCCGGTGCGCACGCGCACGAGAACGGACTGGACCACCCCGCGCCGCTCGGCGATCGCGGCGAGGCGCTCGATCTCGATCGCGCTGTCGACCACGACGGACCCGATCCCGACCTCGACCGCGCGCTCCAGCTCGCCGACGCTCTTGTTGTTGCCGTGGAATCCCAGACGGGCGGGGTCGGCGCCACCGGCGAGAGCGACCTCGAGCTCCCCGCGAGTGCAGACGTCGACGGCGAGACCCTCGTCGGTCACCCACCGCACGACCTCGGTCGAGAGGAACGCTTTGCCCGCGTAATACACGCGAGCGCGGATGCCGTGCCGCTCGGCGGCCGCACCGAAGGCGTCGCGGGCGCGCCGGGCGTGGGCGCGGACCTCGTCCTCGTCGAGCACGTACAGCGGGGTCCCGAAGCGGTCGCGCAGATCGAACGCCGACACCCCGCCGATCTCGACGGAACCGTCGCCGAGGCGCTGCGCCGACGAGGGCCAGACGGAGGCGACGAGCTCGTTCGCTTCGGCCGGGGCGGTGAGCCAGTCGGGCACGAGCGCGGAGTGCGAGGCGGACACGGAGGAACCAATCGGGTTTTGCGGCGACGCGACGGCCGCGGATCACGGCTCCTGCCCCCGCGGGGCGTCACGCGACAGGCAGTCCTTGCAGTCTAGGGCACGGCATATGCCGCCCCCGTCCCACCGCCGGCACGCTCCCGCCCACGACGGGGCTCAGCGACGAGACGCGCCCACGTGGATCAGCCGCACGTGCCGTTCTGCTGCAGCGCCGGATCGCTGATGATGCGCCCGTCGATGTCGAGCGTGGCCACCACGTCCGGGCCCTGGACGCTCACCGAGGTCAGCGTGAGGCCCGCGGGCAGGCGATCGGCGAAGCAGAGACTCCAGGTCCGGAGTACGCCGTCGGCCACACCCCCGACCTGACCGCGCAGGGTGTCGGCATCGACCCGGTTCCCGCCGAGTTCGAACGATGTCGGCGTGAGCGTGAGGTCACCCTCCGCCGCGCCGGGAGTGACCGAGATGCCCACCGGGATGGCGATGCCGAACACGGAGAGCTGCGTCGACAGGGTCAGATCGGGCGCCGCGGTGTCGACGGTGTCGGCCGGGAAGTCGGGGATCTGCGACAGAAGGCCGCGCAGCTGATCGGGATCGAGCCGCACGGAGGCCGAACCACCCGCCGCCGGGGCGTCGCCCGCGACGGGCACGTCCTGCAGGTCGACACGCACGTCGCCGGTCAACGGACCGAGCGCGACATCGGGCGCCGACACCGCGACCTCGCCGAGTCGCCCCGTCAGCAGCTGCGGGAGCACGATGCCCGGCACCTCGACATCGACCTGCTGATCGGCGGGAAGCCCGACCTGCTGCACGACGAGCGAGCGGACCGTGTTCACCACGGCGGATCGGGCGATCGCCTCGGCCGCCACCAGCAACGCCGCGATGACGACGACGATGATCGCGACGATCGCGATCGTCCGTCCTGTGCGGCGACGGGGGCGCGTGGCATCCGTCATGACTACATGCGCTCCGGAGCACCCACGCCGAGCAGCGTGAGGCCGTTGCGCAGGACCTGACCGGTCGCGTCGTTCAGCCACAGGCGCGTACGGTGCACCGCCTCGACCGGGGCGTCGCCGAGCGGGATGACACGGCAGTTGTCGTACCACCGGTGGTACAGGCCCGCCAGCTCCTCGAGGTAGCGCGCGACGCGATGCGGCTCGCGCACCTCGGCGGCGTACGCGACGACGCGGGGGTACTCCTGCAGAGCGCCGAGCAGCGCGGACTCGGTCTCGTGCTCGAGCAGCTCCGGCGCGAACTCCGACCGGTCGACGCCCGACTCGGCGGCGTTGCGCGCGACGTTGTGCGTGCGCGCGTGGGCGTACTGCACGTAGAACACGGGGTTGTCGTTGGTGCGCTTCTGCAGGATCTCGGGGTCGAGCGTGAGCGGCGAGTCCGCCGGATAGCGGGCCAGCGAATAGCGCAGCGCGTCGGTCCCGAGCCACTCCTGCAGATCGTCGAGCTCGATGATGTTGCCGGCGCGCTTGGACAGCCGCGCGCCGTTGATCGACACGAGCTGGCCGATGAGCACCTCGATGTCCTTGTCCGGGTCGTCACCGGCCGCACCGGCCAGCGCCTTCAGACGGTGGACGTAGCCGTGGTGGTCGGCACCCAGCAGGTAGATCTTGTGCGCGAAACCGCGGTCGCCCTTGTTGAGGTAGTACGCGGCATCCGCGGCGAAGTAGGTGTACTCCCCGTTGGAGCGACGGATGACGCGGTCTTTGTCGTCGCCGAAGTCGGTCGTGCGGACCCACACGGCGCCTTCGTCGTCGAACACGTGACCCTGTTCGCGGAGACGGTCGACCGCCTCGTCGACGAGGCTCGGCCGGCCGTCGACCCGCGCGTGCAGGGTGCGCTCGGAGAACCAGACGTCGAAGTGCACGTTGAAGCGTTCGAGCGAGGCCTGGATCTCTCCGAGCTGGAATCCGTAGGCCAGCTCCGTGGCGACGGTGATCTGCTCGTCCCGGTCGAGGTCGCGGATGTCGGGCTGCGTGGCCGCGACCCGCTCGGCGAGCGCCGCGATGTAGGCGCCGCCGTAACCGTCGTCGGGGGTCGGTTCACCGTGGAGGGCCGCGACGACCGAGCGACCGAAGCGCTCCATCTGGGCGCCGGCGTCGTTGATGTAGAACTCACGAACCAGCGTCGCGCCGCTGGCGAGCAGCACGCGGGCGATCGCATCACCGAGCGCGGCCCAGCGCGTGTGGCCGATGTGCAGCGGACCGGTCGGGTTGGCGCTGACGAACTCGAGGTTGATCGTGTTGCCGCGCTGCGAGTCGTTGGTGCCGAACGCTGCGCCCTGCTCGACGATGGTCTTCGCCAGGGCGCCGGCGGCTGCGGCATCCAGCCGGATATTGATGAAACCGGGGCCGGCGACCTCGACGCTGGCGATGCCATCGACGCTCTGGAGGCCCGCCGCGATCTCGGCCGCGAACTCGCGCGGGTTCGCCCCGACGATCTTCGACAGCTTCAGTGCCGCGTTCGACGCCCAGTCGCCGTGGTCACGGTTCTTGGGCCGCTCCAGGGACAGGTCGGCGGCGGTGAGCCCGGCCGACGACCCCTCGCGTCGCGCCTCGGCGAGCGGGGCGATGACGGCGAGCAGGGCGGCGGAGAGGGCTGCGGGATCCATAACCCTGCAATTCTAGGCGAGGCGCGAGGCCGCACCCTGTTCAGCCGATCTGCACCAGGGTCTCGTGGTCGTCGGGGGTGATGGCATCCGGGACCTCGTCCTCCAGGACCGCGTCGACGTACATGCGCTCGAGGCCCACGTAACCACCGTGGTAGCTGAGGAAGGCGCAGTCGGCGGCGTCACGTCCCGTGGCGATCCGCACCAGCGATCGACGGTCGGACAGGCGGGTCGCGTCGATGACGTACCAGGCACCGTCGAGGTAGGCCTCGGCGACGGCGTGGAAGTCCATGGGTTCCAGGCCGGGCGCGTAGCAGGCGGCGTAACGGGCCGGCATGTCCATGGCGCGAAGCAGGGCGATCACCACGTGGGCGTAATCGCGGCAGACGCCTTGGCCGGTCATCAGCGTCGTCACGGCACTGTCGGTGCCGAGGCTCAGTCCTGGGGTGTAGGTCACGCTGGATGCCACGAAGCTCGAGACGGCGGCGATGAGGTCCGCACCGGCGAGCCCTCGGAACTGCCGACGCGCCTGCGCGAACACCTCGTCGGACTGGCAATAGCGACTGGGGCGCAGGTAGGTGATCGTCTCCAGGTCGCTCGTGTGCAGCGTCGGAGATGCACCCGCGACGACGGCCTCGTACCTCACGGAGAGCGGGCCCTGCTCACCGGAAAGGCGGTGCAGGCGGCTGCCGGACTGGTCGACGATCTCGGTCGGGGTGTAGACGCGATCGCCGCTGGAGAACGTCAGATGCTCGCTCGCGAGCGGCACTCCCTGGGCAGCGGTGATCTGCAAAATGAGATCGACGGACGACCCCAGATCGAGGTCGAGTTCAGCGGTCACTCGGCGCGGCACCGGGCAATCCTCGCACGGCGCAAGAGGGCCGGGGCGCGCCTCGCTCAACCGTCCTTCTTGCCGGGTCCGCCGGGGGGCTGGGAGCCGTCGCCCTTACCCTTCCCACTGTTCCCCTTTCCGTCCTCGCCCTTGTCGGAGTTTCCCGGTCCCTCGTCCGCCGGCTCCGTCTGGGTGGGCGGATCCTCGACCGTCTCGGGCTGGTCGTCGACCGCGCTCGGGGTCGGCTCCGGAGTGTCCGGCGTCACGGGCTCGGGGCTCTGCTCAGCCGTCGGCTCCGGATCGGGGACGAGACCGGACAGATCGGCACGGACGACCGCGATGCGAGCGAGAATCGCCTCCGCCTCGGCGGCCGACACCGTCCCCGCGTCGCGCTGCGCGAGAACGTCCGCCTCGAGCTGGTCGAGAGTCGTGGAGGCGGAGGCGTAGTCACCGCCGGACGCCTGGCTCGCGAGTGTCTGGACGACGCCCTGCCAGGGAGTCGGCTCGGCCGCTGTGGGCGCACAGCCGGTCAGGACGAGCGCGGCCGCGAACGCGAGGGAGGTGGCGGTGGTCCCGCGCCGGCTCACGGTCCCACTTCCTTCCAGAGGTCGTCGACGTGCTGATCGAGGGGCGCCGGCAGGGACGGCAGCGCGGGATCCGAGGCGGGGGCGGAAGTGCTCAGTCCGATCGCGGCGGCGACCCCTCCCCCCGCGAGCAGCAGGGCGATCACGGCCGCGATGATCAGCGCGCGCCGGCGACCCGCCCGGCGCGGCGGGTCAACGGGAGCGAGGACCCGCGTGCGGGTGACTTCCTCGGATGCCGGGCCGTCGACCAGTGCCGCACCGCCGAGCGGAGTGGGCGGCAGCGCATCGCCGCGCAGCGCGCGGAATTCAGCGCCGAGCGCGGCGGCATCCGGCCTCTCCGCCGGATCGATCGCGGTCATGCGCGCCAAGAGCACACGCCACGGCGCAGGAAGGTCCTCGGGGACGTCCGGCGGCGAGATGAGGCGAGCGGCGAGCGCCTCGTGGGGCGTGCGCCCGCCGAACGCACGACGCCCCGTCAGAGCCTCGAGCAGAACCAGCCCGAGCGCGTACACATCGCTGGCCGGAGCCGCCGGCATCCCCCGCGCCTGCTCCGGGCTGAGGTAGGCCGCGGTGCCGATCACGGTGTCGGCGCGGGTGAGGCGGGTCGCGCCGACGAGAGCGGCGATTCCAAAGTCGGCGAGCGTCGCCCGGGCGCGTTCGCCCGTGTGAGCGGGCGGCCTCAGGAGGATGTTCGACGGCTTCACGTCACGGTGCACGATTCCGCGGGCGTGCACCACCGCGAGCGCTTCGGCGATCTCCCGTCCGTGGCGGGCGGCGTCGGCGGCGGGAAGCGGTCCGCGCGCGATGAGGTCGGCGAGCGTCGGGCCCGCGATCAACTCCATCGCGAGGTACGTGGGTGACGATGCCAGGCGCGCGTCGTACAGCGTGACCAGCGAGGGATGCGACAGCGAGGCGAGCAGCCGGATCTCGGAGCGCACGCGCGCGGCATCCGCCGGATCCGCACCGTCGCCGGTGATCACTTTCAGTGCGACGGTGCGGCCGAGCGACGTGTCGACCGCCTCGTACACGCGCGCGTACCCGCCCTCGCCCAGGACCCGTCCGAGCCGGTAGCGCCCGTCGAAGAGGTGGGAGGTGGAGGAATCGAACGGTTGGGTGGTTTCGGTGTCGGTCATGCGGGTCCTGGCGGTAAGGCCCCCGGGGTTGTCAGACGATGTCGTCGTTCGACGAGCGCGTGGTCGATCGTGTCACCTGCGCGCCGCCGGCTCCCTCGGTGCGGGTCACGGTGTCGGTCTGCCGACGGCGCGCCAACAGCACCACACCGATGATGAAGACGATCGCTCCCGCGCCCATCATGATGTAGCCGATGGTCGTCAGATCGACATAGTCGTTCGGGAGGTCCACGGCGAAAGCGAGGATGGCGCCGATGACGATCAGCGCGATTCCGGCTCCGATACTCATGTCAGTCCTTTCGGGAGGGTGAGGACAGGATGACACTCACCCGCGGACTGTGCCGCGGGTCTTGACAACGGCGCCGGCACCGGGGCGGATCCGGACACCCGCGACCTGTCGCTTTCCGTCCGGAAGAGCCTCCCCGGGCCGCGAAACGAACCCCGAGGTCGTGGGGGCCAGGTCACGGGGAGTGTCCGGCGTACAGTCGCGAACATGTGGACCGTACTCATCATTCTTCTCGTCGCGTGGGCGGTGCTCTCGATCGTGGGGTTCGCGTTCGAAGGATTGCTCTGGCTGGGGATCATCGGGATTGTGCTGTTCGTCGGCACCGTGATCTTCGGGCTCGTACGCCGTAGCGTCGCCCGGCGCGCCTCCTAGTTCCGCGCCCCGCGGCCCCCGCCGCACAGGTCGGCGCCCACTCACGCGCGACGCCTTCTGTCAATGGTCGTGCGCTCCCGTTGCTCGCGGACGTCTGCTGTCGCCATGACCGTCGACACGCCGGCTTCGAGCCGGACACGCACCCCCTCCCCCGCCACACCAGCGGACGGTTCGTCGCCCAGCGCCGACCTCGGACTCAGCTCCGTCCTCACCGGCTCATTGCCGCCCACGCTCGGCACGCCCGGCGCCCCGGAGCGGTACCAGGTCGACGCCGTCTTCCGGCGCCGCCCCCTCCCCGAAGAGGTCGACGCGATCATGTCCGCGGAGCCGCACGACGCGCTCCGGGCCGCCGGATACCCCGGAGTCACCCTCCGCGTGACCGATCGACGGCTCGAGATCGGCAACTCGAACCTTGAAGAGTTAGAGAACGGCCTCGCCACCGTGCTCGCCGACCTCCTCGCGGGAATCTCCGGGCGCGTCCGGCAAGCGCAGTCCGCGGCGTTCGACCGCGCCGCAGCCGCTGCCGACATCGAGCACACACGAGCCGAGGACGTCATCCAGCGAGCCGGCCGCATCGCTTTCGACCCCACTCCCGCGTCGGACTGACCTGGACCCCGCCTCACCCGGTCGCATCATGAACGAGTACCGCACGACGACCCCCCGGACTTCCGCGATCGGACGCTCCGCCGGAAGCGACTTCACCGAACTCGCGAGGACCATCCGCGAGCTCGGTCTCCTGCGCCGGCGACACGGGTATTACTGGACCAAGATCCTCGGGCTCCCCGTGATACTCGGCGTCACCCTCGCGGCCTTCGCCCTCATCAGGGAGACGTGGTGGCAGCTTTTCACGGCCGCGTTCCTCGGCATCCTGTTCACCCAGATCGCCTTCCTCGGACACGACGCCGCCCACCGGCAGATCTTCACGTCGGGCAAGTGGAACGACTGGATCAGCCTGATCCTGGGCGATCTGCTCGTGGGGATGAGCTACGGGTGGTGGCAGCACAAGCACACCCGGCACCACGCGCGTCCGAACACGATGGGAGCCGATCCCGACATCGAGCTCCCCGTCATCGTCGTCGCTCCGGGCGGCGCCCCGTCACGGCATCCCGCACTGGCGTGGGTGCGGGCGCACCAGGGCCTGTTCTTCTTCCCGATCCTCCTGCTGGAGGGGCTCTCGCTGCACGCGTCCGGCGTTCGCGAGGTGTTCTCGCGCGGCAAGCTCGCCCGGCGCTGGGTCGAGATCGTCTTCCTGACGGTCCGGCTCGCCGGTCTGCCCGTGCTGGTGTTCCTGACGCTGTCGCCCGGGATCGGCTTCGCCTTCCTCGGCGTGCAGCTCGGCGTCTTCGGCTTCTGCATGGGGATGTCGTTCGCCCCGAATCACAAGGGGATGCCAATCCTGCCGGAGAACGCACGAATCGACTTCCTGCGCCGCCAGGTGACGACCAGCCGCAACGTCGTCGGCACCCGGCTGCTCGACGTGGCGATGGGCGGTCTCAATTACCAGATCGAGCACCACCTGTTCCCGAGCATGCCTCGACCGCATCTACGGCGGGCAGCCCCGATCGTCTCCGCCTACTGCCGCGAGCACGGGGTGCCGTACACGCAGACCGGGCTGTTCGCGTCCTACGCCATCGTCGTCCGCTACATCAACCGCGTCGGGCTGGGGGAACGCGACGTCTTCACGTGCCCGCTCGTCGACCAGCGCATCCGCCCGCCGATGCCCGACGCGGCAGCCGGTTAGCGGCGGGCGCGACGCTCACGCGGCGCGCAGGACTCCCCCCACACGGCCCCCTCGGCTCACGCGGCGTAGTGGACGGAGACCGCGCCCGAGCCGAACGGCGCATCGCTGTCACCGTCGTCTCGCGCATCGAACTCGACGGTGGCGGTGGTGATGACGACGGCGGTGTGAACGGTGAAGAGGACGCTCGCGACCCGGTTACCCACCACCATGATGTCGACGAAACCGCCCCCGTCGACCACGGCCCGGACGATGCTCCGCTTCAGCTCGGTGATGTTCTCGCTCTGGGCAAGCGCGAGCGTGCTGTCATTGATCTCGGCACAAGCGCGTTCCATCGTCTCAGACATGGCGCTGAACCTAGGCCGCGCGTCGGCGATCGCGGGCGGGGGTTGCGCTCGGCGACGAATCGACTCGCTTCAACGAGCAAGGGGCCGCAAGGTCTGTAAGACCCGCGACCCCTTCTCTTTACTGGTGCCCCCGACAGGAATCGAACCTGCGACCTTTGGTACCGGAAACCAACGCTCTATCCCCTGAGCTACGGAGGCGGACCGGTCAAGGTTAGCACCGCGAGGCTGGCGACCCCGACCCCGCCGGCGGCCTGCCGGGCCGGCATCCCGTCGGGCTCATTCCTCGCCGACGACTCCGATGCCCGTCGCCTGGTGGTCGGCGTTCGGGTCATCGCCGGAGGGAGCCTTCGACTGCTCGTCCACGTCGTTCGTCTGGCTGGGCGCCACCGTCTGGTCGTCGCCGAGGTCTTCGGCGTCGCTGCCAGAGGCGCTGTTCTGCGGATCGCTCATGGATCATCCCTTCGTACGCGGACACCCAGCCTGGCAAAGCCAGGCGTCCGGATGCAGAGGGTTGACCCGCGGCCCGCGAGGCCTCAGCGTCGGCCCACCCACGCGCGGAGGCGGGCGCCGAGCGGCCTCGTCAGGGACAGCGAGCGACCGTTCGCCGAAACCGTCAGGCGATCACCCTGCTCCACGGCCTCTCCACGCACGTATGCGGCCCCGACGGCGACGTACGTCTCGAGCAGCATCGACGCCTCGGCGCGCGTGGACGTGGCGTCGTCGAGTCGGACGCGATGGCCGGAGTCCACCCGCACGGAGAACCACCGCGTCCCGGGGGTGGACACGACCGCCCATCGCTCACCCGCAGACAACCGCACGAACGCGTCGCCGTCCGAGAGTCCGGTCTCCGGCGACAGGTCGGCGTGAGCGGCGACGACGCCCTCGAGCGTGGCCAGCGCCTCCGCGGCGGTGACGAAGTCGGCCCGCCCCGCGCTCAGCCCGCCCCACTCGAACTTGCGGTCGGGGGTCATGGCATCCCCGGGGCGACGGCGGTGAACGGCATGACGCGAGCGTAACGCGCCGAGCTCGATGGGGTCGGGGCGACGGATGCGGCGAAGTCGGGCCCGAACAATACCGAGCGTGCCTCTACGATGAGCGGCATGCTCGCCTCCTCGCCGAACAACATCTTCGACCAGACCTCGATCTTCGCCCTGAACACGACGAACTCTTTCCTCGCGTTCGTGGTGTACGTGCTCGTGGTGATCGCCCTGTGGCGCGTGTTCACGAAGGCCGGGTATCCCGGCTGGCTCGCGATCATCCCCATCGTCAACGCGATCTTCGTCGTCAAGGTCGCGGGCTTCTCGGGATGGATGACGTTGCTCTACCTCATCCCGATCGTCAACATCGTCTTCCACATCATCGTCTCGATCCGACTCGGACGGGCCTTCGGCCACGGATGGTTCTTCTCGCTCCTGTTGCTGGTCATCTTCTGGATCATCGGGTATCTCATCGTCGGCTTCAGCGGCGACAAGTATCGCCCCGAGCGGATCTGATCCCCTCGCCCGTCATCTGACCGACGTCTTGGTCGTACGCGCGGAGGCGCGCAGCCCCGCGGCGATGCGTGCCGCGCGTGCGACGGTCAGCCCGGGCGCGTAGCACCGCATCAGGGCGAGTCCGATGGACGGCAGCTGCGCGGGGTCCGGGTAGACCATCCACATCGGGGTGAACTCCGGCTGGAACTTCTTCTTGAAGTTCGCCAGCGACCGGAAGCCGTAAGCGGGCTCCAGCAGGGCACTGAGCTGGCGGAGGAAGCGCTCCACGGGATCCCGCTCGGCATCCGGACCGTCTCGATGAAAGGCGAGCGGCGAGCCCGACAGGCTGAGGATCGAGAACCCGTCGGCGCGCAGACGCTCCACGACGGCGCCGATCACGAACTCCATCACGCCGTTCATTGCGTCGTGGCGGCGACGCATCACGTCGAGCGCGTACCCCTGGACTCGGGATGCCGCACGCACGGGGAGCCAGCTGGTCACCGCCACCACGCGTTCCTGCGCGTCGCGCGCGACCATGAGGCGCACCGCCGGATCTGCCATCTGCTCGACTCCACCGAGCGTGAATTCCATCTCGGGGATCGTCTTGTCGGCGACCCACGACTCGGAGATCTCACGGATCTGGGTGCGATCGCGGAACGACAGGTCCGCCCACGTCGTCCATTCGGCGCGTACGCCCTCTCTCGCCGCGCGGTGGGTCGCCGTGCGGACGTCCTGACGCTTCTTGCCGGCGGGTGTCCACGTCGCCGGGTCCAGCCTCGCCTCTTCAGCGACCTGGGTCCGGCTCCAGCCCAGCGCATCGAGGGCGGCGCTCTCGGAACCGTCGACGCTGTAGAAGACGGCGGTCCAGCCGCGCTCCCCGCAGAAATCGACGAAGGCGGGGGCGACGCTCGGGTCCGAGCGGTCGCGGCCGAAGGCGCCGCCGAGCGTCACGGCGATGCGGCCGCGGACGCGGTAGGCGATCGCGGCATCGACATCGGGCGCGAACCAGTACCCGTTGCCCGCCCAGGTCGTCATGAAGGACAGAGTCCCACCACCTCCGCGCTCGAGCACGGCGCGCGCCCGCGCACGGTCGCCGCTGTTGGCCGTCGATCCCGGACTGAGGACGAACCGCACGGAGGCGAAGGCGCACACGGTCCAGAAGACCGCGGACGGCAGATACCAAAGCGCCTGCGCCCAGCCCGTGGTCGGCACGAAGGCGATCGCTTCCGAGGGGAGGAGGGACGGCGGGAGGAGACGCAGCGCAGTGGCGTGGAGGATCGCCTCGAGTCCGGGCTCGGGGCTGAAGTGACGCGAGAACGCCATCGTGCCGGCGAACGCCGTCACGATGCTCCCCACACCGGCGAGACCGACGGTCCCCAGGAAGAGCGATCGTGCCCCCGGAGCGGAACCGATCCGCGCCGCCCGACGGAAGACGAAGAGCGTCACGGCGACGGCGAGCGGCACCGACGCACCCACCGCCACCCCGACCAGGATCTGCCACACCGCCGACGTCGCGTCCGCGTCACGGCTGAGCGCGAGCGTCGCCAAAGTGTCGGGTTCGGTGACGGCGAAGACGTAGGCCATCCCCGCGAACACGAGCAGGTTCACGGCGATGGCGATGCCGAGGGCCCCGCGACGCCCCCGCAGGATGCCCCAGGATGCCACGAGCAGCACGATGAGGGGGAGGGCGGCGATCCACCCCGCGAGCGGCTGCAGCGGACCGAAAGACCACCCGTCGGCCGGGCACGCGAGCAGCGTGGACCCGGCGACGCATACCTGCCCGTCTACGACCGTGAGCGGGTCGTAGGACAGCCATCCGTACACGGACAGCAGACCGGCACCGCTCCCCCACAGCGTGGCGACCATCGGACCGATGGCGGTCACGGCGGTCAGCGCTGCCAGGAGCACCCTTGTCTCGTGGTGGGAGCTGCGCTGGACGCGCAAAGTCACCGGACGACCGCCCGACAGGACGCCGAGGCCCAGACCGATCGGAAGCGCGATGAGCGTATAGAGGTCACTGGCCGACGCGGAGTAGAGGAACAGTGTCAACGCGAGCGCCGTACTGGCCCACCGCACACGCCGGCGCCACAGGGCGCCCACGAAGCCGCTCGCGGTCATCGCCACGACGAGCAGCGCGGCGATGGGAGGTGCCCCGGTGAACACCTCGGAGTTCAACGGGAGACCGGGCAGGAAGGCGCTCTCGACGGCACCGATCGCCAGCCCGGCGACAGAGGTCGCCAGGCCTCCCCCGAGGAAGGCCACGAGAACGCGGCGCGCGCCCATCACCCGTTCCGCGAGGCCCCCGGTGAGGAGGACGGCGAGCAGCACGACGGGGAGCAGCAGGGGCTGCTCGACCGTGAACACACTTCGCGCCAGTTCACGGACGTCGAACGGGCCGTCCCCGACGAACACGCTCCCTCGAAGCTGCACGAGACTGACCACCAGGATGGCCGCGGCGAGCGCGATGCTCGCGCGCGGCATCCGTGTCCTGTTCGGGGAGGCGGACGACGCCTCGGCGCGAGGGGATTCCGGCGGGCGGGGCGGAGAGGCCTCGACGACGTGTGGGGGCGAAGGGACGACGGTCGGTGGCATGGGGCTCCGATCGGGTGAGCATCGATCGCGAGAAACGATCCGACGACTCATCGTCTCTTCGACGCCGGCCGGTCGTCATCCACCCCGGGGTGTATCCGCCCCCGCTGACCGGCGGGGGCTCATCGACGGGCGTCAGGAGGAGCGGAACACCTCGACGCTGTCGGGGCGGTCGGTCGCGGCCGCGATGAGCGCGACGACGCCGAGTCCGAGGGTGGGAGCGAGCATGCCGAGCCAGCCGATGGCACCCGCCGCGACCAGGACGCCCTGGTCAGCGCCGGCGGCGCCAAGCGCAACCCACACTCCCTGCACCAGGACGGCGCAGCCCACGCTGATGCCGAGCGCCCACAGGGGTGCCCAGCGCCAGCGCGCGGGGACGGCACCCAGGCGGGCGATTTGTGTCGCCGCGACCGCCCCGGCGGCGACCGAGACGGCCGACGCGGTCAGGCTGACGGCGAACGCGGTCCACGCGGTCGAAGGTTGCGCCGAGATCACCTGCACCGGGGCGAGGGCGTAAGAGAGATTCACCGTCAGCGGCGCGAGCGCCAGCACGACGAGGGCAGAGACTCCCAGTGGTCGGCGGGCGACGACGCTCCCCGCACGGCTGAAGCCGATCGCGAAGACCAGGATGCCGAGGGCCCACAGCACGTCGATGAGGATCTGCTGCACGACCGATGCCCCGATGATCCGCGCACCAGCGAGGCCGAGGAGGCCGCAGACGCCGAGGAGGATTCCGCCCACCCGCCACGTCACGCTCCGCCTGCCCATCACTCCACCCTAAGGGGGAGCGTCTGAAGCGCTCAGGGGGCGTGTCGGGAGGGCGTCAGGCCTGCGTCGGCTGGTCGAAGTCCCAATCGACCGGCTCATCGTCGCCGTCGGGCTCGGGCTCGACGATGCGGAGGGCCGAGCGTGGGAAGAGCCGATGATTGCGCAGGTCCTCCGACCACGCCGCGAAGTCCGGCTCCTCGCCCGACCAGTCCACCGGAGCCGACAGCACGTCGTTTCCGACGCCGATGACGAGCTCCGCCTGCCCGACCTTCTTGTCCTCCGTCACGATCGGGATGCTGACGGCCTCAGCCTGACCCTCTTTCGCGACGGCGGCGGTCAACTCGATGAGCGACGCGGCGACGTCATCGGTCGTGATCACGGTTTCTCCGGCATACGTCACGCATCTCATGGGTTCTAGCGTGCGGCGGGACGTGTGCGGGGAGGACCGGGTTGCACGGCCTCGGCCCGTGAGATACGGGCGCGTCAGTCGCGCCGCTGCGCGGAGCGGAACATCGCGGCATCCAGTTCGAACCAGACGGCACGCACGGTGTCGAATTCGGCGAACCGCTCGGGAGCCGGTTCGTCGAGGCTGAGGCGGTATCCCCGCGGAAGGTCATCCACGTGCTGTCCGTCGCGCGGGCCGCCGACGAGCACGTAGATCACGGTGACGCGTGCGATCCGGCGTCGACCGCGACGCCGTCGACAGCATCGCTCATCCGGTGGAGGAAGTTGACGACGATCTGGGACTCCTCGGCCGACATGTCGATCACAGCGGCGAGCATCCGGTCGTGCATGTTGCCCAGCGTCTGGCGGACTTCGGCGTGTGCGCGGTCGGTCGCCTGCACGAAGATGCTTCGGCGATCGTCCGGGTTCGCCACCCGAGTGATGTGTCCGGACCGCTCGAGACGATCCAGGATCGCCGTGGTCGAGGCCGTGGAGAGTCCGAGATAGCGGGTCAGCTCCCCCGGTCGCACCTGACGACCGGGTTCGCGGAGGAGGAATCGGAGGACGAGTAGTTCGTTCTCACCCATCGACATCGACTCGCGCGTGCGACGGCGCATGGCGAGTTCAGCCGCTCGGTAGACGCGGAGCGCCTCGAGCACCGCCTTGCTGCGCACACGCCGATCGGCGGGCTCGTCGCCGTACCAATAGGTGCCCGAGTCGCGGTCTCCGCCGGGAGAAAGGCTCTGCGACACCGCGCGCGTATCCGTCATGGTGTTCGCCCCTTGCTGTCGATTTCGAAATCATACATCGAAACAAATAGTTCGACAAACTAGTTACTAACCGAGTATGTTCTTCATACAGCTAAGCCAGCGAAGGGAGTTCCTCATGGGTCACCTCTATTACGGCACGACGCCGGAGCCGATGCGCATTCCGGACCGCCTGCTCGCCCACCTGAAAGTGGTGGTCGCGACCAAGCTCCGCCGCAACGAGAGCTTCACACTGAGCTGGACGCACGTCGACGGCACCCCCGGTCGTTCCACCCTCTGGCTGCAGCCCGCCATTGCTCTGCGCTTCGTCTTCGACAGCGCCGAGCCTGAGCAGCTCAATGCACAGACCCTGAAGGAGATGGCCGACATGGCCAATTCCTCCGCCGGTCTCGTCGTCGCCCTGGACGCGGTGATCCCGGAAGCCTCGGTGCCCGCGCGCACCCCCGCCCCCGCGGCCCGCCGCGCGACTCTCCGATCGGCTGCCTGACATGCCCGCGCACAGCACGAACTCCCTCCCGCCTCTCTCGGGTGCCCGCGTCATGTGGGCGAAGGTGGACTCGGGATTCTGGGTCGCTCACCGCGGCGGCGAGTACTACGGCTGCGTCGACAGCGTGAAAGGCGGGTTCGTCGCCCGCGACGCGCACGGCGTCCCGGTCGGGCGTTACGACACTCTCGAGGCCGCCAAGGCATCGCTGCGGTCCACCGGCGATCCGGTCAATCTCGCCCGCCGCGGGCGGACCGAACGCGCCACGATCGCCCTGGCCACGGCCGCCGGAAGCGCCGCCCTCGCGTTCGCCCTCACCGCCGGCGCGCTCGCGCCCTACCTGTGAACGCGATCCCGGTCATCGACCTCCGCGACGAGGCCGATGACATCGAGGATGCCGCGCGGGTCGAGTTCACGGAGCGTTACGGCGTTCATCCACTCTGATACGCCAGCCCCTGGACAGCGGGGAGGACGTGTGGCACCGTCGCTCGCGCCGCCGATCGTCGGCGCACCACGAAGGGAACTCCCATGAGCGAGCAGACCGGATCCGGCAGCCCCGACGGCGACGCGGCCCCCGACCCCGAATCGAACGGCGCGGGTTCGGAGTCCCCTGAGGAGGGCGCCGCCGCTCAGCAGGACGCCGACGAGGCTTCGGACACCAACAGCTCGCCCTCGGGCGAGATCGGCTGATCCACGACGTCGGATGTCACGATCACCGGGCCGTCGTCACGACCTGGTCGTCCCGCGGGGCGAGCCCCGGTCGCAGACGTGTGCCGAACTCGTGCCGCAGCGCGCTCAACGCCGCCTGCCAGCCCGCGAGACCGTGCACACCCGGGCCGGGGCTCGTCGATGAGGAGCACAGGTAGATCCCCGGCACCGGCGTGCGCCACGGATCGGGGCGCGGAACGGGTCGGCTGATCAGCTGCGTCAGCGACGGTGCACCCGCCGAGATGTCCCCGCCCGGGAAGTTCGGATTCCACGCGGCGATGTCCACGGACGTGCGCGACGACGTGGCCAGGATCGTGTCGCGGAACCCGGGCGCGAACCGTTCGATCTGCGCCACCACCGCCTCCTCGCGGTCGGCAGGACTCCCGGCGGGAACGTGGGTGTACGCCCACAGTACGTGGCGTCCCGCGGGCGCCCGGGTCGTGTCGAACAACGTCGGCTGCGACACCAGCACGTACGGTGCGTCCGGCAGTTCCCCGCGCACCACGGCGTTCTCGGCGGCGGCGATCTCCGCCCGCGTCCCGCCCACGTGCACGGTTCCCGACCGCGACACGTCCGGATCGGCCCAGGGCACCGGGTCCGAGAGCGCGAAGTCGATCTTCGCCACCCCACCGCCGTAGCGGAAGCGCTCGAGCGCGTGCCGGTAGGGAGCGGGCATCCGATCTCCCACCAATCCGACGAGAGCGCGAGGGGTGATGTCCAACAGCACCGCGCGGGCGGCCGGAAGCTGACGGAGGTCGGCGATGTCGACTCCCGTGTGCACGACTCCTCCGTGGGCCCTCAGATCGGCGACCATGGCGTCGGCGATCGACTGGCTGCCGCCGACGGGGATCGGCCACCCCCGCCCGTGCGCGTAGGTGGCGAGAACGAGGCCCGCGCCCCCGGCCGCGAGGCTCGGCTGCGCGAGGATCGAGTGCGCCGACACCCCCGTGAGCATCGAGGGAGCGACCTCGTCACGGAACCTCGCGTTCCACCACGGACCGCCTTGTTCCAGCGATCGGATGCCGAACAAGAACGCCGCGAGCGGGTCGCCCGGTACGCGGAGCAGGGCGTTGCCGGTGAAGTCGGCGACTCCACGCAGGTGGGAAACGAGGGGCCGGAGGATCCGCGCGTACGCCGCCCCGTCGCGGCCGAGCGCCTCCGCCGTACGGTCGAGGTCGCGGTAGGCCAGACCCGCACGTGCGCCATCCAGCGGATGGGCGAACGAGACCTCCGGCACCACGAAGGGCACGCGTTTGTCCAGACCGAACTCCCGGAAGAACCACGACTCCAGCGCGAGCGGATGCACGGCCGACCCCAGGTCGTGACGGAATCCCGGGAGGGTGATCTCCGCGGTCGAAGCCGCGCCGCCGAGTGAGGTATGGCGCTCGTTCAGGGCGACGGACAACCCGGCACGGGCGAGGGTGACGGCGGCGGCGAGGCCGTTGGGGCCCGACCCCACGACGATCGCGTCGTAGCTCTCGCTCATCGCTGGATCGGCTCCTTCTCCGCGGTCGACGCCTGGCCGATCGCGGAAGCACCCCCGGTCGTTCCCGGGGCTCCACCCTCGGCGAGGTACGCCAGACGGTGCAGCGTCTCGGCGTTGCGCCACCGCGTGATCGCGTCGAAAACCGCATCGGGGAGGAGCTTCGTCGGCCCGGTCACGGGCTCCTCCTGGAGACGGACCACGCACTGGTCGCCCCGCGCCTTGACATCGATGGAGACGCGGGCGATACCGATCGGACCCCCGTGCGGTTCCATGACCGCGCGGTACGGAGGATCCCACACGCGCATCACGGTGGTGTCATTGATGACAGCCGGCCAGGATCCGAACGAATGATGCAATTCCGAGCCCTCCTGCGGCCAGTTCTCGGCCACGTCCCGCATGCGCGACGCGCCCACGACCCACAGGGGATAGAGCCACCCGTTCGCCAGCACGCGGAACACCGCATCGGGCGGACAGTGCAGCAGGCGGACGTTCCGAGCCATGGGGGCAACCTTCGTGTCGCCGGACGCGGAGAACGGCGATGAGCCCGGACTCCCGACCGGATGCCTGCCACGTTACGGGCCCCCGCGCCAGCGGGTCACGGTGGTTGCGCGCGCGCACCGCGACCGTTAGACGATCACGCCGCCACGTCGGCCGGGAGGACGACCCAGGCACGGGTCCCCCCGGCGGGCGATCGGTCCAGCCCGATGTGGCCGCCATGTGCTTGAGCGATGCGCCGACACGTCGCGAGCCCGATGCCGAGACCCTGTACCTCGGCGTCGTGACCGCGCTGCATCGGCTCGAACATGCGGTCACGCAGCATCGGATCGACCGCCTCGCCGTTGTCGTCCACCAGGATGCGCCACCCGTCGGGCATCGCCTGCACCGTGACGAACACGTGCGGTGTCCGCCCCGCCGCCGAGGTGAACTTCACGGCGTTGGCGATGAGATTCTGCAACAGCACACGCAGCAGCGTGTCGTCGGCGCGGATCAATACCGAGGCATCCACGACGACCTCCGCTCCGACACCCACGACAGCCCCGTCGAGGTCTTCGAGCACTTCGTCGACGACCTCCCCCACGTCCACCTGAGTGAAGTGCGGTCGAGCACCGCCCATGCGCGCGAAGTCGAGGAGGTCGGTCACCATCGACGTCATCCGTGCCGCCGCCGACTCGGCTCGGGCCAGCGAGCGCGCGGCCCGCGGAGCACCGACCATCTCGGGGCTGTCGGCGGCGAGCTCGAGGAAGCCCGACAACGCGGTCAGGGGGTTCCGGAGGTCGTGGCTGACCTGTGTGGCGAACTGCTCGAGCTGCGAGTTCGACTCCGCCAGATCACGGGACAGTCGACGAAGTTCGAGCACGTCGATCACCTGGTGCGCGAGCAGATCGAGGGCGCGGGCGCTGGCATCCGAGAGTTCGCCGACCTCCTCGTCGAAGACGCACAGCGTTCCGATCGCCACCCCGGAGGGGGTGATGAGGGGGCTCGACGCATAGAAGCGGACGGCCGCGATCGCGCCCGTCACGAAGGCGTTGTCGCGGAACCGCGGATCCTCCCGCGCGTCCGGCACCACGACCCGGCGCGGGTCGACGAGCACCGCGGCGCACATCGAATCCTCGATGGAGCAGGACGCCGCTTGAACGCCCACCGCCGCGACCTGATGTTGGGCGCGGTCGTCGATGATGTTGATGACGGCGGTCGTGACGCCGCACACGGTCGCCGCGAGCTCCACCAGCCCCTGCAGATCGGGCTCGGGCAGGGCCCCGACGATGCGGTACTGGTCGATGGCTTCGCGGCGCGTGACCTCGTGAGCTGTGGACACGGCACTCCCTCGCGAATCTGTCCCCGCCCGAGCCTAGCCGCACGATTACACCCTGGCGCCGTCGATCGGTAGGCCCTCGCGGGACGGCACACAACCGTCGACGCTGGAGACATGACCCTCCCCACCCCCGAACCCCTCGACCCGCCCACCGCCCCGGGAACGCCGGGTACTCCCACGGTTCCGAGCGATCCTTCCCCCGCGGCCCCCGCCGAGCCCCTGGCGCCGAGCCCGGACGAGCCCACGGTCCCCCTTCCGCCCGAGCCCGCGACCGACCCTTCGGGGGCCGGCGAGGTCGATCAACCGACCGGGACCGCGGAACCGGAGGCGGACAACGCCGTGGAAGCGGACACCGTCAACGCCGTCGACCCGGGCGGAAGCCCGGACTGACCGGACGGAGAATAACGAAGGGGCGGGCACACGCGTGCTCGCCCCTTCGTGGTTCCGGAAACTCGGACCGCCGTGCGGCTTACGGGTTCCCGCGCGTCCAGAGCAACAGGATCGCGACGGCCTGCAGGACGATGCAGCCGACCAGGATGGCGGTGCGTCGCCGGGGCGTCGACGACCAGCGATCGTCGGCCGTCAGCGGAGCCATGGGCATGAGCAGACGGAACGTGCTCTGCTGCGGAAGGAAGACCGCGAAGATGTAGGTGCCGTAGCTGAAGGCGTAGGCGACGACGATGAGGCCCAGCCGCCGTACCGGACGCGACCACAGCAGCGCCGCGAAGGCGACGAGGAGCGCGATCACCAGGATGATGCCGACGACGCCCAGGTGCGTCCCGGCCTGACGGAACCACGGTGTGAACGGCGTGAATTCGTCGTTGCCGACGTAGTCGAGCCACCACCCGAGCTCGGTGCGGATGTAGGCGTTGTGCGTACCGGTGATGTACTGCGCGATGTGATTCCACGACAGGCCGGCGACCGCGATCGTGAGTCCCGTGGCCATGAGCGAAGCCCACTCGCGCACGGGGAACGGGTCGACGCGCCGACGGAAGAAACGCACGAGGAAGACGATGCCGAGGGCCAGACCGAGCGCGAGCACACCGGGACGCGTGTAGGCCGCGATGAGCCCGATCGGGAGGATCCAGAGGTATTTGCGCTGGAGAGCCAGCAGCATGCCGCTGAACATCAGCAGCATGAACAGGCCTTCGCTGTAGCCGAGCGCGAAGAGGAAGGACATCGGGCCGAACGAGAAAAACACGACCGACCACCAGGCCGCCCGCGGCTTCGTGACCGAGCGGAGGAGGCGGAACAGCACCCAGGTCGCACCGAGGCTCGCGGCGAGGCTGATCAGGACCGCGACCGGCTGCCAGCCGAGCCCCGTGGCGCCCGAGAGCGTCCGCACGAGGAAGGGGAAGACCGGGAGGAACGCCCAGTTGTTCGGCAGGATGTCGCCGGACACGTTCATCGGCAGCGACATGGGGTACCCCTGCGCAGCGATCTGACCGTAGCGGTCGGCGTCCCATCCGGTGAGGTAGTCGAAGAACGTGCCGAGGCGTTCGCTGTCGGGGCCGAACCCCCAACGGGCGGACTTCGCGATGGAGTAGAAACCCCACAGAAGGCCGAAGTTCACCACGCGGGCGATGCCCCACAGCAGCAGAACACGCGTGAACGAGCCGCGCTCGATCGGCTCGATGCCCTGCGGCGCACGCAGGACGTCTTCGCCGTACTGGCGAAGAGCCCGACCGGCGCGGGAGTCGAGCAGGCGTCGCCCGCGGTCGCGCAGCGGCGCAAGGCGATCGTCGGTGGGGGCCGGTCGTACCGTAGGGACCAGCTCGCTCGGCGGTGCGCTCACTCGGAACCTTTCACGGGGAGGAAGTGGGCTGCTGACGACGGTGTCCGGCCCGGACAGGTGCATTAGGGCAGATCGTACCGGATGCCCCCACCCCGTCTTCCCGGTTGACATTCAGGAAATCGCCTGGTCAGTGGCGTCGCCGACCCCGGCCGGACGGCGCGCACCGGCATCCTTCCTGCGCCCGGGCGGGGACCGGGGCGGATCGCGACGGCCGCCGTCAGACGAGGAAAAAGGACACGGCCCCGGGATTGTGGGCGTGGACGAGGACACCGAAGACGACGGCGTCGAAGAGCAGGTGCACCGTCACGATGTACCCCAGAGAGCGGGTGCGCAGGAACAGGAACCCCTGGATGAGAGCGAACGGGATCGTCAGCACTGGCCCCCAGGCCTGATAGCCGAGCTCCCACAGGAACGATACGAACACGATCGCCTGCAGCACGTTCGCCGTCACGTCGGGGAGGTGCCGCCGCAGTAGGACGAACACGGTGCAGACGAAGAACAACTCGTCCCAGATGCCGACGGCACCCACGCCGACGAACAGACGACCGATCAGCTCCGGCGTGTCGACGACCGGCCAGTTCATGTACACGCCCGACGTGACGAAGTAGAACGGCAGGATCAGCCAGCCGAGCACGATGACCCCGAGCAGCCACACCCACTGCCACCACGCCCATCGACCGCCTCCCCGCCAGGGGAAGCGGATCGCCCGATCTCGGAAGACGAAGCGAGAGATCACGTAGGGAAGGACGACGGCGCCCCCGAGCCCCAGCGTGAAGCGCACGAAGGCCGCATCGTCCAGCTCGGCCTTCAGCGGGATGAGGCTCACGACGCACTGACCGAGCGCGATGAGGAACACGTCGCGCGCGATGCTCGGCACGGGCTCGGCATCCCGGGCCGGCCGGATCGCGATGCCGCCGCGACGGTCGACGAGGATCGCGGATGCCACGGCGAGCGCCAGCACGATCCACCCGAGCCACACGACCTGGACGACGAACAGCACCGGAGCGGCCAGGCATACCAACGCCGCCGGCACGAGCGTGGGCGTCCAGGTACGGCGGACGTGCTCGGGTGCGGCGGCGTGGGCGGTCATGGCGCGAGCCGGGTGTACGTCAGATCGCGGATGTCTCGGCCGACGCGGAGCCCCTTGCGCTCGAAGGCGGTCAGGACCCGACCGTCGAAACGCTCGGCCCACTCCCCCGCGAAGGCTCGCTCGAATTCTGGGGCGTCGTCCAGGACGCCGCGCATCTGGTCGGCGTAGTCCTGCCAGTCGGTCGCGAGGCGCAGGGTGCCGCCGGGGACGAGAGCCTGTGCGGCGATCCGGGCGAACTCGGGAGCCACCAGGCGGCGCTTGGTGTGCTTCTTCTTGTGCCAGGGGTCGGGGAAGAACACCCACAGCTCGTCGACGGATGCCGCGGGCAGCATGTGCTCCAGGACCTCGGGCGCATTGGCCTCGACGAGACGCAGGTTGCGAAGTCCCTCTCGCTCGGCGTCGAGCATCGTGCGGGCCAGTCCCGCGGCGAAGACCTCGACGGCGAGGAAGTCGGCGTCCGGCCGCGCGGCCGCGGCCGAGACGATCTGGTGTCCCTGGCCGGATCCGATCTCCACGATCAGGGGCGCCCGGCGGCCCCAGACCTCGGCCGGGTCGATGGCGGATCCCGGGCGGACGCTCGTGGCCGCGGAATCCCGCTCCACCCGCAGCAGGTAGAACGGCGACAGCTCCGCCCACGCACGGTCCTGCGCCTCCGACATGCGGCCGCTGCGCCGGACGAACGACACCGGGCGATCGCGATAGACGGGGGTCTCCATGGTATCCAGGGTAGGCGAGCCGTCGCCGGGCTCCCCCTGATCGTCGCGCGACTGCTCGCGCGGTTTCCGGCCGCTCACGGGACCGTGACGAAGTCGATGAGCTCCTCGACGCGGCCGAGCAGCGCCGGCTCGAGGTCGCGGAAGGTCGTCACGCGCGACAGGATGTGCTGCCAGGCCCGGGCGAGGTCGGCCTGCTCCTCCGCGGGCCACCCCAGGGCGCGGCACACCCCCACCTTCCACTCGATGCCGCGCGGCACCTCGGGCCATGCCGCGATGCCGAGGGCCCGCGGCGTGACGCATTGCCAGACGTCGACGAAGGGGTGCCCGACGATGCGCACGTACGCGCCGTGGCGTCCCCGGGCGATCGTGTCGGCGATGCGGGATTCCTTGGAGTTCGGCACGAGGTGGTCGACGAGAACGCCGTACCGGCGCTCGGCGGTGGGGGGTTCGGCATCCAGTGTCTGTCCGAGGAGGTCGACGCCCTCGAGGAATTCGACGACCACGCCCTCGGCCCGCAGGTCAGCGCCCCATACCTTCTCGACCAGTTCGGCGTCGTGCTTGCCCTCGACGAGGATGCGGCTGGCCCGTGCCGTCCGGGCTCGCTGTTCGGGAGCGGCGAACGACCCGGAGGCCGTCCGTGTGCGCCCCTTCGGGGCTGCCGACGGTGCCACGAGCACCACCGGTTCGCCGTCGACGAGGAACCCTCCGCCGAGCGGGAACAGGCGGCGCTTGCCGAGCCTGTCCTCGAGCTCCACGTGCATGCCGTCGATGCGGGTCACCGCTCCGCAGAACCCGTCACCGGCGACCTCGACCACGAGATCGGCGGATGCCGCGACCTGAGCCGCCTTCTTGCGGCCCGCCTCGCGCCATCCGCGGGCGAGTACATCCGTTCCGTAGCGATCGTCCATGGGGCTCCCTCCGAACGCACGAGCCTATGCGGCGCGCGCGTGCGCTGAGGGCGGACGCGCCGAACCTTCCCCGGTGTCCACGGCCCTTTATAGAGTGGGGTCCTCAGCGCCGAAGGGGAATGCATGCGAAAGCCGAAGGCGGCGACGATCATGGCGGGTTTCGTGGTCGCGGCGGTGTCCGTCCTCGGTCTCGGCGTTCCCGCGTGGGCCGTCCCACCACCCTCGCTCGGGTCGAGCTACGTCCTCGATCAGGCCGACGTGCTCACCAACGCGCAAGAAGCCGAGGTGCAGACGCGGCTGCTGCGCCTATCGGATCAGACCGGGCTCGATATGTGGGTGGTGTTCGTCGACGACTTCACCGAACCGGTGAGCGCCGCGGATTGGGCGAACGAGGCCGCCAACCGCAACAACCTCGGTCCTCATCAGTACCTCTTGGCGGTCTCGGTCGATGGCCGCGCCTATTACCTCTCCGGCGACGTCGATGACGGGGCCCTGACGGCGGATCAGCTCGCCGCGATCGAGCAGGAACGGGTCCAGCCCGCCCTCGCGGCGGGTGACTACGCCGGCGCGGCGGATGCCGCCGCGACCGGGATCACCGCCGCCGCGCGCGAGGCCCAGCCCGCTCCACCGCCCACCCCGGCCGGTAGCGGTCCCAACGTCTCGCTCATCGCCCTGGTGGTGTTCCTCATCCTGGCGCTCGTCGGCGGGCTGGTGTGGCTGTGGCTGCGGCGCCGCCGCGGCGCCACCGCCACCGGCGCGCCCCCGACCGAGAGCCTCGACGACCTCGCGCGTCGCGCCGGCTCCGCCCTGGTCGCGACGGACGACGCCATCAAGACCAGCGAACAGGACCTCGGCTTCGCCCGGGCGCAGTTCGGTGACGCGGCGGCATCCCCCTACTCCGAGGCCCTCGCGCAGGCGAAGGCCGACCTCGAGCGCGCGTTCACGATCTCGCAGCAGCTCGACGACGACGTCCCCGAGACGGCGGACCAGAGACGTGCGGGGTACGTGGAGATCCTCCGCCTCTGCGCTACGGCGGACGAGACGCTGGATGCCAAGGCCGCGGCGTTCGATGAGCTCCGCGCCCTCGAATCCGACGCACCCGGAGCCCTGGCGAGGGCTCGAGAGAGGCACGGGGCTGCGCGCTCGGCGTTGGAGGGCGCCGACCGAGATCTGGCGGCGCTCCGGGAGCGGTACGCCGACGACGCCCTCGTCACCGTGAACGACAATCCCGCCCAGGCCCGCGCGCGGCTCGACCTGGCCGCGCAGCAGTTCACCGCCGCCGATGCGGCCGTCGCCGCCGGATCGAACGGGGAGGCCGCGGTCGCGATCCGCGCCGGCGAAGCGGCCGTCGCCCAGGCCGAGGGTCTCGAGAGGGCCATCGGCTCCCTCGCGGCCGACCTCTCGTCTGCCGAGACGCGGGCAGCCGACCTCATCGCCGAGGTCGAGGGCGACCTCGCGGCCGCGTCGGCTCTGCCTGACAGCGACGGCCGCATCGCGGGGGCCATCGCGACCGCGCGGACACAGCTGGATGCCGGACGCGCCGCGTTGACACCCCCGCGCACGGCCCCGCTGCGCGCCCTCGCCGCGCTCGACCAGGCCAACACCGCGATCGACGCGGTGCTCACCGCCGCCCGCGACGAGTCCGAACGCCGACGGCGCGCCGAGTCGCAACTCGACAGCGTCCTCGCCCAGGCGCGCGCGCAGGTGACCGCCACCGAGGACTTCATCTCCGCTCGCCGCGGCGCCGTCGGGCCGACCGCCCGGACACGGCTGGCCGAAGCCGGGGCGGCTCTCGTCCAGGCCGAGCAGTTGCGCGCCGCCGACCCGGCCGCCGCCCTCCCGTTCGCGCAACGCTCCGCCGATCTCGCGGCCCAGGCCGCATCCCTCGCGCAGAACGACGTCGGCGCCTTCGGCGGCACCCGCGGCGGGGGCGGCGGCGGTGACATGATGGGGGCCATCCTCGGCGGCATCGCCGTCAACGCGATCCTCGGGGGGTCGCGTTCGCGCGGCGGATTCGGCGGTGGCGGAGTGGGCGGCCTGGGGGGCATGCTCGGAGGCATGGGCGGCCTCGGGGGCGGCTCACGCTCGTCCGGCTCCTCGGGTCGCTCGCGCGGTTCCTCGTCGGCCGGGTCGCGTTCACGTCGCGGAGGGGGTCGATTCTGACGCTCGCCCCGCGGCCCGCAACGGCCGTCACAGACAACTCGTAGAAACCGGCACCAGACTCGACAGTGTCGCCCCAGGAAGGAAAACCCCGCATGGCCAAGCAGTCCATCTTCGGTCGCATCTCGACCCTCGTCCGCGCGAACATCAATGCGCTCCTCGACCAGGCCGAGGACCCGCAGAAGATGCTCGACCAGCTCGTCCGCGACTACTCCAACTCCATCGCCGACGCCGAGTCGGCCATCGCCGAGACCATCGGCAACCTGCGTCTTCTCGAGCGCGACCACCAGGAAGACGTCCAGGCGGCCGCCGAGTGGGGGAACAAGGCCCTGGCCGCCAGTCGCAAGGGCGACGAACTGCGCGCCGCCGGCAACGCCGGCGAGGCCGACAAGTTCGACAACCTGGCCAAGATCGCTCTGCAGCGCCAGATCAGCGCGGAGAGCGAGGCGAAGTCCGCCGAGCCCACGATCGCCTCGCAGACCGAGGTCGTCGACAAGCTCAAGGACGGCCTCAACGGCATGAAGGCCAAGCTCGAGCAGCTGCGGTCCAAGCGCAGCGAGCTGCTGGCGCGCGCCAAGGTCGCCGAGGCGCAGAACAAGGTGCACGACGCGGTGAAGTCGATCGATGTCCTCGACCCGACGAGCGAGCTCGGCCGGTTCGAAGACAAGATCCGCCGCGAAGAGGCCCTCGCGGCCGGCAAGCAGGAACTGGCCGCCTCGAGCATCGACGCGCAGTTCAATGCGCTCGAAGACGTGGGTGAGCTGACCGAGGTCGAGGCGCGCCTGGCCGCGCTGAAGACCGGCGGCCCGCAGCGCGCCGCCATCGACGCGCCGAGCCCCGACCTCTGATCGACCGGGAGCGCACCGCCTCCGAGGCGGTGCGCTCCTCCTCTCCGACAGGCAGGCCATGACGCGTTTCGTGATCGCCCCGCAGTGGCAGGGCTCGTCGTCCTCGCGCGCGATGCAGCTCATCGACGGCGCCGAAGCCATCGCCGGTGATCTTCCCCGCGCCGCGACCACGACCGTCGAGGTTCCTTCCGAGGCCGGCGATGCCCAAGGCACCCGGGTGCTCCGCGCGAGCGCGCTCGTCCGCATGCGCGAGCGCATCCGTGACGCCGTCGCCGGGGTGACGGGTGAGCACGCGGTGACGATCGGCGGGGACTGCGGTGTCGCGCTCGGAGCGGTGTCCGCGGTCGCCGCTGACGACGTCGCGATCGTGTGGATCGACGCGCACGCCGACCTGAACACCCCGGAGTCCTCCCCCAGCGGCGCGTTCCACGGCATGGTGCTCCGAGCGATCCTCGGTGACGGCACCGACCTCCTGCGCCTGAGCCCCGGCATCCCCTCGTCCCGCGTCGTCCTGGCGGGTACTCGCGCATTGGATGCCGAGGAGCAGCGGTATGTCGACGAGCACGGGATCCGCGTGATCACCGCGGCGGAGCTGTCGGAGCCGGAAGCCCTCGCCGATGCCGTCGCCGCAACGGGGGCGTCGCGGGTCTATGTGCACCTCGACCTCGACGTACTGGACCCCGCGGAGATCGCGGGGGTCGCCCTCCCCGAGCCGTTCGGAGCTCGGGCGACCGACGTCGCGGCATCGATCCGCCGCCTCCGGGAGCGGCTGCCGCTGGCGGGTGCGACGATCACGGAGTTCTCCCCCGCCTCGCCCGCCGCCGCCGTCGACGACCTCGGCACCATTCTCCGCCTCATCGGGGCGCTCGCGTGAGCCCCATCCCCCGGCCGCCCGAGGGATGGCGAGAGCGTGCCGATCGAGCCGTCGCGCGAGGTCGTCGCATCGACCGGTTCATCCCCGCAGTCCTGCTCGACTCCCCCGTCAGCCGGGTCGGCTTCTGGTACGGCCGCACGGTCGGCTGGGTATGGGGCTCGGTGTGGAGCACCGGTCGCATCGAACGGAGGAACGGCCTGTGGGTGTTCCGGGGTCTCCCGGCGTGGGCCTTCCCTCGCGGCGGCGTCTGCGTGGGCGATTGCTTCCTCACCGGTGACGCGGCGCCCAGCGCCGCCGTGCTCCGCCACGAGGCCGTGCACGCCCGCCAGTGGCAGCGTTACGGCTTCCTCATGCCCCTGCTCTACTTCTTCGCCGGTCGCGACCCGTTGCGCAACCGCTTCGAGATCGAGGCCGGTCTCGTCGAGGGGAACTACGTCCCGCGCGGAGCGTGAAACGCGCCGTCAGCGAGCGGTGGCGAGACCGAAGCGTTCGGGGGTGTGGATCGCGGTCGCGTCGACACCGTGGCGCGACGTGAGCTCGTCCACGATCTCGGCCGTGCCCAGGTAGCCGCCCGTGAGGAAGATCCGCGTGGCGTCGTCGTCGCAGCACAGCATCTCGCCGGCCCATCCGGCCACCGCGCGGGTCAGGGCCTGGCCGGGCGCACACACACGGCCCGTCCCCGGGGCACCTGCGCGGCGCGAACGGTCGAGCCACGTGACGGTCATGCGGGCCGGGGCGGCGATCGTCGTGATCCACGACGCGTCCGGGACCTCGACGAAGATGCGGCCGGTCGAGCAGATCGGCAGCGTCGCCAGCAGCGCCTCCATCTCGGCGAGCGACGTCTCGTCGGCCGTGATGAGGTGCTGTGCGCGCGTGTGACGCGACGATCGGCAGGCGGCGGCGTTGTGCTCGGCGGAGATGGACATGATGGCATCCACTATACCCTCGACCAAGGGTTGCCTAACCTGTGTTGCCGCCGTGGATCGATCGAGGGCGAGAGCGAGACATCACTCGATCAGGGCGGCTCGCAAACGCTCGAGTTCGGCCTCGGTCAGGCCGTGCGCCCGCAGGAAGGCGGCGGGCGAGCCGTACTCGGCATCCAGGGTCTCCAGGAGCGCGCGCATGACCGGTGCGGGTGATCGCGTCGCGAGTTCCTCCGCGTGCCGGTTCTCGGGGTGCAGTGCCCGGATGCCGGCCACCACCTGACGATTGCGCGCGGCGGGGAGGAGACCCTCCGTCCGCGCGTAATCGTCCACGACGGCGTCGCGGTCGACACCGACCGCGGCGAGCGCGATGGCGACGGTGACGCCGGTGCGGTCCTTGCCAACCGTGCAGTGGACGAGCACGGGTTGCGCGTCCGCGATCCCCCTCACGGCGTCCGCGATGCGGGCGGCCGAGCCCTCGACGAGTTCGGCGTACAGCTCGCCCAGGCTCACGTCGCGCTCGAAGAACGACTCGACGGACCCCAGGAACAGCGGGACCCGTTGCACCTCGACGTCGAGCCCCTCGATGCGACTCGGCGCCCAGCGGACCTCGTCGTCGTCGCGGAGGTCGATGATGCGACGCAGCCCGAGGTCGGCGAGCGTCTGAAGCCCCGCCTCATCGACGTGGACGAGGTTGCCCGAGCGGTACAGCGCCCCGCTCCGGGTGCGACGGGATCCGGCGGGCAGGCCACCCACGTCGCGGAAGTTCGTCGCGCCCGAGACGAGGGACATTACGCGGTACCGCCGTGGTCGTGCGCGGTGGGGGTTTCGGACGCCGCCGCCGGCCGCGGCGGGACCGGGTAACGCCCCGCGATCGCGACGCGATTGAACGCGTTGATCGACACGAGCACCCAGCTGAGCGCCACGTACTCCGCTTCGCTCAGGATGCCGCCCGCCCGGTCGTACACGTCGTCGGGGATGCCGTCCTCGTGGATGAAGGTGAACGACTCGGTGAGCTCGAGGGCGGCGCGTTCCCGCTCGTCGAAGACCCCCGACTCGCGCCAGGTCGCGATCTGCGCGATGACATCGGCGTCGACTCCCGCCGCCACGGCGCGATCGACGTGGACACGGACGCAGTAGGCGCAGCCGTTCAGCTGCGAGGCGTGGATCTGCACGATCTCGCGCAGCCGGGCACCGATCCCGGCCGCGTCGGCGACCCCTCCGACGGCCTGGGAGAACGACCGCAACGCGGCATACGCCTCAGGAGCCTTCTTCGACAGATGCACGCGTCGTTCCTCGCCCATGGCCACAGCCTACGGCGGTGCTCGCGCGCAGGGACCGACCCCGGGCGCCGCATCTGCGCGGACCGAGGTGTCGCGCAGTTGCGCCGGGCTGGCGACCTCCCGGGCGCGATGACAGGCTGACGTCATGCCCGAGACCGACGAGTTCTCCTTCCTCCCCGCGCAGGCGGATGCCGCCGGCGTCGACATCCCGGTCGTCACCCGCGTGAGCCTGACGCTCCCCGACGGCCGCACGCTCAGCGGCCTGCGGTGGGGCGAGGCCCCGCCGGTCGTGACGTTCCTGCACGGCGCGGGACTCAACGCCCATACGTGGGACACCACGCTGCTGCACCTGGGCGAACCGGCCCTCGCACTCGACCTCGCCGGTCACGGCGATTCCTCGTGGCGAGAGGATGCCGCCTACGTCGGTCGTGTGCTCGCCCCCGACGTCGCGGCTGCGATCGAGGCCTGGACCGACCGACCGCAGGTGGTCGTCGGGCAGTCGCTGGGCGGACTCACGGCGGCAGCCCTCGCGGCATCCCGTCCCGATCTCGTCGCGAGGGTCGTGATCGTCGACATCACCCCCGGCATCGATCCGAGCGGAGGACCGGCGCAGCTCCGAGCCTTCTTCGCCGGCCCGACCGACTGGGCGAGCCGCGACGAACTGGTCGAGAAGGCGCTGTCGTTCGGGCTCGGCGGAGCACGTGAGGCCGCCGAACGCGGGGTCTTCCTGAACACGCGCGTGCGGGCGGACGGACGGGTGGAGTGGAAGCACCACTTCGCCCACCTGGCCGCCGCTGCGGCAGCATCGGGTGCCGACCTGGGCACCCCGGACGCCGTTCGCGCCGTCCTCGCGTCGACCGGGTGGGACGACATCGAAGCCACGCGCGCCCCGATCCTGTTCGTCCGCGGAGAGCGCGGTTTCGTCACGGCCGACGACGCCGACGAGTTGACCCGCCGCGCCCACGACGTCGAGGTCCGCGTCCTGGCGACCGGCCACAACGTGCAGGAGGAGGATCCCGCGACCCTCGCCGCGCTGGTGCGGGAGACGATCCCGCGCGACTGACACCGACGTCGCGGAGAGTCACACGCGGAGTCCCTCTCGGCGGGTGAAAGTAGGCTGGTCTCACCCCACTCCACGGCACCACAGCACCCGGATGCCGTGGGCCTTGCGAAAGGACACCCCCGCAATGCTGCGCCGAACCGCCGTCGCCACGAGCGCGCTCCTGATCGGAGCACTCCTGTTCACCTCGTGCACCGGCACGTCGACCGCGTCCGGCCCGACCGGCGCCCCCGACCCGAACGCCACGCTGACCGTCGGCCTTTCGCTCGAGCCGTCGAACCTCGACATCCGCCGCACCAGCGGCGCGGCCCTGGAACAGGCGCTGATCGACAACGTCTACCAGGGGCTCGTGACCCGCAACGGCGACGACGACAACGCCATCGTCCCCGAGCTCGCCACCGACTGGACCATCTCCCCCGACGGGCTCACCTACACCTTCACGCTGCGCCCGGGCGTAACGTTCCACGACGGCAGCGCGCTCACCGCCGACGACGTGGTGACCTCGCTGCAGACGGCGAAGGACGACGCGACGATCCAGAACAGCGCCGACCTCGCCGGCGTGGCATCCATCGCCTCTCCCGACCCGACCACGGTCGTCATCACCCTCGCGCAGCCGAACATCGACTTCCTGTTCGCCCTCACCGGTCGTGCGGGTCTGATCTTCAAGACCAACGACACCACCAACTTCGAGACCGCGACCAACGGGACCGGTCCCTTCACGGTCTCGGCGTGGAACACCGGTCAGAGCCTCACGCTCACCCGCAACGACGCCTACTGGGGCGACAAGGCGGGCGTGGCCGAGGTCGTCATCGACTACATCCCCGACCGCACCGCCGCGGTCAACGCGGCCGTCAGCGGAGATCTCGACGCGGCGCTCGAGGTCGATCCCGAGCTGCGGGGTCAGATCGAGGGCACCGGGAACTTCCAGATCGAATCGGGTCTGACCACGGACAAGGGCACACTCGCGTTCAACAACGCCCGCGCGCCCCTCACCGACCAGCGCGTCCGCGAGGCCCTGCGCCTGGCGATCGATCACCAGGCGCTCATCGACACCCTCGGCGCCGGCCAGCCGCTGTACGGCCCGATCCCGCCGCTGGACCCGGGCTACGAAGATCTCTCCGACAGCATCTCGTACAACCCCGACCGTGCGCGGGAGCTGCTCGCCGAAGCGAATGCCGAGAACCTGACGCTGACCCTCACGATCCCGAGCGTGTACCCGAGCTCGATCGCGACGTTCCTCGTCTCCTCGTTCGCCGACGTGGGTGTGACGCTGAAGGTCGATTCCGTCGACTTCCCGACGTGGCTGAAGAACGTCTACACCAACCATGACTACGACCTCAGCTTCGTGCGCCACGTCGAGGCGCGAGATTTCAGCAACTTCGCCAACCCGAACTACTACTTCGGATACGACAACCCGAAGGTGCAGAGCCTGTACGCGCAGGCCCTCGCCACGACCGACGAGCAGCAGTCGTCCGACTACTTGGCAGAGGCCGCCCGCATCGTCTCGGACGAGGATGCCGCCGACTGGCTGTTCCTCTCGACGCCGCTGACCGCCGTGGCGAACAACGTCCAGAACTTCCCGAAGAACTCCCTCAACGTGCGCCTGCCGCTGGCGGGCGTGACGGTCTCGTCGGAGTGATCCGCTACACGCTGACGCGGCTGGGCCTGCTCGTCCTGGGCCTGGCCGTGTCGAGCGTGCTGATCTTCTTCTCGCTGCGCGTCCTGCCCGGCGACGTCGCTCTGCTGATCGGTGGCACGCAAGCCACCCCCGACCAGATCGATGCGCTGCGCGAGAGCCTCGGCCTGACGCGTCCGCTCCCGCAGCAGTACCTCGACTGGATCGGCGGTGTGTTCCGGGGCGATCTCGGCACCTCGCTCGTGACGGGCGTGTCCGTCAGCGCAGAACTCGCCGACAAAGCCCAGGTCACCGTCCCGCTGGCGGCGATGTCGCTGACCGTCGCGCTCGCGGTCGGCCTTCCCTTCGGCGTGCTGGCGGCCCTGCGCCGGGGTCGCGCCGACGGCACGGCGCTGAACGTCGGCGCCCAGGCGCTGGCGGCGGTCCCGGTGGTGTGGGCGGGGATGATGCTCGTCGTGGTCTTCGCGGTCTGGCTCGGGTGGCTGCCCCCGCAGGGCTTCCCCCGCTCCGGGTGGGACGACCCGGCGGCGGCGTTCCGAGCGCTCGTCCTCCCGGCCGTCACGATCGGCGTCGTGGAGGGTGCGATGCTGCTCCGCTTCGTCCGCAGCGCGACGCTCCAGGCGATGGGCCAGGACTACGTCCGCACGGCCGCCGCGAAGGGGCTCACCCGCACGCGGGCGCTCCTGAGCCACGGCCTCCCGAACGTCGGCCTCTCCGTGATCACCGTCCTCGGGCTGCAGATCGCCGGCATCATCGTGGGCGCGGTCGTGATCGAGCAGCTGTTCACCCTCCCCGGGGTCGGCCGCATGCTGGTCGCGGACGTCTCCGCGCGCGATCTGCCGAAGGTGCAGGGCGAGCTCCTCGCGCTCACCGGGTTCGTGCTCGTCGTCGGCTTCCTCGTCGACCTCGTGCACCGTTTCGTCGACCCGCGACAGAGGGAGGCCTCGTGAGGACGCTGCGTCGACTATGGGGAATCGGCACGGGGCGCTTCGGCATCCTGGTCGTCGTCGTGATCGCCCTCACGGCGCTGGTGTCGCTGGTGTGGACGCCCTTCGACCCGGCGAGCGTGGACGCCCGCTCCCGGTGGAGCGACCCGTCGTGGCCGCACGTCCTCGGGACGGACGGCAACGGCCGCGACATCCTGAGCCTGCTCATGGCGGGCGCGCGCACCACGGTGGTCGTGGCCGTCGGCGCGGGGATCGTCGCCTCGCTCCTGGGCCTCGCCCTGGCCGCGCTGGGTGCGCTGACGGTGCGATGGGTGCGCGAGAGCGTCGCGGTGCTCGTGGACATCCTGGTCGCGTTCCCGGTCCTGATCATCGCGATGATGATCTCCGCGGTGTGGGGCGGCTCGCTCGGCGTGGTGATCTTCTCGGTCGGCATCGGCTTCGGCGTGAACATCGCGCGGGTGACCCGGCCGGAACTGCGCCGCGTCCTCCAGAGCGACTTCGTGCTGGCCGGTCGCGCGAGCGGGCTGAGTCCGCTGCAGAACCTCGTCCGACACCTCCTCCCCAATGTCGCCCCGGTGTTCATCGTTCAACTGTCGTGGGGCATGGCGGTCGCGGTGCTCGCCGAGGCCGGACTGTCCTACCTCGGGTTCGGCGCCCCGATCACACAACCGTCGTGGGGCGTGCTCCTCAGCGACCTCCAGGCGTACATCTCGGTCCACCCCCTCACCGTCGTATGGCCGGGCCTGGCGATCACCCTCACCGTGCTCGGCCTGAACCTCCTCGGCGACGCGCTGCGCGATGCCGCCGATCCGACACTCTCCGAACGCGCTCCGCAGGCCCGGACGCATGTCCCGGGGGTGGTCGCGTGAGCCTCGAGGTCGAGAATCTGCGCATAGAGGTGGGCGGACGAGCGGTCGTGGACAGCGTGAGCTTCGCCGTTGCGGACGGGGCCCGTGTGGGACTCATCGGCGAGTCGGGGTCGGGCAAGTCCCTCACGGCCCTGGCCGTCCTGGGGCTCCTCCCGGATGCCGCGACCGCCAGCGGGAGCGTCCGATGGAACGGTCGCGAGATCCTGGGCCTGCCCGACCGTGAGCTCGCCCGGCTCCGCGGCGACGAGATCGGCATCGTCTTCCAGGAACCGCGAACCGCGCTGAACCCCATCCGCACCGTGGGACGTCAGATCGGCGAGTCCGTCCGCATCCACGAGGGCGTCTCGCGGCGCGAGGCCCTGCGTCGCGCCGTCGCGGAGGCGGAACGCGTCGCCCTCCCCGATCCCGAGCGCATCGTCGCGCGCTACCCGCACCAGCTCTCCGGTGGGCAGCGCCAGCGGGTGGCGATCGCGATGGCCCTCGCCAGCCGCCCCCGCCTTCTGATCGCCGACGAACCGACCACCGCCCTCGACGTGACGATTCAGGCCGGCATCCTGTCTCTCCTGCGCTCCCTGGTTCAGGATGCCGGGATGTCATTGGTCTTCATCACGCACGACCTCGCCGTCCTCGCGCAGGTCGCGACGCACGCCGTCGTCCTCGAACACGGTCGCGTCGTGGAGCAGGGGGCGGTCGAGGATCTGCTGCGATCGCCGACCTCGCCGGTCACGCGAGCGCTGTTGCGGGATGCCACGGCGACGCTGTGGCATCCGGAGATCGCGCACGACGCGACGGACGGGGACGAGGGCACCGGATGAGCGACGTGATCGTGCACACCCGGGGGCTCTCCCGGACGTACCTGACACCCCGGACGCGCGGATTCGGCGGCGCCGAACGCACCGTCGGCCTGCAGGACGTCGACCTGTCGGTTCGGGCGGGGTCGGCCGTGGGCATCATCGGCGAGTCCGGGTCGGGGAAGTCGACCCTGGTGCGTCTGATGCTCGGCCTGGACACCCCCACGGCCGGCACCGTCGAGGTCGACGGCCGCGAGGTGAAGGCGCACGGCTCGGCGCGGTCGTTGCACTGGCTGCGGCGGAGCACCGGGATCGTCTTCCAGGATCCGTACGCATCGCTGGATCCGCGGATGAGCGTCGGCCGCATCGTCGGCGAGCCCCTGTGGGCGCTGGGGATCGAGGGCGATCGGCGGGCGCGGGTCCGCGAGGTGCTCGCACAGGTCGGGCTCGAGCAGGACGCGGCCGAGCGCTTTCCGCACGAGTTCTCGGGCGGTCAACGCCAGCGCATCGCTCTCGCCCGCGCGATCGTGCACCGGCCGCGCATCCTGGTCGGCGACGAACCGCTGTCGGCCCTGGACGTCACCGTGCGCGCGCAGATTCTCCGACTCCTCGACGAGCTGCGCGCCGAGCAGCAGCTCACGCTCGTGCTCGTCTCGCACGACATCGGCGTCGTGCAGAGCGTGTGCGACGAGGTGGTCGTCATGAAGGACGGCCGCGTCGTGGAACAGGGACCGACCGAGAAGGTGCTCCTCCAACCGCAGGCGGCGTACACGCGCCAGTTGCTCGCATCCGTGCCGACTCTGCCCGCCTGACACCGGACGCCTCCTTCCACAAGGGATCCTCGGTGTCGGTGGCCGGCGCTAACCTCGCCCCATGACCCCCGGCATCGTTCCCCCGTTCCTCCTCGATCGGCTCGCCTCCACCGACGATCCGCGCCTGGCTCGCGCGGCCGCCGCGGCGCGGAAGACCCTCGCCGTCCCTCGTCCCGACCGCCGATCCCGGACGCGCCTGCAGCTCTCCATCGACGGTGACGCCCTCGTCGCCGAGGCCGTTCCCGCACCGGATCGTGTGATCTCGGATGCCGGGAACACCGAGCGTCTGCCCGGCCGCCGCGTGCGCACCGAAGACGATGCGCCCACCGGAGACCGCTCCGTCGACGAGGCCTACGACGGCCTCGGCTCGACCTACGACTTCTTCTGGGATGCCTTCACGCGCGACGGAATCGACGGCGCCGGCGGCTCGTTGCTGGCCACCGTCCACTTCGGAGACGATTACGACAACGCGTTCTGGAACGGCGAGCGCATGGTCTTCGGCGACGGCGACGGCGACGTCTTCATCGGCTTCACGCGGTCGCTCAGCGTCATCGCCCACGAGCTCGGACACGGTGTCACCGAAGCCTCCGGAGGGCTCGACTACCAGGGGCAGTCGGGCGCGCTGAACGAATCGCTGTCGGACGTCTTCGGCGTGCTCGCCGAACAGCACGCGCTCGGGCAGACCGCCGAGCAGGCGAGCTGGCTGGTCGGAGCGGGCATCTTCGCCGACGACGTCCAGGGCGTCGCGCTGCGATCCATGGCCGCCCCGGGGACCGCGTACGACGACGACGTCCTGGGCAAAGACCCTCAGCCCGGGCACATGCGCGACTACGTCGAGACGTCCGACGACAACGGGGGCGTGCACATCAACTCCGGCATCCCGAACCGCGCGTTCTTCCTCGCCGCCACGCGACTGGGCGGCTTCGCGTGGGAACGGGCCGGGCTCATCTGGTACCGAACCCTGACCGGCGGTTCCCTCACCCCCGCCGCCGACTTCGCGGCGTTCGCCGCCGCCACTCTCGCCACCGCGACGGCGGAGTACGGTGAGAAGTCGGAGGAGGTCGCCGCCGTCCGCGCCGCGTGGGCCGGAGTCGGCGTCGCGGAGGATGCCACAGCCTGACACCACCGACGGTCGATTCGTCATCATCGTGGTGCGATCGGGCGGCATCGCCGGTCTGTCCAAGCAATGGCGGACCGAACCCGACCCGAGTCGCGCCCCGCACTGGTGGAAGCTCGTCGAGAGCTGCCCCTGGGACGCTCCCCCACCCGCGGCATCCGGCGCCGACCGATACCAGTGGCGCATCGAGGTGAACCAGGGAGAGGCAGCCGTTCATCGTGCGCAACTGAGCGACACGCAGATCGAAGGCCCGTGGCGCGCGCTCATCGACGAGGTCCGGCAAGCAGCCCCGCCGCAGAAGAGGCGCTGATCCGACGGAGCGCCCGGTCAGCCGAACAGCCTCCGGCGCTTCTTCTTCGAGGGGATGCTCTTCTGCAGGTAGACCACGCCGAGCCACCGGCCGAACTTGAAACCGACGCGCCCCATCCGCCCCACCTCGGTGAAGCCGAGCTTCAGGTGCAGCGCGATCGACGCATCCGCGCCCTTGTCGCTGATCGCCGCCACCATCTCGCGGATCCCCTTCTCGGCGCACGCATCGATGAGCGCTTCCAACAGGGCTCGCCCGAGCCCCTTGCCGGAGGCCGCCTGTCCGAGGTAGATGGAGTTCTCGACGGTGTAGCGGTAGGCCGACTTGGACTGCCACGGTTGCACCAACGCATAGCCGAGGACCTGTCCGCTCGGAGCCTCCGCGACGAGGAACGGCAGATCGAGCTGCTTCAACGTGGCGAACTTGTCACGCCACTTCGCGATCGTCCACGCTTTCTCGTCGAACGTCACGACCGAGTTGCGCACGTAGTAGTTGTAGATCTCGCGGATGTCGGGGATATCGGCCTCGGTGGCCGGCCGAATCACATACGAGAACGGCCGCTCCGGTTCGGGGGCGCGTCGCAGATGCACGGGCAGGCGCCGCCGACTCTTCTCGTACTCCTCTTCCAGCACCTCGCCACTCTACGGCGATGCCGGTTTCGGGCGAGTAACCGCCACGGCCGACGGCACGCGGCTCGACCCGCGCCGGGGTCAGGCGGGAAGACGCCAATCCACCGGTGCAGCCCCCTGCTTCTCGAGCGACGCGTTCACGCGCGAGAACGGCCGGGAGCCGAAGAACCCGCGACTCGCCGACAGCGGTGACGGGTGCGGCGAAGCCACGATCGCGGTGTCTCCCAGCAGGGGGGTGAGGCCGGCGGCATCCCTCCCCCACAGAATTGCGACGAGCGGCGTCTCGCGGGCGACGAGACAGCGGATGGCGTGTTCCGTGACGCGTTCCCACCCCCAGCCCCGGTGGGACGCGGGCGCGCCGGGCGCGACCGTGAGAACCCTGTTGAGCAGCATCACGCCCTGATCGGCCCACGCCGACAGGTCGCCGTGCGCCGCGGGAGCGATTCCGAGGTCGTCCGACAGCTCGCGGTAGATGTTCGCCAGGCTGCGAGGCAGGGGGCGCACGTGCGGGTCCACCGCGAAGGCCAGACCGATCGGGTGTCCGGGCGTCGGGTAGGGATCCTGGCCCACGATGAGGACACGCACCGCGTCGATCGGTGTGCGGAAGGCCCGGAGCACCAGATCGCCGGTGGGGAGGTACGCCTCACCCTCCGTCCGCAACCGCTCGCCGATCGCGGCGATGTCGCCCGCGACCGGCGCCAGGGGCTCGACCCACGTGGGGTGGATGAGACCGGCGTCGGCGAGTTCGGCGAGCGACTTCGCCGTCACGCGGCGTCTTCCTCGTGCACCGACCCCTGATGCGACCAGGGGAAGTCGATCCACAGCGAGGTGTCTTTCCACGAATAGTCGGGGACGATCACGGTGGTGGGTTTCGTGTAGATGACGGCCGAACGGGCCTCCGCACCATGACGGTCGAGCAACTTCACCGCGAGATCGAGCGTCCGGCCGCTGTCGGCGACGTCGTCGACGAGCAGGACGCGGCGGCCCTCCAGGTACGACAGGTCGAGCGCCGGCGGCAGCACCTCGGGAGCGTCGAGCACGGTACCGATGCCGGTGTAGAACTCCACGTTCAGGGCGCCGCAGTTCTTCACGCCCAGGCCGTAGGCGATGGCACCGCCGGGGAGCAGTCCCCCGCGCGCAATCGCGACCACCACCTCGGGGTGGAATCCGTCGGCGACGATGGCCCGGGAGATGTCGCGTGTCGCGGCCCCGAAGTCGTCCCAGGTGAGTCGCTCGCGCTCGTCGGTCGTTTCCGCCACGCGGATCCCCTCTCGTCTTGTGTCACTTCACCCTAGGGTGTCTCCCGAATGCCGCCCCGCGCGGTGCTAGCCTCGCGCCATGTCGCGCGTCTCCGGCGCGGTCGGTCGGGTGCGCGGGTCCGCGCTCGGGGTGACCGCGGGACTCATCGGGTGGTTCGTGCTGGTCGAGCTCGCCAGCGGCATCCTGCAGGGGTACTACGTCCCGCTGCTTCCCGACATCGTCGTGCACCTGGGTATCCGCGACGCCGACGTCAACTGGTTCGAGGCGGCCCAGTTGCTGCTCTCCGCGCTCGTCCTCCCGATCCTCGCCAAGCTCGGCGACGTCTTCGGGCACAAGCGCATCCTGCTGGTCTCGGCGCTCGCGACCGCGGCCGCCAGCTGGTGGCTGGTGTTCGCCGACACGTTCCCGACCTTCCTGATCGCCTGGGCTCTGCAGGGCTTCTACGTCGTGTGGCTGCCGCTGGAGATCGCTCTCATCTTCGATCGTGGACGTCGGCAGAGCCGAGGGGTCTCCCAGACCCGTCGCGCCGCGGGCCTCCTCGTCGTGGGTCTGCAGGTCGGCGCGATCCTCGGTGCCCTCACCGCGGGACGGCTCTTCACCGCCACCGGCGGAGACCTGCGTCTGGCGCTCACGATCCCCGCGATCGCCGTCACGCTCGTCTGCCTCGTGATCTGGCTCGGCGTCCCCGAGTCCGAACGGGCGCCGGGCGAACGGCGGCTCGATATCGGGGGCTTCGTTCTGCTCGCCGCCGCACTCCTGTGTCTGACCGGCGCGCTGTCTTTCGTACGCCTCCCGGAGGGTCCGGGCCTCCTCGTGATCGTGCCGCTCCTCGTGGTGGGCGCCGGCCTCCTCGTCGTGTTCGCGCGGTACGAACTGCGCCGCCCCGATCCGGCCGTCGACATCCGCGTCCTCCGCCGCCCGGAGATGTGGCCCGTCCAGGCGACCTCGTTCCTCGTCGGCATCAGCCTCCTGGGAGCGCAGGGACCCCTGGCGACCTATGCCGGCACGGATCGCTCCCTCGGGTACGGCCTGGGATTGGATGCCACCGACCGCTCGAACATCATCGGGGTCTATCTCGTCTCGCTGATCGTGGGCGCGATCGTCTTCGCCGTGACGTCCCGGCGGGCGAGTCCCCGCGCCGTCCTCATCGGCGCGGCCGCGCTCGTCGGCATCGGGTACCTGCTCCTGGTCCCCCTCCACGCCGAGCTGTGGCAGGTTCTGCTGTGCCTCGTGATCGCCGGTCTCGGCTCGGGCGCGCTCGTGGCCGCGATGCCGGCAGCCGCCGCGGCCGCCGCTCCCCGCGGGCAGACGGGTGTGGCATCCGCCCTCACGAACACGACCAAGACGGTCGGCGGCACGATGTCGTCCGCGGTGTTCGGGGTCGTCCTGGCCGGGGGTGCGGGGGCGGCCGTCGCGGCGACCGCTGCCCCGCTCGCCGGCTACATCACGGTGTGGTCGATCTGCGCGGCGGGCGGATTCCTCGCCGTCGTGCTCCTGCTGTTCGTGCCGAAGGTCGCCTTCGCCGACGCCCCCGAGTCCGCCGCCGCGGCCGGCGAGATCGCCTGAGGCCCGGGTCGGCTCAGCCCTGCGCGCCGCGCACGCGCAGGGGTCCGCGCGCGAGCAGGTGCTGCGCGGACTGCGCGACCGGTCGGACGGTCACCAGATCGAGATTGACGTGTCCGGGAGCATCGAGCGCGTACACGATGACATCCGCGACGTCCTCGGCGACGAGCGGCGCTTCGACGCCCTCGTAGAGCTGATCGGCGCTGGCCTGGTCGCCGCCGAGTCGGTTAAGGGTGAACTCCTCGGTCCGCACCATTCCGGGGGCGATCTCGATCACGCGCAGCGGCTCGCCGTTCAGCTCCTGCCGAAGCGCTGCGACGAGCATCTGCTCTCCCGCCTTCGCCGCGTTGTAGCCCGCGCCGCCGGGGTAGGCCACCCGCGCCGCCGTCGACGTCACGAACAGCAGGTCGGCATACCCGTCGGCCTCGGCCGAGCGTCGCAGGAGCGGCAGGAGGGATGCCACGAGCCGCTGCGACGACAGCACGTTGGCCTCGAACATCCACCGCCAGTGCTCGGGGTCGCCATCCTCGACACGGTCGGCGCCCCGGGCGCCGCCGGCCACGTGCACGAGGGCATCGACACCCCCGGTCTCGTCCAGCCACCCGGCGAGGGTCGCGACAGCGTCGCCGTCGGTGAGATCGGCCACGTGCGCCACGACACCCGTCTCCGCCTCCAGCGCGGCGAGCCGCTCCGCGCGGCGGGCCACGCCCACCACGTCCCAGCCCCGCGCGCGCAGCTCCCGCGCGGTCGCCTCGCCGATCCCCGAACTGGCCCCGGTCACCACTGCGCGTCTCGTCATGGCATCCACGCTACCGGCGAGCGGTGACACGGGATCGCCGCGAACGTTACGGCGCGTGTCCATCCCTGTTGTCGGTGTCGTCGGCTCTCTCTACGCTCGCAGCAGGCCGTGGCATCCGTCATCGGCCGCCGAGATTTTCCGAAGGAGAAGCCGTGTCCGCACCCGAGAACTGGCGTTTCGAGACCAAGCAGATCCACACCGGCGCCCAGCCCGACCCGGTCACCAAGGCCCGCGCCACCCCGATCTACCAGACCACGTCGTACGTGTTCGATAACGCCGATCACGCCGCCAACCTGTTCGCACTGGCAGAGTTCGGCAACATCTACACCCGCATCCAGAACCCCACGCAGGACGTCGTCGAGCAGCGCATCGCCGCGCTGGAGGGGGGCACCGGCGCCCTCCTGGTCGCGAGCGGCCAGGCGGCCGAGACGTTCGCGGTCCTCAACATCGCTCAGGCGGGCGACCACATCGTCTCGTCCAGCTCGATCTACGGCGGCACGTACAACCTGTTCAAGTACACCCTCGCCAAGCTCGGCATCGAGACGACCTTCGTCGAGAACCAGGACGACCCCGAGGCCTGGCGCGCAGCGGTGCGCCCCAACACGAAGCTCTTCTTCGCCGAGACCATCGGCAACCCGAAGATCAACGTGCTCGACATCCGCACGGTCGCCGACGTCGCCCACGAGAACGGCGTGCCGCTGATCGTCGACAACACGATCGCGACGCCGTACCTCATCCGTCCCTTCGAGCACGGTGCCGACATCGTCATCCATTCGGCGACGAAGTTCATCGGCGGCCACGGCACGACCATCGGCGGCGTCATCGTCGACGGCGGAAAGTTCGCGTGGTCGGAGAACGTCGAGAAGTTCCCCGGCCTCACCGAGCCCGACCCGTCCTACCACGGCGCGAGCTACACCACCGCGGTCGGCGACGGCCTCGCCTACATCATCAAGGCCCGCGTGCAGCTGCTGCGCGACCTCGGTGCCGCGATCTCGCCGAACAGCGCGTGGCTGCTCATCCAGGGTCTCGAGACGCTGTCGCTGCGCATCGAGCGCCACGTGCAGAACGCGCAGGAGATCGCCGAGTGGCTCGAGGCGCACGACGACGTCGCGAGCGTGAACTACTCCGGTCTGCCGACGTCGCCCTGGTACGCCGCCGCCAACAACTACGCGCCCAAGGGCGTCGGCGCGGTGCTGTCGTTCGAGCTGAAGGGCGGCGTGGAAGCCGGACGCGAGTTCGTCAACTCGCTGACCCTCTTCAGCCACCTCGCCAACATCGGCGACGTGCGCTCGCTCGTCATCCACCCCGCCTCGACGACCCACTCGCAGCTGACTCCCGAGCAGCAGCTCACCTCGGGTGTCACCCCGGGTCTCGTGCGCCTGTCGGTGGGTCTGGAGAACATCGCCGACCTGAAGGCCGACCTCGACCAGGCCCTCGCCGCCGCTCGCCGGCTGTCGGAGGCCGCGCGCGCCTGACCCGCACCGGCGCCGCGGGAGGAGATTCGGCGACGGGAGGACGACACCGTCCTACGGCATCCTCCCTCCCCCGAATCTCCTCCCTTCACCACGAACCGCGCCCCGCCCCGCGGGTCACGCGACGTCGAGGTCACATCCGCTGCCGCGGGCGGAGGCTGCCGAGGCCGCCGTCGACGCCCAGCACCTGACCGGTGATCCAGGCGTTGGCCGGGTCGAGGAGGAACTCGACGGCGCGGGCGACATCATCGGGCTCGCCCAGGCGCCCGAGCGGATGCATCGCCTCCGACACCTTGCGCGACGTGTCGCTGCCGGTGAGCCCCGCGGTCAGTCGCGTCTGCACGAGCCCCGGCGCGACGGCGTTGATGCGCAAGCCGTGCGAGGCGTAGCTGGCCGCGGCAGAGAGGGTCAGCCCGATCACCCCGGCCTTCGCTGCCGCGATCGCGTCATGGTTCGACAGTCCCGCCAGCGCCGCCGCCGACGAGGTCAGCACCACGGAACCCCCACCGCGCAGGTGTTTGCCCGCCGCCCGCACCGCCGCGAACGCGGTCGTGAGCGAGGCCGCGACGATGCCGTCGTACTGTTCGCGCGAGGTGAGGTGCGCGGGCTTGAGCAGCATCGAACCCGCGAACACCGCGATGCCGTCGAGCTCCCCCGCCTCGGCCACGACCCGGTCGACGGCGTCGAAGTCGGTGGCATCCAGGATGACGTCGGGCTCGATCACCGAGCGATCCCGCGCCGTCGTGACCACCCGGTGGCCCGCGTCGCGCAGGTGACGAGCCGTCGCCGCGCCGATGTCGCTCGAGGCCGCGATGAGGAGGAATGTCGCCATGCCCCCGATCATGCCCACGCCGCGCTCGGCGGACGGGGGCTGGACAAGCGCGTAACAGTCGTCTCACCGGCGACGCGACCCGGGAGAATGGATGCCATGGACTGGCAGATCTCCGAAGACACGGTGCCCTCGGCGCCGATCACGGAGGCCGACGCGCGGTCCCTCCTGGGCCGCCCCCCGGCGACGGGGGCGTGGCGCGACGGAGACCCGGTCGGCGACCGGCGCTTCGCGACGTTCGGGGAGTTCCGCACCGAGAACGGCGAGCGTCTCCCCGGCTTCCGCCTCGCGTACGAGACTTGGGGCGAGCTGTCCCCCGCTCGCGACAACGCCGTCCTGGTCCTTCACGCGCTGACCGGCGACAGCCACGTGCGCGGATCCGCCGGCCCCGGCCACCCCACCGCCGGCTGGTGGGGCGACCTCGTCGGGCCCGGCGCCGCGATCGACACCGACCGCTGGTTCGTGATCGCCCCGAACATGCTGGGCGGATGCCAGGGCTCGACGGGACCGGCGAGCATCGCACCGGACGGCTACGAGTGGGCGGCGCGCTTCCCGTACCTCACGATCCGCGATCAGGTGGGCGCCCAGGCGCACCTGGCCGACGCGCTCGGCATCGAGCGCTGGGCGGCCGTCATCGGCGGATCGATGGGCGGCATGCACGCGCTGGAATGGGCGGTCGGACACCCCGACCGTGTCGAGCGGGCAGCGATCCTGTCGTCGCCGCCGATCACCACCGCCGACCAGATCGCGCTGAACACCGTGCAGGCCGACACGATCCGGATGGACCCCCGCTTCGCGGGCGGTGCCTTCTACGACGCGGGGGACGGCGACGGACCGCACCGTGGGCTCGCGCTCGCCCGCCGAATGGCTCTGCTGAACTACCGCAGCCCCACCGAGCTCAACCAGCGGTTCCAGCGGTCGTGGCAGTCGGGGGTGAGCCCGCTCGGGCACGGTGGACGCTTCGCGGTGGAGTCGTACCTCGACTTCCACGGCAACAAGTTCACGCGGCGCTTCGACGCCAACAGCTACCTCACCCTCGTCGAGGCCATGAACTCCCACGACGTGGGCCGCGACCGCGACGGGGTCGAGGACGCGCTGCGTCGTGTCACGGCCACGACCCTGGTCCTGGGAGTCGACACCGACCGGCTGTTCCCGGTGGACGGGCAGCACCGCATCGCCCGCGGCATCCGGAACACCCTCGACGGCGACCAGGCGGTGGTGCTCACGAGCGACTTCGGCCACGACGGGTTCCTCATCGAGACCGCCGCCGTCGACCACCACCTTCGGCGGCTCTTCACCGCCTGATCCGCGGTGCCGCGGCCGCGGGCTCAGCCCTGCGTCGGGATCGAGCCCGTGATGGCCGTCGTCGCGGCCTCCGACGCCGGCACACGGTGCGCCGGATGGCGGCCGCTGCGGTCTTCCACGCGGTACGAGATGAGGGCGACGACGAGGCCGGCCAGCGCCAGCACCGCGCCCACCCACGCGGGCGCGACGAGTCCGAAGCCGGCGGCGATCACCAGGCCGCCGAGGAACGCCCCGAGGCTGTTGCCGATGTTGAGGGACGAATGGTTGAGCGCGGCCGCGATCGACTGGTTGTCCTCCGCGACGTCCATGAGCCGCGTCTGGATCGCGGGGCTCAGCGCCGACCCGCAGAACGCGACGAGGAACGCGAACGCCACGAGGCTCACGATCCACCCGGCGGTCAGGGCCAGCCCGATGGAGGTCACGGAGAGGGAGACGAGCCCGACCCGCAGCCAGAAGCGCAGGTCTTTGTCGGCCAGACTGCCGCCGATCACGTTGCCGACCGTCATCCCCAAGCCGACGATCACGAGGACCAGCGACACGACCCATTCGGGTTGCCCGGCGACGTCGGTGACCATGGGGGCGATGTAGCTGTACATCGCGAAGAATCCACCGAACCCGATCGCCCCGATCCCGAGCGCGAACCAGACTTGCCCGAGGCGGAAGACGCGCAGCTCGTCGCGAAGTCGACGGCCCGGCATCCCGGGGTGGGCGGGCACGAACAGCGCGATGCTGAGCGTCGCGAGCAGGAAGATGCCGGCGACCACCGCGAACGCGGCGCGCCAGCCGACCTGCTGCCCCAGGAGTGTGCCCAGGGGTACGCCCACGACGTTGGCGATGGTGAGCCCCGTGAGGACGAACGCGACACCCTTCGCGCGATTGCCGGGGCCCAGCGCATCGGCGGCGACGAGCGCGCCGATGCCGAAGTAGGCGCCGTGCGGTAGACCGGCCAGGAACCGGGATGCCGCGACCAGCTCGAACGTCGGAGCGATCACGGTCAGCAGCGTGAAGAAGGCGAGAGCGGCGGCGAGCACGATCATCACCCGGTGCCGCGGGAACCGCGCGACCGACCCCGCGATCGTGGGGGCACCGACGACCACGCCGAGCGCGTACAGCGACACGAGCCAGCCCGCTTGGGCGATGGCGTCGTCGGGCGATGCGGCCCAGGCGGAGGGAAGGAGATCGCGTGCGATGTTGGGCAGGAGGCCCATGACGACGAACTCCGTCATGCCGATGCCGAAACTGCCGATGGCGAGAGAAAGGAGCGCCCGCGTCGCCGCGCCCTTCGAGGTTGTCGAAGAGGTCACTCCGCGATGCTAGTCGCGCGGAACCGCGCCTGTCGAATCGTTTCGGGACCGAGCGTGTCGCCGGACGGCGTCGCGCTCAGGACGCGTCGTCGATCGCCCGTTCCAGGCGCTCGATCTTGCCGTCGATCTCGCCGGTCCGACCGGGGCGGATGTCGGCCTTCAACACCAGGGAGACGCGGGAGCCATACGGCAGAACGGCATCCGTCGCCCGCTTCACGACGTCGAACACCTCGTCCCACTCCCCCTCGATCTCGGTGAACATCGAGGTCGTCCGATGCGGCAGACCTGACGCACGCACGACGGACACGGCCGCCGCGACGGCATCGTGGACGGATCCGTCGGCGTTCTCCGCCGAGGCGGTACCGACTCCGGAGGGGGCGACAGAGAACGCGACGAGCATGGTTCGAGGCTACTTCGCCGCGACCCGCGCCGGAACCGAACGGCGCCCGATGACCCACTCGCGCAGATCCTTCGGTCGCGCGACGCGCTCGGTGGGAGCGCGGAAGACACGAACGATGGCCCACACCATGAGCACGACGCCCAGAAGGTTCCGGATCTCCAGCAGGAACACCGGGAAGGGGGCGGGATGGGTCGCCATGAGCCCGTCGTAGACGAGCGGGTACACCCACTGCGTCACGCCCGCGATCGCGAGGGTGAGGGCGGCGAACCCGTACCAGCGACGCCGGTCGAGCATCAGGCCGAGGACCACCGGCGGGAACAGCCACACGTAGTACTGCGGGGAGCCGACCTTGTTGAGCGCGATGAACGCGGTCACGAGAGCGAGCGAGAGCGGCGGGAAGAGGCTCAGGAAGGTGGCTCCACGCCACATCTTGCGGGCCCCGACGACGAGGACCGCGAGCATGACGAGCAGCATGATCGGCGTCATCGCGGCGATGACGACGTCGGCGCCGGGGCCGGTGACCTGGAACGTGAGGACGGTCCCGTCGTAGTACACCTCGGACCCGGGGACGTAGAACGACGCCAGGAACATGTACAGCCCGCCGACCGGGGCTTCCATCTGGATGCCGCGCGAGGTCTGATCGCCCACGAAGCCGAAGACGTAGGGCGCGCCGCCGAGGGCCACGACGGGGATGATCGTCGCGAGAGATACCGCCACCGCGCCCCAGACGAGGGCGAGGCGACGACGGATCGCCACGAATCCGGCCGCGAGGATCGCCGCGGGCCACACCTTCATCCAGACCGCGATCGACAACAGGACGGATGCCACGAACGGCCGGCGCACCAGCCAGATACCGCCGAGGATCGCGAACGGGACGGTGATGCCGTCGATCCGGTAGATGCCGACGGGACCGATGAGCAGGATCGCGGCGAGCCAGAACGAGGCGGCGATCACGCGACCGCGCGACCGGGCCGAACCGACCAGCACGACGAAGGCGATGAGGTTCGCGAGCGACACCGTGAACGCCCACGCCGGGGTGTACGAGATGGCCCAGGCGAAGAGCCACGCGAACGTCATCGGCAGGAAGGCGAGCTGAGGGTAGATCCACTTCTCGGTGATGCCGGGCCACTCCCACGCGACCGAGCGGGTGCACGAGGTGACGTCGACGCTGCCGAAGAGGGCGCAGCGCGACCACGGTTCGTACACCAGATACACGTCGCCCATGGGTTCGTTGGGCTGCTGAAAGCCCAGAATCCCCACCGTGACGTGGACGGCGACGAACGCCAGCAACAGAATGACGACACGCCTCACCACCGGATCATCCTAAGCGGGCGATTTCGCGCGACCCTGACCGGTGGATGCCGTCGACCGCGCGTGCCCGCGGCCCGCCGGGCGTGCGGGACGGCATTCGTTATGCGATCGAGTCCGTCAGTGCGCGCCGAGGAGACCCGCGACGACCCGAGGAACCGCCTCCGCGACGTCGAGCGCCGTGATCGGGCCGCCTCCCGCGCCGTATCGGTCCGCCGCAGCCGTCCCGGCGGTGCCGTGCACCCACGCGGCGGTCGCCGCGCACGCCGCGAGGTCGTCGAGCGAGGCGCGACCCTCCGCCGCTGCGCCCGCCACGACCGCGCCGAGGACGCCACCCAGCACATCCCCGGTCCCGGCCGTCGCCAGCCACCGCGTTCCCGTTACGACGCGGCGCACCCATCCCCCGGGCGCCGCGACGATCGTCACCGCGCCCTTCGACAGCACGACGCCGCCGAGGGCCTCCGCCGTCTCGGTCGCCACCCGCTCGCGGGCCTCGTCCCCGGTTCCGGACCCGGAATCCAGCCCCAACGCCTCGCGAAGCCGAGCCAGCTCACGCGCGTGCGGGGTCACGATCACCGGTGCCGAGGCGGCCGGCACGAGGTCCAGCGCGCCCGCGTCCGCGACGACGGCCACGTCACCCGAAAGGATGCCGCGCAGCGCCGCGGTCTCCGCGGCGTCGCGCTCGGTGGCATCCGTGCCCGATCCGATGACCCACGCCTGCACGCGCCCGTCCGCCGTGACGGTCTCCGGACGCCGCTGCAGGATGAGGTCCTGCGCTCGCTCCGGCCCGACGTAGCGCACCATCCCGGTGCCGGTGCGCCAGGCCGCCTCGACACCCAGCACCGCCGCACCCGGGTACCGCGCGGATCCGGTGCGCATGCCTACGACCCCGCGGGAATACTTGTCGTCGGCGTCGGTTGGCCTTCGAAGTGTGCGGGCCGCATCGTGCCCCGTCCAATCCCTCGCCGTCATGGCGTCACCCTAGAACGAGAGAGGCCGACGTGAGCACCCTCTTCACTCCCCTGACGATCCGCGGTATCGAGATGCGCAATCGGCTGTGGGTCTCGCCGATGTGCCAGTACAGCGCCGTCAACGCCTCCCGAACGACTGGCACCACGTGCACCTCGCCCAGTTCGCCGCCGGGGGCGCCGGCCTCGTGATCGCCGAGGCCACGGCTGTCTCGCCCGAGGGACGCATCTCGCCCGACGACGTAGGCCTGTGGAACGACGCCCAGGCGGAGGCGTGGACGCCGATCGTCGCCGCGATCCGCGCTCGGGGTGCGGTCCCGGGGGTGCAGCTCGGCCACGCGGGCCGCAAGGCCTCCACCACCTCGCCCCTCACCGGCGGCCGAGGATCCGTCGCGCCCGAGGACGGCGGGTGGACGACCGTCGCGCCGTCCGCCCTCGCCTACCCCGGCTTCGCGGAGCCGCGCGAGCTCGACGCCGCGGGCATCGAGAAAGTCGTGAGCGATTTCGCGGATGCCGCCCGCCGCGCCGTCGCGGCCGGCTTCGAGGTGCTCGAGGTGCACGCCGCCCACGGCTACCTGCTGCACCAGTTCCTCTCGCCCCTCAGCAACCTTCGCGAGGACGAGTACGGCGGGTCGTTCGACGGACGCGTCCGTCTGCTCGAACGCGTCACCGCGGCGGTGCGCGATGCCGCGCCGGACGCCGTGCTCTTCGTCCGCTTCTCCGGGACGGATGCCGCCGAGAGCGGGTGGGACATCGACGACACCGTCCGCGCGGCGGAGCGCGTCGCCGCCGTGGGAGCCGACCTCATCGATGTCTCCAGCGGCGGACTGGTGCCGCACCAGAACATTCACCCCGGTCCCGGCTACCAAGTCCCCCTGGCCGAAACCGTCCGTCGCGAGACCGGGCTCCTCGTCGGGGCGGTCGGCATGATCGACGACGCCCGACAGGCGGAGTCGATCGTCGCCGACGGCCGCGCCGACGCCGTACTCTCCGCGCGCGAGTGGCTCCGCGACCCGCACTACGCGCTGCGCGCGGCGGCCGAGCTCGGTGCCGATCTCCCCGCGCCCGCGCAGTACCTGCGCGCCTACTGACTCACGACGGCGTCGAGGGGTCCGACCCGGGACCCCTCGACGGTGTGCGTCAGACGAACCGGCGGCGGGCGGTGGCATCCTGCACCTCGCCCACGAGCTCCTCGATCACGTCCTCGAGGAAGAGCACCGCGCGCACCTGGCCGGCGTCGTCACGCACCTGCGCGAGGTGACGGCCCGATCGGCGCATGAGGGCGAGAGCGTCCTCGAGGTCGGTCGACTCGCGCACCGAGACCATGTGGTGGATGCGCTTGGCCGGGATGGGCCGCGCCATGCGGGCCTCGTCGTCGGGCCCCTCGGCAACACGGAGCACGTCCTTGAGATGCACGTACCCCGTCGGGTGCCCGTGCCCGTCGACGATCACGTACCGCGAGTAGCCGTGCTGGGCCACGGCCCGTTCGATGTCGGCCGGCGTCGTCTCTTCGGGGAGGGTCACGAGGTCGGCCATCGGCACCGCGATGTCGGATGCCTTCTTCTCGGTGAACTCCACCACCGCGGTCACGGTGCCCGCGGCGTCGTCGAGGACGCCCTCACGGCGCGACTGGTTCACGATCGTGGCGACCTCGTCGAGCGTGTAGGTCGAGGTCGCTTCGTCCTTCGGCTCGACCCGGAACAGACGCACGATGTGATTGGCGGTCCAGTTCAGCGCGACGATGATCGGATAGAACGCCTTCGACACCGCCACGAGGGGCGGGGCGAGCATCAGGACGGCGCGATCGGGCAGCGAGAACGCCAGGTTCTTCGGCACCATCTCTCCGAACACGACGTGCAGGTACGACACCAGCAGAAGCGCCACGACGAAGCCCACGACGTCCACGGCCGTCTCGGAGAGCCCGGTGAGCCCCAGCGGTTCGGCGATCAGATGGTGGATCGCGGGCTCGGAGACGTTCAGGATCAGCAGCGAGCAGATGGTGATGCCCAGCTGACAGGTCGCGAGCATGAGCGTGGCGTGCTCCATCGCGTAGAGCGCGGTCTTGGCCGACCGCGAGCCGCGCTCGGCGAGCGGCTCCACCTGTGAACGGCGGGCGGAGATGACGGCGAACTCCGATCCCACGAAGAAGGCGTTGGCGGCCAGCAGCACCACCAGCCAGGCGATTCCGGCCCAGTCGCTCATCGCTGGTTACCCCCCTTCGCGGCACGCACGAGGTCGTCGACATTCTCCTCGGAGGGCGCCGGCGTGAACTGCACACGGTCCACGCGCCGACCGTCCATGCGATGGATGGTGAGGATGCCGTCCTCGATCGCCACGGTGTCTCCGACCTTCGGGATGCGTTCGAGTTCGGCCATGAGGAATCCGCCGACGGTGTCGTAGACCTCGCCCTCGGGCACGCGCACCCCGGCGCGGTCGAGGAGTTCGTCGGGACGCAGGTCGCCGGGGAAGGTGAGGGATGCCGCGGTGCGCACGACGCCCGCACGCGAACGGTCGTGCTCGTCGAGCACCTCGCCGACGATCTCCTCGACGAGGTCTTCCAGCGTCACGACCCCGGCGGTGCCGCCGTACTCGTCGACGACGATGGCCATCTGGTACCCGCGGGAGCGCAGCTCCGACACGAGCGTGTCGAGGTGCACGGTCTCGGGCACGCGGAGCGGCTCGGTGGCGAGGGCGGCGACGGGGACGTCGGCGCGACGGTCGCGGGGCACGCCCACGGCGGCCTTGAGATGCACGACGCCGACGATGTCGTCCATCGAGTCCTCGTAGACGGGGAAGCGGCTGTGCCCGGTGCGCCGCGCCAGCTGGATGACGGCGTCGACCGGTTCTCCGGCGGCGAGCGCGTGCACGCTCGGGCGGGGCGTCATGACGTCGGCGGCGCTCAGCCGGGCGAAGGTGAGGCTGCGGTCCAGGAGAGAGGCGGTGTCCTGCTCGAGCATGCCGGCGCTCGCGGAGCGTTTCACCAGGCTCGAGAGCTCCTCCGCGGTGCGCGCGCCCGAGAGCTCCTCCTTGGGCTCCACTCCGACGGCGCGCAGCACGCCGTTGGCGCTGCCGTTGAGCACCGCGACGGCCGGACGGAACACCATCGTGAAGGCCACCTGGAAGGGCATGACGAGCTTGGCGGCCTGACGCGGGACGGCGAGCGCGAAGTTCTTCGGGACGAGCTCGCCGAGGATCATCGACAGCACGGTGGCGATGCCGATACCGAGCACCGCCGAGACCGGGACGACGACCGCCTCCGGAATCGACCACGACAGGAAGACGGGGCGGAGGAGGTTCGAGATCGCCGGCTCCATCGTGTAACCGGTGAGGAGAGTCGTCAGCGTGATGCCCAGCTGCGCGCTGGAGAGGTGCGTCGACGTGATGCGCAGCGCATCGATCGTGAGGGAGAGTCGACTCTCACCCGCGTCGCGTCGCGCCTCCAGGTCGGCGCGATCCAGGTTCACCAGGGCGAATTCGCTCGCGACGAAGAGGCCCGTTCCCACCGTAAGCAGCAGCCCCACGCCCAACATGACGTAATCCATCACGCGTCACCCCCGCTCGCAGCGGGAGTGGGTCGTCGGGGCTCGGGTCTACAACTGGGAGGGTCGTCCATCGTGCCCCCGATTCTAGGGCCTCTCGCGCGGGCGGGCACGGGGCGGGTGGCATCCGCATCGGCCCGACAGGATGGGGTGATGGATGCCACCCGCTCCCCCCAGCGGCGCGCCGCTCTCGCCGAGGAAGCGGTCGTCGCCGCCTACGTGCACCGCTACGGTCCGATCGCGTGGGCCCACGGCGCGCTCGCGGGAGAGGGCGCACGCACGTGGCACTACTGGTGGCACGCCCATCTCATCCACGGGCTCGCCGAAGCGGAGCGCCACCGCCCCGCGGCGAAGCGGCGCCGACTGATCAGCGCCCTGTTGCGCGGCGTGACCGTGCGTACCGCGGGAACGTGGATCACGCCGTTCTACGACGACATCGCGTGGATGGGTCTGGCCCTGGCCGAGGCGCGGCCCCGCGGCCACGCCCGCGCGCGCATCGCGCGAGTGCTGGAGCGGGCGATCGATCCCGCGGTCGGAGCCCTGCCCTGGCGCACGGGGAGCGTGCTGTACAACGCCCCCGCGAACGGTCCGGCCGCGATGGTCCTCGCCCCCAGCCGCTACGGCCGCCGCGCCGCCGAGCTGAGCGCGTGGGTCGCCGCGACCCTCGACGATCCGGGAACCGGACTCGTGCGCGATGGGATCGAACACGGCGTCGTCCGCCCCGATCTGTGGACCTACAACCAGGGCGTCGCGATCGGAGCCGCGATCGCCGTGGGCGACCGGCGACGCGCCGCCGCCGTCGTCCGGGCGGTCGAGCGCTGGTGCGCCGCCGACGACGGACTGTTCCCCGCGGCCGGGGGCGGGGACGGCGGTCTCTTCGCCGGCATCCTGGCCCGATACCTCGCGGTCGCGGCCACCGGCCTCGACCCGGAGGATGCCGACCGTGCGCGCCGGCTCGTGCACCGAAACGCCGAGGCCCTGTGGGCGAACCGCGCGGACGGGCTGTTCCCGGCGGATCCGCGGCGGCCCGCGGTCCGATCCGGCGAAGACCTCGACCTCTCGGTTCAGCTGGGCGCCTGGATCACACTGGAGGCCGACGTCACGGCCTCGGGAGAGCTCACCAGCTGACAGGCAGCGCCTTGCCCTCTTCGTAGCCCGCCGCGGACTGCAGCCCCACGCGGGCGCGCTCGTGGAACTGTGCCACTGTCGCCGCTCCCGCGTACGTGAACGAGGACCGCACGCCCGAGGTGATCATGTCGAGCAGGTCCTCCACCCCGGGGCGCTGGGGATCGAGGTAGATGCGAGACGACGAGATGCCCTCGGCGAAGAGCTCCTTGCGGGCACGCTCGAAGGCATCCAGTGCCTGGAAACGCCCCTGCACGGCCTTGGTCGAGGCCATGCCCCACGACTCCTTGTAGATGCGGCCGTCCTCGTCGGTTCGCAGTCGACCCGGCGACTCGATGGTCCCCGCGAACCACGACCCGATCATCACCGACGCGGCGCCCGCGGCGAGCGCGAGGGCGACGTCGCGCGGGTAGCGGACGCCACCGTCGGCCCACACGTGGGCCCCCGCGGCGCGGGCGGCCTCCGCCGTCTCGAGCACCGCCGAGAACTGGGGCCGTCCGACGGCCGTCATCATGCGCGTGGTGCACATCGCCCCGGGGCCGACGCCCACCTTGAGGATCGAGGCGCCCGCGGCCGTGAGGTCGCGCACCCCGTCGGCGGTGACGATGTTCCCGGCGGCGATCGGGATGCCGAGGTCCAGCGCCGCGACGTCGCGCAGCGCCCGCAGCATCTGTTCCTGGTGCCCGTGGGCGGTGTCGACGACGAGCACGTCGACACCGGCGGCGGCGAGCGCGCGGGCCTTCCCGGCGACGTCGCCGTTGATCCCGACGGCGGCGGCGACGATGAGACGCCCGTCCGCGTCGACGCCGGGGCGGTAGACCGAGTCGCGCAGAGCGCTGCGCGCGGAGAGCGTGCCGACGATGCGGTCGCCGTCGACCACCGCGACGATGTCGGCCGCTCCCACGAGCGCGAAGACCTCGTGCGGGTCGCCGATCCGGTCGACCTCGACCGGCGACGCGTCCGTGCGGGCGATGTCGCCGAGAGTGGCATCCGGCAGCGCCGTGGCCAGACGCGGGGCCGGGACGATTCCCCGGTAGCCGTCGAGGGGGACGGTGCCGTCCTCGCGCTGCTCGGCGACGACGATCCCCCGCCCGGGAACGGCGGGGAGCACGAGGCGCGCCTCGGCCACCGTGGCCGAGGGCGGCAGGACCAGGGCGGCGTCCCACGCGACCGGCTGCGCCTTGACCCATTTCACGGCCTCGACCAGGCGCGGCAGGGCCAGGTCCTGCGGCAGCACGCCGAGACCTCCCCGGCGCGCGAGCGTCGCGGCCAGGCGCGGGCCGGTGACCGAGTTCATGTTGGCCGAGACCAGCGGCAGGGTGGCCCCGCTCCCGTCACCGGGAGCCAGGTCGACGCTCAGACGACTGCCCACCTCCGAATGACGGGGAACCAGGAAGACGTCCGAGTAGGTCAGATCGACGTCGGGCTGTGCACCGGAGAACTCCATGTGATCCACCTCATCACATCCGATCATGGGGAGACCCCGGGATGAGCCGGTATTCCTCGGCTAGGCTGGAACGAGTGCGCAACGAAGATCACTGCGTGCATCCACACGAATCTTCATCGAGGAAAGCAGGCGATCGACTGTGTCGAGCCAGGTGACGGGCGTCGGTACTTCGAGCGAGGGCGAGTTCGGCGCGAACGAGTGGCTCGTGGACGAGCTCTACGAACAGTTCAAAGTCGACAAGCACTCCGTAGACAAGGCCTGGTGGCCCATCCTGGAGGCGTACCACCCGGTCGTCGACGGATCCGCCCCGGCCGCTTCGCCGCCACCGGCCCCGGCGAAGGCGGCACCGTCGGAGCCCAAGCCCGTGACCGCACCGATCCCGGTGGTCGGCCAGGCGCCCGTGGCACGCACGACGGCCAAGCCCGCCGCGCCGCAGCCGATTCCCGCGCAGGCCCCGAACGCCGTTCCCTCGGCCGGCGGCGACAGCACCGAAGAAGACCGGGTCACCGTCCTCAAGGGCATGCCGAAGGCGCTCGCGAGCAACATGGACGACTCGCTCACGGTGCCCACCGCCACGAGCGTGCGCACGATCCCCGCGAAGCTGATGATCGACAACCGCATCGTCATCAACAACCACATGGCCCGCACCCGCGGCGGCAAGGTGAGCTTCACGCACCTCATCGGGTGGGCGCTCATCCAGGCCCTCAAAGAGTTCCCGAGCCAGAACGTCTACTACGCCGAGATCGACGGCAAGCCCTCGGTCGTGGCGCCCGCGCACATCAACCTCGGCATCGCCATCGACATGCCCAAGCCCGACGGCTCGCGCGCGCTCCTGGTCCCCAGCATCAAGCGCGCCGACACGCTGTCTTTCGGCGAGTTCCTCGCCTCCTACGAAGACCTGGTCCGCCGTGCACGGTCGAACAAGCTCACGCCGGGCGACTTCCAGGGCACCACGATCTCGCTCACGAACCCAGGCGGCATCGGCACGGTGCACTCGGTCCCCCGTCTCATGCGCGGCCAGGGTGCGATCATCGGCGCCGGCGCGCTGGAGTACCCCGCCGAGTTCCAGGGCGCCAGCGAGAAGACGCTCAACGAGCTGGCGATCGGCAAGACGATCACCCTCACCAGCACCTACGACCACCGGGTCATCCAGGGCGCCGGGTCCGGCGAGTTCCTGAAGAAGGTGCACGAACTGCTCATCGGGCAGCGCGGCTTCTACGACGACATCTTCGCGGCGCTGCGCATCCCCTACGCGCCGATCCACTGGGCGGCCGACATCAGCGTCGACCTCTCGGAGCGCATCGACAAGAGCGCCCGCGTGCAGGAGCTCATCAACTCGTACCGCGTGCGCGGCCACCTCATGGCCGACATCGACCCGCTCGAGTACGTCCAGCGCACCCACCCCGACCTCGAGATCGAGTCCCACGGGCTCACCTTCTGGGACCTCGACCGCGAGTTCGTCACCGGCGGTCTCGGGGCGAAGCGCGTCGCCAAGCTCCGCGACATCCTCGGCGTGCTGCGCGACTCCTACTGCCGCACCATGGGCGTGGAGTACATGCACATCCAGGACCCCGGGCAGCGCCAGTGGTTCCAGCGCAACATCGAGGTCAAGTACACCAAGCCCGGCCACGATGAGCAGCTGCGCATCCTGTCGAAGCTGAACCAGGCCGAGGCGTTCGAGACGTTCCTGCAGACGAAGTACGTCGGTCAGAAGCGCTTCAGCCTCGAGGGCGGCGAGTCCCTCATCCCGCTGCTCGACCAGATCCTCCAGGGCGCGGCATCCGCGGGCCTCGACGGTGCCGCGATCGGCATGGCCCACCGCGGCCGCCTCAACGTGCTCACGAACATCGCCGGCAAGACCTACGGCCAGGTGTTCCGCGAGTTCGAGGGCGCCGTCGCCGTGGGCAGCAAGCGCGGCTCGGGTGACGTGAAGTACCACCTCGGCACCGAGGGCACCTTCGTGGGCGACTCCGGCGACGAACTGCCCGTCTACCTCGCGGCGAACCCCTCGCACCTCGAAACCGTCGACGGCGTGCTCGAGGGCATCGTCCGCGCCAAGCAGGACCGCAAGCCCATCGGGACGTTCTCGTGGCTGCCGATCCTCGTCCACGGCGATGCGGCCTTCGCGGGCCAGGGCGTGGTCGTCGAGACGCTGCAGATGTCGCAGCTGCGCGGCTACCGCACCGGGGGCACGATCCACGTCGTCGTGAACAACCAGGTCGGATTCACCACCACGCCGACCGATGCCCGCACCTCGGTGTACGCCACCGACGTCGCCAAGACGATCCAGGCTCCGATCCTGCACGTCAACGGCGACGACCCCGAGGCCGTCGTCCGCGCGGCCGATCTGGCGTTCCTCTATCGCGAGGAGTTCCACCGCGACATCGTCATCGATCTCGTCTGCTACCGCCGTCGCGGTCACAATGAGGGCGACGACCCCTCGATGACCCAGCCGCTGATGACCAACCTCATCGAGGCGAAGCGCTCGGTGCGGCGCCTCTACACCGAGTCGCTCGTCGGCCGCGGCGACATCACGGAAGACGAGTACGAGCAGGCCAAGCAGGACTTCCAGAACCGCCTCGAGGTCGCGTTCGCCGACACCCACGCGGCGGAGACCGGTTCCACCCCGATCGTCTCGACCGACGCGTCCGATGACGTGGTCGTCGGGGCCCCCGAGACCACCGGTGTCTCGCGCGAGGTCGTCCACCACATCGGCGATGCCTTCGTCAACAAGCCCGACGGCTTCACGGTGCACAACAAGCTGCAGCAGCTGCTCGAGAAGCGACTCGACATGAGCCGCAACGGCGGCATCGACTGGGCCTTCGGCGAACTCCTCGCCTTCGGCTCGGTGCTGATGGAGGGGACGCCGGTGCGTCTGGCCGGCCAGGACTCCCGTCGCGGCACGTTCGTGCAGCGCCATTCGGTTCTGCACGACCGCAACAACGGTCAGGAATGGCTGCCGCTGGCGAACCTCAGCGAGAACCAGGGCCGTTTCTGGGTCTACGACTCGCTGCTCAGCGAGTACGCCGCGATGGCGTTCGAGTACGGCTACTCGGTCGAGCGTGCCGACGCCCTCGTGCTGTGGGAAGCGCAGTTCGGCGACTTCGCGAACGGCGCGCAGTCCGTCATCGACGAGTTCATCTCCTCGGCCGACCAGAAGTGGGCGCAGCAGTCGAGCGTCGTGCTGCTCCTCCCCCACGGCTACGAGGGTCAGGGACCCGACCACTCGTCGGCTCGCATCGAGCGCTATCTGCAGATGTGCGCGCAGGACAACATGATCGTCGCGCGTCCGTCCACGCCGGCGTCGTACTTCCACCTGCTGCGCCGCCAGGCGTACCAGCGTCCGCGCCGCCCGCTCATCGTCTTCACCCCGAAGGCCATGCTGCGCCTGCGCGGTGCGACCAGCCCCGTCGAAGACTTCCTCGAGGGTCGCTTCGAGCCCGTGATCGACGACAACCGCGACCTCGACCGCGGCGCCGTCACCCGCGTGCTGCTTCACGCCGGAAAGATCCACTGGGACCTCCGTGCCGAGCTCGACAAGAACCCCAACCCGGAGATCGCGTTGGTCCGCCTCGAGCAGTACTACCCGGCCCCCGTCGAGGAGCTCAACCGCGTCCTCGAGACCTACCCGAACGCCGAGCTGGTGTGGGTCCAGGACGAGCCCGAGAACCAGGGAGCCTGGCCGTTCATCGCGCTCGAGGTCGCCGACCAGCTGGGTGGCCGCGGCATCCGCGTGATCTCCCGCGCCTCCGCGGCCTCCACCGCAACGGGCTCGCCGAAGGTCCACGCGAACGAGCACGCCGAGATCATGAAGGCGGCGCTCGCGCGCTGATCACCGAAACGACGAAGGGGCCCGGTCATCTCGACCGGGCCCCTTCGTCGTTCTCAGGAACTCAGGATGCCGGGGGCGCGAGGCCGAGCGTCGGGGCCAGCGCCGGGATCGCAAAAGCGAGACTCCCGTCGAGCGCCTCGCCGGTGTGTCCCGCTCCCTCGACGATGTACGTCAGCACGGTGAAGCCGGCCGCCTGGGCCGCCTGCGAGTTCGCAAGCTGCCCGGGGCCGTACGTGGTGTCGAGGCTGCCCCACGTGAAGACGGCCGTGTGCCCGGCGTAGGTACCCGCGGGAGCCGCGGCCATCACCACCGAGGGCTTGTTCGCTTGGAAGGCCGCCGCGTCACCGGAGTAGACGTCGGCCACCGTCTGATCCACGTGCTCGGAGCCTGGGAACTCGTTGCCCATGACGTCGAGCATCTGCCCCCACGTGTCGGGGTACTTCGAGCCGTACAACGCCGCACAGGAGCCGCCGTTCGAGAAGCCGCCGATCGTCCAGTAGCGGTGGTCCTTGACGATGTTCAGGTTCGCTTCGGCCCACTGCGGCACGAGCTGGTTGATGTAGGTCGAGACGGCACCGAACTTCGCCGAGTCCACGCACGCGGGGTCGAGGTCGGGAGCGGTGAGCTGATCAACGACGATCGCGATGGGCGCGAGCCCCTTGTTCTGCGCCGCGAAGGCGTCGAGCGCTTTCGCCAGGGGCAGCGGGTCGGGCGACCCCGGTTGGCCCATCATGAACACCAGCAGCGGCAGCGCCGGGGGGTTCGGCACGAGCGCTGCGGGCGGCAGGTAGAGGGAGGCGTCACGCGCGGCGTACTGGCCTGTCGGGATATGCGTCCCTCCGTTGAGCGCACTCACCGTTCCCTGGGTCGGCATCCCGGCCGGAGGCTGCCAGCTCTGGTAGAGGGTGGCGGGGTCGCTCTCGATCACGCCCCCGTTCGCGGGCAGGACCGCCGGGTCGAGTGCTTGGATGCCGAGGATCGCCGCGAGATTGTGCGTCACGCCGTACGACGTGTTGACCCCCAGGGCCGCCGCGGCGAGCGCGGAAACGACGGTGACGACGCCGACGAGACGGCGTCCCCATGGCCCACGGAAGATGCCGACGACACCGATGGCCGCCGCCGTGATTCCGCCCGCCGCCCACCACGCCGCTCCCGCGGGCAAGGGCCCCTGGAAGGTGCCGAGGGCCTCCAGCACGGCCGCCGCGATGTACATCGCCACGCCGGCGGCCAGCGCGATGACGAGCGTGCGGATGACACGGCGCGGCCGCCAGAGGATGACGAGCAGGACTCCGACCGCGGCGACGGCGACCGCGATCGCCAGCAGGGGGGAGGTGATGAGTTCCAGCGCGAGGATGTGACGGATCATCGACGGCCCTCCCAGGCGGTACGCGCCAGCGCGACGATCTCCCGACGCGAGGCGTCGGGCAGGTACGCACGGCCCACGGCCGCTCCGATGGCCGGAAGATGGAGCGGGTCACGGTAGGCCAGCGCGAGCTCGCGATACCGCGGCCGGAACTTGCCCTTGAAGCGGAACAGGGAGGCGAAACCGTACGCGGGCTCGAGCACCTCGGCCAACCAGCGCAGCAGCGCGCGCAGGGGGGCCTGATCGCCGTCCGCGGGCGCATCGGGCGCCTCGGCGAGCGGAGCGCCGGAGAGACTCAGCACGGCCGCCCCCTCCTCCTGCAGCTGCAACGCCGCTTTGGCGATGAGGAACTCCATCATGCCGTTGGGTCCGTCTGTGCGACGTCGCATGAAATCGAGCGTCCACCCGGTCACCGCTCCGTCCGTCCAGCTCGGCATCCAGCTCGTCACGGCCTCGATCTGCCCGTCCGGCCCGACCGCGAGGAGCAGCCGGACGTCGCGGTCGCGCAGCTCGTCGAGCGAGCCGAGCGTGAACCCCATCTCGGGCAGTGCGCGGTCGGCCACCCACTCCTCATCGATCGCGATGACCTGAGAGGACTGCGAGACCGTGAGTTCGTGCCAGCGCGTCCACACCGCCGTGTACCCCTCGCGCTCGGCTCGCGTCAACGGCTGCCGGACCTTCTGCCAGGCCTTGCCCGCGAAGGTCAGTCCCGGGAGGTCCATCACCGTCTCCACGCCCACCGGCACCCTTCGCCACCCGAGCCCCTCGAGGTCGGCGGCGGTGTCGTCGTGAACGCTGTAGAAGGCGGGGGTCCAGCCGTGCTCGACGCAGAAATCCGAGAAGGTCCGCAGGGTCTCCACCCTCCGACCGACCGGTGCGAGCGGGTCGGCGATGGCGAGGGCGACGTCGCCGACGAGGCGATACGCGACCGCGCACTCGCGGTCATCCGAGTACCAGTGCCGGTTGCCGGCCCATGTTCCGAGGAATCCGAGAGTGTCACTGCCCCGTTGGAGCAGCTCGCGGTAGAGCCGGGTGTCGCCGGGGTCGGGGCGCTGCACCCGGCGGAACAGCCACAGGACGGCGGCGATCACGATCGCCCAGAACAGCACGCCCACCCACTGATAGGCGAACAGTGCGGGGCCGTGATGCGGGAAATTCGCGACGCCCGCGGGGTTGGTGTAGGCCGGCGGCAGGAAGCGTCGCAACGTGAGGAGGACGAGATCCACGACCGACGGATCGCGGTCGAAGGAACGGCGCCCGAGAGCCTCGATGGCGAAGAACGTCGTCGCGCACGCGACGAAGGCCACACCGATCACGACCGAGACGGTCCGCGCCGCACCGCGCGTCGCCCGGATGGGGAACCTCCGACGCTGGATGACGAGAACGCCGGCGAGGGTCAACGGGATGACCACGGTGGCCAGGGCCCACAGCACGTACTCCGCGCCGCTGCCGTCCACCCACGGGTCGATGCGCAACCGGCCGTCCACGAGTGAGACCACGGGGATGACGGCGGTGGCCACGAGGGTGAGGACGGCGAGGATGAGAGCCGCGCGTCGCCCCAGCCGGAGGCCCCAGGCGGCGACCAGGATGAGGACGAGCGGTGTGACGGCCAAGAGCGCGGGACCGAGCCCGCGTGTCATCAGCAGCGCCAGCTGCTCGTCGCACACGGACGAGGCCACCCGGTCGCAGCGCGCCAGCAGTTCGTCGTCGTACTGCGTATAGGCATCCACGACGAGCGAGAGAGGACCACGGCCGCCACCGCTGATGAGGGCGACGAGGGGTCCGCTGCCCACGACCGCGACGACCAGCGCGAGCAGCGTACGCGTCTCGCGCGTGGAGCTCCGGTGCCACGCCCGACGCTCCCGACCGCGCGCGAGGACCTCGCCCACGGCCAGGCCGAGGACGGCGGCGCTCAGGCGATACCAGGAGTCGGCATCCCCGGCGTAGAGGGCGAACAGGGCGAGCATCGCGAAGCCGACCAACCGGAGCCGGCGGCGCCACAGCGTCGGAGCGAAGGCCGCGGCGGCCATCACGACCCCCGCGATCGGTGTCGTCGGGTCGAGGACCGGCACCTCGGCGGCGATCACGGGCCGGAGATCGGTGAGGGCCCACGCGGCCGCGTGCAGGCCGATGCCCGTGAGGAGCCCGGCGAGGCCCAGCACGATCAGCAGACCAGCGGCACGAGCGGATCCCAGCAGTCTCTCGGCGTAGGCGAGCACCGTGACCGCCAGCGCCGCCGACACCAGCGCGTCGATCGTCGAGTCCGGGATCAGGAGGGCCGTCAGCAGCGTCCACCACCGCCCCGCGCCGAACGTCGCCAGGGGGCCGGCGCCCCAGATCGAGGCATCCTCACCCCAGAGCGTCCCGGTGAGAGCGGCGGCGGAGAGCATCAGGATGACGAACGCGAACGAGACGGGATGCGTCCTGACATACCTCCCTGCAGCCCGCAGGAAGGCCCTCGAGCGTCCGCGGGTACGCCAACCGCGCCGCGGGGCGGCGGCGGCGGTGTGGAGCGGCGCGGACATCGGCGGGATGTTACTCGGGGACTCTATGGGCAGGCGCTCAGTACCAGATGTCCAGAAGCGGCGTCGCCTCGGCCGCGAAGGCACCGTCGATCGCTCCCAGCTGGTGCGGCTCTCCTTCGACGAGCCCCGCCGTGGCGAGCTCGGTGGCACGCACGCCGCCCAGCAGGAGCGACGCGAGCGATCCGACGGGCATCCGCACATCGGGTTCGGCGTGGGCCCGCTCCACGGTCGCCTGGCCGGACGTATCGATGCGGACGCGCCACGCGCCGTCCGCGAACCCGAGCGGATCGCCCACCCCGATCACGAGGTCGAGCGGGCCGGCATAGGCGCGGGATGCCAGAGCACCCGGCACGTCGAGAACGCGCAGCCAGTGATGGTCGGTGAGCGTGGCCGTGACCGCCCGCCGATCGGAGACCATCCACTGCACCGGCGGTACCGCCGGCTGGAGTTCCGCCGTGACGCGGCCGACGAGGTCGTGCTCCAGAGCGAATCGCCACAGCGCGCCCAGCGCTTCATCGCCGTCCGCGAAGAGCGCGCGCACCTCCAGCTCGTGGGCGGTGAACTCCTCGCGCTCGGCGATCGTGTAGACGAGGATGCCGCGCTCGACGCCCCCCGGATCGGTGTAGGCCACGGCCCGGACCTTCTTGGCATCCGGCGCTTCGGGGGTCAGCCCGGCGATGCCGCGCCAGCGGCCCTCCCAGCCCGGGACGGCTCCGGGTCGACGAACGCGCAGACGCTCGTGGATGGCGGTCATCCGCGCGGGCAGGCTTTCGCGCGAGACGAAGTCGAGGCGACCGGGGGCGACCGGACCGGTCCAGCGGGCCCGGCGAGTGTCGACGGTGACGTTCGACGCCCACGCGGCGGGCGAGAATCCCCAGCGGCCGTAGATGGTCGCCTCGGTGACCGTGAGACCCGCCAGCGCGTACCCCGCGGCCGCCGCGGTGCGCAGCTCACCGGTGAGCAGCGCGGTGGCGATGCCGCGCCGACGGTGCGTCGGAGCCACCGTGACGGCGCTGATCGACCAGATCGGAACGGTCCGCCCGGGCGACACCGTCAGTTCGTTCACCCACGAATCCACCGTCGCGACGGGGGCATCGGGCTCGACCCCACGGCGGTCGAACACGCCCGTGAGACGCCGCCCGCGCAGGCCGTCGCGCGAACTCTCGATCTGTTCCGCCGTCGGTTCCTCACCGAGGAATCCGCGCGCGACCGACCTCAGGAAGGGCGCAAAAGCGTCGCCGTCACGGTCGACGAGTGCGTACTCGAGGCCGCGGTCGGCCAACGCCGCCGAGGATTCGGCATCCAGGGGAAGGGTCGAGGTCTGTGCGGTGGCCATGACCCCAGCCTACGGACGACCTGCCTCGCGGCGCGCGAGCCGCACGGGTCAGTGAGCGGCCTGCAGGGACCTCAGCCGCGCCAGCACCTGATCGCGGAGCTCGTCGGGAGCCGTCTCCTTGCATGCCCGAGCGACCACATCGGTGAGGGTGCGCGCCACCAGCGCCTCGCCCTGGCATTCGGGGCAATTTTCGAGGTGCTCGCGAATGTCGTTGTGCTCGGTCTTGCACACCTCGTTGCGGAGGTACTCCTCGAGGTCGCGCCGTGCCTTGTCGCAGCCGCAGTCGCTCATTTCTTCACTCCCGTCGCGGCCTGGATGCCGCGCTCCTTCGCATAGTCCGACAGCAGGTCACGCAGCAGCCGCCTGCCGCGGTGCAGGCGGCTCATGACCGTGCCGATCGGGGTCTTCATGATGTCGGCGATCTCCTGGTAGGCGAAGCCCTCGACGTCGGCGAGGTACACCGCCAACCGGAAATCTTCGGGGATCGACTGCAGGGCGTCCTTGACGATGGACGCAGGCATGTGATCGATCGCTTCGGCCTCGGCCGAGCGGGCGCTCGTGGCCGTGGTCGACTCGGCGCCACCGAGCTGCCAGTCCTCGAGGTCGTCGATGGCGCTCTGGTACGGCTCGCGCTGCTTCTTGCGGTACGTGTTGATGTACGTGTTCGTCAGGATGCGGTACAGCCACGCCTTGAGGTTGGTGCCCTGCGTGAAGGTCGACCACGAGCCGAAAGCCTTCACGAAGGTTTCCTGCACGAGGTCGGCGGCGTCGGCCGGGTTGCGCGTCATGCGCATCGCCGCCGCGTACAGCTGATCCACGAAGGGCAGAGCCTGCTCTTCGAACTGTGCGCGAGGCTCCGTCGCATCTGCCTTGTCGTCCATCAACGGCCAGTCTACGTCGGCCGGATGTTCGGCCCACCGAAGCACCGGGCGCTCGAGAAGTGCGGTCATGTGTCGTCCCCCTTTCAGTAGGCTAGGAACCGATGAGCGACCTCGGGTATTCCCCCCTTTCCCCGACCGCCGCGCCGCGCGGCGAATGGGCAGCACCCGTCGCGCTCGCGGCGGTGGATGCCACGGTCACCGTGCCCGGATCCAAATCGCTGACCAACCGCGAACTCGTGCTCGCGGCGCTCGCCGACGGACCGGGCGTGCTGCACGCCCCGCTTCACTCCGACGATTCCGCGCGCATGATCGACGCGCTGCGGGCTCTCGGTGCCGAGGTCGAGGAGATCGACGAGGGATCTCCGTTCGGCCCCGACCTGAGAGTCACCCCGCCGCCGGCCTTCCGCGCGGGGACGACGGTCGACTGCGGCCAGGCCGGAACGGTCATGCGCTTCGTCACGCCGATCGCCGGTCTCGCGCGCGGCGACGTCTACGTGACGGCGCACGCGAGCGCCCTGCACCGCCCGATGGGAGCGATGGTCTCGGCCCTGCGCGAGGTGGGCGTCGACATCGACGACGGCGGCAGCTGGACGCTCCCCTTCACCGTGCGCGGACACGGGCACGTGCGCGGCGGCGAGGTCGAGATCGACGCCAGCCAGTCGAGCCAGTTCGTTTCGGGTCTCCTGCTGGTCGCTCCCCGATTCGACGTGGGGTTGCACTTGCGTCACGTCGGGTCGCGGTTGCCGAGCATCCCGCACATCGACATGACCGTCGAGGCCCTCGCACACCGGGGCGTCCACGTCGAGCGCCCCGCGGTCGGCGAGTGGATCGTGCCCGCCGGGCCGATCAGGGCGAAAGACGTCGCGATCGAGCCCGACCTCTCCAACGCCGCGCCGTTCCTGGCCGCCGCGATGGTCACCGGCGGATCCGTGTCGGTGACCGGCTGGCCCGCGCACAGCACCCAGCCCGGAGCCCTGCTCCCCGAGATCCTCGGTGAGATGGGCGCCGAGGTGCACCGTCGGGGCGGCACGCTCACGGTCACGGCGGGTGAGGCCATCCTCGGCGCCGAGCTCGACCTCTCGGCCGCCGGAGAACTCGCGCCGACGATCTTCGGTCTCGCCGCGTTCGCGGACGGCCCGACGACCCTCCACGGGATCGGGCACATCCGCGGGCACGAGACCGACCGCATCGCCGCGCTCGTGGGCAACCTCCGCGGGCTCGGCGGCGAAGCGCACGAGCTCGACGACGGCATCCGCATCATTCCCTCTCCCCTGCGCGGCGGCGAGTGGAAGGCGCACCACGACCACCGCATGGCGACGACGGGCGCACTGATCGGTCTCCGCGTGCCGGGCATCGTCATCGACGACATCGGCACGACGGCGAAGACGCTCCCGCAGTTCGCGGCGCTCTGGCAGATGATGGTGGGCACGGATGCCACGGACTGACGCGTGAGCTGGCTCGACGACGCAGCCGATGACGACGACGACCTCGAATTCGACGAGTCGTCGGTCCGGGTCCGCCCCAACCCCAAGGCGAACCGGCCGCGCACCAAGCGCCGTCCCGCGCACGCGGATGCGCAGATCGCGCGGGTGCTGGGCGTCGACCGAGGACGGTACACCGTGCTCGTCGACGAGGACGGCCCCGACGAACGTCGTGTCCTGGCCACCCGCGCACGCGAACTGCGCAAACAGCCGATCGTCAACGGCGACCGCGCGCGAGTCGTGGGCGACCTCTCCGGCGCCGAGGGCACACTCGGACGCATCATCGGCATCGAGGAGCGCACGTCGCTCCTGCGCCGCAGCGCCGACGACACCGACCAGGTCGAACGCGTCATCGTCGCCAACGCCGACCAGATGCTCGTCGTCGTCGCCGCGGCCGACCCGGAGCCGCGCGAGCGCCTTGTCGACCGGTACCTGGTCGCAGCCCTGGATGCCGGCATCCGCCCTCTGCTGGTGGTGACCAAGACCGACCTCGCCGACCCGAGCGACTTCCTCTCGCACTTCGACGGCGTCGACCTGCGGGTGTTCACCAGCGGCAAGGACGAAATGCCCCTCGAGCGGATCGGCGAGGCGCTGGTGGGGCACTCGACGGTGTTCGTCGGGCACTCGGGCGTCGGGAAGTCGACGCTCGTGAACGCGCTGACCGGGTCGGTGCGCGCGACCGGGCACGTGAACGAGGTCACGGGACGCGGGCGCCACACCTCGTCATCCACCGTCTCGCTGCGCTACCGGGGGCCGGCCGGATCGGGATGGGTCATCGACACCCCCGGCGTCCGCTCCTTCGGTCTCGGGCACGTGAACCCCGCGAACGTGCTCGCCGCATTCACCGACCTCGCCGAGATCGCCGAGGAGTGCCCCCGCGGCTGCACGCACCTGCCCGACGCCCCCGACTGCGCGATCATCGAGGCCGTGGCATCCGGCCGCCTCGGGCCGGGCGGGGCGGCGCGACTGGACTCGCTGCAGCGGCTGCTCACGACGTTCCAGTCGATCGAGCGTTCTAGGCTGGAGGGGTGACGACTCTCGAAGCCGGCCAGGCCGCTCCCGATTTCACCCTGCTCGATCAGGACGAGCACCCCGTCTCGCTCAGCGACTTCCGCGGTCGCCGCGTGATCGTGTACTTCTACCCCGCCGCGCAGACGCCCGGATGCACCACGCAGGCCTGCGACTTCCGCGACAGCCTTTCCTCGCTCCAGGGCGCGGGGTACACCGTGCTCGGCGTCTCGCGCGACACCCCCGAGAAGCTGCGTGCCTTTCGTGAGAGCGACGGTCTCACGTTCCCGCTGCTGAGCGACCCCGACCACGCCGTGCACGAGGCCTACGGAGCGTGGGGCGAGAAGCAGAACTACGGCAAGACCGTCACGGGCGTTCTGCGCTCGACCTTCGTGATCGACGAAGAAGGCCGCATCGTCGAGGCGCAGTACAACGTCAAGGCCACCGGTCACGTCGCGCGCCTGCGCAAGGCGCTCGGTCTCGCCGCGGCCTGACACCCGGTCCCGTCCGGCCGCCGGCACGGCGCCGGCAGCGCGCCTTCCGGTGTGGGGCGCATTCCCCTCTTCAGGGCGGCGAATTTCCGCCCCGAACGCAGGATCCCGCCCCAACCCAGGGGAAGCGCGATGGATGCCGCGGTACGGCGGAGCGTCAGGCGTCGTCGCGGCGGCGCGGCGCGGCCGCACGCACGGCGAGCACCAGCAGGACCAGGCCGACGACCGCGGGCGCGGCGATCAGCAGCGCCACGCCGGGCGCCGCCCACTCCCCCGTCACGGCGCCGATCGCGACCGACAGGATCAGCAGCTGCGTCACGATGCCGCCCGATCGGCCGGCGGAGACGTCGCGGGCCGTCGCGACGGCGAACGCGCCGACGGCTGCGGCCCCGATGACGGTGAGCACGATGAGCGCGATCGAGCTGACGACGGAGTCGGTATCGCCCCCGAGCAGCGCCACGACCTGCCAGCCGGCGAGCGCCAGGACACCGATCGCCTCGAGCCCGAGGACGAGCGCGGCCAGAAGACGAACCGGCATGACCCGCGATCCTTCCCGACAAGTGTTTCCCCGGCGTTGCAACCTGGAAACCTGCCGGTTACCTCTTGATCGGCCGGAAGCGCTGTGGGAGCATGGAAAAAGCCGTGTGCTCCCACAGCGACGTGGGGCGAGCAATCGCTCGCGTATCCCACCAGGGTACCGGACCCGAACCCCGGTGCCCGCCATCAGTAATTTTCCCGCAACAAGGAGCACCCCTATGGATTGGCGCGACAAAGCAGCCTGCCTGACCGTCGACCCCGAACTGTTCTTCCCCGTGGGCAACACCGGTCCCGCGGTCGACCAGATCGAGAAGGCCAAGTCGGTCTGCGCACGCTGCACCGTCACCGAGGTCTGCCTGCAGTACGCCCTCGAGTCCGGCCAGGACTCGGGCGTGTGGGGCGGTCTGTCGGAGGACGAGCGCCGGGCCCTCAAGCGCCGCGCCGCTCGCGCCCGCCGCGCTTCCTGACGCCACGTCGCCGAGGAGCCCACCCTTCCGGGTGGGCTCCTTTCGTTTGCGGCGGCGGTCGCAGCGACCACGGCCGCCGCACGAGGTCCGCGATCCGCACGACCTCAGTGGATTGACGCCGTTCTGAGCTGACGTTGCGCGGATCGCTGAGGATACGCCGACGATGCCGCCCCCCGCGCCGCGCCGACTCCGCGTGCGTCAGGCGTTGATGCGATCGATGTAGCGCAGCGGGATCTCGATCGTGACCTCGGTGCCGCTACCCATGAGGGTGTGCCAGTCGATGGTTCCCCCGAGCTCGCCCTGGATCAGGGTGCGCACGATCTGCGTCCCGAGACCGCGACCGACCTGACCCTCCGGCAGCCCTACCCCGGTGTCGCGCACGCGCACCTCGAGCATCTCGTCACCGCGCTCGGCGGAGATCTCGACGTCGCCCTCCTGACCCGCCAGCCCGTGCTCGACGGCATTGGTCACGAGCTCGGTGAGCGCCAGCGCGAGGGGTGTGGCGTATTCGCTCGGCAGCGTCCCGAACCGGCCCGTGCTGCGCGTGCGCGCCCGCGTGTTGGGGGCCGCGGCGACCTCGGCGACGAGCTTCAGCACGCGGGCGAACACGTCGTCGAAGTCGACGTTCTGCGCCAGTCCCTCGGACAGGGTGTCGTGGACCACCGCGATGGCCGACACCCGTCGCATGGCCTGGGTCAAGGCATCCCGGGCTTCGTCCGAGTGCGTGCGCCGGGCCTGGATGCGCAGGAGGGATGCCACGGTCTGGAGGTTGTTCTTGACGCGGTGGTGGATCTCGCGGATCGTCGCGTCCTTGGTGATGAGCTCCTGCTCCTGGTGGCGGATCTCGGTCACGTCGCGGCTGAGCACGATCGCTCCGATGCGCGTGCCCCGGTCGCGGAGCGGGATCGTGCGCAGCGACACCTGGACGCCCCGCGCCTCGATGTCGGCGCGCCACGGCGCCCGGCCGGTCACGACGATCGGGAGCGACTCGTCGACGTCCTGCCGCTTGGCGGGGAGGATGCGCTCGGTGACCTCCGCGAGGGACTCTCCCTCGAGCTCGTCGTCGAAGCCCATGCGGTTGAACGCGGAGAGCGCGTTGGGGCTCGCGAAGGTGGTGATGCCGTCGACGTCGAGGCGGATGAGGCCGTCGGAGGCACGCGGGGCGCCGCGACGCGGTGAGGTCGGAGCCTTGAGATCGGGGAACTCCCCCGACGAGATCATGCCGAAGAGGTCGTCGGCGCAGTCGTTGAAGGTGATCTGTTGGCGAGACGGCGTGCGCGTCTCGCCGAGGTTGGTGTGACGCGTGAGTACGCCGACGGTCGTCACGGGGTGTCCTTCGCGCGAGAGCTCGCGGACGATGGGCACCGCGCGCACGCGCGTCGGGGTCTCTTCGAACCAGTCCGGGGATGCCGAGTCCACGATGCGCCCGCTCTGGAACGCCTCGCGCACCTGCGTACGCCACTGCGGACGCACGCGGTCGCCCACGATGTCACGGTAGAAGAGGGTCGCGGCGCCACCGGGCCGGGTGTGCGCGACGGCGACGAACGAGTCATCGGGCGTGGGCACCCAGATCACGATGTCGGCGAACGCCAGGTCGGCCAGCAGTTGACCATCGCCGGCGAGCCGGTGCAGCCACTCGACGTCGGCCTCGCTGGAGCGGCCCTGGGCGTAGACGAGTTCGCTGAGTGTCGACACTCTCTCACCCTAAGCCGCGCGGGCCCTCGAGCCGGGCCGGTTGGCGGACCGGGTGAAGAACACAGGTGAATCGGCCGGACCGGCAACTCGGGGGACATGATGATCGCGCACCAGAAGCGCCGTCACCCCCTGACCGGTTCGGATCCCCGGAATTCGTCGCGCAGGTGCGGGAGATTGATGCCACGGGCGTGCTGTCGCTCGTGGGTGAGGGGCGGATCGGAGGGGTTCTTCCCGGGCCACGGGGTCGGCGGCGCGTCGAGAACGCCCGCGTCGAGGACTCTCTCGATGACCAGGAAGAAAGCGCCTGTCGCACCGCCCTGTCGGAGCAGTCACAGGTCGCGAGCTGCCCCGGACTCCGGGGTCGCGGAGACACGCGTCGTGCGGGCGGAACGCCGGACGGGTTTCACCCGCGGATGGTTCGATGCGCGGTCGTCGGGGATGCTCGCTTCACCGGCCGGCCCCGTCCTACGGTCGTGTGACTGCCCCACCGGAACCCTGAGACACGGAAGTCCCCCCATGCCCGCATCTCTCCCCCGCGGCTCGGCCACCACCTCCGCCGCCGTCCGCCCGGACGCCTTCTTCGCCCCGCAACGCACCTCGTCGGAGCGTCTCCCCTCCGCCGAGGTCTTCACGCGCAACGTCGTTCGCGGTGTGCTCGAGGTCTTCGCCGGTGTCCGCGAGGCGGAGCAGTTGGCCCGATGGACCACCGAGGAGGTCTACCGAGCCGTGGTGGTGCGCGCCGGTCTCGCCGCCCGCGCCCGCAGCGCCCGCCGGATGCCCGCGCCGCGTGACGTGCACGAGATCCGTTCCGTGCACCTCTCGTCGCCAACCGACGGGGTCGTCGAGGCGACCGTCATCGCCTCCGCGCGCACACGGACGCGGGCTGTCGCTCTGCGCATCGAAGGACTCGACGGACGGTGGCGCGTGACCGCTCTCGCTCTCCTGTGACGCGTGTCAGGCCCGCCAGGACGACAGGAAGTTGCCCAGGCGCTCGACGGCATCCGAGATCACGCGCGCCTCGGGAAGCGTCACGATGCGCACGTGGTCGGTCGTCGGCCAGTTGAAGCCCGAGCCCTGCACGATGAGGACGTGCTCGGCAACGAGGAAGTCGCGGACGAACTTCGCATCATCGGGGATCTCGTACACCTCCGGATCGAACCGGGGGAACGCGTACAACGCACCCCGCGGCAGCACGCACGACACCCCCGGGATCGCCTCCAGGCCCTCCCACGCCGCATCCCGCTGCTCGTGCAGACGCCCCGTCGGAGCGATCAGCGCGTCGATGGACTGCACCCCCGACAGCGCAGCCTGTACCGCGAACTGCGCCGGCACGTTCGGGCACAACCGCGTGGATGCCAACAGGTTGATGCCGTGCAGGAAGCCCTCGGCGTGGGCCTTCGGGCCGGTGATGACGAGCCATCCCGACCGGTACCCCGCCACCCGGTACGTCTTCGACAGGCCGTTGAACGTCAGGCACAGCAGGTCGGGAGCCACGGTCGCCATCGGGATGTGCACCGCGTCGTCGAACACGATCCGGTCGTAGATCTCATCGGACAGCAGCAGCAGCGAGTGCTCGCGGGCGATGTCGGCGATCCCCTCCAGCACCTCGCGCGAGTAGACCGCACCCGTGGGGTTGTTCGGGTTGATCACGACGATCGCCTTCGTCCGCGGAGTGACCTTCGACCGGATGTCCTCCAGATCGGGCTGCCACTCCCGCGACTCGTCGCACAGGTAGTGCACCGGGGTGCCGCCGCCCAGGCTCGTCATCGCCGTCCACAACGGGTAGTCCGGCGCCGGGATCAACACTTCGTCACCCTCATCGAGCAACGCCTGCATCGTCATCGTGATCAGCTCCGACACCCCGTTGCCGAGGTACACGTGGTCGGGATCGACGTGCGGGAAACCGGGCTCCTGCTCGTACCGCGACACGATCGCGCGCCGAGCCGACAGGATGCCACGGCTGTCGCTGTAACCGTGCGCGTGCGGGACCGACGCGATCATGTCGCGCACGATCTGATGCGGCGCCTCGAACCCGAAGATCGCGGGGTTGCCGGTGTTGAGCTTGAGGATCGAGTGCCCCTCGGCCTCGAGTCGATCGGCCTCGACGAGGGCCTCCCCGCGGATCTCGTAGAGGACATCCTTCAACTTCGATGACTGATCGAGGGGGCGCAGCGGGCTCATCGCCTCAGGATATCCCCGGGCCGAACCAGCCAATCGACCACGCGTGGCCTCCCCGAACGCACGGATGCCGCGCCCCCGCGAGACGGCGGGGACACGGCATCCGAGAGACCGGCGTTACTTCTTCTTGCCCGCGGCGCGACGGTCGGCGCGGTTGTTCGCGGCCGGCTCGGGGGCCGCGGTGCGCTGGCCGAAAGCTCCGCGCGGGCCGGATGGCGCGGCCTCGGCGACCGGCGCGGCGGCCTGACCGGCCTGTCGAAGACGGTTGGTCGCCGCCTGCTGCACCTGGCCGCGGTCGTTGCGCACCTCGACCTCACCGGCGTCGTTCGCGGCGGAGTACTCCAGGCGCTGGCCCTCGACCGCGGTGGGTGCGAGACCCTTCGCCTCGACCTGGGCGCCCTCGACGCCCTCGCCCTTTCGGACCTCGACCTCGAGGTTGTAGAGGAATCCGGCGGACTCCTCCTTGATCTGCCCCATCATCGACTGGAACATCTGGTACCCCTCGCGCTGGTACTCGATGAGAGGATCGCGCTGGGCCATGGCGCGCAGGCCGATGCCGTCCTTGAGGTAGTCCATCTCGTAGAGGTGCTCGCGCCACCGGCGGTCGAGCACCTGCAGGACGACGCGGCGCTCGAGCTCGCGCAGCGCGGGGGCTCCGAGCGCCTGCTCGCGGGTCTCGTACGCGATGCGGGCATCGGAGATGATCTCGCGCTTCAGCCCCTCGGGGGTGATGCGTCCCTTGTTTCCGCCCGCCTCCGCGACGACCTCGTCGATCGTCACGCTCACCGGGTAGAGGGTCTTGAGCTCGGTCCACAGGGCGTCGAAGTCCCACGATTCGGTGTGACCGCTGCCGGTGTGGTCGTCGATGATCGCGGTGATGGCATCCTCGATGAAGTGCTGCACGCGGTCGGCGATGTCATCGCCCTGCAGCATGTGCCGACGGTCGGCGTAGATCGCCTCGCGCTGACGGTTGAGGACGTCGTCGTATTTCAGGACGTTCTTGCGCATCTCGGCGTTGCGCGCCTCGACCTGCGACTGCGCGCTCTTGATCGCGCGCGAGACCAGACCGGACTCGATCGCGACGTCGTCGGGGAAGTTCGTGCGGGCGAGGATCGCCTCGGCCGCGCCCGACTGGAACAGGCGCATGAGGTCGTCGGTGAGCGAGAGGTAGAACCGGCTCTCACCGGGGTCACCCTGACGGCCGGAGCGACCGCGCAGCTGGTTGTCGATGCGTCGCGACTCGTGCCGCTCGGTGCCCAGCACGTACAGACCACCCGCTTCCGTGACCTTCGCGGCCTCCTCGGCCACGGTGTCGCGGACGGCCTGGTAGACGGAGTCCCACTCGGCCTCGTACGCGTCCGGCGTCTCGACGGGATCGAGACCCTTCGCCTTCATCTCCTGTACGGCGAGGAACTCGGCGTTGCCGCCGAGCATGATGTCGGTACCGCGACCGGCCATGTTGGTGGCGACGGTCACGGCGCCCAGGCGACCGGCGCGGGCGACGATCTCGGCTTCGCGCGCGTGGTTCTTGGCGTTGAGGACCTCGTGTCGGACGCCCTTCTTGGAGAGCAGGCGCGACAGGTACTCGCTCTTCTCGACGCTCGTCGTCCCCACGAGGACCGGCTGGCCCTTCTCGTGACGCTCGACGATGTCTTCCACGACCTGCGCGAACTTCGCCGTCTCGTTCTTGTAGACGAGGTCGGGCTGGTCCTTGCGGACCATCGGCTTGTTGGTCGGGATGGGCACCACGCCGAGCTTGTAGGTCGACATGAACTCCGCCGCCTCGGTCTCGGCGGTACCCGTCATGCCCGAGAGCTTCTCGTACAGGCGGAAGTAGTTCTGCAGGGTGACCGTGGCGAGGGTCTGGTTCTCGGCCTTGACCGGCACGCCCTCCTTCGCCTCGATCGCCTGGTGGATGCCTTCGTTGTAGCGGCGCCCGACGAGGATGCGCCCCGTGTGCTCGTCGACGATCATGACCTCGTCGTTCATGACGACGTAGTCGGTGTCGCGCTTGAACAGCGCGATCGCCTTGATCGAGTTGTTGAGGAACGAGATCAGCGGAGTGTTGGCCGACTCGTAGAGGTTGTCGATGCCGAGGTAGTCCTCGACCTTCTCGATACCGGGCTCGAGCACGCCGATCGTGCGCTTCTTCTCGTCGACCTCGTAGTCGACGCCGGCCTCGAGCGTGCGCGCGAGCTTGGCGAACTCGGTGAACCACCGGTTGGCCTCGCCCGACGCGGGACCCGAGATGATCAGCGGCGTGCGCGCCTCATCGATGAGGATCGAGTCGACCTCGTCGACGATCGCGAAGAAGTGACCGCGCTGCACGAGGTCTTCCTTGCGCCAGGCCATGTTGTCGCGCAGGTAGTCGAAGCCGAACTCGTTGTTCGTTCCGTAGCTGATGTCGGCCTCGTACTGCTCGCGCCGGACCTCGGGCGTCTGACCCGACACGACGGTCCCCGTGGTCATGCCGAGCGCGCGGTACACGCGACCCATGAGCTCCGACTGGTAGGTCGCGAGGAAGTCGTTGACGGTGATGACGTGGACGCCCTTGCCCGCGATCGCGTTGAGGTAGGCCGGGAGCGCGGCGGTCAGCGTCTTTCCCTCACCGGTCTTCATCTCGGCGATGTTGCCGAGGTGCAGGGCCGCGCCGCCCATGACCTGCACGTCGTACGGGCGCTGGCCGAGCGTCCGCTTGGCCGCTTCGCGGACGGCGGCGAAGGCTTCGGGCATCAGCTGGTCGAGCGTCTCGCCGGCTTCGTACCGCGCACGCAGCTCGACGGTCTCGTTGCGCAGCTCCTCGTCGGTGAGCTGCTCGTAGTCCTCTTCGAGGGCTCCGGTCGCCTTCACGACACCCTGGAGTCGGCGGAGGATGCGCCCCTCTCCGGCGCGCAGCAGTTTCTCGAGCGGATTGGCCACGAAGCATCTCCATCTGTCGGGTGCGGCGTCCCTCTGGACGCCGGCCTGCGCACAGGCATACCCACTCATGTTATCCGTGTTACCCGTTCGTGACCTGCGAGCCCGCTGGCTTTCGTCCCGTCCCTCGCGCCTCAAGCGAACACCGGGCTGGCGCGCGGACACCCGGCCTAGGATCGACCCATGGCCGGTTTCTGGGGTAAGAGGAAGCGCGAAGAGCAGGATGCCGCGGATGCCGATCTGGCACGCCGCGCTGAACTCGCCATCGTCGCCGCGGACGAGCGCGTCCGGCTGACCTCCGACGAACTCGACTTCGCGCGCGCCGAACTGGGCGACAAGGCGACCGAAGACCTCGCTGCGGCGCTGCAGTCGGTCAAGGTGCACCTGGCCGAAGCCTTCCAGCTCCACCAGCTGAACCACGACGAGATCCCCGACACGAAGGAAGAGCTGCGGACGCGGAACGCCCGCATCATCCAGCTCTCCGAGTGGGCCGAAGACCTCCTCGAGGAGCGAACCCTCGTCCTGCAGCCCAAGATCGACGCGGTGCGCCGGGCCCCCGAGACGCTCGCGCGGGTGCGTGCCGACCGTGACCGCCTCGCCGAGCTCGTGCCCCACGCCCGAGAGGTGGTCGAGCGACTCGCGCAGCGCTACAGCCCTTCGGCGATGCAGCAGGTCGCGGGCAACCCCGAGGAGGTGCAGCAGCTCCTCGACTTCGCCGTGCACACCGCCGGCGTCTCCGAGCGCCGCCGCGAGGCCGGCCAGCGCGAGCAGGCCTCCGTGGCACTGGAGGCCGCGACCGAGGCCGTGCGTCGCGCCGAATCCTTGCTGGATGCCGTCGACACCTTCGAGATCGAGGCCTTGCGCGCCGAGTCGACGCTCGCCGCCGTGATCGACGACTCCCGCGGCGACCTCGTCGAGGCTCGCCGCGGCCCGCAGACCCCCGTCGTGCGGCAGGCGATGACCACGCTCGAACGTGAGCTCGCGGCGTTGCCCGCGGCCGGAACGCGCACGGATCCGTTCGCCGCGCTCTCGTCCCTGCGCCAGGCCAACGCCGATCTGGATATCGCGCGGGAGCGCGCCGCGCGGCCGGTGCCCTCGCAGGCACAGGTCGAGCACGCCATCGACGACGCCGATAGCCAGCTCGCCGTCGCCCGCGGCCTCATCACCGGCCACCGCGGCTGGATCGGGGCCGACGCCCGCACGCGCTTCGTCGAAGCGGAGCGGCTGCGCGCCGGCCTCCCCCTCGGCCCGATCGCCGAGGACGAGCGCGAGACGGCGCTGGCTACGGCACGGCGCGCGGGAGCGCTGGCATCCGAGTCCCTCCAACTGGCTCAGCGCGACATCGACCAGTCCCGCCCGAACGACTGGGGCGGCGACGGCTACGGTCGCGGCGGGTACGGCCGCGGTGGCGGCATGGGCGGCGGCAACATGGTCGGCGGAATGCTCGGGGGTCTCGTGATCGGGTCTCTCCTCGGCGACATCTTCGACGGCTGAGCCTCCACGGACGCCAACGGGGCCCCGTCCGTCGGACGAGGCCCCGTTCAATTCTCCGGTCTCAGGACGCGACCGCGACCTCCGGTGGGGCCTGGGTGCCCAGCGCAATGACGCCGTAGTCCCACCCCTTGCGGCGGTAGACGACGCTGGGGTGGTCGGAGCGGGCATCGATGAAGAGGAAGAAGTCGTGCCCGACCAGCTCCATGCGGTCGACGGCATCTTCCACCGTCATCCACTCGGCATCGAACTGCTTCTGCCGGATCACGACCGGGCAGTACTCCTCTTCTTCGGCGGCCTCGTCCTGGACGGGGACGGAGCCCGTCGCGACGGCGCGGAGCACGTCCACGGACGCGGGCTCGACATCGATGCCCGCGAGCTCGCCCGTACCCTTCTCGAACTTGGCACCGCGCGGGTGGTTCCGAGCGTCCACGCGCTTCTGCTTCGCGCGCCGGATCTGCTCCGAGATCTTGTCGACGGCCAGGTCGAGCGCGGCGAACTTATCGGAATCCGTCGCCTCCGCCCGGACCACGGGGCCCTTGCCATCGAGCGTGAGCTCGACCGTGTCGTCCTCCATCCGGCCATTGCGATAGGAGCGATGCGTCACCTTGATTTCGAGCGTGTTCGCGCGGGGCGCGAGGTGCTCGATCCGGCTGACCTTCTCTTCGACCACCGAGCGGAATCGGTCGGTGATACCGACCCCCACGCCGACGATGCTGGTGTCCATCCGTGACCTCCTTGTTCCGGGTTCCGCCCGGTCTAAGGGCGGAACAGCCGTCGCCTTCAGTCATCCCCACGGTAGTCGCGTCGACACCGCGCTGTCACGTTTTAATCACCTCCGATTCATGTGTGGGTCCGCCGCGGCGTGTACGCGAGTGTGACGGCGAGCACGTGCTCCGCTCCGGCCGCACGCAGCGCTCCGACGGCCTCGCGGAGCGTTGCGCCGGTGGTCACGACGTCGTCCACGACGACGACGGTTCCCTCGGGCGGGATCCGTGCCGCGAAGACCCCGGCGACATTCGCCCGCCGGGCATCGCGCCCCAGCCCGCGCTGATCCGCCGATGCACGGCGCACCCGCAGCAGCGGCACGGGACGCCCACCGGCCCGGCGCAGCAAAAGGTCGACGGGACGATACCCCCGACGGCGGTCAGCGGCCCGGGACGTCGGCACGGTCGTCACCGTCGCCCCGGCCGGTGCGGTGGCCAGCGCGGCGGCGAGCGCCGGCGCGAGCACCCGGGCCACGCTCGTGCGGCCGTCGGACTTGAACGCGCGGATCATCCGGGCCACCGCGCCGTCGAACTCCACGGCGGAGATGACATCGACGTCGGGCAAGAGAGGGAGCCGTCGCGGACGGGGCGTCACGGCGGCCCGGCATCCCTCGCACACGTCGACGTCGAGCGCCCCGCACCCCGCACACGCCACCGGGAACCAGAACGTCACCGCGTCGGCGACCGCCGCGCGGACCCCATGCGACCAGGAAACCGGAACGGTGCTCATGGGGGAAGGATGCCGTCTCGCACCGCTCGCCCGCCGGTGCGCCGACCCGATCCGGGGAGGGAGTGCGAAATTCGCCGACCGGGGAGGAGGGGTCAGGACGTGGTGCCCTGCTGCACGGCGAGCACGCGGACATCGCTCGCGACGAGGGTCCACGAGCTTCCACGGCGACTGAAGAGCCGCCCGGTGTCGTCGAGGACGCGCACACTCGCGCTCCCGCCCGCTATCGCCTGAGCGTTCTCGGGAACCGCGCCGACCGTTCCGCGTCCCCCGACGCTGAGCTCGTCGAGGCGCGCCGCGCCGTCGACCGAGGTGAGCACGCCGACGGTGGTGTCATCCAGCCAGGCGAGGTCGAACGCCCCGGGCTCCGAGAAGGAGAGGACGTGCGGCGGTCCGAGACTCACCGCGGTGCCCTCACGGACGATTCCCGCCAGCCACACCTCGCGGACCCCCGCGACCGTCACGACCGCGGCCACGCGTGTCCCGTCACGCGAGATCTGGAAGGACACCACCTCCGAGGCATCCGGCCACGCGTTGCCGATCTCCTGCGGCACGCCCTGCGGCGTGTAGGCGCGCAACTGTGTTGGCGCAGAGCGGGGAACGCTCCAGATCGCGCCCTGCGCGTCGATCGACGGGGGAAGGAGCCCCGGTCGGGTGTCGAGCGCGAAGCTCCCCCCGTCGGCGAGCACGCTCGCCACGACACCCTCCTGCGTGAGGACAGCGGCGAGGCTGCGGTCGGCTTCCAGCTCGATGCTGACGGGGGAAAGGGCTTCCACCGCGTCCGAGAGCGAGGGGATGGTGTCCACGGTCTCGCCGCTGAGCACCCCGAAGGTGCCGTCCGCGGTGAGCACGGCGGGTGAGGGATCGACACGCGTGACCTTGACCGGCAGCTCGCTGGCGGCGATGGGCGTGCCGTCGACCGTCATCTGCACCTCGCTGATCCCGGCGGTCACGAGACTGCGGGTGAGCTGCGTCTGCATGCGGTCCAGCGTCGTGCGGTCCAGGCTCAGCGCCGCCTGCGGCAGCTGCACCTGCGCCACCCCGTCGGACGAGAGCGTCACCGAGCGTCCCACCAGCGACAGTTCGTCGGGGAACGCGCTCTTGACGGCGCCCGCGAGCCAGGTACTAGGCTTGCCGTCGACGAGCGCGGTCGTCACGCGACTGGCCACGAGCGGGCGAGGGAACCAGCGCACGTCCGGGACGATGAAGCTGTACGACGGGTCGAAGTAGGCCACGGATGCCGCCTGGTAGACGGTCGGGAAGACCTCCTCGTACAGCACGACACCGTCGGGCGCGGACGTGATCCGCCACTGGTCGTCTACGCGCGCGAGCGTGAACGACAGGGCCTCGGTGGCACCGTTCACCGCCGGGGCGTAGGCCCCGTTGGCATCCACCCCGGCGACGGTGGTCAACTGGACGCCGACGCTCGACCCGTCGGCGTTCGCGGTCGCCCGACGGTCGGCGAGACGGTCGATCGTCACACGCGCCCGGGGGTCCCACGACGTTCCCGGAGCCAGGAAGAGCTTCGCCGTCGCCCAGTCGTCCGCCGGCCCCGAGCCGGCCCGGAGGAACCCCTCCACGATCTCGGTCGGGGAGGCGTCGTCCTGCGGACCGTCGGGCACGAACGCGAACTGCTGCGCCTCGTCGCCCTGCGGACCGCGCCCCGGATTGACGTAGCCGGTCGTGGGGAGACCCGTGCAGGCGGTCAGAGCCAGCACCAGGAGCAGGCTGAGCCCGGCGAGGATGCGTTTCACGAGGGAGTCCTCCCCGTCCGTCCGAGGGAGATGGGCTGCGTCAGCCCGAGGGCCTCGAGAGCGCCGCCCTGTTCGTCCTCCGGCACCAGACGCAACGGCGAACCGCCGAGCGGGCGGCCGTCGCGCGGAAGCGTGAGCAGGAAGTTCGACCCGTGCCCGAGCTCGGACCATACCGACAGCGTGCCGCCGTGCAGACGCGCGTCGCCGAGGGCGATCGAGAGGCCGAGACCGGTGCCCCCGATCGTGCGCACGCGCGACGGATCGGCCCGCCAGAACCGGTCGAACACGCGCTCCACGTCGTCGGCCCGCATGCCCATGCCGAAATCGCGGACGCTGAGGGCGACGGCATCCCGGTCGCTGTCGACCGTGACGACGATCGGACGCCCCTCACCGTGCTCGATCGCGTTGCCGAGAAGGTTGCGGACGATGCGCCGCACCCGCCGCCCGTCCATGTCGACGGGCGTATAGCCCCCGGGCGCGACGAGGCGCACGTCGCTGCCGTGCTGGTGGGCGAGCTGCTCCATCGAGGCGATGACGTCCTCGGCCAGGTGGGCCATGCTCGTCGGCTCGAGCTCGAGCTGAACCGACCCGGCGTCATACCGGCTGATCTCCAGCAGGTCGGTGAGGAGAAGCTCGAACCGCTGCACCTGCGCGTGCAGCAGCTCGGCGGCACGTGCCGTGGTCGGTTCGAAATCCGCGCGCTGGTCGTTGATCATGTCGGCGGCGAGACGGATCGTCGTCAACGGCGTTCGCAGCTCGTGCGAAACGTCCGACACGAATCTCTGCTGCACGAGCGAGAGGTCCGCGAGTTCCTTGATCTGCGACTCGATGCTGTCGGCCATGGCGTTGAACGAACGGTTGAGGGTCGCCAGCTCATCCTCTCCCCGCACGGGCAGACGCACCCCGAGGTCGCCCGCCGCGAGTTTGGCGCTGGTCTCGGCAGCGTCCGCGATCGGCGTCGTCACCGACCTCAGCACCACCCACGCGATGGCCCCGATGAGGACGACGAGCACCAGGCCCACCACCCACAGCAGAACCTGGACGAATGCCAGCGTCTGGGAAGCGCTCGTGAGGTCGTACCCCATGTACAGCTCGTAATAGTCCACGCCGTCCTGCGCCGGGAAGCGCAATTGATGCCCGACCAGGATGCCGGGAACCTCGCGCCCCGTGTCCGACGGCAGCGCCACGGACTGCCACCACTGCAGGTCGGGGTTGGACTGCACCTGGGTGCGGAGGGCGTCGGTGACGATGCGCGAGTCGAACGACGGCGAGATGAAGGGCTGCGGGGCCAGCGGCGAAGGCGGCCCGATGCGGTACAGGGCGATGAGGTCGCTGGAGGACTGCTGCGACAGGCGCGTCGCGATCCCGTTCATCAGCGTCTGCGCCGCCGCGGGGTCGGTGGAGTCCACCGCTGCGTCGAGGGTCGCCTGGGCGGCCGCCGTCGCTCGCTGCGCCTCCAGAAGCACCTGATCCTTGCGCGCCGTGAACAGCTCGTTCTGGATGACGAGGGCCATGGCGACACAGGTCACCAGAATCGTCGTGGCCGTGAGCGCGACGGCGATCACGATGGTGCGGAAACGCAGCGACCTGCGCCAGAGTGTCGAGACGCGGTCGCGGAGACCACGCCAGTCGATCGGCCGCCTCACCCGGGAGACCGGGATCGTGCGTCCCGCGCCCGTCATGGGAGCCTCAAGCCACCGCGCCGGCGCGATAGCCCACCCCGCGCACCGTGGTGACGATTCGGGGATTGTCGGGATCGGCCTCGATCTTGGCGCGCAGACGTTGGACGTGCACGTTCACCAGACGGGTGTCGGCCTTGTAGTGGTAGCCCCACACCTGTTCGAGAAGCATCTCGCGCGAGAAGACCTGCTGCGGCTTCTCGGCGAGGGCGACGAGGAGCTCGAACTCCAGCGGGGTCAGGGCGATGGGAGCGTCGCCGCGCCGCACCTCGTGAGCGGCGACGTCCACGACGAGGTCGCCGATGCGCAGGGTCTCGTCGATCGGAGCCTGCGCGGGACGCAGACGCGTGCGGATGCGCGCGACGAGCTCCTTCGGGTTGAACGGCTTGACGATGTAGTCGTCCGCCCCCGATTCCAGTCCCTTCACCACGTCGGCGGTGTCGGTGCGGGCGGTGAGCATGATGATCGGGACGCCGGACTCCGCCCGCACGCGCGTGCAGATCTCGATTCCGTCGACGCCCGGCAGCATCAAGTCGAGCAGGATCAGGTCGGGACGCTCGGTGCGCCATGCCTCGACCGCCTGGGCACCGTCGGCGCAGAACGCCGTCTCGAATCCCTCGGTGCGCAGCACGATGCCGATCATCTCGGCGAGCGCGGTGTCGTCGTCGACAACCAGGATCCGTGAAGTCATCGGGTGTGCGTCTTCCGTCTCGGCCCCATTCGGAAACGGGCAATGCGCCGCGGGCGGGGCGCATCACCCCGAGCGTAGTCGACGTGCGCGCGAAGAGGCTGAGCGTGTCGGGGGTGTGTGACACGATGAATCCACAGCCGACCGCCGAGGAGGCCACCATCGTGACCGCGTACCCCGCCTGGACGCCGGCTTCGCGCGCCGGGATCGTGCCTTTGCACCCCTACGGCTTCGGGACGATCCTCGGCCGCTCCTTCGTGGCACTGCGCCACAATCCGCGGGTGCTGCTGGGCTTCGCCCTCGTCGTCCAGACGGTCGCCTATCTGATTGTCAGCGCCGCGCTCGCCGCCGTCGCCGTCGCGAGCTTCTCGCGACTCGACACACTCGTGGAGGGCAGCGACGAGTTCGACGCCGTCCTGACCGGATCGATCGCCCTCACCGGCGTCGCAGCTCTCGTGCTCGGCGCCCTCGCCGGCACCCTGAGCGTGCTCGTGCAAGCGGTCGTGGTCTCCGAGGTCGCTTCCGCCGTCGTGGCCGAGAAGCCGACGCTGCGCGACGCGTGGCGCCGCGTTCGACCGGTCTTCCTTCCCCTCCTCGGGTACGCCCTCCTGACCCTGCTCGCCGCGACGGTGGTGATCGCGGTGCTGGGCGGGATCGCCGTCTTGGTCGGACTCGCGGTCCTTCCGCTCGGAATCGTGCTGGGGGTCCTCTTCGCGCTGGCGCTCGTCCCTCTGTACCTGTGGCTGGCGACGAAGCTGTTCCTCGTCCCCTCCGCCATGATCCTGGAGGGCGTGGGCATCCGCCGGGCCATCGTCCGATCCTGGGTGCTGACGCGTCGGCGCTTCTGGTCGACGTTCGGCGTGATCGTCATCATCTCGCTCGCGTTCGGGTTCGTCGCGCAGGTCATCTCGATCCCCCTGAGCCTTCTGTCCGGCGGGATCTCGGCCATCGTCGCGCCCACCGGTGCCGACGACCCGAGCGGTCTCGTCGCCTTCATCGTCATCCAGTTCGTCGGGCAGATCGGCATCCTGCTCGTGCAGTGCATCGCCGTCGTCGTCCAGTCGACGTCCGCGGTGCTGGTGTACGTCGACGCGCGGATGCGGGTGGAGGGTCTCGACCACGACCTCGCCACCTACGTGGAGGCGCGCGACGGGGGTGCAGCCGGGCTCATCGACCCGTACCGGATCGGGCTCGGTCGCGCGCCCCGGCCCGCGCCCGCGTGGAGGACGGCCCCGTTCCCCGCGTCGCCCGTACCCGGGGCCGCCGCGCCATCCTGGCCGGCACCGGCATCGGCCGTCCCGGGAGCCCCCGGCGCCGGAGCTCCCCACGGGTCGTGGCCCGCGCCGCCGCCACCCGTCCAGCCCTCCGGCGCACCGGCGCGGGCGCCCCGCCCGCCGCAGCCCCCCACCCCTCCTGCGCCGTCCGACCCGACCGCCTGGGCCGCTCCCGGCAGCCCTCCCCCGAGCCCGTGATCCTGGGCATCGGGTCGCGGTCGACGTTCGTGCCGCTGCTCCCGGACGCCGACCAGGCGCGGGAGTGGGCGGAGCGCGAACTCGCCGACCCTGTCTATCGCGCGGCCGAACCGACGGCCTTCGACCGTGCGGCGCGGGCCGTCCGCGACTTCATCGAGGGGCTGTTCACGGCTCCCCTCTCGGGCGATTGGGGCCCGTGGGCCTTCGTGGTTCTGGCCGTCCTCGTCGTCGCGGCGATCATCGTCGGCCTGCTGATCTGGGGGCGCCCCCGCACGCCTGCTCGAGGGCGACCACCCGCACGTGCCGTGTTCGACGAGGACGACGGGCGCTCCGCCGACGAGCTCCGCGCAGACGCCGCGACCGCAGCGGACCGCGCCGACTGGGACGAGGCGATCGTTCTGCGCTTCCGCGCGTTCGCTCGAGGACTCACCGAGCGCGGCATCGTCGATCCCCCGCCGGGTGCGACCGCGCGCGCCTTCGCCCGGTCCGCCGGCGAGACACTCCCGACTCTGGATGCCTCCGCTGCGCGGGGCGCCGCGGCGTTCGACGACGTCCGCTACCTCGGGCGCACCGGTACCGCCGCCGCCTACGACCTCGTCCGCCGACTCGATGACGACGCCGTGCGATCCCGCGTGGGGGCGCCGGGCGCCGGGGCGGTCGTCCCGTGACGTCCACGACCGCTCTGAAGACCCGCCGTCGGATCGGCGCGGGCTGGCTCGCCCTCGTCGCCGCGCTGGCGGTCGTCGGGCTGATCGGAACGACGCTGGTGTTCGGGGGATGGACTCCGCGCGACGCCCTCGACCCCGGCTCCCCCGCGCCCGAGGGCACGCGTGCGCTCGTCCGCGTCCTGGAGCAGCAGGGCATGCGTGTCGTCATCGCGCGCGATCGCGCCACCGCAGAGCGCGAACTCGCGGCCGCCCCCGCCACGCTCGTCCTGCGCGACGCTCCGATGCTCTCGGATGCCGGCCTGGCGCGGCTCGCGGCGGAAGCTCGCGACGTGGTGCTCATCGAGCCCCGCTCCCGGAGTCTCGACCTGCTGGTGAACGGTTCGTCGCTCGCCGATGTCGTCGAGGAGCGTCCGGTCGATCCGTCCTGCGACGTGCCCGCGGCCCGCGCGGCCGGACCCAGCCGCGTCGGCGAGCTCTACCGCCCCGGGGACGGGGTGACGGGCTGCTATCCCGCGGAGGGCGGGTTCGGCGTCCTCGTCCGGGAGAACGGCGAGGGCACGACGGCGGCGCTCGACGGCCTGTCGGTCCTGACCAATCGTGCTCTCCCCCTCGACGGCAACGCCGCTATCGCTCTCGGCCTCCTCGGCCGGTCCCCCACGCTCGTGTGGTACGTCCCGTCGCCCGCCGATGCCGACACCGGCACGGCCGTTCCCACCCTCGGCGACCTCACTCCCCCGTGGGTGACGCCGGCGATGGTGCTCCTGCTGGCGGCGGGGCTGACGGCGGCCGTCTGGCGCGGACGACGGTTCGGACCGCTCGTAGCCGAGCGGCTGCCCGTGACGGTGCGAGCGAGCGAGACGACGGAGGGCCGCGCCCGCCTCTACGCCGCCTCGGGCGACGCGGACCACGCGCTGAACGAACTGCGTCGCGCCGCGCGCCGCCGCCTCGTGCGCCTTCTGGGCCTCTCCGCGCGCACACCGGCGCAACAGGTGGCCGACGCCGTCGCGGAACGGCTCGGCGCCGACCGCGCGGTGGTACGAGGCATCCTGATCGACGACTCCCCCCGCACCGACCGCGAGCTCGTCGCGGCCAGCGACCGCCTGCGCGATCTCGAGACGAGCGTGCGTGCGACCCTCCGAACGGAAAGGACCCCCCGATGACCGACAGTCCTCTCGGCTCCCCCGCCTCCGACGATCTCCCGGCCGCCGCCGACGCCGTCGAGCCCTCGCCGAGCGCCTCGGTCGCTCCTCGCCGGGAGGTTCGCGACGCCGAACTGCGGCAGGCGATGCACCGCGTTCGCACCGAGGTCGGCAAAGCGGTCGTCGGCCAGGACGGCACGATCACGGGCCTCCTGATCGCGCTGCTCGCCCGCGGCCACGTTCTGCTGGAGGGTGTGCCGGGGGTCGCGAAGACGCTGCTCGTGCGCTCGTTCAGCCGCGCGCTCGGGCTGGACACGCGACGGGTGCAATTCACCCCCGACCTGATGCCCGGCGACGTCACGGGATCGCTGGTGTACGACGCCCGGTCCGGAGAGTTCGAGTTCCGCGCCGGCCCCGTCTTCACGCACGTGCTGCTGGCGGACGAGATCAACCGCACCCCGCCGAAGACGCAGGCCGCGCTCCTCGAGGCGATGGAGGAGCGTCAGGTCTCGTCCGACGGCGTGAGCCGGCCGCTCCCCGACCCGTTCCTCGTCGCCGCGACGCAGAACCCCGTCGAGCACGAGGGCACCTACACGCTGCCCGAAGCGCAACTCGACCGGTTCCTCCTCAAGCTGGTCGTCGATCTGCCCGGCCGCGACGCCGAGGTCGACGTTCTCCGTCGCCACGCCGACGGATTCGATCCCCGCCGTCTCGGGGAGGCGGGAGTGGATGCCGTCATCACGCCGTCCGAGATCCTCGCGGCGCAGCGCGCAGCGGCATCCGTCTCGGTGGCCGATGACGTGCTCGGGTACGTCGTCGATCTGGCCCGCGCGACGCGGCAGAGCCCGTCCGTGCTGCTCGGGGTGAGCCCGCGCGCCTCGACGGGCCTCCTCGCCGCCGCGAAGGCGTGGGCATGGCTCGGCGGATACCCCGCCATCACCCCCGACCACGTGCAGACGATGCTCGTGCCCGTGTGGCGCCACCGCATCCGACTTCGTCCCGAGGCGGAGATCGAGGGCGTGTCGGTGGATGCCGTTCTGACGTCGGTTCTGCAGCAGACCCGCGTCCCCCTCTGATGTACGTCACCGGCCGTCTGGCCCTGCTCGTCGCGGTCGGGGTCGTCCCCGTGATCCTGCTGACCACTGCCGGGGCATCGCCCTGGGCCGTGGTCGGCGGATGGGTGCTGCTGTGCGCCGGGCTTGCGGCGGCCGACGTCCTTCTCGCCGCGAACGCGCGGACCCTCGAGGTCTCCCGCGTGCTCCCCGAGCGTGCGCTGCGGGATCAGCCGGTCACCGGCGAGCTTCGCGTGCGCAACGGCGGCCGACGGATGCTGCGGGCACGCGTCCGCGATGCGTGGCAGCCGACCGCGGGCGCACCGCTCGAACGGCTGTCGCTCGTCGTGCCGCCCGGTGAACGTCGGGGCGCCGCGCTGTCGCTGCTCCCGCGACGCCGAGGAGAGCTGCGGAGCGAGTTCGTCGTCATCCGTTCCGAAGGGCCGCTGCGCCTGGCCGGACGACAGGCGACGATCCCGGCCCCGGCCCGCCTGCGCGTGCTTCCCCCGTTCACCTCGCGACGGCACCTGCCCTCGCGGCTCGCACGTCTGCGCGAGCTCGATGGAAACACCACCCTTCAGGTGCGCGGTGCCGGCACCGAGTTCGACAGTCTGCGCGAGTACGTTCGCGGCGACGACGTGCGTTCGATCGACTGGCGGGCGACCGCACGGGCAGGGACGACGATGCTGCGCACGTGGCGACCCGAACGCGATCGTCACGTCGTGATCCTCATCGACACCGGCCGCACGGCGGCCGCGCGGGTGGGCGACGGGGCGCGCCTGGATGCCGCGATGGAAGCGGCGCTCCTGCTGTCCGCGCTCGCGGCGCGCGCGGGCGATCATGTGCACCTGCTCATGTTCGACCGTGTCACGCGGGCCCGCGTCACGCGCGTCGACGGCGCGCAGCTCCTCCCCGCCCTCGTGGACGCGATGGCCCCCGTCGAGCCGCAGCTCATCGACACGGATTGGGATGCCGCTTTCGCCCAGGTCCGTGGTCTCACTCAGCGCCCGGCCCTCGTGGTGCTGCTGACCGCGGCGGACGATCCGGAGGCTGCCCGCGGGTTCCTGGCATCGCTGCCGGCCATCGCGGCACGCTCCCGCCTCCTCGTGGCGACGGCCACCGACGGACCGGGCGAGCCACCGGCGTGCGACGACGCAGCGGCCGTCTACGCCGCCGCGGCCGTCGAACGGGCCCGGTCCGACGCCGAACGTGTGCGCTCGGCGGTCGAGCGCGCGGGCGGCGATGCCGTCGCCGCGTCGGCCGACGACCTGCCGCCCCTCGTGGCAGACCGCTACCTCGCGCTCAAAGCCGCCGGGCGTCTGTAGGAGCGGCCGCCCGACCGCGGCGCGCACCGCACGTCGCGGCTGGCGGCGTCGAACCGCGGACCGGCCCCGCGGAGCGAGCCCCGAGGCGTTCCGTGAGTAGCACACAGCCGGCCATGCATCCGCTCGTATACATCGCGGCTTATCCTGGGGGGTACCCTTCCCGCCGCCGGCGCGTCCGTTCGCGCTGGGTTCGGCCGTCTACGCACAGGATGCGGAGCTCTCTTGCCAGGAAACGCCACAACCCGCTTCGACGACGTGGCCCTCGTGTCGGTGGCGAGCGTGCTGCCCAGTCGCGTGACCACCTCCGATGACATCGAGGAGCGACTCGCGCCCGCGCTCTCGCGTCTCCGCTTGAAGCCGGGACTCCTCCGACGCGTGGCCGGAGTGGTGGAGCGCCGCAACTGGGCGGAGGGCGAGTCGTCCGACGAGGCAACGATCGCCGCGGGCAAGCAGGCGCTCGCCGAAGCGGGAGTGGACCCGAGCGAGATCGGGCTCATCATCAACACCTCCGTCACGCGCAAGCACCTCGAGCCGTCGGTCGCGGTGCGGCTGCACCACGGCCTGGGTCTGCCGAGTTCGGCGATCAACTTCGACGTCGCCAACGCGTGCCTCGGCTTCATCAACGGCATGAGCCTCGCGGCGGGCATGATCCAGTCCGGCCAGGTCAAGTACGCTCTCATCGTCAACGGCGAGGATGCCGATGAGATCCAGGTCAACACGATCAATCGACTGGTGCGCGAAGACCTCGACCGCGACGCGTTCATGCAGGAATTCGCCTCGCTGACGCTGGGCTCCGGTGCGGCCGCCGCGGTGCTCGGCCGGGCGAGCGACCACCCGGAGGGGCACCGGATCGTCGGCGGCGTCACGCGCGCCGCGACGGAGTTCTACGACCTCTGCGTGGGGAGCGTCGACGGCATGTTCACGGACGCGAAAGCCCTGCTCAAGGGCGGTCTCGATCTCGTCGTCTCGGCGTGGAAAGAGGCGCGGGGCGAGTTCTCGTGGTCGGGCATGGACCGCTACGTCACCCATCAGGTCTCTTCGGTGCACACCTCGGCGATCGTCCGCGCCGCCAAGCTCGATCGGGCCAGGGTCCCGGTCACGTACCCGCACCTGGGGAACGTGGGCCCCGCGTCGATCCCGATCACCCTGGCCGCCGAGCAGAAGACCCTGCGTCGCGGCGATCGCGTGCTGCTGATGGGAGTGGGCTCCGGGCTGAACACCGGGATGCTGGAGCTGGCCTGGTGACGGTCACGGGCCTCTCCGCGACTCTCCCCCCGGTCGGCCTCCCGGGCCTCGACCCCTCCCTCTCCCGACTCGTCGAGGTCGACGGCGGCGGTGCGGATGCCGGAAACCGGCGCACGTGGCACGTGCTCGACACGGGTGCCGCGCTCGCGGAACGCGGCCTCACCCCGGTCGGCACGATCATCGCCGTGCACGGCAATCCGACGTGGTCCTACCTCTGGCGAGCGCTCGTGAACGCCTCCCTCGCGCGCGCCACGCCGAACGGCCCCGCGTGGCGCGTCGTCGCGATCGACCAGCTCGAGATGGGCTTCTCCGAGCGCACCGAGCTGCGGCGCACGCTCGCGCAGCGCATCACCGATCTCTCCGGCCTCGTCGACGCCCTCGGCATCCACGAGCCGATCGTGACGATCGGGCACGACTGGGGCGGACCCGTCTCGCTCGGGTGGGCCGTGCAGAACAGCGAACGGGTGGCCGCCGTCATCGCGTTGAACACCGCGGTGCACCATCCCGAGGACGCCCCGCTCCCCTTCCCGCTCCGTGTCGCCACGGCGCGCGGGGTGCTCGCGGCCGGGACCACCGGGACGACGGCATTCCTGGACACCACCCTCGCGCTCGCCGACCTCGACCCGGCGGTGCGCGCGGCGTTCCGCGCGCCGTATGCCACGGCCGCACGCCGACGCGGCGTCGGTGCGTTCGTCGCCGACATCCCCGCCACGGCGGCCGACGAGAGCACCCCAGCGTTGCGTGCGCTGGCCGAGGGTCTGCGCGACCTGGCGGTGCCCGCGCTTCTGCTCCGCGGACCGAAAGACCCGGTGTTCCTCGAGATGCACCTCGATGATCTCGTCGACCGGCTGCCGCACGCCGATGTCCACCGGTACGAGGGTGCCGGGCATCTGATGGCCGAGGAGCGCCCCTACGCCGACGCGGTGCTCGACTGGCTCGCTGAGCGGGTCGTCCCCGGCGCGGCCGCCCCCGCGCCCGCGCCCGTCGACGAGACCCCCGCGCCGGCTCCCCTGTGGGACGCGCTCACGGCCCGTCGCGACGACGACGATGTCGCGGTCATCGACATGGCCACGCGCCGCGGCGATGCCCCGCTGCGGGTGAGCTGGCGGCAGCTCGCCGCCCGCGTCGACGAGCTCGCCGCGGGACTCGATGTCCTCGGCGTCCGCGCGGGCGACCGCGTCTCGCTCCTGGTCCCCCCGGGGCCCACGCTCACGGCCGCGCTGTACGCGTGTCTGCGGATCGGCGCGGTCGTCGTCGTGGCGGACCGCGGGCTCGGCATCCGGGGGCTCTCCCGCGCCGTCCGAGGCGCCGTCCCCGACGTCGTAATCGGCGAGGTCGCCGGCCTCGCCGCCGCGCGGGCGCTCGGCTGGCCGGGACGCCGCCTGTCAGCCGCGGCACTGCCGGCTGCGGCGATGCGCGCGTTGGGCGTCGAGGCGACGCTCGCCGACGTGGCCCGCGCCGGCCGCGGGCGGACGCTGCCCGCGCCACCCACCGCCGACGCCGACGCGGCGATCCTGTTCACCTCCGGATCGACGGGACCGGCGAAGGGCGTCGTCTACACGCATCGCGAACTCTCGGGGCTGCGCGATGCCCTCGCCGAGCACTTCGCCGTGCGGCCCGACACGGGACTCGTGACCGGGTTCGCCCCGTTCGCCCTGTTGGGGCCGACGCTGGGGACGCGCTCGGCGACGCCCGACATGGACGTCTCGGCGCCGCGCACGCTCACCGCCACCGCCGTGGCCGCCGCCGTCCGTGCCTCGGACGCGGAGATCGTCTTCCTCTCCCCCGCCGCCGTCCGAAACGTCGTCGCCACCGCCGATGTGCTCACCGCCGATGACCGCGCGGCGCTCGCGCGGGTGCGCACGTTCCTGTCGACGGGCGCCCCGGTGGGCACGGCGCTTCTCCGGCGGGCGCAAGAGCTCATGCCGAACGCCACGGCGCACACCCCGTACGGCATGACCGAGTGCCTCCTGGTCGCCGACGTCACGCTCCCGGAGATCGAGGATGCCACCGCCTCCGGCGCTCACGGCGTCTGCGTGGGAACCCCCATCGGCCGCGGTCGCGTGCGTATCTCCGCCGTGGACGCCGAGGGACGCGCGACCGGCGCACCGACGACGGACGCGGGGATCACCGGCGAGGTCGTGATCAGCGCACCCCACCTCAAGCGCGGCTACTTCCGCCTCTTCCTCACGGACCGCGAGGCCACCCGCGACCTCGGCGATCTGCGCGGCCGGTGGCACCGGACGGGCGACGTCGGACACCTCGACGCCGCTGGTCGCCTGTGGATCGAGGGGCGTCTCCCCCACGTCATCACGACCGCCGAGGGGCCGGTCACGCCCGTCGGCATCGAGCAGGACGTCGAAGCCGTGCCCGGCGTCGTGCGCGCCGCCGCGGTCGGCGTCGGCCCCGTCGGCCGTCAGGTGGTCGTCGTCGTGATCGAACGCGACCCCGGCGTGCGGCGTGCGGGAGTGGCATCCGCGGGTCTCACCGAGGTCGTGCGGGGCGCGACGGATCAGAAGATCGCGGCCGTGCTCGCCGTGCCAACCCTTCCGACCGACATCCGGCACAACTCCAAGATCGACCGGACACGGCTCGCGGCCTGGGCCGCGCGCGTGCTCGCCGGCGAACGGCCGACGGCACCGTGAAGGTCCTGGCCACCGGCGCGTCCGGGTTCCTCGGGCGCGCGGTCGTGCGCGCGCTGCAGCAGAACGGGCACGACGTCCGCACCCTGCAGCGCCGCCCCTCGGGCGTTCCCGGCGCCGACGACCACCGGGGCTCGGTGACCGACCCGGATGCCACCTCCGCCGCCGTCGCCGGGGTCGACGCGGTGGTGCACCTGGCCGCGAAGGTGTCGCTCGCGGGCGATCCCGCCGAGTTCCACGCCGTCAACGTCGAGGGCACCCGGACACTTCTGGACGCGGCCGCCGCGGCCGGGGTGTCACGCGTCGTGCACGTCTCGTCGCCCTCGGTCGCCCACGCGGGACACGCCCTGGCCGGGGTGGGCGCCGAGCCCGCCGACCCGTCCGCCGCCCGCGGCGAGTACGCCCGGACCAAGGCCGAGGCCGAACTGCTCGCCCTGTCCCGGAGCGGCGACGCGACCTCGCTCGTCGCGATCCGGCCGCACCTCGTGTGGGGACCGGGCGACACGCAGCTCATTGCGCGCGTCGTCGACCGCGCACGTCGCGGGCGGCTGCCGCTGCTCAACGGCGGCACGGCCCTCATCGACTCCACGTACGTCGACAACGCCGCGAGCGGCATCGTCGCCGCCCTCCATCGCGTCGACGAGGTCAGCGGTCGCGTGTACGTCCTCACCAACGGCGAGCCGCGGCCCGTCGGCGACCTGCTCGCGGGGATCTGCCGCGCCTCGGGCGTGCGGCCTCCGCGGTTCAGCGTGCCCGCGGGGCTGGCCCGTACGGCCGGTGGGCTCGTGGAGCGGGCGTGGGCCGTGCGCCCGGGCAGCGACGAGCCGCCGATGACGCGCTTCCTCGCCGAGCAACTCTCCACCGCGCACTGGTTCGATCAGACCGACATCCGCCGCGACCTGCGCTGGACGCCCGCCGTCTCGATCGACGAGGGCCTGCGCCGCCTGTCCATCGCCTGACACCCGGCATCCGTCCCCCGGCCCCCGCCCCCTCCCCGATAAACGCGATTCCTCTCGAGACACGCGGTGTCGTCGCGTGTCTCGAGAGGTACGGCGTTTATCGGCAGTCAGACGGGACGCGGAAGGCCCGCCCCCAGCGGGGACGGGCCTTCCGGATGCGGGACTCAGACCAGGTCGAACCGGTCGAGCTCGGTGACCTTGCGCCACGCGGCGACGAAGTCGCGCACGAACTTCTCCTTCGCGTCGTCGGAGGCGTAGACCTCGGCGATCGCACGGAGTTCGGAGTTCGAGCCGAACACGAGGTCGACGCGGGTGCCGATGCCGACCTTCTCGCCCGAACCGTCCTTCGTCCCCTCGAACGCGTGCTTGCCGGCATCCAGCGGCTTCCACGTCGTGCCGAGGTCGAGGAGGTTCACGAACACGTCGTTGGTCAGCGCACCGGGGGTCGCGGTGAACACGCCCCAGTCCGAGCCGTCCCAGTTCGCGCCGATCGCACGGAGGCCACCGACGAGCACCGTCGTCTCCGGCGCGGTGAGCGTCAACAGGTTCGCCTTGTCGAGGAGCAGGTACTCGGCCGGGAGCCGTGTCTCGCGCGAGGCGTAGTTGCGGAAGCCGTCGGCCAGGGGCTCGAGCCAGCGGAAGGACTCCACGTCGGTCTGCTCCTGCGTCGCGTCGGTGCGGCCCGGGGTGAAGGGCACCTCGACCTCGACGCCGCCGGTGCGGGCGGCCTGCTCGACACCGGCGTTGCCGGCGAGCACGATCAGGTCGGCGATCGAGACCTTCTTGCCATCCGCCGCCTGCGCGTCGAACTCGGCCTTGATGCCCTCGAGGACCGAAAGCACGGATGCCAGCTGCTCGGGGTTGTTGACGGTCCAGCTCTTCTGCGGCTCGAGACGGATGCGCGCGCCGTTGACGCCGCCGCGCTTGTCGCTGCCGCGGAAGGTCGAGGCGGCGGCCCACGTCGTGGTGACGAGCTGCTGCACGGACAGACCGCTGTCGAGGATCCGCCGCTTCAGCGCCGCCGCGTCGGCCGCGTCGATGAGCGCGTGGTCGACGGCGGGCACGGGGTCCTGCCAGTCGAGGACCTCGGCCGGGACCTCGGAGCCGAGGTAGCGGGCGCGGGGGCCCATGTCGCGGTGGGTGAGCTTGAACCACGCGCGGGCGAAGGCATCCTGGAAGGCGGCCGGGTCCTCCGCGAACCGGCGCGAGATCTTCTCGTACGCCGGGTCGACGCGGAGCGCCAGGTCGCTGGTGAGCATGCGGGGCTCTCGGCGGCCTTCGGAGTGGGCGAGCGGAACCATGTCGGCGCCCCCACCGTTCTTCGGGCGCCACTGGTGAGCACCCGCGGGGCTCTGGAAGAGCTCCCACTCGTACGCGAAGAGGATGTGGAAGAACTCGTTGTCCCAGCGGGTCGGGTGGTAGGTCCAGGTGACCTCGAGACCGCTCGTGATGGTGTCGTCGCCCTTGCCGGTGCCGTGGCTGTTCTTCCACCCGAAGCCCTGGTCTTCGATGTCGGATGCCTCGGGGTTGGGGCCGACGTTGCTGTCGCTGGCGGCACCGTGGGTCTTGCCGAACGTGTGGCCACCGGCGATGAGCGCGACGGTCTCCTCGTCGTTCATGGCCATGCGGCCGAACGTCTCGCGGATGTCGTGTGCCGACAGCTGCGGATCGGGGTTGCCGTTGGGGCCCTCGGGGTTGACGTAGATGAGACCCATCTGCACGGCCGCGAGCGGCTTCTCGAGCTCGCGGTTGCCGGCGTAGCGCTCGTCGCCGAGCCACGTGGTCTCGGGGCCCCAGTACACGTCGTCGTCGGGCTCCCAGACGTCGGCGCGTCCACCGGCGAAGCCGAAGGTCGGGAAGCCCATGTCCTCGAGCGCGACGTTGCCGGCGAGGATCATGAGGTCGGCCCACGAGATCGACTGGCCGTACTTCTTCTTGATCGGCCACAGCAGACGGCGGGCCTTGTCGAGGTTGACGTTGTCGGGCCAGCTGTTCAGCGGCGCGAACCGCTGCATGCCGGCGCCGGCGCCGCCGCGGCCGTCGGTCACGCGGTACGTGCCCGCGCTGTGCCACGCCATGCGGATGATGAGTGGACCGTAGTGACCGAAGTCGGCGGGCCACCAGTCCTGCGATGTGGTGAGTGCCTGCTGGATGTCGGCCTTCACGGCGGCGAGGTCGAGCGCCTCGAAGGCGGCCGCGTAGTCGAAGCCCGCGTCGAGCGGATCGCGCTTCTCGTTGTTCTTCGCGAGGATCTTCACGTTCAGGCTGTCGGGCCACCACACGCGGTTGGCCGACCCGCGGGTCGGGTGGGGCAGGGCACCGGCCGGCTCGCTGTCGGCGGGGGCTTCGCCCACCGGCAGTCGGTTGTCGTCGGGGGCGGCACCGTCGTGGAAGACGGGGCACCCGTTCAGAGCGTCGCTCATCGGGATCCTCTCGGTTTTTCGGCTTCGGACTTCGCTCGGCAATCGGGGCACACGCCCCAGAACGTCACCTCGGCGGTCTCGATGAGGAAACCGCTGCCTTCGGGCACGTGCAGGCACGGGGCTTCGCCGACGACGCAGTCCACGTCGTCGACCCGACCGCAGCCGGTGCACACGACGTGGTGGTGGTTGTCCCCGACGCGCAACTCGAACATGCCGGGGTGCCCGGCCGGCTCGATGCGTCGCGCCAACCCCGCGTCGGCGAGGTCGCCGAGCGCGTTGTACACCGACTGCATGCTGGTACCCGGGAGCGTGCCCCGGATGGTGTCGAAGACGTCGTCGGCGGTCGCGTGCGGGCGGGAACGCAAGGCCCCCAGCACCGCGATGCGGGTCGCGGTGACCCGCAGCCCCGCGCCGCGCAGGAGCGCGTCCGCAGTGGCATCCGTCCGATCGTCGAGCATGTCTCCACCCTACGTATTTTTGAGTTAATCAAAAATGACGCGCCGGGGAACGGCGAGAATCTCGGATGCCTCAGCCCGAGGTGAGCGTCGGAGTGCCGCCCTCGTACTCGGTGACGTCGCCCGTCTCCCCCGCCCGGAAGGCGCGCCGGCCGAGCACGAGCATGTACGCCAGGAAGACGCCGAGAGCCACCGCGCCGATCGCCACCTTGACCTGCCACGGCAGCATCGACGGCGTGACGAACCCCTCGACGAGCCCCGAGAGACCGAGGGCGAACACCAGCCCCACCGCCACCGTCGCCAGCGCGCGACCCTCCGCCGCGAGCGCCGCCGCGCGCGTGCGACGGCCCGGCGCCACCCACGCCCAGAAGATGTGCAACCCCGCGGCCCCGGCGACGAAGATCGCCGTGAGCTCGAGGAGCCCGTGCGGGAGGATGAACTGGAAGAACACGTCGGCGCGGTCGAACGCGATCATGATCGCCGCCGACGATCCCACCCCGACGGCGTTCTGCATCATCACCATCAGCGGCCAGAAGCCGGTAACGCCGAACAGCACGCACTGCGCCGCGATCCAGGCATTGTTCGTCCACACCGTGCCGGCGAAGATCGCGTTGGGGTTCTCGCGGTAGTACTGCACGAACTGTTCGTCGGCGTAGTTCTGCAGTTGGCTCCGCGAGCCCAGCGCCGCCACCGCCTGCGGGTCCGACGAGATCCACAGCGCGACGAGCGTCGCCACGACGAGGAAGGCGAGGGCGATGGCCATCGTCGTCCAGCGGACGCGATAGAGGGCGGCGGGAAGCTGCCGGAGGAAGAAGCGCGGCGCCTGGCGCAGCACGTTCTCGCGAACCCCGGTGAGCCGCAGCCGGGTGCGCGCGAGGAGGATCGAGACGTAGTCCCCCTGCGGCGTCCGCCCCGCCGAGGTCTTGATGTCGGCGAGGTCCGCCGAGGCGGCGCGATACCGGGTGACGAGTTCGTCGACCTCCGGCCCGGTCAGTCGCCGCGTCCGGCCCAGCTCATCCAGTCGCGCCCACTCCTGCCGCCGGGCAGCCGTGAGGGCGTCGAGGTCCATGTGGTCAACTGTACGCATGGCATCCCCCGCGGCATCCCCGACGGTCCCGACTCCCGCCACCGTGCGCGTGCACGCCGCGGAGGACGAGACGCTCACCGGAGAAGCCGTCGCGCTCGACATCCAGCCGCTCGGGTTCTTCCTGAGGGCGGTCGGATGCCTCATCGACATGGTCGCGGGCATCGTGCTGCTGATCGCGGGCGCGCTGTTGCTCACGGCGCTCGTCGCGAGCGGAACGATCCCCGACAGCACCCTGCGCATCGGGTTCGTCGCCCTCCTCGTGGTCGTGATGGTCGTGGTCCCCACCACCGTCGAGACGCTCTCGCGCGGGCGCAGCCTGGGCCGCTGGGCGGTCGGGGGTCGCATCGTGCGCGTCGACGGCGGGGCCGCCGGCTTCCGACAGGCGTTCATTCGCGCGCTCGTCGGTGTGCTGGAACTGTGGTTCACGATCGGCGGCATCGCGGCGATCGTCGGCATGTTCACCCCGCGGGCGCAGCGGCTGGGCGACCTGCTGGCGGGAACGGCATCCGAACGGACCCGCACCCGCCCCCTGCCGGCCGCCGCGCCGGGTATCCCGCCGGCGATGGAAGGGTGGGCGGCGGTCGCCGACGTGTCACGGCTCCCCGACCGTGTGGCGGCGCGGATGGCGCAATTCGTGCGCGGGGCCGACAGCCTCGAACCGGCCGCCCGCGCGCGCGTGGCCGCGGGTCTCGCGGATGCGGTGAGGCCCTACGTCGCGCCTCTTCCCGCCGTCGACCCCGAGACCTTGGTCCGCGCCGTGGCGGCCGTCCGACGCGAGCGCGAATACCGCGCCCTGCTTCTGGAGAACGAGCGCGCCGCCGCCCTCACCACCCCCGCGTGAGCGCGACGGCGTCAGGCGTGAGGCGCGGCGCGACAGCGTCAGGTGCGCAGCGTCTCGTGCCGCACGACAACCCAGCCGCGCGGAACCGAGAGGCGATCGGCGTGCAGGGCGCACAGATCGTGGGCGTGCGGATCTCCGGCCCGACCGAGCGGGCCGAGGGCGGCCATCTGGTCGCCGTAGTCGTACGTGAGGGTGCTCACCGCCTCGCGGGCGCAGGCCACCTTCGAGCAGAGTCTGTCGCGCATCGGGGGTCAGCCTAGGCCGACCCGGCGCGCGGCCGTCGACGCCGCGCCGCCGCGGACCGGGGCGGGTCGGCGCGCAGCCGGGCAGCGGACCGCTCGGCCGCCCCGACGAACGTAGGATGGGCGCATGCGTCGTCGAACCCGTGAGGCCCGGCCGGTCGCGCGCCCCTCGCGCCACGGCCGCCACGGTCGCGAGAACCGCAGCCCCGTCGTCCGGCCGCCGCTCCCGCCGCTGGACACGCGAATCGAGCGGTTCGACGTCGCGGTGAGTACCGCGGCCGAGTTCCTGCGCTCCGCGTGGAGCGACCTGCGCGAGGTGTCTTTCGAGATCGGCATCATGCCCCCCGCCGCGACCGGAGCGATTCCGCGCTGGCAGGTGCTGCGGGAGCAGAAGCGCATCATCCTCTACCGCGTACCGATCGAACGCCTCGGGCACCCGCACATCGACGACGACCTGCACCGTCGCATGATGATCGAAGCGGCCGTCTTCCGGGCGGCCGCGGAGTATCTCGACCGCGACCCATGGGATCTGGGCTCCGAGCGTTTCCGCTTCCTCTGAGCCCGTGTCGGGGCTCTGACGGCTACCGGCTCACGGCAGAACCGTGAGGGCTCCCGCGGCGGCGTCCGCCGGCCAGAGCGGATAACCGGCGAGCGCTCCCGGCGCCGAGTACGACATCGCGACGTGGACGGGTCGATCGGGCGCCAGCTCGTACACTCCGGCGGCCACGCTCGCCGCCGCGGACCCGCCCGCGGGCACCGACACGGTGAGCGGGTCGCCGCCCGCCAGCGGTGTCAGTGTCACGGAGGCGGCTCCCCCGGCGGCATCCGCGGAGATGACGAGCGATCCGCCCGCACCGGGGGCGACGGCCACGAGACCGGATGCCGGGAAGGCCGGGGCCGGGGCGTACCAGGCGAAGTCGGCGCCCTCGCCGAACCCCGTGGTCGACCACGCGCCGCCGACGATCGGCTGCGTCGCCTCGACGGAGACGGTGTAGGCGCCGGGCGCGAGTCCGGACAGGTCGAGCGAGGTGGGTGTCGCGGCGGGGAGGTCGATCGTCCGCGGCTCCTCGGCCGGGGTGTCACCGCCCACGGGCGTGATCGTGACCGTTGCCGACGCGTCCGTCCCGGGAGAGAGGAGCCGCAGGAGCGCACTGGTATCCCCTCCGCCGCTCGTGAGCACCTGCACGCCGGGGAGGACGAGTGACGTCGCTGCCTGGGCGAGGGGCGCGGCTTGATCGCTGCCGCCGGGCAGCAGCACGCGGGTGAGAGTGGCCTGCAGGGACGCTCGGACCGGTGCGCCGGTGGCGACGACACGCACGACCGGGCTCTCCTCACCGAGCAGCAGTCCCGCCAGAGGGATCACGCGCTGGCCGCGGGCGGGAACGACGATGTCCGCACCCGAGGGCGGCGACGACACGCCTTGCGCCCCATAGATCGACAGCTGCACCGTCGCCGCCACGTCGCCCGGGTTGCTGAGGATCACGAGATCGTTCGCTCCCGTCGTGCTGGCGCCGGCGACGAGCCACGACTCCGCGAGGGGCGGCCGGCAGGCGGAAGCGCTGAAGCCGATGAGGTCGCTCGAGGCGGCCGTGGCCGACCCGGCGGCGGCGTACGCGGTGGCCGTGCGGTCCGTCGGGGACGCGCGGAACGCCGTGGCATCCCCCGATCCGTCGCCGGTCGCTCCCGTCAGACGCGACGTCTCCGCCCCGGCCGAATCGGGACCGGCGACGATGTCCTGCGCGGCGGCGACGCTCAGCCCTCCGGCGGACTCGGCGGTGCGACCGAGAGCGAAGAGGGGACCGTCGCACGCCAGAACCGTGTCGGACGGGGCCGGCGTCACCTGCACGCGGACGGGATCGGCGACCCTGGTGGGCCACGGGGCGGCGATGCCGGCGACGGTTCCGACGACGACGGCCGCCGCGACGGCGCTCCCCGCGATGACGCGGGCACTGGTGGTGGCCCACCGGGCCACGCGACGGTCGCTCATCGAGAACCTCCCCGGACGATACCGACGGTGCGCGGGGTGCGGCGCGCGACGCGGCGCGACGCGGCCGTGGGAACGGCCAGGAGCAGGGCCACGGCGAGCACGCCGAGCGACCCCGCCGCCACGAGTTGCTGCAGACGCACCTGTTGAGCGCTGAGGGCGGCGCGAGGCTCCACGGCCGTCGTCACCCGCCACAGGTCGCCGCGCGCGGTCGCGCCCACGCCGTCGAGGGTGTCCCGTTGGTCGAGCGAGGTGGCCGCACTCAGGCGGGCTCCCCGGATGACGTCGTCCTCACCCGCGGGGCCGGGCTCGAGCAGGACGAAACCGATACCGCGGGCGGCGAGTGCGGCGACGGCATCCTGGGAGGACGGTGTCACCAGGTCCGCGGCCAACGAGGCCAGTTCCTGGTCGGCGGGGCGAGCCTCGGTGCGCGTGGCTTCGAGAGTGCTCTGCCCGGAGAGGGTCGAGCTTCCGCCCCAGACCACGTCGACGCGCAGTCCGTCGGCACGCGGATCGAGGACGATGGTCCCCACCGCTGTCGAGCCGCGCCCCTCCGCCGCCACGAACGCCGGAAGGGTCGAGACGGGGCCGTTGGTGAGCGCGGCGCGCGGCGTCTCGGGCGTCATCGCGGTTAATGACGGAGCGACCGCGACGATCAGCGCGACGAGCGCCAGCACGGCGCCGATCGGTCGCAGTGCACGCACGCGCTCGACGATGCCGGCGTCCAGGGCCGTGACCGCCGCCCCCACCACGCCGATCCACGCCAGGCTCAGGCCCAAACCGGGCCACAGCGCCACCGGCGTCGCGTGATCGAACGAGACCGCTATCCCGACCGCGGCGAACGCCGTCGCCAACCCGGTCGCGGCGATCAGCAGCAAGCCCGTCGCGGTGAGCCAACGGGGGGTCAGAACCGCGAGCAGCGCGAGCGCCGCCAGGGGGGCCACGAGCAGACCCACCCACCACACCGGGCCATCGGTCAGGGCCGCCCAGCCACCCGGGTCGGCGCTGGGGAACCCGGCCGCGACCAGAGCGCGCCCGAGCGGATCGGCGGTGGCTTCGTCTCCGGCGAACGGCACGCCCGGGTCGGCCAGGAGCCCCCACGCGTTGCCGAGCCTGACCTGCGTCCAGATCAGCGGGGCGAACACCACGATCGACGGCACGAGCAACCAGACGACCCGAGCGATCCCGCGCGGCGCGACGAGCGCCACCACGACGAGGGCGGCCGACCACAGCACCACGACCGCCGGCGCCAGCGAGGGCGCGCAGGCGAGCACGGCGACGAGAACGATGGATGCCGCTCCCGCGGGCGCCCACGATCGGTGCGCCACACTCGCCGCGAAGAACAGCCAGGGCAGCAGCAGATGAAGGAGCAGCGGTGCGGGACGTCCCTCGACGATCGCCGCCAGGAAGGTCGGGGCCAGTGCCCACGCGAACGCGGCGGTGATGCGGAGGAGGGAGGACTCGGTGACGCGGGTGGCGGCGAACCACCCACCCAGAACCGCCAGCGGCAGGGCGAGGATCCACAGCACGACGAGCGCGCGCGACGGCTCCGCCGGCGACAGCGAGCCGATCAGGGCCAGCAGGGCCGAGAACGGGTCCGCCGGACCGACGACGTCCAGCCCCAGCGGGCGCGCACCCCACGCGGCGTCCTGCCAGAGTTGCGCGACCGTCGCGCGCAACGGTTCGAGGCCGCCCCCACCGAGCACGGGCCACGCCAGGAGCGGGGCGAACAGCAGAGCGGAGACGGCGAGCGCCCCCAGGACGGCCCAGGCTCCGCCGCCGACGAAGAAGCGGAGTTCGGATCGCACCGGGGCGTCGCTCTCGACGGCGTCGCTCTCCCACCGCAGCCGCATCTCGGACCGCGACACGCGGAGGGCGGCGAGCCGTGACCATCCCACGGTCCGCACCGCCCGGATCCGGCGCCGCGCGCGGGCGACCGCGGCAACCCTGACCATGACGAGCAGGGTCGCCGCCAACTCGGGGATCACCTTGTGCGGGACCTTGCCGACCAAGTGGGCGATCGTGCGCCAGAGCGCGAGCGGCAGCAACGACAACCAGTGCAGAAGGACGGTCGCCGCGGGCGCGTATGCCAGGCGGCGGTGGAGCGCCGCGGTGCGCTCGGAGAACGCCCGGCGCCGGGCGAACTTGCGCCCGCGCGCCATCGCCGCGACACCGTCGCCCGCGACGGCGACTCGCGCGGCGGGCACGAGCGACACCCGGTCGGCCGCGAGCCGCGCCCGGACCGCGAGATCGAGGCCTTCGTCCGCGCCGCCGAGCGCCGGGTCGAGGCCGCCGAGCGCCCGCCACGATTCTCGGCGCACGAGCATGCCGCGCACGTCCGCACCGAGCACGTCGGCGTCTCCGTCGCGCTGGCCCTGGTCGAGCTCACCCGCGGCCAGTTCGACGGCGCGACCGTAGCGGGTCATGCTCACGCCGAGGGAGACGATCTCGGCCGGGTCGTCCCACGCCACGAGCTTGGGAGCGGCAAGCGCGAGTGACGACGACAGCTCCAGCGCCCCGGCCAGACGCAGGAGGGCGTCGGGGTCAGGCGCAGTGTCCTGGGCCAGGAGCCAGACGGCATCCCCCGTCAGACGGGGTGTGGCCAGGGCCGTCGCCGCGGCGAAGGACGTGCCCGCCGATGCCGTGATGACTCCCTCAGCGCCCGACTCCGCCGCGATGCGGGTCAGCGCGGGGTCGTTCCCGCACAGCACGATGGTGAGCGCGTCCACCGGACGCGTCTGAGCGGCCAGCGCATCGAGGGTGCGCGTGAGATGAGGGGCGGTGGGGATGCGCCCTTCGGGGCGGACCACGAGGACGGCGTGTACACGGGCGGGCATGGCGTGGTCAGCCTAGGCGGGGGGCTCGGTGATCGCGGACGCCGCGCCGATCCGCCCTGGATCCTCAGGAAAGGAAAACGGATGCCGTGTGTCAGGCGCGACGCTTGAGCTTGCGACGCTCGCGCTCGCTGAGGCCGCCCCAGATGCCGAAGCGCTCGTCGTTCTGCAGAGCGTACTCGAGGCATTCGGAGCGCACATCGCACGAGGTGCAGATGCGCTTGGCGTCACGGGTCGAGCCGCCCTTCTCGGGGAAGAAGGCCTCGGGATCGGTCTGCGCACACAGGGCATCGGTCTGCCAGGCGAGAGTGTTCTCTTCGGTGGCATCGATGTCACGCCGGACGCCGGGGACACCGAGGTCTACCGGATCGACGAACCAGTTGTCCGGGACACCGGACCGGTACTGCGATGTCGCCATCTCGTCCTCCCCCTCGTTCGATCCCAGACGCTGCCGCGTACGAGTAATTACACCCGTGTCATTCGGTTTGGTCAAGTCGCGGATCGTAAACCCTCAAGGGCGAGGTGAACCTTCACGACGGCGTCTCGGCGTGTCGCGCGTCATTTCCCCGGCATCGCGACGAACACCTCACCACCCGCGATTGCTACCGGAGACTCGTCCGGGGTGAGAACCGCGGCCCGTCCCGGCGCGAGAGCGACACGCGTTCCCGAAGCGCCGGTGACCACGGCCTCGCCGTCGACCGACAGGGCGATGGACACGCCGTCGAGGTCGACCGTTCCGGCACCGGTCACGTGCGCCAACGAGAAGTCGGGGATGCCGGGTGCGAACAGTTCGACCCCCTCGCCCGCGTCGCGCGCCGCGAGGACCGGCGGGGCCGCGGGCCGGAAGTCGACGAGGGTGAGCAGCTCCGCCACGTCGATGTGCTTGGGGGTCAGGCCACCGCGCAGCACGTTGTCGCTGGCGGCCATGATCTCCACCCCCAGGCCCCCGACGTAAGCGTGCAGCACCCCCGCCGGAACGAAGATCGCTTCACCGCGTCGCAGTTCGACGAGGTTCATCAGCAGCGCGACGACGATGCCCGGATCGGCGGGGTAGGCGGACGCCAGCGTGCGAGTCAGCTTTGACTCGGCGGCGAACTCGTCGGACTCCGCGGATGCCGCGGCCTCGATGATCTGCTCGACAAGGGCGACGTCCGCCTCCCCCAGCACCCACCCGATCGCCGCGCGCAGAGCGTCGGCGGGCTCCGTGGCATCCAGTCGCTCACGAAGGGCGCGGACCCCGTCGCTCTCGCCGAGCGTCGCGAGCAGCCGTCGAGTGGCGCCGAGATCGCGCAGTCCCGCCAGCGCGGTGAAGGTGTCGCTCAGCGCGACGATGACCTCGGGCTTGTGATTGTCGTCCTTGTAGTTGCGGTCCCCCGCTTCGCGCGGCACCCCGGCAGCTTCCTCCCGGGCGAAACCGGCGACGGCCTGATCCTTCGACGGATGCACCTGAATCGACAGCGGCGCCCCCGCCGCCAGGAGCTTCAAGAGATAGGGAAGCCGGGCGGGCACGCCCGCGGCGGCCGCGTGCTCGGACAGCCAGGCGTCGAGGGTCCGATCGGAGCCGTCGTGCACGAGCGCGGGCGACCCGGGGTGATCCCCGAACCACACCTCGGCCTCGGGAGCCCCGGAGGGCGTCCGGCCCTCGAGGCCGGCGATGAGCGTGGAGCTGCCCCACGCGTAGTCACGGGGAGTGTTCGAGATCTCGATCAGCACGGGCGTCAGCCTAGCGTCGCGACCCTCGGCTCCCGAGCGGACGGGCGGTAGCCTGAACTCACGATGGCGATGCACACCACCCACCCGGTCTCGGCGCTGCCGACCGCGCCGCCGCGCGAGACGACGGGGCATCTTCTGCTGCGCGCGTGGTGCGTCGTCGTCCTCGTCCTCGCGCTGGGCGGCGTCGGCGTCGTCCACGCCATCGGCCCCACCGCCGCCGGCATCGTGGCCCTCGCCTCCGCGGTCGTGTCGGGCGCGGTGTGGGCCTCGATCCGCCCTCCGGTGGCACTGCGACGCCTGCCCTTCCTCGCGTTCGGCTACGTCGCCTGGGCGGGTCTGTCGATCATCTGGAGTGCGTGGCCGGCGGCATCCCTCCTCACCTGGCTCCTCCTGGTCGTCACGACCCTCCAGGGCCTGTTCATCGGCGCCGTCCTGACGTGGCGCGACGTCGTGGGCGCCGTGGCATCCGCCGCCAAGTGGATCGTCGCGTCATCGCTGCTGTTCGAACTCGCCGTGGCGCTCTTCGTACGCGGGCCCCTCCTTCCCGGCTTCGTCATGGCGGAGAGCGACGCGGATCCGATCGCGCCGTGGTCCGCCGGCAACCTCTTCGACGGCGGCCCCCTCCGGGGCATCTTCGGAAACGCCGACCTGCTGGGTGCCGTGATGGTCGTCGCGATCATCGTCTTCGGCATCCGCTATGCCGCTCGAGCTCCGCGCCGTTCGCTGCTGTGGGGGTGGATCGCCGTCGCCGCTTTCCTGTTCTTCCGCGCCGGCTCCGTCACGGCCGTCGTCGCCGCGGCCTTCGTCGCCCTCGTGCTCGCGACCGTGCTGGTCATGCGCACGGCACGTCGACCCGGCGAGCGCACCCGGTGGTACGTGCTGTACGCCCTCATCGGCGTGGGCGGCGGTGCCGCGCTGTGGTTCGGGCGCGAGGGGATCTTCGGGCTCCTCGGGCGGGGTGCGGATCTGACGGGACGCGAAGGCGTCTGGGCTGATGTGCTCGCCCGCGCCGACCAGCATCCCTTCCTCGGCTGTGGCTTCTCGACTCCGTGGCTGGCTTCCGAACCCCTCATCGACGGATGGATCGTCGATCACGGACAGACGGTGGCGCAGGCGCACAGCATGTGGCTCGACGCCTACTTCCAGCTCGGGGGCGTGGGAGTCGTGCTGCTGGCGCTCGTGTTCCTCGCCTACGTGTGGCGGTCGTGGTTCTTCGCGATCGATCGTCCGCGGTGGGATCTGCGCGACGACCGCCCCTACTCCCCCTTGACTCTGCTGCCGACGCTGATCGGAGCACTCCTGGTCGTGCAGGGTCTCACCGACTCCGCTCCGCTGCTGCTGTGGGGCTGGCTGTTCGTGGTGCTCTTCGGAGCAAAGATCAAACAATCCCCTCTCGTGGGCGTGGGTCCCGCCGAGCAGAGCATCGCGATCGAGCGCGGTGAGTTTCACGCGGCGATCGTCGCGAACCGGCGTCGCCCCTGACCCGTGCCGCTGTCGCCGTCGAGACGGGCGCACGGCCACGGGTTGGACGCAGGTGGGCCAGCTATGATCGGGGCTGCTATGACCTCGCACGCCGAAGCCACCCCAGCCCCCCCGAGCTCCCCCTTCGACCCGGCGTCGGCGACGATCGTGGTGGTCACCTACAACCGGACGCCGCTACTGACCCGGCTGCTTGAGAGCATCGAGCGGATGTCGCCGGCCCCCGGCCACCTCGTGATCATCGACAACGCGTCGACGGATGACACCACCGAAGTCGTCGAGTCCTTCCGCGACCGGCTCCCCACCGAGCTGGTCTACCGACGACTCGACACCAACACCGGCGGCTCCGGAGGTTTCAGCGAGGGCATGCGGGTGGCGTACGAGCTGGGGTCGCAGTGGATCTGGCTGATGGACGACGACGTCGAGGTGGTCTCCGACGGCCTCGCGCGCATGGGCCACTGGGCCCCGCGCTTCCGCAGCATCCAGGGACGCCGGTACGACTACGACGGCAGCGAGTTCTACTGGCAGTACCGGGTCGCCGAGTCGATGGCCATCCCCATCCCCTTCGCGCCCGCGGGATTCGATTCCTCGGGCTTCAAGCCGATGAACTCGGGATGCTTCGAGGGGATGTTCATCCACCGCGACGTCGTGGCGACAATCGGCCTGCCCGATCCGCGCTTCTTCATCTATTGGGACGACCAGTTGTACGGCTGGCTCGCGTCCCGCGTGACCGACTCCGTGATCGTCGACGAGTTCGTCCTGCGGCGCACCCGCGAGATCAAGCAGTGGGACATGGGCATCCGCCACATGAACGCCTCGAGCGACGCCTACCGGTTCTACATCATGCGCAACCGCGCCTATCTCGCGAAGTACTACCGCGAGCTCGGCGTCTACAAGCCCCTGCCGTTCACTGCCGGTACCGCACTGACGTTCGTGAAGGAGCTCATCCGCCTCGTCGTCGTCGAGCGCAAGCTCCGCGGAACCAGCCACCTCTTCCGCGGCCTGCGAGAGGGGCGCCGCATCTCGCGCGACGCGTCGTGGCGGCCGATGCCGCCGCTGGCCCCGGCTCAGCCCGTCGGGTAGCCGCCGCGGGTCGCGTGCGCCGTCACTCCCACGGGAGCAGTGAATCGGACCGGCAGGAGTGGTCAGCGGACGCGGGCGAGATGTGGTCGACCGGAGCGGGTGAGCCCATGCCGAGCCACTCTCCGTACGTGAGCGGGCGGACATCTGGAAGCTGAACGGCCGCCCCCGGGTCGTAGGGAAAGTTCATCGCTCCGATGTAGTTGAGTTGGGCCTGCCCCGTGAACCATCTCAAGACGACGTCGTTCGCGGTCCGCGTGACGTTCAACGGCGTCGGCGACCCCAGGCTCACCCACTGCTCGTAGGTGAGGCGGCCGCCCTTTCCGGCGCCGGTGTCGCACATGTAGGCGATGCCCCCGCTGGCATCCCACGACAGGTGCACGAACCCGCGGCCCTCGAGTGCGGTGAAAGACGGAAAGCCCGCGCCGCGCCACTGGTCATAGGTGAGTTTGAGGATGTCGCCCGCGCGATCCTCCGCGAGGAGCTCGGGCGACGTCCCCCACTTGTGCACCGAGATGTCAGGGCCCCACGGCTGCACGGCCACCGGAGGGTAGCCCGCGGCCTGGAACTCCTCCCACGTGACATCCACCTCGAGGTACATCCCCGGACGATCGAAGATCGTGACCGCCGTCACCGTGGGGAACGTCAGAACCTTCTCGAACGACGTGGATGCCGTGGAGAACCCCGGGAACCCGAGCGACGACCACTCCTCGAACGTCAAAGGGACCACATCGTCGTCCGTGACCTCGTAGATCGTCCCGTCGTACGTCGTCCGGACATAATCCGGAGCCGCGGGCTCGGCGTACGCCGGCGCCGCAACGGCACCCGTGAGAAGAGCCGCCGCAGCGACCGCGAGGACAGAACGGATACCCACGAGAACTCCCCCTCCACAGTGGGGAGGTGCGCGCGAACCGGCCTGCCTATGAATCCCCTGGGAGAAAGCTAGCGTATCCGCGTCACCATCCCAGCAACGGCAGCATCCGTTCACGAAGAATCGGCACGGTGGACATCACCCACGTATTCGTGAGGTGGTGGTCATCCCGATAGACGAGCCGCCCGCCCTGGGAGAACGCACACCATTCCGGTGAGCACATCACGTCCGTGAGATCGAGAGGCAGCAGTCCCAACTGGGCGGGGTCCATCCGGGTGGGCGGAGGAGACACGTCGAGCACCGCGGCCCGGGCGATCCCGCACTCCTCGTCCGGTATCGACGTGTCGACGACGCATCCCACAGGGTCGCTGCCGGTCCAGGGATTGTCGCGGATGGCGACGATCGGTATCCCCGCGTCGGCGAGCCGCATCCAGGCCCGCTCGTACGCCCAGGGAACCATCTCCCGGCGATCCTCGTCGGTGTTGTTGGGGCGGGTGCCGGTGGTGAACACCGCGTCCGGGTGTCTCTCGAGCAGGGTCTTCAGCGCATGCGCGGACCACGCCACGCATGCGTCGTCGAAGAACTCCACGCCCTGTCGACCGTCGACGAGCTCGCAGCTCCACTTGATCATCGTGTCGACGCGAAACCCGTGCTCCTCCCCCAACGTGTCAAGAGCATCGGCCCACTGTTCGGTGTGCGACCCACCCACGACCGCCAGGACGCGGGAGGCATTCAGATCGCCGTACGAGCACAGCACGACCTCATCTTCGACCGAGTTGCAGCCATCCCTCACCGCCTTCGACTTGTCCTCGGCGGCCAGAGCGGAAGACGGGATGCGGCCGTCAGACGGGTCCCACGAGAACAGCCCGGGGAAGGCGGCGACGGACGCTCCCGGATACCGGTCGAGGTCGCCGACGATGTCGCCCAGGTGCGCCCGACCGATTTCGACGTTCGTCAGCCACGCCGCGGGCACCGCGACGACGAGGGAGCCGACGATGGCGACGAGCCCCCACGGGCTCGCGACGCTGCGAGAGGAATTCGCGCGCCGAACGGGGCGGGCCGGGGCCGGGTCCACGGCGGGTACGGAAGACCGGGCGGGACGGAGGCGCTGGTCGACCAATCGGACGCTCACCCACGCCAGTGCCGCGCTGAGTCCGAGCACGGCTGAACCCGCGAGCCACCCCAGTTCCTCGCCATCGCGCAAACGCAGGGCGAAGACCAGAACGGGCCAGTGCCACAGGTAGAACGCGTACGCGTAGATCCCCGCGGCGGCTATCGGTCGCCAGGCGAGCACGCGCGAGGGGCTCCATCGACCGCCCGGGAACAGCACCAGGAGCACGGCCCCCGTCAACGGAAGAAGCGCTGCCGGGCCCGGGAACGCGGTTCCGCCGTCGACCACGAGGCCGGTCACGAGGATCGCCGCCACACCGCACCACGCGAGAACGGTGGCGACCGCGGGCCCTACCCGTTGTGTCGTCAGCGATCCCGTCGACCGCGCGCGGTCGAGGAGCAGGGCGAGCACCGTGCCCAGGAGGAACTCCCACGCGCGCCCCACGGTGTCGAAGTACGCCCACGCCGGGTCGATCGCCACCCCTACCGACGCCCAGAGGAAGGATGCTCCGCACGCCACGGCGGTCACCGTAAACGCCGCGCGCCAGGTGGGCTGAACTGATCGTCGTCGAAGGACGACGGCGACGATCGCCACGACCGTGGCCATCGCGACGAAGAGCTGCATCTGCACCGACATCGACCAGAGGTGCTGATTGGGCGAGTCCACCACGGCGGCCGCACCGTAGTCGCGGCCGGAACCAGCCAGGTACCAGTTCTCCACGGAGAACGCGGATGCCAAGGTTTGGCGGGCGGCCTCGGACCACCGTGGCACCGGCGCGAACATCGCTGTCACGGCGAGGATCACCAAGAGGACGAAGAAGAGGACCGGCAGCAGACGGCGCCCCGTCCGAACGAGGAACGATCCGATCGCGAAATCGCCGCGGAGCACGGAGCGCACGATGCCGCCGCCGACGAAGAACCCGGAAAGCAGAAGGAACACGTCGACCCCACCCGACACGCGCCCGATCCACACGTGGTAGACGGCGACGAGAAGCACGGCCAGTGCTCGCAGGCCGTCGAGGTCGTGCCGTCGCACCGTTACCGGGGGGCGCGAGCGCGCGACGGGAAAGGGTGAAATCATTCGGGTCTCCTGCACCGGCTCGCCTGCGGTCGGTGGCACGGAGGATCCCATGCGTGGTGCGAGCGGCAAGGACACGGCCGCTGATGGAGCGGAACGGCCGCGACGCTGACGAGGGAAAAGCGGGTGTCTTCGACGCTATCACGGGCATCCGGCAGCCCAGTCTGGCTCTAGCCGGGCAACGGACCGCACTGATCGATGCGGTACAGCACGCTGTCGCCCTCGCTGGCCACGGGAGTGAAAAGCCCCGCCTCGACCGCGGCATGCGGGCCCGGGAAGAGGTTGCCGGCGGGATCGCCCCCGGCGAGGGCATGCGGGCTGTACAAGACGAATCGGACACGCAACCGGTTCAAGGCATCGCACACGCGAGGATCGTCGCCGATCGCTGTCAACTCACGTGCGAGCACCGTGCGATCGGCATCCCAGGTGCCGTTGACGTGCGGGAAGACGGGCTCACGATCGCCGTAGACCCGCGTCCACGCCGACCCGTCCCACGGGTCGCCGAGCACGCGCTGACCGACCGGCACGATGTCGGGCAGCCGCTCGAAAAGCTGGATCTCGGCCTGCGAGACGACCTCCGTGGTCGCCCGATCCGCCGGCATCCGGAACACCTCGCCGACGGCCGCCGTGACTCCCCCGGCGATGAGCACCACGCACGACGCCCCCGCCACGACCGCGGTCATCACGACGGCGGCGGACCGCGAGCGTACGGAGGTCTTGCGCGCGGCGATGGCGAATCGTTCGCCGAGCGCGAGGATGCCGAGCGCCGCCAGCGGCACCCCCAGGACCGGGATCAACGACGACAGCCGATACCGGTCCTTGTACCAGATCCCCGTGACGAGCTTGGCGAAGACGTCGTCGGATCCCGCGGCGAGCGCGAACAGGAGGATCACGGCGACGTAGGCGACCACCACCCACCGCAACCTCGGAATCCTCAGGGCGAAGACGGCGCCGAGGAGGACTGCGGCGGCCAGCAGGAGCGACGGGAACGTGATCTGAAGGCCCACCCCCGTCGGCCACGACTGGAGTAGCGCGTTGAGAATCCCCTCGGCGACCGACTGCGTCGCGCGCGCCTGCGGGCCACCCAGCCTGTCTTCGATCGGACGGTCGAACACGTGCAGCACGCGCACCGCGACGACCAGAGCGCCGCTGGCGGCGATGGCCAGCACGATCCCCGTGCCCACCACGACACGCATCAGACGCCGCCGCTGTGTCCCCCCGGCGCGCCAGGCATCCCGCGCCACGCGCACGAGGGCGAACGCGGCGGCCGGCACGAGCAGCAGCGCCCAGGAGGCGATCACGCGGGGCTGCGCGAACGCCAAAGCGAAGACGGTCGCGGCCAGGGCGATCGACCCCAGTGCCGTCGAACGCCACCTCCGGCCCGCGGTGGCTTCGCGCGCCCGGCGCGCGATCGCGATGGGCAGCGCCACCGCGGCCGGAAGCAGGGCCGTCGCGAGGAACGTGGGGTAGAGCGAGCCCCACGTCAGCAGCCCGTACGGCATGCTGACGAACGCGACCGAGAGGGGCAGCGCGACCACAGCCGCCGGGCCGGGGGCGATCGGCCGGAGCAGGACCTGCGTGAGGAATGCCACCCCCGGCATCCAGATGCCCACGGCCACCGCGATCCAGGAGGCGTTCGCCGCGACAGGCACCGAGGCGCCCGTGGTCATCGCCACCGACGCGACGAGCGTGTGCCATGCCGCCGGGTAATACGCAAATGTCGACGCAGGCTGGATGAGCGAACGCAAGGTCACGGAGGACGCGTCGCCTCCGGCGAGGATCTCCGCCGTCGCCGAGAGGTGGAACACGTTGTCGTACGTCTGAGAGACGTACGACGGCTCGGAGACGGACGAGAACGTCACGAGCACCAGAGCAACCGCCGAAAGCGCCCAGCTCAGGGCGATGCCCCACCGCCAGGGGTCGCGCTCGCCGGCGGCGGCGCCCGCGGGCGCCAGGAGCTTGACGAGCCCCGCACCGATCAGGGCGGGGACGAGCGGATGCCACGGCTCCCACGGAACGCCGAGAAACCCGCCGACGACGCCGGCGACACCGATCGCCACGACCGAGCCGACACCGGCGGAGGCCGCGCGCGCGACGACGCCAACGCGCAGCGGGAAGGTGATCACGAGCCCGGGGACCAGAAGGATCAGCACCGCGACCACCGCGACGACCAGACCCCAGCCCCACTCCTGCAACATCGCGCGCCAGCTTAGACGGCCCACCTGTCGGAATGGCTCAGGTGGCTCTCGGTGGCACGGACCTAGACTGATTCACCATGTCTGCACCTGTCGCCGTTGCGCCTTCCGGCGCCGCGCAACGCCCAGGACCCGGCCGCGCACCGTCCGTTCGCCGGGAGGCGGTCGCGATGGTTCTGGTCGGTGTTTTCACCGCCGCCGTCGCCCTGCTCCCGGTCCTGTTCAACCGCCAGTTCTACTTCTTCGCGGACACCCCGGACGGCGCGTACGGCCAGTGGTATGAACTCGGGCAGCAGATCGCCGGCGGCAACTGGCCGCTGATGAACCCCGCGGCCTGGATGGCGGGCAACTACGTGGCCGAAGGGCAATGGGGACTCTGGAACCCCATCATCCTGGCCATCGGCCTCTTCGTCGCGTCCGCGAGCAACGCGGTCGTGGCATCCACGGTCATCAAGGTGTTCTTCCTCGTCGTCGGCGCGCTCGGCGTCTACGCACTGACTCGTACCTACGGCGCGCGGCGTCCGTGGGCGATGGTCGCGGGGATCGCCGCTCCCTTCGCGGGCTTCACCTTCTTCATGGATGCCACGAGCTGGGTGACCAACATGATCACCTGGGCGTTCTTCGCCTGGGCGGTGGCGGCGCTCAGGGTCTGGATCACCCGAGGCGGTCTGTGGATCCTCGCCGCCTTCGCGGCGATCTACCTCTTGATCACCGTCGGATACGTCCAGGGCACGATCATGCTCGTGTTCTTCTTCGTCGCGCTGCTGGTGGAGGCTGCCTTCCGCCGCAACGGGACGCAGGCCGTTCGCGCGGTGCTCGCCGGTGTGCCTGCGGCCCTCATCGCCCTCACCGTCTATCTGCCCGGCGTTCTGACCGCGTCCGTGACCGCTCGATCCAGCGGGATCTCCAACGACGGGTTCCTCGTCGTGAGCCTCACCGGCCTCGCGACTTCATCCGTTCCCTCGGGGCAGGTCGACCTCATGGGGTGGTGGGGGCGGTACACGGACGTGCCCCTCCTCTATGTGTTCTGGCTGTTGCCGCTCCTCGTCGTCGTCCCCTGGTCTCGGGTGCGGAAAGCATGGGCCGACTGGACACCGCTCCTCATCTTCGGCGGTCTGGCGACGGCTCTCGCCGTCGGCCCCTCGATGCTGGGCCCGCTCCGATTCCCGGCCCGCACCATGCCCTGGGTCGCGCTCGTGATCATTTGCGTCACCTGCCTGCTGCTCTCGCGCGCCGACGGACGATGGGTGCTCAGCCGTGGGAGGCTGCTGGCGCTGGGGATCGTCTGGGCCGGCCCGTTCTGGCTGGCGTTCAGTCAGGTCCCTCTCGGCTGGCGCCGGCACCTCGTCTTCGCCGCGCTCACCGGCGCGGCGCTTCTCGCGATCGTGCTGCTGCGCCGCGCGCGTCCCGATGCCCGGAAACGGACGCTCGCGATCATCGCGGCGACCAGCGCCGTCGTCGTGGGTCTTCAGTCCGCCGTCTTCGCGGACTCCCTGGTCTCGCGCGCGCCGTACGAGGACGAAGCATCGGCGTACACCGAAGGCATGCCGACCGGATACGGCGAAGGCATGGTGATCGGTTCACCTCTCGGTATGCCCGACACCGTCTTCGACGAAGTCGAGTTCGCCAACATGTGGTACCTGACGGACCGGGTCAACGTGCTCAACCTCTACACTCCCGTCGAGTATCAGGCCATGGCGGAGGATCTCTGCCTCGCCTACGACGGCCGGACCTGTCCGGAGGCCGTGGACACACTGTTCGAGACCGATCCCGACACGGGCTCCACCGTCGCGGATCTGCTGTCCCTGGATTCGGTGCAGCTCATCGAGGACGCCGACCGGAGAGTGGCCGATCTCGCTGCTCTCACGCCGCCAGCAGGATGGTCGCAGTCGTTCGTCGGAGACCACAGCGTCGTGTGGACACGCGACCGTCCGACCGCCGACGTGGGATCGGTCACGTGGACGAGCCCGGGCACGAGCGTGGAGGTCATCGAGGACACCCCCCTGAAGACCACGTTCCGGGTGACGGGCGTTCCTGCGGACGGCGGCCGCGTGGCGCTCAGCCGCCTCGCGTGGCCGGGGTACACCGTAGACGGCGGCGCGCTCGCGGCGCCCGTTCGTGGCTACCTGACCAGCGTCGACGTCCCGCCGGGGTCGATGGGGTCGACGATCACCGTGAGTTTCGCACCGCCGGGATGGGGCCTCATCCTCGCCAGCATGATCGGCAGCGTGGTGTTCACCATCGTCGTTGCGGTGTTCGCGCTGCGCCGCCGGGCGCGCCGCTCGACCGCACGAGCGTAAACGTGGAGGCGGCAACGGCAGCCGAGCTGCCGTTGCCGCCTCTCGAAAGATCGCTCAGGACGAAGTGTCGGCGAAGATCCGATCCCACGCCTCAGGGCTCGTGATCCCATCCAGTCCGTCACGGTACTTTTCGGACAGCGTGGGGAACTTGCGCCACAGCTTGAAGTGGATCATCAGGCTCTTGAAGAGGAACCGGCGCATCAGAGCACGGTCGCGCTGGTACCACGCGACGCCGATTCCATCCGGAGACGTCACCAGGGCGGAGTCGATGTCCGAGAAGCGCCACCACGAAATGTCCGGCGCGGGGATGATCCGCTCGGGATGACTCTTGCTGTGGGCAGTCTCACGAACGAGGAGCTGGCGGGCAGCGACCCGACCGGCGAGGAGCAGCGCCGCAACCGGATTGGTCGGCCGGCGGACCGTTCCACGCGCACCGGGAGCGCGGCGCACCACCGGCAGGTCGGCGAGGTTCTCCACGACGCGCGCGTCGCTGTACTGACCGCGCATGCCGCGAACCTCGCCCTGCCGTCGGGGAAGGAGCTCGGCGAGGGCCTCGGGCCCGCGAAGCACGTCTCCGAGTGCCTCGTGACGAAGTCGGACCGTGGAGTACTGCAGCATGAACAGCAGCTTGATGTCGCCCAGGAAAGACAGCAACGGCAGGGCCGCGCCGCGTTTTCCGCCGGGGTGCAGCATGCCCGTGATCCACCGGTTGCGGTGGATGAAGTATTCCTCCCACGTGCGGGAGGGATCCTTGTCGTGCCAGGCCATGTGCCAGACCGCGACGCCCGGAAGGCAGACCGTCGGGTAGCCCTGGTCACCCGCCCGCAGGGAGAACTCGATGTCGTCGAACTTCAGGAACACCGGCAGCGAGAGGCCGATCCGCTCGAGCACCTCCGTCGGGATCAGGCACATCCACCAACCGTTGAAGTCGGCGGCGAGTCGGCGGTGCAGTTCCGGGGTGGCGCGGAGAGTGTCCTCGGCGAAGTCGTGGTCGTACTCGCTCTCACCGGAGGGCCGCATCCAGCTTCGACCGTAATCCCACGTCTCACCCTGGGTGTAGAGAACGGCTCGCTCGTCGAGATGGAGCATGCCACCGCCCACGATCGTCGGCTTGACGCAGAAGTCGGCGAAGCGGACGCTGCGGAGAATCGCCTCGGGCTCCGAGATGGCATCGTCGTCGAGCAGGAGGACGTAGTCGCTCTTCTTTGCCTTGAGGGTCTCGAGCATCGCGCGTCCGAAGCCGCCGGAGCCGCCCAGGTTGGCCTGGCGGATCACCTGCAGGCGGTCGCCGAGCACGTCTGCTGCCGCAGGGAATCCGCCCTGATCGGAGACGAGGTCGGTCCCCTGATCGATGAGCAGAACCGTGTCGAGGACGTCCGCGATGCCTTCGTCCTCCCCCAGAGCGATGAGCTGGTCCAGCGCATAGGTCGGGCGGTTGAAGGTCGTGATGCCCACCGTCACGGTGCCGGCGCGCTCTTGCGTGTCGGGCACCTGCCACTCCGCCGCTTCGAGGGTGGCCTCGGTGCCGGCGCAGGCGACATCGAACCAGTAGAACCCGCCGTCGATGAACGAGGTCAAGGGAAGGTCGATCTCGACCGTTTCATCGGTGAAGGAGCGGGATGCCACGGCGGAGGACCGGCCGCGCGCGCTCGACTTGTACACCGAGAGCAGCCCTCGGCCCGACAGCTTCGCTGAGAGGCGGACGGCGCGGACCTCGGTGAAGCGCTGCCAGTAGCTCGCGGGGAAAGCGTTGAAGAACGTGCCCATCGAGACCCGACGGTGCGGGAAGACCTTGATCGAGCGGCGACCCTGGATCTCGTAGTTCTCCCCCGGCTGCGAGCCGCTCCCGTCCCCGGTGTCGATGTACAGGGACGACACCTCCGCCACACCGCGGATGGGGAACACGGTGTGGTTGACGGTCGTATAGGTCGCTACGGGCGTGGTCGGCTGCATATTTCTCTCTCCGCTCACGCGAGCGTGTTGTTCCACATCGACAGTGCGGCCCCGATGGCCATGTGCATGTCGAGGTACTGGTAGGTCCCGAGTCGTCCGCCGAAATGCACGTCCCGTTCCCCCTTGGCGAGTTCGCGATAGGCCAACAGACCAGCGCGGTCGTCGGAGGTGTTGACCGGGTAGTAGGGCTCGTCCGCCTTCGTCGCGAAGCGCGAGAACTCCCGCACGATGACGGTCTTGTCGGACGGATAGCGGTCGGCCCGCTCCGGGTGGAAGTGCTTGAACTCGTGGATGCGCGTGTAGGGCACGTCGGCGTCGGCGTAGTTCATCACGCTCGTCCCCTGGAAGTCCCCGATCGGAAGCACCTCCTGCTCGAAGTCGAGCGTGCGCCAGGAGAGCTCGCCTTCGGCGTAGTCGAAGTAGCGGTCGACCGGTCCGGTGTAGACCACGGGAACCTGTCCGACGGTCGACTTCTTGCTCAGAGGCTGCGATTCGTCGAAGTAGTCCGTCGACAGCTTCACGTCGATGTTCGGGTGGTCCGCCATGCGCTCGAGCCAGGCCGTGTACCCGTCGACGGGCAGACCCTCCCAGGTGTCGTTGAAGTAGCGGTTGTCGTAGGTGTAGCGCACCGGGAGGCGCGAGATGACCTCGGCGGGCAGATCCTTCGGGTCGGTCTGCCACTGCTTCGCCGTGTAGTCACGGATGAACGCCTCGTAGAGCGGTCGGCCGATCAGACCGATGCCGCGCTCCTCGAGGTTGGCGGCGTCCTTCGCATCGAACTCGCCCGCGAGCTCCTGCACGAGCGCCCGTGCTTCGCCGGGGCTGTAGGCCGCGTGGAAGAACTGGTTGATCGTGCCGAGGTTGATCGGTAGCGGGAACACGACGCCCTTATGGGTCGTGTACACGCGGTGCACGTAGGAGGTGAACTCGGTGAAGCGGTTGACGTACTCCCACACCGCGGGGTTCGACGTGTGGAAGAGGTGCGCGCCGTACCGGTGCACCTCGATCCCCGTCTCCGGCTCGGCCTCCGAGTACGCGTTGCCGCCGATGTGGTGGCGGCGGTCGATCACGGTGACCTTGCGGCCCGCGGCCGCCGCCCGCTCAGCGATGGTGAGGCCGAAGAAACCTGAGCCGACGACCAGGAGATCCATACTGTGCAACTACTTCCGTTCGCGATCCGTGGGGGGCATACGAGACGCAGAGGGTCATCGATGCGCTCTCGCGAGTGTACCCGCGTGAACCGGAGAGCCCGAACCCGCGGCGCGGGGCGGTAGAGGCGAAACGGTAGGCTGGATGCCGATCCTGCCGTGTTGTCGACTATCGCCCAGCTTCGAGGAGCTAGCCTCGGTGTCGTCCGTCGACCACGCGCTCGAGCACCACAGGGTCGGCCGAGGTCTCTCGTCGCCTGTGCGGCACCACCCGGCACCGAAGGAAAGGTCCGCGCCCATGAGCACCGCCATGACCCCGCGGCCCTCCCGAAAGGGCTCTCGCCCTGCCGGCATCCGCGGACGAGAGGACGCGCCACGTGGCTGAGCGCGAGACCGTCGGTGGAATGACCGGGCCCGACGGCCCCCTCCTCCGCCTCATCAAGGACCGACGCGTCGCCTTCCTCGTCGTCGGTGTGATCAACACCGTGGTCGGCTTCCTCTGGTTCGCCATCTTTGAGCTCACCGTCGGCCGACTGTGGGGCTACATGGCGACGCTGCTGTTCGCGCACGTCGCTTCGGTGCTCTGCGCGTTCGTGCTCTACCGGCGGTTCGTCTTCCGTGTGCGCGGGCACGTCTGGCTCGACCTCGCTCGGTTTGAAAGCATTTACCTGGTGTCGCTCGGCATCAACGCGGTCCTTCTCCCCCTGCTGGTGGAGTTGGCCGGGCTGGTGCCCATCGTCGCCCAGGCACTGATCGTGTTCGTGACGACCTTGGTCAGCTACGTCGGCCACAGTCGCTTCTCGTTCCGAAGGAAGAAGGTCTCATGACGGCACCCCGACTCAGCGTCGTGATCCCCGCCTACAACAACGGCAAGACCATCGCCGAGACCATGCGCTCGGTGCTGTCGGACGACTCCGTCGACCTGGAGCTGATCGTCGCCGACCACTCCTCCACCGACGACACCCTCGCCGAGATCACGCAGTTCGAGGACGATGAGCGGGTGACGATTCTGCACACGCCGTCCGGCGGTGGAGCGCCCCGCAACTGGAACAGGGTGACCGATGCCGCGCGGGGCGAGCTCATCAAGCTCGTCTGCGGCGACGACATCGTGCTGCCCGGAACATTGCAGCGTCAGATCTCTCTCCTCGATGACCCGACGGCCGTCCTCACCGCCTGCCGACGCGACATCGTCGATGCGAGCGGTCGTGTCTTGTTCTCCGGATGGGGCCTCCGTGGTCTGGGACGCCCCATGCCGGGAGCGCGGGCCGTCGCTGCTGCGGTTCGCGCCGGATCCAATCTCTTCGGCGAGCCGGCGTCGGTCATGATGCGGCGCTCAGCGCTCAGCGCCGTGGGCGGCTGGCGAGCGGATTTCCCCTACCTCATCGACCAGGCGACGTACTCCAACGTTCTCCTCCGAGGTGGGTTCGCGCCTGACCTCACCACGGGTGCGACATTCCGGATGAGCGCGAGCCAGTGGAGCGTCGCCCTCGTCCGCGACCAAGCCGCCCAGGCCAAGGCCTTCCACCGAGCGCTTCACCGCGAGCACCCGGAGGCCGTGTCGGCGATCGATGTCGTGGTGGGCAACGCCCGGGCCGCGCTGATGGCGCGGGCGCGACAGGTGTCGTACTGGATCCTGAAACGGAGAATGCGATGAGTTCCGCTGACACGGCGCCGTACGTTCACGGCATCACGGTCGTGATCCCCGTTTATCAAGCGGAGCGCACCCTCCGCGGAGTTCTCGAGGAGATCGTGCCCCTCACGGAGGGTTTCCGCACGCCCGAAGGTCGGCTCGCTCGGGTCAGCGAAGTCATCACGGCTTACGATCACGGCCCGGACCGCTCCGACGCGGTGATCCGCGAGCTCGCGAGCGAATTCTCCTGGGTGCGCCCGGTCTGGCTGAGCCGAAACTTCGGCCAACACGCCGCGACCCTCGCGGGGATCGCCTCCTCGGGCGGGGACTGGGTCGTCACCCTCGACGAGGACGGTCAGCATGATCCGACGTTCATCGGCAGCCTCCTCGACACCGCGCTCGACCAGCAAGCTGACGTCGTCTACGCGGAGCCGACCAACCGCCCCCCTCACGGTGCCGTTCGCAACGCCGCGTCGAAGGCGTCCAAGCGCATCCTCGAAACCGTCTTCGGCGGCGGCCGCGCATCCCACTTCAACAGCTACCGCCTCATCCTCGGCGAAGTCGCGCGCAGCGTTGCCGCGTACGCGGGAACGGGGGTCTACCTCGACGTCGCTCTGGGATGGGTCGCGGCGCGCATCGTCACCTCGCCCGTGCAGTTGCGAGAAGAGGGAGATCGCCGGTCGGGGTATTCCTACCGGCGACTGATGGCGCACTTCTGGCGCATGATCCTGACCTCTGGGACGCGCGGACTTCGTCTGGTGACGGCCGCGGGGGTGATCTTCTTCGTGGGTGGCGTGCTCTTCGCCATCTACCTGATCGTCATGCGCTTCGCGTCGGGCGACATCCCCGAGGGCTGGACGTCACAGATGGTGGTGACCGCGCTCGGCACCGGGCTGGTCCTGGTGTCGCTGGGCATCGTGGCGGAGTACCTCGGTGTTGCGGTCAACATGGCGATGGGGCGCCCGCCTTATCTCATCGTGCGCGACCCGTCGTCGGGTCCGCTCGGACACGCTGACGATGAACGGTGAGAACGCCTGGGTCATCGGCCGCGGTCTGCTCGGGCGCGCGGTAGAGAAGGCACGCGGGGTCGAACCGACGAACCGTGCGGTGCGCTGGAGTGATCCCGCGACCGCCATCGCCGACCTTCGCGCCCACGTAGCGGAGTTCGCCGAGACCCCCGGCCCGTTGGAGATCTACTGGTGCGCCGGACGCGGGGTCACCTCCACGCCGCGCGAAGAGCTCGACGTCGAAGTCGATGTCTTCGACCGTGCACTGCAGGAATTCGCCGACGTCCTGGGCCGGCGCGATGTGCGCGTCTTCCTCGCATCCTCGGTCGGAGGGGCCTATGCGCTCGCCCCCGAACCGCCCTTCACCGAGCACACGCCCGTTTCGCCGGGGTCGCACTACGGCGTCGCGAAGCTCGAGATGGAAGACCGGCTCGCGGCGGTCGCCGAGCGAATGGGCTGGCGGACGCTGGCCGGACGCATCACCAACCTCTACGGCCCGGGACAGGATATGGCCAAAGGCCAAGGACTCATCTCGGTGATCACGGACAGCTACGTCACGGGAAAGCCGGTCTCTCTCTACGTCTCTCTGGACACCCTCCGCGACTACATCTACGAAGACGACTGCGCCCGCGTCATCGTCGCGGCCATGGGTCGCCTGAGCGGCGAACCGGCCGGCTCCAGCGTCGTCAAGATCATCGGCGCGATGACAGCCGTGTCCATCGGCGCACTTCTGGGCGAGGCAACGCGCCTGCGGCGCCAGCGGTCCCGAATCACCCTGGGCATGGGCCGTGCCGGAGGGCAGGCATCCGATCTGCGGGTTCGGTCCGTCGTCTGGCCTGATCTCGACGCCCTCGTCTCGACGACCCTCCCCGAAGGCCTCGACAAGGTGTTTCGAGCTCGGTTGATGGCGCAGGGCTCCCCCCGCCGGTGAACCGCTCGACCCCCGGCCTGCGGACGGCTATCCTCGGCGTCGCCTGCTCGGTGATCGTGTACGTCGCGGCGATGTTCTGGACGCTCTTGTCCGCCGCTCCAGGCCCCTTGCAGGCGATCCGCCGGTTCGCCTGGCACGACCAACTCGGATACCTGTCCATGGTCGTCGACGTCGCCGACGGCAATCTGACGGACCGCGAACCCGTCACCGAGAGCGGAGTCAATCACTACCCGCGGGCCTACTACACAGTCGTCGGACTCGTCGCGCGGATCTTCCACCTCGAGCCCATCACCGCGTGGAACGCGGTATCGCTCCTCTTCCAGATCGCCGCGGTGGCCGCGCTGTCCATCTGCCTGATCCGGCTCTCGCGGCGGCCCTGGGCCGGGTTCCTCGCCCCGCTCCCATTCTTCGCCGGAGTGCTCTCGTTCGCCGCGCCCGACGGAGAAGGGTGGTACCGCCCCCTCGATTCCCATGCGGTCCTGTGGGGACCGTACGGGGCGCTCTTCTCCAACAACGCCGAGACGGCCGGATTGTGCACCGTCATCGTCTCGACGAGCGCACTCGCCGCCGTCTGGCTGCGCCCCACCTCGCGGCCGGCCCGGGTCATGACATCGGCCCTCGCCCTGCTGGCACTCGGGGCGCTTTCGAGTTTCCAGACATACAGTTTCCTGGCCGGCGCCTACGTCGTCGCCTACGCCGCCGCGGCCCTCTTCCTCGTTCGCGCGGGTCGGCGCGGGTGGGTCGTCGCCACGCTCGCGGCCCTGCTCGCCGTCTTCGTGGCGGGACCCCATGTCGCGAGCGCGGCGGGCCAGCTGCCCACCCTGGTCTTCGGTCTGCTCCCCGCGGTGCCCGGCCTCGTTCGCGGGCTCATTCGCACGCGCGGGGTCCTCGCCGTGTACGCGGTCGCGTTCTGCGTGACAGCGGCACCGCAGATCCTCTGGACGCTTTCGGGCATCCGGAGGCAGGATCCGTTTCTGACCTACCGCGTCGCGTCCAACGTCGACCTCGGGGTGGCGCGGCCAGACGCGCTGCTCGCCGCGACCGTCGTGGCTCTCCCCCTCGTCGCTGTCCTCGTCGTCTCCGTCCGTCGTCGCGCGGGCGTCCCGGCCGCCATCGCCCTTGCCGCGGCGGCCGTGTGGATCGTCCTGAGTCTGAACGACGTCTGGGGCGCCAATGCCGAGCCGTACCGCTTCTGGATCGACTGCTTCCTTCTGTGTGGCGTGCTGACCGTGATCGCCGGTGCATCCCTGATCGGCCGGACCCCACCCGTCCGATCGAGCGAAGATCCGCGCATCGACCTCCTCCCCGCCGTCCTGGCTGGAGCCTGCGTGATCGTGTACGCAGCGGGCCTCGTGGACTTCGCGCGTTTCACCTCCGACCCCGACATGCAGGAAACGTGGAACCCGCAGAGTCCCCGGGCCGCGGCGATCAGCGAGATGGCCCGCTCCACGGTCGACACGGACTCGCGCCGCCTCCTCGTCGACAGTTGCGTCGACGATCGCACCGTGAAGGCGACGTCGGGCGCATCGATGCCCTTCTACTACCTCGGTATGGCCTGGCCCGAGAACCGGGATGCCATGCAGGCGGTGATGGACGCGCGCTTCCGCTCCCTCCCGATCACGGCGGACCAAGCCGACGCCGCCGGCATCGGATGGGTTCTTCTCGACAGCGCCTGCGTCGCGCACACCGGAGTCATCGGCGAGCCGGGAACACTGGTGGATCAGCGGACCTACGGCGAGGGACTCACCCTCCAGCTACGGCGGCTACCGTGACGGCGGTCTCGGATCGCTGCCTTCACCTGGCAGGATGGAATCCGTGAAGGGCATCATTCTGGCCGGCGGCTCCGGCACGCGACTGCACCCGATTACGCTCGGCGTCTCGAAGCAGCTCATCCCGGTGTACGACAAGCCGATGGTCTACTACCCGTTGTCGACCCTCATGCTCGCCGGCATCCGGGAGATTCTGGTCATCACCACCCCCCACGACGCTCCTTTCTTCGAGCGCCTGCTCGGCGACGGCTCTCAGTACGGCGTCTCGCTCACTTTCGCGGTGCAGCCCTCGCCCGACGGACTCGCGCAGGCGTTCACGATCGGCGCGGACTTCATCGGCGACGACAAGGTCGCTCTCGTCCTGGGTGACAACCTGCTCTACGGGCCCGGATTGGGCACGCAGCTCAAGCGTTACGCCGACGTCGACGGCGGGGCCGTGTTCGCCTACTGGGTGGCCGATCCCCAGGCGTACGGAGTCGTCGAGTTCGACTCCGATGGCCGCGCCGTGTCTCTCGAAGAGAAGCCGGCGAAGCCCCAGAGCAACTACGCCGTCCCCGGTCTGTACTTCTACGACAACGACGTGATCGACATCGCCCGCAACCTCGCGCCCTCCGCCCGTGGGGAGTACGAGATCACCGACGTCAACGCCGAGTATCTCCGTCGCGGAAGGCTCCGCGTCGAGGTCCTTCCGCGCGGCACCGCGTGGCTGGACACCGGCACGTTCGACCAGATGTCGGATGCGGCCGACTACGTCCGGACCATGGAACGACGCACCGGTCTGCGCATCGGCGTCCCCGAAGAGGTGGCCTGGCGCCAAGGCTTCCTGACCGACGACGAACTCCGGGAGCGGGCGAACAAGCTCGTGAAGTCCGGATACGGCTCCTACTTGCTCGAGATTTTGGAAAGGGGCCGTTGATGGCACACCTTCTCGTCACCGGCGGCGCCGGCTTCATCGGCTCCAACTTCGTCCACCACGTCGTCAGCCACACCGACCACACCGTGACCGTTCTCGACAAGCTCACCTACGCCGGGAACAGCGCTTCGCTGGACGGACTGCCCGAAGACCGGGTGCGCCTCGTGGTCGGCGACATCGCCGACGCGGCGGTGGTGGACCCCCTCGTGGCCGACGCCGACGCCGTGGTGCACTACGCCGCCGAATCGCACAACGACAACTCGCTGCACGACCCGCGGCCGTTCCTCGACACGAACATCATCGGCACGTACACGCTGCTCGAAGCGGCTCGGCGGCACGACGTCCGCTTCCATCACATCTCCACCGATGAGGTGTACGGCGACCTCGAACTCGACGACCCGGCACGGTTCACCGAGTCCACCCCGTATAACCCGTCCTCGCCGTATTCCTCGACGAAGGCGGGGTCCGACCTGCTGGTCCGCGCGTGGGTGCGTTCCTTCGGTGTGCGGGCGACCATCAGCAACTGTTCGAACAATTACGGGCCCTACCAGCACGTCGAGAAGTTCATCCCGCGCCAGATCACGAACGTCATCCGTGGCATCCGACCGAAGCTCTACGGCTCCGGCGAGAACGTGCGCGACTGGATCCACGCCGACGACCACTCCTCCGCGGTGCTGACGATCCTCGACAAGGGCGAGATCGGACAGACGTACCTCATCGGCGCCGACGGCGAGAAGGACAACAAGACCGTCGTCGAGATGATCCTCGAGATCATGGGGCAGCCCTCCGACGCCTACGACCACGTGAACGACCGCGCCGGACACGACCTCCGCTACGCGATCGACTCGACGAAGCTGCGGACCGAGCTCGGCTGGTCACCGTCCTACGGCGACTTCGCGTCGGGCCTGGCCGCGACGATCGACTGGTACCGCGCGAACGAGTCGTGGTGGGCTCCCTCGAAGGACGGCGTCGAAGCCTTCTACGCCTCGAAGGGGCAGTGACTCTTGCCGTTGCAGTTCGGACGCGCGTTGCGCAGCGAGTCCACCCCGATCCCTGGCCTCCTCCTCATCGATCTGCCGGTCCACGGGGACGCGCGCGGATGGTTCAAAGAGAACTGGCAGCGCGAGAAGATGACCGCGGAAGGAATCGACCTTCCCGACTTCGCCCCGGTGCAGAACAACATTTCGTTCAACGACGCGGTCGGAACGACGCGGGGCATCCACGCCGAGCCGTGGGACAAGTTCGTCTCCGTCGCCACCGGCCGCATCTTCGGCGCCTGGGTGGACCTGCGTGAAGGAGACACGTTCGGCACGGTCTTCACCGCGGAGCTCGATCCGTCGACGGCGATCTTCGTTCCGCGCGGCGTCGGCAACTCCTACCAGACTCTGGAACCCGACACCGCGTACACCTATCTCGTCAACGACCACTGGTCCCCCGAGGCGTCGTACACCTTCCTCAATCTCGCGGACGAGACGGTCGCGATCGACTGGCCGATCGCGCTGTCCGAGGCCGAGGTGAGCGAGAAGGACAAGAATCACCCGCGCCTGGACGACGTCATCCCGATGCCCCCGCGCAAGATCCTCGTGACCGGCGCCGCAGGCCAGCTCGGACGCGCCCTTCGAACGGAACTCGGCGATCACCCCTGGATCGAGTACGCCACCCGAGCCGACCTGGATCTGACGTCGGCCGACATCTCGACGGCACGGCGGTGGCGGGAGTACGGCACGATCATCAATGCCGCCGGTTACACGCAGGTCGACACGGCCGAGACGCCAGAAGGACGCGCGGATGCCTGGGCAGGCAACGCTGCTGCCGCCGCATCACTGGCACGCATCGCCACGGCGCACGGCATCACGCTGGTCCACGTGTCCAGCGACTACGTGTTCGACGGGGAGAAGTCGCTCCCTTACGCGGAAGACGATCCGGTCTGCCCGCTCGGTGTCTACGGTCAAACGAAGGCCGCCGCAGACGTCGTCGCCGCCACGGTCCCCCGCCACTTCATCATCCGCACCAGCTGGGTCATCGGCGAGGGACGCAACTTCGTCCGGACGATGGCCGACCTTGCGTCGCGGGGCATCGACCCGCGCGTGGTCGACGATCAGACCGGTCGGCTGACGTTCACAGTCGACATCGCGGCCGCTATCCGCCTCCTGCTGGAGCAGGACGCGCCCAGCGGTATCTACAACGTGACGGGTTCCGGCGAGCCCGCCACCTGGTGCGACATCGCGCGCGAGGTCTTCCGGCTCACCGGCAATGATCCGGAACGCGTTTCGGGCGTCAGCACCAGCGACTACTTCGCAGCCTCCACGGCACCCGTTTCGCCGCGACCCCGCAACAGCGTTCTCGACCTCTCGCGCGTTCAGGAGCTCGGCATCCCGACCCCGTCATGGGAGTCGCGTCTCGAGGAATACCTCTCCCGAAGCTGAAGCCCGATCGGGGCCCAGCCGCTCAGCGACGCGCTCTCAGGGAAGGTCCGGACCCTGCGGCAAGGCCGACACGGTGGAGGCCGAGAGCGTCAGAATCGTCGGTGTGCCCTGCGCGAGGCTGGTCACCGTGCTCCACGACAACACGTGGCGATAGACACCGCCGCTGGCCACGTACACCGCGTCGCTGTTCGCGGACTTGACCAACACCACGGGCAGGTTGCCCGGTCGCACGACGAACCGGGCGCACGCCGCACGCGAGAGCTCGGGCACGGTGAAGCCCTGTGCCGCCGCCGGGGAGACGGCCGTCACCCCGCCGGAACCCACCGCGTAGATGGTGCCCGCGCACGAGAACCACAGGCCGAGAGGGGCGTCAGAGAACCTCAGGCCGGTGAGGTCGGCGTCGGTGAGGCCGAGCCACGCCATGGTCAGCCCGGCGTCGCGGGCGAAGTCGAAGCTCGGTACCGCGTAGGCCGTCGACCCGGAGACGAGCGACAGCGTGGGCGACGAGCCCTTCACGATCTCGCCGTCCGCGATCGGCGCCCCCGCGGCGTACGCGTCGAAGGTCGCCGCCGAGACGGTCGCGATGGTCGCGGGGGTCTTGCCCATGTACGTCATGAGCGCATTCCAGTTCACCGCTACGCGACGCTTCCCGCCGTCGATCGCGGCGACTGCGCTGCGCCCGCTGACCTTGATCAGCGGGGCCTTGCCCATGCTGGGTCCCTGCGTGAACTGCGCGCACGTCGCCGCGCCGGCCTCCATCGACGCCAGGCCGGTACGAGCGGGGTCCGCGACCGGATAGATGATGCCGGATCCGGCGAAGTACGTCGTGCCGTCGCACCGAAGCGTCGGCTGCACCTGGCCGTTCTCGCGGTACCTCGCGAACAGATCGGCGTCGGACACGACCGCCATGCTCGACGCATCACGGTTGAACTCCGCCACGTCGCGCCAGGACCGGATCCAGACGAGCGTGCTCTGGTCGAGCGTGAGGTAGACCTTGTCCGACCCCGACGACTTGACCACCTGAGCCGGCGCGAACAGCAGCGGGCTCTTCTGCTTCGATGCCAGTGCCGATGTGCCGAGGTACGCCCCGTACACCGCAGTGGCCGGATCGCCGTTCGCGGAGCGAGCGGCGGCCTCGTTCCACAGGGGCGTCACCGTCGTGGGCGAATCGAGCCGGCCCCACTGCGAGGATCCGCGAACGCGGTAGAACGCCGTCATCTCCGCGCCGCTGGGGGCTCGACTGAACAGCGCGGTGGCGATACTGACGGGGGCGGAGCAGTCGGCGCCCCAGCGCGCCACGAGATCGCAGGATGCCAATCGGTGGCGCTGGCCATCTTGGAAGTACGCGATCTCGCCCGTGGACTCGTCACGCAGAACGGGACCGGTGTCCCCCGCCTGGGCGTACTGCTTGAGGTAGGCGTCGGAGACCGTGTACACGCGACCGAACACGCTCGACAGCGACGTCAGGTCGTCGCCGTTGAGGATGTGCCACCGCCGCCCGCCGGAGAGGAGATAGACGGCGGGATCGCCCGATGTCCGCGCAAGCACCACGCCCGTGCCGCGGGTGGTGCCGAACCAGTCCGTGAAGTTGTTGTAGAAGTTCCGGTTGCCGTATGCCGAGCAGTCATCGCCGAGACCGCGACCCGCTCGCAGGGCAGCGGAGTTGGGCTGATAGACGCTATGAGTGGTTGAGCCTGGGGCCTCCACTCGCGTAGACCGTGGGTTGCGGGCCGGTGTTCCGGCTTGCCGAGCCACATACGTGAGGGAGGCCCCAGTTGATATCTGAGCGTACGAGTGTCGGGCTGGATGTGCACGCGCGAAGCGTGGTCGCAGCCGCGATCGATGAGCGAACCGGGGAGCTCGTGCAGCGACGCATGGGTTCCGACATCGAGGAGATCGTCGCCTGGGTGACGGGTCTTCCGGGGCCGGTCGCTGCGACCTACGAGGCGGGGCCGACCGGATTCGGGTTGGCGCGCGCTCTCACGGCTGCCGGAGCGCGGTGCGTGGTCGCGGCTCCGTCGAAGCTGCAGCGCCCGGTGGGCGACCGGGTGAAGACCGACGCGCGGGATGCGGTGCATCTGGCTCGGCTGCTGCGGTTGGGCGAGGTCGTCGAGGTGGTGGTCCCGAGCATCGAGGCGGAGTCGGCCCGGGATCTGGTGCGGGCTCGGGAGGATGCCCGCGGGGATCTGATGTCCGCCCGTCACCGGGTCAGCAAGCTGCTGCTGCGGCAGGGAATCCAGTACTCGGGCGGGAAGGCATGGACCGTCGCGCACGACGGGTGGCTGCGATCCCAGCGGTTTGAGCTGGTCGGGTTGCAGGCCGCGTTCGACGCTGCCTACGAGGCGATGATCCAGGCCGTCGACCGCCGTGACCGACTCGACGCGGCGATCGCACGCATGGCCGCGGACAGCGAGTTCACCGACGTCGTGAACAGGCTCTGCTGCCTGCGCGGAGTGTCCACGCTGACCGGCTTCGCTCTCGCGGTCGAGATCGGCGACTGGACCCGGCTGGACGGGCACCGCATCGGCGCCTATGTCGGGCTGACCCCGTCAGAGTCCTCCTCCGGCGCGTCTCGCGCACTGGGCGGGATCACCAAGACCGGCAACAGCCACGCCCGTCGCCTGCTGATCGAAGCGGCCTGGCATCACCGCCCCGTCTACCGTCCCACCTCACCGGTCATGCGCGCCCGCTGGGACCGGGCCAGCGCCCAGGCGAGAGCCCGCGGGCATGCCGGCAACCAGCGTCTGCACGACCGGTGGGTCAGGTTCCAGGCGCGCAGGAAGCGCAGCGTCGTCGCCAACGCCGCGATCGCCCGCGAGCTGGCCGGCTGGTGCTGGTCCCTGGCCGTCATGACCTGACCCCGGCCCTGAGCTTCCGGCCGCCGACGGTGGTGACGGCAGCGTCCGGGCGACTCGCGACACGCCCTATGAGCAACCCGCCCAGCAGGCCACGCTCGATCTCTAGACTCGCGTGAACGCCCCGCCGAACAAGCCGTCATGCGGTAACCAACCCGCGCATATCAGAGTGACAACGCGTCGAACACGACACGCGCGTCACCACCCGACACGACCGGAACGAGCGGACGCCGCAGCCGACGGGCACGGCGTCCGCTCACCCCTGCCCCTTGACAAACCCCACTCCCATATCAGGGCGTGTAGTAGTAGAGGTCCGACGTCGCCTGATTCGCCACGAACACCGGAGACGACCCGCACGCGGCATCCGGGCTGTAGCGGACGTTCCAGGTCTTTCCCGGTGCATACCAGGTGAAGTACTGGCTGGTCCCCGGCGGGTTGGCGTAGCGCTTGAACTGCCACGCGGCGCCGTACACCTGATTGAAGAATCCGTAGTACTTCGTGTCGCACGCCGCGGTGTCGGGACAGCCCTGTCCCATCGCGATCTCGTAACGCCAGTCGCTCGGCCACGTGTGCGTGACCAGCCCCTGCTCTTTCTCCAACGTCGTCAGAATGACCTGCGGATTGATCCCGCACGCCTGGGACACCTTGTAGATGATGCGAGAGGCCCGCTCATTGCTCGCACCCGAGTAGGCGGCGCACATGGCGTCCGCCGGAACGGTGCGCGATGTGTCCCGCCAGTCTCGGAGACACGTGTAGCCGCTGTCGCAGCGGGGGACGCGCGCCTCGAGAAAACTCTGGATCTCTGCTTCTGTCATCGTCGCCGAGTTGAAGAACACGGCGTCGTCGATGATGTTGCCCGGATCGAAGCCCTCGAGCGTGGCCAAGCGCGGCAGCCCCAACGGCCCGGACGGTTGTGTGGCGACGGTCTGCGCGGTCACGGCTTGCGCGGGAGTGGCTGCGGTCGCCGGCGCCGGAGTGGCGACGAGGAGGAGCACCACGGTCGCCGCGAGCATGGAGAGAACGCGCGGCACCGTCGTCCGCGGCCGTCGGTGATTCACCGACCTAGTTTGACCTGCTCCCCCGGAACACCCGGGCATTTTCGCTCCGACGCGCCGCGACCGGCGGGTCTCCCAGCCTGCCGCCAGACCCGCGACGACAACCGCATTATGATTGCTCGGGCGCTAGTCGCCGATCACCCGAAAGTAGGCCTATGAGCGCTGCCACCAGCGACGACGTCCTGATTGCCCCCGGCGGAGGCATCGGTCTCGCCGATGTGTTCCGACGCCGCTATCTGCTGTCGCTGATCGTCCGCAAGGAAGTGCAGATCCGGTATCGCGGGTCCGTCCTCGGGTGGATGTGGTCGTACGTCAAGCCGCTCGTGCAGTTCGCCGTCTTCTACCTTGCGATCGGCGTGTTCCTCGGGATGAACGGCCGCGTGGAGTTCTTCCCGCTCTATCTGCTGTCGGGTATCACGATCGTCACCTTCTTCAACGAGGCCTTCACGAACGGGACGCGATCGCTCGTCGACAATGCGGCCCTGATCAAGAAGATCTATCTGCCACGCGAGATGTTCCCCGTGGCGAGCATGATGATCGCGGGGGTCAACATCCTCCCGCAAATCGCCGTCCTGGTCGTGATCGCGCTGTTCTTCGGCTGGGTGCCCTCCATCCTCCACATCGCCGCTCTGCTTCTCGCCCTCTTCATCATCGCGTCCCTGGCGACGGGCCTCGGCCTCCTCTTCGGAGCGGTCAACGTCACCTTCCGCGACGCGCAGAGCTTCGTCGAGATCATCACGATGTGCGCAGTGTGGGCCTCGCCCGTGATGTACCAGTGGGAGATGGTGGCCGACAAGGTGCCTCAATGGCTGTTCGTCGCCTACCGGTTGAACCCGCTCACGGTTTCCGTCGAACTTTTCCACTACGGCATCTGGTATCCGCTGTCACCCGCGGGTGGTCAACTGATTCCGAACATGTGGTTGTACGCCGGTATCGCAACCCTGACATCCCTTCTGCTCCTGTTCGCGGGGCAGCTGGTCTTCCGACGGTTGGAGGGGCGTTTTGCTCAGGACCTCTGAGGCGACCGACCCCCGCATCCGGGTCCGCGACGTCCACAAAGACTTCAAGCTTCGTCACACGCATTCCGTCAAGGAGACCTTCCTCGCGGCCGTCCGTCGCAAACAATTGACCACGGATTTCCACGCTCTGAACGGCGTGAGTTTCGACATCGGTCCCGGGGAGTCGGTCGCACTTCTCGGATTCAATGGCTCGGGAAAATCGACTCTCCTCAAGCTGATCTCGGGCGTCCTGCGCCCTGACGAGGGGCAGGTTCTCACGCGCGGTCGCGTGGCGGGACTGATCGAGGTCGGCGCGGGATTCCATCCCGATCTCTCCGGTCGCGAGAACATCTACTTGAATGCTGCGATCCTCGGGATGAGCAAGCGGGAGACCGAAGAGCGCTACGACGAAATCGTGGCGTTCAGCGAGATCGAGCAGTTCATCGACACCGAGGTCAAGCATTACTCGTCGGGAATGTTCCTGCGGTTGGCCTTCTCCGTCGCCATCCACACGCAGGTCGACATCCTGCTCATCGACGAGATCCTCTCCGTCGGCGATGAACCGTTCCAGCAGAAGTGCATCGCCCGAATCCGTGAGCTGCACGCCGATGGCAAGACGCTCGTCGTCGTCTCTCACGATCTCGACATGGTGTCCGACCTGTGCGCACGAGGCATCCTGCTCCGCGACGGCGGTGTCGCCTTCGACGGGGACAGCAAGGATGCCGTCGCCCTCATGCGTCAGTAGAACTTGTGCACGGTCGGCCGGCGACGATGCGCGGGCCAGCCGGGTGAGGGGCGCGCGAGCGAGCGCCCCTCACGTGGCTTAGTACGGGTACGACTCGCAGGCGACCCCGTCGTTGTTCCCATCGAGGCGGAAGACGTCGCCGTACGCCTCGTAGTAGTACAGGAAATCCGCCTGCGCCTGGGCCTGGGATCCGTACGAGGAGCAGTTCTTGATGTCGCCCGGATTGGCCGGGACATTCCGAACGTTCGGCGAAGGCCGGCCCATCGCCGCCCACTCGGCGCCGTTGATCCGTTTGAACGTCGTGGGCCCCGCGTACCAGATGTCGGGCGAGCCGTAGTTTCGCCAGACCTGGTCGCCCGCGAAGCGGGCGGCGACCGTCGGCTGCGGATACCCCTCACCACTCCAGCGATCGAATCCGATGGGGCCACCCTGTCCGCGGGAGACGTCGGTGAGGAATGCGATCGAGTCGTCCCACGTGAGCTTGACGAATCCCTGATTGGCGCGGCGTTCGAACGGCTCGAACCCGGAGTCGCGCCATTCGTCGTACGTGAGGGCATGCCGGACTCCCCCGACGTCTTGGACGAAGATCTGTGACGACGTCGCCCATTGGTAGTACGTCGACCCCTCGATCCACCCGGCGTTGCGCGGGTAGGGGCGGCCGGCACGACTCCACTCGTCGTAGCTGACGTGCTTCCAGACCCACCGATCGCGGGTCTGCCCGAAGAACGTGACCGCGCTGATCGTGGAGGACCACGCGTACTTCACGTAGTCGGTCGGCGCCGGCGCAAAGGCGGGGAAGCCGGCGGACTTCCACTCGTCGAACGTGAGCGCATGGATCTCGGAATCCGTGATCCGCCAGATCGTGCCGTCGTAGGCCGTGCGGAAATACTTCGGTGCGGGCGCTGAACAGACGACCTGAACCGCCTGATCGAGAACGACCGTGTCTCCGGCCGTGACGCGCACCCCGTACCAGCCGTCGGGCTGCGTGCCGTAGTCGAACACGATCGTCTGGCCCGGCTGGAACGGGGGCCCGTCACCGAAATCAGGCGAACCGTCATTGCCGCGGTCGATGGCCACCTCGATGTTCCGGGCTGCATCGGGAGCATTCGTCACGGAGACGACGAGCTTTCCATTCTTGCCGTCGCAGGAAGCCGACGCGGATGCCGTTACCTCCGCTGTTGCGGCATGCGCCGCGCTCCCTGCGACGAGAACCGTCAAGACGGTCGCAACCGTCACGACCGCACACAAACCACGATGAAAGTCGCGGCGCGCGCGAATATTCTGAGCACCCATTTATCCCCCATATTGACCCGGCAGCGTTGCCGGGGACTCAGCCTAGGGGAATCTATATTTCGGCGTGCAACGCCCACACGCGGTCGGCGCTCGCCTGCCAGGAGAAGCCCTTCGCCCGATCACCGGCGAGGACCCGCAGGCGATCCGCATCATCGCCCAGGGCGCCGGCGACGGAGGAGCCGAAGTCGTCGCCGGAGGCGTACAGCGCGGCATCCGCGAGCACTTCGCGATGGATGGCGGTGTCGGCCGCAACGATCGGCACACCCAGAGCGAGCGCGTCGACGGCGCGCCACGGCCAGTCGGTACGGGTGCTGCCGGCGACGAACACCCGGGCATGGGACAGCACCGCCGCGCGGTCCCACTGATCGAGGGACCCGCGCGCGTGGACGCGGGCTTCGGCGATCCCCGCGGCGGAGGCCAGGTCGACGACGGCCGGCTCCTCCCCCTCGGGGACGTCCAGGACCACGACGTCGCCGTCCCACCCGGAGGCGGCGATCCCGGCGAAGGCCCCGGACAGCCCGTCCGAGGTCGCCGCGCCGCCGGAGACGGCGAGGAAGGAGGACGGGAGGTCGAGGGCGCGCAGACGCCCGACGGCATCCGTGGGCACCCGGAAGCCCGTGGCGGGAGCACCGCCGATCACGCGCACCTTCGCCACGAGCTTGGCCTTGGCGATCTCGGCGAGCCGCTCGGCCATGGCGTGCGAGGGCACCACGACGGCGTCGGCGTGTTTGCCGATCCTCGAAAGCAGCGCACGCGACGCGAGGACCTCGGCGCGCGGCAACTCGTCCGGAGTCTCCCACGCGCGAAGGTCCCACAGGGTCACGACGATCTGGTGCGTCTCGTTCACGCGGTCATGGCGGACGAGGGGCGCGAGCGGGGTCGGCGAGTGGATGAGGCCCCGGCCGATCCCGGGGGCGACCCCCAGCTGCCACGACGCCGCGAGCTCGCGACGCCGCATCGACAGACGGGTCTCGGCCGACAGCCCGGTGATTCTCGCGTCGTCGGGCAGACCCGGCGAGGGCGTGATCGCTGCGACGTCGCAGCCGCGGGGAGCGGTGTCGACCAGGGCCTGAGTGAGTGAGGCCGAGGCTTCTTCGAGATCTCGCGAGGTCGGTGCGACGAGTTGGTCGAGGACGACGCGGAGGGTGACGGTCACGGCGCAGGGCTCTCCGTTTCGGTCGGGGGGTGGAGCTTGTCGCGCACGATCTGCTGGACCTGCGCGTAATCGGGGTCGAACTCGTCGACGCCGCCTTCGGGGGTGAGCTCGATCGTCGTGACCGGCTGGTCCTTCGCCTTCAGAGCCAGGTCGACCAGGGTCGGGGCGATCAGGCCCTGGGGGAGGTCGGTCTCGACGATGTTGGTCCCCGCGGCCGCGACCTGCTGGAAGTGCTGGAGCACGTTCTGCGGCGTGGACTGAGCGAGGATCGCTTCCTGCAGCTGACGTTGACGGCGCATGCGGTCGAAGTCGCTCGTGGTGTAGCGCGAACGCGCGTACCACTGCGCGGTGTCGCCGTCCATGTGCTGCGGACCGGCCTCGATCCAGCCGAACGCCCAGTCGTCGACGGGCTGGCCGTCGTACGCGGGCCCGCCCTTGGGAAGGCGCTCGTCGACCGTGATGTCGACGCCGCCGAGAGCATCGACGAGGTCGGCGAAACCCTTCATGTCGACGAGCACGTAGTACGGGATCTGGATGCCGAGAATGCCCTCGGCGGCATCCTTCGTCGCCTCGATGCCCGGCTCGGAACCGTTGGCCCGCGCGTCCGGGTACAGCGCGTCGCCGTCCTGACACACCTCGACCTCGGTACGGAGCTGATTGATGCCGCTGCCCCAGCCGCAGGTCTCGCCGAACTTGCCCTCGTGGCCGTTCGGATACTCGTCCTGCATCGGCCCGGGGGCGAACGGGAAGTTCGGCATGTCACGCGGAATCCCCGTGATGGTGACGGCCCCCGTCGACGCGTTGACCGACACCACCGAGATGGAGTCGAACCTCATCGAGTCGCGGCCCTCACCCGAATCCGCCCCCAGAAGGAGGATGTTGTAGTACCCGTCGGAGGGCGGGACGACGGGAGCCGATTCGGCGAAGATCTGCGCGAACGCGTCCCTCGTCGTTCCGGCTGCCTGAGCGGCCCACGCCGCCCCGGAACCGGTGAGCACGAGCATGCCGACCGACACCACGGCGATGGCCCATCGCGCGATCGGGCCCGTGCGCACCAGCCGCACGATTCGGAGCGTGTCGATCGTGAGAACGACCCACAGCACCACGTACGCCACGAGCACGATCTGCACGAGGGTGAGCGGAACCCAGCGGAACCAGGAGAGGAAGTCCGGAATGAACGAACCGGTGGCCAGGGCGAAGAGCCCGCTGGGCCACAGCAGGGCACCCAGCGCCGCCAGGACGACGGCGGCCCAGAGAAAGAGCGTCGCGCCGAGACCGAAGCGGCCGAGCCGACGGTTCCCCGCGAGGATCTGCGCCGATCCCGGCACGAGAAGGTTCAGCACCACGAGCCACCACCCACGCCGGGTCATGACCTCGCGGGAAGAGGTATCCGGGTTCCGCATCGGGCGCGACTCCGTGAGCGACTCCCGAGGCCGCGGGCGTGGCGGAGCCGCCACACTCACAGGGACTCCTTCAGGCGGCGGTTCTTCTCCTCGACCTGTCCCTCGAGGTCGACAGCGTACGCTTCGACGCCGTCGCCGAGCGTGGCGTCGACGGTGCCGAGGATGCGGGCCGCCAGCAGACCGGCGTTCTTCGCACCGTTGATCGAGACGGTCGCGACCGGGATCCCGGCCGGCATCTGGACGATGCTCAGCAACGAGTCGAGTCCGTCGAGCGTCGCCAGCTGAACGGGGACGCCGACGACCGGCAGCGCCGTGACCGACGCGAGCATCCCCGGCAGGTGCGCGGCGCCGCCTGCCCCGGCGATGATGACGCGGAGCCCGCGCGCCCGCGCCTCGCGGCCGTAGCGGATCAGCTTGTCGGGTGTGCGGTGCGCCGAGACGACCTCCACCTCGTGGGGGATGCCGAACTCCGTGAGTACCTGCGAGGCGTCGCTCATCACGCGCCAATCGGAGTCGGAGCCCATGACGACGCCGACCAGCGGCGTTTCGGAGGAATGCAGCGGCCGGGTCACCGGTCCAGGGTAGGGCGGGTGGCTGGAAGATCCCGGAACGGCGCGCTCAGTCGAAGAATGCCGCGGCTGCACGACCCTCGTACACGACGTCGTCCAGGTCGTCCCCCGAGACGTTGACGTGGCCGACCTTGCGACCCGGTCGCGGATCCTTGCCGTACGTGTGGATCTTGGCCGTCGGGTGCGCCGCCATGGCGGGGGCGAAGCGCTCCGTCAGCCCGCCTTCGGCCGGCCCCCCGAGGATGTTGATCATGACCGTCCATGGAGCGATGGCATCCGTGGATCCAAGAGGAAGGTCGAGCACCGCCCGGAGATGCTGCTCGAACTGGCTCGTGACGGCGCCGTCCTGCGTCCAGTGGCCGCTGTTGTGCGGACGCATCGCGAGCTCGTTGATGAGGATGCGGTCGTCGGAGGTCTCGAACAGCTCGACCGCCAGCATTCCGGTGACGCCGAGTCCCTCGGCGACCGCGACACCGATCTCGGCCGCCGCGCGCTCGAGACGCTCCCCCGCGCGGGGGGCCGGGGCGATCACCTCGGCACACACGCCGTCTCGCTGAGTGGTGGCCACCAGGGGGTATGCCCGCACCTCGCCGGAGGGGCGGCGCGCAACCTGCTGAGCCAGTTCGCGCGTGAAGTCGACCAGCTCCTCCACCAACAGCGCGCCGCCGTTGGCGTCCTCGGCGAGCGCGGCGAACCAGTCGTCCGCTTCCGTGGCGGCCGAGACCACGCGCACACCCTTTCCGTCATAGCCACCCCGCGGGGTCTTCACGACAGCGCGGCCGCCGTGGGCATCGAGGAAGTCCTGCAGCGCCGCGACGTCGGAGACGGCGGCCCACTCGGGCTGCGGCATCCCGAGTTCCGCCATGCGAGAGCGCATGACGAGCTTGTCCTGGGCGACGGCGAGCGGCGTCGGACCCGGGTGCACCGCAACACCGGCGCCGACGAGCACCGACAGCACGTCCTGGGGCACGTGCTCGTGATCGAAGGTCAGGACGTCGACGTCCTTCGCGAACCGGAGGACGGTGTCGGCGTCGCGGTAGTCACCGACGGCGGTCGCGGCGAGGCCGGCCGACATGCCCTCGGCTTCGGCGAGGACGCGGATGTCGATCCCGAGCTCCTCGGCGGGCGCGATCATCATCCGCGCCAGTTGTCCGCCACCGACCACTCCGACTCGCAGCGCCATGCCGCTCCTTCCGTCCCGTCCATTGTGGACGCCGCAGCGCGCACGCGCACACCGGGGCGATGAGGTCAGAGCTCGACGGAACCCGATCCCTGCGCCTGCGAGTCGCGGTGCGCGAGGATCTGGTTGACCTCGACCTGGTCGACGAGCGTCTCGTGGACCAGGGCCGCGTGGGGGACGTTCTTCAAGCGCATCGGGGGCTCGGCTCCGTTGGAGAGCGTGAGGGTCCCCGCCCCCCACAAGCGCTGGAGGATGCCGCGACGCATCTGGATCGCGTATCCGCGGACGTGCGAGATCTCGCGACTGTTCGACCCGAAGAAGCCCGAGCGCTCGATCACCCGGCGCGTCGTGATCGTCCACGATCGCGACAACCAGGAGAAGTACGGAATGACGACGAGGAACAGCACGGTCGCACCGGCCGCGCTCAGGAGCATCCAGTTCTCGAACGGTGCGGGGAGATTGTCGTAGTAGTAGGCGGTCGCCCCCGACGCCGCGATGAGAACGACCGCCGACAAGAGCAGCCGACGCCCGTGTCCTCGCAAGCGCGCGATGCGCCGCTCGGGCGCCGCCGTGCCGGGCGCCGGCGTGCGCGGGCGCCCTCCGTAGCTGGTCGGCTGGGTCACGTACCCATTCTGCGGGCCCGGGCCCCCGCCGCCGCCCGCACACGCGGGGAGGGCGCGGGTCAGCGAACGTGGACGACGTCTCCCGCGGCGACCACGGTCTGGATCGTGCCCGATTCCACGACCAGACGTCCCTCGGCATCGAGGCGATCGGCTCGTCCCTGAACGGTCGTCCCATCGGGGAGGGACACCGACACCTCGCGTCCGACCGTCGAACACGCCTTCTCGATGTCCCGGTGCACGCGCGCCATGTCACCCTCGGAGAGAGCGGCGAGGAATCCCGCGAAGGCCTCGAGGTAGTCCGCGAGCAGCCGGTCCTCGTCGACCTCGACGCCGATCGCGGCGAACGACGTGGCCGTCGACACCGGCAGATCCGCACGGGTCATGCGCGTGTTCACGCCCGACCCGACGACGACCGTGTCCAGCGTGCCCGGAACGGCCTCGGCGAGGATGCCGCAGATCTTGCCGCCGTCCACGAGCACGTCGTTGGGCCACTTGAGCTGCGCGCTCGACCCGTGGCCGGCCAGACGTGCACCGACCGCACGCGTCATCGCCGCGCCGGCGGCCAGCGGGATCCACCCGCGCATCTCCGGAGGGATGCGACCGGCGTCCACGACGACCGACACCGCGAGCGCGGTGCCCGCCGGGGCGGTCCACGTGCGGTCGAGACGTCCACGCCCGGCGCGCTGGTCGTCCGTCACGAGCAACGACAGATGCGGCCACCCCGCGGGGTCGGATGTGACGGCGGCGACGACGTCGGCGTTCGTGGAATCGGTGGTCTCGACGACCTGGACGCGCGGGCTGAGCGCGGCGGTGAGGGGGTACCCGGCAGCGTGGATCGGCATGTGCACACCCTAGGCACGACGCGGGGGGCTCGGCATCCACTTGCCGTGATCGGCCGCGCCACTCCGGGCACGGGATGGATGGATGCCACAGCGTCCCGCCCGGGCGCTTGTGCGCACCCTCCAACATCGGCGGGGAACCGGTCGCTAGGGTGGAAAGCGTGACCGACCAGCCCGATCTCTTCACGACCGCCGGCAAGATCGCCGACCTGCGCACGAGGTTCCAGGAGGCGGTCGTCGACGCCGAGACCGCCGCGCGCACCAAGCAGCACGCGAAGGGCAAGCTCACCGCCCGCGAGCGCATTGAGATGCTGGTCGATCCCGGCTCCTTCGTTGAACTCGACGAGTACGTGCGTCACCGCACGACGGCGTTCGGCATGGACAAGTCCCGCCCCTACGGCGACTCCGTCGTCACCGGCACCGGCACGATCCACGGCCGCACCGTGGCGGTATACGCCCAGGACTTCTCCACCTTCGGCGGTTCGCTCGGCGAGGTCGCCGGCGACAAGATCATCAAGGTGATGGAGCTCGCTCTCCGCAGCGGCATCCCGATCATCGGCATGCTCGACTCCGGCGGCGCGCGCATCCAAGAAGGTGTCGTCGCGCTCGGCAAGTACGGCGAGATCTTCCGTCTGAACACCGCCGCCTCCGGCGTGATCCCGCAGATCTCGATCATCATGGGACCCGCGGCCGGCGGTGCCGTCTACTCGCCGGCCCTCACCGACTTCGTGATCATGGTCGACAAGACCAGCCAGATGTTCGTGACCGGCCCGGACGTCATCAAGACCGTGACCGGCGAGGACGTCGGCATGGAGGAGCTCGGCGGTGCGCACACGCACAACACCCGCTCGGGCGTGGCGCACTACCTCGCCGAGGACGAGGACGACGCCCTCGATTACGCTCGCACGCTCATCGGCTTCCTTCCCGACAACAACCTCGCCGAGCTCCCGCTCTACGAGACGCCGTTCGAGTTCGAGACGACGGATGCCGATCGCGCTCTGAACAGCGTCATCCCGGACTCCCCCAACCAGCCGTACGACATCCACACCGTCATCGATGGGATCGTCGACGGTGCGGAGTTCCTCGAGGTTCAGCCGCTGTTCGCGCCCAACATCGTGATCGGCTTCGGCCGGATCGAGGGACGCACCGTCGGCATCATCGCGAACCAGCCCTCGCAGATGGCAGGAACGCTGAACATCGACGCCGGTGAGAAGGCCAGCCGCTTCGTCCGCTTCTGCGATGCGTTCTCCGTTCCGATCGTGACGCTCGTGGACGTCCCCGGCTACCTGCCCGGCACCGACCAGGAGTGGACCGGGGTCATCCGCCGCGGCGCGAAGCTTCTCTACGCCTACGCCGAAGCGACCGTTCCGCTGGTCACCGTCATCCTCCGCAAGGCTTACGGCGGCGCCTACATCGTCATGGGTTCCAAGCAGCTCGGAGCCGACATCAACCTCGCCTGGCCCACCGCCGAGATCGCCGTCATGGGTGGTCAGGGAGCGGTGAACATCCTGTACCGCGGCGAGATCAAGCGCGCCGAGGAGGCGGGCGAGGACGTCGCGGCGGTCCGCACGCGACTGGCGAACGAGTACACCTACAACGTCGCCTCACCGTTCCTCGCCGCCGAACGCGGTGAGCTCGACGGCATCATCGAGCCGGCGCAGACGCGCGTGTCGATCGCCAAGGCTCTGCGTGCCCTGCGCAACAAGCGGGCGAGCCTGCCCGCCAAGAAGCACGGGAACATCCCGCTGTGAGCGACGTCGCCGCCCCCTCGGCAGAGACCGTCGCGCGGGTGATCCGCGGGACAGCGACCCCCGAAGAGCTCGCCGCGGCGATCGTCGTCGTGGGTGAAACGTATGCCCGCGAGACCGCGGACGCCACGGCACCCGAGGCCGCCCCGCGGTCCCGATGGGAGCTCTCCGCGCGCGGACTGCGCCGCCCCCTCAATCGCCTGGCCGGCTGGCACAGCTTCACCGGCTGACTGTCCCCCGAAATACCTACAGACGTCGCGAGATCGTTCGCGAATACTGGTGGAGCTGGAACGCATCACGCGTTCGGTCGGACCGCTCCATCGAGCCGGTTCCGGCCACGCGGACGGTTTTCGGGTAGCCGTTCGCATGGGTGAGGGGCAGGCGACATCGCCGCCCCTCACCCCTCATCTTTCGCACTCTTCCCCGGATGCAAATACCCGATGGTGCCCCCGGCGGCGTTCGCGCCGCGGGGGGCACTCTGGTTTTGCCTCACGAGGGGCGACGAATCTCCCGCCACAGGTCGACGTCGTCCTCGTCGGCGCCGGCACCGGCCGTCGCGGTGCGCCCCACGACGGTCACAGCGACCTCGTGATGCGGCGACGTGCGGATGATGAGGCGTTCGGACGCCGCGTCGCGAACGACGCGAGCCAGCTCGGTGCGGATGTCGCTGAGAGCGGACGCCGGGAGATCTTCGAGCCCGCCCTCGTCGAAGAGCATCACGATCGTCCCGCGCCGGCGGGCCGCGTCGATCTGGGCGCGGACGCCGTCGTCGAGGAGGCGTGGGCTGCGCAGCTCATCGCGGAGACTCTGCTCGGCCAGACGTGCGGCGCTCTTCTCGCTCGGGCGCAGATTGCCCCCGGTTTCGATCGTGCGGCCCAGCACGGGGCCGGCGACGTGCAGCGCGCGCTGCACGTGCAGGCGACGTTCGCGCTGACGCCCGCTCTGCGAAGCCTGCCACGCCGACGCCGCCTGCTGCAGCTCCGAGAGCTGCTCGGCGTCGCGGGCGACACGATCGAGCGCAAACGTGATCAACTGCGCCGCAGCGACCCACACGAGGGAACCGACGAGGCCGAGACTCAGGGCCGACAGCGGACCGAGCCACACGGCGGCCGAGAGGGACAACAAGCCCGTCCCGATCCACGCGATGGCGGGACGTCGACGAACCATCACCACGGTCATGAGCGCGCCGATCCCGCCGATGACCCACGTGACGAACGGTTGCGCCCGGCCGGCGTCATTCACCGCGGCGAACGCCGCGTTCGGCACCAGCACAGCGGCGAGCACGGCGAGAGCGAGAGCCCAGCGCGGAGGGGCAGCGCGCGTGTCCGCGCTCGCACCCCCGGTTGCGGCCTCGTGGTGCCGCGTCGGCAGAAGCACCCAGAGCCACGTGATCGGGAGATAGATCACGAGCGCGGCGATCAGGAGCCACCCGCGCTCGACGGTCTCGGGCAGCGTCCACAGCAGGCTGCGCGCGGACAGATACGCCGTGAAGGCCAGGGCGATGCCGGAGAGGATGGAGCGGACCGTCACCAGCGGTCCCCGCTCTCCCACTCGAGCGTCACCGTCGTGCCGGCGGGAGAGGAATCCACCGTCGAGCGACCCCCGACGGCGGTCACGCGAGCGATGATCGAGCCACGGATGCCGAGCCGGTCGGCGGGGATCGCGTTCACGTCGAACCCGCGACCGGCGTCGCGCACTCGGATCGTGACGCCACCGGGCTCGGCAGAGCCGCTCACCTCGACCGAGAGCGCCTGCGCGTCCGCATGCTGCACCGCGTTCGCGACGGCCTGCATCGCCGCCAACACCAATGCGCGTGCGACGCGACCCGGAACCCGCGGCGCGCCCTCCTGCACCCGCCGCGTCACGACGAGCTCCACACCGAAATCACGCGCCGAGGTCTCGATGTCGTCGGCGAGAGCAGTGGCGTCCATCGGCTCGTCGCTGCCTTCGAGGGCATCCTTCTCTGCGTTGGCGAGCCGGGTGAGGGCCTCGCGCGCCATGCTGACCGCGAGCGTCCGCTCACGCGGGGTGCTCGCGCGCTCGGCGGCGAGCAACGCCCCGAGGACGCTGTCGTGCATGAGCGCGGCCACGGCGACACGTTCGTGTTCGGTCGCCGCGGTCGCCGCCGCCGACGCATAGCTGGCGACGGCGCGTGCCCGGGTCTCATCGACATTGGCCGCGATCGACCGGTACATCCACGTCAGTGTCACCAGGACGCTGCCCAGCAGCAACGCGAAGGAGACGTCGAGCGCAACGGGAAGCAGGAATTCGGGACGGCCGCCGGCTTGCAGCAGTCGGACCACTCCGAACAGAAGCGGCGCGGCGACCGTCCACGCCACCTGGAGCGAGAGCGGGAACGCGACCACGGTTGCCACCGTGGCGACGTTGATGAGGTAGAAGATCCAGGGGTTCTCGGTCGGCGAGGGCGCCTGCCCGCCGGACGTGGCGAGGGGCCAGAGGGCCAGAGCGACCATGAACAGGACAGCGAAAACACCGGAGAACAGGCGCGCGAACCGGCCGACGCCGCACGCCACGACCATCGCCACCAGCGGCACGAACACCCCGACGACCAGCGGCAGGTGCCACCCCTCCGCCTCGTCGCTCGGCCCGAAAGCGGCCACGAACGCCTGCACGCCGAGGACCAGACACGCGGGGCCTACCAACAGTGTGATGACGCGTTCGATGCGCTTCTGCGTGAAGGAACCGGGGTCATCGCTGGTCTCGCGAGTGTGGGGAATGCGACCCCAGGCCTCGTCGAGAACGGATCGGTCGACGTCAGGCATCTCGGGGCGTCTCGGGCGTCTCGTGAAGGATGCCGTCCTCCATCGCCCGCCGCAGCAGATCGACCTTCGTGGGGGCGGGCCGGCCCACCTCCACGTACTTCACGCGGACACGCGTGATGTTCTCCTTCGCCGTGGAATACGCCACGCCCAGACGCTCCGCGACAGCCTTCAACGGAAGACCCGCCGCGTACAGCCGAAGCACTTCGCGCTCGCGCGCGGACAACTGCGCATCGGCGAAATCACGGTCGCCCTCGACGGCGCTGGCCCACTCGACGTTGTCGAGGAGTTCGCCGCGGGCGACGGTGTCGATCGCGGCGAGGACCTCGTGCGTGGGAGACGACTTGCTCACGATGCCCGCCGCACCGGCGGCGAGCGCCTCGCGCACCGCGGCCGGACGGTCGGCGACACTGTGGATGATGACGCTCGAGCCGTCACGGACCACCCGGTCGACGTTCTCGGACACCGTCGTCCCGTCACCGAGAGTCAGGTCGAGGACGACGACGTCCGCCGGGGCCTCGCCCGCCGTACGACGCCAATCGAGGTAGGCGGCCACGTTCGCGCCGGAGGAGACCACGTGGAAGGACTCGGTCTGAGCGAGCGCCGCCTCGAGGCCGAGCCGGACCGATTCATGGTCATCGATGAGGGCGACGCGCGTCATCCCCATATCGTATCCGCGCGACCCCCTCCCGGCCGGGAGTGCACACCCGCCGATCGGCGGGTCATCTCCTCAACGCGACCACGGCTTCGACGTGATGAGAGTTCGGGAAGAGATCGAGCCCGCGGACCCCGCCATCGGCGCGATACCCGTGTGCGGCGAAGGTCGCGAGGTCGCGCGCCAGCGCGACCGGATCGCAGGCGACGTAGACCACCGCACGCGGGCCCAGGGCGGCGATCCCGTCGACGACCTCGCGACCCGCGCCCGCTCGCGGAGGGTCGAGCACGACGACACCGCGAGACAGGCGTTCCCGCTCGCGTTCGGAAGCCTCGGCCCGCAGCCGTCCGACGTATCGGTCGACCCGCGCCGTCTCCGCCCGGGCTCCGATCCACTCGGCGAGGTTCTCCCCCGCGTGTTCGGTCGCTCGTGCGTCGCTCTCCACGCTCACGACGCGAGTCGAGGGACCGCCGAGCCCAGCCAATGTGGCCGCGAACAGTCCCACCCCTCCGTAGAGGTCGAGGTGAGTGGCATCCGGGTCGAGATCTCCGGCGGAGGCGCGGATGCGATCGGCAACCACCTCGGTCAGGGCATCGGCCGCAAGCCGGTGCACCTGCCAGAACCCACCCGCATCGACACGGAAGACACGGTCGCCGACGCGCTCCTCCACGACCTCTCCCGCCGGGGCGGTGCGCGCGCCGTCGGGCCGCGGAATCACACGGACACGCCCGTCGGCGGGCTGAACGAGGTCGATGCGGCCGGGCGCAGCGCCGCGAAGATCGGCGGCGACCCGGGCGAGCGCGGCCGTGGCGAGGGGCAGGTCAGGGGTCTCCACGATCCGGTGCGTTCGCGGAGCGAAGGCACCGACTCTTCCGTGCTCGTCGACGTGCAGGCTCACGCGGGTCCGCCATCCCGTGCCGTCGCTCGTCTCGTCGGCGCCGGCGGGGCTCACCGCGACGGGCAGTTCGAGCCGTCCGACCCGCTCGAGCGACTCTCGGAGGACCCGCTCCTTGAGGGCGCGCTGGTGGCCGAGCTCGATGTGGCCGAATTCCGCCCCGCCCACGCGTTCTTCGGGGGATCGATCGATCGCCGCCGAGGCCCACACGTGCGGCCGCCGCTCCGGGGCGGGCTCGAGCACCTCGAGGGCCTCCGCGCGCCAGAAGGCCTTCTTCCGAGTGTCGGTCAGCCGCACGCGCACCCGCTCGCCCGGCAGAGTGTCCGGAACGAAGACGACGCGGCCGTCGTAGCGCCCGACGAAGATGCCACCGTGGGCGACTCCGGTGATGTCGAGATCGATGAGGTCGCCGTTCTGCATCCCCTGAGCCTGTCACACGGCGACACCCCGGGGTCCCGTCGTCGGTAGCGTGGGCGCATGCGCGTGTGCCTGGCATCCACCTCCCCCGCTCGTCTCATGCTGCTGCGGCAGGCCGGAATCGAACCCGAGGCTCTCGCCCCGCACGTCGACGAGGAAGCGGTGATCGCCGCGGTCGAGGCCGCCGAGGCCCGTACCCTCCCCGCCCCCGAGCACGTGCTGCTGCTCGCGCGACGCAAGGCCGCCGACGTCGCAATGCGGCTGCGCGCCGACGACCCGTCGTTCGACGGGTTCGTCATCGGCGGCGACTCGATGTTCGCGCTCGGCGACGAGATCCTCGGCAAGCCCTACACGCAGGAAGCGGCGACCGCCCGCTGGCGCGACATGCGCGGGCGCACGGGTGTGCTGCACTCCGGGCACAGCGTCTTCCGACTCGTCCCCGGTGCTGAGCCGAAGGAGGCGTTCGCCGTCGCGGAGGCCTCGGTCAGCTTCGCGGCGGACATCGACGACCACGAGATCGCGGCGTACGTCGCCAGCGGCGAACCCCTGCACGTGGCGGGGGCGTTCACCGTCGACAGTCTCGGCGGTGCCTTCATCGAGCGTGTGGAGGGCGACCCGTCGACCGTCGTGGGCATGTCACTGTCCACCATCCGCGGGCTCGTTCGCGAGCTCGGCGGCTCGTGGACCGCCCTCTGGAACCGTTCGTAGACATTCCCACACGTTTTTCGGCGTTTCTTGTGGAGGTGGGTCAAAAGACCCGGGCGGCCCGTCGCTAGGCTGGGAGGATGCCGAAGATCGCCAAGGTTCTCGTCGCCAACCGCGGCGAGATCGCCGTCCGTGTCATCCGCGCCGCACGCGATTCGGGCAAGGCCTCCGTCGCCGTCTACGCCGACCAGGACCGAGACGCGATGCACGCCCGCCTCGCCGACGAGGCCTACGCGCTCGACGGCGCCACCAGCGCCGACACCTACCTCTCCATCGAGAAGATCCTCTCCATCGCCCGCCGCTCCGGCGCCGACGCCGTTCACCCCGGGTACGGCTTCCTCGCGGAGAACGCCGACTTCGCGCGCGCCGTCATCGATGCGGGTCTGATCTGGATCGGTCCGTCGCCGGCGGCCATCGAGGCCCTCGGTGACAAGGTCACCGCGCGTCACGTCGCCGAGAAGGTCGGCGCACCGCTCGCACCCGGGACCCCGGGCCCCGTGGCCGGGGCCGACGAGGTCATCGCGTTCGCGGAACAGGTCGGTCTGCCCATCGCGATCAAAGCCGCGTACGGCGGCGGCGGTCGCGGCTTGAAGGTCGCGCGCGAACTCGACGAGGTCGCCGAGATGTTCGAATCCGCCACGCGCGAGGCCGTAGCCGCCTTCGGCCGCGGCGAGTGCTTCGTCGAGAAGTACCTCGACAAGCCCCGGCACGTCGAGACCCAGTGCCTGGCGGATGCCGCGGGCAACGTCGTCGTCGTCTCCACGCGCGACTGCTCGCTGCAGCGCCGGCACCAGAAGCTCGTCGAGGAAGCCCCGGCGCCGTTCCTCACCGAGGAGCAGATCTCCGTCCTCTACTCGGCATCCAAGGCGATCCTCCGCGAGGTCGGCTACGTCGGCGCCGGGACGTGCGAGTTCCTCATCGGGGCCGACGGCACGATCTCGTTCCTCGAAGTGAACACGCGCCTGCAGGTCGAGCACCCGGTCTCCGAGGAGGTCACGGGACTCGACCTGGTGCGCGAGCAGTTCCGCATCGCGGAGGGCGAGGAGCTCGGATACGACGACCCCGCCCCCGTCGGCCACTCCATCGAGTTCCGCATCAACGGCGAGGACCCGGGCCGGAACTTCCTTCCCCAGCCCGGCCCGATCCACGTCTTCAAGACCTTCGGCGGGCCGGGTCTGCGACTCGACTCGGGCGTGACCGCCGGCGACAGCGTCTCGGGCGCCTTCGACTCGCTGCTGGCCAAGATCATCGTCACAGGCCGCGACCGCGTCGAAGCCCTCGAACGCGCGCGCCGAGCGCTGGATGAGTTCGAGGTGGCCGGTCTTCCGACCGTCCTCCCCTTCCACCGCAAGGTCGTGCGCGACCCCGCCTTCACCGCCGAGGACGGGCGGTTCGGCGTGTACACCCGCTGGATCGAGACCGAGTTCGTCAACGACATCCCGGCGTGGGACGGCGAGCTCGAGGCCCCCGGCGAGGCTCCCGGCCGTCACACGGTCGTCGTCGAGGTCGGCGGCAAGCGTCTGGAAGTCAGCCTCCCCGACCGCATCTCCGCTCCCGCCGCGAAGACCGGGCGCCCCGCGGCCGCTCCGCCCTCGCGCCGGTCGCACTCCGCGGCGCCCACCGCCGGGGCCACCGGCGACGCGGTGAAGTCGCCGATGCAGGCCACCGTCGTCAAGGTACCGGTCGAGGAAGGTCAACAGGTCGTCAAGGGCGATCTCGTCGTCGTGCTCGAGGCCATGAAGATGGAGCAGCCCATCCAGGCCCACAAGGACGGCACGATCGGCGGTATCGACGCCAGCCCCGGTGCCACGGTGTCGGCGGGCCACCAGCTGCTGATCATCAGCTGAGGCATCCCTTCATCGACGGCGCCGCGTCCCTCCGGGGGTGCGGCGCCGTCGTTCATGCGGGCTGAGGCGGGCCGGGAGCGCGGGGCGGAGCGGGGGCGGGCTGAGGCGGGCCGGCCCGGGCCTGATAAACGCCCCCTGCACCGAGACACGCGCGCCGAGGGCGTTTGTCCGTGCAGCGCGCGTTTATCACCGCACACGCCTCGCACCGCGGCCTCGCCACGTCGACCTCGCCGCAGTGCAGCGTCCTCGCGCGCGTCGCTCCGCTGGGCCGGGACCGGCCCGGGCGGGGACGGATGCCGGGAGACCCGGCATCCGGAATCGATCAGTCCTCGCCGGGGTCGTCGCGATCGACGATGTGCATCGCGCGAGCGGCATCCGTGATGCTCGACGTCAGCGACGGGTACACCGCGAAGACGCGGGCGACCTGGTCGACGGTGAGGCGACGTTCGACCGCGATCGCGATCGGGTAGATGAGCTCGGACGCCCGCGGGGCGACGATGACGCCACCCATGACGGTGCCGCTCCCCTGCCGCGCGATGATCTTGACGAAGCCGTCGGTGATGCCCTGCATCTTCGCGCGGGGGTTGGCCGAAAGCGGCAGCTTCTTCACGACACCGGCGATCTTGCCGTCGACGACGTCCTGCTCACTGAAGCCGACCGTGGCGATCTCGGGCGCGGTGAAGATGTTCGCGGTGATACGACGTGTCTCGAGCGGGATCACCACGTCGCCCAGCGCGTGGAACACGGCCTGACGGCCCTGCATGGATGCCACCGAGGCCAGGGGGAAGAAGTTCGTGCAGTCGCCCGCGGCGTAGATGTTCGGCACCGAGGTGCGGGCGACGCGGTTGACGCGGATGTGTCCCGACGGCGTCATCTGGACGCCCGCCTGCTCCAGGCCGATGCCCGCGGTGTTGGGGATCGAGCCGACCGCCATGAGGCAGTGGCTGCCCTCGATCGTCCGGCCGTCGGCGAGGGTCACCGTCACACCGTCGCCGGTGTTCACGACCGAGTCCGCGCGGGCCTTCGCCAGCAGCGTCATGCCACCGCGCTGGAAGACGCGCTCGAGCACGGCGGCGGCATCCTGATCTTCGCCGGGAAGCACCTGGTCGCGGCTGGAAACCAGCGTCACCTTGGCGCCGAGGTTCATGTACGCCGACGCGAACTCCGCACCCGTGACACCCGAGCCCACGACGATGAGGTGCTGCGGCACCGACTTCATGCCGTAGAGCTGCGTCCAGGTGAGGATGCGCTCCCCGTCGGGGCGGGCCGAGGGCAGCTCGCGCGGCGAGGCGCCGACGGAGACGACGAGGGTCTCGGCCTCGATGCGGTCGAAATCCGTGCCGCCGGCTTCGGTCGAGACGACCACGGCGCCGGAGCCGTCGAGACGTCCGTGACCGGAGATGATCCGCACTCCGGCTTCGAGCAGCGACGACCGCATGTCGTCGGACTGCTGCCGAGCGAGCGAGAGCAGACGCTGGTTCACGGCGGCGAGGTTGATCGCGACCTCGGGCGTCATGGGCTTGCCCCGGTCGTCCTTGGCGAACAGCTGCACGCCGAGCTCGCTGGCGTTGCGGATCGCGACGGCGGCGTCGGCCGTGGCGATGAGCGTCTTGGAGGGCACCACGTCGGTGATGACCGCGGAACCGCCCACGCCGGCGCGTTCGACGAGGGTCACGTCGGCACCCAACTGCGCGGCCGACAGTGCCGCTTCGTAGCCACCGGGGCCACCGCCGACGATCGCGACGGACTGCTTGCGCTCGAAGCTCTGCACCATGACATCCATTCTTGCCTAGTGCGACGCGCGCCCCGTTCGCCTGGCCTCTGCTGCCGCGGCTTTCTAGAGTGGGTCCATGGCACACAGCACACTTCACCCGCTCGACGACCCGGCGGCCGACCCGTTCGAGATCGCCGCGGCGGCGGCCGCCGACATCGCACGCCTCTCCGGCGTCGAGCGTCATGACATCGCGGTCACCCTCGGCAGCGGTTGGGGTCGCGCGGCAGAGCTCATCGGCGAGGAGACCGCGGCGTTCCCCGCGACCGAGGTCATCGGCTTCAGCAAGCCCGCCCTCGAGGGGCACGTCGGCACGCTCCGCAGCGTCCGCACCCCCGGCGGCAAGAACGTCCTCGTCATCGGCGCCCGCACCCACTATTACGAGGGCCACGGCGTGCGCCGGGTCGTCCACAGCGTCCGCACCGCCGCGGCCACCGGTGCGACGACGATGATCCTCACCAACGGCGCCGGTGGCATCCGCGAGACCTGGAAGCCCGGTCAGCCGGTCCTCATCAGCGACCACATCAACCTCACCGCCGACTCGCCCCTGGAGGGCGCAACCTTCATCGACCTGACCGACCTGTACTCGAAGCGGCTGCGCGACCTCGCGCGGACGATCGACCCCACCCTCGACGAGGGCGTCTACACGCAGTTCCGCGGCCCGCACTACGAGACGCCGGCCGAAGTGCAGATGGCCAAGACCATCGGCGGGCACATCGTGGGCATGTCCACCGCGCTCGAGGCGATCGCGGCGCGGCAGGCGGGTATGGAGATCCTCGGCTTCTCGCTCATCACGAACCTGGCCGCCGGCATCCAGAAGACGCCCCTCAGCCACGCGGAGGTCCTGGAGGCCGGGCGCGAGGCCGAGCCCGTGATCTCCGCACTCCTGGCCCGTGTGATCGGCGCGCTGTGAGCGAGTTCGTCGCGGCGGCCCGCGCGTGGCTCGCCCAGGATCCGGATGCCACGACCCGCGAGGAGCTCACCTCGTTGCTCTCCCGGGTGGACGAAGGGGATGCCGACGCGGCCGCCGATCTGGAGGACCGCTTCGCGACGCGCCTCGCCTTCGGGACGGCCGGTCTCCGCGGCACGCTCGGCGCGGGATCGAACCGTATGAACCGGGTGCTCGTCGCGCAGGCCGCGGCGGGCTTCGCCGCCTACCTGCGGGAGAAGCAGCCCGAGGGGACGCCCACGGTCGTGGTCGGGTACGACGGACGCCGCAACTCCGACGTCTTCGCGCGGGACTCGGTCGAGATCTTCGCCGGCGCGGGGCTCCGGGCGATCCTGCTGCCGCGCATGCTGCCCACGCCGGTGCTCGCGTTCGCGGTGCGGCACCTCGGGGCCGACGCCGGCGTCATGGTCACCGCGAGCCACAACCCGCCCGACGACAACGGCTACAAGGTCTACCTCGGCGGCGCCGACGACGGCGCGCAGATCGTCTCACCCGCCGACGCCGAGATCGCCGCGCACATCCAGCGCGTGGCCGATGCCGGCGACGTCACGATCCTCCCCCGCTCGGTCGGCTACGAGAACGCGCCGGAGTCGCTCGTCGAGGCGTACGTCGCTGCCACGGCTGCCGTGGCACCCGCGCCGGCCGGCGCCGAGGGCCTGCGGTGGGTCTACACCGCGATGCACGGCGTCGGATGGGAGACGGTGTCACGCGTCCTCGCCGAGGCCGGCTACCCCGCGCCGGTGGTCGTCGAGGCGCAGATCCACCCGAACGGGCGCTTCCCGACCGTGGCCTTCCCCAACCCCGAGGAGCCGGGGGCGATGGACCTGGCGTTCGAGACGGCCCGGTCCGTCGACGCCGAGTTCGTCATCGCGAACGACCCGGATGCCGATCGCCTCGCCGTCGCGATCCCCGACGCCGACTCGGCCGGCGGATGGCGCCGGCTGACCGGGAACGAGATCGGGCTCCTGCTGGGATGGCGTGCGGCCCGTGCGTACGCGCACACCGATCACGGCGCCGCGCAGCCGGCATCCCTCGCCTGCTCGCTCGTGTCGTCGCCCGGGCTGCAGGTCGTGGCCGAGCACTACAGTCTCGATTTCCACGCGACGCTCACGGGCTTCAAGTGGATCTCGCGCGCCCCGGGGATCATCTTCGGCTTCGAGGAGGCCCTGGGCTACCTCGTGAACCCCGACACCGTGCGCGACAAGGACGGCATCTCCGCCGCGGTCGCGTTCCTCGGGCTCGCGACCGCAGCTCGCGCCGAGGGCCGCACGGTCGCCGATCTGCTGCTGGAGTTCCGCGACACCTTCGGCGCGTTCGCGAGCGATCAGATCTCGGTGCGCGTCACCGACCTGAGCGAGATCGGCGGGATCATGGCATCCCTCCGCGCCCAGCCGCCCGCCGCGGTCGGCGAGGTCGCGGTGTCGAAGGTCGACGACCTGCTGCAGGGCGTCGACGGGCTGCCCCCGGGTGACGTGCTGCGCATCTGGCTCGAGGACGGCTCGCGCCTCATCGTGCGTCCCAGCGGCACCGAGCCGAAGCTGAAGCTGTATCTCGACGTGCGCGGCTCGTCGGCGAAGAAGGCCCGCCGACGTCTGGAGGCGCTGCGCTCCGGTGCCGAGGAGCTGCTCGCGGCGGTGCGCTGACGCGGGCGGTCGGGGGGCCGGGTGCCGCCCGCCCCCCTGACTCGGTGGTCCGGCTGCCAGCCCCACTCGTATCCGGTACATTCCCGCCATGGGGCGGTCAAACGCGGGGACGACCATCGCGTTCAGCGGTGTGTGCGTGATTTCGATCGCGCTGGGAGTACTCGGCGCCGCGATCGGGATACCGGCGAATTACGGGATGACGACTGCGCAGGCGCTGGCCGTGCTGGACTACAGACCCGTATTCTTCACTACCGTCTGGGCCGTGTGGGCAGTGGCCGTGACATTTGCGGCGCTGTGGCGGGCACGCTGGTTGGCGAGAAACGAACCCGGAGTGCGCCTCACAGCCGTGCGGGGTTCGATCTGGCTGTGGGGAGCGATCGGCGCGCCATGGGCCTATCCCTGGATGGCCTGGGACGTTCAGCTCTTCGACTTCTTCAACGAGAACCCTCCCCTGGGAAGCTCGTCTCCTGCGGGCACGATCGTCATGTGGTGGTGGCTCGGAGCAGGGCTCGCCCTTGTGGTCGCGGTGGTGTGGTCGGCGGCTAGACCTATCGCGAACGCCGCGATCCCCATCGAACGAGCGGTCGATGATGTTCCTCGAACCGCTGACCCACCAGGGTCGAACCGCTAACCCGACGCTTCTAGGGTGAGTCACTGCCTCCGCGCGCAGCGACGCCACCCCTAACGCCGCGAAAACGTACCGGTAACAGTCGCGTCGTACGGTGAGCCCATGAGTGCGACGACACACGCGAGTGAGGCCCGGACGCGGCCCACGAAGATCGAGGCGGGTGGCATCGAAGCCATCCCGGACGAGCACCGACACGGTTCACCGTGGCAGCTGCTGTCGACCTGGTCGGCCCCCAACCTCGAGTTCGCGACCATCTTCGTCGGGTTCATCGGCGTGGCCTTCTTCGGCCTCGGCTTCTGGCAGGCGGTTCTGGCGATCGTCGTCGGCAACGCCCTGGCGGCCGTCGCACAGGGCGTGCTCTCGACCTGGGGCCCGCGGGAGGGACTCGCCCAGCTCGTGCTCAGCCGCACCGCGTTCGGGCTGCGGGGCAACATCCTCCCGGCCGGTCTGAACACGATCATGGCGGGCCTGGGGTGGTTCGCCGTCAACTCGGTGTCCGGCGCGTTCGCCCTGACCACTCTCACGGGACTGCCGGTGTGGCTGAGTCTCGTCGTGATCGTCGTGCTCGAAGTGCTCCTCGCCTTCGTCGGTCACGACCTCGTGCAGGTTTTCGAGAGGTACGCGAGCATCGTGCTCGGCGTGATCTTCCTCCTCGCCACGATCGCCATCTTCGCCAACCCGGAGGTCGGCGCGGGCATCTCGGGCGGCGACTTCTCCTTCGCGGGGTTCCTGCTCACCGCGGCCGCCGCCTTCGGCTACTCGGCGGGATGGACGCCGTACGCCGCGGACTACACCCGTTACCTCCCCCGCACGGTCAGCCTCCCGGCGACCGGCTGGGCGGCAGCCCTCGGCATCTTCGTGTCCTGCACCGTGCTGATGTCGACCGGAGCCGCGTCGGCGCTGATCGTCGCACCCGAGGACGCCTCCCCCACCGACGCCTTCGTGCACGGAATGCCCGGCTGGATCGGCGCGCTCACCCTGGCCGCGATCGCGGTCGGCGCCATCGCCGCCAACGCGCTGAACGTCTACTCAGGCGCCATGTCGTTCCTCGCGGCCGGCGTGCGGATTCCTTTCTCGCTGCGCCGCGCCATCATCGCGCTCGGGTTCGGCGTGCTCGGGTTCGTCATCGCCCTCGTCTCGATCCTCGCGGACGTAACGACGATCTACGAGAACTTCCTCCTGGTCATCGCGTACTGGATTGCCCCCTGGCTCGGAATCGTGCTCGTCGACCGCTTCCTGCGTCGCGGCACCTCCATCGCCGCGCTCGTCAGCGACACGGCCAAGTACCGGAACCCGGCCGGGCCGATCTCGTTCGTGGTGGCGATGGTCGTCTCGATCGTGCTGTTCTCCAACCAGACGCTGTTCCTGGGCCTCGTCGTCCAGGCGACGGGCGGCGCCACGTCGCCCCTCGGTGACCTCACTCCGGCGGCGGGTTTCCTCCTCGCCGGCGTGCTCTACTTCGTCCTCTTCCGCGCGTTCGCGCCGAATGTGGGGGGTCCCCTCACCGACGACGAGATCGTGGACCACGTCGACGCCGCGGAGGACGCCGCGTGAGCGCCGCCCCCGTCGTCGGAGCCGTGTACGCCACCGACGAAGAGAAGCTCGAGGTCGCCCGCTACGAGGCGCTCCAGGGCCGCGCGGAAGGCGGCATCCCGATCGGAGCCGCGCTGTTCGACCAGGAGGACCGCCTCCTGGGCTCGGGCCGCAATCAACGCGTGCAAGGCGACAATCCCGCGCTGCACGGCGAGACGTCGGCCTTCCTGGCTGCGGGGCGCCAGCGCTCCTACCGGCGGACCACGATGGTGACGACGCTCTCCCCCTGCTGGTACTGCTCGGGCCTCGTCCGCCAATTCGGGATCGGGCGCGTCGTGATCGGTGAGAACACCACGTTCTACGGCGGCGAGGACTGGCTGCGCGAGAACGGCGTCGATGTCCACGTGCTGCAGGACCCCGCGCTCATCGAGATGATGGCGACGTTCATCGACGAGAACCCCTCACTCTGGAACGAGGACATCGGCGAGGAGTGACCGGGCGACACCCTCGGCCGCCGGCGGCGAATCGCCGCCGTGTCAGCCGTCGATCACCGCGACCAGCTCGTCGAGGAACGCGGGGAAATCCGTCGCGCGGCGGACGATGCGCTGGACGCTGTCGCGCTCGCTGAACACCTCGACGAACTGCTCGAACACCGTCTGGAACGCCTCGCGGTCGGCCTCCGAGAACGCCACGAGCGCCACGACCTGCACGCGCCCCTCGCCCCAGACGACCGACGGGTCGGCGATGCCGATCGCGATGCGGGTCTGGGTCGCGGTCATCCCCATCGCGTGCGGCACGGCGAGCGCATCGGTGAACGCCGTCGACGAGATCGCCTCGCGCTCGACGGCCCGAGCCACGTAGTCGTCGTCGATCACCCCCTCGGCGACCAGGAGGCCCCCGAGCCGACGGATGACACCGGCCTCGCCCTCGGCCGCGTCCAGGCCCCGCACGAAGGCGTCCGGCGAGAAGTACCGCTCCAGCTCGGCTCGGAGCCGCGCGAGGCGGCGCCCTCGACGCACCCTCGAAGCCGCGGCCTGAACGCGTTCGATGTCGGCGTCGGTGAGGAACGGCTGGATGCGGACGAACCGCTCGCTCGGACGCGGCGGGTCGATGGTGGTCAGCACGAGGTCGGTGTCGATGGAATCCCAGGTCGGATCGATCCGGGTTTCGACACCGACCACCTCGATGGCCTGACCGAGCGAACGGTCGACGCTGGAGCGCAGCAGCTCGTGGAGTTCGTAGTACCCGGGGCACACGATCGTGGCGGTGAGCAGCTGGTCAGAGCGGCGGCTGCGTTCGAGCCGCCCACCGACGTGCATCGCGATGTAGGCGATCTCGTCATCCAGGATCGGGATGCCGAGCGCATCTTGCAGGCCCTTGGCGATGTATACGGCGACCTCGAAGATCATCGGGTACGTCGACTTCAGCGACCGGGTCAGGGGGTTGCGCGACCACGCCTGCTCCCGCGATCGGTGCAGGAGGTTCTGCACGTGCAGCGCCAGGCGCAGCACGAAGTCGTCGTGCGCGATGTCGACGAGGAACTGGGATGCCGCTGCCTCGACGACCGCGCGCACGGCTTCCTCGACCGTGGGGTCCAGGCGCGAGCGGACGTCGTCGGCCGCGGGAGCACCCGGTGCCACGATGCGGGTGAGCACGAGGGTGGCGAGGTGTCGGAGGTCCCCCGCGCCGAGCTGAACACCGATGTGTTTGAGGGTGAGGCGGTCGAGCAGGTCCGCGACCGCGTCCACGGCGTCCGAGCGCTCCCCCGCCGCAGCCCCGAGGCCCCGATCACGCGTCACGCGGTCCGCGGCGATCGCGATGTGCATGACGACGTCGCCGATGCCGATCTCGTTCACGAAGTACCCGAGCGCACCGAGCTCGGTGACGAGCTCGGCCTTGAACGGTCCGAACGCCCGCGCCCCGACGGACCTCTCGCCGAGCGTTCGCCGCAGGGCGTCGAGGTCGAACATCCCGGCATCCATCTCGTCGTGTGCGAGCTTGGACAGGAGCCGCCGCTGGGCGACCTCCGTTCCGCGCAAGCGGGCCGTGGATGCCGAGCGCTCGAGGGTCAGTTCGGTGCCGCCCAGCAGGCCGCGCACGCGCGCGAGATCGGCTTCGAGGGTCGCCGTGCTGACGTGAAGCGAGTCGGCGGTCTCGTAGACGTCGATGCCCTCCGCGGAATCGAGCAGGCTCCGCACGAGCGTGTGGAGGCGGTCGCGCGGTGTGCCGCTGTCGGCGGGCGAACCGGCGCGCAGCGCGACGGCCGCATCCGCCCCGGCGCGGTATCCGAGCGGGCCGGATTCGATCGCCGATCCCCCGGCCACACGGGCATTGACCGCGGTGACGTACGAGCGCACGCTGCGCGGCGTCACGCCCAGCGCATCCGCCAGCGACGCGGCCGTGGACCACTCCGCGTCCCGCAACAACAGGGCCAGCAGGCGGTCTTGGCGAGCTTTCGTCGTCACGATCCGTCCTCCGCGCCGTCCCCGAATGGCAGCGCTCCCTCCATCCAACCACGCGGTTCCCTTCGCGGCGCGGGACCACGGCATCCGCGTTCCGGGGGGTGGGAAACGAACCTGGTTGTCTCCTGTGAACCGCGACGCACAGAATCGAGGGAAAGGAGGCGGGTCGATGAAGATCCTCGTGGTGTGTGGCGCGGGTGCGTCGAGCACATTCGTCGCACAGCGCGTTCAACGCGCAGCCTACGATCGCGGCCTCCCCTACTCCGCTTCGGCGGGGACCGTGCAGTCGTACCCGATCGACCTGCTCGCCACCGACATCGTTCTCGTCGGCCCGCACCTCGGTCCCGAGCTCGAACGGATCCAACAGGATGCCGCGACACGAGGGGTGCGTGTCGCGCTGCTCCCCGAGGACGTCTTCTCCGACCTGACCGGTACCCGCACGCTCGCTCTCGTCGAAGAGGCGATGGGCGCGCGGGAATCCGCGGACACCGTCTGACCCGCCGCCGGAAAGGAACACGCATGCCCCACATCACCCGGACGGTCCGGATCGGCTCGTCGCACGGCCTCCACGCCCGCCCCGCGAAGCTCTTCGCCCAGGCGGCGAAGGAGTCCGGCATCCCGGTGACGCTGGTGAAGGATGCCGGAGCCCCGGTGAACGCCGCGAGCATCCTGGGGATCATCGCCCTCGGCCTCGAGCAGGGCGATTACGTCACGCTCACCGCAGACGGCGACAGCGCCGAGGCGACGTTGGAGCGCCTCGCCGAACTGCTGACCACCGACCACGACGCCGAGTAAAGGAACACACAGGACTATGACGGAACTTCGCGGAGTCGGAATCGGACTGGGCGTCGCCCAGGGCCCCATCGCGCGCATGGCTGAACCCCTGCCCGCCCCGAAGGACACCCCCAGCGAGCGCTCGGTGAACGAGGAGACGGCGCGGGTGCGCGAGGCCGTCGGTGCGGTCGCGCGCGAGCTCGAGGCGCGCGGTGCCCAGGCCGGCGGCGCGGCACGCGAAGTCCTCGAGGCGCAGGCCATGATCGCCGAGGACCCGACCCTCGAAGCCGAGGTCGACTCCCGCCTGGCGGCCGGCAAGACCGGCGAGTTCGCCGTCCACGACGCCTTCGCCTCGTTCCGCGAGCAGCTGGTCGCCCTGGGCGGTTACCTCGGCGAGCGCGCGGCCGACCTCGACGACGTCGCCCAGCGCGTCATCGCGCGCCTCAGCGGCGTCGCGGCTCCCGGCGTGCCCGACCCGGGCCACCCCTTCGTGCTGGTGGCGAAGGACCTCGCCCCCGCCGACACCGCGCTGCTCGACCTCGACAAGGTCCTCGCGCTCGTGACGACCGAGGGCGGCCCCACTTCGCACACCGCGATCCTCGCGCGGGAGAAGTCCATCGTCGCCATCGTCGGCGCCTCCGGCGCGAAAGACCTGGTCGACGGTCAGACGGTGATCGTGGATGCCGCCGCCGGCGTCGTCACGGTCGATCCGAGCGACGAGGATCTCGCGCGCGCCGCGAACCGCGCCGAGGCCCGCGCATCCGCCGCCGCCGCGCCCATCACCGACGGCGCTCTCGCCGACGGCACCAAGGTGCCGCTGCTGGCGAACCTCGGCAAGCCCGGCGGCGCCGCCGAGGCGGTCGCGCTCGGGGCGGAGGGCGTGGGCCTCTTCCGCACGGAGTTCCTGTTCCTCAGCTCTAGCTCGGCCCCCACCGTCGAAGAACAGCGTGCCGCCTACATCGAGCTGCTCAGCGCCTTCCCCGGCAAGAAGGTCGTCGTGCGCGTGCTCGACGCCGGCGCCGACAAGCCGCTGCCGTTCCTCAACGACGCGCACGAGGAGAACCCGGCCCTCGGCCTCCGGGGCCTGCGCGCCCTCCGCGCCAGCGAGGACATCCTGCGCGAGCAGCTCACGGCCCTTGCCGAGGCGGATGCCGAGACCCGCAAGTCCGAAGCGGGCCCGGCCGACCTGTGGGTCATGGCGCCGATGGTCTCGACCGTCGAGGAGACGCGCTACTTCACCGCTCTGGCGAAGGACTACGGTCTGAAGACCACGGGTGTCATGGTCGAGGTTCCCTCCTCGGCACTGCTGGCCGATCGCATCCTGCAGATCGCCGACTTCGCCTCGATCGGGACGAACGACCTGACGCAGTACACCCTCGCCGCCGACCGGCTGCTCGGCTCCGTCGCGTCGTTCCAGGACCCGTGGCATCCGGCCGTGCTCCGCCTGATCCGCGAGGTCGGCGCCGCCGGCCGGGCGAACAACAAGCCCGTCGGGATCTGCGGCGAGGCCGCGGCCGACCCGCTGCTCGCGGTCGTCCTCGTCGGGCTCGGCGCCACCACGTTGTCGATGGCACCCACCGCCCTCGCCGACGTGCGCGCTTCCCTGCTCACCCACACTCTCGACGACGCACGCCGCATCGCCGAGGCAGCCCTGGCCGCCGATGACGCGGCCTCCGCCCGGGAGGCCGCTCAGGCAGCCTCCGCATCCACCGCGGCCTGAGCCGCGGGTCCCCATCCCGCGACCCCGGTCGCATCCCACAACAAGGAGACACAGCAATGACGACGGCGTCTACAGCCAAGAAGCCGGGAGGTGCACGGGTCGCGGTCCAGCGATTCGGCACGTTCCTCTCCGGCATGATCATGCCCAACATCGCGGCCTTCATCGCGTGGGGCTTCATCACCATGCTCTTCATCCCCGCCGGGTTCTTCGGTGCGAACAGCCCGTTCGGCTGGCACTGGGCCCCCGTCGCCGAGATCATCGGCGGCGGCGGCGACGCGGCCGCCATCGGTTGGCCGGGCGCGATGACAGCGCTCACCGAGGGCACCGACGGCACCTACCAGGGCTACGTCGGTCTGGTGAGCGTCATGATCACCTACCTGCTGCCCCTGCTCATCGCCAACACCGGTGGACGCATCGTCTACGGTGCGCGCGGTGGCGTGGTCGCCACGATCGCCGTCATGGGCGTCATCGTCGGCACGAACATCCCGATGTTCCTCGGCGCGATGATCATGGGACCGCTCGCGGCCTGGGTCACCAAGCAGATGGACCGCATCTGGGACGGCAAGATCCGCCCCGGCTTCGAGATGCTGGTGAACAACTTCTCCGCCGGCATCCTCGGCATGATCCTCGCGATCGTCGGCTTCTTCGCCTTCGGTCCCGTGTTCCTCGGTATCAGCGCGGTCCTCGGCGGCATCGTCGGGTGGCTGGTGCAGTTCAACCTGCTCCCGCTGCTGTCGATCATCGTCGAGCCGGCGAAGGTGCTGTTCCTGAACAACGCCATCAACCACGGCGTCTTCACCCCGCTGGGCATCGAACAGGCCGCTGAGTCGGGCAAGTCGATCCTGTTCCTCATCGAGGCCAACCCCGGCCCCGGCCTCGGTCTGCTCCTCGCCTTCACCTTCTTCGGTGTCGGCGCGGCCAAGGCCTCGGCCCCGGGCGCGATCATCATCCAGTTCTTCGGTGGCATCCACGAGATCTACTTCCCGTACGCCCTCGCGAAGCCCATGACGATCCTCGCGCTCATCGCCGGTGGCGCCGCCGGTGTCACGACCAACATGATCTTCGGCGGTGGACTGGTCTTCCCGGCCGCCCCCGGAAGCATCATCGCCGTGACCGCCGCCGCGATCGGTGCGGGACCGGGCAACCTGCTCGTGGTGTACCTCTCGGTGATCGTCGCCGCCGTCGTGACGTTCCTCGTCGCCGGTGTCATCCTGCGTGCGTCGCGCAAGCGCGACCTCGCGGCCGAGGGCGACACCTTCGCCGCCGCGATCGACCAGACCGAGGCGAACAAGGGCAAGGAGTCCTCGGCTCTCGGTGCGCTCCGCAACCGCAGCTCGAGCGACGTGACCGCGTCGGCCGACCGCGATGTCGAGGGCGCCCTGGGCGGCCTCGGGGGTTCCGTCGCCACCAAGCAGGTGAACGCCATCGTGTTCGCGTGCGACGCCGGCATGGGCTCCTCGGCGATGGGTGCCAGCGTTCTGCGCAACAAGATCAAGAAGGCCGGCATCGAAGGGGTCACCGTCACCAATGCGGCGATCGCGAACCTCGACGGCACCGCCGACCTGGTCATCACGCAGAACCAGCTCACCGACCGCGCCAAGGCGCAGAACCCCGAGGCGATCCACGTCTCGGTGGACAACTTCATGAACTCGCCGAAGTACGACGAGGTCGTGGAGATGGTCCGCGCCCAGCACGAAACGAAGTAACACCCACACGGAGGGGCCGGGGCATTCGTTCCGGCCCCTCCGGCTTCCCGTCCGCCCCGCTTCCTGCGAGGCTGGCGGTACGACGAGAAAGGCGAGATCCATGGCAAGCAACGTCCTGCGCATCGAATCCGTTCGTATCCACCCCGGCAGCGCCACCCGCGAGGAGGCGATGAAGGAAGCCGCCGACCTGCTGGAGGCCGCCGGGTCGGTCACCGGCGAGTACTTCGCCGCCATGCAGCAGCGCGAGGAGACGGTGTCCACGTACATGGGCAACGAGCTCGCCATCCCGCACGGCACCAACGAGACCAAGCAGGCGATCCTCTCCTCCGGCCTGTCGGTGGTCCGCTACGACGGCGGCGTCGACTGGGGCGGGGAGCCCGTGACCTTCGTGATCGGCATCGCGGGCAAGGGCGACGAGCACCTCGAGATCCTGTCGCAGATCGCCATCCTCTTCTCCGAGGAGGACGACGTGGCTCGGCTGAAGGCCGCCTCCTCCCCCGAGGAGCTGTTCGAGGCCCTCTCGGGTTCCGTCAACGCATGAAGGCCGTCCACTTCGGCGCCGGCAACATCGGTCGCGGCTTCGTCGGCCTGCTCCTGCACGAGGGCGGCTACGAGCTCGTCTTCTCCGACGTCTCCGGTGCGCTCGTGGCCGCGATCAACGCGGCATCCGAGTACACCGTCCACGAGGTCGGCGAGGGCGGCACCGACAAGACGGTGACCGGCTTCCGTGCCATCGATAGCTCGACGGATGCCGCGGAGCTGATCGACGAGATCGCCACCGCGAACGTCGTGACCACCGCCGTCGGCCCGACGATCCTGAAGTTCGTCGCCCCGCACATCGTGGCGGGCCTGGCCCTCCGCGACCCCTCGCTTCCGCCGCTGCAGATCATGGCGTGCGAGAACGCGATCGGCGCGACCGACCAGCTGCGCGAGCACGTCGTCGACATCGCCGCGGAATCGTGGGATGCGCTGGACTCCCGCGCCGCGTTCGCCAACACCGCGGTCGACCGCATCGTCCCCGCGCAGGCCGTCGGCGGCGTCGACGTCACGGTCGAGCCGTTCTACGAGTGGGCGATCGAGCGTGGTCCGTTCGGTGACAACCCGCCACACATCCCGGGCGCCCACTTCGTCGACGACCTCACGCCCTACATCGAGCGCAAGCTCTTCACGGTGAACACCGGGCACGCCACCACGGCGTACTTCGGGGCGCAGGCCGGCATCGAGCGCATCTCCGACGCTCTCGCCGACCCCGCGATCGCGGCGAAGGTCGAGGCGGCGCTCGAGGAGACCAGCGCGCTGCTCGTGCAGAAGCACGAACTCGACCCCGAGGTGCAGAGCGAGTACCGCCACACGATCCTGCGGCGCTTCCGCAACCCGGCGCTGCCCGACACCGTGTGGCGGGTCGGTCGTCAGCCCCTGCGGAAGCTGTCGCGCCACGAGCGCTTCGTCGGTCCCGCCGCCGAGGCGATCGAGCGGGACTTGTCCGTCGACGCACTCGTCGCGGCGATGGCCGCGGCCCTGGAGTTCCAGGATGCCGAGGACGCGCAGGCCGTGGAACTGCAGCGGCTGCTCGGCGAGCTCGACGCCCGCGGCTTCACGGCAGAGGTGACCGGGCTCGACCCCGAGCACCCGCTGTTCGCACCGGTCGAGGAGATCGTCGCCGCACGACAGGCGGCGTTACGCTCGTGAGGTGACCGACACCAGCCCGTCCGCCGACGGGGCGCCCCGTGCGCCCCGTCGGCGTTTTCGTGTCCTGCGATGGGTCCTCGCGGGGCTGGGCGGGGTCGTGCTGCTGCTCGTCGCCGGCATCCTGATCTACAGCCAGGTCGGGGTGATGGGTGCCGAACCCGATCCGCTCGCCGAGGCCCGTGCGAACCCGGGCCTGACGATCACCGAGGACGGCGCGGGCATCGTGCTCTCCCCCGCTGCCGGCGACACCGGTCGTGGTCTGGTCTTCCTCCCGGGTGCGAAGGTCGATGCGCTGGGCTACGTCGCAACGTTCGCGGACACCGTGGTCGATGACGGCGTGACGGTGGTCATCACCCGCCCGTGGCTGAACCTGGCCTTCTTCGACCCGCGACCGCTGTCGACCTTCACCGACCTCGCCCCCGACGTCCGGGCGTGGGCGGTCGGCGGGCACTCCCTCGGCGGCGTGCGGGCCTGCCAGCTCGCCGGCGACGCCGATGCCCTGGTGCTGTTCGCCTCGTACTGCGCGAACGACCTGTCGGCATCCGGACTGCCCGTCCTCAGCCTTTCGGGTTCAGAAGACGGACTTTCGACCCCGCAGAAGATCGTCGACGCCGCCTCGCAGCTCCCCGCCGACGCGGCCTTCGTCGAGATCCCCGGCGCCTCGCACGCGTCGTTCGGCGCCTACGGACCTCAGCCCGGCGACGGCAGCCCGACCGCCGACCCCGCCAACGTCGATCGGATCATCGCCGAGCAGCTCGACGTCTTCCTGCCCGCCCCCTGACGCCGGGACGCGCCGTGCTGCGGTCGCCCCGCGGCCTCCGCGCCGAACCCCGCGCCGGCCTGGTCGCCCTGGCCTGGTCGCCCCGGCTCGGCCTCCGCGCCGAACTCCTGAGTTCTCCCGCGGTTTCGCCGGTGCGTGGTGTCGCTTAGCCGAACGCGGCGAGAAACTCAGGAGTTCGGCGCGGCGTGGTCACCCCTCCTCCACAGCCCGGGCGGTCATCCACAGATCCCCCTGAGGCCCCGACGTCGCACGTCCGGTGCGGCGAGGGTGGCTCGATGGCATCCCTTCTCCCGCATCACGCGGCACCCGTCGTCTGGTCGACCCGTCGATTGCGGGCTGTGGGGTGGTCGAAGCGTGCCATTGCGCGCGCCGCCGAAGACGGAATGCTCATCCGGGTCCGCCGGGGGCGGTACCTCGCCGCCGACACGGATCCCCGCATCGTCGAGGCCGCTCGCGTCGGCGGACGCCTGGACTGCATCAGTCTGCTCGAGATGTCGGGGGTATTCGTTCTGCACCGTGACGGTCTCCACCTTCAGCAGGATCCGCTCGCCAGCCGTCGTCCTCCTGCCGCCCGCGGCGTGCGCTACCACTGGCGTCCGACGCGAGCGACGCCGACGACTCCCGTCGTCGACATCGTCGAGGCACTGGCTCAAGCCGTCCGATGCCAGACGCCGCGAGCAGCGGTGGCCACCCTCGACAGCGCGTGGCACCTCGGGCTCGTCGATGAATCAGGCATCGCGGAGGTGTTCCAGCGCCTGCCACGGAGGTTTCAGGTGTTACAGCGGCTGCTCGACCCGCGCAGCGAGACGGGGACCGAGACTCTCGTCCGACTCATCCTGAAGAGCCTCGGATGCCATGTCGAACTGCAGGTGCGGATTGCCGGGGTCGGGCGGGTGGACCTCGTCGTGAACGGGTGGCTCATCGTCGAGTGCGACAGCGAGCAGTTCCACGGCACCTGGCACAGCCACAAGAATGACCGTCGACGCGACCTCGCCGCCCTGGAGCGCGGCTTCGCGACCGTGCGACTCCTGGCCGAGGACGTTCTGTACCACCCCGATCGGGTCCGCGCCGCTCTCGAACGGATCGTCGCGCACGGAGCGCCCGGCCCGAACTCCTGAGGTTCAGGCCCGCGGGCGCCGCGCTGCCGGGGCCGGAGCTGCGGAGGAGCGGTTTCTCAGGAGTTCGGCCCGGGCGACACCGCCGTGGGATCGGGACGCCGCCGTCCGGCGGACGACAGTGCCGCGTGCCGAACTCCTGAAAACACTCGCTCGAGCCTCGCGGGACGCCGCACAGAGCGGCATCCGGCCCGGAAACTCAGGAGTTCGGCACGCGCCCTCCCGCGCCGCACGCACCGCCGCCGCGCCCTCCCGCGCCGCACGCACCGCCGCCGCCGCGCCCTCCCGCGCCGCACGCACCGCCGCCGCCGCGCCCTCCCGCGCCGCACGCACCGCCGCCGGAACGCGGTACACGCGCCACACCTCCGGCCGCGCACGAGCGCCCGCGCCCGGCACGGCTGTGGCGTCAGCGCGCGAAGCCCTCGGCGATGATCTCGATGAGCTCCTCGCGCTCCTCGACCGGCAGGAAAGCGCCGGCGGCGGCATTGAGCTGGAACGCCTCGAGGTCGTCGAGGTCGTAGTCGAACGCCTGCGCCAGCAGCCCGAGCTCGCGCGTCAGCGTGGTGCGGCTCATCAGGCGGTTGTCGACGTTCACCGTGACCGAGAAGCCCAGCTGATACAGCAGATCGAACGGGTGGGCGTCGAAGGTGTCGCCCCACGCCGTGATGGCGCCGCTCTGCAGATTGGACGTCGGCGACAGCTCGAGCGTGATCTCGCGGTCGCGCACCCAGCGCGCCATGTCGCCGAACGTGACGAGCACCTCCTCGCCCTCCCGCGAGACGACGTCGAGGTCGTTGGCGATCCGCACACCGTGCCCGAGACGGACGGCCCGACCGTCGATGAGGGCGGAACGAATGGATGCCAGCCCCGCACCCTCGCCCGCGTGCACCGTCGTGGGGAAGAACTGATCGGCGAGATAGTCGAACGCCGCGCGGTGGTTCGAGGCCGGGAAGCCGTCCTCGGGACCGGCGAGGTCGAAGCCGACGACGCCGCGCCCGCGCCACGCGACCGCCAGTTCGGCGATCTCGCGGGAGCGGGACCCCTGCCGCATCGCGGTGAGCAGCTGCCCCACCCGGATGTCCTTGCCGCGTGCGTCCGCGGCATCCTCGCCCTCCTCGATGCCCTCCTGCACGGCGTCGACGACCTCGTCCAGGCTCAGGCCGCGCGTGAGGTGCTGCTCGGGCGCCCACCGCACCTCGCCGTAGACGACGCCGTCGTCGGCGAGGTCTTCGACGAACTCCTTCGCGGCCCGCACGAGTCCTTCACGGGTCTGCAGCACACCGACGGTGAGGGAGAACTTCTCGAGGTAGTCCTCGAGCGAGCCCGACTCGACGTGGTCGGAGAACCAATCTGCGAGGCCCTCGGCATCGTCGGCGGGAACCTCGAGGTCGATGTCGTCGGCGAGCTCGAGCACCGTCTGCGCCCGCATTCCCCCGTCGAGGTGGTCGTGCAGCGACACCTTCGGCAGGTTCTTCAGCTTCTTGCCCTGAATGCGGACGTCGTCGGTTGCCATGGTGCTCCTCGGGTCGGATGCCATCACGCGGTGATGCGCTCGCGCACGAGCGGGGTGCGCGCGGGAGCGGTGTCGCCGATCTCCCACGCACCGTCGACCGCGGCGAGCGCACGATCGAAGCGCGCCTCATCATCGGCCGACAGGGTGAACAGCGGCTGACCGGCCGCGACGGAGTCGCCCACCGTCACGTGGAGATCGATACCCGCGGCGTGCACGACGGCGTCCTCGGCCCGCGCGCGCCCGGCGCCCAGGCGCCACGCTCCGATGCCGAACGGCAGAGCCTCGACGCGGGTGACGACGCCGGCGCGATCGGCCACGACCGTGTGCGTTTCGCGGGGGGTGGGGAGAGCGGCATCCGGATCGCCGTCCTGCGCCCGGATCATGCGCTTCCAGACGTCCATCGCACGGCCGTCGGCGAGGGCGGCCTCGACGTCGGCGTCGGGCTGCCCCGCGAGCGTGAGCATCTCGCGGGCGAGCGCGACCGTGAGCTCGACGACGTCGGCGGGACCGCCTCCGGCGAGCACCTCGACAGACTCGCGCACCTCGTTGGCGTTGCCGATGGCGCGACCGAGCGGGGTGTTCATGTCGGTGAGCAGTGCGGTGGTGTTCACTCCCGAATCGGTGCCCAGGGCGACCATCGTCTCGGCGAGCTCGCGCGCCCGGTCGATGTCCTGCATGAACGCGCCGGAACCGAACTTGACGTCGAGCACGAGCGAGTCGGTGCCCTCCGCGATCTTCTTCGACATGATGCTCGACGCGATCAGCGGGATCGCCTCGACCGTCCCGGTGACATCGCGGAGCGCGTAGAGCTTCTTGTCGGCGGGGGCGAGTCCCGTGCCCGCCGCGCAGATGACGGCACCGACCTCGGCGAGCTGCGCGAGGATCTCGTCGTTGGAGAGCGCGGCGCGCCAGCCCGGGATGGACTCCAGCTTGTCCAGCGTCCCGCCGGTGTGCCCGAGGCCGCGGCCGGACAGCTGCGGTACGGCCACCCCGAACGAGGCGACGAGCGGCGCCAGCGGCAGCGTGATCTTGTCACCCACGCCGCCGGTGGAGTGCTTGTCGACCGTGGGCTTTCCGAGCGACGAGAAGTCCATCCGCTCGCCCGAGGCGATCATGGCATCCGTCAGCACGCGGATCTGATCGCGCCCGAGACCGTTCAGGAGCACCGCCATCGTGAACGCCGACATCTGCGCGTCCATGACGTAGCCGCGCGTATACGCGTCGACCAGCCAGCGGATCTCCCCCTCCGAGATCGCGCGACCGTCGCGCTGGGCCCGGATGATGTCGACGGCGTCGTACTGCTCGGCGCTCACCGGGCGGCCTCCTCGAGGTCGCGGGGACCGAAGGCGTCGGGGAGGACCTCGTCGATCGTCCGGATGCCGCTGACGGTCTCGAGCAGCATGCCCGGGATCGCGTGCTCGAATAGGAGCTGACGGCACCGGCCGCACGGCATGAGCGTGCGCCCCTCACCGTCGACGCAGACGAATGCCACGAGCTGTCCGCCACCGGTCATGTGCAGCTCGGAGACCAGACCGCACTCGGCGCACAGGGTCACCCCGTACGAGGCGTTCTCGACGTTGCAGCCCGCGACGATGCGCCCGTCGGCGACGAGCGCCGCGGCGCCCACCTTGAAACGGGAATAGGGGGCGTAGGCGCGGTGCATCGCCTCGGTGGCGGCGGAACGGAGTTCGTCCCAGTCGATGTCGGTCATCGTGGAGCGGAGGGTCCTCTCGTGAAGGGGAAGGTGGGCCGGATCAGCCCTTGATATACGGTTTGCCGGCGGCCGCGGGGCCGCGGACCTTCCCGACGAGACCGGCGACGGCGAAGATCGTCACGACGTACGGCAGCATGAGCATGAACTCGCTGGGCACCGGCGAGCCTATGACGCCGAGCGTGTTCTGCAGGTTCGAGGCGAAGCCGAACAGCAGCGCCGCGAGGGTCGCGCGGATGGGGTCCCACTGACCGAAGATGACGGCCGCGAGCGCGATGTAGCCGGCGCCGGCGGTCATCTCTTTGTTGAACGCTCCCACCGAGCCGAGCGTGAAGAACGCGCCGCCGAGACCGGCGATCGCACCACCCAGCGAGACGTTCCAGAATCGCGTGCGGGCGATGTTGATGCCCACGGTGTCCGCCGCCTGCGGGTGCTCACCGACGGCGCGCAGACGCAGGCCCCAGCGGGTGTGGAAGAGCCCGACGTACACCGCGACCACCGTGACGTACATCAGGTAGACGATGATCGTCTGGTTGAACAGCATCGGCCCGATGATCGGGATGTCGGCCAGCACAGGGATCGGCAGGCGTGCGAAGCGCGGCGGCGAGTTCAGCGTGTCGGCGTGCGGGGAGAGCAGCTGCGAGAACAGGAAGCTCGTGAGCCCCACGACCAGCACATTGAGCACGACACCGACGATCACCTGGTCGACGAAGTACTTGATCGCGAACGCGGCCAGCACGAACGACACCAGGACGCCCGAGATGCAGGCGGCGAGAAGACCGAGGAACAGGTTGCCCGTGGCGGTGGCCACGACCGCAGAGGTGAATGCCCCCGCGAGCAGCTGACCCTCGATGGCGATGTTGACCACGCCGACACGCTCGCTGAGCACGCCCGCCATGGCGCCGAAGATGAGGGGCACCGACAGGCTGAGTCCGCCCGCGAGCAGACCCGTGAGCGGGATGACCGCCGTCGTCGCGCCGGCGGCCGCCCACGTGAGGAACCCGACCATGAACACGACCGCGAAGATCACGGCCAACCAGATCGGCGGGCGACGGTGCGCGCGCACGATCAGGACGCTCGCGACCGTCACCAGTGCGAGCAGAACGGTGCACACGGCGCCGGTGACCACGCCGCCGAGAACCAGTTCGGGCAGCTGGATGAATTCTCCGGGGCTCGAGATGCGGAAGACGGCGTCGCCGTCCTGCCGCGCGACGACGAACAGCACGGCGGCGAGCACCGTGATCACGCCATAGACGATCGGAGCCTTCCAGCTGACGACCACGGCGGTGTCGAGCGCATCGGCCGCGGGAGCGGCCTGGGGGTGTGCGGCTGTGGTGCTCACCGGGCCGCCTCCTTCTTCTTGGCGGCGCGGACCTTGGGCTGGCGTGCCCCGGGAGCCGGCAGACGGAAGATCGCACGCACCAGAGGGGGTGCGGCGATGAACAGCACGATGAGCGACTGCACGACCAGGACGATGTCGATCGGCACACCGTTCGCCGCCTGCATGGCGAAGCCGCCGGCCTTGAACGCACCGAACAGGATGCCGGCCACGAGCACGCCGACCGGGGTGGAGCGGCCCAGCAACGCCACCGTGATCGCGTCGAACCCGATACCCGCGTCGATGCCGCTGGAGAATCCGGTCGTGACGGTGCCGAGCACCTGGTCGACGCCGGCGAGGCCGATGAGGGCACCGGAGATGAGCATCGCGTAGACGTACATGGACTTGACGTTGATGCCGGCCACGCGCGCCGCGTTCGGGTTCAAGCCGACCGCGCGGAACCGGAAGCCGAGGGACGAACGCTCCAGGATCCACCACACCAGCACAACGGCGACGAGGGAGAGGATGAACCCGAAGTGCAGGTTGTAGCCCGAGCCGAAGAGGTCGGGGAAGACCGCGGTGTCCTTCATCGGCGGCGTCGTGGGGTTGCTCGACCCCGGCGCCTGCAGCAGGCCGGGCGTGCGCAGCATGTAGTACACGAGGTAGTACGCCACGTAGTTGAGCATGATCGTCACGATGACCTCGTGCGCGCCCGTGCGTGCCTTCAGGACGCCCGCGATACCGGCCCAGATCGCGCCCGCGGCGACACCGGCGACGAGGGCAATCAGCATGTGGATGCCCCACGGCAGGTCAAAGGAGAAGGCGACCCACCCGCCCGCGGCCGCGGCGACGAGCATCTGCCCACGGCCGCCGATGTTGAACATGCCGACGCGGAACGCCAGGGCCACACCCAGGCCCGCCGCGATCAAGGGCGTCGCGAAGGTCAGGGTTTCGGTCAACGGCTTGATGCCGGTGGCGAACTCGGGGCGGCGGAAGTTGTAGATCGCCCCCTGGAAGAAGGAGGCGTAGGCCCCGGACACGGACTGCCAGATGGCAGCGAGCGTGTCACCCGGCCGGGCGAAGAAGTACGCCGAGGCGGCCTGCACGTTCTCGTCGGTGGCAGCGATCATGATCGCGCCGACCACCAGGGCGAGGATGACGGCGAGCACCGAGATGATCGCGTTGCCCGTGGCGATCTCGCGCAGCGCGCGACTCCACCGGTTCTCTTCGGGTGCCGGCGGGGGCGTCACGACGCGGGCGCCGGCAGCGGGGTCGACGGCCGCCCCGCCCTCGAGCGCGATGTCAGCGTCGGTCGCGGATGCGACATCGGTCGCGCGCTCGGCACGAGCGGCCGTCGGGTCGTGCGGGCTGTGCGAATCGCTCACGCGGCGACTCCTTCGGTCTGAGGCGCTTCGCCGGCCATCATGAGGCCGAGGACGTCGCGCGAGGTGTCGCCCGGGACGATGCCGACGACGCGGCCCCGGTACATGACCATGATGCGGTCGGCGAGAGCGGTGACCTCGTCGAGCTCGGTGGAGACGACGATCACCGGGACCCCCGTGTCACGGGTCTCGATGACGCGCTTGTGGATGAACTCGATCGAGCCGACGTCGACACCTCGGGTCGGCTGGGCAGCGACGAACAGACGCAGGTCGCGGCTCAACTCACGCGCGAGGACCACCTTCTGCTGGTTGCCGCCGGAGAGACGGCCGACGGGCGTCTCGATCGAGGGCGTGCGCACATCGAACTCGTCGACCTTCTCGCGAGCGAAGTCGGCGAGCGTCGAGAGCTGGAGGGCCCCGCCCTTGACGAACGGTGCACCGTCGGCGCGGTCGAGCATGAGGTTCTCCGCGACCGAGAACTCCCCGACGAGCCCGTCTTCCTTGCGGTCCTCGGGAACGAATCCGACGCCGGCGTCGAGCACCGCCCGGACCTTCTGCCCGTTCAGCTCGGCGCCATCGAGCACGATGGATCCCTCGACGCGTTCCTGGAGTCCCAGCAGCGCCTCGGTGAGCTCGGTCTGGCCGTTGCCCTGGACGCCGGCGATCGCCAAGACCTCACCGCGCCGCACGTCGAAGCTCACGTCATTGACGACGAGCTGACCGATCGCGTCGACCACGGTGAGGTGCGAGACGGACAGGCCCACGTCACCGAGTGTCGGCGCTTCCTTCTGCACCGTGAGCTCGACCGCGCGGCCGACCATCAGCGACGCGAGTTCAGCGTTCGAGGCGCGCGGGTCGGCCTCGCCGACGACCTTGCCGAGGCGGATCACCGTGATGCGGTCGGCGACCTCGCGGACCTCGCGGAGCTTGTGCGTGATGAAGACGATGGAAGTCCCGGATGCCTTGAGCTGACGCATGATCGCCATCAGCTCATCGGTCTCCTGCGGTGTGAGCACGGCGGTCGGCTCATCGAACACGAGCACCTTGGCATCCCGCGACAGCGCTTTGATGATCTCGACGCGCTGCTGCACACCCACGGGCAGGTCGTCGACGAGCGCGTCGGGGTCGACGTCGAAACCGAAGCGGTCGGAGATCTCCTTCACCTTCGCGCGCGCCGCCGCGAGGTCGAGTCGTCCGCCGAACTTCGTGGGTTCGTGTCCGAGCATCACGTTCTCGGCGACGGTGAAGACGGGGATGAGCATGAAGTGCTGGTGCACCATGCCGATGCCGGCGCGCATGGCGTCGCCGGGCCCGGCGAAGTGCTGGACGGCGTTGTCCAGCAGGATCTCTCCCCCGTCGGCCTGGTACAGGCCGTACAGGACGTTCATCAGGGTGGACTTGCCGGCACCGTTCTCACCGAGCAGGCAGTGGATCTCGCCGGCCTCGACGGTGAGGTCGATGTGATCGTTCGCCACCAGGGATCCGAAGGTTTTCGTGATCCCGCGGAGTTCGAGCTTCATGTTCCCGATCCTAAGTTCTGTGGCACCGCATCCGGGGTGCGGGCGGAGGAACCGCCTCGTGAGCGGGTCCGGTCCAGGGGCCGCACGACGACCCCATAAGGGAGGGGAGGCCGGCACGGAGCCGGCCTCCCCCAGGAGAATGGATGCCTCAGCCGGCCAGGTAGGACTCGACCGTGATCTTGCCGGAGACGATGTCGGCCTTGAGGGCGTCGATCTTCGTGGTCAGGTCGGCGGGAACCCGGTCCGACCAGTCGTGGTACGGAGCGATTCCGACGCCGTCGTTCTCGAGCGTGCCGATGAACGGGGTGGTGTCGAACTCGCCGTTACCGGCGGCGACGATGGCGTCCTTCGTACCCACATCGATGCCCTTGAGGATCGAGGTCAGCAGCAGGCTGCCGATCGAGGGGTCGGTTTCGAACACATCGGCGTCGACACCGACGAGCGCGATCTCGCGGCCCGCGTCCTGGATCGCGACGGCGGCCGACTGGTAGATCGGGCCACCGACGGGCAGGAGCACGTCGACGTTCTGGTCGATGATCGCCTGAGCGGTCTGACGGGCGGTGTCGTTGGCCTCGAAGCCACCGGTGAAGGAGCCGTCCTTCGCGGCGCGGTCCCAACCGACCACGCGCACCGAGGTGCCGTTGTCGGTGTTGTACTTCTCGACGCCCTGGGCGAAGCCGTCCATGAAGATCGTGACGGTGGGGATGTTCATGCCGCCGAAGGTGCCGACGACACCGGTCTTGGACACGCCCGCGGCGAGGTAGCCGGCCAGGTACGCGGCCTGCGCGGTGTCGAAGATGATCGGCTTGATGTTGTCGGCATCGGTCTTGCCGTCGAAGTCCTGGTCGACGGTGTCGTCGATCGAGACGTACTGCAGATCGGGGTTCGCCTTCGCGGACTCGAGGGCAGCCGGAGCGAGGAGGAAGCCGACCGTGATGATCGTGTTGCACCCCTGGTCGACGAGGCTCGAGAGGTTGGAGGCGAAGTCGGTCTCGGCCTGCGACTGGACCTCGATCGGCTTCTTCGAGCCGAGCTCGGCGGCGGCGGCGTCGAGGCCCTCCTTGCCGAGCTGGTTGAACGACTTGTCGTCGAACCCGCCCGAGTCCGACACCATGCAGGGCAGGTAGTCGCTGGCACCGGCGGCCGCCGACGAATCGGTGCTCTCGGGCGCGGCACCGCAGCCGGCCAGCAGCACGGCCGTGCCGATCATCGCGAGGCCGCTGACGACGGCCTTCTTCGTGGTCTTCACGAATGGTCCTCCAAGACGGGGGCCCCCAACGGGTTCGGGGGACGATGGAGTCACGTTACCCACTGTGACGAACCGGTTGCGTACCAGGACGTGCCGTCCACGCCAATGGTTACAAAGACGCAATCTCGCGTGACGCGCGCGCCACACAGCGACCGTCGATCCGGGACTGGATGCCTCGGACAGCGGCATCCAGTGTCAGAGGACGTCTCCGCGACCGGTGAGTTTGAGCGCGTCCACGACGCCCTTGACGCGCTGAGCGTGCTCGCTGGTGGTGACGAGAAGCGCGTCGGGGGTGTCGACCACGACGATGTCCCGCACCCCGATGAGGCTGATGACGCGCTTGGTCTGGGTCACGACGATCCCGCTCGAGGAATCGGCCAGGACACGCGCGTCCTCCCCCAGGATCGCCAGCTCGTTTCGCCCGCCGGAGGAGTTGAGCTTGGACAGGCTCGCGAAGTCTCCGACGTCATCCCAGTCGAAGTGGCCCGGGATGACCGCCAGGCGACCCTTCTCGGCCGCGGGCTCGGCGACGGAGTAGTCGATCGCGATCTTCTTCAGGCTGGGCCAGAGGCGATCGACCGCCGGGCCTCGGCGATCGCGGTCGTCCCACGCCTCGGCGAGCTCGATGAGTCCCGCGTGGAGCTCGGGCTCGTTCACCGCGAGCTCCGCCAAGAGGACATCGGCGCGGGTGATGAACATGCCCGCGTTCCAGAGGTACGCGCGGTCGGAGAAATACTCCTTCGCGGTGTCGAGGTCGGGCTTCTCGACGAAGCGCTCGACCGTGTACGCCTCGGGCGCCCCGTCGACGATCAGTTCGTCGGCCTTCTTGATGTAGCCGAACCCGACCGAGGGCTCGCTGGGCTGGATGCCGATGGTGCAGATGTAACCGGCGCGGGCGACGGCCACCGCCTGACGCACGGCGAAATCGAACTGTCGCGTCTGGCGGATCACGTGATCCGCCGCGAACGAGCCGATGATGACGTCGGGTTCGCGGCGCACGAGGATGGCCGCGGCCAGGCCGATGGCGGCGCTGGAGTCGCGCGGCTCGGACTCGAGGAACACGTTGTGGTCGGGCACGCCGGGCAGCTCGCGCTCCACCGCGGCGCGGTGCGCGCGGCCGGTGACCACGGCGATCCGGTCGGCACCGGAGAGCGGCGCGAGCCGGTCCCACGTGTCGCGGAGCAGGGTCTGCCCCGAGCCCGTCAGGTCGTGGAGGAACTTCGGGGCGTCCGCGCGGGAGAGCGGCCAGAGGCGGCTGCCGATCCCACCGGCGGGGATCACGGCGTAGAAGTCGTCGATAGCAGGTTCGGCCATGGCACCGACACTAACGGGCGAGCCGCCGCCCTCCCCCACCCGGCGGGAAACAAAATCGGGAAGAAACGGAGGCGAAACTATCTCGACATCGAGAGAGTGTTAGGCGACCCTCATCCCCCGGATTCATAGCCCCGACGTAGTATTCAGTCGCGCCCGTGTGACGCTCAGGGCCTGCGCAGGCCCCCACACCGTGTTCGATCAGGGAGGACGACCGTGTCAGCACCAGCACGTGCCACGCCGTCGGTGAAAGAGACCACCTCGAAGAGGCCACGCGGCACTCTCTACCGAGGCCGCGAAGGCATGTGGTCCTGGGTCCTGCACCGGATCACAGGCGTCGCGATCTTCTTCTTCCTCCTGGTCCACATCCTGGACACGGCCCTCATCCGCGTCTCCCCCGAGGCATACGACGCCGTGATCGGCACCTACAAGAACCCGATCATGGGCCTGGGCGAGGTCGCCCTGGTCGGTGCGATCGCCTACCACGCCTTCAACGGCCTGCGCATCATCCTGGTCGACTTCTGGCCGTGGGCCACGCGTCACCAGCGTCAGCTCTGGTGGGGCGTGCTGGGCCTTTGGGTCGTCACGATGCTCGGCTTCACGCCGCGCCACCTCATCAACGTCTTCAGCGCCGTCACGGGGAGCCACTGATGTCCGTCGCCCAGGAAGCCAGCACGATCCCCGCACCCCGCACGCCCGCCGTGCGGAAGAAGGGCTCCAACCTCGAGAAGTGGGGATGGATCTACATGCGCGCCTCGGGCGTGCTGCTGATCGTCCTGATCTTCGGTCACCTCTTCGTCAACCTGATGACCGGCGACGGCATCCACCAGGTCGACTTCGCGTTCGTCGCCGGCAAGCTCTCCTCGCCGTTCTGGCAGTGGTGGGACGTGCTGATGCTCTGGCTCGCGCTCATCCACGGCGCCAACGGCATGCGCACCATCGTCAACGACTACGTCACGACGCCCCAGGTCCGTCGCATCCTCGTCGGCGCGATCGTGCTGTCCGCGGCGTTCCTCATCCTGCTCGGCACGCTCGTCGTCTTCACCTTCGACCCCTGCCTCGGCGTGACCGAGAGCAGCTCCCTGTGGGAGATCTGCCAGGCGTGAGCCGAGGCATCCTCCTTCCCGACTGAGACAGCAGAGGCTTTGCACACGTGAGCACCCAGAACAGCGCGGACACGATCGTCAAGGACGGCGTGCACTACCACCAGTTCGACATCGTGATCGTCGGCGCCGGCGGCGCCGGGATGCGCGCGGCGATCGAAGCCGGGCCGGGAGCCAAAACGGCCGTCATCTCGAAGCTCTACCCGACCCGCTCGCACACGGGCGCGGCGCAGGGCGGCATGGCCGCGGCGCTCGCGAACGTCGAAGAGGACTCGTGGGAGTGGCACACCTTCGACACGATCAAGGGCGGCGATTACCTCGTCGACCAGGATGCCGCCGAGATCCTCGCCAAAGAGGCGATCGACGCGGTCATCGATCTCGAGAACATGGGCCTGCCGTTCAACCGCACGCCCGAGGGCAAGATCGATCAGCGTCGCTTCGGCGGGCACACCGCGGACCACGGCAAGACGCCCGTCCGCCGAGCCTGCTACGCGGCCGACCGCACCGGCCACATGATCCTGCAGACGCTGTTCCAGAACTGCGTCAAGCTCGGCATCAACTTCTTCAACGAGTTCTACGTGCTCGACCTCATCACGGTGAAGGACGACGCGGGCAACACCCAGGTCGCCGGCGTCGTGGCCTACGAGCTCGCCACGGGCGACCTGCACGTCTTCCAGTCCAAGGCGGTCGTCTTCGCCACCGGTGGCTTCGGCAAGATCTTCAAAACCACGTCGAACGCCCACACTCTCACCGGCGACGGCGTCGGCATCGTGTGGCGCAAGGGCCTGCCGCTGGAAGACATGGAGTTCTTCCAGTTCCACCCGACCGGCCTCGCCGGTCTCGGCATCCTGCTGACCGAGGGCGCCCGCGGTGAGGGCGCGATCCTGCGCAACGCGAGCGGTGAGCGCTTCATGGAGCGCTATGCGCCCACGATCAAGGACCTGGCGCCTCGCGACATCGTCGCGCGCTGCATGGTCCAGGAGGTCGCCGAGGGTCGCGGCGCCGGCCCGCACCGCGACTACGTGCTGCTGGACTGCACGCACCTGGGCGCCGAGGTCCTCGAAACCAAGCTCCCCGACATCACCGAGTTCGCCCGGACGTACCTGGGCGTCGACCCGGTCGTCGAGCCGGTTCCCGTGATGCCGACCGCCCACTACGCGATGGGCGGCATCCCCACGAACATCAAGGCCGAGGTCCTGTCCGACAACGACACGGTCGTGCCCGGTCTGTACGCCGCGGGCGAGTGCGCCTGCGTCTCCGTGCACGGCTCCAACCGTCTCGGCACCAACTCGCTGCTCGACATCAACGTCTTCGGCAAGCGTGCCGGTCGCAACGCCGTCGAGTACGTCCAGACCGCCGACTTCGTCGCCCTCCCCGAGGACCCGGCGAAGGAGGTCCGCGAGATGATCGAGGGCCTGCGCAACAACGGTGGCACCGAGCGCATCGCGGTCCTGCGCAAGACGCTGCAGGACGAGATGGACAAGGGTGCTCAGGTGTTCCGCACCCACGACTCCCTCGCCGAGGTGCTCGACATCATCGCCGACCTGCGCGAGCGATACAAGAACATCCACGTCGACGACAAGGGCAAGCGGTACAACACCGACCTGCTCGAGGCCGTCGAGCTCGGGTTCCTCCTCGACCTCGCCGAGGTCGTCGTCTATTCGGCGCAGAACCGTGAAGAGAGCCGCGGCGGTCACATGCGCGACGACTTCCCGACGCGCGACGACGAGAACTACATGCAGCACACCATGGCGTACCTGACCGGCGACCCGCACTCGTCGCACCCCGCCGACCGCATCGAACTCGGCTGGAAGCCCGTCGTCTTCACCAAGAATGACGCCGGCGAACTGCGCTACCCGCCCCTGGAGAGGAAGTACTGAGATGGCATCCACCGTCCTTGAGACCGTCGACACTTCCGACGACGTCGAGCAGACCCCGGAAGACACCGGCATCCAGTCGTTCCTGGTCACGTTCAACATCCGCCGCTTCGATCCCGAGGTCGACGAGGAGCCGCGTTGGGTCGACTACGACGTGGAGCTGTACTCCACCGACCGCGTTCTCGACGCCCTGCACAAGATCAAGTGGGAGGTCGACGGCACGCTGTCGTTCCGCCGCTCGTGCGCGCACGGCATCTGCGGATCGGATGCCATGCGCATCAACGGCCGTAACCGTCTGGCCTGCAAGACGCTGATCAAGGACCTCGACATCTCGCAGCCGATCTACGTCGAGGCGATCAAGGGCCTGCCGCTCGAGAAGGACCTCATCGTCGACATGGAGCCATTCTTCGCCTCCTACCGCGAGGTGCAGCCCTTCCTGATCGCGAACAGCAAGCCCGAGCCGGGCAAGGAGCGCATCCAGTCGATCGTCGACCGCGAGGTCTTCGACGACACCACCAAGTGCATCCTCTGCGCCGCGTGCACCTCGTCGTGCCCCGTGTTCTGGACAGACGGCCAGTACTTCGGCCCCGCGGCGATCGTCAACGCGCACCGCTTCATCTTCGACTCGCGCGATGACGCGGGCGATGTGCGCCTCGACATCCTCAACGACAAGGAAGGCGTGTGGCGTTGCCGCACCACCTTCAACTGCACCGAGGCGTGCCCCCGCGGCATCGAGGTCACCAAGGCCATCGCCGAGGTCAAGCAGGCGGTCCTTCGCGGTCGCTGAGCCTGGTCTTCTCGAACGGCGGGTGCGCTTCGGCGCCCCGCCGTTCGTCGTTGCGAGAGGACGCGGCGCGAGGCCGGACGCATGCCGGCCGAGGCATCCATTCATTAGGCTCGTCAGGTGAACGACCGCCGCGACCCTCGACCGCTGCCCGGCGCGGCCAGCGAGGAGACGTCGCTGCGCGAGCGTCTCGAGGCGGCGCAGAGCGCCGTGCGAGGACGTCTGGATCAGCCCCTCGCGCGGGCCGCGAAGGTCGCGCAGCTGTTCCCGGTGCGCGTGTGGCGCCACTTCCTGCGGCACAACGGATTCCTGCTCGCCGCCGGGATGAGCTATCAGGGCCTGTTCGCCATGTTCTCGGCGTTGTACCTCGCCTTCGCCGGGGTCGGCATCTGGCTGGGCGGCAGCAAGACGGCGATCGACGGGCTCATCCGCATCGTCAACAGCTACATCCCCGGCATCATCAGCGCGAACGGCCTGGTCAAGCCCGAGCAGGTCGAGGCAGTGGCGCAGGAGAGCGGCAAGCTCCTCGGCGTGACCGGTGGTGTGGCCGGCGTCGTCGTCATCTGGACGACCATCGGGTTCGTCACCTTCACCCGGCGGGCCGTCCGCGACACCTTCGGTCTCCCCTTCGATCTGCGCAACTATCTCCTGTTGAAGGCGCGCGATTTCTTCGCGTCGGTGCTGTTCGGCGTCGCGTTGCTGATCGGCGCTCTGCTCGGCTCGGTGACGACGGGCGCCGTCGACCTGATCTTCGGTCTCATCGGCTGGACGCGCGAGACCGCGTGGTGGTCGCTCGGCGCACGGGGCGTGTCGCTGATCATCGCGTTCGGCGTGAACACCCTCGCCCTGGCGTCGCTGTTCCGCTTCCTCACCGGCACGGCGCTCACCTGGCGGCGCACCTGGCCCGGCGCGCTCGTCGGCTCGGCCGGACTCGTCGTGCTGCAGGTCGCCGCGGGTTTCCTGTTCGTCTACACCCCCTCGAACCCGCTGCTGGCGACATTCACGGTGCTCATCGGGTTCCTGCTGTGGTTCCGGCTCGTGGGGATCGTGATCCTCGTCGCCGCCGCGTGGATCGCGGTGGCGGCCGACGACCGGGACGTGCCCCTGCGCTCTCCCGAGGATCGGCGGGCGATGGAGCAGACCGCCCTCGTCATCGCCGCGCAGGTCGCCGTTCGCGAAGCCGAGGAACGAGCAGCGCTCGCCCCCTGGCCCCGGCGGTGGATGGCTCGGCGCCGCCTCCGGGCCGCCCGAGCCCACCTGGCACGGCTGGAGGCGGAACTGCCCGCACCGCGGCGTTCGACCCTGCTGCTGGATTGAGCGCGGTCGACCGGCGCCGCGGGTGGCGGGGCGGCGACGCCCGGCGCCGCAGGTGGCGGGGCGCCGGAGCGGCCGCGATTCGGCGGCAGGTCGGCCCACGCCTCGCCATGTCGGAGGCCGCCGTTAGGCTCGACGGGTGGCTCGTTCCGTACGCATCGTCTCCGTCAACGTCAATGGCATCCGTGCCGCCGTCCGCAGGGGCATGACTGAATGGCTCGACGCCTCGGGCGCCGACATCCTCGCCCTGCAAGAGGTGCGGGCGACCGCCGAACAGCTCGCCGAAGCCCTTCCCGGGTGGCAGATCGTCAACGACGAGGCCCTGCAGAAGGGCCGCGCGGGCGTCGCGATCGTCAGCCGCCTGCCCGGCGTCGAGACGCGCACCCACCTCGGCCCCGAGCCGCTGGACGCCTCGGGCCGCTGGATCGAGACCGACTTCGACATCGACGGCGAGACCCTGACCGTCGTGAGCGCTTACGTGCACAGCGGTGAGGTCGACACCCCGAAGCAAGACGCGAAGTGGTTGTTCCTGGATGCCATGGAGGCGCGTCTCGCCGAGCTGGCGGCGACGCAGCCGTTGGCCATCCTCATGGGCGACCTGAACGTCGGGCACCGCGAGCTCGACATCAAGAACTGGAAGGGCAATCGCAAGAACGCGGGGTTCCTGCCGCGCGAACGCGCCTACTTCGACCGGTTCTTCGGGCCCGCGGGCGAACAGGTCGAGGGAGTCGACGGCTCCACCGGGCCCGGGCTCGGATGGGTCGACGTGGGCCGTCGCCACGCGGGCGAGGTGGAGGGTCCCTACACCTGGTGGTCGATGCGGGGAAAAGCGTTCGACAACGACTCGGGCTGGCGGATCGACTATCACGTCGTCACCCCCGCCCTGGCGGAGCGGGTCACCGGCTACCGCGTCGACCGCGCCCCCTCCTACGACACGCGATGGAGCGACCACGCCCCGGTCATCGCCGACTACACGCTCGGCAGATGAGTCCCGCGGCGGCAGCCGCGCCATGATCCGCACCGGCTGAGCGCCCTAGGATCATACGGTGACCCAGCAGCGCCTCTACTCCGGAATGCAGCCCTCCGCCGACAGCCTCCAGATCGGCAACTACATCGGGGCCCTTCTGCAGTGGCGCGCGCTGCAAGACGAGTACGACGCGTTCTTCTCCGTCGTCGACCTGCACGCCCTGACCCAGCCCGGCGACCCTGCCGAGCGTCGCGAGAAGACGCGTCGCACCGCGGCGCAGTACATCGCCGCCGGCATCGAGCCGTCGCGCTCGACGCTGTACGTGCAGTCGCATGTCCCGGCGCACGCCGAATTGCAGTGGGTGCTGTCGACCCTGACGGGCTTCGGCGAGGCCGGACGCATGACGCAGTTCAAAGACAAGTCGGCCCGCTACGGCGCGGATGCCACGAATGTCGGCCTTTTCACCTACCCGGTGTTGATGGCCGCCGACATCCTGCTGTATCAGACCGACGTCGTGCCGGTCGGCGACGACCAGAAGCAGCACATCGAGCTCACGCGCGACCTCGCCGAGCGCTTCAACCAGCGATTCGGTGAGACCTTCACGATGCCGAAGCCGATGATCCAGCGCGAGACGGCCCGCATCTACGACCTGCAGAACCCGACGTCCAAGATGTCGAAATCGGCCGAGTCCGACGCGGGCGTGCTGTGGATGCTCGACGAGCCGAAGGTGAGCGCGAAGAAGATCATGCGCGCCGTCACCGACTCGGAGGGCGCGGTGCGCTTCGATCGCGAGGCCAAGCCGGGTGTCTCGAACCTGCTCGTGATCTATTCGGCCCTTACCGGCCGCGAGGTCTCGTCGATCGAGGACGAGTACGCCGGGCGCGGCTACGGCGACTTCAAGAAGGGCCTCGCCGAGGTGGTGGTCGCCGAGTTCGAGCCGGTGCGAGAGCGCGCCCTCGAGCTGCTCGACGACCCCGCCGAACTCGACCGCGTCCTGGCGTCGAACGCGGAGCGGGCGGCATCCGTCGCCGAGAAGACCCTCGCCGACGTCTACGACCGCGTGGGTCTGCTGCGCCGCGGTTGATCCCGGGCTCCGCCACCGACGGCCGATACCGTGGGCGGATGGAGCCCGACCACCTGTACACCGCCCGCCTGGAGCTCTCGGCCCCGACGACAGCCGACATCGCGTCCATCCATGCGGCGTGTCAGGATGCCGACCTGCAGCGCTATACGACGGTTCCGTCCCCGTACCTGCTCGAGGACGCAGTGCGCTTCGTCGAGCTGACGGGCGAGTGGTGGGCGGACGGGACGCAGCCCACATGGGCGATCCGACGCGACGGGCGCCTCGCGGGAATGATCGGTCTCGCGAAGCTCGACAGCGGCGCGCCCGAGATCGGCTACTGGGTGGCGCGCGAATCGCGGCAGCAGAGGGTCGCCGTCGAAGCGGCCGCCGCCGTGATCGATTGGGCGTTCGCCGAGGACCGACCCGCGGTCGAACGGATCGAATGGCGGGCGGTGGTCGGCAACATCGGCTCGGCGCGGATCGCCCGTCGTCTCGGCTTCCGCTACGAGGGTCTGCTCCGTCACGCGCACATCAACAGCCTCGGTCGCGCCGACCTGTGGATCGGCGGGCTTCTGCGGAACGACGACCGCATAGCTCAGGACTGGCCGCTCGCCCTCGGCTGAAGGCCGACCGCCGCGGGCCACGGGCCACGGCGATTCCGTCGCGGGCGAGCGCGACTCGAGACGTCATCCGACGAACGACAGCGACCGCGCCGGGCGGCCGTCTCAGTCGCCGCGCCGTTCCTCCGGCGGGGTGCGCAACCCGTCGAGCAGCAGCCGGACCATCTGGTTCGGGCTGCCGTCGTTCGACGGCGCGCGGTGGCTGAGATCGGCGACGGCCATCAGGAAGTCGAGCGGATCGACCCCGGCCCGCACCTCCCCGCTGGTGGCGGCGGCGTCCAGCAGTGTCGTCATCGCCGGCCCGAGCGTGTCGATGAGATGTGCGGGCAGCGCCGCGAAGGCGGGATCGTCGGAGTGAAGCGCGGCGGACAGCCCCTGCTTCGTGGCGACGAACCGCGTGAACCTCTCCACCCAGAGGTCGAGGGCTCGGCCGGGCGGGTGGGCGGCTGCGAGCTCAGCCGCCGCCGCCGCGGTCGCGTCGATCTCACTGGTGAAGACTGCGGCGACGAGCGCTGCACGATTGGCGAAATGCCGATAGAGCGTGCCGACGCCGACACCAGCCTCGGCCGCGATCTCGCGGGCCGGTGCGTCGACACCGGAGCGCGCGAAAACGTCCCGCGCAGCGTCGAGCAGCGCGTTGAGGTTCTGCCGCGCATCCGCCCGTGCGGCCCGAGCCCGCGTCGCCGTCATGATGACCCCTTGCATAAACGGAACAACGTTCCGTATAGTGCTTGATACGGAACAACGTTCCGATACAGCTTAGAGGAGCCGCCATGCAGTACCGAAACCTGGGACGCACCGGAATCAAGGTGACGCCGTTCGCACTGGGCGCGATGATGCTCGGCTCGTTCGGGAATCCCGACCGAGAGGAGGGCATCCGGATCATCCGTCGGGCCCTCGACGCCGGAATCAACGTCATCGACACGGCTGATCGCTACGGAGACTCCGAGGAGGTGGTCGGGGAGGCGATTCAGGGACGGCGTGAAGAGGTCGTCCTCGCGACGAAGTTCTTCGGACCGGTGGATGACGACATCAACCACCGCGGTGCGTCCCGGCGCTGGATCGTCCAAGCGGTCGATCGCTCTCTGCGGAATCTGCGCACCGACTGGATCGATCTCTACCAGCTGCATCGCCCCGACCCCGACACCGACATCGAAGAGACATTGTCCGCGCTCACCGATCTGGTCCACCAGGGGAAGGTACGCGCGATCGGTACGTCGTCGATGCGGGGCTCGGAGATCGTCGAGGCGCAGTGGGCGGCGGAACGCCGAGGGTTCGAACGCTTCCGCACCGAGCAGCCCAACTACTCGATCCTCGATCGCGAGATCGAGCGGGAGATCCTGCCCGTCGTCCAGCGCTACGGAATGGGCTCGCTGGTCTACAGCCCGCTGGCCGGTGGAGCGCTGAGCGGCCGCTATCGCGCCGGGCAGGAGAACGCGACGTTCCGCGCACAGACGGGCATGCGACACTTCCGCGATGAGCGCCGGCTCGCCGTCATCGAGCAGCTGGTGGAACTGGCGCAGGATGCCGGTCTGCCGTTGTCCCATCTCGCGATGGCCTTCGCGATCAGCCACCCCGGAGTCACGGCGGCCATCGCCGGCCCGCGGACGATGGAACAGCTCGAGGACACCCTGTCGGGCGTGGGCGTCGTCCTGAGCGACGACGTTCTGGACCGGATCGACGAGATCGTCCCGCCCGGCGAGTCCATCGGCGCGATGGACATGGTCTACCGCGGGCCCGAGGTCTCCGATCCCCCGCTTCGACGGCGCCCCCTCCCGAGTCGCTCAGCGGCGTGACGGCGAGGGTCATCGGCAACGACCCGATGACCCTCCCGCCTGCCGCGCCACCCCCTCCCCGCCGGTGGGGATGGATGCCATGATGTGTCCCATGCCCGAGATGCCCGAGGTTCAAGGACTCGTCGAGTTCCTCCGCGGCTGCATCACGGGGCTGACGGTCGCGAAGGCCGCCGTGTCGGCGATCAGCGCCCTCAAGACGTATGACCCGCCGATCGACGCGCTCGTCGGCTCGGCCGTCACCGGCGTCGACCGCCACGGCAAGTTCATCGACCTCACCGCGGGCGGCGACATCCATCTGGTGTTCCACCTGGCCAAGGCCGGATGGCTCCGGTGGTACGACGCGCTGCCGACGACGCTCATCAAACCGGGCAAGACCCCGATCGCGCTGCGCGTGGGTTTCAACGACGGCTCGGGGTTCGACCTCACCGAGGCCGGGACGAAGAAGTCGCTCGCGGTGTACGTCGTCCGCTCTCCCATCGACGTGCCCGGCATCGCGCGTCTCGGGCCCGATCCCCTCGACGCCTCCCTCGACCGCGACGCGTTCGCGGCGCTGCTCGCGGGCCGTCGCACCCAGATCAAGGGCGTCCTGCGCGACCAGTCGATCATCGCCGGTGTCGGGAACGCGTACTCCGACGAGATCCTGCACGCCGCCAAGATGTCTCCGTACGCCCTCGCCGCCGCCCTCACGGACGCCGAGATCGACACGCTGTACGCGGCGATGATCAGCACACTGACCGACGCGATCGAGGCCGCCCGCGGCAAGCCTCCGGCGGATCTGAAGGATGCCAAGCGCCGAGGCATGCGCGTGCACGGTCGACGCGGCGAGGCGTGCCCGGTGTGCGGCGACGAGGTACGCAGCGTGTTCTTCGCCGACAACTCCCTCGAGTACTGCCCCACGTGCCAGACGGGCGGCAAGATCCTCGCGGACCGGCGACTGTCGCGGCTGCTGAAGTAGCACGGTTTCGCCCAGAGTCGGCGGGAATGAATCCGTGTCGGCGGTGTTGATTAGACTTCGAACAAGCAATACGTGCTCCGGGGTCGGTGTGAATCCGAACCGGCGGTGACAGTCCGCGAACCCTTCCGCATCACGCGGTGGGGCCGATCCGGTGGAATTCCGGAACCGACGGTGATGAGGCGAGAGATCTCCTCTAGTCCGGATAGGAGGCAGCACGGTCGGCGCGCTGCGTCGTCCTGCCCTCCTGCCCCGTTGACGACGGGAAGGACAGGGAAGATGGCATCCGCCGCCGAAACAGACGCCATGCGCCGCGCGCTGCGTCTCGCGCGGAACGGCCCCCGCGGACTCAATCCGCAGGTGGGCGCCGTGATCCTCTCCCCCGCGGGCGACGTCCTCGCCGAGGGCTACCACCGAGGAGCGGGCACCGCGCACGCCGAGGTCGACGCCCTGTCGAAGCTCGCGCCCGGCGCCGCCCGTGGGGCCACGGCGGTCGTCACGCTCGAACCGTGCAACCACACGGGTCGCACCGGTCCCTGCGCCGTCGCGCTGCTGGAGGCAGGCGTCGCGCGCGTCGTCTACGCGCTCGACGACCCGACCGATGCTGCGGCGGGCGGGGCCGAGCGACTGCGCGGCGGGGGCGTCGACGTCGAGGCGGGTCTCGAGCGCGAGGCCGCGACCGAGCTCATCCGCGACTGGGTGCACCTGCAGCTCACGGGACGCCCGTGGGTGACCGTGAAGTGGGCGCAGAGCCTCGACGGCCGCGCCGCGGCGGACGACGGGTCGAGCCAGTGGATCACCGGACCCGCAGCGCGCCGCGACGTGCACGAGCGCCGGGCCGCCGCCGACGCGATCCTCGCCGGCACCGGCACCGTCGTCGCCGACAATCCGGCACTGACTGCGCGCGATGCCGACGGCGGGCTTCTGCCGTCGCAACCCGTGCCCGTGATCGTCGGCGAAACCCCGATCCCCGAGGATGCCGCGGTGCATCACCACCCGCGCAAAGCGCTGTTCTTCCCCACCCGCGATCTTCCCGCCGTCCTCGACGACCTCGGCGGCCGCGGCATCCAGCGCGTGTTCGTCGAGGGCGGGCCGACTCTCGAGAGCGCCCTGGCCCGCGAAGGGCTCGCCGACGAGGTGCTGGTCTACGTCGCCCCGGTCCTGCTCGGCGGGTCGCGACTCGCGCTCGGCGACCTGGGCGTCCCCGACATCTCGGCCGCTCGGCGGCTCGAGGTGGCATCCATCGACATTCTCGGCGACGACATCCGCGTCGTCGCTCGTCCCGTCCACGACACCCAAGGAGATTCCTGATGTTCACCGGAATCGTCGAAGAGATCGGCGAGATCACCGCGGTCGAGCCCGCCGGAGACGGCGTGCGGGTGACCGTGAAGGCGCCCCTGTCGGTGTCGGACGCCGGCCACGGCGACTCGATCTCGGTCAGCGGCGTGTGCCTCACCGTCGTCGAGCAAGGACCCGACTGGTTCACCGCCGACGTGATGAAGCAGACGCTGGACATGTCGACGCTCGCCGGCGTGGCCGCCGGGCGCCCGGTGAACCTCGAGCGTGCCACCGCGGCGCACGGACGCCTCGGCGGTCACATCGTCCAGGGGCACATCGACGGCACGGGCGTCGTACGCGAGGTGCGTCCCGGCGACCAGTGGAGCGTCGTGCGCATCGGCATCCCGGCCCACCTCGCCCCGCTCGTCGTCGACAAGGGCTCGATCGCCATCGACGGCGTCTCGCTCACCGTGAGCGACGTGAGCGAGGCCGGCGACCCCGAGCCGTGGCTGGAGGTCTCGTTGATCCCCGAGACCCTCGAGGCGACGACCCTCGGCCGCGCCGAGGCGGGCACACCCGTCAACCTCGAGACCGACATCCTCGCCCGCCACGTGCAGCGCATGCTCGCCTTCCGCACCACTGAGAACCCCGCGGCCGCGGCCGCATCGACCGAGAGGGGCTCCGCATGAGCCTGTCCACCATCCCCGAGGCCCTCGACGCCCTTCGCGCCGGACGACCCGTCCTCGTCGCCGACGACGAGAACCGCGAGAACGAGGGCGATGTCATCATCTCGGCCCAGCTCGCGACACCCGAATGGCTCGCGTGGACCGTGCGCTGGTCGAGCGGCTACGTGTGCGCGCCCATGCCCGCCGACTGGGCGGACCGTCTCGACCTCCCCCCGATGGTCGAGGTCAACCAGGATGCCCGCGGCACCGCGTACACGGTGAGCGTCGACGCGGCGGAGGGCGTCGGCACGGGCATCAGCGCGGCCGACCGCGCTCGCACGCTCAACGTCCTGGCGAACCCCGAGTCGGTCCCGTCGAGCCTCATCCGCCCCGGTCACGTCCTGCCGCTGCGCGCCGTCGACGGCGGCGTGCGCGAGCGCGCGGGTCACACCGAGGCGGCCGTCGACCTGATGCGCCTCGCGGGTCTGCAGCCGGTCGGCGCGATCGCCGAGGTCGTGGCCGAAGACGGCAGCATGATGCGTCTGCCCGGGCTCATCGAGCTCGGCGAGCGCGTCGGCGTTCCTGTCGTGACGATCGAACAGCTCATCGCCTACCTCAACGAGACCGAGCCCGTCGCGACCGCACCGGTGCCCCGGCGGCGCGTGAGCCTCCGCGCCGAAGCGCATGTGCCGACCTCGCACGGGACGTTCCGCTTCCTCGCGTACAAGGACCGCGTGACGGGCACCGATCACCTCGCGGTCGTGTCGGGCGAGATCACCGACGAGGCTCCGCTCGTGCGGGTGCACTCGGAGTGCCTGACGGGCGAGGCGTTCGGCTCCCTCAAGTGCGAGTGCGGCCCGCAGCTGGAGGCAGCGCTCGACACGATCGACCGCGAGGGCGGCATCGTCATCTACATGCGCGGCCACGAGGGTCGCGGCATCGGCCTCATCAACAAGCTGCGCGCCTACAGCCTGCAGGAACGCGGCCTGGACACGGTGGATGCCAACCTGGCCCTGGGCCTGCCCGCCGACGCCCGCGACTACGCCGCCGCCGCCGGCATCCTCACCGATCTCGGCGTCGAGCAGGTCCGTCTGCTGACGAACAACACCGACAAGGTCGCGCAACTGCGCCGCCTCGGCCTCGACGTCGTCGAGCAGGTTCCCCTGCTCGTGGGCGTCGGTCCCAACAACCACCAGTACCTCGAGACGAAGCGCGACCGCATGGGTCACATCATCGACGAGGACGATCTGCGCGACGCGCTCGCGCACATGAAGGAAGGACTCGTCTGATGGCGGGAAGCGGAGCACCTCAGACCGGCGGCGTCGACGCGACGGGACTGAACGTCGTCGTCGTCGCGGGCACATGGCACGAAGTCATCACCGACGGCCTGATCGCCGGGGCGAAGCGAGTTCTGGATGCCACGGGGGCGACGTACCGCGTGGTGCGCGTGCCGGGCTCGTTCGAGCTGCCCGTGGCCGCGGTCGCCGCCTTCGCGGGCGGCGCCGACGCGGTGGTGGCGCTCGGCGTCATCATCCGCGGCGGGACCCCGCACTTCGAGTACGTCTCGTCGGCGGCGACCGACGGTCTGACCCGTGTCGCGATCGACGCCGGGAAGCCCGTCGGGTTCGGCGTGCTGACCCTCGACGACGAGCAGCAGGGTCTGGACCGGGCCGGACTCGACGGCTCGAAGGAGGACAAGGGCGCCGAAGCGGCCGACGCCGCCCTGCGTACCGCGCTCCTGCTGCGCGACCTGCGCGGCTGACCGTCTCCCGCACGGCGCGCCTCCCCGCGGGGTGAGGCGCGCCTTGCTGGCGGTGGGGTGCCGGCATCCCTAAGGTGACGGGCATGGAGATCCTGCGTCACGTCGTCGTCGTCATCCACCTCGTCGGATTCGCGGTGTTGTTCGGCACATGGGTCGTGGAGGCCGTCGCGCGCCGCGTCCAGGTGACGCGGCTCATGAGCTACGGGCTTCTGATCTCGCTCGTGGCCGGGCTCGCTCTCGCGGCTCCCTGGGGGCTGGAGTACGACCTCAACTACACCAAGCTCGGTGTGAAGCTCGTCGTGCTCATCGTCATCGGCGCGCTCCTCGGCATCGGTTCGGCGCGGCAGAAGCGCACCGGCGCGGTGCCGCCGATCCTCTTCTGGCTCATCGGCCCGCTGACGTTGGCGAATGCGGCCATCGCGGTCATCTGGCGCTGACGCCGCCTCAGCGCCGACGCCCTCTGAGCGAGCGCATAGACTGGAGGGTCTGGACCCCCACCATGGTCCTCCCCCGGTGCCCCTCGCGCGTTCGGACACGACACCACCGTCTCCGACTCCGCGCCACCGCTGCGCCCTCACGACGGACGCGATCGCTCGATCTCTCGTCAGGCCCCCATGACCACTTCCTCGTCCCCCGCCACCCGCTCCTCGTCGACTCCCGCTAATCCCCGCTCGCGTGTCATCACCGCGAGCCTCATCGGCACGACGATCGAGTTCTACGACTTCTACGCCTACGCTACGGCCGCGGTCCTCGTCTTCCCGGTCCTCTTCTTCCCCACCGGCAACGAGACGACCTCGCTCCTGCTGTCCTTCAGCGTCTTCGGCGCGGCCATGGTCGCGCGTCCCCTCGGCGCGATCGTGTTCGGCCACTTCGGCGACCGCTTCGGCCGCAAGGCCACGCTCGTGGCATCCCTGCTCACGATGGGTGTCGCGACCTTCCTCATCGGGTGCCTCCCGACGGTCAACGAGATCGGCGTCTGGGCGGCGGTGCTTCTGCTGATCATGCGCCTCGCGCAGGGCTTCGCCCTCGGCGGGGAGTGGTCGGGCGCGGCACTCGTCGCGACGGAGAACGCCCCCAAGGGCAAGCGCGCCTGGTACGGCACGTTCCCGCAGCTGGGCGCGCCCATCGGCTTCATCATCGCCAACGGCGTCTTCCTCATCATCAACTTCGCCCTCCCCCACCCCGACGGCACCGCGCAGCGGTCGGCCGAGTTCCTCGCGTGGGGCTGGCGCGTGCCGTTCCTGTTCTCGGCCGTGATGGTCATCGTGGGCCTGTGGGTGCGACTCCGCCTCGTCGAGAGCGAGTCGTTCGCCAAGGCCGAGAAGAGCGGCGTGATCCGCAAGTTCCCGCTCGGCGAAGTCATCCGTCGCAACTGGGTGCAGCTGATCCTCGGCACGTTCATCATGCTGGCGACGTACGTGCTGTTCTACCTCATGACGAGCTTCACACTGTCGTACGGCACCAAGCCGACCGCGGCGGGCGCCGCGGCTGCGGCCGAGAAGGCGGGAACGCCGTTCGATGCCGCCGCGTACGTGCCCGGCCTCGGCTTCGGCTACACCGACTTCGTGATCATGCAGATCGTCGGCGTCGTGTTCTTCGGCATCTTCACGCTGCTGTCCGGCCCGCTCGCCGACCGCATCGGACGCAAGCGCCTACTCACGGGCGTCACGATCGCGATCATCCTGTTCGGCCTGACGTTCGCGTTCTTCCTGCTGCCGCAGGCGGATGCCAACCTGACCCGGGTCTACGTGCAGGCATTCCTCATCATCGGGTTCCTGCTCATGGGCACGACGTTCGGCCCGATGGGGGCCGTGCTCCCCGAGCTGTTCCCGACGAACACCCGCTACACCGGCTCGGCCATCTCGTACAACGTGTCGTCGATCCTCGGTGCGGCTCTCGCGCCGATCGTCGCGGTGGCCCTGTGGGCCGCGGGCGGAGGCAACCCCTGGCTCGTCGGCGTGTACCTGTCGGTGATGGGCGTGCTGACGCTCATCGCGGTCGCGCTCTCGCCCGAGACCAAGGACGTCGACTACGACGCCAACATCGCCGCCGGAGCGACCGCGCCGTAATTCCCGCGACCGGATCGATGGATGCCACGGGGCCCCGGCCTCGTGGCATCCGTCGTTCACTCAAGGCGAAGTCAACGTGAGTTGACACACCCGAGGATGTCAACCAGGATTGACGGCATGAGCGAAGCGATCCACACGGCCCTCGGCGGACTCGGCGACGACGAGCCTCTCGCCGAGCTCCGACGCCTCGGGGCCCTGCGACGGGACATCGCGCGTCTCGAAGAAGCGCAGGTGCGCCGCGCTCGGCTGCGCGGATACTCCTGGCTCGCCATCGCGAGCGCCCTCGGCGTGACCAAACAGGCCGCCCATAAGAAGTACGGTCGAATCTGATCCCCAGAACGAGGTGAGCATGTCTCTGTCCGCTCCCGCGCGCGGCCGTCGCGGCCGTCGCGCGCCCGAGGGCCCGCGCGCGTCCTTCCGCCAACTCCTGCCCTTCCTGACCGAGCACACCCGCACGCTCGTCGTCGTGGGGGTGCTGAGCATCCTCGGTGCGGGAGCCACGCTCGTGCAGCCGCTCCTCGTGGGTCAGGTCATCTCGCGCGTTCAGGCGTCCGTGCCGCTCGGCGCGCTCGTGTGGCTCCTGGTCGGGTTCGTCGTGCTGTCGTCGGTCATCTCGGGCTACCAGCACTACCTCCTGCAGCGCACCGGCACCGCCGTCGTCTACTCGTCACGGCGGCGCCTCATCGCGCGCATCCTCCACCTGCCGGTCAGCGAGTTCGACGCGCGCCGCACCGGTGACCTCGTCTCGCGCGTCGGTACCGACACGACGCTGCTCTACGCCGTCCTCACGCAGGGGCTCGCGGATGCCGTCGGCAACGCGCTCATCCTCGTCGGGGCGATCATCGCCATGGCGTTCATCGACCCGCTGCTCCTGGGCCTGATCGTGCTGGTGCTCGGCGCGTCGATCGCGACCGTGGGCATCCTGAGCACCCGTATCCGTGCCGCGTCGGCCGCCCAGCAAGAGAAGGTGGGCGAGCTGGCATCCGGGGTCGAGCGCGCCGTCGGGTCGATCCGTACGATCCGCGCCGCGGGCGCCACCGAGCGCGAGGTCGCGTCGGTGACGGGTGCCGCGACCGAGGCGTACGGCGCGGGGGTGCGCATTGCGAAGGTGTCGGCCCTCATCGTTCCGGTCGCCGGCATCGCCCTCCAGGTGTCGTTGCTCGTGGTGCTCGGCGTCGGCGGTTTTCGCGTGGCATCCGGAGCCATCGACGTCGCCGCGCTCGTGACCTTCGTCATCTTCCTGTTCCTGCTGGTGCAGCCGCTCGCCTCGGCGATCGGCGCGATCACGTCGGTCAACCAGGCCCTGGGCGCACTCGGTCGCATCCAGGAGGTGCTCGACCTTCCGCTCGAGGAGGACGGTGACCAGCCGGGCGCGACGGAACCCCGGGCGGATGCCGCGGCGATCGAGTTCCGCGACGTGCGGTTCCGTTACCCCGACCACGTCATCAAGGCGCGCGAGGCCGCGGCGAAGGAAGCGCGCTCCGTGCTCGCCCAGGCGCATCTCGACCGCGCGGCGGACGAGACCGCGGTCGAGGCGGAGGAGACCGAGCACGAGGTCCTGCGCGGGGTCTCGTTCACCGTTCCGCGCGGGGCTCGCGTCGCCCTCGTCGGACCGTCCGGCGCCGGCAAGAGCACGGTGCTCTCGCTCGTCGAGCGGTTCTACGACCCGACGGCGGGAGCGATCCTCGTCGACGGCATCGACGCCCGAGACCTGCACCGCGACGCCCTGCGCGCCCGCTTCGGCTACGTCGAGCAGGACGCCCCGACCCTGGCCGGCACGATCGCCGACAACCTGCGATTGGCCTCGCCCGAGGCATCCGACGCCGACTGCGAGCGGGTGCTGCGCGCGGTCAACCTCGGAGACGTCCTGGAGCGCAGCCCGCTCGGCGTCGACGCACCGGTCGGCGAGGACGGCGTCATGCTCTCCGGCGGCGAGCGTCAGCGGCTCGCGATCGCGCGGGCGCTGCTTGCCGCTCCTCCCGTGCTGCTGCTCGACGAGTCGACGTCGTCGCTCGACGGCGTGAACGAGCAGCGCATGCGGGAGGCCATCGACGCCGTCGCCACCGGCCGAACGCTGCTCGTCATCGCGCACCGCCTCTCGACCGTCGTCGACAGCGACCTCATCGTCGTCCTCGAGCACGGACGCGTCGTCGGCCAGGGAACGCACAGCGAGCTCGTGGCATCCGTCCCCCTCTACCGCGAGCTCGCGAAGCACCAGCTCCTCGTCTGAGGTCCGCGTTCTGCCCCCTCGGTGCCCCTGTCGGGTCGCCGAGACTTCATCGCGCCGACAAATGCGGCGCAGGCTGCAAGGGAATCGTCGGCGCGATGAAGTCTCGCGGGAGAACACCCGCGGAACGCGCACGGGGGGGGGGGGCGGCGGCGCCACCCGCGGACCGCACGGGGAGGCGCGGAGGAAGGACGACGCCCCTCCCGCGCGCCAAGAGCAGGGAGGGGCGTCGAGCGTGCGCCCACCCCGCACCGCGACGCGGCGGGCGGGGCGAGCGGGTCGATGCGGCTACGCGCGCTGCAGACGGTAGCGGAGCGCGGCGAGTTCGGCGCGCAGGGGCGCCGGGAGGTGGCTGCCGAACGTGTCGAAGAACTCCTCGGTGAGGTCGGCCTCGGCCAACCACGATTCCGTGTCGATCGAGAACAGCTCTTCGAGGTCGGCGGCCGGCAGGTCGAGACCGGACAGCTCGAGGTCCTCGACGCGGGGCAGCCGGCCGATCGGGCTGTCGACCGCCTCGACCTGACCGTCGACCCGGCGGATGATCCAGTCGATCACGCGCGCGTTGTCGCCGAAGCCCGGCCAGAGGAACCGACCGTCGTCGCCCTTGCGGAACCAGTTCACCTGGAAGATCCGGGGGGCGCGGTCGAAGCGCAGCTTCTCGCCGACCTTGAGCCAGTGCCCGAAGTAGTCGCCCATGTTGTAGCCGCAGAAGGGCAGCATGGCGAAGGGGTCGCGGCGGAGCTCGCCGACGGTGCCCTCCTGGGCCGCGGTTTTCTCACTCGACACGGTCGAGCCGAGGAAGACGCCGTGCGACCAGTCCGTGGCCTCGAGGACGAGCGGCACGTTCGTGGCGCGACGACCGCCGAACAGGATGACATCCAGCGGAACGCCCTCGGGGGTCTCCCAGTCGGCCGCGATCTGCGGGCACTGCGCGGCGGCGACGGTGAAGCGCGAGTTGGGGTGAGCGGCCGGACGCCCCGATGCCGGGGTCCAGTCGTTGCCCTCCCAGTCGATGAGCTGCGGCGGAGCCTCGTCCGTCAGTCCCTCCCACCACACGTCGCCATCCGGGCGGAGCGCGACGTTCGTGAAGATCGTGTTGCCCCACAGCGTCTCGACGGCGGTGACGTTGGTGGACTCCCCCGTCCCGGGGGCGACGCCGAAGAAGCCGGCCTCGGGGTTGATGGCCCAGAGCCGCCCGTCCTCGCCGGGACGGATCCAGGTGATGTCGTCGCCGAGGGTCTCGACGCGCCAGCCGGGGATGGTCGGGCGCAGCATCGCGAGGTTCGTCTTTCCGCACGCCGACGGGAACGCGGCCGCGACGTGGTACGCCTTGCCCTTCGGGTCGGTGACGCGGATGAGGAGCATGTGCTCTGCGAGCCATCCCTCGTCGCGACCGATGACCGAGGCGATCCGCAGCGCGAAGCACTTCTTCGCCAGGATCGCGTTGCCGCCGTAGCCCGACCCGTACGACCACACCTCGAGGGTGTCCGGGAAGTGGACGATGTACTTGTCGTCGTTGCACGGCCACGCCACATCCGCCTCGCCCGGCGCGAGCGGCGCACCGACCGAGTGCACCGTCTTGACCCACGGCGCGCCAGCGGCGATCCGCTCGAGCACCGACGTGCCGACGCGCGTCATGATGCCGATGGATGCCACGGCGTAGGCGCTGTCGGTGATCTGCACGCCGATGTGGCTGAGGGGCCCGCCCACGGCACCCATCGAGAAGGGCACGACGTACATCGTTCGTCCGCGCATCGAGCCCTCGAAGACGCCGTCCAGCGTCTGACGGATCTCGGCCGGCGCGATCCAGTTGTTGGTGGGACCGGCATCCTCCTCGCGCTCGGAGGCGATGTAGGTGCGCGACTCCAGACGGGCGACATCGCTCGGGTGCGAGCGGGCCAGGTACGAGCCCGGACGCCACTCGGGGTTGAGCTTGATGAGCTTCCCCTCGTCGACCATCTCGCGCAGGAGCGCGTCGTTCTCGGCCGCGGAGCCGTCGACCCAGTGGATGCGGTCGGGCTGGGTGAGCGCGGCGACCTGGTCGACCCAGGCGGTGAGCGCTGCCAGGCCCGGACCCTCGACGGAGGGGCGGATGCCGTGCCCCGGGCGAGTGGCCCGAACCGCGGACGTTGCGGCGGAGCGGCCGGAGGGGCGTCCGGCGAAGATGTCGGCGAGTGCCATGTCGATCTCCTCGATTGAGAGCGAATTCGGTGGTCTTCCTCCACTGTGGGACGATCCTCCTCGACTTTCAGCAGATTTCCTCCGCAAGAATCGCTGATCTTTCGGTAACGTCAAGGAATGGCCTCGTCGCTCGAACTGACCACGCTCGGACACCGCATCCGGCACCATCGCCTGGCCCGCGGCTACACACTCGACGAACTCGGAGCGCTCGTCGGTGTCGCCGGCAGCCAGCTGAGCCTGATCGAGAACGGCAAGCGCGAGCCGAAGCTGTCGCTGCTCCAGGAGATCGCGCGCGCGACCGAGACCGAGGTCACCGAGCTCCTCTCGACCGAGCCGCCGAACCGGCGCGCGGCGCTGGAGATCGAGCTCGAGCGGGCCCAGTCGAGCCCGTTCTTCCGGCAGCTCGGCATCCCGGCGATCAAGATCACCAAGGGCACGAGCGACGAGACGATCGAGGCGGTACTGGGTCTTCACCGCGAGCTCCAGCGCCGCGAGCGCGAGACGATCGCCAGCCCCGAAGAAGCCCGGCGCGCGAACACCGAGCTGCGCCTGCGCATGCGCGGACTCGACAACCACCTCCCCGACATCGAGAAGCTCGCCGAGAAGCAGCTTCGCGCCGCCGGGCACACTTCTGGCGCGCTGACCCACCGCACCGTGAGCATCATGGCCGAGCAGCTCGGCTTCGAGCTGATCTACGTCGCGGACCTCCCCCACTCGGCGCGCTCGGTGACCGACCTGGAGAACGGCCGCATCTACCTGCCCCCGGCATCCATCCCCGGCGGCCACGGCCTGCGCTCGATGGCGCTGCAGGCGATGGCGCACCGGCTCCTCGGCCACCGCCCGCCCACCGACTACGCCGACTTCCTGCAGCAGCGGCTCGAGATCAACTACTACGCCGCGTGCTGCCTGATGCCCGAGACGAACTCCGTCGCTTTCCTCTCGCAGGCGAAGAAGGACCGCAACCTCGCCGTCGAGGACTTCCGCGACGCGTTCGGCGTGACGCACGAAGCCGCCGCGATGCGCATGACGAACCTCATGACCACTCACCTCGGCATCCGTCAGCATTTTCTTCGCGTGGATGGCGACGGCGCCATCTCGCGCGTGTACGAGAACGATGGCCTCCCGCTCCCCACCGACGTCACGGGGTCGGTCGAGGGACAGATCGTGTGCAAGAAGTTCTCGGCGCGCGCCGCGTTCGCCGAGCACAACCGCACCACCGAGCACTACCAGTACACCGACACCCCCGCCGGGACATTCTGGTGCTCGACCCAGACCGGCACGACCTCGGACGGCGACTTCTCCATCACCGTCGGCGTGCCCTTCGACGACGCACGGTGGTTCCGCGGCCGCGAGACCACGACGCGCGGAATCTCACGCTGCCCCGACGAGTCGTGCTGCCGCCGCCCCGACTCCGAGGCCGCGCAGCGCTGGCAGGGCAAGGCGTGGCCGAGCGCCCGCGTTCACCGGCACATGTTCTCGCCGCTCCCCCGCGGCATGTTCCCCGGCGTCGACGATGCCGAGGTCTTCGCCTTCCTCGATCGTCACGCCTCCCCATCGGACGAATGAGTCGCGCAGCGTGAGCGGGCCAAACTCCTGAGAAACCTGAGTCGCCCGAGCCTCCCTCAGCTCCCGCGCGCGATCCCCGTCCGAAACTCAGGAGTTTCGCCCGACGCGAGGCGGCAGAACGACGGATGCCACGGCGCCGACGACCCGAAGGGCGCCGACGCCGTGGCATCCGGTGTTCTCAGGCGAAGGGGTTCGCGGTCAGCGTGTACTTCGTCTGCAGGTACTCGTGGATGCCCTCGTCGCCGCCCTCGCGGCCGAGGCCGGACTGCTTCCAGCCGCCGAACGGCGCCGCGGCGTTGGAGACGACGCCCACGTTCAGGCCCATCATCCCGGTCTCGAGACGCTCGATCATGCGCTGCCCCCGCGCGAGCGACTCGGTGAAGACGTACGAGACCAGGCCGTACTCGGTGTCGTTGGCGATGCGCACGGCGTCGTCCTCGGTGTCGAAGGGGACGATCGCCAGCACCGGTCCGAAGATCTCCTCGCGGAGGATGTCACTGCCGGGCTTCACATCGGACACGACGGTCGGCTCGAAGAACGTCCCGGGTCCGTCGATCGGCGAACCACCGGTGGTCACGGTGGCACCGCGCTCGACGGCATCCCCCACGAGGGTCTTGGCCTTGTCGACAGCACGGTCGTCGATGAGGGGTCCGATCTGCACGCCGTCCTCGGTGCCCCGGCCGATCTTCATGCCTTGGACGCGCTCGGTGACGCGGCGGGTGAACTCCTCGACGACGGAGCGCTGCACGATGAAGCGGTTGGCCGCCGTGCACGCCTGACCGATGTTGCGGAACTTCGCGAGCATCGCCCCTTCGACCGCCTTGTCGAGGTCGGCGTCCTCGAACACGACGAAGGGGGCGTTGCCGCCGAGCTCCATCGACGTGCGCAGCACGCCGGGGGCCGCCTGCTGCAGGAGCTTCACTCCGACGGGGGTCGAGCCCGTGAACGAGAGCTTCCGCAGGCGCGGGTCGGAGATGATGCGCTCCGAGACCGCGGCGGTGCTCGTGGTGGTCACGACGTTGACGACACCGGCCGGAACGCCCGCGTCCTGCAGGATCTGCGCGAAGAACAGCGTGGTCAGCGGCGTGAGCGTCGCGGGCTTGATCACGACGGTGCAGCCCGCGGCGAGCGCGGGGGCGATCTTGCGCGTCGCCATGGCGAGGGGGAAGTTCCACGGCGTGATGAGGTAGCACGGCCCCACGGGGTGCTGCGTCACGATCATGCGGCCGGTGCCCTCGGGGTTCGCGCCGTAACGGCCCTGCGCGTGCGCGGTGACCTCGCTGAACCAGCGCAGGAACTCGCCGCCGTACCCGACCTCGCCGCGCGCCTCGGCGAGAGGCTTGCCCATCTCGAGCGTCATCAGCAGCGCGACGTCCTCCTTGCGCTCCTGCAGCAGGTCGAAGGCCCGGCGAAGGATCTCGGCCCGCTCGCGCGCGGGGGTCGCCGCCCAGGACGGGAACGCGTCGGCGGCGGCATCCATCGCCGCCACACCGTCGGCCACGGAGGCGTCGGCGATCTCGCGGATGACCTCGCCGGTGGCGGGGTCGCTGACCTTCACGGTCTTGCCACCTTCGGCCGCGCGCCACTCGCCGCCTATCAGCAGGCCGGTCGGTACGGATGCCAGCAGCTCGCTCTCGCGCGAATCGGTCATGGGTCCTCCTGGGTCGGTGCGGGTCTCCCCGCTCATTCTGGTCAGCCCGCGCGGCGGTGCCGATATACGTGCCGTACAACCGTGGCGCGTGGGTCGCCGCGACGTCCGGTCGCTGCGGCCTTCTCGATAAACGCGTCATGCACCGGGAAACGCTCGCAGCGAGCGTGTCCGAGTGCAGCGCGCGTTTATCGCCCGGAGTGGGCGACGGCGGGCGCCATGGCGCCATCGAAGAAGCGCTCGAGACCCTCGGGATCCGAGAGCGACAGCACGTGCGCGACGTACTGGTCGGGGCGGACGACGACGACCGCGCCGCCGGCGCCGATCCCCCGCTCGGCGAAGATGTCGGCGGTCGTCCACGCCGAGGGGGTCGCGGCGAACACCTTCTCGAGGTCGGTGAGCCCGAGCGGGCCCGACCGCGGCCGGAACAGCTCCGGAACGTCGACGACGTCCTCCCACCGGCCGGGGTACACGACCTTCGCATCGAACACCGCGTCGAGGTCCGCCCCGTCAGGGGTGAACCGTTCGACGATCCCCCGCGCGGCCTCGGCCCAGGTCCGCAGCGCCCCGCCGTCGGCATCCGCGAAGGCGTAGAGGCGCCAGCGTCCGTCGGCTCTCGCGTGATGACCGAGGTGCACGGGGTTGCCGTCGCACACCCGAACCACCTCGACGCTCTGGAAACGTTTGCCCACGGGGAACCCGGATGCCAGCTCCTGCGCCGCGTCAGCCCCGACGATCGACGAGGGACCGTACTGCGTCATGAACCCCGAAGGGAACTCTGCGGTCGCGAGGTAGTACGTCGACAGTTCGTCCGGATCGGTGATCTCACCGGGCTTACGGGCCATGAGCGACGACCACTCGCGGTCGAAGTCGATGAGCTGCTGGGCGACGGGCTGGCGCTCCGCGGAGTACGTCCGCAGCAGGTCGGCCGGCGCGAGGCCGGTGAGGACGTGGCCCAGCTTCCAGCCGAGGTTGAAGCCGTCCTGCATCGAGACGTTCATGCCCTGTCCGGCCTTCGCGCTGTGCGTGTGGCAGGCGTCGCCGGTGAGGAAGACCCGCGGGTTCTGCTCGTCATCGTCGAAGCGATCGGTCACCCGGTGCCCCACTTCGTAGACGCTGTGCCAGGCGACCTGCTTCACGTCGATCGCGTACGGGTGCAGGATCGCGTTCGCCCGGGCGATGACCTCGTCGATCGGCGTCTGCCGGACACGGTGGTCGTCGTCGGCGGCGACTTCGCCGAGGTCGATGTACATGCGGCTGAGGTATCCGCCCTCGCGCGGGATGTGCAGGATGTTGCCCGCGGCGGCGGTGATCGCGCACTTGATGCGCCAGTCGGGGAAGTCGGTCTCGACGAGCACGTCCATGACACCCCAGGCGTGCTGCGCGGCGGCGCCGACGTGCGTGCGGCCGATCGCCTGGCGCACGCCGCTGCGGGCGCCGTCGCACCCCGCGACGTACCTCGCGTGGATGGTCCGCTCACCGTCGGCATCCCTCACTCGCACCTCGACGGGATACTCACCGTCGGCCTGGACGGTGAGGCCGAGGAACTCGACGCCGTAGTCGGGGGTGAGGCGCGCGGGGCCGTTCGCGGCCGCCTCGGCGAAGTAGTCGAGCACGCGCGCCTGATTGACGATGAGGTGCGGGAACTCGCTGATCTTGAGGGCGTAGTCCTCGGTGCGCGTCGTGCGGACGATGCGATCGGGCGCCTCGGGATCGGGCGCCCAGAAGTTCATCCAGCCGATGTTGTAGGCCTCGGCGGTGATGCGGTCGGCGAACCCGAACGCCTGAAAGGTCTCGACGCTACGGGGTTGGATGCCGTCGGCCTGCCCCAGGACGAGCCGACCGTCGCGCTTCTCGATGAGCCGGGTCGTGATCTGCGGGAACTGCGACAGCTGGGCGGCCAGCAGCATGCCCGCGGGCCCGGACCCCACGATCAGCACGTCGACCTCGTCGGGCAGGTCCGCCGGACGGTCGATGCCCGTGCCCGCGGCGGGTTGGATGCGCGGATCACCCGAGACGTATCCGTGGTGGTGGAACTGCATGCTTCTCCTGACGTCGATGTCGGGGTTGCACCGCGGCGACGCGGTGTTCTATATTCGAACGCAACGTTCTCCTATCGAACGAGAGGCTAGCCGTTCCATGTCCGCAGGGCAAGACGCCGCGCCCGCGTCGCAGACGCTGAGCCGTGGCATCCGGCTGCTCGAAGAACTGTCCGCGGCCGGTACTCCCCTGTCGATCGACGACCTGGCCGCGCGCGTCGGCCTGCACCGCTCCGTGGCCTACCGCCTGTTGCGCACGCTCGAAGATCACGGCCTGACCTCAAGGGATGCCACGGGCGCCGTACGCCTGGGGACGGGTCTCGCCGCCCTCGCCGCCGGCGTGGCCGCCGACCTGCAATCGGAGGCCCTGCCCGAGCTCACCGCCGCGGCGAACGACCTGGGCATGACCTGCTTCCTCGTCGTGCTCGACCACGACGAGTGCGTCACCCTCGCGAGCGTCGAACCTCGGCACGCGGTGACCGCGGTGGCGCAGCGGCCGGGGGCTCGGCATCCGGTGACCCGCGGCGCGCCCGGACGCGCCGTCCTCGCACAGCTGCCGCCGCGGCGCTGGCCCGACGAGGTCGACGCCAGGCTCGCGGCGGAAGTGGCGGATGCCGCCGAGCGCGGCTGGGCGACCAGTCACGACGAGGTGGTGCCGTCGCTGCGTGCGGTCGCGGTGCCGCTCGCGGTGCAGGGGCGCCCACCCGCGGCCGTCGCCGCCGTCTACGTCGCAACCGATCTCGACGACGCCGCCATCGCGGCTCGGCTGACCTCCGCGCGGGAAGAGATCCGCCTCGGCCTCTGACCCGCGTCGGCCTCCCCGCGTGAGTCACCAGGATGCGTCGCCGGGGGTCCCCGTAAGCGACGAGCCCTGTCGACGATCGCGGCCTATACTCGTCCCGTCAGGCGCACGAAGCGGTGCGTCGCTGCTCGAAAAAGGGGCACGTAGCGCGAGGAGCGCGAGACACATACGGCTGATTCCCGTTCCGTCTCGAAAGGCTCCCCCATGCCCTCTGTCTCCGCGCACGTCGCCCGCACCCTCGCCGCCCACGTCGACCACGTCTTCGGCGTCATGGGCAACGGCAACGCCTACTTCCTCGACGAGCTCGACCGCACCGGCGCAACGTTCACCGCGATGCGGCACGAGGCCGGGGGCGTGGTGGCCGCGGATGCCTACCACCGCGCCAGCGGCCGCATCGCGGCGGCCACCGCGACCTACGGGGCGGGGTTCACGAACACGCTGACCGCCCTGGCCGAGGCGGCGCAAGCCCGAACACCGCTCGTGCTCGTCGTCGGCGACGAGCCGACGTCGGGCCCGCGCCCCTGGGGCGTCGACCAGATTGCGCTCGGCTCGGCCGTCGGCGTGCGCACGTACACCGTGGGCGATCGGGATGCCGCTGCCACGACGGCCATTGCGCTCGAGCATGCGTTGACCTACCGTCGGCCGGCGATCCTCGCCATCCCGTACGACGTGGCGGCCCGCGAGGCGGGCGAGGTTCCCTCCGCGACCCCGCTGACGCCGACCGCCCCGGCGACACCCGCCATCCCCTTCACCGCGGCGGCGATCGAGCGGGTCGCCGACGCGCTCGCGCGCGCGGAGCGCCCGTTCCTGCTCGCCGGCCGGGGCGCCTGGCTCGCCGACGCCGGGGAGACCTTGGGCGCCCTGGCCGAAGCGACCGGGGCGGTGACGGCATCCACGGCCCTTGGCCGAGGCATCTTCCCCGAGCAGCGCTACGACCTCGGCGTCACCGGCGGCTTCGGCGCCGAGGGAGCGATGCAGCTCATCCGTGAGGCCGACGTGGCCGTCGTCTTCGGCGCGGGCCTCAACCAGTTCACGATGCGCTTCGGCGAACTGTTCGACCCGCGGACGCGGGTGTTCCAGATCGACACGGCCGCCTCGGCGACACACCCCCAGGTCGGGGGCTTCGTGCGCGCGGACGCCGCCCACGCCGCCACCGCGATCCTGGAACGCCTGCGGTCCCGGGGCGCGCAGCCGTCCGGATGGCGGGAGAGCGTCGACATCGCGGCGCTGCGCGCCCACGAGACGGGCGACGGCATCGCCGCCGACGGTCGACTCGACCCGCGCACGGTGGCGCAGCGCATCGGCGAGCTCCTCCCGGCGGACAGGGTCGTGGTGTCGGACGGCGGGCATTTCCTCGGCTGGTCCAACATGTACTGGCCGGTGGCCTCCCCCGACCGCGTCATGATGGTCGGCACGGCGTACCAGTCCATCGGGTTGGGGTTCCCGAGCGTGCCGGGAGCGGCGGCCGCCCGACCCGAGTCGACCATCGTCCTCACCACGGGCGACGGCGGGGGGCTCATGGCCATCGCCGACCTGGAATCGGCCGTGCGCGTCGCGGGCGGTCGCGGACTCGCCGTGGTCTGGAACGACGCCGCCTACGGCGCCGAGGTGAACCTGTACGGGTTGAAGGGACTCGCGCGCGAGCCGATGCTCATCCCCGAGGTCGACTTCGCCGCCGTCGCCCGAGGATTCGGCGCCGAGGGTGTGGTGGTGCGCGACCTGGCCGACCTCGACGCCCTCGCTCGGTGGACGGCGCGCGAGCCGCACGAACGCCCGTTCCTCCTCCTCGATCTCCGGATCAGCGGGGACGTCATCGCGCCGTACCAGCGCGAGATCATCCGGGTGAACTCCTAGTCGCCCGGCGCGCCGGGCGAGGCCGCGAGGGCCAGCACGGGCGTGACCGTGTCGTCAGTCGGGCGGGGGGCGGGCGACGGCGGGTCTCACGGCCACGAGCGGCACCCCGATGACCACGGCTCCTCCGGTCGCGTAGTTCGGCACGTCGGCCTCCACCGCGCGGCCTTCCGGCGAGGCCATCGCCGCCTGGGCGGACTCCGGCGAGGCGAAGGTCGCCTCGAACATCGCGTAGTAAGGACCGCCCCGGGCGTCGAGATCGAGGGCATAGCCCATCTCGACGACACCCGGCAGCCGCGCGGCGAGACGGAGATGCGTCTCGCGGTAGTACTCCGCGAAGTGCGCACGGTCGGCGGGCGGCGGGTACAGCACCACGATCTTGTGCATCACGGCATCCTCTCGATGAAGCGGGTGCTGCCGGGCCCGGGCGGGATGCCGGGGCCCGACAGCACGGGTCAGACGGTCAGCGGCCGGCGAACGCCGTCACGCAGTCGCTGGTCGCGTCGTCGTATTCAGCGTCGGCGTAGGTGTCGAGGCCGGCCTTGTACTGCTCGAGCACGCCCTCGGCATCCTGCAGCCCCTGGCCCGTGGCGAGTTCGACCCACTTCTGGGCGCCGGTGTCGCCGACCGAGTCCTGCCAGGCCTTCGTGGCCGACTCTTCCCACGCGGTCAGGCCTTTCACGGTGGGCGCGTCCAGCATCTCCTGGCATTGGCCGGCGGCGGTCTCGTTGAACGCCGCGATGCCCGCACCGGTGTTCAGCTCCTCGACGACGCTGTCGAACTGGGCGCGCAGGTCGTCGGGCAGGGAGTCGTAGGCGTCCTTCGACACCCACATGCCGAACGTGGAGTACTGACCGACACCCGGATCGCTCCAGTACGGCAGCAGCTCCATGATCTTGTAGTTCACCGGGAAGTCGATCGCGCCGCCGATCGAGGAGACCACCCCGCGTTCGACGGCCTCGTACGTCTCGGGCGCCGTGATCGCGACGATGTTGGCGCCGGCGTCGCTGAGCACCTGCTGGATGATCGGGCCGGAGGCGCGCATCTGCAGCCCGGCGAACTGCTCCGCGGCGGTGAGGGGTTCCCGACTGCCGAGGAGGAAACGCCCCACGGGCCACGTGGCGACGTGGTGCAGATTGTTGCCGTCCATCACCGCGATCGCGGGGTCGTAGTCGGTGTGCAGGTCGTAGATGGACTGCATGATGGCCTGGGAATTCTGGCTCAGGAACGGAATGCTCACCATGCTGGTCGACGGGAAGTACTGCGGCGTGTAGTCGGGCACGGTGACGCCGATCTGCGCGCGGCCGTCGCGGACGCAGTCGGCGACTTCGGCGGCCTTGCACAGCGCCTCGGTCGCGGTGCGCTCGAAGGAGATACGCCCCTCCGTCACCTCCTCGACGCGGTCAAGGAACCAGTCCTGCACCGCGGCGTTCGGCGTCCCCGCCTGTGCGCCGGTGGCGAGGGTGAAGGTCACGCTGTCGCCGCCGGCATCGCCGCCGGCCGAGTTCTGGATACCGGCACAGCCGGAGACCGTGAGCGCGGCCGCGGCCAGACCCCCGGCCAGCGCGAGGGTTCGCCGCGAGCGGCGGGTGAGGTGCTGTGAGAACATCATCGTCCTTTCTGTCGGTCCGCACCGCCGGGAAACGGGTCGCGGATGGGTTCAGTCTGCGCGGCACGCGGCGGCATCCCCATGGCTGCAGCCGCATACCGCCGGGTCATCCGCGCACGTCCTATTCAGCCCGCGGTCTGCGCGACGAGCGAGGGGAGCCAGAGCACGATCGCGGGAACGAAGAACAGCACCGCCGAGACGATGATGTCCATCGACATCAGCGGCAGGACGCCTCGGAACACCGTCTCGGTCGGCACTCCGGTCGCCCCCGAGACGACGAAACAGGTCATACCCACCGGCGGAGTGACCATCCCGATCGCGGTGAGCTTGACGATCATGAGGCCCAGCCAGACGCCGTCGAACCCCAGCTCCATCGCGACCGGATAGATGATCGGGATGGTGATGATCAGTACGGATATCTCGTCCAGCGCCGTGCCCAACGGCAACAGCAGGAGCAGAAGGAGCCCGATCGTCAGAAGCGGTGGGATGTCGAGACCGGCGATCCACGTCGTGATCGTGTCGGGAACATGCGCGGCGATGAGGAAGGTCGAGAAGATGCTCGAGCCGACGAGGATCATGAAGACCATCGACGTCGTCTGCGCGGTGTCCAGGAGTGCGCCCTTGACGTTGCTCCACAGGGAGGCGACGCCCGCGCGCCGGAACTCCCACAACAGGATGAGTAGGGCCACGAACGCGGCGATGGCGGCCGACTCGGTCGAGGTGAAGACCCCCGAGAACATTCCGCCGAGGATGATGAGGAAGATCACCCCGAGGCGCACGAGTCCGCGCCACGGAAGGGTCCGTGCGGTGAGGCCGTAAGACTGGCGAACCACCCCTGTCGTCGGCGCGGCGTGCAGCGCGGCGTCGACCGACGCCGAGTGCACCGGCGCGGGCTCTCCGGCACCGCCGCGCGCGGCGGTCGCCGCCGCCGCGCGCGCCTCCACCACGACGTCGGCGAGCCCGACGTCGTTCCGCACGATCTGGCGGTGGCCGAGGATCAGGATGTACGTGATGTAGCCCGCCGCCGTCAGCAGGCCCGGGATGATGCCGGCCGCGAGCATCTGCGCGACGGACTCACCCGTCATGATCGCGTAGAGCACGAGGAACGTGCTCGGCGGAATGATGACGCCGAGGGTGCCGGCGATGGCGACGATTCCGGTCGCGAGTGCCGCCGGATAGCCGTAGGCGCGCATCTCGCCGACGGAGAGCTTCGACATGGTCGCGGCCGTACCGATGCTCGAGCCCGAGACGGCCGAGAACCCCGCGCACGCCATGACGGTCGCGACGCCGAGGCCCCCCGGGAACCGGCTCACGAAGTGGTTGGCGATGGCGAACACGTGCTCCGCGATCCCCGCGCGCATCGCCAGCATCCCCATCAGGATGAACATCGGGATGATCGTCAGCGAGAAGCTCGCGGTGGCGGAGAACGGCACCGATCCGAGCACGTTCGTCGTGTACGTGGTGCCCTGCAGGACCGCGAGACCCACGGCCCCGGACAGACCGAGTGAGAGGGCCACCGGCATCCGGGCCATCAGCAGCAGGATGAGCAGCGCCACGATCGCGAGCACGATGATCGTCACCAGCATGGATTCACTCCCTTGTCGTTTCGGCCGACGCTCACGCGTCGACCGTGGCCTCGGCGTCGTCGCCGTAGGCCCCACGTCCTCGGATGGTGCGCACGACGTTCGCGAGCGCGACGACGAGCCACAGCCCGAGTCCGATCGCGATCACCCAGCGCAGGGGCCAGACCGGCCATTGGACCAGACCGAATCGCGTCTCGTTCCGCGTCGTCGCCTGGATCGCGCGCGCGACCGAGGCATACGTCATCCAGGCCAGCAGTCCCGCGTTGAGCACCCAGATCACGACGGACACGGCGCGCGCGAGCGCGGGCCGCAGGCGGTCCGTGACGATCGACACCGCGACGTGCCCGCCCTGCATCGACGTCCACGCCAGGCCGAGGAACACCGAGGCGACCAGGGCCGATTCGGCGACCTCGAGCATTCCGGGAACGCTCGCGCGGGCGATGAAGCGCACGACGACGTCGAGGACGGTGGCGAGCATCAGCACGACGAGCGCGCCGGCGGCGACGACCCCGAGGACGGCGCTCTGTCGACGCAGGTAGGTGTCGAAGCGCGACGTCTTCACCGGCGCGGGGGCGGTGACGGTCATGTCAGCGCTCGTTCCAGAACTCGTACGCGCGGGTGTGGTCGACGTTGCCGAGGGCATCGAGCGCATCGCCGAGCGCACCGGCGACCGCGTCGCACACGGGAGCCTCGTGTCCGGTCGCCCGCTGCACCTTCTGCGCGATCCTCACGTCCTTCGTCATGAGCGGCAGCGCGAAGCCCGAGGCGAACCGGCCGCCGACGATGTGGTCGGGAAGGACGTGCGTTGTCACGAAGCTCTGCCCGGTCGACGCGTTGAAGATGTCGACCATCACCGCGGGGTCGAGTCCGAATCGGGCGCCGGCCGTCAGCGCCTCGGTCGACGCGGTGTACGCGGCCGCCGCCACGAAGTTGTTCAGCGCCTTCATCGCGTGTCCCGTGCCCAGGCCGCCGGTGCGGAAGATGCGGGCGCTCATGGTGTCGATGACGGGAACCGCACGTTCGGAGGCATCCTCGTCGTCCGCCCCCAACATGATCGCGAGGGTGCCCGCGATCGCGCGCTCGCGGGCGCCCGACACGGGAGCGTCCACGAGGTGCAGTCCCGCCGCGGCGAGAAGGCGTCCGGTCTCGACCGTCTCGGTCGGATCGGACGAGCTCATGTCCACGTACACCGTGCCACGCGCGGACGGGATGCGCGGCGTCCCATGGTCGTCCACGAGCACCGAGCGCACGATCGCGCTCGTGGGCAGCATGAGCACGACGACCTCGCAGTCCGCGAGTTGCGTGATGTCGGCCGCCGCCTCGGCGCCGATGCGCGCGGCCAGGGCTGCGGCGCGCTCGACATCGACGTCGTGCACGAGCACGCGCTCGAACGAGCCCGACCCGGCGATGTTGGTGACCATGGGGTCGCCCATGGTGCCCAGACCGATGAACCCGACGGTCCGCACGCGCGTGGTCGTCGTGTCGGCCGCCGCGGAGGTGCCCCCGGTCATGCCGGCACCCCGGCCTTCGCCGCCTCGCCGTCCACGCTGGAAGGCAGCCCCTTCTCGGCGAGCACCTCCTCGAGCGCGCGGAGCCCCTCGACCGCGGCGGGGATCCCGCAGTAGAGCATCGAGTGCACGATGACCTCGCGCAGTTCCAGCACGGACACGCCGTTGGCGAGCGCTCCGCGCGCGTGGATGCGCAGCTCGTGGGACTTGCCCTGAGCGATCAGCATCGCGAGGGTCACCTTGCTGCGGTCCGTGAGGGTCAGGCCGTCGCGCTGCCAGATGTCACCGAAGCAGTAGCGGGTGACGAAGTCCTGGATCTTGTCGTTCAGGTCGGTCGTGTGCTCGACCTGTCCCTCCGCCCCCTCGGGCCCGAACATGTCACGCCGCTGGCGTAGACCGGTGTCGTACAGTTCGTCGCGGATCACCTGATGCTCCCTCGCATGGATTCGTCCGGGACCGGCGTCCCGTCGGACCAGTGTGGCGGGTCGGATGCCACGACCACATGGCGGGCGGCGCACGCGCCATGGTGTTCGGCGCACACCGATCGGGTGACCGCGCCCCCGTGCGCGAGCGCACTTAGTCTGGGTTCACGTTTCGACGTCACTGCAAGGAGGCAGGCGATGGAGCACACCGACACGACCGCACGCGACATGCAGAACTACGACGGTGTGAGGTTCGACGAATGGGTCCGACTGGTCGGCAACCGGTTCGTGCCACTCGTCCTGTCGACGATCGACCCCGACGGATTCTCCGGAAGCCTTCGGACGCGGGTCGTCGACGGCACGTGCGTCACCGACATCGCGGCATCCTCGCACCGGGTGCACCGCTCCCGGGCATCGATCAGCGACGACGACCCCCACCACCTGAAGCTCAGCATGCAGCTGACCGGCACCGCGCTCGTGATGCAGGACGGCCGCAGCGCCCACCTCTCCCCCGGCGACGTCGCCATCTATGACACGGCCCGGCCGTACACGCTCGAGTACGCCGGTCAGATGCGCTCGCTCGTGATGATCTTCCCCCACAGCATGCTCGGGCTCTCCGCCAACCTCGTGCCCACCGTCACGGCCGTACGCCTGCGCGGTGACACGGGGATCGGCCGCGTGATCTGCCCGTTCATGCAGCACCTGGCCGAGGACCTCGATCAGCTGGACGGCGTCAACGGCGCCCGCATCATCCGCAGCGCCTTCGACCTCATCACGGCGTTGCTCTCGGCGGAGCTGCAGAGCTCGACCGCCCGCGAACCCTGGCGTGTGACACTCGACGCCGTCGCGCACTACATCGACGGGCACCTCGACGACCCCGGCCTGAACACCGACTCGATCGCCCGGGCGCATTTCATCTCCGCGCGACAGCTGCAGTACCTCTTCCAAGAGGAGGGCGAGACCGTCTCGGGCTACATCCGTTCCCGGCGCCTCGAGCGCTGCCGGCTCGATCTCGAAGACGCCGCGCAGACCTCACGGTCGATCGTGCAGATCGCCCAAGCCTGGGGCTTCATCGACCCGAGCCACTTCAGCAAGCTGTTCAAGTCGACCTACGGGCACGGCCCACGCGACCACCGTCTGCAGCACCTCGACGCCGCGGCTCTGGCCGGCTGATCCCCGGCGCCGCGGGACTGTTCGCTCCACGACACGTGGCGTGCGCCACAGCCCGAGAGCGATCCGGCCCGCGCGGCTTGACTGGGCGCACGAATCTGCTCAGGGAGGATCAGATGACTCAGACACAGACGGCGACGCTGCTCGCCGAGATCACGGTCGACGAAGCGGTCGGCCGAGCGATCCCGGATGCCGCCACCGGAGACACCATCGGCTACGCGCCCGTTCACACCGCGGCCGACCTCGATCGGGCGGTGGCGACGGCGCGCGCCGCCCAACCGGCGTGGGCGGCCCTCACGCACTCCGAACGCTCGGCGATCCTGCATCGGGCCGCCGACGAGATCGATCTGCACGCCGAAGAGCTCGCGCAGATCATCGCGCGCGAGCAGGGCAAGCCGCTCAACGGCCCCGGCGCCCGCTTCGAAGCCGGGGGGTGCGCCGTGTGGGTCCGTCAAGCGGCGGACACCGCGCTCGAGCCGGAGGTGCTGTTCGAGGCCGAGGGCACGCGCTCCGAGCTGCACTACGCCCCGCTCGGCGTCGTCGGCGCGATCGGCCCGTGGAACTGGATGGACCTGATCGCGATCTGGCAGATCGCTCCCTCGCTCCGCATGGGAAACACGGTGGTCGCGAAGCCCAGCGAGTACACGCCGCTCAGCGTTCTCGCGGTGGCGGCGCTGCTGAATCGGCACCTGCCGGACGGTGTTCTGACGGTGGTGGCCGGCGGGCGCGACGTGGGCGAGGCGATCGCCTCGCACCCCGACCTCGACAAGATCATGTTCACCGGTTCCACCGCCACGGGCCGCCGCATCATCGAGGGCTCGGCGCACAATCTGGCCCGGCTCACCCTCGAACTCGGCGGGAACGACGCGGGCATCGTGCTGCCGGGCACGGATGTCGCGGCGATCGCCCAGGGACTGTTCTGGGGCATCTTCATCAACACCGGTCAGACGTGTGCGGCGCTCAAGCGCCTGTACGTGCACGACTCGCTGTACGACGACGTGGTGTCGGCGCTCGCGGAGCTCGCCGAGACGACGCCCATGGGTGCGGGGACCGACGAGGGCAGCGCCCTCGGTCCCCTGTCGACGGCGCAGCAGTTCGACATCGTCTCCCGTCTGGTGGACGACGCTCGGACGCGCGGCGCACGCATCGTCACGGGCGGTGAGGCGGCCCCCGAACTCGGACCGCACTTCTACCGCGCCACCGTGGTCGCCGACATCGACGACGACGCAGCACTGGTGGCCGAGGAACAGTTCGGCCCCGTCATCCCGGTCCTGCGCTACACCGACCTGGATGACGCCGTCGCCCGGGCGAACGCGACCGACCAGGGACTCGGCGCCTCCGTGTGGGGCGCCGATGTCGACGAAGCGCTCGTCGTGGCGGCGCGACTGGAGGCCGGCACCGTGTGGATCAACCAGCACGGCACACTCAACCCGCTCGTCCCGTTCGGCGGCGTGAAGGGGTCGGGGTACGGGATGGAGTTCGGCCGGGAGGGTTTGAAGGCCGTCGCCGCCCCCAAGGTCATCACGCGGTGATTCCGGCGGTGAACGCCGGCGCACCGGGTGGGCGTGTGCCCATCCGGTGCGCCGGTGAGGGTCGGCGACGACCCGCGGTCTCAGGACCGGGACACGCCGTAGATCGGCGACAGGGCCTGCTCTGCCTCGTTGTCGGGTCCGAGGGGGATGCCACGGCGATCCCGCAGCAGGAGGGTGGCGATCAGACCGAGCGCCGCCATCCCCACCAGGTAGATCGAGACCGACCAGGTGGTGCCGGTGGACTGCACGAGCGCGGTGGCGATCGTGGGGGCGAACGCGCCGCCGAGGATCGCGCCGATCGCGTACGAGATCGACACCCCCGAGAAGCGCACGGAGGCGGGGAACAGCTCCGCGTAGAGCGCCGCCTGCGGGCCGTAGGTGAAGCCGAGGCCCACCGTCAGGATGAGGAGCCCCAAGAACACCAGGCCGATCGAGCCGGTGTTCACGAGCGGGAACAGCGTCACCGCACCGATCGCCAGGGCGATCCAGCCGATGATGTACGTGGTGCGCCGGCCGATGATGTCGCTCAGCCAACCGGACACCCACGTGAAGGCGAGCCAGCCCACCGCGGCTCCCGCGACCGCCCACAGCACGGGGCCACGGTCGAGACCGAGCGGGCCCGCCGGGTTGGTCGCGTAGTTCTGGATGTACCCGCCGGTGGACATGTACCCCGCGGCGTTGTTGCCCGCGAAGACGAACGCGGCGATGATCACGAGCGCCCAGTGCTTGCGGAACAGCTGGATGATGGGGGTCTTCGTCCCCTCGCGGCGCTCGGCGAGTTCGACGAACACCGGGCTCTCCTCGACGCGCTTGCGGATGTAGTAGCCGACGAAGATCAGGACGACGCTGAAGAGGAACGGCACGCGCCATCCCCACTCGAGGAAGGCGTCCCCGGGCGCGATGAGCGCCATGATCGCCATCATCCCGGATGCCAGGAGGAGGCCGATCGGCACGCCGATCTGCGGGGAGGCGCCGAACAGCCCGCGCTTGTTCTTCGGGGCGTGCTCGACGGCCATCAGCACGGCGCCGCCCCACTCTCCACCGGCGGAGATCCCCTGCAGGATGCGCAGGAAGATGAGCAGGATCGGAGCGGCGATGCCGATCGCCGCGTAGGTCGGGAGCAGACCCACGAGGGTGGTGGACACGCCCATGAGGATCAGCGTGACCATGAGGACGACGCGGCGCCCGTACTTGTCGCCGAAGTGTCCGGCGAGGAAGGCGCCCAGGGGGCGGAACAGGAAGCTGAGACCCACCGTCAGGAACGACAGGATCAGCGCGATACCCGGGCCCGCGGGTTCGAAGAAGACCGCGGCGAAGACGAGCCCCGCGGCCTGCGCGTAGATGAAGAAGTCGTACCACTCGACCGTGGTGCCGACGACGGTGGCGAAGACGACGCGCCTCCGGTCGGCGGTGGTGGAGATGGTGCCGGTGGGCGTGAATCCGCCCGCTGTGGGTGAGGTTGGAGAACTCATCGTTGGGTGTCCCTTTTCGACGTCACTGTCAGGTGGTCGGTTGAACCGCCGTCTCGGATCATATACGATTTCGAATACGACGCAACGAGCGAAGGAGCCCGATGGTGAGCACGACGGATGCCGCCGACCCGCGATTCGCGGCGCTGCCCGCCCGGCCCGGGAAGATCATCGCGGTCCACCTGAGCTATCGCTCTCGCGCTGACCAACGGGGTCGACGTCCGGCCGACCCCTCCTATTTCTTCAAGCCCTCGAGCTCGCTCGCACCTTCGGGTTCGACGATCGAGCGTCCCGCGGGCACCGAGCTCCTCGCCTTCGAGGGCGAGATCGCCCTCGTGATCGGAGCCCCCGCTCGCCGTGTTTCCGCGGCGGACGCGTGGAGCCACGTGGCCGCGGTGACGGCCGCGAACGACTTCGGCGTCTACGACCTGCGCGCGAACGACAAGGGTTCGAACGTGAGGTCGAAAGGTCGCGACGGGTACACCCCGCTCGGCCCTCGGCTCATTCCCGCGGCGACCGTCTCTCCGACCGAACTGCGCGTGCGCACGTGGGTCGATGGCGCGCTCGTCCAGGACGACACGACCCGCGATCTTCTCTTCCCCCTCGCGCAGCTTGTCGCCGATCTCTCGCAGCATTTCACCCTCGAACCGGGGGACGTCATCCTCACCGGCACCCCGGCGGGGTCGAGCGTGGTTCTCCCGGGGTCGGTGGTCGAGGTCGAGGTCGACGCACCCGGCGCGCCCGGCGCCCCGAGCTCGGGACGCCTGGTCACGACCGTGGTCCAGGGCGACGCGGCGTTCGACGGCGCACTCGGTTCCCTGCCGTCGGTCGACGACCACCAGCGCACCGAGGCATGGGGTTCGCGCGAGAGCGCGGGCCTTCCCCCCGTCCCCGAACCGTTCCGCCTGACGAGCGAGCTGCGGGAGAAACTCCGGCGCGTCCCCGTCGCGGGTCTGTCCGCACAATTGCGCAAGCGCGGGTTGAACGACGTCACGATCGATGGCGTGGCGGCGATGCACCCCGGCCTCCCGCTCGTCGGGCTCGCCCGCACGCTCCGCTTCGTCCCCCACCGCGAAGACCTCTTCGCCTCGCACGGCGGCGGCTACAACGCTCAGAAGCGCGCGTTCGACACCGTCGGCGAGGGCGAGGTCATCGTGATCGAAGCCCGTGGCGAGTCGGGGTCCGGCACGCTCGGCGACATCCTGGCGCTGCGCGCGAAGGTCCGCGGTGCCGCCGGCATCGTGACCGACGGGGGCGTGCGCGACTACGACGCCGTCGCAGAGGTCGGTCTTCCGGTCTTCTCCCGGGGCGCCCACCCGGCCGTCCTGGGTCGGCGGCACGTGCCGTGGGACACCGACGTGACGATCGGATGCGGGGGAACGACGGTGCAGCCCGGCGACGTCATCGTGGGCGACCGCGACGGGGTCATCGTCATCCCGCCCGCGCTCGTCGAGGAGGTCGTCGACGCCGCGCTCGCCCAGGAGGAGGAGGACGCGTGGATCGCGGACCAAGTGGCGGCCGGGCACCCCGTGGAGGGGCTCTTTCCGATGAACGCGCAGTGGCGCGCCCGCTTCGAGGAGGAGCGCTCGTGAGCACCCCCGACGCGACGCTCAGCAAGTCACGGCAGGCATATCACTGGATCAAGGAGCGCATCGCGCGTCAGGAGTTCACCCCCGGCTATCGGCTCGTCCTCGGCTCGATCGCGGGCGACCTCGACATGAGCGTCGTCCCCGTGCGCGAGGCGATCCGCCAGCTCGAGGCCGAGGGGCTGGTGACCTTCGAGCGCAACGTCGGGGCGCGGGTGTCCATGGTCGACGACTCGCAGTACCGGTTCAGCATGCAGTCGCTCAGCATCCTCGAGGGGGCCGCGACCGCGCTGTCGGCGAGATCGCTCACCGTCGACGACGTCCGTCGAGCCCGCGCCGTGAACGAACTGATGGTCGAGACCCTGCAGCATTTCGACCCCCGGGCCTTCACGGCGCTGAACCAGGAGTTCCACGCCATCCTCTTCGAGAAGTGCGCGAACCCGCGCATGCTCGAGCTCGTTCGGGCCGAATGGGCCCGCCTCGGGCATCTGCGCGACTCGACGTTCAGCTTCGTGCCCGGTCGCGCCGCCGAGTCGGTGCGTGAGCACGAGAACATCCTCGTCCTCATCGAGACCGGCGCTCCGCTCGCCGAGATCGAGAAGACCGCCCGTCGCCACAGGTCCGCGACGCTCGACGCCTACCTCATCCACGAGCACCCCGACGAGTCGCTCGGTCTCCCCGCCTTTTGAACCGGATGCCACCGGCATCCACCCCTCCATCGAAGGAGCATCCATGACCCGCCGCACTCCGGCCGATCTGCCCACGCGCATCCAGCACTACATCGGCGGACGCTTCGTCGACTCGATCGACGGTGACGAGTTCGACGTCCTCGACCCCGTCACCAACGAGACGTACGTCCGCGCCGCGGCGGGCAAGAAGGCCGACATCGACGCCGCCGTCGCTGCCGCACGCACCGCCTTCACCGAAGGGCCCTGGCCGCGCATGCTCGCCCGCGAGCGCTCCCGCGTGCTGCACCGCATCGCCGACATCGTCGAGTCGCGCGACGCACGCCTCGCGGAGCTCGAGTCCTTCGACTCGGGCCTGCCGATCACCCAGGCGCTCGGGCAGGCGCGGCGCGCGGCCGAGAACTTCCGGTTCTTCGCCGACCTGATCGTGGCGCAGACCGACGACGCGTTCAAGGTGCCCGGGCGACAGCTGAACTACGTCAACCGCAAGCCCATCGGCGTCGCGGGGCTCATCACGCCGTGGAACACCCCGTTCATGCTCGAGTCGTGGAAGCTCGGTCCGGCCCTCGCGACGGGAAACACCGTCGTCCTCAAGCCCGCGGAGTTCACGCCGCTGTCCGCCTCGCTGTGGGCGGGGATCTTCGAGGAGGCGGGACTCCCGGAGGGCGTCTTCAACCTGGTCAACGGCCTCGGCGAAGACGCCGGCGACGCCCTGGTGAAGCACCCGGACGTGCCGCTCATCTCGTTCACGGGCGAGAGCCGCACGGGGCAGATCATCTTCGCCAACGCCGCGCCCTTCCTCAAGGGCCTCTCGATGGAGCTGGGCGGCAAGAGCCCCGCGATCGTCTTCGCCGACGCCGACCTGGATGCCGCGATCGACGCGACCATCTTCGGCGTGTTCTCGCTCAACGGCGAGCGCTGCACCGCGGGGAGTCGCATCCTCGTCGAGCGGTCGGTGTACGACGAGTTCGTCGAGCGGTATGCCGCCCAGGCCGACCGCGTCAAGGTCGGGTACCCCGACGACCCCGAGACCGAGGTCGGCGCGCTCGTGCACCCCGAGCACTACGAGAAGGTCATGTCGTACGTCGAGCTCGGCAAGACCGAGGGGCGTCTGGTCGCCGGTGGCGGTCGTCCGGACGATTTCGCCGAGGGGAACTTCGTCCGTCCCACGGTGTTCGCCGACGTCGCCTCCGATGCCCGCATCTTCCAGGAGGAGATCTTCGGCCCGGTCGTCGCGATCACGCCCTTCGACACCGACGAGGAAGCCCTCGCGCTGGCGAACAACACCAGATACGGCCTCGCCGCCTACGTGTGGACGAACGACCTGAAGCGCGCCCACCTGTTCGCGCAGAACGTCGAGGCGGGCATGGTGTGGCTGAACTCCAACAACGTCCGCGACCTCCGGACGCCGTTCGGCGGGGTGAAGGCCTCCGGTCTCGGCCACGAGGGCGGGTACCGCTCCATCGACTTCTACACCGACCAGCAGGCCGTGCACATCACGCTCGGACCCGCCCACAACCCCACCTTCGGCAAAGGAGCCTGAGATGACCGACCGCAGCCAGATGACCCGCACCTCCTCGGGGTTCTTCGTCTCGCAGGAGGCGCCGATCCAGGCCGAGAACCCCATCCCGACACCCGTGGCGCCGGCGCCCGACATCCTTCGCTGCGCGTACATGGAGCTCGTGGTGACCGACCTCGCGGCATCCCGCGAGTTCTACGTCGACGTGCTCGGCCTGTACGTTACGGAGGAGGACGGGAACGCGATCTACCTCCGCTCCACCGAGGAGTTCATCCACCACAACCTCGTGCTGCGCGAGGGCCCGGTCGCGGCCGTCGCCGCGTTCTCGTACCGCGTGCGCAGCGCCGATGACCTCGACAAAGCGGTCGCCTTCTACTCCGAACTCGGATGCCGCGTCGAGCGGCGCCCCGGCGGCTTCACGAAGGGCATCGGCGACTCGGTCCGCGTGGAGGACCCCCTCGGGTTCCCCTACGAGTTCTTCTTCGCCACCGAGCACGTCGAGCGCCTGTCGTGGCGTTACGACCTGCACACCCCCGGGGAGCTCGTGCGCCTGGACCACTTCAATCAGGTCACCCCCGACGTGCCCCGCGCGGTGAACTTCATGCAGTCGCTCGGCTTCCGCGTCACCGAGGACATCCAGGATGACGAGGGAACGGTGTACGCCGCGTGGATGCGCCGTAAGCCCACCGTGCACGACACCGCCATGACCGGGGGTGACGGCCCCCGCATGCATCACGTCGCTTTCGCGACCCACGAGAAGCACAACATCCTCGCGATCTGCGACAAGCTCGGCGCCCTCCGGCGGTCGGATGCCATCGAGCGGGGTCCCGGCCGCCACGGCGTCTCGAACGCGTTCTACCTGTACCTCCGCGACCCCGACGGTCACCGCGTCGAGATCTACACGCAGGACTATTACACCGGCGACCCGGACAACCCCGTGGTCACGTGGGACGTCCACGACAACCAGCGACGTGACTGGTGGGGAAACCCCGTCGTGCCGTCCTGGTACACCGAGGCCTCGCTCGTCCTCGACCTCGACGGCAACCCGCAGCCGGTGCGCGCGCGCACCGACGCGAGCGAGATGGCCGTGACGATCGGCGCGGACGGCTTCAGCTACACGCGTGCTCCCGAGGACACCGCACCCACGCCCGAGTTCAAGCTCGGCAACCAGCTCTGACATGCTGTCGGACGATCAGATCCGCACGATCGCGGCGGAGCTCGCCGAGGCCGACCGCACCCACTCGGTGATCCCGCGCATCACGGCGCGATTCCCGGATGCCACGGTCGAGGACTCGTACGCGATCCAGGGCCGTTGGCGCGACGCGCAGGTCGCCGCCGGGCGCACCCTGGTGGGGCGCAAGATCGGGCTGACCTCGAAGGCGATGCAGCAGGCCACCGGCATCACCGAGCCGGACTACGGTGTCATGTTCGACGACACCGTGTACCGCTCCGGCGATGAGATCCCGGTGGAGCTCTTCTCGAACGTCCGCATCGAGGTCGAACTCGCGTTCGTGCTGAAGCATCCCCTCGAGGGGCCCGGCTGCACGCTCGAGGAGGCTCTCGCGGCCATCGACTACGCGGTCCCCGCGCTCGAGGTGCTGAACTCCCACATCGAGCTCGAGGGTCGCACGATCGTCGACACGATCTCGGACAACGCCGCCTACGGCGCGATGGTGCTCGGCGACATCCGAAAGCGTCCCGACGAGATCGACCTGCGCTGGGTACCCGGTGTCCTCTCCCGCAATGGCGACATCGAAGAGACCGGCGTCGCCGCGGGCGTGCTCGGACACCCCGCGACCGGCGTCGCGTGGCTGGCCAACAAGTTCGCGCAGCACAGTGCCCGGCTCGAAGCCGGCGAGATCATCCTGGCCGGTTCGTTCACTCGGCCGATGTGGGTGTCGCGGGGCGATAGCGTGCTGTGCGACTACGGACCGATGGGAAGAATCGAATGCCGCTTCGTCTAGACCCCACCTTCCGCGAGCGTCTGGCCGACGCCTCCCGTCCCCTCGCGGGGATCTGGGTGTGCTCGGGCAGCCCGCTCGTCGCCGAGATCGTCGCGGGGTCGGGCGCCGACTGGGTCCTCGTCGACATGGAGCACTCCCCCAACGGGCTCACCTCCGTCCTCGGCCAGCTGCAGGCGATCGCCGCGTACCCGGCGACGCCGGTGGTGCGCGTCCCCATCGGTGACACCGTGACGCTCAAGCAGGTGCTCGACCTCGGCGCGCAGAACATCCTCGTGCCGATGGTGTCCTCCGCCGACCAGGCGCGGGAGCTCGTCTCCGCGGTGCGTTACCCGCCCCGGGGCGTCCGGGGCGTGGGGTCGGCGCTCGCGCGCTCGGCCCGGTGGAACCGCGTCGACGACTACCTCACCCGCGCCGACGATCACGTCTCGCTGTTCGTCCAGGTCGAGACGTTGGACGGCGTCGACGCGGCGGGCGAGATCGCTGCCGTCGACGGCATCGACGGCGTCTTCGTCGGCCCGAGCGACCTCGCGGCATCCATGGACCTCCTCGGCCGGCAGACGCACCCGGATGTCGTCGCCGCCGCGCTGCGGGCGTTCGAGGCGGTGCGCACCGTCGGGAAGCCGGTGGGGGTGAACGCCTTCGACCCCCTCGCCGCGCAGGCGTACGTGGAGGCGGGAGCGTCATTCCTCCTCGTCGGCGCCGATGTCGCTCTCCTGGCCCGGGGGTCGGAGGCCCTCGCGGCGCGCTGGTCGTCGGATGCCGCCGACGAGGGGCGCGCGAGCTACTGACCTCCCGTCCGCCTCAGCGGGTGGCAAGTTCGCGGGCGGACAGTTCGGCGAGCACGCCGTCCGCCCACTCGCGCGCCACCTCGGCGGCATCCAACGGGCCGCCGGCATCGTGGCGACCGTACTCGCCGACCCGCGACGCCCCGCACGCGGCGAGTGCCTCGTCGATCATCTCGCTGCCCCGCGAGTACGTCTTGGTATAACTGCGGTCGCCGAGACCGAACACCGCATACCGGATGCCATCCAGCGCGGGACGCTCGGCCAGGAGGCGTTCACGCAGCCCCCGGACGTTGGTGGGCAGTTCACCGTCGCCGTAGGTCGAACACACAATCAGGTGCACGCGTCGGGGGTCGAGATCGGCGGGGTCCAGGTCGCCCAGGTCGACGACACGGGTCTCGCCGCGATCGCCGAGGTGGCGCGCGAGATCCTCCGCGACGAGCTCGGCGTTGCCCGACTCGGTGCCGAAAAGAATAGTGACGTGCTCCGCGCCCGCGCCGCCTGCTCCCGGGCGCGACACCTCGGCCACGGGAAGCGGGATCGACGGGTCCGTCGCGGCGGCGAGCAGTTCCTCGCGCGTGCGCAGCTTCGCGCGAACGCGCCCGGGCGCCGCACTGAGCGTCTCGCGGACGTCGATGCGCCGCCATCCGTCGAAGTCGACGCGCGCGGGCAGCTCGAGGGCGTCGATGCCTCTCGAGCCCCCGGCGAGCGCGCCCGAGGCGAGATCGTCGGCGAGGGCGCGGGCGAGGGCGCGCGAGTCCGAACGCTGGTCGGGGATCGTCCCTCGCGGCCCCCGCCGCAGCCAGCCCGCCACGTAGAGCCCGGGTTCAATGCGGCCATCCGGGTGCGCTCCCGGCTCGACGAGGGTGGCCGGGCCGGCGGCGAAGCCGACGGCGGTGACCACGGCATCGGCTTCGAGGCGCACCTCACCGCCGTCCCCCCGGAACACCACGCTCTGCACCGACGCCGCACCCTGGATCTCCTGCGGAGCGAGACCGAACCACCAGTGCACCTGCACTCGCGCGCGATCGTCGGATGCGGCTGCCAGGGCGCGGACGGCGTCGACCCGCGCATCCTTCCCGTCGGCGACGCCGAGGAGGTCGGGCTGGTGCACCGTGTGCCCCACCCCGGCGATGCTCGCGAGTTCGCGCACCATGACGGGATCGAACTTCGCCACCTGGGGGGCGGAGCGTCCGACGACGTGGACGACGCGCACGGCGCCGGCCAGCCGCGCGTGGACGGCGTCGTCGACATCGCTCCCGTCGAGGTCGGCGCTCGTGCGCGATAGCAGTCGCACGACATCGAGAGCGACGTTGCCGTGGCCGATGACGACCACCCGCCGCCCGAGAGCGATGTCGTCGTCCGAGTGATCGGGGTGCCCGTTGAGCACGCGTGTCAGCGTTCCCGCGCCGACGACCCCGGGGAGATCGGCCCCGGGCATGTTCAGGCGCGCGTCCGCGGACAGCCCCGACGCGAGCACGACGGCGTCGAAGGCCGAGCGCATCGCGTCCAGCGAGACCTCCTGCCCGATCGTGACGCCCCCGTGGAAACGCACGCCCTCCTCGGTGAAGAGTCGGTCGAACTGGCGTGCCACCGATTTCGTGCCCTGATGGTCGGCGGCGACGCCGTAGCGCACGAGACCGTACGGTACGGGCAGCCGCTCGAAGACGTCGATCTCCGCTGCGGGAAAGGAGCGGCGGACGGCCTGCGCGGTGAAGCAGCCCGCGGGACCCGACCCGACGATGGCGACACGCGGCGCCGCCACGCCGGGATCAGTGGGTCGCATCTCTGTCGCGGGGGTGGCGGCAGCGGCTGCGTCCCACGTGACCGGCAGCTCCAGCATGCCGCGGAACACCCAGCCGCCGATCACGGCCGGCCGTTCGGGATGCGGGTCGACCCCGCGAAGGCGCTCGAACAGGCGCGGAAGGCCGACCGTGGCGACCTCGGCCTTCGCCACCCACGCCCCCAGGCACACGTGCACGCCCTTGCTGAAAGCCAGGTGCGGCTTGACCTCACGGCGGATGTCGAACCGCGCGGCATCCGCCCAGACGTTCTCGTCGCGATTGGCCGAGAGCACGCAGATGCCGAGCTTCGCCCCGGCGGGAAGCTGCACCCCGGCGAGCACGGTGTCGGTGGTGACCTGCCGCGAATAGAGCCCGATGGGCGCGATCCAGCGGATGGCCTCGTCGAAGACCGCGGGCCAGAGGGAGGGATCGGCCTCGACCGCCCGGCGCTGATCCGGGTGCTCGAGCAGCGCCCACGCGGCGACGCCGAGGGCGTCGCGTGGCTCGTTCAGGCCACCGCCGATCGTCATCTTGACGTTCGCCCGGATCTTCTCGATCGGCATCTCGTAGTCGGGAATCCGCAGCAGCGTCGAGATGAGCGAGTGGTCGGGGTTCTTCGCATGCCACGCGAGCATCTCGTCCAGCGCGGCGTCGACTTCGTCGAACGACCGCTTTCCTTTGGCCCAGACCTCGGGGTCGTCGGCGTAGTTGCCGGTGGCGTCGATCAGTGTCTGCGACCAGCGCTGCAGGTCTTCCTGGTGCACATTGTGGAAGCCGAGGATCTCCCGCAGGTTCTCCGCGGAGTAGGGCGCGGCGAAGTCCCAGACGATGTCGGCTCCGGGTCCCTTCGCGATCATCTCGTCGAGGTAGCGATCCGCGTTGCGCTCGAACACGCTCGTCCACGTGCGCTTGACCACGCCTGGCCGCAGCACCGGCTGCCAGGCCTTTCGCTCCGGGTAATGCTCCGGATCGTCGCGGCGAAGCATCGAGTGCCCCATGGCGCGGATCTGGAGCGATCCCTCCTCGTTCGCCGAGAACGTCTCCTGGTCGAACTCGGTCGTGTGCACCGCGTCGTAGCTCGTGATGAGGTAACGCCCGACGTTCGGCACCCAGTGCACGCCGCCCTCGGCACGCAGACGGTCGTAGATCGGGAACGGGTCACGGTAGAGATCGGGGATCGTCACCCAGTCGGCGATGGGGGCGGGTCGGCTCACGGCGCACTTCCTCGTGTCGTGGTTCAGCGGCGAACACTTCGAGTATCGTTCGAGTCAAACACCGGGGAAAGCGGCTTTTTCCGGGTTTTGTCTTCGTCATATCCGATGTGAGGTGTCCCCGTGCTCCCCGTTCCCGACTTCACCCTGCGGCAACTCGGATACCTCACGGCGGTGGCGGATGCCGGCACGATCGCCGCCGCGGCCGCCGAACTGCGCGTGTCTTCCTCGACGCTCTCCGAGGCTCTCGCCGAACTCGACCGGGTCGTCGGCACCGCGCTCACCGTGCGGCGGCGCGCGCACGGCGTCTCCCTGACCAGCGCGGGAGTTCACGTCGTCGACCGCGCCCGCCCGCTGCTGGCGGCCTCGCGCGAGATCATGATCGGGCTCCGCGCGGATCCCGGGGAACTCGTCGGACCGATCACGATCGGCTGCTATCCGACCCTCGCCCCCACCGTCCTCCCCCCGCTCCTGCACGACTTCGGGGAGGCCCATCCCCGCGTCGACCTGCACATTCGCGAGGCCACCCACGACCAGCTCGAGGGGCGGATCGAATCGGGCGAGGTCGACGTCGCGTTCGTCTACGACACGCTCGTCCCGGGCCACCCACGCCGCGAACGCCTGTTCGCGCTGCCCGCACACGTGCTGCTGGCCGCTGACGATCCGCTCGCCCAGGCCGACACCGTCCGGCTCGAGGACGTCGCGTCGCGAGACCTCATCCTGCTGGACGCGCCTCCGTCCTCCGCGCACACGCTCTCCCTGTTTGAAGCCCGCGGACTCACCCCTCGCATCCGTCATCGCACCGCAAGTTACGAGGCGGTTCGCACGCTCGTGGGAAGGGGGCTGGGGTACGGCATCCTCGTCCAACGTCCCGCGAATCCGGCGAGCTACGAGGGCTACCCTGTCGCCATGAAGGAGATCTCCCCGCCCGTCGAGCCCGTCGGCATCGACGTGATCTGGTCGGCGACGATCGATCCGCCCGAGCGCGTGCGGGCGCTGGTGTCCTTCGCCCGCTCGATCAGCTGGACGTCGGCGTGAGCGCCCTCGTGTGGGCCGTGAAACGGTCGCTGCTCGGGTACGTACGCGGGATGAGCGACGGAGTGGTGGCGACGACGGGCGGCGCCCAGGAAGACCCCGCCGGCTTCGTCTTCCCCGGCGAGGGCGTGGTGTTCTCGGGCAGCGTCACCTTCACCGGCCACGGCGGCATGATGCGCGTCGTCCTCGCCGACCCGTCTCTCACCGCGCACGGGGAGACCTGGATGCTGGAGATCGCCGACCCCGACGACGCCGCGCTGCGGCTGCCCTTCGCCGAGGTCGCGAGCTTCGACGGATCGACCGGCACGGGCGTCTCGCTGACGGCGGCGGGCGCTGATCTGTTCTTCGGCCCCTACGAGGCGGGCACGCCGCTGGAGGACTTCACCATCCGGGCATGACGGTGCGTCATCCGTCACCCCGTGAGGGCGGCGCGGGCGTCATTCCGAGCGGTCGAGGATGCCGCGCACCCGCGCACGCGCACCGCCGAGATCGTACGAGCCCACGAGCGCGGACGCCATGCGTACCGGATCGCCGAAGAAGAAGTACTCGTACAGCGACTGCCGGCCGGCGAACGAGGAGACGGCGGCATCCGCCGCGAGACGGAACAGGGCGGTGCGCTCGCGCGCGCCGAGCGTCGCCGACTGCAGGTACTGCTCCAGATCGCCGTGGACGTCGGACGCGAATTCGGAGTCGCTCGGGGTCGCCATGAGTCCCGATGCCCCCAGCGTGCGGATGATGTCGGTCAGACGCGGGGCGACGTGCGTGGGGTACCAGTTGCGGGCCGCGTTCAGCGTCGCCCAGCGCGGCAGGAACACGCCGAACTCGTTCGCCTCCCCGTCGACCTCGGCGGCACGGAGCAGGGCCCGCTCGATCTCGACGTAGGTGATGAGCTCGGCGAGCTGCTGCTGGATGTGAGGGAACCCCTGGATGCCGATCGCCTCCGCCATCGTGGATGCCAGGCCCAGGAAGAACTCGGTCTTCACGAAGGTGCGCGTGACGACCTGGTGGGTCATGAGCGCTCCCGCACCGGTCTCGGTGTAGAGCGTGTTGCAGAGATCGGGTCGGCCCAGGATGAACACGCGCTCCGCGGGGACGAACACGTCGTCGAAGACGGCCACGGCATCCATCTCGTCGAAGCGGGATGCGAGGGGCTCGTCGAACGCGGAGCCTCCGCGGTGCAGCGGAGTGCGGCAGTGCAGCCGGAGGCCGGGGGCATCAGTGGGGATCGCGAAGGCGAAGCTGTAGGCGGCATCCTCGGGGACGTTGCGCAGCACGGTCGAGGGAAGCACGAGCAGCTCGTCGGCGACGGGAGCCGAGGTCGCCAGGATCCGCGCCCCGCGGACCACGATGCCGTCGGCGCGTTCCTCGACCACGCGTGCCGCGAGCTGCCCGTCGCCCTGTCCGACGGCGGGCACCGCGCGGTTGACCTGGGGCGGCAGGAGCGTGTGCGAGAGCACGAGGTCGCCGGCGCGCACGCGCTCGGCGTAGGCGAGCACGCGCTCGGCGTAGACATCACCCGCCCGCGCGAAGAACGCCGACGAGCCCGCGAACGCGGCGAGCGCCGATGACAGGTAGTCGCCCGTGCGACCCAGGAACCCCGCGCTCTCCCCCGCCCACACCTGCATCCCGCGGCGTCGGCGCGCCAGATCCTCGGGGGCGCGCGGGACGAGGTGAGCAATCGGTTCGACCTCACCGGTGTCGCTGACGAACGTGACCTCGTCGCGGCGCGCGGGGTCGTTGGACAGGTCCGCGAGCCGAGCGTATTCGCGGGCGACCGGCGCGAACGCCGGGTGTTCCGCGATGCGGGCCGTGACGACCTCGCCGTCGAGGTGCACCTCCGGGTGCCGAGCGTTCAGGCGGGCGAGGTAATCGGAACCGGGGCGTGCGGGCATGGGGGAACCTTTCGGGGAGCAAAGCCTGTGACGGGACGAGTCGACGCGCGGGTCAGAAGAGCAGCTCGTGCCCTCGGGGCGCCTCGTGCACGGTCGTGAACTGGCCGTTGACGAAGCCGAGGGCGTCGCCGGCCCGATAGCCGAAGTCCACGACCTTCCCGATGAAGAGCGTGTGGTCGCCGCCGTCGTACTCCGCCCACGGCTCGCATTCGAACCAGCCGAGCACCCCCGCGAGCCGCGGAGCCCCGCCCCCGTCCTCCCACACCGGCTCGACCTGCGGACGACCCGCGAAGGTCAAGGCCAGTCCCTGCTGCTCGGCGCCGAGGATATTGATGGTGAAAGGCGTGTCGTGCAGCATTTCGTGCGTTCGCACGGTGCGTTGGATCGACACGAGGACGAGAGGCGGTTCCATCGACACCGATGTGAAGGAGTTGACCGTGATCCCGTGACGGGGCCGCTCGCCCTCGGCATCCGCCGTGTGGAAGGTGACCACGGCGACGCCCGTCGCGAACCGGCCGAGTCCCCCACGGAAGAAGTGCGCGGTCGGGCGGAAGAGCGTCGACTCGGGCGGGAACGTCTCGATGGAGCTCATCATCATGGGGGGGGTCCTCTCTGACCGGGTGGGACCATCGTGCGCCGCCCGTGGCGTGAGCGTCTGGTGAATGCGCGTACGAGGCTTGGCTCCCAGTGCCGGGATGGATGCCGGTTCCCTCCGCGTGGCGGGCGCGGCGACGTACGCTCTTTGTGTCCGAGCCGATGTCGGCTCGCTCGATCACAACGTTGTGAGGTGAGTGACGATGCAATCCCCGACGCCGTCCGCGGTGGTCCCCGGCCTGATCCGCGAGCACGCTCTGGGAAAGGAACAGTGGCAGGCGATCGCCTCCCGGTCCTTCGTCCCCCTCACCGTGGAATCCCCGCGGGGGACGCGCTTCAGCGCACATCTGGAGGGGCGTGTCAGCGACGGCATCCTCTTCTCGACCGTTCGCGCCAGCGGACATTCGGTCACCCGCTCGCAAGATCTTGTCGACGCGTCGGCGGAGTCGTACGTCAAGCTGACGCTGCAGCTCAGCGGGACCGGCGTCCTCACGCAGGACGATCGCACCGCCCTGCTCTCCCCCGGCGACATCGTGCTGTATGACACGAGCCGTCCCTACACGCTCGCGTTCGCCGACGACCTCGCGGCCGTGGTCGTGATGTTCCCGCACCGCATGATCAATGTCGATGCGACGATCCTGCGCGGACTGACGGCGGTGCGCATCCCGGGCGACCAGGGCTTCGCCCGTGCGGTCGGGCACTTCCTCGCCGGCCTGGCGAGCGCGCTGCCGACCCTCGACGATGCCACCGGCGTGCAGGTGACGCACAACACGATGGATCTGATCGCGACGATGGTCGGACAGGAACTCCGCGACGCTCCCTGGTCGGACCCGCACGCCGAGTTGATGTTCCGCATCGACACGTTCATCAACGCGCACCTGCACGAACCCGATCTGGGCCCCGAGCGCATCGCGGCGGCGGCGTACATCTCCACGCGCCACCTGCACACACTGTTCCAGCGGCGTGGGACGACGGTGTCCCACTGGGTCCGCGACCGCCGGCTCGACCACGTGCGCCGCGATCTTCGCGATCCGCGGCACGCCCGCGAAGGAGTGGCGGCGGTGGCGGCGGCCTGGGGTTTCACCGACCCGTCGCACTTCAGCAAGCTGTTCCGAGCGGAGATGGGCGTCTCCCCCAGCGAGTACCGCGGGGCGACGGTCGGCTGAACTGCCGCGGCATCCCCGCCGAGGGGGACCGCCGCGCGCACGACGACGCGCCGGGGCGGGAACGGATGCTCCTGCCCCGGCGCGGGCCTTCCTCACACGCGGACGAGTTGCTCCACGGCGAAGGTCATCACGATCGCGCCGTTCGTCGCGTAGCGGGGAACGTCGGCCTGGACGGCTTCGCCCTCGGGCGACGCGAGCGCGGCCCCGAGGTCGTCCGCGGAATCGAACGTCGCCTCGAACACCGCGAAATAGGGCGACGGAGCGGGCCCCGGGTCGACCGCCAGGGTGAACGAGATCTCGCGTACCCCGGGGAGCTTCTCGCACAGGGGCAGATGCACCGTCCGGTAATGCTCCTCGAAGGCGACCCGATCGACCGGCTCCGGGTAGAGGACGAGCAGCTTATGCATGGGCGGGCTCCTCGCTCGCGTCGTGGGCCGCGGTGCGCGCGATGGCTGCGGCCGCGATCTCCGGCGATCCGACGACATCGTCCCATTGGGCGATGGGGTCATTGAAGTTCTGGGTGAATTCGTCGGCCAACGTCGGCGATTGGCTCATCGCGCCCAGCAGATCGATCATGTGCGCCGCCGGGGGGACCTGGACCATGAGGTTCGTCCAGTCGCTGACCTTCTCGACGCGCTCACGGCGCCGTGCCGCCGCCCGGCGGCCGAGGTCGGCGCCGAAGCCACGGTCTTCGAGGATCTCCTGGCCCACGGTGTATCCCGAGTAGGAGGCCGAGTTCCCGCCCTGACCGATAACGGGGTCCAGCACGGAGTGGACGTCACCGGCAGCGATGACCACCGTGCCGTTGTCGAGGACGCGATAGTCGTTGCGCAGCACCGGGCGCACCGCGCCCTGCAGAAGATCCTGAGGTCGGGCGAGTTCGAACGTGGATTCGTCGATGCGGGCCGACACGGTCGGGTGGTACTGCCGCACCTTGTCGAGCACGAGACGGCGGAACGCCTCGGGATCGTCGTCGTACCGCGCATCGGCGAGCACCTCGGTGTCTCCGCCGATGACGTTCTCGAACAGCAGCGCGTGGGTGTGTCCGGCGAAGCTGTAGAGCGGGATGTCGAGCAGTTCGCCTTGCCCCGGGGCAATGCTGAGCGTCACGCTCTTGGTGTCCTCGTTCGCGACCCCGTGCCAGAGGCCCACCATCAGGCGACGCTGCGGTCCGGCGTAGGGGGTCTTCGCTTCGTTGATGCCGAAGAAGTCGCCGAGGGACTTCTTGCCTGAAGCGACCACGATCGCGTCGTGTTTCTCGCTCAGGGCGTCGAGGTCCTCCGCCTCGACCGAGCGGATTTCGATCCGACCGCCGCGGTCCTCGAAATCGCCCATGAGCGTCGGCTGATAGATGCGGTAGTCCACCGCGCGTGACGGGTTGTGGAAGTTCCCACGGAAGAAGAGGCCGGCGCCTCCCACCCAGTGGTGGTGGCAGAAGTAGCCGAACTCCTCCACCGGCCAGTGGTCGACACCCAGCTCGCGCTCGCGCTCGATCGTGACCGCGTGGTGGGCGACACTGTTGGGCAGTCGGCCCTCGGCCACCTGATCGGCGGTGCGGTCGGTGTAGATGGTGACGGGGATGTCGTGCTGCCGCAGCAGAAGGCCCAGATGCAGGCCCGCCGTTCCAGCGCCGACGACGCCGATGTTCGTCATGCGTCCTCCTGTGGATGCTCTCGCGGAGCGCCTCTCTGCGCACCGTGTGCCCCCGACGGTAGATGTTCGAACACGGATGCAGAATGCTGTCGCCTCACCGTCGCGCCCCTGCACCAGACACCGGCGTGGAGCGACCAGGCGGGGGATCTCGGACGCCGATGGCACCCGCCGGAGTGACCTCCACGGAAAAATGAACGGCCGGGGTACCCGTGGGTACGTCCCAGCCGTTCTCGCCTGCGGTGAGGCTCAGTCCTCGTCGTCGTCTTCGTCATCCTCGTCGTCGTCGCTCACGATCTCGATGTCCTCGACCTCGAGTTCGGGCGTGAGCTGGACGTGCACGAGCGAGTCGGGGAACGACGTCGCCCCCGCGAACACCACGATGATCGCGTCCGCGAAGACTCCCACCCCGACGGCCTCCAGGTCGGTACGCAGGTCGATCTCGGCATCCACCTCGTCGTCCTCGACGGCTTCCTCGATCTCCGTGGCGACCTCATCGACGATCGCGCGCCAACGATCCTCGCTGACCGTCAGGATGTCGGAGAGGGATGCCACGATCGCGTCGACATCGGGGTCGTCGACGTCCTCGATCTCGGGGTCGAGATCGACCTCCACCTCGACGCCCGCAGCATCCAAGTGGGCGAGGCCCACGACGGTGTCTTCGTCGATCGTCGGCTCGTCGAGCAGGCCGCTCTCGGTGACGCGGCGGAGGAGGTCGTTGAGCACGGAGTCAGTCATGAGACGACGATGCCACGTCCGGCGACCTCCGCGCACCCCTTGCCAACGATGCGGGAGGAGTTCAACCGCCCGTCACCCCTCGTTCGGCGACGGAACGACGAAGCGGGGGCACCGTTTCCGGTACCCCCGCCTCGTCTGCCTCACCTGCCGGGAGTGCAGTCCTGGATCAACGCATATGTTGCGCGCCGTTCGCCTGGAGCCCAACTCACCACACTGGCCACGTTCCCGAGCTCGTTGTTCTGTGAGTCTTTGAGCGCCTCGCCGTTGTAGTACAGCTTGCCGTTGGGGACGTGGAAATACAGGGCGCCGACCGGAACCGCGGCGGGATCCGTGTTCGATCCGTCGATACCAGTGACGTCCGAACCTCCGGCAGAAGACGCAACGTTGTCCGTCGTCATGAAATCCGCGAAGTAGCCGTTGATCCAGTAACCGATCGCGCGGGCCACACCGCCCGTTACGGGGCCGATCTGACCGGGACCAGGTTGTCCTGCCTGGAACCAGAGATCGCCTTCATTGAGGAAGTACTCTGCACCGATCGGCTTAGACCCCAGAGGGGTACTGCCCTGGACGAAGGTCGTGACCAGGGGATTCGCGTTCTTCTCTCGACGGCGGGCGGCACCATCCCTCTCCCGATAGTTGACCGCAGGCTGCCCGTACACCCATCCCCGCGCCATCTGAACCTCTTCGCCCACGAGGTCCGAGACCTCGACGTCGTCCACGATGATCGCGTTGGCGTACCAGAGTTGGCCGGTCTTGCCGTTCAACCAGTACCCCGCTCCCACGGGTTCGGTTCCCAGAGCTGGCGACGCATACACGAAGGCGGTCTTGTCGAGAGCCTTTGCCTGGACACGCTTCGTCGACGAGGAGTTCGGAACGCGGTAATCCGCGTACCGATCTCCTCCCCAGTTCCAGCCGACGACGTCAGTCGCATTCGTGTCCACGATCTGCCCCTCGAAGCTGAGGACACCATCGCCGCTGACGAAGTAGTCGGCGCCGCGCGGCTCCGACCCCACCGGCGTGCGGCCCTGAGTCCAGTCCTTGAGCTCACCGTTCGTCTCCTGAAGCCGATAGGCACCCAGATCCTGCGTCCGGTAGTCGCAGAAAGGCAGATATCCGCCATCGATCCACGCGGCCCCCGACGCGACATTTGCCGCAACGGTGCTCCCCTGGTACAAGAGATCGCTTCCTGCGAGCTGGAACCCGTACCCCAGAAGCGTCGCGGTGAGAGGCACGTTGCTGTAGGGCGACGACAGCGGAACTCCATTCTGCAAGTCCACTCGACCCGCGCCGCTTGCATCAAAGTAGTCAGCGAAAAAGCGTCCGCTGTCGGCCTGCTGCGACCACCCCACGGCGTCTTTCACCCCGGTTGCGACGGACGTTCCCGCGAACCAGAGCTCGCCGTCCGCCGCCAGTGCGTACTTCGAACCGACGAGCTTCGAATTGAGGGGTGCACCACCCGCGAGCCAAGTCTGCTCGGCGGGGTCGGCGCCCTTTGCACGTAGCGCCCGGGCATCCGAGGTGCGGTACGTGACGTGATATCCGGCGGAGCTGCTGTCGTTCCAGGCGTCCAATGATGCCGGGTTGGTGGTGACGGTGGTGCCGCCAAACCACAAGACCTTGGCCGACGTCAGGAAGTACCCCGACCCGAGCAACTCGGCCTGGACGGGCGCTCCCGAGTACGTCGCCACGTTCGGGGTTCCCCCATCCGCGCGGCGCACGACCCCTCCGCCGTCACGGTAGTCCGCGCAGGCGACGGTTCGAGTTGCGTCGTACCACCCCTTCGCCTCGACGACGCCGTTCGCGACGAGAACCGGGTTATCGTCAGCGCCGCAGTAGTAGAGGTCACCGGTGGGCGTGAGGAAGTAGTAGATCCCCACCGCCTGAACGCCGCTCGGAGCGGTCGAGTTCCGCCAGTACTGGTACTGCACACTGTGCTCAATCAAGCGGTAGTGATTGCCGTTCTTGGCGTGGATGTCAGCATGCATGTACAACTGATCCGACCAGGGCGTGATCTGGTCGTACGTGACGGGGGTGCCGTCCGAGAACAGGACGGGTCTGTCATACCAATAGAGTGCGCCACCCGCCGCAAGGAAATACCCGCGCGAAAGCGCTATCTCGTACCCGATACCGGCCTTCGTCCAGTCCGCCGGCCGCGCGTCGCCCGCCCGGTGACCGACACCGTCGCGCGTGACGTAGTCGCAGACCTGGTGCCCCCAGTTGTGCATGTAGAAACCCGCTGCGGACGCGACATTCGTCGCGATGAGTGAGCCCTGCCAGTACAGTTCACCTTTGTCATTGAGAAAGTAGTCGGCCCCGACAGCAGCCGCGCTCGCCGGCATCGGCGAGTACGTCTTGGCGATCGCGCCGTCAATCATCTGCACGAGGGTGCCCGACTCCAGCTGGACGTCCGCCGATTCCACCCCGTTGACCCAGGACACCGCGGCGGAGACACCGTGGAGAACAGCTCCCCTGTTGAGGTGATAGAGCACTTTGTCGAGCAAGAAGTAGAAGCAACCAATCGCCTTCGCGCCTTCGGGGACGTTCTGGTGGACGAACTCCCGAGGGTTCGCGTTGAATGCGCGGATCGACTCACCAGCGGTCGTGGTGTATCCACAGAAATCTCCCGCACCACGAATGTGGTACCCCGCCGCGCTCGTTACGCCCGTCACCAGGAGCTTGCCCTGGTAGTACAACTCCTGCTTTTCGGCCTCGTAGTAATACGAAGCGCCGATCGACAACGCATTCTCGGGCATCGGTGACCACTGAGAGTCGATGGTCTGGTCCCACAGACGGAGCGACAATCCCGAGAAGGTGCGGACGTCAGCTGTCATCTGATGGCCAGCGGACCACGCAATCGCCTTGTCCACGCCATTGATCGCGAACTTCCCGTTCCAGTAGAGCTGGCCGACGTCTGTGAGGTAGTACATCGTGCCGAGGGCGCGTGCACCCGCCGGGGTACCGATGTAGACCGAGTCGCGCGGGGCCTTCTCCCAGGCGCGAAGCGCCTCGCCGGACTCCGTCGTGTAGTCGGCATAAAGCGGCCCACCGTTGTAGAACCATCCGACGGCCGAAGTGACCTGAGTGGCCACGAAATCCCTCCGGAAGAAGAGGTCACCATCGTCTGAGAGGAAGTAGTCCGCGCCGATGGGCCGCGCAGTCTCCGGCAAGGGAGAGAAAGTCCGATCGATCGTGTATGTGGTAGCGCGAAGGAGCACGCCCGTTCTGAGTTCGATGTCCGCGTGATGTCCATCAGAACCACACCAGGTCACGACCGACTTGACGTTTCCCGTCACCCGGGAGGTGTAGTGGTAGAGATCGCCGTCGGCGGTGAGGAAGTACGCCTGCCCGATCGGACGCGCATCCGTGGGTAGACCGGACGGGTAGGGGTTTTCGTGTGCGGTGCCGGAGGCACGCCTCATGCCTCCGTTGCCGGGGAGAAGGTAGTCCGCGTACTGCGTACCGTTCGGCGCGTAAAGCCACCCGGCGGCCGCGACCACCTCTTCTTCGACCTTGACGCCTTCGAACCACAATTGGTTTGTCGGCGACAGGAAGTAGTTGGCTCCGATCGCGATCGATCCCGGAGGTGTGTTGGGCCACGTGCGATTCGCCGTCTGCGCGAGCCGGGCTTCTTCCGCAGTGCTGTTGGCTTGGACGCGGAGCGTGGAGACCGCGGTCACCCCCTCGGCGATGGCGGTGATCGCGGCCGTGCTCGAGGCGTTGGGAACTGAGATGCCCGGGACGACATAGACACCGTTCGCGTCCGTTACACCATTCACGGTTGTCCCGCCCGAGAGGAAGGCGAAACCGGCCGGGAGCGTGACCGTGACACCCTTGGATTGCGCGGGGCTCGTTCCATTCATCAGCGTCAGGGTGATGCCCGTAACGGTGGAGCAGCCGACCGCTGAATACGACGTCTTGTCGAACGCGAGTGTGAGACCGGACGCTGCGTGAGCCGGCGCGGCGGTCGCGAGAGCGACGGCCGGAACGGTCCACGCCGCGCCGGCAAGAACGGTGCGGCGGCCGACCGACTTGGGAGGGGGCTGCTCCCCCTCGATACGGGCTCCCCGTTCGGGCACGTCAATCGTCACAATGTCTCCCCTAATCGAACGGGCCGCCGAGCGCGGCCCCGAGATACGAATGAAGGCATCGGGTATGCCTCGGAGACGACGTAACAGGCTGCGGGGAAACAGAACAGACACGGGGGTCGCGTCACGGGAGCGGGTGACTTTGCAGGAGCGCCGAAAATTCAGCCCCATCACAGTGCGCCGCCCGGCGGGTCGACCTATCGATCACCCGAACGGTCACCCTCCACGAGCGTCCGTATGGCCGCTTGTGGGGGAGGGGCCGCAACGAAACGCGTGAACGCGCCTCAGTCCGAAACGGTCGCCGCGCGCTCCGCCGCCTCGACGACGTTCGTCATCAGCAGGGCCACGGTCATCGGCCCCACGCCGCCCGGGTTGGGGGAAAGGAACCCCGCGACCTCGGCCACATTGGGGTGCACGTCGCCGTACACTCGGTTCTTGCCGGTCTCGGGGTCGATCTCGCGCGTCACACCGACGTCCAGCACCGCGGCGCCCGGCTTGACATCCTCGGCGCGCACGATGTGCTTCACGCCCGCGGCAGCCACGATCACGTCGGCCTCACGCAGATGCTTCGCCAGGTCGGCGGTGCCGGTGTGCGTGAGCGTCACCGTGGCGTTGATCTCGCGGCGGGTCAGCAGCAGCCCGATGGAGCGGCCGATCGTGACACCGCGGCCGACGACGACGACCTCCTTGCCCTTCAGGTCGTAGCCGTTTCGCAGCAGCAGCTCGATGACGCCGCGCGGCGTGCACGGGAGGGGCGTCGTGATGGGGGCGTTGACGTTAAGCACGAGGCGGCCGAGGTTCGTGGGGTGCAGGCCGTCGGCATCCTTCGCCGGATCGATGCGCTCGAGGATCGCGTCGGTGTCGAGGTGCTTCGGCAGCGGCAGCTGCACGATGTACCCGTGGCAGGACGGGTCGGCGTTGAGGCCGTCGATGACCGCCTCGACCTCTTCCTGCGTGGACTCTGCGGGAAGCTCGACCTGGATCGAGTTCATGCCGATCGCCTCGGACTGCTTGTGCTTCATGCCGACGTACAGCTGCGATGCGGGGTCGGCACCGACGAGCACCGTCGCGATGCCGGGCACGATGCCGCGTTCGCGCAGGGCGGCGACGCGCTCGGCGAGCTCCGTCTTGATCGCCGCCGCAGCGGCCTTGCCGTCGAGAATCGTCGCCGTCATGGCATCCCTCGTTCTGTCTCTGTCGTTCGTAGGGTGTCGCGTCGTGGCGCCGACGCGGGCCACCTTCCCCGCGACGCCGTACACGGCGGCGACGAGGCCGGATGCCGGGGCCCGGCGCCGCGGAACACGCGACGTCGAGCCCCGGCGGGGCTCACTGCTGCAGGCCGGGGTACAGCGGGAATGCGGCCGTGAGCGCAGCGACGCGGGTGCGCAGCGCCTCGACATCGGCGCCCGGGATCAGGGCCAGGGCGATGATGTCGGCGACCTCGGTGAACTCGGCGTCACCGAAGCCGCGCGTCGCGAGCGCCGGGGTGCCGATGCGCAGCCCCGACGTGACCATCGGCGGGCGCGGGTCGTTGGGGACGGCGTTGCGGTTGACCGTGATGTGGATCTCGTGGAGCAGGTCTTCGGCCTGCTTGCCGTCGATCTCGGCATCCCGCAGGTCGACGAGGACGAGGTGCACGTCGGTGCCGCCCGAGCGGACGGCGATGCCGGCGCTCTTCACGTCGTCCTGCGTGAGGCGGTCGGCGATGATCGAGGCGCCGCGGAGGGTGCGCTCCTGACGCTCCTTGAACTCGGGCGTCATCGCGAGCTTGAACGCCGTGGCCTTGGCGGCGATGACGTGCATGAGCGGGCCGCCCTGCTGGCCCGGGAAGACCGCGGTGTTGATCTTCTTGGCCAGGTCGGGGTCGTTCGTGAGGATGAGGCCGGAACGCGGGCCGCCGATCGTCTTGTGCACGGTGGTCGAGACGACGTGGGCGTGCGGGATCGGGGACGGGTGCACGCCCGCGGCGACGAGACCGGCGAAGTGGGCCATGTCGACCCACAGGTACGCGCCGACCTCGTCGGCGATCGCGCGGAACGCGGCGAAGTCGAGCTGGCGCGGGTACGCCGACCAGCCGGCGATGATGACCTTCGGCTTGTGCTCGACGGCGAGGCGGCGGACCTCGTCCATGTCGATGATCGAGGTCTCGGGGTCGACGCCGTAGGCGACGATGTCGTAGAGGCGGCCGGAGAAGTTGATCTTCATGCCGTGGGTCAGGTGACCGCCCTGGTCGAGCGAGAGACCGAGCAGCGTGTCGCCGGGACGGGCGATCGCGTGCAGCACCGCGGCGTTGGCGGTTGCACCCGAGTGCGGCTGGACGTTGGCGAAGCCGGCACCGAACAGCGCCTTCGCACGCTCGATCGCGAGCTCTTCGGCGACGTCGACCTCTTCGCATCCGCCGTAGTAACGGCGACCCGGGTAACCCTCGGCGTACTTGTTGGTCAGCACCGACCCCTGCGACTGCAGCACCGAGACGGGAACGAAGTTCTCGGACGCGATCATCTCGAGATAACCGCGCTGGCGGTCGAGCTCGCGCTCGAGCACCTGGGCGATCTCGGGGTCGACCTCCGAGAGCGGGGCGTTGAAGTACGGATCGGTCATGCGATCTCCTTGACGATGGTTCCGGATGCCGCAGGCTCGGGCGAGTCCGCGGAGATACCGCACCGACCCAGGCGTGCGGTCGAATACCGTCAAGCGGTCGCTCCCCGGTGGTTCCCCACCTCAACGCCAGTCGCGACGCCCTCACCCTACCGGGTTTCGCGCGCGACGCGCCCGGGCGAGTCGCTCGTCCGCGAGGTATCCCGCAGGCGCGCCGGCGACGCCCGCGTAAAATGGCGGCGTGACCGACTCTCCCCACGTCCGCGCGCAGGCGCCCCTCGCCCCCGGCATGCGCCCGCGTCCGACGGCGGTCGAGATCGGCAGCGTCCTGTGCGGAATCGCCGCGTTCGTGACGCTCGCCATCTGGGGCTTCACCGGCTGGCCCTTCCCCTGGAACCTCGTCGCCGGGATCGGCGCACCTCTCCTCGCGCTCGTCGTGTGGGCCCTGTTCGTCTCGCCGCGCGCCGTCCTCGCCGTGCACCCGTTCATCCGCGCGATCGTCGAGCTGTTCGTCTACGCGGCGGCGACCATCGCCTGGTGGAGCATGGGGCACGCCTGGATCGGGCTGATCTTCGCGATCGTCGCCGTCACCTTCGGTGCCCTGAACGGCCGCCGGCGCCTGGCGTGACCGTCGACGTCGTCACGCTGCTGAGGGCCGAACTCGGCGACCGCGTCGACGTCTCCCCCGCCTCCCTCTCGGCCGCACGCGCCGACAAATCCGGCCATGCGGCGACCGGCACCCCGCTCGCGGTCGTCCACGCGGCCTCGGTGGAGGACGTGCAGGCAGTGATGCGGATCGCGACGGCGACGCGGACGCCCGTCGTCCCGCGCGGGGCCGGCACCGGCCTCGCCGGGGGTGCCAACACCGGCGGCGGTGAGATCTCGCTGTCTCTGCGAGCGATGAACCGTGTGCGGGAGATCCGCCCCGACGACCTGCTCGCGGTGGTGGAGCCCGGCATCCTGAACGCCGAACTCAACGCGCTCCTCGAGCCGCACGGGGTGTGGTGGGCGCCCGACCCCGCGAGTCGCGCGATCTCGACCGTGGGCGGCAACATCGCGACGGGCGCCGGTGGCCTGCTGTGCGCGAAGTACGGCGTCGTCCGGGACGCCGTCCTGGGCCTCGACCTCGTGCTCGCCGACGGACGCCTCCTCCGGCTCGGTCACCGCAGCGTCAAGGGCGTCACGGGCCTCGATCTCACGTCGCTGGTCATCGGGTCCGAGGGAATCCTCGGCGTCGTCGTCGGCGCGACGCTCAAGCTCCGCCGCCTGGTCGTCGGTGAACGCGTGACCCTGACCGCGTTGTTCGACGGCGTCCGGTCGGCGGCGGTGGCCTCGGCCGCGGTGACGGCGTCTGGCATCCAGCCCGCCGTCATGGAGCTGATGGATGCCACCAGCCTCGCCGCCGTGCACCGCCTGCTGTCGCTGTCGACTCCTCCCCCGGGTGCCGCGCAGCTGACCATCCAGACCGATGGGCCCGCCGCCGGCGACGAGGCGCGCGCGATCGCCGAGGTGCTGCACCTCGTCGGCGGCCACGTGTCCGTCGCCGCCGACGAGGCCGAGGGTGAGACGCTGCTCGCCGTGCGCCGAGCGCTCCATCCCGCGATGGAGACCCTGGGGACGACGCTCATCGAGGACGTTTCCGTTCCTCGGAGCGCGCTTCCCGCGATGTTCGACGCGATCGCGCGCATCGAACGGCAGTACGGCCTCGTCATTCCCACGGTCGCCCACGCCGGTGACGGCAACCTCCACCCGAACTTCGTCTTCGATGGCCCTGATGTGCCCGACGTCGTCTGGTCCGCGGCGGAAGACCTGTTCCGCGCCGCCCTCGCCCTCGGCGGCACCCTCACCGGAGAGCACGGCATCGGGGTACTCAAGAGACGGTGGCTCGCCGACGAGCTCGGCGACGACCAGTGGCTCCTGCAGCGCGACATCGCGCGCGTGTTCGACCCGCTTGGCATCCTGAATCCGGGCAAGGTCTTCGCGACGTGACGCATCGCGCAGCGGTGTAACCAGAACGTGACAAACCTCACGGCTGCGCCGGAGGATGCCCACCTAGCATGGAAAGACTGACTTTCCCGGGGGGTTCACTCATGACCGACGGCGCGAACGGCACCGACGGAGCCACGTACGCCTGGGCTCCGCCCGAGCCCGCCAAGCGGAAGAACCGCTCGGGGCTGTGGATCGGCATTCCCGCGGGAGCGACCGCGGTCGCGCTGATCGCGGCTTCGCTGGTGCTCATCGCGCCCGGCGCCTCGGTGGCCGGAGTCCAGATCGGCGGCCTCACCGCCGGCGCCGCGGCCCAGGCCATCTCGGCCCGGCTCGCCAGCACCGAAGTGACCGTGCAGAGCCCCGCGGGAGAAGTCACCGTCTCGGGCGCCGACCTGGGCGCGACCGTGGACGCCACCGCGATCGCCGAGAAGGCCTTCGCCGACAACCCGATGTGGAAGCCCTCGTCGTGGTTCCCCGCCGGCACGGGCGTGGAGATCCAGGTCGACCCCGCCGAGGCCTCGGCGGTTCTGCGCGAGCGCGCCCCCTCGACCTATCGCGCGCCGGTCGATGCGACCGTCGCGTTCGACTCCGGCTCGCAGTCCTACGTCTCGACGCCCGCTGAGGCAGGCGAGGGCATCGACGTCGCCACCGTCACGGCTGCCCTGCAATCCGCCTTCGACGCCGGCTCGGCGACGACCTCCGTGGATGCCGGGGTCGTCGCGGTCGACGCTCCCGTCAGCACCGACGAGGCCGGAGCGGCCGTGGCAACGCTCAACGGCATCCTCGACTCGGTCGGCTTCTACATCGGCGACGAGCGAACCGTTCCCGTCGACCGTGCGACCGCCGCCTCGTGGCTGGCCGTGACCTCCGACGGCACCGGTGCCTTCGCGATCTCCGCCGATCAGGCCGGCATCCAGAAGGTCGTCGATGGCCTCGCGGGGACGGTCGACCGCGGCGCCGTGAACGCCGACGTCATCGTCGACACCGGCGGTGAGGTCATCAAGACGCTCACCGAGGGTCAGACGGGTCGTTCGCTCGGCGACACGGCCGGTGTCGCCGCCGCCTTCGCCGCGCAGCTGGCCGAGGGCAACGGCAAGTACGTCCTCACCGTCGCCGAGACGCCGTTCGAGACGACCAAGACCGAGCGCAACATCGACGTCAACCTCAGCGCGCAGACCGTCACCCTGTACGAGAACGGCCAGGTGTACCAGCACTGGTCGATGTCGTCCGGCAAGAGCGGGTGGGAGACCCACACCGGCAACTTCCGCATCGGCTGGAAGACCGACCTGCAGGACATGGGCTGCGCGCCCGGCTACGACTGGTGCACCAAGGACGTTCCGTGGGTCGCCTACTTCAACGGCGACGAGGGCTTCCACGGCACCTACTGGCACAACAACTTCGGAACGCCCATGAGCCACGGCTGCATCAACCTCACGATCGCCAACGCCAAGTTGCTCTACGACTGGGCCTACCGCGGCACCGAGGTGTCGGTGCACTACTGAGCCACCCGCAGACAGGGGTCGGATGCCAGGGCATCCGGCCCCTTCTTCGTTGGGGACGGGCGGCGCAGGGCGCGCGCAACGGGCGTGGATGCTCGGGCGGCGGGCGGTTGCGCGGCGGGGAGTCGTGCGGCGGGCGGTTGTGATGCGCGCGGTTGTAGAGCGGGGTCGCGGGCCGGGGAGTCGTGCGGCGGGAACGGAAGAGGGGCGGATGCCGATGGCATCCGCCCCTCGGGGTTCAGGCGATCAGCGGAGGCCGTCGATGATCCCGTTCAGTGTTGCGGAGGGACGCATGACCTTCTCGACCAGGGCGACGTCGGGGCGGTAGTAGCCGCCGATCTCGGCCGGGTGCCCCTGCACGGCGAGGAGCTCCTCGACGATGGTGTCCTCGTTCGAGGCGAGGGCCTCGGCGACCGGTGTGAAGACGGCGGCGAGGTCGGCATCCGTCGTCTGCTTCGCCAGCTCCTGCGCCCAGTAGAGAGCCAGGTAGAAGTGGCTGCCGCGGTTGTCGATCGTGCCGAGCGCGCGGCCGGGCGACTTGTCGTTCTCGAGGAACGTGCCGGTCGCGGCATCCAGCGTGTCCGCCAGCACCTGCGCCCGGGCGTTGCCGGTGAAGCCGGCGTAGTGCTCGAGCGACGCGGCGAGGGCGAAGAACTCGCCGAGCGAGTCCCAGCGCAGGTAGTCCTCTTCGAGGAGCTGCTGCACGTGCTTGGGCGCCGATCCGCCCGCACCGGTCTCGAACAGACCACCGCCGGCGAGCAGCGGCACGATCGAGAGCATCTTGGCGCTCGTGCCGACCTCGAGGATCGGGAACAGGTCGGTGAGGTAGTCGCGCAGCACGTTGCCGGTCACCGAGATGGTGTCGAGGCCGTGGCGCAGACGCGCGAGCGTGTAGCGGGTGGCTTCGGCCGGCGGCAGGATGAGCAGCTCGAGGCCCTGCGTGTCGATCGTGGCGAGGGCCTGGTACACCTTCGCGATGATCTGCGCGTCGTGGGCGCGGTTGACGTCGAGCCAGAACACCGCGGGGACGTTCGTGGCACGGGCGCGGCGCACGGCGAGACCCACCCAGTCGACGATCGCGACGTACTTCGTCTGCGTCGCGCGCCAGATGTCGCCCGGCTGCACGTCGTGCTCGATGACGACGTTGCCGTCGCCGTCGACGACCTCGACACGGCCGGCGGCGGCGATCTCGAAGGTCTTGTCGTGGCTGCCGTACTCCTCGGCCGCCTGCGCCATGAGGCCGACGTTGGGAACGGTGCCGATCGTGGCCGGGTTCAGCGGACCATTGGCGATCACGTCATCGATCACGGCCTGGTAGACGCCGGCGTACGACGAGTCCGGGATGACCGCGAGCGTGTCACCCTCTCCCCCGTCGACGCCCCACAGCTTGCCGCCGTTGCGCACGAGCGCGGGCATCGAGGCATCCACGATGACGTCGGAGGGGACATGGAGGTTGGTGATCCCCTTGTCGGAGTTGACGTACGACAGGCGCGCAGCCTCGTCGACGGCCTTCTCGAACGCCGCGGCGATCTCGTCGCCGCCCTCGACCGAGGACAGCCCCGACAGGATGCCGCCGAGGCCGTTGTTGGGGTTGAGCCCGGCCGCGGCGATCTTGTCGCCGTACTGGGCGAACACGTCGGCGAAGTACGCCTTGACGACGTGGCCGAAGATGATCGGGTCGCTGACCTTCATCATCGTGGCCTTGAGGTGCACCGAATAGAGCACGTCGTCGGCCTTCGCCTGCGCGACCGTCTCGGCGAGGAACGCGTCGAGGGCTGCGGCGGACAGGAACGTGGCGTCGATGATCTCGCGCGGGAGGACCTTGAGCGAGTCCTTGAGGACCGTGACCGTGCCGTCTTCGGCGGTGTGGCGGATCGTGAGCACGTCGTCGTGGGCGGCGACCCAGGACTTCTCGTTGCTCTTGAAGTCGTCGTGACCCATGGTCGCGACGCGGGTCTTCGAGCCCTCCGCGAACGGCTTGTTGCGGTGCGGGTGCTTCTTGGCGTAGTTCTTCACCGCGAGCGGGGCACGGCGGTCGCTGTTGCCCTCGCGGAGCACCGGGTTCACCGCGGAACCCTTGATGCGGTCGTAGCGCGCCCGCACGTCCTTGTCTTCGACGCTCGCGGCGTCGTCGGGGTAGTCGGGGATGTCATAGCCCTGCGACTGCAGCTCGGCGATCGCGGCCTTGAGCTGCGGGATGGATGCCGAGATGTTCGGCAGCTTGATGATGTTCGCCTCGGGCAGGGTGGCGAGACCGCCGAGCTCGGCGAGGGCGTCACCCACGTGCTGCTCGGGGGTGAGGCGCTGCGGGAAGGCCGCGAGAATGCGGCCGGCGAGCGAGATGTCGCGGGTCTCGACGTCGACACCCGCCTGCGTCGTGACGGCCTGCACGATCGGCAGGAACGACGCGGTCGCGAGCGCCGGCGCCTCGTCGGTGTACGTGTAAATGATGGTGGAATCGGGCACGTCGAATCTCTCCGTAGAGGCGGCCAGGGTTGCTTCTCAGCCTATCGCACCGGCGCAAAGTCTCTTGATGTCGAGATACTTCGCGGCCGTACTCCTGGCGATAAACGCGATTCGCAACGAGGAACGGTGCGGCACCGCGTTTCTCGTCATGGATTGCGTTCATCGCCGCGGGGGCGGGGGCGATGACGGGGCAATGGCATCCGGAATGTTGCGCGGGGCAGCGGGGCGGATAGCCTGGGCGCATGGCCGACCTTCGTCTCGTCGAACTCTCTGCCTCCACGATCGTGGCGGTGAACAACCTGTCGCTGAAGCCTGGGCAGGAACAGTTCCTCGCCCCGGTCAGCTACGGCATCGCCGCCACCGTGATGGATCCGCAGACGTCGTGGCAGCGCGTCGTGCTCGACGGTGACGAGGTCGTCGGGTTCGTGAGCGCGAACTTCGACCCCGAGGCGCAGGAGGAGCACTTCCGGTCGGTGCTGTGGCGCATCAACGTCGACGCCGACGATCAGGGGCGCGGCGTCGGCCGCTTCGCGCTCGGCGAGCTTCTGGAAGAGGCGCGGCGTCGCGGCATGGACCACGTCGACGTCATCTACGAACCCGGTGTCGGCGGCCCCGAAGCCTTCTTCCTGCGCGCGGGCTTCGAGCCCGTCGGCGAGACGGAGTACGGCGAGACGGTGGCGCGCGTTCGCGTCTGAGGTCCGGAAACCCGCGAGCCCCGGCGGCCGCCTCGATCACGTCGAGGGGGCGCGTGACGAGGGGCCGCGTGGCGGGTCAGCGGAGGTCGCGGCGGAGGAACGAGACCGCGCCCGCGGCGAGCAGCAGGACACCCCACGCGACGGCGAGCGCCACCGCGGCGCCGGCTGCCGGGCCGACGGCGGCGCCGATCCCGAGCGGTGTGAGGTCGAAGCTTGCGGCGCGCAGGAGCGTCGGCAGCGGGAACCACGCCGCGACCGCGGGCCAGAGCGGCGCGATCAGCAGCGGCGCGCTGAGAGACAGCGGGGCGACGAACAGCGACGGCAGGTGCGCCTGCACCAGAAGCCCCGCGCTCAGTCCCCACACCGCCGCGGCGGCACCGACGACCGCGACCGTGCCGACGGTGGCGGGCTCGAGACCGCACGCGCCCAGAGCCGCGACCACGGCCGCGCGGCCGCCGACCAGAGAGGCCACGCCGACGAGCGCACCGCCGAGCGCGGTGGAGGGGATCCGCGCGGCGAGGCCCCACCGTCGCGGTTGAAGCGTCGCGCGGTGGGCGACGACTCCCCCGCGCCGGTCGATCGTGTACCGGAACGAGCCATAGATCGCCGCCATCACCGCCGAATAGACCGCGATCACGGTCGACAGCGCCGCTGCGATCGCCTCCTTCGCCGCATCGGGCGCCGCAACGAGATCGCCGGGCACACTCGTGCCGATCGAGGCCGACAGCACGATCGCCGCGACGCAGGTCCCGGCCAGGGGAAGATCGCCCATCGCGATAAGAACCTGGGCCCGGAGAGCCCGCCCGAGTCCGATCAGCGGAGCCGCGGACCCGCTCATCGGAACCTCCGATACCCGACGACCCACGCCCCGGCGGCCAGGATCAGAGTCCAGCCCAGGGCCACGGCGAGGCCGGCCCACGGTTCGAGGAGGGCCGCGTGGTCGCTCGGCGACGCGAGGGCAGCGAGAGACAGCCCCGGTGAGAAGCGGGCGGCCTCAGGCGCCGACCCGAGGAACGCCCGCTCGAACGCGATCGGTCCCGCCAACACGATCGCCGCCGCGGCGTAGTAGTTGCCGACGATCCAGCCGATCGAGGCGCCGAGGACCGCGCCGAGGACCGCGCCGGGGAGCGCCCCGAGCACGGTCCGCGCTGCCCCGAAGCTGGGGCTGAACGCGAGACCGTTCACGCCCAGGACGACCGCCGCGACCCCGCACCACACGGCGGCGACTCCCGCCGTGAGAGCGACCGCGACACCGATCGCCGCGATCCCCTTCCCCAGGAACGCGCGCCGGAAGCCGATCTGCGCGATCGTGCGGCCCATCGAGCCGTAGTAGAACTCGCGGGTCACCCCGAAGGCGCCGGCGAACGCCGCCACGACGAACGACCACGCGAGCGGTGCGAGAAGGCGCTGCGTCGCGGTGGTGGCATCCATCGATGTCATCTGTCCGAGCGTGTCTTCGCTGGTCAGGACGATCACCGGGACGAACGCACCGAGAAGAAGGACCGCGATGGTGTTCGCGCCGCTGCGGGCTCGGAGGAGTTCGGAGCGAATCACGCCGATCACGCGTCGCGCCCCTCGATGAGGTCGAAGTAGCGCTCCTCGAGCGACGCGCCACCGTAGCCCGGGACGAGGTCGCTCAGGGCACCGGAATACAGCACAGACTGCCTCAGGATCACGACCTCGTCGACGGTGTTCTCGAGTTCGGCGAGTTGGTGGCTCGAGACGAGGACGCTGCCACCGGCATCCGCGAACGCCCGGAGATAGCGGCGGAGCCAGCGGATGCCATCGGGGTCGAGGCCGTTCGAGGGTTCGTCGAGCACGAGCGTCCGCGGCGAACCGACGAGCGCCGTGGCGAGGCCGAGCCGCTGCACCATGCCGGTCGAGAACGACTTCACACGCCGACGGGCGTCGGCGGTGAGCCCCACCTCGTCGAGGACCTCGTCGACTCGACGCGGCGGGGCGCCGACGGCAAGGCGCGCGATCTCGAGGTGTCGACGTGCGGTGATACCCACCTCGAAGCCGAAGCCGTCCATCTGGACGCCGATGTGCGCCGACGGCTGGCCGAGGCGCGCGAACGGCATCCCGTCGACGAGGGCCTCGCCACGGGTCGGTGCCGAAAGCCCGACGATCGTCCGCAGTGTTGTGGACTTGCCGGCTCCGTTCGGGCCGAGAAGTCCCAGGATGCTGCCGCGACGGACGGCGAACGAGACGTCGTCGACGGCGACGCGGGAGCCGTAGGTCTTGGTGAGGTGGCGCACCTCGAGAGCGTGGTCGGTCATCGGGACTCTTTCGTGTCGGACAGCGGGGGGCCGAAGAGGGAGATCAGAACGGAGGCGGGATCGACGACGTGCGTCGACCACACGGCCTCCAGCAGCGAGCGCGAACCGAGGTGCACGACGGCGCGGCCCGAGGCGGGGATCGTCACGACGGGCGCGTCGACAGTGCCGATCACCCGGGCCGCCACCTCGAGGCCGCGCACGTCGACCGGCGAGAACGCCGTGAGCGGCGCGGTCACCGTCCGCGAGGGTGCGCCGCGGGTGATTCCCCGGGCGACGACGGCGTCGGCGAGGATGCCACGGGTCGTCAGGTCGACCGGGAGGCCGATGGGGAGGGCATCATCGTCGACCTCACCCGCGGGCACGACCAGCTCGATACGGCCGCCGGTGGACGTGAAGCCGAGGATTCGAGTGTCGTCCACGGGGATCGCTGCCGCGACGCCCAGGACGGTCGCGGCGACAGCGAGGGTCACCAAGACGAACCGTGCTCGCCCGCGTCCTCGCGCCCAGCCGACGAGGAGCCAGCGGACCACGACGACGCCGACCGCGACGGCCACGGCCGTCAGGAGCGCCAGCACGACGAGCGCACCGACCGGCCCCGTTCCCGCCAGAGCGCGTACGGTGCGTTCGATCGCGGCCCCGACGAGCACGATCGGCACGAGGGCGCTCAGAATGCCGAAGGGGACGCTCCACCACCGGGCGAGAGCCCGGTGCCCTGGTGCTCCCCCGAACAGTCCGCGACGCAGTGCGTCGGCGGCATCCGCCAGAGCCCGCGCGCGGAGATTCGGTTCGTCCAGCGCACTCATGAGCGCGATGTAGCCGTCGAACCGCACGAACGGGAGGAGGTTGAGCGCGACGACGGCGACGCACGCACAGCTGAGGACGAGCAGGGATCGCCGCCCATCGGGATCGGGCACTGCGAGCGCGCACAGCGCCGCCGCGCCCGCCAGTGCCGCATGGACGGCGGGGCCGGCGAGAGCGACCCTGACGCGCGACGCGCGGGACGGGAGCCGCCACGCGTCCGTGACGTCGACGAAGAACGCCGGCCCGAGGTACAGCAGCATGAGCCCGGCGCGTCGAGGGCGGCCACCGCTGTGGGTGAGGGTCACTCCGTGGGCGGCCTCGTGCACGAACGTTGCGAAGACGAGCACGAGGGCCACGATGACGACGTCGAGCAGCCGGAGTGGCGATGTCAGCGCCGCGACGGCGTCGGCGGCCTGAAGACCGAGAACGACAAGACCGCCGATGATCAGCGCGGCGAGCGGCCACACCGCCCATCCGCGCAGCAGTGGACGGACGAGCCGGTGGAGACGGTCGAACAAGCGCGGTGCGCGAAGCGTCGCGAACTGGATCGTCAGCGGCGGGCGGTATGTGACGCGGCCCGCAGTCCTCCGTTCCGAGCCGTGGAGAAGACCGGCCCGGCGGAAGCGGTCTGCGAGTGCGGCGAACTCCTCGGGCGTCTGGTCGGGTGCGAACCGCCGACGCAGCGCATCGAGGCTTGCTTTTCCATCCATTGCCCGCAGGGTCGCCGCGACGGTCGACGAGGCGCGCGAGACGGGCACGCCGTCGACGCTCACGAGCCAGTGCTCCCCGTTCGCCGCCGACTCGATGCAAACGGAGTCTGCCAGCCGGGGAGCCGCGTCCTCGGGGGCGGGAGTGTCACGCGACATCGGCGACCCCGTCATCGATCCGGGTGCTCAGCAGCACCATGCCCTCGTCCGAGCGGATTCCGTTCGTCAGCACCGGAATCACGTCAGGCGGCGCGAACCCGGCATCCCGCAGCTCCCCCGTCACGACCGTCTCGTCGAGGATGTGCAGGCGTGTCGTGAGCACGGGCACCGGACCGGCCGGGTGCGGCAGCGGAAGCGGCATCCAATTGACGACCCGGTGGGCACCGTCGCGCTCGATCTGCTGCGACTGCAGGTAGGGGCTCGAGCCCACCGGGATCTCTCGGTCCACCGACTCCTGCAACGTGGGCAGGGCGCCGGCTCCCGCCACCGAGAGCACGAACGACCCGCCCGGCGCGAGGTGGTGGCGCACGGTCGCGAACATTCTGCGGCGGTCGGTCGGCCCGAGCAGCGTGATCGAGGTCGCGGCGAGGACGATCAGGTCGAAGTCACGGCCGAGCTCGACGTCGCACATGTCGGCGACGACGACGTCGCAGGACATGCCGGTCGGGAGCGCGGCATGCAGGCGGGCCAGCATGTCGGCCGACAGGTCGAGCGCCGTGACGCGCTTGCCGATCCGAACGAGCGGAAGGGTTATCCGGCCGCTTCCGGCGGCGAGGTCGAGCACGTCGGGCCCGACGCGGCGTGCGATGTCGAGCACCTCGCGGATCTCGGACCGATCGGGGCCGACGAGGTCGTCGTAGAACCGGGCGCCATCGCCGGAGTACACGTCGCTGGGCGCCGCGACACAACCGGCATCTGCCAGGCGGCGACGCACGGAGTCGGTGAGCGGGGCGGTCATGAAACCTCTCTCTGGGGATTCGGGGGAGTCGAGGGGGACACGTGAGCGACGTCTCCCCCTCGACGGTTCACGTGGCGATGGCGACCGTCCCGGCGACGATGGCGATGATGTAGCTGGCGTGCTCCCACCACTCCAGGGGCGCGTCGAGCTCGTCGAGCTCTTCGAAGCGCAGTGCGAGATCGTTGGACATGAGTCACCTCCTCGGGTGCATGAAGGGATCGGGATGCCGGGAAACCCCGGCACCCGCAGGACGCTCAGGTGGCGGCCAGGGCGACGAATCCGAGGGCCACTCCGTAGCTGAAGCCGCGGAACCAGTCCCATCCGTCGTCAGGGGCGTCGAGCGCGTCGAGCTCGACGAATTCGAGAGCGGAAGTCATGTGCAAGTCACCTCCTTCGGCGGGTGCGGGTCGACGCGGTGCGTCAGGTCGCGGTCGTGACGTCTCAGGTCGCGACCGCGACGGTGATGCCGACGACGGTGAGTCCGGCCAGGACTCCCTGGTAGAAGCTCTCCCAGCTCGGCGCCTCCAGCGCGTCCAGTTCTTCGAACTGCAGGAGCGGACTGGTCGTGAGGCTCGTCATATGTGTTCACCTCCCCCCGCGTGTGTCGGTGTGTCCATGGGGCGGAAACGGGATGCCTCGGCGGGTGGGTTCGGGTCCCACCACGCTCGATCGAGAACGTCCCGCACGTCGGGGGCCGAGATGCCGGGAAGCGCGGGCCCCCGTCCGCCCCACCACCGCTCTGCCCTGACGGACATCGACGTCCGGGCCTCCGCGTCGGGTCGCGGGGCGAGCGGCAGTCCCCACCGCGTGATGAGGGCATTGATGCCCGCCGCCGGGGCGAGAGGCAGCCGCGCGTCGCGGACTGCTCCACGCCAGAACGCCTCCAGCGGCTCGATCGACCCCCAGCGGGTGTCGCCCTCCTCGATGCGCCGCCACACACCGGCGACGACCGAGGCGGTCGCCCGCATCTTCGTCGTTCGGGCGACGAAAGATACCTCGTTGGCGACGTACCACTGGCGGGGACTGAACGGTGCACGCCCCCGCAGCGCAGCGCTGCGCTGGGTGGCCGCACTGAAGCGAGCGATGCGTAAGCGCGATTCGGCCGACAGCCCTCCATCGCCGAGAGCGATGAGTGCGCGGGCGATCGCGATGGCGTGGGCGCCGGCGCGGGGATGTGCGCGCTCGGAGGTGCTGGTCCCGGCGAGACGCAGGAGCGCCTCGAGGCATCCGGCGCGCACGGTGGCGGGCGGCAGCGTCGCGTAGTGCACCGCGTCGAGCACGGCGTAGCGCGGCCGCAGCGCGTCACCGAGCAGGAGTCGGTGGCCGTGGGGCGTCCGGATGATCGCGACGGCGTTGCATTCGGCCGACGTACCGACCGTCGTGGGAACCGCCACGACCTCGACCGCGTCCGGTTCCGGCGCGGGAAGGGAGACGACGGCCGCCCGCTCTGTCCGGTCGAGCGCCCAGGACAGCGTGGCGGGCGCGGCCACGCCGATCGCCGCGATCGTCGCGGCATCGAGGACGGTTCCGCCGCCCACTGCCACGACGACCTCCGGCCGCAACGCGCGCAGCCGAACGCCGAGGTCTCTCACGGTTTCGGCATCCACGTGACCGGCGTCGAGCGGAACGGCCGTCACGAAACGCCCGAGCCCCTCGACGAATCCCCCGAGATCGGCATCCGCGACCACCACCGCGCGGCGACCGGCGACCCAGCGGTTGCACGCGGAGCGGGCGATCGAGGATCCCGCCACCAGCGTCGTGCGCCGGCGGGTCACGGCCGCCCTCACGACCAGGCCTCCGTCATCCGAGCCCAGCCCACGCGGATCGCCCGGTCGAGCTCGGCGAACTCGGCGTCGCCGTAGCCGTACCCGGGAATGAGCTGGATGCCGTCGACCCCGGGATGCACGATGGCGCCGGCCGCGGCGATCGCGGCGACGGCATCCGGCACGCGGTCGGCGGTGAGACGCGCGCCGGCGGGTCCGGTCAGAGCGATCGCGACGAACGCCCCCCGCCCCCGGATCTCGACGGCGAGTCCGTCGCGGACGAGAGCATCGGCCAGGGAGCGGACGCCCTCGCTTACGCGGTCCACCGCGAGAAGGACGTCGGGTCGTCGGAACTCCGCAACTACCGCGAGGATCGCCGCGGCCACCGCCGGCGTGCCGGCTTGCGTCTCGCCGTGGACGAAGATCGCCCGCCGTTCCGCGAAGAGCGACGAGACGCGGGGACCGACGAGGATCGCCGCGGCGCCGAGGGCACCGTTGGTCAGGGCCTTGGACAGGACGAGCAGGTCGGGCGTGCGCGACCACTCCCCCGAGGCGAAGAGCGGCCCGGTGCGACCGAAACCGGTCGCGACCTCGTCGGCGATGAGGAGGAAACCGTGCTCGTCGCGGAGATCGAGTACCGCCTCGATGAACGCCGGGGAGAGCGGGTGCGCGCCGCTGCCGAGGAGCGGTTCGACGACCACCGCGCCCACCCGGGATCCCTCCCTCTGGAGCAGCGCGGAGAGCTCGGCCGGGTCGTCGGCGTCGACGTGGCGCACGGCCCGTCGGTCGAGGGCGTACGCGCCCTGCCCCAGAGCATCGCCGCTCAGCGCGTGGCTGCCGTACATCGTCCCGTGGTAGCTGCCGCGGAGGCCGACGACGATCGTGCGCGCCGGGTCTTCCCGTTCGCCGTGGAACTGGCGCGCGAGCTTCATCACCGCGTCGTTCGCCGCCCCACCGGACGTCGAGAAGACCACGGAGCGATAAGCGTCCGCACCGGCCAGATCGAGCAACGCGGCAGCGGCGTCCTCCGCGGGACGGTGCACAGCTCGGAAAAGCGTGAGGTAGGAGGCATCCCGCAGGGCTGCGGCGACAGCCTCGGCGACGCCGGCGTGGCCGTATCCGAGGGGGACGTTCCACAACCCGCTCGTCGCGCAGAGCCGGACGGAGTCGTCGGCGAATCGAACGTGGTGACCCTTCGCCGACACCGCGATCCGCTCCGGACCGAGCGGGACGTCGACGGGCGACATCGCCGGCCAGACAGCGGTCACGCCTCTCCCCCGGCGATGGCGGCGGATGCCTCGATCGACACACCGCAGTGAACACCCAGGCGCTCCTCCGCCTCGCCGCACAGGGCACGAGCCTTCACGACGGTCAGGTCGAGCGTCTGCGCCAGCCGGTCGACGGCATCCGAGACATCGACCGACGCGTGCAGCGTCGCCACGACGACGGCCGTCGTTTCGGAGAGACGCTGACGGCGCCGGGTGCGAGGGGAGATCAGGAGGAGACCCTCGGACGTCCGCGCGAGGAAGGGGTCGTCGAACCGCGCGATGGCTCCGGGGCAGGGGTCGGACAGGGCAGACCACCCGAAGCCGTCGATTCGATCGGTGGGGGCGAGCCCCGAGACGCTCGACAGTCCGGCGGCACCCACGTAGCGCGCCAGCCAGGGACGGGAGGTCAGGTCGCGGATGAGATCACCGGGCTCGACGACACCGGCGAACGCCGCCCAGCGGGGCTGGGGCATCGAGAGCACACGATCGACGTCGTCGAGCGTCCCGATCGCCCAACCCTGAGCACCCACAGTCACTCGATCGTCGGCGCGGACGTGGACGGAGACGGGGGCCGTCTCTGTGAACGGCGCACTGAAGACCTCGGCGTCCGCGAGGCGCAGCCGGGCGTCGGTCATCGGCGACGTGAAGACGCCGGCGGAGCGCGCGAGGTCGGCGTCGGCCAGGAAGGCGCGCCACCCGTCGGCATCGAGGAAGCGCATCGCGGTGGGTCCGAAGAGTTCGACGTACGCGGCGGCGGAGTAGTGCTGGAGCTCGACCGCGTGCCCCGCCACATGCAGGACGTCACCGATATCGCCGAAGTCGCCGTCGTAGCGGACGACGTGCGCCGCCGTCTCGACCGGAGAGCCGACGGGCGCGAACAGGACGTCGTCGACACCCAGTGATGCGCCCGCCGTGGCCGTCGAGGCGCCTCGGGAGCAGAACACCGCGCGCTGGAACGACACGTGCCGCCCCGTGATCCATTCCACGACGATGCGCGCGTCGCGCGCATCCGCTGCCCGTCGGGTCACCGCGTCCATCCCCTCGCCACTGCGCCGCGCACTTCCGGAGCGCGGGGGCCCTCCTCAGGAGGGGGACCCGTAAGGGAATGTATACGTGTGTATCGGTGGCGGCGAGGCCACGCGAGAGCGAATCACCCCGGCGTTCGAGAGTGATCACCACCGCAGCCCGCGGGTGTCACTTTCCCCAGCGGAACGGACGGATGCCACGGCGTCGAGGCCGTGGCATCCGTTCTCCTCACGCGGGAGGGGTCAGACGAGCGACTCCCGCCACGACGCGTGCAGCTGAGCGAACTTGCCCGTCCCGGCGATGAGCGCCGCGGGGGTGTCGTCCTCGATGATGCGGCCGTGCTCCATGACGAGCACGCGGTCGGCGATCGCCACCGTCGACAGACGGTGCGCGATGATGATCGCCGTGCGATCAGCCAGCAGCGTCTGCAGCGCGTCCTGGATGAGCCGCTCGCTGGGGATGTCGAGCGACGCGGTCGCCTCGTCGAGGATCAGCACCGCAGGATCGGCGAGGAACGCCCGCGCGAACGAGATCAGCTGCCGCTGACCCGCCGAAACGCGCCCGCCGCGCTTGTTCACGTCGGTCTCGTACCCGTCGGGCAGCTTCTCGATGAAGCCGTCGGCACCCACCGCTCGCGCCGCCGCGCGGATCTCCTCCATCGTCGCGTCGGGCTTGCCGAGCGCGATGTTGTCGGCCACCGTGCCGCTGAACAGGTACGCCTCCTGCGTCACCATGACGATCGCGCGACGGAGGTCCTTCGGGTGCAGTCGACGCAGGTCGATGTCGTCCAGCGTGACGGCACCCTTCGTCGGGTCGTAGAACCGCGACACGAGCTTCGCGAGCGTGGACTTGCCGGCACCCGTGGTTCCGACCAGCGCGATCGTCTGCCCCGCGGGGATGTCGAGCGAGAAGTGCGGCAGGATGACGCGATCCTCCGAGTACCCGAACGTGACCTCGTCGAAGCGGATGTGACCGCGGGCGGACCACAGATCGACCGGATCGGTGGGGTCGGGAACCGTGGGCTCCTCCTCCAGCACGCCGGACACCTTCTCGAGAGCGGCGGTGGCGGACTGGTAGGAGTTCAGGAAGAACGCCACCTCCTGCAGCGGAGCGAAGAAGTTCCGCACGTAGAGCACGGCGGCCGCCAGCACACCGATCTCGAGCGCGCCGCCGATGACACGGCCACCACCCCACAGCAGCACCAGCGCCACGGAGACGGATGCCACGGCCATGAGACCGGGCTCGAACGTGCCGAACAGGCGGATCGAGCGCATGTTCACATCGCGGTACTGGCCGGCGAGATCGCCGAACTCCTCGTCGTTGCGCGGTTCCTTGCGGAAGGCCTTCACCGCGCGGATGCCGGTCATGCTCTCGACGAACTTCACGATCACCTTCGCGCTGATCACCCGCGACTCCCGGTACACCATCTGAGAGCGGCCGTAGAACCAGCGCATCAGCAGGTACAGCGGAATCCCCATGACCGTCAGCACCAGACCGGACTGCCAGTCGATCAGGAACAACGCCCCGAGGGTGAACAGGCCGTACAGCACTCCCGACACGAGCTCGTTCAGGCCACCGTCGAGGAGTTCGCGGATCGTGTCGAGGTCGCTCGTCTGACGCGAGATGATGCGGCCCGACGTGTACGACTCGTGGAACTCGAGGCTCAGCCGCTGCGTGTGGAGGAAGATCCGCTTGCGCAGGTCGAGCATGATGGCCTGCGTCAGTCGCGCAGCGACCACGACGTACCAGCCGATCAGCACCGCGCCGCCGATCCCGGCGGTGAGGTAGATCGCGACGACGAGGATGGTCGGCATCCAGTCGTTGTTCTGGATCACCGCGGGCAGGGCCGTGTCGATGCCGATCGCGATCAGCGCGGGTCCGGCGACGCGCAGCGCGGTCGAGACGACGAGCACGGCGGCGGCCAGCACGAGCTGCCAGCGCAACGGCGACACGAGCGAGCCGAGGAGCCGCAGCGAGCGCTGGCGGATCGCGCGACTCTCTTCGCGCGTGTAGTCCGAGCGGTCTTCGCCGCTCGTGCCGGTGACGGTCGTGGCACTCATCGGGTCGCCTCCTTCGCGGGCCGGGGATCGTCGGCGGATGCCGCGGGGGAACCGTCCGATCGCAGGACGGGGATGGCGCCGGTCTGCGCCTCGCGCTCGGCCTCGGCCTCCTCGAGGCTCGAGATGACGTGTCGGTAGGCGTCGCTCTCGCGCAGCAGGTCGGAGTGCGTGCCGACGGCGGTGATGCGGCCGTCCTGCAGCAGCGCGACGCGGTCGGCGAGCGTCACCGTCGAGGGGCGGTGCGCGACGACGAGCGCGGTGGTCTCGCTCAGCACCTGGCGGAGAGCGTCTTCGACGAGGGCCTCCGTGTCGACGTCGAGCGCCGACAGCGGGTCGTCGAGGACGAGGACCGCGGGACGGGCCGCGACGGCACGGGCGAGGGCGAGACGTTGGCGCTGCCCACCGGACAGGCTCAACCCCTCCTCGCCGATGACGGTGTCGAGACCGTCGGGCAGGTCGTGGACGAAGTGCGCCTGCGCGACCTCCAGGGCCTCGTTCAGCACCGCCTCGGCCTCCGGCGAACCGGGTTCGAGGTCTTCCCGACCCAGCAGGACGTTGGCGCGGACGGTCTGCGAGAACAGCGTGGCATCCTCGAAGGCCATCCCGACGTGCCGCCGGAGCTCGGCGAGGCGCAGGTCGCGCACATCCACGCCGTCGAGGAGCACACGGCCCCCGGTGACGTCGTACAGGCGACCCGGCAGCGTGGTCAGGGTGGTCTTGCCCGACCCCGTGAGGCCCACGAGCGCCATGGTCTCCCCCGGTCGCAGGCTCAGGTCGACGCCGTCGAGCAGGTCCGGTTCGGTGTCCGCGGCATCCTGGTACCGGAAATGGACGTCCTCGAGCACGAGCTCGCCACGAGCCACCGGAATGGTGCGGGGCTCAGCAGGGTCGACGATCGTGTTCTGCTCGTCGAACACCTCGAAGATGCGGTCGGTCGCGGTCCGGGCGTCCAACAGGAACGAGAACAGGAAGCCGATCGACTCCATCGGCCAGCGCAGGACCGTGGCCATGGCGAAGAACGCCACGAGCTCGGCGACCTGCAGCTGGCCCACCTGCGTCAGGACGATGCCCGCGCCCAGGCACACCGCGAACGCGATCTCGGGCAGCAGCACCAGCCAGAACCAGATCCAGCCGACGGCGCGCGCCTTGCCGAGCTCGGTCTCGCGCAACGACTCCGCCTGCCGCGTGAACTTCTGCAGCGCGTGCTTCCCGCGACCGAACGCCTTGAGCACCCGGATGCCGTGGACACTCTCTTCCACCGAGGTCGCCAGGTCACCCGCCTGGTCCTGACTCTGGCGGGTGAGCGCGCCGTAGCGCTTCTCGAAGCGGTAGCCGGAGTACCACAGGGGTGCGGAGGCGATGAGGAACAGCGTGCCGAGCAGCCAGTGCCAGCGGAACAACAGCACCGCGCCGATGAGGATCGTCAGCACGTTGACGATGAGCAGGATCAGGCCGAACGCCAGCCAGCGACGCAGCATGCTGATGTCCTGCATCATGCGCGAGAGGAGCTGACCCGACTGCCAGCGGTCGTGGAACGCCACGGGGAGGCGCTGGAGCCGCGCGTAGAACGACTGGCGGAGGTCGTACTCGACCTTCGTCGCGGGGGCGAGGACGAACCAGCGGCGCAGCCACACCATGCCGGCCTCGGCCAGACCCAGACCCAGGATGAGGAGCGCGCCCCACGCGAGCTGGCCCGGGTCGCCGGACCCGATGGGGCCGGCGACGAGCTGCTCGAGGACGAGAGGGATCGCCAGGGCGAGAACGCTCGCTCCCAGCGCGCTGACGGCACCGAGGACGAGTCGCCCCAGCACGGGCCGGGCGATCGGCAGGAGGCGGGCGAGGGAACGGAGCGTCGACAGCTGAGGGCGGTTTTCTGCGGTGGTCATGATCCTTGTGGGGTCGAAGCGACGCGCCAGGGTGCAGCGCGGAAGAAGGGATGCCAGGGGCCGGCGGAATCCGCCGGGACGTGCGACGCGGGAGCGGTAGAAGCGCTATGGGCGTCGCGCGGGGCGGGCAGCGACAGAGAGAGCGGCACGTACGACGGTGACGTCGATCTGGTCCATGGCATCCTCCTCAGTCGGTGCGCAGCCGCCGGGGGGTGCGGCAGCCTTTCAGGATATGACTGAGAGTTCGCTGAGGGCAAGACCGAATTCGATGGATCGGGGTGCGGTTGCGGGGTGGAGCCGGGGTGGCCGGGGGCGGGCCGACGTGCCGCGGCACAACCTCAGCGATCTGCACCAGCTCAGCGGCATCCCACGCCATCCAACTGACATCGCGCGAATTACTGAGATTGCGCGGCGCGGGGCGGCGCCCGGCGCCCGGGGGGCCGCGCAGCGCAGGGATGCGCGGCGCACCGCGGCGTCAGCCGGCGGCTTCGCGTTCGAGCAGGCGACGCTTGACCTCGACACCCCAGGCGAACCCGCCCATCGTGCCGTCGCCGCGCAGCACACGATGGCACGGGACGAACAGGGCGGGCGCATTACGGGCGCAGATGGATGCCGCCGCGCGGACGGCGGTGGGCGAACCGAGAGCCGTGGCGAACCCCGTGTAGGTCAGCGGCCGCCCGGGCGGGATGCTCCGCAGCGCGTCCCACCCCCGACGCTGCAGAGGTGTGCCGAATTGCACGACCTCGACATCGTCGATGGCGGTCAGGTCTCCGGCGTAGTACGCCGCGACCGCCGTCGCCGCGCGGGTCTCCCCCGCGAAGACCTTCCCCGGCCGGTGGGGCGGGCGAAGGCGCGCGAGCACAGCATCCGTGTCGTCCGTCCATCCCGCGACGAGCACGCGATCGGCGGCGTCGGCGAGGATCGCGAACGGACCGTCGGGGGTGTCGACGAACTGGAGGGTCGCGGTTCCGACGGAGGTGGCGGGGGCGGTCGCGGTGCTCACGGGGCGGGCTCGCTTTCGACGGGGGCGGGTGGGAGAGGGAGGGATGCCACGGGGCTGCGCCACGCCTGGGTGACCGGGGCCGCGTACCAGTAGTGGGCCATCGCGTAGCTGCGCCAGGGTGCGAAGCGTTCGGACCACGCGGTGAAGCTCGCCGGATCGGACGGCAGGCCGAGGGCCGCGGCGCCGGCACGCGCGGCCACGTCGCCGGGGAGGAGGACGTCGGGGTCGCCGAGCACGCGCATGCGCACGTAATCCGCCGTCCACGGACCGATCCCCCGCATCGCCAGCAGCCGGTGCCGCTGCTCGACGCCGTCGTCGCCCGGTCCGATCGCCAGTGTCCCGTCCGCGAGCGCGCGGGCGGCCTCGACGATCGCCCGGCGGCGGGCCTCGGGTCCGCGCAGCACGCCGAAGCCGTGCTCCGCGATGACCGCGGGATCGGGGAACAACGTCATCGCGGTTCCGCCGATGTCGGTGCGCTCGCCCAGCTCGGCCGACAGGCGCCCCTGCATCGTGCGCGCCGAGGCGACGCTGATCTGCTGCCCGATCATCGCGCGCAGGAGCATCTCTGCGGCATCCATCGCTCCCGGCACCCGCACGCCGGGGACCGCGGCGACGGCGGGGGCGAGTTCGGGATGCCGCGCGAGGGCCTCGTCGATCGCGAGCGGGTCGGCGTCGAGGTCGAACAGACGCCGCACGCGCGAGATCAGGGTGCCGAGGTCGGCGAGCGCCGTGAGCCGCGCCCGCAGGCGCAGACGGGAGTCGGCGTCGCGCCGCACCTCGAACCACGCCGGACCGCCCGGCAGCCGGACGACTCGCGCGAAGGAGGCGTCGCCGCCGACCTCGACGCCCGGGATCGCGTGCGCCCGCATCCAGCCGAAGAGGCCGACGGTGTCGATGGGCCCGCGGGCGGGAAGTGTCAGGTCGATCTCGCCGGCGGGGAGGGCGCCGGCCGCGCGGGCGCGGCGCGCGCGGAGCGCCGTCGGCGACATGCCGAACACCTCGCCGATCGTCTCGGTGAACTGCCGCACGCTCGAGAACCCGGCGGAGAAAGCGACGTCGGTCACCGAGAGATCGGTGCCGACGAGGAGCGCGCGAGCCGTGTGGGCGCGCTGCGCACGGGCGAGGGCGAGCGGGCCCGCGCCGAGTTCGGCCGTGAGGAGCCGCCCAAGGTGGCGAGAGGAGTACCCGAGTCGCCGCGCGAGCCCCGGCACGCCCTCGCGGTCGACCACGCCGTCCGCGATCAGCCGCATCGCCCGAGCGGCGACGTCACCGCGCACGTCCCACGCCGGAGACCCCGGCGCGGCCTCGGGCAGACAGCGCTTGCAGGCGCGGTACCCCGCCTCGTGCGCGGCCGCGGACGTGGGGTAGAACGTCACGTTCGCCTCTTTCGGCGTCCGCGCCGGGCAGCTGGGGCGGCAGTAGATGCCGGTCGAGCGGACCGCCGTGACGAACTGCCCGTCGAAGCGCCGGTCGCGCGACTGGATCACGCGGTAGCGCTCGTCGAAGCCCCGGGCATCGGCGGCGGTGAAGGTCATGGCATCCACCCTGCCACCGACCGCCGACATCCTCCGGCGGAAATCGGACACGAGGGCGGGGACGATGTCGAGTGTCCAAGACACGCCGCGTCGGGTGGGGCCGATACGGCGTGTCTTGGACACTCATCGGGCGAAGGCCGGGCACGGGGCGGGGCACCGACCCGCCCCGGCGTCAGGCGGTCGCCGCGGTCTCGCGCAGGATCACGACGCCACCCCAGACGACGAGGGCGAGGACGAGCACCACGAATCCGAGGAACACCGGCACCAGCGGGAGCGCCAGCAGCGCGATGCCCACGGCCAGCGGCGGGAGAGTCATTCCGGCGAAGGCCAGGAGGAACACGCCCGAGGTGATCTCGCCGCGGGCGCGAGGGTCGGCGAGAGACCCGGCCGTGGCGAGAGCGCCGCGGAAGAGGAGCCCGACACCCGCACCGGCGACGATGCCACCGATCACGAACAGCGGACCGGAGGTCAGCAGGTCGGCGCCGCCGAGGCTGACGAGGCCCACGATCATGGCGACCAGGCCCAGCCGCAACTGCGTGCGCGTCGAGCGGGACGCGAACACCACCTGCGACACGGCCGCGGCACCGAAGACCGAGAACGAGACGACACCCGCCACGAGGTGGTCGGTGACGCCGAGCCGTCCGGCGAGGAACGTGGGCGCGACCGAGCCGAAGAGGCCCGTCACCGCGAAGGCGGCGAACGCTGCCGTCCCCGCCGCCCAGTAGGCGCGGCGCCCATCGGCCGGGATGCGGACGCGCTGCGGGCGGTACTGGAAGGAGCGGTCGACCTCGACGGTCTCGGGCACGAACACGTACGCGAGGCCGAGCGCGAGGAACCCGACGAGGAAGACGACGTACGGGAGGACGAGCGGCGCGGGGGAGAACTCCGCGAAGAGACCGCCGACCAGGGGTCCGAGGGCCAGGCCACCCATGTTGGCGACGCCCGCGACCGTGGCCGCGAAGCCCGGCGACGCCGGGTGCGACACCCGGCGCAGATCGGCGAGGTGCGCCGTCGCCGAAGCGGTCAGCAGACCGATGCCGAGCCCGGCGACGAGACGGGCGGCGATCACGCTCGCCACGTCGGCGCGCAGGACGAACACCACGGCGGCGGCGATCTCGAGCACCGTGGCCGCCAGGATCAGCGGGCGACGACCGAGGCGGTCGCTGAGGTGCCCGGCGAGGTACAACGACACCATCACGCCGATGGAGTACGCGGCGAACATCACCGTGATGAGGAAGGTGGGGAAGCCGTCTCGCGCCTGGTACAGCGCGTACAGCGGGGTCGGCACCGTGTTGAAGGCCATGAGCGCGAGGAAGGTGGCGGCCGTGACCCAGAACCCGGTCCGGTGCGAGAGGCGCGCGGAGGTCGCGGGAGCGGCCACCGGAAGGGCGATCGAGGAAGTCATGACCTCAGGATGCCTCCATCCGACCATCGAGGGAAACGAACGTTTCCGATGACAACGATCGATTACGCCTATGATCAGGGCATGGAGACACGCCTCCTCGAGTACTTCGTCACCGTCGCCGACGAGCGCAACGTCACGGCCGCGGCGACCCGCCTGTTCGCGGCGCAGTCGACCGTCTCGGCGGGCCTCGCGAGCCTCGAGCGCGACCTCGGTGTGCGCCTCTTCGAGCGCTCGACGAAGTCCGTGCGACCGACGGCCGCGGGCGAGGCGCTCCTCCCCCTCGCCCGCACGCTGCTGGCCGACGTCGACGCGCTTCGCGGCCTGGCATCCGAGTCCGGCACCGGGCTCCGCGGACTCGTGCGCATCGGCACCTTCGCGGGGCTGCGGGTCATCGATCTCCCCGAGATCCTCGGCCGCCTCCGCCGCTCGCACCCGCTCGTCGACGTGCGGGTCACGGTCTCGGCCGCGGGCTCGCGCGGACTCTTCGACGACCTCGACCGCGACCGCCTCGACCTCGCGCTGACGGCTCTGCCCCCGGCATCCGGTGCCGTATCGAGACCGCTCCGCTCATACCCCTACGTGGCCGTGCTGCCCGAGGCGCATCCCCTCGCCTGCGTCGACGGCCCGATCTCGTTGACGGAACTCGCCGGTGACGACTGGATCGACGTGCTGCCGGGATTCGGGAATCGCGTGCAGCTCGACGGCGAACTCGCGCGCCGCGGCGTGACGCGACACGTCGTGGCGGAGGTCGGCGAGCTCGCCGCCGTACCGGAGTACGTCGCCGCCGGCCTCGGGGTGGCCGTCATCCCCGACGTGGTATCGATGGCCGGATGCCATGTCCGTCCCGTCGCGGACGACCTCCCACCGTGGACCGTCTCGCTGACCGTCAGCCCGTCCGCCGTCCATCGCCGGCACGTGCAGGCGGTGGTCGAGGCGATCCACGCGGCCCGCTGAGGGACCGCGGCTGCCCGCCGCGACGGGCTCACCGCGGACGGGTTCGGGGCGGTTCTTCGGTTCGGGGCACGACGTGCACGCCCCGAACGAAGAATCGCGCCCCGAACCGGGGTCACCCGAGACTCAGCGCTCGGCGACCGCGAAGCCTCCCGCGGGCAGGATCACCGAGATCTCGCCGTCGAACGCGGTCGTGCGCCGCAGCGTGCCGCGGGCGTCGTAGACGCGGACCGTTCCGCCTCCCGACACGATCGTCCGCTGGGGGGACGGGGCACTGGACTGGATCAGTTCGCTGCGGCTGTCGCCGCCCTCCAACACCAGGCGCGACACCCACGGCCGCACGATGAGCCCGTCCAGCACGAGGTCGCCGCGCAGCGCGGTGACGTTCAGCTCGGTTCGGCGCTCGGGCACGGCTGCGGTGAGCGCGTGCGGCAGCAGCGCGCCGGGCGTCGGCGAGATGCCCTGCGCGGGACCCGTGACCTTGAGCACGCCGTTGCCCCGCCATCGCGAGATCGAGGTCTCCCCCGGCCGCGAGAACACGACCGGCTCCACCCAGCGCCGCGAGTCCGAGGGACCGAGATCCCACGTCGCGCTCTGTCCGGGCTGCAGGGTGAGCGCGTCACCGGACCAGCTCGACTCCCCCGTCCACGACTCGGGCGTCGACACGGTGCCGTCGGTCGCCGTGGCATCCTCGGCCTGCACGAACTCCAGGCCCACGCGCTCGGCGACGGACGTGAGCGCGGTCGCCCGCGCGGCGATGCCGGGATGGGCGTCGAGCGCGAGAGCGGTGAGCAGGCCGTGCATCGTCGACTCGGCCCCGCTGTTGCGGTTCACCGTGCCGTCGGGCTGCAGGCCGTCGAACGTCACACCCGTCGCGGGGTCGTACATCCGCGCGCCGGCGTGATTGCCGCCGAAGAACCAGGCCGCCTGGATGCCGGCGAGGTCGGCGAACGCGCTCGATCCGGTGGTGTCGGCGAGCGCCACGAGCGACTGCACGCGCGAGTCCGCACCGTACGCGATCTGCACCCGGTCCGTGGGGCTCGGGAACCAGCCGTTGTCGGGGCCACCCGCGGTCAGCAGCGTCGTGGTGAAGCCGGTGGCGTCGGCGATCGCGGGGTCGGCGAGTGCGGGGTCGTCGAGCACGTCCGCGGCCACGGCGAGCGCCGCGGGCATCTGCGAGCCCCACGCGTGCCACATGGCCGGCGACTGCGCCCACGGCAGCACCGCGCCGTACGGCCACTCACGGGAGGACCCGGATGCCATCGCCGCCACACCCTCGGCGAGCTGACGTGCCGCGGTGGTCGAGGATTTGTCGCCGGCCCGCACGGCGGCGGTCAATCCGAGGACGGCTTCGGCCGAGGCATCCGCGCCGTCGACGATGAGCCAGGCGGGCACCCGCATGCCGTCGGACTCGACGTACTGTCCGTACTTCGAGAGCACGTCGCGCTCGATCGCGCCGCGCGACAGGGCCAGCCGCTCCTTCAGGAACGCGGCGAAGTCGGGGTCGTCGGCGGCGAACGCGGCGTACCCCTCGCCGAGCGCCCACACCGTGCGAGCGAGCCAGTAGCTGGGGCCGGAGTCGGACGGGTCGGGCAGCTCCACAGGCTCGGCGGACGGGTTCAACTCGCCGTCGGGCTGCATCCACAGCACGACGTTGCCGGCGTCGGGGCCGTCGAGGGTCTGGTGGTACGCGACCGTGCGGAGCAGCTCGTACGCCTTGTGACGGCTGTCGGCGTCACCGGTCTGCTGCCAGTGGCGGAGGTACACCACGGCGGCGCGGGTGGTGTCGTCGGCGTTGTACGCGCCCTGACCCCAGTCACCGGTCGCGGGGTCGAGGGTGCCGCCGCCGACGCGCTCGAACGTCCCGCCGTCGCGGGCGTCGGCGTAGGTCCACGGCGCGAGGAGCGTCGGCTCCTCGGCCAGGCGGTAGGTGGTGTGACCGGCGACGTCCGCGGGCGGCGTGGGGTCGCCCAGCAGGAAGTCGAGATGGTCGAGCTTCGTCAGCGGCCCGGCCGGGGTCGCGGCCGCCGGGGCGGTGGTGGGCGCCAGAGCCGACGCGGGGGCGGCGCTCAGCGGCACCGCCAGGGCGACCGCGCCCGCGAGGGCGAGGCCGCGCGCACTCCATCGTGCGTTCATGGGGGGATCCTTTCGATGGGGGTGGGGCACGACTCCCACGATCGGTCGCCGCCGCGTCGAACGGACGCTGCAGGCAGATCGCGGGAGTCGTGACCGCGCCGCGCCCGAGCCGTCACGGCGTCGGACGCGACGCGGGCCTCAGTCGGTGCGCTCGAGCAGGGCGACGCCGATCTTCGAGTCGGCCATGCCGTAGAACACGAAGTGACGGCCGTCGATCTCCTCGATCGCGGTCGGGAAGACGACGTTCGGCACGATGCCGCTGCGCTCGTCGTCGGTCTCTGGGGCCAGCAGCGGCTCGGGCGTCCGGGTGATCACGCGGCTGGGGTCGTCGGCATCCAGGATGAGGGCGCCCGCGGCGTAGTTGACCTTCTGCTGCTGCGAGAACGCGCTGTCGATGACGCCGGTCACGCCGTGGTGCAGCACGAGCCAACCCTCGGGGATCCGCAGCGGCGGCGGTCCCCCGCCGATCTTCACGGCCTCGAACGGGAATTCGGGGCCCGCGACGAACCGGTGCTGCTCCCACAGCGCGAGGTTCGCGAGGTCCTCGCGGACGGATGCCACGGGCACGTAGCTGATCCAGATCGACTGCCGCGGGTCCTCGATACCCGCCGGCACCCGCACGCCCTGCCCGGGCTTGGTCTCGCCGAGGTCCCACATGGGGCGGTGGAGGACCGCGAACGCCTCGGTGCCGTCGGGGGCCGTGACCGGTTCGGGGAAGAAGACCGTGTCCTTGTTGTGGAACAGGTTCAGGTCCATGTCGAGATCGTCCTGGTACCGGAACAGCACGGGGCCGAGGCGACGCCACTCGCGCAGGTCTTCCGACACGGCGAGAGCCGTGCGCGGACCCAACGGGCCGTACGCGACGTACGTCATGACGTGCAGCCCGAGGGCCTCGACCCACGTCGTGCGGGGGTCTTCGGTGCCGGCGTTGTCGGCTCCGCGCTCCCACCCGCGGTCGGGCTCGAGCACCACGCCCTCGCGTTCGACGGCGACGGGCACGCCGTCCTCGACGACGACGCGGGCGATGCCCACGCGCGAGACGTTGCCTTCCGCGACCAGACGCGGGAGCAGATACAGCTCGCCGTCCGGGCCACGGCCCGAGGCCGGGTTGAGCACGCCCTCGGCTTCGTCGGTGTTGCCGGGCTCGGGGGTCATCACCACACCCACACGTGTGAGGCGGTAAGGGACGGGGGAATCGGGGGTCATTGTCATCCTTTCACTCCGGATCCGAGGTCGTTCGAGGTGAAGTAGCGCTGGAAGATCAGGAACAGCGCCACCGCGGGGGCGGCGAGCACGACGGCGCCGGCCATCATCGCGCCGAAGGGGTTGGCGGTGGAGGCCGCGATGGTGGAGATGAAGTTCGCCAGCGACACCGCCAGCGGCTGCATCGTGGCGTCCTTCGTGATGAGGAAGGGCCACAGGAACTCGTTCCACGGACCGATGAAGGTCAGCAGCACGGCCGTCAGCAACGCGGGGCGCACGAGCGGCAGCGCGACGCTCCACAGCAACCGGAACTCGTTGGCGCCGTCGATGCGGGCGGCGTCGAACAGCTCCTTGGGGAGCTGCAGGAAGTACTGCCGGAAGATCACGACGGCCGTGGAGTTGATGAAGAACGGCAGGATCATGCCCAGGTAGCTGTCCGACAGGCCGTAGTCGCGGGCGATCATCACGTACAGCGGGATCATCAGCAGTTGGAACGGGATCACCTGCACCAGCAGCACGAGCGCGAAGGTCGCCGACCGGCCACGCCATTTCAGCACCGCCAGCGCGTACCCGGCGAGCACGCCGAACACGATCGTGCCGAGGATCACTCCCCCGGTGAAGATGCTCGAGTTCACCAGGCCCTTCAGCAGGTTGATGCGCCCGTCGATCGCCGTGTAGTTCTCGAACGTCAGGTTCGACGGGTGCGGGAACGCACCCGCGATCGAGGTGTCGGGACTCGTCTGCAACGAGCCGACCACCATGTAATAGAACGGGAACAGGAACGCCAGGGCGCCGAGCGTCAGAACACCGTACGTGACGACCTTGGTCCTCATGATTCCTCCCTCCCCACGAACCGGCGCTGGAGCGCCGCGATGATCAGCACGAACACGATGAGCACCACGCCGATGGCCGCGGCCACGTCGGGGTTCTGCTGTTCGATGCCCTTCTGGTAGATCAGCAGCACGGGCGAGGTCGACGCGCCGTTGGGTCCCCCGCCGTTGGTGAGCAGGTAGGGCTCGGTGAAGAGGTTCGCGCCCGTGATCGTGGCCAGCAGAACCACGAGGAACGTCGCCGGACGCACTCCGGGCACCGTGACGGAGAAGAACTGCCGGATACGTCCACCACCGTCGACGGCGACCGACTCGTGGAGCTCACGCGGAACGTTCTGCAGCGCGGCGAGGTACAGCAGGATGTAGAACCCGAGACCCTTCCACGTGACGAACAGCGCGATCGTCGGCATCGCCAGGGCGGAGTTCACCAGCCACGACGGGGTCGGCGCGAGCGGGCCGAGCGCGTTGTTGATCAGCCCCGAGTTCGAGAACAGGAACAGCCACACCGCGACCACGGCGACGGACGCCGTGACGTAGGGCACGTAGAACGCGACGCGGAAGAACGCGCGGGCGCGCACCACTCGGTCCAGGGCCGTGGCCAGCACGATCGAGAGCACCACCGTCAGCGGGACGTTGATGAGCAGGAAGATCCCCACGTTGCCGAACGACCGCCACACGGCGGGGTCGCTCAGCGCCGTGACGTAATTGTCGAGGCCGACGAACGGACGGTCCACCTTCGCGCCCGGGGCCGTGAAGAAGTAGTCGTGGAACGACATCCACACCGCGAACACGATCGGGTAGGCGAACACCACCCCGATGAAGATGACGTACGGAGCGGAGAACAGGATGCCGAGCGGCTGCGCTCCGAACGGACGGCGCCGCTTCTTCCCGGCATCCCCCGCTCCCCCCGCCCGACCGGGCAGGCCGGGGTCGCCCCCGGTCCTCCCGGTTGGGCGGGTGAGATCGGCGGTCATGTCACTGCCCCGCCGTGAGCTGGTCGATCTGGGTCTTGGCATCCGAGAGGAAGGTCTTTACGTCTCCCTCGCCGAAGATGACCGCCTTGGAGTAGCCGTCTCGGAACGCCTGCCAGATCTCGACCGAGTTGGTGACGTTCGGCACCTCCACGGTGCGCGCGGCCTGGTCGCCGAACTGCTGGTATGCCGGGTTGGCGCTGAAGTAGTCGGCGTACGTGGTGGTCAGGTCGGTGCGCAAAGGCATCTGACCCGTCTCCTCGAGCCATTTGCCGTCCTGCTCCTGGCTCGTCGCGAACTTCAGCACATCCCACGCGGTGCCCTTGTTCTCGCACGCGGTGAAGAGGCCGACGTTCTTGGCGTCGCTGAAGGTCCACGTCTGGTCGGCCGCGGTGCCCTTCTCGGTCGGCACGGGCACGGCGCCCCAGTTGACCTTGTCCTTGTAGACCGACACGGCCCACGGCCCGACGATGGCCATGGCGGCCTTGCCGTCGGCGAACGCGTCGCCCTGGTACTGCTCGTTGCCGGCGAGCTGGTCGGCGTAGATCGTGCGCCAGAAGTCGGCGACGGCCTCACCGTCGGCGTCGTCGAAGGTGGCCTTGCCGTCCTCGACGAGCTGCTTCCCCCCGGTCTGGGCGGCGTAGAGCGGGTAGAAGTCGAACCACGACTGGAAGAACTCGCTCGTGGGCGCGGGGTTGATGGCGTAGTCCGAGACGCCCGCGGCCTTCAGCTTCTGCGCGGCGCTCAGGAACTGGTCGTACGTCGACAGCTGCGGGTTTTCGGGGTCGAGCCCGGCCTTGGCGAACAGGTCCTTGTTGTAGAAGATCATCACGGGGTTGCTCTTCCACGGCAGCTGGTAGAAGCCGCCGTCGTCCGACCGGTACTGGTCGGCCAGGTCGCCGCTGCGGTCGGTGATGTACTGCTCGCCGTCGGGGAACTCCGACAGGTTCACGAGCCCGCCCTGACGCTGGAACCCGGGGACCGCCGCCGGCGAGGTGTTGAACACCAGGCACGGCGCGTTCCCGGCGGTGATCGCCGCGCCGATGACCTCTTCGCTCGAGGAGCCGGCGGGGATCTCCTGCGCGGTGATCTGCTCGTCGGGGTGGTCGGCGTTCCAGGCCTCGACCATCTGCTGGCCCCAGGCGATCTCGGCCTCGTTGTTGGAGTACCAGATCGTGATGGGGCCTTTGGCGTCCAGGCCCGAGGCACCTCCGCCGCCTCCGCTGCACGCGGAGAGGGCGAGGATGCCGGTGGCGGCTACTGCTGTGGCGAGAATGCGTCGTCGCATGTCTTCCTCCTTGTGGGGCGGGCGGGGGCCCGCGGGTGTCAGCTTCGGTTCGGCGCCGCGGTGGAGTCGCGCACGCGGAGTGCGGGGTCGGCGAGGACGAGCGCCTCGGGCTCGGCTCCCGCGATGGCCTGCAGCAGCGCGCGTGCCGCGACCGCGCCCCAGCCGCGCGCATCGGTGGAGACGCTGGTCAGCGCGGGGAACAGGTGCCGGCCGAGTTCGGTGTCGTCGAAGCCGGTGATCGAGAGGTCGCGGGGAACGGACAGGCCGCGGCGCTGCGCCGTGCCGAGGCCCGCGATGGCCATGTTGTCGTTCGAGTAGACGATCGCCGTGGGCGGCACGTCCGCGTCGAGCAGGGCGGTGGTGGCCCGCGCGCCGTCGGCCGCGCTGAAGTCGGTCTCGACGACACGGGCATGGATGCCACGCGCCCGCGCCGCGGCCTCGAACGCGGCCGCGCGGTGGCGTCCGTGCAGCATCGCGAAGGGTCCCGCGACGTGGGCGATGTCGGTGTGCCCGAGGTCGGCGAGGTGGTCGACCGCGAGCCGGATGCCGGCGCCGTCGTCGACGGAGACGGACGTGAAGGGGCTGTCGACGTCGGGGACGCCGAGCGTCACGGCGGCGATGCCGAGGCTCGCGACGAGGTCGATGCGCGGGTCGCCGGCGCGGAGGTCGGAGAGGATCACGCCGTCGACGCGGCGATCCGCCGCGAGTCCGCGGTAGGTCTCCTCCTCGTGGCGACCGGGTGTCGCGGCCGCCAGGACGAGCACCTGGCCCGAGACGGAGAACTCGTCCTCGACGCCCGCGATGAACGACGGGAAGAAGGGGTCGGCGGCGATGACGTCGGGGCTGCGGCCGATCACGAGACCGCACGCGAAGGCGCGGCCGACGCTGAGCGAGCGGGCTCGCAGGCTGGGGCTCCACCCCATCTCGGCGGCGACCGAGAGGATGCGGTCGCGGGTGTCGGGGGCGACACCGGCTCGGCCGTTCAACGCGAACGACACCAGTCCCTTGCTGACCCCGGCGCGGCGCGCGACGTCGGCGATCGTGGGTCGCGTCTCGTTCGTCATGCTTCACCTCGTTGTGGCATCCATCGGTCTAAACCGGTTCAGTCAGGTAAGGCTAAACCGGTTCAGGGCGAGCGTCAACCCTGGGTGTTCTCCTCCCGGGCGCCGCGTTGCGCCGCACCCTCCGGCATCCCGCGCCGCAACCCCTCCCCGATGTCGCCGGCCGTCGGTAGCGTGAGCGGCATGAGCGAACGCGAATACGACCTGATCGTCATCGGTGCCGGCCCCGTCGGAGAGAACGTCGCCGACCGCGCCGTGCAGGCGGGGCTCTCCGCCGTGATCGTCGAGTCCGAACTGGTCGGGGGCGAGTGCTCGTACTGGGCGTGCATGCCGTCCAAGGCCCTGCTGCGAAGCGGAGCCGCCCTTCGCGCCGCCCGCGACGTCGACGGCGCGAAGCAGGCCGTTACCGGCGACCTCGACGTCGCGGCCGTGCTCCGCCGCCGCGACTCGATGACCAGCAACTGGAACGACGCCGGGCAGGTCTCGTGGCTCGAGGGCGCCGGCATCGAGCTCGCTCGCGGACACGGCCGACTCACCGGCGAGAAGACGGTCCGCGTGACCGCCGACGACGGCACCACCACCGATCTCGTCGCCCGCCACGCGGTCGCGGTGTGCACCGGTTCCGCGGCGCTGCTCCCCGACATCCCGGGCCTGGCCGACATCGAGCCGTGGACGAGCCGCGAGGCCACCGCGGTGCAGAGCGTCCCGGGCTCGCTCGCGATCCTCGGCGGCGGCGTCGTGGGCGCCGAGATGGCGACGGCCTTCGCGAGCCTGGGCGCGCAGGTGACGATCATCGCGCGCTCGGGCCTGCTGGGCGGCACCGAGCCGTTCGCCGGTGAACTCGTCGCCGACTCGCTGCGAGAGCGCGGGGTGACGGTGAAAACGGGGGTGGATGCCACCGCCGCCCGCCGCGACGACGCCGGGCGCCGCGTCCTCGAGCTGTCCGACGGCAGCGCTGTGACCGCCGACGAGGTGCTGGTGGCCACCGGTCGCGTCCCCCGCACCATCGACCTGGGCCTGGACACCGTCGGGCTCGAGGAGGGCTCGTGGCTCGACGTCGACGACACCCTCCTCGTGCGGGGCTTCGACTGGCTCTACGCCGTCGGCGACGTCAACCACCGCGCGCTCCTCACCCACCAGGGCAAGTACCAGGCCCGTGCCGCCGGCGACGTCATCGCGGCCCGCGCGCAGGACGGCGAGGTGGACGACGCCCCGTGGGGCGCCCACGTCGCGACCGCCGACCACGACGCCGTGCCTCAGGTCACGTTCACCGACCCCGAGGTGGCATCCGTCGGCCTCACCGCGAAGAAGGCCGAGGAGCGCGGACTGAACGTGAAGGTGCTCGACTACGACCTCGCCCACGTCGCCGGGTCGAGCGAGCAGTCCGACGCGTACGTCGGCAAGGCACGCGCGATCGTCGACCTCGACCGCGGGGTGCTCGTGGGCGCGACGTTCGTCGGCCCCGACATCGCCGAGCTCCTGCACTCCGCGACGATCGCCATCGTCGGCGAGGTGCCCGTGAAGCGCCTGTGGCACGCGGTGCCCTCGTACCCGACGGTGAGCGAGGTGTGGCTGCGCCTTCTCGAGACCCTGGGCCGCGATTCGGCGTAAGTCTCCGACACATCACGGCTCCTCACCCGCGAAGGAAGAAGACAGGATGCCGAAGGCCATCGCACTCATCCGCGGTGTCGGCGGACCCACGGCACTGAAGATGCCCGCGCTGCGCGAGGTGCTGGCATCCGCGGGCCTTGGTGGGGTCGTCACTCTGCAGGTGGCGGGGAACGTCGTGCTCGACGACGGGGGCCACTCGCCCGACGAGACGGCCGAGACGGTCCGGGATGCCGTGCGCCGGGCGTTCGGCCACGACCTGCCGGTGATCGTGCGCTCGCACGCCGAACTTGCCGACGCCCGCGCCCGCAACCCGTTCGCCGACGCCGCGGAGGGGCGGTGGGTGCAGACGGTCTTCCTCGACGCCGCGCCCACCACCGTGCTGGCTTTGCCTCCCGGCATCCCGGAAGAAGCCGTGCTCGACGGGCGCGAGGTGTTCGTGCGCTACCCCGAGGGGATCGGCGGGTCGAAGCTGCAGGCCGGCTGGTTCGAGAAGCGTCTCGGCGTCACCGGTACCGCGCGCAACGCCAACACGATCGCGAAGCTGATCGACCTGAGCGCCTGACACTCACCCGCCGCCCCACCCGCGCACGCGCTCTGCTGCCGCACGCCCACGGCGATAAACGCCGATTCTTCCCAGACTCGCCGCGCCGCAGCGTGTCTCGCGAGAAACCGCGTTTATCGCGAGGGAACAGCGCGGTTTATCGCGAGGGAACAGCGCGTCAGTGGAAGAAGTGGCGCTCGCCCGTGAAGAACATCGTCACGCCGGCGGCGCGCGCGGCGTCGATGACCTCGGCATCCCGCACCGAACCGCCCGGCTGGATGATCGCCGAGATCCCGGCGTCGATGAGCACCTGGGGCCCGTCGGCGAAGGGGAAGAAGGCGTCGGATGCCGCGATCGAACCGGCCGCACGGTCGCCCGCGCGCTCGACGGCGAGGCGGCACGAGTCGACGCGGTTGACCTGACCCATGCCGATGCCGACCGTCGCCGAACCCTTCGCGAGCACGATGGCGTTCGACTTCACGGCGCGGCACGCCTTCCAGGCGAAGATGAGGTTCGTCATGTCCTCGTCGGCGGGGCGCTCCCCCGAAACGAGCTCCCAGTTCTTCGCGACCGACTCGATGTCGGCGGGGAACCGGTCGGCATCCTGGAGCAGCAGGCCGCCCGAGACGAGGCGCACGTCCATGGGCTCCTGACGCCAGTCGGCCGGGAGCTGCAGCACGCGCAGGTTCTTCTTGAGCTTGAACACCTCGAGCGCTTCGGGCTCGAAGTCGGGCGCGATGATGACCTCGGTGAAGATGTCGCGGAGGTTCTCCGCCATCTTCAGCGTGACCGTGCGGTTTGCGGCGATGACGCCGCCGAATGCCGAGACGGGGTCGCACTCGTGCGCGCGCAGGTGCGCCGAGGCGATCGGGTCGAGGGCGTTCGGGGCCGCCACAGCGATGCCGCACGGGTTGGCGTGCTTGATGATCGCGACGGCCGGCTTGACCATGTCGAACGCGGCGCGCAGGGCGGCGTCGGCGTCGACGTAGTTGTTGTACGACATCTCCTTGCCCTGCAGCTGCGTCGCCTGGGCGATGCCGTGTCCGCCGACGCGGGTGTAGATCGCGGCGCGCTGGTGCGCGTTCTCGCCGTAGCGGAGGGTCGACAGACGCTCCGCCTGGATCGTCAGGTGCGCGGGCAGGTCGATGTCGTCGCCGATCGTTCCCTCGGCGAACCAGGTCGAGACCGCGGTGTCGTAGGCGGCGGTGTGCGAGAACGCCCGCGCGGCCAGTTCGCGACGCTGCACGAGCGAGGTGCCGCCGTCACGTCGCAGCGACTCGACGATCGCGGGGTACGACTCGGGCGAGACCACGATCGCGACGTTGGCGTGATTCTTCGCCGACGCGCGCACCATCGCGGGGCCGCCGATGTCGATCTGCTCCACGACGTCGTCGCCCTCGGCACCGGATGCCACGGTCTCGACGAATGGGTAGAGGTTCACGACCACGAGTTCGAAGGGCAGGATGCCGAGGTCTTCGAGCTGCGTCTCGTGGCTGGCGAGCCGCAGGTCGGCGAGGAGGCCCGCGTGCACGTTCGGGTGCAGCGTCTTCACGCGCCCGTCGAGGGACTCGGGGAAGCCGGTGATGGCGGAGACGTCGGTGACGGCGAGCCCGGCGTCGCGCAGCAGCGTCGCGGAACCGCCGGTCGACACGATCTCCACACCGGCCGAGGCGAGCGCCTGCGCGAATTCCAGCAGGCCGGTCTTGTCGCTCACCGACACCAGCGCGCGGCGGATCGGGACGACGTCACGGGGACGGTAGTCGGCGGGGTCGTGGCGGGGTCCGGCCATGGCTGCGGCTCCTGTGTCTCGTGTCGGGGTTCGAAGGGCACGGCGGGGTGACCGCCGCGGGATCAGGGGGTGGGGGTGGCTGCGGCATCCAGGTCGAGATCGCCCTCGGCGATGCGACGGACGACATCGATGAGAAGGCGCCGCTCGACGGGCTTGATGCGCTCGTGCAGGGCGTCCTCATCGTCGCCGGGGAGGACGGGGATCCGCTCCTGCGCGAGGATCGGGCCGGTGTCGACGCCCGAGTCCACGACGATGACGCTCGCGCCGGTCTGCGCGACACCCGCGCGGAGGGCGTCGCGGACGCCGTGCGCGCCCGGGAACTCCGGCAGGTAGGCGGGGTGCGTGTTGATGATGTGCGGCTCCCACTCGGCGACGAGGTCGGCGGGAAGCAGTCGCATGAGTCCGCTCAGCACGACGAGGTCGGGCTGCCAGACGCGCAGTTGCGCCCCGAGCTCGGCACCCCACTCGGCGCGCGTTTCGAAGGCGTCGAAGGGGACGAGGAAGGTCGGGATGCCGAAGTGCTCGGCGTGGGCGAAGCCGTCGGCTTCGCGATCGGCACCGACCGCGATCACGCGCGCCGGGAAGTCGGGGGCGGCAGCCGCCTCGAGCAGGGCGCGGAGGTTGGAGCCGGTGCCGGAGATGAGGACGGCGACCGTGAGCACGGGGGTCAGTCTACGGGGCGGGCGTCTCGGCCACCGGTCGCGTCGGTGTCGGGGGCCTGCCCCCACCCGTCCGGCAGCGGCTCGGCGCGCGACCAGGCCTCGCGGATCCGGGCCTGCACGTCGTCGTCGGCGGCGTCGACGGACGGCGCGGGGGTCGTCGTGTCCTCGAGTCGGTGATCGGCGATCCACGGCGCCGCGGCCGCCGCGGTGAGCATCGCTTCGGACGGGCGATCGCGGAACACGCCCACGGTCTCGGGCACGCGGTCGGCATCCGTTCGCTCCTGCGACGCGCGCCGTGGAAGGGAGGTGCGCGGCGCGAGCAGCAGGATCGCGAGGCCGACGAGGACCTCCAGACCGAGCGCGAGCGCAAGGGGCCCGGGCTGCGGGCCCGTCTCAGCGAGTCTGCCCGGGCCGACGGATCCGCCCGAGAACACCGCGATCAGGGCACCGATGCCCCCGGTGAGGGCGGCGACCGCAACCGCGACCGTCACCCGCGGCGCGACCGGCTCGCGGCCGTCGCGCTCGGGCATCTGCGCCCGGAGGATCCACCCCGTCACCGCACCGACGGCGACCGGCAGCAGGGCGAGGAGCAGGAGCCATGACGACGACGTCTCGGGAATGATTCCGAGGATCGGGATGCCGGGCAGCGCTCCGACCTGGGTGGCCGCGGGGGTCACGGCCGTGTCGGTTCCGAGCGCGAATCCGGGGCCGGCGGCGAACGCCACCGCCCACAGCACGAGTGTCGGGAGGTAGACGAGCTGACCGAGGGCGAGCACAGTCGCACCGATCCCGTCGACGTTGCTCGCCTGGAACAGCGCGATGATCTGCGTTCCCCGGGCGAGGAGCCCCACGGTGACGACGACACCGCCGACGGCCACGAGACCCAACGTCGTGAGTGCCGCACCGCGCAGCGCCAGGGTCGGAACGAGCGCCCAGGCGGTCGGCATCCGATCGCGCCAGGCACGCAGGCGGTCGACCGGACCGTCGTCTCCCACCCGCCAAGCGCCCGCGAACGCGCCGACCAACGACGGAACGGCGAAGATGAGGGCGGGGAACAGGATCGCCTGCCAGGTCTCGAACGACACCAGCGGAGCCGTAGACGTGAACGCCACGAGGGCCGCGATTCCGGCGAAGACGAGGGATCCGGAGAGCCACCCGGTGAGCGCGGCCCCCGACTCGGCGCCGCGGATGCCGGACCGGGCGGCGAACAAGCCCGTGAACGCGGCGAACGCGAGCGGCGCAAGGGACAGCGTGAAGGTCGCGAGCGACGGGTCGACGCCGGTCGCAGCGAGGTAGGCGTCCGGCAGCGTCACCGTGACGGGGACGAGGTGACCGAGATGCCACACGGCGGCGGCGGCGGGCCAGAGGGCCGACCAATCGGCGTCGCCCAGCGCGACCACCCACAGGAGCGCGAGCGGGGCGAGCACGACGGCGATGCCGACCGCGGCGGCCAGGAGCGCGTCGAGGGCGGCGAGGAGGGCGACGAGGAGACGATGCATGAGCAGACCGACCCTACCCGCGCTGCCCCGCCGGGCCCCTCAGGCGCGGCGGCATCCCCCTCCGTCACCCGCGTGAGGGGTCGGTTTCCGTCGCTTGGAGGGCTTCGCGGCGACAGAAAATGACCCCTCACGCGAACGGATCAGTCGACCGGCTCCAGGACGAAGATCTCGATGCGACGCTCGGTCTTCTTCTGGTACTCGGCGTAGTCGGGCCAGACGGCGACGGCACGGTCCCACCACTCGTCGCGCTCGACGCCGTCGGCCTGGTGCGCTTCGTACTCGCGCTTGACGTCGCCGTCCTGGAGCTCGACACGCGGGTTCTTCACGAGGTTGTAGAACCACGCGGGGTGCTCGGGGGCGCCGCCCTTGGATGCCACGACGAGGTAGCGGCCGTCGTGCTCGACGCGCATGAGCGCCGTCTTGCGCAGCCCACCCGTTTTTGCCCCCACGGTGGTGAGGACGATGATGGGAACGCCGCGCAGTTCGGCGCCTTCCTGACCCCCGGTGGCCTCGAAGGTCTCGGCCTGCGAACGGGCCCATTCGCTGGTGCTGGGCAGATACTGTCCTGAAAGCGGCATGTCCCCCACGATACGGCCCGTTTCCGCCCTCGGCACCGACTCATCCCCCCTCCTGGAGCCCCCATGAGCACGCCCGCTCCCGAGACCACCACCGCCCCCGCACCGAAGAACGCGCTCGATCGGTTCTTCGAGATCACCGCCCGGGGTTCCTCCGTCAGCGCCGAGGTGCGCGGCGGGGTGGTGACCTTCGTGACGATGGCCTACATCGTCATCCTGAATCCGATCATCCTGTCGGGCACCCCCGATGTCGCCGGGAACGCTCTGGGCTTCCCGCAGGTGGCGGCGGTCACGGCCCTCACCGCCGGCGTCATGACGATGCTGTTCGGCCTCGTCACGCGCCTGCCGTTCGCGTTCGCCGCCGGTCTCGGTATCAATTCGTTCCTCGCCGTCGGCATCGTCGGCGGCGTGACGTGGCCCGAGGCCATGGGCCTCGTCGTCATCAACGGGCTCATCATCGTGCTGCTCGCGGTCACGGGCCTGCGTCGCATGATCTTCGAGGCGGTGCCGCTCGCTCTCAAGACCGCGATCACGGTGGGCATCGGCCTGTTCATCGCGTTCATCGGCTTCGTCGACAGCGGCCTGGTCACCGCGACGGGCCTGTCGTCGCCGCCCGTCGGACTCGGCGTTCAGGGATCCATCGCCACGATCCCCACCGCGCTCTTCGTCCTGACGCTGCTGATCACCGCCGTGCTGATGGTGCGGAAGGTCAAGGCGGCGCTGTTGATCGGCCTGCTGAGCGGCACCGTGATCGCCGTGATCGTCGAGGCCGTGGCCCAGCTCGGCGCCCGCTCCGCCGAGAACCCCGGGGGCTGGGGTCTCAGCGTCCCGACCGTGCCCGCGCAGTGGGTCGGGCTCCCCGACCTGTCGCTGGTCGGCCAGGTCGACCTCTTCGGCTCGTTCGGCCGCATCGGCGTGCTCGCCGCGCTGATGCTCGTGTTCACGCTCGTCTTCACCAACTTCTTCGACGCCATGGGCACGATGACCGGCCTCTCCCGCGAGGCGGGCCTCGCCGCCCCCGACGGGACGTTCCCGCGGCTGCGCTCGGCCCTCATCATCGAGGGCATCGGTGCCGTCGCCGGCGGTGCCACCTCGTCATCGTCGAACACCGTGTTCATCGAGTCCGGGTCGGGCATCGGCGAGGGCGCCCGCACGGGTCTGGCGAACGTCGTCACCGGAGCGCTGTTCCTCCTGGCGATGTTCTTCACGCCGCTGACGAGCATCGTGCCCACCGAGATCGCCGCCGCCGCGCTCGTCATCGTGGGTGCGCTCATGATGGGCCAGATCCGCCACGTCGACCTCAGCGACCTGTCGGTGCTGATCCCGGTGTTCCTGACCGTGACGATCATGCCCCTGACCTACTCGATCGCCAACGGCATCGGCGCGGGCTTCGTCAGCTGGGTCGTCATCCAGGCCCTGTCCGGTCGCGCACGCCGCGTGAGCCCCCTGCTGTGGATCGTCGCGGCCGGCTTCGTCGTGTTCTTCGCGCGCGGCCCGGTCGAGGCGCTGCTGGGCTGACCCGCGGCCCGGCCCGCTTCACAGCGCGAGCGCCCACGATCCGGCCGAGCGCCCACGATTCGGCCGACCCGACCGTGGGCGCTCGACCCGAACGTGTGCGCTCGACCGGGGCCTCGACCCCGGGGCGCCGCGAACACGCGAGGCACGCGAAAGGGCCCGGATGCCAGTGGCATCCGGGCCCGGAAACAGAACCGCTTAGAGGGCCTCGATGATCTCGCGCATCAGGGCGGCGGTCTCGGACGGCGTCTTGCCGACCTTGACGCCGGCAGCCTCGAGGGCCTCCTTCTTCGCCTGGGCGGTACCGGCGGAGCCGGAGACGATGGCGCCGGCGTGGCCCATGGTCTTGCCCTCGGGGGCGGTGAAGCCCGCGACGTAGCCGACGACCGGCTTGGTGACGTTCTCGGCGATGAACGCCGCCGCGCGCTCCTCGGCGTCGCCGCCGATCTCACCGATCATGACGATGGCCTTGGTCTCGGGGTCGGCCTCGAACGCGGCGAGCGCGTCGATGTGCGTGGTTCCGATGATCGGGTCTCCGCCGATGCCGATGGCGGTCGAGAAGCCCAGGTCGCGCAGCTCGAACATCATCTGGTAGGTCAGGGTGCCCGACTTGGAGACGAGGCCGATCGGGCCCTTGCCGGTGATGTTGGCGGGCGTGATGCCGACGAGCGCTTCACCGGGCGTGATGATGCCGGGGCAGTTCGGGCCGATGATGCGGGTCTTCTCGCCCTTCGACTTCGCGTACGCCCACGCCTCGGCGGTGTCACCGACGGGCACGCCCTCGGTGATCACGACGAGCAGCGGGATCTCGGCGTCGATGGCCTCGACCATCGCGTCCTTCGTGAAGGCCGGGGGCACGAACGCGATCGACACGTCGGCGCCGGTCTCGCGGATGGCCTCTTCGACCGAGGCGTAGACGGGCAGTTCGACGTCGTTGCCGGCGGCATCCTTGTGCGTGACCGTCGTGCCGGCCTTGCGGGCGTTCACGCCGCCGACGACGTTCGTGCCGGCCTTGAGCATGAGCGCGGTGTGCTTGGTGCCCTCGCCGCCGGTGATGCCCTGGACGATGACCTTGGAGTCCTTGTTGAGGTAGATCGACATAGTCCTAGTTCCTTGTTCCGATGCCGCGGCTCAGGCGTTCGCCAGCTCGGCGGCCTTGTCGGCGCCCTCGTCCATACCGGCGGCGAGCGTGACGAGCGGGTGGTTGGCGGCGGCGAGGATCGCGCGACCCTCTTCGACCTGGTTGCCGTCGAGACGGACCACGAGCGGCTTGGTGGCGGCGTCGCCGAGGATCTCCAGCGCCTTCACGATGCCCTCCGCGACGGCGACGCACGAGGTGATGCCACCGAAGACGTTGACGAACACGCTCTTGACCTGCTCGTCGCCGAGGATGACGTCGAGACCGGCAGCCATGACCGTCGCCGAAGCGCCGCCGCCGATGTCGAGGAAGTTCGCGGGCTTGACGCCACCGTGGTTCTCGCCGGCGTAGGCGACGACGTCGAGGGTCGACATGACCAGGCCCGCGCCGTTGCCGATGATGCCGACCTGACCGTCGAGCTTGACGTAGTTGAGGTCGTGCTGCTTGGCCTTCGCCTCGAGGGGGTCGGCGGCATCCTTGTCTTCGAGCTCTTCGTGCTCGGGGTGACGGAAGCCGGCGTTCTCGTCGAGCGAGACCTTGCCGTCGAGGGCGATGATGTCGCCGTCCTCGGACTGGATGAGGGGGTTCACCTCGACGAGCGTGGCGTCCTCGCCCTTGTACACGTTGTAGAGCTTGACGAACACGTCGGCGACCTTGGGGGCAAGCTCATCGTCGAACTTCGCAGCCTTCGCGATCTCGAGCGCCTTCTCGGGCGAGATGCCCTCGAGCGGGTCGACCTCGACGCGTGCGAGCGCCTCGGGACGCTCGACCGCCAGCTCTTCGATCTCCATGCCGCCCTCGACGCTGGACAGCGACAGGTAGGAGCGGTTGGCACGGTCGAGCAGCACCGAGAAGTAGAACTCCTTGGCGATGCGGGCGCCCGCGGCGACCATGACGCGCTTGACGACGTGGCCCTTGATGTCGAGGCCGAGGATGGCCTGCGCGGCCTCGAACGCTTCCTCGGGGTTCTTCGCGACCTTGACGCCGCCGGCCTTGCCGCGGCCTCCGGTCTTGACCTGAGCCTTGACGACGACGACTCCGCCGAGCTTCTCTGCGGCCGCCTTCGCCTCCTCAGGGGTGTCGGCGATGATGCCGGCGAGCACCGGCACCTCGTACTTTTCGAACAGGTCTCGTGCCTGGTACTCGTAGAGATCCACGGATGATCCTTCGCTGGGCGATCGGTGGTGGGAGATGGCGGGATATCTCTCGATATCAAGAGATCTCGCCCGTCGTCCACCCTACTAGACGGGGCTGAACGGCCCGGACGAGAACTCCGCGGTCAGGGGAGGAAGAGGGCCGTCGTGCTCGTGCGCCACAGATCGCCGTCGCCGCCGGCTTTCCACACCACGGTGAGCGGCACAGTCCCGCTCGCCAGCTGCTCGGTGTCGACCGGGATGTCCCATCGGAGCTGATCCTCACTGGATGCGAGGGACGCCGCCGCCTCGGTGGTCCCGAGGTAGGCGGTCAGCTCATCGGGGTACCCGACGAGGTTCTCCCCCGCGTCCTCTCCCAGGTCGGTGAAGATTATCGCGGCGGGCGCGCTCGGATCGAGTGGCGCGACGTCGCGAACGTCCTCGGGACCGGCGGCGGGGTTCACCCATTCGTAGGGGCTCTGTCCCGTGGGGGGAACGCCGGCGTCGTCGATGCGCGCACCCGCGTCCGCGGAGCGGACCAACCAGGCGTCGGCGATTCGGTCTCGGACGGCCGTCACGAGCACGGACCCGGCGACGGGGCCCTCCGTCGCCTCGATCACACCGTCCGTACCGAGATACCCCGCGGCGGCATCCGGTCGGACGATGCCGGATGCCGCGGCATCCGCGAACTGCTGCTCGGAGCCGACGGCCGTCCGCGCGCCGTCCGACAGCAGCGCGTAGGCGTCCGTCCACTGCTCGGCCTGCACGGCCGACAGGTAGCTCTTGACGACCGCGATCGCGTCGTCTTGCGACACCGCGGCGTCCGACGCGGGCGGCGTCGCCGTCTCGCTCGACGTCGGCGCGGATGCCGACGCTGCCGGGAGAGAGGTCTCCGGCGCGGCGTCGGGAGAGCCGACGCACCCGGCGAGCAGCACTCCCGCGGCGGAGGTGGTGAGGACGGCGGACAGAATTCGATGGGTCGTCTTCTGGCTCATGCGTCCACGCTAGGGACGGCCGATCACGTCCCTCTCGCGGGTTGCCACGGCCCCTCGAGCGTGAAAGGGTGCCGCCCGGGCGGGCCGCCGACACCCGTCGCTGCAGCTTTCGACGCTGGTCGCAGGCGAGACCGCCGACGTTGGGCTAGTTTCGGGCGCACCCGTCCCGCGCACCACGAACGGCAGACGCCATGAGCGACAGAATCGCGCCCCGCCTCCATCTCATCGACGTCGCCGAAAGCCGCGACGGCTTCGCCCTTCGGGACTACCTGACACGCAGTGCCCTCGCGTTCACCTCCGAGACGGTGACTCCGGCATCCGTGAGCGTGGTCCACGGCGTGGACCTGGCGCGCCGGAGACTTCCCCTCCTGATCATCGACGACAGCGTGGTGATGGAAGACCCGTCGCCGGCCGAGGTGGCGACGCAGCTCGGCTGGGTGATGCCGCCACGGCGGCGGACCTACGACCTCCTGATCTTCGGGGCCGGGCCCGCCGGGCTGTCGGCGGCGGTGTACGCCGCGTCCGAGGGGCTCAACGTCGCCGTCATCGAACGGGACGCGGTCGGAGGACAAGCCGGTTCCAGCAGCCTCATCGAGAATTACCTCGGCTTCCCGGACGGCATCTCCGGCGCAGAACTCGCCGATCATGCCCGCCGGCAGGCCGTTCGCTTCGGAGCGGAGTTCATCCTCATGCGCGAGGGGGTCGACCGGACCTTTCGCGACCACGATGTCCGCGCAGTCCTCGCGGATGGTTCTCGACTGACGGCGGACGCAGCCGTGTGCGCCACCGGCATCCAGTGGCGGCGCTTGGGACTGGCGCGCGAAGAAGAGTTGGTCGGGGCGGGCGTCTACTACGGCGCCGGCACCAGCGAGGCGCCGGCCTGCACCGATCAGGACGTCTACGTCGTGGGCGGCGCGAACTCCGCGGGCCAGGCCGCGATGAACCTCGCCGCCTACGCGCGACGTGTCACCCTGATCGTGCGGGGTCCCTCACTGTCGTCGACCATGTCGAGCTACCTCTCGACCCGCGTGCTCACGCACCCCCGCATCCGGGTGCTCACCGACACCCGTGTCGTCGAGCTGGACGGCGACACACGACTGCGGCAGATCGTCCTGGACGAGAGCGGAACCCGCACGACGCGGGATGCCCGGCACCTCTTCGTCTGCATCGGAGGGGAGGCCAACACGCGGTGGGCGGCGGAGACGGACGTCGTGCTCGACGCCCGGGGTTTCGTCGCGACCGGGCCAGACCTGACCGCGGAGCAGCGGGCGACGTGGCCGCTGGCGCGGGACCCCTTCTTCCTGGAGACGTCCGTGCCGGGGATCTTCGCGGCCGGCGATGTCCGCTCGAACTCGATCAAGCGGGTCGCGTCGGCCGTCGGCGAGGGGGCCATGGCCGTCACCCTCGTCCACCGCTACTTGAGCGCGGGGTGAGCCCGTTCTCTCTGGTGCGCGAGCGAACCCGCCGCGAGGCTCGGGCTCACGGAGTGGGTCGGCGAGGATGAGACCATGCCCTCCGCCGTCACCCTCATCCGCTCGTCCGCGCTCTCCGACGCCGCCGAGTACGCCTACGCCGCCACCGCTCCCGCGAATGCACGACTGATCTTCCTGGCCGGCTCCTGCCCGCTGAACCCGGACGGCTCGACCGCCGGGGCCGCCGACTACGCCGCGCAGGCCGCGGCCTGCATCGAGAACATGAGGATCGCACTCCGCGCGGCGGGCGCCGAGATCACTGATGTCGTCAGCACGCGAGTGCTCGTGGCATCCACCCGTCGGGCGGATCTCGTCACGGCGTGGGAGGTCGTCCGCGACGCGTTCGGCGACCACGACGTACCGAGTACCCTGCTCGGTGTCACCGTCCTCGGGTACGACGATCAGCTCGTCGAGATCGAGGCGGTCGCGGCCGTGCGGGACTGACCGCGCCGCCGTCGGCCCCGGGCCGCGGCGCCGTTCAGATCCAGCCGCGCTCGCGCGCATGGATCGTCGCCTGCTGCCGGCTCGCGAGCCCGAGTTTGCCGAGCACCGACGACACGTGGTTGCGCACCGTCCCGGCCGAGAGGTGGAGGGATACCGCGATCTCGGCGACCGTCTCCCCGCGTGCGCCGGCGCGCAGCACATCGAGCTCGCGGTCGGTGAGGGGACTGCGTTCGTCGCTCAGGGCGTCGGCCGCGATCTCGGGGTCGACGTAGCGACGCCCGGCGGCGACCTCCCGGATGACTGCGGCCACGTCATCCGCGGGTCTCGACTTCGGCAGGAAGCCGTCGACCCCGGCACCCAAGGCACGGCGCAGCACCCCTGGCCGCGCGTGCCGCGTCACGATGACGCAGCGCGAGGGCACGCGCCGGAGGATTCGCGCGGCAGTGTCCACGCCGTCGAGTCCGGGCATCTCGAGGTCGAGAAGGCAGACGTCGGGCCGTAGGCGTTCGGCTTCGGCGAGCGCGCTCTCTCCGTCGCGGCACTCGGCGACGACCTCGAGGTCGTCCTCCAGCCGCAGGAGGGCGGCGAGTGCCGTGCGGATCATGTCCTCGTCGTCAGCGATCAGCACACGGATCATGCGGTCACCGCCTCGGGAACACGGACGGTGAGACGGAACACGGCGTCGGCGCGGGAGGCATCCATGGATCCGCCGACCGTTCCGACGCGCTCGGCTATCCCGCGCAGCCCCGCGCTGCCGTGGACGGGAGACCCCTCGGCGCCCGCGTCGTTCTCGACGACGAGGACCCAGTCGTCGCGGTGGCGGCCGAGAGAGAGGGATGCCACGCCTCCCCCGCCGTGCTTGAGCACGTTCGTCGTGGCCTCGCGCACGACCGGTCCGAGCACGTCGGCGGGAGAGCGGTGAGCCTCGGCGTCGACGCGCAGTTCGACCGTGAGACCCGCGGCCCGGAGGAGATCGGCGGCGTTCGCAAGCTCGTCCGGGAGCGGGACCCCGCGGAAGCGAGTGGCGAGATCGCGGGTACCGCGTCGGGCTTCATCGACGCTGACGCGCGCCGCCCGCACCTGGTCGGCGGCTGCGGCAGGGTCGCGTTCGAGCAGCTTCTCGGCGAGCTCGAGCTGCAGCGCGATCACCTGCAGGTGGTGGCCCTGGAGGTCATGCAGGTCGCCGGCCAACCGCAGCCGTTCCTGGGCGGCGGCGAGCTTCCCCTCCGCACGGCGTGCGCGGTCGAGTTCGCGGACGATGTCCCACCACCACAGCGACGCGGCGGTCAGCGCGGGGATCATCGCGATGAACAGCACGAGACCGAGCATCGGCGCCTGGTCGCGACGTGGCGTCACGTGCGCGGCGTCCACGTACCAGACCGCGACGATCACGAGGATCAGCAGAGCGACCAGCCGAAGCCGGATGCCGTTGCGCCACCGCACCAGACATAGGAAGTACGCCGCGAAGCATGTGCCGAGAATCAGCGACCCGGCACCGAAGCCGACGAGGGCCGCGGAGGCGATTCCGGCGAGAACGAGGAGCCGAGGCATCCGCGGCGGGGATTCCTCGTCGACGGGCTCACGCCGGTAACTCCGGAGCAAGAGGACGGAGACCGCGATCGCCCCCGCGGCGCCGACGGCGTACACGGTGATCGCGAACGGCACCGACAAGACGACGGGGTCGGCGGCAACAGGGAAAGCCCACACCACCAGGCCGAATATGACGAAGAACAGAATCGAGGATGCCGTGTACCACCACGTCACGCTCACGTCGCGGGCGTACGCGGTGCTGGCGGCTGGTGTGCTCACCCCGGCCACTGTACGTCCGTGACATTCGTCATGGGTGCGAAGCCGGGCGGGAGTCGAAGTCGCCGAGGCCACACGTTCAGCCGCGCAGCGCCGACCAGAGGAGCGCCCACTGCTCTGCCGTCAGGTCGCGAGGAAGCGCACCGCGGGCGTCCGCGCGCAGAACCGCGCTCCGAGCGGTGGATGGGCTCGATCGGGTCGCATGATGAACGATGCGTTCGAGACGTCCGCCCCGCCCGGCGAACACCGCGGCGACGAACTGCTCGTACGCTCGCTTGTCGGCGGCTCCGATCAGCGGCGAGGCTCGGCGATCGATCGTGAGGATGCCTCCGTCGACGCTCGGCGCCGTAGCGAATCCGCCGCGTGGCACGCGACCGCGCAGCGCGAACCGGTACCACGGCGCATTCTGCGCGGTCATCAGGGTTCCGCCGCCTACGCCGGCGCGTTTCCGCGCGACCTCCCACTGAGTCAGAAGCACGGCGTGCTTCCACCGCTGTGCACGGAGGAGACGACGGAGAATCGGTGTGGTCAAGTGGAACGGGATGTTGCCCACGATGGTCGGCGCGTCGAGGTCGACGTGCAACGCATCGGCGTGGACGACGTCGACGGTGGGGAGTCGTGCGGCGAGCTGGCGGACACATCGCTCGTCGATCTCGATTGCAGTGAGGGGTCTCCCCAAGGCGGCGAGGTGGCGCGTCAGGGCACCGTCTCCGGCGCCGAGCTCGAGGAGAGGGCCGCTCGTCGATCTCACCAAGTCGGTGATGGTCTTGATCGACGGCGAGTGGACGAGGAAGTTCTGGCCGAGTTCGTGGCGGCCGCCACGGGGGGAACGAGACATGAGCGGTGCTCCGAGTGTGGGAAGGGGAGCACCCCGTAGGGCAGCGTCGGTGGGTACGCGAAAAACCCTCCGAGGTGCGGATGACGTCTCGGAAGGACGGCGCGCTTATGCGAGCGGGAGCGAGCGCGCCGTCAGGCGCGGCGGTCGCGGAAAGTGAAGAAGCGCCCCGTCAGGAGCGCGCTGTTTATCGAACCCACGTCCCCAGGCTAAACGAATGTGCGCGAGCGGATGAGTTCCGTGACATTCGTCACGGGTGAATCGGAGGATCTTCCCGCTCGCCCGTGACACGGCGACACTGCCGCGACGCGCGTGGGGCCGGTGAAGTGGAACCACCGCGGAAAACACCGCACCTCATCCCCAGGAGCACTCATGTCGAACCCTGTCTCGGACCTCGTCCTCGGCTTCCAGAACCTCGTCGCCGGGGTGCCCGACCTCGTGCAGCCGCTCATCGTCGCCCTCGCCGGCGCTGTGCCGTTCATCGAGGGTGAAGGAGCCGCCGCGATCGGGATCGTCGGTGGCATCCACCCCGTCCTCTCGGCCGGGGCGGGTGCGATCGGCAATCTCGTCTGCGTCGCTGTCGTCGTGCTGGTCAGTTCGCGTGTCCGCACCGCCGTGACAACGCGCCGGGGTGGCGCGGCCGAGCCGCTGTCCCCGCGTCGGCAGAAGTTCGACCGCGCCTACCACCGCTACGGCACGGCGGGGGTGAGCCTGCTCGGCCCCCTGCTGCTGCCCACGCAGTTCACGGCCGCCGCGCTGACGGCGACGGGTGTGCCGCCGGTGCGGGTCATCGCGTGGCAGGCAACGGCGATCGCCCTGTGGACGACCGTGGTGACTCTGATCATCACGGGGGTCATCCGCGCCGTGGCGTGACGCCCGCGGATGCCTCAGCCCGGGATGGCGACCGACCCGAAGTGCCGGAGCACGAGGGGCCGGGCGAGATACGTCTCCTCGTCGGGGAACGTCACCGGGTCGGTGCGCCAGCCCTCCCCGGCGTAGGCGACGAGCGCCTCCGCGTCGCTCCAGACGCTCACGTATTGCACCCGGCTGGAGTCGGCCAGGTCCACGAGCACCTCGTGGCGGAGGAGCCCCGCGTACCGCGCGGGGAACGCGGCGACGAGCTCGCGGAGGACCGATACGAACTCGGTCTCCCTCCCGGGCCGTACATGCGCTTCGGAGACACGGACGATCATGACGCCGACGCTACGGTCTCGTCGGCGTCTCCGCCGCCGGACGACTGCCAGGCTTCGGCGGATCGCCGACAGCGACGGCGCTCAGCCCCAGAATCCCCGATGCGGCTCGGCGGCGATGTCCTCCAGGTGCGGGCCCGACACCTCGACGAGAGGGGTGCCGTGGGCGAAGACCTCGCGCGACGGCAGGTCGAGCTCACGCCCGCCGTCCTCCGACTCGGCGAGCGCGATGAGTCCGGTGCCCGAGAGGGCGTAGACCATGCGCCCGATGCCCGCCCAGAACATGGCACCTGCGCACATCGCGCAGGGCTCGCACGACGTGTAGAGAGTGGATGCCGCCAGCTCAGTGGCATCCCGTTCGCGCCAGGCGAGGCGCACGAGGTTCGTCTCGGCATGGCAGGTGACATCGCGGTCGGTGATGACGGTGTTCTCGGCCTCGAGGACCCGGCCGTCCGCGGTGACGAGGATCGCGCCGAAGGGGTGGTTGCCGTGGGCGCGGGCATCGACGGACACCTGGATCGCACGGCGCAGGTGGGCGAGTTCGGTCGGGGTGAGGGTGTCGGACATGCGTCGATGATCCCAGGTCGATGTCGGCACGTGTCGCGGGTTCGGCGCAGGAGACAGAACCCTCCGTCGCCGGTCGCACCGGATTTCGACTCCTGTCCATAGCTTCCCGCCCCGCCGAGGTCTTAACCTCCGGCTGCGCGGCACCTCCGCCGTTCGTGAGAGGAGCAGTTCCCCATGTCCGATTCCCCCACCATCGTCCTCGTCCACGGCGCCTTCGCCGATTCCGCGAGCTGGGCGCCCGTCACGCGAACGCTCCTCGACCAGGGCTACACGGTCCGAGTGCCCGCCGTCCCCAACCGCAGTCTCCTCGGTGACGCCGCGTACATCCGCTCGGTCGTCGAGCACATCGACGGACCCGTCCTGCTCGCCGGACACTCCTACGGCGGCGCCGTCATCACCGTCGCCGGTGTCGCAGAGAACGTTGTCGGCCTCGTCTACGTCTCTGGCTACGCGTTGGAGGAGGGCGAGAGCCTGGGGCAACTCCAGGGCGGCTTTCCCGACTCCGACCTCGCGCAGAACCTCGTCTACACGCCGTTCCCCGTCGAAGGGGCGGAGGACGGCACCGACGTGACGGTGGAGATCTCGGCCTTCCCCGACGTCTTCGCGCACGGCGTGCCCCTCGAGACGGCGGAGGTGCTCGCGGTGTCGCAACGGCCCCTGGCCGCGCTCGCCTTCGGCGAGCCGGCACCGGTCGCCGCGTGGAAGACGAAGCCGGCCTGGGGCATCGTGTCCAGCGCCGACCACACCATCAACCCCGACGTCGAACGCTTCGGCTACACGCGCGCCGGTCTCCGTTCGGTCGTCGAGATCGACGCACCGCACCTCGTAATGCAGTCGCACCCGGCCGAGGTCGCGAAGGTCATCACCGACGCGATCGCCCAGATCGGCTGAGCCCAACGACGAGGGAGAGGACACGACCGTGGCGATGAGCGACCCGTTCCTGCCCGTGCACCGGGGCGCCCCCGACCGGGACGGGCGCGAGATCGACATCGACCACGACGTCGACGTCCTCTTCGACGAGGCGGTTGACGAGGGCAATGAGGTGGTCCCTTCGTCGGCCGAGGCGCCGCCGTTCCGGACGCCGGTCCCCGGCGACACGGTCACCGAAGAACAACTGGACGAGGATCTCGGTCTCACTCCTCCCCCGCCCGCGGGCGAGTGAGTGAGGCCGAGTCCGGCCCAAGCCCGTGGCATCCCCGGCTCCCAGAATGGTCGCGGTCTGCCTGTCGGCGTGACTTCTGTCAACGCCCGCGCGAACTCCACCGCCGCTGACCTACCTTCCCGGTATGGCAGTGACACGACTGTTGCTCATCCGGCACGGGGAAAGCAAAGGCAACGTCGCCGCGTCGGCGGCCGAGCGAACTGGCGCGCCGGTCATCGAGCTCGACACCCGGGATGCCGACGTGGAACTCTCCCCGGTGGGGAGGGAGCAAGCGGAGGCGCTGCGCGCCTGGGTCGATTCGCTCGATGCGCCCGTCGACGAGTACTGGGTGTCGCCGTACTTTCGGGCACGGCAGACTCTGTCGCTCGCGCTCGGCGGGCAGCCCGCGTCGCCTCGGACGATCGTCGACGAACGACTTCGTGACCGGGAACTCGGCATCCTGGATCTCCTGACGACGCGTGGGGTCCAGGAGCTGCACCCCGAGGAGGCGACACGACGCCGGCACCTCGGCAAGTTCTTCCACCGGCCGCCGGGCGGCGAGTCATGGGCCGATGTCACGCTGCGCCTCCGGTCGTTCTTCTCGGAGCGGCTCGAGGCGTCACCGGCCACCGTGCTCGTCGTCGCTCACGACGCGGTGATCATGCTCGCGCTGTACGTGCTGTTGGAGATGAGCGAAGCCGAACTGCTCGCCTTCGCCTCCGAACACACGGTGCGCAACGCCTCGGTCACCGAGCTCGTGCGCACGGACGACGGGTGGAAGCTCATGACGTTCTCGTCGGTCGAGCACCTCGCCGCCGAGGGCGCGGACATCACGACGCACTCCGGAGATGACGATGTCGCGCACGACTGAGAGGGTCGATCTCGCCCTGCTGCGGGAGTGGGGGCTCCCCGATGCCGGCGGCTCGAAGAAGTCACGTGGTCAGGTGATCGTGGTCGGCGGCTCGACGCGCTCGCCGGGCGCCGTCCTGCTCTCCGCCGAAGCAACGCTCCGCGTCGGAGCGGGGCGCGTAGGCCTCGCCGTCCCCGCTGACATCGCGCCGTACCTCGGCCCCGCGATGCCCGAAGCGGGCCTCTATCCCCTGCCGCCGGGTTCGGCACCCATCGACGACTTCCTGCGCTCCGCACTCGGGTCCGCGGATGCCGTGCTCCTGGGCCCCGGATTCGACGACCCGGATGCCACCCGCGCGGCGCTCCACTCCGTCGCCGACGCCGAGATCGATCGGCTGGTGCTCGACGCGTTCGCGCTCGGCATCCTGGGATCGGTGGACCGCGGCATCCTTCCCGACGACCTTCTGCTCAACGCCAACGAGGAGGAGGCCGCGCTCCTGCTCGAACGCGACCTCGGCGACGACCGCTCGGCCGACGTGGCCGAGATCGCGCGGCGATACGACGCGGTCGTGCACTGCTTCGGCACGGTGGCGCACCCGGACGGCCGCACCTGGCAGGCCGAGCCGGGCAGCTCAGGCCTCGGCACCGCCGGCAGCGGAGACGTGCTCTCGGGCGCGATCACCGGGTTCGCGGCTCTCGGCATGGAGCCCGAACGCGCCGCCGTGTGGGGCGGGTGGACGCACGCCCGCGCGGGCGACCGCCTCACCGAGCGGGTGGGTATCGGCTTCCTCGCGCGGGATCTGCTGCCCGAGCTGACGGCGGTGGTGCACGAGAGCTGAGTTATCCAGCGATCGGAGCCCCAGCCGGCCGAGAATCTCACTCGGCGACGATCGTGCCCTCGTCGTCGAACCGGACGCCCTCGGCTTCGAGCCGCTCACGTGCGGCGTGGTGCACGATGCCCCGCCGCCGCGGGTCGGGTTCCAGCAGACGCAGCAGAGTCTCTCGCGTCGTCGTCGGATGCTCGGCCACGGCGATCCTGACGCTCCAGAAGCGGTCGTCGGCGAAGCGATCCAGCACCTCGGCGCTGGCGTGCGGATTCAGCGCGGCGACGTTGCGGATCGCCTGGTTCGGATCGGTGAAGAAGGGCTCGAAATCCTCAACGGAACTCGCCGCCGACGCACGCGCGTAACGGCGTTCTTCGTCGGCTTTCTCCTCCGGGCTCTGCGCTTGAAGGCCGTATCGACGCGGACCGGTCACCACTCCCCTCGCGCGAACTGCGTGCGGGTGCCCCAGATGTGCTCGATGCGATCGACCATGTGTCCTCCTCGGCGGTCCGCGCGAGAACGTATGGCGGAGGATGGCGATCACGGAGAGCCTCGACACGGGCAGGGCACAGTGCCAAGGTTCGCCCGGCTGACAGACTCGGTGGGGCGTCACGGAAAGGGGACGGGCGAATGGACATCGAACCCGGCATCTACGAGCACTTCAAAGGCCAGCGGTACGAGGTGTTCGGCATCGCGCGGCACTCCGAGACCGAGGAGGTCTTCGCCTCCTACCGCAAGCTCTACGACGACTACTCGTACTGGGTGCGTCCGGTGGAAATGTTCGTGGGGCATGTGGAGCGGGACGGGTACTCGGGCCCCAGGTTTCGGCGGATCGCTTAGCGGCGAGCGGTCGAGCTTCCCGGCATCGTCCTGGCGACGGCGTCGGTACGATCGCTGCGTGGGCCGGAACGAGCGGACGCCTGTCGAACGAACGACAGCGCAGCTCATCATCATCGTCGGAGCGATGATTCTTTTCGTCGGCCTGGTTTTTCTCACGATCTTTCTGGTGCTGGGGGACCCTGACATCACGAACTACCGAGGCGTTCCCCTGTGGCTCTCGACGTCATTCGTCCTGCTCCTCGGAAGCGCGGTCATCACGATCGGGGTGTGGGTCTACCCGCGACGCGGCTCCGGGGCCCCGCGGGATTGATCAGAGCGGATAGGCGCGGCGCATAGATCAACACCGGGCCGGTGCTGCCGAGCCTCGGGACGGGGCATGTCCGAGATGTGCAAGACGGACTCGACACGCAACGCATGTCGGAAACGCCATCGAGCGCGCCCCACGCGATTCTGCCGTGATTCCGCTATGGTCACCCATATTCGTCACTCTGGGGGGACCAATGGAGTTTCACGACCGCATTGCCGCGCTCGCGACAAAGGTAAGCAATCAAGCCTCCGCGATCGGCACGGAGGAAGCGACGAAGAATGCCTTCGTCATGCCGTTCATCTCCACAATCCTCGGCTACGACGTGTTCGACCCGCTCGAGGTCGTCCCGGAGTTCACAGCCGACGTCGGCATCAAGAAGGGCGAAAAGGTCGACTACGCGATCATGCGCGACGGTGAGGTGCAGATCCTCATTGAGTGCAAGGCCTCCACGGGTGCCCCCAAGATCGAGCACGCGTCCCAGCTCTTCCGCTATTTCTCCACGACCAACGCCCGGATCGCCGCGCTCACCAATGGCGTCGTCTGGCAGTTCTTCACCGACCTAGACGCGCCGAACAAGATGGATGCCAAGCCGTTCCTGGTTCTGGATCTGCTCGACATCGACGACACGCTGATTCCTGAGGTTCAGAAGCTGAGCAAGGACAGCTTCGATCTTGAGTCGATCATCAGCGCCGCCGAAGAGCTGAAGTACGTGGGCGCGCTCAAGCGTGAGATCGCGGGCCAGTTCCGCGAGCCGAGCGACGAGTGGATCAAGTTCTTCACCCAGCGCGTTTACGACGGCTCGTACACGGCGCGGGTCCGTGAGCAGTTCACCGCAATCGTTGGCAAGGCCTCCCGCCAGTTCCTCAACGAAAGCGTGAACGATCGACTGAAGACGGCGTTGGGCGCCGGGGCCGGTGTTGCCCTCGTTACCGGGGAACCTGCCGCTGTCTCGAGCGAACCTGTCGCACAGGATGACCTGAACCGCGACACCGAGATCGAGACAACACTCGAGGAGCTCGAGGGCTACCAGATCGTGAAGGCCATCGCTTGCGGCGAGACCAAGCCGCAGCGCATCACCCACCGAGACGCAAAGAGCTACTTCGCTGTGCTCCTCGACGACAACAATCGCAAGCCGATCGCGCGCCTGCACTTCAACGGTCGCCAGAAGTATCTGGGGCTACTTGACGAGCAGAAGGTCGAAACGCGGCACCCGATCGATGAGTTGGACGAGATTTACCAGTACGCGGATGCCATTCGCGAAGCAGTTATTCGGTATCGGTGACTACGCGGCCCAGGATTGCGAACGTCACGCTAGCGGGAAACAGAAGCGGTGAACAAGCCAAATTCGAAGGTGCTTCGCGCCATGCACCTCGTGAGCGAGCTGTCGACAGCGACAGAATTGCTCTCTCTAGGGCTGAATCAAGTTGCAAATCGAAGATGGCAAGCCCGCCAACCGGGCGGTGCGTTCAACCAGTTGTCTCAGGGGGTCGAACGCCTCCTCAAAGCTACGTTCTGGGTCTACGAGTCGAGCAACGGCCGGTCTGTCGATTCAAGGTTCGGCTCCGGCGCGGCCGGGCATGCCATTGCTGACCTGGACCAGCGCGTGTTCGACATCTACGTCAGCGAATCGGAGTCCGCAACGCCTTATGTGAGGGAGCTGATTGCGGAAGCGCGCTCTGACCCCTATTGGAAAGACATACTGCTCGCGCTAGACCGGTGGGCTGCGACTTCAGGGCGTTATCGCGATCTCGACGCGCTTCGCGGTCGCAGTTACGAGGGCGACCCGCCGTGGGCATCGTGGGACGCCGCGGAGCACCGCGCGATCACGGAAGCAGGCGGCTGGGGAAACCTCACGGAGGAACACCTCACGGATAGCCGCAGACGGCTCATGCTGAGTTTCATGCGCTGGTGGCACGTCCATTACCGCGCCTGGCAGCACGGTCTCGTCGGCGCGGAGGGCAAGCAGTTCTCAAGCGAGATCCGCCCAGCAAATCTTCACCTGGAACCGTCCGTGGCTGCACTTGTCGAAGGACGGTAAGAACATTTGCGTCTATGCCCCCCTCCAGCCGCGACAGTGAAGACCGTCGCATAGTCATCGGAGTTGTTCTGGCTGGTCGCGCTCGATACGCTTGCGTGCCGTTCTCCCCTACACCGGGCGAAACTGTCTGGCGTTCCCCACGCTCCTTCGTGAACCCCGCGACCGCCGTGCTCGCGACGCGATGGCATGAGGGTTCGAGTTCTTCCATTGGCAACCCAAGTCCCATCGACCTAGTGATCTCACAGAAGGCTTCGCGAGCCCAACGTCGCGCCCGACCCTCCGCGTGCAAAAATCAATCCAGGCGACGATGCGCGTCGAGGATCACTCCGGCAGGATCGCCGCGGCGATTTTTTCGGCAATCACGCGCACGCTGTCGCGAGCAGTCTCGAACCCAGCCAAGTCTGGGAGTATTCCGCTGTATTCCGCCACTTGGTCGAACGTGACGTTGTGCAGCACGGGGATCAGAGTCTCCTTGTGCAGTAGGGCACCCAGTTCACGCTCGGTCCAGAATCGACCCGTCAGGTATGCGGGCGTCAACACCGCGATTCCGCACCTCGCCAAACGAAGACCCTTATCCATCTGAAGTGCTTGGCTCTTACCAGGAACGATCGTCACCTCGTCGAACCAAATCGAGGCGCCCAGAAATTCAAGCTCACGGCGAAGTGCGTCACCTACTTCCGCACCGTCGATACGCGCGTAGCTTATGAAGGCATCGTGCTCGCGTTCAGGGTGCCGAGATGCCTGTTCCTGCACCCTGTCGGCGAGGTCCTGCTCGGCGCGCGTGTAACGCGGTCCGACTGCCGCGGTCCTTAGCTGTCGATTCAGCTCAGCAACAGTAATGCGGTTCCGATCGTTAGTGCGCTGATTGAGGTCATTCACTCTCTGGTTGTACGCGTTGACGCGACCAACCTCGGCGTTATAGGCATCGACACGGCGTTGCTGCGCCTGCACGACCTGACGGTTGTGCTGATCGACTTTTCTGTTGTACTCATCCACGCGGCGCTTATTCTCACGGTTGACGCGATCCACCTCCGCCTTGATCTTTCGCTCTGCCTCGCGCTGCGCAGCGCGCATCTTCGCCTCGATCTGAGCCCTACTCAATCCAGCCATTCCCTGCTCCTACACCTAATTCTGATGCTGACGAGTAGACCTTACGACCAGGGTCCGACGTCGCTGCTGGGGCTTCACGTGTGCCACGACGAACTTGTCGCCGCACCCCAGGTTGCTGGGTCGGTTCCCCGCATGTAACGCTCACGTAAACTCCCCCTCTCCCCCACCCCCTCCTCCGGTGAGCACATCGTTACCCCGCCGCCCCACCCGACGCGGTCGGGGGTAACGCCTCCTCCCTACGCTGACGGCACGCCCCTCCGATGCGGGGCGCTGCACCTCCCCCATCGCCGACCGGAGGATCCCCGTGACCGTCACCGACCCGCGCCCCGAAACCGCAACGCCGCCCACGGCCGCAACGAGCACCGAAGCGAAGCTCCACCACCGCCCCGGCCGCTGGATCGACAACTGGAACCCTGAGAACGCCCAGCAGTGGGCGGCAGAAGGCAAGGCCATCGCCGCCCGTAACCTGCGGTGGTCGATCTTCGCCGAGTTCCTCGGCTTCGTCGTCTGGCAGCTGTGGTCAGTCGTCGTCGTCTCGCTCCCGGCGGCGGGATTCCAGCTCTCGACCGGTGAGATCTTCTGGCTCATCTCGATGCCGAGTCTCGTGGGCGCGACCCTGCGCATCCCCTACACCTTCATGGTTCCGCGCTTCGGCGGCCGCAACTGGACGATCGTCTCGGCCGGACTCCTGCTCATCCCGAGCATCGGCCTCGCCATCGCGGTGTCGAACCCCGCGACCCCGTTCGGCGTGCTTCTCCTCATCGCCGCCCTCGCCGGCTTCGGCGGCGGCAACTTCGCCAGCTCCATGGCGAACATCACGTTCTTCTATCCGGCCGCGCAGAAGGGCTACGCGCTCGGACTCAACGCCGCCGGCGGCAACCTCGGTGCCTCGGTCGCGCAGTTCGTCGTACCCATCGTCATCACCGTCGGCGCCGCGGCGACCCTGAACCTGCCGCTCGCGGGTCTCATCTGGGTTCCGCTGATCCTCGTCGCCATGGTCGGCGCGTACTTCCGCATGGACAACCTCTCGACCGCCAAGGCCGACATCGCGGCATCCCTCGCCGCTCTGAAAGAGCCGCACCTGTGGATCCTCGCCGTCCTCTACATCGGCACCTTCGGCTCGTTCATCGGCTTCGCGGGCGTCTTCCCGAAGCTGCTGGCCGACACGTTCCCCGACTTCAAGGGCATCGCGATCGGTACGGCCACCGTCACCCTCGCGTTCCTGGGTGCGCTCGTCGGTTCCCTCGCACGCCCGTACGGCGGCAAGCTCGCCGACCGCTTCGGCGGCACCGTCATCACGATCGGCGCCTTCACGGCGATGGGGCTCGGCATCCTGAGCGTCGTCGTCACGCTGCCGCTGCAGAACTTCGCGATCTTCCTGCTGTGCTTCCTCGTGCTCTTCGCCGCAGCGGGTATCGGCAACGGGTCGACCTACCGCATGATCCCGACGATCTTCGCCCTCCGCGCGACGGACGGCGTCGGCGCGCAGCGCAAGGCAGCCGCCGCTCTCGGCCTCATCTCGGCGATCGGCGCGTACGGCGGGTTCTTCATCCCGCAGCTGCTCGGCCTGTCGAAGACGTCGTTCGGTTCGTACGTCCCCGCCCTCACGTGGTTCATCGGCGCGTACGGCGTCTTCCTCGCGATCACCGCCGGCGTCTACCTGACGATGTCGAAGAAGACCGGCACCCGCATCTGATGTCCAGGAGCTCCGCCGACACCCACTGCCCCTACTGCGCTCTGCAGTGCGCGATGACCGTCGTCCACAACAGCGAGACGACGGTCACGGGACGCGACTTCCCCACCAACCGGGGAGGACTCTGCGCCAAGGGCTGGACGTCGGCGGAGCTCTTGGCATCCCCCCACCGACTCCGGATGCCCCTGCTCCGGCAGAGCGACGGCACCCTCGCCGAAGCCACCTGGGACGACGCCTTGGATGCCGTGGCCGCGGCGTTCCGCGACACACGCGCCGCCCACGGCTCTGACGCCAATGCCATCTTCGGCGGCGGCGGCCTCACGAACGAGAAGGCGTACCAGCTCGGCAAGTTCGCCCGCGTGGCGCTCGGCACCTCCCGCATCGACTACAACGGCCGGTTCTGCATGTCGTCGGCGGCCGCGGCATCCAATCGGGCCTTCGGGATGGACCGGGGCCTGCCCTTCCCGGTCACCGACCTCGATGACGCACGGACGATCCTGCTGCTCGGATCCAACGTCGCCGCGACCATGCCCCCGTTCCTCGCGCACCTCGCCGGAGCGCGCGCAAACGGCGGACTCATCGTCGTCGACCCGCGCCGGTCGGCGACCGCGCGCCTCACCGAAGACGGCGCCGGCACTCACCTGCAGCCCGCGCCCGGCACCGACCTGCCGCTCCTGCTCGGCCTGACGCACATCGTGATCGCCGAAGGACTGGCCGACGACGCCTATCTAGAGGAGCGCACGACCGGCTTCGACTCCGTCCGCCGCAGCGTCGCCGCGTGGTGGCCCGAGCGGACGTCCGCGACGACGGGCGTCCCGGTCGCGTTGTTGCGGCAGACCGCACGGCGCCTCGCGGAGGGCGGCGCGTACATCCTCACCGGACGCGGCGTCGAGCAGCACGTCGACGGCACCGCCACCGCCACGGCCGCGATCAACCTCGCGCTCGTCCTCGGTCTCGTCGGCCGCGAGGGCTCGGGCTACGGCACGCTCACCGGCCAGGGCAACGGCCAGGGCGGTCGCGAGCACGGACAGAAAGCCGACCAGCTCCCCGGCTACCGTTCGATCCGCGACCCCGACGCCCGCCGGCACGTCGCCGGGGTGTGGGGCATCGACCCGGACGAGATCCCGGATGCCGGCATCCCGGCCACCGCTCTGCTCGCCGAACTCGGCGGGCCGGTGAAGACGCTGCTCGTCGTGGGGTCGAACGTCCTGGTCTCCGCTCCCGACGTCGAGGCGGTGCGGGCGCGGCTGAAGGCGCTCGACACCCTGATCGTCTGCGACTTCTTCCTCAGCGAGACCGCCGAGATCGCCGACATCGTGCTTCCGGTGCTGCAATGGGCCGAGGAGGAGGGCACGATGACCTCCCTCGAGGGCCGCGTGATCCGCCGTCGCCGCGCGCTGCCCGGGCCCGAGGGAGCACGCAGCGAGCTGTGGATCTCGTCGGAGATCGCGCGGCGCCTGGGCGCGGCATCCACGTGGCCCACCGATCCGGCAGAGGTCTTCGACGAACTCGCCCGCGCGTCCGAGGGCGGCACCGCTGACTATTCCGGCTTGTCGCACGCGCTGCTCGACACCGGCGTCGAGGCGTACTGGCCGTACCGCTCGGAGAGCACCCCGCGGCCGTTCGCAGAGCGCTTCGCGCACCCCGGCGGTCGCGCCAGGCTCGTGCCGGTGGATGCCACTCCCCCGACGCCCACCGACGGCGGTGGCGAGCTGACCCTCGTTACCGGCCGCTATCTGCAGCAGTACCAGTCCGGGACGCAGACGCGACGGGTCGCCGAGCTGAACGCGGCCCGCCCGGAGGCGCGGCTCGAGATCCACCCGGCGACGGCGTCGGGTCTCGGCATCCGGGAAGGCGATCTCGTCGCCGTGTCGAACGCGCGGGGCACCGTGCGGGCGCGGGCGAGCGTGACGACCGACATCCGGCACGACACCGTGTTCCTGCCGTTCCACTACGCCGGCGACGCGTGCGCCAACAGGCTCACCGAGGCCATCGTCGACCCCACATCGGCGATGCCGGAGTTCAAACGTACGCGCGTGCGCCTGTCGATCGAGGAGGGCGCGCATGCCTGAGCGGGTGGTTCTGGTCGGATACGGACCGGTCGGCGCGCGATTCGTCGAGGGGATGCTGCCCGCGGTCCGCGACGGGCGCGTCGACCTCACGGTCGTCGGCGCCGAGACGCACGACGTCTACAACCGCGTGCTTCTGGCGGAGTATGCCGTTCGACGCCTGGACCGCGACGCCCTCGACATGGGCGACCGCCGCGCGGCCGAAGAGGCCGGCGTGCGGTTCCATCTCGGGAGTGCGGTGGTCGGGATCGACCGCCACCCGGGTGCGGTGCGCCTGCACGATGGCATCCGGATGCCCTACGACCGGCTGGTGCTCGCCACCGGCGCCCGCGCGAACGTGCCGACGCTCGCCGGAATGGAACGATCGCGCCGCGACCGCGCCGCGCGCCCCGCGCCCCCGGAGGCGCTCGACCTCGGGGCCGCGCCGCTCCCGCGCGGAGTCGTGGCCCTCCGCGACCTCGCCGACGCCGAACAGGTACGCGCCGCGGTGACCGCCGGGCGGCGGATCGTCGTTCTCGGTGCGGGCGTGCTCGGAATGGAGTTGGCCCTCGCCGCGGCCGAGGCCGGTGCGGAGGTGACCGTGGCGTACCACTCCGCCGCTCCCATGAACCGGACCCTCGACGAGAACGGCGGACGCGTGCTGGCGGCCGCGGCGAGCGCGGCGGGCGTCACGATGGCGCATCACGCGCGCGCCGAGAGCATCGTGCACCGCTACGACGATCACGGCCAGGCCTGGTTCGACGGCCTCGCGTGCGCCGACGGCCGAGTGCTCGCGGGCGACCTGCTCGTGCTGTCGTGCGGAGTCGGCGCGCGCACCGAACTCGCCTTCCACGCCGGGCTCGCGACCTCGACCGGCATCCTGGTCGACGTCGCGTCGCGGTCATGGAGCGATGAGCGGGTTTACGCGATCGGCGACTGCGCGCACGTCGCCGACCCGGCGAACGCCGACGCGCACGGCCACGTGCCGGGTGGGCCGAGCGGACTCGTCGGGCCGGGGTGGCGGCAGGCCGACCGACTCGCGGCACTGCTGTCGTCGGAGACGGCGCCGACCGCTGCCCCGGCACCCGCCGAACGCCCCGCGGTGGTCATGCTCAAAGCCGAGGGCATCGATGTCGTCGCTGGTGGAGCGGTGGACGCCGACCCGTTCACGCACGCCCCGGGATGCCACGGCCCCCAGGTCACGATCTGGGCGGACCCCGCGCGCGGCGCCTACGTCAAGCTGATCACCGTCGAGGGCGTTCTGACGGGTTTCGTCGCCGTCGGGATGCCGCGCACGGGCGCCGAGCTGACCCTGCTGTTCGAGCGCGGGTCGGAGCTGCCCGCCGACCGGTCGTCACTGCTGCGGCTCGACGCGGACGACGCCGGAATGGCGGTGAGCGCCGACCCGTTCGCCGCGGATGCGACCGTGTGCTGGTGCAACGGCGTCAGCGCGGGCGCGATTCGCGACGCCGCCGCGGCCGGAGAGCCGACGGTCGCTTGCGTCAGGGCATCCACACGCGCCGGAACCGGATGCGGCGGGTGCGTCGGACGGATCACCGAACTGCTGGCCCGCGAGACCGTCACCGTCTGAGCGTCCGTTGCGCGCGAGAGCATCGCGCGGACGCGCGGGTCAGGGCCGGTCGCCGCTGTCGGGCAGAGATGCGCCCTCGCGCGCCGCGCGCCACCGCTCCCACACCACGGCCGCCACGCGCGGATCCGCCCCGATGGGGGCCGAGGTCAGATCGGCATCCGCAGTCTCGATGACGCGCGAGAAATGCCCGGGCGCGAGCACGTAGCTCGCCGCCACCGTCCGCCGCCCGTCGGCCCGCGCCGACGCCACGGCGTCGGGGATCCGTGGCTCGGATGCGGCGGCGTAGGCCGCGACGACGGGCCCGCGCACCCCGGCATTCGCCATCATCGCCGCCATGCCCTCGACATCGACCACCGCGCCGGGCCGCGTGGAACCGGCGGCCGCGAGGATCACGGTGTCGTCCGGCCCCGCTCCGGCGTCGCGGACGCGGTCGGCGAGGATCTCGGCGAGCAGCCGGTGCGGGCCGAGGGGCGCAGCGACGGGAAGGCCGGCCGCCGCCTCCCGCAGATCGACCTCGGTGTGGTAGCCGGTCGACAGCAGCAGCGGCACGATCACGATGTCGGACGTGCGCTCGCGCGCCGTCTCGACCACGTCGGTGACGAAAGGCCCGTGCACGTCGACGTAGGCCTCGAGCACCTCGACGTCATCGGGCGCGGTGGCGCGCAGGATGTCGAGCAACTCGCGGACGACCACGCGTCCTTCTTCGAATCGCGTCCCGTGGGCGCAGGCGATGAGCACAGCGGTCACGAATCCGCCTCCTCGACGACATCAAGCCGATATCCCCGCTTGTAGACGGTGCGGATGAGGTCGGTGCCGTTCAGTGCCTCGCGCGTGCGGGCCACCGCGACCTCCACCGCGTGAGCGGACGCCCCCGCATTCGTCAGCACGGCCACCAGGTCTGCTCGCGAGACGACGGCCCCGGGTTGGATCGCGAGGGCGCGCAGCAGCTCCACCCCCGTGCGTGGCAGGGCGGTGAACGTCCCGTCGAGCACGATCCCCGAGGAGCGGATGCCGAGTCGACCGGCCGTGGTCGGGATGAGCGGTGCGCCGGGCCCGCCGTAGTGCGTGACCACGGCGCGCACGAGCGCGCCGAGGCGGCCCCGGTCGGGGATGAGCGGGATGATTCCCGCCTCGATCAGGGGGCCCGCGGTGATGGGGCCGACCGCGGCGACCAGCACCTGCCCCCGCGCGGCACGGGATGCCACGCCCTCGAGCGCGTCAGCCCGTCCGGCGGCGAGGATCCATTCGCGGGCCGCGGGCGCCGAGGTGAAGAGCACCGCGTCGATCTCTCCGCGCGCGACCTGCTGCGTCGACGCCGCGACGACCTCGGGGTCGGGCGGCGGGCCCCACCGGTAGATCGTCAGGCTCGTCACGCGCGCCCCGGCGGCCTCAAAGGCATCGTCCAGGCCGTCGGCACCCGAGCCGTGGTGCTGGACGGCGACGTGCAGGCCGTCCATGCCCTCGGCGACGAGGAAGTCGCGCAGCTCCGCCGCCGTCTCACTCTCGGCCACCCAGTCGGCTTCGAACCCCGCCTGCTGGATCGCCCCGCGCGCCTTGGGGCCACGGGCGACGATGCGCGCGGTGTCGAGCACGGGCGCGAGGGCGTCGTGGAGCCCCGCCTCGTCGGCCGTCTCCATCCAGGCGCGGAACCCCACTCCCGTGGTGGCGACGACGACGTCGGGCGGGTCGTCAACGAGCGCCCGGGTCTTCGCGATCAGTTCCTCATCGTCGACGTGCGGCACGATCGTCAGCGCCGGCGCCACGCGGACGCGCGCCCCGTGGCGTTCGAGCGCGGCGGACAGTTCCCCCGACCGCCGGTCGACGGGAAGCAGCACGGTGCATCCGAGGAGCACCGTGCTGATCGCGCGGGGAGATTCCGTCACCCGATGCCCTGCGAAGGTGCCGCCCGGACGAGCACGGCCACGGGCGCCGCGTCCGACGTCGGCAGGAGAAGATCAGGGCGCGCGACGTCGCCGAACACGAGCACCGCGGGATTGGCGAGGCTCTGCGCCTCGGCATCCTGAACCGCCGATCCCAGCGTTGTACGAATTGTCCGCTGCGCCGGCGTGTGGCCGTTCTCGACGAAGGCGACGGGGCGCGACGGCGGGGCACCGGCGGCCAGCGCCGCCGCGGCGAAGCGGGGAAGCGCGCTCACGCCCATCAACGCCACGACGGTGGCGCGGTCATCGCGCAGTGCAGCGAGAGTCGCCTCACCGGGGTGCTCCTGACCGTTCACAACATGAAGGGTACCGGCGACGCCCCGGTGGGTCACCGGCACGCCGGCGGCCGCGGGTACCGCGATCGCGCTCGAGATACCGGGCACTACCTCGACCGGGATGCCGGCGGCGCGACAGGCGATGACCTCTTCCCCGCCCCGCCCGTAGACGAACGGGTCGCCGCCCTTCAGCCGCACGACACGAAGCCCCCGGGCCGCGCGGTCGACGAGGATCGCGTTGATCTCCTCCTGCGGCACGGGGTGGTGCTGTGGGCGCTTTCCGACGTCGATGAGCTCGACGTCGTCGCCGAGTTCGGCGAGGACGCCCGTGGGCCCGAGCCGGTCGTGCACGACGACGTCGGCCTCGGCCAGCAGGGCACGGGCACGCACGGTCAGCAGGTCGACCGGGCCAGGGCCGCCGCCGACGAGCGCCACGCTCCCCACGAGCGGGCGCCGTCGGCGGCGGAGCGGAAGGGCGCCTTCGGCGAGGCGCTGGGCGATGGCGTCGCGCACGGCGACCGTGCGGCGCGGGTCGGCACCCGCGGCCGAGACGACGCCGACCATGACGTCACCGCTCGTGGTCTCGGCGGCCAGGCGCGCCGTGCCCTTGCCGCCGTGCCCCGCGTTGACGCACCACACCCGCCGCGCCTCGGCGGCAGCGACGACGGCGGCATCCACGGATGCCGACCCGGTCGCCGTGTGGCAGAACCACGCGTCGTCGAGGTCTTCGGGAGCGAAGGGGCGCCCGCGCCACTCGATGTCGCCGGCAGCGGCGAGCGCCGCAAGGCCCGCGGTCGCGACCGGGGCGACCAGGCGCACGCGGGCACCGGCGGCACGGAGACGTGCAATGCGCTTCTCGGCGACGGAGCCTGCGCCGACGCACACGACGAGGCGGTCAGTGAAGTCGAGTCCTGCGAGTGCGATCATCGGGGGTCTCCTGAGATTCGGACGAACACGTCGCCGTCGGTCACCGCGACCGGGTGCACCCGGATGCTCAGCGGCTCCTTGCCCTGCGTGTCGAGGCACACGCCGGTGCGCAGGTCGAAGACCTGCTTGTACATCGGGGATGCCACGGTCGGCACGCCCGCACGATCGCCGACGATCCCCCGCGAGAGGACGGCCGCGCCGCTGAACGGGTCGATCTGGTCGGTGGCGTAGATGCGACCGTCGAACGTGCGGAACAGCGCGATCTGACGGCCGTCGATGAGCGCGGCGGCCCCGCGCTCGACGAGCAAGTCGTCGACGCGGCACACGCGGGTCCACGGGTCGGTGGTCATGGTGTCGGCCTCGGGGGGCGTGGCATCCAGGATCGTCATGAGCGCACCGCCAGGGTCGTGCCACCGATGAAGACCGCGCCCGCGCTGCGTTCGTCTGCAGTGGCGGGTCGGGCCTGCCCGCGCTCGGCGACGTAGGCGAGCGAGGGGTCGGCGACCTCAGGGGCGTTCACGAAGCTCTGGAAGCGCTTCAGCTTTTCGGGGTCGGCGAGGGTCGCTGCCCACTCGTCCTCGTACGCGTCGATATGGGATGCCATGGCCCGGTCGAGATCGTCGGCGATGCCGAGCGTGTCGTCGAACACGACGCCTTTGAGTGCCTCGAGCCCTCCTTCGTACTCCTCGACCCACGGCGCCGTGCGCTGCAGCCGGTCAGCGGTGCGGATGTAGAACATCAGGAAGCGGTCGATCGCACGCAGCAGCCCGTCATCGTCGAGTCCCTCGGCGAACAGCACCGCATGGCGGGGCGTGAAGCCGCCGTTTCCGCCGACGTAGAGATTCCACCCGGCCTCGGTCGCGATCACGCCGATGTCTTTGCCGCGGGCCTCGGCGCACTCGCGCGCGCAGCCCGAGACGCCGAACTTCAGCTTGTGCGGCGAGCGCAGGCCCCGGTACCGCAGCTCGAGCTGGACGGCCATGCCGACCGAGTCCTGCACGCCGTAGCGGCACCACGTCGACCCGACGCACGACTTCACGGTGCGCAGCGACTTGCCGTACGCGTGCCCGGACTCGAACCCGGCGTCGACCAGTCGCTTCCAGATGGCGGGCAGCTGGTCGAGGCGGGCCCCGAACAGGTCGATGCGCTGGCCGCCGGTGATCTTCGTGTAGAGCCCGAAATCGCGCGCGACCTCGCCGATCACGACGAGCCCCTCGGGCGTGATCTCGCCGCCCGGGATGCGCGGCACGACGCTGTAGCTGCCGTCCCTCTGGATGTTCGCCATGACGTGATCGTTGGTGTCCTGCATCGTCGCGAGCTCACCCGAGAGCACGTGCTCGGAGTAGAGGCTCGACAGGATGCTCGCGAGCGCGGGCTTGCAGATATCGCAGCCGCGGCCGGTGCCGAAGCGCTCGACGATGGCGGTGAAGGTTCTGAGCCCCGACACTCGCACGGCGTCGAAGAGCTGCGCGCGGGTGAACGAGAAGTGCTCGCACAGCCCGTTGGAGACTTCCTTGCCGGATGCCGCCAGCTCGGTCGCCACGAGCTTCTTGACCAGCGTGAAGCACGAACCGCACGCCGCCCCGGCCTTCGTGCACGCCTTGACCTCGGCGGCATCCGCGCAGTCGTGCTCGGTCACGGCAGCCCGGACCGTCCCGGCGGTGACGCCGTTGCACGAGCAGACGATCGCGTCGGCGGGCAGGTCGCCCTGCGGTGCGGGCGCGAGACCTTCGGGCAGCAGGTAGGCCGCCGGGTCGCCGCCGAGCGCGCGACCGACGAGCGGGCGGAGCGAGGTGTACGCCGAAGCGTCGCCGACCAGGATGCCGCCGAGCAAAGTCTGCGCGTCGTCGCTCAGCACGAGCTTCTTGTACACGCCCGACACGGGGTCGGCGTAGGTGACGTCGAGGGCGTTCGGCGTCTCGGCGAACGCGTCGCCGAAGCTGGCGACCTCGACACCCGAGAGCTTGAGCTTGGCCGAGGTGTCGAAGCCGGGAAAAGCCGCCTCTCCGCCGAGGAGGCGAGTCGCGGCGACCTCGGCCATCGCGTAGCCCGGGGCCACCAGGCCGATGCACTGGCCGTCGAAGCTGGCGACCTCGCCGATCGCGAGGATCGCCGGGTCGGAGGTGTCGCAGCCCGCATCGATCACGACGCCGCCCCGCGGGTCGACACGAAGGCCGGCGGTGCGGGCCAGTTCGTCGCGGGGCCGCACGCCGACCGTGAAGACGACGATGTCGACGGGCTCCCAGCTGCCGTCGCGCAGTTCCAGTCCGCGCACGGCCCCCGACCGGTCAGCATCCACCCGGGTCGTCACCGAGGACGTGCGGACGTCGATGCCCCGCGCCTCGATCAGACGCTCCAGCGCCTTGGCCCCGCCGAGATCGAGCTGCGCCGACATCAGGCGCTCGTTCGACTGGAGGACGAAGGGGGCGACGCCCTCGGCCTGAAGCGCTCCCGCGGCCTCGAGCCCGAGCAGACCGCCACCGACCACCGCACCGCGGAGAGGGCGACCGAGCTGTGCACCCCGGCGTGCCACCCACGCCCGGATCCCCTCGACGTCGTCCAGCGTGCGATAGACGAAGCAGCCCTCGTGATCGAAGCCGTCCAGCGCCAGCCGGGCCGCGAACGAGCCCGTGGCCAGGACCAGGCGATCGTACCGATGGGTGCCGCCACCGACGGTGGTGACCTCGCGCTGCGCCCGGTCGATCTTCACCACGCGCGCACCGGTGTGCACGCGTACCCGATCGTGCGCGAGGACCCGGGCGTCGAGAGCGAGATCCTCGGCGGTCTTGCCGCCGAAGTATCCCGTGAGACCCACGCGGTCATACGGCTCGTACTTCTCGTCGCCGAGCACCGTGACCGACCAGCGGCCTTCGGTGTCGCGGGCGGTCAGGCTCTCCACGAAGCGGTGCGCCACCATTCCCGCACCGACCACGACGACGGAACCGGACGACGAGTTCGAAGTGACCATGCCTCGACGGTAGACAGGTGAGGTTTCGCCGACCTCTTCGCCCGCGTTACCTCCGGCGAACTTTTCTCTCACGACAGCGCGCGGACCATGTGAGCTTTGCACCCCGACGCGGCGAGCCGCCGGTCGCGCACGATCGGTCGAAGAACCCGCCGTTAGGCTTCCCCTCATGACCGACGTCCCCGCCCCTCCCGGCCGCACCGCCGTCGCGGCCGCCGCGATCGCGCTGTTCGCGGAGCGCGGGTACGACCAAACGTCGGTCGAGCAGATCGCGCAGGCCGCGGGCGTGTCGCGGTCGACGTTCTTCCGGCAGTTCGGCGGCAAAGAGGACGTGGTGTTCGCCGACCACGAGGTGCTCATCGACGAGACGCGCGCCTTCCTCTCGCAGCCGCACGACGACCCCTGGGCCGCGGTGTGCGACGCGTCGATGCGGGTGTTCCGGCACTTCGCCGCCGACCCCGAGCTGGCTCGGAGCCGCTACGCCATCGTGCGCGAGGTGCCCGTGCTCCGCGACCGCGAGATCGTCACGGTGTTCCGGTACGAGCGCGTTTTCGACGAGTACCTGCGCGAGGCCCTCCCCGGACTCGACCCCCTGGATGCCGTCGGCTTCGCGGCCCTCGTCACCGCCGTACACAACCATGTGCTGCGCCGACTGATGCGCGGCGCGCGGGTGCCGGCATCCACTCTCCGTCGTGCACTCGACGACGTGCTGCGCCGCTACGGCGTGCACCCCGACGGCAACGATGCCGCGGGCGACGACCTCATCGTCGCGGCCTTCCCCCGCCGGATGCCGGCCGCCGAAGTGACGCGGCGCCTGCGGGCCGAGCTGCCGCACTGACGCTCCCTCACCCCGCGCGCAGAAACCGGGAACCGAGGCTGACACTCAGTACCACCATGCGCGATACTGAGTACATGAGCACCGACGCCCAGCCCCGCACGCTCCCCGGCGAGCGCATCGCCTCCTACGCCCTCCTCGGCCGACGCGACACCGACTACTACGCCGTATTCGCCGACGTCCCCGACGCCGACCGCGACGCGTGGGACCGCGCGAAGACGTTCGTCGACGAAGTCGGCACCCGCATGCAGGCGGAGTGGGATGCCGCGACCTACCCGGTCGAGCTCCTGCGGCGGATGGGCGAGCTCGAACTCTTCACCGACGGCGTCGAGCACCCCGACCTCCCGGCCTCCTCACCGCTCGCGGCGGGCCTGGTGAACATGGAGGTCTCGCGGGGCGACGGCTCGCTGGCGACGGCGCTCGCCGTGCAGGGCGGCCTGGCCCTTCGGACGCTCGCCCTGTTCGGCTCCCCCGAGCAGCAGGCGCGCTGGCTGAAGCCGCTCGCGGACGGCACGGTGCTCGGCGCGTTCGCCCTTACCGAGCCCGACCACGGCTCGGACTCCGTCTCACTCGAGACCGCCGCCACCCGCACCGCCGACGGGTGGTCGCTGTCCGGCACCAAGAAGTGGATCGGCAACGGCGCCTCCGGCGGCATCACGTTCGTGTGGGCGCGCGTGGATGCCGAGGGCGACGACGACCACGACAAGGTCCGATGCTTCCTCGTCGAGCAGGACACCCCCGGGTACACGGGCACGGTCATCACCGGCAAGGTGTCGCTGCGTGGCATCCATCAGGCCCACATCGCGCTCGATGACGTGCGCCTTCCCGCGGATGCCGTACTCCCCGGCACCCACACCTTCAAGGACGCGTCGACCGTCCTGTTCGCCACGCGCTCGGGCGTCGCCTGGTCGGCACTGGGCCACGCGACGGCCTGCTACGAGGCCGCGCGGACATATGCCACCGAGCGCATGCAGTTCGGGAAGCCGCTCGCGAAGTTCCAGATGGTGCAGGAGCGCCTCGCGCAGATGCTCGACGAGCTCACCGCGATGCAGCTGTTCTGCCGCCGCCTCGCCGACCTCGAGACCTCCGGGGGGCTGCGTCCGACGCAAGCGTCGCTGGCGAAGTACCACAACACCCGCGCCGCACGCCGGGTGGCGGCGATCGCGCGCGACCTGCTCGGCGGCAACGGCATCCTGCTCGAGAACGGCGTGATGCAGCACATGGCCGACATCGAAGCGATCCACACGTACGAGGGCACCGAGAGCGTGCAGGCGCTGCTCCTCGGCCGCGACATCACCGGCATGAGCGCGTTCGTCTGATCCCGGATGCCACGCCCCGGCGCCTAATCCGCCCCGGGGCCGCGCGCAACCCGAGTGCCCGATGTCGGGCACCCCCGCTACCTTCGTGACATGAGCCTGTTCTCTCGCCGCCCGCCGCACCGCGACGCCGTGGCGTCGGCGATCACCCATACCGAGCAGACCCCGCCGCACAGCCTCTGGGCCGACGGGTTCGGCCGCCTGGCCGTCCGGGCGGTGCAGATCATCATCGTGGTGCTCCTGCTCGCCGGCCTCATCTGGGGCATCCGGCAGGTATCGCTCGTGATCATCCCGTTGATCCTCGCGCTCATCTTCGCTTCCGCGTTCGGACCGGTCACCATGTGGCTGCGCCGCAAGGGCGTCCCCGCGGTCCTCGCGACCCTGCTGACTCTGCTCGCGGTCGTGGCGGTGCTGGCAGCCCTCGGGTGGCTGGTGGTCAACGCCGTGATCGGCCAGTGGAGCTACCTCAGCTCGCAGGCCGTCGAAGGTTTCCAGCAGGCGCAGGACTGGTATCACACCCTGCCGTTCGCCATCCCGCCCGATCAGGTCGACGCGGCTCTGAAGGGCATCGGCGACTTCGTCACCAGCGCGCAGTTCGGCACGGGAGCCCTGGCCGGCGTCAGCGCCGTCGCCTCGTTCGTCACGGGCTTCGTGCTGCTGGTCGTCATCCTGTTCTTCTTCCTCAAAGACGGACCGCGCATGTGGGAGTTCGTGCTGCGTCCGTTCCGTGGCAGCGATTACGACCGCGCCCGACGCATCGGCGACAAGACCGTGACGGTGCTCGGCTCGTACGTGCGCGGCACCGCCTCGGTGGCGGCCGTCGACGCGATCGGCATCGGCGTGGGTCTTGCGATCCTGCAGGTGCCCCTCGCGCTGCCGCTCGCGGTCCTCGTCTTCCTGCTGGCGTTCATCCCCATCGTGGGGGCCGTGACCGCCGGCATCCTCGCCGCGCTCGTGGCACTCGTCACCAACGGCTGGGTCGTCGCGCTCATCGTCGTCGGCATCGTCGTGCTCGTGAACCAGCTCGAAGGCAACTTCCTCCAGCCCGTCCTCATGGGTCGCTCGATGAAGCTGCACTCGTTCGTCGTGCTGGTCGCCCTTGCCGGCGGAACCGCGATCGGTGGCATCCTCGGCACGCTCCTCGCCGTGCCGCTCACGGCCGTGGCGTGGGGCATCATCACCGTCTGGAACGGTCCCGACCAGCCCGCGGAGTGGGCGCGCCGCAAGAAGCGCCGCAACCCCGTGCCGCTTGCCGGGAGCGAGAGCGAAGGCTGAGCCGATGCCGTACGACATCCCCGCGCCGATGCTGGCAAAAGCCGTGCCCGACGTGCCTGAGCCGGGAAAGGTCGCGGGCGGCCTGTCGTATGAGCCGAAGTGGGACGGGTTCCGCGCGCTCGTGTCGTGGGACGGCACCGACATCGAGATCGGGAGCCGCGGCGCGAAACCTCTCACGCGCTACTTCCCCGAACTCGTCGAGGCGTTCGCGCGTCTGCTCCCCCAACCGTGCCTCATCGACGGCGAGGTCGTCGTGGCGCGGGGCGAGTCCGGCGCCCAACGCCTGGACTGGGAGGCGCTGTCGCAGCGCATCCACCCCGCCGCGTCCCGCGTGACACTGCTCTCGGAGCAGACCCCGGCGATGTTCATCGCGTTCGACCTGCTCGCCCGCGGCGACCGCGACCTCCGGGACGAGCCGTTCGCCGAGCGCCGCGCCCAGCTCGTCGACCTCCTCGGCTCCGTCCCGCACCCCGTGCACGTCACCCGCACGACCGATGACCCCGACCTCGCCCGCCGCTGGCTCGCCGAGTTCGAGGGCGCGGGTCTCGACGGCGTCGTCGCGAAGCCGCTCGCGCAGCCGTACGCCCCGGGCAAGCGGACCATGTTCAAGATCAAGCACGCGCGCACGGCGGACGTCGTGGCGCTGGGCTACCGCATTCACAAGTCGGGCCAGGGAGTCGGGTCGCTGCTCGTCGGCCTCTACGACGACGCGGGCCGGCTGCACGGCGTCGGCGGGGTCTCGGCGTGGACCGACAAGCGCCGCCTCGAACTCATCGACGACCTCGCGCCCCTCGTCGAACGGGACGCCGACGGCGAGGCCGTCGTCGGTGAGACCGATCGGTCGCGCTTCTCGGCATCCAAGGATGTGTCGTTCGTGCGGCTGAGGCCGGAGCGCGTGCTCGAGGTGCGCTACGACCAGCTCGAGGGCATGCGTTTCCGGCACACGGTGCAGTTCGAGCGCTGGCGTCCCGACCGCGACGCCACCTCGTGCTCGTTCGACCAGCTCGAGACGGTCGGCGCCTACGACCTGGGCGACGTCCTGGACTGACGGCCGGGGCGTTACTCCGTCGGGTTCTTCGCGCGCGACGGCTGCACGCGCGGGGGCTCCCCCGGCATCTTGGGAAACTCCGGCGGGAAGGGCAGCTCGCCGAGTCCCGCGTCGAGGTCGCGCTGCCACCACTCGAGCAGCGTGTCGATGCGGCCGGGTGCGGCACCGAAGTCCGCCCACGGATCGCCGACGGATGCCAGCCGCTCCGGCACCGAGCGCACGGTGAAGGCCGCCGGGTCGACGGCATCCAGTTCGTCCCAGGTCACCGGCGTCGAGACCGTTGCGGCGGGGAGCGCCCGCGGCGAATAGGCCCCGGCCATCGTCCGGTCGCGGTTGGCCTGGTTGAAGTCGACGAAGATCCGCTCGCCGCGCTCCTCCTTCCACCAGTTGGTGGTGACGGCATCCGGCATCCGGCGCTCCAGTTCGCGCGCCGCGGCGATCACGGCGTGCCGGACGTCGAGGAACTCGTGCGAGGGCTCGATCGGGCAGAACACGTGCAGACCGCGATTGCCGCTCGTCTTGACCCACGCCTCGAGGCCGGCTTCGCGCAGGACCTTCCGGAGCTCGTGCGCGGCCACGACCGCGTCGGCGAAACCGGTGCCGGGCTGCGGGTCGAGGTCGATGCGCAGCTCGACCGGATGGTCGGGGTCGCTCGCGAGCGACGCCCACGGGTGGAAGACGATCGTGTTCATCTGCGCCGCCCACACGGCCGATCCGATCTCGGTGAGGACGAGCTGCGGATGCCGACGCCCGCTGTTGTACGTCACGGTCACCGCCTCGACGAACGACGGAGACCCTTTCGGCGGGTTCTTCGAGAAGAAGCTCTCGCCGCCCACACCGTCGGGGAAGCGTTCCAACGAGACGGGGCGGTTGCCGTTGGCCGCGAGGAACGGCTCGGCGACGGCGACGAAGTACTCGGCGAGCTCGCGTTTCGTGATCCCGACCTCGGGCCACAGCACACGGTCGGGGTTGGACACGCCGATCTCACGATCGCCGTCGGGGCCGGGCACGGTCAGCGTGATGCGCGGGGATGCCATGACCCGACGCTAACGGTCGCGGCGGACCGTGTCTGCCCCGTTGTCCCGCGGCCCATCATGCCAACGGCGGCGGTGACCGCCGAATGCGGCGCCGCGCCCGAGCTCGGGTCACGCTCCGCGTCGCCCGGGGCGGCGCAGCAGCACCGCACCCGCGACGGTGAGCATGATGCCGAGCACCGTCAGCGCGAGCGGCACAGTCACCCCGGTGTCGGCCAGCGCCGGCGGGCTCACCGGGGACGACGCGGTTCCTCCGCCGATGGACGTCGGCGAACCGACCGTGATCGGCACGGATGCCTCGCGGCCGCTTCGCTCCCCGATTGCGAAGATGTGGTGTTCCCCGGGGACCACCGTCAGCGGCAGCGTGGTCGGGAGGCGGAAGTTCCCTCCCGCGTCCGCGACGGCCGTGCCGAGCTGGATCACCGTGGAATGCAGTTCGACACGAACGGTCTCTCCTGGCTCGTAGCCGGACCCGGCGACCACGACTGCGCCGCCCGGCAACGCCGACGACGAGTCGAGCGCGATGGATGCCGAAACCGTCCCCGCGTCCACGATCACGGTGGCGGGGGTATAGCCGGACTTGGTTCCCGTGACCGACACCGTCAAGTGTCCACCGACATCCGTGGCGGTGGGTGTGTACCCCGCCCCTGTCGCCCCGTCGATCGGCTTGCCGTCGAGGGACCACTGATAGGTGAGGTCGACCGGAGGTGGCGCCCAGTCACCGGGGCTCACCACGAGCGGAACGCTGCTGAGCGCCGGTCCCGACAGCCCGGGCCGACCCGGCTGGAGCGTTCCGGGAGCGCCCGCGAGGACGAGCGCCGACTCGGGGCTCACAACCGTGACGCTGTCGAAGCCGGGACGCGACCCCGTGACGGCGACCGTGAGCTTCGTTCCGGCCTGCGCGGCCGTCGGCGTGAACGCTCTGGAGGTGGCGCCGTCGATGTCGACACCGTTCGCCCGCCACTGGTAGGCCAGTTGAATCGGCAGCGGCGCCCACGAACCGGAGTCGGCGGTGACCAAGCCACCCGCCTGAGGGGTACCCACGATCATCGGCGCGCCGGCGACCACACCGTTGGCGACGCACCCGCTCGACTTCAGTCGGAGGGTGGCGTCGATGCCGGGAGTGTCCTCGCCGTCCACGACCTCGAAGTGGTCCGCGGATCCGAACGCATCCTCGCCGTTCCAGTACTGCGGGCAGTACGGGTAGTCGACGCCGTCATCCCCGAAGACGGCATCGGGGTCGGAGAAACCGACGGTGTACGTGCCTTCCGGGAGCCCGTAGCTGGTGTCGGTGAGCCGCGCTCCCAAGCTGTAGCGCCCCCATCCCGAGACAGAGAGAACCTCATCCCAGGTGGCGCCATTCCAGCGGTAGGCAGTGACCAGAGTGTTCTCCAGCGGTGCCGCGCCGCCCTCCACGCCGACCTCACCGGAGGCCGTCCCGTAGCCCAACAAGACGATGTCGATTCCGCTCACGTTCTCGCCGTGCACCGGGACGGGCGTGGCCCCGGAGGCCGTGGGGGAACCCTTGTAGTAGCCCCTGTACAAGAGGTACGGCCCACTGGAATCGTCATCGAACTGGCGAAACCCCTGCACGGACACGAGGTAATCGCCATCGGCGAGTCCCTCGATGGTGTAGCTGCCGTCTCGGCCCGCGGTCGCGTCGCCCCGACGCATAGTCAGGTGGATCGACTGTCCCTGCCACTCGATGGGAGCGGAGGTCGCGCTGGCATGGCCGGACTCCAGCGGCACTCCTGTCACCGTTCCCGTGATGCTGTGACCGGCCAGGAGGGCGAAATCGAGCCCCTCGACGGTTGCCCCCGGGCCGACCGTCACCACCGCCGCGTCATGGGGGTCGAACACCCCCGGAGAAAATGTGGGTGCCTGCGAACCGCCGTCGGCATCGGCCTCGAGCAAGTACTGGCCAGGACGCACATGGTCCATCGTGAACTGACCGCCGACGGCCCGCACCTCATTCTCCATTTCGAGATCCTCGATGCGCAGCAATCGGACGTCGATGGCACTGGCATCCGTCGAGGCGACGTGGCCGCTGACGGTCCCCGGCCTTTGCAGTACGACGTCGGTGGTCGTGTCCCCCGTGACCTCGAGCCTCTGCCAATACGGGGCATAGGTCACGTCGGAGGGGTAGATGTCGAGGCTGTACGAGCCCGGCGGCACATCGGTGAGGAGCGTCTCGCCGGATGCGTCCGTGAAGCCTGCGGACGAGGCCGAATCATTGATCAGCGTGACGTAGGCATCCAGCGAGCCCCCACTCCCCCCGTGAGGCGCACGTTCACGCTGTACGTCGCGGAAACCCCGGGTACCGCGGCGGGCTCGGCTGCCGCGCGCGCGGTCGCGACGTCCGGCGCGGCCTCGTTCGCACTGGCCGGGGCCTCGGTCGGGCTCGGTGCGGCCCCCGTCGGGCTCGGCACGGGCGCCCGTCCCGCCCCGACCACCACGTCGATGCCCGTCACCGCCGCGGTGTCCGAGACCTCGACAGTGCGCGCATCGCCGAGGGTCGTGGCATCCGGCCAGAACACGGGACCGGCCCCGTCCGCGACAACCGACACGGAGAACGTCCCCGCGGGAAGGCCTGCCACCGTGTACCCGCCGAGAGATCCCGTCGTCACCTCGGTAGCTGCGCCGCCGCCCGCGGGGACGACCGACACGTCGGCATCGGCGATGCCCACTCCTTGGGTGTCGGTGACGGTTCCCGAAATCGATCCGGCGCCGACGGAAGTCGGCGTGGGCGAGGGTGATTCGGTCGCTGCCACTGCGGGAACGGCACCGAGGGAGAGTATCCCCACGAGCACTCCCATGGCCGCGACCCCCGCGCGGCGTGCGAAAGCGCGCTGTCGTACGTCGAACATCGTCCCCCCAAGAGATGTACGGCGGATCGGCACCCTCACGGCGCGGATGGCACCCCTGATGTCACCGAGTCGGCCCTCCTTTGTCCGAAGGCTATCGTGCGGCCCGGGGCGGGGCAAAGCTCCCCCCACGGCGACCCGGGTGGCCGATAGCGCCCGTACGCTCGATGCCATGACCTCCCGCGCCGCCCGCACTGCCCTCGACGTCGCCGACTGGCGGCGGCGCGTCTTCGCGCTCTACGCCGCGATCCGTGAGGCGGACGATCCCGAAGACGCCCACGAGCTGTGGCGCATCGAGCGCGATGCGCTCTTCGCCGACCACCCCGCCACTCCTCTGCTGCCCGAGCAGCGCGAGGGATTCACCGGGCTGCCGCTGGCACCGTACGACGCCGCGTGGCGGTTCGAGGTCACACTGCTCGACGCCGATGAGGCATCCTTCGTCGCGACCACCGGCACCGACGGCGACGTCGGGTTCGAGCGCATCGGCCGCGTCGAGCTGCCCGACACCGGATCGCTCGACGTGTGGCGGCTCACCTCGTACGGCGGCGGCCTGTTCGTGCCCGTTCGGGATGCCTCGGCCGGGCGACCGGGCGGAACGTACGGCGGAGGTCGCTACCTCCTCGACACGATCAAGGGTGCGGATCTTGGCGTCGCCGCGGCCCCGGACAGCCTCGTGATCGACTTCAACTTCGCGTACAACCCGTCGTGCGCGTACGACCCGGCGTGGGCGTGCCCCCTCGCTCCGGTCGGCAACGTGCTGCCGGTGACCGTTCCGGTCGGGGAGCTGTACGGGGTCTAGCCCGCGAGCGAAACACCTGAAGAATCGCGGATTCCGCTCGCGGAACCGGCCGACGCGACCCCGCGAGGCCGAGAACTCAGGAGTTCGGTCCGCAACACCGGTCGATGCGGTCGCGGCCGCACCCACAATCGAGAGGCCGGCCTCGCCCGCCATGTGACATCCGCCACCGTGCGAAACTCCTGAGAAATCCGGCGCGGAGCGCGCGGAACCGGCCGTCGCGACCCCGCGAGGCCGAGAACTCAGGAGTTCGGTCCGCAACGCAGCGCCGCCAGATCCCCGCACCAGCCGCGGCGCGGAGCCGGCTGAACTACTCCGCGAGCTCCAGCACTGCGGCCAGGTCGTCGCGGGTCAGGCGGATCCACGGACCGGCCGGGTCGACGAGAAGACCGGTGAGCCCCTCGTCGCCGATGAGTGCTTTCGCAAGCTGCTCGTTCTTCAGGGGCACCGCCTGATCGCCTCTGCCGAGGGCAAGCAGCTCGAGCGGATGCGAGAACACCTCGAGGAAGCGTTCGCCCGACGCCGTCCGCGACTCGGCCACGCCGACGGGTCCGCCCTCGGCCTGGCTGACGGCGATCCACAGCGGGGCACCCGCGACGATGGCCTCGACGATCGTGGATGCCGTTTGCTCGGTGCGCTTCTCGCTGAGTGCCGTCTTGATCCGAAGTTCGGGGTCGGCCTTGGACACCATCCGCTCGAGCAGCGCCGTGGGAAGGACGGCGCGCGCGTCACCGGAGGCGTGGTCGAGGACGACACCCGCGTAGGGGCCACTGAGCGCATGCTGCATGAGCGCCATCACCGGCTGGCCCATGGCCGACGTGTCACGATCGCCGTCCTCTTGAACGCTCTTGGTCAGCGCGTCTCCGCTGCTGTAGGCCAGCACGAGCTGTTCGTCGCCGCGCGTGGCGACCGCGAGCGGCAGGTCCTTGCCCTCGGCGAGGAGCGCGCGCGCATCGCCCTTGACGCGCAGGAAGACGTGGCCCTGCAAGAGCTGACGAGCAACGTTCAGGAGCTGCGGAGGCTCCGCCTGACCGGTGATCTCGGCCAGCGCGACCGCGAGAAGCGCGTTGTCGCGCAGGCCGGGGATGGACTCGAAGCCCTCGGGCGCCTCCATCGGTCCCGGCTGCCGCGCGGACGGGCGAGCGGCCACCGGCGGGGTGGAGTCGGCGACCGGGGTCGCATCGGCCGGGGCGCCGACGCCACGGAACGACGAAGTCGAGATGGTGACCTGGGGCACGGGCGCCGCGGACGCGGTCGCGTCGTCGGGGCTCGCGGGATCGACGGGCTGCTCGCCCGGTTCGATCACGCCCTCGGGGCGGTCGGCCGACACGTCATCGGAATCGGACTTCTTGCGGCGCGAGAAGAGTGCCATTGTTCGACCCTATCCGTGGGCGGACAGCCCCCGGCGTGTCGCCGGGACCTCACAGCTTGGAGATGGGCGCGATCTTGACGAGGAGCTTCTTCGCGCCGACCGTCTCGAAGCGCACGTGCGCCACCCTCTTCGCGCCCTCGCCCGTGATGGCATCCACGCGTCCTTCGCCGAAATCGTCGTGTCGGATGCGATCGCCGGCGGACAGCTCCATGTCGCCGTTGTCGCGCACCTTCGCGGGGATGCGATTCGGGAACTTGCTGGGATCGGCGGGCGCGCGCTTGGGCAGCGGCACGAGGTCGTCGCCGTACCGGTTGCCGCCGCCGCCGGGCTGCCCAGGACGGCGCCCGCGCGCGTTGAGCGCGCGTGACTGCGTTCCGCCGCGACCGTTGACGTCGCCGGGCGACTGGCGCCAGTCGATGAGATCGGCGGGGATCTCCTGCAGGAACCGGCTCGGCATCGCGACCGTGACCTCACCGAACTGCGCCCGGGTCATCGCGAGCGAGACGTGCAGGCGCTTGCGCGCGCGCGTGATGCCCACGTAGAAGAGCCGACGCTCCTCCTGCGGGCCGCCCGGCTCACCGGCCGAGATACGGTGCGGCAGCAGGTCTTCTTCGACGCCGGTGAGGAACACGGCGTCGTACTCGAGACCCTTGGCCGTGTGCAGGGTCATGAGAGAGACCGAGCCGGACGCATCGTCGAGGTCATCGGCGTCGGCGACGAGGGCGACCTCCGTGAGGAAGTCGATGATCGTGCCGTCGGGGTTGTTCCTCGCGAACTCGCGGGTCACGGCGACGAGCTCGTCGAGGTTCTCCAGACGCGCCTCGTCTTGCGGGTCGCGGCTGGCGCGCAGAGCGTCGAAGTACCCGCTCTTGTTGAGCAGCAGCGTGAGACCTTCGGTGACCGAGCTCGAGGGAGCGAGCTCACCGGATGCCGGGAGCATCAGCGCCGACGCCTCACTCAGCACCGCATCGAGCTGATCGATCGCCTTCTGCAGCTTCGGGCCCACACCGAGCTGATCGGAGTTGGCGAGGGCGTCGCGGAAGGTGATGTCGTGCTCGGCGGCGTAGCGCGCGATCGCCGTCTCGGTCACATCGCCGATGCCTCGGCGCGGGCGGTTGAGGATGCGCCGCAGCGCCATGGAGTCGGCGGGGTTCGCGACCGCGACGAGGTAGGCGAGGGCGTCTTTGATCTCGGCGCGCTCGTAGAACTTCGTGCCGCCCATGATCTTGTACGGCACCGCCGAACGGATGAAGATCTCTTCCAGCGCGCGGGACTGGGAGTTCGTGCGGTAGAACACAGCCATCTGCGCATAGTCGACGCCCTTGCGGTGCAGGGCCTCGATCTCGTCGGCGACGAACTGCGCCTCGTCGTGCTGCGAGTAGCCGGTGAACCCGATGATGGGGTCGCCCGCGCCGACGTCGGTCCACAGCTTCTTGTCTTTGCGGTCGAAGTTGTTGGAGATGACCGCGTTGGCTGCCGACAGGATGTTCTGCGTCGAGCGGTAGTTCTGCTCGAGCAGGACGACCTTGGCGCCCGGGTAGTCGCGCTCGAATTCGCTGATGTTGCGGATGTCGGCGCCGCGGAAGGCGTAGATGGACTGGTCGGAGTCACCGACGACGGTGAGCGACGCACCGCTTTCGGCCGAGGGCTCGGCCTCGAAGATCATCATGCCGCCGCCCGCGGACATCGGCTCGGCGTCGCTGCCGGGCGGGCGCGTCAACTCGTGGATGAGCGCGTACTGCGCGTGGTTGGTGTCTTGATACTCGTCGACCAGGATGTGGCGGAATCGTTTGCGGTAGACGTCGGCCACCTGCGGGAACGCCCGGAAGAGGTAGACGGTCTGGGCGATGAGATCGTCGAAGTCGAACGCGTTGGCGCGCTGCAACTCGCGCTGGTACGCCGCGAAGATCTCGATGAACACGCGCTCCGCGGGGTCGCTCGTGTTGGCCTGTCGCGCGTAGGACTCGGCATCCGCGAGCTCGTTCTTGAGCTTGGAGATGCGGCTCTGGGTTCCGGCCGGGGTGAGCCCGAACGCGTCGCCCTCGTGCTCTTTGACGAGACGCTTGATCAACGCGCGGGAATCGCCCGAGTCGTAGATCGTGAAGGCCTTCGTGAAGCCGAACTGCTGCGCCTCGCGACGGAGGATGCGCACGCACGCGGAGTGGAACGTCGAGATCCACATGCCGTCGGCGCGCTGCCCGATGAGATTGTGGACGCGCTCGCGCATCTCGCCCGCGGCCTTGTTGGTGAACGTGATCGCGAGGATCTGACTGGGGTACGCCTCGCGCGTCCGCAGAAGGGAGGCGATGCGCCGCGTCAGCACGCTCGTCTTGCCCGATCCCGCACCCGCGACGATGAGCAGCGCCTGTCCGCGGTAGGTGACGGCCTCGCGCTGCGGTCCGTTCAGCCCTTCGAGCAGGTCGGCGTCGGGGCGGGCTTCCGACGGGGCGGAGCCGCCGACGATGAGGGGGGTGGAGGCGTCGGTCATGGCGATCTCAAGTCTAGGCGGGGGCTCCGACACCCCGCCCGGTTCGGCGATCATGGACACATGCGCCTGATCCTCAACGTCCTGTGGCTCGTCCTCTCGGGGTTCTGGCTGTTCCTCGGCTACCTCGGCGCGGGCATCGTGCTCTGCGTCCTGATCCTCACGATCCCGTGGGGCATCGCGTCGTTCCGCATCGGGCTCTACGCCCTCTGGCCGTTCGGCCGCGAGATCGTCGCGAAGCCGACGGCCGGCGTCGGGTCCTTCCTCGGCAACGTCGTGTGGGTGGTGCTCGCGGGCTGGTGGCTCGCCCTGGGCCACATCGTCACGGGCCTCGCCCTGTGCATCACGATCATCGGCATCCCGCTCGGGATCGCGAACTTCAAGCTCGTGCCGGTGTCGCTGATGCCGCTGGGCAAAGAGGTGCGCGAGATCCGACGCGGCGGACCGTTCGACCGCACGCTCGCGGGCTGACGCGCCGACTCAGGCCGGCGGCAGGTGACGTCGGCGCTCCCCCGCGCGCAACGGCACCGCGAGGACGAGACCGACGATCGTCATGATGCTGCCCACGGTGGCCACCGCGACCGTCATCCCCGCGGGGAAGTGCTCTTCGTACATGCCGGACAGGCGCGCCAGGTGCCACGGAAGGACGCCGATCTCGCTGTTCCACGACTGCAGGGCGTCGCCCGCACCGACGACGGCCGCCGTGATCGCGGGCAGCGCGAACGCGACGCCCACCCCGCCGATCGCGACACCGGCGGCTCGACGTCGTCCGAGTTGCGCGGCGAGCGACCATCCGGCGACGACGAAGACCCACGCGACGAGCGCGAAGGCTGCCGTGAGGTAGACGATCCGCACGACGAGGATGCTCCAGAGTGCGGGCCACGGGCCGCCGGGGCCCGAGAGCGCGAGGGGCGCGAGCGCGACGATGCAGCGCAAGACGAGGGCGCCCCCGACGGCGGCGATGATCGGCCACGGCGACCGCGATCCCAGCAGCAGCCGGACGACCAGCGCGAACAGGAGCCAACCCGCGACGGCGAGGATGACACTCCCGACGCCCTCGCCCGGCGCCTGCACGATGCGGGTCGCCAGGAGCAGTCCGCCCGGGATGGCGATCATGAACCACCGGTCGAGCGGAAGGACTCCGAGCGTCGATTCGCGGGCACGCCATGGGCGGGTCGATGCGATCCAGGTCGCGCGGGCGGCCGCGGCGCCGGGCCGGCCGACCAATCGCGTCCGGGCCGCGACCATGCCGATGACGACCCACGCCGCCCCGAGCACGAGCAGCGCGCGAGCGATCCACGCTGTCGCCGCGTCGATCTCGACCGGCGTCCGGGTGAACGGATCGACGACCAGCGCGAGCACCGCCCCGATGATCAGCAGCGCGGCGACGGTACTCAGGGCCAGGATGCCTCGCCCCGCCGTCGTCGCCATGCACCCACGTTACCGGGCCGCGCGGGGCGTTTTTCGACGCGGGCGCCGCGACGAGACCCCGGGCCCTCCGGCGGAGTTCGTCGCCGACACGCCGGGCCAGCGGCATCCGCCACCGGCGCGTCGGGACCGGACTCCGCGAGACGGCCCGGCCCCGACCGACGGCCCGGCCTCACCGGCGGCCCGGCCCCCACCGACGGCCCGGCCTCACCGGCGGCCCGGATTCACGCGCGGTCGTGGAGGGTCACGTGGTAGCCGTCGGGGTCGGCGAAGGTGAAGGTGCGGCCGAACGGTCCGTCGATGGGCGCGGCCACGATGCGGTGGCCGTCCGCGGCGAGCGCGTCGTGGATCTCCTGCGCGTCGGTGGCGTGCAGCCACAGGGCGGTGCCGATGCCGGGCTGCGTAACACCGGTCAGATCGGTACCGGGTGCGAGGTCTCGGATGGCGAAGGCGATCGGCGCGGTGTCGAAGACGACGGCGTGCGGCGGACCGGCGGGCGATCGGACGAGGCCGAGGTACTTCTCGTAGAAGGACTGCGAGGCGTCGAGATCGCGCACCTGCAGGGAGATGAAGTCGGGTCCGGTGACGGGCATGGGATTCTCCTTGTGTCAGATAACTGACACCGAATGTATGTCAGACTACTGACATGGCGCAAGAGGGAATCGATCTGAACACGTCACTCGGGTATCTCGTGAAAGAAGCGTCGAGCGCCCTTCGCGTGGCGATGGAAGACGTTCTGCGCCCCCTCGGGATGACGATCACTCACTACTCCTGCCTGGAGCAGCTGGCCCAGCGCCCCGGCTCGTCGAACTCGGACCTGGCCCGCGGGGCCTTCGTGACGCGGCAGTCGATGAACGTGCTCCTGCAAGCACTGGAGCGCGATGGCATCGTCGAGCGCGCCGAGAGCGCCCCCACGGGCAAGGCTCTTCCCACGAGGCTCACCGAGAAGGGGCGCAGCGACCTCGCTCGTGCGAGCGCGGCCGTGCGGGCGGTCGAGCGGCGCATGCTGAGCGGGATGACGGATGCCGAGCAGATCGGGGCGCGAAAAGCCCTTCGGTCCATGGTGCAGTCCCTGCGCGACTGACGGACAGGAGCAGATTGTGTAACAATCTGCTCATGCTTCCCGCCCTCGCGGTTCTCGCGGCCGCCCTGTGCTTCGCCACGACCGGCACGGCCCAGGCGCTCGCGGACGTCGACGCGTCTCCCCTGGCCGTCGGAGCCGCGCGCATCGTCGTGGGTGGCGGCATCCTGGGGGTCATCGCTCTGCTGCGGGTTCGCCCGCGCACCGGATCGCCCGGAACGAAGAGCCCCACGGCGAAGGGCCCGACGGCGCTGGGCCCGACGGCGAAGGGCCCGACGGCGCTGCTCATCGCCATCGGCGCCGCGGGGGTTCTCGCCTACCAGCCGCTGTTCTTCCTCGGCACACGAGAGAACGGTGTCGCGATCGGCACGGTCGTCGCGCTCGGCTCCGCCCCCATCGCGACGGGAATCGTGGATGCCATCCGCTCACGTCGCCTGCCCTCGGGCCGGTGGATGCTCGCCACCGCGATCGCCCTCGCCGGCGTCGTCCTGGTCTCGGGCGTGACAGGCGGCGCCGTGACACTCGCCCCGGCGGGCCTGCTCGCGTCGGCCGGGGCAGGAATGTCGTACGCCCTCTATACGGTGTGCGGCAAGGCGCTCATCGAGAGGGGGTGGGACTCCACACGCGTCATGGGTACCGTCTTCGGCGCGGCCGCCGTCGCGAGCGTGCCGGTGCTACTCGCCGCGGGAACGTCCTGGCTGGCCACGCCGAACGGTGTCATGCTCACGCTCTGGCTCGGCGTCGTGACCACCGCGGTGGCCTACCTGCTGTTCGGGTGGGGCCTGGCACGACTGACGGCGGTGACCGTGTCCACGCTGACCCTCGCCGAGCCGCTGGGCGCGACGCTCCTCGGGCTCCTCGTGCTGCACGAGCAGCTCACGGCCGTGAGCGCGGTCGGCCTCGCGCTCATCGCCGTCGGCCTCGCCGTCGTGTCCGCCCCGTCTCGTCGGCGGGAGGGGGTTCCGGATGCCACGGCCCCGGCGTGATCCCCCGATGGTTCCGCCCACTGCCGCCAGCACGGCGAGCTCCGCGTCGATCCGTCACGGCCCTCGCCGTGACGGCACACCGGGCCCACGTGCGGCGGACGTCGTCGCGGATGCGGTGCGGACCGGCATCCTGTCGGGCGAGACCGGGGAACCCCTCTGCGGGAAGAGGAGCTGAGCGCGACGCATGGCGTCTCGCGTCATACCGCCCGCACGGCGTTGGCGACGCTGACGGCGGAGCGCCTCGTGACTGCGGAACCGTACCGCGGCGTGCGCGTCTCACTGCTCGACGATGCCGCGCTGGTCGCCCTGCAGCAGTTGCGGTGCGCCCTCGAGACCGAGGCGCTCCGGATCGTCCGCGACCGCGGCATCCGTCCGCCCGATGTGGATGCCGCACTGGACGCGCTGGCCGCCGCAGAGGCCTCCGAGGACTGGCCGGCCACCCTCGAGTCCCACGCGCGGGTGCACCGCGCGCTCGTGGACGCCGCGGGCTCCCCGCGCATCGCCGAGGAGTACCGGCGCCTCGACTCCGAGATGCACCTGCTGCTGACGCACGTTCGACCCGCGTACTCCCCGGGCGCACTCGCGACGGAGCACCGCGCCTACGTGGAGGCGGCTTTGGCGGATCCGGGGCGCGCGGTCCGCGAGCACCTCGACCACTCGACGCGCATGATCATCGAGGGACGCCGGGCGGCCGATCGACCCGGATGACATGATGACGGGAAGGGGAACGGTGGGGGCACCATGACTTTTCACATCCAGCCGCCGGTGGGACGGCCGATCATCACGGCGGTCACGGGCACGAACGGGAAGACGACCGTCGCCACGGCCACACGTCAGGTGATGAACCTCATCGGGTGGCGGGCCGCCGGGTACGACTCGACCGGGGTGACGGAGGTCGACGGCACCCTGCGGGAGAGCCGCGTCCGCCGCTCCCCGGACTACCTCCCCGACCTGATCGACGCTCAGGCGCGCGCGGGCGCGCACGCGGTGTCGCTGGAAGCGTTCGTCGGCATCCTCGCGGACGGACTCTTCGAACGCGTGCCCGTCGACGTCGCCGTCTCCACGGGGCTGGAGCGCGATCACATCGACGTCCACCGCAGCGTCGAGGGGTACTGGAACGCCAAACTGCGGTTGTTTCGCGAGTATCTGCGCCCAGACGGTATCGCCGTCATCGCGGCCGACTCTGCGCAAGGGGACCTCGTGCGCGAGGCCGTCGCGCTGCGCGGGATCCGCCTCGTCGTCGTGGGCGACGGCGGCAACGTGAGCACCGAGGGCCTGGAGGAACGGTCGGGTCGACTCGTGGGGACTCTGCGCGTCGAGGGACGGGCCCATCCCGTCTCCCTCCCCACGGTGCACGCGGTGGCGGTGACGAATCTGCTCCTGGCGGGGACAGCCGTCATCGCTGCCGGCGGCGACCCCGCGGCCGTCACCGATGCGCTCTCGCGGGTCGAGCCGCCGCCGGGCAGACTCCAAGTGATCGGCGAGAAGGACGGCGTGACCGCAATGGTCGACACGGCCCACAATCCGGGCGCGCTGAGGGTCGCTCTGCGCGCGGCTCGAGCACGGACCGCCGGCCGGGTGATCCTCGTGTTCGGAGCCGGCGGCGAGCGCGACCGCGGCAAGCGAGCCCCCATGGGCGCGATCGCCGCGGAGTTGGCCGATGTGGTGGTGCTGACCGACGACAACCCACGCCGCGAACCGCCCGAGCGCATCCGCGCCGAAGTCCGGGCGGGGATCCCGGACTGCATTGAGATCCCCTCGCGAACGGATGCCATCCACGCCGCGCTCCACATGGCGCGGGCGGGCGATCTCGTCCTGGTCGCCGGGAAGGGCGACGAGGACACTCAGATCGTCGGCACGACGACGGTGCCGTACGACGATCGAGCGGTTCTCCGGCAGGCGCTCGCCTGACGGAGCTGCTCCCGCCTCAGATCACGTAACCGCCGTCGGGGTCGTATCCACCGTCGGGGTCGTAACCACCATCCGGGTCGTAACCCCCATCGGGGTCATAACCCCCATCGGGGTCGTAACCACCATCCGGGTCATAACCCCCATCGGGGTCATACCCAGCATCCGGGTCATACCCGCCATCCGGGTCGTAAGCCGATGCGTCGCTCATGATGCCCCCAAAGTTTTCGACTGCGATGTGCCACCGATTGAACGCCCTTCGCGATGCCGAGCGCAAGCATCGGAACGCACGCCGCCGTGCCACACGACGACATATCTCGTCATGCCTCGAAACGACCGTTTGCGGTATCGCCGCCCCGGGTTAGCGTGGGGGCACATCGCGGCGATCCGGGCGGTCCCGGGCCTCGGTTCATAACCGAAGGCGTGGCGGGTTCGACTCCCGCCGTCGCGTCCACTCCCGGAGGGCAACGATGCGCGCCACCGAGCGTGACGTCATCGCCTAGCGCGAGGGCGACTCTGCTCGGGAGTTCGTCACTGTCGGAACAGCCCCGGTGAATTGGTCTGCTCGCTCCTGGCTCTGTTCCGAGCCCGAGAACAGCCCTGACTGGTCGGCCGAACGGGCCTCAGGGGCTGTCGGCTCCTCCTCACCAGTCACGATCTGCACTCGCGACAGCGGCAGCGCGACTCTGGACTCGCGCACCCATTCCACGAGTTCTTCCCGGACGAAGCAGCGCAGGTCGAACAGCTTGGCCGCGTCGGCGGCCGACACCAGCACACGGACACGCACGAGTCCGCCGGTGGCATCGGTGACCTGAAGAACGCTCGTGCGACCGTCCCACAAAGGCGTGCGTTCGAGGATGCGGTCGAACTCGTTCCTCATCTCAGAAGTGCGCACCTGCCAGTCGACGTCGAGTTCGACCGCGCCAAGAAGTTCGCTCGACCGCCTGGTCCAGTTCTCGAACGGCGTCGTTGTGAAATACGTGGAAGGCAGCACGAGTCGACGATCGTCCCAGATGTGCACGACCACATACGTGAGGGTGATCTCCTGGATGCGACCCCACTCGTCTTCGACCACCACGACGTCGTCCACACGGATCGCCCCGCTGAACGCGATCTGAATTCCTGCGAACACGCTCGCCAAGGTCGACTGCGCAGCAAGTCCGGCGACGATTCCGGCGACGCCTGCGGAGGCGAGGATGCTGGTGCCCAGCGCGGCGACGGCGGGGAAGGTGATGAGGATCGACCCGAGGGCAAAGACGATGATGAAGACGATCAGCAGGCGACGGATGAGGATCAACTGGGTCTGGCGGCTGCGAGCGACACGATTGTCGGCCACTTCGAGCGGAAGCCTGGCCATGCCGACGCCGATCGCGAATGCGAGGATCGCACCGACGAACCACGCGCTCGCAGCGATCGTGAGGATGACGAGCAGGTGAGTGACCTGCTCGCTCGTGTCGGGGTCGGGCCAGGTGAAGATGAACACAGCCCAGAGACCGACCACGGTCAGAAGCGCGCGGAACGGCCCGCGCACCGTGGCCGAGAGCGTCTGCGGCCAATCGTGCCGCCGCGCGATCCTTCGTACGACCAGCGAGATGACCCCCGCGACGACAAGGGCTGCAGCAAGCGCAATCGCCGAGGCGACCGCCACACCGATCCACGATCTCAGTTCGAACACTCAAACCTCCAGACGATGTCGGAGCTCACCACCCTAGCGAGACGCACCCACGTTCGCCCGACGTCCGTCGTCATGCACCGCGCGCGAACTCGGGCGTCGGAATCACGACTCACGAGGGGTCAGGGGTGATCCGCCGGCCGCGGCAGGCTGCCGTGCGCGATGAGGAGTTCGTAGATCTTCTCGAAGGCGCCGGCCAGGTGTGCGCTCTGCTCCTCGTCGAGCGCGTCGAAGAAGACCTTCCGAACGAAAGCGATGTGGCCGGGCGAGGCACGACGGAGCAGGTCGCGCCCCGCCGGGGTCAGAGCCACGTCGGTCGCTCGCCGGTCGTTCGCGTTCGGTGTCAGGTCCACGAGGCCGTCCCCCGCGAGACGGCGTGTCTGATGCGACACCCTGCTGCGCTCCGCTCCGATGCGGATCGCGAGGTCGGACACCGTCATCGTCCCGGACGGTTCGCTCGTCAGCGCGACGAGAACGTCGTAGTCGGCCAGCGAGATACCGCTGTCGTCGCGCAACTGCCGGTTCATCTCGTAGCGAAGGCGCAACTGCACCTTCATGAACGCGAACCAGGCTCGGACGTCGTCGTCCTCGAGGAACGCGTAGGGCGACTCGGCGGGCACGTCGTATCGACTCATGGGTTCTCCGTCCATCGGCGTTCCGCGCCCCGGCATCCGAGCGGGCCGCCCTTCAGGCTAACCACGGCCGCCGCGCTGTCTCATGTGAAGAGCACGGTGTACACCTTCGCGAGCAGACCGTCACGGACGATACCCATGTCTGCGCCGCGCACGACCGGAGCCCCCTCCGGACCGAAGGCCCAGGCGAGGTAGCCGAGATCCTGCACCTGGTAGAACGGCCCGTCGGGCGCGAAGACGAAGTCCGGCCCGCCCCCGTCGAGGATCTCCTGGGCCTTCGCGTGGAGCGCGTCGTGGCCCTGCACCTCGGCATCCGGATCCGCGAACACGACGTCCTCGGTGTACGTGCGACGGATCGCCTCACGGCGAGCCTCGGGGTCGCGCTCGCCGAACACCTCCCGCAGGTTGGCTTCCATCAGGGACTTCAGATCCGCGTGCGCCATTTCCGTCTCCACCCAATTACGTGAACTTTCACTTAAAATAGGACGCGCGGGGTCCCGGGGTCAAGGTCGAACGACGACCGACCCTCGCCCGCCGGGAGGACGCCATGAACGTCGACGACCCGGCCGACCAGATCGCCCTTCGGGACCTGGTGGCCCGATACGCCCACCACGCCGACCGCAAGCAGCCCACGGAGCAGTCCGAGGTCTTCACCGTCGACGGCCGGGTGCGTCTCTACGAGGGGGATCCCGACGCGACGGAACCCGTCGACGTCGTGACGGGGCGTGCGGCGCTCGCTCGCACGTTCGCCGAGCTGATCGCGCGATACGACGTCACGACCTACCTGAACGGTCAGTCCCTGATCACGGTCGACGGAGACGCCGCCACCGGCGAGACGTACTGCCTCGCGATGCACGTCCTCGACGAGGGCGCCGGTCGCGAGCTGCTCACGATGTCGATCCGCTACCTCGACGTGTTCGCCCGCACGCCGGACGGGTGGCTCATCGCCGATCGACGACTCGTCTTCGACTGGGTCGACCGCCGACCCTCCCACGCGTGATGCGCCCCGACGTGCCGAACGCGGCGCCGTCCGCGGCAGCGGCGTCCCACCGCCAGCACGAACTGAACACCACCCACGAAACCGGAAGAGACATGACGCCCTCCGAACTGCTCACCACACCCTTCGGCCCGCGAACGACTGCTCGCGAGATCCTCGACGGCGTCTCACTCGACGGCCAGCGCTTCCTCGTCACCGGCGGCGCATCGGGCATCGGCGCGGAGACCGCGCGTGCTCTCGCGGGCGCCGGCGCCGAGGTGACCATCGGCGTCCGTGATCCCGCCCGAGTGGCCGACATCGTGCGCGACCTCCAGCCGTCCACGGGCTCCGGTCACGTCATTGCCGCCCCCCTCGACCTGGCCGACCTCGCGTCGGTGCGGCGCTTCACGGACGACTGGCGAGGGCCGCTGAACGGCCTCGTCGCCAACGCCGGAATCATGGCGCTCCCCGATCTGGAGCGCACGCCCGAAGGCTGGGAGCGCCAGCTCGCGGTGAACTACCTCGGCCACTTCGCGGTGATCCTGGGCTTGCACGACGCCCTGGCCGCCGCGGGCACCGCGCGGGTCGCCATCGTCAGCTCGACCGCCCACCTCCGATCTCCGTTCGTCTTCGACGACCCGCAGTTCACCCTCCGCCCCTACGACCGGTGGAGCGCGTACGCGCAGTCCAAGACCGCCGACGTCCTCCTCGCCGTCGGCATCGCCCATCGCTGGGCTGCGGACGGCATCACCGCGAACGCCCTGATGCCCGGGTGGATAACGACCAACCTCCAGCGCCACCTCGACGATGACACGCTCCGCTCGATGGGAGCGATGGATGCCGAGGGCAACCGCATCGATCAGGACCACTTCAAGACCGTCGAACAGGGTGCGTCGACTTCGGTGCTGGTCGTGGCATCCCCGCTGCTCGACGGCGTCACCGGACGCTACTTCGAAGACAACCAGGAAGCCGAGGTCATCGTCGAGACGGCGGGCCGTGCGAGGGGCGTCGCCGCGCACGCGCTCGACGCAGACGCGGCTTCGCGGCTGTGGGACGAGGCGGAGGCGGTGCTGCGGGGGCGGTGAGGCTCCGTCAGTAACTCCACTCCCACCCGGTCGCGCCGCCGGCCATCGTCATCACCACGGATCCGGTCGTCGCCGCGACGTCGAGCACCACCCACCCGGACACGCTCTGCCCCGGACCGATCTGCGCGGGCAGCAGCTGCCCACTATCGAAGCACGACCATGCGTGTCCCATCGGGTCGTTGAGGCGCTTGCCCTCGCCGTCGTAGGCCTGCCAGTCGTAGGGCCCGAAGAGCATGAAAGGCACGGCCTCGTCGGCGAGTTCGGGCGTCGTCTCGATGTTCATGTGGATGCCGAGGAAGTGACCGTTCGCAGGGGCGTCGGCGAATCCACTCGTGCATTCCGGGTCCACCACGATGTCGGTGACTGCGAAACGAGACGTCACGACGCCCGACGGGATCGAGGTCGTTCCGGCGAGCTCCCCGATCTGCTTCACGAGGTTCCCGCGGGAGCTCTTGGCGGGCTCTGCCGACGCCTGCGCCTCGGGCTGAGCGTCGGTCGGGTCAGCGGAGGCGACCGGTGCCGTTTCCGGAGTCTTCCCCGTGTCGTCCGGCGGGGCCGGCGAGCAGCCCGCGAGGATCAGAGTGAGGGCGAAGGATGCCGCGGCAAGAGGGGCGATCTTGTTCATGCTGTGTTCCGTTCATCGGTGATCCCCGGCGTGGGGCCGCGCGGCGAGTGCCGGCAAGGACGATGGTGGCCACTCTCGGGCTCTCGGCGCCGCACGGCATTGATAAGACCCCTTATCACTTTTCGGCCCGCGAAAGCCGCGAAAATCGCTAGGTTGGCCCCATGGCATCCGATCCGCTCCTCATCGACCTGCCCGGCGTCGCCCGCCTGGCGGGCGTGCGGCGCGCCGTGCCGTCGATGTGGCGGAAGCGGTTCCGTGGCGAGCCCGACCCGTTCCCACCCGTCCGGACGGAGAAGAACGGCCGTCCCTACTTCGATGCCGCGTCCGTCGCCCAGTGGCTGGCGCGCACGTCGCACGGCAACAACCCCTCGGCTGTGGCGGATGCCGCTGCCTCGGCCGCGCCCGCCGGCTTCGAGATCGCCGACCCCGCGCACGTGGCCACGGTCGACGCGTTGCTCACACTGTCCACGCTCACCGGCGAAACCCTCGCCGAACGGAGCACCGACGACCTGCGTGCTCTCGCGCACTCGTCCGATGAGGACGACCTCTTCCTCGCATCAGAGATCGTCGGCGTCTCGGCAGACTGGACGGCGTGGGCCGATCTGCTCGCGGACGCCGCCTACTCGCCTCTCGAGGCGTCGATCCTCCTCGAGCGTCGCCACGCCGCGACCCGCTCGTCGGCGGGGTCGGCGGGGCCCTTGACCCCGGAGGCCGAGGACTTCGTCGTGACCCTGGGGACCGCGCTCCTCCCGGCGGGCCACTCCATCCTCGCCGTCACCCCCGGCATGTCTCCGCCCCTCGCCGTCCGGCTCGCCGCTCGGTCCGAGGAGCACGAGCTCCGCCTCCCTACCCATCCTGAAAGCCGGGCCGTTCGGCGACGCATGGTGCTCGAAGGGATGCCGCTTCCCGGGGCTTGGGCGAGCGACAGGGCCGCGCGCCTCACGATCCTTCGCCTCCCGTCGTCCGAGCACCGGTTCTCGGCGGACATGCTCGACGCCGTCAACGAGCTGACGCTCGGGATGCGCGACGACGATCGGGCGGTGGTCCTCGGGCCCGCCGCGGTCCTGATCGGGCCGCTCCCCGCAGCCGAGGATCTCGTCCGGGCGGACGCGCTGCGCACCGGTCGCGTGCGGGCCATCGCCCGACTCCCCCGGGGTCTGGTCACCTCTGCCGTGCGCGAACCGCTCGCCGTCTGGGTGATGGGTCGCGAAACCGGCGACGTTCCGGTCGCCGAGCGATTGACCGCCGTCGCCGACCTGACGGACGCCAGCTGGACGACGGCCGCGCGCCAAGACCTCGTGAGCGACGTCGTCGCCGCGATGGGCGGGGCACGGGCCGTCCGGGGACACGCGTTCCGGTTCACGCGTCTCGTGCGAACGACGTCGCTGCTGGCCTCTCGTGAAGGCCTGGTGGCTTCGGTGGTCCGCTCCGTCTCTGCTCCCAAGCGCCGGGAGATCCCGGCGCTGCTCGATCAGGCGCGGGCGGCGATGGTCGATCCGGTTCCCGCGACGGTCCCCGCGGAGCGGACCCGACCGGGGCCGGACGCCGGCGCGATCGAGACCATGATCGACGAAGGGCACCTGCGCGTCCTGCCCGGGACGCGCATGGAACCCGATGAGTTCACCACGGCGGGGCTGGTCGTCGTCACCGCCGACGACCTCGATGACACCGCGGCGATCGGCGGCCGCCGCGTCGACCAGATTGCGTTCGCACAGCGGCATCCGAACGCCCGCCTCACTCTGTCGGGAGATGTCGTCTTCCGCACGTCGCCGACACCGCGAGCCTGGGTGGATCGCGAGGGCTCGTCCGTCGTCGTGCATCCCGCGCGCGTTCTCCGCATCTCTCCGGCCGACCCGGGCGGACTCGTGCCGCACCTCGTCGCGCTCGACATCGCGCGCGCCACGGGCGATCCCGGTGCCTGGCGTCGCTGGCGGCTTCGCCGCGTCGCCCCGCCCTCGACCCGGTCCCTCGATCGTGCCCTCGCGGAGATCGCCGCGCAGCGTCTCGCCCTCGCGGAACGCATGGACGCGCTCGACGCCTACTCCGACCTCCTCGCCCACGGCGTCGCCGCGGGCGTCGTGACCCTCACCGAACCCGCCGCCGACGCGGCATCCGAAGCACCGTAAGGAACCCCATGCCCCGCACACCGAAAGCCGCGCCGCAGGCGCCGTCGACGATGAAAGAGCTGAAGGACACGCTCTGGAAGGCCGCCGACAAACTGCGCGGATCGATGGATGCCTCGCAGTACAAGGACGTGATCCTCGGCCTGGTGTTCCTCAAATACGTGTCGGATGCCTTCGACGAGCGCCGCGCGGGCATCCGCGCCGAGCTGCTGGCCGAGTCGTACGACGAGGAGCAGATCGCCGACCTCATCGACGACACCGACGAGTACACCGGGCGCGGCGTGTTCTGGGTGCCGGCTCAGGCGCGGTGGGGCTTCCTCGCCGAGAACGCCAAGGGCATCGGACCGTCGATGAACGCTCCCGAGAAGTCGATCGGAGCGTTGATCGACGAGGCGATGGATGCCGTGATGCAAGCGAACCCGCAGCTCAACGGAACCCTGCCGCGCATCTTCAACCGCGACAGCGTCGATCAGCGGCGCCTCGGCGAACTCGTCGACCTCTTCAACTCGGCGCGTTTCGCCGCCCAGGGTCAGGGTGGTTCGGACGGACGTCGCGCCCGTGACCTGCTGGGCGAGGTGTACGAGTACTTCCTCGAGAAGTTCGCCGCCGCCGAGGGCAAGCGCGGCGGCGAGTTCTACACGCCCGCCGGCGTCGTGCGGGTGCTCGTCGAGCTGCTGCAGCCGACGCACGGTCGCGTGTACGACCCGTGCTGCGGTTCGGGCGGCATGTTCGTGCAGGCCGAGAAGTTCATCGACGCGCACCACGGCGAGGGCAGCGACATCTCCGTCTACGGACAGGAGTTGAACGAGCGCACGTGGCGCATGGCGAAGATGAACCTCGCGATCCACGGCCTCACGGGCCAGCTGGGGTCACGCTGGGGCGACACGTTCGCGCGCGATCTGCACCCCGATCTCGAGGCCGACTTCGTCATGGCCAATCCGCCCTTCAACATCAAGGACTGGTCGCGCAGCGAAGACGACCCGCGTTGGCGTTACGGCGTCCCGCCCGTGGGCAACGCGAACTACGCGTGGATCCAGCACATCCTGTCGAAGCTCGCCCCCCGCGGTCAGGCCGGCGTCGTGATGGCGAACGGCTCGATGTCGTCGAACTCCGGCGGCGAGGGACGCATCCGCGCCGAGATCGTCGAGGCCGACCTGGTGTCGTGCATGGTCGCCCTGCCGACCCAGCTCTTCCGCTCGACCGGCATCCCGGTGTGCGTCTGGTTCTTCGCGAAGGACAAGGGCGCGCGCGCCGGCGAGGTGCTCTTCATCGATGCCCGCAACCTCGGTCACATGGTCGACCGCGCCGAGCGCGCCTTGAGCGACGACGACATCGCCAAGATCGCCGGCACCTTCCACGCCTGGCGCGGGATCGAATCGGATGCCGCCCTCGATCACTACGAGAACGTTCCCGGCTTCTGCTACTCGGCGACGCTCGCCGAGATCAAGGCCGCCGACTACGCCCTTACCCCCGGCCGCTACGTCGGCGCCGCGGAAGTCGAGGACGACGGCGAGCCGATCGAGGAGAAGCTCGCGCGGCTGCGCGCGGAGCTGGAGGCGCAGTTCGCGGAGTCGGCGCGGCTGGCCGAGGTCGTGCGGGAGCAGTTGGGGCGTGTCTGACATGTGGGAGAAAGTTCCGCTGCCCGAAGTACTGGACTTCAGGGAAGGCCCCGGAATTATGGCGCGCGACTTCCGCGACGAGGGCGTTCCACTCATTCGGCTTGCCGGGCTGAAAGGGAGATCTGTAGTAGAGGGGTGCAACTTCCTCGCGGAAGATGATGTCGAACGACGCTGGTCTCAATTCCGGACCCGCCTCGGCGACACGCTACTAAGCACATCTGCTTCGCTGGGCGAGGTGGCGGTGGTCGATTCCGCGGGCGTAGGAGCCGTGCCGTACACCGGCATAATTACATTCCGACCGAAGGATGATCGAGTAGCTCCCGGCTTCATTCCATTGATGCTCCGCGAGCAGTCGTTCAAGGATCAGATCGAGGCCATGGGCGTGGGCAGTGTGATGAAGCACTTCGGGCCAACCCATTTGAAGCACATGAACGTCACAGTGCCTCCTCGCCGCGAGCAACACGCAATCACGGAAGTTCTGGGCGCCCTAGACGACAAGATCGCCGCGAACATCTGCGCATCGACTCGAGCTGATGAGTTGATCACTACCGAGTTCGATCGGGCGATGATGGATGGTGCCAGATCCACGCCATTACTTGAGGAAATCACAATCGAGTTCGGCGAACCGTTTGGCGGCAAGTTCTTCAGTGCTCCGGGCTGCGGTCGACCGCTTATCCGTATCCGCGACCTGAAGTCGTTCGACTCGCAGGTCTGGACAACGGAGTCCAGAAGCCGAGAGACAGCGATCGATGCTGGTGATGTCCTGGTCGGAATGGACGCCGAGTTCAGGGCGACCACGTGGCTGGGAGAACGGGGCGTGCTGAACCAGCGAGTGCTTCGCGCGAGCCACGAGCGCTACGGAAATGCTCTCGTCCGCGAAGTCCTGAGGCTGCCCCTCAGCGAGATCGAGAACGAGAAGTCGGCAACCACGGTGATCCACCTGAACAAGTCCGACCTCGCACGAAAGTCAGTAGTGATGCCTGTAGAAACGGCAATGCTGAAATTCGAGCGCCTTGCCGAGCCCCTCTACGAGGCTCGAGTGGCGTTGGCGAAAGAGAACCGCACGCTCGCCGCGACCCGCGACGCGCTCCTCCCCCAGCTCATGTCGGGGAAGCTGCGCGTCCGCGATGCCGAAACGATCGCCGCGGACGCCGGGGCCTGAGGAACGGAAAGCCGGTATGTTCGCACCATTGCACCGCCGCACGAATCTGGGGGGATTCGCCGCATGACTGCCACGCCCGCGCTTCCGCGACTCACCACGGGACGCGCGTCATGAGATTCCTGCGCAGGCCCGTGCCGCTGTGGTCTCACCTGGCCACTTTCGGTGTCGTCGTGCTCGTACTCGGCGGTCTGGCGGTCGGCGTGGCAGCGGCGTTGCTGACCCCGCCGTGGCTGGCATCCGCTCTGGGACCGCAGAGCGTCGTCCGGAACGAGCAGGTCGTGACCTTCATCACGAAGGAGGAGCAGACGGTGCTCCTCACGCTCGGCGTCGAGGGGATCTCCGAGGCGGAAGGAATCCCGCCCGAGATCCTGAAGGACGTGCCGGTTCTGAAGAAGGTCCGGCTGATGCAGTACAGCCTGACCGCCAAGCTCGGCGTCGATGCCGTGACCATCGACGCCACCGGCGACCACCAATTCACGGTGAAGGTCCCGCCGTTCACCTGGATCGGCGAGGCAGACACGAACATCGATCGGGTGATCAGCGACGACGGCGTGCTGAGCGCGTTCACCGCGCAGATGTCGGAGTCGGAGCAGTTCAACGCCATCGTCGACGACGAACTGAAGAACCAGTATCTGAGCGCCAATGACGAAGCGCTCCGGAATCAGGCCGAGTTCCACTTCACCAAACTCGCCCACAGCATCGACCCCGATGCAGAGCTCACGTTCGAGTTCGCCGGCTGACCCACCGATCCCCACGGAAGCGACACACCATGACCTCGGACACCGAACCCACCGCAGAAGAAACCTCCGCCCCATCGAGTGAGGAAGTTCCCGGGACCGCCGCCGGTGACGACATCGAGCTGATCACCGACGGTGACGGGCTGGTCGTCTTGGGCGCGCCCGCCGCCGTCGCGGAATTCACACTGTCGGCGGGTGTGCCCTCCATCCCCCTGGACTTCGACCGGCTGGCAGCGGGCACGGGAAGCGTCCTGCAGGTCGCGTCGGGAGTATCTGCGAATGCGGGGCGCTGGATGAAGCTCACCGAAGAGTCAGCTCGCGCGGCGCACCGTGCGACGTTCGTCCAACGCTCCGGCGGAAGATTCATTCAGGCCACCACCCGCGGGACGAACGGGCAGTTCACGAAGAATCTGCAGTTCGTCGCCAAGCCCGGCGCGATGCTCACCAACCCGGCCACACTCGCCGGCATCGGCGGGCTGATGGCGCAATACGCCATGCAGAAGCAGATGGAGGAGATCACCGACTACCTGGCGAAGATCGACGCGAAGGTCGACGAGGTACTCCGCTCGCAGAAGGACGCGGTGCTCGCCGACATGATCGGCGTCGAAATGATGCTCGATGAGGCGATGGTCGTCCGCGCCGAGGTCGGACGCGTGTCCGAGGTCACGTGGTCGAAGATTCAGGGTTCGGCCGCGACAGTCGCACGGACACAGGCCTATGCCCTGCGTCAGCTCCAGCTCATCGCGGACAAGCTCGAGCGCGAGGCGAAGATCGGCGAACTGGCCGATCTCGCAACGTCGGCACAGACCGAGGTAGGCGAATGGCTGGCGGTCCTGGCGCGCTGCTTCCAGCTGCAGGAGGGGATGAGCATCCTGGAGCTGGACCGAGTGCTCGACTCCTCCGCGGAGGATCTGGACCAGCACCGCACCGCTCTGCAAACGGCGCGCCAGCGGCGACGGGACCTCATCGGATCGACCACCGCTCACCTGGTGGCGCGGATGGACGCGGCCGCGAGTCGCGCCAACGCGAAGGTGCTTCTCAACCCCAAGTCGACCAGGGTCGTCGTGAGCGCCCGCAACACCGTCGCCTCAGGCGTGACCGAGCTTCACGCCACTCTCGGCCTCAGCAACGAACAGACAGCTCTCGAAGCACGAAAGTGGTCGGCGGCGGTCGCCGACGTCCGCGACGACGTCCTCGATGCGGGCAAGGGAGGTCTCGAGACGCTGGGGCGTCTCGGCGGCGACACCATCGAGAACGCTCGGCAATCCACGGGCCGCCTCGCCGAGAGAATCGCGCATCGCCTGCAGCGTTCCGGCGACTCGGCGGACGCCGGAGGGTCAAACACGGAGGACGGTCCCGAAAAATGAACCTCCTGGCCGAATCCACCTGGGAGCAGGACGCCATGGACCGCCTCGCCGAGCCGCTGGGCTGGCGGCCGGTGCGCGGCGAAGGGATCGCGCCCGGAAGCGGCGAGCGCGACACGTGGGACGACCCCCTCATCCGCCCGCGCCTGCTCGACGCGCTGCGGCGCCTGAATCCTGGCATCCCGGCCGAGTATCTCCGCCAGGCGGTCGCCGAGATCGCGTCCCCGAAGTCGCAGGACGCGCTGACGGAGAACTACCGGATCCACCAATATCTGGTGAGCGGGTACCCGCTCAGTTACATCGATACGGACGGTCGCGAGCAGAACCCGCGGCTCCGGCTGCTGGGTTCCGACCCGTCGGACAACGACTGGCTCGCCGTCAACCAAGTCACCGTGCGACAGGGCGACGCGCATCGTCGCTTCGACATCGTTCTCTACGTCAACGGGATGCCGCTCAGCATCATCGAGCTGAAGCGGGCGGGCGCCGAGTCTGCTGGCGTCGCCGACGCGCATGACCAGCTGCGCACGTACCTGCGCGAGTTCCCGATGGCCTTCCGATTCTGCGTGCTCACGCTCGCCAGCGACGGACTGGATGCCAAATACGGCACGCCCTTCACCCCGCTGAACCACTTCGCCCCGTGGAACGTCGACGACGACGGCATCCCGCTCCCACAACCGCGGGTCGAAGGCGGCGTCTCGGTCGAGCCGATCGACGACGCGCTCGATGGGCTGTTCAACCAGGAGCGGTTCCTGCAGCTCGTGCGGAACTTCACGGCCTTCGACGAGAACGCCGACGGGCTGGCCAAGCGCATCGCCAAGCCGCACCAGTACTTCGCCGTGACCAAGGCCGTGGGCCGCACGGTGCAGGCAGTCGAGACGAACGGTAAGGCCGGAGTCGTCTGGCACACTCAGGGTTCGGGCAAGTCCATGGAGATGGAGCTCTACACCAACCTGGTGTCGCGGCACCGGAAGCTGCGCAATCCCACGGTGATCGTCGTGACCGACCGCACCGAGCTCGACGGACAGCTCTTCCAGACGTTCGATCAGAGCCTGCTGCTCGCCGAGAAGCCCATCCAGGTGCGTGAGCGCGCCCAGCTGCGCGACGAACTGCACAGCCGCAACACGGGCGGCATCTACTTCACGACGCTGCAGAAGTTCGGACTCACCGAGGCCGAGAAGCTCTCGGGCACCGCACACCCGCTCCTGACGGATCGACGAAACGTGATCGTGGTCGTCGACGAGGCGCACCGCAGCCACTACGACGACCTCGACGGCTACGCCCGCCACCTGCGCGATGCCCTGCCGCATGCCACGCTCATCGCCTTCACTGGCACGCCGATCTCGTTCACCGAGCGCAATACGCAGGCGGTGTTCGGCGACTACATCGACATCTACGACCTGTCCCGCGCCGTCGACGACGGGGCCACGGTTCCCGTGTACTTCGAGCCCCGACTCGTGAAGGTCGCCTTCGCCGAGGGTGCCAGCCAGGACGACATCGACCGCGCCGCGGACGAATACACGCTCGGCCTCGACGACACCGAACGCGCCCGGCTCGAGGCATCCGTCGCCGTCGTCAACGCCGTGTACGGCGCGCCCGAACGGATCGACACACTCGCGGCCGACATCGTGCAGCACTGGGAGGAGCGACGTGAACGGATGAAGCCGTTCATCGAGTCCCCCGGAAAGGCGATGATCGTCGGCGGCACGCGCGCGATCTGCGCCCGGCTCTACTCGGCGATCGTCGCGCTCCGCCCGGACTGGCACTCCCCCGCGCTCGACTCCGGGCGCATCAAGGTCGTGTACTCGGGTTCGGCGACCGACCAGCCCCCGGTGAGCGACCACGTCCGGCGCGAGTCCGAGAACAAGGCCATCAAGGCCCGCCTGAAGGATGCCGACGACGAACTCGAGCTCGTGATCGTCAAGGACATGATGCTCACGGGCTTCGACGCTCCCCCGCTGCACACCCTGTACCTCGACCGCCCGCTGAAGGGCGCCCTGCTGATGCAGACCCTGGCGCGCGTGAACCGGACGTTCCGGGGCAAGGAGGACGGGCTCCTGGTGGCGTACGCGCCGCTCGCTGAGAACCTCGCGAACGCCCTCGCGGAGTACACCGGCTCCGACCGGGAGAACCGGCCCATCGGGCGCGACATCGAAGAAGCCGTGACGATCGCCATGGAACTGGTGGCGCAGATCCGCGAGATGCTCCTCGGCTGCGACTGGCGGGCGATCGTCGCGCGCGGCGGTCCCCGCGCCTTGCGGACCGCCGCCACCACGACGACGAACTACCTGCGCGACCCCGCCAACCCCCTGAACGCTCCGGACCTCGAGAACGACAGGCTAGCGGTGCGGTATCGCAGTGCGACCGGCCAGCTCGCGCGAGCGTGGGCACTGGCATCCGGGCGCGAGGGACTCGCGGAGCTGCACCAGGAGATAGCCTTCTACGAAGAGGTGCGCGTCTGGATGGCGAAGTTCGACGCCAGGGATCGGCAAGCGCGTGACGAGCCGATCCCCGAGGAGATCTCGCGGCTTCTCAGCGGGCTGGTCGCCGAGGCGATAGCTCCCGGCGAAGTGCTCGACATCTATGAAGCTGCGGGGTTGCCGCGGCTGTCGCTCGACAACCTCGGGCCGGAGTTCCTGGCGCGGGCGCAGGCTGCTCCCAACCCGCATCTCGCGATCGAGGCGCTGCGCGCCTCACTCGTGGATGCCGGAGCTACGGCGACGCGCGGGAACCTCGTGCGGCAGCGCGCTTTCTCCGAGCGCATCGCCGAGATCATGAACCGGTACACGAATCAGCAGCTCACGGCCACCGAGGTCATCGCCGAACTTGTCGAGCTGGCGAAGGACGTCGCCGCTGAAGCCTCGCGTGGAGCGACCTTCGCACCACCGTTGTCGAGCGACGAGCTCGCGTTCTACGACGCCGTCTCGACCAACGAGTCCGCGGTCGATGTCCAGGGCGAAGATGTGCTCGCCCAGATCGCGCGCGAACTAGTCGCGGTGATGCGTCGAGACGTGCGGACAGACTGGACGGTGCGCGACGACGTCCGTGCCAAGCTGCGCTCGTCGATCAAGCGTCTGCTCGTCAAGTACAAATACCCGCCCGACAAGCAGCCGGAGGCGATCAAGCTCGTCATGGACCAGATGGAGTCGATGGCGCCGCGGTACGCGGACCAGCGCCTCGGTTGACCTCAGACCGCTCGAACACGACCAAGCGAGGAATCGGTCGAGCGGGGATCAGCCCTCCCCGGAGCCGCTTTCCTGAATCTCGTTCACCAAGGTTTCAATAGCCGAGACGATGTCCGAGTGCGCCCCAGGCAATGCGTCGACCCCGAAGGTGAATGCCTCCAGCTTGGACGGCGTCGCGCGCCCACCGCGGATGAGCGCGAGACGATCCACGTAGCGACGAACCGCCTGCTCGACGACCGGCGTCTTGGCGAGCGAACCCGGGTCGACCCCGAACGTGGCGAAGCGGGCACCCTGCCAGTGGCTGTCGTCGGGAAGCACCCAGCCGATCGACAGCGGTTGACGTCGGTCGGGAGCGGCGATTCGAAAGGACGCACCTTTCGACCCCCACTTCACCTCGACGCCCAGGGCGATGCAGCTCGCGATCACGTCGCGCATCGCGTCTCGGTAAGCGCCGTCCGTGAGCCCGGAGAGGAACGCCGCCTCGTCTGCTTGCACAACCGAACCCGATGCCCCGCTCTGCGAGCGTCGCGAGGGGGCGGCGACGACCTGAGCCGCGTGTGCCACCAGTTCCTGCCCCTGCATCCGGACGATCTCGACGAGGTAGAACTTGCCATACCTCATTGTCGCGTTGAGGTACTCGAGGCTCGTCTGCATCGCGGGGGTGAAGCGTTGGGCCGCGACGACATAGTGGATGTCTCCCGTTGCGAGAACGTCCTCCAGTCGCGCCAGGAGCGCCGCGCCACCTTCCTCACTCAAGTGCCAACCGGACCGAGCGACGACGTCCGCGAGTGTGGAGGCACCCCTCGCCCCGGCATCCACCCGATCGCTGGACAAGTAACGCTGGACGACTCCCCGATCGAAGTCTTCGACCGAAAGCCTCCACAGGTCTGAGCCATAGTCGATGAGCTGCGCAAGTGCGTGCCGGAAATCCGGATTCTGCGGGCCGGTCTTGAATTCGATCAGGACGATGTCGCCGGATGACGCGAGGCAGATCAGATCGATGTAGCCCGACGCCAGGCTCGTCTCGCGGCCGACGACGAGGAGATCACCGTCGAATCCCATGTCGTCTGCGGGAATGAGTTGAGGCTGAGCCTTGAGGATCTCCTGCAGGTGATGCTCGTTGGGGGCGGGCACCTCCACGAGATCGAAAGATTGCCCGTCTCGTTGAACGAGTACTCGCCGCGCCACCGTGAACCTCCTCTGATGCCGCGAACCTTATCGGCTCGAGATGACATGGAGAAGCGTGGCAGATGCCCGCTGACCACTAGCCAGAGCGGCCGTTCCACGCGACACGCTGCCGCTACTCCCCCTCGAAGAAGTCCTCGTCGACCTTCAGTAACTCAATCGAATTGGCCACCTGCACGCCGACTCGATGACGCATCATGAGCGCCGTCAATCTATCGCCGTCGACGAGGGCGATCTCTTGCGGTACCCGTTCCGCAGCGTCAATCGCCTCGACGGTGAATCGACTCGTCGTGAAGAACACGCCTACCGTCGCTCCCCTCGTCGCAAGAGCACCCACGAACTCTTGGATTTTCGGACGTCCGACCGTCGCCTCCGCATAGCGTTTCGCTTGAACATAGATCTTGCTGAGCCCGAGCTCGTCGCGATCGATGACGCCATCCAAGCCGCCGTCGCCCGAACCACGCAGCGGAGTCATCCGGCTGTCCAACCCGTATCCCATCTTGACGAGCAACTGTCGGACGACCCGTTCGAAGTCGTAAGGATCACTTTCCTTGAGTCGTTGCAGAAGCGTCAGTCTGGTGTTCTCCTGAATCTCTCGAACACCGAGGTTGATGAGCTCGTCAGGGTCGGTGGACCGCGCCTCTTCGAGAACGCCCGAGTGCGATTCCATCTTGGACTCCGACGACGCCCGGTTTCGAGGCACGTAGTCGATATACGCCGGCAACGCGTAGACGGCAGGCTCGGGAATCGGTCCGGGATGATCGGCGAGAAGTTGCCTGCCAACATCAGTGATCCGGAATTGTGCTCGCGAGGGAGATTCGACGGCTGCTGCCCGCCGAAGTGCCGAGGTGGCCCACCCGATGCGATTCAGCGCTCGAGACTGACCCGAATCAAGAACTTCTTCTATCTCAGAGGGGGTGAGCCCGACGCGTTCGACGATCGCACGCTCAAGGTCCCGTTTCCGCCACACGTGTCCGTCGGACAGCACCTCGAGAAGAGGACGGAAAAACTCGAACCATCGCGGAATCGAGGAAACGCGTTGATGATCACCGTTCTGAATCACAAATCACAACGTATCCGAGCATCTCGGCGAAACCTCGCCCGACTTCGCCGCCGCGTTCCGGCCGAGTGTGTCCGCAGGGCGAGCGCCGCACGCACCGACGTCCGGAGAAACCCCCTAGCCCTGCCGCCCCTTCCACCGCGGGTTCAGCTTGTTGATCACGAACACGCGCCCGCGGCGGCGGACGACCTGCGCGCCGGGCTGGTTCTTCAGCGACTTGATCGAGTTGCGGACCTTCATGGCATCCTCCTGTTGATAACCGTTCTCAATAACAAGATAGGCTGGCGATCGATTCCCGACAAACGAAGGGCAGATGCCGTGGAGACGACGATCGTGACGATGGGCGTGTGCGCACCCGAACGCCAGGCCTACGCAGAACGCACCGCCGTCGCCCTGAGCCGCCCGCTTCACCTCGTGAGATACCGCGATCTCCGCGCCGCGCACGCGCTCCCCCACCCACACGTCCGAGCCGACGGGGAGCGTGTCGTCGTCGACCTCGGCACCGACGTCGACCTGCTCCACGCGGTCGTCGCGCGCGGCGGGGTCGACGTCGAAGCGGTGTGCGTGGTGGACGCGCGGCACATGATCGGCGACCTTCTCGACGAGGCACCGCTCGTGGCATCCACCGTGGCCGGCGATCCGCGCGGCGACGTCGGCGCCCGCGCCCGGCAGGCGGCCCTGGCCCTCGAGATCGCGACCCGCATCGTCTGGGTCAACTGGGAGCAGGTGCCCACCGCAGCCCTCGCGGTGCGGATGGCGCTCGCGTCGCACCTGAACCCCGGCGCGACGCTGCGGCTCACGCGCGATTCGCGCGCCGACCTCCACGCCGGCACCCCACGCGCGCCCGAGACCGAGGTGCTGGAGCGCGCCGGCTGGGTCCGCGCGCTCAACGACGAGCACGACCCCTACATGCGCGACAACCGCGTCAGCACGCTGCGCTACGACCAGGTGCGCCCCTTCCACCCCGAGCGGCTGCAGACCGCGCTCGACCGTCTCGACGAGGGAGCCGCCGGGCGCCTCATCCGCTCGGCCGGGTTCTGCCGGATCGCCTCACGCCCCGGCATCCTGGCCCGCTGGGAGCACGTCGGGTCGGCCATGTGGATCGAACCGATCGGCACGGATGACGGTCGCATGGGCCTCGGGCAGGAGATCGCGTTCACGGGCCTCGACCTCTCGGCACCACGCCTCCGGCACGTGCTCGACCTCGCCGCCCTGACCGACGAGGAGCTCGCCGCCGGGCCCGAGGCGTGGACGACGTACCCGGACCCGCTCCCGGCCTGGCCGACGGTCGACCTGACGATCCCGGATGCCAACGACTAACGCCCCGGTCCTGTCAAGCGGCTCGTCCACCAGGCGGCGATGGGGCACCGTGGCGGCATGAGCACACCGGATCTCCCCACCCGCCACTCCGACGACGCACACGCCGACAACGCGGCACCCACCGACGCCGTCACCGACGACGTCCGCGAGGATGCCGCGGAGGCCGAGGAGCACGTCGACCTCGACGACCACACGGGCGACGCCATCACCGACGACGACGCCCCCGCCGCGGAGGGTCACGCCTGAGCGGGACGGCTTTCGTCGGCACCTCGGGGTGGCGGTATCCGAGGTGGCGGGGCGACTTCTATCCCGGTGGCCTGGTGCAACGCCGCGAGCTCGAATACCTCGCCGAGCGTCTCCCGAGCGTCGAACTGAACGGATCGTTCTACTCCCTGCAGCGCCCCGAGAGTTACCGGCGCTGGCGCGACTCCGTGCCCGAGGACTTCGTCTTCGCGGTGAAGGGCTCGCGCTACGTCACCCACATGCTTCGATTGACGAACGTCGGTGTTGCGCTGGCCAACTTCTTCGCTTCCGGCGTCCTCGCGCTCGGCTCGACCCTCGGTCCGATCCTGTGGCAACTGCCTGAACGCGTGGAGTTCGACCCCGAGGTACTCGACGCGTTCCTCGACAGCCTCCCCCGGACCACCGGCTCGGCGCTGGCTCTCGCCCGCGAACACGATGCTCGCCTCAACGGACGCGCGTGGCTCGACATCGAGTCGGACGTCCCTCTGCGCTACGCGATCGAGCCGCGGTCGGAATCGTTCCGCGACCCGCACGCCGTCGAAATCCTCCGTGCGCACGGCGTCGCCCTCGTTCTCGCCGACACGGCCGGGCGTTGGCCTGCATTCGATGCGGTCACGGCCGACCACGTGTACGTCCGCCTGCACGGCTCGACCGAGCTGTACGCGAGCGGGTACACGTCGGCCGAACTCGACACCTGGGCCGACCGCGTCCGGCAGTGGCGTGACGGTACCGGGGAAGACGGGATGCCGCGCGACGTCTACGTCTACTTCGACAACGACGCGCGCGGCAGGGCGCCCCACGACGCGGTCGCGCTGGACGCGCGACTTCGCTGACGCGCCGTCCGCTCGAAACACGCGTCAGGCGATACGCGTCCCCGGCGGCAGCCGCCGCGCGGGCGTCCGCGTGCGGGCGATGCCCCAGGCCAGGAGTCCGGCAGCGAGCAGCAGCTGCAGGAACAGGCCGACGAACCAGCTCGGAACGGTGCCCGCGATACGGTCCTCCATCGACTCGTTCGTGAGCGTCGCGCCATTGCAGGAGTCGTAGGACGGCGCGGGGTCGGGCGCGATCTGGGCGAGGCGGACACCGGACGCGATCTGCGAGAAGAGGTCGGACGGGCTGCCGTACTCGTCGTAGGTCGGCGGGGTGGCATCCGCCAGGATGACGAACGGATTCGCCGCCAGCACGCCCCATACGCGGTCGAAGCGCGGCACCTCACTCGTGTAGGTCGAGGTCGTGCACCCCAGCTCGTCGGGCCGCGGACACTCGGTCGCATCGTTCTCGAGGAAGGGGTCGCAGCCCACGGGAACGGCGTCCCAGTTCACATCCCGCGTGGTGACTGTCTGCTCCGTGCGCAGCGCCGTCCCGCCGAGCCCGAACGCGATCAGCGTCCCCAGTGTCAGCGCGGCCACCAGCAGGTACGTCGCAGCCACCGAGAAGACGGGGCGCGCCACGATCGCACTCACCCCGACGCCGATCGCCGCCACGACGCCGACCTCGAGAATCAGGATGCCGAGCGACGAGGCGATGACCGCCGGGTTGAGCTCACCGGCGAACGTCGCGATCACGAGGAACGGCAGCGCGACGACGAGGAACGCCAGGCCCGAGATCCACGCCGCGAGGAACTTCCCGAGCACGATCTCGGCCGTCGTCACCAGCGTCACCTGCACGGGCGCGAGGGTCGCGGCATCCCGGTCACCGTTGACGGCGCTGCCGCTGAGCGTGGGCGACACGAGCAGCACGAGCAGGAGGACGAACATGATGACCAGCGAATAGAACCAGCCGTTGCCGCCCGTGCTCAGCGAGAAGGACGAGAAGGACAGCATCAGCAGGGCCAGCAGGATCACGGCGAAGATGCCGAGCAGGACGTACCAGCCGACCGAGCGCACCCGCTGACGCAGGTCGATACCGATGACGGTGCCGAGACGACGGAAGTTCATTCGGGGCTCCCCTCGGTCGCGGCATCCCCTCGGAGGTCGAGGAAAGCGTGTTCGAGATCGCCGACGGCGGGGGCGAACTCGACGACAGGGATGCCGGCTCCCACCACCGCGCGCAGGCCCGCGACGGCCGCGGACTCGTCCGCGAACGGCACGAGCAGGTCGCGACGGTCGATGCCGACGTCGTCGACCGCGCGGCCCAGAGCCGAGGCGACGGCATCACGGTCGGAGCCGATCGCTCTCGAAGCGTCGGTGGCCATGCGCACCCGCCAGACGCGGACGCGCGTGGTCGCCGCCGCCACCCGATCGCGGCCGACCGTTCGACCGTCGAGCATGAATACGGCGTCGTCGACGACTTCCTCGAGCTCCGACAGCACGTGGCTGGAGATGAGGATCGTGCGACCCTCGTCGGCGAGTCGCCGCAGCAGCACACGGAGAGAGATGCGAGCCTGCGGATCGAGCCCGGACGCGGGCTCGTCGAGCAAGAGAACGCGCGGCTCGTGCACGAGCGCCCGCGCCAGCGCCAGGCGCTGCTTCTGCCCGCGGGAGAGCACGCGGGCCGCGGAACCGGCGAGCGGGGCGAGATCGACGAGGTCGAGCAGGCGGTCGGCGCGCTCTCGGGCCTCCGCGCGCGACAGGTCGTAGAGCTGCGCGGTGGCGATCAACACCTCGCGGGAGGTGAGGCTCGGCCACGCGCCCAAAGAGTCCGGCATCCACCCGAGGAGCCGGCGCGCGCCGGCCGGATCGGACACCGGGTCGACACCGCCGATCCGCATCTCTCCCTGGTCCGGCCGCAACAGCGACGCGAGCATGAGCAACAGCGTCGTCTTGCCCGACCCATTCGGCCCGACCAGGCCCGTCACCCGCCCGGGCTCGGCGGTGAACGTCACGTCCGCCACCGCCGTCACGGCGCCGAACGCCCGTTTGACCTGTCGTGCCTCGATGCCCGCGCCCCCTGCGTCCATTCCTCCACCCTATGGGCGCACTCCGACACGCCCCGCGGTTTCCGGGACAGGACTCAGGATGCCGCGATCGCGTGTCCCAGAGCGTCGCCCGACGACCACGCCGTACGGACGGCCGCCGATGCGCCCCACGCGTCACCGCACAGAGAGAGGCCGGGGGAACGGAAGAACGGCTCTCCCGTCGCCGCCGCGGGGCGGGCGAAGGTCCACCGGTGCGCGAACGTCGTGACCGGCTCGACCCCGATCCCGAGGAGCCTTCTGGTCGCTGCCACGACGGGCGCGATCACCCGGTCCGGGTCGTCGAGGTGCCGCCGCGCCGCGGCGCCGGTCGTGTGGACGACGAGCACCGGCGCCCCGTCTCCACGCCGGTCGCCGTCGTCCGCGATGAACGAGACGTCGGGATCGTCGTTCACGAAGGCCCCGTGCAGGTCCGCGGGCCAACGCCGCTCGTCCCACCGCAGCGCGACGGCGATCACGGCCTCCCATTCCTGCCGGGCGACCGGGATGCCATCGACCACACGCCGCGCCTGCGGTTCGGGCATCGCCAGCACCACCTCACCGGCATCCTCCCCGTCGACGCGGAACGGGGCGACGCTCTCGACCTCGCGACCCGATTCGACATCCACGCCGTCGGCGAGATCCAGGACGAGCGACCGCGATCCGCCCGGGGCCGCCCATCGCATCGGCCCGGTCTTCCGTGTCTCAGCGCCGTCCGCATCGAACGCCGAGAACGTGTCCGTCCAGGCGCGTGCGATCCCGCGGGCCTCCCAGCCGGCCACAACACGGGCGAACCCGGCGTCGTCATCGCCGACGACGAAGTACGAGGCGCCGAGGTCGACGGCACGCCCGTCGAGGGTCCGGCTCGCGAGCCGGCCACCCGGCCGGCGCCCGCGGTCGATCACCCGCACCGACCGACCGGCATCCCGCACGACCCGCGCACACGCGAGACCCGAGATGCCGACCCCGACCACCGTCACGTCCACCGTCATCCCGCCATCCTGGCGGCGACGAGCCCGCGGCGGGCGGGGCTTGCGCCTAGGAACCGAAGAACGCGACGCCCAGGTCGGGGTGGTCGACGAACACCCCGTCCAGCCTCGCGTCGCGCAGCACTGCCCACTCGCGGTCGTAGTCACCGAACGACGCCGCATCCCCGGGGCGCCGGAAGGGCGGCAACAGGAACAGGTTCTCGGGGCGGCACGTCCACGTGAACACCCGCATCCCGAGCCCCTGCGCCTCGGCGACGAACGGCGAGGGACCGCCGATGCGACCCCGCTGATCGGGAGCGAGGATCAGCCGCTTGTCGGGGCTGATCCCGTCGACGGCCTCGGCGAGCGCGTCCAGCCCCGCGGGGGTGAGCATCGACGCGTACGACGTCGCCCGCGACCCGTCGCGCTCGCGCAGGTCCCAGGGCGCACCCTCGGCTTCGATCAGCTGCACGAGGGGGGCCGGGATGCCACGCTCCCGCAGCCGCTGCAGCACGAGCGGCTCGAACGACTCGATGACCAGGGCCGGATCGTCCCACCAATCGGCATCCCGGAGCTCCCTCTCGACGAGCTCCGCCATGTCGGACCCGGCGCGCGCGAAGTACGCCGCGTGCTTGATCTCGAGCACCACCCCGACACCACCGGCGCGGGCGAGGTCGAGCACGTCGCGCAGGGACAGCACCGGGTCTTCGTCGTCGTGAGCCGCGCTCTCGGGACGGATCGCCGGGATGCGCTCGCGACAGCGGAGTGTCCGCAGCTCCGACCAGGTGAAGTCCTCGGTGAACCAGCCGTCCAGGCGTTCACCGTCGACGACCGCGGTGCGGCGGCGCTCCGCGAATTCCGTCCGCGCGGAGACATTCGTCGTCGAGCCGATCTCGTTCTCGTGCCGCACCACGAGCACGCCGTCTCTCGTGGGCACGACATCGGGCTCGATGGCATCCACTCCCGCGGAAATTGCGCGCGCATAGGACGAGCGGGAGTGCTCGGGAAGATAGCCCGGGGCACCGCGGTGGCCGATGATCAGGGGGCGCTCGACAGGCACCGCGCCAGGCTACCGGCGGCCCCTCAGAGGGTCCTGCGCTCAAAGCAGAATCCCAGTCGACACAAGGATTCTCACGGCCTGCTCAGCTAGTGTTGTTTCACAGCACGGTGCTGTGATCACCAGCAATTGGAGTGTGAGTCCCTGTGGCCCTCAACAACCCGGCATTCAATACCCCGGCGTTCCAGGACCCTCGTGGCGGAGCCCAGACCCGTTACAGCCCCCCGCCCGCCGCGTCGACGACCGCAGCCGCTGCGGCCGCTGAGACGGCGAACATCGAGGGCATGTACTCGGCCCCGTCCGCGGGCGCGGTGCAGACCGACCGGATGACGGTCGAAGACACCGTCTTCAAGACCCTCGGCCTTTTCGCCGTTCTCATCGTGACCGCCGTCGTCGGCTGGATCTGGACGATGAGCACCGTCACGGTCGCCAACCCCAGCCCGAACGTTCTGCCGATGGTCATCGGCGGTCTCGGCGGCTTCGTGCTGGCGATGGTCGCGATCTTCAAGAAGAAGCCGTCCGTCCCCGTCTTCATCGCCTACGCAGCGTTCGAGGGCCTGTTCGTCGGTGGCATCTCGGCGTTCTTCGAGTTCCTCTACCCGGGCATCGTCGTCCAGGCCACCCTGGCCACGCTGTCGGTCGTCGGCGTGACCCTCGCGCTCTTCGCGAGCGGCAAGATCCGCGCCTCCGCCCGCGCCACCAAGATCTTCCTGATCGCCATGGTCGGCTACCTCGTGTTCAGCCTGGTCAACCTCGGTCTGATGCTCTTCAACGTCCCGCTCGCCGGTGGCGCGTTCGGCCTGCGCAGCATCGAGATCTTCGGCATCCCGCTCGGTCTCATCATCGGCGTCTTCGTGGTCATCATGGCCGCGTACTCGCTCGTGCTCGACTTCGACCAGATCCAGCGCGGTGTCCGCAACGGCGCCCCGCGGGTCTACGGCTGGGTCGGCGCCTTCGGCATCATGGTCACCGTCGTGTGGCTGTACGTCGAGATCCTGCGCATCCTCGCGATCCTCCGCGGCAACAACTGACGCACCGCTTCACGCGGAGGGCCGTCCCATTTGGGGCGGCCCTCCGTCGTTTCCTCAGGTCCTCCTCTCATCGAGTGTCCAAGACACGCCGTATCCGGTCGGCGGCACACGGCGCGTCTTGGACACTCGACGCCTGCGCGCCGCGCGTCCCGCAAGGGGCGGACGCCGCGGATGCCACGGGACTAACCTCGCGGCATGAGCCCCGCCAAGACGCCCCCGACGGTTCTCGACGTCGACGATCACGAGGTCCGCGTCACGAGTCCCGACCGCGTCGTGTTCCCCGAGCCCGGTCTCACCAAGCTCGACCTCGTGCGCTACTACCTCGCGGTCGCCGACGGAGCGCTGCGCGGAGCGGGCGGCCGTCCGATGGTCCTCAAGCGCTTCACGAAGGGCCTCGACCAGGAGCCGTTCTTCCAGAAGCGGGTGCCCGAGAACCATCCCGACTTCATCGACACCGCGACTCTGCACTACGCCTCGGGCACGTCGGCCGAGGAGACGGTCCTGCGCAACGCCGCGGGTCTCGCGTGGATCGTGAACCTCGGATGCCTCGACCTCAACCCGCATCCGGTGCGCGCCGAAGACCTCGACCACCCCGATGAGTTGCGCATCGACCTCGACCCCATGCCCGGCGTCGACTGGGCGCAGATCGTCGACGTGGCGTTCACGGCCCGCGACGTCCTCGAGGATCACGGCCTGGTCGGCTGGCCGAAGACCTCCGGCTCGCGTGGACTGCACATCCTCGTGCGTCTTCGACCCGACTGGGCGTACCCCGAGGTGCGTCGCGCCGCCGAGACCCTCGCCCGCGAGGTCGAGAACCGCGCGCCCGGCCTCGCGACGGCGCGGTGGTGGAAGGAGGAGCGCGGCGAGAGCGTCTTCGTCGACTTCAACCAGAACGCGAAGGACCGCACGGTGGCATCCGCGTACTCCGTCCGTGCGCTCCCCGACGCTCGCGTGTCGACGCCGCTCACGTGGGATGAAGTGCGGGGTCGTCGACCCGAGGAGTTCACCGTGCTGACCGTGCCCGAACGTTTCGCCGCGATCGGCGACCCCCACGCGGGCATCGACTCCGCCGCCGGATCGCTCGAGAGCCTGCTCGCCCTCGCCGAAGAGATGGGACCCGCTGAGAAGCCCCCGCGCGGCTCCGACGGGTCGGGACGGAGAGCATCGACGATGCCGCTCATCGAGGTGGCGCGCACGAAGACCAAGCCCGAGGCGCTCGACGCCCTCGAGGAGTGGAAGCGTCGGTATCCCGAGGCGACGGCGGCGCTGCATCCGGCCGACATCCTCGTCGACGGCATGCGCGGCTCGAGCTCGCTCTGGTACCGGGTACGCGTGAACCTTCAGCACGTCCCGGATGCCACCCGCCCACCGCAAGAGCCCCTGATCGCCGACTACGATCCCTGGGCCGGCCGCGCCTGACCCGCCCCTCGCATCGATCTCGAGTGCGGAGCTACCGCCGCGTCGGGCGTGACAACGCCTCGGCGGTCGCGGCGGCGAGGGTCTCCATCGCGCGCTCGGGGGCGAGCGCCGCGGCGGCCGCGCGCGCCTCGGCAGCGAGCCGCCGACGCAACGCGGCGTCGGTGAGGAGGCGCGCGAGGGCGTCGGCGAGCGCTCGCTCGTCGCCGTCGGGCACGAGGATGCCGCCCCCTCGGGCGAGCATGTCGCGCGGGCCGTAGCGGATGTCGTAGGCCACGACGGGGACCCCGTGCGCGAGGGCTTCGGCGAGCGCGAGCCCCTGCCCTTCGAACGCCGACGTCGTGAGGTACACGGCCGCGGAGTCGAGAACGGCATCCGGATCGAGGGTCAGCCCCGGGAGCGACACGGCATCCTCGAGGCCCAGGTCGGCCACCAGCGCCTCGAGTGAATCGCGTCCCGCACCCGCGCCCCAGAGTTCCAGCCGCGCGTCGGGCAACTGGTCGACGACGTGCGCGAAAGCCCGGATCGCGTGGTCGAGACGTTTCCCCGGCGCGAGGCGCCCGAGCATCACGACGGGACCGTCCTCCGCGTACGCGACCTCGTCGGGTGCCGAGATGCCGTGCGGTGCGACGACGTCGACCCGGTCGTCGCCGAAGCGGGCGCGCACGTCGTCGAACTGCCAGGGCGTCGGCCAGAGCACCGCGTCGAACCGCGGGGCCACCGCGAACCACCGTTCCCACAGGGCGTTCATGGACGCATCCGCCGTGTACGGGGGCTCGAGGTGGATCGTGTGGATCGTGTGCAGGATGCGAACGTCGCGGTCTTGCCAACCGACGATGAGCTCGCCCAGCTGCCGAGACTCGCAGATCACGACGACGGGGCGCTCGATTTCGGCGCGGAGTCCTGCGACGACGTCGCCGAGCCACGCGCGGTACAGCGCGCCGAACCCGTCGATCACGCCGATCGCGCGCCCTGCCCCGTCCCGCACGACGATGGGGGCCGTGGCCAGGTGCCAGTTCGGGTCGACGACGTTCGGCAGATCGATCGCCCCCGCTGCGACGCTCCGGTACTCGAGCGCCGGGTCGGCCTCCCCCGTCCGCGCGGCCGCGCGCAGCCACTCCGCCGCCCCACCGTCGGGATCGGCGGCCTCGTCGAACAGATTCCGGAACACCTCGGATGCCCCCGCCGCACCGCGGCGCACGAACTCGGCGCGGTGCTCGGCGTGGGCCTCGGCGGGGCCGGGATCGACCGTGAGCAGCAAGGCCGAGGCCCCGGCATCCGCCATCTGTCGTGCCCGCGCGAGCGTCGAGATCGTGTATCCGCCGTCGAGGTCGGGGATGAGTCGGCTCGAGAGGATCAGGTACCACGCGTCGGGGAACCCGGTCATCGACGACCCTCGGAGCGCAGCCGGAAGACGGGGAATCCGGGGGCGATCTCCTGCAGCCGCTCGTCCGGGGAGTTCTTGTCGACGCCCTCGAAGAAGCGGCCGACCTCCCACGCCCACGCGACGAGGTAGGCGCGCAGAATCGGCGGCTTCTCGGCATCCGGGACTTCTTCTGCTCGGAACACTTCGACCGACCGACCGGCTCGCAGCTCGCCGCCACCGGCCGCCCGAAGATTACGCACCCACTGCGTGGTGCCGCGCGGAGCGACGAGATACCGCTCCCCGCCGACCCGCAGCGGGTTCACCGGGGTGGTCCGCCACTCCCCCGAGGCGCGTCCGCGCACCGCAAGGACACGACTGCCCGCGAGGGGCAGACCGAGCCGGGTGAGGGCCGCGACCGCGGCGTTGAAAACGGTGTCGACCCGGGTCGGGCGCACGAACCTCTCACTCATGCCCCCATCCTCCCGCACTCGCTCGTGTCACGACGTGCGGACGGATGCCTCCGGCGACCTCATCGACAGCAGGAGCTCCCCGACCACCCCGAAAACGAGGATGGCCACGCAACTCACGGCCATCACGGTAAACCCGAGGGCGGGACCCGCGGCATCCAGCCCCAGGCCGGCGGCCGTGGAGCCGATCGGGATGCCGGCTCCCACGCCGAGGGACGGGTACGCCAACAACTCCGTGACGCGATCGCGGTCTGCGCGTGATTCCACGAGCGCGAACCCCGTCACCAGGACCGGGCCGACGAGAGCGCCGACCACCGCGGCCACGAGGAGCGCGAGCGCACCGTCGGCGGCAACCGGGAGCGCGAGACACGCCACGGCGAGCGCCGCACTGCTCCACAGCCAGCGGGACCGCAGCGACGCCCGGGGGCGAAGCGCGCCGTACACCAGCGCGCCCGCGGTGTTCCCGACGGCGAGGGACGCCATCATGACCCCCGCGAGCCACGGTGTGCCGGAGCGTTCCGCCCACGCGATGCTCGTCACGTCGAAGGAGCCGAACATCGCGCCCACCCCGATCCACGCGATCGTCACCGGGAGGATGCCGACGGGTGGGACCAGGCGGACGCGGCGTCCGCTCGCCGGGACGAGGGGCGGCTGCGACCGGCTCAGGAGGCCGAGCCAGACGAGGCCCACCGCCCCCACGAGGACGACGACGGCGATCCCGGCCTGCGGCGCCGACGCGGCGGCGATGAAGGTCAGCACCGGCGGCGCGATCACGAAGACGCTCTCGTCGGCGATCGATTCCAGAGCAAAGGCGCTGTGGCGCTGCGTGCGCGGTACCAGGGCACTCCAGCGCGCGCGGACCGCGGGTCCGACGTCGACGGAGACGGCCCCGGCGATGACCGCGAGGACGAACCAGGTCGCCACGGGCGTCGCCGACAGCACCGCCCACAGGAGCGCCGAGACCGACACCGTCAGAGTGCCCGCCGAGATCAGGAGCACGGACCGTTGTCCGCGCCGGTCCATGGTCCGGGACCAGAGGGGCCCGGCGAGCGCCATGCCCACCACGAACGCCGCACCCACGGCGCCCGCGAGCGCGAAGCTCCCCGTCGCGGTCTGGACGAGAAGGATGATCCCGAGGCTCAGGGTGCCGCGCGGAAAGCGAGCCACCCATCCGGCGAGGGTGAACCACGGAGCCCCGGTGGCCCGCAGCACGTCGCGGTAGCCTGAGAAGTCGATACGGGCCATGGGAGACCTGTGCCGTTCTGGCCGGACGAACCCGGGAGATTCCCGAGGGCTGATCGCCGACGCCGTCAGCCTACCGGCCGCGCTCCCCACTCAGCGGACCGACAGAGCGCCGACACCGACGGACGACGAAGGGGCATCGTCCTCGGGTCGATCGGGGTAGGGGCCCTGTTCTCGATCCGAGGACGATGCCCCGTAGTCGGCCGACGATGTCGGCGCGGGAGCAGGCGGAACGCCTACTCCCATTCGATCGTCCCCGGCGGCTTCGACGTCACGTCGAGCACCACGCGGTTGACCTCGCGCACCTCGTTGGTGATGCGGTTGCTGATCTTGGACAGGACGTCGTAGGGCAGACGCGTCCAGTCGGCGGTCATCGCGTCCTCACTGGAGACGGGACGCAGCACGATCGGGTGACCGTAGGTGCGGCCGTCGCCCTGGACGCCGACCGAGCGCACGTCGGCCAGCAGCACGACGGGGCACTGCCAGATCTCGGCATCCAGGCCGGCCTTGGTCAGCTCGGCGCGGGCGATGGCGTCGGCATCACGCAGGATCTCGAGGCGGTCAGCGGTGACCTCGCCCACGATGCGGATGCCAAGACCGGGCCCCGGAAAGGGCTGGCGGCCGACGATCGCCTCGGGGAGGCCCAGCTCGCGACCGATCGCGCGGACCTCGTCTTTGAAGAGGGTGCGCAGCGGCTCGACGAGCTCGAACTGCAGGTCTTCCGGCAGGCCGCCGACGTTGTGGTGCGACTTGATGTTCGCGGTGCCCGCGCCCCCGCCCGACTCCACGACGTCGGGGTACAGCGTGCCCTGGACGAGGAAGCGGATGGGCTCGCCATCGGCCTTCGCCTCGGCGATCAGGTCGGCCTGCACCTTCTCGAACGCGCGGATGAACTCGCGGCCGATGATCTTGCGCTTCTCTTCGGGGTCGCTGACACCGGCGAGGGCGTTGAGGAACGTCTCGCGCGCGTCGACCGTGATCAAACGCACGCCGGTCGAGGCGACGTAGTCGTTCTCGACCTGCTCGCGCTCACCCTTGCGGAGAAGGCCGTGGTCGACGAACACCGCGACGAGCTGGTCGCCGACGGCCTCGTGCACGAGAGCGGTCGAGACGGCGGAGTCGACGCCGCCCGACAGCGCGGACAGCACGCGACCGGTGCCGACCTGTTCGCGGATGCGCGCGACCTGTTCGGCGATGACGTTGCCGCTGTTCCAGTCGGCCGGCAGACCGGCGGCCTTGTGGAGGAAGTTCTCGATCACGTGCTGGCCGTGGTCGGTGTGCTTGACCTCGGGATGCCACTGCACCCCGTACATACGACGGGTGTCGTTCGCGAAGGCGGCGACCGGAGTGTGCGCGGTGCGTGCGAGCACCTCGAAGCCCTCGGGGGCGCGCGAGACCTGGTCGCCGTGGCTCATCCACACGTTCTGTTCGGCGGGCTGTCCCTCGAGCAGCGTGCCTTCGGTGACGACCGTGGCATCCGTCGCGCCGTACTCGCGCAGGCCCGTGTTCGCGACCTCGCCGCCGAGCGCCTGCGCCATGACCTGGAAGCCGTAGCAGATGCCGAGCGTCGGGACATCGAGGTCGAACACGGCCTCGTCGAGGCGCGGCGCCCCCTCTTCGTATACCGACGACGGGCCGCCGGAGAGGATGATCCCCACCGGGTTCTTCGCCGCGATCTCGTCGGCCGTGGCTGTGTGCGGGACGATCTCGCTGTACACACCCGCCTCGCGGACGCGGCGCGCGATCAGCTGGGCGTACTGGGCGCCGAAGTCGACGACGAGGACGGGACGCTGCGACGTTTCGGTCTGTTCGGTCACCGGGGTCCTTCCGGGGCGGGGACGGGAGCGGATGCCTCGGCGGCTTCGCGCTCGGCGAGATAGGCGCGCACGCGGCGGGCGGTGCGCACCTCGAGAATGAAGGAGAGGAAGGGCACGACGCCGCCGAGCGCGAGGAACACGAAGCGGGAGAACGGCCAGCGCATGAGGCTCCACACGCGGAAGCACGAGAACAGGTACACGACGTAGAACCAGCCGTGGACCACGAGGATCGCGAGCGAGATGTTCAGGCCGTCGCCGGTGGACAGGATCTCGCAGCCGCTGCCGCCGGGAACGAACAGCGAGAACCACTGGCATCCCGGACCGGGGATGGCATCCGCGAACCACAGGAAGCCACCCGACCCGCCCAGGAACAGTTCCTTGTGGATGGGCGTGTACTTCACGATCATCTCGGCGACCAGAAGAAGCAGGCCGACACCGGTGATGATCGAGCAGATCTGGTAGAACTTCAGGGCTCCGCGGATCGCCGGGAACGAGGCGAGCTTGGGGGCGCGGGGCATGGATGCCAGTCTAGTCGCGGGATTCCGCGGAACCCGCCGCGAGGACCCCGGACTCTTCGTCCTCGAGATCTTCCACTTCCTTCTCCCACGCATCACGGGCGAGGCGGTACCAGAGGTACAACGCGAAACCGGCGAAGATGGCCCACTCGGCGGCGTAGAAGATGTTGAGCCAGTTGACCCGGGAGCGCTCATCGGGGGCCGGGGAGTCAATGGCATCCACAGACCCGATGGCCGTCTGCGAGGCGAGGTACGGGCGATACACGGCGACACCGTCGATGTCGTGCCACCGCCCGAGAAGCACCGCGGGAGACATGCGCGTCATGGTCTGCGGATCGGTTCCGGCCGGCGGCCGGGCGGGGCCCTCGTCGGCGATGAGGCGACCGGTCACCGTGGTCGACGTGTTCGGGTCGGCGGAGACCTGCGCTTCGAGCTCATTCGCGGCGCTCTGCGCGGCGGCGGCATCCTGCGTCCATCCGAGGGCGACAGCGATCGAGGTCGGCGACGGGACCCCGTCGAGCCGCAGCTGTCCGGTGACCCAGTACCCCTCGACGTCGTCGTTGTAGCGAGACGCGACGACCAGGAAGTCTCCCGGGATCCACTGCCCCGTCGCCTCCACCCGCTGACCGACGAGCGGATCCGCGAGGTACTGCCCCGGCTGGGCAACATCCGCGAGCGGGCGAACGATCTCGGTCTGCCCCGGCTCGGACGGGGCCGTATCGATCGCACGTCCGAGCTGCCACTGCCCCAACCACGCCAAGGCGCCCGCCACCACGAGCGAGAACGCCAGCAGCGCCAGCCAGCGCGGGCGCAGCATGACCTCGCGCAGGGTCGGCGGGAAGACCTGCCGGGGCTCCTGCTCGATCGCAGTGGGGGAGGTCACACGGTCACCGGTGTCAGTGTCCGTAGGGGGCGACGACGACCTCGACGCGCTGGAACTCCTTCAGGTCGGAGTATCCGGTCGTGGCCATGGACTTCCTCAGCGCGCCGATGAGGTTCGCGGTGCCATCGGCCACGGGGGCCGGGCCGTAGAGGATCTGCTCGAGGGGACCGACGCGATCGACGGCGACGCGATGACCGCGCGGCAGCTTGGCGTGGTGCGCCTCGGGGCCCCAGTGGAACCCGCGACCCGGGGCATCCGTCGCACGAGCGAGCGCCACGCCGAGCATGACGGCGTCGGCACCCATGGCCAGCGCCTTCACGATGTCGCCCGAGGTTCCCACACCACCGTCGGCGATGACGTGCACGTAGCGCCCGCCCGACTCGTCGAGGTAGTCGCGACGTGCGCCGGCGACATCGGCGACCGCGGTCGCCATCGGCGCGTGGAGTCCGAGGGTCGCGCGGGTCGTCGATGCGGCGCCGCCGCCGAAGCCGACGAGCACGCCCGCCGCCCCCGTGCGCATGAGGTGGAGGGCCGCCGTGTAGGTCGCTGCGCCACCGACGATCACCGGGACATCGAGGTCGTAGATGAACTTCTTCAAGTTCAGCGGCTCCGCGACGCTCGAGACGTGCTCGGCCGAGACGGTCGTACCGCGGATGACGAAGAGGTCGACGCCCGCGGCGACGACGGTCTCATAGAGATCCTGCGTACGCTGCGGCGTCAGGGCGCCGGCGACGGTGACTCCGGCGGCACGGACCTCGGCGAGGCGGTCGCGGACGAGCTCGGGCTTGATCGGCTCGGAGTACAGCTCCTGCATCCGCCGCGTCGCCGCCGAGTCGGGCAGGCCAGCGATCTCCGCGAGCAGCGGCTCGGGGTCGTCGTAGCGCGTCCACAGTCCCTCGAGGTCGAGCACGCCGAGGCCGCCGAGACGGCCGAGCTCGATCGCCGTGCGCGGACTCACGACCGAGTCCATCGGCGCGCCGAGCACCGGGATCTCGAAGGGGAAGGCATCGATGGTCCACGCCGTCGACACGTCCTCCGGGTTGCGCGTGCGGCGCGACGGAACGACGGCGATGTCGTCGAAGGTGTAGGCGCGGCGGGCACGCTTGGCGCGGCCGAGATCGATCTCCATGGTCACTCCCCCAGCCTACCCGCCCACATTTTGCCGGTCCGCGTCCTCGTCTGGTTCGTCACCACGGTTCATCCGCGCGCGGCGCCATCGGCAGCACCCGCACCTTGCCTGTGGGGAAGCACGCGTCGAAGATCTCCGATCCGCTCAGGTCTCTCGCGGCTCAGACCCGTCCGACGTGACGGAATCCGTCGGGGCGTCCGCTCCACGCAGAACGCGGGTGAGGGGGCCGTCGAGGAAAAAGAGGAGGAATCCAGCCGACCCCACCAGCGGACTCACCGCGACCGCCATCCCACTGATGATGACCGCGCTCAGCGCGGCTCGGCCGAGCCGGCGCGCGTCCTCGCGGGAGAGATCGGGGATCGCGCCCGAACGCAGGGCCCACGTCCATTGCAGCCAGCCCACCAGGATCGCGAGGAAGAAGTTCACCGGCAGCAGCACGCGGCCGAGCAGATAGTCGGAGTAATCGGTGTCGAGCGACGTGGTGAAGGGGACCAGGACGACCAGAAGCAGCCGCAGGTTGTTGATCCACATCCCCGCGTTGTCGATTCGGACGATCCACTCGAACTGCCGCACATGCGTCATCCACATGATGCACAGCACGAGGAAACTGATGACGAACGAGAACACCGGATGGAGGAGATCCAGGAGCCCGTTCGCGAGATCGGCATCGGACGTCACTTCTCCGAGCGACTTCGAGGTGAGGTCCAGGACGAGCAGCGTCGCCGCGATCGCGAAGACGCCGTCCGTGTACGCCTCGGTTCGTCGCGCCGAAACGGTGACCGAAGGATGCCTCTCGCGCCGGATCATGCGGACAGCGTAGACCCGCCGGTGAACGACGACGGGCCGGGCAGTCGCCTGCCCGGCCCGTCGAAGAAAAGCGACTACTTCTTGTAGTTCGGCGCCTCGACGACGATCTGCACGTCGTGCGGGTGCGACTCCTTCAGACCCGCGGAGGTGATCCGCACGAACTTGCCCTTGGTCTTGAGCTCTTCGACCGTGCGCGCGCCGACGTAGAACATCGACTGGCGCAGGCCACCGATGAGCTGGTACGCCACCGCGGCAACCGGCCCACGGTAGGGAACCTGGCCCTCGATGCCCTCAGGGATCAGCTTGTCGTCGCTGGGGACATCGGCCTGGAAGTAACGGTCCTTCGAGTACGAGGTCTTCTTGCCGCGGGTCTGCAGCGCACCCAGCGACCCCATGCCGCGGTACTGCTTGAACTGCTTGCCGCCCTGGAAGACGATCTCGCCGGGCGACTCGTCGGTGCCGGCGAGGAGCGAACCGAGCATGACGGTGTCGGCACCGGCCACGAGGGCCTTGGCGATGTCACCGGAGTACTGCAGCCCGCCGTCGGCGATCACGGGGACGCCGGCGGGGATCGCGGCCTGCGCCGCTTCGTAGATGGCGGTGACCTGCGGCACGCCGACGCCCGCCACGACGCGAGTGGTGCAGATCGAGCCCGGTCCGACGCCGACCTTCACGGCATCCACACCCGCGTCGATGAGCGCCTGGGCGCCCTCGCGCGTGGCGACGTTGCCGCCGATGACGTCGACGTGGTCGAACGACGCGTCGGCCTTCAGACGGCGCACGATGTCGATGACGCCCGCGGACTGGCCGTTGGCCGTGTCGACGACGAGGACGTCGACACCGGCGTCGCGGAGGGCCTCGGCACGCTGCCAGGCGTCACCGAAGAAGCCGATCGCCGCGCCGACGCGCAGGCGGCCCTGCTCGTCCTTGGTCGCGAGGGGGTACTTCTCGCTCTTGTCGAAGTCCTTGATGGTGATGAGCCCGGCGAGCTTGCCCTCGTCGTCCACGAGGGGCAGCTTCTCGACGCGGTGCTTCGCAAAAGTCGCGATGACGTCGTTCGCGTGGATGCCGACGGGACCGGTGATCAGACCGTCCTTGGTCATGACGTCCTTCACGAGGGTGGTCTGACGCTCGAAGCCGGACACGAAGCGCATGTCGCGGTTCGTGATGATGCCGACGAGCACACCGTCGGGGTCGACGACCGGGAGACCGGAGATGCGGTACTGCGCGCACATCGCGTCGACCTCGGCGACCGTGGCATCCGGGGTCGTGGTGATGGGGTTCGAGACCATTCCCGACTCGCTGCGCTTGACCTGGTCGACGATGGCCGCCTGGTCCTCGATCGAGAGGTTGCGGTGCACGATGCCGATGCCACCCTGGCGGGCGATCGCGATCGCCATGCGCGCCTCGGTCACCGTGTCCATCGCGGAAGACAGCAGCGGCGTCGCCACGGTGATCCGACGGGTGAGGCGCGACGACGTGTCGGCCTCACTGGGGATGACGTCGGTGTGTCCCGGCAGGAGAAGGACGTCGTCGTACGTCAGTCCGATGAAACCGAAGGGGTCGTGCTGCTCCATGGATCCTCCTGCGCGCGCGGCGCCTGCTCGAAAAGGACGACGTCGGCCGGTGCGCGCAACGCGCCCTGCCCTGAATTCTAAGCGCCCGGACGGCGGAAACATTCCCGGGAAACCGCCCCGGGAGCTCCGTCACCACGACACGGTTCGCTAACGAGGCGGTCTGCGAAACACCGATGACACATTACGCTCGTAGCGTCGATCGTCGAAGCTGACGAAACGACCTCGTCAGCGTTGCCGAACTGGAGACTCCGTGGGTCATTCCTCCCCCACCGCGACACGATCGCGCACCCTTGCCCGCCCAGCCGTCCTGCTCGTCTCGCTCCTCGCGAGCGCGATCGCCGTGCTGAGCCTCGTCCTGGCCTCACCAGCCCATGCCCAGACGACGCCTTCGCCGACACCGTCCGGGAGCCCCGGCGCGGTCGACGTGGCGACGCAGTTCACCATCGGCGGCATCATCCAATCCGAGGGCGAACCCGTCGAGGGCGTCGAGATCTCCGTCGAGGGCTCCGGCTTCTCGGAGGTCGGCACCACCGGAGCGGACGGGCGTTGGTCGGTGGCCGTCCCGGGACCGGGCACGTACACGGCAGAGCTCAACGTCGAGTCGCTGCCCGACGGCGTCGCTCCGCGCGACCCCGACAACGTCACGCGCGAAGTGACGGTCGGAACCACGAACACCGTGAACGTCCTCTTCCCGACGGGCGAAGGCACCGTGGCGACCGGGTCCATCTGGGACACGCTGTTCTCGCGCTTCATCTACGGCCTGAACTTCGGTCTGCTGCTCGCTCTCGCCGCGATCGGCATCTCGCTCATCTTCGGAACGACCGGAGTCAACAACTTCGCCCACGGCGAGATGCTGACCTTCGGCGCCATCATCTTCTACGTCTTCACGTCGCTGGGGTGGAACCTGCTTCTCGCGGTCCTGCTCACCGTTGCCCTGTCCGCGGCGCTCGGATGGACGCAGGATGCCGTGCTGTTCAAACCCCTCCGTAAACGCGGGGTGGGGTTGGTCCAGGTGCTCATCGTGACGATCGGTCTGTCGATCGTTCTGCGATACCTGTACCTGTACTTCTTCGACGGCGGCACCCGGAACATCGACACGGGCATCACCGACAACGTCACGATCGGTCCCGTGACCATCACGCTCACGTCCCTCATCAGCATGGGCGTCAGCGTCGTGATGCTCGCGGCGGTGGCCTACTTCCTGACCCGCACCCGGATCGGCAAGGCGACGCGTGCGGTCAGCGACAACGCCTCGCTCGCGGCGGCATCCGGAATCAACGTCGACCGGGTCATCCGCATCGTGTGGGTGCTGGCGGGAGCGCTCACGGGCCTCTCCGGCGTCCTGTACGGCCTCTACCGCGGTGTCACGTGGGACATGGGCTTCGCGATCCTGCTGCTGCTGTTCGCGGCCGTGACGTTGGGTGGCCTGGGCAGCGCCTTCGGTGCTCTCGTCGGCTCGCTGATCATCGGCATCATCACGGAAATGTCCACCATCGTCATCCCCCCGGACCTTCGGTACGCGGTGGCGTTGATCGTGCTCATCGGCGTGCTGCTGTTCCGGCCGCAAGGTGTGCTCGGTCGTAAAGAGCGGATCGGCTGAGGAAGAACGACATGGACTGGCTTTCGATTCTCAACAACGCCGCGGGCGAGCTCATCAGCCCGACCACCGCGGCCTACGCCCTCGCCGCCATCGGCCTGAGCGTCCACTTCGGCTACGCGGGCCTGCTCAACTTCGGCCAGGCCGGCTTCATGGCGGTCGGCGCGTACGCCTTCGCCATCGCCACGCTGTCGTTCTCGGCGCCCGTATGGCTCGCGATCCTGATCGCGATCGTGGCCTCGGTGCTGTTCGCCTTCATCCTCGGCATCCCGACCCTGCGGCTCCGAGCGGACTACCTCGCGATCGTGACCATCGCCGCGGCCGAAATCGTCCGCTACGTCGTCTCGACCGTGGGACTCACCGACATCACCGGTGGCTCGCAGGGCCTCAACGGCTACAACCGCGAGTTCCAGAACCTCAACCCGTTGCCCGGCGGCACCTACGGCATCGGGCCGTGGACCTACTCGGCGAACGACTGGTGGGTGCGCGTGTTCGGCTGGGGTCTCGTGATCCTCGCGACCCTGCTCGTCTGGCTGCTCATGCGGAGCCCGTGGGGCCGCGTCGTCAAGGGCATCCGGGAAGACGAGGATGCCGTGCGCAGCCTCGGCAAGAACGTCTACTCCTACAAGATGCAGGCGCTCGTCCTCGGTGGTGTGATGGGCGGTCTCGCCGGAGTGGTCTTCATCCTCCCCCGCGCCGTGCAACCGGGGAACTACGGCACCGCACTGACGTTCTTCATCTGGACCGCACTGCTGCTCGGCGGCGCCGCGACCCTCCTCGGCCCCATCGTGGGCGCCGCGCTCTTCTGGGTGCTGCTGTCGCTGTCGAACGGCATCATCGTCGGACTCCGCGATGTCGGCATCCTGGGCTTCATGAGCTCGACCCAGACCGGTCAGGTGCGCTTCATCCTCGTCGGGATCGGGCTGATGCTCCTGGTCATCTTCCGACCACAGGGCATCTTCGGCAACAAGAAGGAGCTGTCGTTCAATGTCTGACACGACCGTCACCCACCCCCTGGTGAAGGGCGAGGTCGGCCCCGGTTGCGCGAAGGTCGATCCCATCGTCGTCGCCGACGGAGTCACCCGTCAGTTCGGCGGCCTGAAGGCCGTCGACGTCGACCACCTCGAGATCCCGCGCGGGCAGATCACGGCCCTCATCGGACCGAACGGCGCCGGGAAGACCACGCTGTTCAACCTGCTCACCGGGTTCGACAAGCCCAACACCGGACAGTGGAGCTTCGAGGGATCCAACCTCGCCAGCGTCCCCGCGTTCAAGGTGTCCCGCAAGGGCATGGTCCGCACGTTCCAGCTGACGAAGTCGCTCGGCCGCCTGTCGGTGCTGCAGAACATGCTGCTCGGCGCCCGCGGGCAGAAGGGTGAGAACATCTTCCGCGCCCTGATCCCCTCGATCTGGCGCTCGCAGGAGAAGGCCAACACCGAGCGTGCCGACGACCTGCTGCGGCGCTTCAAGCTGGATGCCAAGCGCGAAGACTTCGCGGCATCGCTCTCGGGCGGTCAGCGGAAGCTCCTCGAGATGGCTCGCGCCCTCATGAGCGACCCGACGCTGGTCATGCTCGACGAGCCCATGGCCGGCGTGAACCCCGCGCTGACGCAGAGCCTCCTCGGTCACATCCTCGACCTCAAGAAGGAGGGGATGACGGTGCTCTTCGTCGAGCACGACATGCACATGGTCCGCCACATCTCGGACTGGGTCGTCGTGATGGCAGAAGGACGCGTCGTCGCCGAGGGTCCGCCCGAGACCGTGATGAGCGACCAGGCCGTCATCGACGCCTACCTCGGCGCGCACCACGACACCGACCTCGGCGACATGACCACCTCGCAGATCGAGACGATCGAGGCCGAGGCCGCCGCCGAGGCCGAGGCCGCTCTCGTCGCCGACGAGAAGGACGGAAAGCTCTGATGACCGACACCGCCACCCGCACCGCGGTGCTGCGCACCGACGACCTCGTCGCCGGCTACCTGCCCGGGGTGAATATCCTCAACGGCTGCACCGTGGATGCCTACCAGGGCGACCTCATCGGCATCATCGGCCCGAACGGCGCCGGCAAGTCGACGCTGCTGAAGGCGATCTTCGGTCAAGTGAAGATCCGCGGCGGAGCCGTCCTGCTCAACGGCGAGGACATCACCGCGCTGAAGGCCGACAAGCTCGTCGGCAAGGGCGTCGGCATGGTTCCGCAGAACAACAACGTGTTCCCGAGCCTGTCGATCGAGGAGAACCTGCAGATGGGGCTCTTCCAGCGCCCCAAGGTCTTCGCCGAGCGCTTCGAGTTCGTCACCGGCCTCTTCCCCGAGCTCGCCAAGCGACGGCGACAGCGGGCCGGATCGCTGTCCGGCGGTGAACGTCAGATGGTCGCGATGGGCCGCGCGCTCATGATGGATCCGTCGGTCCTGCTCCTCGACGAGCCGTCGGCGGGCCTGTCCCCGGTCCGGCAGGACGAGACGTTCCTGCGCGTCGCGGAGATCAACCGCGCCGGCGTGACGATCATCATGGTCGAGCAGAACGCCCGCCGCTGCCTGCAGATCTGCCACCGGGCGTACGTCCTCGACCAGGGCAAGGATGCATACACCGGCACCGGACGCGAACTGCTCACCGACCCCCGTGTCATCGAGCTGTACCTGGGCACCCTGGCGGCCGACGAGGACGCCAAGCGCGACGCACGGGAGAGCGAAGCCTGAGCCGCGCGCGCCCCGTGGGGGCGACGCTCACCCTGGTGGGTGTCGCCCTCGCGGGATGCTCCGCGGACGCTCCTCCCGCACTCCCTGAGGGGCTGACCGTCTCGGTCATCCAGCAGCGCGGCGACATCGCCCCCGGACGCGTCCAGCTGCGGGTAGACAACGGCTCGACCGAGACACTCGTCGTCTCCGGCGCGACGCTCACCTGGGCTGCCCTGTCCGAGCCCGCGGCCTGGGCGGCGCATCGCACGGAGGTGATCGGCCCCGGCCGCGTCATCGACCTCCCCGTGGCTCTCCCCGCACTTCGCTGCGCCTCGGACGGCGGCACGGCGTCGGTCACCCTCGAGATCGACTCCACGGGCGGCACGAGAAGCGCTGACGTCACGGCGGACGACCCGCTCGGCATCCTGCCGCGGTTGGGCGCGGCGCAGTGCGACCGCGACGCCCTGGGCGCGATTGCCCGCATCGAGGCCACGGCGGTGTCCGCGCGGGCGGACGGCACGGCCGATCTCACGCTCTCGATCACGCCGACCGCCGGGGGCGACGGCCGGATCGAACTCGTCGCCCTGCGCGGTACTCCCCTCCTGCACTTCGCCGCGGGAGAGGAGGCGACGCTCGACACGCCCGTCGCCGCCGACGACGGCCCCTCGACCATCTCCGTCACGGTGACGCCGCGACGATGCGACCCGCACGCGATCGCCGAGGACAAGGTCGGCACGTTGTTCGACCTCGTCGCCCGCGTCGACGGTCGCGAGGTCGTCGTGTCGCTCGAACGGCCGCAGTCCGTCGCCGACGCTCTGCTGGAGTTCACGGCCGCTGCCTGCGGCCTCACGCCCTCCCCCTGACCCGACTCCGTCCCCGGCACCGGCGCCCCTCCCCGGCCCAACGCCGCGCCCATGACACGTCGAGACTTCATCTCGCCGACAAGACCGCGGCAGACCGCACGGGGGATGTCGGCTGGATGCGGTTTCGCGCTGATGGGGCAACGAAGAAGGGCCCGGATGCCGTGGCATCCGGGCCCTTCGAACGGGTCAGATCACTCGTTGAGCGAGCCGAACTCCGTGTTCAGCAGGGTGTACTTGTTGTCGGCACCGTACTGGTAGATGCCGATGTACGCCTCGGTCGGGTCACCGTTCTCGTCGAACGTGATCGGGCCGGAGACACCGTCGTAGTCGACGTCCTTGCCGTCGTTGATCAGCGCGAGGCAGTCGGCGAAGGTGGTGCACTTCTCGCCGCCCTCGGTGACCGACTGCAGGTTGTCACGGATCGCCGTGCCCGAGTCGTCCTTGGCCTGAGCCGCGGCCAGGGCCGCCACGATGACCGCGTCGTACGACTCCGGCGCGTAGCTGAAGTCGGTCAGCGACGGGTCGATCTCGAGGAGGCGGCTCTGGAACTCGGTGTCGGCCGGGTTACCGGGCAGGGTGCCCTTGGCACCCTGGAGGGTGCCGGGCTGGAACTCGTACGAGTTCGACAGGTTGCCGTCGACGAAGTAGACCTTCGACCCCGGGAAGCCCTGCGTGTTGACGAGCTGCGGGATGATCGACGAGGTCTCCTCGAACGCGATCACGGCGATGGCGTCGGGCTTCGCCGCGAGCAGCTGGTCGACCTGCGAGGTGAACACCGTGTCACCCGGGTTGTACGGGACAGCGACCGAGACCTCGCCGCCGGCGGCCTCGATGGCCTTGGTGGCGTTGTCCTTCAGGCCCGTGCCGTACGGGTCGTTGATGTAGATGATGCCGACGTTCGCCGCACCGTCACCGACCATGAGGTTACCGAGCACGCGACCCTGGAGGACGTCCGAGGGAGCCGTGCGCCAGTAGTAGCCGTCGTCGGCGTACGTGGTGAAGTCCGGCGACGTGTTGGCCGGCGAGATCTGAACGATGCCCGCGTTGACCAGCTGGTCGACGAACGTGAACGACACACCCGAGGAAGCCGCACCGATGACGACATCGGCGCCGGCGTCGACGAGCTCGGTCGCCGACTGGGTGGCGATGTCGGTCGTGGTGTCACCCGAGTCACGCTCGGTGAGCTTGGTGGTGAACGGGAACGCGTCGCCGGTGGCTTCGATGTCCTTGATCGCCAGCTTCACGCCGGCGACCTCGGGCGGGCCGAGGAAGGCGAGGTTTCCGGTGGCGGGGAGGATCGTGCCGACGCTGAAGGTCCCGTCGGACTTCGACACGGCGCCCCCGTCGGACGATGCGCTGGGGTCTGCGGCGTCGCCGCCACCACCGGCGCAACCGGCGAGGACGAGCGCGCTGGCACCGACCAGGGCGATGCCGCCCAGGACCTTGCCGGCACGCGTGCGCGTGAAGACGCTCATAGTGCTCCTTGCTGTGGATGAACGTTCGACGGCACAGGGGTGCCGTCTGGTGTCCTAAACCTAACGGCCCCCACGTTTTCGCCGTGTTGCCGTTCGTTAACGATGTGGGTCGCCCAGGTCACAGCGGCATAACGCCCCTAGACGGGCTCCGTGACATCCGAGACGGAGGCGCGGCGCCGCCGCGCCGCGACCAACGAGTCCACGCTCAGCACGACCAGGGCGACCCAGACCAGACCGAACCCGATCCAGCGCTCGAGCGTCATGGGCTCGTGAAGGAGCCACACGCCGATCGCGAACTGGATGATGGGCGCCACGAACTGAATCAGTCCCATCACGGTGAGCGGGGCACGGCGGGCTCCCGCGGCGAAGAGCAGCAGGGGTATCGCGGTGACGGCACCGGCCGCCAGGAGAAGGACCGTGTGCACCGAGCCGTTGGCCCCCATCGTCAGCCCCGTCGTGACACCCACGACGACGAGCTGGACCACCGCGACCGGGAGGAGCCAGAGGGATTCGAGCGTCAGGCCGCTGACGGCATCCACCGAGGGCCCGATCTGCTTCTTCACCAGGCCGTAGACACCGAACGACACGGCGAGGGTGAGTGCGATCCACGGGAAGCTGCCGTACCCGACGACGATCACGATCACCGCGGCGACGGCCAGACCGATCGCGATCCACTGGACCGGGCGCAGCCGCTCGCGCAGAACGGTCACACCGAGCAGCACGGTGACGATCGGGTTGATGAAGTAGCCGAGGCTCGTCTCGATGACGTGGCCCGTGAGCGCCCCGTAGACGTACGTCTGCCAGTTGACGTAGATGAGGAGGCCCGCGAGCGCGGTGAGCCCGAGCAACCGGGGCTGGCGGACGATCGCGAGGAACGGACGCCACGCGCGCAGCACCGTGAGCAGGAGCAGACAGAACACCAGCGAGAGAGCGATGCGCCACGCCACGATCTCCCACGGACCGGTCGGCGCCAACTGCAAGAAGTACAGCGGAAGCACCCCCCACAGCAGGTACGCGGAGAAAGCGAAGAGGCCGCCGCGGACGGCTCCCGAGGCGGGCTGTGGGGCGGGGGTCACGGTGTCAGCCTAGAGGCCGCCCGAGCGGCGGCAGCTCGATCACCCCTTCGGGGAACCAGTTGAACGCGGGCGAATCCAGGTACCTCTCCCGCGCCGACGGGGCGTCCCGGGGCTCCGTGACTCCGACCGCCAGACTCTCGCCGTCCGCCACCCGGAGTCGGCCGCCGCTGTCGCGGAGGGGTCCTGCCCAGATGTCGAAGCGCCCCGCCGCCAGCGCACGCGACACCCGGTCGGCCGCGTCCCGAGCCGCGACGGGAAGATCCGCGGCGGGAGCGGAGTTGCGCACGACGCCGTCCGACGCGCGGAGGCATCTGTCGCTCGGGATCGCGCGTCCCGCTCGGACGCGTTCGATCACGTCGATGACGAAGGGGGTCCAGTCGAGGAAGGCGCAATCCAGGATGCCGGGGACGTCGGCACCCCGTGGATCGTGCCCGCTGACCCTCAGTCCGGCCTCGAGCGCGGCTCGCACCGCGGCGGGGTTCTCCGTGAGGTTGCCGCCGACGACGTCCGCCCCCGCCGCGCGGACCCGCTCGACCGCCGTGCGCTCGCGCTCGTCCTGATCGTGGGCGCGGTAGGAGCCGACCCACTCGACGAGGACGCGGACATCGGCGCGGGTGGCCCGCGCGCCGAGGACCCATGCTCCCGTGAATCGTCGATCGTGCGGCGACGGCATCCCCTCGATCGCGGCGATCACCCCGCTGCGGGTCGCGGCCCCGGCCAGCATCCCCGAGACGAACGCGTGCTGATCGCGTGCGGCGCGGTAGACCGACACGTTCTCGGTGGGGCGCCGCCCCTGGCAGTGCACGAAGCGCACGGCGGGAAACTCCTCGGCCACCTCCGCCACGAGCGGCTCGACGGCCGCGTCGCAGACGAACACGACGTCGGACGACGCCCCCGCTTCCCGCGCCGCCTCGAGCCAGCGCTCGCCCTCGCCGAGGTCGCTCCACGCGCGCGCGTGGAGTGCGGAGCTGAAGTGGTCTTCCGCACCGCGGCGCGCGAGCGCGTGCGTGTGCCCCCACCAGGCGTCGAGACCGTTCGCGTGGAGCCACGTCGCGCGGATCATGCGGACCGGAAGATCGAGGCCTCGGGCAGCACGAGCTCATCGACCCCGAAAGCCGCCGCGAGCTCGGCGGAACTCCCGACCGGGTCGGGGTGGTCGGGACCGAGAGCGAACCGGCCGAGTACGTCGTCGGGGATGCGGGCGCCCGCCGCCAGGGGACCCGCTGTGCGGAGGGTCGCGAGCACGTCCGCGCGCAGAGCCTCATCCACACCGCCGGCCGCCGCATACTCGGGACGCATGTTCGTCATCTCGTAGACCAGCCTCTCCCCGGATGCCGCCCGCGAAGCGGCGTCGAAGAAGTGGTGCAGCGTGAAGGCGACCCTCGCGCCGGTGATCTCCCGCGTCCGGGCGGCGACCTCGGCGATCAGGGGGAACGGGATTCCCGACAGCAGGATGACGTCGGCGGTCCCGGACACGGCGCGGATCGTTCGCGGCCCCTTGGTCGCCACCCAGACCTCCCCCGCGTCGGCGGCGCGCACGAGCGCCGCCGCCTCCGCGAGAGTCTCGATATCCGCCGGGCGCGGCACACCCATCCCCGCGAGTTGCACCGCACCGCCGACGGCGAGGATCACGAACGCGCGCCCACCGGTGAGCTCGGCGAGTGTCTGCAGCGCGCCGGCGGTCACCTCGGGCCGACGAGTCAGCGGATTCGTGATCGCGCCGAGGCGGATGGCATCCGTCATCGCGCCCGCCGCGCCTAGCGTCACCCAGGGATCGCGCGTGGACCGGCCCGCGTCCGGCAGGACGAAGCGGGGAATTCCCCGTCGATCCGCCTCGACCGCGCGGGCGACGACGTGGCGTGCGTCGTGGGGCATGACATTCACCGCGAGCGGCGCCGTCGGGTCCAGGGCTTTCACGGGCGGGGTCCTCCCTTTCGTCGACACCACCATACTTGTCGGACAAGTCGCGTATGTGTCGAGTGCGTCACGCTTTCGCGGTGATCGTCCGCGGCGAGTGTTGCCCCGTGTGACGCCGCGTTTCGCTTGCGGTCGCGCCCGCTCGCTAGCGTCACGGAGTCGCCTCGCGCCGACATCCCCTCACTTCTCGCGCACCGAGCGCAGCACCGCCCTGCACCATCCGAGTCCCGGAGGATCCATGAGTATCGCCCGTACCGCAGCGGCCGCCCTGACCGCGACCCTTCTCGCGGTGAGCCTCGCCGCGTGCGGCGCTTCGTCCACCTCGTCCCCGACGGAGGCATCCACGGACAAGACCGCGCTGAAGATCGGCTTCAACCCCGGCCCGTACGAGGAGATGTTCCAGGGTGGCATCCAGCCCATCCTCGAGTCCGAGGGCTACACCGTCGAACCGGTCGACTTCACCGACGGCATCGTCGTCAATGTCGCCGTGAACTCCGGCGAGATCGACGCGAACATCATGCAACACCCGGTGTACATGGACTTCGTCAACAAACAGGAGAGCATCGACAACGCCGCCCTGGTCCAGGTGCCGACGCCGCGCATGGCGCTGTTCGGCGGCAAGAAGACGTCTCTCGCCGACGTCGCCGACGGGTCCACCGTCACCGTCCCGAACTCCCCGGCCAACCTCTACCGCGGGCTGTTGATCCTGCGCGATGTCGGCTGGATCGACTTCGACGACGTCGATGACCCCAACACCGCCGACCTGTCGATCATCACGTCGAACCCGAAGAACCTGAACATCACGCCCATCGAGAACGCTCAGCAGGTCCCGGCCCTCCAGGACGTCGACTACGCGACCATCCAGGGCAACTTCATCGTCTCGGGTGGCCTGGACTACGACAAGGCCCTGGCCGTCGAGGACCAGCCAGTGCAGTTCTCGAACGTCGTCACCGTGCGCTCGGTTGACGTCGACACCCCGTGGGCGCAGGCGATCAAAGCCGCGTACCAGTCGCAGGAGTTCATCGACTTCATCAAGGCGAACCCCCAATACGCCGGCTACCAGCTCCCGGCCTGGTTCGAGTGAGCGGCGCCGCGGGCGGAGGCATCGTCTTCGACGCGGTGACCAAGAGCTACACCCGGAGGGCCGTCACCACGACGGCCCTCCGGGATGTCTCCCTTCAGGTCGCCCCCGGAACGATCTTCGGCGTCATCGGATACAGCGGAGCGGGGAAGTCCACGCTCATCCGCACGGTGAACGGCTTGGAGAAGCCGACGTCGGGGCGAGTGCTGGTCGACGATCTCGACATCTCCTCGCTGCGCGGGCGGGAACTCCGCGCGGCACAGAAGAACACCGGCATGATCTTCCAGCAGTTCAACCTGCTGGAGACCCTCTCCGCCCGCGACAACGTCGCCCTCCCCCTGCGGCTGGACGGCGTCTCGCCCGCCGACGCCCGCCGTCGCGCCGACGAGGTACTCGACTTCGTGGGGCTCAGCGGCAAGGCCGGGAGCCACCCCGGCGATCTGTCGGGCGGTCAGAAGCAGCGCGTCGGGATCGCGCGGGCGCTGGCCCGCAACCCGAAGATCCTGCTCTCGGACGAGTCCACGAGCGCCCTGGACCCCTCGACGACCGCGCAGATCCTCGACCTGCTGCGTCGGATCAACCGCGAGTACGGCACGACGATCCTCGTCGTGACCCACGAGATGGACGTCATCAAGGATCTCGCTCACGAGGTGGCCGTGATGGCCGACGGTGAGGTGGTCGAGCACGGGAGCGTGCTGGACACGTTCGTCCGCCCCCGTGCGGCGGCGACGCGTGACTTCGTCGACACGATCGTCCCGCGCGGGTTGCCGCGCCGTGTCGTCGACCAGCTCGGCGGCGAGGGACTCTGGCGCATGCTCCTCCTGGATGCCGAGGTCGAGCAGCCGCTCATCACGGGCCTGATCCGGGATGTCGGCGTGGACGTGAACATGCTCCACGCGGACATGACCCAGATCCAGGATCACACCGTGGGGCAACTCATCATCAAGGTCACCGGCAGTCCCGAGAAGATGCGCGAGGCCCACCGCTACCTCTCCGAGCGGGTCGTCGAGCTCGAGGAGGTCGTGGCGTGAACGGCGGCAAGTGGACACTCGTCACCCCCGAGATCTATCTGCGCGCTCTCGGCGAGACGCTGCAGATGCTCGGGGTCTCGCTCGTTCTGGGGTCGATCCTCGGTATCGCCCTGGGCGCGATCCTCGCCCTGACGCGTCGGGGCGGTGTGCTGCAGAACACGCCCGTGAACCTGGTCCTGGGCGCCGTGGTCAACCTCATCCGTTCGCTGCCGTTCATCATCCTGCTCGTCGCGATCCTTCCCTTCACCCGGCTCCTGGTGGGAACGAGCATCGGCGTCTGGGCGGCGATCGTCCCCCTGACCGTGATGATCGCGCCGTACATCGGCCGGCTGGTCGAGAACTCCCTGCTCGAGGTCCCGGCCGGCGTCGTCGAGGCGGCGCGCTCGATGGGTGCGTCCCCTCTGCAGATCTTCTGGCGGTTCCTTCTTCCGGAGGCGCGTGGCTCGCTCATCCTGGCCATCACGATCGCCACCGTCGGTCTGATCGACGCCACCGCCATGGCGGGGACCGTCGGAGCCGGCGGCATCGGTGACCTGGCGCTCTCGTACGGCTACCAGCGCTACGACGGATTCGCGATGGTGATCACCTGCGTCACGCTGATCGTGCTCGTGCAGGGGATCCAGGCGATCGGGTCTTCGCTGGCGCGACGTTTCCGGCGGCGGTGAGCATGGTCGACTTCGCGCCCGCCGCCCGCGTCGCGGCCCTGCCCCCGAACTTCTGGGGCGCGATGGATGCCGAGAACGCCCGACTCTCGGCGCTTCCCGGGCCGCGGTTCATCGACGTCTCGAAGGGCAACCCCGACCTTCCGACGCCCGAGCGCATCGTGCGCGCGATGCAGCGTTTCGTCGACGATCCCGTCAACCACCGCTACCCGTCGTACGCCGGACGGCGCTCGCTGCGGGAGGGCGTCGTGCGCCGCTACCGCGACGACCACGGGCTCGAGCTCGACCCCGATGCGCAGGTGGGCATCTTCCACGGCTCCCACGAGGCTCTGATGGCCGCGGTCCTGGGTCTCGCCGACCCGGGCGCGACCGTCGTCCTCCCCGACCCGGGATACCCGCTGTACACGTCGGCCATCGACCTCGCGCAGGCACGGGCGGAGACGGTGACCCTCACCGAACCCGACTATCAGCCCGACTTCGCCGCCCTCGACCACGTCGATGACGCGCGACTGCTCCTCCTGAACTACCCGAACAACCCGACCGGAGCGTTGGCGACGCCGGCGACGTTCACCGCCGCCATCGGCTTCGCGGAGCGGGTCGGCGCGGCGTTCGTGCACGACTTCGCCTACGCCTCGCTGGGGTTCGGCGAACGGCCGCTGTCGGCCCTGGCGATCGACGGTCCGGAGGGCCGCACTGTCGAGGTGCAGACACTGTCGAAGACCTACAGCATGGCGGGATGGCGCGTCGGCTTCGCCGCCGGGAACGCCTCCCTCATCTCGGCCATGCGCCGCTACCAGGCGCACGCCTTCAGCACGATGTTCGGCGCGACGCAGGAGGCCGCGGCCGAAGCACTGCTCGGCGACCAGGGAGCCGCCGCCGATCTGGTCGAGGTGTACCGACGGCGCCGCGACCTCGTCATCACGGGTCTGCGCGGCATCGGGTGGGACGTGATCGAGCCGCGGGGGACGTTCTTCGTGTGGGTGCGTCTGCCCGAGGGCACGGACGCCGTCGCGTTCGCTCGGCGTGTGCGAGAAGAGGCGCGGATCGGGATCGCGCCCGGCGACGGCTTCGGCGCCGGCGGGCGCGGGCACGTTCGCCTCGGGCTGGTCGTGGACGACGCCACGCTGCAGGAGCTGATCGATCGCCTCGCGGCGCTGACGTCCGCCGCGGACCTGGTGCGCTAGAGCTTCCGCCCCGGGTTCAGGATGCCGCGGGGGTCGAACACCCGCTTGATCTCGCGCTGCAGACCCCGCAGGCGGCTCGACAGCTCCCCGTCGAGGTCGTCGAGCTTCAGCGTGCCCACGCCGTGCTCGCCCGCGACGGTGCCGCCGAGGTGCTGCGCGAGCTGCAGCAGGTCGGCCGCGGCCCGGTGCGCCGCGGCGGTAGCGACCGGATCGGCAGCGTCGTAGACCACCGTGGGATGCAGATTCCCGTCGCCGACGTGCCCGGCCAGGCTGATCTCGACGCCCCGCTCTTCCGCGATGCGCTCGGCCTCCTCGGCGAAGGCCGCCAGACGCGACCGTGGCACCGCGAGGTCGCCGTGCGTGGCGGCGCCGCGCAGCGCGAGCAGCCCGGGGTTGAGAGCGCGGCGAGCGGCGAGGAGCCGGTCCAGCTGCTCTTCGTCGTCGGCGCGATCGACCGAGACCGCACCATGCGCGCGGAAGGTGGCAACGAAGTGGTCGAGGTCGCGATCGGCTCCCTCGACCGCGTCCGTGATCGCGAGCAGCCATGACCGCGCCGCCGGGTCGAGATCCATGTCGGGACGGGCGATGCGGATGCCGCGGAGCGCCGTGTCATCGAGGAACTCCAGCGTCGAGGGGAGGCGGGGTCCGGTCGTCAATGCCGCGGCGGCCGCGAGCGCTGCCGCTGTCGAGGGGAACAGGCCCAGGACGCCGCGGGCGGGTCCCGGTGCGGGGAGGAGCCGGAGCGTCGCCTCGGTCACGACCGCGAGGGTTCCCTCCGAGCCCACGACGAGGCTCGTCAGGTCGAGGCCCGCGACGCCCTTCACCGTGGCGGGGCGCGTGCGTTCGATCGAGCCGTCGGCCAGGACGACCTGGAGCGACAGCACCGCGTCTCCGGTCACGCCGTACCGGATGCACCGCATGCCACCGGCGTTCGTCGCGATCGTGCCGCCGATCGTCGCCCACTCGGCCGATGCCGGATCGGGGGCGTAGAAGAGCCCCCGCTCGGCCGCCGCGCGCTGGAGATCCGCGACGACCACGCCGGGCTGAACCGTGGCCGTGCCCTCGACCGCGTCGATGGCGAGGATGGCATCCATCCCCGACAGATCGAGGAGGATGGCTCCCTCGATCGCGGCCGAGCCGCCGACGAGCCCCGTGCGCGCGCCCTGGGGAACGACCGGGGTCCCGGTCGTGTTCGCGACGCGGAGGACGGCCGAGACCTCCTCCGCGGTGCGCGGCTGCACCACCAGAGCGGCCCGCGGGGCCGGAAGACGCGAGGCGTCCGTCGCGTGCGCCGCGACGAGGGCGGGGTCATCGATGACGCGTCCGGCGGGAAGGGTCTCGGTCAGTCGCACAGCGAGATCGGCGGTCACCGAACCAGCGTATTCAGCCCCGGACCAGAGCCCCCCGCGGTCGGTCACGGGGCGTAAGACGCCGCTGGACAAAGCAGAACCCCGGGTGCCGAGGCATCCGGGGCTCTGAGGAAATCGCAACGCGATCAGCGAACGACCACCGCGAGGACGTCGCGAGCCGAGAGCACCAGGTACTCGTCGGCGCCGAACTTGACCTCGGTGCCGCCGTACTTGCTGTACAGAACGCGGTCGCCGACGGTGACGTCGAGGGGGACACGGTTGCCGTTGTCGTCGATACGGCCGGGTCCGACGGCGACAACCTCGCCCTCCTGCGGCTTCTCCTTGGCGGTGTCGGGGATGACGAGACCACTCGCGGTGGTCTGCTCAGCCTCGACCTGCTTGATGACGATGCGGTCCTCGAGCGGCTTGATGGAAACCGACACGGTCTACCTCTTCTTTCTCGTTACAGAAGACTCGTTAGCACCCACACCAGGAGAGTGCTAATCCGAGTGTAGAGAAGTGCTGGCACTCATGCAACGCGAGTGCCAACAGTTTCGACACCTAGGCTGGCCCGGTGGAGATCGCCGAGCTGACCGCCCTGCTCACGCCCGACGGGCTCACCCTGCTCGACGAAGTGGGACCGCTCACGACCACCGACGACGCCGCCCGCGCGGTGTCGCGGCTGCGCGCGGCGGGCCACTCCCCCGACCTCGTCGCGGCCGTCGTGAGCCAAGCCCGGCTGCGCGTGCGCGCGGGCGCGAAATTCGGTCCTTTCGCCGACCGGATGCTCTTCACCCGCGCGGGGCTCGAACAGGCGACGCGCCTGCCGATCGCGGCACGGCACGCGGGTCGGTTCCGGGCCGCCGACGTGAGCTCGGTGGCCGACCTCGGCTGTGGCATCGGCGGTGACGCACTGGGCCTCGCGGGGCTCGGCATCCGGGTGCACGCGGTCGACGCCGATGAGGTCACGGCCGCGATCGCCGCCTACAACCTCGCCCCCTTCGGCGACGCCGTCACGGTCGCCCACGGTCGAGCGGAGGATGCCGACCTGAGCGGCGTGGATGCGGTCTGGCTGGACCCCGCGAGGCGCACCGCCGGCCACGGCGAGACCCGGCGCGTATCGGCCGACCAGTGGTCGCCGTCACTCGAGTGGGTGTTCGAGCTGCTCCGCGACCGGCCCGGCGGCGTGAAGCTCGGGCCGGCGTTCGACCGTGAGCTCATCCCGGACGACGTCGAAGCGCAGTGGATCAGCGCCGACGGTTCGACGATCGAACTCGTCCTCTGGGCGGGGAGCCTCGCGCGCGACAACGTCCGCCGCGCTGCGCTCGTCGTGCGCGGCGACGACGCCTGGGAACTGACGGCACCCTCGGATGCTCCCGACGTCGAGCCCCGCGAGCTCGGTGCGTACGTCCACGAACCCGACGGCGCCGTGATCCGCGCGCGCCTGATCGGCGAGGTCGCGCGATCGCTCGAGGCCGGCATGGTGGCCCCGGGCATCGCGTACCTGACCTCTGACGCGGCTCTGACGAGCCCCTTCGTGTCGTCGTTCCGCGTACGCGAAGAGCTCCCCGCGGACACGAAGAAGCTCGCGCGCGCCCTGCGCGATCGCAGCATCGGAACGCTCGAGATCAAGAAGCGCGGGGTCGACATCGACCCCGCCGCACTGCGGACGCGCCTCTCGCTGCGCGGCGACGAGTCGGCGACTTTGCTCGTGACGCGCGTCCGTGGCCGCCGCGTGGCGCTGCTGGCCGACCGCGTGGGGTGACGCGCGGGCGCTGAAGCAGACGCTCGCCGAAGCCCGGACCGCGTCCTCAGGCCGCGGTCTCCGCGGCGCGGGCGGCGAGGAAATCATCGATGCGGTGCCGGGTCGCCATCAGCGTCTCGATGCGCGTGGAGAGATCCTCGCGCACGCGGGCGAGCTGGACGGCGAGCGCATCGTGAGCCTCGGCGGGGGCGTCGCCGGTGCACGCGAGCACGGACGTGACGATCTCGCGCGAGAAGTCCATCTCGAAGAGCATGTGGATCACGACCGCCCGCTCGACCGCGACGTCGTCGTAGCGGCGGTAGCCATTGGATTCACGTTCGGAGTCGATGAGCCCGAGCTGCTCGTAGTACCGCAGCGAGCGCGGGCTGACGCCGCTGCGCCGACTGACCTCGCCGATCCTCATACCCACCGCCTTGACCTTGACACGATGTCAATCTATACGCTCGCCCCGACCCCGTGGCGAGGCGCCCGGGGTGAGGAGGACTTCGCATGACCCACACCATCTCGGTCGCCGGCCGGACGCGCACCTTCGTCGTGGTCGGTGACCCCGACGGCCCGCCCGCTCGCCCTGTCGTCCTCGTCTTCCATGGGTCGCGCCAGAGCGGCGACATCCACCGCCGCTTCACCGGCGGCACCCTGGACGGTCTCGCCGACGAGGGTCGCGCCGTGATCGCGTATCTCGACGGCTACCGCGGCAACTGGAACGACGCGCGCGCGGCGAGCGCGTTCCCCGCGCGCCGCGAGAACATCGACGACGTCGCCTTCGCCCGCGATGTCGTCCGATCCCTCGCCCGCAGCCACGGCATCGACACCGCGAGGGTCATCGGGGTCGGGTACTCGAACGGGGGCCAGATGGTGATTCGCCTGCTGCACGAGGCGGACGACCTGCTCGCGGGAGCGGCGATCGTCGCGGCCACGATGCCCGAGCGAGAGAACTTCCTCGGTGATTTCGGCGCGCCGACGCCTCGCCCCGTGCCGATCGCGATCGTGGCCGGAACCGCGGACCCCATCGTCCCGTTCGAGGGCGGACCGATGGCGTGGTGGGCGCGCGCGCTGTTCCGCGTCGGCGGCGCCTCCCTGTCGGCCACGGCCACCGCCGAGTACTTCGCGCGCCGCAACGACATCGCCGACGCGCCGTCCACCGACCACGGCCCCGCCCCGGCGCCCGGGCGTGCGGCGATCGACACTGTCGCCTACCGACAGGAGGGCCGTGCTCCGGTGACCCTCCACGTCGTGCGCGGCGGGGGCCACACCGTGCCGGGGCCGACCCCCGGCCCGCGGGTGGTCGGGCGCACCGGTGAGCGTCCCGGCATCCGGGACATCGTCAGCGATCTGATGAGCGCGAGCGCCGTGGAAGGGGCTTAGACCGGCGACAGCTGCGGCAGCGCCCACAGGAGCCATCCGGCGCTGAAGACGATCGAGAGGACGGCGAGCGCGAGAGCCCAGATCGCCACCCTCCGGCTGTCGTGCGCGCGACGCAGCGAGATGACCGACATGACGAGCGCGATCACGCCGAGCGGGAGCAGCACGCCCGCGAACAGCGAGGCGACGAGTGCCGTGATCGCAACGGCCAGGGCCCACGGTGCGACGGAGGGCGGCGCCGTCGGCGTCGGGGGGCTCCACGGCAGAACGTGCTCGCCGAACGCCGCGCGCTCGAGCTGGGCCGTCGGCAAGCGCTCGCCGTCGAAAGCGTCGCCGGCCGCGATCTGTTCCGCGGCGGTGGGGATCGGCGCGCTCTCGCCCGCCGCGCGCTCCCGTCGGCTCAGCGGCTCCGGCTCGCTCACGAGGCGGCCCCGACGGGAACGGGGCCGGGGGCCGTGGCATCCGGATCCTCGGCGACCTGGATCTCGGTCACCGGCAAGGTGGAGTCGGCGCCGAACGCCAGGGTCGACGGGCGGCGGCCCGACGCGATGAGCTCGGCGGCGAGCGCGGCGATCATGGCGCCGTTGTCGGTGCACAGCCGCAGCGGCGGAATCCGCACGGCCACGCCCGCGGCGGCGGCGCGCTCGATCGCGACGTCGCGCAGGCGCTTGTTGGCGATCACGCCACCGCCCAGGAGCAGGCGCGGCACGCCGTACCGCTCGCAGGCGTCCAGCGCCTTCGTGACGAGCACATCGACCACGGCCTCGCGGAACGACGCCGCAACGTCGGCGACGGGCACCGGCTCGCCCGCTGCCTCGTGCTGCTCGACCCAGCGCGCGACCGCGGTCTTCAAGCCCGAGAACGAGAAGTCGTACCGGTGGGATGCCATGTCGGAGGCGCGCGAGAGCCCGCGCGGGAAGCGGATCGCGGTGGGGTCGCCGTCGGCGGCGGCGCGGTCGATCTCGGGACCGCCCGGGTACGGCAGCTTCAGCAGACGGGCGACCTTGTCGAACGCCTCGCCGGCGGCGTCGTCCATCGTCTCGCCGAGCAGTTCGACGTCGCTGGTGAGGTCGCGGACGAGCAACAGCGAGGTGTGTCCGCCGCTCACGAGGAGCGCGACCGTGGGGTAGTCCAGCTCCCCCGCCTCGGCATCGAGGATGTCGGCGGCGATGTGTCCGACGAGGTGGTTCACGGCGTAGAGCGGTTTGTCGAGGGCGACCGCGAGACCCTTCGCCGCTCCGACGCCGACCATCAGGGCACCGGCGAGTCCGGGACCGCTCGTGACGGCCACGGCGTCGATCTCTGCGAGGGTCACCCCGGCCTCGGCGAGCGCCGCGTCGATCGAGGGCTGGAGCGCCTCGAGGTGCGCCCGGGCTGCGACCTCGGGGACGACGCCGCCGTAGCGGGCGTGCTCGTCCATGCTCGAGGCGATCGTGTTGCTGAGCAGCTGACGGCCGCGGACGATACCGATGCCGGTTTCGTCGCAGCTGGTCTCGATACCCAGGACGAGGGGCGCGTCCATCAGCACCATCCCTTTCCGGTCGTCGCCGCGTCATCGGGCGTGCGGCGCGCGGTCCACGCCCGCAGGTCGAGTTGCATGACGATCGCGTCGACGTCGTCGGGCTGGTAGTACCGCGGGCGACGGCCGATCTCGGCGAAGCCCTCCGAGGCATACAGCGTCTGCGCGACGGGGTTGTCGGCGCGGACCTCGAGGAACACCTCGTGCACCCCGCGGCGCTCGGCCTCGGCGAGAAGTTCCGTCAGCAGGGCGCGGCCTCTCCCGCGTCCGCGCGCGGTCTCGGCGATCGTGATGGTCTGGATGTCGGCATCCCTCGCCCCGCGCACGGCCCGCAGCCCCGCGTACCCGACGAGGCGCCCCGCCTCCTCCGCCACGACATACCAACCGTGCGGAGACGCCAGCTCTTCGCGCATCATCGCCGGACTCCACGCGTCGGTGGGGAACGAGGCGTGCTCGAGCGCCATGATCGCGTCGAGGTCGTCGAGGGTCGCGGCGCGCGTCGTCACGCGCTCACCCGCTTCGGCGCATGCGCGGCCACGACGTCGGGGCTGCGCAGATACAACGGCTCGGATCCGGCGAGGACGCGGCCGGCGTCGAGCGCCCGGGCCGCCGCGAGCGCGATCATGGCGGCGGAGACGCTCGTGGCGTCGTACCGCACCGCTCCGGCCTCGGCGAGCCGGGCATCGAGATCGTCGCGGGGGCTGAGCATGGCATCCGTGATCCGCACGGGGAGTCCGTCGTCGTCGATACCGTCGAAGACGCTGTACGCGAACTCCTTTCGCCGTGCGTCGGTGACGACGGCGAAGCGCGGGGTGTCGGTGCCGGTGAGCGCATCGGAGAGCAGGATGCCGAGCGCGATGCCGTCGTGGCTCGGGACGGGGACGACCGGGATGCCACGCCCGAGGGCGAACGCGCGCGCGGTCGCGATCCCGACGCGAAGACCGGTGAAGGGACCCGGACCCATGCCGATCGCGATGTGCGTCGGGTGCGGGGCCACGCGAACGGCTCGGCTCAGCAGATCGCCGATGACCTCGGCGTGCCCGAGCGGGTTCGCGCTCTGCTCGTCGGCGAGGATCTCGCCGTCGCGCGCGATCGCCGCCACGGCGGTGCCGAGGGAGGTGTCGATGCCGAGGATCACCGTTCCAGGGTATCCGGGGCGCCCGACACCGGTGCCGCCGACGGCCCGTCCGGCGTACCTCGTCCCCCTTCTGGGGGTGCATGTCCCACTTTCGGCCACTTCAGGCGGCCCCCACCAGCCATAAGTGGGACATGGGTGGGGGGCCCGACCGCCCGTCCGGCGTACCTCGTCCCCCTTCTGGCGGTGCATGTCCCACTTTCGGCGACTTCCGGCGGCCCCCACCGGCCATAAGTGGGACATGGGTGGGGAACAGCCCGGACCAAGGGCATCCGGCGAGGCCCTCGGCTCCGAAGAAGGGGTATGGAACGACAGCTGCGCCGCGTGGTGGTGCCGACGGCCGCGGGCCCGATCGTCGTGCACGCCGGTCGGAGCTCTGCCGGAGCCGTTGCGACGGTGCTCCTCCACGGCGCCGCCGGATCGTGGCGGACGTGGATGCCACTGCTCAGCGCCGCCGAACGGCTCGGCATCCCCCTCGACGACGTCATCGCGATCGACCTGCCGGGGTGGGGCGAGTCGCCCGGTCCCGTCCCCGGCCCCACCGATGCCGCCGAAGCGGTGGTCGCGGTCGCCCGCGCCCTGGGGTATCCGCGCTGGCGCGTCGTGGGCCATTCCCTCGGCGCCGTCGTCGCCCTCGATGTCGCCGCGGCGTTCCCCGCGCAGACCGTGGCCGTGGGGCTCGTCTCCCCCACCGGTGCGGCGGTGCGCGCTGTGATGCGCCGGCCCGTCTCCGGGTGGACCGTGCTCCCGGCATTCGGCGGCATGGTCGCCGCGATGGGCATCCTCCGCGGTATCGGTCCCCTCGCGCGTCCCCTCCTTCGAGGACTGCGTCGCATCGGCGCCCTGCGGCTGTTCGCGCGCCCGCTGTTCCGGCATCCGGATCGTGTCGACACCGCGGTCTCCGACGCTCTGGCGGACGAGATCCGGCCCGCGGCCTTCCTCGCCGCCGCCCGTGCCGCCCGGACCCACGACGACGCCGCGTGGAAGCGGATCACCGCACCGGTTCGCGCCGTACGCGGCCGGCACGACGTGTTCGCCGGGCGTCAGGACGCGCGCGACGCCCGCCGGCGCATCCCCGGGTATCGCGAGACAGTGCTGGAGGACAGCGGGCACTTCGCCCACGTCGAGCAGGCGTACGAGACCCTGCGCGCCCTGCGCGACGTGTGGACCGCCGAGCCCGACCGCCGTTCGCCCTCGCGGCGCGACCGGCAGCCGACCTGAGGCGTCAGGGGCGACGCGAGATGGTCACCGTCCGAGGGGCGTCGGCGTCCAGGTCGAGAGTGTGCGGGGCGATCTCGCCGCACGCGTTGTCCACACCTCGACCGCCGGTCTGACGCGAGATCTCGATCTCCCACCAGGAGTCGGCGAGGTGGTCGGCGACACCGCGGCCCCACTCCACGATCACGACCGAGTGCTCCACATCGATGTCGAGGTCGTCGAGCTCGACGGCGGCGCCCAGCCGATAGGCATCCACGTGCACCAGGGGTGCCCCGCCGACGAGCGACGGGTGCGTCCGAGCGATGACGAACGTCGGACTCTGGACCGGACCCCGGATGCCGAGCCCCTCGCCGATCCCGCGGGTCAAGGTCGTCTTGCCGGCGCCGAGCGGACCGGTGAGCACCACCACGTCACCGGGTTCGAGGGCGTGGCCCAGCGCGCGTCCGAGCTCCTCCATGTCGGCGGGTCCGGCGATCTCGCGCTCACCCAGCAGCTCATCGGGAACGCTCACGCGCCCACCTCCCGTCGCGGCACCCGCGGACCGATGCGGGTCACGATCTCGTAGTCGATCGTGTCCGCGGCATCCGCCCAATCACGCGCCGCGGGCACGCCCAGCGTCGGATCGCCGAACAGCACGGCCTCGTCTCCCACGGCGACCGGGTGATCTCCGACGTCGACGACGAACTGGTCCATCGCGATGCGCCCGGCCACCGTGAAGCGGCGGCCGTTGATCGACACGGGTCCACGACCCGACGCCTGCCGCGGAACGCCGTCGGCGTACCCGAGGGGCACGAGCGCGAGAGTGGTGTCGGTCTCGGTGCGGTAGGCGTAGCCGTACGACACCCCCGTGCCGGCCGGGACGCGGCGTACCGCGGCGACGGCCCCGCGCAGCGTCATCGCGGGACGCAGGCCGAGGTCGGCCGAGCTGCGGTCGTGGAACGGTGAGATGCCGTAGATGCCGATGCCGATGCGCACGGCGTTCAGCCGCGCCTCGGGAAGGGCGATCGCGGCGTGGGTCGCGGCGATGTGCCGGAGCGGCGGGGTGAGCCCGGCCGCGGCCGCGAGCACGACACCCTCCTCGAACTTCGCCAGGGCCGCGCGGTCGTCGGCCTCGCTCGTGTTCGACAGGTGCGAGAACAGCCCCACGACCCGCAGACGACCGATCCGCTCGAGGCGTGCGGCCTCGGAGAACACCACGCGCCAGTCGGCGGGCGGGATGCCGTTGCGCGACAGCCCCGTCTCGATCTTCAGGTGCACGGCGGCGGGACGGCCGCCCTGAGCCGCCTCCCCGGCCCGCAGCAGTTGGTCGATGTCGGAGATCCCGAGCTCGACGTCCTCCCGCACGGCCTCGACGAAGGACGCCCCCGGCGCGTGCAACCACGCGAAGACCGGTGCGCGGAGGCCCCGGCGTCGCAGCGCCAGCGCCTCGTCGATATCGGAGACGCCGATCCGCGTCGCGCCGCCGCGCAGCGCCGCGACCGCCGCACGGTGCGCGCCGTGCCCGTAGCCTTCGGCCTTGACCACGGCGATGACCTCGACGCCGGTCAGTCGGCGCAGGTGCCGCACGTTCTCGGTGATCGCGTCGACGTCGATCAACGCTTCGCGGAGCACTCCGGATGCCATTCTCATGCGCGCTCCTCCCGGATCGGTTCGGCGGGCCCCGCCTCGGGTGCAGCCGGTCCGGCCTCCGCGATGACGTACGCCGTCGCGAGCGCGGCGTCGTGCGACATCGAGAGGTGCAGCGCCGTGATCCCCCTCGCGGCCACGGTCGCCGCGGTCTCGCCGGTGAGCGTGAACGTCGGACGCCCCGAGGGCTCGGGCGTCACCTCGATGTCGGTCCAGTACACGCCGTCGGAGCCGCCGAGGGCCTTGATCAGCGCCTCCTTCGCGGCGTACCGCGCGGCGAGCGACCGGGGCTTCAGCAGCCGCTCGGCGGGCGCGAACAGGCGGGTGAGCAGCCGGGGCGTGCGCGCGAGCTGCTGCTCGAAGCGCGGCACGTCGACGAGGTCGACGCCGATTCCGACGATCATGCGCCCTCCCTCCCTGGCATCCCGTCCATTCTGCCGGTGCCGGCCGTCGCCCGGCGAAACGGCGAGGGGCCGGATGCCCGTGGCATCCGACCCCGAAAAGCCCGCGGATTACTCGACCGTGACCGACTTCGCGAGGTTGCGCGGCTGGTCGACGTCGAGGCCCTTGGCCTCGGCGAGGCCCATGGCGAAGATGTGCAGCGGCACCACGGCGAGCAGCGGCTCGAACATCGGCGCGGCGAGCGGGATGCGCAGCACCTCGTCGGCGGCCGGGAGCACCGCCACGTCGCCCTCTTCCGCGATCGCGATGACGCGGGCGCCGCGGGCGCGGATCTCCTCGATGTTCGACACGACCTTCTTGTGCATCTCGCCCGACCCGCGCGGCGACGGCACGACGACGAACACCGGCTGGCCGGGCTCGATGAGGGCGATCGGGCCGTGCTTGAGCTCGCCGGCCGCGAAGCCCTCGGCGTGGATGTACGCCAGCTCCTTGAGCTTGAGGGCGCCCTCGAGCGCGATCGGGTACCCGACGTTACGGCCGAGGAACAGCACCGATCGGGTGTCGGCCATCCAGTGCGCGAGCTGCTCGATGCGGGCCTGCTCGGTCTCGAGCACGCGCGCGATCTTGCCGGGGACGGCCTCGAGTTCGGTCACGGCCTCGACGGCGACGACCGGGTCGACGGCGCCGCGCACGCGGCCGACGTGCAGCGCGAGGAGATAGAGCGCCGTGATCTGCGCGACGAAGGCCTTCGTCGAGGCGACCGCGACCTCGGGGCCGGCGTGCGTGTAGACGATGGCATCCGACTCGCGCGGAATCGTCGCGCCCTGCGTGTTGCAGATCGACAGCGTCTTCGCGCCGCGCGAGCGGGCGTACTTCACGGCCATGAGCGTGTCCATCGTCTCGCCGGACTGGCTGATCGAGACAACGAGCGTCCGGGGCGAGAGCACCGGGTCGCGGTAACGGAACTCGTGCGCGAGCTCGACGTCGACGGGGACGCGCGTCCATTTCTCGAGCGCGTACTTGCCCACCATGCCGGCGTACGCGGCGGTGCCGCACGCGATGACGAGGATGCGGTCGATGTCGGCGAGGAACTCGTCCATGCCGTCCAGCTCGGGGATCTCCACACGGCCCTCGTGGATCCGGCCGCGGATGGTGTTGGCGACGGCCTCGGGCTCTTCCGAGACCTCCTTGGCCATGAACGACGACCATCCGCCCTTTTCGGCGGCCGACGCGTCCCAGGTGACGTCGAAGGCTTCGACCTCGACCGCGGCGCCGGAGAAGTCGGTGACCTCGACACCCTCGGGCGTGATCGCGACGATCTCGTCCTGACCGATCGCGAGGGCCTTGCGGGTGTGCTCGACGAACGCGGCGACGTCGGAGCCGAGGAAGTTCTCCCCCTCGCCCAGGCCGATCACGAGCGGCGAGTTGCGGCGGGCACCGACGACGAGGCCGGGGTGGTCCTTGTGCATCGCGAGCAGCGTGTAGGCCCCCTCGAGACGGGACACGACGGCGCGGAATGCCGCGACCAGATCGCCCGTGCGGGCGTACTCGCGCCCGATCATGGCGGCGGCGACCTCGGTGTCGGTCTCGCTGCGGAACGTGATGCCCTCGCCGACCAGCTCGCTCTTGAGCTCGGCGAAGTTCTCGATGATGCCGTTGTGGATGACGGCGAGCTTGTCGTCGTCCGCCAGGTGCGGGTGCGCGTTGGCGTCGGTGGGTCCACCGTGCGTCGCCCAGCGTGTGTGTCCGATGCCCGTGGTGCCGTCGGCGAGGGGCGTGGATGCCAGGTCGTCCCGCAGAACGGACAGCTTGCCGGCGCGCTTACGCATGCCGAGGCCGCCGTCGCCGTCGATCACGGCGATGCCGGCGGAGTCATATCCCCGGTACTCCAGCCGTGACAGGCCCGCCAGCAGGATGTCCTGGCTCTGACGAGGACCCACGTATCCGATGATTCCGCACATAGCCTCCGAGTCTACGGGGCCGTGCCTGGGGGATCCCCCGTGGGCCGGGGGCGTCAGAGCTTGCGCAGCAGCACCGATTCGACGGTGTGGTCTGCGCCCTTCTGGAGCACCAGTTTCGCGCGGTGGCGGGTGGGCAGCACGTTCTCCTCGAGGTTCGGAAGGTTGATATCGCGCCAGAACCCGAGCGCGCGCGACACCGCCTCCTCGTCGCTGATGTCGGCGAAGACGCGGAAGAACGACGTGGGGTTCGTGAACGCGTTGTCGCGCAGCGCGAGGAACCGTTCGACGTACCACCGCTCGATGTGCGCGGCCTCGGCATCGACGTAGATCGAGAAGTCGAAGAGGTCGCTGACCGCGACGTCGTTCGGCGTCGGCGGAGGCTGCAGGACGTTGAGCCCCTCGACGATGACGACGTCGGGACGGTGCACGGTGACGTGGGCGTCGGGCATGATGTCGTACCGCACGTGCGAGTAGAACGGCGCCCGCACCTCTTCGGCTCCGGACTTGACTTCGCTGAGGAACTCCACCAGCGCCCGGCGGTCGTACGACTCGGGGAAGCCCTTGCGATCCATCAGTCCCCGCCGCTTGAGCTCGGCATTGGGGTAGAGGAATCCGTCCGTGGTCACGAGCGCGACGCGCGGAGTGTCCGGCCAGCGGCTCATCAACTCGCGCAGCAACCGCGCGATCGTGGACTTCCCCACCGCCACCGACCCGGCGACCCCGATGACGAAGGGGGTCGTGGCATCCGGTTCGCCCAGGAACTCGCTCGTGTCGGCGCCGAGCCGACGCGTGGCGCGGGCGTAGAGGCTCAGCAGTCGACTCAGCGGCAGGTAGACCTCGGCGACCTCGCGCAGGTCGAGCCGGTCACCGATACCGCGGAGCTGCACCACCTCGGTCTCGGTCAGCGGCTGCTCGATGCCCCCGGCCATGCGGGCCCAGTCGGCACGGTCGATCTGACGATAGGGGCTCAGCGACGGCGCGGGCACGGCGGTCTCGGCGGCGGACACCCGCCCATGCTACCCGTGGCCTCCCACTACGCTCGGAGCGTGCGACTCGGGGTACTCGACATCGGTTCCAACACCGTCCACCTGCTGGTCGCGAACGCGCGGGCCGGCGGACGGCCCACCGCGACGACGTCGCATCGTTCGGTGCTGCGCCTCATGCGCTACCTCGAACCCGACGGCTCGATCTCGGACGAGGGCGTCCAGGGACTCGTGGATGCCGTGACCCAGGCGCGCGAGAAGGCGCGCGCGGAGGGCGTGGACGAACTGCTCGCCACGGCGACCTCGGCGGTGCGCGAGGCCACCAACGGCGAGCGGGTCATCGCTCTCATCGAGGATGTCCTCGGCCAACCGCTGCAGGTGCTCGGTGGCGAGACGGAGGCTCGGTACACCTATCTCGCGGTGCGGCGCTGGTTCGGCTGGTCGGCGGGCCAGATCCTCCTCTTCGACATCGGCGGCGGGTCGCTCGAGATCGCCGGCGGCGCCGACGAACTGCCCGAGCTCGCCGAGTCGGTGCCGTTGGGCGCCGGGCGCTCCACGGTGCAGTTCCTCCCCCACGACCCGCCCGGCGAGCACGAGATCGATACGCTGCGCCGGCACGCGGCATCCGTCCTCGCGCCGGTCGCCCAACGGTTCTCCGCCCTCCCGCGCCCGGACCACGTCATCGGGTCATCGAAGGCGATCCGGTCGCTGGCGAAGCTCGCCGGGTATCCGGTTCCGGGGTGGTCGGGAATCGACCGCATGGTGCTGCCCCGCAGAGAACTGAAGGACTGGATCCCGCGACTGGCGCGCATCCCCGCGGACGCGCGCGAAGCCCTCCCCGGAATCACGGCGGACCGCACCTTCCAGATCGTCGCGGCCGCGATCGTCGTGGAGCGGGCGATGAAGGCGATGGACGTCGACGAGCTCGAGGTCTCCCCCTGGGCGCTGCGCGAGGGCGTGCTCCTGCGCTACATCGAGTCGCTGGAGTACTGACCCTCCTCAGTGCCGCGGCCGCGGCATCCTCTGGTTTGGGGGCCGTGGGTCAGAGGGCCAGGCGCTCCCGCACGACCTCGGCGAGCCGGTCGGCGTGGGCGCGGGCGACGTCCTCGGACGCGGCCTCGACCATGACGCGCACGAGCGGCTCGGTTCCCGACGCGCGCAACAGCACACGACCGGAGTCGCCGAGCTCGGCCGCCGCGGAGCGAACCGCTTCCTGCACGACATCGTCGGACACGCGGTCGCGATCGACTCCGCGGACGTTGATCAGCACCTGCGGGTACACCGTCATGATGGCGGCGAGCTCGGCCATCGTCTTCTTCTGCCGGGCCATCTCCGCCACGATGTGCAGGCCCGTGAGCAGACCGTCGCCGGTCGTGGCGAACTCGCTCATGATCACGTGCCCGGACTGCTCACCGCCGAGGGAGTATCCGCCCTCGTCCATGGCTTCCAGCACATAGCGGTCGCCGACCGCCGTCTGCTTCACCTGAATGCCGTGCTCGGCCATCGCGCGGTGGAGTCCGAGATTGCTCATGACCGTCGCCACGAGGGTGTCGTGCGCGAGGGCGCCGCGCTCCTTCATGGCCACGGCGAGGATCGCCATGATCTGATCGCCGTCGACGACGTTGCCCTGCGCGTCCACCGCGAGGCACCGGTCGGCGTCGCCGTCGTGAGCGATACCCACGTCGGCGCCGAGACGCACGACGGCTTCGGACAGCACCTCGAGGTGCGTCGAGCCGACGCCGTCATTGATGTTGAGACCGTCGGGATCGGCACCGATCACGGTGACGGTCGCACCGGCGTCGCGGAACGTCTCGGGCGAGACACCCGCGGCTGCGCCGTGCGCGCAGTCGAGAACCACGTGGATGCCGTCGAGCCGGTGCGGCAGAGATCCGAGCAGGTGCACCACGTAGCGGTCTTCGGCATCGGCGAAGCGGCGGATCCGCCCCACGCCGGCACCCGTCGGCTGCAGCCGCTCCCACTCGAGGGCACGCTCGATGCGCTCTTCGACGATGTCGGGGAGCTTGGTGCCGCCACGGGCGAAGATCTTGATCCCGTTGTCGGGCGCGGGGTTGTGCGAGGCCGAGACCATCACGCCGAAGTCGGCGTCGCGGTCGGCGATCAGGAACGCGGTCGCGGGGGTCGGGATGACGCCTGCGTCGAGCACGTCGACGCCCGACGAGGCCAGGCCCGCGGCGACCGCGGCGGAGAGAAACTCCCCCGAGACCCGCGGGTCGCGCGCGATGACGGCGGTGAGGCGACGGCCTTCGGCCTTTCGCGCCTCCGCCGAACGGCCCTGGCCCAGGACGACAGCGGTCGCCTGGGCCAGGTGCAGCGCGAGTTCGGCGGTGAGGAGGCCGTTGGCCAGCCCCCGCACCCCGTCCGTGCCGAAAAGAGGCATCCGGAGCGTCGAACTCAGCGCTTGGAGTACTGAGGCGCCTTGCGGGCCTTCTTGAGACCGGCCTTCTTGCGCTCCTTCACGCGAGCATCGCGCGAGAGGAAGCCGGCCTTCTTCAGACCCGGACGGTTGTTCTCGACGTCGATCTCGTTGAGCGCGCGGGCGATGCCCAGGCGCAGCGCGCCGGCCTGACCCGAGGGGCCGCCGCCGGAGATGCGAGCGATGACGTCGTACGCGCCGGCGAGCTCGAGGACCGTGAACGGGTCATTGATGAGCTGCTGGTGGAGCTTGTTCGGGAAGTAGTCCTCGATCGTGCGGCCGTTGACCGTGATCGTGCCGGAGCCGGGGACCAGGCGCACGCGGGCGATGGCCTGCTTGCGGCGGCCGACGGCTGCGCCGGGGACCGAGAGAACGGGGCGCTCGGCCGCGACGACGGTCTGCTCGGCCGGCGTCTCGGTGCTGTAGTTGCTGGGGTCGATGTTCGACACTGTTTCGTCCTTATCCGGCGGCGCTTACTGGGCGACCTGGTCGAAGGTGTACGCGGTGGGCTGCTGGGCACCGTGGGGGTGCTCGGCGCCGCGGTAAACCTTGAGCTTCTTGAGCTGCGCCGCGCCGAGGCTGTTCTTGGGCAGCATGCCGCGGATGGCCTTCTCGACCGCGCGGACGGGGTTCTTCTCGAGGAGCTCCTCGTAGCTGACCGACTTCAGACCGCCCGGGTAGCCCGAGTGACGGTAGGCCATCTTCTTCTGGAGCTTCTGACCCGTGAGCGCGACCTTTTCGGCGTTGATCACGATGACGAAGTCGCCGGAGTCGATGTGGTTGGCGAAGGTCGGCTTGTGCTTGCCGCGGAGGAGGACCGCCGCGTGCGAGGCCAGGCGGCCGAGGACGACGTCGGTGGCGTCGATAACGACCCACTCGCGCGTGACCTCAGCGGCCTTGGGGGTGAAAGTGCGCGTCACAGTAGTGCTGCTTTCTTGATCGAACGGAGGAGTTCGTGAATCCCGCTCCGGTGGTCGGTTCTCCGGTCGATGACCGGGGAACTGGGCCGGTGGAGGGCTCACGTTCGGGTAACCCGCTCGCAGTGAGGCGGGCACCAAAGGGTTAGCTTACGGCATCGGGATGCGACGGCCAAACGCGGGCCGGCCGGCGGGGGGCCGGCATCCGCCCTCCTCGCACGGCCGCACCCCCGGTACCGAAGTGCCGGGGGTGCGGGAGGCGTCCTCCGCGGGGTCGCGGGCGAGGTCGAGGACGCGGCGGACAGGGGCGGTCAGCGCTGCAGGAAGTCCCGCAGCACGCGGTTGAACTCGTCGGCGTGGCTGACGTTGACGCCGTGCGGAGCCCCCGTCACCACGTGCAGCTCGCTCCCGGGGATGGCCTCGTGCGTGCGCTTGCCCGAGCCTTCGAACGGGACGGTCCCGTCGCTGTCGCCGTGAAGGATGAGCGCCGGAACCGTGACGTTGTTCAGGTCGTCGCGGAAGTCCGTCGTCGCGAAGGCCTCCATGGCCTTCAGCGCCGCGTGGTGGTCGGCCTGGTTCGCCAGCCGCTCGGCCTCGGCCTGCTCGGAGGCCGGGACGGCGAGCGTTCCGTCGACCGAGAAGAAGTCGGTCGTGAACTGGTGATAGAAGGCCTTCTCGTCCTCCTTGAGGCCCTTCTCCATGCCGTCGGCGGTGTCCTTGTCGAGCGGCCCCTCGGGGTTGTCCTCGGTCTGGGCGAGGTACGGCGGGACGGCCGCGGCGAAGACGACGCTGCGGACGCGGTCGGCACCGTGGCGCGTGAGGTAGCGGGCGACCTCGCCACCGCCCATGGAGAATCCGACGAGCGTCGCATCGCGCAGATCGAGCTCCTCCAGGACCGCGTGCAGGTCGTCGGCGAACGTGTCGTAGTCGTATCCGGTGCGGGGCTTGTCACTCCGCCCGAAACCGCGGCGATCGTACGTGACGACGCGGTAGCCCGCAGCCTCGAGGGCGGGGACCTGGTGGGCCCACGATTCGCCCGAGAGGGGCCAGCCGTGGATGAGGACGACGGGGCGGCCGGCCCCGCCGGTGTCGTCGACGTGGAGGTCGATGTCGGTCAGCAGTCCGTGGTGTGCGGTGATCTCGCTCATGTCCGCCATGTTTGGACGCCGACCTGGAGCGGAGACCGCGGTTGACGATCGCGGGACGAATTGCTAACCCCCGGGTCGAACGGCTGGCACATCAGCGACTCCGGCGCAACGACCGGGAGCGGTCGCACGCGGGTCGCTAGCCTCGCGCCATGGCATCCCTCCGCGTTCTCGCCGCCGGGCTCTCGGCGCTCGGACTCGCCCTCGCCCTCGCCTCATGCGCCCCCTCGCCAGGTTCGGGCACCCCGGGCGACGAGGGGTACGAGTCGACGATCGCCGCGGTCGTCCTGGCGGAGTCGGATGCCGGCGGCCGCGCCTTCGCCCTGGAGACCGAAGGAGGGACGTCCCGGATTCGCGTCGCCGTCGGTGATCGCGACGTCGAGGTCGAGGTCGAGCCTGCCGGCCCCACCGTGGCGGGTCGGCACGAAGGCGGGGATCTCGACGCGGACGATCGCGCGGCCCTGAGCGCGGCGTCGACGCCGCTGGCGGACGCGATCCGCATCGCCGCCGCAGCCTACGACGGGAACCGCAGCGTCGACGAGGTCGCGCTCGATCGCGATGGCGGTGCCGCCGCGTGGACGATCGAATTCGTCGACGGCGGCGAGGTCGCCGTGGCAGCGACGGACGGCGCGATCGTACGCACCGAGGACTGACGACGGGGTACGTCAGGCCGAGTCGGCGAGACCCGGGAGGCCGGGGATCCCGAGGTCGAAGTGGTGCCCGTTGATGGCGAGGACGTCGCGGTCTGCGTCGGGGAGGAAGCCCGACGGAGAGACGGCGCTCGCGTCGCTGCGGGGGGTCATGCGACCCATGGTCGGATCGAACCAACGGCCGTCGGCAGGGGTTGACTTCGGGGGCGATCGTTGATTCATGTTGTGCACAATTGAATTGTGTGCAACTCTTTTGCCATGCCCGCCGTCGACTCCCTCGTGTGCTTCGCCCTCTACGCCGCCAGCCGCACCACGACGCAGGCGTACCGCGTGCTCCTCGACCCGTGGGACCTCACCTACCCGCAGTACCTCGCCCTCGTCACGCTGTGGAACGACGGTGCCCAGACCGTCAGCGGCCTGGGCGACGCCCTGCAGCTCGACTCCGGCACGCTCTCGCCCATGCTCGCCCGCATGGAGTCCGCGGGTTACATCACGCGAGAGCGTCGCGCCGACGACGAGCGCGTCGTCACCGTCTCGCTCACCTCGCGCGGACGGGAGATGCGCGAAGAGCTCGCCCACGTCCCCCGCTGCATCGCGGTCGGATCGGGCCTCACCGACGCCGACAGCGCCCGCGAGCTGATCAGCGCCCTGCAGCAGCTGACGGCCGCGATGCGCGACCTCCGCGACCACCCGCAGACCGTGGTGGACGCGGTCGGCGGGCGCACACTCGCCTCCTGATCGACCGGCGCACCGCGCGCCCGTCCCTGCCCACGTGTGCCTCCCGGCATCCGTTCGTCCTCGAGAAAGGAACCTCACCCATGGACGTCCTCTACACCGCCGAATCCCTCTCGACCGGGGAAGGCCGTAACGGCCACGTCGTCGCCGGCGACCTCGACCTGGACGTCGCCGTCCCTAAGGAGATGGGCGGCTCCGGCAACGGCACCAACCCCGAGCAGCTCTTCGCCGCCGGGTATGCCGCGTGCTTCCACAGCGCTCTCCACGCCGTCGCCCGCGGCCACAAGGTCAAGCTCGAGGACTCCTCGGTGGGCGGGCGCGTCCAGATCGGCCCGAACGGCCAGGGCGGGTATCAGCTCGCCGTCCTGCTCGAGGTCGTGCTTCCGGGCGTCGAGCACGACCTCGCCCAGCAGCTCGCCGACGAAGCTCACCAGGTCTGCCCGTACTCGAACGCCACGCGCGGCAACATCGACGTTACGGTCACCGTCTCGGACGACTGACACCGCTCGCAGGAAGGGGACGCCGCGCACACGGCGTCCCCTTCGCCGTTCACACAGGGACGGCACGGCACGCGCCGTCGTAGTGTGACAGACGTGATCCGCGTGGTAGTCGTCGATGACGAGGCCCTCGTCCGTTCCGGCTTCGAACTGATCCTCGGCGCCGCCGACGACATCGAGGTGGTGGCCGCGGTCGACGGCGATCAGGCCGTGGAAGCCATCCGTCGCGAACGCCCGGACGTCGTCCTCCTCGACATCCGGATGCCGGGGCGCAGCGGCCTGGATGTGCTCGCCGATCTCCGCGACGACCCCGACCGCCCCGTCATCGGCATCCTCACCACGTTCGACACGGACGACCACATCGCCCGCGCGCTCCACGACGGCGCGTCCGGGTTCCTGGTCAAGGACACCCCTCCAGAACATCTCGCCGCGATGGTGCGTTCCCTCGCCGCCGGCGGCGTGGTGCTCTCCCCGCAGGTCTCGCGCACGCTCGTCGAAGGGTACGTCGGAGCCCCCGACCCGGACGCCGTGGAACGCGTGGCGCTGCTCACCGAACGAGAGCGGGACGTGTTGCAGCACCTCCCCACCGGCGAGTCCAACGCGGAGATCGGCAAACGCCTCCATCTCAGCGGAGCGACGGTCAAGGACCACGTGAGCGCCATCCTCGCGAAGCTGTCTGTATCGACGCGTCTCGAAGCAGCCCTCATCGCGGAGCGCGCCCGCCGGGGCGGCGACCGGAAGTGACCCGCGTCGCGCGCGATCGGCTGGCGGAGGTCACCGGCAGCAGGTGGTTCGCGGTCGTGACCGACGTGGCGCTCGCCGCGGCGGCGGTGGTCGACGTCATCGTTCTTCTCCCGCGCTGGACGCCCTTCGAAATCGCCCTGGCCGCCATCGCGGTGCTCGGACTCTTGGTCCGCCGGCGGCTGCCCTGGGTGGCGTTTGCGCTGGTTCTGCCCGGACTCGTGGTGGATGCCATGACGATCGCCGCGCCGATCGCTCTCTACTCCGTCGCGGTCCGCGAGCGGCGCCTCCCGCCGCTCCTCATCGCGGGGGCCGTGACGTTCGCGTGCTTCCTCCTCCCCGACTGGCAGCTGCCGGAACTGGACTATCTCGCCCCCTCGCTGCTGTACGCGCTGCTGTACGCCGCGACCCCGATCGCTCTCGGCGCCCTCGTCCGAACACGGCGCGAGCTCAGCGACCGTGTCGCCGAGCTCTCCGCCGCCCGCGCCGCCGAACGCCTTCGCGACGAGCAGGACGTGCTCCGCCGCGAGCGCATACGACTCTCCCGGGAGATGCACGACGTCGTCTCCCACCAGGTGAGCCTCATCGCCGTTCAGGCCGGCGCCCTCCAGGTCGCCTCGGCGGATCCCGACGCCCGCCGAGCGGCCGATGTCATCCGCTCCCTCGCGGTGCGCACTCTCGACGAACTCCGCCAGATGGTCGGCGTTCTCCGAGCCGAAGGCGCTCCCGCTCCCGGCGACAAGCCGCAACCCACGCTCGGCGACCTGCCGAGCCTGGTCGCCGACAGCGGGCTGAGCGCCGAGCTGGTCACCGAGGTTCCCGTGGACCTCGCTCCCGCGGTGCAACGGGCGGTGTATCGCACCGTGCAGGAGGGGCTCACGAACGTCCGCAAGCACGCTCCCGGCGCCGTGGTGAAGGTCAGCATTCGCGCGACGACGGCGACGATCGATGTCGTGATCTCGAACGACGCCCCGACCGAGCCCGCCCTCACCCTCCCGTCGAGCGGTACGGGTCTGCGCGGTCTCCGGGAGCGAGCCGAGCTGTTGGGCGGCCGGCTGGACGCCGCCAGCGAAGCCGGCGGAGGTTTCCGCCTGTCGGTGTCCCTCCCGCGGCGCGCGCCGCGACGGTGACGCCCGATCAGGACAGGCGCAGCTCCCCCTCGGACATCGGGTAGGTCCTCCGCAGCCACTCGCCGAAGCCTGGTTGCGCGAGACACGTCGAGGCTTCTCCGCACCGGACCACGGGGTCGTCCGCCGCGTACGTGCGGTACACCTCGACCTTGGCATCCAGTTCTTCGCCGGTGACGTTCACGGGCCGGTCCTGCGAGGGATAACCGATGTAGTACGACATCGCCTCGGCCGCGATACCGACGACCGGCGCTGAGGCGCGCACGAGGGAGCCGACGCACGAGTGGTCGGGGTGGTCGCCGTGGGCGAAGGCGCTCTCGTGCGGAACGTTGGTGCTCACCCGGCCGGGCTGCGCGGCGGCGAGAAGCTCGGCGAGAGTGGCCGTGAGACGCGGGAGATCGTATGCCGGGGCACCGTCGACCGGGACCAGTTCGGCCACCTCACCGTTGACGAGCTGGGTCAACCCGGCGTTTCCGGTCGCCTCGAAGCCCTTCCCGTTGAGCCCACCGTCGGGAAGACGCAGGACCGTGATCGATAGGCGGGGCTCGTCTCGCGGCACGAAACGCGTCACCCGCGCGCCGCTCAGCAGGGTGAGTGACCGCTCGTCCCACTCGCCCACCGAGCCGCGCATGAGGTCGTACGCGGCGCGGATGCCGGCTTCCCGCTCCCGCGCGTAGTCGAGACCCTTCCCGGCGTCGCCCGCCGTGACGTAGACCGCGCGGACCGTCGCGCCGGCCGCGATGGCGGTGGAGAGCTCGGGATTGGCGAAGATGATGTCGTCGTCGGCGTGCGCCCAGATCGTCATCGCCGTGTCGGGGCCCGGCGCTTCGCTCGCCGGAGAGGGACCCGCCGGCAGCGTCGGTGCAGCGATCGAGTGAAGAGGAATCCACGCGCCCACCGGGGGGCCGCTACGGCGCAGTTGACGGACGAGCAGAGCACCGCCACCGAGGCCCACCAACGCCAGACCGCCGATGAGCAGGCCGCGCCGGGTCACGCGAATGCGGCGCGCATCGCGCGCTGCATCCCTTCCCCCACTTTCCGCCCCGGAAAGGTCCTCGTCCTGCACCGTAGCTCCGTTCTGTGTCCCCCCGACCGAACGCGGCGACGGTCTCGGGTCGTCGGCGCGCGGCGTGACCGTACGACGCTATCGCGCGGACCCGCCGGAATCAGGCACTCCACGCCATGCCCCCACCGAGTGGCGGGGAGGAAGGCGCCGATCGGGGGGCACTTCGGGACTCTGCCTCCGCGATCTGCCGACGACCGTCGGCGGGCGGTTACCCAGCGTGGGTCTCCCGTGCAAGCCCGCCCGCCCCGCGAACCCCCCGCCGTATGGTTCCGGCATGGTTGATCTGACTCGTCCCCCCACACCCGATCCGTACCCGCTCCTTCCCGCGGTCGCGTCTTTCGACGTCGTCAGCGATGACGTCACCGACTCCCAGCCCCTCAAGGACGACCAGGTGGCGGCCCGCGGCAACACGTCTCCCCATCTGAAGTGGTCCCAGGTGCCCGAGGGCACCGCCTCGTTCACGATCACCTGCTTCGACCCGGATGCCCCCACGCCGAGCGGCTTCTGGCATTGGGTCCTCGTCGACCTTCCCGGCGATCTCAGAGAGATTCCCCCGGGCTTCGCCGACGGCGACCTGCCGGCGGGAGCATTCCACGTGCGCAATGACGCCGGACAGCTCGGATTCCTGGGCGCCGCGCCGCCCGAGGGCGACCAACCCCACCGTTACTTCTTCGTCGTCCACGCCGTGGGTGCCGAGAGCCTCGGTGTCGACGGCGACGCAACGCCGGCCGCCGTCTCGTTCGCCTTGGCGTTCCAGACGCGGGGTCGCGCGATCGTGCACGGCACGTTCGCACACTGACCGCCGCCGAGTCGGGAAGGCGCTCTCGGACGGGGCGTCAGGACATGCGGAGGTCGGCCTCGCTCAGCGGGTACGACCTCCGCAGCCACTCCCCGAACTTGCGCGTCTTGAGGCAGGCATCGCGGTCCGCACAGCGCACCACGTCATCCTGTTGCGCGTAGATGCGGTACGTCTCGACCTTGGCATCCAAGGCAGCACCCTCCAGCGTGCGCGGGAGGTCGATCGACGGATACCCCACGAGGTAGCGGATGCCGGGGGCCAGCGACGCGTCTCGGCCGACAGAATCCCGCACCAGCGTGCCCACGACCGAGTGATCCGGGTGGTCGCCGGGAGCATAGGCGCTCCCTCGGGGGACGTGGGTCAGCGTGCGGACGGGGTGGAGTGCCGCCGCAAGCTCGGCCAAGGATGCGGAGAGCTGCGCTCGGTCCACGGCCGGACCGGAATCGATCGGGGTCAGTGTCGCGATCGCGCCATCGACGAGCTTGCTCAACGTCGCGTGCCCCGTGGAGTCGAAGCCTTCATCCGTGATGTTCCCGTCGGGCAGGCGCGCGAACATCACCGAGACGCGGGGGTCGCCCTGCGGACTCAGCCGCTCCACGCGCAGTCCCCCCGTCAATGTGAGGACCGTGGAGTCCCAGAATCCGTCGGCGCCGCGCATGTGGTTGTACGCCCGCAGGATCCCCAGCTCGCGCGAATGCACGTATCCGAGCCCCCTGCCCGCATCACCCGCGGTCAGGAAGATCGTGCGCACACACTCACCCGCGGCGAGGGCGTCGGAGATCGACGGGTTGCCGAAGATGATGTCGTCGTCGGGGTGCGCCCAGATGGTCAGAACCGTGTCGCCGTCGCACGGCTGGGCGGCGGGCGAGGCAGGCACGACCGGCGTCGGTGTCGGCGTCGGCGTCGGTGTCGGCGCGACGCTCGGGATGGGCGCGATCACGTCCGGGCTCGTTGATGCGATGGGGGCGGGAGCGGCATCGTTGCGCGCGACCCCGAGCGGCCAGACCCCGAACGCGCTGGACACCACGATCGACCCGCCGATCAGGAGGAGAACGGCCAGCCCCGCGGTGAGGACGCTCGGCGCGACGCGGGCGCGCAGACGGGTCCACCGGCTCTCGAGTGTCATCGGCGATCCCCCCGGAGTCGCGTCCCACGACAGTGTGGATGTCGAGAACCGTGTCGAGTGTAAGCGGCTCGCGCGCGAATACCAACAATGCCACTAGCGAGAACACGGTTGACATCGCCGCGAGATCGTGTTGGGTTGCGGAGATCGGGCAGGTCATAGGGCGTCCCCCAATTGGAGGACAGGCCGTTTCCCGAGGGAAACTCAGGATGACGATCCGGGGTACTCAGGAAACAACTCGTTCATACAGGGGTGATTCACGGGGTGAGTTCAGGCTGTTATCGTTCAGCACGAGAACCACGATCCGGCACACCCGGGGAAAGGGGCCTAAGCACTGTGACGTCTGACCTCCAGGTCGACGCGACATCGACGTCGCAGGGCGCCGTCGGCGACATCGATGATGCGCCGACGACGAAGACTCCGGGCCACGCATCCTTCTTGGACCGCGCTCCCCAGGCCAGCCCTTCGACGCATGACCGCTGGCGCCAACGCTATCGCCGCAACCTCATCCTGACCGATCTCGCCGCCCTGATCTGGGTCGTGTACGGCACGCAGTTGGCGTGGTTCGGCACCGGCAACGCCGCCATCGCGGCGAGCCGTGACAGTCGGATCACCGATCTGTCGTACTGGGTCTTCTCAGCCGTGCTGATCATCGCCTGGATGTGGGCGTTGTCCTTCATCGACTCGCGGAGCGACCGCGTGCTCGGCACCGGCTCGCAGGAGTACATCCGGATCGTCGATTCCAGCTTCCGCCTGTTCGGAACGATCGCGATCATCGCCTTCCTCACGCAGATCGATGTGGCACGCGGGTACCTCTTGATCAGCCTGCCCGTCGGCATCCTCGTCCTCATCTTCACGCGCTGGCTCTGGCGTCAGTGGCTCATCGTCCAGCGCTCGCACGGCAAGTACTCCGCGAACGTGCTGCTGGTCGGATCGCTCGCGTCCGTCACGCAGTTGGCTCGCGAGTTCGCCCGCAACACCAACGCCGGCTACCGAGTGGTGGGCGCGTGCGTGCCGAGCGGCAAGGTCGCCGACACCATCCCCGGGACGGACATCCCGGTGATGGGTCACGTGGGTGACATCGCCCGTGCCCTGCAGGTGACGGGGGCTGACACGGTCGCCGTGACGAGCGCCGACGAGCTTCCCGCCGACAAGGTGAAGCAGATCTCCTGGAGCCTCGAGGCGGGTCGCCAGCACCTCGTTCTCGCACCGAGCATCATCGACATCGCGGGCCCGCGCCTCCACACGCGACCGGTCGCCGGGCTGCCCCTCATCCACGTCGAGACGCCCCGGTTCTCCCGCGGACAGGTCTTCCTCAAGCGCACCGTCGACCTGGTCGCGAGCATCGCCGGGGTGATCGTTCTCAGTCCTCTCCTGGCCTTCCTCGCCATGGCCGTGCGCCTCTCCAGCGAAGGCCCCGTGTTCTTCCGCCAGAAGCGCGTCGGATTCCGCGGCCGCGAGTTCACGATGATCAAGTTCCGGTCGATGGTGGTCAACGCCGAAGACCTGCTCGAGCAGCTCGCGAAGCAGGAGCGGGATGCCGGCAACGAAGTGCTCTTCAAGATGAAGAACGACCCGCGGGTGACCCCGATCGGTCGGATCATGCGCAAGTTCAGCCTCGACGAGCTCCCGCAACTGTTCAACGTGATCGGCGGATCGATGTCGCTTGTCGGCCCGCGGCCGCCCTTGCCGTCGGAAGTCGCCCTCTACGCCGACCACGTGCACCGTCGATTCCTCGCCAAGCCCGGTATCACCGGCCTGTGGCAGGTCAGCGGTCGATCCTCCCTCTCCTGGGAGGAGTCGGTGCGCCTCGATCTCTCGTACGTCGAGAACTGGACGCTCGTCGGCGACTTCGTCATTCTGGGCAAGACCGCTCGCGCCGCACTGGCGCCGGGCGAGACGGCCGCGTGAACTCCCCGCGCTCCCGCGCGGGTCGACGGTGCGACACTCGCGTGCCGTCTCGATACAAAGCTGGAGGAGACCCGTGCGTCTTTCTGTGATTGGTTGCGGATACCTGGGAGCCGTCCACGCTGCGGCGATGGCCTCGATCGGACACGAGGTCGTCGGTATCGACGTCGATGAGCGCAAGGTGAACTCGCTCTCGAAGGGGGAGGCACCCTTCTTCGAACCCGGACTGCAGGAGATCCTCGCTGAGGGCATCGCCTCGGGACGCCTGTCGTTCACGACCGACATGGCGGCCGCGCAGGGCGCGAAGGTCCACTTCATCGGCGTCGGCACGCCGCAGCAGCCCGGTGGATATGCCGCCGACCTGACGTATGTGCACGCGGCCGTCGACGGCTTGCTCCCTTACCTCTCCGAGGGCGACATCGTCGCGGGCAAGTCGACTGTGCCGGTCGGCACCGCCGAGTCCCTCGCACCGCGCGTCAGCGAACGGGGCGCCACGCTCGTCTGGAACCCGGAGTTCCTGCGCGAGGGATGGGCCGTGCAGGACACCATCGATCCCGACCGTCTGGTCGCGGGTGTGCCGAGCGCGGACGGTGGCCCGACCGAGGAAGGCGCTCGCACCGCCGACGTCCTGCGCGAGGTGTATCACCCGTCCATTGCCAAGGGCACTCCGTTCATCATCACCGACTACGCCACGGCAGAGCTGGTGAAGGTTTCGGCCAACGCCTTCCTCGCGACCAAGATCAGCTTCATCAACGCGATGGCCGAGATCGCCGAGGTCACCGGTGCCGACGTGACCACCCTGGCCGACGCGATCGGTCACGACGCTCGTATCGGCCGCCGCTTCCTGGGCGCCGGCATCGGATTCGGCGGCGGGTGCCTGCCGAAGGACATCCGCGCCTTCTCCGCGCGGGCCGAAGAGCTCGGCCGCGGCGAGTCGGTGGCGTTCTTGCGAGAGATCGACGCGATCAACCTCCGACGCCGTGATCGAGCCGTCGACCTCACCGTCCAGGCACTGGGCGGCTCGGTGTTCGAGAAGAAGGTGACCGTGCTCGGTGCCGCCTTCAAGCCGCACAGCGACGACATCCGCGACTCGCCCGCCCTGGACGTCGCCGTGCGCCTGCACGGTCTGGGCGCCGACGTCACTCTGACCGACCCGGCCGCGATCGAGAACGCCCGCCGCATCCACCCGCAGCTGACCTACGTCGAGGACCGCGACGAGGCGCTGCGCGACGCCGACGCCGTCATCGTCGTGACGGAGTGGGACGAGTACCGCCGCGATCTCGACCCGGCGCACGCCGCCGAGCTGACGGCCGGTCGCGTCGTGGTGGACGGGCGAAACTGCCTCGATCCCGTCGCTTGGCGCGCGGCCGGTTGGACGTACTACGGCATGGGACGCCCCTGACCTCAGAGAAGCATCACTCGAACGCCCCGGCAGCAGTGCCGGGGCGTTCGTCGTCCATGGCGGCGGGGAAAGATCTTCGTGCGGCGCGTGACGAATCCCCTCCTCGGTGCGTCTCACCAGTAGCGAACACCGCTGCACCGGGATCACCCGGGCAGAACGTACTGGAAGGACACTCCGATGGCTATCGAAGAGAAGCCCGCGGCGCCGGTCGCCGCGCCGCAGGGGTCGCGCGTGGACCGCGCGTTCACCGGCGCCGAAACCGCCGCCGCCGACACCGCCGGGAAGACCACCATCGCCGACTCCGTCGTCGCCAAGGTCGCCGGCATCGCCGCGCGTGAGATCGCCGGCGTCTACGCCCTCGGCGGAGGCGGTGCCCGCGCCTTGGGCGCGATCCGCGACGCGATCAACGCGACCGACCTGACGCAGGGCGTCAAGGTGGAAGTGGGCGAGACCCAGGCCGCAGCCGACCTCACCATCGTGGTCGAGTACCCGGCACCCATCCAGGAGGTGGCCGACCAGGTGCGCGCCCGCGTCGCCGGCGCCATCAGCCGTCTCGTCGGCCTCGAGGTCGTCGAGGTCAACGTCGACGTCAACGACATCCACATCCCGGGTGACGATGACGACGACTCGACCCCCGCGCGCGTCTCATGAACCCGACACTCACCGGCGCACTCGTCGGACTCGTCCTGGCCGCCGCCGCACTGATCTTCGGATTCTGGGGCTTCCTCCTCGTCGCCGTGTTCATGGTGATCGGCGCCGTGATCGGCCGCATCGTGTCGGGCCAGATCGACATCCGCAGTATCGCCAACGCATTCTCGGGTCGGAGCACATCGTGACCTCCGCGCTTCCCGGGGTGGCCACCGCCACCCCGGGGGGCGGGGTCACCGTGCACACCGGCGGTCGCGTGGACGTGGCCGATCGCGTCTTCCGCAAGGCGGCAGAACAGGCCGCCGCGGAAGCGATCGGCATCGACCGTTCCGACGTGTCGGTCGACATCGCCGCCTCGCGCGACACCGTCGTGGTGCGCGTCCAGGCTCCGTTCCCGGTCCCCCGCCTCGACGACACCGAGGCCATCCGCGCCGCCACTCCCGTGCTCGAGGCTGCGCGCGGCATCCAGAACGATCTCCACGACCGCCTCACGCGTCTGTTCGGGCGCGAGGTGTCGCGGGTGGACCTGACCATCGCCGGGGCGACCGCCCCGAAGAAGAGGAGGGTGAGATGACCGATTCCGTCCTGCGTACCGTCGTGCGTCGTGAGACGCACTCCCCCCGCACGGGCGCGATGCTCGTCGTCGTGGTGCTGCTGATCCTGGCCGCGATCTACGCCGGCCTCGAAATCGCTCTCTCCCTGGCCGGCCGACCGCCGCTCCTCGTCGACCCCGGGGCGGCATTCGACTCCGTCGCTGCGCTCCCGACAGCCGTGGTGCCGGCGGCACTGATCGCGGCGGGCGTCGGCATCGCTCTCGTCGGTCTCATCATCCTGCTGATCGCCGTGGCTCCCGGCCGCCTCTCCAAGCACGAGATGACCTGGGGCGAGCGCGCCGTCGTCGTCGACAACGGCGTCGTGGCTTCCTCGATCGCGCAGCACCTGAGCACCGAGTCCGGCATCGCCCGTGAGAACGTCGTCGTGGGCGTCGCCCACCGCGCGGTCGACGTGACAGTCCGGCCGCCCCTCGGCATCCCGGTGGATGCCGATGACCTCCGTCGGATCGTCGACGAGGAGGTGGCCTCGTACCGGCTCACCCCGTCTGTCCGCACGCACATCCGCATCGAGCGACCGCTCGACCCGGGAAAGGAGGGCTCCCGATGAGGAACACCAACCGCGCGCTCAACCGCATCGTGTTGTTCGTCGTCGCACTCGTCGTGATCGCACTGGGCGGTGTGTTGATCGTCGTCGCTGCCGTGCCCGGCGCAGCCGAGCTCTGGACGCAGTCTGCCGACTCCGTCCGCGGATGGGCAGAGGGCATCGGTCAGCCCTCCCTCGACATCGGCGCCATCGCGGCGCTCGCGATCGTGGTGATCGTGCTCGTCCTCGTCGCCATCGGCGCCGTCCGTGGCAAGCACCGTGTGCCCCTGCAGTCCACGGGCGCCGAGAGCGAGGCCGGTCGCATCACGGTCACGGACGGGTTCGCGTCCGCGGCGCTGAAGAACTCGCTCGACGAGCGCGACGAGATCCTCACGTCGCGCATCCACTCGAACGAGGTGCGCAAGGAGACGGTCCTGCACGTGAGCGTGACGCCGCGGCAGAACACCTCTCCTCGGCAGATCACCGAGTACGTCGACACGCTGGTGACGAATCTCGGCACCCTGACCGGTCAGCAGTTCCGCACCTACATCTCGGTGCACTCCAGCCTCCGTGCGAGGCTCGCGCACGACCAGAAGCGTTTGAACTAGGAGGGTGCCATGCGCAATCGCATCATCATCGTCGGCGGCCTCGTCGTGCTGGCGTATGTCCTCGGCACCCGCACCGGCCGCGTACAGGTCAAGAGTCGGGAGTCGGTCGGACACCAGGTCGTGCGCCTGTGGGACGACCCTCGGTCGCGCCGACGTCGCCGGAAGGCGGCCGCCCAAGCCTCGAAGAAGGCGAAGAAGGCCCTGCGGGACTTCCGCCGCTAGGGCGAGACGCGAGACTCGCGGAACGGGGGAGGGGCGTCGACGCTCCTCCCCCGTCCTCTGCGCTCGAGGCGGGCGTATCGAGATCCGATCCGCACCCTGTCGCATGCGCATGTCAGAATGCCCTCGACAGAAGGGCCCCCATGCACCCGCCTCACGATCTCCCCCCGGTGTCCCCCGAAATCCTTCCGGCCCTCCGCGAAGATCCGGGCGGCTTCCCTCCCCGTTGCGACCGGTGCCTCCATACGCTCGAGCCGCGAGGATGGCACCGCACGGCCGCCTGGGTCTGTCCCGGGTGCGGTCTCGTCCGCATCGCGTGATCGGCGGCTACGCTGACCCCGTGGTCGTCACCCTGCTCATCGCCGTCCTCGCGGTCGTCTGCGCCGTCCTCGTGGGGTTCGTCGCCCGGCAGATCCTGGGGACGGCGGTGGGATGGCCGCGGAGCATCGTGGTCGGCCTGCTGGTGTTCTTCCTCGGGGTACCCGCGGCCGGATGGGTCCTTCGGCAGACGGGCATGCCCGACGGCGCGACTCTCGCCGCGGACGACGTGTGGCTGTGGGTCGGACTCATCGCCCTCTCCATCAGCTGGGTCTTCGCGCTCGGGGTCGCCGCCCTCGTGGCAAGCGAGGCCATCTTTCCCACACGGCCGCTTCCGAATCCCATCGACGTCATCCGCGCGGCCCTCCGTCAGCGCAAACGCACGCGCCGGTATCTGGAGATCCTGGCGATCGCCTCGCGTCATGGCGTCGGGTGGCTCTTCCACGGCGGGCACTCCCGCGTCGAACAACAGCTCAGCACGTCGGAGGAACGGGCCCGCGCCATCGTTGCGACGATCAACGACGCCGGCGTCAGCTTCGTCAAGCTCGGCCAGGTGCTCTCGACGCGCCGCGACCTCATCCCCGAGCCCTACCTGAGCGCCCTCGCCTCGCTGCAGACGAGCGCCACGACCCTCCCCTGGGAGACCGTGCGCGAGGTCATCGAGAGCGACCTCGGACGACCGATCGACGAGATCTTCGCCGACGTCGACCCGAGCCCCCTCGCCGCTGCCTCCGTCGCGCAGGTGCATCGCGCAACCCTTCGCGACGGCAGTCGCGTCGTCGTCAAAGTGCAACGTCCCGCCGCCCGCGCCCAGGTGGAGGCGGATGCCGACATCATCGGCCGCCTTGCGCACCGCGCCGAGGCGCGCACCCGGGTGGGGCGCGACCTGCGCATCGAGTCGGTCGCCCGCGGCTTCACCACGACTCTTCTGGAGGAGCTCGATTACCGTGTCGAGGCTCGGAACACAGAGATGATCCGCGCCACCATCGAGCACATCGACGCTGCCGAACCCGCCCGTCGCGGGCTGGTGACCGTCCCCACCGCCTATCCCGAAGCCTCCAGCACGCGCGTGCTGACGATGGAACTCGTCGACGGAGCGGCGCTCGGCGACTCGGCCGAGCACCTCGCGACCCTCACGGCCGAGGAACGCGATCGCTTGGCCGAGGTCCTGATGACGACGGTCATCGAGCAGATTCTCGTCTACGGCGTCTTCCATGCCGACCTCCACCCCGGCAATGTCCTCCTCACACGCGACGGAACCCTGGGTCTCATCGACTTCGGAGCCGTCGGGATCATCGAACGCAGTCGTCGCCAGCACATGACGGCGTTTCTGCTCGCGGCGCTCAGCGAGAACGATGTCGCCGCCACCGACGCGCTGCTGCTCATCGTCGACGCGCCCGACGATGTCGACCTGGATGCCTTTCGGCACGACGTCGGTATCGTGCTGACGGCCGAGCACGTCCGCAGTGTGGGCCAGGGGTCGATCTTCACCCGCATCGTCGACGTCATCCGGCAGCACCGGATCGCTCTTCCGGGTGAGCTGGCATCCGCTCTGCGCAGCTTTGCGACTCTGGAGGGGTGTCTGCGCGTCATCGTCGACGACTTCGACATGGTCGGCCGCGCACTGCCCCTCATGCCGAAACTGCTCAGGCGCACGATCTCGCTCAGCCGCGCTGCGACCGATCTTCAGGCCGGCGCGGTCATCTCCCTCGCCCGGCTGCAGCGGATGCCACAGCGCCTCGAGGCTCTGCTCACGGGCATCGAGCGCGGTTCGATCGGTATCACGTTCCGGTCCGACGACGGAACCGATACCAGTGGCATCCTCAGTCGGATCACGTCGGAGATCGCCACCACCCTGGTCTCGATCGCCGCGGTCGTCATCGCCGTCGTGCTGATCGTCGCCGGTGGCGGACCCGTGCTCGGCGGGTCGGTGACGCTGTTCGCCATTCTGGGAGCGGTCATCGGACTGTTCGGATTCCTCGGATTGCTTCGGGTGGTCCGACGCACGTTCGGTCGGCGCCGCTGACATAGCGCATCACGTCACGGCGCGGCAACCAGTTCTTCCCTGCCCGGTGGGCGCTAGAGTGTCGACCAGCTACCCGTTGTGCACCACCGGACTCCAAAGGAGAAGTCCCATGGTCGTTGTCGTCGCCGCCGTCTTCGTCGGTATCGTCGCCTGGATCGTCACCGCTCTCGCTGCAGGGATCGGCCTCGGCCGAATCATCGCCCGCGCCGACAGCGAAGAGGGGCGGGAGGTCGACGTTCCGTCGGCCGCCAGCCTGAGCGGGGCCGTCACCCTCTGAGCGCTCGCGCGCGGGCGGACCGGCGCACGGGGACGGTTTCGTACCGTGAAGCATCTCCATTCACCACCACGGTCGAGGCCCTGATCTCGGCGTCGCGGTGGGCGCGAGTCACCTCGTCGCTCGGGGGGGGTCATCACGTTGTGCCCGAAGCACGTCGACGCGTGGGCCGGACCGCTGTACGAGGCCCTGGCGCACGCGCTGCCCACGGCACTCCCGTTCGGCCTCATCGGAGCGGCAGGTGTCTCAGTGGCACGCCACCTGAGACACCGGCTCAGCTGCCTCCGCCGGTGAGCAGTTGCGGCGCGGATGCCGCATCGTCGGGCGGGCCCGGCGCGCGCCGGGCCCGCATCTCGCGCCGCGTCGCCGGCGCGGTGGTCGTCAGCGAGAGACCGGCTCCGCCTCGTAGCGCCGTCGCCCCGTAGGCGGTGATGGTCTCGACGGCCGCCACCGCATCGCGTTCGAACTGTTCCCACACGGCGAGCGGCTGGCCGATCGGATCGACGAGGTCGTCGTCTCCCGCGGAGGCCGGGCGAACCCGCGTGCGACGCCGCGCGACGGCCCGAACCAGCGACGGCAAGTCGTCGCGCTCACCATCCGGACCCTCGGTGAGCAGGCGCGCGAACTCCCGAATCGTGAACGTGGAGTCCAGAAGATCGGGCCGCATGTCGAGGACGGTTCGCCGGTGCGCTGCCGCCGCACAGAGCACGATCGGGGAATCCCGCAGCATCGCTTCGTCAAGGCGGCGCGTGCGGTGACGATCGAGATCGAGGCCGTACGACCGACCGATCTCGACGGCCTGCGGCGCAGCGGGGCTTCCCGGCCGCGCCGCGGAACCGGCGCTCTCTATGAGCGCGCCGGTGACTCCGGACATGGCGAACCTCGCCCTGAGCAGATACTCCAGGAAGGGGGATCGGATCGCGTTCGCGGTGCACACGATCAGCACGCGCGTGGGCGATGATGCACTCACGGGGACCTTTCGGCGAACGGACCGGGGTGGCGTCCGCTCCCCCTAGTTCAGCGCCTCGCGGCTCGACCACTGCCCATTCGTCAACGTCCTTACGGAGCGCGGCGCCGGGTGAATCACGACGACAGGACGGGAGGTCGTACTCAGCAGAGGAACGCCTCGCGGATCTGCGGGTTCTCGACCAGGATGCGACGAAGCTGCCGCACTCCGTCTCGGCCGAACGCGAGCCCCTCGCCCGCAACCTCGACCACGAGCCAGTCCTCGTCATCGTCGAGACGCCGGAGGATCCCGACCTCGACATCGGCCTCCGCCCCCGCCCCGGTCTCATCGACGGACCGAACGCGCGCGGTGAAACCCACACCGGCGCTGCGATGCGCTTCGTCGTCGGGGTGAGCGGTCTCTCCGTGGAGCGTCGTGCACCACGGGAATCCGCAGCGAGCCTCGGTACGCACCGGGCGGACATCGTTTTCTCTCATGCCGGACACCTCTTTCTCCGGATCGCCCTCACGGGCGACCCGATCGTCGGTGGGCACGAGGGAAGTGAAGCACGAGCCTCCGACACCGCCCTCAGCGCCCGGGCGCGACGCCCTCCGGAGGCTGAGGGAGAAGTTCCGACAGCGGGATGCCCAGGACCTCCGCGAGACACACGATGGTGCGTAGGCGCGGGTTCGCTGGCGTACCGGGATTGGACTCGCCGTGCTCCAGCTTGCGATAGGTGAAGGTCGCCAGCCCCGCGGCGTGGGCGACGTGTTCCTGCGAGAGGCCGCGGTCGGCGCGTGCGTGTCGAAGGCGTGCGCCGAACTCGTGGGCGAACTCGTTCCAAGGATCGGGCACGTCGGTCATGGGTCCAGCTTGACTGCACAGTTACGCCCACATGAACATGTGTACATGCCGTGACATTCCTTCTCGCCACCGCCAGGCGCCGCCCCGGCTGGGTGACGGGTGTGGATGTCAAGGTGAGCGAGGGGGCGATCCATCGACGGATCGCATCGGAGTGCACACCGAGCCGTGCGCGGTCCGTGCCCTCGATCCGTCACGGTCGGCCTCCTTCACCCTTCTTCGCCGTGCGGAGAATTCTGAACTCCCGACCGACGCGGTGGCAGAGTGCCCGGGCCACGCGCCTTTCAATCCCGCACAGGCGCGCACCTTCTCCGGCCACTGAGCCCGATCAGCGGAGTATTCATGGATCTCGCGACCTCGCCACTCGTTTCACCCACCAATACGAAAAGCTCCACCTCCCCCCGCCTCCCGCGCCGACGGTCCTGGCAGGCGAGGTACGCCAATCTGCTCACGATCCTCGACTCCCTCGTGGTCGTCCTCGCCGTGTTCGTCACGCAGTTCCTTTGGCTCGGTCCTGCACCGGCCAGCGTCGGCGGGGCGCCGATCGACTACACGACGGCGTCGATCCTCCTCAGCGCAGGCTGGTTGGCGGCGCTGACCCTCTGGGGAACCCGGCTGCCCCGTGTCGTCGGACAAGGCATCGCCGAGCATCGCCTGGTCATCGCGGCGTCGTTCCAGCTCTTCGGACTCGTCGCCATCGCCGCATACCTCGCGGAGATCGATCTGTCCCGCGGCTACTTCCTCCTGAGCCTCCCCCTGGGCACTCTGACGCTGCTCGTGGCTCGTACCGCCGCGCGGAGATGGCTGGTCGCACGGCGACGAAAGGGCGACATGTCCGCGCGCGTCGTGCTGGTGGGCAGCGCCGATGAAAACGCGCGGGTGTCCGCCGAGATCATGCGACAGCCCGGCGTCGGCCTGACGGTGGTCGGCCTGCACCAGGTGGACTCCGACGACGGGACGACGTGGACGGACGCGCACGCGCGCACGCTGCAACGTCGACTCGACGCGCTCGACGCGGACAGCGTACTCATCACCGGAGGCGGCCAGCTCGATGCCCAAGACATCCGACGGATCGGTTGGGGGCTCGAGCCCGGAAGGCAGCACCTCATCGTCGCGGTGAATCTGACCGATGTCGCCGGCCCCCGCATCCACACGCGTCCGGTCGCTGGCCTCCCCCTCGTCCACGTCGAGACGCCCCAATACTCCACGCGTCAGCGGGTGCTCAAGCGCGCGTTCGACATCGTCGCGTCCCTGTTCCTCCTCGTCGCGCTCAGCCCTCTGCTGCTCGTCCTCGGCGCTCTCGTCCGCCTCTCGGGCCCTGGTCCGGTGTTCTACCGGCAGGAGCGCGTGGGGCAGGGAGGCACGCGCTTCGGAATGTTCAAGTTCCGCTCCATGTTCGATGGCGCCGACGCGCGACTCTCCGAGCTGTTGTCGGCCCAGGGCCGCGACGGCTCACCCCTGTTCAAGATCGAGAACGACCCGCGGATCACCCCGATCGGCCGGGTCCTGCGGAGATATTCCCTCGACGAGATCCCGCAGCTGTTCAACGTCCTCGCCGGCCAGATGAGCCTCGTCGGCCCACGACCCCAGCGCGAGGCCGAGGTGGCTTTCTACGACGATGACGCACGTCGACGCCTCATCGTGCGCCCGGGAATGAGCGGGCTCTGGCAGGTCAGCGGCCGGTCGACGCTGCCGTGGCAGGAGGCGATCCGGCTCGACCTCTTCTACGTGGAGAACTGGTCGCTCATCGGCGACATCGTGATCCTCTTCCGCACGGTCAAGGCGGTGGTCGCGCCCGGCGACACCGCCCACTGAGCCCACGGCGAAGGCGCCGGCCCCATCGGGGACCGGCGCCTTCTTCGTTTCAGACCGTCAGCCGCGCTTTCGACGTGTGGAGGGGGACTCGCCGACACCGTCGGTGGTCGTCGCGGTCGCCTTAGCGCCTTCACGAGCGGTTTCACCCGCCGGCGAAGATCCGTTCCGCCGCGTGGAGAGGGTGCGTAACCCGCTGACGTTGGACGGGGGCATTTCGGGGGAACGCCGGCGAGGGCCGGGCGTCTCGTCATCCGTGCCCGGGGAACTCTTCGATGCGCGCCGCCACAGGCCACTCCACCGGCGACTCCGGCCCGAGCGAGAGCTGGACACCCCGTACCCGTAGTAGCCCCCATACTGCGCCCCGTAGTAGTTCGAGTCGGCACCGCGCAGCGGGACGCGATTGAGCACGACTCCCAGCAGCCGCCCCCGCGTCTTGGAGATGTTTCCGACCGCTCGCACCAGCATGTCGTCGGTCGTGCGCCCTGCCGTGACGACGAGCACGGCACCGTCGGCCCAGCTGGCGATGACCGCGGCGTCGGCAACGGCGAGCGTCGGGGGCGAGTCGATCACGACGACGAGATCGTCAGCCAGCGTACGTGCGAGTTGTTGCATGCGCTGGGAACCGACCATCTCGCTCGGGTTGGGTGGCGTGCGCCCCGCCGCGACGACGAAGAGGCGGCCGTGTTCGTCGACCTGGTGGGCGACCTGATCGATGCGCGCGCGACCAGCCAGCACGTCGGACAGTCCGACATCGTCGGAGAAGCCGAACATCGCACCCAGGACGGGCCTCCGCAGATCAGCGTCGATGAGGATGACGGACTGTCCCGTCGCCGCGATGCTGACCGCGAGATTCGCGGCCGTCGTCGACTTGCCGTCCCCGGGGAGAGGGCTGGTCACGACCATCACTCGCGCAGGACGATCGACATCGACGTACTGCAGATTCGTCCGGAGTTCTCGCATCGCCTCCTTGTGCGCGAAGGATCCCCTGCCGTCGCGAATGTCGTCGAACGAGAACACGGCCCGACCGGCGGCCAGCTCTTTGTCGATGGGAAGAATGCCGACCACCGAGGCATCCACAGCATCGGAGACGTCGTGCGCCGACCGCAACCGACGGTCGAACGCGCGGCGGACCAGGGCGAAGACGACGCCCATCACCGCACCGGCGATGGCGCCGATGGCCACCGCGAGCTTCACGTTGGGCGAGGACGGCGCGGTCGGAAGACGCGCCGAGTCCCCCGCGACCAGACGAACAGCACCGTCGCCCGCCGCGCTGGACTCCAACTGGTCGACCTGCGAGGTCATGCCGTGCAGCCACGCCTGCGCCAGATCACGCGCCGCTTCGGGAGTCGGTCCGCTCGCGTCGACCCGGATATTCACCGTGTCGATCGGGTTGGACACCTGTATTCGTGCCACCAGGGATTCGGGGCTGGTGTCGAGTCCGAGTTCATCGCGCGCCGCTTCGGCAACGGATCGCCAATAGCCCATGTCGATGAAGGATTTCACCTTCGACAACGCGAGCGAGTTTCCCGCGAGGGCCCCCGCGGTCGACCCGTCCGAGGACGCGCTGGCAACGTAGCCGGTCGCGTCGGCGGTATAGACCCGCGGCTGCAGGGCGCTCCAGCCCAGCCCCGCGAGCCCCCCGGCGATCGTGAGCGCGAGGATCGTCTTCCAGTACGCGCGCAGGATGCGCGCCACGCGTTGCATGTCCACTCGTGTTCCGCCTTTCGCTCGGCCCGTGTCGGGAACGCCGAGCCCGGGGAAGCATAGGCACGTGGCCGGCGTCGGTCCGCGCACGCGGGGATCGCCGCGAGCGGGCGAAACGCGGGGGGATTCAGGGGCTCGTCACGGTGGTGAGACCAGGTCGGGGAGTGTGATGTCGCCAGGGTGAAAGGGGGATGACGACCGGGATGAAACCGCTCTCTTCGTGCGGTCAACGGGCGAACATCGCCCCAATGATCGGGTGAAGCGGCCCGACGCCGAGCGCTCACCTCGTCGCCGTCGCACACAGCGGGCCGACGACACCACCGGCCCGAGAGTTGGAGAACAGGATGCTGATCGACCTCGACACCCCACCCGCTGCCGCGCGCACCGTGCGCCGTTCCAGCCGGTTCTGGACACCGCGCACCGCCACTGTTGCCAAGCTCCGCAACGCACTCGAGAGCGATGTCGTCCTGCTCCGCGGACCCGCGGGCGTCGGCAAGAGCGCTCTGCTGCGGCAGTTCGCCAGCGAGCTCGAGGACGATCCCGAGGTCGGCATCCAGCTCCTGGAGGCCGCACACGCCGACCCGGCCACCCTCGACCGCATCGGCGCGGCGTTCCGCGAAGGTCCTCCGCAGCACGTCCTGCTGGTCGACAACCTCACGGATGGCACACCGGTGGACTCGACCGCGATCCTCGACCTCCTCCGTGTCGATCCCGCACTCCGCGTCGTGGCGGCCACTCGTCATGTCACCCGACTCGAAAGCCCGCTGGTCGCGCTCGAGTTCGACGTGCACGTGCTCACCCCGCCGGACCTCCTCATGTCGAGAGAGGAGCTCGCTCTCGTCCTGGAGCTCAACGGGGTCGAGACGACCGACGTCGCCATCGACGTCTTGATGCGGCGCACGCACGGATGGCCCGCGCTCGCTCAGCTGGCCAGCTCCCGACTGCGTCTCGAGGGTCTGCCCCTGCGGACGCGCGACGAAGCGGATGCCGTCGCCGACGACGCCACCGTCGCCCTGACCGCGGAGATGGAGGCCCATTTGAGCGCCCCCGTCACGAACGAGGTGCGGCTCCTTGCGGTGGCTCCGTACATCAACGTGGAACTGGCCGACGCGATCGGCATCGATTCCACGACGGGAACCACGAGCGACCTCCTGACGGAGCTCCAGGATGCCGGCTTCGTCTGGCCGAGCACGACTCGACTCGTTCTGGCAGAGCCCGTGCGCACGCAGTGGCTGCGGGAGATCACCGCGGGCGCTCCCGAGCTGGTCGAACGCGCCCGTCTCCGTCTCCTCGATCACCTCGTCGCCGCCGGAGAGCCTCTCCGGGCCGCCCAGCTGGCGTCGGACGCGGGCCAATGGCCGACTCTCGGTTCGATCCTCCGCTCGGCCGGTCCGGAGATCTGGGCGCGGGATTCCCAGGCCTTCACGTCCCTGGTCTCGACTCTTCGATCGCACGTCGGCTTCGATCCCGTGTCGGTGGACGCCCTCCTCTCCGTCGACCCCGAGACGGCCGCATCCGCCGAAACGCCTGCGCTGGTCGTGGGTGCACTCGGCCGACTGCCCGAGGCCAAGGCCGCCGCCCAGCACAACATCGAAGCGCTCATCATCCGGGTGAACCTCCTGCGGGCGGCAGGCCGCTTCGTTCTCGCCACCGAATCCGCCACCCTCCTGGTGGACGCGTTGCGCAAACGGCCCGCCGTGCCGGACGACGTCGTTGCCGAAGGCTGGTACCAGGTAGGGATGACTCACCTGGCGATGGGCAAGCTCCGGGATGCAACCCTCGCGCTCGGGCAGGTCGACCGCCTCGCGCCGCCCGCACGACGACTGCGAGCCCGAGGTGTTCTCGCTGTCGTCGCGCTCTTGGAAGGCGACGTGCGCGCGGCGGGGGCTCTCTGCGACGCCGACCGCGAAGACGGATGGTTCGCCTCGCCCTGGGGCGAAGGGACCCGCCTGGCCGATGCGTGGTTGTCGCTGGAACGAGGGGATGCGGCGGCGGCCCGCGACCGGCTCGACACCATCGCGGCGACGAGCGGGGCACGGGAGCTGTGGCCGTTCGCCGCGGCCGTGCAGGCGATCGCGTTTCTCCTGTCCGGAGCGGCGCCCGATGCGCTCGGCATGCTGCGGTCGTGGATGGTCAGGACGCGCAGCACCCCGCCGTCGCACTTCCAGTCGATCCAACTGCTCACGGCTCGCGCCAAAGTTCTGATCGCGCTCCGTCAGGCGCGCAAGGCGATGGCCCTGTTCGAGGGGCCATTCGGCCTCTCCGCCGCGACGGCCCCGGCCATCGCGCTTTCTCAGCTCTATGCCGGCCGCGCGCACGAAGCGTACGTGATGAGTGTCAAGTGGGGCATCCATCAGGACTCGTCGCCACGAGCTGCCCTCGAGAGCATGGTGGTGAGCATGGTCGCCGACGTGCGGCTGAACGGGACGGGCGCGCATCGCTCCACCGCCCAGCGCGCCGAGGCACTCAGCGCCCGCCACGACCTGTGGAGTCCCTGGAGCGCCGTCGCCCCCGAGGACCGCGGGCTCGTTCTGCGACTGCTGTCGCCGGCGGCGCGCGAGCGCATGTCCGAACGCGCCTCGTTCTTCGCGTCATCCGTGAGCGTGCCGCATCTCACCAAACGCGAGCAGGTGGTTCTCGCGCAGCTCACGCCCACCTCGACGATCGCGGACATCGCTCGCGCTCTGGTCGTCTCGCCCAACACCGTGAAGACGCAGCTGCAGAGCCTGTACCGGAAGCTCGAGGTGTCCGATCGCGCGAGCGCCATCCGCGCCGCGCACGCGTGGGGTCTCATCGAGGCCGAGAGCGACCTGTGACCCGGTGGCGCGCCGACTCAGCCGCGGTCGGTGCGCCGCCGACGCCGCAACCGCACGACCGTGCGTGCGATCACGAGAATCACGAAGACGACGAGCACGCCGGGCAGAGACAACGGCACGCCGGCGCCGTGGAGCACGACCAGAACGATGACGAGCGCTGCGACCGGCGCGGCAACGCCGAGGATCCGGAACAGGAGTCGTTTCGTCATGACGTCACGGTACTTCCTGCGCGGGCGCGCCGCGGCGCCCCTCCGCTCCCGCTGACCGGATGACGCGATGGTCGGCCGCGACTTGCAGACCGAAGATGCCGAACCAGGAGATGGCGAGCGTGGCGGCCGTGAACTCGAGATTGCCCCCCAGCACGGTGTCGCCGCGGAAGAGCGCGAGCATGGCACCGGAGAACGAGGTCACGCCCACCGCTACGAGGGTTGCGAGACTGGCCGCGCGCATCCAGGGGCGCCGACGCAGGAAGGCCACCTGAGCCATGGCGACGATTGCGAGGACGAAGCCCAGCACCGCCGCGCTGATATGGATGAGGTCCTGCGGAAGGGCTCCCGGGGTGAAGGGGACCGGGCACCCGGGAGAGCAGGTGACGACGGATGCCAGCGCGAAACACGCGCCGCACACGACGAGCGTGGCCGACACCGGCCACCCTGCGACGTAGACGTTCGGCCCGTGGAGGAGCGCACGATCAACCAACACCGCGGCGATGCCGAGCAAGAGCAGAGCAGAGTTGAACAGCGGCGCCGTCGGCGTCCCGGTCGCACCGAGCTGGCTCACGTACTCGACGCTCGGGTCTCCGAGTCTGCTCATCCAGATGAGTGCCGCGCTCACGAAGGCGAAGCTCCCGCCGAGGGCCGCGAGGCGGGCGACCCGACGGCTTCGCTCGCCCGCGGTGGAGCCGGCGGACCGAACGATCGTCTCGGTCATGGGCGTCTCCGGCGGCGTCGAGGGGCTCGGCCAGGTTACCGCGCCCCGAGCCTGTCGCGCGGGATGCCGACGCACCCGACCTGCGTGCGGTCGGAAATCCGATCGGGTTCGGGCGATTCCTCGGGTGAGGAATCGCCCAGGAACCGGTCTCGGGCTCGTCGGCATGGCATCGTCTTCTCCGAGTGATCGTGAGCGGTTCTCCCCCAAGTTCCCTGCTCGTAAACCCGGTCATTCATCATGGATGCGCGGTCTCGTGGCCACGGCACCCGGTTCGAGGCCGCGCATCCCTCGGCTCGGGCTCCTCCCCGCACTCGCTGCTCGTAGCGTGCCGAGAGCAGCACGACGCGGACCATGATCGCTCGAGAGGACACCCGTGACGAACGATCAGGCCGAGCCGTCCCCGTCATCGTCCGAGGACGCGCCCGACCAGGAGGCAGCGTCGCCCCTGGAAGAACTCCTCGGCGACACTCCTGACGACAGCGCCGCGACGAATTTCCCGATCGGCTTCCGCGGATACGACCGCGAGGCCGTCGACGAAACGGTCCGCCGTCTGACGGAGAGAGCCCGATCAGCATCCAACGACGCGCAGCGCGAGAAGATGCGCGCCGAGGCGATGTTCGCCCAGCAGCGTGCGGAACACGACGACGAGCTCGCCGAATCAGCCCGACTCCACTCCGAGGAGACGAGCCGATTGCGAGAAGAGCTACGCGCTGCTGCCGCACGTACGGCGGAGGCCGAGGCACAGGTCGCCGCTCTCTCCAGCGGGCTGGCCTCCGGTTCTGACGACGCCGGAGATCCCGCCCAGGCGCGTCAACGGTTCGACGCGATCCTCCGCGTCGCCGAGGAACAGGCGAGCGCACTCGTGCAGAACGCGGTTGTCCAGGCGGAACGGCTCTTGGACAGCGCGCGCGACGAGGCGGCCGGCATCCGCGAGGACGCGACCGCCGAGCGCGATCGGATGCGCGCGGAGGCGCAGCACGATGCCGACCAGGTCCGCCTTCGGATCGAAACCGAGCTCACCGCGCACGTCGCTCGTATCGAGCGCGAGGGCGCCCACGCCCTCGAGAAGGTGGCACAGGCAGAACGTGAGGCCGTGGCCGTACGAACGGAGGCCGAGAAGGGAGCAGCGGCGCTGCGTTCCCTCGTATCCCGTGAGACCGGCGACATGCGGGCGAAAGCCGAGCGGGACGTGCGGGAGATGACCGCTCGAGTCCTCGAGTTCGAAGAGTCACTGACGCGCCGACAGAATGACGCCCAGCAAGAATTTCTCGTTCTTCACAATCAGGCCGTGGCCCATGCTGAGCGCATCACTTCGGACGCGAGCGAACAAGTGGAGGCCGCGCTCGAGCATGCGCGGCGAATCGCCTCTCGGGCGGACGATCATGAGCGGCTGGCTCGGGCACAGGCGCAGCAGATGGAGGCATCGGCGCGCGTGCACGCCAGGGAGATCCTCGATGACGCGCGCGAGAAGGCGCAGCGCATCGCGGATGCCATCACCGGACACGCCTCGAGCGTGCTGCGCTCCGCTGAAGACCGCACGCGCGATCTGCGGTGGCAGCAACAACAACTCGACAGTTTCCTGTCCGAGATGGACGAACTGATGCGTGCCGCCCCACGGGGCACGCAGCGGTCGGAGGAGGAACGCGACACGTCGGAGAAGGGCTCCGACGACGCGGCCGTCGCCGCTGATTGAAGCCCCGACGGCAGATCCCGGGATAGCGTGGGGCGATGCGAACCGTCCCGCTCGGCCCTTCGGGCCCCGCTGTCCCCGCCGTCGTTGCCGGAATGATGCGGATCGACGGGAAGAGCGACACTCATGTGCGCGAGCTGTACGCCGCTGCCCGCTCCGCAGGTATCGATTTCTTCGACCACGCCGACATCTACGCTCGAGAGCTTCACTCCGCGGAGCAGCGATTCGCCGAGGCGCTTCGGTTGTCATCCTCCGAGCGTGCGGAGATCCGGCTGCAGACGAAAGCCGGGATCGTGCGCGAGGGCCCGTACTTCGACTTCTCCTACGATCACATCGTCTCGTCCGTCGACGCCTCGCTCCGCGCCCTGCAGACGGAGTACATCGATGTCCTGCTCCTGCATCGGCCGGATGCCTTGGTCGAGCCCGACGAGGTCGCGCGCGCGTTCGACGAGCTGGAAGCCGCCGGGAAGGTCCGAGCCTTCGGTGTGTCGAATCACACGCCGCGGCAGATCGATCTGCTCCGCACCGCCGTGCGCCAACGCATCGTCGCCAATCAGGTGCAACTCTCGATCGCCCACGCGCCGATCATCGCCCAGGGCTTGGCCATGAACATGGAGACCGCTCCCCAGTCGGCTGTCCTCGATGGGGGCGGTCTCGTCGACTACTGCCGCCTGGAGGGCATCACCCTTCAGGCGTGGTCCCCTCTTCAGGGGACACGGAGCGAAGGCGTGTTTCTCGGCCACCCGGCGTACCCGGAACTGAACGCGGTGATCGACGACCTCGCGAAGCGCTACGGCGTGTCGCCCATTGCCATCGCGGTGGCCTGGATCACCCGCCATCCCGCCGGGATGCAGGTCGTCCTCGGGACGACGACGCCCGGTCGCGTGGTTGAGGCAGCAGCCGGCGCCGACGTCGTGCTGTCGCGCGCGGAGTGGTACTCGCTTGTCCGGGCAGCGGGATACGTCGTTCCCTGATCGCACGGGCTGAGGAGGAGGGTGTCATGGAACGCAGACGGGTACGACCCTGGGGTCCGATCGTCGCGGTGATCTCCGCCCTCGTGTTCGCCGCGCCGACGCTCCTTCTGCCCGCCGACAGCCCGGTAGGGCCGAAGCTGCTCTTCATCGCGATCGGGTCCGTGCTGCTCGTGGCGGCGATCGCATTGACTCGACTCGAACCACCCACGAGGGCTTCGCACGGCACCGTTCCGACGGACGACGTCAAGCCGTAACGACTGGCCCGGCTGCGGCCGCAGCGATGATCGCGAGCGGCTCGGTCGGGACGTCCCACCCGGCGGCGTGGTTCACCGCGGCATCAGCGGACGTCATGCGGCGCGGACGAGAGAGCGCGGTGCGGTCGACGGGCGGGCCTGCGCGGGACGGGCCGCTGCCGGACGCTGATCCGCGCTGGTCTCCGCCACATCGATGTCGAGGCTGAGACCACGCGAAGAGTTCGCATCGTTGGCCATGCGCTTGAGGAGGTTCTGGTCGAGAGACTCGGGCTGCTCGGAGTCGAAGACGAACCGCAGCGGGATAGCCGGCTGCAACCAGATCGTCGATCGACCGGTCGGCTCACCGGCGGCGTGCGTCCAGGACATGGTGAAGCTCTCACCACGGCGCAGCTTGGTCGCGATGACCACCTTGACGTGGGCGAGCACTCGATCGTCGATCGTGATGGGCTCGGGGGTGGTTCCGTAGAACAACTTCGCCATGGTGGTTCCCTTCCTTCTTATCTTGTTCGCAAACTTACTAGGTAGACTAGCGAATAGGCAAGCGAGATATAAGTTTGGGTCGCCACGGCACCCCTTTCCGCGGCCCACATCCGTGGCGCGAACAAGGCGTTCGATCCCCCGGGCGACGGAGGCGGCTGCTCTCGCTGGTCGGTAGCGTCGAATCCATGGACGCATCCGCCGGCCGGGCCCGCTCTCTTCGTCTCCTCCTCGCTACCTTCGCCGCCGTCCTCGGGTTCCTCGCGATCGCGCTCGCGATGCCCACGACGGCGCACGCTGACGTCGATGATTTCCGCTTCGATTCGTTCGATGCACGGATGACCCTCACGCGCGACGCCGACGATCACGCCGAGCTCTCGGTCATCGAGACCCTCGTCGCCGTCTTCCCCGACGACGACCAGAATCGCGGCATCATCCGGGCGATCCCCGACGACTACGACGGCGTGCCGCTGCACACGCGGATCACCTCGGTGACCGGCGCCGACGGCGCCCCCATCCCGTACGAAGTGGAGACGGGCCGCCGCGAGGTGCGCATCCTCACCGGGGACGACACCTACGTGCACGGAGTTCAGACCTATGTGATCTCGTACACCCAGCGCGACACCATCCGATCCTTCGCCGATACCGACGCCGACGAGTTCTACCGCGACATCAACGGGACTCAGTGGGACCAGCCGTTCGGCCGCGTGAGCGTCGAGCTGACGGTCGACGGAGCGCTCGCCGACAACGTCCTCGACGGGGCCACGGCCTGCTATCGCGGGGCGGAGGGCTCGACGGACCGGTGCGACGTCGATCGCGCCACCCAGGCGAACGGCGATGAAACCTTCTCGGCATCCACGAGCGACCTCCAGCCGGGCGAGAACCTGACCGTTTCCGTGGGATTCGCCCGCGGCACGTTCGTCCCCGGGGAAGTGGTCCGCACCGCGGCCGAACAGTTCGCGGTGGATGCGGCACCCGTGCTGTCGGCGGTCTCCGTGGGTGCTCTGGGAGTCAGCGCCGTGGCGATAGGTGCGGCCGTTGCCTCTCGGCGCCGCAACCGCGACGCCAGGGGGCGTGGAATCATCGTCGCCCAGTACGAGCCCCCCACCGACACCGACGTCCTAGAGGGGGCGCACCTCATTCGGCGTACCGGCGCCGCACTCCCCGCAGCGATCCTCGACACGGCGGTATCAGGACACCTGCGCATCGTGGAGGACCCCACCGCGGACGACGAGCTCGTCCTGGAGTACATCGACGGGGCGGGCGCGACCGCGCTCCGGGCCGGCGTCCTGGCCGCGGTGTTCGGGAACGACCCGCGCCCCGGCGAACGCGTCGCTCTCGATACCCCCGGAACCGACGCCGGAGAGCGGCTGCGCGACCTCCTCCCCCTCGCCAAAAGCGAGCTGCGCCGCCGCGGATGGCTCCGCCCGCCGCGGATGGGAAGCGCTGCCGCGGCGGGGACGATCGCCGTGGTCGCGTTCGGCCTTTCTGTCGCCGCCCTCGTCGTCACCGCGGTGGGGACGGCACCAACCTGGTGGCAGGTGGCGGCGATTCCGGTGACGGTGGTGGCCGGCATCCTGACCTTCGTCCTGATCCGGTACTCAGATCGCGTGACGGATGCCGGGGCGCCCGCCCGCGATCATCTCTTGGGACTTCGGGACTATCTGACACTGGCCGAGACCGACCGGTTGCGCATGCTGCAGAGCCCCGAGGGAGCGGAGCGCAGATCCGTCGGTACCCACGATCCCGTCCAGGTGCTGCACCTCTACGAGAGGCTCTTGCCGTGGGCCGTCGTCTGGGGCGTGGAGCGGGAGTGGGTCGAGGTCCTGGCCACACAGGCGCGCGCGGGCGGGGTGGATCTCGGCTGGTATCGGGGACCGAACGGATTCTCGAGCGCCGCCTTCGCCACCTCGCTGGCGACGATGCATGCGGGAAGCAGTCCCGCTCCGCAGGTCAGTGGGTCGGGCAGTTTCTCGGGCGGATCATTCGGCGGCGGTTTCTCCGGCGGCGGAATGGGCGGCGGCGGTGGCGGTGGTCGCTGATCGACGGATGCCGCTCACTCCGCCACGCGGACGACCTCCGCAATGACTCGAGGGTCAGCCAGGACACGGAAGTGGCCACCACTGTTCAGGCGCACGTTGCGGGCTCCGGCGAGTGCACTGCCCTCGGGGATGTGAGGGTCGAAGGCACCGTAGACGGAGGTGATCCGGGTGTTCGCCCCGGCAGATGACGCCAGCGCGCGCATCGTGGCATCCCCGGATCGGAAGGCGCGCAGCGAGGGGGTGGGCATGAGGCTGCTGTATCGCGATCCTCCGAACGGGGTTGCCACGGCGACCATCGCGCGCACGCGCACGCCCGCCGGATCGAACGCCATGAGGTGTTTGCCGATCAATCCCCCTTTGCTGTGCGCGACGATCACGAGATCGTCCAGATCTCGAGCAACGAGGAGATCGGCCACAAGACCCGCGGATTCGGCAATCGGGCGCCGATTGGACCCCAACCCCGCGACGACGTGGACGGGGTGCCCACGGGCGTGGAGGGTGCGCGCGAGGGGCTCGAGGAACCGCCACGTCTCGTAGATCCCCGGAAGGAGCACGAGCGGACGGCCCGCACCGGTGGCGAGGTCATCGGGACCGGCGGGTCCGACGGCACGCACCTGGGCCGCGATGGCGTACAGATAGTCCTGTCCCCACCACACCAGGTCACGGGCGCGGTCGCGCCACCGGTGCGGCGCGGCGTCGGTCGACATCCCCTCCCCTTCACTGACGGTCATGCGCCGGGTGAATGGGCGCGGCGACCCACGGCATGACGTTTCCGGCAATTGCCGAGGCGGCGCCTTGGGATCGGCTGTGAGCGGATCCCTCGTCCGTCCTGCGGGCGTACTGTCGAACTCCCCAGCCCCGGCATTGCCGGTGCGGACGCGCTTCGCAGCGCGCGACGCCCCGTCCGTCGAGCCACTCCCCCACCCCGGCTCCGGACGGGGTTCGTCGTTTCAGCGGTCTTCCCCGTAGCCGCGGATGCTCCGCAGATCGTCGTTCAACTCCTCGTCCGCGGCGTCGTCGGCGACGGACGCGTCGGCGGCGCGCTGGTCCCGGGCCCCCGCCTTCTTGTCCTCGGGTGCCGCCTCGGTGGCGCCGTCCATCACGGGGGCGTCCTGGGTGGGTTCGCGATCGTGCATCAAGTCCTCCTCGATCCGTGGCTTTACGGCATCCTGCGAGGAGGTCGGATGCCGACGCGAGGGGTTGCGTCCACGACCGGCTCGTGCTGACCGCTTTTCAGGCGGCGTACGGCTTCCCCTCGTCGACCTCGCGTAGGATGGTCATCGACAAGGGGAGTATTCCCACGCGACGATCCCGTCAATACGGTCCACGCCATCGTGGGCCCGGGCCGTCGGCTCGCATCGCGAGTGGAAGAGACCTTGGTGTCTCGACGTACACCAAAACCCTTGGAGGCCCGCGTGGGTGTCACCCCGCTCATCTGGATCATCACGATCGCGGTCACGATCGCGTTCTTCGTGTTCGAGTTCTTCGCGCACGTGCGGAAGCCGCACGAACCCACCGTCGGCGAATCCGCCCGCTGGTCTGCGTTCTACATCGGCCTGGCTCTGCTCTTCGGCGTCGGAATCGGCGTCTTCTCGGGCTGGACCTACGGCGGCGAGTACTTCGCCGGCTATCTGACCGAGAAGGCCCTGTCGATCGACAACCTCTTCGTCTTCCTCATCATCATGACCGGCTTCGCCGTGCCCAAGAAGTACCAGCAGAAGGTGCTCATGATCGGCATCGTGATCGCGCTGGTCATGCGCGGCGCGTTCATCGCGGTCGGCGCCGCCCTCATCGAGAACTTCTCGTGGATCTTCTACATCTTCGGTGCGCTGCTGCTGTTCCTCGCGTACCGGCAGGCGTTCGCCCACGGTGAGAGCGACCCCGCCAACGGCAGGTTCATGCGCTTCGTGCGTCGCATCCTCCCCGTCAGCGAGGAGTACAACGGCGACAAGCTGACGGTGAACAAGGGCGGCAAGCGCTTCGTCACCCCGATGCTCCTCGTCATCGTCGCGATCGGCTTCATCGACCTGGTGTTCGCCGTCGACTCGATCCCCGCGATCTACGGTCTGACCAACGAGGCGTACATCGTGTTCACGGCGAACGCGTTCGCGCTGATGGGTCTTCGTCAGCTGTACTTCCTCATCGGCGGCTTGCTGGAGCGCCTGGTGTACCTGTCGCAGGGGCTGGCTGTCATCCTGGCCTTCATCGGCGTGAAGCTCGTCTTCCACGCCCTGCACGTGAACGAGCTGCCCTTCATCAACGGCGGCGAGCCCCTGCTGTGGGTGCCCGAGATCCCGATCTGGTTCTCGTTGCTGTTCATCGCCGCGACGGTCGCCGTGGCCACCGTCGCGAGCCTGGCCAAGACGCGCAAGGACGCGGAGAAGAACCGGCGCGATCAGTTCGACGGCGAGAAGGTCATCCACGCTCCCGAGGACTGAGCGAGGGCGCGGGCCCGCGGCGAGCGCCGCGGGCCTGCTGCCGTATCCCGACGTCGAGCGCAACCCCGCGGGCCGTGTCACCGCGCCGACCTACCGTGACGGCATGACTCGTTTCGGATACACCCTCATGACCGAGCAGAGCGGCCCCCGCGCACTCGTGGACTATGCCGTCGGCGCCGAGCGCGCCGGATACGACTTCCTCGTCTCGAGCGACCACTACTCCCCGTGGCTCACGTCGCAGGGCCACGCGCCCTACGCCTGGACGGTGCTGGGTGCCGTCGCTCAGGCCACCACGGACGTCGAACTGATGACCTACGTGACGTGCCCGACGATCCGTTACCACCCCGCCGTCGTGGCGCAGAAGGCGGCGACGCTGCAGTTGCTCTCCGACGGCCGCTTCACCCTCGGCCTGGGGTCGGGAGAGAACCTGAACGAGCACGTCGTCGGGGAGGGGTGGCCGGCCGTGCACGCCCGACAGGACATGCTCGTCGAGGCCATCGAGATCATTCGCGCCCTGCACACCGGAGACCTCGTGACGTACGACGGTGAGTACTTCCGGGTCGACTCCGCCCGGGTCTGGGACGCCCCCGAGGGCGGCGTGCCCATCGGTGTCGCCGTCTCGGGCGAGCACTCGATCGAGCGGTTCGCCCCGCTCGGCGATCACCTCATCACCACCGAGCCCGAAGCGGACCTCATCCGCGGGTGGGACCAGCACCACGAGGGGGACTCGCGCAAGATCGGCCAGATCCCGATCAGTTGGGACCCGGACAAGGACGCCGCGATCGCGCGCGCGCACGACCAGTTCCGCTGGTTCGCGGGCGGCTGGGCCGTGAACTCCGACCTTCCCACCCCCGCCGGTTTCGCGGGTGCGTCGCAGTTCGTGCGTCCCGAGGACGTGGCCGAGTCGATCGCCTGCGGCCCCGACCTCGACGAACTCGCCGAGAGCGTCCGCCCGTTCATCGATGCCGGCTTCACCGACATCGCGATCGTGCAGGTCGGCGACGAGCAGCAGCAGCGGTTCGTCGACGAGGTCGCGGCACCGCTGCTGGAGAAGTTGCGCGCCCTCTGAGGGAGGACGGCCACGCGGTGGCGCTTTCGGAGCGACTCAGACCGCGTGGCCGGACTCGCGCACCCACTGTTCGAGCCGCCACGCCGGAACCCGGAAGACGCGGGCGACGTCAGCGATCGCATGATTGCCCTCGACCACGGATGCCACGGCGAACTCCTGCAAGGAGCGGAAGTTCCGCCCGGCGAGGGGTCCGACCCGCAGGTCGGCGAACGTGCGGGGGGCGGTGACCGCGCCGGTACCGGGGGCCACGAACACGTACGCGGAGGCCTCCTGCATCCCGCGTTCCGCTGCGCGCTTGTGCACGCGCGGCGCCGCCGAGGGCGCATGGGCGGGCGGTGTCGGATCCGCCGGGCCGGGGTACGGCGGTCCGGGCGGCGACGCCGGCGCGGCGGGAGTCGCCGTCGCCGCCGGTACCGAGGTCTGCCACGGGGCGGGGGGAAGCACTCCGGTGCCGGGGGCGATGTGCGGTGAGAACCCCGCCACGGGAGCCATCGCCTCCGGCGGGACCTGCGTCGGGGGCGCGGCGGGGGCCTGTGCCGGGGCCCACGACTGCGGCACCGACGGGGGCTCGGCCGGGGCCTGTGCGGAGGCCCACGACTGCGGCACCGGCGTCGGCGGCCAGGCCGGCGGCACCGACACCGCGGGTGGCGCCGACGGTGGGGGCCCTGGAAGCGGGTCCGCCGCAGGAGCGGCGGGTGCCGGCGAAGCGACCGCAGTCGGTGCGGACGTCTTCCAGGGCGCGGGAGGCAGCTCACCACCCCAGATGACGGGGCTCGGCACGACGTGCGGACTCGAACTCGGCGCATCGATCGCACCCGATTCCGGCGCCGGGGCGTTCCCGTCGCCGAACAGATCGGCCACGCCGACCTCGAAGACGTCGGAGAGCGCGACGAGAACCGCGAGAGGCACCGCGCTTCGCCCCGCCTCGATCGAGCGGATTCGCTGTTCGGAGAGCTCCGCTTCGAACGACAACTCCGTGAGCGACATCCCTCGTGCCAGACGCATCGCACGCACGCGTTCCCCGAGCATGTGCAGAACGGCGTTCAGACGATCGTCCTCGCGTTCTTCGGTCATCGTCGATCTCCTCCGACGGTGGTGCTTCGTGCTGCCTCCTCGACCCACTGTTGCAGTCGCCATTGCTGGATGCGGAACAGGCGCGCGATGGTCGGCACGGAATAGCCGCCCTCGAGCACCGCTGCCACGGCGAACTGCTGCAGAGAAGCAAAGGTCCGCCCCTCGAGGGGGCCGGTCCGCAGATCCGCGAAGGAACGCGGTCGCGGCGGTGCCAGGCGTGGTCCGGCCGTCGAGGCCGGCATCGCGCGGGGGGCCGGCCCGCGGGACGGGATCGTGGTCGGCACCCTCGTCGGGGTATCCCACCCGGTGCCGGGACGTGTCGTCGTGACGGGTTCGGCCGGCGACACTCGATCGGACGGCCGCGGCGGCGCCCAGTCGGTCGCGGGGGTGCGAGCCGCGTATGCCGCCACTTCCTCCTCGCCGTGCCGGAGCAGCGCCTCGTGCAGAAGCCTGCGCAGCTTCCGATGCTCACGGCGCCGGCGCCAGAGCACGGGAATGCCGATCGCCGGGATCAGCAGCACCAGCGCCCACATCCACATCATGGGGTGCTCGTTCATCCACCCGACCCACGCCCATTGGAAAGTCCAGTCGGTCTGCGAGTTGTTCGCCTGCATCGTGCGCGACCCCGACCACGACGCCACGACGTCCTGGCCGACCCCGTGGAAGGTGTTCCCGGTGATGTCGGCGCGTGCCCCTTCCGCCAACTCGACCGCGAACCCGGATGCCACGCGCATATCGTTGTCGCGGACGATCACCGCCGCGCCGGTCAGCTCGAGCGCGATGCGCCGCCCCGCCAGACGGGAGTCGGAGACCGTGGCATCCGTGATCTTCCCGGATATGTCGAGTGCGCGCAGGTCGGACGACGTGAGATCAGCGTCGGCCACCGTGAGCCCCGTGGAAGGGCCCTCGACGAGGACGGCGCTGCGAGTCTCGTCCACCTCGGTGCCGCGGATCTCGGTCGCGTCGGTGGAGATGACGCGGACACCGCCCTCGCGACTGTTGCGCACGTTCGAGCCGGTGAGCGTGAAGCCTTTCGCGGGAGTGACGCCGTATCCGCCGGAGGTCGGGCCGTCGGCGAGAGCGGAACCGTCGATGCGGATACCCCATCCCGCGGAGTCGTCCACGGTGGAGTCCGTGATCTCGGTGCCCGTCGACTGGCGCGAGACGGAGATGCCGTCACCGCCTGAGCCGGTGACGGTGCTTCGTTCGATGGTCGTGTCGGAGGCGCCGTTGGTCACCTCGACGCCCGTCATCGTCGAGTTCTCGATCGTGCTGTCCTGGATGCCTGCCTGAGTGGTGTTGGAGAAGAACACGCCGTAGTGCAACCCCGAGATCTTCGTCGACACGATTCCCGCCGACGCCCGGTCATCGCCGGTGCCGGTGACGGCGAGCCCTCCGGTGCGGCCGCTCCAGTACCCGAGGTCGCGGAACTCGGCGTGACCGATCACGAGCACGCCGTCGCGGGCACGCACGTACGCACGACCGTCGTCCTCGGTGAGATCGGGGGCTGCGGCCGTTTCGTCCCACGAGGTGAAGGCGAGCGGATCATCTTCGCCGCCGAAGACCCCGAGGATGCCGCCCCAGACGACGATGCTCGTGGTCCCCTGCGCCGAGCTGAGCATGCGGACCGTTCCGCCGCCGTAGAAGTCCAGCTCGGCACCGCGGCGAACGACGACGTTGCGGACGAGGGTGATCGAGCGGTCATCGTCGATACGAACCGCCCCGAGAGCCTCGAGATCGGCGACGGTGTACCCCCACTGCTGGCCGTTCTTCGGCGCGAGCACGACGGTGTTCCATTGCTGCGCGAGAGCCGGATCGTCCGGTGCCAGCGCCGCCACCGCCGTCAGCCGCGCGTCCTCGGCGGCGACCAGCTCGGCCGGTGTCTTCGGCGCGGCGGGGGCGTCGGTGGCATCCGGGCTCGGGGACTCGCCCACGACCGGACCGGTCGGTGCGTCGCTGCGCAACCACGGGAGGAACGTGCCGGTGTGCACGAAGTTCCCGACGAGCACGACGCTCGCGACGAGCGCGACCACCGCGATGACGATGATGACGCGGGCCACTCCGCGGATCGCGGGCTGCGTGTCGCCGCGCTCCAGAGCGGTCAGGGCACCGTCGTCAGCCATGCGCCGCCTCCGTGGCCTCCGAGGACGGGACGGTTAGTCCGACGCTCGCGGCCGACTGGCCTTCCCCACCGAGGCTCGCCTCGGACTGGCCCTCCCCGCCCTGGGTGTCGGCGGACCGCGTGAGCCACCCCTGCTTGTTCATCGTGAAGAGGGCATACACCTTGATCGGCAGGGCGACGAAGATGATGATGAGCGTCACCAGGGGCAGCAGCACGATGTCCTCGGGGCGGCGCCACAGGTGGGACATGCCCCGGATGCCTCGACCGACGAACAGCCACACGATCGCCAGTCCCAGACCGAGCAACGGGTGGTCCGCGCGAACCGATAGCGCGATGTAGGCCAGGGCGACGAACATCGTGAACGGGGTCAGCAGGATCTGCATCATCGTGATCTGCGAGATCAGCGGCACTTTGAACACCCAGCCGTGCCGAATGGCCGTGAGGTAGCAGCGGAACGAGTTGCGACTCCACCGGACCCGCTGCTTCACGAAGGCCCGGAACGTGCCCGGGAACATCGAGAGCGCGCGAGCGCTGTCCTGGTGGGCGACGCGGAAGCCCTGGGAGAGCACGAGCCACGTCATCCGCCCGTCGTCGCCGGCGATGCACTCCTTGCCGAAGAAGATCTCGTGCTCGAGGTCTTCCACGCGCGGTTGGATGACCGATCGACGATAGGCCGCGGTGCGGCCGGACGCGCAGATGATGCCGCCGAACCGGCCCATCGCGGGCGCGTAGTCGGTGTAGCGCAGGTCGATGATCCAGTCGGCCACCCGGCGCCAGACGCTGGACTTCGGCAGGTAGACGTTCTGCCGTGTGCTCACCGCGCCGACCGCGGGATCGATGAAGGGCATCTGGACGGCGTCCAGCATGCCGTCCTCCCACGCCGTGTCCGAATCGACGAAGACGATCAGCTCGGTGTCGACCATGCGGATGCCGACCCCGAGCGCCGAGCGCTTCCCCCGGTGACGGAACATCACGACCTCGACGGTGGGGATCTGCAGCGCCTCGATGCGCTGCTGCGCTTCGACGTCGGCGAGGTCCAGGACGATGATGATGCGCGACGGCCCCTGCCGCACCCACGTCTGCAGACACCTCAGCAGGACGTCGGGGTCTTCGTGGAAGGACGGGACGACGACGGTCGTCGTGGTGCGGTAGTCGTTGCGGACGGGACGCGACGTCGCGGCGAGGAGCTTGCGCACGATCCAGAAGCCCCAGGACACGATGCCGAGGTACCCGAACGGCAGCAGCCACATGAGCTGTTCCCCGAATGACCCGTGGCCCACGCGCACTTCCCTCCCCGCGGCGGAACGCCGATTTCCGGCCCGGGGAAGACAGTGAAGGTTACCGCGTCCGTGTTACGTGCACGCAACGTCCGTCAAGGACACGCCCGTTTCGACCGCGTTGTCGCATCCGACGGTGTTCCCCGCAGTCCGGGCGGACCCCACGACAGCGACACCCAGACCTCCCGGCCCCGGATGCAGGGTGTTCGCGACGACGACGTTGTCGGATCCCCAGGGGTCGAGGATGGTGTGGATGCTGACGGCGTCGACCGGTCCCTCGATCGTGTTGTCCTCGAGGCGCCACTGGGCGCCCTTGAGATCGACCGCGCTGTCGACGGCGGGCGCCGGGCCCGTGGACAGCGAGGAGCCCCGGACGACGCCGCCCGTGGTCCCCTCCTTGGCATCCACCGCCTCGGCCGTCGTGTCGCGAACCACGAGATGTTCGAACGCGTTCCGATCACTGCGGTCGGGCTCGCACGCGGTGTATCGACACCAGTTCGACTCGGCGGAACCGACGTAGACGCCCTCCCCGAACTCCGGATCCGTCAGGCCCGTTCGCTCGATCGTGACGGAACGCACCGTGTTGTCGGCGCTGTCGGCACGCAGATGGAGTCCCTCCTGACCGACGTCGGATATCGTCACACCGCTGAGGGTCGAGTGGGTCGTCGCATCGAAAACCACCCCCTTCTGGCTCCCCCGCACGGCCAGGTCTCGGACGTCCCAGTACGTCGCGCCCTCGAGGTGCAGCGTGTACCCGTCCTCGACATCGCCGCCGTCGAGGACCGTTCCCTCCGAGCCGCAGACCACGATCGGCGCCTCCGCGGTCGCCACCGCCGTGGCGTGGAATCGCCCGCGATACACGGTCGGTGACAGCTGAAGCACGACGCCCGGAACAGCCGTGTCCAGGGCTGCCTGCAGAGCGTCGGCTCCCTCGCCCACCACGACGGCCCCCGGTGCGCACAGGATGGCGGGCGTCGCGGAGGGGCTGGCGGGCACGAGCCCCGGCATGGGTGCGGGAGCGCACCCGGACAGGGCAGCGGCGCACGCGATGGCCACGATCAGGGCGGTGAGGGCACGATTCATCGCGTCGAGTATTACAGGCGCTGATCGCACGCCCGTACGCCACCCCTCCGCGGCGCTCCGAACAATGGTGCTCCGGACGCGCGGCCCGGAGCACCACGGCTCACCGGCTCATCAGATCCCGGAAGAACCCGTCGACGTGCGACCGCAGCGCCTCGACGCGGCGATCGCGCGCAGCCTCCGCGTCGTGCCCGAGATACGCCGGCGGATCGAGACGGCGCACGTTCGCGGAGCACTCGAACCCGGCGCACAGCAGGGTGCCGACCGAGTTCCCCGCCTTTCCGGCGCTGCCGGATCGGCGTGCAGAAAAGAACACCACGTCGTTGGGCAGGGTGACGTCGGAGCACCAGGAGCACTGGGGGCGTGACCGGGTCGGCTGCTCGGCCTGTCGGAGCTGCAGACCGACGGGGGTGCCGTCGATCTCGGCGACGACGAAGCCCAGCAGGGGCGATTTGGGGTCGCGCCAGCCCACGTAGTCGAGACGGTCCCAGTCTCGATCGGCGAGATCCGCGGGAAGGACGATCGCCTTGCGCTCGCGCAGCGAGACGTTGACGAAGCTGGATCGGATGGTGGATTCGGTGAGGGCGATCATGGTGGTCCCATCGATGGACCGGGTGGGTCCCGGTCGGACGGTGCCCGCGACGGGGCGCGGGCGAACGGAGCACTCCGCACCGACGAGGTCGGTCGCGGTGTGGCAGCGCGACGGCGGGGTCGCGCGCGGTGACGCTCAGGCGACGAGAGCCGCGGGTCCGATCGAGCCTCTGTCGTCGGCGCACGACACGCCGACGACCCCCTCACGCCCGACGGGCATCGTGGAGGAGACAGACAACATGCCTCGAGGGTACGCCTCTCACCCGCGGAGCGGGGCCGATCCGAGCACGCGCTCCACCGTCATCTCGAGAACCACCCGCTCGGGGTTCACACGCGGCTGACGGTAGCGCGCGGCGTAGAGGTCCACGGCGTGGGCAACGACCGCGGGATCGTCGGTGACCCGGGCGGGACCCTCGAAGCTGATCCAGCGTCCGCCGTCGACCGAGCAGATCGAAGCGCGTCCGGAACGCTCGGCATTGAGGAACTTCTGGGTGCCGCGCGATCCGATGACGCGGACCACCCCGTCCTCGTACGTGAAGCCGACCGGTACGGCGTGCACCCGGCCCGAGCGCCCGACGGTCGACAGGGTGGCGAGGTGGTATTCGGCCAAGAAAGTCAGGGCATCGTCGGTCAGCACGGTTCCAGCGTCCCACGTCCGGCGAGGTGCGAGACCGTTTTGCTGGCGGCATCCCACCGACGGAGGCCGACGGCATGGGCCGCGATCGGCTCGACGCCGTCATCGGCGAGCACCGCGAGAGCCTCGCCGATCCGGTCCAGCGGGAGTCGCCGCACGAGGGTCACGTGCGGCGTCCACTCGCCCGGCTTCGTATGGGGTGCGTCGTCTCCGGGCCCGGCGAGGGCGTGTACGGCCTCGTGGCACTCGAGCAGCGACGCCGTCGGCACCACCGAGCGCGCCAGGACCCGTGTGCGGCCACCGCCGAACAGAACGGGAGCGCCGAGCGTCACCTCGATCGGAAGACGGTGGTCGAGGGCGGCCCCGGGGAGATCGCGCAGCGCCGTACGGACGAGGAGTGTCAGGTGGGGACGGTTGCTCACCCCGGTATGCCTCGCCTGGCTCGGCAGCCCCGCTGCCTCCAGCAGAACCCACTCGCGACGCACTGCAGCATCCGCGGACGCATCGAGCACGAACTCCACGCTGACGACGGCACCCATCAGCGTGTCAGCGAGTCGACCACCAGGCCGCGGCCACCAGGACGGGCTGGAAGAACAACCGCGTGAATCGTCGGCGGTCGGTGTCGAGCCCGAAGGCGGAGCGCTTCTTACGCCACTGATCGACGTTGCCCGGGAAGATCGCCACATAGAACGCGGCGAGCGCGGCGCCGATGCGTCGCCGCTCCTTCGGCAGGGTGACCAGAGCGAGGCCGAAGGCGATCTCGACGACCCCGGATGCCACGACGACGGCGTCCCGATCGAGTGGTCCGACCTCCACGACCGCGTCGGGTACCTGCGCCTGAAAATCGCGCCGGGCGAACGTGAGGTGCGCGACTCCGGCGAAGGTCATGGCCAGGGCCAGAGCCCATCGAACGAGGGTTCTCATGCGGCCAGGCTAGACGGTGGGTGAGCGACCGAACGGGGCTTGACGAGCCGCCCGGGGGCCTTTCTGCGGTGCTACGCGAAGTGCTCGCGCAGCGCAACCCCCGGACGCTGGGCGCACCTGTCGATTGACTGAGGTCTGTCGACGAAGGAGGTGCCCCCGATGACGCTCACCGACAGCCCGCGCCCCGCGGTCGAGGGAGCCGACCTCGACGCACTCCTCGTGCGCGCCGCCTCCGGCGATTGCGACGCCTTCGTCGACTTCTACGACGCGACGTCGCCCCGCGTGTACGCCCTACTCGTCAGCCTGACCCGGGACGCGAACCGGGCGGCATCCCTTCTCGAAGAGATCTACGTCGAGGCGTGGGAACGGATGCGCGGGCGATCCGCGCCGCCCTGCCCCGGCATGGAGTGGATGACCGTCATCGCACATCGACACGCTACGGGGCGGCGCTGACGTGGTCAGGAGCGCTCGGAGTGGAGCGCTCTCGCCCTCACGCCGTGCGGACGGGTGCCTCGGCCGGCGCCGCGACGCCGAGATCGATCGTGAGACCGCTCGACGAGTTCGCCGAGTTGGCGTAGGTCTGCAAGAGGGCCGGGTCGAGAATCTCGGGCTCGACGGACCCGAAGACGAAACGCAGCGGGATCGACGGCTGGATCCAGATCGTGCTTCGACCGCCTGCCTCGTCGTCGACGTGGCGCCACGACATCGTGAAGCTCTCTCCGCGGCGGAGCTTCGTCGCGATGACGACTTTCACATGGGCGAGCACTCGGTCCGGGATCCGGATCGGTTGCTCGGAAGAGCCGTAGAACAGTTGGCCCATGAGCGTCCCCTTCCGGAGGTTTCGGCACTCAATATTTTACTAACTGGCCTAACTATCACCAAGTGAATTCCGCTGATATATCGGCCAGCCACCAAGTTTCTTTCCGTCTCACCAGGCCCCCCACAGATGCATCGGACCACGAAAATCTCGTTTGCCTAACTAGACTGTCGCATCGGGCGGCCGGACCCCTTACAGGAGAGCCATGACGATCGTGACTGATGACGACCCCTCCGCCGTCGCCGCCCGCGCCGTCGAGAGACTGCGACTGGCCGAGGCTCGGCTGGCCCGGCGACGCCAGACGGGCTGCGGCCCGAGCGAAAACGCACGAGCAGCAATGCGACTGATCCTCGAACGCGCCGATGAAGGTGCCACTGTGACGCCCACCGAGATCGCCCAGGCACTCGCCGTCTCGACAGCGTCCGTCACCGGCATGCTGGACCGCCTCGCCGCCGGCGGGCTGATCGGTTTCGTCGCGAACCCCGCGGATCGACGCAGCAAGTTCGTCGTGCCGTTCGATCGCAGCACCGACGCGGATGCCATCGACCCCGTCACCGCGAGAATCCGCGAGTTCGCGCTCGATCTTCCGCCCGGTGCCGCCGATCAGCTCGCCGACTTCCTCGACCGCGTGCGCGAGGTCGTCGACGCCGAGTGCCGCTGACGGCTCAGGCCGTCGCCACCTCCACCGCGTCCGGTTCCGGCTCGACAACGACCGTCAGTCCGTTCGGCGAACTCGCCTCGTGCATGAGTGCATCGATCCATCGGCGATTCACGTGCGGCGGGCGGCTTCCGTAGAAATGGAAGACCAAAGGAATAGACGGGTGGATCCAGAGCGTGCGCGTTCCGCTGCCGTCGCCCACGGGGAAATGGAACATGAAGGGCTCACCGCGGCGCAGCTTGTTCATGAAAACGAGGCGCAGGTGGGCCAGCGTACGGTCCTCGATGTCGAACGAGTGACCGGCGGCGTCGTAAACCAATTTTCCCACCGTCACAGGGTATCCACATCGCACGGTTAGCCAGTACGCACCATGACGAACGACTCCCTCTTTTTTCGGATCCTGTCCAAAAATGTCGCACGGAGTCCGGCGAGGAGTCCGTGACCGTTCGACACCGAGCGCTCGACTAAAGTCCTCAGAGTGGGGAGAACGCACCGCCCGGGCCGTCGGCGTCGGATTCCGCGGCCGGTCCTGATTGGCGGGGCGGTCGTCCTCGTCGTCGCGCTCGTCGCCGGCATCGCGGTGGTCGGCTCCCTCGTGACCTCTCTGTTCCAGACGCTTTCCGCACGCCCTCCCGCCGTCGATGTGCGCATCGTCACTCCGGACGAATCAAAGGCGGCAAAGGCCGCGGCGCAGGCGGAGCCCGGCTCGGCTCCGGCCGAGGCCGCAGCGTGGCTCGCCGCGCAGCCGACGACGTACTGGCTCACGCCCGAGATCGACCCGGTCGACGAGGTGTGGGACCGAGTGGCCCACCTCGCGGCGGAGGCTCGCGAGCAGGATGCCACGATCTCGATCGCGGTCTATGGGCTGCCCGATCGCGACTGCGGCAACCACTCCGCGGGAGGGCTCGACCCCGACGCCTACGCAGCGTGGACCGCACGCATCGGAGATGCTCTGCGCAATGCCTCCGACGTCCGGAAGATCGTCGTCCTCGAGCCCGACAGCATCGCGCTCGCCCCCTCGTGCGGGTCGCTCCAGGACCGGGCAGGCTATCTGCGCACCGCCGTGGACAACATCCGCGGGGTGGACACGTGGATCTACATCGACGGCGGCCACTCGGCCTGGCATTCCGCGGCGGAGATGGCCGACCTGCTCACGTCGACCGGATTGCTCGGCGAGGTTCGCGGGGTCGCACTGAACGTCTCGAACTACCAGGACACGGCGAACGAGTTCGACTACGCCCACCGGTTGTCCGACCTCGTCGGCGGGACGCACGCGATCATCGACACGTCTCGCAACGGTGCCGGCCCCGCCGGGTCGGAGTGGTGCAACCCGGGTGGTCGCCTCGTCGGCGCGGCCAGCGGCGCCTACGGCGACGGCGTCGTGGACACGACACTGTGGATCAAGCCGCCAGGCGAAAGCGACGGCGAGTGCAACGGCGGCCCGGTCGCGGGGACGTGGTGGCCGGATGCCGCCGTGGAACTGACCCGCGAGAGCCGATGATTGCGACGCGACCGGTCTCGGGCTAACCGTAAGCGCTGCGAAGTATGTAAGGATGTCGCTCGGCCGGTCTGTGGCCACCGCACCTCGGGGAGAGCGCGGGCACGGGAGACGTGCGACTTTGGAAGAGTGGTGGGATGAGCGACAGCACCGAGATGCTGAAGACGGCCGTGATCGTCGAGGACGACCCCGACATCCGCCACCTCCTCGTCGAGGTTCTGGAGTCGGCGGGTTTCTCCACGGTGTCGGTCGGTAACGGCATCGACGGGGTCCGGGCGGTCATCGCCTATCAGCCCCTCATCACCACGCTCGACGTGAATATGCCCGGGATCGACGGTTTCGAGGCCGCCCGGCGCATCCGTCAGCAGAGCGACACGTACATCATCATGCTCACCGGGCTCGAGGAAGAGGCCGACGTCGTCCTCGGTCTGGGCGCCGGCGCCGACGAGTACGTCGTGAAGCCCTTCCGCCCGCGTGAGCTTCGGGCGCGGATCGAGGCCTTGCTCCGGCGGCCACGCTCGGGCGGCCCTGCGGTCACCGCCCCGCGCCAGGACAGCGTCGGCCCCTCGTTCCCGGGCGCCCGCCCCGCCCCCGAAGCGGTGCCACCCACTGCGGCTGAGCCGGCACCGGCGCCCGCCGCCCCGCTGCCGAGCACTCCGGTCGTCGTTCCCTCGTCGCAGGGCCCCGACCCGTGGGCGTCCACGACCGCGCCAGGGAACGAAGTGGCGCCCCGCGCCGGGGCCGAGGTCGCCTCGCGCGCGCACGGAGAGCTCACCCCGACCGGCGGCCCCTGGATCGTGCACCGTGACCTCCAGCTCGACCCGGACAGCCGCATCGTGCTGGTGGACGGATTCGAGCTCGATCTGACCCGCACGGAGTTCGACCTGCTCGCGACCCTCATGGAGTCCAAGCGGCGGGTGCGCAGCAAAGCCGATCTCACCCTCGTCCTGCGCGGGGAGTCGTACGTCACCAGCTACTTCGTGGGCGAGGCTGACAAGCGCGCCATCGAGGCACACATGACCAATCTCCGTCGCAAGCTCGGTGACAACCCCGCCAACCCTCGCTACATCGAGACCGTCCGCGGGGTGGGCTACCGCCTCACCTCGGAGCTGATGGCCGCCCCCTGATCCCGGCGGAACATAACGGATGCCTCGACCCTCCCCAGGGCCGAGGCATCCGTTTTCTCTGACGCGTTCGGGTCGCGATCAGACCTTGAATCCGTGGTGACGACGGACGAGCTTGGAGAACATCAGAAGGGTCTGGAGGACGGTGACCACGCCGACGATGGGCCAGCCGATCCAGAGGATCGAGGACTGCACCACCGGTCCCACCAGGACCCAGATGACCGCGAGGGCGATCGCGACGCCGATGAGCACCACCATCGGGGCCCAGTGCCCGAGCCCGCCACCACGCTCGGCCTTGGCCTGCATGGCCCAGTTGTCGACCTTCTTCCGCGAGAGGAAGCGGGTCCAGGAGCGCACGAAGTGGCTGATGCGGATCCACATGAAGATCTCGGCGGGGAAGAAGAGGATGGCGAAGAGCACATCGGTACGGTTGACCGCCGCCATGGTGCGCGCGATGCGCAGGTTGAGCAGCATCGCCACCACCGGTGGGATCAGCCACAGCGGCGAGAAGACGAAGGCGTTGATCGACAGCGATCCGGCCAGCAGCGTCAGGAACGCCACGCGCACGAAGAGGTTGGTGAGCATGCCGAAGTTCTCGAACCAGCGCAGACGCAGGTTCGGGTGGAACGGCTGGCCCTTCGTGTCTCCGCGCTGGCCGGGCCACATCAGCTCGATGGCACCGTAGGTCCACTTGACCTGCTGGGCGTCGTACCCGGACAGGGTCGTCATGCCGCCCACGTTGGCGCGGGCGTACGGGCTGATCTTGGTCAGGTAGCCGGCGCTCTTGATCTGCAGCGAGAGCAGCGAGTCCTCCACCTCGGAGTCCTTCACCCACGGCGTGACCTGGTGGTTCTGCTTCATCGCTTCGCGCAGCGCGTTGGTGGAGAAGATCGAGAACTGCCCGCCGAGCACCGCCATGTTGCGGCCGCGCAGCAGGTTCTGCAGGTTGAACGCCGCGAACTGCGTGCGCTGACCGGCCGTGAGGAAGCGGGCGATCAGGCCCTTGATGGGCTTGTCGTCGATCGTGTAGATCGCCGAGATGCCGCCGATGCGGGAGTCCGACACGGCCTCGGTCTCGAGGTACTCCACCGCTTTGCTGTCAGCGATGGTGTCCCCGTCGACGCCCAGCAGATAGTCGTAGCCCTCGACGAGGGAATAGCCGTAGTTGAGAGCCCCGACCTTCTTGTCGGGGTTCTTGCCGATGTCGTGGACGAACACCTCGGTGAACTGCTCACCGAGGTCGGTGTGGATCTCGTGCGGGCCGCTGTAGCCGGAGGCGATCTTGACGGTTGCGTCCGAGGTGTTGTTGACGACGACGTGGATGACATCGGGCACACGTGTCTGACCGAGCAGAGCCTCGATCACATCGGCGATCGACTCCTCCTCGTTGTAGGCGGGGATGATGCATCCGATCGTGGAGCGGTGCACCGTGGAGTGCTCCAGCACCGACGCGAAGTCGTCCGGGAACGCGTGCTCCTCGACGACGGGGCCGGCCGCGCCACCCGCGGGGTAGGCGAGCGCCCGGGTCTGGGGAGCGAAGCTTCGCGCATCGGTCATGGCGGTGTCTTCCTGTCGGAGGGGCGGCGGTTCAGCCATGTCCCACTCTGATAGGTTCACCGCAAGGCCACCGCCGAACATGACCACCGTCCCCGCAAGGTTTCCTCAAGATTCCCTCGGGGCCCCGGCACAGGGAGAGCTCCGACGATGGTCGTTCTCGACCTCCTCGCCGCCATCGCTGCGGCCTCGGTCGCCGGCGCCGCACTGTTCCTGGCGCACGGCCGTCACGGGGACGACCGCGGCGGCCCCCGTGCCGAGCTCGTCCGGTACATGGGGGTTGCGGCCCTTGCAGCTTTGGCGTGCTCGATTGCCAACGTGGTGGAGGTCGCGGGCGGAGGCACCTTCGCCGCCGCGGTCGGCAACGCCACGAACGTCGTGACGGTGGGCTTGGCCTGGGCCGGGGCCCGGCGCCTCAACGCGCGCCGGGCGATCGGCGCCGCGACGACGGGGGCCGCCGCCATCCTGATGCTGGCCGTCACTTTCGTCGTCAGCCTCGACGACGCGACGCTGGTGAAGACCGCCGGCCTGGTCGTCTTCGCCGCACTGTCGGCGGTGGAATTCGGTCGACGCCCCGTCCGTGAGTTGTCCGGCTCACGGATTCTCGTGGTGACGCTCGTCGTCTTCGGGGCGTTCAACCTCTACCGCCTGGCGGTCAGCGCCACCGTCGGCATGTCATCCGCGCTGTGGCAGCACACCGCCTCGACGCAGATGACGACGATCGTCAGCGCCCTGGCTATCGTCGGCATGGGGTACGGATCCGTGCGCCTGGGACGTCAATTGGACGACGACCCCGCGCCGGGCACGCGCGCGCACGATCGAAGGAGCCTGCGCCAGGCCGCACAGTCGATCCTTCTCGCGCACGGTCGGGTGCACACCCTGATCGTGCGCGTCCCCGAGATCGATCTGATCCGCGCGGCGCACAGCGCCCGGCGCGCCGAGGAGATGATCACGGTGCTGGTCGACGCCGTGCACGAGGCGATGCCCGGCGCCGTCGCGGGGGTTCCCGCGCGCAACACGGTCTTCGTGCTGCATCCGGGATCGGTCGTCCGCACCGACGTCGAAGCGCGCATCCGCCGCGTGTTCGCAGACCAGATGCCGCTGATCGATTACACCGACACTCCCGACCTCTCGTTCGAGCACCACGCCGTCAGCGACGTCCACGACCTGTCGCTACTGATGGAGAGTCGGCGGCTCCGCCCCGGCTCACACGCAGTCCCCCGCGCGTGAGCCGACGGGGACGCTCTCAGTTCTGGTTGCTGGTCTGTCCCCAGCCCGGCGCCCGCCCGGTGCTCGTCCCCGAGTCGGTGGGCTGACCGGCCGACGCGGAACCGTCCGACTCGAAGATCGCAATGGGCAGGTACTGGTAGACCGTCTGCTGCGTGAAGGACGTTTCGGAGTTGGCTGAGCCCTCGACCGCGATGTTCAAGGCGAACTCGAGCGTGATGCCGTAGCTGTCGTTCGGAAGCTGACGGATCGAGGTCGAGGGCACGAGAAGCCCGCCCTGGAAGCTGTTGAGCAGGAGACCGCGGTCGGACCGCAGGGTGTCGGAGGGGACGAGCGTGCGAGGGTCGGCGCTGAACTGGAACGGGTTCGACACCTGGCCACTGGTCTGCGCGGTCTGCGACGTGATGGATACGGACGAGATGTAGACGCGGCGCTTCTGGGTGAGCACCGCCTTCTCGTCGACACGGTGATCGTGCACGTTGAGGGCGAAGCCGAACTGCTTCTCGTTCGACGAGGTCCACTCCATCGTGCGCTTCGGGTCGACCGCCCAGACGTCGAGGCGCAGCTCCAACCCGTCGGCGACTTCCGACGAGAGCGAAACCGACCCGTCGTAGGTGAAGCGGGAATCGAAGGGCATCTCGGACGACGTCGCCTGCGGCGAGGGGGTCGCCACGACGACCGACTGTCCGTTGCCCGAGGTCTGGGCCTGGATGGCGTTGAAGGCGTCGACGACCTGAGTGCACCCCGTCAGGGTGATCGGTCCGCCGAGCGCGACGACGGCGGCGAGCGCGAGGGCACGCACGGTACGGCGGTGAGTGGAGCTGCTCACGGGGTTCTCCTGGATCTGAGGGCGCGGGTGCGCAGAGGTCGACGAAACGACCATCACGCTGCGGGATGCAGGCCTCAGGGGGAGTCTGACCGGACGACGCGACGGGTAGGGCGCGAAAGGGCGAGCAGAGACAGGATGGCGCGCAGAAGACTACACCATGGTCGATACACTCGATAACATGCCAGCGGTGAGGAGCGGTCCGCGCGCGACGTCGCCCGTCGTCGCCGACGCCGACGAATCCGGCGGCCCGAGCAGTCGTACTCGATCCGTCTGGCTGCTGCAGCTGGTCCTGGGCGCGAGCGTCGTGATCACGGTTCTCCTCGTGCAGGCCCTCGAGCCGTCGCTCTTCGCCGTGTGGACGTTCTCGACGGGAGTGGGCGTCGTCATCGCGCTGACGGCGGTGGCGATCATGGTGCCGTGGCACCGCTTGCCCCGCAACGCGGTCGCGCTCATCCCCTTCGGCGACATCGTCGGGATCGGTCTGCTGAGCTTCGGGACCGATCTGCGGTTCGGATTCTTCTGGGTGTTCCCCATCACCTGGATAGCCACCCACTTCGTCCTCAGCATGATGGTCGCCTCGCTCGCCGCGGTGGGGGTCATCATCGTCGCGGATGCCTCGGTCAACGGCGTCGGACCCGCGACCGCCCTGCGTCTGATCGTGGTCCTGCTGTCTCTGACGTTCATCGCCATCACCGCTTTCCTGTCGTCGCGCCAGACGCGCGCCTTCAAGCAGTTGCTCCGCCGACAGGCGAGCCGGCTCCAGGGCACTCTGCAGCGCGTCACCGGGCAGGAGCGTCGGGTATCGCAGATGCTCAACGGGCTCGACACGGGAATCGCCCGACTTTCGGTGGACGGCGAAGTCCTGGCCCTCAACGACACCTATGTGAACCTCTACGGAATCGAACGCGACGAGCCTTCACGTCCCGGCGGCGCCGTCGAGTACGCGACTCTGCGCGGCGAGCCCCTGCCGGAGTCCGAGCGGCCCTTCGCCCGCGCGGCCCGCGGTGAGCAGTTCGAGGACGAACGGCTGTGGCTCTTCGACGCCCAGGGAGATTGGCACGCTCTCTCGGCATCCACTCGCCGCCTGGTGTCGTCGGACGAGCCCGAGAGCACCCTGCTGATCGTTCACGACATCACCGCGCTCATCGAGGCGGAGCGCGCTCGGGAGCGCCTCGCCGCCACCGTGTCGCACGAGTTGCGCAACCCTCTCACGGCCATCATCGGTCACGCGGACCTGGCTCTGGACGCGCCGGATCTGACTCCGAAGGTGCGCGAGCAGCTCGAGGTCATCGCGGGTGCCGGCGAGCGCATGCAGACCCTCATCTCCGAGATCCTCGCCAATTCACGCGGAGTCTTCCGCGAAGAGAAGGCAGCGACCACGACGGATGCCAGCCGCATCATCGCCTCGTCCTTGGAATCGTTCCGTCCGGCCGCTGCCGCGCGTCGCGTGACCGTGAGCGACGACCTGCCCGCCATCGCCGAAGTGGTCGGCGATGGCTTCCGCCTGCGACAGGCGTTCGACAACATCCTCAGCAACGCGATCAAGTACACGCCGGGGGGCGGGAGCGTGCACATCTCCGGCGCCGTCTTCGACGACCATGTCGAGCTCACCTTCACCGACACCGGGATCGGCATCCATCCCGAAGATCTGCCACGCATCTTCGACCCGTACTTCCGCGCCCGCGCCGCGCGAGAGAGCCCGACTCCCGGCACGGGGCTGGGGATGGGGATCGTCCGCAGCATCGTCGAGGAGCAGGGCGGGTCGCTCGAGCTCGAGAGCGAGGTCGGAACCGGGACCACGGTGACCGTGCGTCTCCCCTCACGGCCGGGAGCCGCCGAGGCATGACGACGCAGGACACTCTCGCCAACCTGGGATTGGCGCAGGCCACCGTCGCGACGCTCGCGACCGTGATGGTCATCGGCCTCGGGTTCCTGCACAGACCGTCGCGCGCCGCCTTGCTCTGGTCGCTGGCGTTCGTGCTGGCGATGTCGAGCACCTGGATCTCGGTTGCGGGCTCGGTCATCGGCGACGAGGCGGTGCGCCGAGCGGGCCTCGGGCTGATGTTGGGCGCGCCGGCCCTCATCTGGTCGCGATTCCGCGCTCGCCGCCACGTGCCCGCACTGCCCTGGATCGCGGTGCTGCAGTCGATCGCGACCACGGCGGCATTCGTCCTCGCCGTCGACCCTCGTGTCTACGGGATGACATTCCGCGTCGCGTTCTTGGGCGCCGCCGTCTTCGCCGGGCTCACGATCGCCGAGATCCGCCGCGCCGCTGATCGCCTGGAACGACTCGCGCTGCCCCTCACCATCGTGTCCGCGGGATTCGTGGCCCTGGCGGGCGCGATCGTCGTGGCGGGCCTGGCTCTCCCCTCGAACGCCCAAGACCTCCAGCTTCCCCGCATCCTGAACGGGCTGGCGATGCTGATCTACCTGGTGTGCGCGACCGTGAGCGTCCTGTATTTCACCTCGGTCTCGCCCGTGGGTATGCGCGCCGCGAGTTCTTGGCCCCAGTTCTCGGTGACGGCCGCTGATCGCCTTTCCCGCGCACGTCGCGCGCAGGAGATCTCCTGGGCCGTGTTGGCGATTCGTCTGGATGACCCGGACCAGATCCGAAGCACGATCGGCGAGAACAGCTGGAACCGTATCGTCGCCGCCTTCGAGGCCCTCGTCGCCGCGACGCTCCCGGCCGAGGCCGATATCGGACGCCCGGCGCGCGGGCGTGTGATCGCGGTGGTGTGCCGTCCCGGTCTGGTCTTGCGGGAGCACGTCCGGACCTTGCTGCGCCGCGTCACCGAAATGGATGCCGACGAGTGGTCGGACGTCCAGCTGTCGGCCAGCGTGGGCTGGGTGCCCGCCGAGTCGGCCGGATACGACCTGACGACGCTGGTTCAGCGGGCCGAAGAGGCAGCGCTGACCGCGAGCGGCCTGGGTGGCGACCGTTGGGAACGGCTACGCGCCTGATCAGCCGACGGGCGGCGCTATGGCGACCGTGAGCGTGTCGGTCGCCGTCTGCTTGGAGAATTCGCTCGAGGTCGGTGTGGTCTGCAGCAGGAACTCGTACGTGAACTGCAGAGTCACGAAAGTCGCGTCGGCGGGCACTTCCCCCACGTTGAAGGTCTGCGAGTAGCTGTAGGGCGCGAGCACCACATACCCGGGTGGGTTGCTCTGGTCGACCTGGGGCGAGAGCGGCGCGAACGACTGCGTGGCGTTGCCGGGCACCGCCGTCATGGTCGCCCGCTGCAGGTAGACCTGCTGTCCGTCATTGGGCGTGACGGTGGTGGCCATGGAGATGCTCACGGGCTTGAGCGCCGATGCAGACCATCGGTCCATGGAGAGAGTGGACCAGTACTTGACCGTCGCCGCGATGGCTCCGGCGGCGATCTTCTTCTCCGTCGACCCGCTGGACAGATCGTTCGCCACGGGCGTCGGCACGGGCACAATCGATGCCGAGGGGATCGGTGAGGGCGAGGTCTCCCCGCCGCCTTGAGCCCAGGGCGGTGCACCGCACCCCGTCAGCGCGAGCAGCGTCACCGCCGCGCCGATCGCACTCAGCGCGGCACGGCCGCGGCGCACCCGCTCCCCCATGAATCCTCCTGTGGTCTTCTCTCGAGTCTAGGCGGCGGCGGGTCGCCGGGAGCGGGGACGCGACACGGGGGCCGCTGGGCCGGGACAGAGATCGAGGCACGGACGCGGGAAGCGCGGGAGACACCCACCCTTTACGCAATCGAAACTCCCCCCGCTGGCGTCGTCCGCGCGCATGAGGGATAGTCGAACAGGGGGGATTCGGATCGCGCATCGGATCACCGTCGGCCCGTTGCACGTGCCGTGCTCGGACTCTTGTCCTCGACGCTAGTGGGTGCCGAATGAAGAACACGTTCGTCCGTTCCTTGGCCGCTGCCTCGATCGTCGCGGGATGTGCCCTGGCCATCCCGAGCGTCGCCCACGCCGCGACGGTCGACCCGCCGGAGGATGCCACGTCCCACGCCTCGGCCAGCAGCACCGGCGCGAGTGGCGCCCCGATGCTGGGCTACTGGATCGGCGGAGGCTCTCTCGCCCTCGCGGGCGGCGCGATCGCCGTGGGCGCCACAGTGCGCCGCCATCGTCACCACCACGACATCTGACGCCTCTCCCGTCACGCGGCGGGGCCGCCGTGAGCCCCGCTCCGTTCTGGCGATGTGGCTCGCGGGCGTGGACGTCAGCGGCGCAGCAGCGGTCGGGATTCGCGCCGCGCGGCGTCGGCGTCACGCCATCGGCAGAAGCCGGATCAGGACGTCACGGAGGACCGCGTGCCCGTCACCTCGGCGGTGATGAGAATCGGCAAGTGGTCGCTCAGACCCTGAGGGAGGGTCCTGATGTGCGCGATGTCGAAACCGATCGAGGTCGCGAAGTCGTAGTGACCCCGGAAAAACCGGTAGCGCGTGTAGGTGCGGGAATCGCTCAGCGTCAGTTCGTAGCCCTGATCGCGCACCGCTTGGCCAAGGTTCTCCTTGAAGACGGGGTAGTTGTAGTCGCCCACCATCAACGTCGGCAGCCCCGCCCCGAGGTTCTGCAGCTCCGTGAGGGCCGTGCGGATCTGGTGGCGGCGGAGCGAGTTCAGCGCGGTCAGTGGCGCGGCGTGGAAGGACGCGACGATGATCTCGTGGCCATCGTCGATGTCGCGGAGGCGAACACCGAGCATGCGCTCCTCGGCCGGCTTCAGGACGTAGTCATGCAACGACTTCTTCAGCGCGATCGACCGGACCTCGACCGCACGGAAGGTGTTGGCGCGATAGTAGACGGCGAGCCCGAGCCGATTGCGCTGGGTCGCCTCAGCCAGGCGCAGCCCCGCGATCTCCGTCGGAATATCTTGCGTGTCGTACTCCTGGAGGCACAGCACATCGACCGCATGCGCGTCGACGAGGGCGGCGAGCTCACCGGCAGCGCGATGCTTTCGCAGGTTGTAGGAGATGACCTTCATGGCGTAGCCAGCCTAGGGCGGCGTACCCCGCAGCTTCCTGAGGGTTGCGAAACACTCAGGAACCGATGTCGGCGGCGTCCCGGCGATTGCGCGTCTGTTCGGCACGGGATGCCAGGAGCTCATCGACCGGGTAGCCGACCTCCGCCAGCACGAGCCCGCGGGCGGCGAGCACCTTCGTGTCCGGAGTCCGCGCGGCCGCGTCGCGGATCTCGACGACACGCTCCACCGGTATGCGCCCTTCACCGACGGCGACGCACGCCCCGACGAGCGCACGCACCATGCTGTGACAGAACGCGTCGGCTCGGATGTGCGCAACCAGCACTCTGTCCGCGTCGCGGTGCCAATCGAACTCCAGCAGCGTCCGGATCGTCGTCGCCTCTTCGCGGGCCTTGCAGTACGCCGCGAAGTCGTGGAGCCCGATCAGGCTGCGGGCCGCGGCATCCATCGCCTCCACGTCGAGGTGCGCCTTGACCGTGGTCGTGTGGGACCGCTCGAGCGGGTCGTACCCCGTGGTGAGATCGGCGATCCGATAGGCGTATCGACGCCACACCGCGGAGAAGCGGGCGTCGAAGCCCTCCGGCGCGCGCGCGGCGCGCGTCACGGTGACGTCCGGATACGCGCCCAGAACGCCCTGGATACGACCCGAGAGCGCCGCAACCGCGTCCGTCTCGTCGCCCTCGCGACGCCGCCGCGCGATGCGCGACACTTGCGCCTCATCGAGGTCGACGTGCGCCACCTGTCCCGAAGCGTGCACGCCGGCATCCGTTCGGCCGGCCACGACGAGGCGCGGATCTCCGCCGACGATTCGGGCCAGCGCATCCTCGAGGGTGCCCTGGACGCTGCGCAGCCCCGGCTGCCGGGCCCACCCTCGGAAATGCGTGCCGTCGTAGGCGATGTCGAGACGGATACGCACACGTCCAGCCTACGTGCACCGCACGAAGACGACTGAGGCCCCCTCCGTGCGGGAGGGGGACCCAGGACAAGAGAAGAGGATTACGCCTTGGCGTCGTCCTCGACCGCGTCAGCGGCGGCAGCCTCGGCGGCCGCGCCCTCCTCGGGCGACTCGGCGCCGGCATCGGCGGCCTCATCCGCGGCGGGGGTCTCCTCCGCGGCGGTCTCCTCGGCGGGAGCCTCCTCGGCGGGGGTCTCCTCCGCGACCGGGGCGGCAGCCGCTGCGGGGGCGGCAGCCTTCGACGCCGACGGCTTCTTGGTGACGGGCTCGAGGACGAGCTCGATCACGGCCATGGGGGCGTTGTCACCCTTGCGGTTGCCGACCTTCGTGATGCGGGTGTAGCCACCCTCACGGTCGGCGACCAGCGGAGCGATCTCGGTGAAGAGGGTGTGCACGACCTCCTTGTCACCGATCACCGACAGGACGCGGCGGCGGGCGTGGAGGTCACCCCGCTTCGCGAACGTGATGAGGCGCTCAGCGAGCGGACGCAGGCGCTTGGCCTTGGTCTCGGTCGTCTTGATCGACTTGTGGGTGTACAGGGCCGCAGCGAGGTTCGCGAGAAGCAGGCGCTCGTGGGCCGGGCCGCCGCCGAGACGGGGACCCTTCGTGGGCTTGGGCATGTCGTGTTACTCCAGTAGGAAGGTTCGGTCGGGTCCGACGGGTCAGACGGTCTCGTCGTCGTAGCCGCCGAAGAACTGAGCGCCGTCGAAACCGGGCACCGAGTCCTTGAGCGACAGGCCGAGGGAGGTGAGCTTGTCGCGCACCTCGTCGACCGACTTCTGACCGAAGTTGCGGATGTTCATCAGCTGCGTCTCGGAGAGGGCGACCAGCTCGGAAACGGTGTTGATGCCCTCGCGCTTGAGGCAGTTGTACGAGCGCACCGAGAGGTCGAGGTCTTCGATCGGCATCGACAGCTCGTTCGAGAGGACCGTCTCGACCGGCGCGGGGCCGATCTCGATGCCCTCGGCCTCGACGTTCAGCTCGCGGGCGAGCCCGAACAGCTCGGTGAGCGTGCGGCCGGCGGAGGCAACCGCGTCGCGGGGAGCGATCGACGGCTTCGACTCGACGTCCAGGACGAGCTTGTCGAAGTCGGTGCGCTCACCGGCACGGGTGGCGTCGACGCGGTAGCTGACCTTGAGCACGGGCGAGTAGATCGAGTCGATCGGGATCTGGCCCGCCTCGGCGTACTCGTTGCGGTTCTGGGTCGCCGACACGTAGCCGCGGCCACGCTCGATCGTGAGCTCGAGCTCGAACTTGGCGGTGTCGTTGAGCGTGGCGATGACCAGCTCGGGGTTGTGCACCTCGACGCCCGCGGGAGCGGAGATGTCGGCGGCCGTGACCTCGCCGGCACCCGTCTTGCGGAGGTACGCGGTGATGGGCTCGTCGCGCTCGCTCGAGACCACGAGCTGCTTGATGTTCAGGATGATCTCGGTGACGTCTTCCTTCACGCCCGGGATGGTGCTGAACTCGTGCAGGACGCCATCGATGCGGATGCTCGTGACGGCCGCGCCGGGGATCGACGACAGGAGGCTGCGACGCAGCGCGTTGCCGATCGTGTAACCGAAGCCGGGCTCCAGCGGCTCGATGACGAAACGGCTGCGGAACTCCCCGATCTTCTCCTCGGTCAGAGTGGGACGCTGTGCGATGAGCACTATGTGTTCCTTTCGATCACGTGCCCGCTATATGACACGTGTAATGGGGTGAGGTGTTGAGTTGTACTCGTCGGATGTCACGCGCCCGGGGGCAGCGTGGCATCCGAATGTCCGTGGGGTGCGTGAGAGCACCAATGTTCCCGGGGAGTGACACGCACTCCCCGGGAACGACGGTGATCAGACGCGGCGGCGCTTCGGCGGACGGCAGCCGTTGTGCGCCTGCGGCGTCACGTCCTGGATCGAGCCGACCTCGAGGCCGGCGGCCGTGAGCGAACGGATCGCGGTCTCGCGACCCGAACCCGGGCCCTTGACGAAGACGTCGACCTTCTTGACGCCGTGCTCCTGCGCCTGGCGGGCAGCGGACTCCGCGGCCATGCCTGCGGCGTACGGGGTCGACTTGCGCGAGCCCTTGAAGCCGACGCCACCGGACGAAGCCCAGCTGATGACGGCCCCGGACGGGTCGGTGATCGAAACGATGGTGTTGTTGAACGTCGACTTGATGTGGGCCTGACCCACGGCGATGTTCTTCTTCTCCTTGCGGCGCGGCTTGCGCGCGGCGGACTTGGCCTGTGCCATGTGCGGTTCTCCTGGATCCTGCGCCGGCGGAGGCCTAGCGCGCCTTCTTCTTGCCGGCGACGGTGCGCTTGGGTCCCTTGCGGGTACGAGCGTTCGTCTTCGTGCGCTGACCGCGCACCGGGAGGCCGCGGCGGTGGCGCAGGCCCTCGTAGGAACCGATCTCGACCTTGCGGCGGATGTCGGCGGCCACCTCGCGACGGAGGTCACCCTCCACCTTGTAGGTGCCCTCGATGTGGTCGCGCAGAGCGACCAGCTGGTCGTCGGTGAGGTCCTTGACGCGGACGTCCGGGCTGATGCCGGTCGCGGTGAGGATCTCGGTGGAGCGGGTGCGGCCCACGCCGTAGATGTAGGTAAGTGCGATCACCACGCGCTTGTCGCGCGGGATGTCGACGCCGGCGAGACGTGCCATGCGGCTCTCCTCAGAGTGTCGTGGAGGTGTGGAGCAGGATCGGTGCTCGGGCCTCCGCCCCGAGGTGTCCCCCGCATCGCGGGTTCTGATCCTGCCGTTGTGTGTTCAGTTGGAAGTCGTACGTGGAGTCCGAGGGGACTCAGCCCTGGCGCTGCTTGTGACGCGGGTTGCTCTTGCAGATCACCATGACGCGCCCGTGACGACGGATCACCTTGCAGTGGTCGCAGATGGGCTTCACGGAGGGGTTGACCTTCATGGGGGTGTTTCCTGTTCGCTGTCTTCGATCCGCCGAAGCGGTTCGTTACTTCTCGGCCGGACTCAGCGGTAGCGGTAGACGATGCGACCTCGCGTGAGGTCGTACGGGCTCAGTTCGACGACGACGCGGTCCTCGGGGATGATGCGGATGTAGTTCTGCCGCATCTTGCCCGAGATGGTGGCGAGCACCTTGTGACCGTTGGTCAGTTCGACACGGAACATCGCATTGGGCAGTGCCTCGGACACCGTGCCCTCGATCTCGATGACACCGTCTTTCTTCGCCATAAACTCGCTCACGCTCATTGCAGACCGGCCGGTCTGCGGTGGATGGGGATTTGGTGCTGCGACACGCCAATAAAGGCGCAACGCACCAAAGATCAAGCATACGTGGTAGAGCGCGATGCGGCAACTCGCCGCCTCGGCTCACCCGTTCAGTCGGTCGACGATGTCCTTCTGCGGGTCGCCCGAGAGGTCCTTCGAATTGGTGAGCACGGTGCCGTTGATGGCGATCGTCGGCGTCGAGACGCTGCTCACGCCCGACTGCACCGGCGTCTTCTTCGTCAACGCGGTGACGTACTTGGAGTACGTACCGTCACTGATGCAGGACGTCACGGCATCCGACGCGCCGGCATCCTTCGCGATCGAGGCGAGCGTCGCGTCGTCGAGGCCCGCGGTGCCTTCCTTCGGCTGCTGCGCATACATCGACTTCACGAACGCCGGAATGTTCGCGGGATCGTCGACGGCGACGCAATAGGCGGCATTGGCCGCGCGCGTCGAGTACTGCGTGCCCTGCGACTGCGAGTCGAGGATCGCGATCGGGTGGATGTTCAGCGTGATCGTGCCGTCGTCGGCCAGCTGCTGCAGCGTCGAACCGTACGCCTGCTCGAAGTTGTTGCAGACGGGGCACATGAAGTCGATGTACGTGTCGACGGTCTGGTCGCCCGAACCGACGGCGATCGCGCCCGTATCCGCGTTCACGGCCGAAGACTCGGGCAGGGTTCCCGGTGAGGTCGCCTGACTGTTGGCGAACCAGACCACTCCCCCGATCACGAGGACGATGACCACCGCAGCGGCCGTCACCCCGATCGCGAACCAATTCGTGGACTTGCGTGCCGCGGCCATCATCATGCGTCGATCTCCTTCGGCACCACACCGAACGGTGCCAGCTTCGCCGCACCGCCATCGGGAGCGGTGAGGACCCAAACACCTCCATCGTGCACGGCAACGCTATGTTCCCAATGAGAGCCGGCGGTGCCGTCGACCGTCGAGACCGTCCACCCGTCGTCGTCGACCTCGGTCGCCTGATCGCCGATGACGACCATCGGTTCGATCGCGACCGCGAGTCCTGGACGCACTTCGGCACCCCTGTCGGGGACGCGATAGTTGAACACGCTCGGCGCCTCGTGCATCTTGCGCCCGATCCCGTGACCGACGTAATCCCGCAGGATTCCGTATCCGCCCGCGGGGGCGTTGTCTTCGATGTAGCCCTCGATCGCCGCGCTCACCTCACCGAGGTGCGTCGCCCGGCTCAGAGCGGCGATGCCCGCCCACAGCGAGCCCTCCGTCACCTCGGAGAGACGGCGCCGCGGCGCCACCACATCCTCGGGCGCGTCACCGGGAACGACCATGGTGAACGCCGAGTCGCCGTTCCACCCGCGGAACTCGGCGCCGGCGTCGATCGAGAGCAGGTCGCCCGCCCGCAAAGGCCGATCGTTCGGGATGCCGTGCACCACCTGCTCGTTCACAGAAGCGCAGATCGTATGCCGATACCCCCGCACCATCTGGAAGTTCGACTTCGCACCGCGCTCGATGATGACGCGCGAAGCCGCCGCATCGAGTTCGAGCGTGGTGACCCCGGGCGCGATCATCGCGCGAACGGCATCCAGAGCCGCCGCGGTGATCAGGCCGGGCTCGACCATCGCTCGCAGCTGCGCGGGCTTCTTGTAGATCGAGGAACGCAGCACCACGTCAGTGCGCCGGACGAAGACCGCGCGCTTCGAGCGCCGCGAAGATGCGCGCGGTGATCTCGTCGAGACCGCCCACGCCGTCGATCTCGTCGACGATGCCGCGCGTGGCGTACACGTCGAGGATCGGGGCGGTCTCGCGCTCGTAGATGGCGAGACGAGTCGCGATAGCGTCCTCGGTGTCGTCGGCACGACCCTGCTCGACCGCACGCGCGGTCAAACGCGACATCGACTCATCCCGCGGCACGACCAGCGCGATGACGGCATCCAGCTTCTCTTCACGCCCCTCGAGGAACTCGTCCAGGTGCATCACCTGGGCGAGATTCCGCGGATATCCATCGAGGAGGAAGCCCTCGGCCGCATCGGCCTGGGACAGGCGGTCGCGGACGACGGCGCTCGTGAGCTCGTCGGAGACGAGGTCTCCCGCGTCGATGATGGACTTGACCTGCAGACCCAACTCGGTGCCCTGTGCGACGTTGGCACGGAAGACGTCGCCCGTGGAGACGACGGGGACACCGAGCGCTTCGCCGACACGGACCCCCTGCGTTCCCTTGCCCGAGCCCTGAGGTCCGACGATCAGAAGACGCGCGGTCATCGCAGCAGCCCTTCGTAGTGACGCTGCTGAAGTTGCGCGTCGATCTGCTTCACCGTCTCGAGTCCGACGCCGACGATGATGAGGATCGACGCTCCGCCGAACGGGAAGTTCTGGTTGGCACCGACCGTCGCCAGCGCCACGAGCGGCAGCAGGGCGATGAGGCCGAGGTAGATGGAACCGGGCAGCGTGATGCGCGTCAGCACGTAATCGAGGTACTCGGCGGTCGGACGGCCGGCCCGGATACCGGGAATGAAGCCGCCGTACTTCTTCATGTTGTCCGCGACGTCGACAGGGTTGAACGTGATCGCGACGTAGAAGTACGTGAAGCCGACGATGAGCAGGAAGTAGACGAGCATATACAGCGGGTGGTCGCCACGCGTGAGGTACTGCGAGATCCACGTGACCCACGGAGCCGGTTCCTGACCCGCCTGAGGCTGGTTGAACTGCGCGATCAGCGCGGGGATGTACAGGAGCGACGACGCGAAGATGACCGGCACGACACCGGCCATGTTCACCTTGATCGGGATGTAGGTGTTGGTGCCCCCATACGTGCGTCGACCGACCATCCGCTTTGCATACTGCACGGGGATACGCCGCTGTGACTGCTCGACGAACACCACGAGCGCGACCACGACGATGCCGACCGCGAGGACGAGGAGGAAGACTTCCACACCACGCGTGTTCAGGATGGCGAGCATCGCGGCGGGGAACGTGGCAGCGACGGACGTGAAGATCAGGATGGACATGCCGTTGCCCACACCGCGCTCGGTGACGAGCTCGGCGAACCACATGACCAGGCCGGTGCCGGCGGTCATCGTGATGATCATGAGCAGCTGCGCCCACCAGATGTCGTTGGTGAGCAACTGCTGGCACTCGGGAGCACCGTTGCCGAGCAGCTGCCCGGAGCGAGCGACCGTCACGAGGGTGGTGGACTGCAGGAGCGCCAGAGCGATGGTCAGGTAGCGCGTGTACTGCGTGAGCTTGGCCTGGCCGGCCTGACCCTCTTTGTACAGCGTTTCGAAGTGCGGGATGACGACGCGCAGAAGCTGCACGATGATCGTCGCCGTGATGTACGGCATCACTCCGAGAGCGAAGATCGACAGCTGGAGGAGGGCGCCGCCCGAGAAGAGGTTCACCAGGGAGAGCAAGCCCTCGGTGCTCCCGGACTGAGCGAGACAGCTCTGAACGTTCGGGAAGTCGACGAAAGGCGTCGGAACGTGGGCACCCAGCCGGTAGATGGCGATGATGCCCAGCGTGAAGGCGATCTTCCGCCTCAGGTCGGGCGTGCGAAAGACCCGCGCGATGGCGCTGAACAAGGGGAATCCTCCAGAACGATCTCGGCGCGCAACAGGGCGCACACGGAATCAGACTAACCCAGAAGGGGCCGACGGCCACACGGCCGCCGACCCCTCACAGGATGATGCGTCAGTTGATCGAGCCGCCGGCGGCGACGATCTTCTGCTCCGCAGAGCCGGAGACCTTGTCGACCGACACGTTGAGCGCGACCGAGATGTCGCCGGTGCCGAGCACCTTGACCTTCTCGTTCTTGCGAACGGCACCCTTGGCCACGAGGTCGACGACGGTGACGTCGCCGCCCTGGGGGTAGAGCTCGGCCAGCTTGTCGAGGTTGACGACCTGGTACTCGACCCGGAACGGGTTCTTGAAGCCGCGGAGCTTCGGGGTGCGCATGTGCAGCGGCATCTGCCCACCCTCGAAGCCAACCTTGACCTGGTAACGGGCCTTGGTTCCCTTGGTACCGCGACCGGCCGTCTTACCCTTGGAGCCCTCACCGCGACCGACACGGGTCTTCGCGGTGTGAGCGCCCGGGACGGGACGGAGGTGGTGGACCTTCAGCACGCCGGGGCGCGCCGTGGGAGCGGCATCCTTCTTCGCGGCCGGCTTACGGGCCGCTGCCTTCTTCGGGGCGTCGACCGTGGCGGTCTCGTCCTTCTTGTCAGCCATTAGTCGATCTCCTCAACCTTGACGAGGTGGGCGACGGTCTTGACGTAGCCGCGCGTCTGCGCGTCGTCGGGACGGACGACCGAGTCGCCGATCCGCTTGAGACCGAGCGAGCGCAGCGTGTCGCGCTGGTTCTGCTTCTCGCTCACCTTGGACTTGATCTGCGTGACCTTCAGACGCTCGGCCATCAGGCACCTACCTTCTGAGCGGCGGCCTCGGCGCGCACGAGGCGGGCCGGGGCGACCTGGTCGAACTCCAGACCGCGGCGGGCGGCCACGGCGCGGGGCTCCTCGAGCGACTTCAGCGCCTCGACGGTCGCGTGCACGATGTTGATCGTGTTCGACGAACCGAGCGACTTCGAGAGGACATCGTGGATGCCGGCGCACTCGAGGACGGCGCGGACGGGACCACCGGCGATAACACCGGTACCGGCAGCGGCGGGGCGCAGGAGCACCACACCGGCGGCAGCCTCACCCTGGACGGGGTGCGGGATGGTCGAGCCGGAGCGGGGGACGCGGAAGAAGTTGCGCTTGGCTTCCTCGACACCCTTCGAGATGGCGAGGGGGACTTCGCGGGCCTTGCCGTAGCCGACACCCACGACACCGTTGCCGTCGCCCACGACGACGAGCGCCGTGAAGCTGAAGCGGCGACCACCCTTGACGACCTTCGACACGCGGTTGATCGTCACGACGCGCTCGAGGAACTGGCTCTCGTTGCGGTCGCGCGAACCACGGTCGCGCTGGTTGGCGTTGCGCTCGCGACCACCGCGGCGGGGCTCGCGCTCACGCTCGGCGGGTGCCTGGGACCCAGCCGCACCCTCAGTCGGTGCAGTCTGCTCGGTCACTTCGGTCTCCTTGTTGTCACTCACAGGTTCAGCCCTCCTTCGCGGGCGCCTTCGGCGATCGCGGCGACACGACCGGCGTAACGGTTGCCGCCGCGGTCGAACACGACGTCCGAGAAGCCGGCGGCCTTGGCACGCTCGGCGACGAGTTCGCCGACCTTGCGGGCCTTGGCGGTCTTGTCACCGTCGAACGAGCGCAGGTCGACCTCGAGGGTCGAGGCCGAGGCCACGGTGTGACCCTTGCTGTCGTCGACCAGCTGGACGAAGACGTGGCGGGCCGAACGCGTCACGACGAGACGGGGACGGAGCTCCGTACCCACGACCTTCTTGCGCAGACGAGCGTGGCGACGCGCGCGGGCGGCGGACTTTGTCTTGATAGCCATGGCTACTTACCACTCTTTCCGGCCTTGCGGCGCACAACCTCGCCCGCGTACCGCACACCCTTGCCCTTGTAGGGCTCGGGCTTGCGGATCTTGCGGATGTTGGCGGCGGCCTCGCCGACGGCCTGCTTGTCGATGCCGCTCACGGTCAGCTTGTTGTTGCCTTCGACCGTGAGGGTGATGCCCGCGGGCGGGTCGATCAGGACGGGGTGCGAGAAGCCGAGGGCGAACTCGACCGAGCTGCCCTTCTGCGCCACGCGGTAACCCGTACCGACGACCTCGAGGCCCTTGGTGTAGCCCTGGGTGACACCGATGATGTTGTTGTTGATGAGCGTGCGGGTCAGGCCGTGAAGCGACCGCGACTCGCGCTCGTCGTCGGGGCGGGTGACGAGAACCTGGTTCTCCTCGACCGACACCTCGAGGGGGGATGCCACGGTGAGCGTGAGCTCGCCCTTGGGGCCCTTGACGGCGACCTCCCGGCCGTTCACCGAAACGGTGACACCGGCGGGGATGTCGATGGGAAGACGTCCAATACGCGACATGTCAGATCACCACACGTAGGCGAGGACTTCCCCGCCGACGCCCTTCTGCTCGGCCTGACGGTCGGTGAGGAGACCGGAGGAGGTGGACAGGATGGCGACGCCCAGGCCGCCGAGGACCGTGGGGACCTCGGTGGACTTCGCGTACACGCGAAGACCGGGCTTCGACACGCGCTTGATGCCGGCGATCGACCGCTCGCGGTTCGGGCCGTACTTCAGCGTCAGGGTGAGGGTCTGGCCGACACGGGCGTCCGAAACGGTCCAGCCGGCGATGTAACCCTCCTGCTTGAGGATTTCGGCGATGTGGGTCTTGAGCTTGGAGCTCGGCAGCGACACGGAGTCGTGGTGCGCCGAGTTCGCGTTGCGCAGACGGGTCAGCATGTCTGCGACCGGGTCTGTCATCGTCATGTGTTGCTTCTTTCGATCATGAGGTTTCGACTGCCGTTACACGACAGGCGACCTTCGATGAGAGGCCCCCGGGATCCCGGGGGCCCGGGGCTCAGGCCTGAGCGTCCGCCGACTGGAACGGGAAGCCGAGCTGACGCAGCAGCGAACGACCCTCGTCATCGGTCTTGGCGGTGGTGACGATCGTGATGTCGAAACCACGCACGCGGTCGATGCGGTCCTGATCGATCTCGTGGAACACGGACTGCTCCTGGAGACCGAAGGTGTAGTTGCCGTTGCCGTCGAACTGCTGGGCCGAGAGACCGCGGAAGTCGCGGATACGGGGCAGAGCGAGGTTGACGAGGCGGTCGAGGAACTCCCACGCACGGTCACCGCGGAGGGTGACGTGTGCACCGATGGCCTGGCCCTCGCGCAGCTTGAACTGCGCGATGGACTTGCGGGCCTTGGTGACGATGGGCTTCTGACCGGTGATCTTGGTGAGGTCGTCGACCGCACCATCGATCACCTTGCTGTCACGAGCTGCCTCGCCGACACCGGTGTTCACGACGACCTTGACCAGGCCGGGGATCTGCATGACGTTCGCGTAGCCGAACTCTTCCTGCAGGGCCTTCTTGATCTCGGTGTTGTACTTCTGCTTCAGGCGGGGCTGGATCTTGCCAGCCTCCGCGGCAGTCACAGTGCTCATTCTCAGAGGTCCTTGCCTGACTTCTTCGCGAAGCGCACGCGGACGGTGCGCTTGACGCCGTCCTTCACCTGCTCCTCGACACGGTGGCCGACACGGGTCGGCTTCTTGGTGGAGGGGTCGACGAGCGCGACGTTGGAGATGTGGATCGGGGCCTCGAACGTCTCGATGCCGCCGGTCTTGGTCCCGCGCTGGGACTGGCCCACGCGGTTGTGCTTCGTGACGTAGTTCACGCCCTCGACGATGACGCGGTTCTGCTCGGTGAGGACCTCGAGGACCTTACCCTGCTTGCCGCGGTCTCCGCCGCGCTCGGGCTTGGCGCCCGAGATGACCTGAACCAGGTCGCCCTTCTTGATCTTCGCCATGATCAAATGACCTCCGGGGCGAGCGAGACGATCTTCATGAACTTCTTGTCGCGAAGCTCACGGCCGACCGGTCCGAAGATGCGGGTGCCGCGGGGCTCCCCGTCGTTCTTCAGGATCACGGCGGCGTTCTCGTCGAACTTGATGTACGAGCCGTCGGGACGACGGGTCTGCTTGACCACTCGGACGACGACGGCCTTGACCACGTCGCCCTTCTTGACGTTTCCACCGGGGATCGCGTCCTTGACCGTGGCGACGATGACGTCGCCCAGGCCCGCGTACCGACGGTTCGAGCCGCCGAGCACACGGATGGTCAGCAGCTCCTTGGCGCCGGTGTTGTCGGCGACCTTCAGCCGGGATTCGTTCTGAATCACTTTTTACTCCTTGGGTTCCAAGCAGCCGCGAGGCTTACTTGGCCTTCTCGAGGATCTCGACCAGGCGCCAGCGCTTGGTGGCGCTGAGCGGACGGGTCTCGTTGATGACGACCAGGTCGCCGATGCCGGCCGAGTTCGTCTCGTCGTGGGCCTTGACCTTCGACGTGCGGCGGATGACCTTGCCGTAGAGCGGGTGCTTCACGCGGTCCTCGACCTCGACGACGATCGTCTTGTCCATCTTGTCGCTGACGACGTAGCCGCGACGCGCCTTGCGGTAACCGCGGGCGTTCTCGTCGCGCACGTCGTTGGCGGCGTGCTCGTGACCGACGACCTGCGCCTCGGCCTCTGCCTTCTTCGCGGTAGCCATTACTCCGCCTCTTCCTTCACGGCGTCGTCAGCGGCATCCGCCTTCTTCACCTTGGTCTTCTTCGCCTTGGTCGCCTCGACCGGGGCCGGCGTGGCACGGATGCCGAGCTCGCGCTCGCGGATCACCGTGTACAGCCGCGCGATGTCGCGCTTGACCGCACGGATGCGGCCGTGGCTCTCGAGCTGGCCGGTGGCCGACTGGAAGCGCAGGTTGAACAGCTCTTCCTTGGCCTTGCGCAGCTCCTCGACGAGGCGCTGGTCTTCGAACGTGTCGAGCTCGCTCGGGGCGAGCTGCTTGGTGCCGATCGCCATTACGCGTCGCCTCCCTCGCGCTTGATGATGCGTGCCTTGAGCGGCAGCTTGTGGATGGCACGGGTCAGGGCCTCACGAGCGAGTTCCTCGTTGACGCCCGCGACCTCGAAGAGGACGCGACCCGGCTTGACGTTCGCAACCCACCACTCGGGCGAACCCTTACCGGAACCCATGCGGGTTTCGGCCGGCTTCTTGGTGAGCGGACGGTCGGGGTAGATGTTGATCCACACCTTTCCACCACGCTTGATGTGACGCGTCATCGCGATACGAGCGGACTCGATCTGACGGTTGGTCACGTAAGCGGGGGTCAGAGCCTGGATGCCGAACTCACCGAACGACACCTCGGTGCCACCGGTGGCCTGGCCCGAACGACCGGGGTGGTGCTGCTTGCGGTACTTGACCTTGCGGGGGATGAGCATTACGCCGACGCTCCTTCTGCCACGGGGGCCTCGTTGCGGGGGCCACGACGACGGTCGCCGCCACGGTCGTCACGACCGCGGGACTTGGGGGCGTTGGCCTGCTCGCGGGCGAGCTCCTTGTTGGTGAGGTCGCCCTTGTAGATCCAGACCTTCACGCCGATGCGGCCGAAGGTCGTCTTGGCCTCGTAGAAGCCGTAGTCGATGTTCGCGCGCAGGGTGTGCAGGGGCACACGGCCTTCGCGGTAGAACTCGGAGCGGCTCATCTCGGCGCCGCCGAGGCGGCCCGACACCTGGATGCGGACACCCTTGGCGCCGGCGCGCTGAGCGCCCTGCAGACCCTTGCGCATCGCGCGGCGGAAGGCCACGCGGGCGGAGAGCTGCTCGGCGACGCCCTGGGCGACGAGCTGAGCGTCGGCCTCGGGGTTCTTGACCTCGAGGATGTTCAGCTGGATCTGCTTGCCGGTGAGCTTCTCGAGGTCGGCGCGGATGCGCTCGGCCTCGGCGCCGCGGCGACCGATCACGATGCCCGGGCGGGCGGTGTGGATGTCGACGCGAACGCGGTCACGCGTGCGCTCGATCTCGATGTTGCTGACGCCCGCGCGGTCGAGCGAGGTGGTCAGCAGGCGACGGATCTTGATGTCCTCGGCGAGGTAATCGGCGTAGCGCTGTCCGGGCTTCGTCGAGTCGGAGAACCACCGCGACACGTGGTCGGTGGTGATGCCGAGGCGGAAGCCGTACGGGTTGACCTTCTGTCCCATTACTTGCTCGCCTTCTTGTTGGCGCGAGCCGGGGCCGCAGCAGCGTCTTCCGGCGTCGCGAGCACGACCGTGATGTGGCTCGTGCGCTTCTTGATCTGGAAGGCGCGACCCTGTGCGCGGGGCTGGAAACGCTTGAGCGTCGTGCCCTCGTCGACGTACGCGTTCTTCACGTACAGGTCGGCGTCATCCAGGTACTCGTTCGTCTTGTCGGCGGTGACGCGAGCGTTCGCGATCGCCGAGGCGACGAGCTTGTAGATCGGCTCACTCGCGCTCTGGGGCGCGAACTTCAGGATCGCGAGGGCCTCTTCGGCCTGCTTTCCCTTGATGAGAGCGACGACACGACGAGCCTTCTGAGGGGTCACGCGGATGTGTCGCACGCGTGCGATGGACTCCACCATTTCTCTCTCCTCTTACGCCCCCGCGTCAGCGGCGGCGGCCCTTCTTGTCGTCCTTCACGTGGCCGCGGAAGGTGCGGGTGGGCGAGAACTCGCCCAGCTTGTGGCCGACCATGGTCTCGGTCACGAACACGGGGATGTGCTTGCGACCGTCGTGCACGGCGATGGTGTGTCCCAGCATGGCGGGGATGATCATCGAACGGCGCGACCAGGTCTTGATGACGTTCTTGGTGCCGGCTTCGTTCTGCGAGACGACCTTGCGAAGCAGGTGCTCGTCGACGAAGGGGCCCTTCTTAAGGCTGCGAGGCATCTTCCTCTACTCCTACTTACGCTTCTTGCCGGCGGTGCGACGGCGGACGATCAGCTTGTCGCTTTCCTTGTTCGCGTGGCGGGTGCGGCCCTCGGCCTTACCCCACGGCGACACGGGGTGACGACCACCGGACGTCTTGCCCTCACCACCACCGTGCGGGTGGTCGACCGGGTTCATGGCGACACCGCGGACGGTCGGGCGGACGCCCTTCCAGCGCTTGCGGCCGGCCTTGCCCCAGTTGATGTTCGATTGCTCGGCGTTGCCGACCTCGCCGATCGTGGCGCGGCAGCGCACGTCGACGTTGCGGATCTCACCCGAGGGCAGACGCAGCTGCGCGTAGGGGCCGTCCTTGGCGACCAGACGTACCGAGGCGCCGGCCGAACGGGCCATCTTCGCGCCGCCACCGGGGCGCAGCTCGATCGCGTGGATCACGGTACCGGTCGGGATGTTGCGCAGCGGCAGGTTGTTGCCGGGCTTGATGTCGGCACCGGCACCGGACTCGACGACATCGCCCTGCGACAGCTTGTTCGGCGCGAGGATGTAGCGCTTCTCGCCGTCCACGTAGTGCAGGAGCGCGATGCGCGCGGTGCGGTTGGGGTCGTACTCGATGTGAGCGACCTTGGCGTCGATGCCGTCCTTGTCGTTACGACGGAAGTCGATCAGACGGTACTGACGCTTGTGACCGCCACCGATGTGACGCGTCGTGATGCGGCCCTGGTTGTTACGGCCACCGGTCTTCGACAGCGGGCGCAGCAGCGACTTCTCGGGCGTCGATCGGGTGATCTCGGCGAAGTCGGCCACCGACGAGCCGCGGCGACCAGGCGTCGTGGGCTTGTACTTGCGAATAGCCATTGTTCTTGTCCTCTATCCCGACCGTCAGCCGACTGCCGTGAAGATGTCGATGGTCCCCGACTTGAGGCTGACGATCGCGCGCTTGGTGTCCTTGCGCTTGCCGATGCCGAAGCGGGTGCGACGGGCCTTGCCCACGCGGTTGATCGTGTTGACCGAGGCCACCTTGACGCCGAAGATCTTCTCGATGGCGAGCTTGATCTCGGTCTTCGAGGCGCGGGGGTCCACGAGGAACGTGTACTTGCCCTCGTCGATGAGCGAGTAGCTCTTCTCGGAGACGACCGGCTTCAGGATGATGTCGCGCGGGTCCTTGTTGACGGTGGTCATGCCGAGACCTCCTCGGTGACGCCGGACTTCGACGCGACGAACGCGTCGTAGGCGGCCTTGGTGAAGACGATGTCGTCGGAGACGAGCACGTCGTAGGCGTTCAGCTGGCCGTAGGTCAGCACGTGGACGTACGCGAGGTTGCGCACGCTCTTGACGGTCAGCTCGTCGTCGCGGTCGATCACGACGAGGACATTCTTGACCGCACCGAAGGCGTTCAGAACGGCGGCCGCGGCCTTGGTCGACGGAGCACCCTCGATGCCGAAGGTCTCGACGACGTGCAGACGCTCGCCGCGAGCCCGGTCGCTCAGCGCGCCCAGGAGGGCGGCGGCGATCATCTTCTTGGGGGTGCGCTGGCCGTAGTCACGGGGCTTGGGGCCGTGGACGATGCCACCACCGGTCATGTGCGGCGCGCGGATCGAACCCTGACGGGCGTTACCCGTGCCCTTCTGCTTGAAGGGCTTGCGACCGGCACCGGAGACCTCACCACGACGCTTGGTCGAGTGGGTGCCCTGGCGGGCGGCGGCGCGCTGGGCGACGACGACCTGGTGGATCAGCGGGATGTTCGTCTTGACGTCGAAGATCGCGGCGGGCAGCTCCACGGAGCCGGCCTTCTTGCCGTCGGACTTGCGAACGTCGAGCGCGAGAGTCGAGTCAGCCATGAGATCAGGCACCCTTCACTGCGTTGCGGACGTAAACGATGCGGCCGCGGGCACCGGGGACGGCGCCCTTGACGAGCAGCAGACCCTTCTCGGCGTCGACGGCGTGCACCGTGAGGTTGAGGACGGTCACGCGCTCGCCACCCATACGGCCGGCCATGCGCATGCCCTTGAAGACGCGGCTCGGGGTCGACGACGCGCCGATCGAACCGGGCTTGCGGTGGTTGCGGTGCGAACCGTGCGAAGCGGAGACACCCTTGAAGTTGTGACGCTTCATGACACCGGCGGTGCCCTTGCCCTTGCTGGTGCCGACGACGTCGACCAGCTGGCCGGCCTCGAACAGGCCGTCCACGGTGAGCTCCTGACCGAGCGAGTAGTCAGCGGCATCCGCGGTGCGAACCTCGGTGAGGTGACGACGCGGGGTCACGCCCGCGGCCTCGAAGTGGGCCGTCAGGGGCTTGTTCACCTTGCGGGGGTCGATCTGGCCGTAGCCGATCTGAACGGCGTTGTAGCCGTCCTTCTCGACAGAGCGGAGCTGGGTCACGACGTTCGGAGCGACCTCGATGACGGTGACGGGAACGAGCTTGCCGTTCTCGTCCCACACCTGGGTCATGCCGAGCTTGGTGCCGAGGAGGCCCTTGGAGATCTTGGAGTTGATGTCAGCCATGTCGAACCTCAGAGCTTGATCTCGATGTTGACATCGGCCGGGAGGTCGAGGCGCATCAGCGAGTCGACGGCCTTGGGCGTCGGGTCGATGATGTCGATGAGGCGCTTGTGGGTGCGCATCTCGAAGTGCTCGCGGCTGTCCTTGTACTTGTGGGGCGACCGGATGACGCACACGACGTTCTTCTCGGTCGGCAGGGGAACCGGGCCCACCACGGTGGCGCCGGCACGGGTCACGGTGTCGACGATCTTGCGCGCGGACGAGTCCAGTCCGGCGTGGTCGTACGACTTCAGGCGAATGCGGATCTTCTGTCCCGCCATTGTCTGCTCACTCTCTTTCTCGCGTCTTACCCGACCAAGGGCATCGGACGCACGGTGGCGCTCTCGCGCCCTGGCACTTCCCCTCGCTTTCGCGAGAGATGCTGCACCGCTGTTCAGCTGTCAAACCGGACGCCATGGCATCCGGCCCGCCCCTCGCACGCAGGCGTGCGAATCCCGTGAAGGATGAGGGGGTTCGGTGTGTGTTCTGCTGCCCGCGGCCCAGGACCCTGCGCTCACGCGCCGCCTGTGCACTGCCCTGGCAGTGATCCTGGCGCGCGCCGAGCGCACGCCGGAATGTGGAACCTGGATAGTCTACGGGCCACTCGGGCGTGTCGCAAACCCGGGCGTGTCGCGTCCGGCATATCCTCAGCCCCCGCTCGTCAACGCGACGACGCCGCCCCCGATTCCCGGGGACGGCGTCGCGCGAATGTCGCGGTTCTCAGGCGTTGCCGATGTTCTTGTCGACGTTCTCGCGCACCTCGTCCACCTTGGCGTGGTGCTCCGCCGGGACGACCTTCTTGATGGCGTCAGCAGCGCCGTCGAGGACCTTGTCGCTGACCTCCTCGGCCTTCTCGCTCTTGAGAGCCTCCTCGATCTTGTCGCGGTTCTGCTCGAGGAGCTGCTTGCCCTTGTTGATGATGTCGTCGACACCCATGTGCGTCTCCCTCGGTGAACGGTGGAGGTAGCGACCGTGCACACGTCGTGCAGGCCGTTGCAGATGCACCCACCTCGGTAGCCCGGTGGCCACGACGCAGATCTTAGGCAAGAGTTTCACCGCGACGACAACGCTTTTCGCATTATCTGTCGGTATTTGCATCTTCTATGTCCGCACCGACCCCCCGTAAGGTCGGAGATATGAGGAGGACGATTGCAGCGCTCGGCATGACGGGGCTCTTGCTCGTATGCGCGGGCTGCGTCGCCCCGGACATTAGCGTGACCGACTCCCGTGGCCCGCAAAGTTCCGCCTCACCGGCATCGGCATCTCCGAGCACAAGCGCCACGGAGAACTCCCCCACCGACCTTCCCAACGAAGCACAGCCCGTCACACCAGAGACGGAAGCCGAGTTGGCGATCGGTTCAGAAGAGGCATACCTGGCTGCTGTTCGCGAGGCCTGGCAGGGCGGCGAGACGCCAGAAACGACGTGGATCGAGCTCGGCAACAATGCGTGCTCTGAACTAGAGGGAGGCAAGCCGGAGCCTGATATATACGTCATGGCTGACGATTCCGACGCATCACGGTCGAACAACGATCTCGTCGTTTCCCAGGCTCACAAGAATCTCTGCCCACAGTACGGCTAAGGAACGGGCGAAGCGCTCTGTGGCCAGCCGCCTAGATTGCTCCACCGCATGAAGCCCCCTGATCAGCACGCGAGACGAAGGACTCCAAATGACTTTTCCGATATCTCAGCCCGATCGTGCACTAGGCGGCTCCCACTCGCGACGCGGAGTGTTGGCCGCCGGCGTCGCGGCGGTGGGCGGGTGGGGCGCAAGCTCCCTGATGCAGCCCTCCAGTGCGCACGCCGCAGACACACCCGCTTCATCCGAAGTTGTCGATCAGATCGCAATCGTCGCAACCCCCGACAGGTTTCCCGGCCTGGACCCCACCGGTGCAGCGGATTCCGCCGCGGCGCTGAAAGCTGCGATCGCTGCGTGCCCCGAAGGGGGCACCGTCATCGTTCCGGCGGGAACCTATCGCCTCGCGTCAACCCTGTCGAACGAGGGCAAGAGCCTCACCCTGATCGGCGACGAGGCAACACTCGTGCGCGCGCACCCCACCGCGGCCGCTGTCCTCTTGACGGGTGCATACGACGATCCGTTCTCGGTCACCTCCATCACTCCCGTGTCGGTGGAGTTGGGTGGCGGGGCACAGCCGGGCGTGCAGCTGGCGATGTCGTCAGCGCCTGGATGGTCACGCGGTGACGTCGTCAAAGTGTTCGCCGACGACGAGCTCCCCGAAGTCAGACAGGATTCCTCGAACAAGTCACGGGTCGGGGACTTCATGGTGGTCGACCGGACGTCGGGCAACTCGGCGATCCTCGTCGGATCGCCGAATGGCGAATTCTCCACCAACATCCGCGCGGCCCGCCTTCGCGATATTCCCGTTCGATTCGAGGGCTTCCGGATCGACACGGACCCTGCCGGGGTCTCTGCCGGGTGGGGCGGAACAACGATCGTGGTCTCCGCGCTCATGCGTCCCGCGATCCACGACATCCATGTGCGCCTTGCGACGGCAACCGCCATTCTCATGCGCGGGTGCTATGCCTACGACGTCGAGAGTGTGCAGATCGACCGTGCCGTTGACAATCCCTCAGCGGGCCAATTCGGATACGGAATTCTCGACAACTCGAGCGCCTACGGGGTCGTGCGCAACCTCCACGCCCGAAGAGTGCGTCACGCGTACTCGGACGACACGCCGCGCATCGCGACAAACTCATCCGTAGTCCTCTATGGCGCTACATACGGAACACGAGTCATCGATTCAGTGTGCCACGGCGCATCGGCCGCAGCATTCGACACGCACTCCTGCTCAGAATTCGTCACCTTCGACAACTGCATCGCCGTCGACAGTCGCGAGGGATTCTCGCTCCGCGGCCGCAACCATGCGGTGAAGAGTTGCAGCGCCATCCGATGCACCAGCGGCGCGCAGGTAATCACGGAGTCGAGCGGCGCCGATGCGTCCTGGGGACACCGCATCACCGATTTCCACGGTGAAGGGCTCACCGGGACGGGAATTCGGATCATCCCCCGCACATCATCCTCCCACTCCAAGTACAACCAGCGCGAGACGAGAGAGGTCCTGCTGCGCAACATCAATCTCAGGAATTCGGCAATGCCGTTCATGCAGGTCAACAACGCCATCGTGGACGTGAACGGATTCCACGCCACAGCCCCCTCGAGGGTCGATGACGGTGCGAACTGTGCCATCCTTAGCAACAGCGTGGTGCGCGGTCGAGACTGGACCATCGACCTACAGAACGTCACCTCCGGGGCGTCCCTGCGAGGCGTCCAGAGCCGACAGACGGGCGAGCTGTCCATTGACGGCGTCGAGATGCGATGGCGAGACGGCGACGCGAGCCGGGTGCAAGGCGTGGTCGTGGGGGAATCCTCCGTGACGGTGAGCATCCGCAACGCCCGCCTGACCGAGCCGTTGTCGACCCCGTCGGTCGGGTTCGCGCGCGGATCGACGATCGACTGGACGTCGAAGGCGCAGGCTTCGCGTTTCATCACGCGCCGCGAGGACGAGGTTAGCAACAGCGAGACCGTTCGACTGATCTACCGGGCGGGCGATCCGCAGATCATCCTCATGTGCATCGTGACTGACGGCAAGACCGTTCCGGCGCTCGTTGCCAGCGCGATCCCCGGACAGATCTTGTACGTGGTGAATTCTGGTGAGAGCGCGGCCACGGTCACCGTTCGGCACGGCGCCGCGTACTTGACGAGCCTCCGCGGCGCGGCGAACCGTCGAATGACTCCGAACAGCATGATGTCACTGGTGTGGACCGGCACGATCTGGCAGCAACTAGCCTAAGAAGCACCGCGCCGATCGTTACAGTGAACTGGTGAACAGCACGCCACACGAACGACCGCGCCCGCAGAGGATCGACGTCCTCATGCGTCCATCGAAGGGCACCAATTCGCGTGCGCCGATCTATGCGCTGGTGTCCGCCCTGCCCGCAGATGTTCGGATCATCAAGTTCTCGTGGAAACGCGCGCTCGTCGGGAGGTGGGATGTCATTCACTTGCATTGGCCCGAATCGACGATCCGCGCATCCACATCGATGCGTCGCCTGGTGAAGTACGCCCTGTTCGTACTGCTCCTCCTTCGCATCCAGTTCTTCCGTAAACCCGCGGTGTGGACTGTCCACAACGAGTCCCCTCACGAACGTGGCACATCGGTCGAGTCACGCCTGTTGAGCTGGTGGGAGCGAGCCGCCACGCGGCGGGTCTACCTCTATCCGTCGATCACGCCCGCGGGAGATGATGCCGTCTTCATCCCGTTCGGCGACTATAGCCAGGTGGCGGAGGAACTCCGCGATCGACTCGACGTACCGCGGGACCCGCGCCACATCCTGCTCTTCGGACTCCTGCGCCCTTATAAGGGGATCGAGCAGTTGTTGGATGCATTCGAAGCGCTGCACCGATCGAATCAGGACGTTTCCCTCGCCATCATGGGTCGCCCGACCGATCCCGAGTACGGACGGGAGATCGGTTCGAAAGTGGGATCCGTCACCAGCGTCGAGTTCCGCGGCGAACTGCTCGAATATGAAGAGCTCGTCCAAGAGATCGGTCGAAGCGGCTTCGTCGTGCTCCCCTACCGACGCATGTACAACTCGGGCGCGGCCCTCCTGTCGCTCAGCTGCGGGACTCCCATCCTCGTCCCCTCCTCGCAGACCATGGACGATCTGCAGGCCGAATCGGGTCCGCAATGGGTACAGACCTACGAAGGAGAGATCACCTCCGAGATTCTGGACGAAGCCATGCGGCACTTCGAGTCGTCAGAGCACCTCCGCAGGAACGGAAAGGCCCTCCCCCTTCGGTCGTGGTCGACGGTGGGCGCCCAGTACGGCGATCTCTATCGCCGACTCGCCGCCGACAGGTCTCACTGAGGATCGACGAGGAGCGAGCGCATACGACGGCCGAGCTCGTCCAGACGCTCTCGCGCGTTCTCCGCGGCAGTGACGAGAGCTTCGCGACGATCAGCGATAGAGTTCGCCCGATTGACGATTGATCCCGCGTCGAGATCGCGGAAATCAAAGGACACGTCGTGGATCTCGGCCCCGGCGAAGGTGCGGTCCAACTTCTCGGAGGACCCGCTCGTCATTCCGACAGGCGCCGCCCCCTCCGTCAGCCCGATCACGAGGGCGTGGAGACGATCGCTGATCACTAGCTCCGCCCTTGCGTATATATTCCGGATCACGCGCTCGAAATCGTCGTGCGGCCCACCGGACCAGGGCGACATGAACTCGGCGTCCAGAGCGTCAGCGATCATCCGCGACCGATCCTTGTCCCGGACCACCTGATTGATCACGACCGGCCGAAGACCGCGCTCTGCGCCCAGCTGTTCGATGGATTTCAAGAAGGCCGACGTCGGCTCGGGACGGTCGCCGCGCATGGTCACGACGAGGAGGTCGCGCTTCGGGACCGCATCACCGGTGGCGATCAAGGCGAATGCCCAATCGGGCGTCACCTCGCCCGTGCCCGCGTAGTCTCGGCTGGGCGAGTCACGCCAGGTAGCGAGGCGGCTGAGGCGCGAAACGATGGCGATCTGCCAAGGAAACGGCCCGTGGGGTACGCGGAACGCCATACCCGTCTGGATCGTCATACCTCCGCGCAGGCGCACGAGGGCCGCAGTCGGAATGTCGGCGAGGGCGATCTTGGCACGTCTGCCGTTCAGCTGCACTTCGCCGGCATTCGTCACGAACGCCACGCGGTCAGACAGACCGGCCTTGAGGACTGCACGTTGCCACCGGGACCGGGATGTGTAGATGCGGTCTTCTCGGGTGAGGCCGAGACCCGCGGCATAGTCGGAAACGCCCGACCCCACAAGAATGTGCCGCTCCACCGCCGGGTGCAGGAAGGCATCGAGCATCGCTCGGCGCAAGACGGAGTCGCCCAGGTTGTCGGGCTGTCCGTGAGCAGCGATGAAGGCCTTCATGATTGATCCTCCTCAGGGCGGCGATACTCGATGACCACGTGGCCCCGAGCGGCGTCGAGGACACCCCATCCCCGCATCCAGGTGTTGAGTGAAGCGCTGTTCGGCGGCACGCGGCGCACTCTGTCGACAATGATTCGGAACGCCCCGAGGGCGAGGCGCGCGAAGCCTTCGACCCACGCCCGGCCTCGCCGCCCGTCCTCGACGAGGAGACGCCCTCGAACGTTACCCGTGCGACGCGCGCGCTGGCGTAACCATGCGAGGCTCATCCGGCTGATCGGGACGTCCTCGTAGACGATCGCCTCGTCACACCACACGATCTTCCCCCCGGCATTGCTGATGCGGTGAAAGAGGTGGGAATCGCTGCCACCGCTTGCCGAGAACCGCTCGTCGAAGCGCGGCAGGCTCAGGCTATCGATCGAGGAGCGGCGCACCAGGACGTTGTTCGTGGCGGCCTGGTCAAAAACCGTGCCGGTTGCGTACCGCGAGCGGCTGAAGAAGTTACCCTCGTGGACCCACTCCGGAGTCTCCGGCGGGAAGATGGACACGACCGGACCCCACACGGCATCCGCGTCGTTTTCGATCATGCACTGAGCCAGTGTCGCCAGCCACGAAGGGCTGGGGTATTCGTCATCGTCGATGAAGGCGATGAGCGGCTCCAAGGAGTGCTCGAGTCCGGCGTTACGGGCTGCCACGATCCCCGGGGTGGGCTCGAGGATGTACTCGAGCTCAAAGCTTGACGCCTCCGCCACCTCCCTCGCGGTGCCCTGGGGGTCGTTGTCCACGACGTACACGCGGTACGGGCCTCCGTACAACTGCTCCTCGAGCGCGCTCAAGAGCGTTCGTAACTGATCCGGGCGCTGGTAGGTCGCGACGCAGATGGCGACGGCATCAGGCGTGGTCAACGCCGAGCCTCTCAAGGAGGGAGACAGCCTTGTAGTGCCAGGTCGTACCCGCCGGGATGGTCGTCGGCTCGCGCCTTACGCGCGCACCACCCGCAATCAGCGAAGCAAAGACCGCTTCCTGCTCATCACGACCAGCGACACGAACACCGTCGAGCCCCCGATCCTTCGCCCCCAGCACCGGTGTTGTGATGACCGGGAGACCAGCAGCACGGTATTCGTAGGTCTTGATGACGTCGCCCCCCACCTCTCCTTCACCGACACGGTGAGGTACCCAGCCGATATCGAATGTCTGCAAGAGCGCGGGAACACGGTCGTAGTGCACATCGCCCAGCAACCGAATATTCGGTTGAGCGCGCAGAGGGGCTTCGTACTCCCGGTCGAGGATCGGCCCAGCAAAGATGAAGGACAGATCTGGGAACGCCACGGCAATACGGAGAACCAACTCGAGGTCCACCCGTTTGCCGATCTTGCCGACATATCCGACGGTTGTCGGTCCCGCTGCCAGCGATTGGGTCGGGAACCGCTCCGGGTCACACCCGTTCGTCACGAGTTGCGCATCCGACCTTCCGAAAGCCTGCGCTGTGGCCAGCGTCGCCTCGGAGTTCGCAGTGACGACATCCACTCGGTCGAACAGCCGCTGATAAGCAAGTCTGACCTCGCTTCGGATGACATCGAAAGCGTAGTGCTCCGTCCAATCGTCCAGCATGTCGAAAGCGAGCTTGCGGTCACCGGACGCGACGGCATCCCAGACGTTCGACACGCTGAGGAACGGATTCCAGATGACCGCAGGCACGGACGAGCGCAAACCCTCTGCGCTGTACGACTCCCGCGAAGTCCACCACCACCTCTGCCGCGGACCCTGGATCGGTATTCGCCAGCTCCAGCTGTCAAGCGCGCGCGTGTTCTCGGCGAGCGCGCCGCGCCGATGTGCGGGCCGGAAGACCTGGGGCTCGGGTCGGGAGCGCACGATGACGGGTCCGCGGCCCTCGAGAAGCCTCCCGAACCACTCTATGAAGTGACCGTCACGGGTGCGATATCCCTCATTGGAGAGCTTTCGCTGCCCGTGCATGGGGAACGTCGTCAGACTTTGTTCCATCGTCATCTCCGGCTCACACGATCGAGTTCGGCTTCGTAAGAGGAACACACGAGCTCCCACGAATAGAGTTCGGTCGCTCGCGCGGTGACGACCGCCGAGAGACGAGCCCTCTCAACCGGATCGAGCAGGAGCGAATTGACCGCATCAGCAATGTCTTTCGGGTTCGGCTGAACGAACTTCGCGCCCTCGGGAGACAGGACTTCCCGGTTGAAGACCGTGTCCCGCGCCACCACGGGTGCACCGCACGCCATCGCCTGCACGAGCGCCGGGTTCGTCCCTCCCACGCTGTGGCCATGGAAGTACACGCCGCAGTGCTGCCACAGGGAGAGCAGGAGATCGTCGTTGCGGACGTGGCCGAGCCACGTCACGTCCGCGTTCTGGTCCGCGAGTTGCCTCGCCCTTTCGTCGAACGGTCCACCATAACCGGAGGAACCGATGATGACGACGGGATGGCGTTGAGCGATCGAGGAGACGGCGTCGAAGAACTCGCCGACCGTGTTCTCAGGAACAAATCGAGCGACGACGAGGACGTACCGGCCACTTTCCACGCCCGGAGGCACCGGAAGATCCCCTGGGACGTCTCCGCCATATGGGATGAAGGTGCCCGTCCTGTTGAAATTCTCGGCCCAGTAGTCCCCGATCGCGTGCGCATCGAAGACCAGCGAATCGCCCCACCGCGCAGTCGCGCGCGCGCCCGTACGGAAGACCGCCTTCGCGAGACGACCCCATTTGTCGCGCTCCCATTCGATGCCATCGACGTTGACCACGGTCGGGATGCCGCGAGCCTTCAGCATGGGAAGCCAGTAGCCATTCGCCACATTCATGACCAAAGCAACGTCCGGGCGACGCCGAAGGGCGTCGAACGACGACGTGAACCCGTAGGACAGCGTGCTCAGTGACTTTGTCTCGAACCCGCGCGTGGTCCGAGTCGTCACCCGAGAGTCGCTATCGAAATCCGTTGGGGCGACAGTTGCTCCGGGACGACCGTAGACAGTCACGTCCCACTCGTGGTCCGCCAGGTACGGCGCGAGCACACGGACTGCGGTCTCGAAGCCCCCGTAGAAGCTGGGGTACCCACGTGTGCCGATGATCGCAACGCTACGTCGCCCAGATGCGGAGCCCGTCATTTTGAACTCTCCAGCTCAATCCATGCCCGCCTGATAGAGCGTTCCTCGAGGTACTTCTTCGGCGAGTAGTTCATCAACGCAAGCGCCAGGTATGTGTACTTCAGCAAGGGATTCTTCGCGAGGTGGTAACGGATGCGGTAGTAGGAAAGACGTAGATGGCGGCGATCTCGACCACGAAGATGCACGGCATGTTTCGCCATGTAGACCTTGGTCCCCGCGGCTCGTCGTTCAGTGTTCCCGGTCAGCTGACCCGTTCCATGCTTCACCTGGAGGGCAAGACGGTCCGAGACGGAGGTGTAGGTGTGCCCGGCGAGCAGGAATCGGAAGAAGAAGTCCGTGTCGTTCTTCACCGGTATCGACTCGTCGAATCCGCCGGAGCGCACGAAGGCTTCTCGGGTGAGCACCATGTTGCTGCCCGTTGTCCCCAGACTTACCGCCACCACGTCCTGTGCGGACTTATTCGGCTCGAGCGTCGGGGCTTCGACGCGCGTCTCTCCCTTGACCATCCACCGCGCTATGACGGCCATGTCCGCACCCGCGGCCGAAGCCGCATCGATCGCCGCTCGCAAATATCCGGGCTCCCAGACGTCATCGTCGTCGAGGAAGGCCAACACATCACCCTGAGCCACCGAAGCCCCTCCATTCCGGGAAGCAGATGCGCCACCGGGCGTCTGAGGGTCGTAGACGTACTGAAGCGGGATGTCGGTGGTCGCCGCGATGTCGGCGACCGTTCTTTCCGTTTCCTCATCAGGAACATCGCTACAGATGATGATCTCGGCGGGCGGCCTGGTCTGAGACAAGACGGACCCCACCGAGGCCGGGAGGAAAGCCGCTCGCTGGTGGGTAGGAATGATGACGGACACCCGCGCCGCCGCACGGATGGGTTCTGGGCCCTCGGCGAAGGATGGTCCTGGCTCCGCCGAGCGCAGCCCTTCGAAGTTTCGTTGCGACAACGCCGTAACGCGGGGCAAGCGTTCGGCGATCCTCGCACTCATCGAATCGAGCAGAGACTGATCGGCGACTCGCTCGGCGATCACGCGACCAAGGCCCGGCTCAGACGCCACCGCCAGTTCTTCGCAGGCGAACAGCTGACCGACACCCTCAACCTTGCCTTGGGTCGAGATGATGAACGCGGGCGTCCCTGTCGACAAAGCCATGATCCCCAAATGCATCCGGCCCGTGATGACGACGTCGGTCAACGACAGCAAGGCTCGGATCTGCGCAGGGCGAAGTAGTTCCTCGATGACCAACCACGGGGTGTCAGGGCTGGCGTCGACGACCTGCTGGACCGCCGCCATGTCACCGCCGGCCCCGCGATGTACATGAGGCAACAGCACCGGCAGATATCCCTGCTCGCGTAGCGCTTCCAGAATCACCTGGTACTCAGCCGGCTGATCCACGCGCTTCGATACCAATGCGCTGGCGTTGACCAGCGCGATCCTCTTCCCTGCTGCCCTGGCTCGACTCAGATCGCGAAAGACCTCGGTGTCCTCGTCGCGCACCCCGAGCGAAAAGACCGTGTCGCTTGCCTCGCGAGTCGGTCCGATCGAGGCCTTCGCCATCCGAGCGCGGCTCAGAGGATCGCGCACGAAGAGGCGCACTCCGGCTTTGGCGGCCCGAGCGGCTGCATAGGCGACGGGACGCGGTGCACGTCCATTCCAACTGAATCCCAGGATGCGGGTGGGCAGATGAGCCCGTTCGGAGGCAAGAGCGAGTCGCCACCGGAAGAGACTCGCGAATGCGTTGTATCCACCGTCCATGATGTCTGCGCCGGTGATGGACAGACTCGAAGCGCCACGAAGCACCCGGCCGAGACGCGCAAATGCCCGGACGAATGTGACGGGGTTCCGGGACATCAGGCCCTCGACGACGACCGCCTCTCGCGAACCGCGCCCGTACTGCGGAAGGATGACGGCTCCCGGCTTCATCAGCAGAACGCGAATGTCTCCATCGACCTGCTCGCAGAATACGTCGGCCATCGCCTGATCGCCGATGTTCCCACCGCCAGGAGCGGCGAAAAGCACGTGATATCGGCCCCTGGGGCGTGCAAATCGCGCGGCTCGCACGATCAACCCCAGTGCAACGGCACGGCCCGCCTCGGCAGCGGAGACGATCAGTTTGCTCGGAGTGGTCATCGTTTGTAAGCCCCTAATATCCAGTGAACGACGTACGACCCGGCTCACGACCCGCATTCATGCCAGTCTAAGCGAAGGCTAAGAATGCCCCGTGATGACTCTCCGCGGCGAGGTCCGCCGCCTCTGACCGGCCCGCGCACACGACCGAGACCAACGTGACCTACGATCGATCTGAACATGCGACACCAAGACGGACTGGAAGGGTAACCGTGCCACCGCTCCTTCTCGGCTTGATCGCCGTAGTCTGCATGATCCTGATGCTCGGCACGTTGCGCTGGTGGGCGACAGCCCTCATCGCGGTCATCATCGCCTTGACGCTCGTTCCACGCTCCCTCGGGGTCGAACTCGGGGGCGTGACCCTTCAGACATACGATCTCGCCATCCTCGCGGTGCTCATCATCGGTTTCATCGCATCTAGCGGACGCCCCAACTTCCTCCTGTTCCTGCCTTTCATCGCGCTGCTCTTGATCGGCGCCGCATTCGAGTGGGAGCAGAGCACGGAGCTGACGACGAGTGTCTTCTATCTCCTGGTCGGTGTCGCCGCATGGGCGGTCGGCCATTACTTCGCCAAGGGCTATGCGCCAGGAACACGACATGAGCTTGTGCTCGTCTACCTGCTCGCCGCGGTCATCCTGTTCCAGGTCGTCGTGACTGTGCTGCAGACTGCCGGTGTCCCCATCTTCGCGCTGCAGGGACGCACGGCCGAGCTCGAAGGTGGGCGCGCCAGTGGTACCTTCAGTCACCCTGGCACGGTCGGCAAGGTGATGATCCTCTTCATGGCGATCATTCTTCCGCTGACGAACTCCGCCAACCGTCACACCCGTCGGGTCGCCTACTTAGCGATGCTCGTCGCACTCATCCCCGTCGGACTCTCGGAGAGCAGAGCAAACTTCATCGGTTACCTGCTCACACTGCTCCTCTGGTTCATCATCATGCCCGCGCGGTCCGCGAAAGCATCCCGATTCGTTGTACCGGCTGTCGTCCTCGCCGGGGCTCTGGTCTTTTCCGGCACGATCATCGACCGATTCACCGGCGATCCCGAAGGCGGTGCCCGAGAGCACTTCGCGGAGGTCGCCCTGGAGGCGATCTCCAAGAATCCGTGGCTCGGCGTAGGTCCCGGCAATTACATTCCGGTCGTCGGTCAAACTGACAGCCTGACCGCGCAGGGTTGGCGCGTGCACAATATCTTCCTGCTGGAGATCACCGAACTCGGCATCCCCGGAGCAGTCTTCTTCTTCTTGCCGGCCGCAGTGCTGTTGATCCTCAGCGTGCGCCACATGCGCCGCGTGGACCAGCAGGGTGCGTGGGCCCGAGGAGCCATTGCGGCAGCAGCGGGAACCATTATCACCGCCGTCACCGGTTGGGGGCTGATGAATGGGTCGATCTTCATGATCTGGTTCCTTTGCATGGGCTTCGGCTACGGGATGCTGCGGCGGAAAGATCTCCGGGAACCTCAGCCCGTTAGCGCGGTAGGCGCGCCCGCCACAGAGGCCGCCCAACTCACGACCGCATGACACACGAATTCAGATTGAAGCCCGTCGAATGACCTCGCTCGCAGGAGCGGCAGCACGAGGCGCCGCGCATTCGCTGCTGGCGCAGTTCCTGAGATTCACCATCCAGTTCGGCGCGTTGATGGTGCTGGCACGCCTCCTCACGCCCGGGGACTACGGGACCGTTGCTCTCGTCACCTCGATCACGGGACTCGCGCTCCTCCTCGCCGACTTCGGGCTATCCTCCGCAGCGATCCAGGCACGGGAGATCACCCACCAGCAGAAGTCGAACCTCTTCTGGTTGAACACTGCCGTCGGCGTGATCGTGTCCGTCGTGGTCTTCTTCGCCGCCTATCCCATCTCGTGGTTCTACGGCCGCCCTGAGCTCGTCAACGTCGCCCAAGCGCTTTCGGTGGTATTCCTGCTCTACGCCGTGACCGCACAGTTTCGTGCCGAGGCGTCGAAAGAGCTGAGGTTCAAGGCCATGGCCATCGCCGATGTGACCGCTCAGTTCGTCTCCTTCGCGGCCGCGATCGCCTTCGCTCTTCTGGGCGCCACTTACTGGGCGCTCGTGCTCCAGCAGGTCTTGTCGGCCTTCCTCCTCCTCGTCATGCTGTGGGTTGCCGCGCGCTGGACGCCGACGTGGCCGTCGAGGCGAGCCAACATTCGGCCATTGATCAACTTCGGCGTCAACAACCTCGGTGTACAACTCATCACCTACGCCAGCAACAACGTGGACTCGGTGCTCATCGGTCGTTTCTGGGGGGTCGAGCAACTCGGCCTGTACAGCCGGGCGTACCAGCTCTACCGACTCCCCCTGCAGCAGCTCGCGGCGCCGATGACGAGAGTCGCGTTTCCCATCCTTTCCAAGATCGAGGACGATCTCACCTTCCAGCGATACGTGCGGCAGGCCCAACTCCTGCAGACGTACTTGATCGGCGGTGTCTTCTTCGCCGCGACAGCGCTCTGCTCGCCGCTCGTCGAGATCGTTCTAGGACCGGACTGGGACGAGACCAAGGCACTCTTCGCTGTGCTCGCCATAGGTGGCGTCTTCCAGACTCTCGGCTACGTCTACTACTGGGTGTTCCTTGCAAAGGCACTCACGGGTATGCAGCTGCGCTACACCATCACGTCCCGCAGCATCATGATCGCTCTCATGTGCGTGGGCGTCCCATGGGGCGCGATCGGCGTCGCGATCGGCATGACGGCCGGACTACTGCTCAACTGGGTGATCCTGACGTTCCGCGCGATGCCTAAGGCTGGACTCGCTCCCCGCCCCATCGTGATCGCCGCGGCTCGTCCCGTCGCTCTGTACACCGCGATGCTTGTGGTCGCCGCTCCCGTGATCTGGTTGACGTGGAGTTTGGCGCCCTGGTGGCAGATTGCGGCAATCGTGCCCACGATGGCGATCTTCCTTCTCCTCGCATACGCCCTCGTACCCGGGATCAGGAAGGACACAGCAGAGGTGCTCCGAATGGCCAAGCGGATCCGGCGATGACCAAACGTCCGGCATCCGATTCGTCTCGTATCCCGACCGGCTTCGACGCGCCCAGTCGACGAGAATTGATTGCTGGCGGTCTCGTCGCCGCGACCGGATCCGTCCTGCTCGACCGGGCGATCAAGAGCGGTGCGGACAGACCTCGTCCCGATCCTCCCTCCGTCGGTGACCTTGGAGGCGGATCGGTATACATCTCTTCCCAGGACTACCCCGGGATCGACCCGACGGGTCACGAGGACTCCGCTCACGGTTTGACGGAGGCACTGAACACCGTTCCTGTCGGCTGGGAAGCGGTCATCGCCCCAGGTCGGTATCTGGTCGGCAGCCCCATCGTGCCCGGCGGTGAGTCCATTCGTCTGTCCGGGTACGGCGTTACGCTCGTACAAACCGGTGCATCTCCGGTCATCTCCGTCAGTGCCACATGGGCCACGCCCGTCCGTGTCACCTCTTTCGAGACCGTCACCCCCGGTGACGAGACGGCGGGGTCGACAGCGAGGATCGTCGTCGACGGAGAGGTCCGCTGGGCTCCCGGCACCTTGATAAAAGTCTTCTCGGATGACGCCGTCCCGGGGTCTCGCGCGCCGTCAAGTGATCGTGCCTCCCGCAACGGCGAGTACGCCATCGTCGCGTCCAGTCGCGGGAACGAGGTCATCACGACGATGCGATTGCGCGAAACCTATTCCGACAACGCGCGCGTCGTCGAAGCCAGCCGCAGGACTGTGCAGATCCGCGGTTTTTCGCTCGAGGGGCAATCGCCCTCCGCGAAAGTCGTCGGGGCTTCGATGATTTACCTGGCGGGACTCCTGGCACCCCTCGTCGAAGACGTCCGTTGCATCAGCGCACATGGACCGGTCATCCACATGAATAGCTGTTACGCCTTCCACGTCGCACGGCTCGACGTCGCTTTCGCCGAGGACGACGCACCGCACCGCTTGGGATATGGCGTTCTGGACAATTGCAGCGAGTTCGGAACGGTTCGCGACAGCACGGTCCGGCATGCGCGTCACGCCTACACGGACGACACCCCAGCGATCCCCCGGAATAGCTCCAACCCTCACAGATACGGACGCTCGTACGGGAACCAAATCATTGCGTGCCGCGCAATTTCGCCTTCTCGTTCGGGATTCGACACGCACCATTCGAGTGAGAGCACCATGTTCTCGAACTGCTCGGTCGACTCCGGAGCGGACGACGTGGCCGCCTTCTCCCTGCGCGGGCGGAATCACCTCGTGGTCGGATGCGCTGCTCACCGCATCGGAATCGGAGTCCGAGCATTCACCGAGTCCGAGCGAGGCGGCGAATCGTTCGGCCACGTCGTCCAGGCATTCACGGCGGGGGCCATCGCCGACACCGCCATCGCGGCCGATATCCACCCAACGGGGCACCCGCGCGCCGGGGAGTTGGAGACTCGCCCCGTGCTCACCGTGACCGGTGTCGTCATCGACGGTGTGGCGAGCGCGATCCGAACGCGAAATGCCACCGTTTCTCTCAGCGATGTCTCGGCCCTGGTGAACAGTCGACGGCAGGGTGCGAGTTTCCTTCAGAACGAGGCGTCTGACGTGAAGGTAAGCAACTCATCATTCCGTGCCGACCTGGAGCAATCGTGGTCCCCCGTGTCCGGCGACTCCGCCGCAGACGGTCGAAGGGCGCAGGTGTCCCTCCGCCAGGTAGGGATCTCGATGAGTGCGTCGTCGCTGGACAGCACCGACTCGTTCTTCCATGGCGCCACTCAGATCGTCGACCTGCAGGGCGTCACCTTCTCCGCTCTTCCTTCGGGCGGGGTCGGCGCGGTCGCTCAGGGAAGCCGGGTCCAGTGGCAAACGCAGCCACAGAACTCGTCGGAGCCGGTACTCTCTTCCGCCGCCCATCGATTGACGGGTGATCTGAATGCACAGATCGCCCCGGTCTGGAACTCGACAGACGCGCACGTCGTCGTGGAGCTTGTGAGCACGAGCGGTGCGCCGACAGAGATCACCCTGAGTCGCCCGCCCCGCGCATTCCAGCTCCTCACCCTGATCTCAGCGTCGGACGGCGGGGACGTCCGCATTGGCGACACGTCGCTGGCGCCTTTCACATCGCGTACCGCGGAAGACAGGGTACTTCGCCCAGGCCAGGTGATGACCCTCACGTGGTTGGGATCGAGCTGGATCCAGGCTTCATAGCTTGAACGAGAGGGCCGCTCGCCCTCAGCCGGTCGCCATCACGGACGCAGCGTCACGCCGCGGCGATCGCGCCCGCCGATGTCCCTCTCGCCCGTACCCGATGGCGACCATCATGATGATGAGTTCGGAGTCGTCCGCATTCAGGTGCCGGCGCAGAGCATCGGCCTTGAACGTGGGCACGCTCATGTTCAGCATGCACGAGTCGAGTCCCAACGCATGGAGTGCCCACACGAAGGACATGGCAAAGATGCCCCCGTCGATCCAGCCCTGGTTGCGCTCCTTCGTGCCCGCGAACGCGCGGGCGTCGACGGTCACCACGGCGACAGCAGGAACGATGTCGCGGAACCCGGCGCTACCGTTCTGAAACTCCAGGACCTTGCGCGCCTCCTCTCCGTGCCTGATGTGCAAGCGCCAACTCTGCCTGTTGCAGACCGAGGGGGAGAAGAGCGCGAGTTCGACAGCCCGTTCGAGGACGTCTGCTTCGACGGGACGCACCGAGAAGTCCCGCACGCTGTGCCGTGTGCCGAAGAACGCAGCCGCATCCGACAACGCGGGATCAGCGAGTTCACGAACGGGACTGATGTCCTCCGATACGTCTCCACCCTCGTTCCACTGCTGCAGCGCGGTGAGCGCGCTTCGCGCATGCTGTGTGTACGCGGCATTCGGATCGGCAGCCGGCAGAAGCTTCTCCAGTCGCCTTTGCACCTCCAAACCGAAGGGGCGTCGTGGTTGTTGGAGCGCCAGGCCCTTCTCGATCCGGTGATAGTCCTTCGTGATCTGAGCCTCGAGGTTCATCCCCGACAGACCGGCGGCGATCGATTTGTCGTCCGGCAACATCGCCGCCGCGTATCGCCGCCGGTCCGCTGCAAACTCCCGACGAATATCGAGGTTGACTTTGACGCGCTTCAGCGATCGACGTAGTGCTCGCGGGGCCAGCTTGCTCAACGAAGACATAGTTTCCCTCATCCTTAGCGACCTGACTGCACGGCGCCCACGGCACGCGGAACAAATAACCGTCGACGTCCCCCCACAATACGCCTGCGAAAACGCGGGGGCTTCGCGGGGTGCGACTCCATCAGCTCGTGAATCCCGTGACGAACGGATCGCACGAACTGTCGATGGTGACCGCCGTGTTGCTCGCCGTGGGCGTATGCCGGAGATCCAGCGGACCGAGCGGACCATCCGGCAACTGCACCGAATACGAAACCGTCCGACTCTCGCCCTGGCCGAGCGTCACCATCCGGCTCTCACCCGTGTTGTTGTTCTCCACACCGCTCCGCGAGAGCGAGGGAACGTCACCGTCCGCGGGATCCATCGCGGTGATCGTCGCACCGGGAGGTGCGAAGAACAGGGTGTTGAGCATCATCGTCGTCGGGGGGAGTCCGTAACTGCTGTTGCGGAAGCCGAGCGTGTAAGCGTTGGTGATGTCATCGGTGATGCCGTTGTGCATGGTCATCGAGACGCTCACAGTGCGATCGACCGCGTTGCATGTGGCGGACACCTCGGTGGCCAGGTGGTACTCGAGCTTTCCGATGGAGAAGTCGTCGAGGTAGATGCCGAGCTGCGTCGACGCGGAGTTGTCGGGACGCAGCCCGCCATCAAGTCCGACCTCCGTCACGAGCGACTGGGCCTGCTCATCGGTGAACCAGAGGTTGATGCGCTGCTCCTGAGCACTGCGCGTCAGTTGCTCGAACATCGCGATCGGGTTCCACTGACCACCCGCCAAGCGCGAGAACACCGTCGAGGACACCATGGCGAAGAACTCGTCCGACGACCGGCCGTTGTCTCCGGCATCTCCGAATCGCTGATAAGTGTCACTAAGGAGCAGCTTCACCGCGTTGTCCGACGTTATTTGCTCCCCCGTGGGCAGATCGACGGGGCCGAGCACCTCGAGCATGTGAGAGAGGACGACGGGGTCGATCGAGATCACGCCGTCGAACTGACTGCCGTCCGTGCGACTCCACAACGACTCGAAGAGCCGCGCCGTCGTCGGGAAATCAGGGGTGAACGTATAGTCCTGCGAGTAGCGCGTGAAGGTGTCGGGGTACAGCGCCAGGGTGCTTTCGGGCAGATCCAGGACGGACCGCCCTGCCTGACCCGCAGCATAGAAAGCCATCGAATCGGACTGCGCCTTGAGTTCGATGCGACCATTGTCGACGACCATCACGCTCGACGCGGCGGGATTGCCGCCGGTCGCTCGGATCTCGGCGTTGTTCTGGAACACGACAAGGTACGTGCGCGGGCCGTCGCCCCCCGCCGCTACGAGGAGAGCCGGCAGATACTTCTGCACGAGAGACAGCGAAGGCGCCGCTTGATCGACGATCGTCGCGATCTCATCGAGAGGCTCGGTCACGAGAGGAAGCAAGCCGGTGCGGTCGATTCCGTCGGTCACGACCTTGGCATCGGTGAACGCGGCGGTGATCTCCGGTAGCGCACCCTCGGCTTGACGGAACGGCTCAAGGTTTATGCCGCCGCCCTCGATCGCGAGAGAGGAGAAATCGGATGCCGACAGCAGGGACACCGTCGGGGGGAGCGCGCGCTGCGTGAGGTCGCGGGTCATCGCGGTGAGGGCGCGGACGGCGTCCGTGTTCTCCTTGACGAGAGGGACAGAGGACGCCAGGTCCCACAGCGGCCCCGTCGTGCCGGCGTCTGCTCGTTGGGTCATCTCAAGGACCTCACCAGATACCTGGTTCAAGCCGTTGATGTCGCTGTTGGCGACGATCTGGGGGACGAAGGACAGCTTCGTCTGCGCCCCGAGTAGATCAGTGCGAACGAGTCCCGCCTGATGCGCGAAGGCCAGAAGTACCGCCACAGCGCCGCACACCGCGAACCCGACCACGCCGAGACCCCAGCCGATGGCGACCGCCGCGATCCGACCCGACCTCCCGGTGGTTACGGACGAACCCGCGGGTCCGCGGGCACGACGGCGGCTGACAGGCGCGTCACTATCGGACATCACGGGGCTTCGCCCGAAGTCGTTCCGTCGACCGGCGGGTCTATCGGGTCCACCGGCGGATCCGTCGGGTCCACCGGCGGATCCGTTGGGTCAACCGGCGGATCCGTCGGATCGGTCGGCGGAGGCGTCGTCTCCGTGGGCGCCGGTGAAGGCGTGTTGTTCGAGCCTCCTGGACTCGTCGGCGTCGAACCAGAACGCGACTCGCCCGAGCTGGGGTTGCGGGTGGAGGGCTGGGTGGGTGCGGACTCGCGTTCAGCCTCTTCGATGGCCACGACCCGCTTATTCTCGGCGCGCAGGGCATCGACCGCGACGGCGTAGGACGTCATCTCCCCGAGTCCGTCGCCGCCCGCCTGCTGAACCGCCTTCACTCGAGCTGCGGCATCGGTCACCGCGGATCGGTACGACGCCGCCGCGGAGTCATTCGCTTCCGCGATCTTCGCGGCCTCGGCCTCGATGGCAGCGCCCACGCTCGCGAGCGCCGCCCGGAATGCCTCGAGAGCGTCCACAACTCGTGAGCGATCCTCTCGGACATCCGCGATGAGGGCGGGAAGCGCCTCACGTGCCAGGTGCACAGCGTCGAGAGCTTTGCCGACGTCTGCGAGAGACTTCTCGTCGATCTGATCGCGCTCATACGCAGGAACCGAGGCCGGCGCAGCCAACGCTGCGACCGACACCTGCTCCAGAGATGCACGAGAGGCTTCCGCGGCCGCCAAGGGCGCCGCGTCGACACGACCCTGCAATCCTCCCAAGACGGGAGCGCTTGCCGATGCGAGGCCAGCCGCCTCCGACGCGGAAGCGGCATAGAGGTCCGCGCTGGTCTGGAGTGCCTTCGTCTCGTTGGCAAGCTCGGCCTCTCGCTCCCTCAGGCTCACCATGGCGTCATCGGCGGGGTTCGCAGTCGCGCGCTGGACCACAGCGAATGAGACCGTGCCGACCAGAGCGAGGACGGCCAGCACCGCCACAGCGACGCTGAAGTAGTTGACGGCTCCTGCTCTCCGGCGTCCTCCGAAAAGGGGGCGACGCCCCGCTTGCGTTAGCTCCGGGGCGGTCCAGCCCGCTTCAGCGACTTCTATTCGTCCGGCACCGACGAGCGCCTCCAAGCTCTCACCAGAGGTGCCCGTTGTCGTCGGTTCGGGAGGGCCGACCACCGCAGACAAGTCAGAGATGACGCTCGGCCGAGCGAGAAGAGTTGGTTCACCAACCACGGCGCCGATGGAATACGGGACGCGTTCGGGAACCAATGCCTCGGACGGGCCGACGACCCTTCTCAGATCGAGAGTCGGACCGGGCCTTTCCGAGCTCGCCTCGACACGAGGTCCGCCCACCAGCGCACGAAGGGACGCGACAGAATGAGCCGATGACGGCCTGGGTGCCGGTGCCGAATCGTCCTCAATCGTCGTCCCGAACAGGGACCTGAGATCACTCACTTGCGCCTCCCCGGCGCTGCTTCCGGCGCCGTTCCGCGAATGTCGTAGGGTAGTCGGGGGGCGCCGGGTGTGGCGCAGACTGCCTCGGGACAGAATAGCCTGAGAGGCTGCGTGCACCTGCCGGGCACCCGCTCACCTATTGACAGGCGAATGGACGAGGCTTGGAACTGCGCGATTATCTCAGGATTCTGCACCGCAACTGGATCCTCATCCTTGCGCTGACTCTTCTCGGCGGAGCCGCAATGTACGGGTACTCCTTGCTTCAGACGCCCACCTATGAAGCAAACACGCAGCTTTACGTTTCGGTGCGATCCGACAATTCCGGTGTGAGCGAACTCGCCCAAGGAACGAATTTCGCGCGACAGGCTGTGGTCAGCTTCGTAGACGTCGTCGACAGTGCAGTCGTCCTCGATCGCGTCGTCGACGATCTGAACCTCGACGTCACCGCACAGCAGCTGGCACGCTCGGTGGAGGCGTCATCGCCCTTGAATTCGGTCATCATCTCCGTGAAGGTGACGAACACCGACGCCGAGTTGGCTGCATCCATCGCGAACTCCGTGGGCTCGAATTTCGCCGACGTCGTCGTCAACCGACTCGAAAAGCCCGAGGGCGAGGCGACGAGCCTCGTTCGCGTGGAGACCATCGAACCGGCGCTCGTGCCGACGTCCCCCGCCTCGCCGAATGTGCCGATGAATGTGGCGTTGGGGCTGGTGGCGGGCCTCGCCCTGAGCCTCGCCCTCGCCCTGTTGCGTTCGGTGCTCGACACCAGAATTCACTCGCTCCACGACATCGAGGCAGCGACGGAGGCGCCCGTCCTGGGAGGGATCGCTCTCGACCCCGACGCGAAGAAGCGGCCGCTCATTGTGCACGCCGATCCGCGCAACCCACGCGCGGAGTCGTTTCGCAGCTTGCGGACGAACCTCCAGTTCATCGATGTTGACGGTTCGTCGAGGTCCTTCGTCATCTCGAGCGCGGGACCGGGCGAAGGAAAGTCGACCACGACGGCAAACCTTGCGATCGCCTTGGCGGAGACAGGTGCACGTGTGGCGTTGGTCGACGGCGACCTTCGCCTCCCCCGCGTGGCGGAATACATGGGCATCGAAGGCGGCGTCGGACTGACCGACGTGCTCATCGGTCGCGCGGAACTCGTCGACGTGCTCCAGCAATGGGGAACCGGCAAGCTGTTCGTCCTGCCGTCGGGGCGGACACCCCCTAACCCGTCCGAGTTGCTCGGCAGCCAGGCGATGAAGCGCACTCTCGAGGCTTTGGCCGACGCCTTCGATTACGTCCTGGTAGACGCTCCGCCCCTCCTCCTCGTGACGGACGCCGCCGTGATCTCGCGCTTCACGAGTGGTGTGCTCCTCGTCGCCGCATCGGGCACGACCAAGAAACCCCAGTTGACCGCGGCCGTCGAGAAGTTGAATGCGATCGGAACACGGCTGTTCGGCGTGGTCGTCACGATGTTGCCCGCTAAGGGGCCCGACAGCTACGGGTACGGGGCGTACTCCTATTCCTCCGCAGAGCCGACGCTCTCGACCGACAAGGGTGAGCGTCGATCCCGTCGCGACCGCGCCGAACAGCAATGACGTTCTCGATCCTCTCGGTCTGTACCGGGAACATCTGCCGGTCCCCCGTGGCCGAGCTGATCCTTGCGCACGCCCTCGCACCTTTCGCGGACGTGCAGGTCGAGAGCGCCGGCACCGGTGCTCTCGTCGGAAGCGTTGTGCCCGAGCAGGCACAGCGCCTCGCCGCGACCCGCGGTATTGACGCGTCAGCGCACCGTGCGCGTCAGATCGATGTCGGCATGATCCGCGGCGCGGACCTCATCGTGGCCATGTCGCGCGACCATCGCCGCCTCATCGTGGAAACCCTCCCTGCCTCCATGCGGCGGGCGTTCACTCTTCGCGAACTCGCGCGGATCGCCGACGAACTCGAACACGGCTTGCCCGACGCAGTCACAACAGCTGGCGCACGCACGCCCGAGGACGGTATGCGTGCGGCCGTGTCCTACGCCGCAGCGCTCCGCGGCACCGTCCCCCCGCCCGCAAGCCCGGAGGAGTTCGACATCGTCGATCCGTACCGGCGACCGGACGAGGTCTACGCGCTGTCGTTCGAGGAGTTGTCGCCTGCCGCCGACCGAGTCGCCGCTTTTCTGGCCGCGGGGGCGAGAGCCGCCTCAGCTCGGTGACGCGCACGGATAGATAGAGATCAACTCGCGACGCGCTTCCAGAATCGGAAGCCGACGATGTCCCCCTCGAGTTCGTAGTTGGATGCCACCCACGGCGCGAGTCCGTCGAAATGCGCCAACTCCGGCGGACATTCGATGGAGATACCACACGAAACCGGAGACTCCACGATCAGCGCCGGGGGGACAGACTCGATGTCGGCGAGGTACTGAGCCGGGAGCCCGCCGTACCCCTGTTCGACGGGCAGCGAGTATGTGATCGACGTCGGAGAGAGCCGCTGGGCCGATGCGAGGATCCATGTTTCGGCCCCGTGCACAAGAACTCGATCATCGGGCGAGGTTTCGAGGCGGACCCGGTCGACGAGCTGAGCCTGATACGTGTCGGGCAGATACACACCCGCGCCCGCCACGGTACGGAGAGCCTGGAGCGACGCGGTGGTGGAACTCGACATCACGATCGCCACGGTCACGAGCACGGCGATACCCGGAATCAGTGGGCGCGCTGCGGTCCGTCGATTCGACCACGCAGCCGACACGCTCGGAAGCAGCGAAGCGCTCGCGGACACGACAACCACGGTGAATCCGGCTATCGCAACGACGAGATAGTGGGGGTAGGGCCGGCCGGACACCATCTGCGACAGAGCATCCAGAAGACCGACGGCAAGGAAGAGCACAACGACGATACGTGTACGCGTGCCGTCTGACCCCTCTCTCCGCGCGCTCACGAGCATCGCGCCGAGGAGCACAAGGGTCACCGCCACGACGGCTCCGGAAAACAGCAGCTGGGAAAGAGTGACGAAAGCACCGAGGCGGTCTCCAGCGCCGGTCCCCCCGGAGTAGAAGAGGTTGTACCCCACGTATTGGTCGACCGCTGCCCGAAGAGCATTCCCCGTCCAGAGCCAGAGACCGAGCGAGGCCGCAACCGTCGCGACGATGAGAGCGACAGCTCCCACGAAGACGATGCGATGACGCAGCAGGACGGCTCCGACTATCACGAGCAGCAGAAGGCCAACGACGTTGTTCATCCGGGTAAACAACCCCACGGATAGCGCCAGACCGACGACGAGCCCCAGCCCGCCGGTCATCCGTACGGAAGCCTCTCTGCCATGGGCGAGCGCAACGTGCGCTGCCAGGCTGCACGCGACCAACTGGAACGGGAAGAGCCATGTCTCGGTGAAGTTGCCCCCCTCGAACACAGCTAGGTACGTGACGCCTGCCACAAGCACCGCGACGGCCGCCCAATTCCCGATTCGTCGCGCCCAGATCAGCCCGGCGATCGCGAGGCCGAAGAACAGCGCGACCGCCTCGAGCACAGGCGCACCGATGATCCCTCCGCCCAACTGCCATGCCGTCGCCTCGAGCACGGCGAGGAGCGGACCTTTGTGGTCCCAAGAGTCGACGTACGGCATTCCTCCGCGCGTCACGACCATCCCCGTGTAGAGGAACACGCCGGAGTCGCGTGTGATGTGCCCAGAAACGGCCATCGGCACAAAGGCGACAAGGCTGACCAGCAGAGCGGATGCCGCAGCGAGCAGCATCGCGGAACGTCGAGCCGTCGTCATCCGATCGGCTCCTTCACGCCAATGAGGTCTCTCTCCCGCCACCGTCGGAACACCCTTCGGTCGCGGGCGTGCACGGCGGCCACCATGAGGGCCGCAGCAGTAACCCCGATCCAGCCGCCGATGGTATTGGCAATCACGTCGTTGATCGTGGCGAACCGCGCGGGCAGCACGAGGAGTTGCAGCGTTTCGAGGACGGCTGAGAGGGCGGGAATGAGCGGAAGGGCGATCCACAGGAAGCGCGTCGGAAACACGAGCGACAGGAAGAATCCAAGTGGGACGAACATCGCGATGTTTGCGGTGAACTCCACCCACCGGTATCCCAACCAGTCGGGCACGCCGTTGCGGTGGAGCACCACCAGCACCCGGAGGATGGCGCTCTCGTACCCCCGGTCGATGGGCGCAGGAGAGAGTGTCGCGGCCAACACCACTGCAAGGCAGAGGGCCAGCCCGAGGGTGCCGATCAGCGGCCGCACGGTCAGCCGCGCAGAGCCATGTCGCGGCGAGCCGGATGGTGGTCGCGACGATGCGACCGAGCGACATCGACTCGCCAGAGCTCAGCCAGCGCCAGTCGTGCGAAGCGGATCAGACGGCGAGGAGGGAAGACGACGCGCGCCCGGCCAGTTCCCCACATTGTTCCCTGGGCGGCAGCACCTCGGCGCGGGATGCTCGCGACCGCGACGTATCGGACGGGGAGACGGTCGCGTGCTTCAGCGATCGAGAAGTGCACGTGCGGCACGAGCGCGCCCTCCGGCACCCCGTCGATGAGGCGGCGAAGCGCATCGGGGCGGTAGGCGCGCAACGGCGTGTTCACATCCGGCACGGAACGCCCGCAGAGCAGGAGAACGGCGAAGCGCACGAGGACGCTGAGACCGCGCCGGAACCAGGGATCGGTACGACCTCGACGCACACCGTGAACCACCTCAGAAACGCCGTCATCGATGGCGCGCGCGACGAGTGCGATGTCTTCCCCATGGAACTGTCCATCACCATCGACGTGAACGATCACTCTGGCACCGCTCTTAAGCCCCTCCGCATACGCCGCAAGGGCAGTAGGTCCGTGGCCGCGATTCCTCGGCGCCCGCATGACGTAGGCGAGGGTACCGACAGCGCGGCTGGTGTCGTCGGTAGAAGCATCGTCCACGACGATCAGGGTGACAGGGATCTCGCATGCAGCGAACGAGGCACGGATCTCGGCGAGGAAAGCCGGGAGTCCTTCCGCCTCGTTGTAGGCAGGTATCACCACTGCCACATGCGTTTTCGCCTGCACTTTGGGTTCCCCGCTTCCGTTCGGAGTACTTTCACCCGGCGCTTCCCCCGAACCTGTAGCGTATGACACTCGTGGGGCGCAGCCGAAATCTTCGTCGCGCGGGCGCTCTGTCCGCACGCTTCCTCGTTGTCGGCGCCATCAGCACACTGATCGAGATCGCGTCGTTCAATGTGCTTATTGCCCTCGGCACAAATCCCGTCGTCGCGAAAGTCGTCGCCTCGCTGATCGCACTGGTAAATGCCTACGTCGGGAACCGCGAATGGGCCTTCCGCTCACGGGCACGTACCGGTACCGGGCGGCAGATGGTCCGGTTCCTCCTCGTCAATGCGGTGTGCACGGCGATCGGCGCGGGCGCGGTCTGGTTGGGCGCGCACGCATGGCAAGCGGCCTTCGGCGAGGTCGGCGCCCTCGGTCTCAACGTCGTGAATCTCATATCCATCGGTGGGGTAACCGTGATCCGATTCGTGCTTTATCACTATGTGGTCTTCCCACCGGCTCGACCGGTTCAAGGCGTCGACGAACCCTCGGGTAGGCTCACCCCGTGAAGACAGCCCCCCGCGTCCTCGGAACCCTGTCGCTGCTGATGGCGTTCATCTCATTGGGGGTGCAACTGGCTGTAGTCATGCGCCTGTGGGCACTCTCCGTCGAGACGATCTCTCTGACCAGCTCGCTCGCGTTGTCCGCGGCGGGGGCGGTACTGGGACTGGTTTTCGCAATCGTCGCAGTGGTCCTCCGGCGCGGGTCCTTCGGAGTGATCGCCCCGATCTCCGGCCTGATGAACCTCGGTTTGCTCGCGGCGTACGCCTACCTTTTCGCCGTTCTCTGAGCAACCTCAGGCTCTTGTCGCCTGCTCAGCCGCACGGGACTTCGACGACCGACGTTTCCACCGGGTTCACCATCGGGGTGTGCACGAGCGAGACGTCGTCACCGTTGGCGCGCGTGCCCCTGAATTCGATCGTGAGGGTGTGTGAGGTCTCCATCGGGTTCACGATCCACATCCGCCCTACGGGGCGGCCCAGGTCCTCGCCCGTCGTGATGGCGACGTCGACGCCATCGACCGTCGCTCGAACGAAGGTCGACCCGCTCGGGCCGTAGAACTGCAGATCGGTGCCGATCGTCCCCTTGGGGTACCTGCTCGCCGTGTCCACATAAGACACCAGCCCGTCGGAAGTGGCCTGATCCAGCGCGTTCACAAACGTCACCGTCGTGGTGTAGGTCGGAACCAGACCGCACCCGTCAATGCTGACCTGAGCCGACATCCAGGTGTAGTAGCTGAGCTTCGACTGCGTGAGGTCGTTCACGAACACGCCGAGGGTCGGCTTCTGCGGGGTGTCGGTCTCCCGCAACGGTCCGAGGATTCGCGATCCTGAGAAGGCTGCCTGCGTCATATCATCGAAGGAATGGAAATAGATACGATTCTCGTCAACGGATCGCACGACGGCTTCGACGAACGGAAGTGGTTCGAAATCGCCCGCGGATATGGCATCGAAAACCTTCACCGCCGCTGACGCGAAGAACACATCCTGGTCGGAGTTCTTCGGGTAACGCGAATACACCTCGCTGAGCAGAATGCGGACAGCATCCGCCGACGTCAGCTCGTCCCCGGTCTCCAACGTGATCGGTCCCGTCGCCTGCAGGACGTAGGAGAGGACAACCGGATCGATGGAGATCACCCCGTCCACGGGGTCACCGAACGACTCGGTCCAGTAGGCCTTCGCCAGCTCCGCGGAAAGGCCGAAGTCGGGCGTGGATGTGATGTCTTGAGACCAGCGGCCGATCTTGTCGTCGTAGAGCTTCACCAACTCAGCGCTGAGCGGCAGAATCGGGGTCGGGCGTTCGTTAGTGAAGCTACGACTTGTCGCCTGTTGGACGATGTCCATCTTCCCGTTCTCGACCCTCAGAAGAACGACAGATGCCGGAATCCCGCCGAGCCCACGCGCTTCGGCATTGTTCTGAACGAGAAGGAGATAGTTCTTCGGGCCATCCTGGCCCATCATCGAGGGTAGATGCGGCAGAACGGCGTCCGCCCTGGAGAGAGCCGGCTGGAGCGCGCCAACGACGCCCGTGAGCTGGGAGAGCGGTGCGCGGAGCAGGCCGGGCACAAGTCGAAGATTGACTCCCTCAAGAGCTCCGGACGCGCGCTCTGCTGAGTCGGAGGCGGACGCGATCGGCGCCGCAAGTTCCGTCAAAGCGGAGATGTTGAACGCGCCGCCCTGCGGACGTAGGAGGCTGGGGTCGACGTCGACGAGCGCTGGCAGAACGCCGTGCGCGATCTCGTCGACCGCGACGGTCGATTCCCGGACCGCGTGGAGGGATGGGCCGACGAACGGCGCCTGTTCGGCAACCCACCACAACCAGGTGTCAGCGGCGCCGCGAGCGGTAGCGGCATGAGCCTGTAGATCTTCGATGGACGCATCCAGCGCCGCGCGGTCGTCAGAATCGAATTGACCCTGCATTCGGGACACGACGGGAACCGCCGCACGCAGTTCTTTCTGCGCAACGAATGCTCCGACACCGACAGCCACGACGAGCGTGACGAGGACCGCACAGAGGGCGCCGAGGCAGACCCAGGCGATGAGGAGCCGCCGGCGACGGCGTGAGGAGTCGTGTGACATTGTTCATCCGATCACGCCGCGAGTCGGTGGTCCGGCGTCGGGCGCGACGGGCACCTGCCGCGCGGTCGGTATGCTACCTGAGTCCGGTAAGAGCCCTCTGCAACAGCGGATTCGACGCGCTGCAAACCGAGATGAGCCGGCCGCGACTGACAAATCTGGGGAGACGCGTGAACCACGAATCGCGGATCACTCGCCCGCATGTGTCTGCGGTGATCTGCGACGTTCCCGGGAAGATCCCAGATTCCACGCCACACCCCGGGAATACTGCATTGGTGGGTTCCATCTCAAGCGTAGGGAGACGCTTCGCGTGGGATGCTCGTGCGCCCCGGGCGAAACGAGCTCAACATGAAATACCCGCCTTCCAGCGACCAGAAGGGACCCGCTGAGTAGCCATGGGTATTGCGACGAAGATCATCGGCGACCAGCGCCAACGTGTCCGCGAGGCGGGAGGCGACGGGTGGCGGCGCGTGAGTTTGCAACTCGCGACGAAAGTCGGGCCCATGGCGGTGCGCGGCGCGCTGTTGGCGCCTCGGCTCGGCTCGCGGCGCGGACTGCCTCTCATCGGCCGGGGCGTCCGCGTACGCAATCCACACCTCGTCCATGTCGGTGCGGACCTGGTGGTCGAGGACTTCGCGGAGATCCAGGGGCTGAGCCGCGACGGCATCCGGCTCGGAGACCGAGTGTCGATCGGCACCGGCACACTCATCCGGCCCAGCAGCTACTACTCGCGCGCCATCGGCGTGGGTCTGGTCATGGGGGACGACAGCAGCCTTTCTCCCGGGTGCTACATCGGATGCTCGGGCGGGGTGACCATTGGCGAAAAGACCATGCTCGGTCCGGGAGTGCGCGTGTTCGCCGAGGACCACGTCATGGATGACCCCACGATCGACGTTAAGTCCCAGGGCGTCGCGTGGTCCCCCATCACCATCGGCTCCGGGTGCTGGATCGCCAGCGGGGTGACGATCACGTCGGGGGTGACCATCGGCGACGGAGCCGTGATCGCGGCGGGAGCAGTGGTCACTCGTGATGTGGCTCCCGGTAGCGTCGTCGGCGGTATCCCCGCCCGTGAGATCAAGAGACGGGACGTTTTGTGACCCGACGACGCGCAATTGTCGTCCACCCCTCTGACGAGATGTACGGCGCTGATCGTGTGCTCTTGGAAGTGCTGCGGACAGTCCCCGACGATCTGGATCTCGAGGTGTGGCTGCCCACCGACATCGACTACCCCGACCGGGAGCTCTCGCGCGCTCTGGAGGCGCGCGGCATCACGGTCCGGCACCTCGCCCTCCCGATCATGCGGCGCGCATACCTCCGCCCGTCCCGCCTCCTCGGCCTGGGCCTGCGCGCGCTGTCGACGGGGACGCGGTTGATCGCGGCCCGCCCTGCACTCGTATACATCAGCACGGCAGCGGCGGCTCTTGCCGCGCCGCCAGCGCGACTGTCCGGGGCTCGAGTCGTGCTTCACCTCCACGAGCACATCGGGTCGCGCTCCCGCTCCGTGATCCCCTTCCTGCGGTACGCGCATCACATCATCGCGGTGAGTTCGGCGGTGGCACGCGCTCTCCCCTCGCACCTCCGCGGGAGAACGACCGTCGTCCACAACGGATTCGATTCGGAGGCGCCGGAGGAGTTGCCTCCCTTCGACGGCGGGATACGCGTTCTCATTGCCAGCCGATGGAACTCGTGGAAGGGGCACAAAGTCTTCCTCGACGCTTGGAACCGCATGGGGCGATCAGACCTGACGCTCGAGGTCCTCGGTGATGCGCCCCCGATCGGAGAGGCCGTCGATGTCCGTTCCCTCGTGGCGGAGTCTTGCCGGGGTTCGCAGATCACGGTCGTCGGGCGTACGGCCGACGTGCGGGCACACCTGGACTCGGCACACGTGGTCGTGGTGCCGAGTGTGCTGCCCGACCCGCTGCCGACGATCGCCATCGAGGCCCTGGGCGCCGGTCGCGCACTCCTGGCCAGCGATGCGGGGGGCCTGCGCGAGATCGTCGGGGACAGCCCGCTCCTCGTGCCCCCGGGCGATGCCGATGCGTGGGCGACCGCTTTGAACGCGCTCAGTGAAGAAAGCATCCGGGCCGCGGCTGCCGCCGCGCGCGAGCGGTTCGAGAGACTGTTCGCCCGCGACACCTTCGATAGACGCATCAGCGCCGAACTGTGGGACCTCGTCACTCGACCATGAGTCCCATGACCACGACGTCGTACGCGCGCCCGATCCTCACGGGCCGGACGCGACTGATCACGCTCACGTTGATCACCGCGGTCGTCGCCAGCTCGTTCCTGGGCCGCTACGACGCCGACGTGATGGGCTTCCGCGTCCGCGTCGAGCAGGTGGTGCCGCTCGCGCTCGTGTGCTGGATGCTGGTGCACCCGGCTCTTCGCGGTCCATTCGCCCGCGCGTTGCGGCATCCCGTCCCCCTCATCTACGCGGGCTTCGTCCTCTGGAACGTCCTCACGACGCTGGCCTTCTCGCCGAGCTTGGCGTGGAGCGCGTCGATCCTGATCTGGCTGACGATCGACCTGTTGCTTCTCGTCTCCCTCATGGCGCTCGCCGACGGGGCAGCACTGGGGGAGCGCCTCGGCCGTCTCTCGGTGGCCCCCTGGGCTCTGGTGGGCTTCGCCGCCTACGCCATCGCGAACCTGACGCGCGGCCAGGTCGCCCCCGGAACCGACTTCGACTACCTCTACGAGGTCTACGTCGCCCGAGCGACGGCCATCGAAGCCAACATCTACGCCTCCATCCTGATCTTCTGGACACTCCTGGCCGTCACGCGCCGCGGCATCCGTCGCTGGGAGACGGCGGCCATCGCGGTGAGCGTGCCACTCGGCCTCGTCGCCTCACAGACGCGGACGGCGGTGTTCAGTCTCGCGCTCGGGCTCGGCGTCTTCGCTGTGTACACGCTGCTCTCGCACCGGTCGTCGTGGCGGGAGCGTCTTGTGCGAGTTCTGCCCGCGGCCGTACTCGTCGGGACCCTCATCGTCACCTACGGTGTGGTCGCAGCCCTCGGCGGCACGCAGCCCGCCGACCGTAGCCTGCCGCCGAGCGCAAGCGCGACCATGCCCGGTGCTTCGACGTCCCCCGCTCCCACGCGCGAACCGGACCCGACGAATCCGGAGCAGCAGAACAAGATCGGGGACGTCGACTTCGAAGGGGGCACGATCGCGTTCCGCCTCGAGGTGGCGAGCCTCGCCGCGGAAGACATGACGGGCATCCATCTCTGGCTGGGCAACGGGACGAACACGTTCGGCCTCCGCCACGAGCAGCCCGGCACCCCCGGGATCAGCGGCCACATCATCATGCTGCCCGTGCAGGTCCTTTACGACGGCGGCATCGTTGGTCTCGTCCTGTTGATCGCGCTGTTCGCCGCGGTCTTCGTCTACGTGCCGCGCCCACGCAAGCCCGTCGCAACCGGGCTCCTGGCCTCGTACCTTCTGTCGGCGACGCTCACGAGCATGTTCTGGTTCGCGATCACCTGGATCCTCATCGCCGTGATCCTGCGTCCGGTCACCGAGGACGAACGTGACCTCGACCGCCTCTGAAGCCCCCCGGCCGCACCGGGCCCGAAGCGTCGCGCTGCTCACCGCCGTCTCCGCTCTCTCGGCGATCTCGCCCCTGATCGCGCTTCCGCTCATCACCCGCGCGGCCGGACCGGTGGGCTTCGCGGAAATCGCCATCGGCCAGGCTCTCGGCACCCTCGCCGCCACGATCATCACCTTCGGCTGGGCCGTGCGCGGACCCGTCGAGGCGGCACGGTCGGCCCACCCCGCCCGCGTCTTCCGGGCGAGCGTCCTGGTACGCGGCACCAACAGCCTCGTCCTTCTTCCCCTCGTCGCCCTCGTCGCCGCGATCGCGAGCCACACTGACGATCACGCCCTCGCGATCGTCTCGGCGCTCGCCTTCTCCCTCCAGGGCCTCTCCTTGAGCTGGTACGCGATCGGTGTCGGCCGCCCGTTGCTCGCGCTGGTCTTCGATGCCGTCCCCCGCATCGTGCTCAACACCGCCGGTGCTGCCGCAGCGCTGCTCCTCGGCATCCCGCTCCTCTACCCGGCGACACTGCTCGTCGGTACGCTCGCGGCGTTCCTCGGTGCGACGTGGCTGATCGGTCTGCGCGAACGCTTCTCGGTGCGCGCGACAGTCAGGGACGCCCGCTCCGCGTACCGTGAGGGGTGGCGGACCGCCCTGAGCGCCGGGCTCCTGACGTTCTCGGAGACGGCTCCCCTGTCCACCCTCGGCGTCGTCGGCTCGCCCGCGGCGATCGGCTTCGCGCCGTTCGACCGGGTGCTGAAGTACGGCTATATCGGCGTCTACATGATCACGTCGTCTTTCCAGGGCTGGGTGTCCTCGGCGGACGGGCGGGTCGGCCTGCGACGGATGCGTCGCACCCTCGGCCTCCACGCCCTCCTCGCCCTCGCCCTCGGCACCGGTTTCGCACTGGTGGTGCCGTGGGCCACTCCCGTCGTGCTCGGAGCCGGCTTCGAAATGACCCCTTCGACGGCGCTCTTCGGGGGCATCGCGCTCGCGGCGATGACCGTCGCGACCGCTCTCGGGCTGTGCGTGGTGCTCCCGTCCGGTCGCGACGGCGCCTATCTCACCGCCGTGTGCCTGGGCGCGGTCCTCATCACACCCGCCGTGATCGCGGGGGCGGGTATCGCCGGCGTGACCGGTGCCGCGGCGGGCGTCGCACTCGTCCAGCTCGCGACGCTGGCCGCTCTGGCGACAGCGGCCGCTCCGGTGCTGCGCGGTCGGTGAACGACGCGTCGACGCCGTGAGATCCCGCTCAAGCGAGGATGTACCCCGCCACCGACATGGCGACCCACACGCCGGTGAAGACGATGCCCATGAGGAGCGGACCCCAGAAGCGCGCCGACAGTCCCACGAACACGGATGCCGCAATCCCGAGGCCCACGAGCAACGCCATCGGCATCCCCGACACGGTCCCGGCGAACACGACGGGGATGATGGCGAATGCGGCAGCGGACGCGGCCCCGGCCACGATCCGCGCCACCGTCGACGACAGACGCTTCGCGACGTACGTCAGCACGACCGGGTACACGAAGCCGATGGCGAAGAACGTCAGCATGACCGTGACGACGAACGGCGTCGCGACGCCGAGCACCAGCCAGCGCGGCGACAGTGCCGCCAGCGCCGGGAAGCCCAATGACCCGGCCCCCACCCCCGTCACGAAGGGCAGGAGCACACCGAGGACGACAGCCCACAGCACATCGAGACCTCGCAGCGCGAAGAATCCCGCGGGGCGGGTTCGCGCCATCAGCGCGATTCCGGTGCCCCCGACGACGATGGATGCCAAGAGGCCCCCGAGACTGCGACCGGCGGCGCCGTCGAACCCGACGGTGAGGAGAAGCCCGACGATGGTGGCCACCACCAACGCGGCTGCACCCGCCACAAGAGGCTTCCAGGTCCCGACGAACGCCGACGGACTGCCGTCACCGGAGCCCTTCATGGGGCGGCCGACGGGTTCGGGGCGATCGACCACGGACGCGGGGCCGCCGGACGCGGCGGGGCGCTCGTCCGCGGCGGGAGACGCGTTGAGACCGAGCATCTGCTCGGCCGTGGGGCCGTCGACAACTGCTCGCTGCTCCCGACGGGAGCGCCGGCTCGACTCGAAGGGGGCGTCACTCACCCGATCAGCTTACGGGTTTCATCTTGCGCGCCCGATGTCGGCCGACGGTGAAACGTCCGACGGCGGGCAGCGTGCCCGGCTTCACCCTCACAGCGGAGGGAGTCCGCGCGGCTTCGACGGGGATCGATCCGACTACCGTGGGCGCGCTGCCGGCCGGGCATCATCGTCCGAACGGTCGTCGATGTGCCGTATCACACGAAAGGGAAGCATGGGACCCGTCTCCGAACGACAGCGAACCACCCCCGTCGCAGAAGTCGATGCGCTCGGCATCAGGGTCGCCATCCATGTCGGCTCCGCCCTCCCCACAGCCGTCATCGCCGAGGTCGCGGACGCGTGGCGGGACTGTCGCACCGAACGTAGCGCCCCTGTTCTTCGTCGCTGGACGGAGCTTCCGGCAACGGATCACCACGACTTGGCCCGCACACTCTCCGATCTCTCCACGCGCGTGACGCTCGAGGCGTTGAGCGCCCTGCGCGGGACCCGTCTGCTGCTCCACGCGGCCGGCGTGGCAGCACCCGATGGGCGCGTGCTCGCCCTGGTCGGACCGTCGGGCCGAGGCAAGACGACAGCGGTCCGCCACCTGGGTGAGCGCTTCGGCTACGTGAGCGACGAGAGCGTGGCGGTCGATCTCGATCTCTCGGTGTCGCCGTATCGCAAACCGCTCTCGCTGATCGTCGAAGGCCGCCCCTTCAAACAGCAGGTCGCTCCGAGCGGTCTCGGCCTCCTCCCCCTGCCCGACACCGATCTGACGCTGGCCGCGATCACCTTGCTCGAGCGGAGACCGCGCACCGAGCAACCCGGCGTGTTCCCCGTCGATCTCATCGACGCGATCTCCGAGATGACCCCGCAGATCAGCTACCTGGCGGACTTGCCCCGCCCCTTGCGATTCATCGCCGGTATCGTCGACCGGATCGGCACGGTCACGCGAGTCGTCTACGCGGATGCCACCGACCTCCCGCCGCTCGTGGAATCGATGTTCACGGCACCGACACCGGCCGCGCAGAAGTGGTCCGTCGCCCCGCCCGGGGTGCGGACCGGGCCGTGGCGGTGCACCGAGGTCGACGACGCGATCCTCGTCGACGGTCGCGCCTGCATCCTGCGGGAGGGCGTCGTCACCGTGCTGGATCGTCGGGGGTGTCTCGCCTGGACGATGTGCCTCCGGGGAGCCTCGACGGAACAGATCACGGCCGCAGCCATCGCTGCGTTCGGCGAACCGCCCCACGACTCCGCCCCGCTGCTCATCGAGCGAACGCTGCAGGATCTCCGCACACACGGGCTCATCGCGGTCTCATGATCGCGGCCGTTGGGGCCGCGACGCCCCCTCCCCGTCGAGGCGCGCTCCGCCGCTCACCGCTCGTGCACCTCATCCTCGCGGTGCTCCTGCTCGCGGTGACGCAGACCCTCCTGATCAAGCCGTTCCAGGTCCCGTCCAGTTCCATGGCGCCCATCCTGGAGGTCGGCGATCGCATCCTGACCAACCGCATCGCCTTCGCCGTGTCCACGCCGAGGCCGGGGGACATCGTCGTCTTCTCCCGCCCAGACGACTGGGGACCCGCCACCGAGCGCACACTGTTGCGCACCGTAGCGGGATGGGTCGGCGACGTCGTCGGGTTCGGCCCGAGCAATCACGACGCCCTCGTCAAACGCATCATCGGCGGGCCCGGATCGACCGTCCGCTGCTGCTCCGCCGATGGACTCGTCGAGGTCGACGGTGTTCCGCTCGTCGAGGACTACGTGGTCGACAATCTTCCTTTCACCCCCGGGGTGAATGATTGCTCCACCACACCCCCCTCCCCCCGATGCTTCGCGCCCATCTCCGTCCCACCGGACGAGTACCTCGTGATGGGCGACAACCGAACGAACTCCGCCGACTCGGTGCTCGCCTGCCGCGGGCACCCTGTGCCGCCGGCGTCGTGCGCGCGGTTCGTTCCCCGAGAGGACGTGCTCGGCAAGGTGGTTGCCGTCATGTGGCCGTTGAATCGCGTCGGTGTGCTCTCCGGCAACGGCTCATGACGGGTCGGAGGGCGGCGGCTGAGATCATATCCGCTGCCCCGGGAACGACGAAGGGCCGGGCCCGAAGGCCCGGCCCTTGCCGGTCAGTCCGAAAGGACTTACTTGAGGATCTTGGTGACGGTACCGGCACCGACGGTGCGGCCACCCTCACGGATCGCGTAGCCGAGGCCCTCTTCCATGGCGATCGGCTGGATGAGCTCGACCGACATCTCGGTGGTGTCACCGGGCATGACCATCTCGGTGCCCTCGGGCAGCGTGATGACGCCGGTCACGTCCGTGGTACGGAAGTAGAACTGCGGGCGGTAGTTCGTGAAGAACGGGTTGTGACGGCCGCCCTCCTCCTTGGACAGGATGTACGCCGTGCCCTCGAAGTTGGTGTGCGGGGTGACCGAACCGGGCTTGACGACGACCTGGCCGCGCTCGACATCGTCACGCTTGGTGCCGCGGAGGAGCAGACCACAGTTCTCGCCGGCCCAGGCCTCGTCGAGCTGCTTGTGGAACATCTCGATACCCGTGACCGTGGTCTTCTGCGTCGGGCGGATGCCGACGATCTCGACCTCGGAGTTGATCGCGAGGGTACCGCGCTCGGCGCGACCCGTGACGACCGTTCCACGACCGGTGATGGTGAAGACGTCCTCGATGGGCATGAGGAACGGCTTGTCCTTGTCACGCACCGGGTCGGGGATGGACTCGTCGACGGCGTTCATGAGCTCGACGATCGACTCGACCCACTGCTCGTCGCCCTCGAGAGCCTTGAGGCCCGAGACGCGAACGACGGGGGCGTTGTCGCCATCGAAGTCCTGCGAGGAGAGCAGCTCGCGCACCTCGAGCTCGACGAGCTCCAGGATCTCCTCGTCGTCGACCATGTCGGCCTTGTTCAGCGCGACGAGCAGGTAGGGCACGCCGACCTGCTTGGCGAGCAGAACGTGCTCACGCGTCTGAGCCATCGGGCCGTCGGTCGCCGCGACCACGAGGATCGCGCCGTCCATCTGAGCGGCACCGGTGATCATGTTCTTGATGTAGTCGGCGTGACCGGGGGCGTCGACGTGAGCGTAGTGACGCTTGGGGGTCTCGTACTCGACGTGCGAGATGTTGATGGTGATACCGCGCTGGCGCTCTTCCGGCGCCGAGTCGATCGACGCGAAGTCACGCTGGACGTTGGTGGCCGACGGGTACTTGTCGGCGAGCACCTTCGAGATGGCAGCGGTGAGCGTGGTCTTGCCGTGGTCGACGTGACCGATCGTTCCGATGTTCACGTGCGGCTTGGTCCGCTCGAACTTGGCCTTAGCCACTGGGTCCTCCTCAGGACGTTCATGCAGAGTGACGGGCGCTGGATTGCGACCGGTTCTCTACGGGGATGGTTCTCAGGTTACTAGAGAGTCGGTATTGAGTTTGAGCGGATGCCGGGAGCCCGGCCGGGGCGCGGGCCCCCGGCATCCGTGAGAGCGGAGTTACTCGCCCTTGTTCTTCTGGATGATCTCGTCGGCGACAGCCTTGGGCACATCGGCGTAGCTGTCGAACTCCATCGAGTACACGGCACGACCCGAGGTCTTCGAGCGCAGGTCACCGATGTAACCGAACATCTCGGACAGCGGGACGTTGGCACGGACGACCTTGACGCCGGCCGCGTCCTCCATCGACTGGATCTGACCACGGCGCGAGTTCAGGTCACCGATGACGTCACCCATGTACTCCTCGGGAGTACGGACCTCGACGGCCATGATCGGCTCGAGAAGGGTGGGGTTCGCCTTGCGGACGGCCTCCTTGAAGCCCATCGAACCGGCGATCTTGAACGCCATTTCCGACGAGTCGACGTCGTGCGAGGCACCGTCGAGCAGGATCGCCTTGACACCCACCATGGGGTAACCGGCGAGCACACCGACGTTCATCGCGTCCTGGAAGCCCTGGTCGGTCGGCGAGATGTACTCGCGCGGGATACGACCACCGGTGACCTTGTTCTCGAACTCGTAGGTCTTGTCAGCCGTGACCTCGAGGGGCTCCAGCGCGAACTGGATCTTCGCGAACTGACCCGAACCACCGGTCTGCTTCTTGTGGGTGTAGTCGTGACGCTCGACCGTCTTACGGATGGTCTCGCGGTACGCGACCTGGGGCTTTCCGACGTTGGCCTCGACCTTGAACTCGCGCTTCATGCGGTCCACGAGGATGTCGAGGTGCAGCTCACCCATGCCCTTGATGACCGTCTGGCCGGTCTCGGAGTTCTGCTCGACGCGGAACGTGGGGTCTTCCTCGGCGAGCTTCTGGATGGCGACACCCAGCTTCTCCTGGTCGGCCTTGGTCTTGGGCTCGATCGCGACCTCGATGACCGGCTCCGGGAACGTCATCGACTCGAGGACGACCTGGTTCGCCGGGTCGCTCAGGGTGTCACCGGTGGTGGTGTCCTTGAGGCCGATGACCGCGTAGATGTGACCGGCGGTCACGGAGTCGACGGGCATCTCCTTGTTGGCGTGCATCTGGAAGATCTTCCCGATGCGCTCCTTCTTGCCCTTGGTCGCGTTGACGACCTGCGCGCCCGAGTCGAGGTGACCCGAGTAGACGCGGATGTAGGTGAGGCGACCGAAGAACGGGTGCGTCACGATCTTGAACGCCAGGGCCGCGAAGGGCTCCTCGCGGTCGGCGTGGCGCTCGATGACGACCTCTTCGTCCTTGGGGTCGTGGGCCTCGATGGCCGGCACGTCCAGGGGCGAGGGGAGGTAGTCGACGACAGCGTCGAGCATGGGCTGGACACCGCGGTTCTTGAACGCCGAACCGCAGAGCACGGGGTAGAGCTCGGAAGCGATCGTGAGCTTGCGGATGGCGCCCTTGATCTCGGCGACCGTGAGCTCTTCGCCGCCGAAGTACTTCTCGAGCAGCGCCTCGTCGGACTCGGCGACGGTCTCGAGCAGCTTCTCGCGGTACTCGGCGGCCTTGTCGGCGAGGTCGGCCGGGATCTCCTGGATCTCGTACTTGGCGCCCATGGTCACGTCACCCTTGGCATCGCCGGGCCACACCAGGGCACGCATCTCGACGAGGTCGATGACACCGACGAAGTCGTTCTCCGCACCGATGGGCAGCTGGATGACGAGCGGCTTGGCCTTCAGACGGTTCACGATCGTGTCGACCGTGAAGTAGAAGTCGGCGCCCAGCTTGTCCATCTTGTTGACGAAGCAGATGCGGGGGACGTCGTACTTGTCGGCCTGACGCCACACCGTCTCGGACTGGGGCTCCACGCCCTCCTTGCCGTCGAAGACGGCGACGGCGCCGTCGAGCACGCGCAGCGAGCGCTCGACCTCGACCGTGAAGTCGACGTGTCCGGGGGTGTCGATGATGTTGATCTGGTTCTTGTCCCAGAAACAGGTGACAGCGGCGGAGGTGATCGTGATGCCACGCTCCTGCTCCTGCTCCATCCAGTCGGTGGTCGCGGCGCCGTCGTGCGTCTCACCGATCTTGTGGTTGACGCCCGTGTAGAACAGGATGCGCTCGGTCGTCGTCGTCTTGCCGGCATCGATGTGCGCCATGATGCCGATGTTGCGGACCTTGTGGAGGTCGGTGAGCACGTCTTGTGCCACGGGTGTCTTCCTTACCTGTTGGGAGGTTGATGCCGGGCCCATCGGAGGGTCGGCCGCCGGGGTGCGGTGGCCGACCCTCCGCGGGTGTTACCAGCGGTAGTGCGCGAAGGCGCGGTTCGACTCGGCCATCTTGTGGGTGTCTTCGCGGCGCTTGACCGCGGCACCGAGGCCGTTCGAGGCGTCGAGGATCTCGTTCTGCAGACGCTCGGTCATCGTCTTCTCACGACGACCCTTCGCGTAGCTCACGAGCCAGCGCAGCGCGAGGGTGTTCGCGCGGTGCGGCTTGACCTCGACCGGAACCTGGTAGGTCGAGCCACCGACGCGGCGGCTCTTGACCTCGAGGGTGGGGCGCACGTTGTCGAGCGCCTTCTTGAGGGTGGCGACGGCGTCCTGACCGTTCTTCGTCTCGACACCCTTGAGGGCGTCGTAGACGATCGACTCGGCCAGCGACTTCTTGCCGTCGACGAGGATCTTGTTGACCAGCTGCGTGACGACGGGAGCGCCGTACACCGGGTCGTTGACGACGGGACGCTTCGGGGCGGGACCCTTACGAGGCATGGTTCTCAGCCCTTCTTCGCGCCGTAGCGGCTGCGAGCCTGCTTACGGTTCTTGACAGCCTGGGTGTCGAGCGCACCGCGGACGATCTTGTAGCGGACACCGGGGAGGTCCTTCACACGACCGCCGCGGACGAGCACGAGCGAGTGCTCCTGCAGGTTGTGACCCTCGCCGGGGATGTAGGCGGTGACCTCGGTACCGTTGCGCAGCTTGACACGGGCGACCTTGCGCATCGCCGAGTTCGGCTTCTTGGGCGTGGTCGTGTACACGCGGGTGCACACGCCGGCCTGCTGGGGGTTCGACTTCAGCGCGGGAGCCTTGGTCTTCGAGACCTTCGGCGAGCGGCCCTTGCGAACCAACTGCTGAATGGTTGGCACGTTCTCTCCTTGTTTGTGCTGCACGGTGACAGCGTCGTGTCTCCCCCGAAACCTCGCGCATCTTGCGATTCGTGACGTGTCGGGCTCACGTGTGATCCGCCGCGCGTCAGAATGATCGGACGCGGTTGTGGTGGATATGCCGTGGGGGTGGCCTGTTCGCAGGCCATTCCCTGAGATGGTGCGAGCGTTGTTCCGCGGTTCAGACCCGAGGGCATGACACACGGCGCGCGTGAACGCACACCCGCTCAATGATACGCGCCCTGGAGGGTGCGGGCAAACGTGCGCAGCCCGACGCTCAGCCCATCAGCAGGAACAGCCCGATCGCTGCCGCGGCGACGAGCACGACGACCGTCACGGCGAGCACGAGACCGCGCTTACGGGCACGTCGGGACGACCGGGGAAGGACCTCGGCGGCATCCGGGGCGTCGCTCGACCGAGCGGGCGCTGCGGTGCGGGCGACGCGGACGGCCTCATCGGCGCGAGGGCGGTACAGCTCGTGGTCGGCGACGGGAAGACGCGCCTCGCGGGGCGTGGGAACCGGGTCGCCGGACGGGGGAGCTGCGGTCGACACGCTCACACGGGAACGGGCACGCCGTGTACCCGCCGCGGTGTCCGACGTCGGCGTCTCGTCCGGAGCATCGGCCGGCGACTCGTCGAGGGTACCCACGCCGCGTGCCCGAGCGGGGGCGGTGGTGTCGTCCGGAACGGGGACGTCGACTGACGGCCGCGGTCGCCGCCGTTCCACGCTGATCGTCTCGTCGGCGGGCTCGCCGTCCGGCGGTGTCGATGGTCGGTGCGCCGGGGCCGCCCGGGGGGACGGACGCTCCACACGCACCGTCTGGTCCGACAGGACCGGACGCTCCACACGCACCGTCTGGTCCGACAGGACCGGACGCTCCCCACGCACCGTCTCGTCCGACAGGACCGGACGCTCCACACGCACCGTGTCGGCGGCGACCTGCCGGGGCGAGACCGCGGTGTCGTCGTCGATCTCGTCGTCCGCGGCATCCGTCGCCCCGGTGGGTGGGGTGGGCCACGCGCGGAGACGCCCGGCCCACAGCGTCACGTCGTCCGGCTCGTCCGGCACGTCGTAGGGCCCGCTCACGGCTCGCTCCGCGTGAGGCGCACCTCCGCGTCACCGAGGAAGAAGCGCTCGCCCGCCTCGATCTCCTCGCCCGGGGGCGCCTCGACCTCGGTCCCCATCAGCGTCGCGAACAGCACGCCGTTGGTCGAGTCGAGATCGGTGACGTACCACGTGTCGCCGCGAAGCTGCAGACGGGCGTGCGTCTTCGAGACGGTCCGAGTCTCGTCGGCGATCGGGACGAGCTGGGCATCGGGGTGAGCGGCATCCGCCGACGGCCGCCGCCCGAGGATCACCACGTCGGAGGTCAGGTCGATCGGGACACCGTTCGGCGGGACGAGCGCCCACGGGATGCGGCGGCGGCGCGTGACGACGGTGCGGTCGAGGGCGTCGATGTCGTCGTCGGGGTCGACGGGGAACTCCGGCTGCGTGTACAGCGCCGACACGGATGTGCGCGCCGACCGCGGGGCCCCCGCCTGCGGGGCATCGGGAACGGCCGAGACCGCGCCGGAGAGTTCGGGGAACTCCTCCCCCGGCCCGTCATCGGTGCGGGCGGGCACCGCCGAGACCGGCGCGGGCCGCGTGAGCGGCTCGTCGGCTCCCGCGGCGTCCTCGTCGGGCAGTGACGGTGCCCGCCACGACGCGAGTCGGGGCTCATCCTCCTCAGCGGTCACGGGCGGCACGCCCGCGACCGGAGCCGACGCATCGGGCTCCGCGGGCGAATCGGAGGGAACGACCGGTCGCACGCGACCTGGGGCGGCGGGGGTGAGAAGACCCACGTCCCACGCCTCGGCGTCCGGCGCCGCGGCCGACGGGGTCGAAGCCGCCGCACCGGGGTCGACCGACCGCTCCCCCGCACGAGGGGCGCGCAGGGCCGCCAGCACCTCCGACACCGAACTGCGGCCGTCTTCGGGCGTCGGCGCGGGGGTGGCGCCGGGGACCTCGTCGCGGGGAGGCGAGGCATCCGGGATCGTCGGCGGCGCCCACTCCGGCGGGGCGGGCGGGACATCGGAGAGCGACGGCGATATCGCGGCGAACGGTAGCGGGATGGGCTCGGACGCGGGTTCGGGCGTCTCGGCATCCTTCCGCTCCTCGACGCCGGTCGGAGTCGGCGGTTCGGGGGTCCACCCGCCGACGAGCGGGACGTACGGACCCGCGAAATCCTGACCGCGCCGGACCGGGGCGGAGTTCTCGTCGACCCCGGACCGGCGGACGCCGGGTGCCGCCTCCCCCGTCCAGCGGGCGCGACCGAACCCGAGGATGCTCGCCCAGACCATCGGGATGAAGGCACCCAGCACGGTCATGCCCGGTCCGCGGCCGAAGCCGAGCGTCACACGGTGGATGGCGACGATCAGCACGACCGCGAACGCGATCGCACCGAACAGGGGGATGAGGATCAACAGCACGAGCCACGGCGAGAATCCCCCGAGCTTGAGGACGGTCGCGAGGTTGACGACCGGCACCCACGCCTTCCAGGTCGCCTCGCCCGTCTTGGCGAACACCGCGGCCAGCGCCAGGGCGTACCAGACGTACACGATCACGAAGAGCAGGAGCGTCAGCGCCCCCAGGATCACACCCGTGGAATCGTTCATGTCGTCTCGCGCCGGCCGGCGGGCGGGCGCTTCCCCCTCTCGTCGCGGTGCGGCGGCCGTCGGCGCGTGGGGCGCGGGGCGAAGAACCGCAGGAACGATCTCAACGATACGGCCGCGCGCACGCGGCGCCACCACCCGCGCTGCCGCGACAGCACGCGTCGTTCGTCGTCCACGATGCGCCAGAACTCGGATGCCTCGTCGGCGGTGACCGTGCGCGACGAGAAGACCGCGCGGTCGGCGTCGTCGGCGAGCCGCAGCCCGGCCGGCGTGTCGAAGGCCTCGGCCAGCTCCCGACGGGTCGACGACGTGCGCACCTCACGACCGGAATCCACGCCGGCATCCACGTACTCGTCCCACCCTCCGGCGATCGCGACGCGCGGGTCGGGGTCACGGCGACGCCCGCGGCGCCGCACCGCCTTCGCCACCACGACGGCCAGGAACGGACCGAACAGGATCAGGACGGCGAGCAGCGCGATACCGGAGACCCGCAGGATCGGCCACAGCCAGGCCAGGTCGAGCCCGTCGTCGCTCTTCTCGTCGTCGTCGGAGGCGTTGTCCTCCTGCACGGGGTCGGGCGGGACGACCTCGTCGACGGTGTCGGGACGGACCTCGGTCACGTTCTCGGGGTCGCGTTGCTGGGTCACCTCGAGGCTGGGGGAAACCTCCCACTGCGGTGTCACGTCGATCGGCGCCCATCGACCGTCGGCGCCCTGAACCTCCGTCCACGCGCTCAGGTCGCGGGCACGGCACTCACCGGCCTCGCACGTGGCGACGCCGGGATCGCTCGAACTCACCCGCGTGCCGACCACCACGCGAGACGGGAAGCCGAGCTCACGGGCGATGAGCGCGGCTGCGACGGCGAACTGCTCGTCGTCGCCGACGGCGGCCACATAGTTCCCCGACGTCTGCGCGCGCGGGTCGTCCTCGCGATCGAGGAGACGCTGGAACATCGTCTCGATGCGCGCCAGTGAGTGACCCGACGCGCTGGGCTGCAGCTGATAGCCGGGCAGATCCGTCGTCCACTCGGGGGCAGGAGCACCCGCGGCCGGGACCAGCCCGTGGCTGAGATACCCGCGCTCGCGCAGGAGTCGGACGAGGGCCACCAGGTCGGCGCCCGAGCTGCCCGTGGCATGCTCGTCCACCCAACGGCGCAGATTCTCCCCGCCGGTCACGCCGCCATCGACACCGGGCGCGCTGAGGGTGGCGGGGTCGTCGTCGGTCGGCTCCGTCGCCGCGATCGTGTACTCGTCGCCGGCGACCAGGCCACCATCGGCGATCTGCACACCGGCCTCGGCATCCACGCTGTAGTAGAAGCGGTCGGCGAGGACGTTCTGCCGATCGCCCTCGAACGTCGCCGAAACGAGACGGCCCGCCGTCGGCATCCAGATGCCACCGAGATCGCCGATCCGGATGTCGGCCTCGACCTCGCGGCCGTCGCTCTGCGGGAGACGCGAGGGCACTCGGACGAACGCCCCCTGTCGCGCCCCGGATGAGCGGAAGACTTCGCCGTCGTACGTGTCGAGCGTCGCCACCCGGATGCGCTCGGGCGCCGTTCCCGCGGTGTCGACGCGGAACAACACGTCCTCGGCGCGGGCGTCGGAGAACATCGCGCGGTACTCGGACAGGGGGCTCACCGCCTCCGCGATCTGCCGCTCGGGCCCCGCCGCCGAACGCAGCACGCGCCGATCGGCATCCCTCGCCGTCGCGGGCACGATCGCCACCGCGGCGACCACCGCCACGAACACCATCGCAGCGCCCAGGGCGCCCCGTCGACGATCGGTGCGTGTGCGGCGGCGCGGAATGGCGACCGCCCCGCTCTCGCTGGCCCGCCGGAGCGCGCGGGTGCGCTCATCGCGCGTTCGCCACGCCAACCACAGCACCGCCGACAGCACCGCCGAGACGCCGATCACGGTCTCGACGGGGGTCGCGAGCGACAGCGGGCCCACCACCAACGGAGCACTCGTCGATGTCCGCCCGAAGAACAGGCCGAAACCGCTCATCGCCAGACCGCTGACGACCGCGGTCGGTGCCCGCCGATCGGCGCGGCACGCGAGCGCGAGCGTCACCGCCGTCCCGACGAGGAAGACCACGAGCGCCGGCACCAGGAGGTTCCGGTAGGACCCCACGGGAAGGTCGACGGTGACCAGGTCTTTCCACGCGAGCACGACACCGGACAACGCCTCGCCGAGACCGCGGAGGACCTCGAACGGGCTCGTCAGCCGCGAGGGGATCGCCAGCGGAACGGCGAGGACCACGAAAGCCCCCGCGACCAGGGCCGCGGTGATCCAGCCGCCCCAGCGGCGCCACATGCTCACGGCCACGAGGCCGGCAGCCACCGGCACCGCGACGGCCACGAGCACGACGAACGACACCGACGCGTACACCGGCCACGCCGCCACAGCCGCCAACAGCACGCACGCGGCGGTGTAGAGGCCGCCCGCGATGATCCGGGACCGGCGCCCGTCGTCCCGCGACCGGGCCGCGGCGCTCACGACGTCGCTCCGCGCACGAGGAGCCCGGCGAGATCGTCGAGCGTGCCGATCGTGAGGACGGTGAGTCCTGCCACGGTCTGCATCCGCGGGTGGGCTCGTTCGTCGCAGACGACCGCGGCGACCGCGGTGTCGGCCGGGAAGGCGAGAGCAGCCCGCCGCAGCCGCCCGATGGGCACGACCGAGCCGACGACCACGAACGCGATCGACAGCCTGTCATTGGCCTCGGATGCCAGCCGGCACACGTCCTCGACGGGCATGGTGTTCTCGTGGCTCGAGAGCGCACTGAACCCGTCGAGCATCGTGCGGGGCGTCACCGCCGGGATGTGTCGGATCGCCCGCAGACGGCCCCTCACCACGCGCGGGATCTCCGTTCCGGTCACGACGTCGACGTCGCGCGCATCGCGGACGGCCCGCACCCCGAGCGAGGCGGCGGCCGAGACGGCGAGTTCGTACTCGTCGGCATCCGCGTACTCCTGGGTCGCAGCCGCGAGCACCACGGCCATCCGCGACCGACGGGACTCCTCGTACTGGCGCACCATGAGGCGGCCGGTCTTCGCGGTGGACTTCCAGTGCACCTGACGGCGGGAGTCGCCGGGAACGTACTCGCGGATCGCGTGGAAGGACATGTCGGCGTCGACGAGGCGGCGGGTCGCGTTGCCCTCGAGGTCGCGCACGAGACCGGCACTCGTCGAGGGGAGGCCGACGGTCCGCGGGTGGACGTAGAGGTCGTGCACGTCGTCGAACGCGTGCTCGCGCCGCAGCAGACCCACCGGATCGCTACGCACCGTCGTCACCGGCCCGACCCGCACGACGCCCCGCGGCAACGGGGGGATCTCCAGGGGCTCGGTGATGCCGTGCCCCGGCCGCAGCAATGGAACCGCGAACTCGACGAGGCCGCGGCCCACCGGAATGTCCAGGCGCCCGGGCAGGGCCGGTCGTCTGCTGTCGTTGCGGACGGCGATCGCGCCGGTGACGCCGTGGCCGGCGACGACGCGCTCGTGCGTCAGGCTCAGGTCGACCTCATAGGCGCGGGCGCCGAACAGGAACGGAACGCTCATCAGAAGCAGCAGCAGCGCGACGGCGCCGCCGACCATCCATTCGACCCACCCGAAGACGAGGCCGAGGACCAGCCCCACCGTCGCCGCCATCGTGACGACCGCGCCGGCAGGCCGCACCGTCCGACCCGCCCACCGCACCGACGCTTCCGCGGCATCCACGATGGTCCGCCACACCTCGGCCGCGCGCACCGCGGCGCGCACCAGTCGCCGCGTACGCCGCGTCGACGTCGAGGTGATCGACGTCCGCGAACCCGTCGCCAGGGTGCCGGCGGAGGTGCGCGTGAGCCGCGACTCGGTGAGGTTCACGTCGGGCACGACGTCACGCCTTCCGCGGAGAGATCGGGGGGATGGGCACGGATCAGGCGCTCTCGCGCTGCGTGGGCGGGACGGTGTCCAGGAGCACCTGCCCCACGACGGCCTCCTGCGTCACGCCGTCGTACTCCACGTCGGGGTGCAGGATCAGCCGGTGCGACAGCACGGGGACCGCGAGCGCCTTCACGTCGTCGGGCGTCGCGTACGTGCGCCCCTGGGCCGCGGCCCGGGCACGAGTCGCCCGCGTCAGCGCCAGCGCGCCACGGATACTGACGCCGAGGCGGACCTCGTCGGCTGAGCGGGTGGCATCCACGATCCGGGCGATGTAGTCCAGGACCAGCGCGTCGACGTACACGCTCGCCGCGAGGTCGGCCATGCCCACCAGGGCCTGCGGCGTGATGATCGGACGCAGGTCCGCGGTGGAGATCGCGGCGCCGTCGAGGATGCGGACCGTCGCCGCGTGGTCGGGGTAGCCGAGCGAGGTGCGCAGGAGGAAGCGGTCGAGCTGCGCCTCGGGAAGCCGGTACGTACCCGCCTGCTCGACGGGGTTCTGCGTCGCCAGCACGAGGAACGGAACGCCCACCTCGCGCGAGACACCGTCGATGGTGACGCGACCTTCCTCCATGACCTCCAGCAGAGCGGACTGGGTCTTCGGGCTCGCGCGGTTGATCTCGTCCGCGAGGACGATGTTGGCGAAGATCGGTCCGGCGTGGAACTCGAAGGTGCCGACCTTCTGGTCGTAGACGGTGATGCCCGTGATGTCACCGGGGAGAAGGTCGGGGGTGAATTGGATGCGGGTGTTCGTGCCCTGGACCGATTGGGCGATCGCCCGGGCCAAGGAGGTCTTGCCCGTGCCCGGCACGTCCTCCAGCAGCACGTGACCGTCGCTCAGCATGGCCGTGAGCACGAGCTCCACGACGTGCCGTTTGCCGAGCACGGCGCGCTCGACGTTGTCGGCGATCTGCGCGAAGGTCTGGGCGTACCAGGTCGCCTGTTCCTGGGTGATCGTCATGGCGGTGGGTCTCTCTGTCAGGGGGATCGGAAGTCGGGGTCAGGGCCGGGAAGTGGAGGTGGACGTGGGCGTCGGGTCGGGTGTGCCCGGCCGGCAGGAACCCTCCGTCTCGAGCACGGCCGAGTCCAGCCCCCATCCGCGCGCCGACCAGTCGACCGTCACGCGAACGTTCTTGACCGACGTCGCCCCGATCGGCACCAGCCGAGACCCGTCGGTGGTCGACAGCGCCGCGCCGTTCCGGTCGTAGTAGCGCACGGCATCCCAGTCGACGGTGAGGTCGGCCTGGTCGTTGGTGGAGCTGCGGGAGATGTCCAGGTTCTCGCCACCGACGCAGGATGCCACCCGCGCGCTGGCCTGCACCTGATACGGCGCACTGCCCGAGGCCGGAGCGACACGGCCGGTCTCGGACGTCGTGCCCCAGAACCGGTGCTGGAAATAGACGCCGATGTTGGGGTCGGAGCCGAAGACGGACGACCGTTCGTCGTCGAAGTTGGTGTACTTCACGTCGTTGAAGCGGGGCGGATCGTTGCCCTCGATGATCTCGGCGATCCGCCAGCGTGCGACCGGACGACCGTCCTCGGTGGCCTGGCCCGGCTTGGCGCCGACACGGAACGTGTACCCCCGCGGTGCCGCGGTGTCCTGCGCGACGCGATACTCCTGCGTGGTGCTCTTCGTCCCGTACGAGCGGCCGTCGTAGCTCGACTCCACGCAGAAGGTGAACGTGTACGCGACGCCGTCCTCCTTGCCCGGGAACTCGCGGCGCGGCCCGCCGTCGCCGACGCGGCAGTTCGTGCCCTCGACGATCCCGTACCGCAGCTCCGAGTCGGTGCCGTTCTGCCGTGCCGTGCCCTCGACGGTGACCGTGGACACGCCGTCGCCGGACGACCGCGAGGTGACGGTCATGTTCGGGTCGAGGGGGGCGCCGACACCGTGCGCCGAGAACACCAGCGCCCCGCCCTCCGCAGAGCCGCCGAGACCGGCCGGGATCTCGAATCGCGAGGACGGCGTGACGGTGATCTCGGTGCGCGCATTGCTGCCGACCCGGAACCCGTCGATGCGGACGTCCTGCTGGTTGCGGCCGACGCTGATGGTGCGCGTCTCGCCGGCGGCGCTGCGGATCTCGAGCTTTCCCGTCTCGGCGGATTCGACGCCCCGGATGACGAGGTCGGCGACGTCGCCCTCGCCGTCGCCCGTGGCGACGGGCGTGAAGTCGGCGGACTGGGGTCGCGCGGGCGGGTCGTACGCCCAGGCCGTCGTGCGCACCGATCCGCGGGACTCACCGACGGAGTTGACCGCGGTGGCGACGTACTCGCGCTGCTCGCCGTTGGGCGCGGCGATGGCCGGACACGACCCGTCCGGACCGCACTGCGCCACGACCTCACCGCCGAAACGCACGGCGAACCCGGTGAGCGACGGGTAGGCCCGACGCGCCTCGCCCGGATCGATGCGGAGGGTCAGGGAGCCGTCGGCGTACGCCGTCTGCCGCACGCTCGCGGGAGTACGGGGGAAGCCCTGGAGGTCGAGGACGACGCGGGCGTCGCGCGTACCGGCGGTCGACCGACCCTGCGCGTCGCGGAGCGTGACGCTCGCCGCGCATGTCGCACCGGGGGCGTCGGCCGTCCACGACGCCCGGACACCGGACGCGGACGCGACCTCGAAGCTCACCCCGGCGCACGCGCTCGTCGGGCTGACGCTCACGACCTCGAGGGGCGTCCGCGGGAGCGGATTGACCTCGCCCGGCAGACCCACCGCGTCGATCGTGCAACTCGACCCGGAGGCCTGCGAGCACTGCAACGTGGTCGTGCCGCCCTGCGGAAGGGTCGAGGGCGCAGCGCCCACGCGGAGGAGAAGACGTGCGGGCGCCACCGCGTTGTGGCTGGTCACCGAGACGATCGCGGCGTTCTCGGTGCCCGGTACGGCGCGGTCCGCGCCCGTGACCGTCACGATCGAGCCGTCGAGCGCGACGGAGGAGAACGCCGACCCGGAGTACTCGAGGGCGTAGCGGATGCCCGCCCAGTCCTCACGGCCGAGCTGCCAGCTGGTCATGTTCCGCAGGTCGAAAGTGGCGGTCTCGCCGGGGCCGACGGTCAACGACGCCGGCCGCAGCTCGGGCTGCGGTTCGCGGGCCACCACGCCGATCGGCACCGCCAGCACGGTCCAGTCCTGGGTACCGGCGATGCGGACGGGGATCTGGCACGCGTCCGTCCACGGCGACCCGGTGCCCGCGTCGTACCGCACGACTGTTCCGGTCACGCTGCAGCGTCCCTCGGCGCGTACGCCCGTGGTCGAGACGTCGGGGCCCACCTCGAGCGTCGACCGGCGTGGGACGGCGACGAGGGATGCCATGTCGAACTGGACCGACGCCAGCTCGTCGACGCGCTGGGCCGACCCTGGACGCAGCGCCAGCGTGAGATCGTCATCGCCCGGCACGCGGACGAATCCGTACGTCGTGACCTCCTGATCGCCCACCGTGCCGGTGACGGCGAAGGGGATGACGCGACGCGTCGCGGGCAGGTCGCCCGAGATGCGACGACCGTCGACGCGAACGTCGCTCGGGTCGCCCCATAGCGACACCCGCAGGTCACTCACCTCGCCGCCCGACCAGGTCGTGTGACCGTCGAGCACGTCGACGCCGGAGACGAACTGGTCGCGGTCCTCGACGGTGAGGACGGTGTCGGAGACCACCGGGTAGTCGGGAACGCTCTCCCGGACGACCTTGACGACGATCAGACCCCGACCGGTGTTGCCGGAGTCGGACTCGACGTCATACAGGAACGACATCGTCGTCGGGGCCTCACCCGCGCGGACGACGACGCCCGTATCCGAGACGTTCTCCACGAGCGTCTCGAGACGGGTGAACTCCGGGTTCTCGCTGCCGTCGACGAGGGTCTTCGGTAGATCCGGACGGACACCGGTGAGCTTCAGACGCCCCTGCGTCGGGTCGATGTCGTTGGCGAGCGGGCTCACGCGGATGCGACTGTCGGCACCGGCCTGCACCTGGACGTAATCCGTGAAGGTGATGGGGCTGGGGTTGGCCTCGGCATCCAGGACTCCGATGCGGATCGTGCCCTCGCCCGTGGCGCCGGACGGATCGACCACCCGGTACCGGAAGGACACCTGTCCGCGGTCGCCGGGAACCGAGGAGTAGACGATCGCCGAACCGTCGGCCGAGATCGAGGCGGTCCCCCGGTCGGGCTGGTTCACGATGCGGTCGAGCACGACGGCGTCACCGTCGGGATCGGCACCGAAGCTGCGGAACGGAATCGTCGTCGAGCCGCCGCTCAGGACGCGTCCCTGCAACGTCTCGGGGAGCGGCGCACGGTTGGCCTCGGGCCCGAGGACGGTGACGCGCACGGTCGCCTCGTCCCACAGCGACGGCGTCCCCGTCGTGTAGACGCGGTAGGTCACCTCGTAGGAACCGGGGGTCGTCGGGGCGAGGTAGCGCAGGACACCGCCGGAGGCGAAGGCGAGGCCGTCTGGCGACGGACTGGACTGCACGGATGCCGGGTCGAGGGTGGGGCGCCCTCCGGCCGGGGACACGTCGTTGTCGAGCACGGGGATGTCGGCCTGTGCTCCCGCGCGCACCGTGACATTGTCGTCGACGGCGATCGGAGCGATCTCGGGCGCGGGCGGAAGCAGGTACACGGTGGCCTCGCCGCCGACGCTGGAGCCCTCGTCGTCCGTCCCGTCGCTGACGGTGTACGCGACGGTGCCGAGCAGACCCGGTCCGCCCCCCGACGTACTGCCCGAGACGCGGAGGTCGTTCTGACCGACCGTGTCGACGGTGAGCGACGCCCCCTCCTCGGCGGTTGCGACGACGTCGCTGAGCAGCAGGACGCGCCCGGTGGGGTTGGAGACAGCGGCGAACACGTCGAGCGTCGCGTCCTCCTGCGGCCGGACGAAGGCGACGACGGGTGCGGTCGACAGCTGCGCCGGGGCGTCTCTCGGCAGCAGCGTGATGCGCGCCGTACCGGTGGCGTCGCGTCCGGCACCGGTGACGGTGAAGTCGACGCGGTAGACCCCGGGCTGCGCGGCGGTGAAGTCGAACGTCGTCGTCCCGCCGACGACGGTCGCCGATGCCTGCGCGTCGTCGAGGACGCGCACCGACCCGATCGACACGTCACCCGCGGTGCCGGTGACGTGCGGACCGACATCGACCGTCAGCGCGGAACCGGCCGTGTCGACGACCGCGAAGGACTGCACGGCGAGCGCCGGGTCGGGCGCGACGCGGATGAGCAACGGCTTCGTGGTCTGGGCGCCGGCGGTATCGGCCACCGTCACGTCGAGCTGGACCGTCTGCTCTCCTCCGGAGCCATCGTCGGAGTGCTGATAGACGACCTCACCGGCGGGGGTCGCGGCGACGCTTCCGACCCCGCTCGGGTTCTCGACCGACAACAGGAGGAGGGGGTCGCCGTCCGGATCGACCCAGCCCGGAAGGACGGGGACCGTGATGGTGCCGCCGCGGGCGACCTCCGGCGTCGGCCAGGGCTGGAGACACTTCTCGACGCCGCACCAGACCGGGGCCGCGTTGGAATCATCCGGCGACACGGTGAGGGTGACGGTGGTCGGAGAGGAGGTGAGGCCGTCGGCGGTGGTGCCGTCGGTCACCGCATACGAGAAGGTCGCCGAACCCGTGGCACCCGGCGCGACGCGGACCGCGAGCCGCTGCCCCTCGTCCGTGACCGAAAGGCTGCCGAAGCCGGGGTCGAGTCCGGTGACGCTCTCCCCCACGATGCTGAGCACGTCTTCATTGGGGTCGTGGTCGTTCAGGAGGACCGGCAAGGTGACCAGGCGTCCCGCGCGCACCCCGAAGCCGTCGGGCTCCGCGATCGGGGGCTTCGGGTCGAGGACGACGCTCACCTGCTCGTCGCTCTGGACAGCGGCCTCCTGCGTGCGGTCATCGAGCGTCCAGCTCTGACTCGAGGCCACGAGCCGGCCGTCCGGGACCGTCCACACCCAGCCGGTGCGCGTCTCGTTCAGGATGACGGCATGGTCGGTCGCGACGAACACCGGGCGTCGCTGATCGGGCATCGTCGCCCCGCCGTAGTCGAGGCCGGTCTCGCCGGCATCCGAGCGCCAGAGGGTTCCGCGCGCCTCCCCGGGCAGGAGCCACGCCGCATAGGCGACGCCGCCGTATTCGAGCGGCTTGGCCGGCTGACCCAGGACGTTTCCGCCCGCGCCCACCTCTCGCCGCGGTTCGCCTCCGTCGACGGGGATGCTCCACAGCGACTGCTCGTCGGCGAGATAGACGGCGTCACCGCGGGGATCGGGGTCGCCGACGACGAGCTGCTCCGCCGTGCCGAGGTCGACGGGGTCGTGGCCGCGCACCCACACGCGCCCCGCTTCGGCGTCGACGAGCACCCACTGGTCGCCGGCGGCGCTGAGCACGGGCGTCCCGACGTCGACCTGCAGGGCGTCGCGTCCTCGCAGCTCGTCCGCCTCGATGTCGTAGCGGATGACCGAACCGTCGGCCGACGAGTAGGCGAACAGCATGCCGCGCTCATCGACCGCCACGGCATCCGCCGTATAGGTGCGCGCGTTCTCGTCGCCGGCGGTCCCGAACGGGTCGAGCTCGGTGACGGCCTGCCCCGCCCGGCTCAGGCGACTCGCGAAAAGCGCGCCGGTGTCCGTGCGGTAGACGACGTAGTCGCCGGCCGTGACGACCGAGGTCGTGCCGGGGGGAGTGTCCGGGGCGGACTCGAGTTGCTCGTCCTGCAGGTCGATCGGCTGAGCCTCGTCGATGCGCGTCAGCTTGCTGTAGCTGTCGGTGAAGAGGTAGGCGCCGTCGGGACCCTGAGCGACCTGACTCGGGTTGCCCGCGGTGCGCACGGTGTCGAGCTCGCCGACGGTCGTGTTCACGCGCGCGTACCGCTGCCCCTCCCCCGTCTGCAGCGCCCACACCGACGTGTCGACCTCGGGCGTCTGCTGCGCGTCGAGGCCCGGCCAGACGATGCTCGCCGTGACGACGAGCGCCGCGGCGACGACCGTGGACGCCAGCCCCGCGACGGTCCTGCGCCTCACCGGACGACCCCGGTGGCCAGCAGAGCCGCGACCACGACCGCGGCGGCGGCGACCAGAGTCGCCGCGGCGAGCGCCCACGGCAGGAAGCGGTGCGAAGAGCGCGTGGGAGCCGAGATGTCGGTGTCTTCGTCGCGGGCGAGGCCGGCGACGCCGGACGGACCGCGGAGCTTGCGCACGCCTTCGCGCTCGATGTGGGAGCGCGCGGGGCCGCGCAGCGTGCCATCGGCGAAGTCGACCGCACGGGCGGTCGGCGCCCACTCGGCCGCGGGCACCTCGAGCGGGGTGGCGGGGAGTCCGAGCTCGGACTGCACGCCCTGCAGCGCCTCGCCCACCTCGCGGGCCGTGGCGTAACGGTCGGCGGGGTTGCGTGCCATCGTTCGCGCGAGCACCGCCTGGAGCGACGGCGGCACATCGGTGCGCGCGATCTCGGTGTACGACGCACGCGCGATCCGGCGGCGCAGCTGCTCCCGCGAGTTCTGTCCGCGCTCGCGCCGTTCGAAGGGGCTGTGCCCGGCCAGCAGCGAGTAGACCGTCGCCCCCAGGCTCCACACCTCGCTGGAAACCGTGCCGGCGGTCTGCTCGGCGACGACCTCGGGCGCGCTCCACGGCACGCTCATCGCGAGCATCTCATCGGCGCTCTGGCGCACGAGCGACGACGAGATACCGAAGTCCGCCAGCACGGGGGCGCCGAAGGTCGTCACGAGGATGTTGCTGGGCTTGACGTCGCGGTGCACGAGGCCGGCGTGATGCGCCGACTCCAGGGCACCCGCCATGCGAACGCCGATGGAGAGCACCTCGGCCACCGGCATCCGCTCCACCCGGTAACGCTGCGCGAGCGACCCGGGGCAGTACTCCATCACGATGTAGGGTCGGCCGTCGGCGGAGATCCCCGCCTGGTACACGGTGACGATCGACGGGTGCGCGGACAGGTGCGCGAGCACGTCGGCCTCGGCGTTGAACATGCGCAGCAGATCGGGGTCGCGCACGTCGCTGGGGAGCACCTTCACCGCGACGTCGCGGCGGGGCATGTCCTGCCCGTAGAGGAACACGTCGGCGAAACCGCCCGACCCGAGCGGTCTGATGTATGCCAGACCGGGAAGGATCGGGGGTGAGGAGGGCAGGCGCTGCGGCATCGTGCCCCCTCCCCGGAACCGGAATCCGCTGCACCTCGCGCGGACAACCCGGCAACTCTAACAAAGCCCCCCGAGTGGGCATTCGGGGCTTGTGGAGGCGCTCAGGATGCCAAAGGCCCGGGGTCGCGCGGATCGAACGGCGCGTCGAGGGAGCGGGACAGGTCGTCGAGCAACGCCGCGACCTGCGGCTCGACGTATTCGGCGACGGCCGCCTGGATACGCAGCCGGTGGTGCAGCAGCATGGCGCACACCTCGCGCCCGATCATGTTGGCGTAGTCGTCGGCGAGCCCGACCTCCTGCCGCAGTGCCGCCTTCGCGGCGTCCGACAACGGCGGCAGGGCGGGGAGCTCGGCTTCCTCTTCGGCCGCGAGACCGGTGAGCGTGAAGAGGAACGGCGCACCCGGCTCGGGCTCGGGATCCAGCGGCATCCCCTCGAACTCCGGCTCCAGTCCCTCGGTGGGACGATACGAGCGGCGGCGGTTGCGCGCGGCCTGCTGGTCGAGCTCGGTCTGCAGCATCGGAAGGTTACGGGAGGTGTACTCGGCGACGGCGTGGTCGACGATCGTCTTCACGCGCGTCGACAGCCCGTGCTGCACTCCGTGCGGCACGTCGGAGCCGAGACCCGCGGCCGAGAGCACCGGCGAACCGAAGCATCGGCGGCACGGCGCGATGCGCCCGCGATGGTGCGCCGGCTCCCATCGGGGCAGCCACGCGAGCCAGGCGTCCACCGCCTGGCCGACCTGGGTCTCGAGCGACCGCTCCACGCCCCTACGCTAGCCCGACCGAAGCCCGAGCGGGGGGATGCCACGGTCCCCGATCACTGATCGTCATCGTCCTCGCGCTCCCATCGCCAACGCGGACGGTCGCTTCGACTGCGGACGAGGAGCACGCCGAAAGCACCGGCGAGGAGTCCCGAACACGCGATGACGACCCCGGGCCATCCCAGCGCGACCGCACCGGCGGCCGCCAAGCCCCGGGCCGCGTCTCCCCCGGTCACGGCCGCGCCGATCGCGATGCCGAGCGTCTCCCCGACGTAGACGCCGACCGCGCACGGGACGGCGGTGAGGTATCCCGGCGGGACAGCGCGAAGGCCCCACAGCAGCACGCCGGCGAAGACGAGGAGTGCGAGGAGCATACCCGCCACCCCCGGCAGCGGTCCGAGGCCGCCCACCGGGATGACATCGGCGTCGAAGACGAGGCTCGCCACGCCCAAGCCGCCGATGGCCAGGGCGAGGAACGTCGCCGTCGCGAAAACGACGGCGACCGGCGGGGTCACCCCCGCCGGTCGCGGCGCGTCTGTCATGGCATCCGGTCTCAGTGAGACAGGACGGGCCCGGCTTCGAGGGTGCGCTCGTACTCGCGCTGCGCCTCGTCGTTGATCTCGGTGACGCGGCGTCCGCGCTTGGCGACCCACGCTCCGAACCAGATGGTCAGCTCGCGGCCGAGCACGAAGGCGACGATGGCCAGCGGCGCGAGCACGCTCTCCTGGACCACGTCCACGCCCTGGCGTGCCGTCAGCATCCAGAACGGTGCGGCGAAGAGCGCCCCGAGAAGGTAACCGCCCCAGGAGATCACCCCGACCAGGAGGCCCCAGACGACCCAGTGGCCCCAACGCCCGCGGTTGATGATCGCGCCCAGGAACCAGAAGCCCACGAAGAACGCCACCACCGGCACCCACAGGGTCCACGTGGCCAGGGCCGAGAGCGCGGCGTCCGCGAGGCCGGCCACCTGGACCGACCCCGTGAGCAGGTCGAGACCCAAGGTCGCGGCGAGGTACAGAACGGCGAAGACCAGGGCGGCGAGCAACCCGATCGCTCCGGCCGCGCCGCGGTTGCCGCGGGGGCGGGGAGCCTCGGGGGCCTGCACGAAGATCGGCTGCGCGGCACCCACCGGACGGGTCTCGTCCCCGTAGGCGGGCGAAGCGCCGTAGGCGGGTGACGCGGCGGTCGCCGCAGCGGCACCGGCCGCGGCCGCGGCAGCGGGTGCGGAGACGTCGGAGCGTCGCTCCTCGCCCGCGGGCGCGGGGTTCGTGTCGGCCGCGGGGGTGGACGCAGCCTCGGGCTCGGCGGACGCCGCGTAGGCCGCCCACCGCGCGTCCTCGTCATCGAGGTCGACCGAGCGGTGCGTGCCCGGAGCGGAGACGGGGGTCTCGCTCTTCGGCTCGACCGGCGACGCGTCGTGCACGGTGGTCGTCGCGGCAGGCGACGGGGAGTCGCCACCGGACTCGCGCTCGTTCCACGCGGCAGCGGCCACCTCCGGGTCGACCGCGTCGCGTCGGGCCGCCTCAGCGTCGGCGAGACCCTCGTGGGCACGTCCGACGACGTCGTGCGCCTCTTCCTTGGGCTCGTCGACGGGGTCGCCGTACGACTGGGGGTCGCTCATCGGGATCTCCTCACGCGCGCAGATATGGTGCGGCGCAAGGCTAACCCGCGCGGCGCCCCGCGTCGGGGAGGCGTGCCGTCGTGTGTCGGTCTCGACGGTGTCGGCGGGTCCGCCTAGGGTGGGCGGCATGACCGGTCGACCGACAGCAGCGGCTCTCGCCGCGGTGCTCGCGACCGCCGCCGTCTTCGCGCTCAGCGCGTGCGCTCCCGAGCAGAGTGCCGAGCCCGCGCCCACCGCCGCCTCGCCCGCCGACTCCGCGACGCCCGGCGGAACGCCCATTCCGACCCTCACCCCCACGGTCGCGCCCGCGGCGATCCCGACCGATTGCCGTGCGATCCTGACCCCCGACGTGCAGTCGCAACTGGGCTCCACTCCGCTGAACGATCCGGCCCTGGGCCCCTCGGGTGTGCAGTCCGACGGCTCGCTCGTGTGCATCTGGCGCGATCCCGCCGCCGACACGACGGGCCTGGTGACCCGCATCACGCGCATGGACCGCGGACCCGCGCTCGACATGCTGAACGACCTGGTCAACACCCAGGGCTTCAGTTGCTACACCCCCGACGAGGGCACCCGCTGCGAGAAGACGTGGATCAACCCCACGTACCCGGTGAACGACGGTCGCACACTCTTCTGGCGCAACGACGTCCTCATCGACACCCAGTACTCCAACCTCGCACCGACGGGCTACACCGCGAGCATCATCGCCGCGATCTTCGGCTGACGCCCGCTCACTCCCCGAAGGCGCGGGATGCCACGACCACGGCGTACCCGTCCGGCATCCATCCCGAGAAGGTCGACGACACCCACCGGTCGCCGCGCAGGTCGTGCACCTCGGTGACGTCGCCCACCGTGCGTTCGCAGTGCACGCCGTCACCGTGGGGGTCGCACGCGAAACCCTGGCCGCTTAAGGTGGTCGACACCGCCGCGGCACCGGCGGCGGAGACGGTCGCGACGCTCGTCTCGAGCCACCGCCCGGACTCTCCGCGCCAGTGACACGTGATCACCGGGGTGGGAGCGGCCGCAGCGACCGCCTCGGGCGTCGAGAGCGGTCCGGTGTGCCGCTGCGTCAGCAGAGCCTCCGGCGACCACACGAGCTCCGACCACATCGGCTGGGTGTAGAGATCGCGGCACGTCGTCGCCGGCCCGGGCACGCGCGGTGCATCGGTCCAGGGTGGGGTGGTCGACCCTGCCCTCAGCGTCTCGCCGACGAACGTCACGGCCCCGGGCAGCCCCGGGGCGGCGAGGACGGCCAGAGCCGCGACGACCGCGGCGCACAGCACGCCGACCGGCCACGCGATCCAGACACTGCGCCCCGCGACTCGAGCCATCCGTTCCTCCCCCACAACGGTAGGTGACCCACCCCCGCGCGCCCGAATGGCGACACGCCGCGCCCGCGACATGTCACGCGCCCGAAACGCGTCGGGCACGACGAAGGCCCCCGGCGTGAGCCGAGGGCCTTCGGGATCCGGATGCCGCACCGGGGTGCGGCATCCGTCTCACTCAGTTGTAGGTGCCGGGCGTGAAGTCGTCCGTGGAGAAGCTGTCGAAATCGACGTAGCTCAGGTCGGCGTCGCTGTACGCGCCGTCCGAGGCGAAGATGCGGTTGGGGTACCGCTCGCTCTTGGCCTCTTCCGTCGCCTCGACGGTGACGTTGCGGTACTTCGCAAGACCCGTTCCGGCGGGGATGAGCTTTCCGATGATGACGTTCTCCTTGAGGCCGACCAGCGGGTCGCTCTTGCCCTCCATGGCCGCCTGCGTCAGGACGCGGGTGGTCTCCTGGAAGGACGCGGCCGACAGCCACGACTCGGTCGCCAGCGACGCCTTGGTGATACCCATCAGCTCGGGACGACCCGACGCGGGGCGCTTGCCCTCGCCGACCGTCTCGCGGTTGATGGTCTGGTAGCGCTTGAAGTCCACCAGCTCACCGGGCAGCAGATCGGTGTCGCCGTGGTCGACGACGGTGACCTTGCGCAGCATCTGGCGCACGATGACCTCGATGTGCTTGTCGTGGATCGGCACACCCTGCGAGCGGTACACGCCCTGGACGCCGTTGACGAGGTACTTCTGCACCTCGCGGGCACCCTGCACGCGCATGACCTCCTTGGGGTCGAGCGTTCCGACCTGGAGGGGCTCGCCGACCTTGACGTGCTGGCCGTCCTCGACGAGGAGGGTCGCACGCTTCAGGACCGGGTAGACGACCGGCTCGTCGCCGTTGTCGGGCGTGAGGATGACCTTCTTGGCCTTCTCGGTCTCGTCGATCGTGATGCGGCCGTCGGCCTCGGCGATCGGCGAGGCACCCTTGGGGGTACGCGCCTCGAACAGCTCCTGCACGCGGGGAAGACCCTGCGTGATGTCGTCGGCCGACGCCGAACCACCGGTGTGGAAGGTACGCATCGTCAGCTGGGTACCGGGCTCACCGATCGACTGGGCCGCGATGATGCCGACGGCCTCGCCGATGTCGACGATCTTTCCGGTCGCGAGCGAACGGCCGTAGCACTTCGCGCAGACACCGACGGCCGAGTCGCAGGTCAGCACGGAGCGGACCTTGATCGACTCCACGCCCCCCTCGACCAGCTTGTTGATGAGCACGTCGCCCACGTCGTCGCCGGCCTCGGCCAGAACCGTGCCCTGCGCGTCGACGACCGCCGTGGCGAGCGTGCGAGCGAAGACCGAGTTCTCGACGTTGGCATCCTTGACCAGGGTGCCGTTCGCGTCGAGCGCGGCGATCGGGAGCTCGAGGCCCTTCGACGTGCCGCAGTCCTCTTCGCGGATGATGACGTCCTGCGAGACGTCGACGAGACGACGCGTCAGGTACCCCGAGTCGGCCGTACGGAGGGCCGTGTCGGCCAGACCCTTACGGGCACCGTGCGTGGCGATGAAGTACTCGGCGACCGACAGACCCTCGCGGTACGAGGAGATGATCGGACGCGGGATGATCTCACCCTTGGGGTTGTTCACGAGCCCTCGCATACCCGCGATGTTGCGGATCTGCAGCCAGTTACCACGGGCACCCGACGAGACCATGCGGTTGATGGTGTTGTCGGCCGGGAAGTTGTCGCGCATCGCCTTCTGGACGTCGTCGGTCGCCTCGGTCCAGATCTTGATGAGCTCCTGACGACGCTCGGCGTCGGTGGTCAGACCCTTCTCGTACTGCGCCTGGACCTTCGCGGCCTGCTTCTCGTAGCCCGCGACGATCTCCGCCTTGTTCGGCGGGGTGAGGATGTCGCTCAGCGCGACCGTCACACCCGAACGCGTGGCCCAGTAGAAGCCGGCGTCCTTGATGCGGTCGAGCGATGCCGCGACCTCGACCTTCGGGTACTCCTCGGCCAGCTTGTTGACGATCTGCGACAGCTTGCCCTTGTCGGCCTGCTCGCGGACGAACGGGTAGCCCTTGGGCAGCGTGTCGTTGAAGATCGCCTGACCGAGCGAGGCATCCACGAGACCGTGACGCTCGTAGCCCTCGGGCGCCTGACCCTCGAGGAAGGTCAGACCCGGGATGCGGATGCGCGCCTTGGCCTGCAGGTCGAGGGTTCCCTCGTCCTTCGCCAGGATCGCCTCGCCGACCGAACCGAACGCACGGCCCTCGCCCTTCGCACCCTCCTTGAGGGTGGTGAGGTGGTGGAGGCCGATGATCATGTCCTGCGAGGGCAGGGTCACCGGACGACCGTCCGAGGGCTTCAGGATGTTGTTCGACGCGAGCATGAGCACGCGGGCCTCGGCCTGCGCCTCGACCGAGAGCGGCAGGTGGACGGCCATCTGGTCACCGTCGAAGTCGGCGTTGAACGCCGCGCAGACGAGCGGGTGCAGCTGGATCGCCTTGCCCTCGACGAGCTGGGGCTCGAACGCCTGGATGCCGAGACGGTGCAGGGTGGGTGCACGGTTCAGCAGCACGGGACGCTCGCGGATGATCTCTTCCAGCACGTCCCAGACCTCGGGACGGTAGCGCTCGACGGCGCGCTTGGCGGCCTTGATGTTCTGCGAGTGACCGAGGTCGATCAGACGCTTGATCACGAACGGCTTGAACAGCTCGAGCGCCATCTGCTTGGGCAGACCGCACTGGTGCAGCTTCAGCTGGGGTCCGACGATGATGACGGAACGACCCGAGTAGTCCACGCGCTTGCCGAGCAGGTTCTGGCGGAAGCGACCCTGCTTTCCCTTGAGCATGTCGCTCAGGGACTTCAGGGCGCGGTTGCCGGTACCGGTGACGGGGCGACCGCGGCGACCGTTGTCGAACAGTGCGTCGACGGCCTCCTGCAGCATGCGCTTCTCGTTGTTCACGATGATCTCGGGGGCACCGAGGTCGATCAGACGACGGAGGCGGTTGTTGCGGTTGATCACGCGACGGTAGAGGTCGTTCAGGTCGGAGGTGGCGAAACGGCCACCGTCGAGCTGGACCATCGGGCGCAGCTCCGGCGGGATCACCGGAACGACGTCGAGCACCATCGAGGCCGGCGACATGCCGGTCTGCAGGAACGAGTTGACGACCTTCAGACGCTTGATCGCGCGGATCTTGCGCTGGCCCTTGCCCTCCGAGATCTGCAGGTGGAGGCTGTCGGCCTCGGCCTGCAGGTCGAAGATCTCCAGACGACGCTTGATCGACTCGGCGCCCATGTGGGCCTCGAAGTACTGACCGAAGCGGTCCTGGAGCTCGTGGAACACGTCGTCCTCGGGCTTCAGGGCGCCGACCTCGAGCGTGCGGAAGTCTTCCCACACGCGCTCGAGCTTGGCGATCTGCTCGTCCGCGTTCTTGCGGATCGAGGTCATGTCCTTCTCGGCGGCGTCCTTGACCTTCTTCTTCTGGTCGGCCTTCGCGCCTTCGGCCTCGAGGGCCGCGAGCTCCTCCTCCAGCTTCGCCAGACGGGCGGCGATGCGCGAGTCGCGGCGGTCGCCGAGCGTCTTCAGCTCGAGACGGATGTTGTTCTCCTGCGTCGCCAGGTCTCGGTGACGAGCATCCTCGTCGACCGAGATGACCATGTAGGCGGCGAAGTAGATGACCTTCTCGAGGTCCTTCGGCGCCATGTCCAGCAGGTAGCCGAGGCGCGAGGGCACGCCCTTGAAGTACCAGATGTGGGTCACGGGAGCGGCGAGCTCGATGTGGCCCATGCGCTCGCGACGGACCGAGGACTTGGTGACCTCGACGCCGCAGCGCTCGCAGACGATGCCCTTGAAGCGGACGCGCTTGTACTTGCCGCACGCGCACTCCCAGTCGCGGGAGGGTCCGAAGATCTGCTCGCCGAACAGACCGTCCTTCTCGGGCTTCAGGGTGCGGTAGTTGATGGTTTCGGGCTTCTTGACCTCACCGAACGACCAACGACGGATGTCGTCGGCGGTGGCCAGGCCAATACGAAGCTGATCGAAAGTGGTTGATTCGAGCACTGGTTCTCCTGTGTCGGAATTCTGTTCGTTGCCTGGCCGGGTCAGATCTCGTCGATGGACGAGGACTCGAAGCGGCTGGAGATGTTGATGCCGAGCTCTTCGGCGGCGCGGAAGGCGTCGTCGTCGGTGTCACGGAGGTTGACCGCCGTGCCGTCGGCCGAGAGGACCTCGACGTTCAGGCAGAGCGACTGCATCTCCTTCATGAGCACCTTGAAGGACTCGGGGATGCCGGGCTCCTGGATGTTCTCGCCCTTGACGATCGCTTCGTACACCTTGACGCGGCCGAGGATGTCGTCGGACTTGATCGTGAGGAGCTCCTGCAGCGCGTACGCGGCGCCGTAGGCCTCGAGCGCCCACACCTCCATCTCACCGAAGCGCTGGCCACCGAACTGGGCCTTACCGCCGAGCGGCTGCTGGGTGATCATCGAGTAGGGGCCCGTCGAGCGAGCGTGGATCTTGTCGTCGACGAGGTGGTGCAGCTTCAGGATGTACATGTAGCCGACCGAGATGGGCGCGGGGAAGGGCTCTCCGTGACGACCGTCGAACAGGATGGTCTTTCCGGTGGAGTCGATCAGCCGCTCGCCGTCGCGGTTGGGGATCGTCGAGTCGAGCAGACCCGCGATCTCATCCTCGAAGGCGCCGTCGAACACGGGGGTCGCGACCTTGGTGCCGGGAGCGGCCTCGCGGGCCACCTCGGGCAGGTGAGCCGCCCACTCCGGCGTCCCCTCGACCTTCCAACCCTGCTGGGCGATCCAGCCGAGGTGGAGCTCGAGGACCTGGCCGAAGTTCATTCGACCCGGGATGCCGAGCGGGTTGAGCACGACGTCGACGGGGGTGCCGTCGGCGAGGAAGGGCATGTCCTCGATCGGAAGGATCTTGGCGATGACACCCTTGTTGCCGTGGCGACCGGCGAGCTTGTCGCCCTCGGTGATCTTGCGCTTCTGGGCGATGTAGACCACGACGCGACGGTTGACGCCCGAGCCGAGCTCGTCATCGCCGTCCTCGGCGTTGAACTCCTTGACGGCGATGATCGTGCCCTGCTCGCCGTGGGGCACCTTCAGCGAGGTGTCACGGACTTCGCGGCTCTTCTCGTTGAAGATCGCGCGGAGCAGGCGCTCCTCGGCGGAGAGCTCGGTCTCGCCCTTGGGCGTGACCTTGCCGACGAGGATGTCACCGGGACGGACCTCGGCGCCGATGCGGACGATGCCGCGCTCGTCGAGGTCCTTCAGCAGGTCGGGGCTGACGTTGGGGAGGTCACGGGTGATCTCCTCCTTGCCGAGCTTGGTGTCACGCGCGTCGACCTCGTACTCCTCGATGTGGATCGACGACAGCGTGTCGTCCTTCACGAGGTCCTGGCTGAGGATGATCGCGTCCTCGAAGTTGTGACCCTCCCACGTCATGAACGCCACGAGGAGGTTCTTGCCGAGGGCGAGCTCGCCGTTCTCGGTCGCAGGACCGTCGGCGATGACCTCGCCGGCCTCGATGCGCTCACCGGCGGAGACGACGACGCGCTGGTTGTACGACGTGCCCTGGTTGGAGCGGTCGAACTTCCGCAGGAAGTAGTCCTGCGTGCCGCCCTCGTCGAGCTGGATCGTCACGACGTCGGCCGAGACCTCCAGGACGACGCCCGGCTTGTCGGCGGTGACGACGTCACCGGCGTCGATCGCGGCGAAGCCCTCCATACCGGTACCCACGACGGGCGACTCGCTGCGCACGAGCGGAACGGCCTGGCGCTGCATGTTCGCACCCATGAGGGCGCGGTTGGCGTCGTCGTGCTCGAGGAACGGGATGAGCGAGGTCGCCACCGACACCATCTGGCGCGGCGAGACGTCCATGTAGCCGATCTCGTCGACCGGGAACAGGTCGACCTCGCCACCCTGGCCGCGACGGGCGAGGATGCGGTCCTCGACGAAGTGACCGTCGGCCTTGAGAGCCACACCGGCCTGAGCGACGATGTGGTCGCTCTCTTCGCTCGCGGTGAGGTAGTCGATCTGGTCGGTCACGCGACCGTCGACGACGCGGCGGTACGGCGTCTCGATGAAGCCGAACGCGTTGATGCGCGCGAACGAGGCGAGCGAACCGATCAGGCCGATGTTCGGGCCTTCCGGGGTCTCGATCGGGCACATGCGGCCGTAGTGCGACGGGTGGACGTCACGGACCTCGACGCCGGCACGCTCACGGGACAGACCGCCGGGGCCCAGCGCCGACAGGCGGCGCTTGTGGGTCAGACCCGCGAGCGGGTTGTTCTGGTCCATGAACTGCGACAGCTGCGACGTGCCGAAGAACTCCTTGATCGCGGCCACGACGGGGCGCACGTTGATCAGGGTCTGCGGCGTGATCGCCTCGATGTCCTGCGTGGTCATGCGCTCGCGGACGACGCGCTCCATGCGCGACAGACCGGTGCGGACCTGGTTCTGGATGAGCTCGCCGACCGCGCGGATGCGACGGTTGCCGAAGTTGTCGATGTCATCCACGTCGAGACGGATCTCGGCGGGCTGGCCGTGGCGGACGCCGTCGAACGCGGTGTCGCCGCGGTGCAGACGCACGAGGTACTTGATCGTGGCGACGATGTCGTCGACGGTCAGCACCGAGTCGGACAGCGGCTTGTCGAGACCGAGCTTCTGGTTGATCTTGTAGCGACCCACCTTGGCGAGGTCGTAGCGCTTCGGGTTGAAGTAGAAGTTGTCCAGCAGCGCGCGGGCGGCCTCGGCGGCGACCTGCTCGCCCGGACGGAGCTTGCGGTAGATGTCGCGGAGCGCATCTTCCTTCGTGAGGATCGTGTCCTTCGACAGCGTCTCCTCGATCGAGTCGAAGCCGGCGAACTCGGCGAGGATGTCCTCGCTCGTGAGGCCCAGGGCCTTGAGGAAGACGGTGACCGACTGCTTGCGCTTGCGGTCGATGCGCACGCCGACCTGGTCGCGCTTGTCGATCTCGAACTCGAGCCACGCACCGCGCGAGGGGATGACGCGCGCCGAGACGATGTCCTTGTCGGAGGTCTTGTCGGGCGTCTTGTCGAAGTAGACACCCGGCGAGCGAACGAGCTGCGACACGACGACACGCTCGGTGCCGTTGATGATGAACGTGCCCTTGTCGGTCTGGAGCGGGAAGTCGCCCATGAAGACCGTCTGGGTCTTGATCTCACCGGTCTGGTGGTTCATGAACTCGGCCTCGACGTACAGCGGGGCGGCGTAGGTCTTGCCGCGCTCCTTGCACTCCTCGATCGAGTACTTCTCGGGCTCGAGGTACGGGTTCGTGAACGAGAGCTGCATCGTCTCGCTCAGGTCTTCGATCGGCGAGATCTCCTCGAAGATCTCCTCGAGTCCGCTGATCTCGGGCACGTCGGTGCGACCGACGGCCTGAGCCTCGGCGACCCGGGCCTTCCAGGCTTCGTTACCGACCAGCCAGTCGAACGACTCGGTCTGCAGCGCGAGCAGATCGGGAACGGTCAGCTTGTCGGAGATCTTCGCGAACGAGAGGCGGGATGCTCCGCGTCCGCTCTTCGGGGTGGTGGTGGATGCGTTGCTCGCAGCAGCCAAGGGAATAACCTCCAGAAGCCCGGGCGAGGGGCTCGTGATTCCTTGTCGTCAGGTGGAGTGCGTTCCTGCCCCGATAACCTGCAGGTCGCACACCGCGGTGAAGCGGGGACGGGCAGGCTCAGCCGACCACCATATGAGGGCAGGGGGAATCGAGGAGCGCAAAGTCCAAGCATACGCGGGAGGACGCGCCGTGTCCAGTCGGATTCTTGACGACTTTGCGTACCTGCGGTATAACCGCGAGCACATCCGCGGAATTCCCCGCGTCAGGCCCCTCAGACGCCCCGGAATCGCACGAGATCACCGGGCCGAGCCTGGGCGAGACGGTCGAGCGTGGCATCCGTCACCACCGCGATCACGGGGTACCCGCCGGTCACGGGCCCGTCGGCGAGCAGGATGACGGGGCGACCGTGCGGCGGCACCTGCAGCGCGCCGGGGCGCATGCCCTCGCTCGGCAGTTCGTCGTGCCGCACCCGCTCGAGCACGGGGCCATCGAGGCGGATGCCGACCCGATCGGCGTCGCTGGAGACGGTCCACGCCGTCTCGCGCAACGCCCGCTGAGCGGCCGGCGTGAACCAGTCGGCGCGCGGCCCGGGGGCGAGCGAGACCTCGACCACCGACCCCGGCACCGACCACGGGAAGACATCAACGACGGGAACCGGATCCGGCGCCTCCGCCACACCGAGCACGTCCCCCGCCCGCAGCGGTGCCGGTCCCAGCGAGGCCAGGACGTCGGTCGACCGCGACCCCAGCGAGACGGATGCCGCGACCCCGCCGCGGATCCCCAGCACGAGCCGCGCCCCGGCGCGGGCCACCCCGATACTCAGCTCGGCACCGGCGGGGAGGAGCACGGGGGCGTAGGCATCCACCGCTCGTCCGTCGACGCGGACGTCGGCGAGCGTCCCGGTCACCGCAACCCAGGTGTCGGTGACGGCGCGGGCGCGGAAGCCGCCGAGCACGATCTCGACTCCCGCGGCCGCCTCGGCGTTGCCGACGAGGCGGTTGGCGATGCGCAGGGCTGCGCGGTCGAGCGCGCCGGACCGGGCGATGCCGAGGGCGGCGCGACCGGGGCGTCCGAGATCCTGCACCGTCGCGAGGGCGCCGGGGGCGAGGACCTCGAGCGCGGCGACGCCGGGCGGGGGTGACGTGCGCGGACGGGAGGAGAGTTCGGGACGGGAGGACTCGGCAGCGGCATCCGATCCTCCGCCGGCCGAATCTCCTCCCGGAGCCGCCGATATGCGGGAGCGCTGCGGCACGAACCGTACGCGGGCGCCGGGGGTGAGGAGCACGGGGTCGGTGGCATCCGGGACGAAGAGCGGGGCGTCGGTCGTCCCGATGAGGCGCCAGCCGCCGGGGGTCTCGCGCGGATACGCCCCGGTGAACTCGCCCGCGAGCCCGACCGACCCGGCGGGGACGCGGGTCCGCGGCTGCGGAAGCCGAGGGACGTCCCAGAGCCAGTCGTCGCTCACGAGGTAGGCGAAGCCGGGAGCGAAGCCCGTGAACGCCACGCGCCAGCGTGCAGCGGTATGCCGAGCGATGAGCTCCGCGACGGGGATGCCCAGCACGGCGGCCGTGTCCTCCAGATCGGCGCCGTCGTACCGCGTCGGAATCTCCACGAGGGGCCCGGGCGTCACGGCATCCGGGGCCGCATCGGCGGCGGAGCGCACCCACGTGCGCACCGCGGCCGGGGTGATGCGAGCCGGGTCGAAGGCGACGAGCACGGTGCGGGCGGCGGGGACGAGGTCGTCGACGCCCGCCGGTCGGTCCGCGGCGAGCGCGGCCTGGAGCCCCAGGACCTGGGCGAGGTCGTCGACCTCGGCCAGCAGCGCCCGCTCCCCCATCGGCCGCAGCCGCGGCGTCACCACGGGGCGCGCACCTCGACGCCGGCGCCGTCCAGCGCGGCACGGACGGCCCGCGCCATCGCCACCGCCGCGGGGCTGTCGCCGTGCACGCACAGGGAGGCGGCGTCCACCGCGATGCGGGTGCCGTCGACGGTGTCCACGGTTCCGTCGGCGACGAGCCGTAGGGCCCGTTCCGCCACGCGTGCCGGGTCGTCGACGAGGGCGCCCGGCCGATCCCGTGGGACGAGTCCGCCGTTCGCGGTGTAGCCGCGGTCGAGGAACGCCTCGTGCACGAACGGCAGCCCCGCGGATGCCGCGGCCTCGACGATCGCGCCGGGGAGACCGAGCACCGGGAGGGGCCGGCCGAGGCGGGCGGAGTGGTCGGCGATCGCGGCGACGACCGCGGCGGCCTGTCCGGCGTCGGCCGACACCGCGTGGTAGAGCGCTCCGTGCGGCTTGACGTAGCGGAGGTCGGCCCCGGCGGCCGCGAGCGCGTCGAGCTGCCGGGTGACGCTCGCGCGCAGATCGGCCGGGGAGGGGTCGCGGCGGAGGCGTCCGAAGTTCGCGCGATCGTCGTACGACGGGTGGGCACCGATCGCGACGCCGTACCGCGCGGCCCGTTCGACCGAGGCGCGCATGGATTCGTCGTCGCCCGCGTGTCCGCCGCACGCGACGGAGGCGCTGGAGATCACGGCGAACATCGCCTCGTCGTCGGCGGTCGGCATCCCGTCCCGGGTCTCTCCCAGGTCGGCGTTGAGGTCCACGTCCCTCACGGTACTCGCGCGTGAGGGGTCAAGATGTGTCGCTTCCGGCACTCTCAGGCGACACTTTTTGACCCCTCACACGGCCAGATCGCCGGGTCAGCGGGAGCGGACCACGGCGGACCAGGTGGGGAAGTCGGGGTCGTGGGCGGGCCAGACCTCGGAGGACGGGCGGCGATGCAGGGCCGCGAGGCGGGAGATCGCGCGGTCAGCGGCGGCGGGGCCGTCGGTCCCGACCGTCGAACCGCACCGCACTTCGCGCTCGACGTTGTCGAGCAGGTCGGCGGCGTCGCCAGCGAGGACCACGGTGCGCTCGGGCAGCTCCACGACGAACGACTGGTGTCCGGGCGTGTGGCCGGAGGTGTCGATCGCGGTGAGACCCTCCGCGAGCGGCGTATCGCCGTCGAGCAGGCCGAGGGTGAGGCCGTCCCGGTCGAGGTCGGCGCGGAACAGGAAGTTCCCCCGCGGGTCGGTGGTCTCGCGGACGTGCTGCCACTCCCGTCGCTGCAGGAGAAGGGGCTGGTCGGCGGCGAGCAAGCGCGCGGCCCCGGTGTGGTCGAAGTGCGCGTGGGTGAGCAGCGCCGCGGCCAGGTCGGCGAGGTCGAGCCGCGCCTCGGCGATCTGGTCCACGAGCGGGTCTCCGGGCGGGACGATCGGCGTGTAGTTCTCGTAGTCGAAGGATGCCGTCCGCACGGCGCGGTCGCGGATCCGCGCGGGGTCGAAACCCCCGTCCACGAGCACCCATCCCTCGTCGAACACGACCGCCACCGCCGTCACCGGCTCCATGAGGTGCCGGAAGGTGCTGCCGCCGTGCAGCGACACCGCCTCCGGGATCGCCTCGAAGCCGACCACCATCGGCACCAGGCGCCGCGGACGACCGCTCAGCCGCAGCGGCGGAAGCGTCGCGTGGTCGACGACCGTCGAGGTCGCGCTCACGACACGGACGCCCGGTATGCGCGCCACCCGCCGTAGCCGGTGATGTCGGTCGCGCCCTCGAGCGCGACGGCCTCGCACAGGAAGCCCGCGACGTTCGACCCGTCGGCGAGCACCGCCGACCCGATCCCCATGGGGGCGGGAAGGTCGGCGACGAAACGGCCGAAGCCCGCGGCCGGCAGACGCCACACCTCTCCCGCGATCGCCGCGCCGCCCTCGGTCGTACGGGCCAGGCCGGGCTTGGGTGGAACGGTGTCGAGCGCGAAGAGCCGATAGTCCGCGGAGGTCTCGACCTCCGCCACGAACGTGCCGCCCGCGGCGACGAGCTGGTGGTTGAGCGGCTGCCCGCGCAGGTGCGCGCCCACGACGAGGAGGTCGACGGCGGGTGCCTGAATGCGCTCCGCGAGCTGCGCGAGCGTCCGGTCGGCGAAGGGCGCACCCGTCAGCATGACCCCGAACGCTCGGCCCCCGACGACCCCGGCCGGGACGGCGAGAGCGCTGCGGTCGAGCAGGTTGGCGAAGTTCGTGTACCGACCCATGCGGCTGTTGGCTCCGAGCGGGTCGGCCGCGACCTCGTCGAGGGTCGGATGCCACGTGGTCGTGGGCGTGAGCAGGGCGACCGTGCCTTCGAGTCGGCGCAGTCCCTCCGCTCCGAGGCGGTCGAGGCGCTCGCGGTCGCGGAAGTAGTCCGCCGCGCGGGCGTCGGCACCGCCGAGGACGATCGACGCCACCGTCGGGTCGAGGTCGGTGCCGACGAGCTCGGGGTGCGCGGCGATGAAATCGCCCACGGCTGCCGTCCGCTCGGCGACGAACGCTCCGCCGTAGAGGAGGGACGCGGCCTCCAGGAGCGGGGCGATGTCGACCTCGACGATCTCGACGCCCGACGCGGCGAGCGCGGCGACGACGCCCGCGAACGCCTCCGCCCAGCCGTCGGCAAGACCCTCGAGGTGCTCGGCGGTCGGCACGGCGACCCGCGGGCGCGCGTCGAGCGGCGGCGCGGGCCGATCCTCGCGGCCGAGCGGGTCGATCCCGTCCGGGCCGGCCATCAGCTCGGCGGCGGCGCGGGCGGCCCCCAGGTCGCGGGCGAACACGGTCACGCAGTCGAGGGTGCGGCACGCGGGCACGACGCCCGTGGCGGGCACCAGGCCCACGGTGGGCTTGACGCCGACGATCCCGTTGAGCGCCGCGGGCACGCGGCCGGAGCCGGCCGTGTCGGTCCCGAGCGCGAGGTCGACGATCCCCAGCGCGACGGCGACCGCCGAGCCCGAGCTGGACCCGCCCGAGATCCGCGTCGGATCCCACGCGTTGCGCACGGCCCCGAAGGGGCTGCGGGTGCCCACGAGACCGGTGGCGAACTGGTCGAGGTTCGTCTTGCCGATCACCACGGCCCCCGCGGCACGCAGTCGTGCGACGGAGGTGGCGTCGCGCTCGGGGCGGTAGGCGTACGCGCGGCTCCCGGCGGTGGTCGGCATCCCCTCGACGTCGATGTTGTCCTTGACGGCGACGACCACCCCGGCCAGCGGGAGTCGCTCCCCCGCCGCCACGCCGAGGTCGACCTCGGCGGCGTCGGCGAGGGCGTCGTCCTCGCCGCGCACGGTGATCCAGACCTCGGGGCGGTCGACCTCGCGCATCCGGGCGTAGGCGGCGCGGACCCGCTCGACGGCGCTCACGGGGCCACCGCCACGGCGGCCAGCAGCTGACCGGCGGCGACCGTCTCGCCCGGTCGCACGAACACCTCGGCGACGGTCCCCGTCACCGGCGACCCGATCGGGGTCTCCATCTTCATCGCCTCCAGCACGATCATCTTCTGCTCCTTCTGCACCGATGCTCCCTCGGTGGCATCCACTCTCCACACCGCGGCCGCGAACGGCGCGGTCACTCCGACCGTGCCGGGCGGCAGCTCGCGGCCGGCCGTCGGGGCCGCAGCGGGCGCCTCGTCGACCCGGTCGAACTCGCCGCTGGCCCGCCACCGCTCGCGCTCCTCGTCGAAGGCGCGGCGCTGGCGCTCACGGAACGCCTCGATCCCCGGTGCCTCGTCGGCGAGGAACCGCTCGTACTCCGCCAGGGCGAACTCGCCCTCGACGGTCTCGAAGTCTCCCCGCCCGGCATCCACGTCCGCTCGGAGATCGAGCAGTTCCTCGGCCGAGACCGGGTACCAGCGGATGCGGTCGAAGAAGCGCAGCGCCCACGGGTTCTCGGCGAACAGCCCGCCGCGACGGAAACGGTTCCAGATCTGCACCGTCCGCCCGACGAACTGGTACCCGCCGGGACCCTCCATGCCGTAGATGCAGAGGTAGGCGCCACCGATGCCGACCGAGTTCTCGGCCGTCCACGTCCGCGCCGGGTTGTACTTCGTCGTCACGAGGCGGTGGCGCGGGTCCAGCGGCGTCGCGACGGGTGCGCCGAGGTACACGTCGCCGAGCCCCATCACGAGGTATTGCGCGTCGAACACCGTGCGGTACACGTCGTCGACGCTGTCGAGGCCGTTGATGCGGCGGATGAACTCGATGTTCCACGGCGTCCAGGGCGCGTCGTCGCGGACGCCCGCCATGTACCGCTCGATCGCGAGCCGCGTCGCGGGGTCGTCCCACGACAGCGGCAGGCGCACCTCGCGCGAGGGCACGACGAGCTCCGACGTGGGCGGCAGATCGTCGTCGAGCTCGCGGAGAAGCCCCACGAGCTGCGAGGCGCGCAGCACCGAGGCATCCGTGTGCACCTGAAGAGACCGGATGCCGGGGGTGACGTCGAGGATGCCTCTCGGGGCCTCCTCCGCGAGCCGCGTCTGCAGCGCGTGCACGCGCATCCGCAAGCCCAGGTCGAGCACCTGATCGCCGAACTCGACGAGGACGTTGTCGTCGCCGTCGCGACGGTAGGTGGCGCGGGGACGCAGCATGCGCTCCCCGTCGACCTCGGCGTCGCGGACGGCGATCACCCCGTCGTCGCCGTCGCCGGTCCCGACGAGTGCGGGGGCGGCGATCGCCGGGTCGAGCGTCGCCGCGTCGGCCTCGCGCACCGGCGCGAACCGCACGACGTCTCCTGGCCGCAGCTGTCCGAGCTTCCAGAGATCCCCGGATGCCACGACCACCGGGCACACGAACCCGCCGAGGCTCGGCCCGTCGGGGCCGAGGAGCACGGGGGTGTCGCCGGTGAAGTCGAGCGCACCGACCGCATAGGGCGTGTCGTGGATGTTCGAGGGGTGCAGGCCCGCCTCGCCCCCGTCGGTGCGCGCCCACGTCGGCTTCGGGCCGGTGAGCCGCACGCCGGTGCGCGCGGAGTTGACCTGCACGCGGTACTCCGCGGCGTACAGGGCGTCGATGTCGGCACGCGTGAAGAACTCCGGGGCGCCGTGCGGCCCCTCGGTCACGGCCAGCACCCACGTCGAGTCGAGGTGGGGGCGGCGGTCCGACGGCGTCGGAGCGGGGGCCGCCTCCGCGGCGTCGCCCGGACGCAGGACGTCGCCGGTGACGAGCGCGCGGCCGCCGTGCCCGCCGAAGCCGCCGAGCGTGAAGGTCGACGCGCTCCCGAGGTATGCGGGCACGTCGATGCCGCCGCGGACGGCGAGGAACACCCGCATGCCCGGGCCCTCGGCTGTGCCGATCCGCAGCACGCCGCCCGCGGGAACCTCGATCGGCTCCCACTGCGGCACCGCCTCGCCGTCGAGCTCGACCTCGACCGGGGCTCCCGTCACGGCGACGACCGACGCCACGCTGAACCGCAGCGTCGGACCGGTGAGCGTGATCTCCAGGCCCGGGGCGCCCTCCGGGTTGCCCACCGCGAGGTTCGCCTCGCGGAAGGACACGGCATCCATCGGCCCGGACGGCGGGACGCCGACCTGCCAGTACCCGACGCGTCCGGGGAGGTCCTGCACGGTCGTGAGCATGCCGGCATCCACGACGTCGATGCGCGGGTCGGGGTCGCGCGCGTCGTCGAGGGTGCCGGTGTCGTGCGCGACGGCGCGGACCCGCGGGTCGTTCACGATCTCGCGGATCATCCCGGCGCCGGTGACGATGCCGTCGATGCGCGTGTCGGCGAGCGCGGCGGAGAGCCGGTCGAGGGCCGCGTCGCGGTCGGGGCCGTGCGCGATGACCTTGCCCAGCAGCGGATCGTAGAACGGCGAGACCTCGCTGCCGGCCTCGACCCAGGAGTCGACCCGGATGCCGTCGCCCTCGGGCAGCCGCACGGCGGTGACGAGTCCCGTGGAGGGCGTGTTGCCGCGATCGGGGTCTTCGGCGTAGATGCGCGCCTCGACGGCGTGCCCGCGGGGTTCGCGGGCCTCGGCGAACAGCTCGTCCGGGAGCGCGGCGGGGCCGCCACCGGCGAGGTCGAGCATGAGGCCGACCAGGTCGACGCCGAACACCGCCTCGGTGACCGGGTGTTCGACCTGCAGGCGGGCGTTCACCTCGAGGAAGTAGGCGCGCTCGGCGACGGGGTCATAGACGAACTCGGCGGTCCCGGCGGAGCGGTACCGGATGCCGGATGCCAGTGCGGCCGCGGTGCGGTGGAGTTCCGCGCGGACCGCGTCGGGGAGCCCCGGCGCAGGAGCCTCCTCGACGACCTTCTGGTTGCGCCGCTGCAGCGAGCAGTCGCGGTCGCCGAGGACCGCGACGCGCCCCGCGCCGTCGCCGAAGAGCTGCACCTCGACGTGGCGGGCGGGCCGCACGAACTTCTCCAGGAACACCCCGGGCGTCCCGAAGCTCGCCTCGGCCTGGCGGACCACCGCGTCGTACGCGGCGCGGAGCTCGGTGGCATCCGTACACACCCGCATCCCGATTCCGCCGCCGCCACCGGTCGCCTTGAGCATCACGGGGTATCCGATGACGGATGCCGCGGCCTCGGCCTCGTCGACGGACTCGAGCACGCCGGTGCCGGGGAGAAGCGGCACGCCCGCGGCCTCGGCGAGTGCCCGCGCGCGGTGCTTCAGACCGAAGGCCTCGAGCTGCTCGGGCGTGGGACCGACCCACGCGAGCCCCGCCGCCTCGACAGCGCGCGCCGCGTCCGCGTTCTCGGCGAGGAAGCCGTAGCCCGGGTGGACCGCGCCGGCGCCCGTCGCGCGGGCGGCTTCGAGGATCGCGTCGATGCGCAAGTACGACTCCGCGGCGGGGGCGGGTCCGAGGCGCACGGCCTCGTCGGCCTCGCGGACGTGCGGGGCGGCGCGGTCGGCGTCGGAGAACACCGCGACCGTGCGCAGGCCCCGCTCGCGCGCCGAGCGAAGGATGCGGCGGGCGATCTCGCCGCGGTTGGCGACCAGGAGCGTGTCGAACGAGCTCACGGGCGCGTCACCACCATGCGCAGCGGCGTGCAGCTGAAGTCGTTGCACGGGTTGTTCATCTGTGGGCAGTTCGAAACGATCACGAGTACGTCGCGTTCGGCACGGAGGGCCACGCGCTTGCCCGGCGCGGACATGCCGTCGACGATGCCGAGCGACCCGTCCTCCTCGACCGGCACGTTCATGAACCAGTTGAGGTTCGAGACGAGGTCGCGGGCGCCGAGACCGTAGCGCGCCGCCTCGGCGAGGAAGTTCTCGCGGCATCCGTGCTGGTACAGGGTGTGGTGGCCGTAGCGGAGGGTGTTCGACTCCTTGGAGCAGGCGCCGCCGATCGTGTCCTGCCGGTCGACCTCGTTGCCGACCACCGTCATGAGTGGGCGACCGAGGTTGCTGCGCAGCACCGTGCCGGTGCGGACGTAGACGTTGCGCTGCCACGCGATCGTGTCGGCGGCGCTGTAGCGCTCATCGGTGTCGTCGGCCGCGTAGACGAGGAAGTCGGCGGACTGGTTGCCGCCCACGTCGACGATCGTCAGGACGTCGCCGGCACGGACGATGCCCGACCACGGCGCGCGGGGCGCGACCCGCTCGTCGAGCACGATCTCGCCGGCGACAAAGGGCTCGGACCAGTCGAGGGGCACACCGTCGGCGTGGACGGGACGTTCGGGAACGGTGGTGATCATCGCGTCTCCTCCTCAGAGCCCGGCCAGGGCGGCGTAGGTGATGGTGTTGCGGTACGCGCGTTCGCGCTCCGGGGTGAGGGAGAACACGGCATCTCCCTCGCCCGTCGGTCGAGACGCCCACGCGGTGACCTGGAGCGGCCCGACGACGTAGTCCTCGCGCGGGTCGAGGGGGTGCGGGACGTTGGCCACCAGCACGATCAACGGCAGCTCCGCGACCAGTTCGACGAAAGCCCCCGGACCGGCGGAGCCGAGCCACTCGAGGTCGCCCTCGGGGTTCGCGCGCACACCCTGGAAGAACGACACGGACGGGGGCAGGTCGCGCACGGTCAGGCCGTGCTTGCTCGCGGCGAGACGCAGCAGGCCGTGGCCCGAGGGCGACGGGCCCTCGGGCGCGGCGTCTCCGTAGCGCTCGATCGCGAACGCGTCGCTCGTCGTGCCGCAGAAGGCATCGTGGCGGCCCGATGTGTCGGCGGCGATCGTGGCGAGGACACGGCCGTCGCCGGAGAGCAGCGGGTGCCCCTCGCCGAGGTACGCCTGCCACGGGATCTTCTGCGTGTCAGCGACATTGAGCCGCTCGCCGGGCTCGACGGCGTTGAACAGGAGCACGGTGGCGCACGCGTCACCCGTCGGGTCGGTGAACCGCAGGCGCGTGCCCCGGGCCACGCGCAGGTGCGTGTACCCGCCGGGGGCCACCGTCTCGGCCCAGCGCAGGTCTTCCGCGGCAACCCCGTCGGGCGCGAAGGGCGCCATGGAGGGCGGCAGATACGGCATCCATTCCGACTGGGCAGCACGCGCCCGCGCGTCGTCCCGGGCCCGCTGCACGTCTCCGAGTGCGTCGACACGACCTTCCATGGGCATCCCTTTCTGTCGGCTGACAGGTATTAGAACAGGCGTGCGTTTCGACGGCGTTACACACCACCCCGGGTACGGTGGGGGCATGGCGCCGACGAGAACGGGACGACCCCGGGCGTCCGGCTCCTCCCCCACCGGACTCGGCACGCGAGCGGACGTTCTCGCCGCCGCGGCCGCCCTCTTCGGCACCCGCGGGTACGCCTCGGCCAGCACGCACGCGATCGCCGAAGCCGCCGGCATCCGTCAGGCGACGCTGTACCACCACTTCGCACGCAAGCAGGACATCCTGCTCGCGCTCCTCCTCGACACCGTGCAGCCCTCGCTCGACGTCGCCGCTCACCTGCTCGCGCGCGACGAGGAGCCCGCCGCGCGCCTGTGGGCGCTGTGCGTCTCGGACGTCACGCTCCTCGCCGAGGCGCCGCACAACACCGGCGGGCTGTACCTGCTGCCCGAGGTGTCGGACGCGGCGTTCCAGCCGTTCCGCGAGCGCCGGAGCGAGCTCGAAACGACCTACCGCACGCTGGTGGCCGCGTGCGGTCTCGACGCTCCTCGGGCGTCGGCGGGCGCGGCGCTCGTGCTGGCGCTGGTCGAGAGCGTGATCCTGCAGCGCAAGGGCGGGCAGACGACACCCCTGGATGCCACGACCATCGCCGCCGCCGCGCTGCGCGTCCTCGACCTGGATGCCGCCACGCGCGAGCGCGCGGCCGCGTTGGGCCCCGCGGTGCTCGCGGCGTTGGGCTGACCCGGCATCCCGTTCCGGGTCCGGCTTCTACTCCGGTTCCGGCCCTGCTCCGGTTGCGGCCCTGATTGCCCGCGAGACTTCATCGCGCTGACATCTCCCTTGCAGGCTGCACGGGAGTTGTCGGCGCGATGAAGTTTCGCGGATTCAGAACTACGCGGACCGGCCGCGCGGACTCGGGACGCCGCGGAGCGGCCGACCGGGATGCCGGAGGCGGGGCGCCGCGGGCGATTTCACGCGCCTTTTACACGGGCGAAACCACGGGGGACCGCGGTGCGCGGATTCTTTCTGTCAAGCAACAGAAACCCGAACCGCCCCTCATCGCCGGGAGCCCACCATGATCATCTTCGGAGTCGCGCTCAGTGTCGTCCTCATCCTCGTCGTCGGCATCGTCGTCGCGCGCAAGGTCGACGGCGACAGTGCGAACTACCTCGTCGCCGGGCGGCGCCTCGGCGTGCCGCTCGTCGCCGTCAGCCTCACCGCTGCCGCCGTCGACGCCAACGCGACGGTCGGCAACACCGACCTCACGTCGCAGTTCGGCTTCTGGTCCGGGGCGTCGCTCGCCATCGGCCTGGCCGTCTGCCTGCTGTTGACCGGCCTGTTCCTCGCCAAGCGCATGAACGCCATGAAGCTGTTCACCCTTGGCGACTTCTTCCGCCTGCGCTACGGACGCCCGGTCGAGCTCTTGGCATCCGTGCTCATGATCGTGTCGTTCACGTTCCTGCTCGCGGGCAACCTCGTCGCGTGCGGCTTCCTGCTCGAACGCTTCGCGAACATCCCGTACGCCTGGGGCGTCGTGCTCGCCGTCGTCCTCGTCCTCGCGTACACCGTCGCCGGCGGCTTGTTCTCGGATGCCTACACCGCGGCGATCCAGACGACGATCACCGTCATCGCCGCCATCGTCCTGCTGGTGTGGGTCGCGGTGTCGTACGGCATCGTGATCCCCGAGGGCATGGGACCGTTCGACCTCCAGCAGCTCAGCGACCCCGCCGCCGGCGCGCCGATCAACTGGGCGACGCTCATTTCTCTCGCCATCGGCGACATCGTGGCGATCGACTTCATGCAGCGCATCTTCGGTGCGAAGAGCCCGTCCGTCGCGCAGCGCTCGTGCTTCATCGCCGCCGGGCTCACCGCCGCGATCGGCTCGGTCTTCGCGATCGTCGCCCTCAGCGTCTCGTCGACGCTCGGACTCTCGGTCGAGAACGGCCCGGTGCTGTACCAGCTCCTCGGCGACTATGCCCCGCCGATCATCGCGATCCTCGTGCTCTCGGGTATCGTCGCGGCGTCCTTCTCGACGGCCTCGGGCGCGATGCTCGCGACGTCGGCGATCGCGGTCCGCAACGTCTTCACCGTCCGCCGCCACACCGGCACGGGTCCCGACCCGCTGCTGCGCTGGACGCGTCTGGCGATGGTCCCGTTCGTGATCGCGGGCGCCTTCCTCGCGATCCGCGTCAGCCAGACCGGCATCCTGCTCACCCTCGCCTTCGACCTGATGCTCGCGTGCCTCGCGGCGCCGTTCGTCATCGGGGTGTTCTGGAAGCGTCCCGGTGCCGTGGCCGCCCTGGGCGCGATGGCCGTCGGGTTCGTCGTGCGAATGGTGCTCCTCGCCCTCACGCCGACGCTCTACGGCGTGCCGAACGACATCCTTTACATTCCCAACGACCTCATCGGCGCGGATTTCGACGGATGGGCGACGCTCGTCTCGGCCGTCGTCGGGTTCGGCACGTACGTCGCGCTCGCCTTCGTGGTCCCGCGTCGGACACCCGAGCTCGACCGCGAGGCGGCCGTGCTCGCCGACCTGACGGCCGAGCGCGAGGCGTCGGAGAAGGAGAGCGTCGAGGTACCGGCCTGATATTGGATCCAAAGATGCATTTATCGGATCCCAGACGCTAAGGTGCTGCGCGTGACCATCATCGATCTGAGCATTCCCGTCCACCCCGAGATGCTGCACTGGGGCCGCCGACCGACGTACGAGATGGTGGAGGAGATCTCCGACACCAACCCCAGCGAAGTGTCGCGCTGGCTCATCGGAGCCCACACCGGCACCCACGTCGACGCCCCGAGCCACTTCGTGCCCGGCGGGACCACCGTGGACTCCCTGCCCCTCACCCACACCGTCGGCCCGGCGCGGGTGCTCGACCTGCGCCACGTCGAGAAGGAGATCACGGCCGACGACCTGATCGCCGCCGGAGCGGAAGGCGCGACGCGCGTGCTGTTCAAGACGCGCAACTCCACCGACGCCCTCACCCGCAACGAGAAGAGCACGACGTGGGTCGGCCTCGGCCCCTCGGGGGCGCAGTGGCTCGTCGATCACGGCGTCGTCTTCGCCGCGAACGACTACATGACCATGGAGGCTCCGGACCACACCGTCGAGTGGCCCACGCACGTCATCCTCTGCAACGCCGGCGTCGTGATCCTCGAGAACGCGAACCTCGCCGAGACCGAGGCCGGTGACTACTACCTCGTGTGCCAGCCGGTGCCCTTCGAGGGACGCGAGGCCGCACCGGCTCCCGCGCTGCTGCTGCCGGCCGAGACGGCGAACGTCGTCTGATCTCCGCGCGGGGCGTTCGGATGCCGTCAGGCGTCGGGACGCCCCGCTCCACGGTCGAGCAGACGACGCGGTTGGTCGACGAGCATCTCCGCGACCCGCTCGTTCCCCAGGCGCGACCGCAGCTCCGGAACGATCACGCCGAGGAGACGCCCGTAGCCGTAGCCCCCGTGACGCGTCAGCTGCGCCTTCGTCCATACCGACTGCCCGAGCACGTACCGCGCCGCCGGGCGGGCGGTCACGGCGTCGACGAAGAAGCGCAGGCGCTCCGCGTCGGTGGGGTTGAACACGCGTCCGACGTGCACGTCCTCGGTGCCGAAGCACATCTCGAGCGTCGCGCCCGCGTCCGACAGGTCGCGCCAGTACGCGGCATCCAGGAATTCGTCGGCGTTGGTGAAGACGACGCGGTCCGCGGGCAGCCCCGCGCGGGCGAGTTCGTCGAGCACCGCGAGCCCGTCGCGCGCATCGGGGTCGAGCCGCACGGTGACACTCGCGCCGCCGCGCGCCGCCGCGTCGGCCGCCGCGCGCAGCATGCCGCGTTCGACGCCCGGAAGACCCGCGGTCGTGCCCAGGATGCCGAGCAGCCCCGCGCGGTAGTCCGTGCCCGGGACCGCGTCGTCGAGCGCCGCGGCGAACAGGGCGTGCAGGCCATCCTCGTCGAGCGCCGCGATCTCGGGCGGGAGCGTGGACCGGATGTACGTGCCGTAGGCCACGACGATCGTCATGCCCGAGCGCCGCGCGATCTCGGGCAGCCGCGCGTGGTCGGGTCCGAGGCCCCACGAGGTCGACTCGACCAGCGCCTGCTGGCCCGCGTCGGCAGCGATCCGCAGCTCGTCGACCGCGGCATCCGGGTCGTCGAGCCGCAGATTGTCGGCGAACGCGAGCATGTTGCGGCTCAGATAGTCGCGCGTCTCGGGGCGCACGGTGGGCGGCCCGGGCGGCGGAGGCTGCTCGCCCGGGCGCTGCAGGCGGGCCGAGTCGGCGAGGACGTGATCGTGCATCGACGTCGGCCCGAGCGCCGCGGCGGGGAGGGCTCCCAGGACGGTCTCGATCACACCGGCTCCTTTCATTGCGGATCCATTCTTACGCATTTAGGATCCAAACATGACTTTCGTGACGAGACCCGCTGAGCTGGATGCCACCGAACTCGAGGCGAAGCCCCTCGCCCCACCGAACGCCGAACCGCTGTCGGGCGAGATCATCGTCCGCGGCAAGGTGCAGTTCGTGAACGACGACCGCACGGTCATCTCCGGCGTGTGGGAGAGCGACCCGGGCACATCGCGATGGGAGTTCCTCACGCGCGGAGAGATCGTCCACATCCTCGCCGGACGGATGACCGTCCAGCGCGACGGCGAGGAGCCCGTGGAGCTCACGGCGGGGAGCGCGGCCTACTTCCCGATCGGCTGGACCGGTGTCTGGAACGTGATCGAGCCGGTGCGCAAGCTCTACGTGGTCTACAAGCCCGCCGCCTGAGCCGCGTCCGAACGCCGCTCAGCCCAGGCGCAGGAGCCGGGCGGCGTTCTCGCCGATGATCGCGGCGCGTTCGGCCTCCGACAACCCGGGCAATTCCTCGACCACGGCGGCCGTCGCCCCCGGGGTGTACCAGGGGAAGTCCGAACCGAGGACGACGCGCTCGACACCCACGGCGCGGACGAGCGCCACGACCTGCGCGGCCGTGGGTGCGAGCGGCGCCCCGATCCAGTGCACGATCTCGGACAGGTCGAACCGCAGCGTCGGCTGCGCCTCGGCGAGCGCCTCGACGTCGCGCCAGGCCGCCCCGCCCAGGTGCGCCATGATGACGGCGAGCCCCGGCCGCTCCCCTGCCACCGCGGCGATGCGCTTCGGGTCGGCCCAGCCGAAGCCGCGGACGTCGGGGCCGCCGTGGAAGACCACAGGCGCACCGGCCTCCTCCAACGCGTCGTACGCTCCGGCGAGACCCGGGTCGTCGGGGAACGTGCGGATCGCGATCGGGTGCAGCTTCAGGCCGCGCGCACCGTGGTCGCCGAACAGCTCGGCGAAGTGCGCGTACACCTCCGCGGAGGTCATGACGGCGGGGTTGGCGGCGAGGAACGGCAGCAGCCGCGGGTGCTGCGCCCCCACGTCGCAGAGCCACCGGTTGTAGGCGATGAGCTCATGACGGAGGTCGGCGTGCGGCGGCACGGCGGGCCAGTAGTCCGCTCCCCCAGGGGGGTGGGGAAGGTCAGGAAGCTCGAAGCTGCCGAGCACGGCGGCGTAGTCGAACCCCTCGGCCTCGAGCGTCGCCAGGGCGTCCGCGACCGTGCCCGCGATACCGGCGAACTCCACGTCATCCTTCTCGCCGTACTCGACGATCGGGTAGGCGGTGAGGTCGTGCAGGCCCTGCGCCGCATCGGCGTACAGGTGCAGGTGGGTGTCAATCCTCATCGTCGACCTCCGGCGCCGGATGCCGGGTCTCGACGACCGTGACCATCTCGAACACGTTGTTGCCGGACAGGGTGGTGACGCCGATGCCGGCGGACGTGGAGCGCCCGATGCGGTCGCCGAAGACCTCGACGAACAGGTCAGCGGCGCCGTTGGTGACGAGGTTGACGTCGGTGAAGTCCGGCGCGACGCACACGAACGTCAGCGTCCGGATGAAGGCGGACACCTCGTCGAGCGAGCCGACGGCGAAGCGGATGAGACCGAGCACGTTGATCGCCGCATACCGCGCCGCCTCATAGCCCTGCTCGAGCGTGACCGTCTCGCCGACGCGGCCGGGGAAGACCTTGTTGCCCTGACGGTCCTCGGGAGTGATGCCGCTGATCGTGAGCGTCCGACCGAGGTGGTGGAACGCCTTCATCGTGGCGTAGCGCTCGCCGTAGGGCGGGTCGGAGTAGTCCGGGATGACCAGCCCCAGTTCCTTGACACGTTGCTCAGCGGACCACGCCATGACAGCTCCCGTCGTAATGGATCCATTTTATGTGAGATAGGATACAACCGAAGAGAGGTGCGCCATGACATCCCCGGAAGCACGCGTCCGCGAACTCGGCCTCGAGATCCCCGACTACAGCGATCCGCCGTTCGGCATCCGGTATGGCCGGATGAAGCCCTTCCACCGGATCGGCACGCTAATCGAACTGGCGGGTCTCACACCCGAGAACCGCGCGGGCGACCGCCTCCACCCCGGCGTCGTGGGAGTCGACGTCACGGTCGAGGAGGGGTATGCGGCCGCACGCCTCACCGCGGTCCACACGCTCGGAATGATCCGTTACGCCCTCGGGTCGCTCGACAACGTGGTGAGCCTGTCCCGCGCGCTGTGCTTCGTCGTGTGCCCGCCCGGCTTCGAAGACCTGCACCTCGTCTCCAACGGAGCCACCGACCTCTTCCTCGACGTCTTCGGCGAGGATGCCGGTAGCGTCGGCCGCGCGTCGATCGGCGCAACGAGCCTGTCGCGGAACAACTGCTTCGAATTGTGGCTCAGCCTGGAGTGCGCCCCGAACGCCCCCACCGCATGAACGGCACGCGGGACATCACCCGCACCGTGCCGTTCTGGGTGATCTTCACCGCCTCGGCGCTGAGCGGCATCACCAACTCCGCGAGCACTCCCCTCATCCCGGTCTATGTCGGCGACGTGCTCGGGGGCGGCACCGGGCTCGCCGGCGCGATCATCTCGCTCGCCGCGGTCGCCTCGATGCTGTCGATGCCGGTGGCGGGGGTGCTCGGCGACCGGCTCGGTTATCGGCTCATCGCGGTGATCGGCAGCGTCGTGGCCACCGGGGCGCTCGTGATGCTCGCCACAGTGCCGACGCTGTGGGGTGCGAGCGTGAGCCGCATCCTGTTCGGATTCGGCAGCTCCGCGGCCGTCACCCTTCTGATGGCCTGGCTGGTGACGGTCGCTCCCCCCGGGCAGCGGGGCAAGGCGCTGAGCATCTACGGGCTCAGCGTGTGGATCGGTCTCGCCCTGGGTCCGCCGGTCGGGACGGCCGTCGACGCGCTGGCCGACCCGCGCGCGGTGTTCCTGCTGTGCGCCGCTCTCGAGCTGACGACGGGAGCGCTGATCCTTCTCCTCCCCCGGGTGACGCCGGCCGCCCCGTCCCCGGACGCGTCGCCACGCCCGCGCGGTCTGCGTGCGCTGTGGCGGGCCTTCCAGGCCGTGTGGACCCCCGGCGTCGTCGCGGCGGCGGCGTGGTGCGGCGAGGGCCTCATGCTCGGATTCCTCATCGTCCATCTCTCCGGCGCCGGGGTGCCGGCGACCGGTCTCCTCGGCGCTGCGTCGGTGTTCGCCGTGTTCGCCGTGTCGGTCATCGTCGCGCGGCTGTTCCTGGCGAACCTCCCCGATCGGATCGGCCCGCTCCGGGCCACGGCGATCTCGCTCGTCGCGCTCACGGCGGGTCTGGTGACGCTCGCCCTAGCGGCGGACTTCTGGGTCGCCGCGGCGGGCGCGGCGCTCATCGGCGTCGGGTTCTCCCCGCTGTATCCGTCGCTCACGATGCTCGCCACGCGAGCCCTGCACCCCGAGAACCGGGCCCTCGGCGTCGGCCTCTTCTCGAGCTTCACCAGCATCGGCTACGGCGGCGGCGCCGTGATCGGCGGTGCCGTGATCGCCGTGGCCTCATCGATGTGGGCGTTCCTGCTCGTCGCGGGCCTGCAGCTCGTCGCCCTCGCCGTGCTGACGATCTTCACGCGCGACGAGTCCCCTCGGACCCGTCCGGATGCCGTCGAGCCCCGGGACCCCGCCGCCTGACCGCGGCGGCGCCCATCACCAGAGGCGGGAGCGCTTGGCGGGGAGCAGATCCCTCATCGCCACCGCAACCGTGTCGTCGCCGCGGGTGATCCACACGCGTGCGTCCGGCCAGTAGTCGGTGAGCAGTTCGGCGCACACGCCGCACGGTTCGATCACGTGCTCGCTGCCGCCCGGGCGGCGCAGCACGCTCACCCCGGCCACCACCGTCCCGCCGGCCGCGATGACGTTCCCCGCAGCGACCCCCTCGGCGCACACCGACGAGCGCCGGGCAGACCCGTCGACGTGCACGCCCGTGACGATCCGGCCGTCGGCGAGCCGGAACGCGGCGACCACCTCGTGCCGCCCCTCGCGGTAGACGGCGTCGAGCTGAGCCCGCGCAGCGTCGAGCAGCTCGGCATCCGCATCGGACATCTCCGCGGGACGCCCGAGCGGCGGCCGATGGGTCACACCGGCACCGCAATGCGCATGATGCGCGCGTAGTTCCCGCCCTCGACGAGCGCGCGGTCGGCGGCATCCGGGATCGCCTTCGCGATCTTCATGCGCTCGAGGTCGAAGTCCGAGCCCGGCCATTCCGAGCCCATGAGGATCTTCTCCGGTCCGAGCCGCGCGTAGGCGCGCTTGACGTCGGCCATGAGGGTGGCGGAGGTCTCGAGGTAGACGTTCTCGCGGCGCTCGGCGACGATGATCGCCTCCGGGACGTTCCAGACCGCACCCATGTGAGCGATGATCGTCGGCACGTCGGGGTGGTCCTTCGCGATCTCCTCGATCGAGAAGGGCGCGCAGAAGGCGTCATCGAGCGCGTTGATGATGACGGCCATGCCGTTCGCGGCGCACGCGCGGAACACCGGGTCGAGCAGACCGTGGTCGGCGACGTGATAGCCATGCATGCTGGGGTGCAGTTTGAGACCTCGGATGCCGGCATCCGCCAGTCGCTGGATCTCCTCGACGGCGTCGTCCGCTTGCGGCATCACCTGACCGAAACCGATGAAGCGGTCGGGGTGGGCGTCCTGCAGCCCGATGATGAAGTCGTTCTCGATGCGCTGGGCGAGCGAGCACACCATCGCCATGTCGACGCCGGCGGCGTCCATGCGCGAGAGGATGCGCTGCGGGTCGAAGGGCACGTACGCCGGCGGTTCCTCACCGGGTCGGGCGCCGGTGAGGTAGTCGGATCGGCCGCGGACGTCTTGCGTCGTGTTGTAGGCGTCGATGATCATGGGCACTCCTCGCAGGGGGAAGGGCGAGCCGCGGCGGCTCGGGAAGAAACGGGATCCGGGTTCAGACCGGGACCGGGATGGCTGCCGTCGCGACCGCCTCGATCAGGTGGACCCGCTCAGGGGTGCGGCACGCGAGGCGCACGCGCGACCCCGCCGCGAGACCCGACAGATCGGTCGCGGGCGAGAGCGAGGCGACGACCTTGCGGCCGTACGGTGTCGCGAGCTCCAGGCGGTAGCGCGAACCCTGGAAGCTCACGAGCCGCACCGTCCCCTCGACAGACCAGGCGGGAGTGCTCTCGCCGGGCGCGACGACACTCATGTCTTCGGGGCGCAGGACCGCCGTGGCATCCACGATCAGGCCCGTCGTGTCGTCGACGAGCGCGCCGTCCGACACCGGCAGGAGGTTGGCCTCGCCCAGGAAGCTCGCGACGTAGGCGTTCACGGGGCGCCGGTACAGATCTTCGGGGGTCGCGACCTGCACGAGTCGCCCCTCGTGCATGATCGCGACACGGTCGGACATCGTCAGCGCCTCGGTCTGGTCGTGCGTGACCGAGACGGTCGTGATCCCGACCTTGCGCTGGATTCGCGTGATCTCCACCTGCATCTGCTCGCGCAGCTGCTTGTCGAGGGCGGCCATCGGCTCGTCCAGAAGCAGGATGCCGGGGTTCGCGGCGAGCGCGCGGGCCAACGCGACACGCTGGCGCTGTCCGCCCGAGAGGGAGGCGGGCGAGCGGTCGGCCATGCCGGGGAGCTGCACGAGCGCGAGCATCTCCTCGGCGACGGCGCGCCGCTCCTTGGCGGGGCGTCGGGCGGCCAGCAGCGGGAACGCGACGTTGTCGCCGATGCTCAGGTGCGGGAACAGCGCGTAGGACTGGAAGACGACGCCGACGTTCCGCTTCTGCGGCGCGAGGCGTTCGACGTTCTGTCCATCGAACGCGACGTGACCGGCATCGACGGCCTGGAGGCCGGCGATGACGTTCAGCAGCGTCGACTTGCCACTGCCGCTGGCGCCGAGGAGCGTGACGAACTCGCCCGGCTGGACGTCGAGCGAGACGCCTTTGAGCACGTGGTTGGCGCCGAGGGTGACCTCGACGTCGGTGACGGAGAGGGCGACGGTCATTCGATGACTCCTTCCGGGCGGATCGCCGCGGTGCGGGCGCGCCCACGGCGCGCTCCGGACCGGCGCGATGCGCGTCCGATGACGAGGGGGACGACCGCGAGGAGCACGATCGCGAGGACGGAGACGAGCGTGGACGCCGCCGTGAGCTCCGGTGAGAACGCCTCCGAGGCGGCGTTCAGCATCTTCAGCGGAAGCGTCTGCACGCCGGGGGGCAACAGGAAGACGGCCAGCACGACCTCGTCGAACACGACGACGAAGGCGAAGAGGGCGCCCGACAGGATGTACGGCAGCAACGCCGGCAGCTCGATCTTCCACAGCACGAGGGGCCAGCGCGCCCCGAGGGTCCACGCCGCGGGCCGCAGCGCCGGGTCGATGCGCGCGACGCCACCGGAGACGATGACGAACACGTACGGCAACGCGAGCAGGGCGTGTCCGAGGACGAGCGTGAGGATCGAGCCGCGCAGGAACGACAGCTCGGATCCGGCACCGTAGAGGCCCACCGCGTAGGCGATCGGCGGGAGCGCGATCGGGACGATGAAGAGGGTGCGGATCCATCGCTGGGCGGCACGACGGCGCACACGGGTCAGGCCGATGGCTCCCACCGCACCGAGAACGGTCGCGATGAGGGTGGCCGCTGCGCTCTCCCACAGCGAGAACGTGAAGGCGTTCATCCACCGGCGGTCGCCGAGGACCTTCGCGTACCACTGCAGCGAGAACCCATCGGGTGGGAACAGGATGAAGCCGCCCTGCGTCCACGACGTGGACACCAGGATGAGGAACGGCACGATCAGGAGCAAGCTGGCCAGCAGGGCGACGAAGATCACGGGGATCCGCCACGCGCCGAGGCTCCGGGCAACGGTGGTCGTCATGTCAGCCCCACTTCTCGCTCACCTTGAACAGGCGGTCCGCGACGAGGTAGATGAGCATCGTTCCTCCGACCAGCAGGATGCTCATGGCCGCCGCCAGATCGGGACGGTCGGCCTTGCTCATCTGCGCGTTGATGACGCCCGAGACCGTCATGTTGGCGGGGCCGCCGAGCAGCAGCGGCGTGACGTAGAAGCCGAGCGACATGACGAAGACCAGGACGCCACCGCTGATGATCGAGGGCACGATGTGCGGCCAGGTCACCGTTCGAAAGGTCAGGAGCGGACCCGCGCCGAAGATCGTCGCCGCGTTGAGCTGCTCCTTGTCGATCGACTGCAGGGCGCTCATGACGGGAAGGACCGCGAAGGGGAGCATGACGGCGATCATGGCGGGGTACATCCCGGCCACCGTCTGGTAGATCTCGACCGGCTGGTCGCCGAGACCGATGATCCCGAGGAACCAGTGGATCGCGCCCTTGGGGAGTTCCAGCAGGACCCAGCCGAACGAGCGCACCATCACCGAGGTCCAGAGCGAGAGCATGAGGGCCGCCAGGAGGCCCACGCGCAGCCACGTCGGCGACGTCACGATCGCGAGCGCGTAGGCGGCGCCGAGGATCATGGTCAGCACCATGGTGACCACCGCGATCACGACGGTGCGCCCGAGGGAGCCGAGGAACGCCGGCACCGCGAAGGCGCCGGGGTAGGCGGCTCCGCCGCCCTCGAGCGACATCGCGATCAGGGCGATCATCGGAACGCCGAGGGCGATGGCGAAGAAGGCCAGCGGGGGCCAGACGAGCCAGCGGACCTCGGCCCGGCTGATCCCGCCGCGCAGTCCGCCGGCGGGCCGCACCCGCGGCATCCTCGTGGCTAAGGTCGCACTACTCACGGGCTCATGCTCCTCGGTCGAGATTGCGGGGGAGTTTCCCCCGCAGGATCCCCGTCGACGGGACGACCGTCGACTTGGATCCAAAGTTAGCTCTTGTGGATCCGATTGTAAACGCGCTGTGTTTCGGGCGAGTAACAACGGACCCGGAAACGACGCAGGGCGCCTCCCCGAGAGGGGAGACGCCCTGGATGAGGACTCGGGAATTCAGCCCGCGAGCCACGCCGTGTAGGAGTTCAGCAGCAGGTCCGCGTTCTCGGCACGCCACTCCTCGCCGTAGGCCAGGAGGTTGGTGTGCGAGGGGGCGTTCACGACCTGCGACTTCACGTCGTCCGACAGCTCGTCGAACACCGCCGGGTTCACGGGACCGTAGCCGGTGCGTTCGGTGAAGACGGCCTGACGGGCCGGGTCGTTCATCCACGAAGCGAGAGCCGCGACGGCATCCGGGTTCTTCGAGGACTTCGGCGAAACGAAGCCCGAAGGCACAGCGAACGCCTGGTTCCACTGCACGGTCACATCCTGGCCCGCGTTCTGCAGGGCACGGAACTGTCCCGTGACGGTGACCGCGATGGCCACGCTGCCGCTACTCAGCAGCTGCTGGGTCTCGGGGTAGGACTGGTAGAAGACCAGGCTGTCGCGAATCGTGTCGAGCTTCTTCTCGGCGCGCGGCAGGTCGAGCGGGTAGAGGTCGGCCGGCTTGACACCGTCGGCGATCAGCGCGATCTCGTACGACGAGTCGTACGAACCCGGGTCACCGGGCCATGCGCGCTTGCCGGGGAACTTCGTGGTGTCGAAGAAGTCCGCCCAGTCCTGCGGCCCACCGTCGGGGTACGTCGAGGTCAGCCAGCCCTGGGCGACACCGAAGACGAAGCCGCCGATGTAGTACGGCCGCACATTCTCGGGCAGCAGGCTCCCCTGGGCGTCCGCGGGGACCTCGGCGAGGTTGTCGAGGCTGGGCAGAATGTCGGAGATGCCGGCCTGGAAGATGTCGTAGTCACCGTCCTCACCCTTGAGCTCGCTCTTGTAGACGGCGTCTTCGATGCTCGTCGAGACGACGTCGACGCCGGTCTCGTCGATGAAGCTGTCGAAGTACGCGACCTGGCGGCTCTCGTTCGTCGGCCCACCGTAGTCGGCCCAGACGACCTGCCCGCTCAGCGCGGCAGTGCCGTCCGAGGCGGCGGGCTCGCTGCCGGACGAGCCGGCGCAACCGGCGGCCAGGATGCTCACCGTGGCGAGTCCCGCGAGGGTGACGGCGAGCCGTCGGGAACGGTTCGGGATCTTCATGACTGGACTACTCCTCGTGCTGTGCGAAAGGGTGGGCCGGACTCGACGCATTCGGGTTGCGTTCGGGACGCGGCGGCCGGGTGGAGAATCATGGATATATCTCGGGTGTAACTGGATCCAATTTTGCAGGATTGGATCCCTCGTTTTGTGCCGGGAATGTTTCGACGTTGTAAAACGTGGCTCACTCCCCGGGTGTGCGGGCCGTCAGGCCGAGGACGGCCTCGAGCCCCGCGCTGATCGCGAGTAGATCAGCCTCGCCGCGGTGGCGACCGACGACCTGCATCCCGACCGGCAGGTGCCCGTGGAAACCCGCGGGCGTGACGACCACGGGGTGCGCGGTCACGGTGAAGCGGTTCGCCAACATCTGCCACCGGAAGTAGCGATCGTAGACGGTGTCGCCGACCCGCTCGACCCACTCGGCCTCGGCGGGCGGGGCGACCACGGGGGTTGCCGGGGCGATCAGGACGTCGACATCGGCGAAGAGCCGCTCGGTCCTGCGGAAGACCTCGGTCCGGGTGCGAAGCGCATCCGCGAGCTCGGTCGCGGTGATCCGCTCGCCCTGTCGGACGTTGCGCAGCAGATCCGGCCGCATCCGGTCCGGGTGTGCGGCCGCCTCGCCGCGGTACGAGGCGAAGAAGTTGTACATCTCTACGGTCTCCCACGCGGCCTCGGCATCCGCCAGGTCGAGGTCGAGGTCGACGATGTCGTACCCCGCGGCCACGAGCGCGGCCCGCGTCGCCGCGTGCACGGCGGCGACCTCGGGCGAGATCGGCACGCCGCCCGCGTCGCTGCTCCAGCCGATCCGGACCGATGCCGGACTCCGCGGCGTCAGCGACGCGAAGACGGCGGGGTCCTCCGCGATCGAGAGCGGTGCCATCGGGTCGGGACCCGCCATGGCCGCGAGAGCGTACGCGACGTCGTCGCTCGTTCGCGCCATCGGGCCCAGGACGCCGTGCGCGGTCCAGCCGTTGTCGAGCCGTCCGCTCGCAACGCGGCCGGGAGTCGGGCGCAGGCCCACGACGTTGCAGAACGCCGCCGGGTAGCGCAGGCTGCCGCCGCTGTCGGAGCCGTCCGCGAACGGAAGCATCCCCGTCGCAACCGCGGCCGCGGCTCCGCCGCTCGACCCTCCGGCGTGCCGGGAGAGGTCGTAGGGGTTGCGGCACGTGTCGGCGATGGCGCTGAAGGTCAGCGTGCCCAACCCCGCCTCGGGGGTGTTCGTCTTGCCGATGATGAGCGCTCCCGCGCGACGCATCCGTCCCACGACCATCGCGTCCGCACGGGCGGGTGCCGCATCGGCGTGGATCCGCGAGCCGTGGCGAGTGGGCAGCCCCTCGACGTCGAGCAGGTCCTTCACCGCGGTCGGCAGGCCGTGGAGCAGCCCCACCTCGTCACCGCGGGCGACGGCCCGGTCCGCCTCGCGCGCCGCCTCGATGGCCTCGGACTCGGGGATCATCGTGACGATCGCGGCGACCGCGTCGTTGTGCTCCTCGATCCGTGCGAGGTGCGCACGCATCACCTCCTCGGCCGAGAATTCGCGGGTCCGGATGCCGGCGGCGAGCTCGCGCGCGCTCCGTCGGTGCAGGGGCTGGTCGGTGGGGGTCATGAAGGAGTCTCCGTCCTGTCCAGGAGCGCGACGGGGCGCGCGACGAGCATGTCGGCGAGACGGGCGTCGTCGACGCCCACGCTCGCGAGAAGGGGGGCGATGCGCGTGAGCACGTGACCGTAGCCCATGCCGCCGTAGCGGGTCAGCTGTCCCTTGGTCCAGACCGAGGTGCTGAGTGTGATCGCGGCGTCGGGGCGCACGGCGACGAGGGCGCCGAGGAAGTCGAGGCGCTCGCGGTCGGTGTGATCGCGGATCCCGCCGCCGAAGGAATGGTCGCTCCCGAAGGCGAACTCCACCACGGCGCCGGTGTCGACGATGTCGGACACGTAGGCGAGGTCGAGCACCTTGTCGATGTTGCAGAAGAGGATCCGCTCGGGCGCCAGTCCCATCCCGGTGAGGATGCCGGCGACCTCCGGGCCGCGGCGGGCAGCGGCATCCAGACGAATGCTCACCGACGCCCCGGCCTCGGCGGCGGCTCGACCCGCCGCGCGCAGCGCCCGGGCCTCGGGCCCCGTGATCTCGGCGCTGGTGCCGAGAAGCCCCAGCAGCCCGGCGCGATACGCCGTCCCGGGCACGGCATCCGTCAGTGCCGTGCGGAACAGCGCGAACATCTCGCTCTCGCTCAGCTCCCGCCACCACGCCGGAAGCGTCTTGTCGATGTAGGAGCCGTACGCGGCCACGATCTGCACCCCGCTGCGGCGCGAGATCTCGGGCAGCTCGGCGTGACGCGGGCCCATGCCCCACGATGTCGCCTCCACCACGGCACCCAGTCCGACGGCGGCGGCGGATGCCAGCTCCTCGGCGGCCGTGACGGGGTCGTCGAGCGTGAGGTTGTCGGGCATCGACATCCAGTTCCACCGGAGGTCGCCCCAGACCTCCAGACGAGGCGGGCCATCGAGGAACGTGCCGTCCGGGAGCGGGCGCGCGAGGCCCCGCGAGTCGGTGAGGAGGTGTTCGTTCGTCGAGGTCGGCCCCCACCCCTCCGCGGGCACGGGGCCGAGGACCGTCTCGATCACGAGTGGCCCCGGTACACGGTGCGGCCACCCACCACCGTCCGGCGGACGTGGAGTCCGCGCAGCGCGTCGACACCGGCATCCACCGGGTCCGCCGACCACAGCGCCCAGTCCGCGAGCATGCCCGGGCGGATCATCCCCCGCTCGGTCTCGTCGAGACTCGCGTACGCGGCACCGGTCGTGTACCCGGCGAGCGCCTCCTCGAGCGTGATGGCCTCCGACGGGTCGAGCGGCTCGGAAGAGTTCGCGACGAACCGCGTGACCGCCTGCCACATCAGGTGGCGGGGATCGAACGCGAAGTACGGCCCGTCCGACCCGAGGGCGAGCACCGCGCCCGCGTCGATCCACGAGCGCATCGGGTTCGCACGCTCGGCGCGCTCCCCCAGCTTCTCCCGCAAACCGACGCCGTTGTGCCAGATGATCGAGGGCTGAAGGGATGCCACGGTCCCCACGCCGCCCGCCAGACGCATGGTCTCGACGCTCGGCTCGAGATACCCGTGGATCACCTGGTACCGGTTCTGCCGTACGGCGGCGCCGGCGCGGGCATACTCCCGCGCGACGAGTCCGATCGCCGCGCCCCCGACGGCGTGCGTGCCGACGCCCCAGCCGTTCGCGGCGCAGAACGCGACGAGACGGGCGTACTCGGCATCCGGGATCCGCTGCTCGCCGCGGTATCCGCTGGCATCCCACGGCTCGTCGAGCAGCGCCTGCCCCTTCAGCGCCTCACCGTCGGCGTACACCTTGATCGGCCCGAGGCGGAGGACGTCGTCGCCGAAGCCCGTGGAGACCCCGGTGCCCGAGAGGTGGGCGATGACCGCGTCGACGTCGGGGGTGTCCGGCGACCCGATCTCGAGGTAGGGCATCGCGACGGTGCGCATGGTGAGCCGCCCGCGGCGGTGCGCCTCCTGGTAGCCGCGCATCTCGTCCGGGGTGACGGCGGGGTCGACGATGCCGGTGAAACCGAGGGCGTGGAACAGCGGCTGGACGAGGTCGAGCCCCGCGACCCGCTGATCGAGCGTGGGAGGCTCGGCACCGGTCCAGTCCTCATCGTCGAACGTGCGCGCCATCGTCTCGATGTACCCGTCGACGTCGACGTCCGGGTCGACGTGTTCGCTTCCCTTGAGGCCGCCGCGCTGCATGTGCAGGTGAGCGTCGATGAGACCCGGGAGCACGACGCCGTCGAGCTCCTCGACCTCGTGGTCGGCGGGGAGGACGGCGCTGACCTCGTCGACGCCTCCGACCGCGACGATCCGCCCCGCCCGCACCGCGAACGCTTCCGCGTGCGGGCGGTCGGGGTCCATCGTGCGTACGGGCGCGATCACCAGCGTGGTGGTGTCGTTCCGGGGGGACGGGGTCATGCGGGGCTCCTCAGCGGGGACGTCGGGTCAGAGAGGCGGGCGGCGGGCCATCGTGTCGGCGACGGCGCCCTCCCAGGTCAGACCGAACTCCAGGAGGGTGCGGTCGGCACGGTAGGGACCGACGAACTGCACGCCGATCGGCAGCCCCTCGGTCGAGAACGAGAAGGGCAGCGACAGCGCCGGCATCGCCGTGGCGGTGATGCGGCTGCAGGACCGCTGCCACGAGTAGTAGCGGTCCATCGCGACGCCGTCGATCTCGGTCGGGTACTCCCACTCGACGGGGAAGGGCAGCACCTGGACGCACGGGGCGAGCAGCAGGTCGACGTCCTCGAACAGCGCCTGGAACCGGCGGAACAGTCGGGTGCGGGCACCGGCGGCGCGAACGAGCGTCTCGGCGGTGAACCCCCCGGCCCACGCGATGTCGTCCTTCAGCGTCTGCTTGACCAGGTCGGGGTGCTCCGCCGCTTCCTCACCGTGGGCATCGAGGAACTCCAGCGAGCGGAACGTCTCGAACACGAGGTCGGCCTCGGACAGGTCGAGGTCGACCGGGATCACCTCGGCGCCGAGGTCGGCGGCGAGCCGTGCGGCCGCCTCGGTCGCCGCGCGCACCTGCGGATCGAGCGGAAGCCCGCCGAGGTCGGCACTGTAGGCCACGCGCGCGCCGGCGAACGGTCGCGGCTGCAGCGACAGGAACAGCGCGGGATCCTCGTCGATGGACAGCGGCGCTCGACGCTCCGGCGCCGAGATCACCGACATCAGCAGGGCGGCGTCGCGGACGTTGCGCGCGAGCGGCCCCAGCACCGACCCGGGGTCCCACGCGTTACCGGGGCGGGCCGAGGCGACGCGGCCCGCGGTGGGCCGGAGCCCGACGAGGTTGCCGAACGACGCGGGGTTGCGGATGCTGCCACCGAGGTCGGACCCGTCGGCCATCGGCAGCATGCCGCTGCTGACGGCCGCGGCCGCACCACCGCTGCTGCCGCCGGCGGAGCGAGCGAGGTCGTACGGATTGCGGGTGATACCGAACACGTCGTTGAACGTGTGCGAACCGACCCCGAACTCGGGGGTGTTCGTCTTCCCGACGAACACGCCCCCCGCGTCGCGGATACGACCCGAGATGACGCTGTCCGACTTCGCGACAGTCCCGACGTGGATGCGCGAGCCCGACGTGGTCGGGAGGCCCGCGACATCCATCAGGTCCTTCACCGCGAACGGCAACCCGTGCAGGGGACCCGTCGAGAGGCCGCGGGCGCTGAGCGCGTCGAGCTCGCGCGCGCGGTCGATGGCCTCCTCGGGCCGATAGGACACCACCGCGTTGACCGCGGGGTTGATCTCGTCGATCCGCTCGAGATGCGCACGCACGACCTCCTCCGACGACACCTCCCGCCGTCTGATCGCCTCCGCGAGGGAGGATGCGGAGCGGCGGGTCAGGTGCGACAGGCTCATGCGGCGTCCTCGATCAGCATCCGGGCGATGTTCTCGCCCACCACGATGGCGGGCATGGCGGTGGTCGCGCGCGGCACGCGCGGCATGATCGCGCAGTCGGCGACGCGGAGTCCCTCCACGCCGTGGACCCGGCCGCGCGCGTCGACGACCGCGAGCGGGTCGCCCTCCACGCCCATCCGGCACGTGCCGACCGGATGCCAGTAGTTGTCGGGGTTCGCGTAGAGGTGGGCCGCGAGCGCCTCCCGCGTGAAGGTGTCGGGGCCGGGGTGGATCTCCCGTCCCACGAGGGGCGCGAGTGCGGGCGTGGCCGCGAGGTCGCGCAGGATCTCCGCGCCGTCCATCAGCATCGCGACGTCGAGCCCCTCGGGGTCGGTGAGGAACCGGTGGTCGATGATCGGCTTCGCCTCGGGATCGGTGCTGCGCAGCCGCACGAATCCGCGCGACCGCGGCAGGAGCGCCGAAGTGCCGATGCTCCATCGCTTCTCGTCGCCGCGGTGGGTGGGGCTGTACGGGAGGAAGTGCAGGTCGAATGCCTCGGTCTCGACGCTCGAGGCGGCCTTGCCCATCGCCTGCTCGTCGGGGGCCCAGCCGCCCGCGCGGGCGGCATCCATCTCCACGCGCATGCGATCCGACCCCTCCCAGCTCATCAGGAGGAACGGCTGGTCGTGGAGGTTCTCGCCGACGCCGGGGAGGTGCGCGACGAGCGGGATGCCGAGGGGGGCGAGCTGCGCGGACGGTCCGATACCCGAACGCAGGAGCACGGTCGGCGAGTTGTACGCGCCGCCGGCGAGGACGACGGTTCCCGCGCGCACCTCGACCACCTCGCCGCGGTGGTGCACCACGACGCCGGTCGCGCGGCCGTGCTCGACGATCACCCGGTCGACGAGCGCTTCGCCGACGATCGTCAGGTTCGGAAGGGCCCGGACCGGGTCGAGATAGCCGAACGCCGCATTGATGCGGACGCCGTCCTGGATGTTCATGTCTTCGGGCGCGAAGCCGGCGGCCTCGTCGAGGTCGTTGAGCGTCTCGACGCGCGGCATCCCGACCGCCGGCGCCGCGTCGTACCAGGCGTGCTGCCACGGGGTGAGTTCGTCCGCGGTGAAACGGTGCACGCGCAGGCGCCGCATGCCCTCCTCGAAGAGCGGGCGCAGGTCGTCCGCCGCCCATCCCACGAGGCCGGCCTCGGCCCACGCGTCGTAGTCGCGGCGGTGGCCCCAGGTCTGCGTGCACCCGTTGACGTCGCTCGAGCCGCCGATCGCGCGGGCGCGCTCGAAGCCGACGCGCCACGGGTACGTGTCGCCGGAGTCGTACCCCCAGTCGTGCGAGCGGCCGAGCCGCGTCGCGTCGAGCAGGTCCGCCGGCCACGCCGGATCGCCCTCCGGCCCGAAGTCCGGTCCGGCCTCCAGCACGAGCACCTCGCGCCCCGCCTCGGCGAGGCGTGCCGCCACGACGCTTCCCGCCGTCCCGCCGCCGACGACGACGTACGCCGCCTCCCGCGGGAGGGCGCTCGTCACGCGGGCACCCGCTCGAACGAGGCCTCGACGTCGGCCGCCGACACCAGGGCGTCACGCTGGAGGTACTGCACGGCCTCGAGCGCGTTGTCGTGCGCCCGCTGCGTCGACCCGGCGACGGCGTCGGTGACCACGCGCACGCGGTAGTCGTGCTGATGCGCGTCCACCGCGGTGTAGTGAATGCAGACATCGGTGAGGCCGCCCACGAGCACGACCGTCTCGGCCTTGTACGCCTTCAGCACGATCTCGAGCTCGGTGCCGAAGAAAGCCGAGTACCGGCGCTTGCGGATGACGAACTCCTCGGGCTGCGGGTCGAGCCAGGCGGCGATCTCCGTGTCGGGGTCGCCCTCGATGCAGTGCGGCCCCTCCGCGCCGTCGAGTTCGCGCCCGATGTCGACGAGGGAACGCTTGTGCACCTCCTGGATCCACACCACGGGCACATCCGCCTCGCGGGCGCGGTCCACGAGCGAACGGACGCGGACGCGGCGCTCGGCGCGGCCGCCCATGAGCACCGGGATGCCGCCCTCTTCGGGCGGGGTGGTGCCGGCGCCGCCCTGGATGTCGACGACGATCAGGACGGTGCGGCCGACCAGGTGGGCAGGGCCGATGCCGGTTTCGAGTGCGGTGTCGGTCATGAGTCCTCCGAGAGCGTGGGGCGGTCCAGCAACCGCCGGGGAGTGTGGATGAGGATCTGGTCGGCGACCGCGGGGTCACCCGCGATCTTGGCGATGGCGGGGCCGATGCGGGCGAAGAGGTGGTCGTAGCCGCGGCCGCCGTTGCGACGGAGGTTGGCCTGCGCCCACACGTCCTGCGCGATGACGAGCTGGCCGCCGTACCCCTCGGACAGCAGCCACTCGACCATCTCGAGTCGCTCGGCGTCGGTTGGGTTCCGCAGGTCCGTGCTGCCGTAGTAGAAGTCGGACCCGAAGGTGTCGTAGGCGAGCACGGCACCGGCCTGGGCGACGTCGCGGTGGTACGCCTTGTCCCAGTATTCGTCGAGGTGGCCGATGATCACGCGGTCGGGCGACATGCCCTCGTCGACGAGCACCTCGAGCACCTTCGTCCCGGCCATGCCGCGGAAGGACTGGTGGGTGTAGACGGCGGCGCCGGTCTCGCTGCCGGCACGGGCGGCCGCGCGGAGCGAACGCCACTCGGCATCCGTCACCGGATAGCTCGTGCCGATCTCGCCGAGGAGGGCGGGACGGATGCCGGTGTCGTCGATGCCCTCGCGCAGCTGCGTCAACAGAACGTCGGTGAGGGTGTCGACGTCGGCGGTCCGGACGTCGTCGGGCATCGTCGGCTCGACGTAGAAGCCGGCGCCCACCATGACGTGGACTCCGGAGCGACGCGAGATCTCGGGCAGTTCGCGCAGGCGTCGACCCATGCCGTCGAGGGTGAGCTCCAGCACCCCCGACCCGCCGGCGGTCACGACGTGCGCCAGCTCCTCGGCGGCGACGACGGGATCGTGGAGGACGATGTTCTCGGGGATCGAGAGGAAGTTCCACCGGAGGTAGGCCATGAGCTCGGGGCCCATCTCCACGCCCTCCGGCGGGAGCTCCGTCGGCGTCTTCGCCCAGATGCGCAGGTCGCTGAGCAGGTGTTCGTGCATCGACGTCCGGCCGAGGTCGGCGGCGTCGATGGGTCCGAGAACGGTGTGGATCGGCATCGGTCACTCTCCGAAGACGGCGCGACGCGGGTTGTCGCGGTGGATGGCGTCGAGGATCTCGGGGGCGATCCCGGACTCGACCGCGATCTGGCGGAACTCCTCGAAGAGGAAGGTGTATCCCGGGCCACCGTACGCGCGCAGGTGCGAGCGCTGGCAGACGTCGTGCGACAGCAGGACCCTGTGGGCATACCCGGCGTCGACGAGGCGGCGCAGGTAATCGATGCGCCGGTCGATCTGGTGGCGGATGAGCGAACCGCCGACGCGGCACGTCATGAGGCAGTCGAACTCGACGAAGGCTCCGCGGCGCAGCAGCTCGAGCGAGTACTCGACGCTCTTCACGGTGTCGGCGTGGCCGATCACGACGCGAGACGGGTCGACGCCCTCCTCGGTGAGGATGTCGAGCTGCGCCAGGCCCGTGGGAAACGACGCCGCATGGGTCGAGATGAGCGCACCCGTCTCGCGTCCGGCACGGGCGGCTGCGCGGAACGACCGTTCCTCTGCCGCCGTGATGTGCGACAGGTCGGACGCGATCTCGCCGATCACCCCGGCGCGTACACCGGTGCCGGGGATCTCGTCGAGGAGGTCGGCGACGAGGAAGTCGGCGAGCGTGTTGGTCGGGGTGCGGTCGAACCATTCCTTGTCGAGGTAGGTGTCGTAGTAGTGGCCGGTCCCGAGGATGACCTGCACGCCGCTGGTCTCGGCAGCCCGGCGGGTGGCTCGCACGTTGGCGATCGAGCGCGACCCGGTCCGCCGGTTCTGCTGCAGCTCCGTCATGTCGTCGCTCTCGCCGAAGGGTGCCGCATAGTCGCTCAGCTCGCCATTTGTCAGGTCGATGATCGTCGAACCGCCCGCGGCGCGGAACAGCGCGAGCTCGGCGAGCATCTCGTCCTCGACCGCGAGGTAGCCGTCCTGTGGGGTCGTGCGCGTCATGTTGATGTAGACGTGCTCGTGCGGCAGCGTGACCCCGAGCTGCCCGGGGGCGATCGGCCCCGAGACGCCGTGCACGGTGAGCATGCGGTTACGCCTCCGGGATCGCGATGACGACGCTCTTGGACTCGAGGAAGCCGCGCAGGCCCTCCTCGCCGAGGTCGCGACCGAGCCCGGACTCCCCCGTGCCCCCGAACGACAGAGCGGGATCGAAGAGGTTGTAGGTGTTCACCCACACCGTGCCGGCATCCAGCGCCGCCGCCATCCGGTGCGCCCGCCCGAGGTCGCGCGTCCACACGCCGGCGGCGAGACCGTACGCGGTGTCGTTGGCAATGCGGATGGCCTCCGCCTCGTCGTCGAACGGGATGATGCCGACGACCGGACCGAAGATCTCCTCGCGCGCGATCCGCATGTCGTTGGTCACGCCGGCGAAGAGGGTGGGTTCGACATAGAAGCCGGGCTCGCGCACGCCGCCGCCCGCGAGGAGGGTCGCGCCCTCGTCGACACCGGCGCGGATGTAGCCGAGCACGCGCTCACGCTGCTCCTCCGACACCAAGGGACCCACCGTGATGCCGCCGTCCAGGCCGTCACCCACGGGCACGCGGGCCACCGCCGCCGTCATCCGCTCGGTCATCTCGGCGAGGATCGAACGCTGCACGAGCAGGCGGCTTCCCGCGGTGCACATCTGCCCCGAGTGGCCGAACGACGCCCGCATGGCCGTGAGGACCGCGGCATCCAGGTCGGCGTCCTCGAACACGATGTTCGGGCTCTTGCCGCCCAGCTCCAGCGTGACGCGCGTGAAGTCGTCGGCGGCGGCGTGCGCGACCAGGCGTCCGACCTCGGTGGAGCCGGTGAAAGTGATCTTCGCGATGCCCGGGTGCGCGGTCAGGGCCGCCCCGACCGAGCCGTCGCCGGTGAGGATGCTCACGGTGCCGGCGGGAACGCCGGCCTCGAGAAGGATGCCGCCGAGCCGCAGCAGCGTGAGAGGGGTGTCCTCCGCGGGCTTGGCGACCACCGGGCAGCCCGCGGCGAGCGCCGGGGCGAGCTTGAAGGCCGCGGTCATGATCGGGAAGTTCCACGGGAGGATGATCGCGACCGGGCCGACCGGTTCCTGCACCGTGTAGACGTGATGTCCCCCGCCATCGACGGAGACGACCGTGCCGCCCAGTCGCGAGGGCGCACCCGCGAAATGGCGGAACGTCCGCGCCGCCATGGCCGTGTCCGCGCGGGAGCGTTCGATCGGCTTGCCGTTGTCCCGGGTCTCGAGCACCGCGAGCTCCTCGAGCCGCTCCTCGATGAGGTCGGCGACCCGGTTGAGGATGCGGGCGCGATCCAGCGGCGCGAGCCCGCGCCACCGCCGGTCGGCGTGGGCGGCGACGGCGGTCGCCACCGCCGCGTCGACGTCGGCGGGCGTGGCGTCGGCCACCGTCGTGAGCACCTCGCCGGTGGCGGGGTCGATCACCGCGCGTGCGGGGCGTTCGCCCCGCGGCATCCACTCGCCCCCGAGGAGGAACGGCTCGTAGTCCGGGAGGGCGGTGACGGTGGTGCGAAGGCTCATGCTGGTCCTCAGAAGATCTCGAAGTACTCGCGCTGCTCCCAGTCGGAGACGTGGCGAAGGTAGCGGGCGAATTCTGCCCTCTTGATGGTCGCGTACCACTCGACGACGACGTCGCCGAGCGCGGCCCGGAACACCGAGTCGGCCTCGAACGCGTCGACGGCGGCACCCAGGGATGCCGGGAGCGAGGGCGCATCCGTCCGGTACGGGTCGGCGGTCGGCGCCGGCGGGATCAGACCCCGGTCGATGCCGTCCACGCCGCTGATCAGCTGCGAAGCGATGTAGAGGTACGGGTTGGCCGCCGGCTCGCCCGAACGGTTCTCGAGGCGCGTCGCGGGGTCGCCGACTCCGCCGACGGCGCGCACCATCGCCCCCTTGTTGTCGATGCCCCACGCGATGCGGTCGGGCGCGAGGGAGTTCGGCTGGTAGCGCTTGTAGCCGTTGACCGTCGGCGTCGTGAAGACCGCCGCGGCTCCGGCGTGCGCGAGCAGGCCACCGAGGTAGGCCGAGCCCAGGAGCGACAGCGTCGTTCCGGGGGCGTCGGGCACGAACGCGCCACGACCGGTCGCCCGCTCGGTGAGCGACTGGTGCAGGTGCCAGCCGGTGGACGCGCCCTCGGCTCCCTGCGGGCGCGACATGAACGTGGCGTGATAGCCGAGCCCCGCGGCGATGCGCCGGACCGCGGTGCGGCACAGGACGATGGCATCCGCGATCTCGGCGGCGGAGCCGGCCTCCATCGTGATCTCGAACTGGCTGGGACCGAACTCCAGCTCGATCGAGCGCAGCGGCAGGTCGAGCAGCGTCAGCCCGCGGTAGAGCGCGTCGACGAGGGGCTGCATGCGGTCGAGCCCTTCCTCGAGCAGCAGCTGCGAGCCGCGCGTGGTCGGAGCGGCGAGCGACGCGGCGCCCGGGCGACCCGGGGCTCCGACGTGCTCGGTGCCCAGCGCCGTTTCCTCGGCCCGGAAGACGTGGAACTCCAGCTCGGCGCCCACGGTCATGTCGTAGCCGCGCGAGGCGAGCGTGGTCAGCTCGTTGCGGAGGATCGTGCGCGTGCAGAACGGCACGGGGCTGCCGTCGGGAAAATGCAGGTCGCACAGGATCCAGGCCGTCCCCGGCGCCCACGGCAGCACGCGGAACGTCGTCGGGTCGGGCACGAGCACGATGTCGCCCGCGCCACTGAATCCGGCGACACCGACACCCGTCTCGGCGCTGAACACCGAGAAGACGGACTGTCCCGACGTGTCCTTGAGCAGGAGCGAGCTCGGCGCGGTGACACCCGAGCGCAAGGCCGCGGCGAGCCCTCCGCGGGCGATCGTCTTCCCGCGCAGGATGCCGTGCTGGTCGACGAACGAGAACCGGACCATGTCGATCCCGAGCTCGTCCACGACGCGGCGCATCTGCCCGGCGGCGGCGTACTTCGCTTCGCTCCACAGCCCGTGGCGGTGGACGAAACCCTCGCGGTCGGCGGCGAGCATCGGTCGCGCGGAGATCCCGCCGCCGCTCTCGGAGACGGGGCGTTCGTCGACGTTGCGCTCACGCATCGACGGTCTCCTCGGCGCTGGCGCTCGCGGCCGCCCACGGCGAGGCGGCGCGGCGCTCCTGCTCGCGCTGGACCCAGCGCTCCTGCCACGCGTCGTTGGCCGAGATCGTGTCCATCGCGAGGGGCCCGGTGAGCTTCGCGGCCTCCTCCGCGCTCACGGGGTGCGAGGGCGTCTGCCCGCCCGCCGCGAACGCGTCGATGGCCCGCAGCAGCAGGCGCCGGTTCGCGGTGACGGCGCGGTCCGAGACCCCGAGGCGCTCGACCGTGCGGTCCTGGATCGGGCCCATGCTCTCCACGGCCCACTGGTCGTGGACGTTGATGTCGAGCCCCATACCCGTGTACGTGAGCTCTTTCTGCTCCTGCGGGTCGAAGCCCCAGTTGTTGTCGCGATTGCGGATCGGCCGGTAGTCCGGCAGCGTCACGCCCTCGAGGCGCTGCTGCAGCAGCGTGTCCTTGTCGGTCACCTCGGCGAAGTCGTACCAGATCATGTACCAGTAGTGGTGCTCGTCGTCGATCGGCACGTGCCACTGCGTGAACACCTTGGTGTTGCCGAACGGGACGACGAACGCGTTCGGGAACATCAGGTTCGTCACCCGGACGTGCTTGATGTCCTCAGTGAGCTGCCGCAGCGCGAACACGCGCAGGCCGTGGTCGGCGCTCTCGACCTCGATGTCGGGGCGGTAGCTCTCTCCCACGAGCATCGAGAGCTTCTTGCCGGTGCCCTCGACCTCCTCGGCGAACTGCTGCCCGTACATCTCGCGCGGGTCCTCCTGGATGAAGCGGTGGAGGAACGACACGTGGCTCGGGTCGATGCCGCCCTCCAGGCCCTGCAGCCAGTTGCAGTCCCACAGGCCCTTGAAGGCGAAGGTGTACTCCTCCGGCGCGATGAAGCAGTCGTAGTCGGGGAACGGCGGCGGGTCGCCCGCGCCCATGTAGGTGAAGATGATGCCGTTCTTCTCCACGCACGGGTAGTTGGCGATGCGGATCTTGCCGAGGAACTGGCTGTGTTCGGGCTCGGCGGGCTGTTCGACGCACTTCCCTTCGCCGTCGTAGAGCCACCCGTGGTACAGGCAGCGGATGCCGTCCTCCTCGAGACGGCCGTACGACAGGTCGACGCCGCGGTGGGCGCAGTAGCGGCTGATGAGGCCCCAGCCCTCGCGCTTCTTGAACAGCACGAGGTCCTCGCTCATGATGCGGACGGCCTTGACCGGCCGCTCGCCCGGCATCTCGGAGACGAGGGCGGCCGGCTGCCAGTACGAGCGCAGAAGGTTTCCGAGCGGCGTGCCCGGTCCGGAGCGGGTGATCTTCTCGTTGTCTTCCTGCTTCAGCATCGCCGTCGCCCTTCGTGGTCGGTGTGGGTTGTGTCCGGGGCTCTCAGGCCTGGAGCACGAGGAGGGGGCACGCGGACCGCGAAACGCAGACCATCATGCAGTCGTTCGCGGCACGTTCCTGTGAGGTGAGGACGAAGTCGCGGTGCTCGACCTCGCCTTCGAGCACGCCCGTTTCGCAGCTGCCGCAGATGCCCTCTTCGCAGTCGGAGAGCACGTCGACGCCGGCTTCGCGGATGACCTCGAGCACGCTCTGCTCGGGTTCGACGGTCAGCTCGACGCCCGTGAGCGCGAGACGCACGGCGAACGGTCCGCCGGGCTCGTACTCCACGGCCGGGGCGGTGAAGTACTCCAGGTGCAGACGACCGGATGCCTCGGGCACCAGGCGCGTGACCTCCTCGAGCATGCGTGCCGGACCGCACGCGTACACGGCCGCGTTCGGGTGGGCCGCGAGCTCGGCCTCGAGGTCGGCTCGGACGCCCTCGTCCCGCGCGACGACGTCGACCGCTCCCCCCGGGAGGGCGGCGAGATCGTCGAGGAACGCCATGCGGGTGCGGGAGGCGCCGAGGTACAGCACGCGCCACGGCACGCCCGCCGCGGCCGCGGCGCGCACCATGGGCAGAACCGGCGTGATGCCGATGCCGCCCGCGAGGAAGAGGTACTCGTCGGCGGGTTCGAGGCCGAAATGGTTGCGCGGACCGCGGAGCGACACGACGTCGCCCGGGCGCAGCCGCTCGTGCACGGCGCGGGAGCCGCCGCGGCTCTGCTCCTCGTGCAGGACGGCGACGCGGTAGCGCGCCGACCCGGGCTCGCCGCACAGCGAGTACTGCCGCACCGGTGCGCCGGGGAGGGCGAGGTCGATATGGGCGCCGGGTGTCCATTCGGGGAGCGGCCCGTCGACCCCCTCGAGCTCTACCGACATGACGTCGGCGGTCTCGAGCGTCAGAGAGCGCACGCGGGCGCGGAGCTCGGTGGCATCCTCTCGGGTCGTCATGTTTGGATCCTAACAGAAACAAATTGGATCCCGAATGCATGACCTGGGAGCCAGACCCGCGTGGATTGCGTGGCATCCGGGAGCCCTTCTGCTAGGTTCGGCAGTCGCGGGAGCGCGACCACGACCGACCGAGAGGGGCAGCATGGCCGCAGGGGGGGACACCGAGATCTCGGCGGCCGGGGGGCACGCCCTCGTCGATGAGATCGCCGCCAAGATCCGGGAACGGATCATGTCGGGCGACATTCCGATCGGAGCGCAGCTGCGCCAGGCGGAGCTCGCGAGCGACTTCGGCGTCAGCCGCACCCCCGTGCGCGAAGCGCTGCGTCAGCTGCAGACGGGTGGGCTCATCGAGGTGCTGCCCAACCGAGGCGCCGTGGTACGCGTGCCCGCGCCGTGGGAGGTGCGCGAAGCCTACGAGGTGCGCGCCGAGCTCGAGGCCCTCGCCGCCGCCCGCGCCGTCGAACGCATCTCGCGCGGCGACGTCGCGCGCCTGCGCGAGGCGAACCAGGACATGTACGACCGCTCCGTCGAGCGCGAGCGAGGCCAGGGTGACCCGGCGCTCGCCAGCCGCCGCGAGAACGATGTCTTCCACAACACGATCGCGCAGGTCTCGGCCAACGCCCGCCTCGCCCGCGCCATCGAGGAGATCAACGAGACCTTCCCCCGCAACGTGTCGGCCCAGCTCCTCGTGGGCGACGACCGCCACCGCGAAGAGAACTTCCAGGAGCACGTGCGCATCATCGAGGCGATCGAGAGCGGCGACGCCGAGGCCGCCCGCCGAGAGATGCGCGAGCACGTCCTCAAGGCCGGCGAGCAGCTCGCGCGGTGGTACGAGCGGCGCTCCGCGACGGTGTTCACGGGCTGACGCGGGGCTCCGCGGGTCGGTGCACGTTCTGTGGCACGGGGCGTCAGCGGTGGCCCCGGGGCCACGAATGCGGCTGCTCAGCCCACCCATCCCCGGGATCGGTAGACCCGGGTGATGGATCAGTCGCGCACCGGCTCGCCAGCCGTCTCAGACACCGCCGAACACCGTCGTTGTGTGGCTGCGACGGCTCCGGATACCGTGACCGTACGTGCAATATCAACATCTGGGGGGAATGTATGAACGAGTACGCAGAGGGCGTCGATGACGCCCGCGACGTCGACATCGCCGAGGGTCAGGAGGTGATGCCGTTTTACATCATCCTCGACCAATCCGGGTCGATGAGTGCGGACCTGGGAACTTTGCATTCGGCGGTGCAGGAGATCGTCGCCGAGCTCCGAGCCGATGCGGCCACGGACGACACGGCCTTGCTGGGCGTGATCAGCTTCGGCTCGACCGCGCGGGTGACGATTCCGCTCTCGCGATTGTCCAACATCGAGTCGGTCGAACCGCTCACCATTCTCGGCGGCACGAACTTCAGCTCGGCGTGGGAGACATATGACCGTGCCGTTCGCGCGGATACGGCGGCCATCAAGGCGAAGAACGGGAGCTACCACCGTCCCTGCGTGTTCTTCCTCACGGACGGGCAGCCCGACCACGACGACAGGGGTCGATTCCGAGACACGTTCCTCAGGCTTCAGGGCGCAGAGGCGAACAAGGCGTGGCCGTACGTCGTGGCCTACGGCTTCCGAGATGCGGACGTCGAGGTGCTCAAGAGCATCGCGTACCCCGACTTCGGCGAGAAGCGGGGAGAGTACTTCCTTTTCAAGAATGCTGACATCAAGGCGGTGATCGCGCAGGTGAAGCACCTGATCAATCAGACGGTCATCCGCGCCAGTGCCGCGGCCGCATCCAGCCAGCCGAACCTCCAGGCCGCGCGTCCGGCACCCGCATCCGACATCGCGCACGGAACAGTCGACGCGACGTTCTAGGAGCCGGGCCGTGGTGAAACGTCTTCGCGACATCCCGTACCCGATCGGCATCCCCGGGCGACTCGCCAGCGAGGTGCGCCTGGGAGTGCCGCTCGGACCCTCCGCCAGCCCCGAGATCGAACTCGCGGAACATGACATCGACGGCGCGGCGATCCGCGCCGCCTCGGTGCGCGGCCTCCTGCACCGAAACCGGGGCACAGAACGGCAGGATGCCTTCTCGTGCGCCTGGCGGGCAGAGCGGTCGAGTCTCCTGATCGCCGTCGCGGACGGGGTCGGATCCCGGTCGCGTTCCCGAGAAGCCAGTGCGGCCGCCGTGAGGGTGGCCGCCGATGCCTGGAGTTTGGAGGACACAACCCTCGGCGAGCTCGTGCAACGGGCGAACGCCCACCTCCTCGAACACACGGTGATCGGAGAATCGGGGTTCCCCCTCGGCGGAACGACTCTCACGCTCGTGGAGGTCTCCATCGTGGATGGCGTCATCGGCCCGGGCCATATCGCGTGGGTCGGCGACTCTCCCGTGTGGGTGTTGTCCGGTGGAGCCTGGTCCGAGGCGACAGCCTCGGCGGTTGCGGGCGACGCCTTCGCCGCACCGATCGACGCGCTGCCCTCCGCACGAGCAGTCGTGCAGTTCGCCACGCTGCCCGGCGGCGCAGACAGCATCTTCGTCATGACGGACGGGGTCGGCGTGCCCCTCCGCAACTCGCACGAGGTGCGGCAGGCTCTGGCGTCATGGTGGGCGGATGCGCCCGGTATCTACACCTTCGGCGGGCAGGTGGAGTTCGCGCGCCAAAGCTTCCAGGACGACCGAACCGTGGTGGGCGTGTGGTCTGCCGCGACCGCCGACCCGGACGGTGTCGCGGCGTCGAGGGACGCCATATGAACGTCGAGCTGTCGTCCCTCCGCATCGAGAACGAAATCGGCGACGGAGGGTTCGGAGTCGTTCACGAGGTCGCGGGAACACCCGTACCCGGTGACACGCGGCCCATGGTTCTCAAGCGGCCCAAGCCGGACATCGACCCGGTGCACGTTCCTGCCGTTCTGGAGGGGATGCACCGTGCGGTGGCCTTTCGCGCGGGGTTGAGCGATGCCGATCGGCAGAAGATCGACGAGATCGCCGTCTGGCCGGTCGCGATGGTCGTCGACCAAGGTCGAGAAGTGGGATGCCTGCTGCCCTTGATTCCCCCCGAATTCTTCATGGACATTCACCCGACCAACAACATCCCGGGCGCGCGCAAGCCGCGCGGGTACGAGTACCTGAGCGCACCGGAGCAATCGAGGAAGAATCTCGGGTACGACCACCCCGACTACGACGACGACGCGCTGCGGCTGCATGTACTCGCCAAGCTCGCGGGCGCCGTCGAGCTGCTCCACGGGCACGGGGTGGTGTTCGGAGACCTCAACCCGCACAACGAGGTGTTCACTTTCTCGCCCGCGCGCGTGTTGCTGTTGGACTGCGACGCGGTCGGGCACGTGTCGGACCCCACCCGTGCGGCCCGTCAAGGCCACTTCCCCCGGTGGCTTCCCCCCGAGATGTCTCAGGGCAACGATGACTCGCGGCCACACGTGAAGATGCTGCAGGACTTCGAGACCGACGTGTACAAGCTCGGGCTCGCTTTCGTGCGCTTCATCCGCGGAGGGAAAGGGGCCACGCAGCGTGGAGCACTCCCGTCACCACCGCCACCCGTCGTCACGAGTCAACTCGCCGCCATGATCGAGCGGGCGTTGGATCCCGATCCGGCGAACAGGCCGACCGCCGGACAACTGCGGTACGCCGCGGAGGATGCCGTCCGCACGGTGATCGCCCCTCCCGTTATCACGCACGCCGGCCTGAGCAAGCCTGCGGCCCTGCGGGGAAGCGACATCATCGCCTCCTGGCACATCCAGTCGGGGAGCCCCTACGAGGTGCAGATCTCGGGCCCCTCCGGCGAGTGGGCGAGCGTGCCAGGAGATCGCGACAGCGCACCCGTCCGCGTCCCCCACGCCGGCCAGGTCGTGCTTCACGTGCGAACCAGATATGACAGCGCCACGCGCGTCCTCGGCACGGTCGACTGCTACGAGCTGCCGCCCTTCCACGTGGAGACGGGAGCACTTCCTGCACCGTACGTCCCGGCCCTCCCCGCCTTCACTGCCCCGTCCGTTCTTCGCGATGACATCCGTGTTCCCCTGCCGGCGTGGCCGACCTCGATGGACGACCTCACGAACGGCGCCGCGGAGCTGGCATCCACCGCTCCTTCGATGGAGAGACTCGGCTTCGACGTCGCGGAGCTGCTGCGCGCTTCCGGCTTCGACGATCTCCGGGCGGATCTGACGCGCTCGTTCCCCCTGCCCGATGCTCTTTCGCTCGGGTCTTCCCTCGTCGCGGTCCTCGAAGAGCACCTTTCCGCGATCATGAGCGCGCAGGCCCTCGCGTTCGCAGAAATCGCCGAGGAACTCGGCGACCGGAAGCGGAGCCCCGCCGAGGAGAACGGCAGTCAGTCCTCACCTTCCTGATCGATCGGCGACAGCACTTCGGCGAGGAAGATCTTCGCGCCATCCTGCTCTGCCTGCAGCACACGGGAGGGCGGTTGCTCCAGCTCCCACGGGGTCTCCATCCATCCGGAATCCCCAGCCAGGAGCCAGGTCACCGAGTCCACGGCGCCCAGCAATTCTCGGTACGCGCTGTCGGCGGAAGAGTCGACGAACGGCGGCTCGGTGGCGAACACGACGACGTGCGAGGAACCCACGTCATGACCGCGAAGCCGCAGCGACGCGACGTCTCGCGAGAGTTGGGCCGACACTTCTCCGGCGGCGTGCCCGAGGTCGAAGTCGTTGCTGCGATCGGTCCTGCGCCACGCGGGAGGAAGGAGATTCGGTACCGTGGGCCCGGCCACGCGCGAGAGCGTTGCGCCCATGTTCGCAGCGATGGCAACCCACTGCCGCCCGAGCCCGCGCGTGATGAGAGTCAGTGCGGCATCGCGCGTGCGCATCGACCTTTTGTCCCACTGCGGGGAGGCCGCCACGACCACGTAGAGCAGAGGACGTCGAACTCCCGGCATCAGCCGAAGCTCATCGAACTCGGCTACCCCCACGCGTTCCGCCGCCCGTCTGGCCTTCGAGGTTCCGCTGCACCAGTCGTCCAGCTGTGACGCGAACGCGGTGCGAACGTCCTGGACGAACGCGGGCCCGCGTCCGGGAAGTCGGTCATCGGCGCGCGAGAAGCGTTCCGCGCTCCGCCCGGGATCGCGGTACCCCTCGCCGGCCGTCGATCGAGTGGCGTAGCCGCCCTCGACAGGCATCGACGGAAGCGGAGACGCCTGGTCGCGCCCGGCCACGGGATCGCGAGACACCGGCGCCGGGGCCGGCTCCTGAGCATGCCCGAAGGCCTCGATGAGCGGTCGTGGCGTGCCGCGGTGTCCTTCCGCCGCCGTGAGCGCCGCGATCACGGCCCTCCGGGCAACGACGTCGGGGGCGGCGCTGCGCTGGCGAACCTCTTCCACGACCGCAGCGGTGAACCGCACCGCGTTGAGGGGCTCGAGGTGCGGGGCGAGCGAGCCGTCCACCGTATCGGCCGGTTCGCACCAGACCAGGGAGATCGCGGATGCCTCCGTCTCGTCGAGGACCCTGCCCAGGACATCGTCCACCGATGTCGGAAGGCCCCCCGCGTCGCCGGGCGATCGGACCAGGACATGGAAGCTGACCTCGTCGAATTCGGGCGAGGCGAGCACGGTCGCGGCGGCGGCGTTCAGGACGGCCCACGACGTCGTGGGGATCTCGCCCGAGGGGGAGGCGACGATGATCGCCGTGTGGATCCAGCTTTCCGAGATCGGATACGTCACGTCGTGGCCTTAGCGGTGAGGGGCGTCGTGCGTGGTCGGCCGCGGTGGAGGGCCGTCCTGCCGCGGGTCGGCGTGAGGGAGGTGAGAGCTCCACGTGGCGAGAGCAAGATCCAGGACTTTCTCCATCTCTCGCGCGACGTGCACATTCGCTTTCCGCGCCTGATCGGCTTCCAGTTCGAGCATGTGCTCGATCTGCTTGCGACGATTACCCGAACGCTGCTGGGCCTCCCACCGGCTGTCGTTGCGCTCGATCTTCTCCCGTTCGACCATCGAGGCCTTGTCCATGGCTTCGACCTGCTCGTAGAGGGATTTGTCCCCGTAGGCCATCACGGATTTCGAGACCACGGGCAGGATCTCGAACATGAAGAAGAGGGTCGCGAGAGCGAAATGCGCCCAGCCGATGATCGGGCTGCCCTCGGTCTCCCTCAGGACGTTGCCCTGGGCATCGACCATCCGGTCTCCGAAAGTGAGTGTCTCCAGCGCGTTCATCCGGGCGATGAGGCCCGTCGAGTTGGCCACGTCCGTCTGGATACGCGTGCGCTCGGCGTTATAGGCGGCGAGCGCCTGCTCTTCGGCGAGGCGTGCCGCCTCGACCTGCGTGGCCGCCTGCTGGCGGTTCGCCGCTTCCGACGACTCGTTCGCACCGGCGGAGGCCGCCTCGGCTTCGGAGAGTGCCGCCTCAGCGCTCTGAAGCTGCTGCGAGAGGGAGGACCAACGCTGGTTGGCCTCATCGATCTGCTGCTGCGCTGAGCGGGCGTTGGTTCCGTCGCCCGGCGTGCCCGAACAACCCGCGACGTTTCCACCGTTCAGCTCGCACTGGTACAACGCGCGCGCACTCTGAAGGTCGGTGCTGGCCTGAGCGAGCTGATCGGTGAGGCGAGCGACCTGAGCCCTCGCCTCCGACACCGAGTACGTCTCGGAATCCCCCGTTCCGGCGATCACACCGGTCCGTTCCTGCTCCGCGAGATCGAGGTAGCGCTGTCGCGTATCGTCGCGGGCCTTTGCGAGAATGCCGGTTTCCAGCGCCTGGAGCTGCGTCGTCTCCTCGACCTGATTGATCGCGTTCATCTCACGAGTGATCTCGTCGTTGAAGAGTTGGAGAACCAGCGGTTCAGCGACGATGACGCCGATCACGGCTGCCATGGCGACGCGTGGCAGAGCAGCGATGACGAGAACGGATACGTTCCTCGTCGACTTGATGGACGATGTCAGAAAACGGTCCAGGTTGAAGATCAGCGCCATCCAGATCAGCGCGAGCGGCGCAGCCACCCACCACCACACCTCCATCGCAGTGATGAGGGCGACGCAGATGGAGATCCCGGACAGCAATGCGGTGCCCAGCAGAACGAGGAACATGGTCACGAAACGACCGGCCTCCGATGGCGCCCGTTCGAGAACACGAGGGTCCGCACCGCCGAGAATGGCCATCAGACGCGTCGCGGGGTTCGTCAAGATCGCCCTGCCCCGGACACCCCTCGCGTCCCCTTGCCGTGAGCTCGTGGCCTTCCGACCGGGCGTGCCCGATCCACCACCCGAGCCCGATGGCGGTACGAAGAAATTTCCCGTCACCATGCCCAGATCCCCCCCATTCCAGAATCAGGCGCCAGCCCGGATGCGCGCCCCCCGCGCACCCCGGATGCCTCATCCTAGGGTGGCGGAATCACCGCCGGGTACCTGAATACGATCGGTCGTTTATCCGATCCCGGTGCCCGGGGTCGATCGGGTGCCCTCATCCCCCAGCAGCAGCGGCGCCGCCATCAGCACCGCCGACGCCCCCATCGCCAACGGCGGCAGCCGCGTGACGAGCGGTCGATCACGGTGCGCGGCGACGAACAGCACCACACCGCCCACGGCGTACGCCGCCACCCCGACGAGCGTGAGCGCCACGAGCGGCATCGCCCCCGACCCGTGGTGAGACGTACCGACGGATGCCGGGACGTGCGCCGCGAGCAGAAGCGCCGCCATCAACACGGCGCCGAGCGCATCGAAGGCGCGCATACGACGGTCGCCCCCGCGCCGCGCCGAACCCGGAGCCACCGCGACCAGCGCCGCGGCCAGCAACGCCGCCGCCCAGAACACCGCCGGCACACGCCCGCCGCCGACGACCATGTCGGCCATCGCCAGCAGCATAAGCGCGGCGATGAGCAGTTCACGCACGCGCGCGGCCGGACGGTCGGCGGCGACGCAGCACGCGCCCGCCGCCGTCGTCACCAGCGCGCCGACGTGCAGGACCTCCCCCATCAGTGCCCGTGGTGGTCGTGCCCGTGGTGCCCGTGCGCCGAGTGGTCGTGGCCCCCGGCGGCGTGGTCGTGCCCGTGGTGCTCGTGCCCGCCGGCGTCGTGCCCGTGGAACGCGTGCCCCTCGGCCACGGCCCCACCGGAACCCGCGGTCGGCGCGTGGCAGTGGTCGCCGCCCGAGGACGGCGGCAGGTCGAGCGAGGGGTTGCGGGTGAAGAAGCCGTCCGGCTCGAACCGCAGGCCGATGCGGTGCACCGGCATGATCGGCCATTCCTCGGGCTTGGGGTAGTGGTGCACGCCGACGATCGGCCACAGCACCAGTTCGGCGCCGTCGAGCGGACGGTCGGCCTGCTGCCACGCCGTGATGCCCTCGGCCTCGAGCGGCGCCTGGTTGGGGTAGTCGCCGGTGATGAAGCGCTCGTTCGGGTCGTACGCCGTGGCCCACAGGTGCTTCGAGACGAACGGCGCCTTGCGCGCGACGATGCTGCCGGGCTTGGCGAACAGGCGCGTCGTGTGCATCGCGGACAGGCGGTAGGCGGTGCTCTCACCGAAGCGGTTCGTGCGCTCGGTGTTCTCCACTCGCCAGTGCACCGCGCGGGAGGCATCCGCCATGCGTCCGGCATCCTTCTCGGACGCGATGACCTCCGAGACCATCTTGACGGCGTTCCCCCACGGGTTGAGCTCTTCGTCCTCCTCGACCTCGGCGTGCACCTCGACGAGGCGGTTCTTCGGTCCGTCGATCGCGGTGTCCATGCGCACGGCGAAGTAGTGCTGGTGCGTGGGTGCCTGGACGTTCGGGCTGACCATGCGACCGAAGGCCGGCATCTTCCCGTCGTCGATCCCCGACACCGACAGGATGCCGGTGAGCTTGATCTCCAGTTCGATCGAGCCGTCCTGGTACAGCGACCAGTAGAAGCCGTAGTCGTAGTTGGCGACGGTGGCGAAGAACGAGATCACGAGTCGCCGCGAGCGGCGGACGTCCGCCTCACCCGTGCGCGTGTTGACGTGCTTCCACAGGATGGAGGAGTCCTCCTCGTGCAGGCAGACACCGTTCGTGATCGTCTGCGCCTCGCCGAGCCCGTCGAGCACGTGGGCGTCGAAGTAGTGGATCTCGCCGAGGCAGTCGCATCCGAGTTCGAGGGATGCCGTCAGGGGCCCCGCGCCGTACTCGCCCCAGTCGAAGAAGTTCTTGCGGTACGCCGTCGGGTCGGAGTCGAGGTACGGCACGTACATCTCGTTGACGGCGGCACGGCGGAGGACGGGGCGCTCCACGTCGCCGTCGCGGTACGCGATGTCGTGCAGCACGAGCCCCTCGCGGTGCGTGAAGCCGATGCGGAACGACCAGTTCTGCCACGTGACCTTGTGGCCCTCGACGGTGAAGCCGGGGCCCTCGGGCTGGGTGATCTCCAGCGGCGCGACGGTGCGGTCGGGTCCCCACGTGCCCGAACGGTAGTTGCCGCCCTCGCTGGCCATCGGGATGACGCCGTGGTCCTCGATGCGGATGATGTCGAGCGTCTCGAGGTCGAGGATCGGCACGAGGCCGGCGACCGGACGCGCGTAGCCGTTGTCGTCGGCGCTCTCGCGGTACCAGACGGTGCCCCACGACAGACGGCGGTCCATGAGGTCCTCCGGCTCGAAGCCGGTGATCGACTCGGGGTCCACCCACACGTGCGTCGTGTCGGTGATCCCGCGCTTGGCGAGGGCCTCCTTCAGCAGCGGGTGCTCGCGGGCTGCGCGGGCGATCGCGCGCGCCTCGTCGCTCGAGACGCCGGGGCGCTTGGCATCCACCGGACTCCAGGATGCCAGCGACGCCTCGGCGCGATCGGTGCCCGAGGTCCAGCCGGTGACCTCCCACGCGGCGTGCGCCGCCGGGTTCATCACGACCAGACGCACGGGACGTCCCTGGCCCGGCGCGAGGCTGCGAGCGAGCCCCTCCTCGACGGCGATGCCCCAGAAGCGGGGCTCGGAACCGATGCGCTCGTCCGCGCGCACGAGCGCGGTGACCTCCACGATCTCGCTCGGGGTGAGGGGGTCGCTCCAGTGCCGGTCGGCGGTCATCGGGTCTCCTTGGTGGGGCAGGGCGTGCGGTGGGGCGGGTGAACGGTCAGGGGACGAGGACGGCGACCCCGTCGGCGCGGGGGTCGCTCGCGGCATCGCGCACCCCGGCGGTGCGCGATCGGCGGACGAGCTGGACGTGGCCGGCTTCGTCGGCGGGTCCGGGGAACGCCGCGATCCCCAGCCCGAGGGCTTCGGCCCGCTCCCCCACGTCGGGAACGACCCCGGGCTCGGTCACGAGGGTCAGGCGATCGTGTCCCAGGTCGCGGTCGCCGATCACCCAGCGCGGGCGGCCGAGCAGTTCGTCCAGGTCGGTGGCGGGGTCTGTCGCGTCGGGGAGCAGCTGCGCGAGGATCCACGGCTGCGCTCGGCCGCCCTGGCATCCGGCGACCACCGTGAGGTCGTCGCGATCGACGATCGCCGGGGCGAGCGTGTGCGGCGGACGCGCTCCGGGGCGGATCGCCGCGGGTGAGGCCGGGTCGATCGAGAACGCCCCACCGCGGTTGTGGAGGAGGATGCCGGTCGCCGGGTCGAGGAGTCCGGAGCCGAACGTCTGGTACACGCTCTGCACGATCGTCACGGCATACCCGTCGTCGTCGATCGCGACGACCGCGGCGGTGTCTCCCTGCGGACGCGGCTCGCCGGGTCCGGTGAGCGGGCGGGCGTCGAGAGAGAGCAGGGCCTCGAGGTCGACGGGTCCCGCGGCGGGGTCGCCGAGGTGCGCGCCGCGCGCCTGGGCTCCGCGGACGCTCGCCTCGAGAAGCTCAGCGGCACCGGGATGCCGTTCACCCGCCGCGGCGACGCCGACGAGGATCGCGCCCACCGACGGCGGCGGAGCGACGCTGTACTCGGCGCCGCCGATCGTGCGGGTCAGCGCCTCGGTGACCTCGGGGCGGTATCCGGCGAAGTCCTCCACGGTGTGAGTGCCTCCGTCGGCACGCAGCGTCGAAACGAGCGACCGGGCGATCTCGCCCGCGTAGAAGTCGTTCGGGTCGGCGGCCATCCGGCGAAGCGACCCGGCGAGCGCGGGCTGGACCAGAGCGTCGCTCTCGGCCAGCAGCTCACCGTCCCGGGTGAACACCTCGCGCAGGCCCGGGTCGGCGAGGATCGCATCGGCCCGCGAGACGAGGGCACGGGCCAAGCCCGCGCTGACCGGCGTGCCCGCCTCCGCCGTCGCGGCCGCCGCGTCAAGAGCACGCGAGAGCGGCAGGACGGCGCCGAGGCGCGCGATCGCCTCCCATCCGGCGAACATCCCCGGAACCGTGACCGAGCCGGCGCCGGCCCGCGGTACCTCGACCCACGTCGCGGCGACCTCGGCGATCGCGGCGGGGGCGGTGCCGGCGGCGACGATCGCGGTCGTCGAGCCGTCGGGCCGGCGGACCAGGGCGATGAGGTCGCCGCCGACCGCGCACTGGTGCGGGTAGACGACGGTGAGCATCGCGGCCGCGGCCAGGGCGGCATCCACGGCGTTACCCCCCGCGGCGAGGGCGGAGCGGCCCGCCTCGACGGCGGCGTGGTGCGGAGCGGCAAGGGCGGTGGTCATGTCAGATTCCTCGGCGGGCCGTCGAGACGAAGTCGAGATCGGGGCGGTCGACACCCGTGGCGAGGTCCGCGACGGCGTCCCCGATCGCCGGGCCGAATTTGAAGCCGTGACCCGAGCAGGCCGAGACGGCGATGACCTCGGGGCTGTCGGCGAGCGGACCGATGACGAAGCGCTTGTCCGCGGTCATCGTGTAGAGGCACGCGGCGAGCTCGACGGGCGCGGTGTCCAGAGCCGGGACGTAGCGGTGGAGCAGCTCGCGCAACGCCTCGGCCTCGGCCGGGGTCGGTGGGGCGACGGGGGTCTCGGGATCCCAGACCTCTCCGGCATCCACTCCGAGCTTGACGCCGTTGCCGTCGGCATCCGGGATGCCGAAAACGAGCCCCTCGGCGCGATCGACCGAGAAGGCTCCGAGCGCCGCCGGGATCCCCGCGGGTTGCCCCGCGCGGACCGTGACGGTGAGGATGCGCCACACCTCGAGAAGGTCGGACAGCTGCGGCAGCAGGCGACCGGCCCACGAGCCGCCCGCGATGACGAGACGCCCGGCGCGCACGGCGCCCCGGTCGGTGCGGACCTCGACGCCGTCCGCGGTGGAATCCCACCCGAGCACTCGCTCGCCGTCGCGGAGTTCCGCCCCGGCACCCTCGGCGAGTCCGCGCAGCGCGACCAGTGCGCGCTCGGCCTCGATCACGCCCGCCGACGGGTCGTAGACGGCGCGGTATCCGTCGGGCACGGCGAAGGACGGCATGAGGGATGCCATCTCGGCACGGTCCTCGACCAGGACGCACTCCGGGCCCTGCAGCTGCGCAGCGCCCTCGTGGGCGTACATCCCCCCGGTGCGATGCACCAGCGTCGTCCCCGACGCCCGCTCGAGTGCGCCCCACGCGTCGAAGGCCTTCTCGACCAGCGGATTCCACACCGGGTTCGGGTACGCGCGGCGGATCATGCGCGTCCGGCCGTGCGAGGAACCCCGGGAGTGCCCGGCGGTGAAGCGATCGATCCCGATCACCCGCACGCCGCGGCGGGCGAGCGACGCGACGGTCGACATTCCGTGGATGCCGAGTCCGAGCACGACGACGTCCGCCGACACGACCGCGCTCATCGCGTGATCCCCGTGGCGATGGCGGCCACTCCGTCCACGAGGGCGGCGACGTCGGTGTCGTCGTTGTAGACGTGCGGTGAGGCGCGGACGACGCTCGGCACGCCGCGGTCGCCGAGGTCCCACTGTCCGTGCGTCGCGGGGACGGACACGACCCGGACGCCGCGGCGGGCGAGTTCGACGACGGCGTCGGCCGCGCCGACCCCGTCGATCACGAAGGTGACGATGGCCGAGCGGCTGTCGGCGGGGTCGGCGACCGTGACGCCCTCGATGTCGGCGAGTGCGGTCCGGAGACGGCGGCCGGCGTCGATGAGCCACGCCTCGCTCTCGGGGATGCCGCGGGCCAGCGTCTCGTCCAGCGCGACGCCGAGTCCGAGCCTCGCGGCGACCGGACCTTCCCACGTCTCGTATCGCCGCGCCGAGGCGTCGAGCTCCCAGCTCGCGCTCGACGTCCACTGGGCACCGCGGACGTCGGGAGCGATGGGGAGGAGACGCTCGAGCAGGGAATCGCGCACGTAGGCGAACCCGGTGCCCCGCGGGGCGCGGAGGAACTTGCGGCCGGTCGTGACCATCACGTCGCACCCGATCTCGCGGACGTCGACCGAGAGGTGGCCGACCGACTGCGTGGCGTCGAGGATGTAGGTGCCTCCGTAGCGCTGCACGACCTCCCCGATCTCGGCGGCCGGCTCGACGAGACCGGACGAGGTGGGCACGTGGGCGACCGTCACGATCGACGGTACCCCGTCGGCGAGGATCGCCTCGAGCGCGGGGACGTCGACCCGGCGACCCTCGTCGTACGGGGCGATCACGAGGTCGATGTCGTGCTCGCGGGCGAGACTCATGAGGTGCAGCGCGTGGCTGACGTACGTGCTGGAGGAGGCGACGATGCGCTGCCCCCGGGTCGGACGCAGGGCGTCGAGGAGGATCCGCAGGCCCGTCGACGCGCTGTCGAACAGGGCGATCTCGGTCGACGCGGCGCCCACGAGCGCGGCCGCCGAGGCGTACACCGCGTCGATCCGCCCGCGTCGCTCGGCCGCCGCCTCGTACCCGCCTTTCTGCTCCTCCAGACGCAGATGGTCGACCACGGCGGTCACGACGCCGCGCGTCGGGAGCGCCGCTCCGGCGGCGTTGAAGTGGTGGGCGAGAGCCGAGCCCGCGGTGCGTGCTCGCTCCGCGGCGACGTCGATGGAGGGTCCGTCCGCGACGGGCGCGGGTGCCGTGGCCGTGACGGCGTCTGCGGTGGGGGGCGGGTTCATGGGGGACGGGATACCTCCGAGTAGGATCCAAACATACTACATGTGGATCCAATCTGTGATCGCTCGTCCCGGAGGTGCCGTGTCCCGCATGCTCGCCTACGTCAGCCACCGCCCGGTCGACGCCGCCGCCACGCTCGGCGACGACCTCCTGGCATCCTTCGCCGCCCTCTCCCGGGTGCACGCCGACGGGTGGGGGGCGGGGTGGCGCACCGAGTCCGGCGTCGCCGCGCGTCTGGCCACCGGACGCCGGGCCACGCGGGACGATCTCGCCCGTGCGATCCGGATGCCGACGACGGCCGCCCTGCTCTACCTGCGTTTCGGCAGCGCGGGAACGGGCCTGAGCGAGACGGAAGCGCAGCCCTTCGTCTTCGGCGACGAGGCGTTCCAGCACAACGGAGCCCTCGCTCCGGCCGAGCGACTGCGCGCCGAACTCAGCGAGGAGGAGCGTGCGACCCTCCGCGGGAGCAACGACAGCGAGCTCTACTTCGCACGCCTCCGGCGCGCCCTCAGCCCCGGCACCGCCATCGACCCGACGAGGATCGCGGATGCCGTCGCCGCGGTGCGCGCGTCCTACCCGGACGCGTGCCTGAACGCGCTGCTGCTCACCCCGGACGCCCTCGTCGCGGTGCATTCCTCGGCGGGGCGTCCGGCCCCGCTGGCCGCGTTCGCCGCGCGCGGGCTGGACGTCGCCGACCTGCCGCCCGGCCACGGCGCGGACTACAACCGCCTGTTCACCCGGCGGACCGCGTCCGGGGCGCGGCTCGTGGCGACGACCGGCATCCCCCTGCACGGCTGGACGCCCCTCCCCGACGACACGGTCTCCCTGGTGACCCCCGACGCCCTGACCTCCGTCCCCCTCCCTCTCCCTCTCCCCCGCGCTCCGCGCGCGTGAGGGGTGGGCCGCCCGAGCTAGCGTGGACACATGGCACGGATGCGAGTGGAACCCGACGACGCACCGACGGCGCGGCTGTCCGACGGGTCGATCGCGCGGGTGACCTCTTCGACGTTCGTCTCGGGGTCGGAGCTCGTCGTGGACGGCACACCGCAATCCCACGTCGACCTGGACGACCCCACCCATCTGCACTTCGAGTACGTCGCGCGCATGGGCGCGGTCATCGACCGGCTCCGGATGCCGGGACAGCCGCTGACCGCGGTCCACCTCGGCGCCGGCGCACTGACGCTCCCGCGCTACGTCGAGGCCACACGGCCGGGATCCCGCCAGCAGGTCATCGAGTTGGAACCGGCGCTGTGGGACCTGGTGCGCGAGAACCTCCCCCTCCCGCGGGGAGCGGCGATCCGCGTCCGCATCGGAGACGCCCGCGCCGGCCTCGGTCGCCTGCCCGCGGGCCTGCACGGCGCGGTCGACCTCCTCGTCAGCGACGTGTACTCGGGCGCGCAGACCCCGGCCCACCTGACCACCGTCGAGTTCTACCGCGAGGCCGCCGGACTCCTGGCGCCCGACGGCGTCCTGCTGGTCAACGTGTCCGACGGTCCGGGACTGGCGTTCGCGCGGCGCCAGGTCGCCACCGTGCGCGACGTGCTCCCCGAGGTCATCGTGCTCGCCGAGGTCCAGGTGCTGAAGGGGCGTCGCTTCGGCAACCTCGTCGTCGCCGCCTCTGCCGCTCCCCTCCCCGTGGAGTGGCTGCCGCGTCTCATGGCCGCCGGCCCGCACCCCGCGAAGGTCTCCCAGGGCGCCGAGATCGACGAGTTCATCCGCGGCGCACGCCCGGCGACGGATGCCGACGCGACACCGTCACCGAAGCCCTCGGCATCCATTTTCGACCGCTGACAAGGGACGCCGAGCCGCTCGCCCGGGTGGGTTCGCGACCCGCCGGTGTGGCGAGGCGGAGCAACGGCCGCGGGCACCGCAGACTGGATGCCATCGGCCATTCGAGAGGAGCGAGGGTGAGCTATATCCACGGGTACGACCCCGACACGTTGCGCGAGATCACCGACTCTCGCGAGTGCGCGGAACGGCTCGAGGAGATCGGCTCGCAGCGCAGCCTCCCCGCTCTGCTCGAGCGCACCTGGCTCCTGAAGGTGCTCGACCGTTTCGACGAAGCGCTCATGGTCTCGGAGCAGTCGGTGCGCGTCGCGCGCATGGCCGGAACGCGCCGCGATCTGCTGCGGGCGCGCATCCTGCACGCCACCATTCAGCAGTGCCGGGGCGCGTTCGCCGCAGCCGAGCAGGAGCTGACCACGTGCGCCGAAGAGGCCGAGGGGCAGGGGTGGGCCGGTATCGCCGCGTTCGCCCTGCAGCACCGCGGCAAGGTGCACTACGACGACGGCGAGTACGAGGCGGCCCGCCGCGACTTCAAGCGCGCCCTGTTCCTCCGTCAGAACGCCGGAGCCAGTGACGCCGAACTCGAGTCGACCCTTCTCGCGATCGACGCCGCCGACCGGCGGCGCTCGCGCTCGGTCGTCGCGAGCTGACGTCGGAGCCCCTCTCTACGATTCCCGTCATGTCCGATCTGCAGCGTGTGCGCGTCTGGGCAGAGGCATTGATCGCCCTGCACCTGGATGACTCGTGGTCATTCGCCTTCGACAACGCCAAGCGCCGGGCCGGGCTCTGCGACTACGGCCGCCGCCGCATCAGCGTCTCGCGCTACCTCGCCGCCCGCTACGACGACGACACCAATCACCAGACGCTGTTGCACGAGGTCGCGCACGCGTTGGCCGGTGCCGCGGCGGGTCACGGACCGGTGTGGAAGCGCGCGGCCCGCGACCTCGGCTACGTCGGGGGCACCACGCACGCCGGCGAGACGGCCAACGAGCTCGCGCCGTGGGTGGGCACGTGTCCGTCCGGCCACGTCGCGTACCGGCATCGCCGAGCGACGCGGCCCACGTCGTGCGCCAAGTGCGCGCCGTACTTCGACCCCCGCTTCGCGCTGACCTGGGTGCACCGCGAGATCACACCCGCGACACGGCTGGCCGCGGCGACGCCGCGCTGACTTCCCGCATCACGCGGTGGTGCCCCGGTGAACCCGGGCGTCACGGACCGCGTCGGCTCCCCGCGGCGCGCGGCGACACCGCGCTGCGCCGGGTACTCGCTCCCGGCGATCCGCGTCACACGACGGAGAAGACGCCCTCGCGCAGCACGGGGACGACGGATGCCGCGTCGCGCTCGGCCGCCACGAGCACGAGGTCGCGGTCGCCGGCGTCGGCGCGCAGACGGCCCGTGCCGCTCGCGGTGAGAAGGTGCCGCACGGCTCCCCGCAGCGCCCGGAAGCCCTCGCCGGCGACCGCTGCGTCCGGCGAGGCGTGATCGATACCGAGGTCGCCCAGCGCCACGACCACGGCCCCGGCGCCCAGGAGGTCTTCGACCGCGAATCGCACGCCCGCCCCCTCCGCATCGCCGGCCGCGATCACGGCGATGCTCGTCCGCTCGCCGCGCGAGCGCTGCACGTCGAGCACGTGCGAGGCGACGGCGGCGGCGTTGCGGATCCCGGCGACGACGACGTGCGCCCCCGCGCGCTCCGCGGCGAGGGCGAGGCGATCGGCCGCGTCGGTCGACGACGCCGCGAGCGTACGCGCGTCCTCCGCGGCCGCCAGCACCCGCGCCGACAGCCCCAGCGTCTGCACGACGACGACGACGTCCGCCGGGGCGAGTCGCCGCAGTCCCTCCTCGCCCCACTCCAGGCGCACCTGATAGTTCGCCTGCGCGAGAGCGTCGGGGATGTTCGGCATCCTTCGACCCTACGACGATCCGCCCTCCGACACCGGGCACGTCAACCCGCCCGCGTTCCCCGGTGTCCTTGACACAATGCGAGCATGCGCATTCTGCTGAAGTTCGAGATCGACTGCGATCCGGATGCCGCCTGGCGGGCCCTGCACTCACCGCGCGCGGTCGCGGAGCTCTACGGTCCGCTCCTCGCCGTCGAGACGCTCGAGGACGCTCCGACGTCATTCGCGTCGGGGGACGACGTGCCGGTGCAGATGCGCGCGGCGGGTGTCTTCCCGGTGGGGCGGCAGCTCATCTCGGTCGCCGACCGCGAGACGTCCGACGCGAACGGCCGCGTACGGGTGTTCCGCGACTGGGGCGTCCCGCTGACCGGCCCGCTCGCGGCGCTCGACGTCTGGGACCACCAGATGGCGGTCTCGGCGGTGCCGGGTGACCCGAACCGCACGCTGTGGCGCGAACGCCTCACGATCGGAGGGGCCGCCGCCCCGGCGCTCTGGCCGGGCCTGTGGGCGATGTGGCAGTGGCGCGCGACGCGCATCCGCGCCCTCGCTCCGACGTGGGCGCACGACCCGGAGCCCGCGGAGGACGCGGCGGACTGAGGAGCGCGCTGCCCGCACGGCTCGGCACGCGCCGGTCGCCAGGGCACGCAACCTCGGCGATCTGCACAACCTCCGTGCGTTCAGCCGGATGCCACTGAGCGTGGGCGGATCGCTGAGGTTGTGCCGGTGCCGATCCCGCGTCGCGGCAGTTGCAGGCGCCGTCCCGGCGCGTGCGGCACTCAGACGAGCCCGTGGCGGTAGGCGAAGACCACGAGCTGGACCCGATCGCGAAGCGCGAGCTTGGTGAGGATGCGGCTCACGTGCGTCTTGACCGTCGCCTCGGACAGGAACTCGCGCGCGGCGATCTCGGCATTGCTCAGGCCCGCAGCGGCGAGGGCGAAGATCTCGCGCTCGCGATCGGTGAGCATGCCGTAGCTCGTCGGGAGCGGGTCGGTCGAGCCCGTCTGGGCGATGTGGGCGAAGAGGTCGCGCGTCGCCTCCGCCGCGATCACTGCCGACCCGGCGTGGACCGTCCGCACCGCGGAGAGCAGGAACTCCGGCTCGGAGTCCTTTAGCAGGAAGCCGCTCGCGCCGTGCTGGATCGCTCGAGCCGCCGCCTCATCGAGGTCGAACGTGGTCAGCACCACGACTCGCGGGGCGTCCGCGTCGCGGAGGATCTCCGCGGTCGCGGCGAGGCCGTCCATCACCGGCATCCGGACATCCATCAGCACGATGTCGGGGCGCGTCGCGCGGACGACCTCGACACCCTCACGTCCGTCGGATGCCTCGCCGACGACCTCCACGTCGGGCTGCGAGTTCAGCACCATGCGGATTCCGGCGCGGAACAGCGCCTGATCGTCGACGAGCACGACGCGGATCGACGAGGTCATGACGCGGTGTCCTTCCGAGGAACGGGGGTGGGATGGCATCCACTCTGCCGGTCGACCGACGCCTGAACGAACCGGGCACTCACGAGGACGCGCCGATCGGCAGCATCGCCCGGACGACGAAGTCGTCGGCCTCGGGCTGCGCCGACAACGTTCCGCCCGCCAGTTGCGCCCTCTCGCGCATGCCGATCACGCCGTGGCCGCCGGTGGACGGCGCGGCGCCGCCGCGGAGATTGCGCACGGTGAGCTCGACGCGGTCCGGATGCCACGCGATCCGCACCGCCACGCGGCGGTCGGCCCCGTGGCGCAGGGCATTGGTGAGGGCCTCCTGGAGGATGCGGTAGAGCGCCAGCTGGACGGTCGCGGGCGGCTCCGCATCCGGTGCCGGGTCGACCGTGGCCTGCAGGTCGACCCCGGCGGCCCGGACCTGGGCGTACAGCACCTCGAGGTCGGCCAACGTCGGCTGCGGCCCGTCCGCCTGGCTGTGGCGCAACTGCTGCAGGAGCAGCCGGACATCGGACAGCGCCGCCCGGGCGGTCGTCGAGATCGTCGACAGCGCCTGCGTCGCGGCCTCGGGGTCCTGCGCGGCGGCGTACCGGGCGCCGTCGGCCTGCGCGATCACGACGGCGAGCGAATGTGCCACGACGTCGTGCATGTCGCGCGCGATTCGGACGCGCTCCTGCTCGGCGATCGTGGCCTCCTCCGCCGCGCGCTGAGCCGCGGCGTTGGCCGCGGCCCGGCGGGCCGTGCGGACCAGCGCCCCCGTCACCCACGCGAGGACGAACGCGAACCCCGAGGCCAGCAGCACCGCGAGGACGGCGAAGAGGCTGTTGGGGTTGATGACTCCGTCCACCCCTCGGAGGACGACGTACGCCGAGGCCACTCCAGCCCCCACGAACGCCGAAGCGAACCCCGCCCAGAACACGCGGCGGCTTCCGTAAGCGGCGGTGACGTAGAGCACGACGAACACGACGACGTCGGTCGGCGACGGATCACGGAGGAACGCCATCTGCACGCACGCCCCGACCCAGGCCAGGAAAAGTGCCAGTCCGGGCTGCAACCGGCGGAAGGCGAACGCCGCCGTCATGAGTCCGACGAACAGGAACGCCCCGAGGTTGCCCCCGACATCGCCCGGCTCCACCTCGATCACGATCGAGAACAGACCGAACACCCCGGCCACGACGAGGTCGACGGTCCGCTGGTATCGGAGCAGGGGACGCAGGGTGATGCGCATCCCCGTCACGCTACGCGGCGCGTGGGGCCGACGGCATCCATCGAGGGATGTATCCCCGGTGCCGTGCCGCCGGGGGCGGTGCCCCGTCCAGCCGGCGGCGCCCCCGTTGGTGAGTGGCCGGCGCCGCGTCAGGCCGGGAAGTCCGCCGGCTCGATGGGTCGCGCCTCGAAGAAGGTCTGCAGCACGATCGTCGTGCGCGTGTTGACCTGTGCGGCGGCGCGGATGTCGCGGATGAGGGTCTCGAGATCGCGCGGCGTCGGTACGCGCACGAAGAGCATGTAGGCGGCGTCCCCGGCGACGGAGTGGCACGCCTCGATCGCGGTGAGGTGAGCGATCAGCTCGGGGGCGTTGTCGGGCTGCGCGGGGTCGAGCGGCGTGATCTCGACGAAAGCGGCGAGCGGGCGACCGAGCGCCTCCGCGTCGAGCACGGGCCGGTAGCCGCGGACGATCCCGCGCGCCTCCAGCCGACGCAGACGCGACTGCACGGCGGACACCGAAAGCCCGACCTTCTCGGACAGGTGCGCGAGGGTTGCGCGCGCGTCGAGGGAGATCTCGCGCACGATGGCCGCGTCGACGGGATCGTCGAGACGCACGCGGCGGGCAGAACCGTCGGACATGCGCCGAGAGTAGCAGTCGGGACCACATCACCCCTCTCGGCATCCGTAAGTTTTCCGTTAGTATCGGTGTTTGACAGGAATTTTTTTCGCTCCTCTCGATCGGATGCCACCATGACCCTCGCAACTCCCGCGCGTCCCGCGCACGACCTGCTCGACGGACACACCGTGACCACTGTGGAGCACACGCCGGCGTGGGCTCTGCTGAAGGATGCCGCCGTCGAAATGCAGTCGCTGCAGGCCCCCGACGGCTCGATCCCGGAGTCGTCGGACCACCCGCGTGCCACCGAACTCGTCGCCGACATCGTCGACGCGATCGCGGCCCTCACGCCCCTCTTCCCCCACGACGATGCCTACCTGCGCGCCGTCGTCGTCGACTTCGACCGGTGGAAGGACGCCGGCTTCGGCGTGCCCGACTTCCTCGACTCGCTCGTCGCCTTCCAGCCGCAGGAGCACCGGATCGATGGCATCCGGCACCTGGTCGTCTTCCCGATGTATACGCAGAACGGCTCGCGTGACCGGCACGTGGAGGCGGTGCTCGTCGAGGTCATCTGGCCCGAGTTCATCGCGCGGCTCGAGACCGAGTACACCAACGGCCTGTTCGTGTCGCTGCGCCTCGTCGACTTCACGCCGGGGTACGACACCAACTCGGCGGTGCTCTTCCCCGAGACGGTCGCGATGCGCGAGGTGCCCACCTTCACGTGGGGCGCGATCTTCCAGGACCGCGAGGCCGCCCGCTACCGGCGCGTGACCCGGGCGGCGGCGGAGATCACCAAGCTCGACCTGCCAGACGCTGCCGCCCGGATGCTCGATGACCAGTCGCTCACCGAGCAGACGTTCGTGATGTGGGACATCATCCACGACCGCACGCACATGCGCGGCGACCTGCCGTTCGACCCGTTCATGATCAAGCAGCGGATGCCGTACTTCCTGTACTCGCTCGAGGAGCTGCGGTGCGACCTCACCGCGTTCCGCGAGTGCGTCTCGCTGCAGGCGCGCCTGTCCGCCCGCGACGATCTCGACGACGCGGAGAAGGCGATGCTCGAACACGCCGAGCTCGTGCAGTACGCCGTGATCTTCGACCGCATCTTCCGCTTCGCCATCACCGGCTCGCGCGTCCGCAACTACGACGGTCTCGGCGGGCAGTTGCTGTTCGCGTGGCTGCACCAGCGGCGCGTGCTGCACTGGACCGACACGTCGCTCGCGTTCGACTGGGACGAGGTACCCGCCGCCGTGGTCGCCCTCGCCGACGCGATCGACGAGCTGTACTGGCGCTCGATCGACCGCCCCAAGACGGCGCACTGGCTCGCCGCTTACGACCTCGTCCGGTCGGTCGTCACCCCGCACCCGGCCTCGGTGTGGGCACGGGGGCTGTCGGACGACGTGCTGGCCGGCCTCCCCAAGGGGTACACCGACGCCGTTCTCGACGACGAGTTCCCCCTGTCGATGTTCTTCGAGGCGCTGGAGAAGAAGATGCGCCCCGTGATCGCCTCGACCGAGGGCATCACCGGCCGCGACTGAGGCTTGCGGCCCGCGCCGCGGGCTCCGGCCCTGGTTGGGCGGCGGGTTCGGTCCGGCCCGCGTCGGGCCCCGACACTGGTTGGGCGGCGGGTTCGGCCCGCCCGCGTCGCGCCCCGGCCCTGGTCCGGCGGGGCGGGGCCCGGCCCTGGTCCGGCGGGGCGGCGTTCGGCCCGCGCCGCGTCACGCCGTCGTGCGGAGATCGTGTCCGACACGCCGTGGGGGTGGCATCAGAGCCGGAGTGTCCGACACGATGTCCGCACGACGGTACGCCGCGATGCGCGGGCGGCAGCGGCCACCGGCGCCCGACGACGGAGGAGACACGGCATGGAAACCGACACGGCGGTGAACGGCCGGACGGTGCTGCTGGCCGGGGGCACGAGCGCGGCCGGGCGGAGCGTCGCCCGCATCCTGCGAGACGCGGGTGCGACGGTCATCGTCGTCGGCTCCGACGTGGGGCGGCTGGCATCCGTCGCCGAAGAGCTCGACGGGGTCGTGACGGAACAGTGCGATCTCACCGACCCGGATGCCGTCACCGCGCTGCGCGACCGGATCCACGCCGCGCACGGCCCCGTCGACGGCATCCTGCACCTCGTCGGAGGGTGGCGCGGCGGCGGAGGACTCGCCGGACAGAGCGATGACGACTTCGCCTTCCTGCTGCGCTCGTTCACGGCGCTGCGGAACATCACTCGCGCGTTCGACGCCGACCTGCAGGCGTCGGATGCCGGCCGCCTGGCGATCGTGTCGTCCACCGCGGTCGCGCGGCCCCTCGCCGGGGGAGCCAACTACACGGCGGCGAAAGCAGCTGCCGAGGCGTGGACGCGAGCCGTCGCCCAAGGGTTCGCCAAGGCGGCGCGGGACGCCGGGCGCGAACCATCGGCGGCGGCGGTGATCTTCCGCGTGAAGAGCCTGGCCGGGCTCGAGGACGCGCTCGGCCTCGCTTTCCTCGGGCTGTGGGAAGACCCCGCCGCCGACATCAACGACGTGACCATCGAGCTGGCCGGGGCCTGACACGGGCTCCTCGGCCGCCCGATCGATTCCTCTCAGCCGCCCGGCTGTGACCGGCTCCCGCCGTCGCCGAGCGCGGAGGCCTCGGTTTCCGGGATGCCACCCGCCCGCGCCGCGAGCGAGGAGTTCTCGTCGGCCGGTCGGGGAACGTCGGACGGCTCGGACGCGTCGGACGCCGACTCGTCCGGCGCCGCCTGGTACTGGGCGGACAGGACGCGATACGACCGGGTCAGGAACGCGGCGACCCCGACGACGACCATCACGAGTCCGGCGAACACGAACACCAGCGCGATGCCCCGCCCGATTCCGTCGCCGAGCAGCCACCCCCACGTCGCGCGGCCGTCGGGACCATCCATGTAGGGAATGATCGCGAACTGCGCGATCGGGGCGATGAGGAACGCGGTGATCGGCGCCGCCGCCGATTCGAATGCGGCGGCGAAACCGAAGACGCGCCCCTGCGTCTCGAACGGCACGACCTTCTGGATCACCGTCTGTTCCGCGGCTTCGACCGCGGGGATGAGCGCCATGTAGACCCAGATGCCCAGGACGTACAGCCACCACCAGTCCCGAAGGGTGAAGACGGCGCCGAGCACACCCATCCCGATCACGACGAGCAGCATCGTCCGGATGGGATTGCGGCCGAGTCCGAACTTCGCCACCAGACCGCCGCCGATGATGAAGCCGGTCGCGGTGACCCCGAGCACGAGGCCCCAGACCTCGACCGTGAAGAGCTGGAGTCCGTAGGGGTCCATGAGCGCGAGGTACACGCCGCCGATGAGGTTGTTGAACGTCGAGAAGATGAGCAGCGCGAACAGCCCTCGCGAGGCGCGGACGGCACGCACCGCCCCGCGCACGTCGACCGCGGGCACCCGCTCGCCCGTCGACTGCGGACGCGCCTCGGGGATCCGGATGGTCAGCAGGTGCACCAGAGCCCCGAGGGTCAGGACGATCGCGATCGCCAGCGTCCATCCCATGCCGAGCTGACCGACCGACAGCCCGCTGAAGACGCTCGTCACGACGAAGGACAGGCCCTGCACCGTCCCGACCAGCCCGTTGGCGTTGGCGCGGCGCTCCTCGGGCACGAGCAGCGTCACCGTGGTCGACAGCGCGATGTTGCGCATGTTCTCGATGACGGCACCGCCGAGCACCACCCCGGAGAAGATCCAGAACCACGGCCCACCGAGATCGAGCAGCGCACGCTCGGGGAAGGCGAGCCACAGGGCGCCCGCGATGAGGAAGGCGACGAGCGTGACGACGCCCGACACCACCATGACGCGGTGCTTCCGGTGCCGGTCGACGATCGTGCCGAAGAGCATCGCGAACACGGCCAGCAGCAGCATGTAGGCGCCGCCGATGATCCCCGTCGCGAGGACCGACTGCGTTTCGAGGTACACCCAGAACGTCAGGGCGAACCACAGGAAGCTCGTCGTGACATTGGCGGCCGCGGTGTTGACGAGGACCCCGAGGAAGACCCGCCGACCGGCCGCGGGCTCGACGAGGGGCGTCGCCGCGGTCGCGGGGATGGGAGGCTTCTCGGACATGGAGCCGACGTTAGTCACCCCCTCCGACATCGGCCAGACCCCCGGCGTCCGCGGCATCGGCGATGACTACGCTGGAGGGGTGACCCCCCTGCATGACACCGCCGTCCGCGGCTTCGCGTCCGACAACTACTCCGGCATCCATCCCGACGTCCTGGCGGCCATCGCCTCGGCGAACGAGGGCCACCAGGTGGCCTACGGGGAGGACGTCTACACGTCCCGCCTGCAGGAGCTGTTCGTCGATCTCCTCGGCGAGGGAGTCGAGGCGTACCCCGTCTTCAACGGCACGGGCGCGAACGTCGTCGGCCTCCAGTCGATGCTGCCCCGCTGGGGCGCGGTCATCTCGGCGTCCACCGCACACATCAACGTCGACGAGGGCGGTGCCCCCGAGCGCGTCGGCGGCATCAAGCTCCTCACCGTCCCGACCGACGACGGCAAGCTCACGCCCGAACTGGTCGATCGCGAGGCATGGGGGTGGGGCGACGAGCACCGCGCGCAGCCGCTGGTCGTCTCGATCACCCAGTCGACCGAGCTCGGCACCCTGTACTCCGTCGACGAGATCCGCGCCCTCGCGGATCACGCGCACGCGCACGGCATGCGTCTGCACATGGACGGCGCCCGCATCTCGAACGCCGCCGCCGCCCTCGACGTGCCGCTGCGGGCCTTCACGCGCGATGCCGGCGTCGATGTCCTCAGCTTCGGCGGCACCAAGAACGGCGCGATGATCGGCGAGGCCATCGTCGTCCTCGACCCGGCGGCATCCACCGGACTCACCTACCTCCGAAAGCTCGACATGCAGCTGTCGAGCAAGATGCGCTTCGTCTCGGCCCAACTCGTCGCCCTGCTCGAGAACGACCTGTGGCTTCGCAACGCCCGGCACTCGAACGCGATGGCTCAGCGGCTCCGTGCCGGGGTGGAGGCGGGCATCGCCGACGGTTCCATCCGCGGGGTGGAGTTCACCCAGCCGACGCAGGCCAACGGCGTCTTCGCGATCCTGCCCGCGGGCGTCGCCGATCGACTGCGCGAGAGCTTCCGGTTCTACGACTGGGACGAGCTGCGCCGCGAAGTGCGCTGGATGTGCTCGTTCGACACGACCGAGTCCGACATCGATGCCTTCGTCGCGGCGATCGCGCGCGAGACCACGCGCTAGACCCGGACGGACCACGAGGGCCGCGGCATCCCGAACCCGGATGCCACGGCCCTCGGCGTCTCACTCGCCTGCGAGCCAGGCACGATAGGCGTCGAACGTCGTCTCGCGTCCGAGGAACGCCTCGACGAGGTCACGTGCATCGCGCGTGCCCCCCGGCTCGAGGATCTCTCGGCGGTACCGCGCCGCGGTGTCGGCGTCGAAGAGGTCGTCGCCGAACGCCGACAGCAGGTCGCGGGCGATCACGAGGCTCCACTGGTACGTGTAGTAGCAGGCCCCGTAACCGGTGAGGTGGCCGAACCCCGCGTACGAGTGCGCACCGTCGAGGGGGACGACGGGGCTCGCGCCCCGGTAGTACCCGTCGACCGCCGTCGCCAGATCGGTGGGGCGGTCGACGTGCAGACGATACGACGTCGTCGCGTGTCCGAGCTGGCGCGTGACCTCCAGCCCGCGTCCGAACGCGTCGGCGGTGCGCATGCGCTCGACGAGATCGGCGGGGATCGGTTCGCCGGCGTCGTTCACGGCGAAGGATGCCAGCGCCTCGGCGTCCCACGCCCACTCCTCGAGCAGCTGGCTCGGCGCCTCGACGAAGTCCCACTCGGTGGCGACGCCGGTCCAGCGCGCCCACCGCTGGTGGCCGCCGAGGATGTCGTGCACGAGGTGCCCGAACTCATGGAAGAACGTGACGACCTCGTCGTGCTCGAGCAGGCCGCGCGAGAAGTTGCACAGCAACACCGACTCGGGCAGCGAGCGACCCACGATGCCGGGCGCGAGACCGAAGCACGCGGCGTGACTGTACTTGCCGTCGCGCGGGTGCAGGTCGAGGTGGATGCGCCCGAGACGCTCGCCGCCGCGGACGACGTCGTACGTGCGCACGTCCTCGTGCCACGAGGGCGCGTCGACCGCGACGTACTCCACGTCGAGCAGTCGCCCGGTCGTCGCGAGCACCCCGTCGAGCACGCGGTCGAATCGGAAGTACGACCGCACGAGCTGCGCGTCGACGTCGTACTCCTCGCGTTTGAGGGCACCGAGGACGTACCAGAAGTCGGCGATCGTCACGGCCCGGGCGTCGGGCTCGTCGCGGCGCAGGCGCTCGAGGACGCGCTCATACTCCGCCGCGGCCGCGGGCGCGGCGGCATCGGCGATGCGCGTGAGGAAGGCCGCGACCGCGGCGCTCGACCCGATCATGCGCGTCTGGGTCTCGTAATCGGCCCAGTCTCCGTAGCCGAGCAGGGCGGCGCGTTCCGCGCGCACGGCGAGCAGTTCCGCCAGCACGGGCTCGTTGTCGGGCCAGGCCAGGTCGTTGTACGCCGCCACCAGGTCGTGCCGGACGGAGCGGTCGCGCGCGTACTCGCGCACCGGCATGAGGTCGGTGTATTCGGTCGTCAGCGTCACCATCCCCTCGTCGTCGGCGGGGTGCTCGGCGAGGAAGTCGGCGGGGAGTCCGTCCAGCGCGGACGAGGGCACGCGGATCGTGCGACGGCCCTCACGGATGTTCCGTGAGAACGTCAACGACAGCTCGGTGTCACGGTCGGCGAGTTCGCGGACGCGCTCTCGCGCCGCGTCGTCGAGGTCGACCCCGCCGCGACGGAACTCACGCTGCACGTGCGAGAGGAAACGCAGTTCGTCGGGCTCGAGGCCCGCCGCGTCGGCATCGGCGAACACGCTCCACAGATCACGGTCGAGCAGTCGGCGCGACTGCACGGCATCGACGGCCTGCGCCTGCTTCTCCGCGGCGTCGCGTACGGCGGCGTCGGGATGCGATTCGCTGATCAGGTGCGAGGGCGCCGCGGCCTCGGCGAGCGCGATGTCGGCCTCGTTCCAGAGCGCGAGGCGTTCGCGCATCGACAGCTCGGGCTCGGCGACGAGTCGGGCGTCGATCGCTGCGACGCGCGCGAACCGCTCGGCGGGGCGGTCGCCGGCGAAGGCGAGCCACGCGTCGAGATCGTGCGGCAGGACAAGGGGCTCGAGGGGAGAATCCGGCATCCTTCGACCCTAGGCAGGGCCGACGACACCCACAACGACCCGCGGGCCGAAAGGGGAGGAACGTCGCGCCGCCGGCCGCTGTGCAGGAGGGGCCGACCTCAGGAGCCCGGCCGCCCCAGGACGACCGTCTTCACAGAAGGCTGCCAGTGACGCGCCACGTACTCGACGGCCTCATCCACGCCGAGGGCGCGGCTGGAGTTGCCGACCCGCACCCACAGATCGGTGACAGAGCCGCCGTCCTTGGGCTGCGTCAGGAACACCGGCCGCGGAGCCGGGCGGCACACCACGACGCACACGGCGGGGCCGCCCGCATCCGCCGTGGCGAAGACGATGCGCGGCTGGGCGGCGGCGTTGCGTCCGATCGCCTTCGAGAGCATGTCGCGCAGCCACAGCTCGAACCGGTCGTGGTCGGGGGTGCGCAGCGTCGCCAGATCGCGATCGAGACCGATCGCCGTGCCGGCATCGTCGGCACCGATCACGAGAGTTCCCCCGCGGGAGTTGAGGAAGGCGGCGATCGACTTGGCGATCGCGATCTCCATGCGCGGGTCTTTGCGGTTCTCCCGGACGTTCCAGCGCGCGGTTTCCTTGAACTCGACGCGGTCGGACTCCCCCGCGCGCAGCAGCGCGGGGACGTCGATGTCGCCGCCGTCGCGCCGAGCCGCGGCGACCACGGCCGCGACGACCGCCGAGAGCCCGAGGCTCGCTCCGACGGAGAACAGGATCGTCGTCGGCACCCACAGACGCGCCGCCCCACCGACCCACGCCGACAGCAGAAGCCCGACACTCACCCCGAGCACGCCGATGACCGTCATGGTCGGCATGCTCAGCGACCGCGCGGGTCCGAACACGCGCCGCAGAAGCAGCGCGATGACCGCGGCGAGCGCGAGAACGACGGGCAGCGCGATCGCGAGATCGACGAGGGAGGTGTCCATCGGCATCCGGGGCCGTGACGGATCAGCGCAGGGCGCCCACCGAAGCCAGCCCCAGCCGGATGAGCGTGCCGCGTCCGCCCTCCATCTCGGCGGAGAGGGCTTCGGATGCCGCTTCCTCGGGCGAGAGCCAGGTGACCTCGAGCGCGTCCTGCCGGGGTTCGCACGTTCCCGTCACCGGCACCACGAACGCCAGCGAGACGGCGTGCTGCCGGTCGTCGTGGAACGCGCTCACGCCGGGGATCGGGAAGTACTCGGCGACCGTGAAGGGCGCCGGCTGCGGAGGCAGCAGGGGGAAGGCCATGGGTCCGAGATCGTTCTCGACGTGGCGGAACAGGGCGTCGCGCACCGTTTCGCCATAACGCACGCGACCGGAGACGAGCGTCCGGGTCATCTCACCGAGGGGGGTCGCCCGCAGCAGGATGCCGACCTGCGTGACCGCCCCCATGCCGTCGGTGCGCACGGGCAGGGCCTCCACGTACAGCATCGGAAGCCGCCGACGCGCCTCGGCGAGCTCGACCTCACTGAGCCACGCGGGGTTCGTGTTGGGGCCGGGGCCGCCGGTGGGCGCACCCGAGAAGGGCGTCGAGAGCGAGTCGCGCTCGTCGCCGTTGTCGCCGGGCTCGGGATCGGGTGTGCGGACGGGCATGCTCCCTGTATATCAACCGTCCGCACCGATGCCTATGTCGGGGGAGGGATGCCGTGCTTCCGCGAGCTGGGGAGAAGGGGCGGGATGCCACGGGACGACGGCCGTGTCGGGGGCGTTTGCCACAATGGCCGCATGAGCGAGCGTCCGATCCTCGACCCGTCCGTCGTCCGCTGGTCGGTGCCGCCGACCGAGATCGGCGATCGACCCGTGCTGCTCCTGCTGCACGGCTACGCGGCCGACGAGCACGATCTGTTCGGTCTCGTGCCGTACCTCCCCGGCGACTTCGCGATCGCGAGCGTCCGCGCACCCCTGACCCCGCCGTGGCCGACGCCGGGCGCCTCGTGGTACCCGATCGAGGGTCTGAACGGCCGCGATCCCGAGGCCATCACCGTCGCGGCGGAATCCCTGCTCGCGTGGATCGCCGACGTCTTCGGAGACCGGCCGGTCGGCCTCCTCGGCTTCTCGCAGGGCGGCGCCGTCGCTGTGCAGACGTTGCGGGTCGCGCCCGACGCCGTGGAGTTCGCGGTCGTCCTCGCCGGCTACGCAGCGGGCGGCGAGCTCCCCGGCGACACCGTGTTGGCCGAGCGTCGGCCACCGGTGTTCTGGGGGCGCGGGTCGCGCGACGACGTCATCCCGCCTCACCTCGTCGACATGACGGCGCAGTGGCTGCCCGCGCACAGCGAGCTGACCGGCCGGGTGTATCCGGGGCTGACCCACTCGGTGTCCGGGGAAGAGCTGGCCGATGTGCGCGCGTTCCTCGAGGGACGCCTGGCCGCGCGGTCCGGAACAGCCGAAGGTTGAGAAACCGGAGGCCGAACGACTATCGTAGGCAGCCCTGTCCCCGAGAACGAGGTCTCCTCCGGTGAAGAACGTCGACGCTTCCGCGCCCCTGTCCGCGCGCTGACCCGTCGACCCGCCGTTTTCTCGGCCGCCGTCCGCTGATGCGGACGGGTCCGGTGTCCGCGCATCCCGCGTTCCCGGAGTCTCGTCATGTCATCACCGTCCCCCTCCCTCGTCTTCGATCGCGTCCGCCTCGTGTGGCCGGACGGAACCGTCGCCCTCGATGACGTCTCCGGCGCGCTCGGCCGCGGGCGTACCGGCCTGGTCGGCCGCAACGGCGCCGGCAAGTCCACCCTCCTGCGTGTCGCCGCCGGGCGTCTCACCCCCTCGTCCGGAACAGTCTCGGCATCCGGTGACGTCGCGATGCTGCCCCAACGTCTCGCGGCCGATCCGCGTCGCCCGGTCTCCTCGCTCCTCGGCGTCGACACGGCGCTCACCGCCCTCCGCGCGATCGAGTCGGGCGATGTGGCTCCGCACCATTTCGACGCCGTCGGCGACGACTGGGACGTCGAGACACGCGCGCACTCCCTTCTCGCCGAGGCCGGCTTGGCCCCCGATGCGCTGAATCGAACCGTCGGCGAGCTCTCCGGCGGCGAGACGATGCTGACGGCGCTCGTGGGACTGCGCGCCCGCGCGGCCGACATCACACTGCTCGATGAGCCGACCAACGACCTCGACCGCGAGGCGCGCGCACGGGTGGGCGAACTCGTGCAGGGGTGGCCCGGCACGCTCGTCGTGGTGAGTCACGACGTGGGTCTCCTCGAGCGCATGGATGCCACCGCCGAGCTGTACAGCCACGCCCTCAGCGTCGTCGGTGGTCCGTACAGCGTTTGGAGAGCGCACCGCGACGCCGAGCAGGAAGCCGCCGTGCGCGCCGAGCGCGACGCCGCGCAAAGCCTGCGGCGCGAGCGCCGGCAACGTATCGAGTCCCACGACAAGCTCGCCACCCGCGCCCGCGTCGCGCACAAAGCGCAGGTCGAGAAGCGGGTTCCCAAGATCATCGCGGGCAACCGGGCGAACGCGGCGCAGGTGAGCGCGGGTCGATGGAGCACCGAGATGAAGGGGAAGGAGGATGCCGCGCGCGCGGCGCTGGACGCGGCGGCGGCGCGCGTCCGCGACGACGATGTGGTGCGCATCGATCTGCCCGATCCGGGCAACGCACCCGGTCGGCGCATCTTCGCCCTGGGCGATGACGAACGCGAATGGATCGTCACCGGCCGCGAGCGGGTCGCCCTGGTGGGGCGGAACGGTGCGGGGAAGACGACCCTGCTCGAGAGCGTCGTTCACGGTGCGCAGGTGGTGGGGGTGCTGCACGCCCGAGCGAGCGTGGAGCACGTCGGCTATCTCCCCCAGCGTCTCGACGGCCTCGACGACACGGCATCCGTCCTCGACACCGTCTGCGCGGCAGCGCCGAACGTTCCCGTCCCCGCGGTCCGCGATCGGCTCGCCCGTTTCCTCGTGCGAGGAGACGCGGTCAGCCGTCCCGTCGGCTCGCTATCCGGCGGTGAGCGCTTCCGTGTCGCGCTCGCCCGCGTGCTGCTCGCCGATCCCCCGCCCCCGCTGCTCGTGCTCGACGAGCCGACGAACAACCTCGATCTGGACACGGTCGATCAGCTGGTGTCGGCGCTCCAGGCCTATCGCGGGGCGGTGCTCGTGGTCAGTCACGACGACGCGTTCCTCGCGCGCCTCGGGCTCGACCTTCGGCTGGAGCTGGGCGACGGGCGGCTGACGGAGTGCGCCCCGTGAGGTCAGCCGGCGCCGCCTCGCGACGGGGCGCCGTTCCGCGGCGGGCGAACGTCAACCCCGGCCCGATGTCGGAGGTCCGGGAGAGGATGTCGGCATGGCCGACGTACTCGACAGATTCGGTCCTGCGACGCAGGACTGGTTCCGCGGTGCGTTCTCGGCGCCCACGACGGCCCAGAAGGGGGCGTGGGAGTCCGTGGCATCCGGTCGCAATGCGCTCGTGGTGGCGCCGACCGGCTCGGGCAAGACGCTCTCGGCCTTCCTCTTCGCAATCGACCGGGTGTTCCGCGAGAAGTCTCCCGACACCCCGGATGCCACTCCTCCGCGTCGCGGCCGGGCGACAGCGAAGGCTGCGGCGAACACCACGCGCACGCGCATCCTCTACATCTCGCCGCTCAAGGCGCTCGGCGTCGACGTCGAGCGGAACCTGCGCTCCCCGCTCGTCGGGATCGGGCAGTCCGCCCGGCGGCTCGGCATCGACGTGCCCTCGGTCACGGTGGGCGTGCGCTCGGGCGACACGACCTCGAGCGACCGCCGCAAGCTCGTCACCGACCCGCCCGACATCCTCATCACGACGCCCGAGTCGCTGTACCTGATGCTCACGAGCCAGGCAGCCGAGACCCTGCGCGGGGTGCACACCGTCATCATCGACGAGGTCCACGCGGTCGCGGCGACCAAGCGCGGTGCGCACCTCGCCGTGAGCCTCGAGCGGCTCGACGCCCTGCTCGACGCCCCCGCGCAGCGCATCGGTCTCTCCGCGACGGTGCGGCCGATCGACGAGGTCGCGCGCTTCCTCGGCGGGGCGCAGCCGGTCGACATCGTGGCCCCGAAAGCGACCAAGGCGTTCGATCTGTCGGTCGTCGTCCCGGTCGACGACATGCTCAACCCCCCGCCCCCGCCCGGGTCGCCGGCCCCCGACGACCCGGGCGGGGGCGAATGGTTCTCCGAGCGGCCCGAGAGCACCGAGATGTCGGGGTCGGTCTGGCCGCACGTCGAAGAAGCCATCGTCGATCGCATCCTGGAGCGACGCTCGACGATCGTCTTCGCCAACTCGCGTCGCCTCGCCGAGAGGCTGACCGGGCGCCTGAACGAGATCTACGCCGAGCGGCAGGGCATCGACGTGCCCGAGCCGACGGTTCCGGCATCCATGATGGCGCAGGCCGGATCTTCCGCCGGCGTCGCCGCCATCCTCGCCAAGGCGCACCACGGCTCCGTCTCGAAAGAGCAGCGCGCGCAGGTCGAAGACGAACTGAAGTCGGGCACGCTGCGCTGCGTCGTCGCGACAAGCAGTCTCGAGCTCGGCATCGACATGGGGTCGGTCGACCTCGTGATCCAGGTCGAGGCGCCGCCGAGCGCGGCATCCGGTCTTCAGCGCGTCGGCCGAGCCGGCCACCAGGTCGGCGAGGTGAGCCGCGCGGCGCTCTTCCCGAAGCACCGGAGCGACGTGCTGCACACGGCCGTCGTCACCGAGCGGATGCTGTCGGGCAAGATCGAGGCCATCACCGTGCCGCAGAACCCGCTCGACATCCTGGCGCAGCAGACGGTCGCGGCCTCGGCCCTCGGGTCGATCGACGTCGAGGAATGGTTCGAGACGGTCAAGCGCAGCGCGCCGTTCCGATCCCTCCCCCGCTCGGCATACGAGGCGACGCTCGACCTGCTCGCCGGGCGGTACCCGTCCGACGAGTTCGCGGAGCTCCGTCCGCGCCTGGTCTGGGACCGCGACGCGGGCACGCTCACCGGGCGCCCCGGGGCGCAGCGCGTCGCGGTCACCAGCGGCGGAACGATCCCTGATCGCGGCCTGTTCGGCGTCTTCATCGCCGGCGAATCACAGAATGCCCGGGTCGGCGAGCTCGACGAAGAGATGGTCTACGAGTCGCGGGTGAACGACGTGTTCACGTTGGGCACCACGAGCTGGCGCATCGTGGAGATCACCCACGACCGGGTCAACGTCCTGCCCGCGTTCGGGCAGCCGGGCAAGCTCCCGTTCTGGCACGGCGACGGCCTCGGGCGACCCGCGGAACTCGGCGAAGCGCTCGGCAAGTTCTCGCGCGACATCGCCGGAGCCGACCGCGCCAAGGCCGAAGAGCGCCTGCGCGAGTCGGGGCTCGACGACAACGCCGTCACCAACCTCCTCGCCTATCTCGCCGAACAGCGCGAGGCGACCGGCAGCCTTCCCACTGACCGCACGCTGACGGTCGAACGCAGTCGCGACGAGGTCGGGGACTGGCGCATCATCCTGCACTCGCCGTACGGCATGCAGGTGCATGCGCCATGGGCATTGGCGGTGAACGCGCGGATCCGCGAACGTCTGGGCGTCGAAGGCGCCGCCGTCGCCAGCGACGACGGCATCATCGCGCGAGTTCCGGATGCCGCGGCCGAACCGCCCGGAGCCGACCTCTTCGTCTTCGAGCCCGACGAGCTCGAGCAGATCGTCACCGACGAGGTCGGCGGGTCCGCCCTGTTCGCCTCGCGCTTCCGAGAGTGCGCCGCCCGGGCGCTCCTCCTCCCCCGGCTGAACCCCAACCGCCGGTCGCCGCTGTGGCAGCAGCGCCAGCGTTCCGCCCAGCTGCTCGAGGTGGCACGTCGGCATCCGTCGTTCCCGATCATCCTCGAGACGCTCCGCGAGGTGCTGCAGGACGTCTACGACCTGCCCGCTCTGCTGCGCGTGGCCCGGCAGATCGGCGAACGCCGCATTCGCCTGGTCGAGACCACCACCAGCCAGCCCTCACCGTACGCTCGCGATCTGCTGTTCGGCTACGTCGGCGCCTTCATGTACGAGGGCGACTCGCCGCTCGCCGAGCGCCGCGCCGCCGCCCTGTCGGTCGACCCGGCCCTGCTGAGCGAGCTGCTCGGCAAAGTCGAGATGCGCGAGCTCCTCGACCCCGACGTGATCGCGCAGTTCGAGCGCGAGGCGCAGCGTCTCGACCCCGAGCGCCGTGCGCGCGGCGTCGAGGGCGTGGCCGACCTGCTGCGCCTGCTCGGGCCGCTCGACGCGGCCGAGGTCGCGGCCCGTCTCGAAGGCGGGTCGCTCACTGACGCCGGAGAGCACCTCGCGGCGCTCGTCGACGAGCGGCGGGCGATCCCGGTGACGATCGCCGGCGTCTCCCGCGTCGCGGGGATCGAAGACGCCGGACGCCTTCGCGACGCCCTCGGCGCGGCCCTGCCGGTCGGCATCCCGAACGCGTTCCTCGAACCGCTGGCCGACCCGCTCGGCGATCTCGTCGCGCGCTACGCCCGCACGCACGGACCCTTCACCACCGACGCGGTGGCCGAGCGTTACGGGGTCGGAGTCGCGGTCGCACGCCTCACGCTGCAGCGCCTGGAGTCGCAGGGGCGTCTGTCGAGCGGGTTCTTCCTCCCCGAGGCGGCGGGCGGGCGCGCCGACGACACCGAGTGGTGCGACACCGAGGTCCTGCGCCGGCTGCGCATGCGCTCGCTCGCCGCGATCCGCGGCAGCGTCGAGCCCGTGCCGCCGGCCGCATACGCCCGGTTCCTGCCGGTGTGGCAGCACCTCACCCGGCCCCTGGAGGGCGTCGACGGCGTGCTGGCCGTGGTCGAGCAGCTCGCAGGGGTCCCGATCCCGGCGAGTGCGTGGGAGTCGCTCGTCCTCCCCTCGCGGGTCGCCGACTACACCCCCGCGCTTCTCGACGAGCTGACCGCGACGGGCGAGGTCGTCTGGTCGGGGCACGGCACACTGCCCGGGCGCGACGGATGGATCGCCCTTCACCCCGCCGAGGCTGCCCCGTTCACGCTGCAAGATCCGGACGACCCGGAAGATCCCGCGCCCGACTCGCTCGAGGCCCGCTTGCTCGCGGCGCTCTCCGGCGGCGGCGCCTACTTCGCGGCGCAGCTGAAGCAGCTCGTCGGTGCCGAGAACGAGCAGTCCGTCAACGACGCACTGTGGGCTCTCACCTGGGCGGGACGTGTCACGAACGACACGTTCGCGCCGGTCCGCTCGCTGCTCGGGGGTGGCGGCCAGGCCCACCGCGTCGCCCGGCGTGCTCCCCGCGCGCGGATGTACCGCGGCGCGACCCTGCCGCGGCCCACCTCGGCCCCGCGGCCCCCGTCGCTGGGCGGTCGCTGGTCGCTCCTGCCGGAACGCGAGCCGGATGCCGCGGCCCGCGCGACCGCGACGGCGAGCCTGCTCCTCGACCGGTACGGCGTCGTCACGCGCGGTGCCGTGCAGTCGGAGGGCGTGCCCGGCGGCTTCGCACAGGTGTATCGCATCCTCGCCGGATTCGAGGAGGCGGGGCACTGCCGCCGCGGCTACGTGATCGAGAAGCTCGGTGCCGCGCAGTTCGCGGCGTCGGCCACGGTGGACCGGCTCCGCGAGTTCGCGGCGGTCGCCGACCCGCCGCCGCTGCGCACCGTCACGCTCGCGGCGACCGATCCGGCGAACCCCTACGGCGCCGCCCTCGGCTGGCCCGCGATCGACGGGGTGAGTCACCGACCGGGCCGGAAGGCCGGTGGTCTCGTCGTGCTCGTCGACGGCGAACTCACGCTGTACCTCGAACGCGGCGGACGCAGCGCGCTCGCCTTCACCGACGACGAGGCCTCCTTGCAGGCGGCTGCGCGCGACCTGGCCGACACCTCACGGCGCCGGCGGCTCGACACCCTCACTGTGGAACAGGTCAACGGCGAGTTCGTCTACGGCACCGCGGTGGGCCGCGCGCTTCGCGAGGCCGGTTTCGTCGAGTCGCCGCGCGGGCTCACCCTGCGCCGTCTCACCGCCGGCGACAGCCTGCGCGAGGCCGCCCGTGCCTGAGGCCCCCACTCACGCCACGGCACCCGCGGCCCACCGCTCCGCGAACGCGAACGCGATCGCGATCGCGAACGAGGCCGCCCGTGCCTGAGGGCGACACCGTCCATCGGGCCGCCGCGAAGCTGTCCGCCGCCCTCGCCGGCCGGACCGTCACGAGGTTCGACATCCGCGTTCCGGGCAGCGCGACGGCAGACCTGCGCGGCGAGACGGTGCACGAGGTCGTCGCGCGGGGAAAGCACCTGCTCGAACGCATCGGCGGGTACACCCTCCACTCGCACCTGAAGATGGAGGGCCGGTGGGACGTCTACCGTTCCGGCGAGCGCTGGCGGCGGCCCGCGTTCAAGGCTCGAGCGATCGTCGGGGTCACCGGCGCCGACACCGTCGGTTTCGATCTCGCCATGGTCGAGGTGCTGCCGACGTCCGACGAGGAGCGGGTCGTCGGACACCTGGGCCCCGACCTGCTGGGCGCCGACTGGAACGAGGCCGAGGCCGTGCGCCGGGTCTCCGCCGACACCCGCGCTGCCCACGTCGCGCTGCTCGACCAGCGCAACGTCGCGGGATTCGGCAACGTCTACGCGAACGAACTGCTCTTCGTGCGCGGCATCGCCCCGACCACTCCGGCGAACGAGATCGACGTGGCGGCGACGATCGCGCTCGGCCATCGGATGATCCACGCGAACCTCCCCCGCGCCGAACGCACCTTCACCGGAGACAACCGACCGGGCCGCCGGATGTGGGTGTACGGACGCGAAGGAGCGCCCTGTCGTCGGTGCGGCACACCCATCCGCGCGACGACGCTCGGGGCCTCGGCCACGAGCGAGCGCAACGTCTACTGGTGCCCGACGTGTCAGCCGGAATGAAAGTGTTCCCGACCCCGCTGTCAACCCGCCGTCGCCGTGCGCTCAAGCGTGCGACAACGGTCTGAGACAAACCGGCGCAGCGGAAAATACCGTGGTCCGGCGGGAATCCGCCGGGGCGTCCGCGCCGAACAACCATGCACGGGAATGCGACAGAGCCCGCATCGGTTGTCACACAAGTCGGCCAACCCGAAGGCCGATCGGAGGGGATCGTGGGAAAGAACTACATCGACATCGAGAACGACCACGGCGAAACGCTGCGTTACCGCAAGCACGTCAACGGTCGTGGACTCGTCGCGCACGGCGCGAAGGTCCACCCGTCGGCACTGGTGGAGAACGGCGCGTACGTCGAACCCGGAGTGCAGATCGCGGCCGGTGTCCGTGTGGGCCGCGGGGCCTGGATCGAGACGGATGCCGTGATCGGGCCGGAGGCACGCATCGAACCGCACGCGCACATCTGCGCGGGCGCGGTGATCGGCGCCGGCGCGCACATCGGTGTTCGCACCCAGGTCGGGTCGAACGCCCGCGTGGCGGTCGGCTCGCTCATCGGCGACGACGAGATCATCAACGACGGCGAAGCCGTCGCGACCGATCAACGAGGCCTTCGCCTGGCCGCCTGAGGCACACGCTTCGAGGCATCCATCACCCGCACGTCTCTTCGGAGCGTGCGGGTTTCGTCGTGTCGGGACCGGGAAGTCCTTCGACGTCGAAGAAATCGGCGCCGGCTTTCCCTCGACATCGAAGCATTCCCGCGTCGAGAATTCCTCGACGTCGAGGAAAGCGACGAGGGATATTGCTCGACGTCGAACAATCAGGCGAGCAGCGTCAGCACGAACCCGATGAGCGGCAGCGTCCCCTGGACCGCCGCCGGGCGCAGGTACTTTCGACCCGAAGTGATGAGAACGAGAGCCGCCGCGACCATCGAACCGAGCGCGAAGAGCAGAAGCGTGCGGCCCGCGACATCCCCCACACCATTGACCGCCCAGAGCACCACGCCGATCGCCGCGCCGATCGCGAGGAACAGGTTGTAGAACCCCTGGTTGTAGGCCATCGGCTTGGTCGTGTCGGCTGCCTCCTGGGACGCGAGGCCGAAGATGCGCCACACGTTCGGGTGCGACCACCGCACGCTCTCGAGAACGAAGATGTAGACGTGCAGGAGGGCGGCGAGCCCCGCGAAGACCAGCGCCAGAATGCCGAGCATGTCCCCCACGTTAGCCTGGGGGCATGGCGAAGAGCGGAGGCGGATCGCGGAGTTCCCGCGGCGGCGTCCGGCGTCCCCGGCCCGGGGCGACCGCTCGTGGCACCGCGCCCGCCCGCGGCGCACGAAAACCCGCCCCGAAATCGGCGGCGGTGCCCGCACCCGCACCCGCTCCCGAAGAGCCCCGCACCTTCGCGCTGGGCGCGGTCCCGGGAGCGACGCCAGGGAAATGGATCGGCCTGTGGCGAGACCGGATGCCGCACGTGCCCCTGGACCTGCGGGTGATCGACGTGATCGGCCAGCGCGCCGCCCTCGACGACCTGGACGCCGCACTCGTGCGTCTCCCCCTCGACGGCGCCGACGACCTGCACGTCATTCCCCTCTACGACGAACTGCCGGTGGTCGTCATGTCGACCGAGTCGGCGCTGACCGCGGCCGAAGAGGAGATCGCGATCGATGACCTCGCCGGCGAGGTCGTGATCGTTCCGGCGGACGACGTGCTCGGCATCCAGATCCCGGATGCCACCACCCCGGCGTTCGCGCCCCCGACCGACACCGCCGAGGCGATCGCGACCGTCGCCGCCGGTGTCGGCGTCGTGATCGTGCCCATGTCCCTCGCGCGCGCGCACCAGCGCCGCGACGTGGAGTACCGGGTCCTCGCCGACGGACCGATGTCCACGGTCGCGCTCGCGTGGCGCCGTGATGCGACGACGGAGGACGTGGAGACGTTCGTCGGCATCGTGCGCGGCCGCACGGATCGATCGTCGCGCTGACGGCGCCTTCGCCCGCCGTGCGCGATCCGTTCCGCCGCCGGACGACCTGAGTTCACCCGGCCCGCTCCGAGAGGTCACGACGACCCCATAGTTTCGCTCCATCTCCCGCCGGCTCTTCCCCCGCCGGCTCACCCGAGAGATTCGAGAGGAAACTCATGTCATTCCCGAGCATTCGCGCGGGCCGGTCCCTTGCCGGCGTCGCCCTCGTCACCGTCGCCGCCCTGTCCCTGGCCGGCTGCGCCGGTGCCAGCAACGACTCTGCCGCGGAGGGCGGTACGGACGCCGCGACGGCGACCAGCCTCGCCGACTTCGGCACCCTGGCCGACCTCGAAGCCGCCGCGAAGGCGGAGGGGCAGCTCAACGTCATCGCGCTCCCCCGCACGTGGGCGAACTACGGCGAGATCCTCGACCTCTTCGCCCAGCGCTACCCCGAGATCACGATCAACGAGCAGTCGCCCGACGTCTCCAGCGCCGAGGAGATCCAGGCGGCGACCGCCAACGAGGGACTGGACACCGCTCCGGACGTGTTCGACCTCGGTCTCGCCGTCGCCCTGCAGAACACCGACAAGTTCGCCGCGTACAAGGTGGAGACCTTCGACGAGATCCCCGACGCGCTCAAGGAGCCGTCGGGCCTGTTCGTCGGCGACTACGGCGGCTACATGTCGATCGGCTACGACTCGGCACGCTTCCCCGCCCCGACCCAGCTGAGCGACCTGCTGGAGCCGACCTACAAGGGCGCCGTCGCGATCAACGGCGACCCCACGCAGGCGGGCTCCGCCTTCGCCGCTGTGGGCCTGGCCACCGTGCAGAACGACGGCACCCTCGACGACTTCACGCCCGGCATCGACTTCTTCGGTGAGCTGAACAAGGCCGGCAACTTCCTCAAGGTCGACCCGACGGATGCCACCATCGCCAGCGGCGAGACCCCCGTCGTCTTCGACTGGGACTACCTCAACGCCGCGCAGGCGAAGGCCGTCCCCACGTGGAAGACGGTCGTCCTTCCCGGCACCGGCTACGCCGGCTACTACAACCAGGCGATCAACAAGGACGCCCCGAACCCGGCTGCGGCGCGCCTGTGGCAGGAGTTCCTCTACAGCGACGAGGTGCAGAACCTGTGGCTCAAGGGCGGCGCACGTCCGGCGCGCATGGAGGCCATGACCTCCGCCGGCACGATCGACGCCGACCTCGCGGCGGCCCTGCCCGAGGTTCCGACCGACACGGTCGTCCCCACCGAGGAGCAGTCCACGGCCGCCGGTGAGACGCTCGGACAGAAGTGGGCGACGGCGGTCCAGTGACCGTCCTCGACCAGGTCGTCGCCCCCGCGGTACCGGAGCCGTCCGCTCCGGCACCGCGGGGCGCGGCGCGCCGCGGGTGGGCCTGGCTCGGGCTCGTCCCGTTCGCGGCGTACATCCTCCTCTTCCTCGCCCTGCCTACGGTGCTGGCGGTGGCCTCGGGCTTCGTCGACGGCACGGGCGCTCTCACGCTCGACAATCTCGCCGCCCTCGGCGACCCCCTCGTGCTCACGACCTTCGCGAACTCCGCGTGGCTGTCGCTGGTCACCGCCGCCGTCGGCGCGGTGGTCGGGGCGCTGGTGTGCTGGGCGATGCTGGGGCTCTCCGAGACCGGGGCGGTGCGGACCACCGTGGACGCGGCATCCGGAGTCCTCGCCCAGTTCGGCGGCGTCATGCTCGCCTTCGTCCTCATCGCCGCGATCGGCGCGCAGGGCGTGGTCACCGTGTTCGTTCGCCAAGTCACCGGGTTCTCGTTCTACGAGAACGGCGTCTGGCTCTACGACCTGCCCGGAGTGGCGCTGGCCTACCTCATCTTCCAGGTGCCGCTCATGATCATCACGTTCATGCCCGCCCTCGCCGCGCTCAAGCCGCAATGGATGGAAGCGCACCTGACCCTGGGCGGAACCCGCGCGGGATTCTGGCGCCATGTCGGGATGCCGGTGCTCGCCCCCTCGTTCCTCGCGAGCCTGCTGCTGCTCTTCGCGAACGCGTTCTCGTCGTACGCGACGGCCGCCGCCCTCGCGAGCCAGGGATCGCAGATCGTTCCCCTGCAGATCCGCACGGCCCTGACCAGCGAGACGGTGCTGGGACGCGAGAACCTCGCGGGCGCCCTCGCGCTCGGCATGATCGTGGTCGTCGCACTCGCGATGGCGCTGTACACGCTGGTGCAACGACGCGCATCGAGGTGGCAGGCATGAATCCGCTCGCTCCCCCGCGCGCGGCGCGCTGGATCATCGGACTGATCGTCGCCCTCGTCTTCGCCGTGCCGTTCGCCGCCACGGTGCTGTTCACCCTCACGCCCCTGCCGGGCGGGTCGGGCCTGTCGTTCGATCGCTGGGCGGGCATCTTCGACCCCGCCAACGCCGCGAAGTACCGCCCGATCTGGACGGGCCTGGGCAACTCGCTCATCCTCGCCGGCGTCACGGTCGCTCTCGTCATCCTGCTGTTCACGCCCACGATGGTGCTCGTGGCGCTCGCCTTCCCGCGCCTGCGGCGGGTGTTCGAGTTCGTGGCCCTGCTGCCGATCTCGCTCCCGGCCATCGTCCTGGTGGTCGGACTCACGCCGATCTACCTGCAGATCGGGCGCAGCCTCGGAACGGGGGCGTGGACGCTCGCCTTCGCCTACGGCATCCTCGTGCTGCCGTTCGCGTACCGCTCGATCCAGGCCTCGATCGACGCGATCGACGTGACGACGCTGGCCGAGGCCGGGCGCACCCTCGGTGCCGGGTGGGGCGCCGTGCTGCTGCGCGTGATCGTTCCCAACCTGCGACAGGGACTGCTCGCGGCCGCCCTCATCTCGGTCGCGGTCGTGTTGGGCGAGTTCACGATCGCCTCGCTCCTGAACCGCCAGACCCTGCAGACCGCGCTGTTGGTGGTCAACAAGCAGGACGGCTACGTCGCCGCCATCTTCACCCTGCTCGCACTGGCGTTCGCGTTCGTGCTGCTCCTCGTCATCGGCCGCGTCGGACGCATCGGCGCCGGAAGGAAGACCCCATGACCTCCGCCATCCCCCTGCGGGCGCTTCCCGAGACCGGGACGAACTCCCTGCTGGCCTCGACACGCGAGAGCGCCGGCGTGCAGCTGCGCGGCGTCGTGAAGGATTACGGCACCACCCGCGTCCTGCACGGCGTCGACCTGGACGTCGCGCCCGGAGAGTTCGTATCGCTGCTCGGGCCGTCGGGATGCGGAAAGACGACGGCGCTCCGGGTGCTGGCCGGCCTCGAACACGCGAGCGGCGGGGAGGTGCGCATCGGTGGCCGTGACGTATCCGGCGTGCCGACGAACAAGCGCGACATCGGCATGGTGTTCCAGTCGTACTCGCTGTTCCCGCACCTGCGGGTGCTCGAGAACACCGCCTTCGGGCTGCGCCGTCGCGGCGTGGGGTCGACCGAAGCACGCCGACGCGCGGGCGATGCCCTGGACCTCGTCGGGCTCGGCCACCTCGCCGACCGCTATGCGCACCAGCTCTCCGGCGGCCAGCAGCAGCGCGTGGCTCTCGCCCGGGCCATCGTGACCGAGCCCCGCGTGCTCCTCCTCGACGAGCCCCTGTCGGCCCTGGATGCCAAGGTCCGCGTGCAGTTGCGGGATGAGATCCGCCGCATCCAGCTCCGCCTGGGCATGACCACCGTCTTCGTCACGCACGACCAGGAGGAGGCGCTCGCGGTGTCCGACCGCGTCGCCGTCATGGGCGCCGGCCGGATCCTGCAGGTCGGCAGCCCCGAAGACCTGTATCTGCGCCCGGCCTCGGCCGAAGTGGCCGCGTTCGTTGGCACCTCCAGCCTCGTCCCCGGCGTGGTGTCGGGTGACACCGTGGAGGTGTGGGGACGGCACCTGCCGTTGCTGTCGCCCGCGGCCGACGGGCCGAGCGACGTGTTCGTACGCCCCGAGAACGTGCGCATCGTCGGTGCGGACGACGAGGGGGTGGACGCGGTCGTCGAGACCAGCACCTTCCTCGGCAGCGTGCGCCGCTCGATGCTGCGGGTGAGCGACGGCACCGTCGTCCACGTCCAGCACGCCGCGGAGACGCGCCTCACCCCCGGAATGCCCCTGCGCGTGCGCGTCGACGACGTGCCCGTGCTCGCGCGCGTCGCCGCGGAGTCCCCCGCTCCCTGACCGGACCGCGGGCGGCGCGCTCAGCGCTTGGTCGTCTTCCGCACCTCGTCGACGGTCGCTCCCCCGCGAAGCCCCCGGGCGCGAGCACCCCGGAGCACGGCCTCAGCGTCGACCACCGTGGCATCCGACAGCGCGTAGAGGTCGACGCGCACCGGAATCGGGAGGCGCTTGCGCTCACGGTCGCGGCGCGCGGCGGCAGCCGTCTCGGTTTCGTCGACGTCGTCGCCGGCGAGCGTGCGGACGGTGAGCCCGTAGTCCAGGTCGGCGGCGGCAGCCCGCAGGAGGGCGACGACCTCCCCCAGGTTCTCCACATCGGTGACGAGCAGGGTCGCGGTGGTCATACCCCCATTGTCGCGGGACGTCACACCGTCGCGGGCGGTTCGGGCCGCCCGAATAGAATCCTCGGATGACCGGTCGACTGCTCTACGTCTGCGCGCGCCCGCAGCGCGAGGCGGCTGTCGCCGAGTGGGCCTCGTTCCGCGACGGGCTGGGCGTCGACGACGACGACCTCGTCCACCACGATCTGGTCCGCGAACCGCTCCCCGCCGATCTGGAGCGCTACGCCGGAGTCGTCGTCGGCGGGAGTCCCTTCAACGTCACCGATCCCGACAAGACCGACGTGCAACTCCGCCTCGAGCGCGACCTCGAGACCCTGGCATCCGCGGCTCTCGACGGGCGGACACGCACGATGTTCACGTGCTTCGGGATCGGCGTGGTGACGCGCCTGCTCGGAGGCGTCGTGACCCTCGACCACCCCGAGGGCACGGGCCCGACCGAGATCACCCTCACCGCCGAGGGCGCGAGCGATGAGCTGTTCGGCATCCTGAGCACGCGTTTCGAAGCCCTCACCGCGCACAAGGAGGGGACCGCGGTCGTTCCTCCGAGCGCGACCCTGCTCGCGAGCAACGACGCCTGTCCCGTCCAGGCCTACCGCGCCGGCGTCTCGCTGTGGGCGACGCAGTTCCACCCCGAACCCACCGCCGACGCGTTCGTCGCCCGGATGGCGGTCTACCGGGCCGCGGGGTATTTCGACGCGGATGCCTTCGACGAGGTCGCCGCGATCGTGCGGACCGTGTCCGTGGAACAGCCGACCCTCCTGCTGCGGACCTTCGCCGCGCGCGCCCTCGCCGTCTGAGCCGTCGAAGCGCGGCCACCGCTGTCAAGCGCGTGCGGAAACTGGCTAGCTTTTCTAGTGTTCTAGGCATGAGCGCGAAAGATCACGTCACCACGACCGCCCGAGGCGCCGACCTCGCGCGGCAGATCGTCGTCCTGTCCGCGGTGTCGTTCATGCTGATCGCCGCGGTGATCGGCGCGGGAGCGTTCGGCAACACCGCCGTCGAAGACCAGCAGGGCGGCGCCCTCGACACCGACGGGTCCTACCTGGCTCCCGCGGGGCCGGCGTTCTCGATCTGGTCGCTCATCTACCTCGGGCTCATCGCCTACGCCGTCTGGCAGGCGCTTCCCCGCCAGCGCGGCTCGGAGCGTCAGCGCGCCATGGGCTGGCCGATCGGGGTGACCATGGTGCTCAACGGCCTGTGGTTGGTCGCCGCGCGTTTCGGCACGCTGTTCCTCACCGTCGTCGTGATCGTGCTGCTGCTCGCGGCGCTGGGGTGGGCCTTCCGGACGGCCGTCGCGACCCGCGACCCTCGCGGCGGCGCGGTCGACTCCGTGCTCATCGACGGGGTCACCGGTCTCCACCTCGGCTGGGTGACGCTCGCGACCGTCGCCAACACGGCCGCGTGGCTGACGACGGTGGTGCCGCCGTCGTGGGAGAACGCGGCCTCCGCGATCGGTGTCGCCGTCCTCGTGGTCGTGGCCCTCATCGGTCTCGCCCTCGCGTGGCGCAGCGATTGGCGCGTGGCTCCCGCCCTCGCGCTCGCGTGGGGGCTCAGCTGGCTGGCCGTGGAGCGCCTCACGGGTTCACCGACGAGCACGCCCATCGCGATTGCGGCGATCGTCGTCGCGCTCGTCGTGCTGCTTCCGCCCGCCGCCGTTTCGGGCCTGCGCCTGATCCGCCCTTCGATCGACTGACCCGCCTGAGAGGTCCCACACAGACCTCGTCCCAGTTATGGCTGCTTCTGAGGCGCTGAACCCACAAGAAGTGGGACACGCACCGCCATAAGTGGGACGAGGGACGTCAGAGCGCGGGGGCCGCGATCGCGCTGCCTCCGGCCGGAACGGTCAGCGACCCGGCATCCAGGACGACTCCGTCCACGGTGGCGAGCAGAACACCGGCTCCGGATGCCACGGGCACCGCGACCTCGGCATCCGAGAGGTTCACGACGACGACGAGGTCGCCGCGGCGCAGCTCGTGGACGCGGCCCCCGTGGGCCTCGGTCGTGCGCGCGGACAGCCCCTGGCGAGACGGGTCCGTGAGCTCCGGGCGCGCGCGACGGAGCTTCGCCAGCTCTCGGTACAGCCCGAGCAGCTCGGCGTGGCCGTCGCCCTCCGGTTCCGTCCAGTCGAGCTTCGACCGGTGGAAGGTCTCGGGGTTCTGAGGGTCGGGGACGACCGACTCGTCCCAGCCCATCTTCTCGAACTCGGCGACACGGCCCTTCGCCGTCGCCTCGCCGAGCTCGGGCTCGGGGTGCGAGGTGAAGAACTGCCAGGGCGTGGTCGCTCCCCACTCCTCCCCCATGAACAGCATCGGGGTGCCCGGCGCGGTGAGCGTCAGCACGGCGGCCGCGGCGAGGCGGTCGAACGCCAGCGTCTGCGAGAGCCGGTCGCCCGCGGCACGGTTGCCGATCTGGTCGTGGTCCTGCGCGAACGTCACGAGGCGCCAGTTCGGCACCTCGGCGGGGATCGGATGGCCATGCTTCTCCCCCCGGAAGGACGAGTACGTGCCGTCGTGGAAGAAGCCGCCCTTCGACACCTTCTCGAACGCCTCGAGCGCCGCGAAGTCCTCGTAGTAGCCGATTGTCTCGCCCGTGAGCGCGACGTGCGCCGTGTGGTGCCAGTCGTCCGACCACTGCGCCGTGAGCCCGTACCCGCCGGCCTCGCGCGGCAGGATCAGCTTCGGGTCGTTCATGTCGGACTCGGCGATCGTGGTCAGCGGGATGCCGCGGTGCGCCGACAGGGCGTCGGTGCGCTCGGCGATCTCGCGCAGCACGTGCACCGGGCGATGGTCGAGCAGCGCGTGCACGGCATCCAATCGAAGACCGTCGACGTGGTAGTCGCGCATCCACATCAGGGCGTTCTCCACGATGTAGGCGCGCACGGCGTCCTCGTCGAGGTTGATCGAGTCGCCCCATGTGTTGCGGCTGCCCTCGCGAAGGTACGGGCCGAACTCGGGCAGGTAGTTCCCCGAGGGTCCGAGGTGGTTGTAGACCACGTCCTGGACGACGGCGAGTCCCGCGGCGTGCGCGGCGTCGACGAACCGCTGGTAGGCGGCGGGGCCGCCGTACGCCTCGTGCACCGTGTACCAGAGCACGCCGTCGTAACCCCAGTTCCAGACGCCGTTGAACCCGTTGACCGGGAGCAGTTCCACGTGGGTGACGCCGAGGTCGACGAGGTGGTCGAGGCGTCCGATCGCGGCATCCAGGGTCCCCTCGGGCGTGAACGTGCCGAGGTGGAGCTCGTAGATGAGACCGCCGGCGAGCTGTCGCCCGGTCCAGGCGGCATCCGTCCAGGTGAAGGTGGACGGATCGAACCACTCGGAGGCCTCGTGGACACCGGCCGGCTGGCGCCGGGACCGCGGGTCGGGGCGCAGGTCGTCGCCGTCGCCGAGGACGAAGCCGTACCGCTCGCCGTCGGCCAGGCGCACGTCGGCGCTCCACCATCCACCCGCTCCGGCGGAGGCCTCGACGTCTTCGACGACGTCCTCGCCGCTCTCGTCGAGGCGACGCAGCCGCACCCGGTCAGCCTTGGGTGCCCACAGTTCGATGCCCATGGCATCCCTCCTCCTCTGCCTCACGCGTGAGGGGTCGATATCTGTCGCTTGCGAGGCCGTGAGGCGACAATTATTGACCCCTCACGCGCCGGGAAATCTAGGAGCAGGCCGGTTCGTCCACCAGGAGCGCCACCGGAAGGTCCTGAAGCAGGTCCGACAGGGGCACGGGACCTCCGGGGTACCGGCGACCCGTCAGCACGTCGACCGCGGGGACGTCGGGGCGCAGCAGCACCGTGTCGCGCCAGCCGCCTGCCGCGCGCAGGCCATGCGGCAGTCGCGTCGCGACCGCGGAGACGCCGCCGCGATCGAAGGCGATGACGTGACCGGATGCCGCACCCGCCGCCTCGAGCGGACGGTACAGCGAGTACCGCTCGGGGCAGTCCCGCCGCACGCGCAGTGCGCGCGAGGTCACGAGGAGCTTCGCGCGGCCGCTCTCGTCGACGGTCGGGGTCTCGGCGCCGTCGGCGTCGATCTCGGACAGCAACCGCGCCCGCTCGGCGAAGTCGACCGGGCGGCGGTTGTCGGGGTCGACGAGCGACTGCTCCCACAGCTCCGAGCCCTGGTACACGTCGGGCACGCCGGGTCCGGTGATCTGCAGCAGCTTGGCGGAGAGGCCGTTCGACCAGCCGTCGGCGGCGATCTCGTCGACGAACGCGCGCACGCGCTCCGCCGCGGGGCCGGTGGCCGCGTCGACGACGGCGTGCATCCGCTCCTCGAACGCCTCGTCCTGCTCCCACCAGCCGGTGACCTCGGACGCCTCGCGCGCCGCCTTCTCGGCGTACGCGTGGAGCCGCGCGCGGAACTCCGCGAGTCCGGAACGAGTGGATGCCGATCCCGGCCACGCCCCGACGATCGCCTGCCACAGCAGCGCGTCGAACGGACCGTGCCCGGTCGAGGCGATGCCGCGGAACTCCGTCAGCACCTCGGCCCAGCGCTCGGGGATCTCGGCGAGCACGGCGATGCGGGCGCGGGTGTCCTCGCCGCGCTTGGTGTCGTGCGTCGACAGTGTGGTCATCGCGGTGGGCCAGGACGCCTGCCGCCCCGCCTGTGCGGTGTGGAAGCCGTCGACGTCGAGCGCGAACTGGCCCGGGTCGCCGCCCACCTCGGTGAGCGAGCCCAGGCGCGTGAAGCGGTAGAACGCGGTGTCCTCGACGCCCTTGGCCATCACGGGGCCGGTCGTCTGCTGGAAGCGCCACGCGATCTCGAGCGAGGTGTCCGTCAGTGCGGGGACGAGCGCCTCGAGCACATCGCCCAGCTCGGGACGACGGACCTCCGCCTCACCGACGGCAGCATCGAGGTGCGCGCGGCCGGCGGGCAGGTAGGAGCGGTACACGGGGAAGCACGCGAGCACCTCGGCGAGCGCGTCCTGCAGCGTCTCGGCCTCGAACTCCGCGCGGATCGACGCGGCGAGCCCGCGCACGATGCGCCGGATCTCGGAGACCTGGATCGTGTCGGCGATGCGCCGCTTGGTGTCGTGGATGAGGTCGTGCCAGCCCGTGAGGGGCGCGAGGCCCGTGTCGGTGCGCAACCGCGCGTCGACGGCATCCAGGGCCGCCTCCCCCGCGGGGTCGGTGAGCACGCGGTCGATTTCGGCGAGGGCGTCGTAGCCGGTGGTCCCGGCGGTCTTCCACCACGAGGGCAGGGCCTCGCCGTGCTCGAGGATCTTCTCCACGAGCACGTACCCGGCGTCATCCCCACCCGCCTCCCGAAGTGCTCCCGCGAGCCTGTCGAGGTACCCGCCGGGGTCGACGAGCCCGTCCGGGTGATCGACGCGCAGGCCGTCGGCGAGACCCTCGCGCACCCAGCGCAGGATCTCGGCGTGCGTGGCGTCGAACACCTCGGGTCGCTCGACCCGCACGCCCGCGAGGGTCGTGACGGCGAAGAAGCGGCGGTAGTTCAGGTCGGCGGCCTCGTCCTGCCAGAAGCGCAACTCGAAGTTCTGCGCCGCGAGCAGAGCCTGGACCGCCTCGCGCGACCCCGCGGCCGCGGCATCCGTCCCCGTTCCCGGTGCGACCGGGAACACGTGGTCGTAGTAACGGATGAGTCCGTCGGGGGCGTCGGAGGCGGGCGTCGGATCGTACGAGATCTCGCCGATCACCTCGGCGAGGTCGGCACCGAGCACCGGCACGCGCACCTTGCCGTCGCCGAACTGCCAGTCGATGTCGAACGCGTCGGCGTGCACCGACGCACGACCCTGCCGGAGCACGTCCCACCACCAGGCGTTCGTCCGGGGCTCTGCAACGCCCATGTGGTTCGGGACGATGTCGATCAGGATGCCGAGCCCGTCGGCCCGGGCAGCCTCCGCGAATCGCGCCAGGCCGGCAGCCCCACCGCGCGCCGGGTCGACGCGCGTGACGTCCACGACGTCGTATCCGTGGTCGGACCCGGGCGTGGCCTCCAGCAGCGGCGACAGGTACGCCCACGACACCCCGAGGTCACGGAGATAGCCCGTGACCTCGGCAGCGGTGTCGAGGGGGAAGGATTCGCGGATCTGCAGGCGGTAGGTCGAAAGCGGATGCCGCATTCTGGATCAGAGCTCCGGTTTGGGTGCCTGCCCGGGCAGGTCGTCGGTGGCGGTGATGGCGATCTGCGCGGTGAGCGACGCGGCGACGGTGTGGTCGATCTCGGGCTCGGGCAGGTGGTGCTCGCGCAGCACGATGAGCGACTTGGGCTCGAGCTTGAGAGCCTCACCGGGGGCGATCGGCTCGGTGTTCGCGCGCTCGCCCGCGGTGTCGACGTACACGTCCCACTCGGGCGAGTACTGGATGTCGGGCACGTGGAAGTCCACGGGCTCGTCGCCGGCGTTGAACAGCACGAGGAAGTGGTCGTCGCTGATCGTCTCGCCGCGGCGGTCGCGCTCGCGGATGCCCTGCCCGTTGAGGAACACGCCGACCGCGCGGCCGAAGCCGGAGTCCCAGTCCTCGGGCTGCATCAGGGTGCCGTCGGGGCGCAGCCACACCACGTCGGGGATGTTGTCACCCTCCTCCATCTTCACGGGGCGGCCGTCGAAGAACCGGCTGCGGCGGAAGGTGGGGTGCTCCTTGCGGAGGCGCGCAAGGGCCGCGGTGAACTCCACGAGCGGGTGGTCGATGCTCGACCAGTCCACCCAGGTGATCTCGTTGTCCTGCGCGTAGCCGTTGTTGTTGCCGCCCTGCGTGCGGCCCAGCTCGTCGCCGTGCAGCAGCATCGGCACGCCCTGGCTGAGCAGCAGCGTCGCGATGAAGTTGCGCTGCTGCTGCGCCCGACGCGTCAGCACTTCGGGATCGTCGGTCGGACCTTCCACGCCCATGTTGCTGGAGCGGTTGTGCGATTCGCCGTCGTTGTTGTCCTCGCCGTTGGCGTCGTTGTGCTTCTCGTTGTACGACACGAGGTCGCGCAGCGTGAAACCGTCGTGCGCGGTGACGAAGTTGATGGATGCCACGGGCCGACGACCCGAGTGCTCGTACAGATCGGCCGAGCCGGTCAGTCGCGACGCGAACTCACCGAGGGCCTGAGGCTCTCCGCGCCAGAAGTCGCGAACGGTGTCGCGGTACTTGCCGTTCCACTCCGTCCACTGGGGCGGGAAGTTGCCGACCTGATACCCGCCGGGGCCGACGTCCCACGGCTCGGCGATGAGCTTCACCTGCGAGACCACCGGGTCCTGCTGCACGAGCTCGAAGAAGGTGGAGAGGCGGTCGACGTCGTAGAACTCGCGGGCGAGCGTGGATGCCAGGTCGAACCGGAAGCCGTCCACGTGCATGTCGAGCACCCAGTAGCGCAGCGAGTCCATGATGAGCTGCAGCGCGTGCGGGTTGCCGACGTTGAGGCTGTTGCCGGTGCCGGTGTAGTCGGTGTAGTACCGCTTGTCGTCGTCCTCGAGGCGGTAGTACGCCTCGTTGTCGATGCCGCGCATCGACAGGGTGGGGCCCAGGTGGTTGCCCTCGGCGGTGTGGTTGTAGACCACGTCGAGGATGACCTCGATGCCCGCCGCGTGCAGCGCCTTCACCATGGCCTTGAACTCCTGCACCTGCTGGCCGTGGTCACCGGTCGAGGAGTAGGTGTTCTGCGGGGCGAGGAACGCGATGGTGTTGTAGCCCCAGTAGTTCGACAGGCCCTTGTCCTCGAGCGTGGAGTCGTTGACGAACTGGTGCACGGGCATGAGCTCGATCGCCGTCACGCCGAGCTTGCGGAGGTGGTCGATGATCGCGGGGTGCGCGATGCCGGCGTACGTGCCCCGCAGCTCCTCGGGAACGTCGGGGTGCAGCTGGGTGAGGCCCTTGACGTGGGCTTCGTAGATGAAGCTCTCGGCGTAGGGGGTCTTGGGGTGGCGGTCACCGGTCCAGTCGAAGAACGGGTTGATGACCACGCCCTTCATCATGTGCGCGGCGGAGTCCTCGTCGTTGAACGAGTCCGGGTCGCCGAACTCGTAGCTGAAGACGGGCTGGCCCCAGTCGATCTGCCCCTCGACGGCCTTGGCGTACGGGTCGAGCAGGAGCTTGCTCGAATTGAAGCGCTGGCCGTTCGCGGGGTCGTAGGAGCCGTGGACGCGGTAGCCGTACCGCTGCCCCGGCTGGATGTTCGGCAGGTACGCGTGCCAGACGAACGCGTCGACGTCGACGAGGTCGACGCACGTCTCCGTCCCGTCCGCGTCGAAGAGGCAGAGCTCGACGCGCTCGGCCCCCTCGCTGAACAGGGCGAAATTCGTCCCATTGCCGTCATACGTGGCCCCGAGGGGATAACTGGATCCTGGCCATACCTGCTGCACGTCGCTCACGATAGACCAGCGAAGTTACGTTCGACCGCCGGGCGCATCGTCGTTGACAGCACCCCCGTCGCGCACTATGCGCGCTCGGGCGGGTGGACCAGCAGGTCGACGCGTTCGTCCAGATAGCGGGCGAGCGGGACGTAACCGCCCCGCGCGCTCCAGCGCACCATCGGCTCGCCGTCGCGGAGTGCGACCGGCGCGGTCCGCTCGTCGAGTGCGAGCGGATCGACCGGATGCCACCCGATGTGCACCGTCTCCCCCTCGGGCACGCCTCCGCGGTGGGCGGCGGCGGCGAGCTCCGCGCGACGGCGCTGCGATTCCGCCGCGAAGCCTCGGCGCACTTCGGCGCGCGACCGCACGATGTCCCCGGTGGCGAGCACCGCGTCGGCGGTGAGGAGCAGCGTGCCCAGGTGCCACGCGCGGCCGCGGTCCACGATGCGAGGAGCGCGCGGGATGCCGAGCAGGCGTCGCCCCTCCTGCAGCTCGCCGATGCGCTCTTGCGGTGCGTCGACGAGCCGGAGCCGCGCGGCGGCGACGAGCTCGGCGAGACGGTCGGTGCTCACGAGGTCGCTCCCCCGTCGAGCGCGGAGCGGGCGCGGTCGAGGTCGCGGGCCGCGGTGGCCGCCGTGGCGCGCCGCGGCGGTCTCGTCCTCGGCCGCGTCGAGAGCCGCCTCCGCAGCTTCCACGTCCTTCTCCACGCGCGCGATCTCGGTGCGCAGCGACTCGAGCCTCTCGCGGACGCGATCGGCCCGCTCGCGCGCCGTCGCCTCGCGCGACGTCGCCCCCGCCAGCGCCCGATCGGCGTCCGACCGCCCACGCTCCGCTTCGCGCACGGCGCGCTCGGCCGCTTTGCGCGCCCGGCGCTGCTCCAGGTCATCCCGCGCGGGGGCCTCGGCGACGGCCGCACCTTCCGGCACCGAACCGGCTACGGCCACGCGCGGGTCCGAATCATCGGCGAGATCGATGGATGCCACCAGCCGCCCGGTCAGGATCATCGCGGCGGCGTGGGGGTCGATGATCGCGGCGTTGACCGTCTTCTCCACCGCGTCGCGCATCGACGCGCTCAGGGGTGCGCCCGCCTCGGCGGCGAGGTCGGCGGCGCGCCGGGCCAGCGCGGCGACCAGCTGACGGCGCTGCCGTCCGAGGCGCGTCATCTCCGCGGCATCCGCGTCGTCCTGCGCCTCGCGCAGTGCCTGCGACAGCTCGACGGCTTCACCGAGCTGTCCGTCGCGGACGAGCAGGTTGACCGCCCACGCCGCGACCGTCGGCTTGCGCACCTTCCCGATCTGCCGGCCCACCGTGCCGCCGACCTCTTCGGCGCGCGCGTTGCGCGCCGCGGTGAACTGTGCCGGGGGGAGCGCGAGGAGATCGGCGGCCGCCGCGTCGAGGAGGGCCGCCGCATCACTCATCCCCCCATTGTGACCCGTCGGGTCAGAGCGAGACCACCCCGGGGCGGGGGCCACGGATCTGGCGGTGGAGTCGCTCCATGCGAGCGTCGAGTTCGGCGGCCGTGTCGGCGGCATCCTTCAATTCCGCCAGCAGGTCGTCGGGAACGAGCCGGTCGTACTTGTAGTAGATCTTGTGCTCCAGGCTCGCCCAGAAGTCCATCGCGATCGTCCGGAACTGCACCTCGACGGGCACGTCGACACGACCGGTCGAGAGGAACACGGGCACCTCGACGATCACGTGCAGGCTCTTGTATCCGTTCGCCTTGGGACGCGCGATGTAGTCCTTCACATCGCGGACCGTGATGTCGTCCTGCTGGGTCAGCAGATTCGACAGACGGTACGCGTCGTCGACGAAGCTGCACGTGATGCGGATGCCGGCGATGTCGGTGATCGCGCTCCGGATCGAGTCGAAGTCGGTCTCGATCCCCTTGCGGCGGACCTTGTCGACGAGACTGTCGGGCGACTTGACCCGGCTCGACACGTGTTCGATCGGGTTGTAGTCGTGCATCTCCTGGAACTCCTCGCGGAGGATGGAGATCTTGGTCTCGACCTCGGCGAGACCGAACCGGTATTCCATGAGGAAGCGTTGGAACTCGTCGCGCATCGCGCGCAACGACGCTCCGGACACCGTGATCTGCTGATCGTCCAGCGGGTCGGACATGACACCGACGCTAACGGTGACGCCTACGAGGGCCCTGGGAGCTCACTCGCCCATCGGGGTGGCGCGCGGGATCAGCTCGCCGTCCACCACATCGATCCCCGTGAGCTGATCGAAGACCTCGGGGAGGTCAGCATCGCCGGCGGGTTCGGGAGTCAGGGGAAAGCGGGAGTCCATCACGGGGATCCTTCCGTGGATGTCACCACGATTCCAGAGCCGCCGCGCGCAACGGGTGGCCTTGACACCCCGGCGGCCGCCGCGTAGTCATGCCAAGGCACCCCGGTATCGTGGATGCCATGGGCACGATCTTCTACGGCGGGGGCGGGACGGCCGTCCACATCGAGGACCGCGCGCTGGCGCATCTCAAGGTCGTCATCTCGACGAAGCTCCGTCGCGGCGAGAGCTTCACGCTGTCGTGGCAGCACCCCGAGAACCAGCCGCGGGGCCGAAGCACCCTGTGGCTGCACCCGGCTATTCCATTGCGGTTCGTCTTCGACGACGCGGAGCCGGCGAAGCTCAGCCGCGAATGGATCGAGCGACTGGCCGAATCGGCCAACTCCTCCGGCGGGATCATGCTCGTCCCCGAGGACATCGCACCCGCTGAAGACGCGCCGAAGCGCTGAGGTCAGCCCTCTTCGACGAGGGTGTCCTCCGACGGCTCCGGCGTGATCGCGAGACCGTTCGGGCCCGATGCGGCGAGCATCAGGTCTTCGACCCACACCCGGTTGATGCGCGGCTGACGGCTGCCGTAGAAGTGGAACTGGATCGGCACCGACGGGTGCATCCAGAAGCTGCGCCGGCCGCTGCCGTCGCCCACCTCGACGTCGAACATGAACGACTCGGAGCGTCGGAGCTTGTTCATCACGACGATGCGGAGGTGCGCCAGCGTGCGGTCATCGATGTCGACGGCGTTCGCGACGGTGTCGTAGATGAATCGGCCCATGACGACGAGCCTATCCGAGACCCGCCGCCGCGCGAATTGCACGGCACCCGGTGCCGAATCAAGCCCCCATTTCGCGATACCCCCACGGCGTTACGGTTCTCTCGTGGGAACGCTCTACTACGGCGACGCCGCGACGCCGATCGAGATCGAGGATCGCGCGCTCGCCCACGTCAAGGTCGTCATCGCGACCAAACTCCGCCGCGGCGAGAGCTTCACGCTTTCGTGGACGCATGGCCCGGGTCAGGAGGTGGGACGCAGCACGGTGTGGCTGCACCCCTCGATTCCGCTGCGCTTCGTCTTCGACGACCCGGAGCCCGCGCTGTTGAGTCGCGCGTGGGTCGAGGCTCTGGCAAACTCGGCCAACTCGTCCGGCGGGCTGCTGATCGTCCCCGATCCGGCCGGCGACGCCACGGACGGCTGACTCAGGCGATCCGCTGATCCAGGATCTCGCGCGCGCCCTCTTCGACGGCCGTCGGGATCACGAGAGGCCGACCCGCCGAGAACGCCTCCCACTCGCGCAGGACGACGGTCTCGATGTGCACGGGGTCCTCACCGGGGTAATCCAGACGCAGTCGTGAGACGACCGACTGGAGGGATGCCACGGCCACACCGTCCACCGTCTGGACGGCGTCGATGCCGGCCGCGGGGATGCGCGCCTCGATCGTGTTCTCGTCCATAGATGTCATGGTTTCACGGAGCGCGGACGATTCCTAATACTCAGAATTCAACTAGGCTTCCTAGTTACTTACGCGGTATGTAGATCGCCGATCAGAGGGCCGCGTCGACGTCGACAGGCAGCTCCGGATGGGGGTCGACCTGGTCGACGGCATCCTGCAATCTGCTCAGGCACGCGATGACGACGGCGCATTCCTCGGGCGTCATGTCGATGACGGCGGCCATCATGCGGGAGTGCATTGAGCCGAGCGTCGCTCGGACTTCGGCGTCGCTGGCGGCCGTGGCCACGATGTGGATGCTGCGACGGTCGGTGGGGTGCGGGACGCGTGTGACGTGCCCAGACTTCTCGAGGCGATCGATGATCGCGGTCGTCGAAGCGGTGGAAACCCCCAGGTAGCGGGTCACTTCACTCGGTGAGACCTGGCGACCCTGGCCGGTGGCCCGCAGCAGGTAGCGAAGGACGAGCAACTCGTTCTCGCCCATCGACATGGACTCGCGGGTGCGACGCCGCATCGCGACCTCCGCCGCCCGATAGACCCGGAATGCCTGGAGCACTTCGACGGCGCGGCGACGGCGGTCTTCTTCGGTCGCACCGTACCAATAGCGCGACACCTGCGAGCCGTTCTCCACCTCGGCATCTTACGTCAGACGGACACCGCGGAGCCCCTGCCACCGGGCACGGTTGACAGCTACGATGGTAAATATATCGTTTCGCTACTTGATGGGTGTGCGAGATACGAGAAAGATGAACTATCCCGATCAGGGGGTGACGAACACATGACCACGGAAGACGATGTGGTGAAGGCCGTCAGCGACCTGTCCGAATCCGGCGCCGCCTCCGAGCGCGCCGCCCTGCATTCCCTGGGCATCGGCCCGAACGACGCCAAGGTCCTCCGCTTCCTCCTCGCCCGTGAGGACGGCGATGAACCCGTGACCCCGCGGCTCCTGGCGGAGATGCTCGGCATCTCCTCCGCCGCGACGACGGCTCTCATCGACCGCCTCGCCGACGCCGGGTGGGTGGAACGAGTCCCGTTCCCCGGCGACCGACGCTCGATCGTCGTGCGCGCCACCATCGACGACGCGTCGCCCGCCCGGCACCTGCTCGCGGTGCGCCGGTCGTCGGTGGCCGAGGCGGCCTCCCGGCTGGGAGCGGCGGAACGGCGGGTCATCGCCGATTTCCTCGACGAGGTCGCCCGCGCCGAGAAGCAGCACATGGAGCGGCTGAGCGCCCGGGCAGAGGAATCCCGCTCCGCCTGAGCGACGGAGCGGGATCGGATCAGCCGTTGGAGCGGCCGGTCTCCTGCTGCAGACGTTCGATCTGCTCCGAGGCCTCCGCCTTGGTCAGATCAGCGGTGATCTCCTCACCGGCCTCGCGGGCGAGGGTGTCGATGTAGCTGCGCTGCGGCGCGGTCATCGGCTCGTCGCCGGTCACCCAGTCGGACGGGTCCTTCTCCGCCGGGTTCTGTGCGTCGTGCGTTGCGCCGAGGGTTTCTTCTTCGTGGTCACGGGGAGCATCGGTCATGGCGCCAGGCTAGGTCGGCGACCCGAGGCGGGAACCGGGATTGACAGCCTCCCATCGGGAGTGCGGCATCCTGGACGGATGGCCGACGAGACCCGCCCCGCCGACGTCGATGTCCAGACGGTCCGGCGCGGGAGCGCCCAGACCCGGGTCACGATCGTGTCGACCGGTGCCCGTGGGCGGGCGTTCGTGCTCGTCGCCGGCATCGGTGTGGCGGCGAGCTACTTCGAGTTCCTCGCGCCGCTGCTGGCGGAGCACGGCGACGTGTACGCGCTCGACCTTCCCGGGTTCGCCGGGATGCCGGCATCCGGAGACGAGCCGACCGCGCGGTTCTTCGCCGACCAGGTCGAGGGCGTGATCGCCCACTACCGCCTGGAGAACCCCGTGCTCGTCGGCCACTCCATGGGAACGCAGGTCGTGGTGGAGGTGCTCGCCCGGCGCGACGATCTGTCGCACGCCGTCCTCGTGAGCCCCGTGGTCGACGAGGACGAGGCGTCAGCGTTCGTGCAAGCGGTGCGCTTCGTGCAGTCCACGGCGCGCGAGTCCCTGCACATCGCGGTGATGGCCGTGTCGGCGTACCTCCTGTGCGGGTTCCTCTACTTCGCCGAAGTGCTGCCCCACATGCTCCGCTACCGGATCTCCGACCGCATCCGGCACGTCGACGCCCGCCTCCTGCTCATCCGCGGCGAATTCGACCGGCCCTCGCCCCGACGGCTGCATTCCCGCCTCGTGGCGCGGGCGCGCGACGCCCGACGGTGGGAGATCGAGGGTGCAGCGCACTCGATCGTCAACGGTCACGCCGTCGGCGTCGCCCGCCTCGTGCGTCACCACCTCGACGACGACCTCGCGGCGCGGGGCCGACTGTCCGCGGCCGAAGCGAGAGTGCCACCCGCGCGGCACGCCGACGTGCGCATGGTCCTGGATGCCGCGTCCAGCCGCATCGCGGAGTGGATCAGCGCCGTGCGGCACGACCAGGACGGCGTCGAGCGCGCCAAGGTGCGTCACGCTCGCCTCCTGTGGCGCGCGTACGTGTCACGACGCTGACCCCGCACGGACGGCCGCGGGCACGGCCGCGAGGAAGCCGCCGACGAACGTGTCGCCGAGGCCGATCGTCGTCGGGTGCGCGACGTCGACGACGTGCGCGGCGACGCCGGCGGACGGCATCCGTTCCTCCACCGCGGCGACGACGGCGGTTCCGCCCGGATGGCGCGGCAGCGCCGCGGTGTCGTCGAGGTCGGCGATCGTGCACGCGTCGCCGACGCGGTAGCGGGTCGCGGCCGTGCGCACCGCGCTCACGAGCCCCGCGCGATGGCGGTGGGCTTCAGGCCCCACGGCGAGCGCCCAGTACTTGGTGTGGACCACGAGCGCGGGCACCGGGATGAGCGCGTGCACCTCGGTGAGCGCTGCGACCACGTCGTCCGGCGCGAGCAGGTCGACGGAGCGGCCCAGGTACTCCTGCAGTTCGTCCTCGTTCATGCCGTACACGTCGATGCGGTCGAGGAGCCGCCGCCGGACGATCGCGGCGAACGAGCGGTCGTAGAACCCCGCGTCCTCGTAGTAGACCACCGCCTCCCGCGGGAGGCGCCGCATCGCCGCGGTCAGGTCGTCGAGACGCCGCTCGAGCAGGGCGGCATCCTGCATCGTGTTGAATCCCGACACGAGGAATGCCGCTGCCCCGGCGAGCGCGTCGCCGAGGCCGTCGGCGATCGCCATCTCGCGGTTGGGGGCGTCGTTGGCGAAGATCAGGCGATTCGACGCCGGTGCCGTCACCGTCCCGTCGGCGAGGGTCACCGACGTTCCCTCGGGGTACTGGACGATGAGGTGCGGATCGAGGGTGTCGCGCGTGGCCGACGAGACGACGCGCATCGAGCGGGGAAGCAGCCGCCGGACGGTGTCGTCGATGCTGACGAGGTGCTGCACCGTGGGGACACCGATCCGGTCGAGGGCGATGCCCGCGCGCACGCCGGTTCCGCCGAGCGTCACGGCGGTGTCGAACCGGGCGGCGAAGGTCTCGATGATCTCCGAGCTCGAGACGAAGCGCTCGCCTCCCCCACCGGTGGCGAGGAAGGCGAGCACCGTCGCGACGAGCGTGCGCTCGTCGACGATCGGCGCCGTGGTGACGAGCTCGTCGCGGCGGATGCCGTGCTCCGCCGCGAGGGCGGTGAGCACCTCGGCATCCCAGCGGATCTCGTAGTCGACGGTGCCGCCGAGTCCGAGGACGAGGTCTTCTGCCATGACGCCGATCATCTCCGATCAGTACAGGTCGGCCTTGCCGGCGGCGCCGAACAGGTCGATCTTCTCGGCCGCGGTCACCTTCATCGCCGCGATCGGCTCGGGCTGGATCGCGTTGGGCTCGCGCAGGCGCCGGTCGGTGCCGAGCACCTCGCGCATCCGGTCGTGGTAGGCGACCTTGATGTCGCTGGAGATGTTGATCTTGTTGATGCCGAGCGACACGGCCCGCGCGAGTTCCGTGTCGGGGTTGCTGGATCCGCCGTGGAGGACGAGGGGGATGCCGACGGCCGCCTTGATCTGCTCGAGCAGGTCGTGACGCAGCTCGGGGTTCTTGTCGGAGGGGTACAGGCCGTGCGAGGTGCCGATGGCGATCGCCAGGCTGTCGACGCCGGTCTGCTCGACGAAACGCACGGCGTCATCGACGTTGGTGTAGATGATCTCGGCCGCACCCGACTCGCCGTAGCTGTCGTTCGCGCCGATCGTGCCGAGCTCGCCCTCCACCTGGATGCCGGCCGCGTGCGCCGCCTCGACGACCTTGCGGGTGATCGCGACGTTCTGCTCGAACGGTTCGAGCGAGGCGTCGATCATGACCGAGGTGAAGCCGGAGTGGATGGCGGTGATCATCTGCTCGTAGGAGCCGCCGTGGTCCCAGTGGATCGCGACGGGCACGCTCGACCGGTGCGCGCGGGCGTGCATCGCCGGGATGAGGTCGGTCGTGATGTGAGAGACCTCGTCGGGGTGGATGGCGATGATGACCGGGGCGGACTTCTCTTCGCTGATGTCCATGATCCCGGTGAACATCGCCCAGTCGGAGATGTTGAAGGCCGGGATGGCGAAGCTGTGGGCGTTCGCCACGTCGAGGATGGACTTGCCGGTGTAGAGCACGGATTTCTCCTTGTCGGGGGTGGTGGTCGAGAGTCAGCTCTTCACCGAGCCGGCCGTAAGGCCGCTGATGAAGAAGCGCTGGAAGAACAGGAAGAGAACGAGGACCGGGATCGAGCCGAGGATGCTCATCGCCATGATCTGGTTCCACTCGTAGGAGTGCTGGCCCATCAGCAGCTGGATGCCGATCGGCACCGTGCGCATGTCGATGGTGCGCGTGAGGGTCAACGCGAAGAGGAACTCGTTCCACGCGATCATGAACGTGTAGATGCCGACCGAGACGATGCCGGGGATCGAGATGGGCACCAGCACCCGCCAGAGGGCGGTGAACGAACCGGCGCCGTCGACGCGGACCGCCTCGTCGAGCTCCTTCGGGAGCGTGTTGAAGTAGCCGGTCATCATGATGATCGCGTAGGGCAGCGTGAACACCATGTAGGTGAGGATCAGGCCCGGGTAGGTGTTGTAGAGCTTCAGCGTCACCATCAGCCCGAAGTACGGGATCAGCAGTGTGATCGGCGGCACCGCCTGGACGCTGACGATGATGACGTTGACGATGCGCTTGCCGCGGAAGTCGAACCGGCTGAACGCGTACGCCGCCTGGATCGCCACGAGGAGCGTCAGGACCGTCACCGCGCCCGCGACGACGTAACTGTTGATGAAGAAGCGCACCGTCTCGGGCGTCGTGAAGATCTTCACGTAGGCGTCGAACGAGAACGTCTCGGTGATCAGGCGCGGCGGCAGCTCGAAGATCTGGGTGTTCGACTTGAACGAGCTCGAGAGCATCCACAGGACGGGGCCGGCCGCGAAGACGGCGCCCAGCACCAGTCCGATCAGCACTCCGGTCTTGGCGACGCGGGTGCGCGCCGTGGTGGTCAGGGCCATGTCAGTCCCTCGCCTTCTGGTGGCGGACGTAGAGGACCGCGATGATCATGGACATCGCCAGCACGAGCACCGCCGACGTGGCTGCCGTCGAGAAGTCGTACGTGGCGAACGCGAGCTTGTAGGTGTAGGTGCTGAGCATCTCGGTGACGTCGATCGGACCGCCGCCCGTCGTGAGCCAGATGAGGGCGAACTGCTGCGAGGTCCAGATGAGGTCGAGCAGCAGGAGGCTGACGATGATGGGCCGCAACTGCGGGATGGTGACGTTCCAGAAGCGCTGCACGGGGCTCGCGCCGTCGACCGTGGCGGCTTCGTAGAGGTCGGTCGGGATGCCCTGGAGACCCGCGAGCAGGCTCACCATGAAGAACGGGTAGCCCGCCCAGATGTTGATGAAGGTGACGGTGCCCAGCGCGAGCTGCGGCGACGCGAGCCACTCGATGTTGGTGTTCAAGAGGAAGTTGACGATGCCGTTCGGCGACAGGAGCATGCGCCACAGCACCGCGATGACGGCCACGGTGAAGAGCCAGGGCAGCACGTAGAGTCCGCGGAAGATGGCCCGCGGCACCGCGCCGATGAGGCGGCTGTTCAGCAACAGGGCGAAGGACAGGCCGAGGACGAGGTGGGCGGCGACGCTCGTGAGCGTGAAGAAGAGCGTGTTGCCGGTGGCCTTCCAGAAGCCCGCGTCCGTGAGGACGGTGATGTAGTTGTCGAGCCCGACGAGCTCGGGGTTCTTGTTGGTGATGACGTTGTCCTGGAACGAGTACCCGATGACCATGACGATCGGCACGATCATCAGGACGAACAGCAGGATCAGCGTCGGGGACAGGAAGGCATAGGCCTCGGATGCCTTGCGGAGCTGGCGCGTGCGCCGGGACGCGGGGCGGCCGGTGACGATCAGCTCGGTATCGGGGGGAGTGAGGGTGCGCATGGTCATGGTGTGCGGCCTTCCTGGCGGGGATGCCGCACCGCCCGGTGCGGCAGTGCGGCATCCCCTGTCAGCGTCGGGTCAGAACTTCGCCGTCCATTCGTCCTGGGCCTTCTGCAGCGCGTCCTTCATCGACTGCTGGCCGTCCAGGGCGGATTGGAACTGCTCGCCGAACTGGCGCATGAGGTCTTCGGCGACGGGCAGACCCGTGAACTCGTTGGCGGGGTAACCGGCCTTGTAGATCTCGAACGCCTTCTTGAACAGCTCGTCGTCCTCGACGAACGTGGGCACGGACTCGGTGTTGCCGGGGAAGGCCTTGGCCATCGTCGAGAGCTCCGAGTTGACGTCCTTGCCCATGAGGAACTGCACCAGCTTGAAGGCCGCGTCCTTGTGCTCGGAGTTCTCGGCGACGCCGATGCCCCACGAGGCGTAGGGGATGCCGCGCTCGCCGGTGAAGCCGTCCTCGGCGGGGATCGCGGAGATCGAGAAGGTCAGGTCGGGGTTCGACTCGCGGATGAGGTTGATGTGGGGGCGAGCGAGTCGATCATCATGCCGACGCGGCCGTTCGTGAACTCCTCGACCTTGTCCTGCTCCTTCATCGTGAAGGATCCGGGGGCGATCACCCCGTCGTTCCACAGCTGCTGGACGTAGTCGGCGGCCGAGGTGACGTCCGCGTTGGTCAGGTCGGGCTTGCCGTCTTTGAGCATCGACCCGCCCGACGCCCACACCCACGACATGACGTCGTTCTGCACACCGTTCGGAGCCTCGAGCGAGAGCGGGAGCACCCACCCGGAAGCCTCGCCGCCGAGCGCCTTGATCTTCTTGGCCGCGTCGGCGAACTCGGTCCGCGTCGACGGGGGCGTGTTGACGCCGGCCTGGGCGAGGATCGCGTCGTTGGTGAACATCGGGTACACGAAGTTGACGACGGGGATCATGTACGTGCTGCCGTCGACCTGGATCTGGCTCGCGAGCTGGCTGTCGTCGAAACCGGCGTCGCTCATCAGCTGCGACAGGTCGGCGATGACGCCCTGCTTCGCGAAGTCGCTGACCCACGCGCCGTCGAGACCGACGACGTCGGGCATGGTCCCGGAGGCGGCGCCCGCGAAGAGCTGCTCCTTCGTCGAGGCGTACGGCCCGCTGACCAGGTCGACCTTGATACCCGGGTTCTCCTGCTCGAAGGTGTCCATGAGCGCACGGAACTGGCCGTCAGGCAGCTCGGGCTCCCACCACTGGGCGAATTCGATCGTGACGTCACCGCCGTCGGACGGAGCCGCCGAGTCCGACGAGCACCCCGCCATCGCCAGGAGGGTCGTGGCCGCTGCGGCGGCACCGACGAGCTTGATGGCGTTCCGACGCCCGCGCCCGCTGTTGTCCATCGTTTCTCCTCATTGAGATCTGCTGCATTTCGCGCTGTTCTGCGCGTTCTTGCGTCTTTCAGCATGAGTATGCGCGTATTTGCGTCGACGCGCAAGGCGACGATGCAGATTCGTGACAATAGCGGCAGTGAGCGGCGCTCCCATGCCGCGATATCGGCAGAATCATGCTGTTTCATGCCGATTCTGGCAGAATCTTCTCGAACCGTTTGCCGCTCTGTGCTAGAGATGACGGCATGGAGGGCACAACCACTCAGAACAAGAAGCGGCTGCCGGCGGGTCGGAAGGCCGAACTCGCCGCGTACGTCGCCGAGACCGGCCAGGTCACCGTCGTCGACCTCGCCTCGCACTTCGGCGTCTCGATCGACACCGTCCGCCGCGATCTCGACCAACTCGACCGCGAGGGGATCGTCGTCCGCACGCACGGCGGCGCGGTGAGCGCGATGTCGGTTCCCGGGCGCGATCGCGGTCTCGACGTGCGCCTGCAGATGCAGACCGCCGAGAAGGAGAAGATCGCCGCACTGGCGGCCGACCTCATCGAAGACGGCTCGGTCGTGATGCTCAATGCCGGAACGACGACGCTCGCTGTCGCGCGCGCGCTGCGCAACCACCGCAACCTGACGATCGCGACGAACAACCTGCGCATTCCCGCCGAGATCTCCCCGCAGGTCTTCCGCGACCTCTTCATCTTCGGCGGCGCCGTGCGCACGATCACGCAGGCCACGACCGGACCGGTGACGCTCGCCGCCGGCGCGCGCGGCGCCGACGTCGACATCCGCTGCGATTACGCGCTCATCGCCGTCGGAGCGGTGGATGCCTCGGGCTTCTCGACCAGCAACCTCGGCGACGCGACGATGATGAGCGAGATGATCCAGCGCGCCGACCGCACCGCGATCCTCGCCGACTCCACGAAGCTCGACCGGCGACTCTTCGCCCAGGTCGCGGCGCTCGAGAAGGCGGACTACCTCATCACCGACGCTCCGCCCTCGCCCGACCTGGCGGCAGCGCTGGCGGAAGCCGGTGTGACGGTGCTCACGCCCTGATCAGCCCGTTCTCAGCGGGACGCGCAGGATCGCGTCGTCGTCGCCGCCACCGCGATCGGTGTTGCTCGTGACGATCCACAGGGTGTCATCGGGTGCGACGACCACGTCGCGGATCCGGCCGTACTGGCCCACGAAGAACTCCCGCGCGCTGGCCGGGTCGGCCGTCGGAACGACTCGCACCCGCTGGCCGCGCAGGTTCGCGATGACCACCGAGCCGTCGACGACAGCGAGGCCGCTGGGGCTGGCATCCGCGGGCGCCCATTGCTGCACGGGGTTCACGAAACGGTCGTCGTCGCCGAGGCCCTCGACCTCCGGCCAGCCGTAGTTCGCGCCGGGTTGGATGACGTTGAGCTCGTCCCACGTGTTCTGGCCGAACTCGGAGGCGAACATCGTTCCCGCCGTGTCCCACCCGATCCCCTGCGGGTTGCGATGACCGAGGCTCCACACCGGCGAACCGGGGAACGGGTTGTCGGCGGGCACCTCGCCCTCGGGGGTGACGCGCAGGATCTTGCCACCGAGCGACTCCGGATCCTGGGCGCGCGCCGGCTCGGCGGCGTCGCCCGCGGTGATGTAGAGCATGCCGTCGGGTCCGAAGGCGATCCGGCCGCCGTTGTGGGTGCTGGCCGAGGGGATGCCGTCGACCACCGTCTCTGCGGTGCCCAGCGCGAACGACCCCGGTGCGCCGTCGAGCGGGAACCGCATCACCCGGTTGCCGTCGGCGGTCGTCGCGTAAGCGTAGAGGTAGCCGTCGGCGTGGGCGATGCCGAGGAGCCCGCCCTCGCCGCGCGGGGCGACGTCGGGAACCTCCCCCACGACACGGGTGCCGTCTCCGACGATCTCGAGGATCTCCCCCGTGTCGCGCTGGCTCACCAGCGCCGCCTCGCCGACGAACGCCACCGACCACGGCGTGGTGAATCCGGATGCCACGACCTCCGGCTCACCGGCGGGCACCACGAACGCGGGGGCGTCGATCGGCGGCGCCGAACGGGTCACGGGCGGTGCCGCCGGAGGGGACGACGGAGGCATCGCATCCGTCTCCCGCTCGCCCGTGCACCCGGCCAGGGCGGCCAGTGCCAGGGTGAGGCCGGCCGCGAGTCCCGTACGGCGTGTCGTCGAGGGGCTCATGGGATCGTCAGCAGCACCTTGGTGGCGCGGCGTTCGTCCATCGCGCGGTAGCCCTCCGCGGCTTCCTCGAGCGGGAGGGTCAGGTCGAACACCGCGCCCGGGTCGATCTCGCGGTCCCAGATGAGCTGGATCAGCTCGGGGAGGAAACGCCGCACGGGCGCGGGCCCGCCGTGGAGGTGCACGGCCGAACGGAACAGCTCCTGTCCCTCGAGCGTGACGTCGTGCGAGACCCCGACGAAACCGATGTGCCCGCCGGCGCGGGTGGAGCGGATCGCCTGCTCCATCGACTGCTGAGTGCCGACGGCCTCGATCACCGAGTGCGCGCCGAGCCCGCCGGTGAGCTCCTTGACCTTCGCGATGCCCTCGTCGCCGCGCTCCTCGACGATGTCGGTCGCACCGAAGCGTCGCGCGAGCTCCTGCCGGTCGGCGTGGCGCGACATCGCGATGATGCGCTCGGCGCCGAGCTGTTTCGCGGCCAGGATGCCGAGCAGCCCGACCGCTCCGTCACCGACGACGGCCACCGTCTTGCCGGGACCGACCTCGGCCGCCACCGCGGCGAACCACCCGGTGCCGAGCACGTCCGAGGCGGCGAGGAGCGACGGGATGAGGTCGTCGTCGGGCTGGCCCGGGGTCGCGACGAGCGTGCCGTCGGCGAGCGGGATCCGGGCGAACTCGGCCTGGGTCCCCACGCGCCCCATGGGCACGACGTGCACGCAGCGCGACTGGTATCCGGCCTGGCAGATCTCGCACGTGTTGTCGGATGCCATGAACGAACCGACGACGAAGTCGCCGACCTTCACGTTCTTCACCGCGTCGCCGATCTCGGTGACGACCCCGACGTACTCGTGGCCCATGGGTGTGGCATCCACCGTGTCCGCTCCCCGGTACGGCCACAGGTCGGAGCCGCAGATGCACGACGCGGCGAGACGGATGATCGCGTCCGTCGGTTCCTGGATGGTCGGGGCGTCCCGGTCTTCGACGCGTACGTCTCCGGCGGCGTGCATGATGACTCCACGCATGGCGGTTCCTTTCGGGCGGAGGGATGTCTTCGTCCGGTCTACTCCTCCGACCCGACCGCGCTGCGGGGCTTGCGCGATCAGAAGCCGGTCGTCAGCACCCGGTCGAGCATGTCGGCGAAGTAGTCGACCGAGTCGCGCGAGACGCACAGTGGCGGCTTGATCTTCAGCACGTTCTGGTGGTCGCCGGTGGGCTGCATGACGACGCCGAGCTCGAGCAGGCGGTCGCAGATCGCGGCCGTCTCCTCGGTCGCGGGCTCGAGGGTCTCGCGATCGCGCACGAACTCCAGCCCGAGGTAGAGCCCCGACCCGTGCACGGTGCCGACGAGGGGATGCCGTTCCCCCAGCGCCTCGAGACGGGCCTTGAGGTGCCCGCCGACGACGCGGGCGTTCTCCTGCAGCCCCTCGTCGCGGATGATGTCGAGCACCGTCAGCCCGACGACCGACGACAGCGGCGAGCCGCCCGTGGAGGAGAAGAAGTAGCCCTGCGTGCGGTAGCGGTCGGCGATCTCGCGGCGCGTGATCACGGCGCCGAGCGGGAAGCCGCCGCCGATCGACTTGGCTACCGCGACGATGTCGGGCACCACGCCCTGCTGCTGGAAGCCCCAGAACCACGACCCGAGGCGGCCGAAGCCGACCTGCACCTCGTCGGCGATCGCGAGTCCGCCGAGCTCGCGCACCGTCGCGTAGACCTCCCGCAGGTAACCGTCCGGAAGCGCGACGCCACCGGCATTGCCGTAGAAGGTCTCACTGAGGAAGGCGGCGGGCGCGTGCCCCTCGGCGGCGAGCGCGCGAAGGCGCGCGACCGCTTCGGGCGCGTAGCGGGCGGCATCCGCACCCCGGTGACGGCCGCGGTAGGAGTTGGCGGCATCCACGGTGTGGACCCAGTCGGGGCGCGTCTCGAGGGCGTTCGGGTTGTCGGCGATCGAGGTCGACACCGCGTCGCTGGCGTAGGTCCAGCCGTGGTAGGCCTCGGCCATCGCGACGACGTCCGTGCGCCCGGTCGCGGCCAGGCCGAGCCGGATCGCGAGGTCGACGGCCTCGGAGCCTGAGTTGACGAAGAACACCGTGTCGAGCTCGTCCGGGAGGGTCGCGGCCAGCCGTTCGCCGTACTCCGTGATCGCGGCGTAGTGGAAGCGCGAGTTGGTGTTGAGCAGCCGTGTCTGCCGCGACACGGCGGCATGGATCCGCGGGTGCGCGTGGCCGACCGAGGCGACGTTGTTGACCATGTCGAGGTACACGCGACCGTCGACGTCGACGAGGTACTCGCGCCAACCGCGCTCGATCCGCGGCGGACGGGAGTAGTAGTGCTCCTGCACCTCGGCGACGACGGCCTCGCGGCGTTGGAGCAGATCGTCGGGGCCGGCTGCGGGCGCGGCGATGCCGAGCGCGGGAGTCGCGTCACCGATGACGGCGCGCCATCCGGGCAGATCGCTCGGCCGCACGGCATCCGGAACCTCCGCGGGGTCGAGCGTCGTGAGCAGCACGCGCACGCGCGTCCGGGTGGGCACGTCGACCGTGCGCGCGGACGAGGGCGGGATGCCATCCCCCACGCGCAGCGAGAGCGCAGCGTCAGGCAGAGCGAGCGTCGCGGGAGCCGCGAACCACACCGACGCGGCCGTGGGGACCGTCGCAGGTTCCTCGGGGGTGCGCGAGGGGGCACCGAGCAGCGTCGGAACGAGCGCGGGAAGCACGACGGCGTCGGCTCCCCCGTCGAGGAGGCGCCGGGCTGCGCGCTCGAGGGCGTCGTCGTCGAGCCACGCGCCCTCGTCCGTGAGCGGCGAAAGGGTCGTGGCGTCCAGCACGACGGGGTGGATCGTCTCGGGCAGGATCGACGCGCCCTCCCACGCCGGAGCGGGGGCGGACGGGCGACCGAGGGCGTGACGGATGCGGGCCGTCGCCACCTCGAGGGGCAGCACGACCGACCGGCGGAGGATCTCGAACTCGCGGTCGAGGGCACCGCTGGCGTAGTCGTTCGCGTCATCCAGCCGCACCTGCTGACGGCCGCTCAGCACGAGCACGACCCCGCGCAGCACGACGAGGGGCCACAGCGCCGTGATCTCGTCGTCGGAGAGCGGACGACGTCGGTCGAAGGCCGCGATCGCGGGGAGGGTCGAAACGGATGTCGCGCCGTCGTGGTGCAGCACCGACGACACCGTCACCGCGATCTCGCCCACGGCCCACGAGTCGATGACATCGCCGAAGTCGATCACGGCGTCGGGGAGCGTCCCCACACCGTGCGGGCGCAGGACGTTGTCGTCGGTGACGTCGAAGTGGCCGAGCTGCCGCGGGAGCCCGTCGGCCACCGGGGACAGCACGGCGAGCGCCGCGGCCGTCGCCGCGGCGCAGTACTCCCGAACCTCGGCATCCGGTTCGGTCGCCGCGATCTCGGCGATCACCCGCTCGGCGTGACGCAGATCCCACTGGAGGACTCGACCGGAAGCGGGGTGGGTCTCCTCCGCGAGCGCAACGCTGACGGCGGCGGCGAGTTCGCCGAGCCGCTCGATCACGCGGGGCGCGAGGTATCCGGAACCGGTGAGAGTCGCCCCCGAGACGAAGGAGATGATCCGCGCGTGCAGACGCCCCTGACTCGTCTGCCACCACCCCGCCACGGGGCCGCGCGGGCCGTCGACGACCTCGGGGATACGAAGCCCCGGCTCGGCCCTCGCGACCGCTGCCGCCGCGGCATCCTGCATCTCGATCTCGATCTCGCTGAAGACCGGGTTGCTGATCTTCAGCACGCCCAGCGGCTCTCCCCCACCGACCGGACGGACGAGGAAGTTCTGGTCCTGCTGGCTGCCGAGACCCTGCAGCTCGACCTCGAGGCCGTGCACTTCGCGGAGCAGCTCGACGGCCTCGGCGGTCGGGAGGGTCGGTGTCGGCAGCTCACCGTGGCTGAAGTAGTCGAACAGGGTCTCGGTCATGGCGGGCTCCATGGTGCGCGGAACGGGCGGGGCGACGGTGCCCCGGGTCTTCGGGTGACCCCAAGAACACTAGCGAGGCGCCGCCGTGCCCTACATCCGCGCGTAGCGGGCGCGGGCGAAACAGAACACGCCGTAGACGACGAGCCCCGCGCCCACGAGCCACAGCACGACCTGCCCGAACGGCAGCCCCGCGAGCGAGCGGAGCGCCCCGTCGAGTCCGCTCGCGGCATTCGGGTCGTGCGTGAGCGCCGCCACGATGAACAGGATGCCGGCCACGCCGACGGCGATGCCCTTCGCGACGTAGCCGACGGTCCCGAACACCCGGATGCCACGACCGGCCGGCCCGCTCGGAACGAACAGGTTCTTCAGGAACGCCCGCGTGATTCCACGCACGACGAACGACCCCCCGACGGCGGCCACGATCAGGCCGACGAGGACGAGGAGGAACACTCCGCCGGGCGACGCGAGCAGGGTGGCGCTCAGGTTCTTGGTCGAGGCGGAAGAGTCCGAGCGTCCGCCCATCGCCGCGGTGAAGGCGGTGCCGGCGATCGCGGCGTACGCCACCGCCGTGCCGACGTACTTCGCGCGGTAGCCCCAACGCTTCTTGGCATCCGGGTTCCGCTCGACGATCGCCTCGCTGATCTGCCAGATCGCCAGGGCGACGAGACCGACGATGATGACCCACAGGAGCAGCAGTCCCGCCGGCGCGGAAGCGATCTGCGCGAGGGCTCCCGACTGATCCGCGCTGTCGCCGGCACCGCCGGTAGCGATGGCGATGGCGATCACGCCGATGAGGAGGTGCAAGAGTCCGAGCACGACGTACCCGACACGGGCCGCGACTCGGAAAGCGGTCGAATCCTGCGCCTTGTCGGCGGCTGCACTGGCAGAAGTCATCCGTGCACCGTAGCGCTCAGAGCGCGGCTGCGGCAGCCCGTTGCGCTCGGCGCTCGCGAGCCACTTCGATCGCCGACCACACGATCGTCGCGACCGCGAGACCCTCCAGCGCGCCGGCCGTCACATCGGACAGCCAGTGGGCGTGGAGGTAGGTGCGACTCCACATCATCAGGACGACCCACGCCACCCCGACCGCCCACACCCAGCGCCGTCGCAGGATCAGCCCCAGCGTCACGACGATCGTCGTCGCCACGGCCGTGTGCCCCGAGGGGAACGAGGTCGCCACGGTCTCGGCGAGCGAATCGGTCGGTCGCGCCCTGGCGATGACCGCGGCCATCGGCGCACCGATCGCGACGACGAGGGCGATGGATCCCCCGACGTTCAGCGCGTCCCACGGGCGGCGGAGGACGAGGAACACGATCGTGGTGGCGACCCCGATGAGGATCATGCCGATCGTGCCGCCGACGATCGCCGGGACCCACGCGACGATGACGCCCACCGGTGATGCGAGCGCCGACATCGTGTCGTCCCACCACACGTCCAAAGGAAGCGGGGCGGATCCGGTCAGCGCGACAACGAGGCGCAGGGCCACGAAGGCGACGGTCGCGGCGACCCCCACGACGAGCGCGTGGGCCCGTCGCGCGTCGGGGTCGGCGGTCGGGGGTGCTGCGGCGGTGTCGGCCGTGGCGTCGCCTGTGGTGGCATCCATCCCGCCATCTTCGCAACAACGGACCCCGCGGAAGGAGCGCTTGCGAACGGCGGAATCAGCCCTTTCGGAAGTCGAGGGGCGCGTCGGCAAGACGGAGGCCGGAGGAGCGGATCGCCTCCTCGACGGCCTCCACCGAGGCCGGGTCGCACAGGATCTGCGTCTTCGCGACGCCGTCCGTCGGCATGCCCCCGCCCGCACCGTCCCAGAATCCCGTCACGCCGTAGGCGTCGACCAGCGTGCGCAGCAGCGCGGCATACGCGGCGGACTCCCCCGGAGCGGGCGCAGCGGTCAGTCGTGGCCCGCTGATCTCGATCTCGCTGTCGGCGTCCACATCGGCGGCCCGTCGAAGCTCGTCGGCTGCTGCGACGAGCGGGATCATCGTCGAGATGTCGTCGCGTCCGTCGAGCAGATCCGAGAACGAGAGGCGACCGTTCTCCCAGACGGCGGCCTGGATGCTGCGTCCCGGGGCGAGGCGGTTCACCGCGTCCACCGTGGGCAGCACATCGACCGGGAAATCCGGGCAGCCGGATGCCGCGGGCTCGGCGAACACGGACACTTCGGCACCGGCGGGGGTACGGACCGTGAGTCCCCAGACGACGGGATCCCGGTAGTCGGACGAGCACGCCAGGTCGAGCAGCGCGGGGAGTGCGGCGCGGTCGAGCGTGACCCGGAGGGCCGACGACGGGTTCGAGAAGATCGGCGCCTCCACCCAGCGCTCTTTGTCGACCGCGACCACACCTGGCAGCGCCATGATCTCGGCCTCCAGGCGGTCGAATTCCGCGCTCGGGCGATCGAAGTGCGTTTCGTCGATCACCCAGCTGAAGACGAGCAGGTAGCCCGCGCCGAGTCCGACCGCGGCGAGGACGAGGGCCGAGATCCCGAGGATCTTCAGACGTGAGACCCTTCGCGGTGCGGACGTCGTCATGTGAGCCCCCGTTCTCCCGCGTGTCACCTCCGAGGGTACGACCGCCGCGGAGACGCCACATGGACGCAGCGAGAACGGGAGGAGGCCGGCGCGGCATGTCACGATGGCGCGGGCGAGTTCAGAATGGTGCCGGTTCGGGATCGTGGCCGCCGGTCACGCGTGGCGGCGATGCCGCGGCATGAGCGGACGCCTTGGCATGTTCGACCGGGACGAACCTCACCGCCGGTGAGTAGGGCAAGGGTTCGTCCGTATAGACCCGTCCGGCCGGTGAGGTCCATTCGAGCGCCCCGCCGGGAAATTGTCTGACCTTCCATCGGGTGAACTGTTTCTGGGTGTGGTGCCTTTGGCAGAGGTGGGCGAGGTTGGACACGTCGGTGGCGCCGCCGAGGGAGTAGTCGTGGGTGTGATCGACTTCGCACCGGATGGCGGGAGCGACGCAGCCGGGCCAGCGGCAGTGTCGGTCGCGGGCGCGGAGGTGCCGGTCGATCGCGGCGGTGCGGTGGTAGGTGTCGGTCCGCAGCACCGCGCCGGAGACCGGGTGGGTGATGACCCGGTCCCAGGGGACGGCTGTGGCTTGGGCGAGGGCCCGGGCTGTCGCGGCGGCGATGGGACCGTGCCCCACGAGCTCGGCAGGGTCGGAGTTCTCCTCCCCGGGACGCAGCATCGTCAACGCGGGGACGATGACCTGTACGCGTGCGCGGATCGCGCCGAGGGTGCCGGGGCCGTCGTCGGCGCGGGTGGGGTCGGCGTCGGGTGCGGCGGTGAGGAGGAGATCGGCGAGGATGTCGGCCCGCACCTGGTCGGCGGTCCGGGTGTCGGGCGCGACCCCGACGTCCGGGGTTGTCGGTGCTTCCCGGCGCAGGTCGATGATCGCTGCGCTCTGCTGCACGAGCCGGTCGTAGATCCCCACCGCCAGCACCGTGGGCAGCGTCGCGATCAGGTCGGACATGCCGTCCTCCCCCGCGACCACGCGGACGCACCGCGTCTCGCGCCCGCGCCTATGCCGCTCGGTGAGGGTCGTGGGCTGCAGCGATTCCGCCAACGCGGCCAGTCGCGTCTTCAACCGTCCGGGACTCAGCCCCTCGGCGGTGGCGACAGCGAGCACGTCGAACTCGTGGCGCCTCTCGAGCGGCAGCGGGATCCCGGCATCCACGATCACCCGCACGTGCGCCCGCGTGAGCGCGCCCGCCTCCCACGCGTCGAGCGTGACGGGGAAGTGATCGGTGAGGGTCATCGCCCGCCCGATCTGCGCCTGCACCGACCGGTCCGACAGATTCGATGCTGCCGCGATCTCGGACGCCACCTCCCGCAGCGCCATTTCCGCCGCTTTCGACGACGCCCGCAGCCCAGCCCGGGCGTCGAGGGCGAGATGACCCGCGCGAGCCAGCGCACGCGTGCGTCGGGCTTCGGCGGAGGCCACCTCGGCATCCACTCCCCGCACCTCGGCCAGCACCGACGACAGGGCGTTGACTCCGTCATCGGGGAGCGGCGGAGGTGGCTTGAAAGTCATGTATGCATGCTAACGAGGGCCTCCGACATCGAACCCGACTCAGGGGGCGAATGGGGGACAGATCGCGTGTGCGGCGCGATGTGGAGGAGGGGAGCGCCGGACGCGCCCGCCGCCCCCTCCCGGCCGACCCGTCTCAGGCGGCGTCAGCCACGTGCGACAACCCCGCCCGCACCGCTCGCGTGGTCTCATCGGCGAGGACCTCGCCGTGCCCGCTGCGCAGGCCGTCGTAGATCGCGGCGACGACATCGGCGGGGTCGTTCATCTGCTGGCCGGTCAGACCGTCGTTCATCGGGGTGTCGGTGAAGGCGAGATACGCCCCGACCACGTGCACACCCTGGGGCTCGAGCTCGAGTCGGAAGCCCTCCGTGGCCGACCACAGCGCCGCCTTCGAGATGCTGTACCCCTTGCCCCACGCCAGCCACGACAGCACCGACGCGACGTTGACCACGGCACCCTTCGCGGCGATCAGGCGCGGCGCGAAAGCGCGGGTCAGCAGGACCGGCCCGAACAGGTTCGTCTCCAGCTGGGCACGGATGTCGGCGACATCGCCCGTCAGCAGGTCACCCTGTCGGAGGATGCCGGCGTTGTTGATGAGGACGTCGACGTCCGCGGCATCCGCTGCCGCACGAGCGATCGCGGCTTCATCGGTGACGTCGAGGGCGAGGGGCACGACGCGGGGGTCATCCCACTCGCGAGGCGATCGGGCCGCGGCGTAGACCTTCTTCGCGCCACCCGCCAGCGCCTGCCGCACGAACTCGGTGCCCAGGCCTCCGTTCGCGCCCGTGACGAGCACGACGGCATCCGAAATCTGCGTCATTTGTCTTCTCCTTGTTCGAGCCCGCTCGCGCGGACGTGATCGAGCCCGCCCCGACGGGCGGACGGACGGATGCCGGCCCAGACCGCCGGCGCGATGAGCACGACCGCAGCGAGGAAGGCGGCCGCGGCGTCGGGCCGCGGGCGGGAGCGCAGAGCCGCCTTCGTCGAGGTGGTGTCGGTCACGTCATTTACTTTCTTGAAGCTAGTAAGTAACGGCACGGTAGTGGTTATGCTTGCTTCAAGCAAGTCAAGGAGGGACCCATGCCCCTGAGATCGGACTGGAGCGGCGATGTCTGCCCGATCGCGCGCGGAATCGACGCGGTCGGCGACCCGTGGGTGCTGCTGATCCTCCGCGAGTCGCTTGCCGGAGCTCGCCGCTTCGACGATTTCAAGCGTCGACTTGACGCGGCCGACAACGTGCTGTCGTCGCGGCTGTCGGGCATGGTGTCGGCAGGCCTCCTCGAGACGCGCGCCTACACCACCGGACCGCGCCCGCGCGTCGAGTACTTCCCCACTCGCGCCGCCACCGACGCGCTGCCGATCCTGCAGGCGTATGCGGCCTGGGCGCGGGAGCACCGCCCGTCCGAGAATGAGGACCCGCCGTTCGCGGTGATCTGCGGCGCGTGCGGAGTCGCCTCCGAGCGCTCCGAGGTGTGCGAGCACTGCGGAGCGCTGCTGGACGTCGCGCACGACGTGGCATGGCAGCGGCCGGGACCCTGGGACGGCCGGCTCGTCACGCTGGGCTGAACGACCGAACGCCGGTCAGTCCCGCAAGAGGCGGAGCTGACCGGCGTCGTGAGGCAGGCCCGAGGAGACGGTTCTAGGACACGGTCTCCACTGCCTCCGTGACGGGCACCAGATCGGCCGTGTGGTACGCGAACACCAGACGCGCCGGCACAGAGCCCGCGAGCACCTCTTCCACGGAGCGGTTGACGTCCGCAAGGTCACGGGTCTGCGTGATGACCCGCGTGCGGCCGAGAGCGTGGAGCGCGAAGACCTCGACGAGATCCTGCCGCGTACCGACGATCGAGCCGATGACGCTGATTCCTTTGAGCACCGTGTCGAACACCGGAATCGTCAGCTCACCGTCGGCGGGAAGAGACACCAGCACGAGACGGCCTCCGCGGTTCAATGAGTCGAATGCCTGACGGAACACTGCGGGAGCGACCGCGAGGACGATCGCCGCGTCGGCGCCGCCGTACTGCCGGATCGCCTCGACCGGATCGGTCGTACGGGCGTTCACGACGTGGTCGGCACCCAGCTCGGTCGCCAGTTGCAGCTTCTCGTCCGTCACGTCGACCGCGATGACCTTCGCCCCGACGAGCCGCGCGTACTGCACCGCCAGGTGTCCCAGGCCGCCGACGCCGAAGACGACGACGGTCTCCCCCGGCGTGACCCGGGCGTTCTTCACCGCCGCGTACGTGGTGACGCCGGCGCAGGTCAGCGGCGCCGCGTCCAGCGGCGTGACCCCGTCCGGCACCGGGACGGCGAAGCGCGCGTCGGCGAGCATGTACTCGGCGTAGGCGCCGTCGACGCCGTACCCGTTGTTGTACTGCTGCTCGCACAGGTTCTCGCGCCCGTCGACGCAGTACCGGCACTCGCCGCACGCGTGCCCGAGCCACGGCATCGCGACCCGCTGCCCGACGGTGCGGCTGGTCACGCCTTCACCGAGTTCCTCGATGATGCCGACGCCCTCGTGGCCGGGCACGAGCGGGAGGGGCGGCTTCACCGGCCAGTCACCGTTCATCGCGTGGATGTCGGTGTGGCAGAGGCCGCAGGTCTCCAGGCGGACCAGGACCTGCCCCGGTCCGGGGTGAGGGATCGCCCGTTCCTCCACCTTCGCGGGCGTACCGAACTGTTCGACGACTGCTGCGCGCATCATCTCTCCTTGGATCGTTTGCCTACGTCGAGTCTTCGCCGGTGGCCCCTTTCGCGGCGGGCCGAAGGTCCCGCGGCGTTCGTTCCGTCGGCGGCACAATCGAAAGTGAGCCGACGAACGGCACGAGCGGAGGAAGGATCATGAACGGGACGATCGCGGTCGGAGTCACCGATGCTTCTGCGGCGCAGAACGCCCTGCACTGGGCGATCAAGCGCGCGGTCGCGCGACGAGAGCGGCTGCTGCTGGTGTCCGTGGTGGGAACCGCGTGGGGCATCGGCGGCGAAGAGAGCCTCATCGCTCACGCCACCCGCAGAGCCGAAGCGATCCTCGAGTACGCGGCAGAACAGGCACGCGCGGCGGGCGTGGATGCCGAGACGGTGATCGAGCGAGGAGACCCGGTGGCTCGACTCGTCGACGTGTCCCAGCGCTCCGACCTGCTCGTCATCGGCAGCGACTTCGCGAAGGACCGGTCGAGTCTCCGCGGTGTCCGCGGGGTGCGGATCACCGCCGCGGCAGGCTGCCCGGTCGTCGTGGTGCCCGAGATCGTGGCGCGCGAGCAGACGGGCGTCGTCGTGGGCGTCGACGGGTCGGAGGCGTCGGAGAAGGCGATCGCCTTCGCCGCGGCGGAGGCCGACCGTGCGGGCGAGAACCTGACCGCGGTCATGACCTGGTCGCCCGTCCCGGTGCCGTTCGAGCTGGACGAGTACCCGCAGGACTACATCGACCGTATGCAGGACCTGACCACGGAAGAGCTGGCCATCTCGCTCGCGGGCCTCCGCCAGGACTATCCCGATCTCGCGGTCACGACCGTCGTGGAGCCCGGCTACCCCGCGCAGGTCCTGATCCGGACGGCCCGCACCGCTCGGCTCCTCGTCGTGGGCAGCCATGGCCGCGGAGCGGTGGCGCGGTTCCTGCTCGGTTCGACCAGTCACGCGGTGCTGTCGCACCTGCCGACGGTCACCGTCATCGTCCGGTGATCGTGGCGCGCCGCCTACCCGGCCGCAGGGAACGGAAGCGGAACGAGGCCGCGTGGGGGCCCGCGCGCAGCCGAACGGAAGAGTTCTCAAAACAATCTGGCCGGACTGTCGATCCGACGGCAGGCTGTTCGTCGTCAGTGATGACGGAGCCGGACAGGCCGGCCCGCGACCCAGTGCAGGAGGCATCCCATGGCCAAATACGCGATCCTCATCTACGAAGACCCGGACTTCTACGCGACGATGTCGCCCGAGGCGTGGGGCGCGGTGATCGACGCGCACGACACGTTCACGAAGCAGGTCGCTGAGCTCGGCGGCTCCATCGAGGGCGGCGCGGCGCTCGCGTCCACGACGACGGCCACCACGATCAAGGCGGGCGGCACGCTGACGGACGGCCCGTTCGTCGAGACCAAGGAGGCCTTCGGCGGTTTCTACGTCGTCGAGGCGCGCGATCTCGACCACGCCGTGGAGATCGGCAAGCTCTGCCCGGCACCCGGTGGCGGCGTAGAGGTGCGCCCCGTCGTGGACCCGACGGCGAATCCGTTCTGATCTCTCCCGCCGACGAGCCGACCGCGTCCGCCACGCAGGCGGACGCGGTCGTTGCCGCGCTGACGGAGGCACACCGCTCCGAGTGGGCGTTCGTGCTGTCCGCGACGGTGCGCGTGGCCGGCGACCTCGACCTGGCGCAGGACTGCGCCCAGGAGGCCTACGTCAGTGCGCTGCAGGCCTGGACCCGAGACGGCATCCCGACACGGCCGGGCGCCTGGCTGACAACGGCGGCGCGGAATCAAGCGCTGGACCGGTTGCGCCGCGAAATCACCCTTCGGCGAAAACTCCCGCTCCTCGTGGAGCCCGCGGGCGTCGACCCGCACGAGCCGGTCGACGGGGACGACCCCGATGCCGCGGTGCCGGACGACCGGCTCCGGCTGGTGTTCACGTGCTGCCACCCCGCCCTCGCGCCCGAGGCCCGCGTCGCCCTCACGCTCCGCTTGGTCTGCGGAGTCGCGACCCCCGATGTCGCCCGGGCGTTCCTTGTCTCCGAGTCGACGATGGCCGCACGGATAACCCGGGCCAAGAAGAAGATCTCCGAAGCGCGGATCCCCTACCGCGTGCCGGGCCGCGCGGAGCTGCCGGAGCGGCTGGACAGCGTCCTCACCGCCGTCCATCTGCTCTTCAGCACCGGCCACACGGCCGGGGAGGGGGACACGCTGGTCCGGGAGGACCTCTGCGACCGGGCACTGCACCTCGCCCGCACGTTGGCCGCGTTGCTCCCCGAGCAGGCGGAGACCCGCGGCCTCCTCGGCCTGCTGCTCCTCACCGACGCGCGCAGAGCCACCCGGACGGACGAGCGGGGCCGGCTCCTCCTCCTCGCCGACCAGGATCGGACGCGGTGGAACCAGCGGGCGATTCTGGAGGGACTCACCGTGACCGCGGGGGCGCTGGCGTCCGGCGCACCGGGGCGGTTCACCCTGCAGGCAGCGATCGCCGGTGTGCACGCCGTGGCCCCGTCCCTGGAGCTCACCGACTGGCCGCGCATCGTGCACCTGTACGACCTGCTGCTGGCGGTCTGGAACACCCCGGTGGTCGCGCTCAACCGGGCCGCCGCCGTAGCCTTCGCCGACGGTCCCGCCGCAGCGCTGCCGCTCCTCGACCAGCTGGCGGCCGATCCCCGGCTCGCTGAGTATCCCTACTTTCACGCCACCCGCGCCCATCTGCTGCAGCGCCTCGGCGACACCGCCGCGGCGGCCGCGGCGTACCGGCGCGCGATGGAACTCACGGCGAACGCCGCGGAGCAGGCGTTCCTGGAGGATCGCCTGGCCGAGCTCGATCGCACGGACCCCCCGCCCGGGTAGGCGCCGTGTGCCGGGCTCGCCAGGGAAGGATGCGCCCCACGCCATCGATCAGCGAGGGTCTCTCCGGGCGTCTTCGCGGGATATCTGCCGACGGAACCTCAGGCGTCCGCCCTGGGCGTGATGCCTGCGATGGGGTGCGGCGATCGAGCCGCCGCGGGAAGGGTGTCCTCCCGCGTCCGGAAGATCCGCGACCGAACGGGATCCTCGCTGTCGTCGCGCTCCCGGAACCGGCGTCCGGTCACGGTCCGCGGCGAGATACGGATGACGTACGGCTTCGGCGTCGGGCTCATCGACCGCAACCCGGTCTCGCGGCCGCGGCGGATCTCGGCATCCACGTCGACATGAACCGCGTCGCCCCGCACGACGACGCTCCACCGATCACCGGCCTCCTTCCCGTCGATCTCGAAGGCGACCGTGGGATGCGAACGCAGGAGGCGCAGCTTGGCGTCGTAGGCGCTGCGGATGTAGAGCGCTCCGTCGCTCCCGGCGAAGTTCACGGGGTAGATGCGGGGCTCCCCGCCGGCGTCGACGAGCGCGAGCCTGCCGAGGGCCTGCGTCTCGAGGAGACGCCAGCACTCGGCGGTGCTCAGCTCGGTGACGGACGACGGGACTTTCGGTGCGTTGCTCATGGCGGACCTCCGAGTCCAGTGCACCGCGAGCCGGTGTCCGGGGAGGGGCCGAAGGTCCCCCCGTCCTGGCGAGACCGGGTGCCCGGTCGTAGATTAGGCGGTGGGGAGAGGGGGTGGTCGATGGCGAGCGAGAGCCTCGGATCGCTTCCCGCGGAAAGTCACGGATCGGCTGACGGCGCGCCCTCTTCACACGACCGCCTGCGGGGGCTCCTCCATGCGGTGGAGACGGTGGTCGGCGAGATCGAACTGCCCGTCGTCCTACGTCGGGTCGTCGAGGCGGCCGTCGAACTGGTGGATGCCGAGTTCGGAGCGCTCGGTGTGCTCACCGCCGACCGGGCGTCCCTCGATCAGTTCATCCACGTCGGAATCACCCCGGGGGATGCCGAGGAGATCGGGCGGCTGCCCCGGGGGCGAGGCATCCTCGGTGCGCTCATCTCCGACCCGCGCGTCATTCGGCTCGCCCACCTGCAGACCGACCCGCGGGCCGTGGGGTTCCCGGCGCACCACCCGCGCATGGACTCGTTCCTCGGCGCGCCCGTCTCGGTGCACGGAGAGGTGTTCGGCAACCTCTATCTCACGAACGCGCGCAGCGGTTCGTTCTCCGCCGAGGATGAAGAGCTGGTGCGGGGTCTGGCATCCACCGCGGGATTCGCGATCCAGAACGCGCGACTGTTCGACGAAGCCCGCACGCGAGCGACCTGGACGGCGGCGACGGCCGAGCTGTCCGCGGCCATCCTCTCCACTCCGCCGGACGAGGTCTTCGACCTCGTCGCCGGCCGCGTCCTCGACCTCGCCGCGAGCTGCCGCGTCACGGTCCTCGTCCCGACCGACGTCGCCGAGGTGCTCCGGGTCGCCGCGGCGCGGGGGTCCGGCGAGCTGGACATCCTCGGCACGACCGCGGTCACGCGCGGAAGCATCGCGGGCGAAGCGCTGGAGCACGGCGGCATCCGGATGGCCGCCGCCGTACGCTCGACCGGACCGACCGACCCGGCCGTCCTGACCGTCGACGATGAGATCGGGCCCGCCGTCGCCGCGCCGCTGCGCACGCGTCGGCGCACCTGGGGGGTTGTGACCGTCGCGCGGGCACCCGGCGAGCGCGAATTCACCGAGGTCGAGCGGGAGGTCCTCGGCGACCTGGCCTCGCAGGCGGCCATCGCCCTCGAGCTGACCTACGCCCGGCGGGAGCAGCAGAAGGCCATGCTGGCGGAGGAACGCGCCCGCATCGCACGCGACCTGCACGACCACGTCATCCAGCAGATCTTCGGAGCGGGGCTGACGCTGCAGTCGATGGCCGCGACGCTCGCCGAGACGCACGATCGCTCGCGCGTGGACGAGGTCATCGGGCAACTGGATGACGCGATCACGCAGATCCGCACGGTGATCTTCGCCCTCTCCGCGCGCGACGGGAGTTCGCTGCGTCACCGCCTCATCGATGTCGTGGCGGAGGTGTCGGGCGCGCTCCCGCGGCCGCCGGCGCTGCGTTTCTCCGGCCCCGTGGACACGGCCCTCACCGGTCCTCTGGCGGACGACATCGTCGGGGTGGCGCGCGAACTCCTGACCAACAGCGTGCGACACGCCGACGCACGCAGCATCTCGCTCGACGTGGGGGTGGACGGCAGCGCGGTGACGGTCGTGGTCGCGGACGATGGAGGCGGCATCCGGGATTCGCGGCGGAGCGGCCTTGCCAATCTCGCCGCGCGAGCCGAGGGGCGCGGCGGTGCGCTCACGGTGGACACGGGCGCGGACGGCACGCGCGCCGAGTGGCGCGTTCCCCTCGGCGACTCTCGAAGGGAGACACGATGATCCGCGTGTTCCTCGTCGACGATCACGAGATCGTGCGGCGCGGGCTGTCCGACCTGATCGACGGCGCCGACGGATTCGAGGTGGTCGGCGAGGCGGGCAGCATCCGCCAGGCACTTGCGCGCATCGAAGCCGCCCGGCCGGACGTCGCCGTTCTGGACGTGCGCCTCCCCGACGGCAGCGGCATCGACCTGTGCCGACGGATCCGCTCCTCCATGCCGCACGTCGCGTGCCTGATCCTCACGGCGTACGACGACGACGCCGCCACCTACGCCGCCGTGCTCGCCGGCGCGTCGGGATACCTCCTCAAGAACATCGGCGCGATGCGCCTACTCGAGGACATCCGCGCCGTCAGCACCGGACGCTCGCTCCTGAACACCGCGGCGGCTGCGAAAGCCGCCTCGAGCCTGCGCGACGGGGCAGGCGACGATGACCCGCGGTGGGGGTCGTTGGGCCTGCGCGAACGGCAGGTGCTCACCCTCATCGCCGACGGGTTGACGAACCGTCAGATCGGCGAGCGTCTCGGCCTCGCGGAGAAGACCGTGAAGAACTACGTCTCGTCGGTGCTGATGAAGCTCGGCGTCGACTCGCGCACGCAAGCGGCCGTCTTCCGGCTCGGGCACCCCGACCTCCTCTGACCCGTCGAGCTCTGACCCCGCGGGACTTTCGGCCCGTCGCGCGCGACGGCGCGCCGCCTATTCTCGGGGCGTTCGGAAGGAGAGCGCCATGGAGCGGGTCGTTCTGGGATTCGACGGCAGCGCCGCGTCCGAGGCGGCGCTGGAGTGGACCGCAGAGCGAGCACGAACCGAACGCTTCGAGCTCGACATCGTCCTGGTCACGAACATGTTCCTCTCCGACCGGGCCGCCGCGGACAGGATCCTGGATGCCGCCAGCCGCCGGTGGCGCGACCTCGCTCCGGACGTACCGGCCACCGCCGTCCGCCTTGACGGGCTCATGCCCGCGACCCTCACGGAGGTGGCGCGGGGAGCCGCATTGCTGGTGCTGGGGATCGAGCCGGGGTTCCGGATGCGGTCGGCTGTGAGCGCATGGATGCCGCTGCGTGCGGCCGCTCGCAGCGGGGCACCGACCGTGCTGGTCCCCACCGGGTGGTCGGCATCCGACGATCCGGTCACCGTCGGCCTGGACGACGACAGCTCCTCCGCTCAGGCCCTCCTCTTCGCGGCCCGGGCGGCGTCCTTAGCCGGCGTCCCGTTGCGCATCCTCCATTCGTGGCTGATGGGCAGCTCCCTCCTCCGGGGTCACGCCTCCGCCCTGCCGAGCACCCAGCGGGTCGCCGCCGAGCACGAGCAGATCCTGGATGCCGCCGTCGCCGAGGTCGCACGGCAGTACCCGCGCCTCCCCGTGGTCACCGAACTCGTGCGCGACAACCCCACCTCCGCGCTCACGCGCGCAGCCGATCGCAGCAGCATGGTCGTCATCGGCACGCACGGGCGCGGGATCGCCGTCGGAGGACTCGTCGGATCGATCGGGCTGGACCTCGTCGGCTCACTCCATCGGACGATCTGCGTGGTGCCGCCGACCCGCGCATCGGTCTGATCCGAATCTCGACGATATCGCGCGCGGTCGCCGGGGGCGTCCTGCGTCTCAGCGCACGGCGCCGCTCATGGTCGCGATCCTCGGGGCGGGAAGCTCGCCGACGGCACGACGACGATGGGGCATCCCGCCCGCCACAGGATGTCCTGGGCGACGGACCCGAGGTAGCCGCCCGCGAACACCCCCTCTCGATGGGTGCCGACGACGATCATCGTCGCGGTGGCCGCGTGGTCGAGGAGAGCCGCAGCCGGATGCGAGCGGACCAGGTCCGACTCGATGTGCACCTTCGGGAACCGGCGTCGAAGGGCCCGCGTGTCGGCGTCGAGCAGGTCGCGATGCTCCTGGAGGAGCCGATCCGGTCGCACCAGCAGGGCGGCGGAACCGTCGGTCGCCGGCTCGGGAAGACGCCAGGCGTGGACGATCCGCAGCCCCCGCGAGGTCTCCTCGGCCTCTCTCGCCGCGAAGTCCAGCGCCTCTGCCGATGACGGATCGTCCCCCAGCCCGACCGTGACGCTTCCTTCGCGCGGCACCCACCCGGCGGGGACGATGCACACGGGCGGCACCGCTCGGGCGATCACGCGAACGGGAAGCCACCCGCCGATCGCCGCGTGCACCGGGCGGTCGGGGTCGACGCCGATGACGAGCAGATCCGCCGCGGCGGACAGCTCGCCGAGCGTTCGCGCCACTCCCCCTTCGGCGAGGTGCGGATGCACGGTCTGATCGGGAGCGATCTCGTGCACGATCCGTTCCGCGTGCGCCAGAAGCGCCCGCGCGGGCGCTTCGTGCGGGGCGACACTGCTCACGACATGCACTACTTCGACGTCGGCCGCACGCGTCGCACAGCGATGCGCCACCCACGCGAGCGCGGATCGCGATGCCGCGCTGTCATCGACGCCGACGACGATGTTCTCCATGGCGGGCCCTCGGGCTTTCCCTTTCCTCCAAAGTTAGGAGTGATCGGGGGAACCGAACGGGCCGAAGGTCCCGTGGGAGAGCGAACCTCGGGGGCCGTTGGCCTGCCATCCTGAACGGAGCACCGGGTGCGGTTCTCATCGAGCCGCACGGTCCCCGCCAGAGAAAGAAGGCTCCACCGTGGCATCCGCATCCACCGTCCTCGACCGCATCGTGGCCTCGATCGACGGAGAGGGGCTCGGGGCATACGGCGTCCATGTGGCACTCGGCGACGACACCGCCGAACACCGGTGGCGCAGCGACGATCCCGTGAACGTCTACTCGGTGTCGAAGGGCGTCAGCGCTCTGGCCGCGGGGATCGCCGCAGACGAAGGCATCCTGTCGCTCGACACCCGCGTGGGCGAGATGCTGCCCGACATGCAGCTCGGAGAGGGTGTCGAGGAGGTGACGCTCCGGCACCTGCTGACGATGACCAGCGGGATCGACTTCACCTGGTTCGGACGCGAGCCCACCCCCTGGCCCGACCTCGCGCAGGAGATGCTGCGCCGCCCCACGCGGGGCCCCAGCGCGGTCTTCCAGTACTCCGACGCGAGCACCTACGTGGCGATGCGCATGCTCGGAGCGGCCGTCGGCGACGTGCGCGACTGGCTCCTCCCCCGGCTCTTCGACCCGCTCGGCATCCACAACCCGCAATGGCACCGCTGTCCGCGCGGCTGGATCATCGCCGGCAGCGGCCTGGAACTCCGCACCGAAGAGCTGTCGCGGATCGCTCGCGTCCTCCGCGACGGAGGGACGTGGCGAGGGGAACGGATCGTGAGCGCCGAGTGGGTGGATGCCATGCACACCGACGTCGTCGACACCGGAGGCGCGGGCGACTTCGCGCGCTACGGGCTGGCGACCTGGGGCGGTCCCGGCGACGGCTGGCGCCTCGACGGGCTCTACGGCCAGTACGTCTTCATCACGAACGACCGGTCCGCGGCGGTGACGATCACCGCCCACGAGGAGACCCGCTCGCACCGGCTCGTGGAGATCGCCGCCACCGCGCTCCGGGGGTGAGCTGCCCCAACGCAGATCAGCCCCGCTCGAAAGCGGGGCTGATCTAGTGAAAGTGGCGGTGACGGTGGGATTTGAACCCACGGTAGGGGGTTACCCTACACAACTTTTCGAGAGTTGCACCTTCGGCCGCTCGGACACGTCACCGCCGTCCAGCTTACGACACTCGACGGGATGCCGCGAATCCGAGCGCCCCCGCTCTTCCGCCCGCGCCGGCCGAACTCCTGAGAAACCGCAGGCCGCGGGCTCGGTCTGGCCGTATTCAGCTCGCTGAAGCCGAAACCTCAGGAGTTCGGCCACGGTGCGGCATCCGTCTCGCCCGCCCGGTCGCGGCCGCCGCCGGGCGTTCGGCATCCGGTCCTCCATCGTCGAAGAACCGTCCTGGTCGCGTTCGCGCACCGGTGCCAGGATCAGATCATGAGCGTGATCGAGAACTCCAAACTGACCGTCGTCGGCGCGGGGAGCGTGGGGGCCAGCGTCGCGTATGCGTCCCTCATCCGCGGGTCTGCCCGGCACGTCGCCCTTTACGACATCGCCGAGGCGAAGGTCGAAGCCGAGGTCCTCGACCTCGCGCACGGCACGCAGTTCACCGGTTCGAGCGACATCACCGGCGGCAGCGACGTCTCGGTCGCCGAGGGCTCGCACGTCGTGGTCATCACCGCCGGCGCGAAGCAGAACCCGGGTCAGACGCGCACCGAGCTCGCCGCCACCAACGCCGGGATCATCCAGCGCATGATGCCCGAGCTGCTCGAAGTGGCACCCAATGCGATCTATGTCATCGTCACCAACCCGTGCGACGTGCTGACCGTCCTGGCACAGCAGGCGACGGGACTCCCCACGCAGCGGATCTTCGCTTCGGGCACGGTGCTCGACACCTCGCGCCTGCGCTGGAAGATCGCGCAGCGCGCGGGGGTCGCGACCTCCAGCGTGCACGCGTGGATCGTCGGCGAGCACGGCGACACCGAGTTCCCGCTGTGGTCGACCGCCACGATCGGGTCGGTCCCCATCACCGAGTACGACCTCCCCGACGGCACCCGTTTCGACGAGGCAGAACTGGATGCCATCGCCATCGACGTCCGCGACGCGGCGTACAAGGTCATCCAGGGGAAGGGCGCGACGAACTACGCGATCGGGCTGTCCAGCGCCCGGATCGTCGAGGCGATCCTCCGCGACGAGCACGCCATCCTCCCGGTGAGCACCGTGCTCGAGGACTTCCACGGCATCTCCGGCATGGCGCTGTCGGTCCCGTCGGTCGTCAGCTCCAAGGGCGCCGTCCCCCTGACCGGCACACCCTTCTCCGACCGCGAGCTCACGCTTCTTCGCCGCTCCGCCGACGCCCTCACCACGGTCGCGGACTCCCTGCGCGACTGAGCACCCGGATGCCATCCACACCCCGCATCGGCGATGTCGGAGGGCCCGCGTAGCCTGGGCGCATGGCATCCCGTCGTCCCTCCCCCACGGCCGCTCCGTACCGGTGCACCGAGTGCGGGTGGACGACCCTGAAGTGGGTCGGCCGGTGCGGCGAGTGCCAGGCGTGGGGCACGGTCGTCGAGGCGGCGGAGCAGACCGGCATCACGCGATCGGTCACCGCGGTCGCACCCGGCGCCGCGCGCGCGGCTCGGCGCATCACCGAGATCGACACGCAGGACGCTCCGCGGCGAACGAGCGGGGTCGGCGAGTTCGACCGGGTCCTCGGCGGCGGGATCGTGCCCGGCGCCGCCATTCTGCTGAGCGGTGAGCCGGGGGTCGGCAAGTCCACGCTGCTGCTCGAGGTCGCGGCCCAGAGCGCCCGCGCCGGACGCCGCGTGCTGTATGCCAGCGGCGAAGAGTCGGCCGCGCAAGTTCGCCTGCGCGCCGAGCGCACCGGCGCACTGCACGACGAGCTGTTCCTCGCGTCCGAAACCGACCTGGCCACGATCCTGGGACACATCGACCAGGTCGAACCCGAACTCCTCATCGTCGACTCGGTTCAGACGGTGTCATCGACGCTCAGCGACGGAGCCGCCGGTCAGCCGGCGCAGGTGCGAGAGGTGGCATCCACGCTCATCCGCGTCGCGAAGGAGCGGGGGCTGCCCGTCGTCCTCGTGGGCCACGTGACGAAGGACGGCACGATCGCGGGCCCGCGCGTGCTCGAGCACCTCGTCGACGTCGTGTGCCACTTCGAGGGCGACCGGCAGACGTCCCTGCGGTTCGTGCGGGCGCTCAAGAACCGCTTCGGCCCCACCGACGAGGTCGGGTGCTTCGACATGACGGGCAGCGGCATCGCCGAGGTCAGCGATCCGAGCGCGCTGTTTCTCGGTCACGGCGATCCCGAGCCCGGCACGTGCGTCACGATCGCGATGGAGGGGCGCCGCGCCCTGCCCGTCGAGATCCAGGCGCTGGCCGTCAAGCAGACCTCCCCGAACCCGCGCCGCATCGTCAACGGTGTCGACTCCTCGCGCGTGGCGATGGTGCTCGCCATCCTCGAGAGCCGCATGGGCGTGTCCCTGTCCGACAAAGACGTGTACGTCTCGACCGTCGGCGGGGTACGCCTCGTCGAACCGGCCGCCGACCTCGCGATCGCGATCGCCGTCGCGAACGCCGTGCAGAACCGCAAGGTCTCGAAGCGGCTCGCCGCGATCGGCGAACTGACGCTGACCGGCGAGATCCGCAACGTCACGCAGGCGGCGCAGCGGGCATCCGAGGCGGCGCGCCTCGGGTATCACACCGTGCTCGACTCCTCGTCGCGCAAGCTCGCGCAGGCTCTCAACGAGCTGAAGGTGCGCGGGATGCCACGCGACGAGGTCGCACCCGAGTTCTGAGACCACGGGGGGCTGGCCGACGCCCCGGCGGACGGAGCTGCGCGCGGTGGGGCGGAGCCCCGGATCAGCGACCCGGCGGCGCCGAGCGGCGACGTCGGTGCGGCGACGTGAAGCCCAGCACTGCGGGGATCACGAGTCCGGCGGCGCACACGGCACCGGCGATCAGGTACTCCATGCCTTGAGTCTTGCACGCGCCCATCACCCGCGCGAGTCAGGTACTTCACCCTCGGGGTGTCGCCGGGTCGCGGCATCCCTCCACACGCCCCGAAGACGCGCGTCAGGCCTCGAGCGCGGCGAGGAGGTCGGCGGGGCTGGCCTGAATCGGGTGCGGGCCCGCGATGTCGATGAACACCGTCGTGATCTCGTCGCCGTGACGATCGAGGAAAGCGCGCAGCCACTGCGGCGACTGCAGCGCGACGTGCGGCGGCAGCGTCTCGGGCTTGTGGACCGCGTCGCTGAACAGCAGCAGGGCGATCTGCCCGGTGTTCGGGTCGCGGTACGTCCACACCTCGCCGACATCGAGTGGATTGTCGGCATCCCCCGCGCGCATCAGCGGCACGACGGTCGGCCCGTGCCGAAGAGCGAACGCGATCGCCGCCATGTCCTGGGTCTGGAGGGCGTCGGTGAGGGCGGTGTTCTTGAACTCCACGTCGGGCTTCTTCCCCTTGCGCTTCTTGCCGCCGGCCATCCCCCGAGCCTATCCGCGGCGCCCCGGCCGTGGCGCGTCCGCCCCGGCCCGCGCGCCCAGCGGAGGAGATACCGCGAGCGGAGGACCCCAACCGCCGGACACGTCCTCCCTCCGCCGAATCCCCTCCCCTCGCAACCGCGGCATCCCCGAGGCCCCCCACCCCGGCACGACCGCCGCAGCCGCAGCCCCGCCCCCGACCCTCCGCCGCAGCCCCGCCCCCCGAAGCGCCCGCGCCCCGCCGGGCCCGCTACGCCAGGAACCCGCGCAGCAGCGCCTCGCTGCCGGCGAGGTGGTCGCGCATCGCCGCGTGGGCGGCATCCGGTCTCCCGGCGAGGATCGACGACACGATCGCGGCGTGCTGCGCGGTCGAGTGGTCGATGTTGCGCGGCAACAGCGGGAACGTGTCGAGCCACGCGTTGATCCGCGCCCGGTTGTCGGCCACGAGGGGCACGAGCGAGGGGATGCCGGACAGCTCCGCCACCGTCAGGTGAAGCAGCGTGTCGAGCCGGCGGTAGTCGTCGCTGTCGGCGACGGCGGCGGCCTCGTGCCGCGCCCACAGGACGTCGCGTTCCTCCGGGGCGAGCGTGCGGCCCGCGGCCGCCCACGCGGCCCCCGTCTCCAGGACGCCGCGCAGGGCGACGACGTCGTCGAGCTCGGTGGCGGACACCTCCGCCGGACTCGCGGGCCGGGGCACCGGGTCGACGACGAACGTGCCGCCGTAGCGGCCGCGCCGCGTCTCGAGCCAGCCGGCATCCGACAGCTCACGGATCGCCTCGCGCACGGTGTCACGGCTGACGCCGTACAGCGCAGCGAGCTCGCGCTCGGCCGGCAGCGACTCCCCCGGCGCGACGAGCCCGAGCCGCACGGTCTGGACGATGCGCGCCGTGGTGTCCTCGAGCGCATTGCCGCTGCGGACGGGCCGGTACACGGCTCGCCGCAGGTCGTCGAGCGGCGCTTCGGTCATCCCGTCAGCCTGTCATGCCGCAGGTCACAGGGGGGTCACGTAGGCGTTGGTGATGCCGCCGTCGACGACGAACGCCGTCGCGGTGATGAACGAGGCGTCATCGGATGCCAAGAACGCCACCGCCGCGGCCATCTCGTCCGGTTCCGCGAATCGGCCCATCGGCACGTGGACGAGGCGACGCTGCGCACGCTCGGGGTCCTTCGCGAACAGCTCCTGCAGGAGCGGGGTGTTCACCGGGCCGGGGCAGAGCGCGTTGACGCGGATCCCCTGCCGCGCGAACTGCACGCCGAGCTCGCGGGTCATGGCGAGGACGCCGCCCTTCGACGCGGTGTACGAGATCTGCGAGGTCGCCGACCCCAGCAGTGCGACGAACGACGCCGTGTTGATGATCGACCCGCGCCCGGCGGGCACCATGTGTCGCAACGCCGCCCGCGAGCACAGATACACGCTCTTGAGGTTGACGTCCTGCACGCGGTCCCAGGCCGGCAGTTCGGTCGTCTCGATCGAGTCGTCGTCCGCCGGTGAGATCCCGGCGTTGTTGAACGCGATGTCGATGCTGCCGAGCTCGGCGGCGACACCGTCGAAGAGGGCGTTCACGGATGCCTCGTCGGCGACGTTCACCTGCCGGAACACGCCGCCGACCTCGGCGGCCGCCGCGGCGCCGGTCGTCTCGTCGAGGTCGGCGATGACGACGCGCGCACCCTCCGCGGCGAAACGACGGGCGGTGGCCAGGCCGATGCCCGACGCGCCGCCGGTGACGATGGCGACGCGATCACGCAGACGCTGGGTGAGGTCGATGGTCATGTGCGGTGGTTCCTTTCGAGCTGCACCTCGTCCCACTTATGGCTGGTTGAGAGCCTCTGAATCAGCCATAAGTGGGACAAGGGGCGTCATAACGGGGACGAGGTTCGAGGGGCGGCAGGGGCGGGGTCACTCGGTGGCGTAGAAGACGTTCTTCGTCTCGGTGAAGTGCTCGGCGGCATCCGGCCCCAGCTCCCGGCCGAGGCCGGAGGCCTTCATGCCGCCGAAGGGCGTGGAGTACCGCACCGACGAATGCGAGTTCACTGACAACACCCCGCTGCGCACAGCCCGCGACACCCGGATGCCACGGCCGAGGTTCTCGGTCCAGATCGAGCCCGCGAGACCGTACGCGGTGTCGTTCGCGAGCCGGATGGCATCCGCTTCGTCGTCGAACGGCAGCACGGCGAGCACCGGACCGAACACCTCCTCGCGCGCGATGCGATCGTCGGGCTGCGCGAGCACGACCGCGGGGGCGAACCAGAAACCATCGCCCTCGGGCGCGGATCCGCGGAAGGCGACGCGGGCCTCATCGACGAAGCCCTGAACGGTGGAGCGATGGGATGCCGAGATGAGCGGCCCCATCTGGGTGTCCTCGTCGTGCGGGTCGCCGACCTTCCACGCCCGCACGGCGGGTTCGAGCAGCTCGAGGAAGCGGTCGTAGACGCTCCGCTCGACGAGGAGGCGGCTGCGCGCGCAGCAGTCCTGGCCGGCGTTGTCGAACACCGAACCCGGGACGCCCGCCGCGGCCCTCTCGAGATCGGCATCCGCGAACACGATATTGGCGCTCTTGCCGCCGAGCTCGAGAGTGACGGGCTTGAGCAGTTGGGCGCACCCGGCTGCGACCCCGGTGCCGACCTCGGTCGAGCCGGTGAACACGACCTTGTGCACGTCGGGGTGCGAAACGAAGCGCTGCCCCACGACCGAGCCCGAACCGACGATCACGCGGAACAGCCCCTCGGGCAGCCCCGCCTGGAGCGCCAGTTCGCCCAGCCGCAGCGCCGTCAGAGGAGTGAGCTCGGCGGGCTTCAGCACCACGGCGTTGCCCGCGGCGAGCGCCGGAGCGAAGCCCCACGCGGCGATCGTCATGGGGAAGTTCCACGGCACGATGATCCCGACGACGCCGTACGGCTCGTGGTACGTGACGTCGAGCCCTCCGGCGACGGGGATCTGCTGACCGATCAGGCGTTCGGGCGATCCGGCGTAGTAATTCAGCACCTGGGCGACGTGCTGCGCCTCCCACCGCGCCGACCCGATCGGGTGCCCCGAGTTCTGCACCTCGAGCGCGGCAAGCTCCTCGACGTGCTCTCCGACAACGCGGGCGAAAGACCGCAGCGCGTCGGCCCGCGCCACCGGGGGCAGTGCGGCCCAGGCCCGCTGGGCGCGCACGGCATCGGCGACGGCGGCGTCGACGTGCTCCACCTCGGCACGGGCGAGAGTCGTGATCGGCGCGCCGGTGGAGGGATCGGTGACGGTGAAGGTGCTCATGCGGGGACTCCCTGGTGCTGGGCGGAGGCACGGGCCACGCGGTGGGCTGCGGCGGCGGCGACGAGACCGAGGAACAGCCGCCGGTCCTCGGAGTTCTCCTCGGGATGCCACTGCACCGCGACGAGGTAGTCATCGCCGGCCGTTTCGACGGCCTGCACGAGTCCGTCGTCCGTCCGGGCCGTGACCCGCAGCCCCTCGCCCACGCGGTCGACGCCCTGATGGTGGTAGCTGTGCACGGCGAGGTCTCCGGCACCGACGAGGCCGGCGAGCCGGGTTCCGGCATCCACCTCGACGACGTTCTCGGCGAACACCCCGCCCCCGATCTTGTAGCGCTCGGTGCCGAGGACTTCGGGCAGGTGCTGGTGCAGCGTCCCGCCGAAGGCGACGTTGATGAGCTGCAGGCCGCGGCAGATCCCGAAGACCGGGATGCCGCGCTCCCGCGCCCCGGCCAGCAGTGCCAGCTCCCACGCGTCGCGGTCCGCGCGCGGAGGATCGGTGAGCGGGTGCCGTTCTCCGCCGTAGAGCTCGGGCTGCACGTCGAGCCCTCCGGTGAGGATGAGACCGTCGAGACCGTCGAGCACGGCGGCGGCCGCCTGCGCGGGTCGGGGCTGCGGGGGCAGCAGCACGGCGGTCGCACCCGAAGCGGTCACGGCGTCGAAGTACTGCTGCGGCAGGAAAGACGCGCGCACGTCCCAGACGCCCTGCGTCGCGCGCTCCAGGTAGGTGGTGAGACCCACCACCGGGGTCCGGGCGGGATCAGAGACGCTCGAAACCACGCACGCGCTCCCAGTCGGTCACGGCGGCGTCGAAGGCTTCCACCTCGATGCGCGCCTGGTTCAGGTAGTGCTCGACGACGTCGTCGCCGAAGGCCGCGCGGGCCACGGTCGACTCCGAGAACAGCTTCGCGGCGTCGCGGAGGGTCGTCGGCAGGGTGTCCACTCCGGCCGCGTACGCGTTGCCGGTGAGCGGCGCCGGCAGGGGCAGCTGCTGCTGTACCCCGTGGAGTCCCCCGGCGATGATGGCGGAGATCGCGAGGTACGGGTTGACGTCGCCACCGGGGACGCGGTTCTCGACGCGCAGCGAGGAGCCGTGGCCGACGACCCGCAGCGCGCACGTGCGGTTGTCGATGCCCCACGCGACGCCCGTCGGCGCGAACGACCCCTTGGCGTAGCGCTTGTACGAGTTGATCGTGGGGGCGTACAGCAGTGTGAACTCGCGCAGGGTGGCCAGGATGCCGGCGATCCAGTGCTCCATGAAGGGGCTGAAACCGTACTGCCCGTCGCCGGCCATGACGGGCTCGCCGTCCTCGCCGCGCACCGACAGGTGGATGTGGCAGCTGTTGCCCTCGCGCTGGTCGAACTTGGCCATGAAGGTCAGCGACTTGCCGTGCCGGTCGGCGATCTCTTTCGCGCCGTTCTTGTAGATCGTGTGGTTGTCGGCGGTCTCCAGCGCCTCGGCGTAGCGGAACGCGATCTCCTGCTGCCCGTCGTTGCACTCGCCCTTCACGCCCTCGCAGTACATTCCCGCGCCGTCCATGCCGCGGCGGATGTCGCGCAGCAGCGGCTCGAGCCGCGTCGTGGCGAGGAGGTTGTAGTCGACGTTGTAGTCGGTCGACGCGGTGAGCCCGGTGTACCCCTTGGCCCAGGCATCCCGGAACGAGTCGTCGAAGACGATGAACTCGAGCTCCGTTCCGACAAAGGCCGACAGCCCGTCGTTCGCCAGCCGCGCGCGCTGGGCGTTCAGGATGCCGCGCGGCGACTGCACCACGGCGGTGCGATCCTCCCACGCGAGGTCGGCCATGACCAGTGCCGTCCCCTCCTGCCACGGCACGCGGCGCAGCGTGTCGAGGTCGGGGAGGAGCAGCATGTCGCCGTAGCCCTTCTCCCAGCTCGACATCGCGTAGCCGTCGACGGTGTTCATGTCGACGTCGACGGACAGCAGGTAGTTGCACGCCTCGGCTCCGTGCGGCAGCACTTCGTCGCGCCAGAACCGGGCCGCGACGCGCTTGCCGACCAGACGCCCCTGCGCGTCGGGGAAGGCGACGACGACGGTGTCGATCTCGCCGGAGTCGATCGCGGCATCCAATTCTGCGGTGGTGAGATTGCCCGCCATGGTCTCCCTCTCGCCTGCTCGAGGCCCCCCGCGCTCGGAGGACGTAACGAGGAACTTACACGCCAAAGGTAGACAGGTCGACCAATAGAACGCCATGATTCTCCGCAAAGGCGCTCCCGAAGCCTGATCGCATATGTCTGGAGGCTCCATGTCCACCTCGAGCAGTTCTAAAAAAAAGGTCGCCGGGGCCACCTATACCGCGACCGACTCCACCTACTTCGAGAAGCGCACCCTGAAACGCTCGGCCGGCGTGTGGGGCCTGTGGGGCCTCGCCGTCGCCGCGGTGATCTCGGGCGACTTCTCCGGATGGAACTTCGGCATCGGCTTCGCCGGCTTCGGCGGGATGCTCATCGCCTTCGTCGTCCTCGTGGTCATGTACTACGGCCTGACGTTCTCGATCGGCGAGATGGCCGCCGCGATGCCGCACACGGGCGGCGCCTACTCGTTCGCGCGCTCCGCGATGGGGCCGTGGGGAGGTCTGGCGACGGGCCTCGCCGAGACCATCGAGTACGTCGCGACGACCGCCGTCGTCGTGTACTTCTCGGGGCAGTACGCCGATTCGGCGCTCGAACTCCTCACCGGCGTCAGCCTGCCTCCGTTCCTCTGGTGGCTCATCCTCTACGCGGTGTTCATCGCCCTGAACGCCGCCGGCGCCAACATCTCGTTCGTCTTCGCGATCGTCGTCTCGGTCATCTCGATCGGCATCATCGTGGTGTTCGGCATCATGGCGCTGGCCAGCGGAGCGTTCGACTGGGGCTCGCTGTGGGACATCGCGCCGGACCCCGGCCAGTCGGAGTTCCTGCCCTTCGGCGTCGGATCGATCCTGCTCGCCCTCCCCTTCGCGATGTGGTTCTTCCTCGGCATCGAGGAGCTGCCCCTGGCCGCGGAAGAATCGCACGAGCCGGCCCGCGACATCCCTCGCGCGGGACTGTGGGCCCGCGGCACGCTCATCATCACCGGTCTCATCGTGCTGTTCCTCAACACCGGCGTCCTCGGATCGGATGCCACCGGTCAGTCGCTCGAGCCGCTGCTCGACGGATTCCGCGCGATGGTCGGCGACCAGGCCGCGGCGCTCCTGTCGCTGCTCGCCCTCATCGGTCTGCTCGCTTCGCTCATGGGCATCATGTTCGCGTACGGACGCAACATGTACTCGCTGTCGCGCGCGGGGTACTACCCGCGGTGGCTGTCGCTCACCGGCGCCCGGAAGACCCCGTGGGTCGCGCTCGTCTTCGGCGCGGTGCTCGGCTTCCTCGCGCTCGTGGTCGTCCAGGCGGCGGGTGGGGATGCCAGCCCCGCCGGCGCCATCGTGCTGAACATCGCCGTGTGGGGCGCGGTCGTGGCGTACTTCCTGCAGATGGTGTCGTTCATCGTGCTGCGGCGGAAGTTTCCCAACGCCCTCCGCCCGTACAAGAGCCCGTGGGGGCTGTTCGGCGCCTACTCGGCGGCGATCATCGCGGCGATCGTGTTCTTCGGTCTGCTGCTCAACCCGGCGTATCTCCCCGCGATCGTCGCGATCATCGTGGTGTACGCGGTCATCTTCATCGGCTTCGCGATCTACGGACGCCACCGGCTCGTGCTCTCCCCCGAGGAGGAGTACGCCCTGTCCGGCGGCCTGCACCGCGACCCGAAGGAAGAGGGCTACGACGCGATGGAGGGCGAGGTCTTCGGCGAGAAGCGCTGACGGCAGAGGGGCGGATGCCACTGGCATCCGCCCCTCTTCGCGTCCGCGCGGGGTCAGCGCAGGATGAACGATGCGGTCCCCGTCGAGGGGATGCCGCCGATCGACACGCTCAAGTGGTAGGTGGCGCCGCCGCCGGGGGCGAACGGCCGCTCACCCTGGCACGACGACACCGACGAGCGCGTGCGGTCCCACGTCAGCGGAGCGGCGCTGGTGACCTGTTGCCCGGCCGCGAGCGTGACATCCATGTCGCTCGGCTCGGACTGGCAGTCGGTCGAACGCCACCAGACGTCGGAACCGCTGGTGATCGTGAACGACTGGGCACTCGTGCCGACGTTCATCGTGCACGGGTTCGTCGAGGTGTTGGTCAGGCGGATCGACAGCTGAGGGTTCTCGCCCTGGCCGTACTCGCCCTTGTCGGTGAGCGCTTCGACCGTGATGTCGGCGGGGCTGCACTCGACGGGTCCGGCCGGTGCGGTCGGCGTCGGGGTGCTCGACGGCGTCGGCGACTCCGCCGGCGCGGAGGGCGTCGTCGGTGCTGACGGCACCGGCGTCGCAGAGCTCGCCACGGTCGACGGCTCGGCCGTGGGGGCGGAACGCCACGGCGGTGCCGCGACGAGCCACACGACGAGGCCGATCACGAGCAGCGCGAGGAGCACGGCGGCGAGGCGGCGACGTCGGTAGACCGCCGGGGATTGCCGCCGCCTGCGGGGGGCATCGGTCATCGTTCCAGCGTAGGCGGCGAGGCTGAGCGGCCGCGCCACGCCGCGCTCAGAGCTGCTTGAGCATGCGCGTGTTGCCGAGGGTGTTGGGCTTGACGTGCGCGAGGTCGAGGAATTCCGCGACGCCCTCGTCAGGGCTGCGGACCAGCTGCGAATACACGTCGGGATCGACGACCTGCTCGCCGATGGGGGCGAAGCCGCGGCGCGTGAAGAAATCGACCTCGAACGTGAGGCAGAACAGCCGCGAGACGCCCAGCGCCCGCGCGTTCTCCTCGAGCACCTCGACGATCTGGCGGCCCACGCCGTGATGCAGCCAGTCGTCGTGCACGATGAGCGTGCGGATCTCGCCGAGGTCCTCCCACATGACGTGGAGCGCCCCGCATCCGATGACCTCGCCGTCGACCTCGGCGACGACGAACTGCTGCACCGACCCGTAGAGCACCACGAGATCCTTGCCGAGCAGAATGCGCTTCTGCACGAACGGCTCGAGCAGCTCGTGGATACGTCGGACGTCGCTGGTCCCGGCGGGGCGGACGACGAACGGCGCGGCAGCGGTCATCGTCCCAGCGTACGACGAGGGTCCGGATGCCACGGCCTCCACCGCCGAGATCACCCGCGGTCGTCGAGATCACCGCCGTGCGGGCCGGATCGGCGGTCATCTCGGCGAGGGCGGGTCATCTCGGCACACGGCGCCCCGGCCGGAGACAGAACGAGGGCCCGGATGCCATGGCATCCGGGCCCTCGTGTCGTTACGCGTCAGCTGCCGGCGACGATGTCAGGCGTAGCCGAGATCTCCCCGGCCGTGCCGACACCGATGGCGACCTTGTCGCCGCGGGGGCTGGTCTCGAACGTGAACTGTCCGTTCTCGACGGCGACCTTGACGTGGTCGCCCGCCTCGAGCTCGCCGTGCAGGATCTTCTCGCTGAGTCGATCCTCGACCTCGCGCTGCATGGCGCGACGCAGCGGACGAGCACCGAGGGTCGGGTCGAATCCGATCTCGATGAGCTTGTCCTTCGCGTCGTCCGACAGCTCCACGGTCATGTCGCGGTCGAGCAGACGGTCGGCGAGGCGCTTCACGAACAGCCCGACGATCTGGCGGAGCTCGTCCTTGTTCAGCTGCGGGAAGACGATGACGTCATCGACGCGGTTGAGGAACTCGGGCTTGAAGTGGCGCTTCAGCTCTTCGTCGACCTTGCCCTTCATCCGCTCGTACGACGTCTGCGCGCTGCCCTCGACCTGGAAGCCGACCGGACCACCGGCGATCGCCGACGAACCGAGGTTCGTGGTCATGATGATCACGGTGTTCTTGAAGTCGACGACGCGGCCCTGACCGTCGGTCAGACGACCCTCTTCGAGGATCTGCAGGAGCGAGTTGAAGATGTCGGGGTGGGCCTTCTCGATCTCGTCGAAGAGCACGACCGAGAACGGCTTGCGGCGCACCTTCTCGGTGAGCTGGCCGCCCTCTTCGAACCCGACGAATCCGGGAGGGGCACCGAACAGACGCGAGACGGTGTGCTTCTCACCGAACTCCGACATGTCGAGGGAGATCAGCGCACCCTCGTCGTCGAAGAGGAACTCGGCGAGCGCCTTGGCCAGCTCGGTCTTTCCGACGCCCGTGGGGCCGGCGAAGATGAACGAGCCCGAGGGACGCTTGGGGTCCTTGAGGCCCGCGCGCTGACGACGGATCGTGCGCGAGAGAGCCGCGATCGCCTCTTCCTGGCCGATGACCCGCTGGTGCAGGGCCTTCTCCATGAACATGAGGCGGCTGGACTCTTCCTCGGTGAGCTTGAACACCGGGATGCCGGTCGCCTGGGCGAGCACCTCGGCGATCAGACCCTCGTCGACCACCGCGTGGGAGGCGACGTCACCGGAGCGCCACTGCTTCTCGAGGCGCAGGCGCTCGGCGAGCAACGACTTCTCCTCGTCGCGCAGAGCGGCGGCCTTCTCGAAGTCCTGCTCCTCGGAGGCGAACTCCTTCTGCTCCCGGACCTTGGCGATCTTCTCGTCGAACTCGCGCAGCTCCGGCGGGCTCGACAGGATCGACAGACGCAGGCGCGCGCCGGCCTCGTCGATCAGGTCGATGGCCTTGTCGGGCAGGAACCGGTCGCTGATGTAACGGTCGGCGAGGTTCGCCGCGGCGACGATCGCGCCGTCCGTGATCTGCACCTTGTGGTGGGCCTCGTAGCGGTCGCGCAGCCCCTTCAGGATGTTGATCGCGTGGGGCAGGCTCGGCTCGGCGACCTGGATCGGCTGGAAGCGGCGCTCGAGGGCGGCATCCTTCTCGAAGTGCTTGCGGTACTCGTCGAGCGTGGTGGCACCGATGGTCTGGAGCTCACCGCGGGCGAGGAGGGGCTTGAGGATGGATGCCGCGTCGATCGCACCCTCGGCGGCACCGGCCCCCACGAGGGTGTGGATCTCGTCGATGAAGACGATGATGTCGCCGCGCGTGCGGATCTCCTTGGTGACCTTCTTGAGGCGCTCCTCGAAGTCACCGCGGTAGCGGGAACCGGCGATGAGCGAACCGAGGTCGAGCGAGTAGACCTGCTTGTCCTTCAGCGTCTCGGGCACGTCGCCCTTGACGATGGCCTGCGCGAGGCCCTCGACGACCGCCGTCTTTCCGACACCGGGCTCACCGATGAGGACGGGGTTGTTCTTCGAGCGACGCGAGAGGATCTGCATGACCCGTTCGATCTCCTTCTCGCGCCCGATCACGGGGTCGAGCTTGTTGTCGCGCGCGGCCTGCGTGAGGTTGCGGCCGAACTGGTCGAGCACGGCCGAGCCGCCCTGGGCAGCGCCCTGGCTCTGCTCCCCGGCGCCGGAGGCGACGCCCGCCGGCTCCTTGCCCTGGTAACCCGAGAGCAGCTGGATGACCTGCTGGCGGACCTTGTTCAGGTCGGCGCCGAGCTTGACGAGCACCTGGGCGGCGACGCCCTCGCCTTCGCGGATCAGGCCGAGCAGGATGTGCTCCGTGCCGATGTAGTTGTGGCCGAGCTGCAGCGCTTCGCGCAGGGACAGCTCCAGCACCTTCTTCGCGCGCGGCGTGAAGGGGATGTGACCGGTCGGCTGCTGCTGACCCTGGCCGATGATGTCCTGCACCTGCTCGCGCACGGCGTCGAGCGAGATGCCGAGGGACTCGAGCGCCTTGGCGGCGACACCTTCTCCCTCATGGATGAGGCCGAGGAGAATGTGCTCGGTCCCGATGTAATTGTGGTTGAGCATCTTCGCCTCTTCTTGGGCGAGCACAACCACGCGACGGGCACGGTCGGTGAATCTCTCGAACATCCTCAGTCCCTCCAGGAATGGGCTGACAGGCACGCCTCCGCGCGCCGTACATCGAGAGTAACCAGCGGCCGGATGCCGCGGACCCGTGTTCGCCGTGGGCATACCCGCGACGGTGCGGGGCTTGCATCACACATCGATGATCGATAACTTATCGAAAGTCAATAACAACGATCATCGATAAGGAGTCGTCATGGTATCCCCCCGCCCGACCACCCGCGCCCTCTCGCGCGGCGACACCGTCAGCCTGCTGCTCTTCCTCGTCGCCGGGGTCGGACTCGCCGTCTGGGCCGTCGTGCAGAGCGTCGCGACCATCGTCCAGGCCCTCCCCAATCGCGACGTCCGGGTCGCGATGCCGTTCCTCGACACGGCGGCGGAGGCCCCGCTCGGCCCCGACGGTGCGCCCGTCCCGGTGGAGCTCGGCGCGGGCGCGATCGTCGCCCCCGAGCTCCCGGTCGCGTCCCTGTGGGCACTCGTGATCGCGGAGGTGCTGTTCGCGGTGGTGGTCGTGACCGTGGTGGCCCTCCTGTTGACGTTGACGATCGGCATCCTCCGCGGACAGATCTTCAGCAGACGCAACACCGCGATCGTCACGACCGCCGGGACGGTCACCCTCGTCGGCCTGGCCGGCGTGCCGTTCTTCCAGAACATGGTCGCCAACGGCGCTCTCGCCCGGATCTCGGACTACACCTACGACCGGGGACCCGTGCAGGTCATCGATCTGCCCGTGCTGCTGGGGGCGGCGTTCGTCGCCGCGGTCGCCGGCACGGTGTTCTCGGTCGGCGACCGCCTGCAGCGCGACACGGAAGGACTCGTCTGATGAGCACGCCCGCGTGGGTGTCCGCCCGCATGGAGCGCGGCATCCTCCTGCTGTTCATCGCGGCCGGTGTGGTGATGGGGTTCGCGCTCGCCCTGCCCGGGATCCGGTCGGCGGTGGGCATCGCGACGGGAGCGGGCGGCTTCAGCCTGCTGACCGACGCCACCGTCGTGACGACGCCGGGCGCACCGATCACGGCGCGCTACGAGTCGGCGTGGGTGATCACCGACGAGTTGGGCTCGGGTGCGCGCACCCTGCTCGTTCTCGGCGCGGCCGCGGGTGCGCTGACGACGTTCCTCACCGTCGGGTCCGTAATGCTCTTCTTCCTCCTGCTGCTGTGGAGACGTCCGTTCCACCGCGCTCTGGTCGTCGCGACACGGGTGGCGGGGGCCTCGCTGCTCATCGGTGGCATCCTGTCTGCCGGACTGGGCGGTCTCGGCCGAATGATGGCCGCCGACGAGTTGAACCCGGCGGCCGGGGACGTCTTCGTCATCGGGTCGTCGTTCGATCCGGCATGGGCTCTCGTGGGTCTCGGCGTCCTCGCCCTCTCCGTGGTCTTCTCCTACGGCATCCGTCTGCAGCGCGACACGGAAGGACTCGTGTGAGCCCCGCGACCGAGGACGACGGCCCCAGCGGCATCCACTGCCGACTCGACGAACTGCTCGCCGAGCGAGGCATGACACTCACCCGGCTGAGCGAGCTGGTCGGGGTGAGCATCGTGAACCTGTCCGTGCTGAAGAACGACCGCGCCCGCGCAATCCGCTACTCCACCCTCGCGGCGATCTGCCGAGCCCTCGACTGCGAGGTCGGCGACCTGTTGGTGGTGCAGGGATAGCGTCCTGTCGGTGGTGCCGGGATCGCGTCCTGTTGGTGGTGCCGGCGCAGCGTCGCCGTGCACCCGTCGCCACCGTGGGTCGCGCCAAGTTGCACGACCCTAGGCCGCGGGCAGCACTTTGCCGCGACTGAGGCGGGGTGGCGCCGCGGCAATGGCCTTCGGTCGCGCCAGGTTGCACGACCGAACAGCGTCAACGACACTTTCGCGCGACCGAGACGAGTGACCGAGTCTCATTGCCACCGGTGCGTCTGCGCGACACGCGTCGCCACTACGGTCGTGCAACCTGGCGCGATCGAACCGCGAGCGCAACGCATTGCCGCGACCATGACACGACGGACGCCAAAGGGGGCCCGTTCAGTCGTGCAATTTGGCGCGACCAAACCACGAGCGCAACGCATTGCCGCGACCATGACACGACGGACGCCAAAGGGGGCCGTTCAGTCGTGCAATCTGGCGCGACCAAACCACGAGCGCAACGCATTGCCGCGACCATGACACGACGGACGCCAAAGGGGGCCCGTTCAGTCGTGCAATTTGGCGCGACCAAACCACGAGCGCAACCCTCTGCCGCGACCGAAGGCGACGGAGCGAACACCCGACGTGTGGGAGGTCAGAGGCGACGCTCGTCGAGTGCTCGCCGAACGCGTCGGACGAAGGCATCCGGATGCCGAAACACGTCGTCCGCAGTCACCCGGATGACACGCCAGCCGAGGTCGGCGAGTCGTTCGATCCGTTCGATGTCGCGACGCCATTGCGCCGGGCTCGTGAGGTGATGCTCGCCCTCGTATTCGAGCGCCAGGCGCTCGGCTTCGAACGCGAGGTCTACGCGAGCGACGAGATCACCGGCGTCGTCGACGATCTCGAACGCCGGAGTCGGCTCGGGCAGTCCGGCGTCGACCACGAGGAGCCTCGTCCAGGTCTCGGGGCGAGAAGATGCACCGTTGCGGATCCGGGGCAACGCGCGACGCAGGTCTTCGGCCTTCACTCGACGCCCCGCGGACAGTGCCCGCCCCAACTGATCGACTGTCGCCAGCGCCCCGGGGTCGTTGGGGTGCTGGGGTTGTCTCACCAGCGCGTCTCCGACGGCGACCAGGTCGTACGAGTGGGTAAGGTCCCCGGCCAGCTGGACCCACGTGGACGCAGGCGAACTCACTCGGACGCCGAATTGCGGATGATCCCAGACGTGAACCCCGGACCCGCGCACCGAATGCCCCCGAACTCCACGCCCTTCCGGCGCGCGCCGCGGGAAGATGACGGACACGTCGACGGGACGCAACGCCGCCAGCGGTCCGGGCAGGGGAAGTCCCCACACGACCGCGGCACTGCGGTGACTGATGAACGCATACGGGGACATTCGGGTGGCGTACGCGAGGACGGCATCCAGATGTTCCCCGGCACCGGTCTCGAGACGCGACCGCACCCCGTGGAACGGTCGATCCAGGCGTCGCGACCGCAGAAGCCCCGGAGTCGCTCCGAGTTCGAGCGCTTGCCGCACGCTGAATCGCGGCCCGAGCTCGGGCGGCAAGCGACGCGGATCCATCTGTCGAGCGTGCCCTGTCGAGTGCAACCCGTGGCGCCGCGGCAGCCTCTCTTGGGGAGAACTCCTCCCCTTACCGCGATGGGGAGGAGCGTCAACGGTTGCCGAGCACGGGAACCGGGCCGTCCGACGCGACGTTGCCGCCCGAGAGCCTCAGCTCGACGGAGCCGTTGCCCACGATCCCCGTGAGGTCGGCGAGAGTCACGCGCGGAGCGAGGTCCATGGTGCAGACCTGGTCGGCGGGCGGTTCGGCGAAGGTGACCGTGGCCCCTGCGTCCGAGGAGGTCACGGCTTCGAGCTGAGGGCGGCATCCGGAACTGCCCCACGTCAGGATCGCGGCGAGATCGCCACCGACCCACCCGGCGCTCGGCCCGAACTCCGCGACGGGCGCCGGAGACGTCGCCAGGCCCGCGAGCGACGTCGCCCCGGCGACGGCGCCGGTCACGACGATGTCGAGATCCTGCGTCGGGTCGACACCCGACGGCAGCGCAACGTATGTCGCACGCGGCGCCATGTCGCGCGTGCACGGACCATCGGTGACGTCGACGAGGTCGACGGTCAGCGTCGTGCCCGAGATCGAGGGATCCGCGGCGACCGGCACGCACGACGAACTGCCCAGGGTCACGACCGCGACACCGCGGCCCGCGTCGAGCCACCCCGCGTCGACCTCTGACGACGCGCTCGGCGACGTGGCATCCGGGGTCTCATCCTCGGTGGGAACGGAGCCGGTACCCGTCCCACAGCCGACGAGCACCCCGACCGACAGGATGCCGAGGCCCATCAGGACGGGCAGGGAACGTCGGACCATGGATGCCTCCGATGGGGTCACTGCAGCGCCGAGGTGAGACGCGCGAGATTGTCGAGGATCGTCGAGCGCAGGGGCTGCCGCCGCCATTCCTCCGCCGTCAGTTCGCGGCTCAGCGTGCGGTAGACGTCTTCCACCCGATGCATTTCGCGCGCGAACTCTTCGCCGCGGACGAGCATCGAGATCTCGAGGTTGAGACCGAACGAGCGCATGTCCATGTTGCTCGACCCGATCACGGCCACCTCGTCGTCGATCGTCAGGCTCTTGCTGTGCAGGATGAATGGCTTGCGATACATCCAGATCTTCACGCCGGCCGTCAGCAACGCCTCGTAGTAGCTCCGCTGGGCGTGGTAGACCATCGCCTGGTCGCCCTCCTCGGAGACGAACAGCTCCACGTGCACGCCCCGCTGGCACGCGGTGGTGATCGCCAGGAGCAGCGCCTCGTCGGGCACGAAATACGGGCTCACGATGATGATGCGCTCGCGGGCCGCGAAGAGAAGCCCTAGGAACAGCTTGAGGTTGTTCTGGAAGTCGAAGCCCGGGCCCGAGGGAACGATCTGGCAATCCAGGTCTCCGGGACCGGATTCGACGCTGAACAGGTCGATCTCGTCGGTCAGCGTCTCGTCTGTCTCGCTGTACCAGTCGCTGAGGAACACGGCGTTGACGCTGGCCACGACCGGGCCCTCGACGCGGACCATGAGGTCGACCCAGTGGAGTCCGCGGCGGATGTTCTTACGCAGGTTGTACGACGAATCCGTGACGTTCTGCGAGCCCATGAAGGCCACCGCGCCGTCGATGACAAGGAGCTTCCGGTGATTGCGGAGGTCGGGGCGCTGGTAGCGCCCTCGCAGCGGTTGCACCGGCAGCATCAGGTGCCAGTGCGCCCCCATGGCGTCGAGGCGACGCAACGTCTGGCGGTAGAACGGCTTGCCACGGTTCGCCCAGTGGTCGAGCAGCACCCGCACGACGACACCGCGCTCGGCGACCTCTTCGAGCGCGCGGAAGAAGTTGTCGGTGGAGGCGTCGGTCTGGAGGATGTAGAACTCCACGTGGACGTAGCGCTTCGCCTGCCGGATGGCATCCGCCATCGCGTCGAGGCTCTCCTGATAGTCGGCGATGAGGGTCGCGGCGTTGTCGCCCGCGATGGGCATCGCGCCGAGATTGCGATTCAGGCGCACGAGCGGACGGAACCAGTCGGGCGCGTTCGGGCGGAGCGTGCCGAACTCGAGCGACTCGCTCGTGTCGTGGATGTACCGGTTGATGTCGGCCTGCTTGCGACGGCGCTTGCGCGGCAGACGCGGGTTCCCGATGAGGAGGAACAGGAACACGCCGACGAACGGAATGAAATAGATCGCCAGCAGCCAGGCCATCGCCGCGGTGGGTCGGCGGTTGCGCGGAACGATGATGACGGCGGCGATGCGCACGACCAGATCGATCACGAACAGCGCGATGACGAGCCAGCTCGCCTCGAACGTGGTGTCGATCACGGGACCTCCTGGGCGGGATGTCCCCCCAGCGTAGTGACCGGCCCCGACACGCGGGGACGGCGGGGCTCAGCGCTCGCTGCTGTCAGAGGCGGGGAGACCGCGCTTGGCACGCTCCTGCGCCTCGATGCGCGCGTACGCCTTGCGCTCCGTGCGGTCCATGCGAATGACTCCGCGCAGGATGAAGAAGAAGGTCACCGAGACCACGATGGTCGGCAGGATCGCCCACAGCACGCCGGCCCACATGTCATCCACCCTCCAAGGATACGGGCAACGCCTGTGCGTCGGTCGGGAGGGCGACCGCTCCCTCCCACCCCGCGATCCTGACGATCCCTCCCCAGATCGCGCCGATCGCGCCGCGGCCACCGTGATGGCTGCGCCACCCTCGGGGCATGCCAACGATCGTCCGCGCCGGATCCTCCGCCGAGTTCCTCGCCCTCGTCCCCCACCTCCTGGAGTACACACCGAGATCCAGCCTCGCCGTCATCACCTTCGCCGCGGGGCGCTCCGTCGGCGCTCTGCGTGTCGACCTCCCCGACCCGTCGCACGCCGCCGTCGACAGTGTCGCATCGACCGTCATCGGGATGGCGTGCAAGGTTTCGCAGACGGATGCCATCGCCGCTGTCGTTTACACCGACGCCCGCCTCAGGCATGCCGAGGCTCTCCCGCACCGTGCGCTGGTGGAGGCTCTCATGTCCCGGGCCGACATCTGCGGTCTCCACGTGACGCATGCGCTGGTCGTGGGCGCGGACGGGTGGGACAGCTATCTCGCACCCTCCGCTGCCGGACCGCAACCGCTCGCGGAGATCGCGGCACCGTCAGAGCTTCCCCCGATGCCTGCCGTCGACGGTGATCAGTCAGCCGCGGCCGCGCTCCCCGCGATCGGACCGACCGTGGGCAAAGCGGTGGGGCGACTGCTGGCAGACGCCGAGCACCTGGTCTCCCGCTCCCCCGCGGGAAGGCGACTGCCGATCCACCGTCGAACAGCCGCGGCCGCGCTCCTCGACGACCTGAGCGATCCCCCGGCCCTGTTCGAGGCCGCCATCGCGTCCGAGTCGCCGCTCGACGCTCCCTGTCTCGCCGCGGTGGCGTTCTGCCTGCAGCGACCCGCACTTCGGGACGTCGCGCTGATGCAGTGGGTCGGCGACCTCGCCACCGGCGACGCGATCTACCGCGCCCAGTTCGCCTTCGCTGACGGAGGCTCCTTCCCGGAAGACCTCGCACGCCCGACGTGGGGGGAAGGCGCGAAGCCCGAGTCGACGCGGCTTCACCGAGCACTGACCGCGTGCCGCCAGGTCGCCGCGGCGACCCCACTCGCCGGGCGGGCCGGGCCCCTCGCGGCGTGCGCCTGGCTCGCCTGGGCCACAGGGCGATCGACGCACGCGGCGGCCTACGCCGATCACGCACGCGAGATCGATCCCGACCACGGCCTCGCCGACATCGTGGCGACCCTGGTCGCCCACGCGCGCTTGCCCGAGTGGGTGTTCGAGCGCGAGCCGGCTACTTCACCAACGGAAACAGGATCGTCTCGCGGATGCCGAGACCGGTGATGGCCATGAGGAGACGGTCGATACCCATTCCCATGCCGCCGGTGGGCGGCATGCCGTGTTCGAGCGCGCGCAGGAACTCCTCGTCGATCGACATCGCCTCGTCGTCACCGCGCGCGGCCAGCTTCGCCTGCTCGGTGAAACGCTCGCGCTGGATGACGGGGTCGACCAGCTCGGAGTACCCCGTGGCGAGCTCGAATCCCCGCACGTACAGGTCCCACTTCTCGACGACGCCCGCGATGGAGCGGTGCTCACGCACCAGGGGGCTGGTGTCGACGGGGAAGTCCATCACGAACGTGGGGCGCGTCAATCCGCCCTTCACGAAGTGCTCCCACAACTCTTCGACCCACTTGCCGTGCGTCTCGTGAGCCGGAGCATCGACACCGGCCTCCGCGCCGATCGCACGCAGCTCGTCGAGGGTCGTCTCGGGAGTCACGACGCTCCCCGCGGCTTCGGACAGGGAGTCGTACATCGAGATGCGGTCCCACTCGCCGCCAAGGTCGTATTCGGTTCCGTCGGCCCACGTCACCGTCGTGGAGCCGGCCACGGCGACGGCCGCGTCCTGGATCAACGTCTGCGTGAGGTCGGCGATGCCGTTGTAGTCGGTGTACGACTGATAGGCCTCGAGCATCGCGAACTCGGGGCTGTGGGTCGAATCCGCACCCTCATTGCGGAAGTTGCGGTTGATCTCGAACACGCGGTCGATCCCACCCACGACCGCGCGCTTGAGGAACAGCTCGGGGGCGATGCGCAGGTACAGATCGGCGTCGAAGGCGTTGGAGTGCGTGACGAACGGTCGAGCACTGGCACCGCCGTGCTGGACCTGCAGCATCGGGGTCTCCACCTCGACGAACGAGCGCTCGGCGAAGGTGCGGCGCAGGCTCGCATTGACCTTTGCCCGCGCCAGCACCGTGTCGCGTGCGCGGTCGCGCACGATGAGATCGAGGAAACGGCTGCGCACCCGGCTCTCTTCGCTGAGCTCGGAGTACAGGTTCGGGAGCGGCAGCACGGCCTTGGACGCGACGGCCCAGTCCGAAACCATGATCGAGAGCTCGCCGCGGCGGCTCGAGATCACCTCACCGGAGACGAAAACGTGGTCGCCGAGGTCGACGAGTTCCTTCCACTCCTGCAGCGACTCCTCACCGACGTTCGCGAGCGAGACCATGGCCTGGATGCGACTGCCGTCGCCCGCCTGCAGCGAGGCGAAGCAGAGCTTGCCGGTGTTGCGGCTGAACACGACGCGTCCTGCGACGCCTGCGGTCACACCGGTCTCGGCGCCCGCCTCGAGGTCGCCATAGCGCTCGCGCAGTGCGGGGATGGTGTCGGTGACCGGAACAACGACCGGGTAGGGTCCGCCGGCGGCATCCGCCCGCTCGGCGAGCAGGCGTTCCCGCTTCGCGAGCCGGACCGCCTTCTGTTCGAAGACGTCGTCTTCGGTCGGTTCGGCGTCGTTCGCGGGCGCGTCGGTCATCGTGAAGGCTCCTCGGGGTCGCATCGAGTTTATCCGCGGCCCGCTCCGCGTTTTCCCGGAACGCGGCCGCTGCCACCGCGGAGCGACCGACACCCGCGGGGCGCGGGTGGATGGTGCGCGTCAGCGCAGCGAGATCTCGGCGTTGTCGATGAAGCGGTGGCCACCGACGGTCGCCGCGATGAGCGCGATCGCGCGACCACGGTGCCCGTCGTCGACGGGGAGGAACGTCTCCGGGTCGACCACCGAGAGGTACTCCAGGTTGATACGTGGTTCGCCCATGAGCGACGACTGCGCCGCCGCGATGCACGAGTCGACACCCAGATCGGCGTTCGATGCGGCGGCCTCGAGCGCGATGGGGAGCTTGGCCGCAGCCCGGCGATCCGCATCATCCAACAGGTCGATACGGCTCGAGATCGGGAGGCCGTCCTCGGCGCGCACGGTCGGAACCAGCGCCGTCGCGATGCCGAAGTCCAGGTCGCGGATCATGCGCCGCACCAGGAACTCCCGCTGGAGGTCGCGCTCACCGTACACGGCGACGTCAGGACGGATCAGGTGGAAGAGCTTCGCCTCGACCGTGAGAACACCGTCGAAGTAGAAGGGCCGTGTGCGCCCCTCGTACCTCAGGCCGAGATCGCCCGCGGACACGCGCGTCGTGGCGGTACCCGCGGGGAGGAACTCCCGCGCGGTCGGTGCGAAAACGAGATCGATGCCCAATCGGTCGAGCAGATCGGCATCCGCCTCAGGGGTCCGGGGATAGGCCGCGGTCTCTTCCGCCGTGCGGAACCGCAGCGGATTGACGAAAGTCGACACCACGATGACGTCGGCACGCTCTCGGGCGGTGCGGATGAGGTCGCGGTGGCCGTCATGGAGGGCCCCGAGCGTCGAAACGAGAGCGACGCGCGCAGCACCGCCCGGGCGATCTGCGCTTCTGGCCTCGGCCAGTCGGGTGCGCAGATCCTCGATGGTGCGGATCATTCGTCGATCGTAGCGTCCGGGGGAAGGTCCTCCGCGCGGACGGGACCGGTCCCGTCCACCAGCGCCTGGTCGACGCTGGAACGCACGAGCGCCGACAGATACCCGCCCGTGTTCTCCACTCCCACGCCCGCCAAGAGTCCCGCCGCCTGCCTCACGATGGAACGCGAGAACTCGGTGGCCGTCGCGACCGCCTCGGCGTACGCGGAACGGTCGGACTCCGCGATCACCACCGGCTCGCATCCGAGTTCGACGGCCAGGGCTTGCGCGATCGGCAGGACCGGACCGGGCGCGGTGACTGCGGCATACGCCTGCGCGAGCTGCCGCAGATCGATCGACGATGCGCCGGTGAAGACGATCGCGGGATGGATCGCGAGGGGGATCGCCCCGCGTTGGAGCGCCGGCGCCAGCACATCGACGCCGTACGCGGGGTCGGTATGCAGCACGAGCTGTCCGGGCTGCCAGGCGCCGAGGTCGGCGAGTCCAGCCACGAGCCCTGCGAGCTGGGCATGCGGAACGGCGACGACGACGAGCTCACTACGCCGGACGACTTCCTCGGGCGGCAGGATCGGCACACCGGGGAGGATGGCTTCCACACGGTCGTCGTCCGATCCCGACGTGATGCCGGTCAACGCGTGGCCGGCACCCGCCAGCGCCGCGCCGAGAACGGGCCCCACGCGCCCCGCGCCGATGATGCCGACGCCGAGCCGACCGTCGCGTCCGCCGCTCATCCGGCCCACCGATGGCTACGGTCGCCCGCCGCCGCGGCGATGGTGAAGCGCGCGGTGTCCTCGAACAGGGAGACGGCGGCGTCCCGGTCGAGCGCGCCGACCGAAGTGCGAACCGTGCCCGCGATCACGTGCGCGGCCAGGGTCGCCGTGCGCGTTGCGCGCGCGACGGGTCCCTGGCGCAGGCCGATGGACTGCAGCCGCGCCAGAGGGATGATCGCAAGCGTCCGATGAACCCAGCCCCGCCGGAGGAACAGCGCGTCGGCCGAGAGCACCGCGCCGTTGGGTCGCCATGAGAAAGGCCGCAACAGCCGCGCGCGCCCCGGTGTCGTCACGTAGGGGTCGTCGTCCACCGGACCAAGGATGCCGTCCCGGAACACGAACGTCCATTCGTCCGGCGGCAGCGCCGGGGCCAGGATCCGCAGCACCCGCTCGATGTCCTCCCGCGTCCCGATAGGCAGCACGGCCGCGAACGGGTCGGTGGTGGAGTCGGTCGAGCCACGACCGGAAAGCCTGTTGATCGAGATGCTCCACCAGCCGAACGGTCGCCACAGCAGCGGCTGGTGGACCTCGATCGCGTGCACGCGTCCCGGCGGCAGCACCTCGCTGATCGTCGTGAACAAGCCCAGCGTGAGCCGCACCCCGTCGGGGCTCGGCGCGATGGAGTACCGCAGGCCACGCGCGATCGAACGCACGTAGTACGCCCCGAAAGCCAGGAACGCCGGAACGATGGTGAACAGCACCCACAGTGTGGAGAGCGACGCAGCGACCGCGATCGCGACGATCAGCACGACAAGCATCAGGGTCGAACCGCTCAGCACGCGCGAAGCGACGAGACGCCCGAACGGAATCCGCACGATGCTCTCGGGTTCGGCATCCGAGAAGTCTTCCCCGTCGACGATTCCCTGGATGCCGGCCGCCACCGCGTCAGCGGCCTGCTGGACCGAAGATCCCGGGGCGACCGTCGCCGCGCCGCGTTCCGCGAGACGTCGACCGGATGCCAGCCGCAGGATGTCGCCTCGGACGGTCTCGGCGGCAGGAGCCGACAGGTACTCGAGTTTGACGTTGGAATCGAGTCCGGCGCCCACCACCTCGAGCTTCGCCAAGCCCAGGATGCGGGCAAAGAGCGGTCGCGTGAGATTGACGCCCTGCACGCGGTCGAGCGGCGCTCGCCGGTGCGTTCGGAAGAGGACACCCGAGCGCACTTCGACGTCGTCGTCGCTGATTCGGAAGGTGTGGAAGCGCCACGACAGCCGGAAGATCACGAGCAGCACCACGAGTACCGCGAGCGCCCCGCCCCCGGCGATCAGGATGAGGTTGTTCGCGAGGATGAAGTCGACCGGATCCGGCGGGACGACACCGGGAGGCAGGTCCGTCACGGAGGGCAGGAACAACTCGATCAACCGCTCCCGCAGGTTCGCCACGATGACACCGATGATCACGACGAGGAACAGTCCGCCACGCAGCAACGGGGTGAGCGGATGCAGACGCTGCCACTCGCCATCGCTCAACGGCGAGCGGACCATGGCGCGGGGAGGCGCACCCTCGGGGCTCTCCCCTCCCCCGGCGGGTCCGGCGACCCCGGCGGGCCCAGCGCCCTCGGCGGGTCCCACGCCCCCGGCGGGCCCAGCGACCTCGGCACCCGACGCGGGCGCCGCGATCGCGTCAGGCGACGGCGGACCCCACGCGGGCTCAGGTCGAGGCGGTGTCGAACCCACCTCCGCCGACGGTTCCGGCTGCCGCGGATCAGTCACAGCCCGGTCCGGCGGGTCTCGGCGACGTCGATGAGAGTGTCGCGCAGCTGTTCGGCCGCGCTCTGCGTCAAGCCCGGGATCGTGATCCCCGAGGATGCGGCTGCGGTGACGAGCTTCAGCTGGGCGATACCGAATCCCCGATCCAGCGGACCGTGGGTGATGTCGACCAGCTGCATGCGTCCGTACGGCACGGCCACGACCCTCTGCCACAGGATGCCGCGGCGGAACACCAGGTCGTCGCGGCGCAGTTGGTATCCGAACGACCGCGCCTGGCGCGGCGTGATGATCATTCCGATCGCGGTGACCAGCAGCACGACGCCGGCCGGGATCCACTGCCACATCAGTCCGGTGACGATCTGTGCGACGATCGCCGCGGCGAGCACCACCAGGAACACCGCCCCCTGCGAGATCAGCTGGACTCGGATGTAGGCGCGCGCGAGCTGGTGCCACGTGCCGTCGCCGAGAGGCAGACGTCCCTCGCCGCGCGGCTCGAGGATGCGGGAGTAGGTCGCGTCGTCCAGGACGGATGCCGGGGGCTCAGCCGACGGAGGGACCGGCGTCGGGGTGCTCTCCGGCAGATCCGGGGTGTTCGTCATCGTCGTCCTTCCGGATGGTGCACAGCTGCTCGGCCACGAGTCCCGCGACGACGAGGACGGCACCGCACACGGCCGTCGCGATGATCGACCCCAATGAGCCTAACGACGGAGTGAAGGGACGCGTGAAGACGAAAGCGAGAAGTCCCACCGCGAAGCCCGTCGCCGCAGCTCCCACGAGAGAGGAGGCCTTCGCCAGCATCGCAATCCGCAACGCCCGGAACGGGTCGATACGGCGACCGCTTCGCCCCCGAGAAGCGCGGAAGATCGGCACGGCGAACGCAACGACGATCGCGCCGAGAAGCACCAGGATCGTCGGCAGACTCGCCGCCGGCACGAACGTGGGGCGCCCCGTGGACGTCAGAACCGCGTCGACCAGGAACCCGACGACGAGGCCCGCGAGCACGGCGACGATGAGGATCGTCGCCCCGGTCCGCTTCACGATGCACCGCCCCGCACCGCAGCGAGCAACGCGTCGACCCGCCCGCGGCCCGGAATCTCGGCATCCGGATCGATCTGGAGCCACGGCGCGAGCACGAAGTCACGTTCGTGCGCGCGAGGATGCGGAACCGTGAGGTGTTCCTCCTCGATCCGGGCGTCACCGTAAGCGATCAGGTCGAGGTCGAGCGTGCGGTCGCCCCACTTCTCGCGCCGCACCCGCCCGTGCTCGGCCTCGATGCGATGCAGCTCCCGCAGCAGGGTCGCGGGAGCCAGTCGTGTCCGCAGCAGGGCGACGGCGTTGAGGTATCGCGGGGCGTCCACGTCCTCGCCCGCGAGGGTGACCGCCACCGTCTCGATCGGAGTCGACACGCGGACGTCGGTCGTCAGCGGCAGGAGCCGCAGCTCCTCGACCGCCGCCCCAAGGGTCTCGGCGCGCGAGCCGAGATTGGCGCCCAGCGCGACGACGGCCGCGACGGGCCGATCGGCGGGCGGATCGCCGATTCCGTGGGCAAGGCGGACGCTCACGCGCGCCCCCTCCGGATCGTCACCGATACGTCACCGAAGGGCACGGTGATGGGGGCCTGCGGCTTGTGGACGGTCACCGTCACGAGCATGACACGCTCATCGGCCAGGACGTCGTCGGCAATGCGCTGCGCGAGCGTCTCGAGCAGGTCGACGGGGTCGCCCTCGACGTGGGCCACGATGCGCTCGGCCAGTTCGCCGTAGTGAACCGTGTCGACGACGTCGTCCGACTCCGCCGCCGGGCGCAGCGACAACTGCAGCACGACGTCGACGACGAACTCCTGCCCCTCGCGCTTCTCGTCGGCGTAAACGCCGTGGAAGCCGAAGGCGCGCACCCCGGTCAGCGTGATCTCGTCGGCGAAGTCCATCAGGCCTCCCAGGCGTGGGCGACGGCGAGGGCGTCGCGGGTGGTCGGAACGTCGTGGACGCGCACGGCCCAGGCGCCGGCTCGGTCGGCCAGAACGCTGGTGACAGCGGTGGCCAGGTCGCGGCGCCCGAGATCGGCATCGCCTCCGAGCGCCTCGGCCAGGAACCTCTTGCGGCTCGTGCCGATCAGCACTCGGCATCCGAGCCCGGACAGCCGCGGCAGAGCGCGCAGAACCTGCCAGTTCTGCTCACCGCGCTTTCCGAATCCTATACCCGGGTCCACGACGATGCGGGCGCGGGGGATGCCGGCCGTCTCGGCCGCGTCCACCCGCTCCTGCAGTTCGGCGAGGACCTCGGCCACCACGTCGTCGTACTCGGCGCGGGCATACATCTCCGCCGACGGACCCCGCCAGTGCCCGAGGGCGATGTCGGCGTCGGTGTCGGCAACCGCGGCGAGCATGTCGGGATCGGCCATACCCCCGGACACGTCGTTGACGATCCTCGCACCGGCAGCGACCGCCGCGCACGCCGTCTTCGCGTTCATCGTGTCGACGCTCACGATGAGCCCCTCGGATGCCAGCGCCTCGACGACCGGCAGCACGCGCTGCTGCTCGACCCGGGGCGCGACGCGTTCGGCTCCCGGGCGGGTCGATTCGCCACCCACGTCGAGCAGATCGGCCCCCTGCGCGCGCAGGGAGCGGGCGTGGGCGATCGCCACGTCGGGGTCGAGGAAACGGCCGCCGTCGCTGAAGGAGTCGGGGGTGACGTTGACGATCCCCATGACGAGGGTCACGGACGACCCCTCCCGATGAGGGCGACGAGCTCCGCCCGTGCCACGGGCTCGGTGTACACGCCACGTGCAGCGATGGTCACCGTGGAGGCGTCGGGCTGCCGGCCACCGCGCATCGTGACGCACTCGTGCTCGGCATCCAGGACGACTAGCACGCCGCGCGCGTCGAGAGCACCCGCGATGGTGTCGGCGACCTGTTCGCCCAGGCGCTCCTGCACCTGCGGGCGGGCCGCGAGGATGTCGATCACGCGCGGCAGCGCGCCGAGCCCCACGACCTGCTCGCCCGGGAGATAGGCGACGTGCGCGTGACCCCGGAACGGCAGCAGGTGGTGCTCGCACATCGAACGGAACGCGATGTCGCGCAGCATCACCGCGCCGGAGGGGAGGGTGTCGGGCGCCGGCCCGCGGCTCACCGAGATGGTGTGCTGCAGGGGAGAGCTGGCATCCTGCCCCACTCCCCCGAAGAACTCCGTCCAGGAATCCGCCACGCGCGCCGGGGTCTGCCGCAGGCCCGGGCGGTCGGGGTCTTCACCGATCGCTTCGAGCAGCTCGCGTACGAGCGCGACCACGCGCTCCCGGTCGACGGCCACGGCGCCTTAGGCGGTGGCCGGACGCGTCTGTCCGCTCGGCCGACGCTGCGGCTGGGTCGCCGGCTGCGCGTTGGCCTCGGTGGACGCGGCGACACCGGCTGCGGACTGGCGTCGCGGGACCTCGACGGGCGGCAGGCTCGACACCGGGCGGTCGCCCGACGACAGCCACTGCGGCCGCGGGGGCAGACGCTTGACGTCCTTGAAGATCTCGGCGAGCTCCAGGTGGTCGAGCGTCTCCTTCTCGAGGAGCGCGAGCGCCAAGCGGTCGAGCACCTCGCGGTTGTCGTTGATCACCTGATAGGCCTCGTTGTGGGCCTGCTCGATGAGTCCGCGGACCTGGACGTCGACGCGTTCGGCGATGCGCTCCGAGAAGTCGCGACCGTGACCCATGTCACGCCCCATGAACACCTCGCCCGACGACGAACCGAGCTTGACCGGGCCGACCTCGTTCGTCATGCCGTACTCGGTCACCATCTTGCGGGCGATACTCGTGGCCTTCTCGATGTCGTTCGAGGCACCGGTCGTGGGGTCGTGGAACACGATCTCCTCGGCGACGCGGCCACCCATGGCGTACGTCAGCTGGTCCTGCAGCTCATTGCGGGTCACGGAGTACTTGTCGTCGAGCGGCAGCACCATCGTGTACCCCAGCGCCTTGCCGCGCGGGAGGATCGTGACCTTCGTGACGGGGTCGGTGTGGTTCATCGCCGCCGCCGCGAGCGCGTGTCCGCCCTCGTGGTAGGCCGTGATGAGCTTCTCCTTGTCCCTCATCACGCGCGTACGCCGCTGCGGGCCGGCGATCACGCGGTCGATCGCCTCGTCGAGGGCACGGTTGTCGATGAGTTGCGCGTTCGAGCGCGCGGTCAGCAGCGCGGCCTCGTTCAGCACGTTGGCGAGGTCAGCACCGGTGAAGCCGGGCGTCTTGCGGGCGACGACCTCGAGGTCGACCGAGTCCGACAGCGGCTTGCCGCGGCCGTGCACCTCGAGGATGCGCTGGCGACCCTTCAGGTCGGGGGCGTCGACGCCGATCTGGCGGTCGAAACGGCCCGGGCGCAGCAGAGCGGGGTCGAGGATGTCGGGACGGTTGGTCGCCGCGATGACGATGACGTTGACCTTGGGGTCGAAGCCGTCCATCTCGACGAGCATCTGGTTCAGCGTCTGCTCGCGCTCGTCGTGACCGCCGCCCATGCCGGCGCCGCGGTGGCGACCGACGGCGTCGATCTCGTCGATGAAGATGATCGCCGGCGAGTTCTCTTTCGCCTGGTTGAACAGGTCGCGCACGCGGCTCGCACCGACACCGACGAACATCTCGACGAAGTCCGAACCGGAGATCGAGTAGAAGGGCACACCCGCCTCACCCGCGACAGCGCGGGCGAGCAACGTCTTACCGGTTCCGGGAGGGCCGTACAGCAGCACGCCCTTGGGGATGCGCGCACCGACCTCCTCGAACCTCTTCGGGTCCTTGAGGAAGTCCTTGATCTCCTCGAGCTCTTCGATCGCCTCGTCCGACCCCGCCACGTCCTGGAACGTCACGGTCGGCGTCTCCTTCGTCACGAGCTTCGCCCGCGACTTCCCGAACTGCATGACCTTGCTTCCACCGCCCTGGGCGCTGGACAGCAGCCACCAGAAGAGCAGGCCGAGCAACACGAGGGGCAGCATGAGGGAGATGAAGCCGTCGAACCAGCCGGGACGCGGGACGACGTCGTTGAAGCCGTCCGACGGGGCCGCGTTGGTGATGGCGGTCGCGACCTCGGACGCGCGCGCGGTGCCGTAGTAGAACTGCACGGTGTCGGCGCCCTCGTACTGCTGCGAGAGCTTCAGATCGACGCGCTGGTCCGTGTCATTGGTCGTCGCGGAGGTGACCGTGTTGCCCTTGAGGAGCTCGAGGCCCTCCTGCGTAGAGACCTGTCGGGCTCCGCTGAGGTTCGAGATGAGGGAGAAACCGATGACCAGAAGCAGACCGACCAGCAGAACGTAGATGATCGGATTGCGCGTGATCTTCTTGAAATCCATGGTGGGCGAGCCCAGCCCTTTCGTGATCCGCCCGGTGAAAAGCGGTGGGATCAGGGTAACGCCCGCCGGCTATGCCGAGACTGTGCGTTCGTCGTGGGCGTACGCGGGCGAGGGATGCCACGCCGAGACGCCCGGCATCCGGATACCGGTCAGGAGTAGACGTGCGGCGCGAGCACAGCGACGTCGCGCAGGTTGCGGTACTTCTCGGCGTAGTCGAGGCCGTAGCCGATGACGAAGTCGTTGGGGATGTCGAAGCCGACGTAACGGCAGTCGACCTCGACCTTCATCGCCTCGGGCTTGCGCAGGAGCGCCAGGACCTCGACGGACTCGGCACCGCGCGAGGCGAAGTTCTCGAGCAGCCAGCTGAGGGTCAGGCCCGAGTCGATGATGTCCTCGACGATCAGCACGTGCTTGCCGGTGATGTCGGTGTCGAGGTCTTTGCGGATCTGCACGACGCCGCTCGAGCGGGTGCTCGCGCCGTACGAGGAGACGGCCATCCAGTCCATCGTGATGTGGATGGGCAGGTGACGGGCGAAGTCGGCCATGACCATGACCGCGCCCTTGAGGACGCCCACGAGGACGACGTCGCGTCCGGCGTAGTCGGCCGCGACCTGCGAGGCCAGTTCGGCGAGCTTGCCGTGGATCTGCTCCTCGGTGAGGAGGACTTCGCTGATGTCGTCGGAGATGTCGGCCGCGCGCATTGGGCAAGTCTACGCAGGACGATTCAGGATGCCGCCCGCGCGACGATCTCGATCCGGCCGCCGACCCGACGCGCGAGGCAGCCGGGCAGGTCGATCGGACCCTGGCCGCGCCAGTCGGTGGCCAGGCGCGCGACCTCGAGGGTCTGGGTCCGGGTGAGGGCGACGCCGAACTCGCTCTCGACGACGTGGCGCACGATGCGGTTCCGCAGCGCGGCGGGGTTCGCCGCGAGCGCCGCGACCGACACCGAGATCCCCGCCTCGGCGTGCTCGACGATGTCCTCGATCGTCTCGTCGATCATCTCCTGGAACGCCGCGGCGTCCTCGCGCAGCTGATCGGCGGTGCGCGCGAGGGCCTCGGCGACACCGGGCCCGAGCTCGGCCTCCAGCACGGGCAGCACGGTCTCGCGCACTCGCACGCGCGCGAACGCGGGGTCGGAGTTGTGGGGGTCGCGCCACGGGTCGAGTCCATCCGCGACGCAGGCGGCGGCCGTGGTCTCTCGTCGCACGGCAAGCAGCGGGCGCAGCAGCACCGGGCCGGCGGCATCCCGACGCTCGAGGGCCATGCCCGACAGGCTCGCCGTGCCCGACCCGCGCGCGAGCCCGAGCAGCACCGTCTCGGCCTGGTCGTCGAGCGTGTGGCCCAACAGCACCGCGTCGGCTCCGACCTCGGCGGCCGCGCGCGCCAGACCCGCGTATCGGGCCGCGCGGGCCGCAGCCTCGGGTCCGTCCCCCGCGCCCACCTCAACCGCGACCACCCGGGCAGACAGCCCCAGTCCGCGGGCGACCTCGGCCGCCCTCTCCGCGATCGCGTCGGATCCCGGCTGGAGCCCATGGTCGATCACCACGGCTTCGGCGCGGATGCCGTGCCGCGGCGCCTCGAAGGCCGTCGCCGCCGCGAGCGCGAGCGAGTCCGCCCCGCCCGACAGCGCGACCACGACAGCACCGCTGCGTCCCGCGAGGCTCGCCCGCACCGCTCGCCGCACTTCCGCGACGGCGGGGTCGAGTCCAGGTCGTCGCTCCACTCCTCCACGGTAGCGGCCCCGGCTGAATGCCCGAACGGACGTGGAGCGCCCCGACTAGGCTGGGCGCGGAAACCCACAGATCTAAGGAGCACACGTATGGGCGCGTACGACGCCGTCATCGAGATCCCGCGCGGCAGCCGCGTGAAGTACGAAGTCGACCACGGCACCGGCCGGGTCTTCCTCGACCGCATCCTGTACACGGTGTTCGGCTACCCGGCCAACTACGGCTTCTTCGAGAACACCCTCGGCGAGGACGGCGACCCGCTCGACGTGCTGGTGCTCCTCGACCGCGACCTGTACCCCGGCATCCTCGCCAAGGTGCGCCCCGTCGGCGTGCTGAAGATGAGCGACGAGGCCGGCGGCGACGACAAGGTCGTCGCGGTCCTCGCGAAGGACCCCCGCTGGGACCACATCCAGGACGTCGGCGACATCGACGAGTGGACCAAGAAGGAGATCTCGCACTTCTTCGAGCACTACAAGGACCTCGAGCCCAACAAGTGGGTCAAGGTCGACGAGTGGGCGGATGCCGCCGAGGCCGAGCGCCTGGTCGACGAGGCGTTCGCGCGCTTCGAGGAGCACGACGCGCAGACCAAGACGCAGGGCGAGGGCGAAGCCCCCAACACGCTCTGACCTTCCCGGTCACGACGAAGCCCCCGGTCATCGACCGGGGGCTTTCGCGTTGCTCAGACCCAGACTCCGCGATCGCGCAGCCACGGCGCGGGGTCGGTCGTCCCGCCCCACGGCGGGTAGACCTCGAAGTGCAGGTGGCATCCGAACGAGTTGCCGGTCTGCCCGGTCGCCGCGATCTGCTGACCGGCGGACACGCGCTGGCCGTAAGAGACGTAGATGCCGCCGTTGACGATGTGCGCGTATCCGGTGCCGGAGCCGTCGTCGTGCTGGATGCGGATGTAATTTCCGTAGCCGCCGTTGTAACCGGCGTACGTGACCCGACCGGCCGCTGCCGCGTAGATCGGCGACCAGCAGCTCGCCGCGAAGTCTTGACCGAGGTGCCACGTGCTCGCACAGTAATCGGGGCCGCATTGCCCCGTACGGGGGCCGTACCCCGAGCTGATCCCGGCCGACGAGGGGCGCGCCCAGCCGGAGCCGACGACGGATCCGCCACCGCCGCCACCGCCGCCGCCACCGCCACCGCCGCCGCCACCGCCGCCACCGCCGCCACTGCTGGCGGCAGCCGCGGCCGCAGCTGCCGCACGGGCTGCGGCCTCGCGTGCAGCACGGTCGCGCGCTTCTGCCTCTTCGCGAGCCTTGCGCTCCCGCTCTTCGCGCGCCTTGCGTTCGGCCTCGACACCGGCCTGGTAGTCGGCGACGGTCTTGGCCGTCGTGTCCTGGAGCGCCGCGAGCTGGGCCTGCAGCACGACCTGGTTCGCCTGCTGCTCGGTGAGCGCCGCCTGTGCCGCGTCGGCGGCCTGCTGAGCGGCCACCATCTTGTCTTCGGCGATCTTCTGCAGGCGGTCGCGTTCTGCCTTCGCGTCGTCGGCCTGGCTGCTGAGGTTCTTGGCGCTGTCGCGCGCGGCCACGGCCGCGGCGTACACGGACCGGTTGCGCTCGAGGAGCTTGTCCATGGTGCCGAGCTTGGAGAGCAGATCGTCGGCGGTCGCCGCCGACCCCGAGAAGAAGAGGTCGAGAGACGTGTCATCTCCGCCGCTGCGGTACAGCTGCGCGGCGACCTTGCCGGCCTTGGTCGCGGCATCCGTCGCCTTGGCGGCCTCGGCGTCGGCCTGCGTCCTCAACTGCTGAGCGCGGTAGTCGGCGTCGAAGAACGCCTGCTGCGCGGCGTAATACTCGTCCGATCGCGCGATGACCTCGGCCTGGGTGCGCTCGACCTCGGACTGCAAACCTGCGATCAGACCCTGGATGCGGGAGATCTCACCGGCTTTGGCCGCCTCGTTGGCGCGGGCGGCCTCGACATCGGCCCATGACGGGTAGTCGGCCGCGAACGCCGGGGACGACGAGATGAGCGAGGGGACGGTGGCACCGAGGGCGCCGATCGCGACGGCGCCGAACGCACCGAACTTCAGTGCACCGCGGCGGTCGAGAGTCGGCCAGATCCGGGATCGTTCGGCCGCGCTCGGGGCGCAGCCGCAGTCATCAACGCCGATGGGGGGTTCAGGCGCCACGGGAATACCTCATCTCACCGGTTCGCAACTCGCACCACAGTAGCAACACGAATCACACGAACAACAGGGCGCGTTCCCGCTGCCGCGGCTAGTCTGGACCCTCGACACGCCAGGGCGGAGCATCGCCACGCCCCCGATTGGCAATCTCAAAGATCATGAAGTAGGCTCGGTGGTCGGCAAGTGAGCACGAAATCGTAAGGTTCGAGCTTCATCCGGCCCCATCGTTTAGCGGCCTAGGACGCCGCCCTTTCACGGCGGTAGCACGGGTTCGAATCCCGTTGGGGTCACTCACCGGTCACAATTAAATAAGCATGGCCCTGTAGCGCAGTTGGTTAGCGTGCCGCCCTGTCACGGCGGAGGTCGCGGGTTCAAGTCCCGTCAGGGTCGCTCCACAGCGACGGGCCTTCTTTCGAGGAGGCCTTTCGTTTAGGAAGCGGCAGACATGCCGCTCGGCTCTGTAGCTCAGTTGGTAGAGCGTTCGACTGAAAATCGAAAGGTCACCGGATCGATGCCGGTCGGAGCCACACGGGTGACCGTTACAGTCACCCCAGGAACCCTCGCGTAGCTTCTACATCGCGGGGGTTTCGCCTTTTCCCCCTCACCCCTCGCGGGCGCGCAGGTCCTTCCGCAGGATCTTCCCCGACGCGGACTTCGGGATCGCGTCGACGAACTCCACGCGTCGCACCTTTTTGTGCGGCGCGACTTCCGCGGCGACGAACGACATGACGTCGTCGGCCGTGAGCTCAGCGCCGGCGGCCGCGACGACGAAAGCCTTGGGGATCTCCTGCTTCTCGTCGTCGAGGACGCCGATGACAGCGGCATCCTGGATCTTCGGATGCGACAGCAGGAGCGCCTCGAGCTCGGCGGGGGCGATCTGATACCCCTTGTACTTGATCAGCTCCTTCAGCCGATCGACGATCGTGAAGTACCCGTCCTCGTGGTGGGTGGCGATGTCGCCCGTGTGCAGGAAGCCGTCCGCGTCGATCGTCTCCGCGGTGGCGTCGGGGCGGTTCAGGTATCCGACCATCACGTTGGGCCCTCGGACCCACAGCTCCCCCGGCGCCGTGAGCCCGGCGCGGTCGTGCTCCTCGATCTCGGCGCCGGTCTCGACGTCGACGAGCTTCGCCTCGACGTTCGGCAGCAGGACGCCCACGGAGCTGACCGGCATGTCCTCTCGCTCGGGCGGAATCGCGTGCGACACCGGGCTCAGCTCGCTCATGCCATACCCCTGGAAGAAGCGGGCGTGGATTCGTCGGCCCGCGGTCTCGGCGGTCTCACCGTCCAGCGGAGCGGCGCCGGAGAACACGGTGTGCACGCTCGAGATGTCGAAGTCGTCGACGACGGGATGCTTGGCGAGGGCGAGCGCGATCGGCGGTGCGATGAACAGGAACGTGCACCGGTGGGCTTGGATGCACCGGAGGAACGCCAGCAGGTCGAACTTCGGCATCGTCACGAGCGTGGCGCGCTGCCGCAGCGCGAGGTTCAGCAGCACGGTCATGCCGTAGATGTGGAAGAACGGGAGCACCGCCAGCACGCGGTCGTCGCTGTTCAGACGGATGCTGACGCGGCACTGCTCGACATTGGCGACGAGGTTGCGGTGCGAGAGCATGACGCCCTTGGGCACCCCGGTGGTGCCGGACGAATACGGCAGCACGGCGATGTGCGTCTCGGGGTCGAAATCGACCTCGGGCGGGGTCCGCTGTTCCGTCAGGAGCGACCGCAGATCCGGGTGGCCGTCGGCGCCATCGAGGACGATGATCCGCTCGTCCGCGATGCCGGCGGCGCGCGCAGCCTCCGCGGCGGGTCCGAGCAGCGGCGAGACCGTCACGAGCCAGGTGGCGCCGGCATCCCTCAACTGCGTCTCGATCTCGTGGGCCGTATAGAGGGAGTTGACGGTCGTCACCACGGCCCCCAGGCGCAGGATGCCGTGGAACACGGTCGCGAACGCGGGGACGTTGGGGCAGAGCATCGCGACGACCGTCTCGGTGTCGACCCCGCGGTGCGCGAGCGCGCCCGCGAAGGCGTCGACCTGCGCGCGCAGCGCCCGATAGGTCGTCTCGGAACCGGTCGCGGGATCGATCACGGCGACCCTGTCGAGATCAACGTCCTCGAGGGAGCCGAAGAGGTGATCGTAAACGCTGACGGAGGGGATCTCGATACGCGAGTACGGGCTGTGGAACACGGGATCTCCTTCGATACCGGCGCGGCGACGATGCCGTGTGCTCATCCTGCCAAACGAGAAACTCGGTGTCACCCCGTACGAGACGGAGGTTCAGCGGACTCTCAGAGCAGCGCGAGCCCGACTCCGCCCGCCGCCCCGACGATCACGACGAGCCATGCCGGTGTCCGGAACGCCGTGAGCAGGACGAAGCCGACGAGGGCGAGCACGAAGGGCCCCGGTCCGGTCACGGCGGTCGTGAACACGGGCGTGTACAGCGCGGCCCCGAGGATGCCGACGACGGCCGCATTCGCGCCTCGCATCGCCGCACGAACCCGGGGGCGGCCGCGCAGCGCGTCCCAGAACGGCAGCACGCCCACCAGCACGAGGAACCCGGGGAGGAAGATCGCCACGAGCGCGACGGCCGCGCCCACGACGCCACCGGGACCGACCGAGGAGACCGCGCCGAGGTATCCGGCGAACGTGAACAGCGGACCCGGCACCGCCTGCGCCGCGCCGTATCCCGCGAGGAACACGTCGGGCGAGACCCACCCCGTCTCCACGACCGCGCCCTGCAGAAGAGGGAGGACGACGTGGCCGCCGCCGAAGACGAGCGCACCCGAACGGAAGAACGCGCCGGCGAGCGCGGCCACGCCCGATCCCGTCACCGCGGCCAGGACGGGGAGCCCGACGAGTGCGCCGGCCGCGACGACGAGGCTGCCGATCGCGACGGCGCGCGGAACACCGAAAGACGGGAGGGATTCCCCGGACCCCTCCTCCACGTCGCGCAGGAGGAGCAGTCCCGCCACGACGCCGATGACGAGGGACCCCAGCTGCCCGATGGCCCCCGGCGCGAACAGGGCGAGCGCGGCCGCGACGACGGCGATCCCCGCGCGCGGCGCGTCGGGGGTCAGCGAGCGCGCCATTCCCCACACGGCCTGGGCGACGATGGCCACGGCGACGATCTCGAGTCCGTTCAGGATGCCGCCGCCCACCGGGCCCGCGAACAGCGTGGCTCCCGCGGCGAAGGCGACAAGCAGCACCGCCGAGGGCAGGGTGAACCCGAGGAAGGCCGCGACGGCGCCGAGGAAGCCCGCGCGCTGGAGCCCCATCGCGAATCCGACCTGGCTGGATGCCGGGCCGGGCAGGAACTGGCACAGGGCCACGAGGTCGGCGTAGGCACGGTCATCCATCCACCGCCGACGGACAACGAGGTCGTCGCGGAAGTACCCGAGGTGCGCGATCGGACCGCCGAAGGACGTCACCCCCAGCCGCAGGAACGCCAGGAAGACCTCGGGCACCGTGCCGGCTCGTGTCATCCGCTCTTCCTACCGCGTCAGGGGAAACGACGGGTGAATCGCGTCAGCGCAGCGGACGCTGCAGGAGTACGTCGACCAGGCGCAGGGTCGACGCGGTGCGGTCCTGGTCGGACGCGATGTCGGCGCCGCGCACCGCGTCGCGGAGGCGCTCCACCTCACCGATCATCGGGTTCTCGGGGGCCTCGACGTCGATCACCTCCGATGCGCCGCCGTGCGGGGTGAGCACGAGGCGTCGCGGTGCGTCGATCGCGTCCACCGACAGAGAGGCCTCCTCGCCCTGGATCTCGCTTGGAAGCGCCGTGTCGGTGATCTTCGACCACGCCACATCGGCGACGAGATCGTCGTACTCCGCGATCGCGCTGCCCAGGCCGTCGGTGCCCGACGCGATACCGACACGGGCGCCCGAGATCCGCCGCGGCTCGCCGAAGAGGAGGACGAGAGCGTGCAGGGGGTAGACCCCCAGGTCGCGCAGTGCGCTCCCCCCGAGAGACGGGTCGAAGATGTTGGTCTGCTCCCCCGCAAGGACGTGGTCGTACCGCGCCGATCGCTTCTCGTAGCGGAAGGAGACCCTGCGGACACGGCCCAGACGCGGCAGGATATCGGCGATCGACCGGATGCCGGGGTCGTACGCCGTGCGCATCGCTTCGAGGAGCACGACGCGCTGCTCCCGCGCGCGGGCGACGAGGCCGTCCCACTCGGCGGCGGCGAGCGTCGCCGGCTTCTCGACGAGCACCGCGACACCCGCGTCCACGGCCGCCTCGACCTGCTGCGCGTGTGCCGCGTTCGGGCTCGCGAGATAGACGGCATCCACCTCGCCCGCCGAGAGCAGGGCTTCCAGTCCCCGGACGGCGCCGGGCGCACCGATGCGGTCGGCGAACTCGCGCGCGCGATCCCCGTCACGCGACGCCACCGGGCCGAGCGCGACGCCGTCGACCGCCCGCACCGCATCCGCCAGGCGCTCGGAGATGGAATTGGTGCCGACGATGCCGATGCGGATCATGCGCCCATCATCCCCCGCCGACGCGCGCGCGACCGTGCACGGCCTGCGCGAAACGTCCGGATAGGATCGCGCTGATCGCGGGGACGATCGCTACATCCGGGGGAAGAGTCAATGGTCACGCGCGCGCAACGACGCCGCCGGGCATCACGGCGAGTGCGCCTGCGACGCACGATCGCCGCCGTGATCGCGGTCGTCCTCATCGTCGGAGCCGTCGGCGCTCTCGCGCTCCTGCGTGAATCGTCCGGGCAGCCCGTCGCCGAGACGGAGCCCTCTTCGCCGTCGGCGCCGACGCCCTCGCCCACTCCGACCGCGGCGCCCCTCACCGCCGCGCAGAAGCTTCTGTCCACGACCAGTGACCCGAAGGCGTGCGCCGTCTCGTTCGCGGGCGACGGCATCGCCGCGGATCCGCAACTGCAGACCCAGGACGCGCGCTACGAGAAGCTGCCGATCCCGCGCTCCGACGGTCGCGTGTTCGCGGGGTGGTACACCTCCGCGGCCGACGCGAGCGCGATGTCCGTCGCCGCTCGCGTGAACGGCGCGGACCTGGTCACCTGCAGCGACCGGCAGCAGACGCTCCACGCCGCGTGGACGACCCCCGCGGCGAACGCGGCGGAGGATGCCGGCATCCCGATCCTCATGTACCACCAGTTCACGCGGAAGCCGGAGGGCGAAGACAGCTGGTTGCGCGCGAACTACACCTACATCGGCGACTTCGACGCGCAGATGGCGTACATCCAGGAGTCGGCGTTCTATCTGCCGACATGGGACGAGCTGAGCGCCTTCATCGACGGCGCCCTCTTCCTCCCGAAGCGATCGGTCATCATCACGGATGACGATGCCGACATCACCTGGCTCGAACAGGCCGCCCCCGTGGTCGACGCGCGCCGCCTCCTGACGACCTCCTTCGTGATCACCTCGGCGCGCACCGAGGGAACGCCCAACCGATTCGTGCTCCAGCGATCGCACACCCACGACATGCACCGCGCGGGCGCGAACGGGAAAGGTCGCATGGTCAACGACGACGCCGACACGATCGCCGCCGACCTGGAGCAGTCCGCGGCGATCCTGGGCGCGAAAGAGGTCGTGGCGTACCCGTTCGGCCACTACAACGACACCACCAAGGAGGGGCTCCGACGTGCTGGCTTCGAGATGGGCCGCACGATCGAACACGGCTACGTCCGCCTCGGGACCGACAAACTCGCACTCCCGGTGATCCGCATGAACTACGGCATGACGGTCGAGGATCTGAAGAACGCCATCGGCTGAAACCGCTCGATGACCATTCCTCCCGAGGATGAACGCCCCGGTACCTCTCAGCTAAATGATTCACAATGCTTATTTGGGCACGCGTCGGCCCGTCTACGCTGTGTACTTCTGGCTTCACCGAAACGCGAGCATCCATGGACCTTTCCGTCATCGTTCCCACCTTCAATGAGGGTCCGAACGTCGCCGAACTCGTCCGTCGAACGGCAGATGCGCTCCCCGGTCGCGCTATCGAGATCCTCTTCGTCGACGACTCCACCGACGACACCCCCGACATCATCCGCGCCGTCGCCGCGCAGGCATCGATTCCCGTCCGACTCCTCCACCGTGACCAGCCGGTCGGCGGACTCGGCGGAGCGGTGGTCGACGGCATCCGCGCCGCGGCATCCGATTACTGTGTCGTCATGGACGGCGACCTCCAGCACCCGCCGGAGGTCATCGCCGAACTCCTGAATCGGGCCGAGGTCGGCGATGCCGACGTGGTGGTCGCCTCTCGCTACACCGCCGGCGGCACGTCCGACGGACTCGCGAACGCCGTGCGCACGCTCGTCTCGCGCGGATCGACCTTGCTCACCAAGGCGATGTTCCCCCGGAAGCTGCACAACTGCTCCGACCCGATGACCGGCTTCTTCCTCATCGACCGGCGCGCGCTCGACGTCGAGGGTCTGCGTCCGCGCGGCTTCAAGATCCTGCTCGAGATCCTCGCGCGCAAGCAGATGCGCGTCGCCGAGGTGCCGTTCTCGTTCGCCCCGCGTTTCGCCGGCGAATCCAAGGCCTCCTTCAGCCAGGGCTTGCGCTTCCTCACCCAGCTGACCATGCTCCGCTTCGGACGTATGTCGGCGTTCGCCGTCGTCGGCGGCATCGGCGCGGTGGCGAACCTCCTCATCACGTGGGCTCTGACCGGCCTCGGCGTCCAGTACCTCGTGGCGTCGGTGATCGCGAGCCTGCTGACGATCATCGGCAACTTCCTCGCGCTCGAGTACCTGGTGTTCGCCGACATGCGCGCCGAGTCCGGACTCATGCGGCATCGCTTCCTCAAGTCGTTCACGTTCAACGGCATCGAGGCGATCGTGCGTATCCCGTTGCTGTGGCTGCTGGTGAGCGCCGCGCACCTGCACGTGGTCATCGCCACCGCGCTGACGCTGCTCGCCGCCTTCGTCGTCCGATTCGTCTACCACGCTCTCGTCGTCTACGCGCCGAAGAAGAACCGTCTCGCGCGGCTTCCCCTCCCCGAGACGCTCGAGGACGAACTCGCCGCCTGACCGAGGTCTGAGTCCGCGCCGTTCGCAGCGGCGTACGCTGGAATCATGTCCGACGCATCTATCCGCATGTTCGGCGCCGACTGGTGCCGTGACTGCATCCGCACGAAGAAGCAGCTCGATGACCTGGGCGTCGCGTACGAGTACGTCGACCTGGTGGCCGACCCGGCTGCCGCCGATGTGGCCAAGGAGATCTCGGGTCGCACCAACATCCCCGTCGTGGTCTATCCCGATGCCTCGCACCACGTCGAGCCGACCAACGCCGACGTCGAGGCCAAGCTCCGCGAACTCTCGCTGATCTGACCCCGCCCGATGCTCACCGCCGCGTGGCCGGTACGCCGTCACGCGACCGGTGAGACCGGAACCTCGCTTCCGGCGTTCACCGACCACCACGTGCACGCGCACCTCGTCGACATCGACGCGCTGCCCGCTCGCGGGATCGCGCGCGTGCTCGATCTGGGGGGAGATCCGGCGGCCCTCGCGCGGCGACCGTCCGGCCTGCCGCGGGTGACGTACGCCGGCGCCTTCCTCAGCGCGCCGGGAGGCTACCCGAGGGGGAGAGCCTGGGCACCGGATGCCATCGTGTGCGACGTGTCGAATCCGTCGCCGCACCCCGGCGTCCCCGGCGGTGCCCGCACGGCCGTCGACGCGCAGGCCGACGCGGGCGCCTCGGTGATCAAGGTGGCGATGAACGCGGACGCGGGTCCGGTACCCTCCGACGAGGTGCTCGCGGCCGTCGTCGCCGCGGCGCGCGGGCGCGGACTCCCCGTCGTCGCGCACGCCCAGGGCCCGGGTCAGGTGGAGCGGGCGATCGAGGCCGGTGTCGCGGCGCTGGCACACACGCCGTTCGACCCGTCGCTCTCACGAAGACTCCTCGCGCACGCCGCCGAGGCCGGCCAGATCTGGATCTCCACGCTCGACATCCACCGCGGTGACGCGCGTGCGCGAGCGATCGCTCACCTCGGCGCCTTCGCGGAGCGTGGTGGGCGCGTGCTGTACGGCACCGACCTCGGCAACGGCCTGCTCCCCCTCGGCGTGAACCGCCGCGAACTCCTCGCCCTGCAAGAAGCGGGCATCCGCGGCGACGCGCTCGTGGCATCCCTCACCGATCCCTGGCCCGGTCACTCAGATGCCGACGCGGTCCGCAGCTTCATCGCCGGGCCCGCCCCCACCGATCTCGATGATCTCGCGAGCTGGCTGTCGCACGCGGTGGTCGTCCCCACCGAGGAGCTCACGCGTGTCGACTGATCCCTCCACCCCGTTCCGAGCCGAGGCGCACGCTCTCGACGCCGCCGACCCCCTGGCCGCCCTCCGCGACGCGTTCGTCGGCGCGGAGACATCGTTGGTGTACTTCGACGGCAACTCGCTCGGGCGTCCGCCGCGCGTGACCGCCGAGCGGCTCGGCGAGTTCGTCACCGCCGAATGGGGTGGCCGTCTCATCCGCGGATGGGACGAGGCGTGGATGGAACTGCCGTTCCGCATCGGCGACCGGATCGGTCGGTCAGTGCTCGGCGCGGCCGCCGGGCAGACGATCATCGCCGACTCCACGACCGTGCTGCTCTACAAGCTGCTGCGGGCGGCCCTGGCCGAACGGTCCGCCGCGGACCCCGAGCGGGTCGAGATCGTCGTCGGACGCGACGACTTCCCCACCGACCGCTACCTCGTCGAGGGGATCGCCGCGGAGCGTGGCGCGCGGGTCGTCTGGATCGAGGTCGACACGGCCCGCGGCGTCGACGCGGACCGGCTGCGCGCGGCCGTCGGACCGCACACCGCGGTCGTGCTGCTCAGCCACGTCTCGTACCGCTCCGGGTACCTCGCGGATGCCGAGACCCTCACCCGCATCGCCCACGACGCCGGCGCCCTGGTGCTGTGGGATCTCTGCCACTCGGCCGGCTCCGTGCCCGTCGACCTGGACGCGTGGGGCGTCGACCTCGCCGTGGGCTGCACGTACAAGTACCTCAACGGCGGGCCGGGATCACCGGCCTTCGCCTACGTGGCGGAGCGGCACCACGCGACGCTCACGCAGCCGATCCAAGGATGGATGGGAGCGGCCGACGTCTTCGCGATGGGGCCCGAATACCGACTCGCCGCCGGCATGCGCCGGTTCCTGTCGGGTACTCCCCCGGTGCTCGCGATGCTTGCGATGCAGGACACGCTCGACCTCATCGAGGATGCCGGCATCTCCGCGATCCGTGAGAAGTCCGTGGCGCTCACCGAATTCGCGCTCCGCGTGAGCGATGGCATCCTGAGCCCGCTCGGCGTGACGCTGGCGTCGCCTCGGGATTCCGGCGAGCGCGGTGGCCACGTGACGCTGTCGCACCCCGCGATGCGCAGCGTCACCGCGCGACTGTGGGCGAGCGATGTGATTCCCGACTATCGCGACCCCGACGGGCTGAGGATCGGGCTCGCACCCCTCTCGACGAGCTTCGCCGAGGTTCTCACCGGACTCGGCGCCGTGGCCGACGCCGTGCGCGTCGAGTACTGAGACGGTCGTCTTCGCCGCACGGCATCCGCGGGTCTAGCCTCGGAGGGTGATCGACCCCCTCCTCATCGTCGTCGGCGGGATCGTGGTGGTCTCGCTCGTCACCGTCATCGCGCCGCGCTTCAACATCGCGGGTCCGCTGGTACTGATGGCGATCGGGCTCGGCGTGAGCCTGCTGCCCTTCGTCCCGGCGTTCACGATCAACCCCGAAGTCATCCTCATCGGCGTGCTTCCGCCGCTCCTGTATTCGGCCGCGCTCCAACTCCCCGCAATCGAGTTCCGCCGCGACTTCGCCCCGATCGCGGGTCTGTCGGTCTTGCTCGTCGTCCTGAGCTCACTCGGCCTGGGTCTCTTCTTCGCGGCGGTCATCCCCGGTTTGGGGCTCGCCCTCGCCGTGGCGCTCGGGGCGATCCTGAGCCCGACGGATGCCGTGGCGACCTCGATCGCCAAGCGGCTGGGCATCGCTCCCCGCGTCGTCACGCTGCTGGAGGGCGAGAGCCTGCTGAACGATGCGACCGCGCTCGTGCTCCTGCGCACGGCGGTGGCGGCGGTGGCATCCGGCTTCGCTTTCGGCGACGCTGTCGCGAACTTCGCGTGGGCCGTCGTGATCGCCCTCGTCCTCGGCGGGCTCGTCGGCTGGGGGAATCTGCGCATCCGTGAGCGTGTGACCAACCCCGCGGCGAACACGGCGCTGAGCTTCACCATCCCGTTCATCGCCTACCTTCCTACGGAGCACCTCGGTGGGTCGGGGCTCGTGGCCGCGGTCGTCGCGGGCATCGTCACCGGTCAGGGCGCGGCACGCCGCTTCACCCCCGAGCAGCGTCTCAGCGACAGACTCAACTGGCGGACGATCGAGCTGATCCTCGAGGGCGGCGTCTTCCTGGTCTTCGGTCTCGAGCTGAAAGACATCGTCAACGCCAACCTCGGGGAACACGAGGGCCTGTGGTATGGCACGTGGCTCGCGCTCAGCGCGCTCGGAATCTCGCTGGGCGTCCGGGCCGTGTACGTCGCGGGGATCATCTGGCTGCAGGGGCGTCGCAGCCGGAGACATGTCGTTCACCGCGAACGCGCCGAACGGATCAACGAACGCATCGATGAGATGCAAGAGGCCTATCGCGCCGATCCCGCGGCCTTCCAGAACCGCGTCGCCGATCCCGCTCACGCGGAACGCCGCTTCGCCTTCGTGCGCCGCCGGGTCACGCGCACCCTGGCCGACCTGGACTATTACCGCGACAGCCCCCTGGGGTGGCGGCACGGGATCATCATCGTGTGGGCGGGGATGCGCGGGGTCGTCACGCTCGCCGCCGCACAGACCCTGCCCCACGAGGGCGTCGACGACCGGCCGCTGCTCATCTTCGTCGCGTTCCTCGTCGCACTCTTCAGCCTGCTGCTCCAGGGCCTGACGCTGTCCGCGGTGGTGCGGAGCGTCGGTCTCTCCGAGGGCGGGGAAGGCCCCACACGCGAGGAGCAGCACGCTCTGGATGCCGAACTCCGCGAGGCTTCGATGAACGCCCTCACCTCCGGCAGGCTCCTCCGGCGCAACGGCGAACCGTTCCCCGCGGATCTCATCGAACGCGCCGGCGCGCGGCTGACGCGCCCGCCCGACGACGACCTGACCGTGCGGGCTCGCGACCTGCTCGAGTTTCGCCTCGCGTCGATCGACGCGATGCGGCGCGAACTGAATCACATCAGCCATGACGGCCGCTACAGCACGGCGGCGCTGCGCCACGCTCTCGCCGAACTCGACGCCGACCAGCTGAGCACCGAGCTCCGCATCGACGGCGAGGACTAGCCGGCGCCCCTCCGCGTGGCGCGGGCCGCGGACCGCGAGACCGCGAACCGCGAGACTTCACGTGGCCGACAAACCCCTTGCAGACTGCCGGCGTGTTGTCGGCGCGATGAAGTCTCGCGTTGATGGGGCTCGAGCCTGGGCGTCCGCGGGGGCGTAAGGCAGAATGGACGCGGGAGGTGCCATGAGCGAACCGATCTCGTCCACGGATGCCGATGTGCCGGTTGCTCACACCGCGGCCGACTGCCCGCAGTGTTTCACCGAGATGCAGAGCGACGGAGCGTGGTGGCGCGCGCGACCGGCCGGTTCGCGTCTCGTGGGCCTCGTCGTGTCGCGCCCCGGTCTTCCCTCCGTTGTCAGGCAGCGCGATGACCTCACTCGTTTCGGCGTGCCGATCGAGGGCTTCCGACACCCCGCCCCCGAGACCCTCGAGGACTGGGCAGCCCGACTCGAGCGCTTCTTCGGGACGCTGACCCGAGGTGACGTCCTCGTCGTCACCACAGTCGAGGCCCTCGGTGTCTCACGCGCCGACGCGTCTCGCGCCGTGTCGGAGCTCCGGCAGCGCGGGGTCATCGTCAAGGTACTCGCCCACGGCGACCGGCACCTGCACACCGCGACTCCGATGGCCTGACCGGCCCCGCATCCCCGCCGCCGGGGATCGGCGCGGCGTCAGACCCCCACGTACCGGGCGAGGTGCTCGCCCGTGAGCGTCGATCGAGCGTCGACGAGGTCGGCCGGGGTTCCTTCGAAGACGATCGTCCCGCCGTCGCGCCCCGCCCCCGGGCCGATGTCGATGATCCAGTCAGCGTGCGCCATGACGGCTTGATGGTGCTCGATCACGATGACGGTGTTGCCGGCATCCACGAGGGAATCGAGCAGGGCCAGCAGCGTGTCGACATCGGCGAGATGTAGACCGGTCGTCGGCTCATCGAGCACGTACACCGCGCCCTTCTTGGCCATCGAGATCGCGAGTTTGAGCCGCTGCCGTTCGCCGCCCGAGAGGGTGTTCAGCGACTGACCGAGCGTGATGTACCCGAGGCCGACGTCGACCAGTCGCCCCAGGACCGCGACCGCGGGCCCCCGGGTCAGGAACGCGGATGCCTCGGCCACCGACATCTGCAACACCTCGGCGATGTTCTTGCCGTCGAGGGTGTACTGGAGCACTTCGTCGGCGAAGCCCGTCCCGCCGCACAGCTCGCAGACAGTCTCGACGGTGGACTGGAAGCCGAGCTGCGTGACGATCACTCCGAGTCCGTTACAGGCGACGCACGCGCCCTCGGAGTTCGCGCTGAAGAGCGCCGGCTTCACACCGTTCGCTTTGGCGAACGCGGAGCGCACGGCATCCAGGACGCCGGTGTACGTGGCCGGGCTGCTGCGCCGCGAGCCCTTGATCGGCGACTGGTCGACGACCACGACGTCGTCGGCGGCCGGCAGGTTGCCGTGGATCAGGGATGACTTGCCCGACCCCGCGACCCCCGTGACGACCGTGAGAACGCCGAGGGGCACATCGACGTCGACGTTCTTCAGGTTGTGCTGCGAAGCCCCGCGGATGGGGATGGCGCCCGTGCGCGGGCGCACCGCGGCCTTGAGCTGAGCCCGGTGGTCGAGGAAGCGGCCGGTCAGGGTATCGCTCGCGCGCAGCCCCGCCACCGCGCCCTCGTACTGGATGGTTCCGCCGTCGCGGCCGGCGCGCGGGCCGAGGTCGACGACATGGTCGGCGATCTCGATGACCTCGGGCTTGTGCTCGACGACCAGCACGGTGTTGCCCTTGTCGCGCAGTTGCCGCAGGGTGTCGTTCATCCGCTGGATGTCGTGGGGATGCAGGCCCGCGGTCGGCTCGTCGAAGACGTAGGTGATGTCGGTCAGGCTCGAACCCAAGTGCCGGATCATCTTGGTCCGCTGCGCCTCGCCGCCCGACAGCGTGCCGCTCGCGCGGTCGAGCGAGAGGTATCCGAGCCCGATGTGCACGAAAGCGTCGAGCGTGTCGCGGAGCCCATCCACGATCGGGGCGACGGAGCGGTCGTCGATCGTGCGCACCCATGCGGCGAGGTCGGTGATCTGCATGGCCGCGGCATCCGCGATGTTCACCCCGCCGATGCGGGACGATCGTGCCCCCTCGTTCAGACGCGTGCCTTCGCACGCCGGACACGGCACGAACGTCACGGCGCGGTCGACGAACGCGCGGATGTGCGGCTGCAGGCCGTCGCGGTCTTTCTGCAGCATGCTCTTCGTGATCTTGGGGACGAGCCCCTCGTACGTCATGTTGGTGCTGGCGATCCGCACCTTCTGCTGTTCGCCGTACAGGAAAAGCTGCCGCTGCTCGGGGCTGAAGTCGCGCACGGGCATGTCGCCGTCGAAGAAACCCGCCTCGGCGAAGATGCGGACCATCCAGCCGTCGGCGGTATATCCGGGAACGAGGATCGCCCCGTCGTTCAGGGACTTCGACTCGTCGACCAGTTGCGACAGGTCGATGTCGCTCACCTGGCCGAGACCCTCGCAATCGGGGCACATGCCGCCGGTGATCTCGAACGACCGGCGCTCCTTCTGCCCCTTGCGCGCACCGGTCGCGATCTCCACCGCGCCGGAGCCCGAGATCGACGGGACATTGAAGGAGAACGCCTGCGACGAACCGACGTGCGGCTGCCCCAGCCGGCTGAACAGGACGCGCAGCATCGCGTGTACGTCGGTCGCTGTGCCCACCGTCGATCGCGCGTTGGGCGCCATGCGCTCCTGATCGACGCGGATGGTCGCGCTCAGGTTCTCGAGCGCATCGACCTCGGGACGCGACGGCTGCCCCATGAACTGCTGCACGAACGTCGGGTACGTGTCGTTGATGAGCCGCTGCGACTCGGCCGCGATCGTGCCGAACACCAACGACGACTTGCCCGAACCGCTCACACCCGTGAAGACCGTGAGCCGCCGTTTGGGTACGTCGACGTCCACGTTCTTGAGGTTGTTCTCACGTGCGCCGCGCACGCGGATGACGTCGTGGGCATCGGCGGGGGCATCGGTCATGGCGGCTCCTCGAAGGGTCGACCCTCAGTGTGCCGTAGGCCTCCGACATCCGCGACCGCGAACGTCGCCCCGGGCGGACGGATCCGCGGGGGCGACGAGAAGGGCGGGTCAGCCCTGGGCGCGACGGTTCGTGCGCGGGCTGCGGGCACCGACGACCATGCCGGTCGTGGGGGCACCGGATGCCGAGCGGCCGGCGCCCTGCGGACGACCGTTGCCGGAGCCACCGCGGGGGTTGCCGCCAGCTCCCTGACCGCGTCCCGAACCCGAGCGCTGACCCTGACGTGCGGGCTGCGCACCATCGGTGGTCGCGGCACCCTGCCCGGCACCGCGGCCGCGGCGACGACGCGCCTCGCCCGGAGCGGACGTGCGGGGAGCGGCATCCGAGGATCCCTGTCCGCGAGCGGCGCGCTTGCGCTGAGCGTTGGCGCCCTGCGAGCGTCCCCCACCCTGCGGTTGCGCGACGATCGGCTCGGGCTTGACGTACGGGGCGACCTCACCCACGAGCGCGAGGACCTCGGGCGAGGTCGGCGTCACCGCCTGCGGCGTGACCGAGATCTGCGCCTTGCGGAGGATGTCGAGCGTGTCGCGACGCTGCTCGGGAAGCATGATCGTCACGACGTCACCGGCGCTGCCGGCCCGGGCGGTACGGCCCGAACGGTGCAGGTACGCCTTGTGCTCGACGGGAGGGTCGACGTGCACGACGAGCTCGATGCCGTCGACGTGCACACCGCGGGCGGCGACGTCGGTGGCGACGAGGACCTTGGCACGCCCGTCGCTGAAGGCGGCGAGGTTGCGGTCACGCGCCGGCTGCGAGAGGTTGCCGTGCAGATCGACCGAGGGGATGCCTGCGGCGGTCAGCGCTTTGGCGAGCTTCTTGGCCTGGTGCTTGGTGCGCATGAACAGGATGCGGCGGGCGGAGCCCGAAGCCAGCGTCTCGACGAGCTGCTTCTTGGCATCCGCGTCGGCAGGGGTGAAGACGTGGTGGGTCATCGCGGCGACGTGCGAGTGGGCCTCGTCGACGGAGTGCAGCACCTCGTTGCGGAGGAAGCGCTTGACGAGCTTGTCCACACCGTTGTCCAGCGTCGCCGAGAACAGCAGGCGCTGGCCGTCGGCGGGCGTGCGCGAGAGAAGGCGGGTCACACCGGGGAGGAAGCCCAGGTCGGCCATGTGGTCGGCCTCGTCGAGGACGGTGATCTCGACCGCGTCGAGGCTCGCGAAACCCTGACCGATGAGGTCTTCGAGGCGGCCCGGGCACGCGACGAGGATGTCGACGCCCGCGGCGAGCGCGTCGACCTGACGCTTCTGGTTCACGCCGCCGTAGACGGTGGTCGTGGTGAGGTCGTACGCCGCGGCGAGGGGCTTGATGACCTCGTCGATCTGGTTGGCGAGCTCGCGGGTCGGGGCGAGCACGAGCGCGCGGGGGCGGCGGCCGCGGCGGCGGTCGCTCTTCGCGGCGAGGCGGGCCACCAGCGGCAGCGAGAACGCGAGGGTCTTGCCGGAGCCGGTCTTGCCCCGGCCGAGCACGTCGCGCCCGGCGAGGGTGTCGGGCAAGGTGTCGGCCTGGATCGGGAAGGGCTCGTTCTTTCCCTGCTCGGCGAGGACGGCGATCAGCGGCGCGGGCACGCCGAGGTCGGTGAAAGTCTGGGACGTCATGAAGTCTCCTGCCGGCGCGCGAGCACGCACGGCGGTTCGGGATGCCGCGATACTGCGGCTGCAATGGGCGAAGGCGCCGGGCGGCGCATCCGTTCGCCGTGAAGGTCAAAGGCCCACGCAAGGGGGCCGGTGCGTTCGACGACGCTGGGAGCGAGAGCTCCACGACCCAGTCTAGCGGGTGACGTCAGGCCGCCGCGCGCCAGCACCCCGCGACGTGGTCGTCGACCATACCCGACGACTGCATGAGGGCGTACATCGTGGTGGGGCCGACGAAGCGGAATCCGCGCCGTCGCAGCTCTTTGCTCATCGCGGTCGACTCGTCGGTGACGGCGGGCACCTCGGCGAAGGAGGACGGCGGTCGATGCGGCGCCGGGGCGAACGACCACAGCAGCGCATCGAGTTCGCCCTCGGCCATGCCCGCGACGATCGCGGCGTTGCCGATCACGGCCTCGATCTTGCCTCGGTGGCGGATGATGCCGGCATCCTGAAGCAACCGCTCCACGTCGTCGGGCCCGAACGCGGCGACGACGGCCGGCTCGAACCCGTGGAACACCTCGCGGAAGCGCGGGCGCTTGCGCAGGATCGTGATCCACGACAGCCCGGCCTGGAACCCCTCGAGGCTCATCTTCTCGAACAGCGGACGATCGCCGCGCAGCTCTGTGCCCCACTCTTCGTCGTGGTACCGCCGGTACTCGGCGTCCGATCCGGCCCAGGCGCAGCGCGCGACGCCGTCCACGTCGATGATGAGGTCGCTCATGCTCCCAGAGTAGGGAAGGGCTCGGACAGGGGCCCGCGTGACCACCGCTCGCCCCGGGGCCGGCTGTGCCGATACCCTCCGGGAATGCACACCGTTCCCCTCGGTCCCCGTCGGACACGCGTTTCGCTCGTCCTCGGCCTGGCCCTCGCGCTCGTCATGATCGTGATCGGCATCGTCACCATCAGCGTGAACGGACCGCTCTGGTTCGCGATCGCCCTGCTCGCGGCGGGCGCGCTCATCGCGGCGCTGGCCCTCGTGCGCCTGGCGCTGCTGCGCCGCAACTGACACGACGAAGGGCGGCGGCCGTCCCGACCACCGCCCTTCTCGGACGCGTTACCTCCCGGGCTTCTTCTCCGGCACCGGGGCGTTGCCCGACGCCCGCAGCGCCGCGTAGTACGACGCCGCCTCGTTCTGCCGGTCGTCCTCGACGCCCGTCGCGATCGAGGCGCGGATGTGCTCGGGGCCGTAGCCGAAGGCATCCACCAGGTCTTGCGCGTGGGGACGCAGCCGCACGCACAGACGGTCGATGTAGCTCGACACCGCCGCCGCCCGCTGCGTCGACAGGCGCCCGTTGATCAGGTACCAGGCCAGGTGCTTCTCGATGAGCTGCAGGCCGAACAGGTCGCGCAGCCACGTCAACACCTGACGCGAGGAGTCGTCGCCGAGGCGATTGATCGCGTCGGTGAACGCCTCCCACTGCAGAAGTTCACCGTGCGCACGCGCGGCTTCGATCAGCTCGGCCTGGTTCTCGTTGAAGAGCGCGGCCGCGTCCTCGCGGGAGAGCTTGGATGCCGGGCGCAAGCGCCCCGCGATGTCGGCGACCATCTGCTGCACGCGACCGGCGAGGAGCTCGTGCTGCTGCTGTGCCCGAAGGCCCTTCTCGACCGAGCGCGCGGTCGAACCGAGGTCCGTCACGGCCTGTCCGAGCTGACGGAGACCGGCGCCGTGGAAGAGCTTCCCGGCGGTCTGTCCGACGGCGAACGCGGCGAGGGCCTTGGCATCCTTGCCCTTGAACTGCTTCGCGTAGTCGGCGAGCAGACGCTTGCCGACGAGCTGCAGCAGCACGTTGTTGTCGCCCTCGAACGTGACGTAGATGTCGAGGTCGGCGCGGAGCCCCACGAGACGGTTCTCGAACAGGAAGCCCTGGCCGCCGCACGCCTCGCGCGACTCCTGCAGGGTGTCGAGCGCGTGCCAGGTCGACAGCGGTTTCAGCGCGGCGGCGAGGGTCTCGAGGTCTTCGCGATCGGCATCCGTGTCGAGGCGGCCACTGAAGACGCCGTCGAACTTCTGCAGGAACTCGTCGTGCGCGAAGATCTGGGCGTACGTGGTCGCCAGGCGTGGCAGCAGGCGGCGCTGGTGCTTGCCGTAGTCGAGCAGCGTGACCTCGGGGGTGCCGCTGCCGGAGTCGAACTGGCGACGCTGGTTACCGTACGTGATCGCGATCGTGAGGCCGATGGCCGACGCCCACGCGGCGGCGCCGTCGAGCGAGACGCGACCCTGCACGAGCGTGCCGAGCATCGTGAAGAAGCGACGGCCGGGGCTGGCGATCTCGCTCGAGTACGTGCCGTCGGCGGCGACGTCACCGTAGCGGTTCAGCAGGTTCTCGCGCGGGACACGGACCTGGTCGAAGTGCAGGCGTCCGTTGTCGATACCGTTCAGGCCGCCCTTGAGGCCGTCGTCCTCGCCGCCGATGCCCGGCAGGAACGTGCCCTCATCGTCGCGCAGCGGCACGTAGAAGCAGTGCACGCCGTGGTTGACGCCGTTGGTGATGAGCTGCGCGAAGACGGTGGCCGCCTTGCCGTGCAAGGCCGCATTGCCGAGGTAGTCCTTCCAGGCGCCGCGGAACGGCGTGTGGATGACGAACTCCTCGGTCTCGGGATCGTAGGTCGCCGTCGTGCCGATCGCGGCGACGTCCGAGCCGTGGCCGGTCTCGGTCATCGCGAACGCGCCGGGGATCTCGAGGCTCATGATGCCCGGCAGCCACTTCTCGTGGTGCTTTTCGGTTCCCAACTGCAGCACGGCCGAGCCGAACAGCCCCCACTGGACGCCCGACTTGATCTGCAGGCTGGGGTCGGCGGCCACGAGCTCTTCGAACCCGGCGATGTTCGCGCCATTGTTCTCTTCGCCGCCGAACCGCTTCGGGAACGCGCGGTGCACGGCCTTGCGGGCGACGAGCTCGTGGAGCTGGCCCAGGGTGCGCTCGCGGTGGGCGTCCATAGCGAGGCTGTCATCGCGCCAGAACAGCGGGTCTTTCAGCATCTCGCGCGCCTCTCGGCGGGTATCGGCCCACGTTCCGAGCAGCAGATCGGTGACCCGCTCGATGTCGATGCGGTTCTCGGCGGCCTCCGCGGCGGAGTGCGCGGCGGTCGGCGCACCCCCGACGGGGGTACGCGTGCTCGTGGCGGGCGTGGTGGGACGGACGGCGGCGTCGGTCATCTCGGCACCTTTCGACGTTGCAAAGGGATGCCTCCACGGTAGGAGTCCCACAACGCTGGATCAAACATTGTGTGCGGTCTACACAAGGCCGGGCGGCGACGTCGCCACGGGTGGTTGTGGGGCGTCAACATCTCTGGGAGACACCCGGACGCGTCAGTTATGGGCGACCACCGTCAGGATGCCGTCGCCATAGGCCTCGCGTTTCTTGGCACCGATGCCGGTGATGCCGTCGAGGTCGCCCATCGAGGCGGGACGCTCGGCCGCGATCGCCCGCAGGGTGGCGTCGCCGAAGACGATGTAGGCCGGGACACCCTGCTCACGCGCCTGCTCGGCGCGCCAGGCGCGTAGCGCCTCGAAGAGGTCACGGTCGCCGGGAGCGACGTCGTCGGCACTGGACTTGCGGGGGCGGGTCGAGCCGCCGCCGGCCGACCGCCCGAGGGCGTCGCGACGGAGAGGCACGGGGGTCTCGCCGCGCAGCACCGCTGCCGAGGCCTCGCTGATCGCCAGCGTGCCGTAGTCGCCCTGGGCGACGATGATGCCGCGCGCGAGGAGCTGACGGATGACACTGCGCCAGTCCTGGTCGGACAAGTCGGCGCCGAGCCCGTACGTGGTCAGCCGGTCATGGCCCTGCTGCGCGATGCGGTCGGTCTTCGCGCCGCGGAGGATGTCGATGAGGTGGCCCGCACCGAACGCCTGCCCGCGCTCGCGCTGAAGACGAACGATCGTGGAGAGGAGCTTCTGCGCCGCGACGAGCCCATCCCAGGTGTCCGGCGGGGTCAGACACGTGTCGCAGTTGCCGCACGGCTCGGACGGCTCGCCGAAGTACGACAGCAGGTTCTGTCGGCGGCATCCGACCGTCTCGCACAGGGCCAGCATGGCGTCGAGGTGCTGACCGAGACGCATCTTGTAGGACCGGTCGCCCGGCGACTGGTCGATCATGCGCCGCTGCTGCACGACGTCGCCGAGTCCGTAGGCCATCCACACGACCGACGGATCGCCGTCGCGACCGGCGCGGCCCGTCTCCTGGTAGTAGCCCTCGACGGACTTGGGCAGGTCGATGTGGGCGACGAATCGCACGTCGGGCTTGTCGATCCCCATGCCGAAAGCGATCGTGGCGACCATGATGACACCGTCGTCGCGGAGGAAGCGCGACTGGTTGGCCGCGCGCACGGACGCGTCGAGCCCCGCGTGGTACGGCAACGCGTCGAGCCCCTGCGCTGCGAGGTACGCCGCGGTCTGCTCGACGCTCTTGCGGCTCAGCGCGTAGACGATGCCCGCCGAGCCCTCGGGCTGCGATCGGATGAAGGACACCAACTGACGGCGTGGATCGACCTTGGCGTCGATCCGGTACTGGATGTTGGGCCGGTCGAAGCTCGCGATGAACGTACGGGCGTCGCGCAGTCGGAGCCGCTCGACGATCTCGCGCGCCGTCTCGGGTGTCGCGGTCGCGGTCAGTGCCATGCGCGGAACACCGGGGAACCGGTCGGCGAGGTCACCGAGCGCCAGGTAATCGGGGCGGAAGTCGTGGCCCCACTGCGACACGCAGTGCGCCTCATCGATCGCGATGACGCTCAAGCGCCCCCGCGCGAGGAGTCCGAGGGTCTGCGCGCCGTTGAGACGCTCGGGCGCCACGTAGAGGAGGTCGAGGTCGCCCGCGAGATACGCCTGCTCGACGGCCTGGCGCTGGGCGGGGGCCTGCGTCGAGTTGAGGTAGGCCGCGCGCACACCGTTGGCGACGAGGGCGTCGACCTGGTCGTGCATGAGGGCGATCAGCGGGCTCACGACGAGCCCGGTACCGGGGCGCACGAGAGCGGGTACCTGGTACGTGACGCTCTTGCCACCGCCGGTCGGCATGAGCACCACGGCATCCCCGCCGTCGACCACCCGCTGCACGATGTCGGCCTGGTCGCCGCGGAACGCGTCGTAGCCGTAGACCTCGTGCAGCACCTCGCGCGGGTCGCGGCCGGTGAAGTCACGGGCGTCGGGCAGTTCGCGCGCCGTGCCGGTCACGACCGCCGCTCGAGCGAACGGCGAGGCCGCGGCATCCGTCGGCGGGGGTGGCGCGTCAGGGTCTTCGGGCGGGGCGAACAGATCGGGGTCCCAGTCGGCCCCCGCGTACGGATCGTCGTACTCGTCGAACGCCTCGGGAGGCGCGTCGGCGTACGGCTCGGGAGCGGCGCCGGGAGAAGTCACCCGACCACGGTAACCCGGGCGGCCGACACCGGCAGCGGAGGGAAGGACCGGTCGTGGAGAGCCGGGTCAGGCTTCGTCCTGGGGAGGAGGGTCGGACGGCAGCTCCCACAGCTCGAGCGGCAGCCCCTCGGGATCGCGAAGGCGGACGAACCGGCCGTAGGCGGTGTCCCACTCCTCGCGTCGTTCGACCGCGACCCCGGCCGCGTCGAGGCGCCGCACGATCGCGTCCAGGTCGGTGACCCGGAGATTCAGCAGGAACGGCTGATCGGCCGCGAAGTCCGCCGATCCGCTCGAGACCGGCGCGAACACGGTCGGGCCGGCGTCCTGCACCCACACGGCATCCGATCCCTCCGCGCCGACCGGGATGCCGAGCAGGTCGCGGTACCAGCCGGCTCGCGCGTCGGGATCGCTACTGCGCAGGAGGAGCCCGCCGATACCCACAACCGTCATGCCCGCACCCTAGCGATCGGCCTCGCCGCCCGCCAGCACCGGCCGACCCGGGATGGCGGAACAGCACGCACCCTGCGAACGTTGAGGTCAGGACCGACGACCGGAGGCGACATGACTGACGAAGTGACCGTGACCCGCAACGACGAGGCGCACCGCTATGAAGTGCACGTGGACGGCGAACTGGGTGGAGTGCTGCAGTTCCGCCCCGCCGGGGAGGGCCGCGTCGTCCTGCCGCACACCGAGATCGACTCGGCGTTCAAGGGCAAGGGCCTGGGCTCGACACTCGCGAGCGAGGCGCTGGCCGATCTCGCCCGGCGCGGCGAGACGATCATCCCGACGTGCCCGTTCGTCGCTCACTACCTGCACGAGCACGACGTGCCGGGCCTGGTGATCGACTGGCCGAACGATCAGGACGCCGCAGACTCTGCCGATCCCGGCGAACCGGCATGACGCGGCTCGACGTCGCCCCCGAGGCCACGGAGGGCCCCGTCGACTGCGACGGTCCGCGTGCGCTCGTCGTCGAAGCGCGTGAGGTGCCGCTCGGCGGCGTGCGGGCCATGGCCGTGCACCGCACGCTTCCCCACCGCGCGCTGCCGATGGTCGGGGCCTGGTGCTTCCTGGACCGTTTCGGCCCACAGGACACCCTCATGCGCGTCGAGCCGCACCCGCACATCGGATTGCAGACGGTGACCTGGCCGATCATCGGTGAGGTGCGCCACCGCGACACGGTGGGCAGCGACGTCGTGGTGCGTCCCGGAGCCCTGAACCTCATGACGAGCGGCGAGGGCATCGCGCACTCCGAGTACTCGGTCGGCGAAAGTCCGATTCCCCTCGACGCGCTGCAGCTCTGGGTCGCCCTGCCCGAGTCCCGCCGTCACGGCGCGCCCGCCTTCGAGCGGCACGAGAACCTCCCCGTGCACGACCTCGGCGACGGGGCGGATGCCGTCGTCGTCATGGGCGAGTTCGCCGGGATCACGTCGCCCGCCACCGTCCACACCCCGATCGTGGGCGCGGAGCTCCGGCTGCCCGCGGGCCGGACCATGCGGGTTCCGCTCCGGCCCGAATGGGAATATGCCCTCTACGGAATGATCGGCTCCGCCGAGGTGGAGACGGGAATGGATGCCACCGACGCCGACGCGGCGCAACGAACGACTCCGCTCGCGGCGACGGGGGCCACGGCATCCGTCGACGCATCACGTCTGCTCTACCTGGGGACGGGTCGGGACCACGTGGACGTCACCGCGCCGGACGACGCCCGGGTGTTCCTCCTCGGCGGCGAGCCGTTCGAGGCCGACATCGTGATGTGGTGGAACTTCGTCGGCCGCTCGCACGAGGAGATCCTCGAGGCGCGTGAGGCATGGGAGGCCCAGGCCTCGCGCTTCGGCGCGGTCGTGGGACACGGCACAGAGCGCATCCCCGCTCCCCCTCTCCCCGCCGTGCGGCTGACACCGCGACGCCGCCGGGCGTAGCGCCGCGGTCGAGTGTCCAGAACACGCCGGATGCCGAGGCGGAGATACGGCGTGTCGTGGACAGTCGGCGAGGCCGCGACGACAGCCGTGCCGCGATACGCTGAGCCCGTGTCGTCGGCATCCCGTCTGTCCACCCGTGTGCTTCTGATCTGCGCCGCGATCGGGGTCGGCACGGGCATTCTCGGGGGCGCGGCCGGATGGCTCACCCTCGTCGTCCTGGCCACCGCACCGTGGGCGTACGGCCTCGTGCTCGGGTCGCACGTCCTCCCCGGGATCATCGCGCAGCAGGTCGTCCGCCGGCCGTGGGTGGCGCTGCTCACCCACCTGCTCGCGGCTCTCGTCGCGAGTGCGATGGCGCCGCAGTGGACGCTGCGCTTCCTCGGGACCGCGGTGCTGTTCGGTGGCATCCAGGAGGGTGTCGCGGCGCTCACCCGATACCGCGTGTGGGCGAGCGCCCGATTCTTCGTCTCCGCCGTGATCATCGGGCTCGTCGTGGCCGCCGCGGTGTGGTTCGCGGCGCACCTCGGCGCCCTCGCTCCGTGGGCGCAGGTCGCCTCGCTCGTCATCGCGGTGCTCGGGCCGGTCGCGTGGACGGCCGCGGGTATCGGGATCGGCTCGGGACTCCGCGGCGCCGGGGTCGCGCGCGGACTGTCGCGGCGTTAGCGGGTACGCCGAGGCCGCACCGCGAGCCGCGCCCACGCCCGCGCGAGCAGCGCGGCGAGCGCGCCTACCACGACCCACGTCACGAACGATCCGAGCCCGCCGGTGACGAACAGCCCGAGGAGCAGCGCGGCGATCGCGACCACGAGGATCGCGAGCAGCGTCAGCACCGCGAGCAGGATCGCCCGGACCGGATGCCAGAGGAACGCGCGCAGACCGCTCCACGCCGTGGCATCCGGAGTACCGGCGGGCGCCGCGAACACGAAGGCGACAAGGAGCGCCGGGAGGAGAGTCGTCGACGACACCACGGCGAGCGCCCCGACGATGACGAGAGCGAGTGCCACGGCGGCGAGCGGACGCAGGATGCGCGCGCCGGGGCCACCCACCAGGACGACGACGCCCGTCGCCGCGGCCACGAGCGTCGCGACGGACGCGGTGAGCAGCGCGACGAAGAGCGGCGCGGCGGCCGGGGTCGCGCCCGGCAGGACGCAGAGCGCCTGGATCACGGCGTTCGCCAGAACCACGGCCGTGACGAGCAGCGCGCGCCTCACGGGGCGACTCCCGCGGCCTGATCGATCACGGCGCTGACGCTGCCGGAGAACACCGTCTCGGATGCGACGGTCACGGTGAAGCTGTCGGGGTCGCCGGCCGACGAGGCCGCGGAGACCGCAGCGCCGTCGGCCGTCGTCCCCTCGCAGGAGATCGCCCCGTCGGCGGCCCGCGTGCAGATCGGCACCTGCTCCAGGGCGATGCCCTTCTGCTGCAGCACGTCGATCGTCGCGAAACGGACCTCCGTGAGGTGGTTGCCGCCGACGGGGGCGATCGCCGCGACCTGCGAACAGCCCGACAACGCCACGACCGCCAGAAGCACCGCCGCCGCGCGGACGCGCCTCACAGCCCCCGCTCCTTCTCGTACGCGAGGATCCTGGCCCGTTCGGTGACGTGCTGCGCCTCGAGCTGCGCGTCGGTGATCACCGACAGGTCGAACGGCGCCGGCAGCAGCAGCTCGGTGTTGCGGTCCAGCGGCGATCCCCGGCGCATGAGCGGTGTCTCCGCCCAGTCGTTGGCGGCGAGCTCGCGGCTGCGGGACGCCAGGTCGGCGACCGAGCCCGACTTCCCCGGCATCGCGGGAGAGGCGTGGTCGAGAACGGTGGTGAACAGCGACAGCGTGCCGTCGCGGTTGTCGACGATCTCGACCACCTGCTGCTGCTGCGGGAAGTCGATGCACGACGCCGTGGTGATCTCCCAGAAGCCGCCCTTCGCGTTCGTGTGGGCGAGGATCTGATTCAGATGAGTGTGGCCGTTGAGCCACCCGACGACGACGGGATATTCCAGCAGCATCGCGACGAACTCCTCGGCGCCGTAGAGCTTCTCGTCCGCGCCGGGGCGAGTGGCGCGGTTCTCGAGCGTGAGGCTGTTGTGGTGGCTGAAGATCAGCGCGAGCACCTGGTCGCGCTGCGCGATCTCGAGCTGCGCGCGCAGCCACTGCATCTGCGACTCGGGCACCGCGCCGTCGGGGCCCGCGACAGCGTTGCAGGTGTCGAGCCCGAACGCGCGGACGCGGGGGCTGAGGTCGGCCTGCCACCAGGTCTCGCCCGACGTGAGGTTGTGCGCGGTGAAGCCGTGCCCGACGGGTCCGGGCGTGGGCTGCGTCCGGAAGTGCTCGGCCATGAAGTCGCGCTGCTCGAACAGGTACCGATCCGGGTTGGCAGCGACCTCCTTGAACCCCGGGCCCCCGGACGCCAGCCCCAGCGCCGCGAGCGCCTGGGCGAGCACGCTCGTCCCCGCGGCCCAGCCTTCGAGGGCCGTGGATGCCGTGGCATCCAGGGTGTATGACTTCCGGGCGCCCACGGCGAGCGCTCGCAGCTGCGGGCTGATGTCGAATGTTCCGAGTAGGAGCGTGTCGTGGTTGCCGTAGACCGCGTACCAGGGGGCGGGGAGTCCCACCGACGTCACCGGCTGCGCGATGGCCTGCGCGAGGAGATCCGGCAGGCGCGGGAATCCGTAGTCGCCGAAGTCGCCGCCGCTCGGATCTCCGGGGCGGTACGCCCACGTCGCCTCGCTCCACGCCTGGACTCCCTGCCACGTCGGGCCGCCCGTGGCCGGGTCGACCGCGAGGCCGTCCATGAGGTCGATGTACCAGCGCAACTCGAGGTGCGAGTGCATGTCGGCGCTGTCGCCCGTGACGATGGCCGCGCTCATCGGCGCTCCCGTGAGCGGGCTGTACCGGGCGTCCGAGAAGGCCTGCACCATCGCGGCCGTCGCGTGCGGGCTGAGCGGATCCTGCGGGTGGAAGGCCGAGCCCCATGCCGAGTGGTTCTGCACGATCATCGGCTCGATGCGTCCCGGCGACTGCGCCTCGATGACGTGCAGGTCGGACAGGTGTCCGAGGTACAGGAGCGAACGACGGGCCGCCGTGCGCGCGGGAGACGGCGAGCGCCGCAGCACGTCGATGCGCGGGACGTACGGTTCGCCCGGTCCGGTCGTCAGCGTGCGGTACTTCCCGGACAGGATCGCGCCCCGACGGATCGTCTGCAGGAGCGTCGAGGGGATGTCCGCCGACGGTGCCGCTGCACGCGCGAGCTGCGGCGCGAGCACGTCGAACCCGAGCCCCGTCGCGGCGGCAGCGGCGGCGGTGGCGTGCAGAAACTGACGGCGGGAGAGACCGGTCACGAGATCGTCCGTTCGGGCGGAGGAATCTCGAATGTACCGTTCGCGCAATTCGGCCGTCCAGAGCGCAGGATCCGGGCTCCCTCGACGTCGAGACGCCGCCCGGCGGTGGTTAGGCCTACCTAAATAGACTGGATGCCTCGCCGACAGGACATCCGTGACCACCCACCCGCACCCGACCGCCGCGACGCCCCGCGCGGACATCGATGCGCTGCTGCGCCTGCGGAACGTCGGCGTCACCCACCTCGAGGCCGACCGCCCGACGCCCGCCGATGTGAGCTTCGACGTCCGGCCGGGCGAGGTGGTGCTCGTGCTCGGCCCGAGCGGGTCGGGGAAGTCGACCCTGGCCATGACCATGAACGGGCTCATCCCCCATGCCGTCCCGGGCGATGTCACCGGCACCGTGATCGTGGGGGGCCGGGACGCCGCGACCTCGCCGGTCTCGGAGCTCGCCCTGACCGTGGCGATGGTGTTCCAAGACCCCGATGCGCAGCTCATCACCGGCACGGTGCTCGACGAAGTGTGCTTCGGTCCCGAGAACCTCCGGCTCCCCGTGGCTGAGGTGCTCTCGCGGGCGGAGGCGGCGCTGCGTCGCGTCGGGCTGTGGGACCGGCGCGACGACTCGCCCGACGTGCTTTCCGGCGGCGGACGGCAGCGTCTCGCGATCGCGTGTGCGCTGGCGATGGCATCCCCGCTCCTCGTGCTCGACGAGCCCACCGCGAGCCTCGATCCGGCCGGGGTCGCAGAGGTCTACTCGGCGCTGCGCGACGTGGTCGCCGCGGGAGACCGCGCGATCGTGTTGATCGAGCACGACCTGGATGCCGCGGTGGACCTGGTCGATCGGGTCGTCGCCCTCGACAGCGAGGGCCGTGTCGTCGCGGACGGCGGCGTCGACGAGGTCCTGCGGGGCCGGGCCGACGAGCTCCACGCGCTCGGCGTGTGGCTGCCGACCGCGACCCTCGCGGCGCTGCGGCTGCGCCGCGCCGGGTACGCGCTCGCGCGGTTGCCCCTCACACCGGACGAGTTGCGCATCGAGCTCAAGGCCGCGGCGCCGCCCGCCCTGGCATCCGTCCCCGGTCCCGTGCAGACGCGACCGATGGGCGAGCCGATCGTGCGCGTGCGCGGCCTGGGGGTGAGGCGCGGCCGCTCGACCGTCCTGCAGGACGTCGACCTCGACGTATCGGTGGGCGAGTTCGTCGCCGTCGTCGGCCCCAACGGTGCGGGGAAGACGACGCTCGTTCAGGCGATCGCCGGCGTGCGGCGGCCACCCCGAGGAACCGTCGCGATCGACGGACGGGACGTGCGACGCCTCCCCGCGCGGGTGCTGTCGCGCCACGTCGGGTTCGTGTTCCAGAATCCGGAGCACCAGTTCGTCACGACGACGGTGTTCGACGAACTCGCCTACGGCCTGCGTCGACTGCGGCTCCCCGAGGCCGAGGTGCGCGCCCGCGTCGAGGAAATGCTCGCCCGATTCGGCCTGCGGGACCGCGCGGACGCGCACCCGTTCCTCCTCTCGGGTGGGCAGAAGCGACGGCTTTCGGTGGGCACGGCGCTCGTGGGCGGGGCAGGGGTTCTCGTGCTGGACGAACCGACATACGGGCAGGATCGCGCCCGCGCCGAAGAGCTGCTCGCGATGCTCAACGACCTCCGCGCGAGCGGGACGACGATCATCGTGGTCACGCACGACCTGCAGCTCGTCGCCGAGCACGCCGACCGGGTCGTGGTGATGGATGCCGGGCGCCTCGTCGCGAACGCTCCCACCCCTGCCGTGTTCGCCGACGTGCCGCTGCTCGAGCGCACCGGCCTGGGCGTTCCGCCCCTGCGCCGGGCGCTCGCCGGACTCCAGCGGCATCCGGAGCTCGCCTCGATCACGCGCCTGCGCGACCTCCCGGGGGGCGAAGGATGACCGCCGTTGCGCTCTCGCCCACCCGGGCGCCGTTCCTCCTGGGGCTGAATCCGCTCGCGAAGATCGCCGCGGCTCTGCCCGCGATCGTCGCGCTCGTCTTCGCGCGCGATCTCGCGACCCCGACGACATTCCTCGGACTGGCGTACCTCGTCCTGCTGATCGGCGCGCGATGGTCGGCGCGGCTCCTCGTGCTGCTCGGCGTCGTCGTGCCGCTCGCGGTGGTCGTCGTCGCCGCGGGCTTCGCACTGTGGGTCGACGCGTCCGGGGGCGGTGCCGAGGTGGTGCGCGCGGGGTCGTGGACTCTCACCGACGACGCTCTCACCACGGGGCTGGCCACGGGACTGCGGCTGGCCGCGATCATGGTGCTCGCCTTCATCGGCGGCCTGACGACCACCGGCCCCGACCTGGTCCGGGCGCTCGTGCAACAGCTGCGGGTGCCGTATCGGATCGGATACGCGGCGCTCGCCGCGATCCGCTTCGTCCCGCGCTTCGGGCGCGAACTCGACATCATCCGACAGGCGCACCGGGTGCGCGGCGTCGGCGGGTTCGCCCCGATGCGGTGGATGCGGACGGTCGTGCCGCTGCTGGCCGGCGGCATCCGTCACGCCGAGCGCGTGGCCCTCGCCATGGACGCGCGGGCGTTCGGCGCCCACCCCGACCGGACCGAACGCCACCTCGTCCCGTGGCATCGCCGCGACAGCGTGTTCGTGCTCGCGTTCTGGGCCGCGTCGGCGACGGTGTTCGTGGTGGTGTGACGCGGGTCAGTACGTCGGCGCCGCCGGGAGACCGAAGAACTCCTCCAGCGTCGTGTAGCCGCCGTCGTGGTAGGCCTTCGCCAGTTCGGGACCGATGTAGCGGAGGTGCCACGCCTCGGGCTCGTATCCGGTCACGTCGGTGCGCCCCTCGACGTACCGCGTGATGAAGCCGTACTCCCACGCGTGGTCGCGGACCCACGCGCCCTGGCTCGATCCGGCGACATCGTCGAGCGTGCCGCATGATCGGTTGCAGGGCACGATGTCGACCGTGAGCCCCGACTGATGCTCGCTGAAGCCGGCCCGTGCGCTCTCACGATCGGCGGTCTCGACCCCGCCGACGGCGACGCGTCCGGCATACGTCGACTGCTGGTTCGCGTACGAGCGGAAGGCGCTGAGATAGCCGATCTCGCCGGCATCCGCGTCCTTCGCCGCCCCGACGAGGGACGACAGGGCATCCGCGGCCTGTCGGCGCAGCCCCGATTCCTTCAGCGCGCGCACGCCGTCGGGCATCACGAGGTCTCCGGGCCAGTAATCCACGGGTTCGTAGGGACGCTTCTTGTTCACTACGACCCACTGCCGGTTCGGGTCCGACAACGAGATGCACGGGGCGATCCCGGATGCCACGGCCGAACGGAACGCCTCCCCGCCACCGACCGCGGCGATCGCGGAACCATCGTCCCCGGATGCCAGGGCCGACGTGACCGCGGGGTTGTCGCAGGGGCTCGCGGGGGCCGGGGCTTCCGCGATCACCGGCACGGGCAATCCCTCGGCGGGCACCGCCGGCGGGCCGGCGATCACTGCCGCAGCTTCGGGTGCGGCGACCGGGGCGGGGCGCTTCCGACCGCCGCGGCGACGGCGATGGTTCCGGCGGCCACGACGGTCGCCGTCAACGCGAGCGCCGCGACGAGACGGCGTACGGAACGTGGCTGCGAGGCCCACCTCACGCGTGCGCCGGGCGCCGCTGAGGCCGCGGCCGCGCGGTGCCGCCGTCGCGACATCGGGGGTTCGGCGATCTCGTCGGGAGTGACCACCGAGACCGCGGCCGTCGCCCGTCGTTCGACCTCGGCGCGCGCGGCGCGTCGAGGCGACAGCTCGGGATCGAAGGACGTCACTGCATCCATTCTCCCCCGGCCACCCGCCTCGGTCGAGGGGACGCACGGACGCGCAGCGAATCCCCGGTTGCCGGGCCGCGCCTGCCCAGGCAGGCTGGGAGGGTTGGGGCGAACGGGGGGCGATGATGATCGACGACGACGACCGGGAGATTCTGCGCACCGTCTACCGCTACCTGGAGCACGTGCACCTGGTGGCCACCGACGACAACGTGCACCGGAGCAGCGAGCTGGCCGACGTCATCTCGGCCCACTTGGGAGTGGATGTCACGACCGTCCCCGTCACGACCGAGCCGGTGTCGCTGCACCGGTACGTCGACGCGGACATCGCGCTGGACGAGCTGAGCGCCGCCGGCGACGGGCGGGTGATCGGCGTGACCGGAGGGGACCAGCGGTGGTACCTCTCGGCATCCGATCTGCTGACCTCGACGCACGGTCGCTTCACGCCCGGTCCGATCTCGTACGAGACGCGGGCGATCGGGCCCGGCACCGAGCGCCGCGTCGTCGCGTTCGGCGTGCGGCTGCTGACGTTCGACGGCCGTCCCCTCGCGGTGGTGCAGCGGGCGAGCACGGCGAACGCCATGCCTCCCACCGCGCGGCTGGAACTCTTCGGACCCGACCCGGATGCCACCAGCGCGGCCCTCGCGGAGATCCGACGCCTCATGGTCGAGCGGAGCGTGGTGCGAGGCCAGGTTCTGTCCTTCGCACCGACCGAGTACGGCTCGCAGGCGGGAGCGACGTTCCTTCCCCGCCCTTCGGTCGACGCCGACGAGGTCGTGCTCGCGGACGGCGTGCTCGAGAAGATCGTCGATCACGTGGTCGGCATCGGCGACCAGCGCGACGTCCTGCGCGCCGCGGGACAGCACCTGAAGCGCGGCGTGCTCCTGTACGGCCCGCCCGGCACCGGAAAAACGCTGACGGTGCGCCACCTGCTGTCGCGCACGCCGGGGACGACCGCCGTCGTGCTCACCGGCTCCAGCGTCCGTTTCGTCACCGCCGCCGCCGAGATCGCGCGCACCTTCGCGCCCGCGCTCGTCGTCCTCGAAGACATCGACCTCGTCGCCGCCGACCGCTCGTACTCGCCCCAGCCGGTGCTGTTCGACGTGCTCGACGCCCTCGACGGCTTGGAGGCGGATGCCGACATCGCCTTCGTCATGACGACGAATCACGTGCAGATCCTCGAGGAAGCCCTCGCCGCCCGCCGGGGCCGCGTCGACCTCGGTGTCGAGATCGCCCTGCCGGATGTCGCCGCGCGCCGCCGCCTGTTCCAGCACTACGCCGGCAGCCTGCCCCTCTCCCCGGAGGCCCTGGATGCCGCGGCGGAACGAGCCGAAGGGACGACCGGATCGTTCGCCAAGGAACTCGTGCGCCGCACGGTTCTGCGAGCGGCGCTCCGGGGCGACGATCTCCCCCTCGACGACGACCTGTCGGCCTCGCTCGACGACCTGCTGTCATCCGGCGCGGCGCTGACAAGGCTGCTCCTGGGAGGTCGGGAGTCCATGTCTTCTAACTGACGCCGTCTTCACTTGCCATTTCTTCGAACACATGTTCCCATTGAGGGATGAGATGGCAGGGACAGAAGCTCGGCGTCGATGACACGTCGGCGCTTCCCGGCATGGAGCGTATGGACGGTCTCGTCCGCTCGGTCACCACCCCGGAGTTCGCGGGGGTGACCTTCCACGAGGTTGTCGCGAAGACCGCCCTGAATCGCGTACCCGGCGCTTCGGCGATGCCATTCGACTGGACGGTGAACCCATACAGAGGATGCAGTCATGCGTGCGGTTATTGCTTCGCGCGCAAGACCCACGAGTACCTCGACCTCGACTCGGGAGCCGACTTCGACTCGCAGATCGTCGTGAAGGTGAACGTCGCCGACGTCCTGAGGAGCGAACTGCGGCGCGGGTCGTGGGCACGCGAACCCGTGATGCTCGGGACGAACACCGATCCTTACCAGCGCGCCGAGGGACGCTACCGGCTGATGCCCGACATCATCGGCGCGCTCGCCGAGAACCGCACCCCGTTCTCGATCCTCACGAAGGGCACGCTCCTGCGGCGCGACCTCCCGCTCCTCACCGACGCGGCGAAAGAAGTCCGCGTGACGCTCGCGATGTCGATCGCCGTGTTCGACGACGCCCTGCAGCGTTCGCTCGAGCCGGGGACGCCCACCGCCGAGGCACGCCTCGACACGGTGCGCGCGGCGACGGCGGCGGGGTTCCGCGTGACCGTCTTCCTCATGCCGATCCTCCCCCACCTCACCGACTCGATCGAGGCTCTCGACCATGCCCTCGGGCGCATCCGGGCCGCCGGCGCGGCGCGGGTCGTGTACGGAGCGCTGCACCTCCGGCCCGGAGCGAAAGAGTGGTTCCTGCAGTGGCTCGAGCGCGAGCACCCGGAGCTGATCTCGTCCTACCGCGGGCTCTATCCGGGTGTATCCGTGCCAGCGCCGCAGGCGTACCGTCGCTGGCTCGGCAAACGCGTCCAGCCCCTGCTGCGCCTGCACCGCCTCGACGGCTGGGACGAGGACGACCACCCGCGCGGCCGACCGCAGCCGGGGCTCGCCGACCGTAACGCGACGAAGCCGCGGCTCGGACCGGTGCGCACGACCGGGTCCGCGGCATCCGCTCGCCCCTCCGTCGCACCGGCGAGCGAGCCCACCCTGTTCTGAAACCGCGAAAGCCCCGCCCGCACGCGGCGGACGGGGCTTTCGAGACCGGCTCAGGACGTGACGTCGGCGAGCTGGCGGCCGGCCAGCTCCTCGATGACGTCGTCACCGAGCTGCGTCTCTTCGAACGGCGCCTCGATCTCGGCACGCTCGAGCATCTCCGTCATGCGACGGCGACGCTGGCGCGTGATGAGGGTCACGACGGTTCCGCGGCGACCGGCACGGCCGGTGCGACCCGAGCGGTGCAGGTACGTCTTGTACTCGTCGGGTGCGTCGGCCTGGATGACGAGGTCGATGTCGTCCACGTGGATGCCACGGGCGGCGACGTCGGTGGCGACGAGCACGTTGACGCGGCCCGAGGTGAGCTTCTCGAGGTTGCGGGTGCGCTTCTGCTGGTTGAGGTCACCGTGCAGGGCGACCGCCGCGATGCCGGCCTCGTCGAACTGCTCGGCGAGCATCTCGGCGTAGGCGCGGGTGCGGGCGAACACGAGCGTCTTGCCCTCGCGGTCGACGAGCGAGCCGAGGATCTCGGCCTTGTCACGGTGGTCGATCACCAGCACGCGGTGCTCGATGGTGCCCGAGTCCTGGTCTTCCCCGGCGACCTCGTAGACGGCCGGGTCGACGAGGAATTCGTCGACGAGCGCCGCGACCTCCCGGTCGAGCGTGGCCGAGAAGAGGAGCTTCTGGCTGCCCTCGGCCGTCGCGCGGAGGATCCGCTGCACGGGCTCGAGGAAGCCGAGCTCGCACATGTGGTCGGCCTCGTCGAGGACCGCGATGCTCACCTCGGAGAGGTCGAGCTTGCCCTGGTTCAACAGGTCCTCGATGCGGCCGGGGGTGCCGATGACGATGTCGACGCCCTTCTTCAGCGCACCCACCTGACGCGCCTGCGGCACGCCGCCGTAGACCTGCGTCGTGAAGAGACCGACGCTGCGCGCGATCACCTGCACGGTGCGGTCGATCTGCAGCGCGAGCTCGCGCGTCGGGGCGAGGATGAGCGCCTTCGGCGCACGACCGAACTCGCGCTTCTTGCCCGCCTGGGCGCGCAGGATGCTCTCGACCAGCGGAGCGCCGAACGCGATCGTCTTGCCCGAGCCGGTGCGGCCGCGCGCGAGGACGTCGCGGCCCTCGAGGATCGGGGCCACGGTGGCCGCCTGGATCGGGAACGGGTTCGCGGCGCCGAGACCGGCGAGCGCGCGCACGATGTTGTCGCCCAGGCCCAGCTCGGCGAAGCCGGCGCCGGTCACGGTCGTCGCGTCCACGGCCTCGGCCTGCAGGCGCTCGTGGACGACGTCGACGCGCTGCTCGTGCTCGGCCGAACGCTTCGGCGTGGCGTTCCAGTCGGCTCGGTTGGGGCCGTCGGTCCGGCGGGGGCGGTCGTCGCGGCGCGCGCGGTCGTCGAAGGAGCGAGCCGGGCGGTCATCACGGGCCGGACGGTCGCTGCGGTCGAACGAACGGGCGGGACGGTCCTCGAACGAGCGCGCGGGGCGGTCGGCGCGGTCGAACGAACGGGCGGGACGCTCGGCGCGGGCCGGACGGTCGCTGCGATCGAACGAACGCGCCGGACGGTCGTCACGGGCCGGACGGTCGCTGCGGTCGAACGACCGCGCCGGGCGGTCTTCGAAGGAACGCGCGGGACGGTCGTTGCGGTCGAACGAACGCGCGGGACGGTCGTTCCGATCGAACGAACGCGCGGGACGGTCGCTGCGGTCGAACGAACGCGCCGGGCGGTCGTCACGGGCCGGACGGTCGCTGCGGTCGAACGAACGCGCGGGGCGTTCGGTGCGATCGAACGAGCGCGCGGGCCGGTCATCGCGAGCCGGACGGTCATCGCGACGCTCGAACGAACGCGCCGGGCGCTCGGTGCGATCGAACGACCGAGCGGGGCGCTCGGTCCGATCGAACGAACGCGCCGGACGGTCATCACGGGCCGGACGGTCATCACGACGCTCGAACGAACGCGCCGGGCGCTCGTCGAACGAACGACGCGGACGCTCATCGCGATCGAACGAACGCGCGGGACGCTCGTCGCGGCTGCGGGGCGCGGCATCCCTCTCGGGACGGGCGTAGCGGTCATCGCCGCGGGCTTGGCTGCGGATGCCGCGGGCCTCGTCACGACCGACACGGTCCTGCGCGGACCAGCGGTGCTTGGCGGGGGCGGCGTCGGCCTCGGGAGCGCGGTAGCCGCGGTGGCTCGGGCTCTTGCTCCCGGGCTTGGCGGGCGCATCCGCTCCGGGGCGACGCTTGCGGTCCTGGAACGACGTCGTCGCGCCGTAGCGGGGCTCGAAGTTCTTCGCGGCGCGACCGCCGGCGGGCTTCTTGTTCTTGGGCATGGGGTGTCCTTCTGGGTTCTGTTCGCGCGAAACAGCGGCACCGCACGGCGGTGCAAAACCCGGACATCCGTCGGCCGGGGGCCATTCACTAGTGATGGTCGAGACGCGATCGCGTTCTCTCCATCGGCCCCTTGGACTCACAAACCCATCCGCACACGGTGCGGTGTCCAGAGCCGACCTCACCACGTTACAGGTCGCCCCTGGGAATGGCATCCACATCGTCGAGGCTCGTCCCACTTGTTGCCACCTCGGTGGCGCTCAGACGGCAAGAAGTGGGACACGCTCCGCCATAAGTGGGACGAGGCTCTACGCGAGCGACGGAACCGAGGCGGCCGCTCGTCGCAGCCCGCGCGAGACACCCCTCCCTGCACGAAGATGGACGCATGGCAGACACCGACGCCCACCCCATCACGGTGGCGATCGAGCGGCGCATCGACCCGACGCGCACCGCCGAAGCGACCTCCTGGATGCAGGCCGGCACCGACCTCGCGACCGCCTTCCCGGGCTTCCTCGGCTCGGGATGGGTGCGCGCGGGCGAAGACAGCGACCTCTGGTACATGCTGTACCGCTTCCGCGACATCGCCACCCTCGAGGGGTGGGAGACGTCGTCGCAGCGGCGGTGGTGGCTGGATTCGGGCAGACCCTTCGCCCGCGAGGAGCGCGTCGAGCGCCGCACGGGCATCGAGGGATGGTTCGACGCGGCATTCGGATCGGTGCTCGCCCCGGCGGATGCCACGACCCAGAGCGTGCAACAGCCGGTGCCGCCGGCTCCGCCCCGGTGGAAACAGGCCGTGACGATCTGGGTGGGCTTCTTCCCCACGAACCTCCTCGCCAGCTGGCTGCTGGGGTTCGTGCCGGGCTTCGCCGAGATCCCCCTTCCGCTGCGCGTGCTGGCCACGACGCTCCTCCTGACGCCCGTGATGACCTACGCGGTCCTTCCCTGGGTGACACGCCTCCTGCGACCCTGGTTGCAGCGTCCGCCCCGCTCTCGAAAGGCCTCGTCATGACCGCCGATCCCACCGGCCACCGCTTCCATCTGCGAGGCCCCCACTCCTCGGCCGAGATCGCCCAGGTGGGTGCCGCGCTCCGGGCGCTCACGGTCGACGGCGTCGATCTCGTCCCCCGCTACGCGGACGACGTTCCGACTCCGGCCGCATCCGGGGTCGTGCTCGTTCCCTGGCCTAATCGCATCCGTGACGGCAGGTACTCCTTCGCGGGCGTGGAACGGCAGCTCGCCCTCAGCGAGCCGGCCTTCGGCAACGCCAGCCACGGGCTGCTGCGCTTCGGCTCCTACACGGCCGTCGAGGTCACGGACGACCGGCTCGTTCTGACGGCCGACGTCGTCCCGCAGACCGGCTACCCGTTCCACCTGCGCACCCGGGTGACCTTCATCCTCCTCCCCGACGGACTGCACGTCGAGCACGTGATCGAGAACGTCGGTGCCGACACGGCCCCGGTGGCGCTCGGCATCCACCCGTATCTGCAGATCGGCGGTGTCGCGACCGCCGACCTGGTGATCCACTCCACGGGCACCTCGACCCTCGTCGTGGACGACCGCAAGCTCCCCGTCGACGAGGTATCGGTGAGCGGGGCGACCGACCTCCGCGCGGGCCGACGTCTCGGCGACGTCGCGCTGGACAACGCCTACCGAGGACTGGAACGCGATGCCGACGGTCGGGCCCGCCACACGCTCACGGCACCCGACGGTCGGCGCGTCGAGCTGTGGCAGGACGCCGGTTTCGAATGGACGCAGGTCTTCACCACCGACCGCTACCCCGGGAATTCCCTGGCAGTCGCCATCGAACCCATGACCGCACCGTCGAATGCGTTCGCGTCCGGCGTGGATCTCGTCGCGCTGGAGCCGGGGTGCGAAATGCGTCGTGAATGGGGCATTTCTTACCGCGCATGAGGCTCTTGTCCCCCATTTGGGGGACACGGAATTTGCCATACGATCTGGGGAATTCGCAGGCAAGACCTTTCCTATGAGGGCGCTCGGAAAGTTACGATTCCCTTGACGGATTCCGTCGCCGCCGGGGAGACCGAGGACCATCGTCCCCTCGGCTCAAACCCGAATGAGCCGACGGGGGCTGGGGGTCTCGCGGTGTGGGGGGACGCCCGATCCGTCCACGACGAAAGTGCCCGAAATGAGCATTGCGGTCCGCCCCGCCGTCCCTTCTGCCGACCTTCCCACGCTCGCGCGGCGCCTCACCCGCCGTTTCGACGACATCCCCACGATGCACCTGGCCGGTCTCGTGCTCGTCGTCCTGGTCGGCGGCATCCTGGCATCCATCCTCACGACGAGCGACCCGCTGTGGTGGCAGCTGCACTTCAGCCAGCTCGGCACGTTCGGCGACCTCTCGGCCGCCTTCTTCAACACCACGCTCAAGGTCGGCGGATCGCTCGTGGTCGTCTACGCCGTGCGGGTTCGTCGTGACCTGCGCCGGCTCGGACGCCGGGCCGGCCGTCGCGGTGCACCCACCTCCGCGGCATTCTTCCTGACGGTCATCGGCGTGAATCTGGCGCTCGTGGGCTGCGTTCCGCTGAACACCAACAAAGACCTGCACGACAAAGTCGCCGGAATGATGGTGCTGGGTTTCGCGGCCCTCCTGCTCACGTCCCCCTTCCTGCTTCACCGTCTGCCGAAGCGTCTCGTGATCTCCACGTCTCTCGTCTTCGTGTTCCTCTTCGCCGGGGCGTGGCTCTTCGTCACGGCCACCATCAACCTCGCGCTCTTCGAGGTCATCGCCTTCAGCGCGATGTTCGCGTGGTCGGGAGTATTCACGCACTGCCTCGGCGGCGCCCAGGCGCGTCCGGTCACCGCTCCTGTGGAAGCGCCCGCCCTCGAAATCGCTCGCCGCACCCGAGTGTCCGCCACGCGAGCCGCTGTCACCGGAATTCCGGTCGCCGCGAATCCCGCCGCGGCGACCACTCCCGTCGCGCGCCGATTCCCCCACGCCCGTGTGAGCGCGATGCGACGCCGCCCCGCGATCGTCAGTGGCGCTCGCGCAGCTCTCGTCGGCTCAGCGGGTGCTCGTCCGTCGTCGGCTCGGCCTCGTCTGCGGCGGGCGTCGAGCGCGCCGCGCGGCGAGCGATACGGCGCTCCCGCGCTCCCTCGACGAGGTTGTACAGCGTCGGCAGCACGAGCAGCGTCAGGAACGTCGACGACACGAGTCCGCCGATCACCACAACCGCCAGCGGCTGCGAGATGAACCCGCCGTGCCCGGTGATACCCAGCGCCATCGGCACGAGCGCGAAGATGGCCGCGAGCGCCGTCATCAAGATGGGGCGGAGTCGTCGTGAGCCACCGACGACCGTGGCCTCGAAAACGCTGAGTCCGCGCGCACGATATTGATTCACCAGGTCGATCAGAACGATGGCGTTCGTGACGACGATGCCCACGAGCATCAGCGCACCGATCATGCCGGCCACCCCCAGGGGCACGCCCGTGATCGCCAACATCAGGATCGCGCCGGTTGCGGCGAACGGCACCGAGACCAGCAGCTCGAGCGGCTGACGGAGCGACTTGAAGGTCGCGACCATGACGACGTACACGATGAGGATCGCGGCCAGCAGGGCCAGACCGAGCTGACCGAACGCGTCCTGTTGATTGGTCACGACACCGCCGAGCTTCGCCGTCGCACCGTCGGGCAGCGACACGTCGTCGAGCGCGTCTCGCACGCTCGCCGAGGAGCTGCTGAGGTTGTCGCTCGTGGGGGTGACCGTAACGGTCGCCGTGCGAAGGCCGCGGGAGGTCGTGATGCTCGGCGGCGTCTGACTCGTCTCCACCGTGGCGATCTCGTCGAGACGCACGGCACCCCGCGCCGTGGGGATCTGCAGGGCGCGCAGGGTGTCGATGGTGGTGGGCGGATCGTCCGAGGCGATGTAGACGCTCAGCCCGCGCCCATCGATCTCCACGGTGCCCGCCTGTCGCGGCTGCATCGCGCCGGACACCAGCGCGCCGACGGTGCGCTCGGAGAGCCCGCGCTCGGCGGCGGCATCCCGGTCGACCCGCACCGAGACGAACGGCAGTGACGCCGACAGGCTGCTGGTCACCTGACCGATGCCCTCGCGTCCCTGGAGCCCCGAGACGACAGCGTCGGTGGCCTGCTGGAGTCCTTCGCCGTCGGCGGCGGTCACGTCGACGGTGATGTCGCTCGAGCCGAAGCCACTGCCCTGGGCGCTCACCTCGATGTCGCCGGCGTCGGCGATGTCGGACACGGCGGTGCGCACGCGCTCGCGGAGCTCGACCTGGTCGGCGCCCGCTTCGGAGGTGATCGAGTACGTGATGCCCGATCCACCACCCGAGAAGGCGTCACGGAGAGCCGAGCCGCTCGAGCCGATGGAGGTCTGCACCGTCTCGACGCCGGGGATGTCGCGCAGGACGGCCTCGACGCGCTGCGCGGCGTCGTCTTCGGCCGTGAGACTCGGCGCGGCGCCGATCTTCTGTGTGACGGTGAACGTGTTCTGGCCCGAGTCGCCGAGGAAGTCGGTCTTGAGGAGCGGAACGGATGCCACGGTCCCGGCCAGCACGAGCACGGCAAGCCCGAGGGTCACCCACGAGTGCCGCAGGGTCCAGCTGAGGATCGGGACGTACGCCTTCTGCAGGCGCGAGGGAGGCGCGGTCGGCGACTCGGGGTCGACGGGGTTGCCCTCGGCATCCCGGATCACCTTCCCGGGCTTGAGGAACCACGAGGCGAGCACGGGGACGATCGTGAGCGACACGAGCAGCGACGCGGCCATGGCGATCGAGACGGTCAGCGCGAACGGGCGGAACAGCTCACCCGTCACGTCGCCGACGAACGCGATCGGGAGGAAGACCGCGACCGAGGTGATCGTGGATGCCGTGATCGCGGCGGCCACCTCGCGCACGGCGCGGATGATCGTGGGGATCTTGTCGGCATCGCCGACGTAGTGCCGCTTGATGTTCTCGATGACGACGATGGAGTCGTCGACGACGCGCCCGATCGCGATCGTCAGGGCGCCGAGGGTGAGGACGTTGAGCGAGTATCCGAACGCCTGCAGCCCGACGAAGGTCGCGAGGACGCTGGTGGGGATGGAGATCGCCGTGACGAGCGTCGAGCGCACCGACATCAGGAAGATGAGGATGATGACGACCGCGAACGCGAGGCCGAGCAGACCCTCCTGCGCGAGGGCCTCGATCGACTGCTCCACGAACGGCGCCTGATCGAACACGACCGTGAACGTGGCGCCGTTGAGCGAGGACTCGAGATCGGGGATCGCGGCCAGGACGGCGCGCGAGACGTCGACGGTATTGGCGGCGGGAAGCTTGGTCACGGCGATCGTGAGCGCGGGCTCGCCGTTGACCCGCGACAGGGTCGTCACGGGGTCGGACTGCTGCGCCACGGTCGCCACATCGCCGATGGTGGTGCGTCCGGCCGTCGCCTGCGCCGCATCAGTCGGGACGAGCGGGAGCGCCGAGATCTCATCGACGCTGGTGATCTTGGCCCCCGTCTGCACCGTCAGCGTCTCATCGCCCTCGGTGACCGTCCCTCCCGGGAACAGCACGCCGTTGGCTTCGAGGGAGTCGCTGATCGCCTGCTGGCTGAAGCCGCGCTCCGCCAGCCGGGCCGGATCGGGGGTGATGGTAACCCGCTGGCCGGTGCCACCGACCACCTGGGCGGCGTTGACACCGTCGACGTCCTGGAGAGCCGGGACGACGACCGTCTCGAGGGTCGACTGGATCGTCTGCGCGTCGGAGTAGCCGGTGACGGCGAGCTGGATGACGGGGAAGTCGTCGATGCTCGCGGAGGCGACGGTGGTGTCGGCGGACTCGGGGAGCTGGTCGTTGATGCGCGCGATCGCGGCGAGGATCTTCTGCTGCGCCGCGGCCAGATCGGTGCCGTAGGTGAACGAGGCGGACACGATCGAGGAGTTCGTCGTGCTCGTCGCGGTGGTCGACTCGAGCCCCTCCACGCCGCGGATGGCGCCCTCGATCGGCGTGGACACGTCGGCTTCGACGACCTCCGGCGAGGCGCCCGGGTAGGTCGTGACGACCGCGAGCTGAGGGAACTCGATCGACGGGATGAGCTCCTGCTTGAGGCTGGTCAACGCGAGGCCACCGAACACGGCGGCGACGATCGTGACGAGGGCGATGAGGGCGCGGTTGCGCAGGCTGAGCACGGCCAGATACGACACGCGGGGGCCCTTCGGTCGGCCGGTTCGATACAGGACTGTATCGACGGCCAGTATCCCACGGTCCGCGCACGTGGAAGACGGCCGCGGAGGCGGCGGGCCAACGGATCGAGCGGGTGGATCAGAGGGCGCGGCCGAGGCCGAGCCCGAGGGCGGCCGCCAGGACGGACCCGACGAAGGATGCCACTGCGTACGAGGTCGCGGCGCGCGAGCGCCCCTCCTCCGCGAGGAGCGCCGTCGTCACGGCGACGGCGCTGAAGGTCGTGTACCCACCGAGGAGCCCCGTGCCCACGATCCAGCGCCAGGCCTCATCGGCCGCGAGCGGTGTGACGAGCCCCAGCGCGAACGCGCCGGTGAGGTTCACTACCAGGATCCCCCACGGGAAGCGCTCACCCGTCCGCCGCCGCACGGCGACATCGACGAAGAAGCGCAGGGCCGCGCCGACACCGCCGGCCACGACGACCGCGAGGAAGACGAGGGGCGTCACGCCGCCAATCTACGCCGACGCAGGCGTCCGTGGCGGCGCCGGTCGCCGGCTCACGCCTCGAGCGCTTCGACCCGGCGGCGGAGCTCCGCCGCCTTCTCCGCGCCGAGCTGGGCGGCGGCGAGCTGCAGCGCGGCGCTCGCCGTCAGCGTCCGCGCCACGAGATACGTCGGACTCTTCTTCAGGTCGGGAATGACGTCGAGGATGATGCTCTCGGCATCCGGATCGGTCATGAGTGCCCCCAGCTTGACCTTCGCCAGGTCGTAGCGTGCAGCCATCGTCTCTCCTGCTCTCCGTGACATCGTCGTCACGCGCGCAATTCTTGCACATATGTCCCGTCACACTAGGGTGTCGTCCACCCCACCGCGTCGGCGAGCGCGTTCGTGGTCACCAGACGCACGACCGCCGGCAGGCCCGCGGCGATCGACCGACCGACCAGCAGGCCGTAGAGCTTCGCGAGCGGGCCGGAGATCTCGACCGCGTGCGTGACCGACAGTCCGTTCGGCGTCACGTGCATCCGGTGCGGGAAGGACAGCGCGGCCCCCGGCAGAGAGATCCGGAAATTCATGGCGCAGCCCGGCTGGAGCTCCGTGAAGACGATCTTCTGCGCGGGAGTGCCGTGGTTCACGACACGACCGACGGCGCCGACGCGCGCCGGGACGGGGAACGTGGCTTCCCGCAGGTCGGGGTCGTCGGTCGCCCAGTCTTCGGGCGTCGTCCACCGCTTCCAGACCGCCTCCGGCGTGGCCGTGGTGAGCTGCGTGTACTCGCGGCGCCAGGTCATTCGCCGTCTCCCGTCATGTCGGTGTCGCGTGCGGAGGTGTCGACCAAGCGCCGCGCCTCGAGAGCGGCGCGCTCGCCGGCGCGGACGGCGCCGTCCATGAACCCGGTCCAGCGGGACGCGGTCTCGGTGCCCGCCCAGAGGATGCGACCGACCGGCTCGACGAGGGCCGAGGCGTAGGGGGCCACGACGCCGGGTCCGGGAGCCGCGGTCGGCCCGCCGCCGACCCACGGCTCCGCGCCCCATCGCTGATCGATGTAGCCCCTGGCATCCAGGGCCCGAGAACCGAAGAGATCCGCGAAGGAGGACAGGGCCCGCACCCGGCGCTCGGCGGCCGGCAGATCGTCCCATTCGCGCGCGTAGCGGGCGCCGATGAATCCGAGCAGCACGCCCGGACCGCCGTCACCCGGCGGACTCGCGTCGAACGTGATGAACACCGGGCCGGTGTCGGAGAGGCCCTGACCCGAGAGGTTTCGCGTGCGCCAGAACGGTTCGTCGTAGATCGCGTAGGCCTTCGAGAGCACTCCCGCGGGCCACCGCTGCGCGAGCTGGGCATGCCGGGGTGGGAGTTCCGGCGAGAATCGGATGCGACCGCGCAGCGCCGGCGGCACGGCGACGATCACGGCGCGCGCCGTCACGGCCTCACCGACGGACGAGACGACGACGCCGTCCGCCGACGCCTCGACCTGCTCGACCGGCGCGTCGAGGCGGAGCGCGTGCCCGAGTCCGCGCGCGATACGCACGGCGATCTCGTGCGACCCCTCGACGAAGTGCTCCTCCTGCGCACCCCCCTCGGTATCGAGCATCGAGGACAGACCACCGGCTTGGTGGATGTAGTGCACAGCGTGCAGGAGCGAGATCTCGTCGGGTTCACAGCCCCACGTGGTGCGCCCGGCGATCGCGATGAGGTCGCGCGCGGCCGCCGACGCGCGCGATCGACGGAGCCATGAGCCGAGGCTCTCGGCATCCAGCTCGGTGGCGTGTGGTGCGGCGGCGGGGTCCCCGCAGGGAACCGTGCGGGCGAGTCGATCCAGCGCGAGCTGGATGCGTCCGACATCGAGCAGACCCGCGCCGACGGGCGGGACCGTGCCCCGATACCGACGACTCCGACCGCGCCATCGGATGACGTTGTCCCCCGCGCCGTAGGTCCGATAACGCTCGACGCCCACCTCGTCGGCGAGCGCGAGGATGCGGTCCTGCCCGGGGCCGACGAACGTGCCGCCGAGGTCCACGTGGACACCGTCGACCTCGGCAGATGACACGCGGCCGCCCACGCGGGCGGACGCCTCGAACACGGCGACCGTGAAACCGAACTGCCGGAGGCGGTGCGCGGCGGTCAGCCCGGAGAGACCCGCGCCCACGACGACGACATCGACGTCATCAGGGCCGTCGGAACCGCGTGGAGCCGAAGGCGCGGTCATAGGCTTGCTCCCATTCCGTTGCGAGGCCGACCCCGGAGGTCGGTGAGGAGGACACGGTGAGTGGGACGACGACTCGGTCGATGCGCGCTCGGGGTCGCGCGCGCCGCGAGCTGCTGCTGGAGGCGACGCTGTCGATCATCGCGGACCGCGGCATCTCGGGCGTCACCCACCGCTCGGTGGCCGCAGCGGCAGGAGTGCCGCATTCGTCGACAACATACTTCTTCGACTCGCTCGACGACATGATCGGCGAGGCGGTCGCGCACGCCATGGCGGCCGAGTTCGACCGGTTGCAGGAGTTCCGCACACTGCTCGAAACCGGGGCGAACGGCCCCGGCGCCGCGATCGACGAGTTCGTGGAGATCGTGCGGCAACAGTCGGACGAGAACGCCGTCGCGCAGTTCGAGATCTACCTCTTCGCCTCTCGGCATCCCGCTCTGCGCGTGCACGTGGAGCGCATCCTCGATGAGACGCGCACGATCGCGGCGGCGGTCCTGCGGACGAACGGCGTCACCGACCCGCACGCCGCGGCGGCGGTCGTCGCGCTGATCGACGGATTCACCCTGCATCGCATCGCCCGTTCGGAAGTCATCCAGTACCAGTCCCTCGCGCACGCCCTCCGCGCCGCCCTCATCGGCTTCGTGAGCCTCGCCGCCACGTCATCCCTCGGGGACGCGGAGCACGAAGCCGATTAGTTGGCACGAATGTACAGGTTTCACTTGCGGTCGGTCGACCCAGCCGCGGAAATTCACATTCTGGATACAAAACTCAGTACGCCTGTGCAATAAAGTGACCGGATAGTCGATTCCGATGCTGTGATCGACAGAAGGGCCACTGAGATGATCCCCCTCCCTGCCCGCGAGCTGAGGTGACATCCGCCGAGCGCCCGACGGCGCTGAGCGCATACGCCGAGCCGACCCGACCCGTGCGCGCCGGATGGATCGCCGCCTTCGCCGGCGTATGGCTCGGACTCTGGATGGCACAACTCGTCCCCGTCCAGGTGCTGCTGCCCCTGCAGATCGAGGCCCAGCACACCTCCGAGGATTGGTTGGCCTCGCTCGTCGCGTACGGCGCGGTCAGCGCCATCGCCGGCGCCTTCGTCGTCGTGGCGTACCCCATCGTCGGCGCCCTGAGCGACCGCACCCGCTCACGATTCGGACGTCGTCGTCCGTGGATCCTCGCCGGCGCCCTGACGGTCGGGGTGGGACTCGCGCTTCTCGGGTTCCAGACCGAGACGGTCGGCACGGTGATCTGGTGGACCGTCACCATGATCGGATTCTGCATGGCATCCGCCGCTCTCACCGCGGTGATGGCCGACCGCGTGCCCGAGAATCAGCGCGGCCTGGTGTCGGGCTGGATCTCGGCGCCGAACGCGTTCGGCATCCTGTTGGGGATCGTGCTGGTGACGGCGGTGTTCACGACCACGTCCTCGGGCTACCTTGCGCTGGCGGTGTGCGCGGTCGTGCTCGCCGTGCCGTTCCTGCTGCGTCTGAACGACGTCCCGCTGACCCCCGCCGAGGCGGCGCTGCTGGGGCCCCTCACCGTCCGCTCGGTGTTGTCATCCATCTGGGTGGACCCGCGCCGCCACCCCGATTTCGTGTGGACGGTGGTCAGCCGCGTCCTCATCAACCTGAGCAACGCGATCGCGACGACGATGCTGCTCTACTTCTTCACGTTCGCACTGAGGGTCGCCGACCCGACGGGGTTCCTCGTCTTCACGACGGTGATCTACATGGTCGTCACGATCGTCGCGTCGGTCGGGTTCGGCAAGCTCAGCGACGTCCGGGGCCGACGACGCGTGTTCGTCCTCGCGTCGGGCGCGGCGCAGTCCGTCGCGGCGCTGCTGCTCGCCGTCGCTCCCGCGGAATCGACGGCGATCGTCGGCGCGGTGCTGCTCGGACTCGGTCAGGGCTGCTTCTTCGCGGTCGACCAGGCGCTGGCCACGCAGGTTCTGCCGTCGGCGGAGAGTCGCGGCAAGGACGTCGGCCTCATGAACATCGCCCAAGCCGGGCCGCAGGCGTTCGGCCCCCTCCTCGGCGCCGGCGCGGTCGTGCTCTTCGGCGGCTTCACGGGGCTGTTCGTCGCGAGCGGGATCGCGGGGCTGGTGGGCTCGGTGCTGATCATGCGGGTGCGTTCGGTCCGCTGACGCCGCGCCGCTACACCGGTCTGGCAGCGTCGCTACACCGGTCTCGCCGCGTCGCTGCACCGGTCTCGCAGTGCTGCTACACCGGTCTGGTCTGCCCGTAGCCCGTGGCGAGCGCCGCGGCCACGACGTCGGCCTGCTGCGCCGGACTGAGCTCCGCCGGCTCCGCGACCGCCCGCGCGCGCAGGTAGATGTCGCACACCCACTCCAGGAGCGCCGTGTTGGCGACGGCATCGGCGAGGTCACGGCCCGTCGTGACGGCACCGTGGTGCGCGAGGATCGCCGCGTTCGCCGTCGTCAGCGCGGCACCGGTGCGGGCCGCGAGCTCCTCCGACCCGAAGACGGCGAACGGCACGACCTCGATCTCCCCGCCCAACGTGAGCTGCTGGTAGTGCAGGCACGGCAGCCGGTCGGACACGAGCGACAGCGCGACAGCGCCCGGCGCGTGCGTGTGGACGACGGCCCCCACCGCGTCGTCCGCGTACGCCGCGAGGTGCAGACCGAGCTCCGAGCTCGGGGCGAGCGCACCGACGACCACGCGCCCCGCGGCATCGACGACGGACACGTCATCGAGGGTCGCTTGCGCGAAGACCACGCCGGTCGCCGTGATCGCGATCCCCTCGTCGACGCGCACGCTGACGTTGCCCGCGGTCCCCTTGACGAGCCCGTCCGCGGCGAGCGCCCGGCACACCTCGGCGATGGCGGCGCGCACCGCCGTATGCGCGTCGACGTCCGTCACCGGGCGGCCCCGGCGAGCAGGGCATCGATGGATGCCTCGTCGTAGGTGCCATGGCTCGTCCCCACGCCCGCGACGACCTGCGCCGCGACGGCGGAGCCGAACCGCGCGGCCTCGACGGAGGTCTGCCCGCGCAGCCGCGCGAACACGAACCCGGCGGAGAACGCATCGCCACCGCCACTGGTGTCGACCGGAATCGCGGGAACGATGGGGATGTCGACGAGGTCGTCGCCCTCCACGAGGACGATGTCGTCGCCGCCGTTCGTGATCGCGACCACGCGCGCGCCCGCCTCGGCGAGGACGTGGGCGGCGGTGTGGAGGTCGGGGGCACCGGTCCACCCGAGAGCCTGCTCGGCGTTGGGGAGCATGTAGTCGGTGTACGGCAGCAGGGGCTCGATGAGCGCGTAGAACGCCTGCTCACCGCCGATCAGGAAGTCCAGCGACGTACTCGCCCGGTTCGCGCGCGCGTGGTCGAGGATCTCGATGACGTTCTCGGGCCCGAGGAGTTCCGGGGCTCCGATGTGGACGTGATCGGCGTCGGCGAGAACATCCCAGGGGACGACATCGGCGGCGAGCGCGTTGGCCCCGACGACGTGCAGGGCCGGCCGCGACCCGTCGGAGCGGATGGGAAGCACCGACGCCGAGGTCGGCAGCTCGCCGGTGCGCAGATGCGTGACGTCGATCCCCGCGTCGGCCAGCAGCCCGCGCAGGACGCGCCCCGCGACATCGTCGCCCACGGCTCCGCTCGTGATCACGCGTGCGCCGAGTTTGGCGAGCACGAGCGCCGTGCCGCCGGCGGGGCCGGCGGCCGACATCGCGATCTCGTCCACGAGGAGTGAGCCCTGCCCGGGCGGGATCTCGTCGACGGGCTGGACGATCGTGTCGAGCACGTGCGCGCCGAGCGTGACGATTCGGGGGACGGCTGTCATCGTTGAGCCTCCGGGTCGCTTCCGGCGCAGCGAGCCCACGTCGGCGAGTGGCACATTTGTACCACCGCGCCGCACTCACCACCAAGCGCCGGTCAGCGCACGCGGCCGCCCCGGCCGATGAGCACACCGACCCACGCCGCGAACGTCCCGACGACCACGGTCGCCGCCCCCCACCACACAAGTGACAGATCGGCCGATTCGACGGCCAGAGCGCTGTATGTCGTGAAGCCGCCCAGCACGCCGGTGCCGAAGAACAGCTGCGCCCGCTGGGCGCGGGTGGATCTCGGCATCCGCGCTCGGATTCCGAACAGGATGCCGATCGCGAACGCACCCACGACGTTGACGATCGGCACGAGCGCCGATCCGAGGGCATCGGCGAAGGCGAGAGTGAGGCCCGCGCGCACCGCGGTCCCGAGCGCACCGCCGACGGCGACCGAGACGAGATCGCGCCAGGACACCACGTCGACACCCTACGCGCCCCGCCCCGCGCGCACGTCCCGCGGTCACGTCCCGCGCACGCGGTGTGGTTGCGGCCCCGGTTCCGCCGAGACTTCATCGCGCCGACATCTCCCTTGCAGCTTGCAAGGGAGATGTCAGCCGGATGAAGTCTCGCGGGTACGTGAGGGCCGCGCGGGTTCGGGGCTCGCGGGTACGTGCGGGCCGCGCGGGTTCGGGGCTCGCGGGAAGGGCGGGGGCGCGGGGCCGGGCGGGCGCGGGGCCGGCTACTGCCCCAGGATGAGGCGTCGGATGGCGGCATCCTTCGATCCGCCCAGCTCCATCGTGTGCCCGCGACGGTAGAGCGAGAACACGCGCGGATCGATGTAGCTGGACCGTGCGACCGCCGGGGTGTTGCCGAGGGCCTCGGCAGCAGCGCGGACGGCGGCGAGCTCGACCTTCTTGCGCTCGTTCTTGGTCGGCGCGACACCCGCCTTGGCGAGCGCCTCGGCCGCGAGGATCGTGCCGCGCAGCGTCCGGAAGTCCTTGGCGCTGAAGGGACCACCGGTCAGCGACCGAACGTAGGCGTTCACGTCGCCGGGAGTGAGCGGCACACGCCGACGGCCGCGGCGGTAGCTCAACAGCGCCGCACGAGACCGTCCTGTCGCGAGTTCGGACATGAGCGCCGCGACCTCGGCATCCCTCAGCGACAACTCGGCGCGCTTCCCGCTCTTGGCCGGGAAGGAGAGGCGGATGAGGTCGCCCTCGACAGTGGCATCCCGTCGTTGGAGGGTCGTGAGGCCGCGGCTGCCGTTGGTGACGAAGTAGCGCGCGTTGCCGACGCGGGGCGCGACCTGATCCAGGAGACGGAAGGACACCGCCAGCACCCGTTCCCGGTCGAGGTCCGAGCGTCGCAGCGACTGCGTGACGCGCGCTCGAGCGCGCGGGAGCGCCTCGGCCAGCTGGAGGGCGCGCGAGTACTTGCCCTTGTCCCGGCCCTTCGACCAGTCGGCGTGGTACGTGTACTGGCGGCGTCCGGCCTCGTCCGTGCCGACGGCCTGGATATGCGCGTTAGGTTCCTTCGCGATCCAGACCTCGCGCCACGCGGGAGGGATGACAAGTCCGCGCGCGCGATCGGCTTCCCGCTCGGGCACGGCCGCCCCCGTGTGGTCCACGAATCGAAAGCCCGAGCCGGAACGGACCCGCCGGAACCCGGGGTCTTCGTACGGGCGGACCCGGACGAGCCGCGCCACCGTCAGTGGTTGCGGAGCAGGTCGATCAGCTCCGCCTTCTTCTTGCCGGAGTATCCCGTGATGCCGAGCTCCTTGGCGCGCTTGCGGAGTTCATCGACGGTGCGGTCCTCGTAGTCCTCCGCATGCCCGCCGCGCGCGCCGACCTTGCCGCGTCCCTGCGCGGCAGCCGCGTTCGAGATGCGCGCGGCCTTCTCCTTCGAATCGCCTTGCTTGCGCAGCTCCTCGTACAGATCAGGGTCCTTCAGACTGCTCGATCCTCGCCCCTGGGGCATGGCCGTCTCCTTCCATCGGATGCCCCGAACGTACGACTCGCGGCCCGGCCCCGCGGTCGGGCTTGACAGACGCCCCTTCTGATCTCCCGGTCAAGCATTCGCCGCGACTAACAGCGAATTTCCAGAAACGTCAACCCCCCGGCTCGGATGGAGCCGCAGTGGGAACGTAGAGGTCAACCACTCGCCGGTTGCCGCGCCCAGCGGAAACAGCAAGGAGCCCCCCATGAACATCTTCCTGATCATCATCATCGTCGCCGCGATCGTCATCGCGATCGTCAGCGGTCTGAGCCAGGCCGCGAGCTTCCTGCTCTGGATCGCGATCATCGTCGGGCTCATCGCCCTCATCGTGCTGCTGTTCCGTTTGATCAGCGGCCGCAAGCCGGTTTAACCCCCGAGAGGAGCGCTCGCACTTCTGCGCAGCGCTCTGATCCCCCGGCGGGTTCGCCCGCCCCGGATGCCACGTTCCCCCCGGGACGTGGCATCCGTCGTTTCCGTGCGGCGTCAGCACCGAACGGCGGCGTCAGCACCGAACGGCGGCATCAGCACCGAACGGCTGCGTCAGCACCGAACGGCGGCATCAGCACCGAACGCTCCCGATCGGGTCGAGCGCGCACGATCGGGACGCCCACAACGTGTGCGCTGGACCGGAACGTGCGTTCTCGCCGGATGCCGGGGGCCGGAAGGGCGCGGGGCGAGGGCGGGGCTTGACGGACTCGAGATATATCGCGATACTCGAACCAACGCGATATATCGTGAGTAAGGAGATCGCCATGGAGAAATGGATCGTCCACCCGGGCGAAACCCGCGTCATCGACGTCGACGGACTGCGGGAGCTGAAGATCGGTCTCGTCGGAGGCCAGGTCGACGTCATCGCCCACGATGACCCCGGCGCCCGCATCGAGGTGCACGGTGTCACGGTCAAAGACCTGCGCATCGAGATGACGGACGGTCGACTCGAGATCGACCACCCGCAGCTGCGGTGGGACAACTTCCTCGAGGTGTTCCGCAACTTCGGCGCGGGCGGCCCCAAGGCCGAGGTCAGCGTCGCCGTCCCGCGGACCGTCGCCCTGACGCTCGGCGTCGTGAGTGCGAGCGCGCTCGTCTCGGGACTCCGCCGGGATGCCAAGCTCAACACCGTCTCGGGCGACATCATGGTCGACGGACTCGTCGGCGACGTGAGCCTCAACGCCGTCTCGGGTGACGTCCAGGTGCGCGAGCTCCAGGGCGCCCTCACGGCGAACAGCGTCTCGGGCGACATCGCGGCCACCGGCGCCGTCACCAAGGCCTCGATCGACACCGTCTCCGGTGCGATGCTCGTCGACTCCACCGGCACGGTCCAGTCGATCGGACTGAACTCCGTCAACGGCTCGGCCACGATCCGACTGGATCGCGAACTCCCCGCGAACTACGTCGCGCGCTCGGTGAGCGGCCGCGTGCAGATCGACGGGCACGTGCGCTCGGGCTCGGGCCCCACCAACTACACGGGCTCGACCGGCACCCTCGCCGGGTCGTTCGTCGATGTGCGCGCGAACACCGTGTCGGGCGAGATCACGGTCCTGCGGCGCGGCGTTTCGGGGCTGCGTCCCGACGAGCTCGCCGGAGAGGAGGAGTGGTGATGACCCCCGTCTTCTCCCACGGCGACCTGCGCCTGTACATCCTCAGTCTCCTCGCCGAGGCGCCCCGTCACGGGTACGACCTCATGCAGGCGCTCACCGAACGCACCGGCGGAACGTACTCTCCGTCAGCGGGCACGATCTACCCGCGCCTGGCGAAGCTCGAAGAAGAAGGTCTCGTCACCAAGACCGTCGACGGGCGCAAGACCGTCTATGAGATCACCGACGCCGGACGCGCCGAAGTCACCGCTCGCGAGGGCGACCTTGAAGGCATCCAGGCCGGTCTCGCCGACAGCGTCCGGCTCATCGCCGACGAGGTCCGCGGGAGCGTACGGGATGCCATGCGCAGCCTCCGCGCCGACCTCGCCGCCGCCTCGCGCGACGAACGCGAGCAGGCGCAGAAAGCGCCGACGGACGATCCGCGCGTGCGCAGTCGAGAACAACTGCATCGCGCTGATGCGGCGATCACCGAGTTCCGCGGCAGGGTCCGCGCGGAATTGCGATCGCACGTGGCGCGGGGCGGCGAGCTCAGCGCATCCGGCGTGGATGCCATCGAGTCCGCGCTTCAGCAGGCGTCGGATGCCGTCACGCGTGTCATGCGCGGCTGACGATCACTCCCAGACGAGTTCTTCGTCGGGGGCCAGCGGCTCACCCAGCGGAACCACCAGCACCGGACGACGCTGCCGATGGGTGAGCCGGGCGGCCACCGAGCCGGTGAGGAACTCGCGCAGCGACTCCCCCAGCCCGCGCTTGCGGGTACCGACGACCAACAGCGAAGCATCCAGCTCGTCGGCGAGTCGGATCAGGGCGAGAGCGGGATCGCCGATCACCTGCCGCACCGTCCACGACACCGTCTCGTCGGCAAGGGCCGAATCCGCTGTGGCCTGCACCTCGGCGAGTGCCGCCCGGGACGCTGCCCCGGCGACGTCGACGGTGGAGGGGTTCACGTAACCGTCCGGGTCCTCGAAGGCAACGAACCGCGTGGTGTCGACGTGCGCGATCACGAGCTCGGTGCCCGCCAGAGCCGCCTGTCGCGCGGCGACACGCAGGACGCGGGGCGACTGACCCGGTACCGCACCCACGATCACGGCTCCCGCGCGTTTCGGGGTGGGGGTGTTCTCGGCCATCGTCACTCCTCGCATCGCCCGGTGCACCTCTGGTCCGATCCCCGGACAGCCGGGGTCAGAGGGCACCGTGATATCCTGGCTGTTACTCTTACCGGCTCGGTCCGGAACCGCAATACGCAGGGCCCAGAGCGTGGCCCTCGACGTCGATCGTGAGGGGGTCTCGCATGGGGCGTGGCCGTCAGAAGGCGAAGAACACCAAGATCGCCCGTGAGTTGAAGTACGACACCTACTCGGTGAACTACTCGGCTCTCGAGCGCGAACTCGGCGCACCCGAAGCGGGTGAAGACGCGTACGTCGACAAGTGGGCCGACCAGTACGCGGACGAGTACGAAGACGAGAAGGCCTAGCCTTCCTCACCACGCTCGACCGTGGCGGCGTTCCCACGCCTCCTCGATCGTTTCCGAGCGCGCCACCACGACGGCTGCGGGCACCACGATCACGATGGCAGCCCCGAGCACGAGCAGTCCGGCGGCCCAACCGCCGGTGATCTCGTGGGTGACACCGATCGCGAGCGGAACGAGCGCGGCCAGCGCGTAGCCCAGACTCTGCACGAATCCGCTGAGGGCGACCGCCGTCTCGTGCGAGCGCGTGCGGAGGCCGAACAGCACGAGCACCATCGGGAACATCAGGGGCGGCAGCCCGATCAGGACGACCCACAGCACGGTTGCGGTGCCCGGCGCGAGCAGCAGTCCCGCGACTCCCGCGACACCGCTGCCGACCGCGAGGGCGTAGAACGGCGTGGTCCGGCGCAGGCGCGCGACGAGCAGCGGCACGACGAGCGAAACCGGCAGGCCCATGAACGAGAACAGGGCGAGCAGACTCCCCGCGGTGGCCGCGTCGACGCCGGCGGTATCGATGAGGATCGCGGGCAGCCACGCGAACATGCCGTAGGCGACCGACGAGTTCACGGCGAACGTGATGACGAGCGCCCACGCCTGCGGCACGCGCACCACGCGCGAGAGCACGGAGGCGCGCGGCTCCTCCACGACGTCCCCGCGTCCGGTTCGCGCCCGCAGGCTCGTCACCATCCACGGCACGACCGCCGCGACCGCGACGAACGCCCACACCGCGAACGACCCGCGCCACCCGATCGAGTCGGCGAGCGGGACCGCCACCAGGGGCGGAGTGAACGTGGCCACCGCCATCGTCGTCGTATAGACGGTGGTCATCAGGCCGACCCGCTCGGGGAAGTACTTTTTCACGACCGCCGGGATCAGCACGTTGGCCACACCGACCGAGGCGAACACCCCCGCCGTCGCGGCGAGGAGGGTCCAGGCATCCGTCGCGAGAGCCCGCAGACCCAGCGTCGCCGCCGCCGCGATCGCCGCGAGCAGGACGAGGCGCTCCAGCCCGACCCGTCTCTCGATGACCGGTGTGACGACGCCGGACAACGCGAACGCCACAGGAGGCGCCATGCCGATGAGTCCGACGACCGCCGCCGGCAGGGGGAAGTCACGGGAAATGATGGTCAGCAGCGGCGACAGGGAGGCCACCGCGATGCGCAGGGTGAGCGCGAGCAGCACGATCGCCGCCGCGGCCCACGCGACCGTCCCCGCGGCGCGGGGCGTCAAGACTCCTGGCTGCCCTCGACCCAGGCGAGGTACTCCTCCGAGACGGTGCCGGTGACGTACCGGCCGTCGAAGCAGCTCATGTCGAGGTCGACGAGGTCGGAGCCCTCCATGATCGCGGCCTTCAGATCGTCGACCTCCTGGTACACCAGGTAGTCGCAGCCCAGCTCTTCGGCGATCTGCGGGATCGTCCGGCCGTGCGCGACCAGCTCGTGGCGCGAGGGCATGTTGATGCCGTACACGTGGGGGTACCGCACCGGCGGCGCCGCCGAGGCGAACGTGACGCTCTTCGCGCCGGCATCCCGAGCCATCTGGATGATCTCGCGGCTGGTGGTGCCGCGCACGATCGAGTCGTCGATGAGGAGGACGTTCTTGCCCTGGAACTCCGTCGACATGGCGTTGAGCTTTTGACGCACGCTCTTCTTGCGCACCGCCTGGCCGGGCATGATGAACGTCCGGCCGACATAGCGGTTCTTGTAGAAGCCCTCGCGATACTCGATGCCGAGCTTGCGCGCCACCTGCATCGCCGCGGGCCGCGACGAGTCGGGGATCGGCATGACGACGTCGATCGACCCGTGCGGGGTGTACTTCGCGATCGTGTCGGCCAGACGCTCACCCATGCGCAGACGCGCCTCGTACACCGAGATCCCGTTCATGACGGAGTCGGGGCGGGCGAGGTAGACGTACTCGAACGAGCACGGCGCCAGCGTGGGGTTCTCGGCGCACTGCTGCGCGTGGAGCGTGCCGTCGAGGGTGACGAAGACGGCCTCACCGGGCTCGACATCGCGGACGACCTCGAAGCCGGCGTTCTCGAGCACCAGAGACTCGGATGCCACGACCCACTCTTCGCGCGCCTCGCCACCGGGCACCTCGGCCGCCGGCCGCTTGCCGAGGATGAGGGGGCGGATGCCGAACGGGTCGCGGAACGCGAGCAGGCCATAGCCCGCGATGAGGGCGATGGTCGCGTACGACCCCTCGACGCGCTCGTGGACGCGGGCCACCGCGCGGAACACCTGTGCCGGGTCGAGGTCGGGACCGGAGATCTCGGACTGCAGCTCGGAACCGAGGATGTTCACGAGCAGCTCGGTGTCCGAGCTCGTGTTGAGGTGTCGGCGGTCTTTGTGGAACAGCTCGCTCGTCAGCTCGCGGGTGTTCGTGAGGTTCCCGTTGTGCACCAGGACGATGCCGTACGGGGCGTTGACGTAGAAGGGCTGCGCCTCTTCTTCGCTGGATGCGGTGCCCTTGGTGGCGTAGCGCACGTGCCCGAGGCCGATGTCACCGAGAAGCGCCCGCATGTCGCGGGTCCGGAACGCCTCGCGCACCTGCCCGCGGGCCTTGTGGATGTGGAAGACGCCGCTCGATTCCGCCGTCGCCATACCGGTGGAGTCCTGCCCCCTGTGCTGGAGGAGCAGGAGCGCGTCGTAGATCTCCTGGTTGACCGGGCCCTGCCCGGCCATGCCGACGATGCCGCACATGAAGTGTTACTTCGCTCCGTTCGCCGGGGTACCGGCATCCGCGTAGGTGCCGACCAAGCGCACGGCGCCACCGTCGACGCCCTTCGCACCCTGTTCGAACTCTCCGTCGGGACGCGCGTCGTCGCGCACCACACCGACCTGCCACGTGTGGATGCCGTCGGCGCGGAGTCCGGCGATCGTGGCATCCACGACCTCCGGGGCGACCACGGCGAGGAAGCCGATCCCGAGGTTCCACGTGCCCTCGGTCTGCGTCAGCTCGAGACCGCCCATGTCGGCGAGAACTCGGAACACCGGCGAGGGGCTCCACGTCGAGCGGTCGACGTCGACCCAGGTGTTCTGCGGCAGCACGCGGGCGAGGTTGGCGGCGATGCCCCCGCCCGTCACGTGGCTGAGCGAGTGGATGCCGGTACCCACGGCCGCATCGTCGAGCAGACGCAGCAGCGGCGAGGTGTACAGGCGCGTCGGCTCGAGCAGCGCCTCGCCCCACGTACCGCCGAGCTCGGCGGAGGCGGCGCCGTAGGCGATGCCGCGACCCGCGACGATGTGGCGCACGAGCGAGTAGCCGTTCGAGTGCAGACCGCTCGAGGCGAGAGCGAGGACGACGTCACCGGAACGGACGCCCTCGGCGCCCAGGACGCGGTCGGCCTCGACGACGCCGGTCGCCGCACCCGCCACGTCGTAGTCGTCGATGCCCAGCAGACCCGGGTGCTCGGCGGTCTCGCCGCCGACCAGAGCAGTGCCGGTCGCCGCGCAACCGCGCGCGATCCCCGCCACGATGTCGGCGATACGGGTCGGCACGACCTTGCCGCACGCAATGTAGTCGGTCATGAAGAGGGGCCGCGCACCCACCACGACGATGTCGTCGACCACCATGCCGACGAGGTCTTCGCCGATCGTGTCGTGCTTGTCGATCGCCTGCGCGATCGCGACCTTCGTGCCGACACCGTCGGTGCTGGTCGCGAGCAGCGGCCGCGCGTAGTCCCGCAGCGCGGAAGCGTCGAAGAGACCCGCGAAGCCGCCCACTCCCCCGAGCACCTCGGGGCCGTGCGTACGCTTGACGGCCGACTTCATCAGTTCGACGGCGAGGTCGCCCGCGGCGGTGTCGACGCCGGCAGCGGAGTAGGGGTTTTCGTGGGGAGCAGAGGCCACCGCAACAGACTACCCGCAGGATCCGACACGCCTCCCGCCTCTGCGCTTCGCGGGGGTGTGCGGGGGCTGGTTGGGGCTGCGGCTGCGGCTGCGTGACGAGGGGAGGGCTTGGGACAGAGGGAGGATGCCATGGCCTCCCGACATCCTCCCCTCCTCCCCCGCCCTCCCCTCCCCCCGCATTTCACGGGCGCGACGCCAGGATGTGACTAGTCGCAGATTCGGTGAAGCCCCTGGGCGACCGCGTTCATGACGGTCATCTGCACCTGGGGCCAGTCGTGAATGACCTGTCGGTACCCGACGCGTATGACGTGGTACCCGTGAAGGGTGAGCAGTGCATCGTGCTGGATGTCTTGCTCACGCTGAGCGTCGACGTGGTGGCCCCCATCGACTTGGAACACGAGCCGGTCTCCGATCAGGAGGTCCACGCGATGATCGAGGATCCAGGCCTGAGGAATCAAACGAAGCCCGAGCCACCGAAGTCGGGCGATGAGATACGTCTCCAGTCCCGAGTCCGCGAATGGTTGCGCAACCTCCGCGAGCGCGCGGGCTCTCGCGGGGAGCGGCAGACGCGAGAGTTCGTCCAGCGAGATGAGCCGCTTGTTCAATGCCGACTCCCACACGACCAGTGCGTCATCACGAGGAAGGCAGGATGCAACGGCGACGAGGGTGTTGCCGACGCCATCGACGAGTGAGTCCGGGTGCCGCGGGATCAACGGGCGCGTGCGATGGACGCGTGTACCCGGAGCAACGTCCACGCGCCCCGAATGCGGACCCGTGGCAACATGCGGTTCGGTGTGCGATGCGACCCAGAGACCGTGATGCACGGCGGCCGTGATGCACGTCAGGATCACGCCCGCGCGCGCCGCGGCGGTGACATACGGATCGGCGTCGGGCAGGGCCAACCATCGGCGACGCAGCCGGACGAGTTCGCCACGGTCGGTGGCATCGGCCACCGCGCGCCATGAGACTCCCGCCTCTGCCAGTCGTACTCCACGCACGATCCCGCCAGCCCGGCGAGCGAGGTCGACGGGATCGGCGCGGTGAGCTGGCATCCACATACTGTGCGCGATTCGGCACGAACGCGTCCGGCGACGACGCGCTTCTGTGGACGGAATGCCGGATTCGGCGACTGGGGAGGAACCGTCGCCCGGAGTCCGTCCTTAGATGCCGCGGGACGAGCGGAGGAGTTGGGAGGTACGGAGGATGCCGGAAGGTGGATTGCTCCTCCCCTTGCCCCATGTCCTCCGGTCCTCACCGAGAAGCGGGCCGGCGAGCTACGAGCAGAGAACCCCGCGCAGCGACGCCGAGAGCAAGACCCGCCCTCGCGGTCACGACCGCTCCCTACAATGGCGCCATGGTGAGCGGTCAGCCGGACTGGGTGATCCGCGAGGACGCGGCGATCGCCGTCCTGATCGCGCTCTATCTGCGGCAGGTCTGCGGCATCCGCGCCCCGGAGGAGCTGCCGGCCCTCCGACGCGTGCCCGCGTATGACGGCCTCGACCGCCCCGAGGACGAACAGGCGCTTCTCGAACGCGAGTGGCGCGAACTGTGGGCCATGAGCGTCGAGCCGCTGGCGCACCCCTCGCCCGTCCCGCTCGAGTTGGTCGAGGGGTTCGACGACCTGCTGGCGCTACCGGTCGGCCGGGCCGAGGCGTTGCGGGAGGCGATCGCGCCGCACGCCGCGGACGCGCTGGAGTTCGCCCGGCTCGCTCACGGGCGCTACAGCGCGGAGGGCGCGTCGCGTCCGGGCGTCTCGTACCGCGCCTACGCCAGCGCGATCGCGGAGCACGAACGCCGGGTCGGGCGCCGGGCGCACTCGTTCGAGCTCAATGTCCAGGTGCTGCCGCTCGCACAACGCGGTGTGTGGTGGATCGGATCCCTCACCGTCGCCGTGACGGACGGCCTGCGCAGCGATGTCGTCGCGTTCGACACCGCCATCCACCCGATCATCGCCGAGCTGGCGTGAGCCGCGGGGGCGCCCGCGGGCGGCGTCAGTAGCGGTAGCGCTCGTGGTCGACCGCGACGTCACGGACCTTCCGGCCCACCACTCGCTCGGAGATGAGCGCGGCGATCGCGCCCAACGTCACGCCGACGACGACGCAGATGAGCGCCGTGAAACCAAAGACCTGCAGCTGCGAGTAGACGACCTGCGTGTACGGGCTGAGGTCGGAGCCGTCGATCGCGAACGTCAAGATGAGAGCCGCCAGGATGCCAAGGAGCGCACCCGCGGCCAGGAAGACGCCATACTTGGGCGCGCGGCGCACGCGCAGCGTCACGATCTCCTCGTGCACGAGGGGCTTGCGTTCAGGGGCGGGCTGCTCAGCCATGCTCACATTGTCCCACCGCGGCAGGTTCCGCGGGTCGCCGATTGCCCGACGTCGAATCGGTCACGGGCGCAGCGGCAGCAGCGCGCTCAGGTCGGCGCGCACGCCGGAGGCGACGATCCGGCCCGAGGCAGCGGCATCCGCCCAGCTCTCCACGCCGGTGGCCACGGCGATCCAGGTCGCCGCGTCGGTCTCGACGACGTTGGGCGGGGTGCCGCGGGTGTGTCGCGGCCCCTCGATGACCTGGACGGCACCGAACGGCGGCACGCGCATCTCGACCGAGTTCCCCGGCGCCTTCTCGACGAGCAGTTGCAGCAGGTACCGCACGGCGGTCGCGGTCGCCGTCCGGGGCGCGTCGCCCGCGGCCACGGCGGCGAGCGCCGCGCGGCCGTCTCCGGTGTCGATGCGGCGAGGGGGCATGGCATCCACGGTACCCGGGTCCCTCTCGCCCAACCGTCACCCCTGTCGAGTGTCCCTGACACGCCGGCACGTGTCCGGGCCCGACGCCGAGTCCTGGGCCTTCGACGGATAAAGGCGGTGTCCGAGGCGCTCGATAGGCTGGCCGCGTGAGAATCCTGGTCCTCGGTTCGGGCGCGCGCGAGCACGCCATCATCCTCGCCCTGCGCTCGGAAGAGGTCTCGCACGCGATCTACGCCGCCCCCGGCAATGCCGGCATCGCCCGCGACGCCCACGTCGTCGACCTCGACGCGAACGATCCGGTCGCCGTCACCGAGTTCGCGAACACCGAGGCGATCGACCTCGTCGTGATCGGACCCGAAGCTCCGCTGGTCGCCGGCGTGGCCGATGCGCTGCGCGAGCGCGGCATCCCGGTGTTCGGTCCGGGCAAGGCGGCGGCGCAGCTCGAGGGATCGAAGACGTATGCCAAGCGGATCATGGATGCCGCGGGCGTCCCGACCGGACGAGCCGTGCGCGCGCACGATCTCGCCGGCGTCGAGGCGGCGCTCGACGACCTCGGCGCCCCGCACGTCGTGAAGGCCGACGGTCTCGCCGCGGGCAAGGGCGTCATCGTGACGACCGACCGCGCAGCGGCACTCGCGCACGCCGAGGCGTACCTGCCGACGGGTCCCGTGCTCATCGAGGAGTTCCTCGCCGGGCCCGAGGTCTCGCTCTTCTTCCTCAGCGACGGCGACCGGGTGCTGCCCCTCAGTCCCGCGCAGGACTTCAAGCGCCTGCGCGACGGCGACGAGGGCCCCAACACCGGCGGCATGGGGGCGTATTCGCCGTTGCCGTGGCTGCTGGAGCGCTTCGGCGGCGAGGAGGAGTTCGTCGACCACGTCACGCGCGAGGTGGCCGAGCCGGTGATCCGGCAGATGGATGCCGAGGGCACCCCCTTCATCGGACTCCTGTACGCCGGGCTCATCCTCACCGAGGCGGGCGTGAAGGTCATCGAGTTCAACGCGCGCTTCGGCGACCCCGAGACGCAGGTGGTCCTGCCGCGGCTCGTCGACCCGCTGTCGACGCTGCTCCTGGCCGCGGCCTCCGGCACGCTCGAGGACCAGCCGCGTCCCGCGTTCGCCGAGGCGACCGCCGTCACGGTCGTGCTGGCGAGCGAGGGCTACCCCGAGGCTCCGATCACCGGACGACCGCTCACCGGCGTCGACGACGCTGAAGAGGTCGACGGGGTGCACCTCGCGCACGCGGCGACCATGCTCCGCGACGGGCAGCTGCACGCGACCGGAGGCCGCGTTCTCAACGTGGTCGCCCTCGGGACGACGTTCCGCGAGGCCCGCTCCGCCGCGTACGAGGCGCTGAGCCTGATCGGCCTCGAGGGCGGTCAGTACCGCACCGACATCGCCGCTCGCGTCGTCGAGGACTGACGCGCGACCGGAGCGCCGCGCTGCCCCGGCATCCGGCTGATCCGCTGTCTGATCCGCGAGACTTCATCGCGCTGACATCCCCCGCGCAATCTTCAAGGGAGATGTCGGCGCGATGAAGTCTCGGCGTTTCGGCACCGAGCACCCCTCACCCCGGCATCCCGAGCGGGCTAGCGTATGCGCATGGTGGACCGGGATGCCATGGCGCGCGGGCACGTGATCTTCGACCCGATCGCGGAGCGTCTGTGTGCGCTGCCCGACGTCGACATCGGCCGCATGTTCGGCACCGACGGTCTCCGCGTGCGCGCGAAGATATTCGCGTTCGTCGCGCACCAGGGCTCTCTCGTGGTGAAGCTGCCCGAAGAGCGGATCGGCGAGCTCGCGGCGGACGGGATCGGCGCCCCCATGGTCATGCGCGGTCGGCCCCTGCGGGAGTGGGCAGAGATCTCGCCGGATGCCTCCGAGACGTGGGCCGCCCTGATCGACGAGGCCCACCGCTTCGTCGACGACATCACGCCCTGAGGCCGGCCGGCACGCGGTTCCCGCCGAAACAGCAATTGCCCGACATCTCCCCCGCAGAATGCAAGGGAGATGTCGGGCGCGTGCAGTCTCGGCGGAACCGACCCGGGCCGAACCTCGGCCGGGCTACTCGCCCGAGGGAGCGGTGCCCGCGGCCGCGGGAGCGGTCCGCGCAGGAGAGATCGGCGCGGGAGCCGAACCCTGCCCGGCCGGAGCCGCCGAAGCCTGCGCCGGAGCGGCGTCGAGGGGCGTCCCGTGGGCACGGATCACCGAGGGCCGCCGCATGAACAGCACGGCCACGAGTCCGAGGACGATCACGCCGATGGGGAGGAGCAGCGACTGACCCATAGCGGTGGAGAAGCCCTCGACGATCTGCGGCGGGAGCACTCCCCCACCGAAGCTCGTTCCGGCATCGCCCGCTCCGGGCAGGTTGGCCTCGAGGCGCGCCTGCATGAACGCGGCGATGGATGCCGAACCGATCACCGATCCGACGGTGCGGGTGGTGTTGTAGATGCCCGCGCCGGCGCCGGCCTGGCGCGGCGGGAGGTTGCGCGTCGCCGTCGTGGCGAGCGGACCCCACATGCCGGCGTTTCCGACGCCCATCAGCGCGGACGGGATCAGGAACGCCCAGATGGGAGCGTCGCCGAAGATGAGCGCGGCGTACAGCGCGAGCGAGCCGCCGACCAGCAGGAGTCCGGGCACGAGCAGGAACCGCGGGTCGGTGCGATCGAGCAGCTTCCCCGCGAACGGCGCCAGGACCCCCGAGAGGATCGCGAGCGGGATGAGCAGCAGCGCCGACTCGGTCGGGGTGAGGCCGCGCGCCAGCTGGAGGTAGAACATCTGCGGCAGGGCCATGCTCGTCACGGTGAATCCCACCGTCGCGATCGCGAGGTTCGCCACCGAGAAGTTGCGCTCGCGGAAGAGGTCGAGCGGCACGAGGGGTTCGCCCTTGCTCCGGGCCTGCGTCCAGATGAACACGCCCATCACGACGACTCCGGCGGCCACCATCGCCCAGATCCACGCGGCCCACGAGTAGTGCTCGCCCTCCTGGAGGCCGAACACGATGAGGAAGAGCCCCACGGCGCTCAGCACGACGCCGAGGATGTCGAACTTGTGCGCGGTCTTCGGCAGCTGCGGCACGAGCACGAGCGCGGCGATGAAGCCGATGACGCCGACCGGGATGTTGATGAAGAAGATCCACTCCCACCCGAGGCCGTCGACCAGCAGGCCGCCCGCGAGCGGACCCACGAGCGTCGCGACACCGGCGGTGGCCCCCCACAGCCCCATGGCTGCGCCGCGGCGCTGCGCAGGGAAGGTGCGGGTGATGACCGCCATCGTCTGGGGCGTCATGAGCGCGGCGCCGAGGCCCTGGACGGCGCGGGCGACGATCAGCATCTCGAGCGAGGTGGCCAGGCCGCACGCGAGCGAGGCGATCGTGAAGATCGCCAGGCCCGTCAGGTAGATGTTCTTGGGACCGAAGCGGTCGCCGAGACGACCGGTGATGAGCAGCGGCACGGCGTACGTGAGCAGGTAGGCGCTGGTGACCCACACGACGTTGTCGAGGTTGTTGGTGTTCGGATCGAGCGCCGACTTGATGGCCGGGTTGGCCACCGAGACGATCGTGGTGTCGACGAGGATCATGAAGAACCCGATGACCAGCGCCCAGAGGGCGGGCCACGGGCTCCGTTCGGGCGGAGCGGATGCCACGGAGGCGGCGCGGGAATCGGTCATGCGGGGGTCTCCTTCGAGACGCGGAGTCGTTCGAGGTGGTGAGGAAGGCCGTCGGCGCCCCACGGGAGGGTGCCGGCGATCAGGCCGTTGCGCAGGGAGTCCTGCCAGGCGAGTTCGGCGTCGAGGAGAACGGACTGCCGCTCGACCTCGATCATGTACTGGTGCGGGACCGCGCGGTCGCGTGCACGGGACAGCCCGTCACGGTGCTCGTCGCGGGAGGCGACGAGGAGTTCCCGCCGCCGGTCGAGGAGCGCGACGACGTCGTCACGGTCGAGATTATGGGCTTCGGCCAGGGCGACGCGGAAGTCGCCGGGACGGTCGATCTGCGGCAGTTCCGCGCGGACCCAGGCGTCCACGGCGTTGCGTCCGGCGTCGAGCAGGCGATACGTCGTGCGCTCGGGGCGGTTGCCGTCGCGGTCGACGCCGACCTCAGCGACGAGGCCCTCCCGTTCGAGGCGCGCGATCGTGTGGTAGATCGTGCCCTTCTGCAGCGGGACGAGCCGATCGTCGCCACGATCGCGCAGCAGTCGGAGCATCTCGTAGGGATGCATGTCGCCCTCGCGCAGGGTCGCCAGGAGCATCACCGCGAGCGGTGTGAGTCGCGTGGGTTCTGGCATCCACCCCTCCATGGTCCGTGTCGACTAGTCCATGTGGACTATATCGCACAGAAGGCGGTGGGAGACCCCCGCGGCGGTTAACGTTTCGGTGTGCCGGGCGCGGAGGCGCGTCACTCCTCCGGGGCGTCGGCGTCGGCCGCACGGCGGCGCCGCCACCGCGCCGGCAGGCCGAAGATGCCGCGCTGGTTGGCCTCCTCGACCTCCAGGCCGTAGTGCTCGCCGATCTGCTCGCGCAGTCGCGCGCGCTCGGCGCGGTCGTACGCCTTCAGCTCGCGCCGGAACGCCACGACGGTGGCCCAGCAGATCGCGAGCAGCACGAGGCTGAACGGCAGAGCGATGCTGATCGCCGCCGTCTGGAGCGCCGTCAGTCCCCCCGCGATGAGGAGGGCGAAGGCGATCACCGACGTCGCGAGGGTGAAGAACACGCGCGTCCAGCGGGGCGGCTCCTCCTCTCCGCCGGTGGCGATCATGCTCATCACGAGCGCGCCGGAGTCGGCCGAGGTGATGAAGAAGATGCCGATGAGGACGAGGAACCCAATGACGAGGAACACCGAGCCCGGCACCGTCTCGAGCAGCTGGAAGAGCGCCGTCGACACATCGATCGTCCCATCGGCGCCGACGAACGTCGCCGAGCCGGTCAACTCCGCGTAGATGGCCGAGCCGCCGAGCACCGTGAACCACAGGATGCCGACGAGCGTGGGCACCAGGATCACTCCGGTGACGAACTCGCGCACCGTCCGTCCGCGCGAGATGCGCGCGATGAAGATCCCGACGAACGGCGCCCACGACATCCACCAGCCCCAGTAGAAGGCGGTCCACGCGCCCTGCCAGGCCACGCCCGCCTCACCGGAGTAGGCGCTCACCGTGAAGGAGAGGCCGACGAAGTTCTGAATGTAGTTGCCGATCGACTGCACGACGTCGCGCAGCAGGAACTCGGTCGGTCCCACGAACAGCAGGTAGAGCATCAGGATGCCGGCGAGAACGAGGTTGATGTTCGACAGCCACTTCATGCCGCGGCCGACGCCCGACAGAACCGAGAACAGCACGAACCCGGTGATGATGCCGATGAGGATCGCCTGGCTGACGATCGAGGGCGGCACGACGCCGAGGAAGTCGAGGCCGGCGCTGATCTGGATGACGCCGAGTCCGAGCGAGGTCGCGACGCCGAAGAGCGTGCCCACGAGGGCGGCGACATCGATCGCATTGCCCCACCCGCCCTGCACCAGCCGGGCGCCCAGGATCGGCTCGAGCGCCCAGCGGATCGTGCGCGGGCGCTTGCGGCGATGGAAGGCGTAGGCCAGCGCGAGACCGATCACGACGTAGATCGACCACGCGTGCACGCCCCAGTGGAGGAACGTCTGCGACATCGCCTGCTGCGCGATCTCCGTCGCCGAGCCGTCGACGCCCGGTCGCGGGGAGGTGAAGTGACTCAGCGGCTCGCTCACGCCGTAGAACACCAGACCGATGCCCATGCCGGCGGCGAACAGCAGCGAGAACCACGACAGGGTCGAGAACTCCGGCTCGTCGTCGTCGCCGCCGAGCTTGATGCGGCCGAATCGACTGAATCCCATCGTGAGGGCGAAGACGACGAAGAACGCCGCGATGAGGACGTAGTACCAGTTGAACGCCGAGACGATCGCCGTCTGCAGCGCGCCGAACGCGACCTCGGCCGCGGAGGGGAAGAGCAGCGCGAAGGCGATGAACGTCAGCGCGATGGCCGACGCCGGCCAGAACACCCAGCCGCGGAGGGTGCGGTGGGAGCTGCCGTCGGGAGGATCGATGGATGCCGCGGTGTCGGGGTTCGCCTCGGTCATCCTTCGACGGTAGCGAGGCGACCCCAAAACGCCGGGGGGCGGGCGCGCGCGGCCGGGATGTGACAAGATCTCGCTCATCGCGGCCGTGGGCGGCCCGGCCGACCCGCGATAATGAGCGGGTGATCCCCGACTCCCCCCTCGCGCTCGACGGCTGGCGCCACATCTATTCGGGCAAGGTCCGCGACCTGTACGTCCCCGCCGACACGGCCGAGGGAGCCGCGCCCGCGCACCTGCTGGTGGTCGCGAGCGATCGGGTCAGCGCCTTCGACCACGTCCTGAACCCCGGCATCCCCGACAAGGGCGTGCTGCTGACGACGCTGAGCCTGTGGTGGTTCGACCGGCTCGCCGGCGCCGACGGGGGGCGTGGCATCCCGAATCACCTCGCCGCCGACCACGTGCTCGAGGGCGACGACGCCGTCGAGCTGATCCCGGATGCCGTGCGCGGTCGCGCGATGCTCGTCCGGTCGCTCGACATGCAGCCGATCGAGTGCGTCGTGCGCGGCTACCTGACCGGGTCGGGATGGGCCGAGTATCAGGCGACGCGTACGGTGTGCGGCATCCCGCTCCCCGACGGACTGGGCGATGGCGATCGGCTGCCCGAGCCTCTCTATACCCCCGCCTACAAAGCGCCGATGGGCGAGCACGACGAGAACATCACGTACGAGCGATCCGTCGAGCTCGTCGGCGCCGAGACCGCGGCCGCCCTGCGCGACCTGTCGCTGGAGATCTACCGCCGCGCCGCAGCGATCGCCGAGAAGCGCGGCCTGATCCTCGCCGACACGAAGTTCGAGTTCGGCTACGACGCCGAGGGCGTGCTGACCCTCGCCGACGAGGTGTTGACGTCGGACTCGTCGCGGTACTGGGATGCCGAAGCCTGGCGCACGGGCACGACCCCGGCCGAGCGCATGGCGAGCTTCGACAAGCAGATCGTCCGCGACTGGCTCGCCGCCCACTGGGACAAGCAAGGCGAGCCCCCCGCCCTCCCCGACGACATCGTGACGCGCACACGCGCCCGCTACGCCGAGCTGCTGAGCCGCCTGACGTCCTGACGCGCCCGGCGCCCGCGCCGGCAGCGACGAGAACACACGTTCGGGCCGAACGCACACGCTCGGGGCGTCTGCAACGTGAGCGTTCGACCCGAACGTGCGCGATCGGCATCCATTCCCCACCACCGCGAGGAGAGACACATGTTCCAGTGGAAGCTGCACGGAAACGGGCGCACGGTCGCGCCGGGAGCGGTCGTCGCCCCGGGCGAGCGCCTCAACTGGGGAGCCACGGTCGCGATCGGACTCCAGCACGTCATCGCGATGTTCGGCGCCACGTTCCTCGTGCCCGTGCTCACCGGGTTCCCGGTGTCGACGACGCTGCTGTTCTCGGGCGTGGGGACGCTGCTCTTCCTCCTCGTCACCCGCAACCGGCTCCCCAGCTACCTCGGGTCGTCGTTCGCTTTCATCGCGCCCGTGACCGCGGCGACCACGATCGGCGGAACGGGTTCCGCCCTCGCGGGCATCGTGGCCGTCGGCATCCTGCTCGCCCTCATCGGCGTCGTGGTGCAGTTCGTCGGGCTCGGGTGGGTCGACAAGGTCATGCCGCCGGTGGTCGCCGGGGCGATCGTCGCGCTCATCGGCTTCAACCTGGCCCCCGTCGCGTGGCAGAACTTCCAGCTCCAACCCCTGCCCGGCACGATCACGCTCGTCGCGGTGATCCTCTTCAGCGTGCTGTTCCGCGGATTCCTCGGGCGCATCTCGATCTTCCTCGGCGTCATCGTCGGCTACGTCGCGACGGTCCTGATCCAGGTCACGACCGGTGAGACGCTCATCGACTTCGCGCCGGTCGAGGCCGCGCCGTGGATCGGCCTTCCCGAGTTCCACCTCGCGAACTTCGCGTCGCCGCAGACGTGGTCGGTCATCGCGATGTTCCTCCCGGTCGTTCTGGTGCTCGTGGCCGAGAACGTCGGGCACGTCCGGGGCGTGGCGGCGATGACGGATGCCACGGCCAACCGTTCCACCGGACGCGCGCTGATCGCCGACGGCGTCGCCACGACCCTCGCGGGAACGTTCGGCGGCTCGGGCACGACGACGTACGGCGAGAACATCGGCGTCATGGCCGCGACCCGCGTCTACTCGACCGCCGTGTACTGGGTCGCCGGGCTCACCGCGATCGTGCTGAGCCTCTCACCCAAGGTCGGTGCGGTGTTCAACACGATCCCCGCCGGAGTGCTCGGTGGGGTCACGACGGCGCTCTACGGCCTGATCGGCATCATCGGGATCAAGATCTGGGTCGACAACCGCGTCGACTTCTCGCGCCCGGTCAACCAGTACACGGGCGCGGTCGCGCTGGTGCTCGCGATCGCGGGGTTCACGATGCAGTGGGGCGACTTCCAGCTCGGCGCGATCGTGCTCGGCGCCGTCGCCGCCCTGGTCATCTACCACCTGGGCAACGCGATCGCCCGCGCCCGCAAGACCGGTGCCGACGACGGCGGCCCGATCCCCGCGGTGGGTCCCCTAGGCGGCGACCCGTCCTGAGGCCCCGCGCGGGCGGCATCCGCGCTCGAAAGCACCCGTTCGGGTCGAGCGCCCACGTTCCGGCCGACCCGAACGTGTGCTCCCGGCCGGATCGTGCGCTTTCGGCAACGTTCAGGTCGCCCAGGTAAACTGGCGGGGGCGTGTCGGGAAGTCTGGTCGACGATCGTGTCGATCGACCCCGAAAGCAGATGCCATGACAGAAACCCCCACCCGCGCGCCGAGCTGGCCGGGCTACCGCGAAGTCCACCGCGTCACCACCGTGCTCCGCCGAGAGTCCGTGGGCGGCATGCTGCTCGTGATCGCCGCGATCGCGGCGATCATCTGGGCCAACTCCCCCGCCTCGGACGCGTACTTCGCCCTGCGCGACCTGCGGTTCGGGTACGAGCCGTGGCACCTCGAACTGAGCGTCGGCGCGTGGGCGGCCGACGGCCTGCTCGCGATCTTCTTCTTCATGGTCGGCCTCGAGCTCAAGCGCGAGATCGTCGTGGGGAGCCTTCGCCGCTTCAGCACCGCCATCGTCCCGATCACCGCCGCCGCGGCGGGCGTCGCGGTGCCCGCGCTCATCTACGTCGCCGTCGTCTCTTCGCAGCCGAGCCTGCTCGCCGGCTGGGCGATCCCCGCCGCGACCGACATCGCGTTCGCCGTCGCCGTGCTCGCGCTCGTCGGTTCGCACCTGCCGGGCCCGCTGCGCATCTTCCTGCTCACGCTCGCGGTCGTCGACGATCTCATCGCGATCGCGATCATCGCGCTGTTCTACACGAGCGACATCTCGCTCCTCCCGCTCGCCGTCTTCGCGGTGCTCGTCGCGATCTACGGCGTGATCGCGCATCGCGGCCGCGCCTGGTTCGCCCGCACCCCGTGGGCCGCGTGGGTCGTGCTGCTGCCGATCGGTTTCGCCGCGTGGGCGTTCCTGCACGCGTCGGGCGTCCACGCCACGATCGCCGGCGTCGCGCTGGCGTTCACGATTCCGGTCGCCCCCTCGAAGCGTCAGCCCGAGATCCGCGGCATGGACCTCGCCGAGCAGTTCGAGCACCGCTTCCGCCCCCTGTCGGCGGGCATCGCGGTGCCGATCTTCGCGTTCTTCGCCGCGGGCGTGGCGATCGGCGGCGCCGAGGGTCTCGCTCGCGCGGTCATGGACCCCGTCACCGTCGGCGTCGTCGCCGGGCTCGTGCTCGGCAAGCCGATCGGCATCCTGCTCGGGGTCCGCCTGCTCACGCTGGTGACGAAGGTGCGCCTCGACCCGGCGCTGAAATGGATCGACCTCGCCGGTGTCGGCCTGCTCGCGGGCATCGGATTCACGGTGTCGCTGCTGATCGCCGAGCTCAGCTTCCCCGCCGGCTCACCCCACACCGACGACGCGAAGATCGCGATCATGGTGGCCTCGCTCCTGGCATCCGTCTTCGCCGCCATCGTCCTGCTCGCCCGCAACCGCCGCTACAAGCAGCTCGCGGCGGCGGAAGAAGTGGATGCCGACGGCGACGACGTTCCGGACGTGTACCAGCAGCCGCTGCCCCCGAGAAGCTGATCGGCGGCTTGACCCTCACGCGGCGTGAGCCCTGAGCCTGGACTCATGACCCGCTCCTCCGACGCTTTCGAGATCAGCCCCGTTCCCCCGCCCGGACCGGATGCCGTCGCCCCACCGCTGTTCCGGGGCATCTACGGGATGCCGATGTTCGTCACCCTCCCCACGTCCGACCTCGCCGCCTCGGTCGACTTCTGGACGCGCGGGCTCGGGTTCTTCGAGCTGTTCGGCATCCCGGGCCGGATGGTGCATCTCCGGCGATGGGCGTTCCAGGACGTCCTGCTCGTCGCGGGCGAGGGGAACGAGATCGTCCCGACCTCCCGCGTCAGCTTCGCGTGCGTGCTCGGGCAGATCCCGGAGATCCTCGCGGCACTGCGCGAGGTGGGCGTCGACGCGGACTCGCACGACAGCCCCTGGAACACGCGCGACATCGACGTGGTCACACCCGAGAACGTCCGCGTGACCTTCACCGCGGCGAAGGTCTTCGATCCTGACAGCGCCGAAGGACGGAACCTCCGGAGCGTGGGCATCGGCACCGACAATGGACACCATGACTGACCAGGGTCTCCCCGTCGGCGAGACCGCCGCGCGCCTCGGGGTGACGGTGCGCACCCTGCACCACTGGGACGAGATCGGGCTCGCGCGGCCCGCGGCGCGCTCCACCGCCGGCTACCGGCTGTACACCCGCGACGACCTCGAACGCCTCCGCCGGATCCTCGTGTACCGCGAACTCGGCCTCGACCTCGACTCCATCCGCGCGGTGCTCGACGAGGCCGGCGGCGACGTCGCCGCCCAGTTGCGAGTCCAGCGCGCGCAACTCGCGCAGCGCATGGAGCAGCTGCGCGACCTCGACGACGACCTCGAACGCATGATCGCGGCGCAGGAGCGCGGCATCCTTCTCTCCGAAGACGAGCAGACCGCCGCGTTCGGCCGGGACTGGGACCCCGCGTGGGCGGCCGAGGCGGCCGAACGCTACCGCGGCACGGAACAGTGGCAGCAGTACGCCGAGCGGTCGGCGTCGCGGACGCCCGCCGACTGGGCGGCCGTCACCTCGGCGGTCACGGCTCTCGAGCGCGAACTCGGCGACGCCCTGGCATCCGGCGCCCTGCCCGGAGACGAGCGCGCGAACGATCTCGTCGAACGGCACCGCGGGGTGTTCTCGGCGTACTTCCCGATCACACGATCGATGCAGGTATGCCTGGGCCGCATGTACGCGGCGGACCCGCGTTTCGCGGCGCACTACGACGGCGTGCACCCCGGCCTCGCCGTATGGCTCCGGGACGCGATCGACGCGAGCGCCCGGGCGCACGGCATCGACCCCGACGCCGCGACGTGGGAGTGAAGGTCAGCCGTAGATCTGGGCGGCGATGTCGGACAGCCACGCCCGCGCGTTGACGTTGACGGTCTCGAGGTAGATCCACACGTCGTCGCGCGCGACGATGACGTCCTCGCTGCTCGCCGCATCGCCGGGGCGCGAGCAGTACTGCGCTCCGAAGTCCTGCGCCGGCTGGCACTGGTAGCCCTCCGACGTCAGCTGCGCGAGCCCGTCGGTCACGTCGGCGTCGCTCGCGGTGCTGACGATCAGCAGCACCGCGGCGGCTTCCTCCTGGATCCAGTTGCACGACAGCACGGTGGTCGCGTTCGGCGGGGCGGGGCGGACGAACCCGTCGGCGTGCTGGGCGGTGAGATCACCGACGGTCTCGGCGCGGCTGCTCGCGGTGCCGAGGTCGTCACAGGATGCCGGAACGTTGGCCGCCACGCTGGCCGAGGTCGAACTGGGCGAGGACGTGGGCGCGGGCGTGGCCGACGGCGTCACCACCGTCACCGACGGCGTGGACGTCTCGGACGCGACGGGAGTCGCCTCCTCGGGCACGCATCCGGTCAGGCTCGCCAGCGCCACCAGCGCGGCCACGGCGGAAACACTTCTCCATCGACGCATCGTCGGTCCTCTCGCGCGGGCGCGGATTCGGGTTCGCGCGCCGCCGTGCGCTCAGGCTAGCGGCTGGGCGCGTCGCTTGTCGCCCCGATCGGGGAAGCGCTCACGCCGAAGCGCGCACGATGATCTCGGTCGGCAGGATCGCAGTGTTGGCCGTCACCCGACCCGCGAGGACGTCGAGCAGCATCGTCGCCATCTGCCGGCCCTGATCGCGCGAGGGCTGCCGGACCGTCGTCAGGGCAGGTACGAGGGAGGTCGCGACCGCGGAGTCGTCGAAGCCGATCACGGCGATGTCGCGTCCCGGTTCGTGCCCACGCTCGCGGAGTGCCGTGTAGACGCCACGGGCCATGAGGTCGCTGGCGACGAAGAGCGCCTCGGGAAGATCCCCGGATGCCAGCATCCGGCGCATCGCCTCGGCGCCGCCCGCTTCGGTGAAGTCGCCGTCCTCGACACCCACGGGCTCGAGCCCGGCCTCCGCGAGGACGTCCCGAAACCCCTGGAGACGGTCGATGCCCGCGGGCATGTCGGCGGGCCCGGCGACGGTCGCGACACGGCGGTGACCGCGGTCGAGCAGGTAGCGGGTGGCATCCCGCCCGCCCTGGATGTTGTCGACGTCGACGTAGTGGTCGGTGGGTCGCACGCGCGCGGGGCGTCCGCCGAACACGACGGGGACCGTGTCGGCGAGGCGGTCGACGAAGGTGTCGCTCGTATGGTGCGAGGCCACGATCGCGCCGTCCACGCTGCCGCTGCGAAGGTACCCGAGGGCCTTGGCGCTCGCGTCGTCGCTCGCGATGAGCATGTTCATGACGTAGTCGGAGTCGCCGATGACCTGCGAGATCCCCGCGACGATGGACCCGAAGAACGGGTCGCCGAAGAAGCGGTCGGTGTCTTCGGGGATCACGAGCGCGATCGCGCGCGTCTGGCGGCTGGCGAGCGACCGTGCGGCCCGATTGGGGACGTACTGCAATTCCTCGATGGCACGGCGCACGGCCTCGAGGGCGGTGGGCGACACCGCCGTCGACCCGTTGACCACGCGCGACACGGTGGAACGGGAGACGCCGGCTCGGGCGGCGACCTCTTCGATGGTGGCGGCGCCTCGCGCAGGGGCGAGATCCATCGGCCTCCTCCCGGGTTCAGGGACGCGACGGTACGCCGGATCACTCCCGGCGACGTTGCGAGCGTACTCCTCCGCGGTCGAGGGATTCCGCTCGGCACGACCGCGGACGGGCCGAGCGATCGCCCGAGTTCCCGCGCTCGAGATCAGGCGGCGGGCAGTTCGTCGGCGACCGCAACGTCCGCGCGCAGTGCCCGCTCCGCGATGACCCGCGCGTAGGCGAGGCCGGAGTCCTTCACCGCTCGTTCCTGCGTCGCGTAGTCGACGTGCACGATGCCGAAGCGCTTCTCGTAGCCCCACGCCCACTCGAAATTGTCGAGCAACGACCAGTAGAAGTAGCCCCGCACGTCGACACCGCGATCGACGGCATCCAGGACGGCCGCGAGGTGCGCCTCGACGAACTCCACGCGCTCGACGTCGTGGACGCGCGTCTCGCCGTCCTCCGTGACCGGGACGTCGTCGTAGGCGGCGCCGTTCTCGGTGACGTAGAGCGCGACGCCGCGCTCGGCGGAGTACTCCGTGCTCACGCGTTCCAGCAGCTGGGTGAGCCCGTCGGGCTGCACCTCCCACCCCATCGTCGTGCGCGGCAGCCCGCGATCGTGCCAGTAGAGGTTCTCGTGCGCGGGGAACGGCGACGAGATCGGTCGCACCGTCGGGGCGTCGCCCCCGGGCGGGTTGACGAGCGGTGGAGTCCCACCGACGAACTCCCCGTGGTAGTAGTTCACGCCGAGCGTGTCGATCGGGGTCGAGATGACCTCGAGGTCGCCCGGCCGAACGGCGTCCTGCCAGCGCCGCACGGCCTCGGCATCCACGTTCCGGAAGTCCTGGATGATGTCGGCCGGGTAGCTGCCGCGGAACACCGGGTCGAGGAACCAGCGGTTGAACTGACCATCGATGCGACGCGCGGCGTCGAGGTCGGCGGCGTTCGACGGGTCGACGGCATCCGCGACCGTCAGGTTCAGCGTGAGCCCCAGGTTGAGCGACGCGTCACGGGCGCGCAGCTCGCGCACGGTCTGGCCGTGCCCGAGCAGCAGGTGATGCGCAGCGAGCATTCCCTCGGCCTGCGAGTACCGACCGGGCGCGTGGGCGCCGGCGGTGTAGCTGAGGAACGAGGAGCACCACGGTTCGTTCAGCGTCGTCCACACGTTCACGCGGTCGCCGAGTGCGTCGTGCATGTCGAGCGCGTACTCGGTGAAGAGGTCGCTCGTCTCGCGGACGGCCCAGCCGCCGCGGTCCTGCAGGGCCTGGGGAAGATCCCAGTGGTACAGGGTCAGCCACGGGAGGATGCCGGCATCCAGCAGCTCGTCCACGAGACGCTCGTAGAAGTCGACGCCCTTCGGGTTGAGCGCGCCGCCGTCCGGACGCACACGCGACCAGGAGGTCGAGAAGCGGTAGGTCTGCAGCCCGAGACGCTTCATCACCTGCACGTCATCGCGATACCGGTGGTAGTGGTCGCACGCGACGTCGCCGTTGTCGCCGTTGATCACCGCGTCGGGGACCCGGCTGAAAGCGTCCCAGATCGAGGCCGTGCGCCCGTCCTCGAACGCGGCTCCCTCGATCTGGTACGCGGCGGTCGCCGCACCGAACAGGAAGCCCTCGGGAAAGGCTCGGGTGTGGGACATGGATCGGGTTCCTTCCGTGGGCGCAAGTGTCATCCCTTGACCGCCCCTTGCATGATGCCACTGACCAGCTGCTTCCCGGCGAACACGAACAGCAGCAGCAGCGGGATCGTCGACAGCAGCACGCCCGCGAGCACGATGGAGTAGTCGACGAAGTAGTTGGACTGCAGCAGCGAGAGCGCTACCGGCAGGGTCGGGTTCTGCCGATCGAGCACGATGAACGGCCAGAAGAAGTTGTTCCACGCGCTCACGAACGTGAACAGCGCGAGCATCGCCGCGGCGGGGCGCGCCGCAGGGACACCCACCGTGAGGAACGTGCGGAACGAGCTGGCACCATCGACGCGCGCCGCCTCGATGAGCTCGTCGGGCACCGCCTGGCGCAGGTACTGCGTCATCCAGAACACGCCGAACGCGCTGGTGAGCGCCGGAATGATGATGGCGCCGAGCTGCCCGGTCCACCCCAGTTCGCTGAACAGGATGTACAACGGGACGACGCCGAGCTGCGTCGGCACGGCCATCGTCGCCACCACGAAGACCAGCAGCCACGGGCCGCCGCGGAACTTCAGCTTCGCGAAGGCCCACCCCGCGAGGGTGGAGAAGAAGACGACGGATGCCGCGATCAGCCCCGAGCTGATGATCGAGTTCAGCAGCGCGGGCCAGAAGTTCACCGCCGGGTCGCTGATGACGGCGGCGGCGTTGGCGAAGAAGTTGCCGCCGGGGATCCACGACCGGTTGGCGTCGCGGATCGTGGACGAGTCGCCGGATCCGATGAGCAGCGACCAGTAGAAGGGGAACACGCTCGCCAGCAGCACCGCGCCGAGCGCGGCGTACACGATCCAGCTCGGCCGCGAGCCGCGCACCGGGCGCGGACGTCGGCGCGGCGCCGAGGGCAGATCCGGGTCGACGACGGGGACGGGAACGGCGTTGACGGAACTCATCGTGCCGCCTCCTCTCGCGCGAGCTGCTTCTTCGCGGCGCGCGCCTGAGCGCGGACCTCGCGACGGGAGCGCGCGTCGCGCCGACCCTCGTCGCGCACGACGGAGCGCGTGATGAACAGGTTGATCACGCCGATGGCGAGGATGATGAGGAACAGGATCCAGGCCAGCGCCGCGGCGCGCCCGAAGTTCCACTCCCCCCACCCGACGTTGTAGAGCCAGAGCGTGACGGTGAGCCACTGGTTGTCCGCGCCGCCGGTGCCGTACTGGTCGTACATGCGGGGCTCGTCGAAGATCTGCAGGCCGCCGATCGTCGAGGTGATGATGACGAAGATCAGCGTGGGCTTGAGGCTCGGCAGCGTGATCGAGAAGAACTGCCGGATCTTCCCCGCGCCGTCGACGGTTGCCGCTTCGTAGTACTCGCGAGGTACGGCCTGCATCGCAGCGAGCAGGATCAGGGTGTTGTACCCGGTCCAGCGGAAGTTCACCATCGTCGCGATCGCGATGTGGCTGGCGAAGGCATCGGAATGCCAGGGCACGGCGGGGAGACCGAGGCTCTGCAGCGTGGTGTTCACGACGCCGTACTGGTCGCCGAACATGTTGCTGAAGATGAGGGCCACGGCCACCGGGGCCATGACGTAGGGGATCAGAACACTCATGCGCCAGAAGGTCTTGGCGCGGATGTTCTGGTCGAGCATCGCGGCGATGAAGATCGCGAGGATCAGCTGCGGGACGCTCGAGAGCAGGAAGATGCTGAACGTGTTGCGCAGGGCGATCCAGAACTTCGGCTGGCTGAGCACCCACGCGTACTGGTCGAAGCCGATGAAGTGCCCCGAGTTGCGGACCAGGTCCCAGTCCATGAACGAGATCACCGCGGTGTACGCGATGGGGAAGAGCCCCGTGACCGCGAACAGGATGAAGAACGGCGAGATGTAGAGGTAGGGCGAGAGTTTCAGGTCCCACGCGCTGCGGCGCTTGCTGAAACCCACGCGCCGGGGCTGGCGTCCCCCAGCGGACGGCGGCGCCGTCGGGGTCTGCCGTTCGAGTGTGCTGGTCACGTTCTGTCTCCTCCAGGGGGACGGGCGACGGATGCCAGGGGCCGAAGCAGCAGCCCCTGGCATCCGTTCGCGCGGGTCAGGAAAGGGCGTCGACCTCGGTCACCCACTGCTGCCAGGAGGAGGTGGCATCCTGCGTGCCGTCTTCGACACGCGTCAGCGCCTTCTGCATGGCGTCATTGATCTGGAAGTAGAACTTCCCCTTGTACGGCGACACCTTCACGGCCTGAGCGCGCTCCGAGAGCATCTCGCCGACGGGGGCGTCGTTGAAGTAGGCGTTGGTGCTACCGAGCAGGGCGTCGGCCTTGAGTGCGTCGGTCTGGCTCGGGAAGGTGCCCGCGTTCTCGAACGCCTTGACCTGCGTCTCGGGGTCGGTGAGCCAGTCGGCGAGCTCCTGTGCGGCCTCGACGTTCTTACCGTTGGCGGGGACGGTCAGGTACGAGCCACCCCAGTTGCCGGCGCCGCCGGGGAACACGTTGGCGATGTCCCAGCCCTTGACGTCGGGGGCGTTGCCCTCGATGACGCCGAGCATCCAGCCGGGGCAGAGCATCGTGGCGAAAGCGCCGTTGGAGAGCCCGGCGAACCAGTCGTCGGACCACTGGCCGAGGTGCGCCGACTGCGTCGCACTGGCCTTGAGCACCTGGTCGTAGATCTTCTTGACCTCGGGGTTGGAGGTGGCGGTGATCTCTCCGTTGTCGGGGTTCTCGTACGCGGCCTCCACCTGGTTGATGGCGCCCTGGTAGGTGCCGCCGGCGGAGTCGAAGAACGCCTTGCCGGTCGCGGCCACGTACTTGTCGCCGACCTCGAAGTAGGTCGACCAGTCACCCTGGAGGAGCTTTGCGACCTCGGCGCGATCGGTGGGCAAGCCCGCCGCGGCGAACAGGTCGGAGCGGTAGCAGACGCCCTCGGGACCGATGTCGGTGCCGTAGCCGATGAGGTTGCCCTCGGGGCTCGTCGCGGCCTCCACCTTGTAGTCGAGCCAGCGGCTCTTCAGGTCGTCGGGCACGGGGGCGAGGAGGTCGGCGTACTCCATGACCTCGGGGAGCCAGTCGACCTCGATCGCCTCGATGTCGGCGAGCCCGGTCTTGCCGAGCTTCTGGAAGTAGTTCTCGCGCGCATCGTTGCTCGTCGCGGCCTTGTTGTGGACGATCTTCACGTTCGGGTGGGCATTCATGTACTCCTGGAGGAGCGCATCGGTGTACCCGAAGTCGTTGAACGTCGCGATGGTGAGGGTGACCTCGCCGTCGCCGGAAGCGGTGCCCCCGCTGCCGGAGCAACCGGCGAGCACGAGGGCGGAGGTGGAGGCGACGGCCGCGATGACGGCGGTACGACGCAGGGCACGTGATTTCACAGAACACTCCTTCGTGGTGGGTGATTCGGTGTGCTCCTATGCGCGGCGCTCCCTCGACCTCTGAACCGTGGGAGCGCTCTCACCGATCGCGACCGAGGCTATGGGATCGCTCCCACGGTGTCAAGAGAGCGCTCCCATATCGGAAGGGAGCACGCAAGGGCTTGCATCGACCACGCACAGGGGCGTGTCGGTCGACCCCGGGCACGGCCACGTAGAATGGCATCCATTGCCCTTCCGACACCTGGAGCTGGAATGCCCACCATCGTCGTCGACGTCATGCCCAAGGCCGAGCTTCTCGACCCCCAGGGGAAGGCCGTCGCCGGTGCCCTGTCGCGACTGGGTGAGAACCGCTTCTCCGACGTCCGCATCGGCAAGCGCTTCGAACTGACGGTCGAGGGCGAGGTCGATGAGGCCACGCTGGCCCGCGCCCGCGAGCTCGCCGACGAGATGCTGTCGAACGCGGTCATCGAGGACGTGGTGAACATCGAGGTCGTCGAGTGACGACGCGCATCGGGGTCATCACCTTCCCGGGCTCGCTCGACGACCGCGACGCGCAGCGCGCGATCCGCCTCGCGGGTGCGGAGCCCGTCGCCCTGTGGCACGGCGAGCACGACCTGCGCGGAGTCGACGCGCTCGTCCTCCCCGGCGGATTCAGCTACGGCGACTACCTGCGCGCCGGAGCGATCGCCGCGTTCGCGCCGATCATGGCCGAGGTGAAGGATGCCGCGGCCAAGGGCATGCCGATCCTCGGCATCTGCAACGGCTTCCAGATGCTCGTCGAGGCGCACTTGCTGCCCGGCGGCCTGATCCGCAACGCGCACCAGCAATTCATCCGTCGCGACCAGCGTTTGCGCGTCGACAACGCCTCGACGGCGTGGACCAGCGAATTCGACGAGGGCGACGAGATCGTCATCCCCCTGAAGAACGCCGACGGCGGATACATCGCGGATGCCGAGACCCTGGCCCGCGTCAACGGCGAGGGGCTCGTCGCGTTCCGCTACCTGGGCGTGAATCCGAACGGTTCGCTCGACGACATCGCCGGCCTCACGAACGAGCGAGGCAACGTCGTCGGCCTGATGCCGCACCCCGAGCACGCGGTCGAGCCCGGCTTCGGCCCCGGTACGACCGTCGCGATGCGCTCGGGCGTCGATGGGCTGGGCTTCTTCACGTCCGCGATCTCGGCCGTCGTGTCCGCGGCCGCGTAGGGCCACCCACCACCTCTCCTCCCCACGGCGTCGCGCCGCGCCGACCACTCGTTTCGGTGGGTGAACCGGGCGCGTTCTTGGCACATTTGTCATATCCTCGCTGTGGGGGCCGCTTCCCTGGGGGCATGCGGTCTCAGCGGCCGCTCGTGTACCCGAATTCGCGTCCGACCGCCCTTCCCGGGTGTCTGTCAATCCACGACGCGATCGCCGCGCACGTCAGCGGCGCGGATTCGCTCGTGCGACGGAGGTCATATGAGCGATTCACACGGTGCCAGCGGGCACAGCGCCACTCTGCGGGCCGCAGCCGCGCACACATTCGCGCGATTGGAGCCCGGACACGGACAGCCTCTTCCCCGGCACCTCTCGCTGCTCGCCGAGGCCGAACCGGGCCCCCCGCCGCTCGTCTGGACCGACACGCGCGCGATGCTGCTGTCGGCGATGCTCGTCGCGCGCGCCCGCAACGATGCGCTCGGCGAAGGCATCGACCTGGTCTCACGCTACTTCGACACCGGGCGCCTGACGCGGCCCGCCGCGCTGTCGGGACCGGCCCGGTCGGGACTCTTCGCGAGCGTCGCCGAGTACTGCGCCGCCATCGGCTGGCCGCAGATCGGCGGTCATTACGCCGCCGAGGCGCTGATGTTCGCGGAGACACCCGCGCAGCGATATCGCGCACTCAGCGTTCAGGCCCTGAACCTCGGGTTGAATGCGGAATACCCCGCGGCCACGGTCGCGATCGACGAGGCCCGGCGCGTGTTCGTCGACGAGGGATGGTCCATCGAGAACACCTCCCACTGCCTGCTCCTGGGCGATGGGCTGGTCACCGTCAGCACCGCCGACATGGACCATATGCGAGAGATCGCCGACGAACTGGAAGCTGCGCAGCCGGACGATCCCTACTGGGCATTCAGCGTCGGGATGATCCGGGTGACGGCCATGTTCATCGATCGCAACCTCACCACGGGCCTCGCCGACAGTCGACAGCTGCTGCACGGATCCGGCCGCACCCGCAGCTTCCGGATCGTGCGCGATCTTCTTCTGGGCCTCCACGCGGACATGCTCGCCGCCCAGGGCGAGTTCGACGAGGCGATGGCCGTGATGGCGAACGCCGCCACGCACCCGGGCCACGCGGTCTGCTTCCCGATGCAGCGCGCGGGCGTCCTGCTTCAGATGGGCCGTGAACGCGAGGTCATCGAAACCACCAACGCATGTGTCGCGCTGCTCGACGAGCACTGTCTCCGAACCCTCACGCCCGTATTGACGCGGAGAGCGGTCGCCTTCCTCCGGCTCGGAAGCGAGAAGCGCGCCGTGCAGAGCATGGAATCCGTCGTCCAGCTGATCGGGCGCACGGGAGGCTCGGTCACGCCGTTCCTGATGATCCCCTTCGACGACACCGAACGGCTGCTCAGCCTCGTCGTCGAACACAACCCCGGCCTGGCTCCGACGGTCGCGATGATGCGCCAGATCCTCCCGATGATCGCCGCCCGCTCCAACGGATCGGGAGCCTTTGCCGCCCTCACCACGACCGAACGCGAGTTGGCCTACCTGCTCACCTCGCCCCTGGGCATCCCCGAGATCGCGCGGGTGCGCAACGTGTCGGTGAACACGGTGAAGTCTCAGGTCCGGTCGATCTACGGCAAGCTGGGAGTGTCGAGCCGAGAGGACGCCGTGGAGCTGCTGCAGCGTCCCGACGATTGGCCGTGAGGCTCGCACGGAACGAGAGGCCCATGCGCGCGACAGACCAGGACGCCGTCATCGACCGGATCCTCGCCCTCTGGAGCGGCGACCTCGAGACGTTGCCGTCCGAGCCACGCCTCGCCGAGCTCACGGGAGCGAGCCGGGCCTCGGTGCGTGAAGCGCTCGTGCGCCTCGAGGAGCGCGGCTACGTCCACCGCACGCAGGGCACGCGAACGACACCGAACCGACGCCTCCCCGACGTCGGGCGCCGCATCGACGAACAGTTCGACCACTCCCTGTCGATCCGGTCCGCCGGTTACGAACCGCTGCTCGAGGTCGCGGCATCCGGGGTGCACGTGCTCCGGGGCGGCGACCCGGGCCGCTTCGACGACCTCCCGGACGGCACCCGGGTGTTCCGCACCGTCAAAGTGTGGCGGGTCGACGGGGCCCCCTACGCCCTCGCGGAAGACCTCGTTCCGCTCGCGCGCGAGGTCGACCTCGACCCGCGGCGACCCGTGTTCGACCTCGCCGAGGAGGCCAACGGCATCCGGGTCGCGTGGGAGACCCTGTGGGTCGATGCGGTGGGCCTGGATGCCGAGCGCGCGGCGCTGCTCGCGACGGCCGAGGGCACCCCGGTCGTCGAGATGACGTACTGCGGATACGGGACGGGCGACGACGTCGGGTACTGGTCCCGCGAAGTGCAGGTGGCCGCGCCCGCCGGGCTACGGAACGCGCTGATCCGTCGGGTCCGGCACGATCGGGGCGTTTCGGGATCGTAACAGCGTCGTGAACATGTCAGACAAGTATGGTGAGCACTTGTCGGACAGGCGTAGCTTGGGGGCATGACCGACACGCTCCCCGCCCACCCGCTGACCGCCGAGACGGTCACCGCAGAAACGTTCGCCCCGTTCGGCGTCGTCCTCACCCCCATGGCCGACGGCACACCCTTCACGTCGGAGGAGTCCGTGCTCGACGTGTCCGGCGGCATCCCGCGGTTCTACCTCATGTCGCTCGACGACAAGAAGCCCGAGTTCACGCGCGTCACGCGGCACCTCGAGACCACGCAGACGCTCATGTCCGTCGGTGACGTCGAGTGGACCATCGCCGTCGCGCCCGCCGGCATCGACCAGCCCGGTCTCGACGACCTGCGCGCGTTCCGCATCCCGCCGCGCACCGCGATCACGATGCTCAAGGGCACGTGGCACGCGGGTCCGTTCTTCGCCGAGCCGAGCATGGACTTCGTCAATCTCGAACTCGACGACACGAACGTCACCGACCACCACAACTTCCGGCTCGACGACGCGTACGGCGTGCGGGTCGTCATCCCCGAGTGAGCACGCTCGCACCCCTCCGCGACGCATCGGCGCGGTTGGCCGCGCTCGAACGGGAGGCCGCGCACCAGGAACACCTCAGCGCGGGGGACGGACGGTCGTGGGTCGGTGAGCGCGACGGGGAACACCCGGTCGTGATCGTCGGCGCCGGGCAGGCGGGGCTCGTCCTCGCCCGCGGTCTGCGCGCCCGCGGGATCGACGACGTCGTCGTGCTCGACGCGGCGCCGGCCGACGCGACCGGCCCCTGGACGACGTACGCCCGCATGCACACCCTCCGCACGCCGAAGGACATCGCGTGGCCGACGTGGGGCGTTCCGGCGGAGAGCCCGCGCGCGTGGTTCGAAGCCGTGTACGGCGAAGCGGCGTGGGACGAGATCGCCTTCTTCCCCACCGTCGCGTGGCAGGGATTCCTGCAGTGGTACCGCACGGTCGCGGGTGTCGAGGTCGTCGGCTCGACCACGGTCACGAGGATCACGGCGACGGATGCCGACGGCCCCCTGCGCCTGCAGCTCGACGGCCCCGACGGCTCCTGGGTGCTGCTGGCCCGCCATGTCGTCCTCGCGACGGGGATCGAGGGCGCGGGCGGTCGGCACCTCCCCGCCCTCCTCGCCGGCCTCCCCGCGGAACGCGTCCACCACACTCACGACGCGATCGATTTCCCCGCCCTCGCCGGAAAACGCGTGGGCATCCTCGGGGCGGGCACCGGCGCGTTCGACAACGCCGCGACGGCCCTCGAGCACGGCGCCGCCGCGGTCGACGTGCACATGCGTCGCCCGGCGATGCCGCAGGTGAGCCCGTACCGGTGGATGGAGTTCGCAGGTCTCATCGAGAACTACGGCTCGCTCACCGACGCGCAGAAGTGGACGTTCAACGTGCACCTCTCCGCGGTCGACCAGCCCGCGACGCAGAACGCGATCTGGCGCGCGCACGCCTTCGACGAGTTCCGCTTCCTCACGTCGTCGCCGTGGCACGGTGCCGAGTGGGACGGCGACGACATCGTGGTGACGACGCCGCACGGCATCCACCGCTACGACGTCGTCATCGCGGCGACGGGGATCGTCGCGGATCTCGCCAGCCGTCCGGAGCTGTCGACGGTGGCCCCGGATGCCACGCTCTGGGCCGACCGCCTCACTCCGGCGCAAGCGGCGGAGAGCCCGGGTCTCGCCGCGTTCCCCTATCTCGACGACGACTTCGGTCTGGTCAGCCGCAGCGCACCGGAACACTCGGCGCTGTCACGCATCCACATGTTCAATCACGGCGCGCGGATCAGCCAGGGCATGCTGAGCCATCAGATCCCCGGCCTGGTCGGCGGGGCGACGAAGCTCGCCGCGGCACTCTCGCGTCGACTCTTCACCCGCGACGCGGACGCGCTGATGGCGGAGTACCTCGCGTACGACGTTCCGGTCGGGGTGCACATCGGTCGGCGGCCCGCGCCCGCGGATGTCCCCGGTTGACCGACACGACGTGCTGCCTCACGCGGACGCGCGGGTAGCGTGGGGCGGGTGACTTCCTCGCTCGTCGTGTCCGTGCCCACCGCGCAGCTCCGAGATGACCTGCTGCCCTTGGCCGAAGGGGTGGAGGTGCTCGTCTGGGACATGACAGATGCCGCACCCCGCCCGCACATCGACATCGTGGTGCCGCCGTACATGTCGATGGACACCGTCATCGCCCGGCTGTCCGAAGTGACGACGCGGCTCGTGCAGGGACAGTCCATCGGGTACGACAACGTCGAGGGGCGCCTCCCCGCCGGCATCGCGTTCGCCAACGCGACGAGCGTGCACGAGACGGCGACGGCCGAACTCGCCGTCACACTGGCGCTGGCAGCCCAGCGGTCGCTCCCCGCCTTCGTCCGCGCGCAGGACCGAGCGGAATGGAAGGGCCTGTGGGCGCCGGGCCTCGCCGATGCCCGCGTCACGCTGCTCGGCTTCGGCGGCGTCGGCCGCGCCATCGCTGCACGCCTGAAGCCCTTCGAGGTCGAGCTGCGCGCGGTCGCCTCGCACGGCCGGCTGCAGGACGATGTGGAAGTCCTCCCGCTCGGCGAGCTGTACGACGTCCTCGCGGGAACCGACGTGCTCATCGCTTCGCTGCCCGGCGGCGAGAAGACCCGGCACCTCGTCGACGATGCAGCCCTGTCGGCCCTGCCCGACGGCGCGCTCGTGGTGAACGTCGGCCGCGGTCCGGTGGTCGACACCGACGCTCTGGTCGACCACGTGCGGAGGGGACGCATCCGCGCAGCACTGGATGTCACCGACCCCGAGCCGCTGCCCGCCGATCACCCGCTGTGGTCGCTGGACGGCGTGCTGATCGCTCCGCACGTCGGTGGCGCGACCGACTCCATGCGCCCGCGCATCGCGCGGCTCGTGCGTCGGCAGATCGACCACTTCCTCGCGGGCGAGGAGCCCGAGAACGTCGTGCTGCGCAGCTGATGCGCGCTCAGCCCGCGGCGCGCGCAGCGTAGGTGTTCGCCGCCGCGGCGACGTCGTCGACGTAGCTGTCGAGGTGGTTGTAGGAGAAGATCGCCCGTCGCCAGCCCGTGGCACTCGTCATCTCGCCGGCCGCGCAGAGGTAGCGGCCTGCCGCGAGGGCGGCGTCATCGATCTGGTTCGGGTCGGCCACACCGTCGCCATTGCCGTCGGCACCCCACCGCTGCCACGTGGCGGGGATGAACTGCAGCGGTCCGACCGCGCGATCCCAGGTGGCATCCCCGTCCCACTCACCGCCGTCGGTGTCGGCGATCTCGGCGCTTGCGCTGCCGTCGAGGGGGATGCCCCTGATCGCCGGCTGCGGGTAGCCGGCGGCATCCAGGTGACCTCCCGAGTGGGTGCCGTGCGCGGACTCGATCGCACCGATCCCGGCGAGCGTGTTCCACCCCAGTCCGCAGCCCGGCTGCTCGGCCTTCAGGGTCAGCGCGGCCGAGGCGTAGGCGCGGAGGGCGCGTTCCGGGATGCCGGTGGCTGCGGCGGTCCGCGCGCTCCAGGTCGCGTCCGCGGTGACGAGCTGCACCGTGGACGGGGCGTCCGCCGGCGCGGGATCGGCGGTCTGCGTCTCGGTGCTTTCGGAGCCGGTGACGGCGGTGGCATCGGGGTTCACCGTCGTGGTGATGTCGGCGGGCACCGGCTCTGCGGCCGCCGCCACGGGGGAGAAGGCCGCGACGCGCTCCCCGAGCGGACGCTCACGCCCCGCGGTCTGCGCCGACACGACGAGTGCGATCGCGATGCCGACGAACAGCACCGCCGCAACGGCGGCGAGCACGGATGACCACGAACGACCGCGGCCGGCGTCGAGATCCACGCGGGCCCTCCCCTGGCATCCGCTCGGGTAGCGCATGCCGCGGCGAGGCTAGCCCCCGTGATTGACCGGCGGGTGAACGACGCCCGTCGCCGCGGGAGCACGGGCGCCACGTCGCCGGACGTTCGGCAGCGCGCGCCCGGCGTCAGCCGCGGAAACCGGCCGGATTCGCCAGGAGGTCCGCGAACGCGAGCTCGGCGGGGCCGATGAGCATGAGGCGCGAACGCAGGTGCGCGCGTTCGAGGCGGATCGTTCGCCCCTCCGCGCCGAGCGGGTGGACGCGTACGGCCTCGGCGAGGCGCTCGCGACTCACCGACAGGAGTGCACCGAGGTACCCGGACAACACGACCGTCTCGGGGCTGAACGCGTTGACGAAGTTCGTCAGCGCGAGCGACAGAACCTCGACCTGGCGCGTGACCTCGGCCATCACCCGCGGGTCGCGGGCGACCCCGAGCTCGACATCGAGCTCGTCCTCGTCGAGCTTCCGGCGACCGAGCAGCGGCTCGAGGAGGTCGAGCCGGACCTCGGCCTCGAGGCATCCGTTCCGCCCGCACACGCACGCACGCCCGCGGGGATCGATGACGGTGTGGCCGAGTTCGCCGGCGTAGCCCGAGGTCCCGCGCAGGAGCGTGCCGTCGATGATGAGGCCGCCGCCGATGCTGTGCATCGCGCCGCCGAGGTAGAGGAGGTTCGACACCCCGACGCCGACGCCGAACCGCGACTCGGCGAGCGCGCCGATGCTCGCGTCGTTGCCGGCGGAGACCGGGATGCCGAGCTCGTCGCTCAACCGCGCGGCCACCGGATCGCGCCGCCACCCCAGTGTCGGCGACACCAGCACCGAGCCGTTGGCGTTCACGAGCCCGGGGACGGCGAGACCCGCGCCGACGACGCGGTAGTGCCGGTCGATGTCGGCCCGCATCGCCTCGACCGACGACGCGACGATCTGCACGAAGCGACGCGGGGACGGCGCACTGGCCGTGTCGTGCCGGAGCCGCGCGTGGACGACGCCACCGAGCCCGACGAGCGCGACCGTGACGGCGTGCGGTTCGGCGCGGACGCTCAGCGCCGCGACGTGATCCTCGGGCTCGATGTCGAGCGTGGGGCGACCGACCTTGCCGGTCCGCTCACCGGCGGCGACCTCGCGGACGAGCCCCAGTTCGGTCAACTCCATGACCAGGCCCGTGACCGTCGAACGATTCAGACCGATCGTTGCGCCCAGCTGGGCCCGTGAGAGCGCTCCCCGGAGGTGGAGCAACGACAGCACGGACGCGAGGTTCTGCTGGCGGATGAGGTCGTTCGTCGTACGACCTGCGGGCGGTGCGAGCGGCGTCGCGGGCTCGAACACGGCAGGAGTCATGAGGGCACCTCCCCCATTCTCGCATCGAGCGCCCCCCGGTCCTCGCCGGTGTGGGGAGCACGGCCCACGGCCACGCTCCCCACCCGGTCAGGCACCGCCGTTGCGTCGCTTGTTGAAGATGTCGAACGCGACGGCCAGCAGCAGCACGATGCCCTTGATGGCCATCTGCCAGGCCGCGTCGACGCTGAGGATGGACAGGCCCATGTTGAGCACGCCCATCACGAGACCACCGACGACCGCGCCCACGACGGTACCGATACCGCCCTGGACCGCGGCGCCACCGATGAACACCGCGGCGATGGCATCCAGTTCGTAGTTCTGACCCGCGGATGCCACGGCACCGCCGGCGCGCGCCGTGCTCACGACCGCGGCGAGACCGGCGAGCACACCCATGTTCACGAAGATGAAGAAGTTGACCCACTTCGTCTTCACGCCGCTCATCACGGCGGCGAAGAGGTTGCCGCCCATCGCGTAGATGTGACGACCGAACGTCGTGCGGTTCAGGACGAACGTGTACGCGAGCACGAGCACGGCCAGGATGATGAGCACGATCGGCGTGCCGTTGTACGCGGCGATCGTGAAGGCCACGGCCATGATCGCGACGACCGCGATCGCGTTCTTCAGCCAGAACGACCACGCGACCTCGCGGGGCAGTTCGAGACGGCGCAGCGTGGCGCGGGTGCGCAGCTGCTGCACGATGAGGAGCACGCTCGCGATCGCACCGAGGACCAGGGTGAGGCTGTCCCAGTTGCCGACGTAGCCGAGGACGGGCGGCAGCCACCCGGCGCCGATCGCCGTGAAGCCGTCGGGCAGACCGCTGATCGTGCCGCCGGTGAGCAGAACGAGCGTGAGTCCGCGGAAGAGCAGCATGCCCGCGAGGGTCACGATGAACGCGGGTATCCCGACGAAGGCGACCCAGAATCCCTGCCAGGCCCCGACGATCGCGCCGACGATGAGCGACAGGATCACCGCGACGAACCAGGGCAGGCCCCACTGATTCATCGCGATCGCCGCGATCGCGCCGACCATCGCGACGACCGATCCGACCGACAGGTCGATGTGACCGGCGATGATGACCATGACCATGCCGATCGCGAGGATCAGCACGTAGGCGTTCTGCTGGATGAGGTTGTTGACGTTGCCCGGGAGCAGCAGGCGTCCGCCGGTGAGCACCTGGAACAGCACGATGATGATGACCAGGGCGGCGAGGATGCCGAACTGCCGGAAGTTGATGCGCGCGAGGAGACCGCGGCGCCGCGGCCCGGGTTGCGTCGGCGCTTCGACCGTCTGGGTGGATGCGGTGGCCATTGCTGTCAGTTCCTTCCGGCGGTCATGTGCCGCATGAGCGTCTCCTGGGTGGCATCCTCACGGCTGACCTCGGCCGTGATGCGTCCTTCGGAGATGGTGTAGATGCGGTCGGAGAGGCCGATGACCTCGGGCAGCTCCGACGAGATGACGATGACGGCCTTCCCCTGGGCCGCGAGTTCGTTGATGATGCCGTAGATCTCGTACTTCGCCCCGACGTCGATGCCACGGGTGGGCTCGTCGAGGATCAGCACGTCGGGTCCGGTGAACATCCACTTCGACAGGACGACCTTCTGCTGGTTCCCGCCGGAGAGGCGCCCGGTGATCGCGGCGACGCTGGGCGCCTTGATGTTCATCTTGTAGCGGTACGAATCGGCGACCTTGTACTCGCGGTACCGGTCGACGACGCCGAGACGCGCGAGGCGGGCGAGGGCGGATGCCGAGACGTTGACCTGGATGTCGCCGATGAGGTTCAGACCGTATTTCTTGCGGTCCTCCGTGGCGTAGGCGATGCCGTTCTTGATGGCGGCATCCACCGTGCGCACGTCGATCTGCTGACCGTCCTTGTAAACCTCGCCCGAGATCCCGGTGCCGTACATGCGGCCGAAGATGCTCATCGCGAGCTCGGTGCGCCCGGCGCCCATGAGACCGGCGAAGCCCACGATCTCGCCCGCGCGCACCATGAAGGACGCGTCGTCGATGACGACGCGCTCCGTGTCGACGGGGTGGTGGACGGTCCAGTGCTCGACGCGGAACAGCTCCTCGCCGATGTCGGGCTCTCGCGGGGGGAAGAGGCTGTTGAGGTCGCGACCGACCATGGCGCGGATGATGCGTCCCTCGTCGGTTTCGGGGTCGTCGCGCCGCATCGTCTCGATGGTCCGGCCGTCGCGGATGATCGTGATGCGGTCGGCGATGCGGAGCACCTCCTTCAGCTTGTGGCTGATGATGATGCAGGTGATCCCCTGGTCGCGCAGCTGGTCGATGAGGTCGAGCAGGTGCGCGGAGTCGTCGTCGTTGAGGGCGGCGGTGGGCTCGTCGAGGATGAGGAGCTTCACTTCCTTGGCCAGCGCCTTGGCGATCTCGACGAGCTGCTGCTTTCCGACGCCGAGCTCGTAGATCTTCGTCGCCGGGTTCTCGCGCAGGCCGACGCGCTTGAGCAGTTCGGCGGCGGCGGTGTTCGTCGCGTTCCAGTCGATGACGCCGCGCTTGGACTTCTCGTTGCCGAGGAAGATGTTCTCGGCGATCGAGAGGTAGGGGCTGAGGGCCAGCTCCTGGTGGATGATGACGATGCCGGCGGCCTCGCTGTCGTTGATCGAGCGGAAGGCGACCGGCTCGCCCTCGAGGGTGATCGTGCCGTCGAAGCTCCCGGCGGGGTAGACCCCGCTGAGGACCTTCATCAGCGTCGACTTCCCCGCGCCGTTCTCGCCGCAGATCGCGTGCACCTCACCGCGGTGCACGTCGACCGAGACGTCGGCCAGGGCCGGCACGCCGTTGAACGACTTGGAGATCCCCGACATGCGCAGGATCGGTTCGGTCATGGTGTCTCCCTCCGTCGCCGCGCGGCGACAGATAGAGCGGCGGGGCGGGCGAACCCGCCCCGCCGCAGTTGCGGATCAGAGCCCGACGTCAGAGGCCTTCAGGAAGCCCGAGTCGATGAGCTTGGACTGCACGTCGTCCTTGACGACGACCTCAGGCGTCAGCAGGTACGACGGGACGACCTTCTTGCCGTTGTCGTAGGTCTTGGTGTCGTTGACCTCGACCTCCTTGCCGTCCTTGATCTCCTGGATCATCGTGAAGACGCGGTCACCCAGCGCGCGGGTGTCCTTCCAGACCGTCATCGACTGTAGACCGTCGAGGATCGCCTTGACGTTGGCCTTGTCGGCATCCTGACCCGTGATGATCGGGTAGTCGGCGCCGGCGGTGTAGCCGGCCGACTTGAGGGATGCCTCGATACCGATCGCGAGGCTGTCGTTGGGCGACAGGACGACGTTGACCTTCTTGCCGTCGCCGTAGAACGACGAGAGGCGGTTGTCCATCTCGGCTTGCGCCTTGTCGGAGGCCCAGCCCTGGATGCCGATGCTGGCCCACGCGTCGTCGTTGGCGGGCGACTTGCCGCTCGGGACGACGAGCTGACCCTTGTCGACGTACGGCTTCAGCACGTCCCACGCACCGGCGAAGAAGAACTTCGCGTTGTTGTCGTCGGGGCTGCCGGCGAAGGGCTCGAGGTTGAAGGGACCCTTGCCGTCCTTCAGGCCGAGCTGCTCCTCGATGTACTGACCCTGGAGGGTGCCCACCTTGTAGTTGTCGAACGTGGCGTAGTAGTCGACGTTCTCGCTGCCGTTGATGAGGCGGTCGTACGCGATGACCGTCGCGTTCTGGGCCTTGGCCTCCTGCAGGACCGGGCCGAGCGTCGAACCGTCGATGGCGGCGATCACGAGGATCTTCGCACCGCCCGAGATCTGGTTCTGGATCTGGCTGATCTGCTGGTCGGTCTTGTTGTCGGCGTACTGCAAGTCGACGGTGCAGCCGGCGTCCTGGAGCTTCTTCTGGAGCTGCTCACCGTCGTTGATCCAGCGCTCGAGGCTGCGGGTCGGCATCGCGATGCCGACGTTGCACTCGCTGCTGCCCCCGGCGGCGTCGCCGCCGCCGTCGGCGGGACGCGTGGAGCTACACGCTCCGAGTCCGACGGCGAGAGCCGCGATGGCCGCACCGGTCAGAATTTTCTTCAGCATTGTGATCTGCGTTCCTCTCTGAACTGCAGGGACCCCCGTGGTCCGTACCCGGCGCCCTCCCCGGCGTCGGATCGGGTACGTCCTCGTCCCGGCTTCCTGGTGCCGTCGTTAATTATGACGGCTCCGTGAACATATCCCCGGGTGCCGGGATTTGTCCAGAGCTTCGACGCGGGCCGAGTGCAACGAACAGATAACGGAGTGGGGCTCGAGCCCCACTCCGTCACGCACCTCGGCCGCAACCGCTAGGGCTGCAGTTCCTCCAGATCGGCAAGGAGCGACGGATGCCGAGGCTCCCACCCCAACACCTGCCGGGTGAGGGCACTCGACGCGGGCTGGTCCATCGCGAAGATCGAACCGAAGGGGCCGAAGGTCTCCTCGGGGACCGATCGCACCGGAAGCTGGAGGCGTCGGCCGATGACCGTCGCGATGTCGACCACGCGGTCCCCCTCATCCGCAACGGCGTGCCACGCGCTTCCCCCGGGCGCCGACTCTAGGGCCAGACGGAACAGAGCGGCGGCGTCGCGGGCGTGTACCGCGGGCCAGCGCTGCTGCCCGTCACCGGGGTAGCCGGCGACGCCGGTCCGTCGCGCCGCCGCGGCGAGGAGCCCGGCGAATCCTCCCTCACCGTGCTCGTGCACCGTTCGCGGCATGCGGACCGCGGAAGCCCGCACCCCGCGCGCGGACAGGTCGAGCAGAGCCGTGACGGCGAGTGCGCGGCTGGCCACGGGACCTTCGAGCGGGAGCGGGTCGGACTCGGTCGCCGCGCGCCCCGGCACCCACGGCGTGCCGGACACCGTGACGATCGGCTTCCCGGTCCCGATCAGCGCGCCTCCGAGGGTCGCCATCGCCTCCCGCTCCTCGACGAGACCTCGATCCAGCGCCTCCGCACTGCCGTAATCGCGGCTGAAGGCGAGACTGATGACCCCGTCCGCTCGTGACGCGCCCTCGCGCAGGACGTCGAGGTCGGTGAGCGAGCCGCGGAGGACGTCCGCACCCGCGGCGAGGAGTGCGGACGCCGAGTCATCCGACCGCGCCAGTCCGAGGACGGAGTGGCCATGGGTAAGCAGTTCGGCGACGACGGCCGTGCCGATCGTGCCGGTGCCACCGGTGACGAAAACGATCATGGCGAAACCTTTCAGTGATGGGACTTTTATCCCATCACCATACGCCCCGACGGGACAATTGTCCCATCGGATAGGATTCCGGTATGGCTCGATGGGAACCGGGAGCGCGCGAGCGACTCGTCGTCGCGGCCGTCGACCTGTTCACGGAGCAGGGGTACGACGCCACGACGGTGACCGAGATCGCCGAGCGCGCCGGCGTGACCAAGAGCACGTTCTTCCGTCATTTCCCTGACAAGCGGGAACTCCTCGTGGCGGGACAGGAGACGCTCAGTCGCCTCCTGTCCGAGGGGATCGCCGAGGCACCCTCGAACGCCAGCCCACTGGAAGCGGTCGCCGCCGGGCTCGCGCGCGCGTCGAGCGAGATGGGCCCGCAGAACCGTGCACTCGGACCTCGATTGAAAGCGGCCGTCGCCGCCAGTGTCGAGCTCCAGGAACGGGACGCGCTCAAGAGCGTCGGAATGGCCGCCGCGATGTCGGCGGCGCTGAGCGAGCGCGGCGTGCCCGCGGCGACGGCGCACCTCGCCAGCGAGATGGGGGTGCTGGCCTTCAAGCAGGGTTATCAGCGCTGGTCCGACGACCCCCGCGGTGATGAGCAGGGGCTCGCCCCGCATGTCCTCCGCGTGCTCGACGAGCTCCGGGCCGCGGCCAGCGGCCTCGGCTGATCAGCGGACGTCGCGGTCGGCTCCCGACCACAGGTCGGCGCACTCGACGGCCTCGGCGCCGTGCGCCCGGAGGTACGGACGCGCCCCGACATCGCCGCGTACCGCAGCGGCCACCGCGATCCAGTGGTCGCGGCCGATCACGACCGGATGCCCGGGAGCGCCGTCGTAGGCGGCGAACGCCAGCGCATCGCCGCTCGTGCGCGAGGCCAACCGCGCGACGGCCGCAGCGGGGAGATCCGGGGTGTCGACGGGAATCACGACGACCGCGGGAGCGGACGTGGATGCCACGGCCTCCAGGCCCGCGCGCAGAGACGCCGACACGCCCTCGCTCCATCCCTCCGCGCGCACGATGGTCGTCTCCGCGGGGACGAGGTGCGCCGCCGCGTCGGCTGCGGCACCCAGGACGACGAGGACGGGGTCGCACCCGCCTGCGCGAAGGGCACGGACGACCTTCTCGACCCACGGGACACCGAGGGAATCGCGAGCGAGAGCCTTGGGGCCCCCGAATCGACGACCGGCCCCGGCGGCGAGAACGAGGCCGGCGGGCGTCTCTCCGACGGGGGCGGAACCGGTCGCGGAGGGCATGGTCACGACAGCGTAGCGTGCGTGAAACACGGCGGGGATACGGTCGCCAGCATGCTCGAACTGGCCGCCGATCTGCTGCCCCTGATCGAACGCGGGGTACCCGTCGCGGCCGTCACGGTGACTCGTGTCGTGCGGAGCGCTCCGCGCGGCGTGGGCGCGACCCTCGCGGTGACGTCCGACGCGCGCGTCATCGGCTCGCTCTCGGGCGGCTGCGTCGAAGGCGACGCCGTGATGCTCGGACTGGACGCGCTCCGCTCGGGCGAGGTCCGTCGCGGGAGCTTCGGTTTCACCGGCCCGGACGACGCGATCGTCACCGCGGGACTCGCGTGCGGCGGGGCGATCGAGGTGGTGGCCTACCCGATCGACGGCGACGACGCCCGGGTGCGCGACGCCCTCGTGGCGGCCGCGGCCGGCCGCGAGAGCGCGATCGACCTCGACCTGACGGACGGGACGGTGCTGGAGCTGCACCGACCGTCGCGCCCCCGGCTCGTTGTCCTCGGCGCGGGCGAGCACGCGGCGGCCCTGTGCCGCGTGGGGGCGGCAGCGGGGTTCGCCGTGACGGTGTGCGACGCCTGGGCGCTGATGGTGACGCGCGACCGATTCCCCGAGGCATCCGAACTGGTCGTCGCCGCGCCGCACGACTACCTCGCTTCGCTGGAATCGCCGGACGAGCGCACCGCGGTATGCGTCCTGACGCACGACGAACGCCTCGACATCCCGGCCATCCGCACGGCACTGCGACTTCCCGTGGGCTTCGTCGGCGCCATGGGATCGCGGGCGACCGTCGCGCGGCGGGCCGCGCTGCTCACGCAGGCGGGAGTGACGGATGCCGAGCTCGGGCGGCTGCGTTCCCCCCTGGGCCTCGATCTCGGCGCGGAGACGCCCGAAGAGACGGCACTGTCGGTCATCGCCGAGATCGTCGCGTCACGTCGCCGCGCGAGCGCCCTGCCCCTGAGCTCGACGGACGGCCCCCTGCACGCCGGCGCCGCACCCGGCTGCGCGGTCCCGACGCCGGTGATGGCGCGATGACGGCGCTCGTCATCCGCGACGCCGTCGCGGTCGTCGAAGCCGAGGGCCGGGTCCGCACGGGCGATGTCGTGAGCGTCGACGGGATCATCGTGGACACCCCGGCGCCCGCGGACGCGACGGTCGTGGATGCGAGCGGCTGCGTCGTGACTCCCGGTCTCGTCAACGCCCACCACCACCTCCTGCAGACGGCGTTCCGGACTCTGCCCGGAACCCGCGGCATCCCGATGCGCGAATGGCTGCCCGCGATGGCGAGCGCGTACGCCGCGGCGGGTGTCGACCCCGAGCTGACCGGGATCGCGGCGAGCGCGGGGCTCGCGGAGGCGCTGCTCAGCGGAGTCACGACGGTCGCCGACCATCACCTCACGTGGCCGTCGGGGGCCGACACGGTCGGGATGGCCCGTGCCGCCGCGGATGCCGCCGCCCAGGTCGGTGCGCGACTTGCGTTCGTGCGCGGCGCCGCGCGGGACGACCCGGAGGAAGCCGCGCTGTCGGCCGAGGTGATCGCCGCCGCGCTCGTGGACGGGCGCCCGGGCGGTGTGACCGCGGACGGGATGCTGCAAGTGGCTGTCGGCCCCGCCGGAGTCCACAGCGACTCCCGCGAGACGTTCGCGCTGCTCGGCGAGGTCGCTGAGCGCCGGGGGCTCCGTCGCCGCACGCAGGCGAACGAGGTCGTGGACGTCGAGATCGCGCTCTCGACCTACGGCCGGCGTCCGATCGACCTGCTCGAGGACTGGGGCTGGCTCGCGCCCGACGTGACCCTCGCCCACCTGTGCGGCGTCACCGACGAAGAGATCGCCCGGCTCGCCGCCGCCGGTGTGACCGCGACCCACGCGCCGGGATGCGACGTACCGATGGGATGGGGCGTCGCTCCGGTGGCGAAGCTTCGGGATGCCGGCATCCCGGTGGGGCTCGGCACGAGCGGCGGCGGCAGCAACGACGCCGGACACCTCCTCGCGGACGCCCGTCTCGCGATGCAGGTCTCCGCCCTCGTGGGCCCCCAGCTCGCGGCATCCACGGTCCTGTCGATGGCGACCGCGGGATCGGCCGACGGCCTCGGGCGCCCCGAGCTGGGGAGGCTCACCCCGGGGTCGGCCGCCGACCTCTGCCTGTGGGACGTCTCGGGTGTCGCGGATGCCGGCGTCGCCGATCGCGTGGCGGGATTGCTGTGGGCATCTCCCGGCCGCCGTCCGCGCGCGGTCGTCGCCGCCGGGCGCCTCGTCGTGGAGGATGGACGGCTCACAGCCGCCGACGAAGCCGAGATCACCGCGCGACTGTTCGAGAGGGTGGGACGATGACCACCATGGCTCCCGCGATCCCCGCCGATGATCCCGCCACCGGCTCCACCGGCGACGAACGTCTCGGGGCGCACCTGCGCGGTCTGCGCAAAGCGCGCGGGTTGACGCTGACCCAGCTGGCCGAGGCGGCGGCGCTCTCGCATCCGTTCTTGAGCCAACTCGAGCGCGGTCTGGCCCGCCCGAGCATGGCGAGCCTGGAGAGGCTGGCGCGCGCCCTGGGCACGAGCCGCGTCGAGCTCATCGCCGCCTCCGAGCCGCCGCGTCCCGACGAGAGCGCGCACCCCACGTTCGTGCGCGCCGACGAGGGGCTCGTCGGACCCTACGCCGAAGGCAGCGCCCGGATGCTCGCCGAGGGTCCGCGTCGCTTCGAGCCGATGGAGTTCACCGGCGCGAACCCCGAACCCGGGGACCACTACGTGCACGAGGAGGACGAGTTCCTCACCGTGCTGGAGGGCTCGATCGTGATCTCGCTCGGCCCGTTCGGCGAGACGACCCTGTCCGTCGGCGACTCGGTCTACTGTCGGTCCGGCACACCGCACCGGTGGCACTCGCCCGGCGGTGCGCCCTACCGCCTGCTGATCGTGAAGGAACTGGTGCACGGCGCCCCCGACCCCGGCGAAGGAGAAGCATGAGCGGCGGTCTGACGTTCGAGGTGACCGTCCGCGAGCGCCGTGAGGCGGCGGACGGCGTCGTCGTGCTCGACCTCGAGCGGCCGGGTGGAGTACTGCCGCACTGGTCGCCGGGCGCGCACATCGACGTCGTGCTGCCCGGCGGAGTCGAGCGCCAGTACTCGCTGTGCGGCTCGCCGAGCGAACGGGGCACGTGGCGCATCGGCGTGCTCCGCGAGCGCGAAGGATCGGTGTGGCTGCACGAAAACGCCCACCCGGGCACCGCGCTGCGCGTGCGCGGCCCCGCGAACCACTTCCTCTTCGCTCCGACCGCGGGGCGCTCGTACGTCTTCGTCGCCGGGGGCATCGGCATCACCCCGATCGTTCCGATGATCGAGGCCGCCGAGACCGCGGGGGCCGCGTGGACGCTGCTCTACACCGGCCGCTCGCGGAGCACGATGGCGTTCGTCGACGAGCTCGTCGAGCGCTACGGCGACCGCGTGGAGGTATTCGCCGCCGACGAGGGCCGACGTCTCGATCTCGACGCGCGCCTCGGCACTCCCGTCTCGCGGGCGGTCGTCTACGCGTGCGGACCCGCGCGCCTCCTGGAGGCCCTGGATGCCACGATGTCGGGGTGGCCGCGCGGCAGCCTCCACGTCGAGCGGTTCGAGGCGAAGGTCCTAGGGCCGCCGGTGTGGTCGGAGCCTTTCGAGGTCGACCTCATGATGTCGGGGCTGACGGTGACCGTGCCGCCGGAGAAGTCGATTCTCGAGGTCGTCGAGGAGTACGGCGCCGTGGTCCCGTCGAGCTGCCGCGTCGGCACGTGCGGAACATGCGAAGTGCCCGTGATCGACGGGGACGTCGAGCATCGCGACTCCGTGCTGTCGCCGGAGGAGCAGGAGGCGAACCGCACGATGATGCTGTGCGTCTCGCGGGCGGCGTGCCCGCGCATCACGATCGAGCTCTAGGCGGCTCACCCAGCAGCTCACCCGTCTGCGGTCAGATCTCCACCTGACGCCCGAGACGGCCGGCCACAGCGTCGCCGACCGCCCGACGGATGATCGGCAGCTTCGACCATCGGCGCGTCACGATGGCACACCCGGCACAGAGCGCGAAGAACAGCGCCGCGTTCCCCGCACGCGGAATGCTCCACCGTCGCCCCGTCCCCAGTTCGCGATGCAGACGGTTGCGGAGGAAGTAGTACAGCAACGCCGGGCTCGTCGACAGGAACATCGCCCGCACCTCGAAGCCCGGCGGCATCCATCGTTCCCCGCGGGGGTCGACGACGACGGCATCGCGGACGTGGCCGATGCGACCCCCGCGCGCGACGATCCGGGAGGTGTACTCGAGGTCGTCGCCGTACAGCACGAAATCGGCGCGCGGCAGGCCGAGGGCTCGCAGGACCTCGGCTCGGGCCAGCAGCCCACCGTAGGGTGCGTAAGCGAGGTCGGTCCCCCGGGACCGGGCGCGCGGGCGACGCACGCCGAGGCGCTCGAGAAGGCGGCGGGCGTACAGACCCGCCTCGACGCCGGCGAACGAGATCGCCTCGCGCGGGCTCTCGCGCGCGGTCTCGGTCGCGACGACGTGGGCGATGGTCCGCGCGTCGGCCTCCGGCGCGCGGAGCGGTGCCGCGGCGGTCAGAGCGACCCCCTCGTCTCGCAGAGCGCGGTCGGCGGCGAGCAACCGGTCGAGCGCTCCCGGTTGCGCCAGATTGTCGTCGTCGAGGAGCCACACGTACTCCGTGTCCGCGTCGCACGCGCCGGCGATCGCGGCGGCGAAAGCCGGGGCCGACCCCTCGTTCCGCGGCATCCGCTTCACCGTGATCCGTCCCCCGCTCTGCGCCGCGGCGGCGTCCAGAGCGGCCGCGGCTGCGGGGACGGAGCCGTTGTCGACGATGAGCACCGTGTCCACACCCTCCTCCACCATGCGGGCGACGACCGCGAGGCACGACGCGTGCCGCGCACCGTAGGTGACCGTCGCGCCGGCGACGGTCGGGCGGGATCCGGTCACGGTGTGCCTCCTCGATAGATGGCGGCCAGGGAACGTCGGAAGGCGCTCCCGGAGAACTCGTCCGCGACGGCGTCGCGGTATCGCAGGGCCTCGCGGCGCGCGGCGTCCGGATCGGCGAGGGCCCGAACGATGCCCGAGGCGAGCCCGCGGGCATCGTCGGCGACCGCGAAGGCGCGGATGCGGTCGTCGACGATCCCCTCGACGCCGACACCCGTCGCGACCACCGGGATGCCGCGCAGCATCGCCTCGACCGTCTTGAACTTCACGCCGGCACCGGCCCGCAGGGGCACGAGCACCACGTCGGCGGCGGCGTACGCCGTGTCGAGCGAGTCCAGACGACCCGTGACGACGAACGACTCCGGACGCGCGGCGGCCACTCGACGCATCTCAGCGGTCGGACGCGCCCCGGCGAAGACGAAGCGCGCGTCGGGCTGCACCGCGAGCACCCGCGGGGCGATGTCGGCCATGGCCCAGAGCGCCGCCTCGGAATTGACCGACCGGTCGAACGCGCCCACGAACAACACGGTGGGAGCCGGATCCCCCTCGCGCATCGACACCTCGACGCCGTCGGCCAGCGGTGGACGGACGACGATCGCCCGCGCCGCCGACCCGGCGATCCGGCGGACGAACGCGGCATCCTTCGCACTGAACGAGACGACGGCGTCGGCGTGGCGATAGACAGACCGCTCGTCACGGCCCACGCTGGCCCGACGCCACCGGGCGAGGAGTCCCCGAGGACTCCACACCGCGCCGGCCGCGGCGAGGAAGCGTTCATAGCTCTGCGACACGACGTCGTGAGCGACCACGATGTGGCGCGCCCCACCCACCGGGCGGCGGCGGAGGCCGAACCACCCGCTCTCGCTCCACTGGTACTCGACGATGTCCGCGGCGGACAGTGCCGTCTGCGCCGCCGCGCTGAGACGGAGCGCGCGGCGACGCCGTGCGACCGGGCGGACCGGGAAGAGCCGTCGCTCCTGACGCTCGACGACCTCGACGAATCGACGCGCTCGAGCCGATCGCGGCCGATCGACGGGCACGAGGACGACGGCGATGCCCTCATCGAGCGATTCGGCCGCGGCCCGATTCTCCGGCCCATCGAACGACACGACCGTCACAGCGTGCCCCAGTTCCCGTAGCACCCGGAGGTGGCGGAGCAGGTACTGGCCACCCGCGTGGGGGATGCCGTCATACGGCACGCTCGGCGACAGACTCACGATCCGCATGCACCCTCCCCTGCGTACCGCGCGGCCGGCACAGGGAATCAGCATGCCGAGGCCCCGACAGCGCCCCGTCGACGCCCGGATCCGTCGGCACCGGGTGAGGTGATCGCAGCGGAATCACGAGGGAGCGCATGAACACCGGGCCCGCTCGCACGCGTACGGGGACGAAGACGCTTCGCGGGCTCGAGGCCGCACGTACTGTGTGTGCGGCAGCGATCCGGGCCGGGCGGGAGGAGGGCAGATCGTCATGAAGATCACCCATCTCCACAGCACGTTCGCCCTCCCCTGGGGCGGGGCGGAGGCTTACCTCTTCGCCCTCGCCGCGGAGCAGTGGGAACGCGGCCACGATGTGGAGATCGTGACGGCCGTCGCGGACGGCGAGAGTATCGCCCGGGCGGCCGCCGCCGGCATCCGCGTCACGATTCGCCCGACCTGGCGCCCGTACGCACCCGACCGACGAGGCTCCTCCCCCCTCGCCCGCGTGGTCTTCCACGGCCTCGACCTCGTTCATGCCGTCAGACGTCCCCGGGCCTACCGTCACGTGCAGGACGGCCGCGACGTCATGCACGTCCACCGTTTCCAGGGCGTGGGCGCCAGCGTGCTCCGCGCCCACCGCGCACCCGTCGTGCACACCGCCCACGACTTCTGCCTCGTCGACACGGCATCCACCACTCTTCGCGATGGCGTCCTGCCCCCGCGACTCGAGGTCGCCCAGCGCCTGCGGGCGCGCATCGTCGCCCGTTCCGCTCGCAAGGCGACCGTGATCGTCTTCCCCAGCGAGCGCACCCGGCTCCGTCACGCGGAGCTCGGCTTCGGCGCCGGCGGGGCGATCGGTCGCGTCGTGCCGCACGGCTGGCCGACGCCTCCCCTGTCCGCCGACGAGATCGAGATGCCGCCGCGCCCCCTGTTCGTGTTCCTCGGCAGGCTGCAGGAGTCGAAGGGCGTCGACCTCCTGCTGCGCGCGTGGAACGAGGCGCAGCTCGATGCCGACCTGGTCATCGCGGGCGACGGGCCCGAGCGCGCGACCGTCCAGGCGGCGGTGGGTGACCGGGTGCGGTACGTCGGCTGGGTCGACGCCGAGGCCAAGAGCGCCTTGATCCGCTCGTCGACCGCCCTCGTCTTCCCCTCGTTGTGGCCCGAGACCTTCGGCCTCGTCATCGCGGAGAGCCTCCTGCTCGGTCGCCCCGTCGTCGCGACTCCCCCGGCTGCCGGGGAACTGGTCACCGACGGTCGCAACGGGGTCGTGTCGACGGATGCCACGCCCTCAACGCTGGCCGAGGCTCTGCGTCGCATCGCGAACGACCCCGTCCTCCGGGAGACGGTCACCTCCGGCGCTGCGGCGAGCGCGGTCGAACTCGACTTCCATCAGCACGTCGATCGCATCGAGGCGATCTACCGCGAAGCGCGCGACCTGTTCGACGCCGCGAGCTGAGCCCCGGCATCTCTCCTTCCCCGTGGGGCGGCGTGCCGCGGCACGCCCTGCCGCGGCAGGTTTGTCACGAGGGTCACGAGCGGGAAATACGGCGGAAACGACCGGTTCCTAGCATCGGAAACAACCCAGATGTTGGTCACACCAACACTGGACCGCCGCTCCCGACGGCTCCGCCTCGACGCCGCGGCATCCCTTCCCTCATTCTCCGGAGGTCCTCGTGTCCGCCGCTCCACCCCTTTCGATCAGCGAGATCCGCAACGCGCGCCTGGCCTCCGGCGCGCTCGTGGACATCGCGATCGACGGCGACACGGTCGTCGCGGTGGTTCCCGCGGGGACCCCGCTTCCCGAGACCGCGGGCGAGATCCTCGACCTGACCGGTTACGTGGTCACGGCCGCGGGCGCGGAGCCGCACGCGCACCTCGACAAGTCGCAGTCGTGGGATGCCATCCAGCCCCCGTTCGGCGATCTCGACCGGGCGATCGAGAGCTGGCAGGCGTTCGCCCTGACGCTCGACGAGGACGAGACGCTCGACCGGGCTCGCTCCACGGCCCTGCGCATGCTGGCATCCGGAATCACCGCCGTACGCACTCACGTCGACCTGCTCCGCGGCGACGACGCCCTGATCGGCGCCCGCGCCCTCGTGCGGCTGCGCGAAGAGCTCCGCGGCCTGATGGACATCGAGCTCGTCGCCCTCGGCGGCCCGACCGTGCCCGACGCGGTGTTCGACGCCGCCCTCGATGCGGGCATCGACCTGGTCGGCGGCGCGCCGCACCTCGCGGACGACCCGCTCGCCGACCTCGACCGCCTCATCGCGATTGCTCGGCGCCGCGATGTCGGCCTCGACCTGCACACCGACGAGAGCCTCGCCGGGGCGGACACGCTCGCCGCGTACGCGCGGGCCGTCACCGGCTGGCACCGCACGCGTGCGGCGGGCCACTGCGTCCGGCTGAGCATGATGCCGACGGAAGACCTCACGGCCCTGGCCGACGAGGTGCGCGCCGCCGACATCGGCATCATCGCCCTGCCCATCACCAACCTCTACCTCCAGGGCTGGGATGCCGACCACGCGGTGCCCCGCGGAATCGCGCCGATCGGCCGACTCAAGGCCGCCGGCGTGCGCGTCGCGGCGGGAGCCGACAACGTCCGCGACCCATTCAACCCCGTGGGCCGTTGCGACCACCTCGAGACCGCGTCCCTCCTCGTCGCCGCGGGGCACCTCGCCCCCGAAGACGCGGTGGATGCCGTCACCACCGGTGCGCGCGACGTCATGGGCCTCCCGCTCGCGGGTCCGGTCCCCGGTGCCCGCGCCGACCTGGTCGCCGTCCGCGCCGACTCGCTCGGCGACGCGGTCGCCTTCGCCTCCGCCGACCGCGTCGTCCTGTACCGCGGGCGCGTCGTCAGCCGCACGACGGTGTCGACGCAGACGGCGCTCCCTTCCCGCACACCCCTCGCCGACGCACCCGCACCGGCGCTTCCGACCCTCGTCCCGACCGGAAAGTGAGCGTTTCGTGACCCTCGCCTCCCCCACACCGGCAGCCACGCTCGCGGACCCCGCCGCGCCGCTGCTGGACTTCCGGAACGTCGCCATGACGTTCCCCAACGGCACCACCGCCCTCTCGGGGGTCGACCTCGTCGTCCAGCGCGGCGAGTTCGTCAGCGTCGTCGGCCCGTCCGGCTGCGGCAAGTCGACCCTGCTGCGCATCGCGTCCGGGCTCGAGTCCGCCAGCGAAGGAGACGCGACGGTCAACACCGACCGCATCGGCTACGTCTTCCAGGACGCCACGCTCCTGCCCTGGCGGGACGTGCAGTCGAATGTCGAACTCCTCGCCGAGCTCAACTGGCAGCCCAAGCGGGTGCGCACCCCGAAGGCCAAATGGGCCATCGATCTCGTCGGCCTCAACGGCTTCGAGAAGCACCTGCCCAAGCAGATGTCGGGCGGCATGAAGATGCGCGCTTCGCTCGCCCGTTCGCTCACGCTCGACCCCGAACTGTTCCTGTTCGACGAGCCGTTCGGCGCCCTCGACGAGATCACCCGCGAACGCCTGAACGACGAGCTCCTCAAGATCTTCGTCGAGCAGAAGTTCGGCGGACTCTTCATCACCCACTCGGTCTCCGAAGCGGTCTACCTCTCCACCAAGGTCGTCGTGATGTCCGGTCGCCCCGGCCACCTCGTCGACACGTTCGAGGTCCCCTTCGACATGCCGCGCGACCCCGAGATCCGCTACACGGGCGAGTTCGCCAAGCTCGTCGGCGAGGTCTCCCACGCCCTCCGGGAAGGACACTCATGAGCACCACCTCTGCAGAGCCGGTCGTCTCCGAGACGTCCGAGCCCACGGCATCCACCCCCGCTCCGTCGGGCGACGCGGGGCCCAAGGCTCCGCCGCGCGGTCGCGGCCCGGTCGCCCGCGCGCTGATCATGGCGGGCCCGCCGCTCGGCGTCCTCGCCGTGCTCGTGGGCGTCTGGTACCTCATCGCGGGCCTCCTCACCGCCACCGGCAAGGGCTTCCTCCTGCCGATGCCGCACGAGATGTTCACGAAGGGCTTCTTCAACCCGCAGGTCAGCGTCGACATCTGGGTGGCGCTGTTCCGCACCACGGGTGTCGCCCTGACCGGTCTCGCGGTCGCCATGATCCTCGGCATCGGCTGGGCCATCGCGATGTCGCTGGCCCGCTGGGTCGAGCGCAGCACCTACGCCTACGCGGTGATCCTGCAGTGCATCCCGATCCTCGCGCTCGTGCCGCTGGTCGGCTTCTGGTTCGGGTACGAGTTCACCGCCCGCGTGATCGTCTGCATCCTGATCGCCCTGTTCCCGATGGTCTCGAACACCCTGTTCGGCCTGCAGTCGGTGGACAAGTCGCAGCGGGAGCTGTTCCGCCTCCAGAAGGCGAACAAGTGGACGGTGCTCACCAAGCTCACCCTCCCCGCCGCACTCCCGTCGATCTTCGTCGGCATGCGCACCTCGGCAGGCCTCTCGGTCATCGGCGCGATCGTCGGCGACTACTTCTTCCGCCGCGGCGAACCGGGCATCGGCTCGCTCATCTCCAACTACCAGTCGCGCCTGCAGAGCGCCGAGCTGTTCGCCTCGATCCTCGCGGCGTGCCTTCTCGGCGTGGTCATCTTCGCCTTCTTCGGCTGGCTGTCGAAGGTCGCCGTCGGCCGCTGGTACGAAGCAGCGCGCTGATCCCCGCGGCCACCACCCGCACCGCACAGACCCCGGATGCCACGGCACCGCGCCCTCGGGCGTGCCCGCGGGCGTGGCATCCGACCCCTCCTGCACCACCTCCGTACCCGAGAGTTCCACCCGTCACAGAAAGCGAAACAGCATGAAGCGCAGCACCCTCGTCCGCGGTACCGCCGTCACCGGCGCGTTCGCGATCGCCCTCACGCTCACCTCGTGCGCCGGCAGCGCCGCGGATCAGGCGGCACCGAGCAGCAGCGACATGACGATCGGCTCGGTCGACCTGTCGGCCGACTGCCCCGCGACCATCGTCGTCCAGACCGACTGGAACCCGGAGGCCGAGCACGGCCACCTCTACGAGATGATCAAGGACGACTACACGGTCGACGCCAACACCAAGGCCGTCACCGGCCCGCTGATGTCGGACGGCGAGTACACCGGCGTGAACCTCGAGATCCGCGCCGGCGGCCCCGCCATCGGCTTCCAGACCGTGTCGGCCCAGATGTACCAGGACGACGCGATCACCCTCGGCTACGTCAGCACCGACGAGGCGATTCAGCTCTCGAGCACCACGCCCACCAAGGCCGTCATGGCGCCGCTGGACATCAGCCCGACCATGGTGATGTGGGACCCCGAGACCTACCCCGACGTGAAGACGATCGAGGACGTCAAGCCCGCGCTCGAGGCGAACAAGGGCGTCTGGCGCTTCTTCGACGGCTCGGCGTACATCGAGTACCTCAAGAGCGCCGGGCTCGCCAGCGCCGACATCCTCGACGGCTCGTACGACGGCACCCCGTCGAACTTCGTCGCCGCCGGCGGCAAGGACATGCAGCAGGGCTTCGCCTCGGCTGAGCCGTACGTCTACCAGAACGAGGTCTCGGCCTGGGGCAAGCCGGTGAAGTTCGCCCTGATCCACGACTCGGGATGGCAGACCTACCAGTCCTCGATGTCGGTCAAGGCCGCGGACTTCGACGAGCTCTCGCCCTGCCTCACGAAGCTCGTCCCCGTCCTGCAGAAGGCCGGCGTCGCGTACTACGAGGACCCGAAGGCCGCGAACGACCTGATCCTCAAGCTCGTCGAGGAGTACAACACCGGTTGGACCTACACGCAGGGCGTGGCGGACTACTCGGTCAAGACGCAGGTCGACCTCGGCCTCGTCGGCGACGGCCCCGACTCGACCTACGGCAACTTCGACGACGCCCGCTTCGCGGACTTCTTCGAGAAGGCGAGCAAGGTCTACACCGACCTGGGCACCCCGCCCGCGTCCGGCTACACCCCCGCCGACCTGTACACGAACGAGTTCATCGACACCTCGATCTCGTTCTGATCGATCCGGCCCGGTCCGCTTCGCGCGGGCCGGGCCGGCCCCCTCTCTCCCCCTTCCGGTTTTCGGTTCGCCGAGACTTCATCCCGCCGACAACCCCCGCGCAACCTGCGCCACCGTCGTCAGTCCGATGAAGTCTCGGGGATCGGACACCGGAACATCACCCACCCGCGTCACCCGGAGACACCCCCATGAGCGACACCGCCACCCGCGTCCTCTCCCTCGAGGACGATCTTCTCGAGCTGCTCGGCCCCGCGGCCGTCAGCACCGAACCGCGCGTGCGCGAGCGCGCCAGCGTCGACGGGTCGCCGATGTCTCCGATCATCGCCGCCAAGCTCCCCCTCGGCCTCGCCGACCTCGTCGCGTTCCCCACGGATGCCGAGCAGATCGCGATCGCGGTCGCCGCCGCCGCACGGCACGGCGTGCCCGTCACCGTCCGAGGAAAGGGCACCGGCAACTACGGCCAGGCCATCCCGATGCAGGGCGGCCTCGTCGTCGACACCACCCGCGCCAAGGCCATCATCGAGGTCGGGGACGGCTTCATCACCGCCGAGGCAGGGACCCCCATGGTGCTCCTGGAGCAGGCCGCGTGGGCCGCCGGCCAGGCGCTGTGGATGTACCCCTCGACCGCGCAGTCGACGCTCGGCGGCTTCCTCTCCGGCGGCTCCGGCGGCACCGGCTCCATCGAGCACGGGTCCAACGACCGCGGCTTCGTCGCCGCGCTCGACGTCGTGCACGCCGACGGCAGCGCCGACATCATCCACGTCGAGGGTGACGAAGCCCAGAAGTACGTGCACAACTACGGCACGGCCGGCGTCATCGTCCGCGCCACCGTTCGACTCGAGCCGCTACGCGAGTGGCGCGGGCTGTGGGCCAGCTTCCCCGACTTCGCCGGCACGCTCTCGGTGCTGCAGATCATCGGCAACCTCGACCCCACCCCGCGCCTGGTGTCGGGCGACGGACCCGAGATCTCGGCGGCCCTCCCCGCCGACGAGGCGATCCCCGAGGGCCGGTCGAGCCTGCGGGCCATCATCGACGCGTCGCTCATCGACACCGTCACGGCGATCGTCGAGGGAGCGGGTGGCCGCGTGGAGGCCGTGCGCGAGGGGCCGCAGGCCAGCATCCGCCTGTCGATGCTCAGCTACAACCACCCGATCGAGTGGTACCAGAAGAGCCAGCCGCACGAGGTGTTCCACCTCGAGGTCGCGGGCACTCCGCTGGCGGAGGACGTGGACGCCGTCGAGGCGGTGTTCCCCGGCGCGAAGCTCCACATCGAGTCGACCAAGCTCCACCCGATCGGGATGCTCGCCGCGCCCTACGTCAGTGAGGAGGACGTGTACCGCGGTATCGCCGATCTCAACGCGATCGGCGTGGGCGTGCACAACCCGCACCAGTGGAACGTCGACTTCAACGTCGAGCAGACCGCCGAGCTCGCCAAGAGCACCGACCCGAACGGGCTGCTGAATCCCGGCAAGCTCGACCCGGCGTACGCCGGTGCACGGAAGGGGGCGATCCGATGAGCCGCCTGCTCGCGGAGCTCAGCGGTCCCGCCGCGGCCGAGGCCCTCACCGAGAAATCGATCATCGTGCTGCCGACGGGAGCCATCGAGCACCACGGCCCCCACCTGCCCCTGGCGACGGATGCCATCGTGGCCGAGGCCTCGGCGACGGCCGCCGTCGCGCGCGCCGCCGCCCAGGGCCTCGACGTCTGGCAGCTGCCGACGCTGTCGATCACGAAGTCGGACGAGCACTCGTGGGCACCGGGCACGCTGTGGCTCACCCCCGAGACGATGATGCAGACGATCGTCGACATCGGCCGCTCCCTGCTCACCACGCGCGCGCGCACGCTCGTGTTCCTCAACGGTCACGGCGGCAATGTCGCGCTGCTCAACGTCGCGAACCGCGAGCTGCGCCGACGCTTCGGCCTGCGCACGTTCTTCATGCCGGCCGCGCGCGTGCCCTCATTCACGGGCACCGACGGCGGCCCGGACGAGCACGGCACCGGCATCCACGCCGGGCACGGCGAGACGAGCATGATCATGCACCTGCGGCCCGAGCTCGTGGACGCGTCGAAATTCGAAGCGACCGTGCCCGCGCACATCGGCGACTTCCGGCACATCGGCTTCAATGGCAAGCCCGTCACCTTCGGCTGGCTCTCGAACGACTTCGGCCCCACCGGGGTGCTCGGCGACCCGACGGGCGCGAACGCCGCGCACGGCGCCGAGCTGTTCGAGGACAGCGTGTCGTTCGTCGTCGAGGCGCTCGAGGAGATCAGCCGATTCGACTACACCGCGTGACCGGGCTGCTGCGGACACAACGCAGGAGATCCGGCCGCCGCTTCGCGCTACGTCGCGTGATGACGGGCGGCCCCGTGGCGGGGGTCTCGGTCTTCCTTCGTTGTGTATCGCCACGCGAGGCCGCCGGATGACCGCCGCGACCGAGGCCACGGGCATCCGCGCGTACGCGCAGGTGCTGCGCCTCCCCGGCGCGCGGTCGTTCGTCGCCGCCGGGGTCCTGGCCCGCTTCCCGCGGGCCACGCTGTCGCTCGGCATCATCCTGCTCGTCTCGTCGGCGACCGGCAGCTTCGCCTCGGCGGGGATCGTCGTCGCGCCGCTCGTCGTCGGGATGGCGGTGGCCGCTCCGCTGTGGTCGTCGCGCATGGATCGGCACGGACAGGCCCGCGTCATCCTGATCTCGCTCGGATGCCTCGTGCTCGCGGCATCCGCTCTGCTCGCCCTCGTGCTGACGGATGCGCCGTTCTGGACGTGGCTCGTGGGCGCGTTCGCGACCGGGGCGGCAACGCCCGACCTGACCTCGGCCGTGCGCGCACGGTGGACGGTGCTCGCACCGGAGTCGCAGCGGACTCACGCCCTCGCGCTGGAGACGATCGGCGACCAGATGGTCTTCATCTCCGGACCGCCCGCCATCACCGCGGTGGCCGCCGCGCTCAACCCGGCGGTCGCGATGCTCGGGTCGCTCACGCTCGGCGTGATCGGCGGGGTGTGGCTGGCATCGCAGCGCGGCACACAACCGACGGCGACCGGCGCGACCGGCCGCGCGCGGTTCGTGCTTCCCCCCGCCGGGGTCGTGCCCGTCGCTCTCGCGTGCATCGCGCTGGGCGGCGTGTTCGGGGCGTTCGACGTCACGCTGGTCGGATGGGCCGAGGTCGGCGGACGTCCGTGGCTCGCCGGCCCCGCGTTCAGCGCGCTGGCGCTCGCGATCGCGGTGGGGTCGGTGATCACCGGGGCGCGGGCGTGGAGGGTGTCGCCGATCACCCGCTTCATCGGGTTCGCCGCCGCGGCGGCGGTCGCTGCGCTCGCGCTACCCCTCACGCAGGGGCTGACCCCGGTGCTGTTCCTCGCGATCCTGCTGCTCGGACTGCTGCTGTCGCCCGTGATGATCTCGGGGATCCTCGTGGCATCCGCCCGCGCGCCGGAAGGACGCGTGACCGAGACGCTCGCCTATCCGACCGCGGCCATGTCGCTCGGCGTCCCCATCGGCGGGGTGATCGCCGGATCGGCCCTGGATGCCACGGGCCCCGCGACCGCGCTCGTCACCATCGCCGTGGCCCTGGCGTGCACCGCGGTGGTCGCGGCCGCGGGCGAAGGGGTGCTGCGAGCGGTGCGGCGCTGAGCCGGCGCCCTGCCGGGTGCGGCCGGATTCGCCGAGACTTCATCGCGCCGACGAGTCCCTTGCAGGCTGCGCGGGAGACGTCAGCGCGATGGAGTCTCGCAGGCTACGGGACCACGGAGACGGACCACGAACCGGCTACAGCGCGGCGGCGAGGTGACGCAAGACCGACACGTGGCCGTCGGCGGGGTGAAGCTGCAGCGACGCGTCCGGCAGGCCCGCGGCGAGCAGCCGCGCGTGACGGGGTGGGATCACACGATCGTGCTCGCCCTGCACGAGCAGAACGGATGCCGTGACCTCGGCCAGCGCGAACCCCCACGGCCGCGCGAACGCGAGGTCGTGGTGGATGAGCCCGTCGTCGCCGAACTCGGCCGACTCCCCGACGTCGGCGCCGAGCGACGCCCACTCCCCTCGGAGCGTCGCGTAGTCGGCATCCACGAACGAGTCCGGATCGAAGTCGTCGATCTCGGCGAACCGGCGGCGCGCGTCTTCGCCCTCGGTCGCCGCACGGAGCGCCTGAGGCGCCTGCATTCCGGTGAACCAGGCGTCGGTTCCGTCGAACGGCGCGGGCGACGCGAACGTCACGACTCGGCGGATCAGCTCGGGCATCGCTGCGGCGCACGCGAGGGCATGCGGTCCGCCACCGGACGCCCCCACCGAGACAACGGATGCTACACCCAACGCCTCGAGCACCGGTCGCAGACCCACGGCGACGTCGACGACCGTGCGACCTGGGATGCGGGCGGAGTACCCGTACGCGGGACGCGCGACCGACACCACGGCGAGTCCGTGCGCGTCGGCCGCTGCCCGCACGGGAGGCAGGATCGCGCCGGTCTGTGGCGAGCCGTGGTGCCATAGGAGGACATCGCGTCCGGCGAGGTCGTCGTGCGAGGTGTGGACGTCCAGTCCCGCGATCGTGGAGCGCATGCGCCCAGGTTCGCACGCCCTCCATCCGCTCGCGTCGCGCCGCGTCTCCCTCTTCCGATCCGCGAGACTTCATTGCGCCGACATCCGCTGCGCAGGCTGCAGGGGAGATGTCGGCGCGATGAAGTTTCGCGGATCGGACGGACCCCGCGGGGCGCGGGCGCTGCGCGACGCGGCGCCCGGGGGGGGCGGGGCGACGCCGGCCGCTTGAGGATTACAGGATGACGCCGAACTCGTCCGCCAGCGCGGGGAGCTGCGTGTGCAGCACCTCGGATGCCTCGGCCGCGAGCGGGTTCGTCGAGACGCCGTTCTCGTTCACGAGCTCGCCGCCGACGTACACCTGCTTCAGGTTGCGGAGTCCGCACGCGAGCACGTAGCTGCGCACCGGGTTCCAGAGCGGTCCGACGTCGGGGAGCCGCGGGTCGACCACCACGAAGTCGGCGAACTTGCCCACCTCGAGGCTGCCGACTCGGTCGTCGACGCCCATGATCTCGGCGCCACCGAGGGTGTGCAGGCGCAGCACGCGCTCGGGCATCATCGACAGCGGGTCGTGGGTGCGGGCGCGCTGCATGAACATGCCCATCCGCATGTTCTGCCACGGGTCGGCGACGTCGGTGCAGGCCTGGTCGTCGAGGCCCATGCCGACCTTCATACCGAGGTCGAGCATCTCGGGCACGTGGGCGATCCCCGACGCCAGGCGCCCGTTGGATGCCGGCTGCCACGACATCGCGGCACCGCCGGCGGCGGCATCCGCGATGATCTCGGGCGTCGTCTGGATGAAGTGCCCGAACATCATGCCCGGCCGCAGCGCGCCGGCGTTCTTGTACAGCTGGAACTTCGTCTGCTGGTGCTCGATCGCCTCGTACGTCTCGAGGAAGTGCGCCTGGTTGGTGACGCCGAAGCGGTCCATGACCGCGACCTCGATCTCGGCGGCATCCGGCCGCGTCGACCACTGCACCTGCCCCATGATCGAGGCGCCGAGCGCGATGTCGGGATTCATCGCCAGGACGTGATCCAGGGATGCCTCGAACCGGGCGAAGATCTCGTCGTCGGTGCCGACGGTGGCATCGAGCGCGATGGAGTCGACGAAGCGGAGGCCCGCGTCGTGGCATCCGTCGGCCTGCCGGGTGTGCCACGCGTGGTCGCGCAGGACACCGCCGCCGTCGGCGCGCTTGCCCTCGACCATGGGCTCCCACGGCAAGAGGGGGTCGGTGAAGTTGTACGCCGTGGTCACGCCGTTGGCGAGGAAGTCGAGCGAACCGTGCAGCGTCGCCCAGTAGATCTGGTCGGGAGAGGCGTTGTTGAGGACGCTGAACATCGACGTGCACCAGCCGTAGAGCGTCTGATCGACGCCGAGTCCACGGGAGCCGCTCGTGAACAGGTGGCTGTGCGAGGAGACGAATCCGGGAGCGACGAACTTGCCGTCCACGTCGAGGATCTCGTCGGCGGTGACTCCCGGATCGGGGTCGCCGGCGCCGATCGCGGCGATGCGTCCGTCCTCGACGAGCATGTACCCGCGCTCGATGTAGCCGGGGTCGTCGGTGCCCGCGGGGACCGTGATGAGCCGTGCGTTCGTGACCAGAAGCGACATGTTGATGACGGTAACAATCGCGTGTTTCCGCGGTGTTCCGAGCGTGCGGCGGGGCGTTTGCGGGGCTTCCTCGTCCCACTTCTGACGGAGCATGTCCCACTTATGGTCGGTGGGGAGCCGCCCAGGCAACCATAAGTGGGACGAGGTTCGAGCGACTCAGGCGAACGCGGCGCGCACCGCCGGCGCGACGGCGGCGAGCACGGCGTCGCGCGCGGGCGTCGACGGGAACACCAGGAACAGGTGCGGCACACCCTCGCGGCGCACGAACTCGACGGGGGTTCCGGATGCCGCCAACCGCCCGGCGTACTCCTCGGCCTCGTCGGAGAGCGGGTCGACGCCCGCCGCGACGATCACCGCCGGAGCCGAACCGGCGAGGTCGGGGGCGCGCAGCGGCGCGGCCTCGACGGGCACCGGGTCCGACGCGGCGCGCAGCGGTACCGCCTCGACGGGCACCGGGTCCGCGCCCCCGTCACCGCCGTGGCGGCCGGGTGCGCCCCATCACTCGCGGCGTCGACCACCCCGGCGGCCGAGGGCGCACCGCCCGCCGCCCCCGCGCCGCCGAGGTACAGCCCCCAGTACCACTGCATCCCCTTCGCGGTGAGGGGCAGGTTCTCGGTGTGGGCGCGGTAGCTGGGGCGGTCGGGGTCGGGAGCGTCGAGCACGGGGCAGAGCAGCACCTGCACCCGGATGCCGGGAGCGCGGCCCTCGCGCGCGCGGAGGGCGAGCGCGGCAGCGAGGTTCCCGCCCGCGCTGTGCCCGGCGACACCCAGCAGCTCGCGGTCGGGCACGAGCCCGCCGGCCCCGTCCGCGGCGAACCGCAGGGCGCGGTCGAGGTCGTCGAGTCCGGCCGGGAAGGGATGCTCGGGCGCGAGCCGGTAGTCGACGCTCAGCACCTGGGCACCGGTGGCCGCGGCGAGCGCGCGACACAGGGCGTCGTTGTTGTCGAGGTCGCCGGCGACCCATCCGCCGCCGTGGGCGAACACGAGCGTTCCGCGGTGCCCGGCGCGCGGCCGGTACATCCGCAGCGCGAGGCCGTCGGCATCCGTGTCGATCGACTCGACGTGCGCGTCGTCGGGCAGCCGCACCCACGACGGGTTCGCGCGCAGCTCGGCGATCCGCGCAGCGTCGTCGCCCTCGGCATCCGTGGCTCCCGAGGGGATCGTGCCCGCCCGGGCCGCGAGCCGCGCGAGGTGCGCGCGCACGTCGGGGTCGGTGATCGCGGGGTGCACGCTGTCGGTCACGGTTCTCCTCGGGTGGGTGGGGTCGGGTGCGGATGCGGGCCTCGAGTGTCCAGGACACGCGGATGCCACGCGACACGGTCCGCGGGTCTTGGACACCACGCACCCGAAGGAACCGCCCGGCGCGCCGCCACTGCCACCGTACGGGCGCGAGGACCTCGCCCGGTCGAGCGCCCACCAAGCGTTACGGCGCGGAAACACGCGCGTCGCCCGTACCACCGACGATGGCCGCATGACCTCTCCCGAGCGGCGCGCGGCGTCGATCCTGCGCGCGCAGCACTTCGTCGTGATCGGTACCGCGGACGCCGACGGACCCTGGACGGCCGCGGCGCAGTACCGGCTCCTCCCCCGCGGCCTGTACGTCGAGTCGGACGTCTCGTCGCGGCACGCCCGCGCGATCGCGGCGTCGGGGGTGGCATCCGGGGTCGTGTTCGACTCGTCGGCCGCGCCCGCCGACGCCGACGGGGTGCAGCTGGAGTTCGCGGCGCGGGAGGTGGATGCCGAGGCCTCGGCGATCCGCGACATCATCGCCTCGCGCCTCCCCCGCGACGCCGGCGACGACGACCCGGCCGCCGTGCTCGCCGTGCCGGCGAAGCGTCTTTACGTGCTCGAGGTCATGCGGGCGTTCGTGTTCGATCGCGACGCGTGGCGCTCGCGCGGCACCGACGCCCGGCTCGAGGTGGACGTCGCCGCCGTGTGGGCACTGCTCGCGGGCTGAGCCCCGTTACGCCGCGGAAACACGCGCGTCGCGAGCGCGTTCCGGCCGGCGCGTACGGTGACGCCGAGGGGGCTCGACACCGTGTGAGAGGAGAACCATGTCGCAACGCGTCATCGTGACAGGAGGTTCCGGCGGCATCGGCGCCGCGATCGTGGAGCGATTCGCCGCCGACGGCGCACGAGTCGCCGTCCTCGACCGCCGCGCACCCGCCGGGGGCTCGGCATCCTTCTTCCCGGTCGATCTGCTCGACCCTCTCGACACGCGGCGCGCGGTGGGCGAAGCGATCGAGGGGCTCGGCGGCGTCGACGTGCTCGTGAACTGCGCCGGCATCTTCCAGCACGCGTCGCTGCTCGACATCACCGTGGACGACTGGGATCGCGTCCTCGACATCAACGCCCGCGCGACCCTCGTCACGATGCAAGCGGTCGCGCCCGTCATGCTCGAGGCGCGGTCAGGCTCCATCGTCAACATCGCGAGTATGGCCGCGAAGCACGGCGGCGGCGGCGAGGGACACTACGCCGCGTCGAAGGCCGCGGTCGTGGCGCTCACGCGCGCGGGTGCGCAGGAGTGGGGATGCCACGGCGTCACCGTCAACGCCGTCTGCCCGGGGTACGTGCTCACCGACATGGGCGCCGACACGCGCTCCGAGGCGGACATCGCGGCGTGGAGCGCGAAGTCGCCGCTGGGTCGTCTCGGCATCCCGGAAGACGTCGCGGGGGTGACGCACTTCCTCGCCTCCCCTGCCGGCGGTTACCTGACCGGCCAGGCGATCAACGTCACCGGCGGCATGATCATGCACTGAGGCCGGAGGGCGGCGGGCGAAACTCCGGAAGAAACGAGCTGCATCGCTGGAACGAGGGGCATTCACACCGTCATCCGGCAGTTTCTCCGGAGTACGGCCCGCCGAGAACCGGGAATGGCCCGCCCAGCCCGACGTTGCATACCGGGTACCCCGCTCGGAATGGATGCCATGACCTCAGCCGACCTCGCCCCCACCGCCTCGACCCCCGACGACCCCGGCCGCGCCGAAGACGCGACGGCAGCGACGCACGATCCCGCCGCCGTGCTCGACAACGCCGCGTGGCATTCGCTCGCCGGGCCGCACGCCCGCTTCGCGATCGGTGGCGACCTCGTGCGCCGCTACCCCGAGGACGTGGCCCCGTTCGTCGCCGTGCGCACATGGGACGACCCCGGGGTGTGGGATGCCATGCGCGAGCTCGTCGGCGCCGGTGCCGAGGTCGGCCTCTCGGGGTACGAGGGCGATCTTCCCGCGGGGTGGGAGTTTCTCGGCGGCGGCGAGGGCGTCCAGCTCGTCGAAACACCCGCTTTGCGGACACGCCCCGACGACGAGGCGATCGAGCTCGACGCCGACGACGCGGCCGAGATGATGGCGATCGTCGAGCGGAACCAGCCCGGCCCCTTCCGGCCCCGCACTCACGAGCTCGGCCGGTACATCGGCATCCGTCGCGAAGGTCGCCTGGTGGCGATGGCGGGCGAGCGCCTGCACCCGACCGGCTGGACCGAGATCAGCGCCGTCGCCGTCGACGCGGACCACCGCCGGCAGGGCCTGGCCTCGCGTCTCGTGCTCGATGTCGCCTTCCATATCCAGCAGCGCGGCGACCGCGCCATGATGCACGCGGCCGCGAGCAATGTCGGCGCGATCGCCGCCTACGAACGCCTCGGGTTCACTCTCCGCCGGATCAACCGCTTCGCCGCGGCGCGCACGCCCGCCTGACGCGCCGGCACGATGTGACGCCCCGCGCGTCGCGCCCCGGGCGTCGCGCCCCGGGCGTCGAGCCCCGCGCGTCGAGCCCTGCGCCGCGCCTTCGGTCGCGGCAAAACGCACCACCCACGCTTCGGTCGCGCCACTTGGCGCGACGCCACACCAACGCCCCCACCCGGCGCCTTCGGTCGCGGCAAAACGCACCACCCACGCTTCGGTCGCGCCACTTGGCACGACGTCGCACACCGACGCCCTCACCCCGCGCCTTCGGTCGCGGCAAAACGCACCACCCACACCTCAGTCGCGCCACTTGGCACGACGCAACACACCAACGCCCCCCCACCCCGCGCCTTCCGTCGCGGCAAAACGCACCACCCACCCTTCGGTCGCGCGACTTGGCGCGACCAAAACGCCCCCCGCGCCTCACCGCAGCCGCCGCGCCACCTCGGCCTGGGCCTCGGCGAAGGCCTCCTCGCCGCCGTCGCGACCGCCCGAGAGATTGACGCCGACGACGCCCGGGAGCGCCAGCATCTCCTCGGCGAGCGCGACCGCCAGCGCGATGCCCTCCGCCCGCGGGTCCCGCGCCGACCGCACGCGCTCGAGGAACCCATCTGGGAGCACGAGCGTCGTGAACGACTCGAGCACGTCGGCCGAGGCATGGTCGACCACCACCGGCACGCACGGAATGAACTGCACCGGGGCGGCCACGGAGTCGATGAACCTCCGCACCGGTTCCGCTCCCCCGGCGTGGTTCACGAAGCAGACGTCGGCGCCGGCGCGCAGCTTCTCGCGCAGGCGCGCCGCGCGACGCTCCACGGGCGGAGCGGACGGCGACGCCGCGACCGACACGACGTGCCCCGCCGCGCGGGCGAGGGCCGTCGCCTCGGTCGAGTCGAGGTCGAACACGGGTGCGGCGTCGGGCCGATGCCCCGTGCGGGTGTGGTCGCCGGTGACGCAGTGCACACCGGCCACCCCCTCGACCGCCAGGGCCGCCAGCTCTCCCTCGATCGCCACGCGGTTGCGGTCCCGCATGTTCAGCCCCGTCCACACCCGCAGCCCCGCGCGCTGCAGCAGGTACGCGCGGTAGGCCGGGGGGAACTGGACCCGCGCCGAACCCGCGTCGCCGGCGAGGACGGCATCCACCTCTCCCCCCAGGATCGCGGCGCAGGCGTCGATGGATGCCACGCTCAGCGCCCGCGCGGGCAGGTCGGCCACGACCCACGGGCGAGTGCCGAGCGAGGCCAGGGTCTGTTCGGCGGCGACGGTGCGCGGGCCGGGCGTCGGCGCCGAGACCCGGTCGACGCCGGTCCACGGAACGGTCGCGCGAGGGAGGAACGCGCACGCGTGCTCGGCGGCGATCTCGCACGAGCCGTCGAAGCCGACCCCGCCGCAGGGACCGTACTCCATGCGCTTCGGACACGCGTCGATCAGGGGGAGAACCTGCACGGGACGCCTCCTTTCCGAGGCTCCGCGGCCTCACGCCCGGAGTGTACGGATCGCGTGTTTCCGCGAATGTTCATGGCGGCAACATCACCGAAACGCGCGGTCCCTACGCTCGGCGGTGACACGTACAACCCGGAGGTGGCGATGATCACGGCAGGCACCACGTTCGGTTCCGACCTCGACGAGACCGACGCCCTCGTCGACGACCCGCTCGCGCTCATGGCGCAGTGGCTGCCCGAGCACGAGAGCGAGCTGCGGCCGCTCGCCGCTCTCTCGACGATCGGCCGGGACGGCCTGCCGTCGCTCCGCCACGTCCTGGTGAGCGACCGGGATGCCACGGGCCTGTACTTCCACACCGACGCCGCCAGCGCCAAGGTCGCGGAGATCGCGGCGAACCCCGTCGCGGCGATGGCGGTCGCGTGGCCCGAGGTCGGCCGTCAACTCGTGGTGCGCGGAATCGTCGAGCGCGTGAGCGCGCCCGAGGCGGCCGCGGTGTACGCCCAGCGGTCCCGGTACCTGCAGCTGCTGGCCTGGATGAACACGCTCGACAACGCCCAGCTCCCCGCCGACGAGCGTCGACGGGTGTGGGCCGACTTCGATGCGGCGCACCCCGTCCTGGATCCGCCGCAGCGCTGGGTCGGCTTCCGCCTGCGCCCCCTCACCCTGACGTTCTGGCGCGGCGATCCCGCCGGGCAGAGCACGCGCCAGCACTACCGCCTCACCGACGGAACGTGGTCGGGCGAGATCCTGGCGGGCTGACGCGTGGACATCACCACCGTCACGTCGTACCGCGCCGCGCGCACCCGCGAGGATCTGACGCTCGCGCCCGGCGAGGTCGTGATGGCCGGCGGCACGTGGCTCATGAGCGAGCCGCAGCCGCGCACCACCGGCTTCGTCGACCTCACGACCCTCGGGTGGGCCGACGTCGAGATCACCGAGACGGGTCTGCGCATCGGCGCGACCTGCACGATCGCCCGGCTTCTCGCGTGGGTCGAGCGCGAAGCGCCCGCCGAGTGGACGTCGCTCGCGCTCGCGCGGCCCTCCGCCGAGGCGCTCCTGGCGTCGTTCAAGATCTGGAACACCGCCACCGTCGGCGGGAACGTCTGCCAAGCGTTCGCGGCCGGGGCGATGATCGCTTTCCTCTCGACCCTGGATGCCACGGCCGAGGTGTGGACGCCCGACGGCGGCGAGCGCCGGATCGCGGTGGCCGACCTCGTCATCGACAACGCTGCGACGTCGCTCGCGCCGGGTGAGGTGCTGCGGGCGCTCGAGATCCCGCGCGCGGTGCTCAGCTCGCACGTGGGGCTGCAGAAGATCGCCCTGGCCGAGCTCGGGCGCTCCGGCGCCGTCGTCACCGCACGCCTCGACCCGGACGGATCGTCCGTGTTCGTCGTCACGGCGGCGGTGCGCCGACCCCGTGTGCTGCGGTTCGCCCGCGTGCCGGGGGCAGGAGAGTTGCGGGATGCCGTGGCATCCGCGACCGATTTCTACACCGATCCGCTCGGGAGCGCCGATTGGCGGCGCGGGGTGAGCGTCGTGCTCGCCGAGCGGCTGCGCGCGGGATTCGCCCGCGCTTCGCACGAGGACGCCGCGTGAGGGCGCAGGCCGGTGGACGCCGGCGGGAGGACACCGAGTGAAGTTCCAGGTCAACGGGTCCGCCGTCGAGGCCGACCCGCGGCCCGGTCAGTGCGCGCGCACGCTGCTGCGCGAGACCGGCCACGTCGAAGTGAAGAAGGGATGCGACGCGGGGGACTGCGGCGCGTGCTCGGTCCTGCTCGACGGCGAGCCGACGCACTCGTGCATCGTTCCGGCGATGCGTCTCGAGGGACGCTCGATCACGACGGCCGCCGGACTCGCTCCGGGCGATGAGCTGCACCCGGTGCAGGAGGCTCTGGCATCCGGATTCGGGTTCCAGTGCGGGTTCTGCACCCCGGGCATGAGCGTCACGGCCTCGACCCTGTGCGAGAGCGACCTCGACGACCTCGACCGCCGCATGAAGGGCAACCTGTGCCGCTGCACGGGATACCGTCCGATCCGCGAAGCGATCCGTGAATCCGTGCTGGGCCCGGTTCGCGAGACCGGCCCGGCGGACGGGCGCGTGGGCGCCTCGGTGGTCCCGGAGTCGGCCCGCCGGATCGTGCAGGGTAAAGAGCCGTTCACCTTCGACGAGCCCGTGCCGGGTGGTCCGCCGCTCGTGCTCCGCATCGTCACCTCGCCTCACGCGCACGCCCGCGTCACCTCGATCGACACCACGGCCGCGCTCGCCCTTCCCGGCGTCATCGCCGTGTTCACCCACGCCGACGTCCCCGACATCCGATACTCGACCGGCCGTCACGAGCACCGCACCGACGACCCCGACGACACGCGCATGCTCGACGACGTCGTCCGCCACGTCGGCCAACGGGTCGCCGCGGTCGTCGCCGAGACGGCGGAGGCGGCGGATGCCGGCTGCCGCGCGGTCCGCGTCGAGTACGACGTGCTCCCCGCCGTCTTCGACCCCGAGGAGGCGCGTCGGCCGGGAGCACCGCTGCTGCACCCCGACCGCACGCCGGAGGAACGGGTCACCGCGGCCGACCGCAACGTCGTCGCCGAGTTCCACACCGGTCACGGCGGCGACATCGACGCCGCCCTCGCCGCGAGCCACGTCACCGTGACGGGCGAGTGGCGCTCCGCGCGCGTCACCCACGCCGCCCTGGAGACGCACGGCTCGGTCGGGTGGCTCGACGACGCGGGACGCCTCGTGATCCGCTCGTCGACCCAGGTGCCGTTCCTCGCCCGCAACGAGCTCGCGCACATCTTCGACCTCGAGCGCGACCGTATCCGCGTCTTCGCGAACCGCGTCGGCGGCGGATTCGGCGGCAAGCAGGAGCTGTTCACCGAGGACCTCACGGCCCTCGCGGTGCTGAAGCTCGGCCGCCCCGTCGCGTACGAGTTCTCGCGCACCGACCAGTTCGTGCGGGCGTCGCTGCGGCATCCGATGCGCGTGCGTACGACGCTGGGGGCGGATGCCGACGGGCGCCTCACGGCGATGAAGCTCGACGTGCTCAGCGACACCGGCGCCTACGGCAACCACGCGATCGGGGTGCTGTTCCACTCGTGCGCGGAGTCGACGACGCTCTATCGCGTGCCGACGAAGTGGATCGACGCCGCGGCGGTCTACACGAACAATCCGCCGTCGGGCGCGTTCCGCGGCTACGGGCTGGGGCAGGTCGTGTTCGCCGTGGAGTCAGCGATGGACGCCCTCGCCGAGGAGCTGGACATCGACCCCTTCGACCTGCGCCGGATCAACGCGGTACGCGAAGGCGATCCGCTCCACCCCGACGAGGACAAGTACGAGGAAGACCTGATCTGGGGCAGCTACGGCCTCGATCAGTGCCTCGACCTCGCGCAGGACGCGCTGCGGCGCGGCAACGGCGTCGAGGCGCCCGCGGGCTGGGCGGTCGGCGAGGGCATGGCCGCCGCGATGATCGCGACGATGGCTCCGCGCGGGCACATCGCGCACACCACCGCCACCCTGCGCCCGGACGGCACCTACCTGCTCCGCGTCGGCACGGCCGAGTTCGGAAACGGCACCTCGACCGTGCATCGGCAGATCGCGGCGACGGTGCTGGACGCGTCGCACGACCGCCTCGAACTGTGGGCCGCCGACACCGACGCCGTCCGCCACGACACCGGCGCTTTCGCCTCGGCGGGCACGACGGTCGCGGGCAAGGCCCTGCACGCCGCGTGCACGGCGCTGCGGCGGCGGATCCTGGACGTCGCCGCGGAGCTCGCCGGAGGGGACGCCGCCTCCGCCGAGATCGTGGCATCCGGTGTTCTGGCCGGTGACGAGCTGGTTCCGTGGGATCGGATCGTGGATGCCGCCCCCGCCACGATGCGCGACGAGCACGGGCTCACCGCCGACGGCGCGGAGTTCGGCGACCTCCGCTCGCTCGCGTTCAACGTGCACGCCGTGCGGGTGGCCGTCGACCCGGCGACGGGCACGGTGAAGGTGCTGCAGTCGATCCAGACCGCCGACGCCGGGGTCGTGATCAACCCGGCGCAGTGCCGCGGGCAGATCGAGGGCGGCGCCGCGCAGGCTCTCGGCGGCGCGCTGTACGAGGAGGTCATGCTCGAGGACGGCGTCGTGCAGAACGCGGTGTTCCGCACCTACCGGGTGCCGCAGTTCGCCGACGTCCCCGACACCGAGGTGTACTTCGCCGAGACGGACGATGCGCTCGGCCCGTTCGGTGCGAAGTCGATGAGCGAATCGCCGTACAACCCGGTGGGCGCGGCGATCGGCAACGCCGTCTCCCGCGCACTCGGCCGCCGCGGGTACGAGCTGCCGTTCTCGCGCGACCGCGTGTGGAGGCTCGCCGGCGGGGAGTGACGCGCCAGGTCGCGAGCCTGCGCGTTCCGTCAGCGGGGGCGTTCTACTCGCGCGAGATCGCGGTGGTCGACGTGATGCTCGCGCCGAAGCCAATCGCCGAAACCGGGGAGCGAGGCGTAGCCCGCCGGATCACGGCACACGACGGCGTCGTGCGCGGCGTACGCGGTGAACACGTCGAGTTTGCGGTCGACGTCCGCGGCGTCGAGGTTCGCCGGCCACGACTGAAGCGGATACCCCACCGCGTAGCGGACGACCTCGCCGTCCACGAGGCCCGCGTCGACGGCCGCGGCGACGAGTCGGCCCGCACCGCCGTGGTCCGGATGGTCGCCCTCGCTGCCCACCGCCGAGTCCGGCATGGTCGTCAGCACCGCCGACGCACCGCTTTCGGCGACGAAGGCGCCGATCGTGCTGACGAGTTGACCGAGGGTGAGCTCTCGTCTCGTGTCGAGCGTGGTCAGCGATGAGACGCGCCCGTCGACGAGCTTGGGGATGGTGCCGTATCCGGTCGCGTACCACCCGCCGCCCGTCAAGCCGCCGTCGGGAAGGCGCAGGAACGCCAGGGCGATCCGGGGGTCGTCGTCGGGCGAGGTCGTGGTGACGGCGACGCCGTTGGACAACACCGTCTGGTGGTCGGTCCAGGGCGTCGACGATCCGCGCATCACATCGTAGGCCGCGCGGAGGCCCCGTTCGCGGCCGGTGACGTAGGTCGACAGGCCGGTGCCCGCATCGGAGGCGGTGAGGAACAGGTTGCGCACATGGTGCCCACGGCGAATGGCCCGATCGAGCGTCGGGACGGCGAACAGGAGGTCGTCGTCGTAGTGCGACCAGATCCCTGCCGTCACCGGCGCCGCGGCGGTCACCGGCGGGTGAAGAAGTCGTAGCGGTGCGCGTAGTGCGTCTCGGTCACCAGGTGGTCCCCGCCCGCGGCGGGGAGCACGGCCCGGTCGAAACGCCCGGCAGCGAGCGCGTCGAGATCAGGGATACGCCGCCCCTCCATATCGTTCCAGCCCACGACGAGCCATCCGCCCGGACGCAGCACGTCGGCGCACGCCGCGAGTCCGCGCTCGACTTGGTCGGCGGTGTCGAGTCCCCACCCGAAGACACCGTTGCAGACGATCAGGTCGAAGGTGTCGACCGGGTAGGCGGTCGCGAGTTCGGTCATCGACAGGGTGCGGTGGTGCGGTCCCGCGATCCGCTGCATCTTGGGGTCGACGTCGATGGTGTGGTATTCGATCCCGCGATACAGCCGCGGATACGTGCGGGTGTACCAGGCGACTCCGACGTCGAGGACGCGCCGGACGTCGGCGCGCCCGACGAACTCCGGCACGATCACGTCTTCGAGCAGCACGCGGTCGGGCGTCGCCAGACGCCACCGGCCGTTCTTCCACCGCAGCCGACTGCGCAGGCGAACACTGCGGGGGACGAGTCGTCTCCAGAGGGGGGACATTCGTTCTCCAGCGGTCGACGCGGTCGAGGGACGGACGTCCGCCCATGATTGCACGCGCGCGTCCGCACCGTCGGGATCTGCGGCGATCTCCCGGGTAGCGGGCCGCGTTTGCCGCCGCCGGTCACATCGGCGTCGCGCCACCCCGGACATGGATGCCACCGACCGGAGGCACGTCGACCTCGAGGATGCTCGGCCGGCCGATGTGGCGTCCCTGGTGGACGGTGACATGGAACGGCGCGTCCAGCCCCGCCCGCTCCCGCAGGTACACGCCCAGGGCCGCGGCCGCCGACCCCGTGGCCGGATCCTCGGTGATGTCGCCGACGGGGAAGAGGTTGCGCGCCTCGATGACCGCGCCGTCAGCGATCTCGCCGCCGGCGTGGACGACCGTGACCGTGCCCGTCCACCCGCGCTCGCGCATGAGGGCCTGCACCGCGAGCGGGTCGAACCCGAAGCCGTCGAAGACGTCGAGCGACCGCACCGCGACGATGGGATGCCAGTTTCCGGCGAAGGCCTCGGCGAGCGGCATCCGCGGGTCGAGGTCGTCTGCGTCGAGTCCGAGCAGCGCCAGCAGCGGCGCGGCGTCGTCAAGATCGCGGACCGTCGGCTCGACGCTCGTGAAGCCCGCGGCGATGCGGCCGCCATCGTCGCGCGTGGAGACCTCGACATCGCCCGCCGCGGTCTCGAACACGAACTCCCCCGGCCCCTCGGCCTCGGCAAGGGCGACCGCGGTCGCGATCGTCGCGTGGCCGCAGAACGGCACCTCGGCCTCGGGTGAGTAGTACCGCACCCGCAGCCGTCGCCCCTCCCTCGCAACGACGAACGCCGTCTCCGGATACCCCAGATCGGCCGCGATCCGCCGCATGTCGGACTCGTCGAGGGCCGTGGCATCCAGGACGACTCCCGCGGGATTCCCGCCGCCCGGTTCGGCGGCGAAGGCGAGCAGGTGCAGGATGCCGGGAGCCTCGGTCATGCGACGATTCTTCCGCGCGAACCCGGGGCATTCGCGGGCCACACGGGAATCCGTGGACCGCGTGCGATCCCAGAGGTGACGCCTCCGCCTGACGTTTGTCGCCCGGTGGGTGTACGGACGCGCGCGACACCACCGCACCGGTGGACCGTCTCGGTCACGGATGTCGCCGATCATCGCGAAGCACGCACCTCTGCTCTGCCTTCGGCCCCTGGTCCGACAGCACACGACGAGCCGCGCACGCCGGTCCGGTCGCCGCTACACGCGGGATCGCGGACGGGGTGAGCTTCCCGTCGGCCCCCTTCACCCCCGCGTTCACACGTGGCTGCGGATGTCATCTGCTCGACATGTCCGGCCTCACCTTGACCGGCCGGCGCCGACGGCCCTGGCTCCACCTGGCGCGCCCTTCAAAGCTGGCCCCAACAAAACGGAAAGGTGCCTCATGCTCTCTGCCCGCGACCGCCCCGCTGATGCGGGCCGCTCACTCTCACGCCGCACCATCCTCACCGGCTCCGCGTGGACGATTCCCGCCATCGCCGCCGCCAGCACGGTCCCCGCCGCCGCAGCGGCCTCCGGCGAGCTGATGTTGAGCTTCGATCGAGCGACCTACTCGGTCACGGCGTGTCAGGCCCTCACCGGCGCCTCGATCTCGGTGATCGTGGGAGGCCTGCCCGCGGCCGGGGTCACGGTCACGCTCTCGCTCGGCGGCGGCCTCACCTTCGCCAACGGCTCGACGACGGCGACGCTGCTCAGCGACAGCAACGGACGCGTGAACATCTCGGCGATCACCGTACCCGCGCGGGGCGGGACGGCAGTCCTCACCGTCACTTCGGGTTCGGCGGTGGCGAACGCTACCGTGACCGCTCCCCCCTCCGCTGTGGCATACTCGCGCGACAGTCGCGGCGAGAACCCCCGTTATCCCGGCGTGCCCGGCAGCGCGATCCCGGTCGGCGGCTGGGGGTACTTCCTCGACGGCACGAACCTCTACTACGGCAACGACATCATCGCCACCGGCGTCACCCGGGTCGTCGGCGGAAGCGGCAACGCGGTCGACTACGTCACGTACATCAGTGACGGCGCCGCGCATTCCCACGACAGTCGCGGCACCACCCTGAACTTCACGAGTGTGCCCGGCACCGCGGTCCCCGTCGGCGGCTGGGGGTACTTCCTCGACGGCACGAACCTCTACTGGGGCGACACCATCGTCGCCACGGGAGTCACCCGAGCCATCGGGGGCAGCGAGAACTCGACCGACTACGTCACCTACATGAGCAACGGGGTCGCGTACTCCCGCGATAGTCGCGGCGCCAACCCCGGCTATCCGAGCGTGCCCCACACCGCGGTACCCGTCGGCGGATGGGGGCTCTTCCTCGACGGGACGAATCTCTACTACGGCAACGACATCGTCGCCACGGGCGTCACCTCGGCATCCGGGGGCAGCGGAAACTCGGTTACCTACGCGACCTACATGCAGAACGGCCAGGCACGGAACTTCGACACGAACGGGAACACCCGGCTGTACTCCGCCGTCCCGAGCACCGCCGTCCCCGCCGGCGGCTGGGGATACTTCCTCGACGGCACCACCCTCTACTACGGCGATTCGGTCATCGCGACGGGGGTTCTCCGGGCGGTCGGCGGAACCGGCAACGGCACCGACTACATGACCTACATGCGGGGCACGTGCTGACACCCGCTCGCTCGGGGCCCGGACGTCAGGCCCAGCCGCTGCTCCGCTACCGCGGCTCGGCGCCCAGCGCCAGCACCGCCTCGGCGAGTGCCCGGATCCCGGCCGCGACGTCTTCCGTGGAGACGGCCTCGTCGGGGTGGTGACTGATGCCGTCGGGGTTGCGGAGGAACAGCATCCCCACCCCGGTGATCGCACCGATCGCCATCGCGTCGTGGCCGGCACGGCTGAATAGCGTCGGAGCCTCGGCACCGATCCCCGCCCGCACCACGTCCTGCAGCAGCGGCTCGCAGAACACCGCCGGAGCGGAGTGCACCTCGCGCGCCCGCCAACGCAGCCCGCGGCGGCCCATGATGGCATCCAGTTCTGCCGAGATCTCGGTCCACGCGTGGTCACGGGTCTCGTCGAACTCGCCGCGCAGGTCGAGGGAGAACACCGCTTCGCCGGGCACGACGTTCACCGCACCGGGGAACGCTTCGAGCTGTCCGACCGTGCCGACGATGTGGTGCTCGGCGCGGCAGATGCGCTCGACCGCGAGTGCGGCCTCGCTCGCCCCGAGGAGCGCGTCGCGACGCATGTCGTACGGCGTGCCGCCGGCGTGCCGCGCCTCACCCTCGACGACGAGCTGGAACCGACGCGCCGACGCGATCGACGACACCGCCGCGAGCGACAACCCGGCGCGATCGAGCTCGGGGCCCTGCTCGATGTGCGCCTCGAGATACCCGACGAGCTCCTCCGGCTTCCGCGCGGCCTCGCCGACACGGCCCGGGTCGAGGCCGAACTCGCGGAACGCCTGCCGCAGCGTCGAGCCGTCGGCATCCGACAGATCCCACCAGGCCGGGTCCCACTGCCCGGCCACCGCCGACGAACCGAGCAGCGCTTTGCCGAACCGTGTCCCCTCTTCGTCCGAGAACGCGATGACCTCCAACGCGAACGGGAAGGGGCTGGATGCCACACCCTCGTCGTCGACGCGACGGACCAGCCGCACCACCTCGAGGGCCATCAGCACACCCACGATGCCGTCGAAGCGCCCGGCATCCGGGACCGTGTCCAGGTGGGAGCCCATCAGGAGCGCGGGCGCGTCGCGATCGCCGGCGGGGGCGAGGCGGCCGACCTGGTTGCCGGCCGCGTCCTGGCGCGTGGACATGCCGAGCTCACGCATCCACTCGGCGGCGAGCCGGTTGACCCGTGCGTGCTCGGGCGACAGGTACACGCGCTCGATGCCACCGGTCATCGCGGTGACCCGCGCGAGCTCTTCGCACCGGCCCATCACGCGCCGGGCGGCCGCCGCGATCCGCTCGGGAGCGACCTGCAGGCGCGCCGTCATCCGGCGGCCCCGTACACGTCCTGCGCGGCCTCGACGCCCCCGCCCGCCGCGACCGCGGCACCATGCCGGCGCAGCACCGTCTCGAGAGCGGCGAGGGTGGTGAGCACGGCATCCTTCCGCGCGTTGTAGCCCATCGTGCCGATGCGCCAGACGCGTCCGTGGAGCGGGCCGAATGACGTGCCGATCTCGATGCCGAAGTCGTTCAGCAGCTCGGCGCGCACCGCGTCGCCGACGACCACCTCGGGGATCTCGACCGCGACGACGTTCGTCATCTTGTGCGCCACGTCGCCGAAGACGGCGAGCCCGAGACCCTCGACGCCGGCGAGCATCGCGTCGCCGTGCAGCCGGTGCCGCGCGATCACCTCGTCGCGACCCTCGAGGAGCAGCACGCGCGCGCACTCCCGCGCGCCGTAGAGCATCGTGGTCGCCTCGGTGTGGTGGTTCAGCCGACGCGGTCCCCAGTAGTCGAGGATCATCGCGAGGTCGAAGTAGTTCGAGCGGATGAAGTCGGATGCCTCGGCATCGCCCTCCTCCCGGATTCCCGCCTCCACCCGCGCGCGCGAACGCACCACCTCGACGGCGCGGTCCGACAGGCTGATCGGCGCCGAGCCCGAGGGTCCGCCGAGGCACTTCTGCAGGCCCGCGGTCGCGGCATCCAGGCCCCAGGCATCCATCTCGAAGGGGTTGCCGCCGAGCGAGGCCGTCGCGTCGGTGTAGAACAGGGCGCCATGCGCGCGGCAGATCTCACCGATCTCGTCGAGCGGCTGGAGCATCGTGGTCGACGTGTCGCCCTGCACGCACGCGACGAGGTGCGGCTTGACCCGCTCGATCGCCTCGCGGATCGTCGACACGGGGAAGACCTCTCCCCACGGGACCTCGATCGTGTGCACCTCGGCGAGCGCGCGCTCCGCGATCTCTTTCAGCAGGTGGCCGAACCGGCCGAAGACCGGCACGAGCACCCGGTCGCCCGGGCGGATGAGCGACACCATCGCCGCCTCGATGCCGGCGCGACTCGTGCCGTCGATCAGGACCGTCGCGTCGTTCTCGGTGCCCCAGACCCGCCGGTAGAGCTCTTGCGTCTCGGTCATGGTCGCGGTCATGAACGGGTCGTACTGTCCGACGAGCGGGGCGCCCATCGCCCGCAGCACGCTCGGATACGCCGAAATGGGGCCGGGGCCCATCAGCAGGCGCGCGGGCGGGTCGATCGGGCCGGGGAGCTGGGTCATCGGGACTCCGTGGTGCGGGGATGGGTGGGACGGGGGACAGCGGCGGTTCGGCACTGCCGAACTCCTGAGATTTCGGTCGCAGCGGCCGCTGGCGCGGGGGCAGCAGCGAGATGACGACGGTTCCTCAGGAGTTCGGGCCGGGGCGACGGCCCGGCGCTGGGCGCGGATGCGGAGGCGCGACGGGTCATCGGCCGGCTCCCGAACCGACCAGCGACGCGAGCCGGCGGGCGAGGCGGACCAGCGCGATGTCGGTGCCGGCGCGCGACACCAGGCAGACGCCGACCGGGGCACCGGCGACCGTCAGCAGCGGCACCGACACGGCGGGGAGGCCCGCCGCCGCGGCTGGTGCGGTCATCCGCAGGGTGGCGGCGCGGACGGCATCCACGTCGGCGGTCCGCAGCGGCGCGGGGCCGGGCACGGTCGGGAAGATCAGCACGGCTCCGTCGACGAGCTCGGCGAGGTGCGCGGCGATGGGCTCCAGCTCGCGACGCGCGGCGGCCTCGTCGGCCGCGGTGATCTCGGACGCGACGCGGAAGCGCTCGGCGACCGCCGGGCCGACGGCCCCGGGGTGCGCACTCAGCCACTCGCCGTCGTTGCGCCACGCCTCGGCGCCCTGCACGGTGCGGAACGCCGTGAACGTGGCATCCAGGTCTCCCGAGTGCACCGCGCGGAAGGGCGGCGGATCGTCGGATGCCGAGAGCCCGGCGAGTATCCGCGAGAAGGCCGCACGGGTGTCGGGCTCGACGCAGTCGAGAATCTCCTCGGGCACGAGGAACCGCCAGGGCAGGTCGTCACCGGAAGCGCCGTAGACGTTCTCGGTCGATGCCGAGCCGTCGTAGCTGAGGCACCAGTCGGCGACGCGCTCGAGGGTCTCGCCGTCGCGGGTGAGCCAGCCGACGGTGTCGAAGGATTGCGCGAGCGGGAGCATGCCCTGCCGGGGCACGAGGTCGTGCGTCGTTCGCAGTCCCCACAGGCCCTGATATGACGCGGGCACGCGGATGGAACCGGCGGTGTCGGTGGCCAGGCCGATGTCGGCGTGGCCGAGGGCGACGGCGGATGCCGGCCCGCTCGACGATCCGCCGGGCAGGGCGCCGACCACGGCCCCGTTCGGCGGGGTGCCGTAGTGCACGTTGTCGCCCGCGATCGAGTAGGCGAACTCGTCGGTGCGGGCGATGCCGCGCAGCGACGCCCCCGCGCGCAGCAGGTCGGCGACGGCCGGAGCGGTGGCCTTCTCGGGGCGGGCTTCCTCGAGGAACGTCGGATTGCCCGCGCCGATGCGGAACCCGGCGACGGCGAAGAGGTCCTTCACGGCGACGGTGAGTCCCGCGAGCGGGCCCTCCCACGCCCCCTGCAGGAACGGGTCGCCGACACTGCGCCAGATCGTGCGGTCGAGGGCGGGAGTCCGGGGCGTGACGTGGGCCGCGGTGATGAGCCACCGCCCGTCGATGCGCTGCCAGATCTGGGTCTGCAACCCTCGCCCGCCGCCACGGAAGGCCGACACCGAGACGAGGAGGGCGACGTCGCCGTCGGTGCTCTCCGGGGGGTTCGCGGCGGCGTCGCTCTCCGGGGCAGTGGCGTCGGCGGGGGATGCCGGGGTCCGGCCGCCGCGAGAGAGGGGGCGGTAGTGCAGTTCGGCGATCTCGCGCGGAGGGACGCCGCCCCGCAGCGCGCGGAACCCACTGATCGCGTCGTGACCGACGAGGAGCCCCGCGGTGTCACCCCGCAGCGTGTCGTCGCCCGGCGCGAAGAACGCGTCGAGCGCGTCCAGGTCGTTCGAGACGATCGCCCGCTCGTACGCGTCGAACGCTTCGCTCAGGTCGGCCGGAATCGTGGCATCCGTCACTGTCGGCCCCTCTCCGGCGCGTCATCGAAGGTTGCGTGTCCAAGACGCGCGGATGCGTGCGCGAGCCATCCGAGTGTCGTGGACACCGAACCACGAACCGGGCGCTGCGGGACGATTCCCGGAGCGGCACCGGCGGCGTCCGCGGCCTCGGCGCGGGCGAGGGCGGCGGCGAGAGCGGGGGTCACGGGGCGTCTCCTTCGGGGCCGGCGGAAGGATCGGGGGTGAATGGGACGTCGTCCGGTGGGTCGGCCGCGTCGGCGGCGGAAGCGACCGGGGCGTCGTCCGCTGGGTCGGCGGCGGAACCCGCGGCTGCCGGGGCGTCGTCCGCCGGGTCGGCGGCGGAACCCGATGGACCCGCACCGGATGCCGACGGTGCGGGCTCCCCCACGGCCGACGCACCGAATGCCAGCGGCACCGGCTCCACGGCGGGCACGGACGCGAAGTCCGCCTCGCGGATGCGGGCGTGGACGCCGGTCACGATGTCGACGACCTGCGAGATGTCGAAGTCGGTCGCGGCGCTGAGGTAGGCGTAGGCGAGGTGCTCGTCCATGCCCCACCGTCCGCCGAGGAGCGACAGCGCGGAGCGGACGCACGCGCGCATCGCGGCGTTCAGGTCGGGATCCATGCCGGTCGGCACCAGGTACTCGGGGGTCCGGACGAGCGGGCCGGTGACCTCGCCGAACGCCGCGAGGGCGGCATCCGCGGGGATCACCTCGAAGCGCAGGGTCGCCCGCAGCGAGGCCTCGAGCGCCGTGAGCGCCACCTCGCCGTCGCCCTGCGCGAAGTGCGGGTCGCCGACGTACGCGAGAGCCCCCTCGACCTGGACGGGAAGGAACAGCGTCGTCCCCTCGACCAGCAGGTTGATGTCGATGTTGCCGCCGTGTGTCCCGGGCGGCACGGAGTGCGGGCGTTCACTCCCCGCGACGGCGACGCCCATGGTGCCGAGGAACGGCGCGAGCGGGAACGTGACGACCGGCTCCCCGCCGTCGGCGACGGGCAGGGTTCCGTACAGCGCGCCGTCACGCTCGGCCACCGCGGCGAACACGCTGACGTTGTGCTCTCCGCGGGGCAGTTCGCCCACGAGCGCGCCCTTGCCGTGGCGGTTCGAGATCACGCCGTACGGCACCCGCGGTGCGAGGGCTTCGACCGTGATCTTGAGCAGATCGCCGGGGTGCGCTCCCCGCACGTGCACGGGCCCGACGACCACGTGCGGACCGTCGGCCATCACATCGCGCGGGACGGATGCCGCGATCGCGATCGCATCGTCGAGCACGTGTTCCGCGGGCACACCGTGCGAGGCGAAGTACGCGCGCGGATTCTTGCCCTGGTCGTCGAGGATGCCCTCGTGGCTCACGGTGTCGAATGTCACGCTCTCCCCCGAGCCGATCTCGAGCACCGCCGCGTCGGTCGCGCACGGGAGGCGCCCCCACAGCACGGTCCCGGTCGTCGCCCGGACGTAGTGGTCGCCGGGGATGGCGCCGACGCCGGGCTGCAGGATCGGGACGGCGCTCACGCTTCGACCGCCGCGTGCACGAGCTCGCGCCCCGCGCGAAGCGTCACGGGCTCGCCGCGGCGGAACACCGACTCCCCGCGCAGCCACGTCTCGCGCACGACGCCGGCGAGCGTCTGCCCGTGCCACGGCGACACCGGATTGCGGTATTCGAGGGCGGTGGCATCCACGACGAACTGCTCGTCGGGGGCGAAGGCCACGAGGTGAGCGGGGGCACCGGGAGCGATGACGCCGAGTCCCGCGAGCCCGGCGATGCGCGCGGGTCCGGTGGTGAGGAGAGGCAGCAGGCTTTCGAGGGGGATGCCACGCCCCCGCGCCGCGGTATGCACCGACGACAGGCCGGTCTGCAGTCCCGCGATCCCTCCCCAGGCCAGCCCGAAATCGGGGTTGGACTTGAGCTCGACGGTCGCGGGCGAGTGGTCGCTGACGATCGCGTCGATGGTGCCGTCGACCACCCCCGCCCACAGCAGGTCGCGGTTCGCGGCGCCGCGGATCGGCGGGCAGCACTTGAACGCCGCGGCCCCGTCGGGCACCTCGGCGGCGTCGAGCGTGAGGTAGTGCGGACACGTCTCGACGGTCAGGCGCACGCCCTCGGCCTTCGCGGCACGGACGTCGTCGAGCGCCTCGCCGTCGGACACGTGCACGATGTGCGCCCGCGCCCCCGTGCGGCGAGCCGCGTCGATCACGCGGAGGATCGCCGCGCGCTCGCTCTCGGGCGGACGGCTCGCCTCGAAATCGGCGTAGTGCGGCCCGAGGGCACCGTCGGCGTGCAGGTGCGCGGGGTCTTCGGCGTGCACGATCAGCAAGCCGTCGAAGTCGGCGAGCTCGGCGAGGCACGCCTCGAGCTGCTCGGCGTCGAGATGGCCGAACTCGTCGATGCCGCTCGGCGAGAGGAAGCACTTCACCCCGACGACGCCGGCATCCGACAGCGCACGCAGCGACCCGAGGTTCTCGGGGACGGCTCCTCCCCAGTAGGCCACGTCGACGGCGAGCTTCCCCGCGGCGGCGGCGCGCTTGGCATCCAGGGCTTCGGGGGTCGTCGTGACCGGCGAGCTGTTGAGGGGCATGTCGACGACGGTCGTCACTCCGCCGGCGGCCGCGGCGGCCGTGCCGGTCGCGAAGCCTTCCCACTCGGTGCGTCCCGGCTCGTCGAGGTGGACGTGCGAGTCGACGAGGCCGGGGAGCAGCACGGCATCGTCGGGCAGGACCGTGTCGGCGACCGGGTCGAAGACGGTGACGGCGGAGATCCGGCCCTCGTCGATCACGACCGTGGCGGGGATGAAGCGCCCGTCGACGTACGTGCGACGGGCGGCGATCCTGGTGCTCATGCCGATCACGCTAAAGGCCCCGCGTTTCGCCGATGTAACCGTCATCAACATTCATGCGAACACTCGGGCTGTGGAGGAGGAGTCCGCCCGCCGCAGCCGGACCCGGTGCAGCGCGGGTCAAACTCCGGAGTTTCGGCGCCTACCGGCCGTAGGGACGCCGGTTCGCTGGAATCCAGCCCGAATTCTCAGGAGTTTGGCCCGGGGCGGGTCCCCCGGCGCGCGGGCGTGGGATGGCGGGCGCCACCCCGCAATGTTCCCCACAGCAACATTGCGGACACATCCCGCCACAGCCCCGTAACGCGCGCCGCATAGCGTTGCGGGCATGCACCTCACCGCCTTCAACGCGGCCTCGCCCGCCGATGCGGCGGAGGTCGTCCGCGTCTGGGCCGACATCCCGGGGTGGGTCGACGCCGTCGTCGCCGGCCGCCCCTACGCGGACGTCGACGCCCTCGCCGCCTACGCCGGAGACCTCGCCGCGGCCTGGTCGCCACAAGACCTCGCCGCCGCCCTGCACGCCCACCCGCGCATCGGCGCGAAGGTGTCGGGCGAGAACGCCGAGGCTGCGGCATCCCGTCGCGAACAGGCCGCGATGACCACCGCGGCGGACGACGACGTCGCCGCGATCGCCGCGGGCAACGCCGCGTACGAAGCGCGGTTCGGACGGGTGTTCCTCATCCGCGCCGCGGGGCGAACCCCGGGTGAAATCCGCGCCGAACTCGAGCGACGTCTCGACAACGAGCCCGACGCCGAAACCCTCGAGGCGACGCGGCAGCTCGCCGAGATCGCCCTGCTGCGCCTGCGGACCACCCTCGCCGACGACGTCCCCGACGAACCGGAGCCCGCCGAGTGACCTACCTCACCACCCACGTGCTGGATGCCGCGACCGGCACACCCGCGGCCGGCGTCTCCGTGACGCTCTCGCACCTCGACGGAGCCATGATCGATTCCGCCGTCACCGACGCCGACGGGCGCCTCGCGCTCGGCCCGGATCGCCTCGCCGACGGCGACTACGCGCTGACGTTCGGTACGGGCGCCTACTTCCGCTCACGCGGGGTCGCGTCGTTCCACCCCGTCGCGACGGTCGCGTTCACCGTGAGCGGCGAGGGACACCTGCACGTGCCGCTGCTGCTGAGCCCCTTCGCATACTCGACCTACCGCGGCAGCTGAGGAGAAGCCATGAAGGTCATCGTCATCGGAGCCGGCGTCGGCGGCACCTCCGCCGCCCTGGCGCTCCAGAAGCTCGGCCACGAGGTCGTCGTCTACGACCGCATGCGCGAGAACCGCCCGGTGGGCGCCGCGCTGTCGCTGTGGTCGAACGGCGTGAAGGTGCTCAACTGGCTCGGCCTCGGCGCCGAGGTCGCCGCGCTCGGCGGACAAATGGATGACATGGCCTACTACGACGGCCACACCGGCGACGAGATGTGCCGGTTCAGCCTGGCATCCGTCACCTCCCAGACCGGGCAGCGACCTTACCCCGTCGCCCGCGCCGACCTGCAGGCGCTGATGATGGATGCCGTCGGCCTCGAGCACATCCACCTCGGGATGCAACTCGTCGAGGTGGCCGACGACGGCACCACCGTCACCGCGACGTTCGCCGACGGGTCGACCGACACCGCCGACCTGCTCATCGGAGCCGACGGGGCGCGCTCGCTCGTGCGGGACTACGTCACCGAGCCCACCGGCATCCGCCCCGAGAGGCGCTACTCCGGATACGTCAACTACAACGGCCTTGTCGCCGCCGACCCGCGGATCGGCCCGCCGCACCAGTGGACGACCTACGTCGGCGACGGCAAGCGCTGCGCCGTGATGCCCGTCGCGGGCGACCGGTTCTACTTCTTCGTCGATGTGCCCGGGCCCTCCGGCGTGCTCGAGGATCGCATGGCGGCACTCGAGGCCGCGTTCGGCTCGTGGGGCGCGCCGGGTGTCCGGGCGCTCCTGGATGCCATCGACCCCGACGCCTCACTCAACCGCGTCGAGATCTGGGACATCGACCCGTTCGACACGTGGGTGCGGGGGCGCGTGGCGATCCTCGGGGATGCCGCGCACAACACCGCCCCCGACATCGGTCAGGGCGCGTGCTCGGCGCTGGAGGACAGCTTCGCGCTCGGCATCGTGTTCGCCACGACGACGCTCGGGGTCGAGGACTCGCTGAAGCGGTACGAGCGCATCCGCACCGAGCGGGCCGGCGACCTCGTGCTCCGCGCCCGCAAGCGCGCGCACGAGACGCACGCCTTCGACGTCGAAGCGACGCAGGCCTGGTACGACGGCCTGCGGCGCGAGGACGGCACGGGCGTCATCCGCGGCATCGTCGGCAACATCGAGGGCAGCCCCGTGGAGCTCGGCGCTTCCGTGCTGCGCTGACGCGCCGGTTCCCCGTTCGCCGCTGTCACGATGGCCGGTCCGCGGCCGCGCGCCGTGGCCGACCGCCGCGGTTTGCCGGGCCGAACTCCTGAGAAACCCGCCACCCACGGCCAGAACGCCGGTCACACCGGCCACAGAATGCCGAAACTCAGGAGTTCGGCGCGGCTCGGCGCGGCGCGGCACCCCGCTGCTGCAACGGCAGCGCGGCCGCAGCCGCCCCGGGCAGAATGTGCCGGGCGGCCGGCGTGGGGCGGGAAACCCCGGGCCCGGGGCCTCCGGCCGGGCCGAACTCCGGAGAAACCTGCCACCCACGGCCCCGACCACAGACGCACAGGCCCCAGACCGCCAAGAGTCAGGAGTTTGGCACTGCGGGTCGGCATCCCCGATGCCCTCCCCCGGGCAGAACGTGCCGGTCGGCCGGCGCGGCGCCGAGGAGCCCCGAGGTTTCCGGGCCGGGCCAAACTCCGGAGAAACCCGCCGCCCACAGCCAGAACGCCGGTCACACCGGCCACAGGATGCCGAAACTCCGGAGTTCGACACGGCACGGCGCGGCACAGCGCGGCGCGGCGTCAGACGTGGAAGACCGTATGGACGTCGCCGCCGAGCACCTCGCGGCCACCCAGGACGTCGATCTCGAGCAGCACCGCGGTGCCGGTGACGTCGCCGCCGAGGCGCGCGACCAGGGCGCGGCCGGCCTCGAGCGTGCCACCCGTGGCCAGCACGTCGTCGAGCAGCAGCACGCGCGTGCCGTCGGGGATGTCGTCGTGCATCTCGATCTCGGCCGTGCCGTACTCGAGCGCGTACGAGACGGACGCCGCCGGCCGGGGCAGTTTGCCCGCCTTGCGGATGGGCACGAGCCCGACACCCGCCGCGACGGCGGCGGCGCCGGCGAGAAGGAATCCGCGCGCCTCGATGCCCGCGACCACGTCGAACCGTCCGGCGAAGGGCTCGAGCAGCGCATCGATCGTGGCGCGGAGGGCCTCGGCATCCGCCAGCAAGGGCGTGATGTCGCGGAACGTCACCCCCGGCTCGGGGTAGTCGGGGATGCTGCCGATCAGCGATTCGGCACGGGCGAGGGCGGAGGCGTCGGGCACCGCCCCAGCCTAGACGCGGACCTCGTCCCACTTCTGGCGAATCATGTCCCGATGGTGGCCGAATGCGGGGCGCCGAAGTGGCAATAAGTGGGACATGGTTCTGCCGCCGCGAGAACGCCGCCGGAGCTCGCCCCACTGCAAGCGCTTGCACTAACGTGGACCGCATGACTTTCACGCAGGAGGACCCGCGCCCCGAACTCGTGTCCACCCCCGGGTCCGAGTGGTGGCGCACCGCTGTCATCTACCAGATCTACCCCCGCTCGTTCGCGGACGCCTCGGGCGACGGTCTGGGCGATCTGCCCGGCGTCTCCGCGCACCTCGACGATCTCCACGAACTGGGGGTGGATGCCATCTGGCTCAGCCCCTTCCAGCGGTCGCCGCAGAAGGACGCGGGGTACGACGTCGCCGACTACCGCGACGTCGACCCGATCTTCGGCACGCTCGCCGACTTCGACGCGATGCTCGCGGGTGCGCACGAGCGTGGCATCCGGGTCATCGTCGATCTCGTGCCCAACCACTCCAGCGATCAGCACGTGTGGTTCCAGGAGGCGCTGAAGGCCGCGCCCGGCAGCCCCGAGCGCGCGCGGTACATCTTCCGCGACGGCAAGGGCGAGAACGGCGAGCTGCCCCCGAACAACTGGGAGTCCGTTTTCGGCGGCGGCATGTGGAAGCGCGTGACCGAGGCCGACGGGCAGCCCGGCCAGTGGTACCTGCACATCTTCGACGAGTCGCAGCCCGACTTCGACTGGACCAACCCCGAGGTGCGCGCGGAGTTCCGCGACATCCTGCGCTTCTGGCTCGACCGCGGGGTCGACGGATTCCGCGTCGACGTCGCGCACGGCCTCATCAAGGCCGACGGCCTGCCGGATTACACGCCCGACCCCGAGGGCGGGTCCATGGGTGGCGACGACGAAGAGGTGCCCTACTGGGGGCAGCCCGGCGTCCACGAGGTGTGGCGCGACTGGCACGAGGTGCTCGCCGAGTACGACGGCGACCGCGCCCTGTGCGCCGAGGCCTGGCTGCCGACCGTCGCGCAGACCGCGCTGTGGGTGCGCCCTGACGAGATGCACCAGGCCTTCAACTTCCACTACCTCGAGACAGCCTGGGATGCCACGGCCCTCCGCGCCGTGATCGAGGAGTCGCTGGACGAGTACGGTGCCGTCGGCGCGCCGAGCACCTGGGTGCTGTCGAACCACGACGTCGTGCGTCACGCGTCGCGGCTCGCACTGACGGCCGAGAACCCGCAGGGCGCGGGCATCGGACCGAAGTCCCCGGGCCAGCCCGACCCGGTGAAGGGCCTGCGCCGCGCCCGCGCCGCGACCTCGCTGATGCTCGCACTGCCCGGATCGTCGTACCTGTACCAGGGCGAGGAGCTGGGCCTTCCCGAGGTCATCGACCTGCCCGACGACGCCCGCCAGGACCCGACGTGGTTCCGCACCAACGGCGAGCGCTACGGCCGCGACGGCTGCCGCGTCCCGATCCCCTGGACCGCGGACGCTCCCGCCTACGGCTTCAACGACACCGGTGCCGCCTGGTTGCCACAACCGGCGGAGTGGGCGGAGTTCGCTCGCGACGCGCAGCGTGACGACCCGGCATCCACCCTGTCGCTCTACCGTTCGCTGCTCGCCGAGCGTCGCGCGCGGGGCCTCGGCGCGGGGACCCTGGAGTGGCTCGAGGGGTACGGCGACGACGTCGTGGCGTTCCGCAACGGAGAGATCACCGTGGTCGCCAACCTCGGCGACTCCGCCGTGGACCTCCCCGCCGGTGATGTCCTCGTCGCGAGCGGTCCGCTCGACGGCGCCACGCTCCCCACCGACACGACCGTCTGGATCGCCGCGGCCTGAGCCGTGGCATCCGGGATCCGCGAGACCGTGGTCGGCATCGACGAGGTCGCCCGCCGGGCGGGCGTGTCGACGGCCACGGTCTCGCGGGCCCTCAGCGGCCGCGGAGCCGTCTCGCCCGCCACACGGCAGCGCGTGCAACGAGCCGCGGACGAACTGGGATACGTCGTCTCGGCACCCGCGTCGGCCCTCGCGACCGGACGCACGCGCGCGATCGGCGTCGTCGTGCCGTTCCTGGACCGGTGGTTCTTCAGCACGGTGCTGGCCGGCATCTCGGACGCGCTCGTGCGCCGCGGCTACGACATCACCCTGTACAGCGTCAGCGGCGAGCGCGCGGAACGCCGACGGGTGTTCGACGACCACCTTCGCCGCCGCCGCATCGACGGGGTCATCACGATCGCCCTCGAGTTGGATGCCGCGGAGTCCACGCTGCTGCGGGGCCTGGGCATCCCCGTCGTGGCGATCGCGGGGCCGACCCCGCTGCTCACGACACTCACGGTCGACGACCTCGCCGTGGGGCGTCTGGCCACGCGGCACCTCCTCGGCCTCGGGCATCGCCGCATCGCGCACATCGGCGCCGACGCGACGACCGACGCCGTGTCATCCGTCCCGGCTCTGCGGCGTCGAGGCTTCGTCGAGGAGATGGATGCCGCCGGTGCGACGCCGGCCTTCGCCGCCGGCGACTTCACGATCGAGGGCGGATCCGCCGCGGCGCGGCTGCTCCTCGGCGACGCCGAGCGCCCGACCGCGATCTTCGCTGCGTCGGACGAAATGGCGATCGGGGCGGTGCTCGCCGCCCGCGAGGCGGGGTTGCGGGTACCGGAGGACGTGTCGATCATCGGCGTCGACGGCAACGACCTCGGCCGATGGTTCGGCCTCACGACCGTGGATCAGTTCGCCCGCGGCCAGGGCGAGAAGGCGGCAGAAGCCGTGCTCGCCGAGCTCGACGGCGCCGAGCCCGTCACCCGCCGCGGCACCCTCCCGTTCGCGCTGCTCGAGCGCGGGTCGACGGCGCCACCGGGCTGAGGCCGAGCCAGTCGCCCGCACGCGGACACAACGAAGGAAATCCGCCCGGTGCGGCTGCGACGTTCCACGGCGGTGACGCCCCGATTCCTTCGTTGTGTCCTCGGGCTATCGCCCGGCTCTCAGCGGATCCGGCCCACCAGGTCGTCGCGCGTGAGGGTGTCGGCCTCGGCGAGAACCGCGCGGGCGGCATCCCGGGCGTCCTCGACGTTCCACAGCAGCACACCGACGACCCGGTCGTCGTCGAGGTAATAGACGACGCCGCGGTCGGGCTCGACCCAGTCCTCGACCGTCTCGAGCGAGGAGTCCAGCGTGCCGACGGCCTCGTACCGGATGCCGAACACCGCCGAGTAGTAGTACGGCGTGTGGGTGTAGGGCTCCCCGGCGCCGGCGAGGTTGCGCCCCGCGGCCCGGCCCATCTCGTTGGCGTTGTCGACGTGCTCGACGCGGCGACGTCCGAGCAGCCGGTCCGGGTAGCTGGCCACATCCCCGGCGGCCCACACGTCGTCGACCGACGCCCGCAGCTGCGCGTCGACGACGACCCCGTCGTCCACCGCGAGTCCCGCGGCTTCGGCGAGATCGGTCGCGACCTCGATGCCGAGACCGCTGACGACCGCGTCGGCGCGCACCTCGTCACCGCCCTCGAGTGCGAGCCGCACGCCGTCGGCATCCACCTCTCCGCCCTCGACCTTCGAGCCGGCGACGATCTCGACCCCGGCGTCGCGGAACAGCTTCTCGAACCGCTCCGCGAGCGCGGGCGGGAACACGGCGTCGCCCAGCACCGCGCCGGTGTGGATCAGGACCGTATCGACGCCGTTCTGCACCAGGGCGGCCGCGAGCTCCGAGCCGATGTATCCCCCGCCGACCACGGCGATGCGGTCGACGTCGTGCGCCAACGCGCGCAGCCGCCGGTAGTCCGCGGCGGTGCGGAACGTCAGTGCGCGCTCACCGTTCGACGCGTCTTCGATCGGGAGGGGCACGGGGTGCCCGCCGGTGGCGACGAGGAGCTTGCCGTAGGAGAACGTCTGGCCGTCGGCATCCACTTCATGCGCGTCGGGACGGATCGCGGTTGCGGGAGTACGCAGACGGATGTCCGCGCCGGTGTCGTCGGCGGTGTTCAGCGGCACCTTCTCCCACGTGAACTCGTCGTCGGTCCACAGCTTCTTGCTGAGGGCGGGACGTGTGTACGGCTCGTCGATGTCATCGCTCAGGATGCCGATCGACCCGTCGGCATCGAGCTCGCGGATGCCGCGCGCAGCAGTGTCGGCGACCATTCCGCCGCCGACGATGAGGTAGTCGAAGTGTGTCGAGGCCATGCCTCCACCCTCTGCGCCTCGCGCGCTGCGCCGGGACGGGTTGCGGGCGTCCGCGGCATCCGGTAGTCCCTCACGGGCCCGCTTCCATCCAGTGTCCAAGACACGCCGCGTGGCGAAGGACACGTCCGGCGTGTCTTGGACAATCAGACCGGAGGGTGCGCCGCATAGGCTCGGGAGCATGAGCGTCGACCTCGAAAGCCTCTACACCGACCTGCACGCGCACCCCGAGCTGTCGTTCCAGGAGACGCGGACCGCGGGCGTCATCGCGCGGCACCTCGCCGACCTGGGCCTCGAGGTCGAGGAGGGCGTCGGCCGCACCGGCGTCGTGACCCGGATCGACAACGGCCCCGGCCCCGTCGTGTGGCTGCGCGCCGACATGGACGGCCTCCCGGTCGAGGAACAGACGGGCCTGGCCTACGCCAGCACCGCGCGGGGCACCGATCCGGCGGGCAACGCCGTGCCCGTGATGCACGCGTGCGGGCACGACATGCACGTCACCGCACTCATCGGCGCGCTCGAACGCCTCGTCGCGACCACGTCGGAGTGGTCGGGCACCGTCGTCGCGGTGTTCCAGCCGGCCGAGGAGTACGGCGCAGGATCCCAGGCGATGATCGCCGATGGCGTGCTCGACCGGTACCCGCGCCCCGACATCGTGCTCGGTCAGCACGTCACCCCTCTCCCCGCCGGCACGATCGGCGTACGACCGGGCACGCAGATGGCGGCGTCGGACGGCCTCACGGTCGTGCTGCACGGCCGCGGCGGGCACGGCTCGCGCCCTCACTCCACGATCGATCCGGTCGTCATGGCCGCCGCGACCGTCATGCGGCTGCAGACCGTCGTCTCGCGCGAGGTCGACCCGCGCGACGTCGCCGTCGTGACGGTCGGCTCGATCCACGCGGGGCTGAAGAACAACATCATCCCCGCCGAGGCGAAGCTCGAGTTGAGCCTCCGCTACCCCGACGACGCCGCTCGGGCACGGGTGATGAGCAAGGTCGAGCGGATCATCCGCGCCGAGGCCGAGGCATCCGGAGCCGAGCAGACCCCCACCATCACGACCGATCACACGCTGCCGCCCACCATCAACGACCCGGATGCCACGGCCCGCCTGACCGCGGCCTTCCGTCGGGCGTTCGGCGAGGCCGGCGTCGTCGACCCCGGCATGTTCACGGGCAGCGAGGACGTGTCGTGGTTCGCGCGGGAGTCGGGCGCCCCGCTCGTGTTCTGGTTCTGGGGCGGCGTGGATCCGCAGACGTACGCGGATGCCGTGGCCGGCGGCACGGTCGAGCGCGACATCCCGACCAACCACTCGCCGTTCTTCGCACCGGTGATGCAGCCGACCATCGACCGCGGCGTGGAGAACCTCGTCGTCGCCGCGCGGGAGTTCCTGGACTGATCGGAGCTCCCGTGTGAGGGTGGAGGGGACCTGTGGGGAGGCGACCATGACCATCACGCGGAACGAGACCGACGAGAACACGCTGCTCCCGGGGGCGGCGGTGATCGTCGGCATCCGGTCGCTCCTGATCTGGGCGATCGTGGCGGCGACGATGCTCGCGGTGTTCCTGCGCGGTTCGATGAGCAGCTGCTCGGGGGGTGTGACCGGCAGCGGGGGGTTCCTCGACGCCGACGGGCAACCGACCGACACCGCGCCGATGTGCGGCTCGGTGACGTTGAGCGCGAACCCGCTCGTGTACGTCGCGATCGGCCTGATCGTGGTGATGTCGTTGACGCGGATCCTGGGTCGCGCCGACACCATCGACGCCGCCCTGCGCATCATCAACAATGCCCGCATGGTGATCGTGGTGCTCACACTCGTCACGTTCGTCGTGGGGTACGGGGCGATCATGACGATCCGAGTCGACGACTGGAGCAGCTACTCGCTGCTGTACCCGTTCCCGTTCGCGACGTTCGACATCGCGACGCACCCGATGGGCGCGACCGGCTGACGCCCGCGTTTCAAGCCCCCTTCCGCCGCGCCCGCCGCGCGCTACGGTCGCGGACGTGACGTTCAACGACAACGCCCGCGTCGGCGGGAACTCTGCGAAGCGCCGAGGTGGCACGGTCGCCGCCGTCGGCGGCGGGGCCGTCGGGCTCGGCGCAATCGTCGTGCTGCTGATCTCGATGTTCACCGGCACCGACCTCACGGGGCTCATCGGCGGCGGTGGCGAACCCGCCGCGCCCCAGACCGGCGGCGAGCGCATCGCGAACTGCGAGACCGGGCAGGATGCCAACCGCAACGACGACTGCCGCCTCGCGGCCGCGTCGCTGAACATCGACCAGTTCTGGGGCAACACCCTCGAGGGGTACCGCGAGCCGCAGCTGATCATCGTGGACGGCTCCACGTCGACGCAGTGCGGCACGGCCTCGAACGCGACCGGTCCGTTCTACTGCCCGCCCGAAGAGACCGTGTACGTCGACCCGACGTTCTTCGCGCTGCTGCGCGAGCAGTTCGATACGACCGCGGGTCCGCTCGCCCAGCTGTACGTCCTCGCCCACGAGTACGGGCACCACGTGCAGAACCTCATCGGCGTCATGGAGCAGCACCCGAACGACGGCACGGGACCCGCGAGCAACGGCGTCCGTACCGAGCTGCAGGCCGACTGCTTCGCGGGCGCCTGGGTGGCCGACGCCGGCGACCAACGAGACGAGAACGGGACGCCCTACCTCGAGCCGCCTACGACGCAGCAGATCTCGGACGCCCTGGCGGCAGCGGCATCCGTCGGCGACGACCACATCCAGGCCGAGTCCGGCGGAGTCGTCAACCCAGAGAGCTGGACCCACGGGTCGAGCGAGCAGCGACAACGGTGGTTCGAGGAGGGTCGGGCCGGCGGCGTGAACGCCTGCGACACATTCGCGGTGCCGGCGGGGAGTCTGTAGGGCCAGCCGGCGCTCTGCCCCCTGAGCCGCGTCCCACTTCTGGCGGTGCATGTCCCACATATCGCCGCTGCAGGACGGCCGAAACGGCAATGTGTGGGACGAGGTCACCCCGTCACGGCAGTCGGGGCAGCGCTGAGCGGAGGTTCGCCCGTCACGGCAGTCGGGGCAGCACTGAGCGGAGGTTCGCCCGTCACCGCAGTTGGGCCAGCGCCGAGCAGAGGGCGCGCGACGTCAGCCGGCTCCCCCGCGCAGCGCCTCCCACGCGTCGTGCGCGGCATCGGCGAACGCCTCCACGTCGGGAACGGCGACAGGGTCGACGCAGAAGCCCACGCCGAGCCAGCGGTCGTTCGAGATCGCCGCGACCCGCAGCGCGTGGTGGGGCGCGGGCTCGGACGACGTGTAGACGTGGGTCACGCGTCGCCCCGACACGGCGACGGGAACCCGCGGCCCCGGCACGTTCGACACCGACAGCGCGAAGGCGCGCGGACCATCGGCGAGGCCGCGCAGCACGTTCCCCATCGGCCCGACCGCGCGGAACAGCTCGTCGAGCGACCGGGCGTCGCGATCGCGCTTGCGTTCGCGGGTCTGGGCGCTGAGCAGATCGAGGCGGCGCAGATCATCGGTCTCCGCCAGGCAGAGGTCGATGTCGACGAACGAGTCGCGGTTGCCGGCTGTCGTGGCATCCTCCCCCGCCTCGTGAAGGCTCACGGGAACCTGGACGTTCAGGTGCGGCACGTGGCCGCGGCGCTCGAGCACCCGACGGACCGCGCCTCCCACGACGGCGAGGAGCACGTCGTTCACGGTCGCGTGCGCGGAACGCGATGCCCCGACCGCGTGCGCCTCCGCGAGCGGCACGTCCGCGAAAGCGAGCGCCCGCCGCGCCGTGAGCGGGCGGTCGAACGGCGACCGCCCACCGGGGTGGCCGAGTTCGCGAGCCAGAGTCAGCGGCATCCGTTCCAACTCCCGCCAGCGCGACGGTCGCGCATCGGGATCCCGGATGCCGACGGCATGCGCCGGAGCGTCGTGCGGCTCGAACACCACGGCGTCGAGGAACCGCACGGCCGTGATCCCGTCGGCCATCGCGTGGTGGAGGCGGATCGCGAGGGCCTCGCGACCGTCGGCCAGCGGTCCGATGAGGTCGAGCGTCCACAACGGCCGCGACCGGTCGAGCGGTTCGGACATGAGCTGCCCCACCACCGCGCGGAGTTCTGCCGGATCGGCAGCGGGGAACCGCCGCACGTGCGCCGCGATCTCCGGTTCCGCGTCCTCCCACGTCGGCGACGCCGAGCCCACGACGCGCTGCCGTGCTCGCGGGAACGCGCCCAGGCGAGACAAGACGCTCGCGCGGACGGCATCCAGATCGAGCACCGCGCCGGGCTCCAGAAGCAGCAGCTTGAGCGCGTGTCCGCGCACCGCATCGGATTCGAGCGCGAGGATGCGCGCGTCGTCCACCGAGAGGGGCTCCCCCATGGCGTCAACGGTAGCGGGCCGACTCAGCCCAGCGGATACACCCGCAGGTGGCCCTCGCTCACGTCGACGGACAGGTCGTCGGCCGCCGGGGAGAGGACGGCACTGAACACCCCGGCAGAGGACGACAACTCCAGGACCTGCCCGTCGAGGATGATCCGCACCCCCTCGCCGACCGGGATGTCCCACTCCCTCGCACCCACGTGCACCGTGGCTTCTGTCGCGTCCCTCTCGACGACGAAAAGTTCCGCTCCGCCCGACGACACAGTCAGGCGACCCGCAGGAGCCGCCCACTCGATGTCGGCCGCGAGCCCCGTCACCCGCCCGTCGGCGGCGAGTGCACCGCGGTGACGTGCCACGTCGGGATGCGGCTCGGCGGTAAGGAGGGCTCCCCGGCGGCCGAGGCGATACGGAAAGCTGTGCGCTCCCTCCCACCCGGCGGCGTGATCGCCGACCCCGCGGATCCAGAACTGCACACACGGTTCCCCGTCGGCATCGAGGAATAGCGACGGCGCGTACAGACCGTCGCCGTACGTCAGGCGCCCCCACGCTTCGGCGTCGAAGCGATCGCCGTCGAACCCGCCGATGGCGTACCCCGCGTAGTGCAGCACGTCGGCGTCCCACACCGACGAGATCATCACGTCGCGGCCGTCGAGGGTGACGAATTGCGGGCACTCCCACAGCGCACCCATCCACACCGGCTCGGTCACCTGGGTGGAGCGTTCGAGCACGATCCCCCGGTACTCCCACCCCCGCAGGTCGGGAGAGGTCCACGACAGGGCCATGGCCGTCCCGTCTCGGCCCGCCGCACCGACGAACATGCGCCAGCCGTCGCTGTCGCGCCGGATGAACGGATCGCGGAACGCGATGAGGTCGAGGTCGGGCGGCGCCGTAACGACCACGTCGCCCTTCACCCACGGTCCGTCGAGGCCGCCCTCCGGCGTCGCGACGCGCACGCGGCCGATGCCGAAGTCAGGCTCGGTGATGGCGGTGTAGAAGATGCGGACGTCCTCGCCGTCGACCACGAGGCATCCGGTCCAGATCCCGTCATCGCCGTCGTTGGGCGCGAGCACGACCGCGCACTCGGTCAGCGAGAGCAGGTCGGGCCCGCTCGCGTGCCCCCAGTGGCAGCTCGGGGCCCACTCGACCCGGTCGGGGACGTACTGGAAGAAGGCGTGGTACTCGCCGTCCCGCCACGTGATCCCGTGGGGGTCGTTGATCCAGCCCGAGCGGGCGGTGAAGTGCAGTGAAGGGCGCATGGAGGGTCCTCAAGACAAGGGTCCCCGAGGGGAGGGGTGGCGGGAGGTCAGGCGCGGGGAGCCGCAACCGACTCGCGCTCGACCAGGGGGCATGGCAGCAGAGTCGGCGGAAGGGATGCCGCGCGCCCGTCCGATCCGTCGATGACCGCATACAGCGCGTTTACTGCCCACGCCCCCATCTCGTAGTGCGGCAGGGCGACGGTGGTCAGCGGCGGGAACAAGCTCTCAGGGATCGGAGCCTGGTCGTCGAAGCCGACCACCGACAGATCACCCGGAATCGACAGGCCGCGTTCACCAGCGGCCCGGTAGGCGCCCATTGCCATGCGGTCGTTGTAGCAGAAGAGCGCGGTGGGTGCGGCGTCCAGAAGCGCGTTGGCGGCGCTATACCCGCCGCGGGCGTCCGAGCTCCCGTCGACGACGAGTCCCGCGGTCGACAGCCCCGCCGAGGCCATCGCGTCGAGGTAGCCACGGAGGCGGCCGCGCGTCGCCGGGACGTCCTCGGCGCTGGCCGCGAAAGCAATGCGACGGTGTCCGCGCGCGACCAGCATCTCAACGACGGCGACCGCTCCGGCCCGCTCGTCAGGGAGGACGGCGGGCAGGATGCCAGTGCTGTCACGTGCACCGATGAGTACGGCCGGACGCGCAGAAAGGTTCTCGGGCACGACGATCTCGTCGTGATAGACGGTGGCGTAGATGATGCCGTCGACCTGCCGGTCTAGGAACGCCTGCACCTGGACCGGGGGAACCTCCGGCTCGGGATTCAACTCGGAGTTGATGATCGCCAGCGTCAGGTTGTGGCGACTCGCCTCTTCCTGGGCGCCGAGGATGATGCGACCGGCGTGCGGAGTCGTCGCGATCTCCTCGGTGAGGAGCCCGATCATCTCGGACGCCTGGGTGCGCAGGCCTCGCGCCAGGCGGTTGGGGCGGTAGCCGAGCTCCTCGGCCGCCGCGCGGACACGGGCAGCGGTCTCTTCGTTGACACGGGTGTGCGGGGTGGCGTTGAGCACGTGCGAGACGGTCGTCTGCGACACCCCGGCGCGCGCGGCGACATCACGGATCCCCGCCGTCTTACCGCTCCGCCGCGTCTCGGTCATCGTCGCCCCCCTCACGTTCGTACCATCTTCTGCCCCGGCGCGGTGCCGTGCGGTGCCCGGACGGCCGGAGTGAAGCGCACGGCGTTCATCTCCAGGTCGACGTCCACCTCGTCCTCGGTTCCCGAGTCGAGCACGGTATTTCCCGTGGATGCCGGGTCGACGCGGACCGTGACGATTTCGAGTGGCCGCGCGTCGGCGGTCGACAGCAGCGCCTCGACCTGCGCCTCGAACGCGGAGTCCTGCGAGCCGGGGTCGACGTCGGAGGCCACGGCGTGGTTGTCAGATACCCGGTTTCCGCGCCCGGCGGCGACCCGGATGATCACGGGCGGTGCGCCCATTGGCCGCACCCGAGACATGGCGACCACCTCCGAGAAGTGGTTGCCGATGATCGAGTTGCCGTCGCCGTCGATATGGACGAGCCCGAACGCGTCGTCGTATCGCCCCTCGACCCCCAGGAACGGTGTCCAAGGCTCGTGGTCGCGCAAGAAGTGATTGGATGCCACGAGGTTCTCGGAACTCCCGGCGGCGAGGACCACCATGCCCGGGTAGAACGAATGCAGCCGGTTGTTCGTCACGCTCGATCGGGTTACCGCGTGCAGCGAGACGCTACTGGCTCCGCGGGGGAAGACGTTGTTCGCGGTGATCAGCAGCCCGCCGTGGTTCTCCGCGTAGATCGAGTGCCCCGCGAAACCCGCGCCGATGAGGTTGTCGGTGATCTTCGACGCCTGCCCCCAGCCGCGTAGCTCGACGCAGCTCCCGCACTCCGCGATGAAGTTGTCGTGGATCGACAGCGCATCGGCGTTGTAGATCGTGAGGGCGTTCTCGAGGTAGACGAAGCCCATGCCGTTCACCCGGAACGAGTCGTTGGCATCCTGGACGAAGATCCCGGTCTTGCCATTGACGTACGAGTTCTCGACGTTGTCGTCAGGGCCTGGTGCGGTGAAGTGCAGGCCGTCGATGCAGAACCCGCTGAACTCCACCGAGCTGATCCGCGGGCTGCCCGTGCGCGCCACGAGGAACGCGGCTCCGGACGCCTCGTCCCCGGGGCGCGGGTCGTCGAGGTCCACCATGACTCGGCTGCCGCCGGGCCACAGCTCGTGGAGATCGGGCCACTCCGTCTCAGGGACGTTGAACCGGATGCTCGAGGACGTGAAGCCGTGGCCGGCTCCCTCGATGCGCAGGAAGCTGATGTCGATCACGACCTGCGTGCGGAGCCGGTAGTCGCCCGGCGGGATCTGGATGACGGCCCCGGGACGACCGCCGTCCTCGACGTCGCTGTCGCGCTGACGCTCCTTCACGTCGCGGAGGATGTCGTTGATGACGGCACCGATGTCATGGGCGGCGTCCCCAAAGGGCCAGACGGTCACGTCATAGCGATTGTTGTGCGGAGGCATCAGGGGTTTTCCTTTTCTGCGGTCGCCATGTCAGCCCTTGACCGCGCCCAGCGTGAGACCGGCGACGATGTGCCGCTGGAGGAATAGCGTGAGGAGGATCACGGGGACCGAGTACACGGTCGCGAGAGCGGTCATGCCGCCCCAGTCGAGGCCGAACTGGGTCTGGAAGTTCGCGATGACGACGGGTGTGGTCTGCGCGCGGACCGAGGTGAGCAGCAGCGCAAAGAGGAATTCGTTCCACGAGGCGAGGAACGCGAAGATCGCCGTGACGGCCAACCCTCCGGACACCACGGGCAGGACGACCCGCACCATTGCCTGTAGACGGGAGCATCCGTCAACCTCAGCCGCCTCGCCCAGCTCGTCGGGCACCGCCTCGAAGAAGCTGGCCATGAGCCAGATGGATAGCGGCAGCGAAATGGTCGTGTGCGCAAGGGCGAGCCCGAACGAGGTGTCGGTGAGACCGAGCGACCGCATAACTTCGATGAGCGGCGCGCCGACGGCAATTGTCGGCACCATGCGCGTCACGAGGGCGGCCAGAATGAACACGCGACCGCTCGGCGTGCGGAACCGCGTGATCGCGTACGCCGCCGGCACGGCCAGCACCAGCGAGAGCGCTGTCGAGATCACCGCGGTCACAACACTGTTGATCAGCGCGGCCGGAACGCCCGCGCGGGACAGCGCCGAGACGTAGTTCTCGAGCGTCCAGACGCCGGGGAGGACCGTGGGCGGCACCGCGATGGCGTCCAGCGGAGTCTTGAACGACGTCAGCAGGAGATAGAGGAAGGGAAAGCCGTAGAGGACGACAGCGACGACGAGCAGCGCCCACAGCACCACGCGGCTCCGGCCGACCGTTTCGAGGGGATTCATCGCGCGGTACCTCCGGGACGCCAGATGAGCAGGACGGCCGCGATCGCGACGGCGAGCATGGCCACGAGGTAGACCGTGCCCATCGCGCTCGCCAGTCCCGGGTCGCCGAAGCGCGTCATCGTGCGATAGATGAGCAGGCTGAGGGTGGTGGTGCTGTTCTGCGGCCCGCCGTCGGTCTGAATGAGGATGATGTCGAACGCCCGGGCCGCGTCGATGCCGCGGACGATCAGCGCCACGGCGATCACCGGCCGCAGCAGCGGAAGGATGATGCTGAACAGGATGCGGGGGTAGCGCGCCCCGTCGATGCGCGCCGCCTCGATCACGTCGCCCGGGATGTTCTGGAGCCCCGCGAACAGGACGAGCGTGATGAACGACGTCGTCAGCCAGATGTCGGGCACTGCGACCGAGAACAGGGCGATCCGCGGATCGCTCAACCACGCGATCTGGCTCGGGTCGGAGAGCAGACCTACGCGAGTGAGCAGTTCGTTGACGATGCCGAAGTTGTCGATGAGCAGGAATCGCCAGAGGAGTCCAGCGACGACCGGGGCGATCATCAGCGGGTACATGAAGATCGTGCGGAACACCGCTGATCGCCGGCCCAGCGCCGTGAACAGCAGCGCGACGGCGAGGCCCAGGACGAACTCCGCCCCCACCACCACGACCGTGTAGACCACCGTGCGCACCGACGCCGACTGGAACGTATCGGATCCGAAGGCGGCCGCGTAGTTGGCGAGACCGACGAACGTGCGCCCTGCCCCTGCGAACGGTGAGATCTCGAAGAAGCTGTCATAGACGAAGCGGACGAGCGGCCACAGCACGAACACGGTGAGGAAGAGCGCTGCTGGAGCCATGAGGGCCAAGGCGAAGCGGCGGTCTCCGGCGTCCTTGCTGTGGCGCCGACGCGGGGGCGGCGGCACGTCCCGCGATGGGGCGGCCGGGGCCGCCCCATCGCGGGCGGGAGGAGCGATGGTCTCCACGAGGTACTTTCCGGTGGGGATCGTCAGTTGACGATCGACTGAATCTGGGTCTTCGCGTCGCCGAGGAGCCTCGCGGTGTCGGCTCCCGGCTCGACAGCCTTCTGGAGCATCGGCACGAGCACGGAGTCGACGATCTCCTGCCATTCCCCGGTCGCCGGGCGGGGACGGGAACCTGGCGCCTCGAGCGTCTGAACGAGAGCGGCGTAGTTCTCGAATCCGGCTACGTCGGCCTTCGACTCGAACGCGCTTTTGCGGGCGACCAGGCCCAGCGAGGTGTCCGCGGCGAGGTCGTTGTGCTCGTAGGCGAAGGAGATGAAGTCCTTTGCGGCATCCTGCTTGGCGCCGGTGGCCGGAACCGACAGGTACCAGGCGCCGGGGACGCCGGCTACTCCCCCGGGACCGCCGATCATCGGTGCGACCGCGATGGAGTCCTTGATCGGGGAGTCCGCCGGCGTCTGGCGGTACGCGTGACCCCAGAACCGCATCATGGCGAGCTTGCCCTGGTAGAAGAGGTTCTGCGCTCCGGCCCAGTCGAGCTGAGCGGCGCCGGAGGGCGCGTACGGCAGCAGGCTGACGTAGAAGTCGAGCGCGGCCTTGTGCTGCGCGTCGTCGATGGTCACGTCGCCGCTGGAGGGATCGAGCACCATCTGGGACTCTCCGGCCTGCGAGACGGTCGCGAGCCACTCGGTCTCGACCGCACCCTTCACATCGGTGCCGTAGAGATCGACGGTGCCGTCGCCGTCGGTGTCCCGCGTGAAGAACTCGGCGACGTCGCGGTATTGCTCCCACGTCGTGGGAGCGGCGAGCGGGTAACCGTACTTCGCCTGGAAGTCGGCCTTGTTCGTGGCGTCGTCGAAAAGATCGGTGCGATAGAAGAGGATCTCGGAGTTCGTCCACACCGGCATGCCGACGTGCTTCCCCTCGACCTGCGACTCGCCGACGAGGCCGTCGAACAGGTCGCTCTTGACCTCGTCGGTGAAGAGGTCGTCGAGGGATGCCAAACCCGGGGCGAAGGCGGGAAGCCAGATGGCATCCAGCGCGGCGACGTCGAAGGAGGGCGTCCCGGCCTGCAGCTCGGACTGGATGCGGTCGTAGAGACCGTCGTACGGCAACTCGACGAGCGTGACGTCGGTGCCCTTCTCCTTCTTGTAGAGGTCGGCGATCGGCTGCAGCTCGGCCTTGCCGCCCCCTTCCACGACGACGGTGAGCGTCGAGTCGCCCTCGGCGGCTCCGGTGCCGCCTCCGGCACCGCATCCGGTGAGGACGACGGCGGCCGCCGCCACGACGGCGATCGGCCCCAACGCGCGCCGGACACGTCCGGTGCGCTGCTGCGTGCGAAGCTTCATCACTTCGACTCCTTCGTGAGTGATTGGGAAAAGTGAGGGTGGGACGGTCCGCCAATACGTTTTGGCAAATCGTCTTGGCATGACGCTAACCGCCCCTCAGCGCACGCGTCAAGTGCGCGAAAGGGCCAAAGACTTTGGCGCTGGGAATCGGCAGATGGCGCGAGCCAAAAGCATTCGGCTCGCCTGGCGCTCCTGCCCCGTCTGCGCCCGGTGACCCTCGTCCGGTCAGCGCCGAGAGACCCCGTCCACCGTCGGGCTCACCACGCCCGCGCGGTCGTCGACGAGCCGCCGCCGGCCGATCCAGCCGGTGAGGCCGCGGCCGTCCTTCCACACGAACAGCAGCACCACCGTCGCGACCAGTAGCACCACGGACGCGATGGACCACGGCGAAGGCAGGCTCTCGAGCACCGAGTACGCGGCCGCGCCGGTGACGAAGCGCAGCAGGCGCGCGAGCCACGCGGGCAGCACTCCATTGGTGTAGCGCACGCGCGTCGCGAGATCGCCGACGGAACGCCCGGTGACGAGGATCACCAGGAGCCACACGACCGCCGCGACCGCCGCCCCCGCCGCGGACGCGACGTCCCCGGTGCGCCCCGGGTCGTCGAACAGCAGCACCAGCACCGCCTGCAGCACCACCGCGACACCCGACTGGAGCAGACCGACGCCGAGCACGTCGCACAGGATGCCGAGCAGGCGACGCCCGCGCGTGACGGGACGGGGGAGGTCGGCATCCGGGGTCTTCTCCGCGCCGCGGTGCTTTCCTGGAACGACGAACGCCACGAGCGACCCGAGGAGCGCCCCCGACGTGTTGGTGATGAGGTCGTCGACGTCGAACACCCGGTACGCGCACGGGAAGACGCCCCACACCCCGGTGAGCTGCGTCGTCTCGATCACCCCGCTCACGGCCAGTCCCACGAGGCCGGCGACGACGATGCCGCGCCCGCCGAGCACGCGGAGGAAGAACCCCAACGGCAGGAACAGCAGCACGTTCAGCGCGACCTGCAGCACGACCGGATCGGTGAGGTATCGGCCCGAAACCGCGACGGCCTCGCGGATCTCGTCGACGAACTCGAACGGCCGGAGGTTCGTCCCCGCACAGCGGTAGGCGTCGCCGTCGGGCGGGGGGACGAGCGTGTACGTCCAGATCGCCCAGAAGTAGACAGCCGCACCGGCCCACAGCACGCTGCGCCCGAACGACAGACCGCCCCGTCGCCGATAGCTGAGAGCGACGAACGGCACGAACGCGAGGACCGCGACCACACCGCCGAGGAGGACCGCGAGCAGCCCGGAGCCGACGATGTTGTGCACCCGCAGATCCTAGGGAATACAGACCGGCCTCACCGAGTTCACTCCGTTATCGGTCGTATTCTGTCTCGCCGGTGGACTACCACCCGGTGAACGACCCGTGCGTCAGATTGCATACGGCCCGTAGTGCGCGTAATGTCGCGCGCCGTGACTGACGAAAGTCGCGAGCCCGGCGAACAGACGCCGATGGCCAAGCGCATCCTTATCGGGGAGCCGCTCACGTCGGAAAAACTCGACGAGCAGCTCCTCCCCAAGAAGATGGCACTCCCCATCTTCGCCTCCGACGCACTCTCCTCCGTGGCCTACGCGCCACAGGAGCTGCTGATGATCCTGCTCATCGGCGGAACGGCCCTGCTGACGCTCAGCCCCTGGGTCGCGGCGGCGGTCGTGGTGCTGCTGGTCGTCGTGGTCCTCAGCTACCGTCAGCTCATCAAGGCCTACCCCTCGGGCGGTGGCGACTACGAGGTCGCGAGCAAGAACCTCGGCGAGGTCCCGGGCGTCGTGGTCGCCGCCGCGCTGCTGGTCGACTACGTGCTCACGGTCGCCGTGTCGGTGGCATCCGGGGTCGACAACATCATCTCGGCCCTGCCCGGGTTGAACCCGTTCCGGGTCGAGATCGCCGTCGGGTTCGTCATCCTCATCGTCATCGTCAACCTGCGCGGCGTCCGCGAAGCGTCGTCGGTCTTCGCGATCCCGACGTACCTGTTCATCGGGTCGGTGGGCATCATGATCGTCGTGGGCCTCGGCCGCGCGCTCCTGGGCGACGTGCCCGTGGCATCCAGTGCCGAGTACGCGGTCCACGCCGAATCGTTGACGCAGGCCGCGCTGATCCTGCTCGTGCTACGGGCGTTCTCGAGCGGATGCTCGGCGCTCACCGGCGTGGAGGCCGTGTCCAACGGCGTCCCCGCGTTCCGCAAACCCAAGATCCGCAACGCCCAGACGACGCTGACCCTCATGGGCGGCATCGCGATCGCGCTGTTCGTCGGGCTCACCCTGCTCGCTCTCCTCGCCGGCGTCCACTACGCCGAGAACCCCTGCAACCTCATCGGCTTCGACTGCGCGAACAACCCGCAGCCGAGCCTCATGGCACAGGTGGCCGCCGCCACGTTCGGCATGGGCAGCATTCCGTTCTTCATCATCCAGGCCGCGACCGCGTGCGTGCTGCTGCTCGCGGCCAACACCGCGTTCAACGGCTTCCCGCTGCTCGGCGCCGTGCTCGCCCGCGACGGCTACGCCCCCAAGGCCCTCAACACCCGCGGCGACCGCCTCGTGTACTCCAACGGCATGGTGGTGCTCGGCATCGTGGCGATCGGTGTTCTGATCGTCTACCAGGCGAACCTCACGACGCTGATCCAGCTGTACATCATCGGGGTGTTCGTCTCGTTCTCGCTCGGGCAGATCGGCATGGTCCGCCACTGGCGGCGGGCGCTGGCGGGTCTTCGTGCGCTCCCACCCGAGGCGGCACGCCAGCAGAGCGCGCGGTACGAACGACGCTCGGCGATCACGGGCCTGTGGATCAACTCGGTCGGCGCCTCGCTCACCGTGCTCGTGCTCGTCATCGTCACGATCACGAAGTTCACGCACGGCGCGTGGCTCGTCTTCATCGCGATCCCCATCCTCGCGACGCTCATGCTCGGCGTGAACCGCTACTACCGCGACGTCGAGCACGAGATCCGCATGGACGACACCGTCCACTTCGGCTCGTCGGGCGACGTGGCGATCATCCTCGTGAACCGCCTGCAGAAGCCGGTCATGAAGGCGATCGACTACGCCCTCGCCGCCAAGCACGACAAGACGCTCGCGGTGCACGTGGCGATCTCGGAGGAGGATGCCACGAGCCTCCAGAAGGAGTGGGCGGCGCACGACATGCCCATCCCGCTCGTCATCATCGAGTCGCCGTACCGCACCTACACCTCGCCGGTCACGACGTTCATCAAGAGCTACCGCGAGAAGCACGGCTCCGCGGTGGTGACGGTGTACCTGCCGCAATTCATCGTCGGCCACTGGTGGGAGTCGATCCTCCACAACCGGCGGTCCCGCCGCCTCGCGCAGCAGCTCATGCTCGTGCACGGCGTCTCGATCACCCTGGTTCCGTGGCTGCTGGACTCGTCCGAGGTCATCTACGGTCGCCGCTCGCGGCCGCTCCCCGGCCAGCAGCGCGGTGGTCAGCCCGTCGCCGAGGTGCCCGCGCACCGGAACAAGGCCCCGCGGAACTCGGCATCCTGATCCCGTCCGGGCGCCGCCGGCCATGCCGCGGGCGGCGTCTGCCCCCGGGCCGCGTCTGCCCCCGGGCTCCACGTTTCCCGCGAGACTTCATCGCGCTGACGTCTCCCTTGCAGACTGCAAGGGACTTGTCGGCGCGATGAAGTCTCGGCGTTTCGGGAGGGGCCGCGGCACCGAGCCTTGCCCTGTGCGGAGCACCTGCGACAGGGTGGATGCCATGCCGATCCTCGCCGTGCTCACTCTGGCCGTCATGGTGTTCGCGCTGATCGATGCCATCACCCGCCGCGACGACCAGGTCAAACACCTGCCGAAGTTCGCGTGGGTGTTCTTCATCGTGCTGCTGCCGCTGATCGGCTCGATCCTGTGGTTCACGATCGGCCGGGAGTGGGAGCAGCGGGGCGAGCCGATGAGCTTCGGCGACCCGCGGCGCTGGCAGAGGGATGCCGAGCCGGCTCCGGCACCGCGTGCCTCCGACGCACGGACGACCGAGCAGCAGATCGCCGACCTCGAGCGGGAGATGTACCTCGCCGACCTCGAGGAGCAGGTGCGCCGCCGCCGCCTCGAGGGCGACGCACCCGCGTAACCCGGTCTCAGCGCCCCGACCGCCGGAACAGGGCGACCGCGACGATCCATGCGACGGCGAGAATCCCGGCGCACCACGCCAGCGCGACCCACACGCTCGCGCCGACGGGCTGCTGCGCGAGCAGCGCGCGGATGGCATCCACGAGCGAGGTGACGGGCTGGTTCTCGGCGAACCAGCGCACCGGACCCGGCATGGTGTCGGTGGGCGCGAACGCCGAGCTGACGAACGGCAGGAAGATCAGCGGGTAGCTGAAGGCGCTGGCGCCGTCGATGGTCTTCGCCGCGAGGCCGGCGACCACCGCGACCCACGTCAGCGCGAGCGTGTACGCCATCAGGATGCCGACGACCGCCAGCCACGCCCCGACCGAAGCGCCCGACCGGAAGCCGACGAGCAACGCCACCCCGACGACGAGAGCGAGAGACACCGCGTTCGCCAGCAGCGACGTGAGGACGTGTCCCCACAGGACGCTCGCCGGAGCGATCGGCAGGGAGCGGAGTCGGTCGACAATGCCCCCGCGCACGTCGAGGAAGACGCGGTACGCGGTGTAGGCGATGCCGGATGCCACGGTGATCAACAGGATGCCGGGGAGCAGGAAGTCCACGTACGCGGTGCCGCCCGTGTCGACGGCGCCGCCCAGGACGAAGACGAACAGCAGCATGATCGCGACCGGCATGATCGCCGTGGTCACGATGGTGTCGGGGCTGCGGAGGATGTGCCGCAGGGAGCGGCCGGTGAGGGCCGCGGTGTCGGACAGGGCGTGCGTGGTCATGACTCCTCCTTGTCGAGCGGGCCGGCCGAGCCGACGATGGCGAGGAAGATCTCCTCGAGGGTGGGCTGCTTCTGGACGTACTCGACGGTGGTGGGCGGGAACAGCGCCCGCAGCTCGGCGAGAGTCCCCTCGGCGATGATGCGTCCGCCGTGCAGGATCGCGATGCGGTCCGCGAGGTTCTCCGCTTCGTCGAGGTACTGCGTCGTGAGCAGCACGGTGGTGCCGGATGCGGCGAGCGAGCGCACGGCATCCCACACCTCCAACCGCCCCTCCGGGTCGAGCCCCGTCGTCGGCTCGTCGAGGAAGACCACCGCCGGCTCCCCGACGAGGCTCATCGCGATGTCGAGGCGTCGACGCATGCCCCCGGAGTACGTGGATGCCGCCCGGCGTGCGGCATCCGTGAGCGAGAACCGCGCGAGCAGGTCGTCCGCCGCGCCGGCGGGGTCGGGGAGGTGGCGCAGACGCGCGACGAGCGCGAGGTTCTCACGACCGGTCAGGACCTCGTCGACGGCGGCGAACTGCCCGGTGAGGCTGATCGAGGCCCGCACCCGCGCGGACTGGGTCGCGACGTCTGCTCCGTCGACGACCGCCGTCCCGCCGTCGGCGCGGAGCAGGGTCGACAGGATGCGGACGACGGTGGTCTTCCCGGCACCGTTGGAGCCGAGCAGCGCGACGATCGTGCCGCGCTCGACGTCGAGATCGACGCCGTGGAGCACGGCGACGTCGCCATAGGACTTCCGGAGGTCTCGCACGCGGATCGCGGGACCGGTATCGATGATGGACATGTGTTGTTCCTCTCGTGGGGTACCGGCCGGAGGGCGCACGAGGCCATCGCCTCCGGCCAGCCGGTTCCGGAGGACGCGTGCGAAAGGTCGGGTCAGCCCTGGGTGCGGGCCGCCTCGTCGATCGCGCGGGCGAGTCGGGCGCGCTCGCGTCCGATCCAGCTGCCGTCGCCGTAGTTCGCCATGAACTCCTCGGCGAAGGCCGCCGGCTGCTCGCCGGTCAGATCGCGGATGGGGGTGCCGGCCGCGGCGGCCTGCTCCAGCAGGTCGGCGAGATCGGTCACCATGCGGATGAGAGCGTCGCTGTCATCCGTCGGCCCGAGGTTGAGCACGTACCGCTCGAGCGCTCGACCCGCCTGCCGGTAGGGCGCGGGGAGGGCGTCGAGGCGACGCCGATACTCGCGCCACTGCTTCTTGGCGCTCAGGTCGCCGATGATCTTCTCGTACCAGGCCATGTCAGTTCCCTTCGTTGCGGAGCTGCTCGAGCCGGTCGGCGAGAAGACTCCAGGTCGTCCAGAATTCGGCGAGCTGCGCTCGTCCGGTGTCGTTGAGGGTGAAGACCTTGCGGGGCGGCCCCTTTTCGGATGCCACCTTCTCGACGTCGACGAGACCCCGCTGCTCGATGCGGACGAGGATCGCGTAGATCGTGCCTTCGGCGAGGTCGGCGAAGCCCCGGTCGCGGAGGTCGGCGGTGATCTCGTACCCGTACGCCGGCCGGCGCGCCAGCACGGCGAGGACGACGCCCTCGAGCACCCCCTTGAGCATCTCGGTGTCTTGTCTGCCCATTCGCTACTCCTCAACATTGACTACCGCTACAAAGTAACACTGACTACCGGTACTCAGCAAGAGTGAATACTGCGCTCGTTGTCCGGCCGCTTCCGCCGAGACTTCATCGCGCTGACGTCTCCCTTGCAGCCCGCGCGGGGGTTGTCGGCGCGATGAAGTCTCGCGGGAAGTGGGGGGCACGGGGCGGGGGCACGGGCGGGGGCACACTGCGTGAGCAGGGCGTATGCGTCGGACGGCGGGCCGTAGGGAAACCGTTAGGACCGCCGGATGCCACCGCGCACAGGAGTTGCATCGACACACGTGCCGCCCCGCGGCGCCCGCGCCACAGCAGTCGCGCGGAAGCTCCCGAATCTGGAGTCATCGTGCTCGATGTCGTCTACCTCGTCGCGATCCTGGCGCTCTTCGCGCTGGTCGCCCTCATCGCGCAGGGGGTCGAGAAGCTGGGCCCGCAGCCCGGCGCTCCCTCCGCGCGCACCCCCGGCCACGGCGCCCCGGCGTCACCCGCGCCCGGCACCACCCAGGCACCCACCCGAGGGGGCGACTCGGCATGACCGTCCTCGCCGCCGTCCTCGCGGTCGCCGCCGTGGTGTACCTCGTGATCGCCCTCCTCCACCCCGAGAAGTTCTGATGGATGCCGGAATGATCTGGTCCATCGTCCTGACCAGCCTCACGCTCATCGTCGCCCTGGGCCTGGCCTACCACCCGCTCGGCGACTACATCGCTCGCATCTACACCGGCGGGCGCGACTTCGCCGTCGAACGCGGCACCTACCGTCTCATCGGCGTCGACCCCCGCGGCGCGCAGACCTGGCAGGCGTACCTGCGGTCGGTGCTGCTGTTCTCCGCCGCCGGAGTCGTCTTCGTGTACGCGGTCATGCGCCTGCAGCCGCTGCTGCCGTTCTCGCTCGGGCTCGAGTCCCCCGGCGAAGCCCTGTCGTTCAACACCGCCGTCTCGTTCGTGACGAACACGAACTGGCAGTCCTACTCGGGCGAGACCACGCTCGGCTACACGGTGCAGTTCGCGGCGCTGACGGTCCAGAACTTCGTCTCGGCCGCGGTCGGCATCGCGATCGCGGTGGCGCTGGTGCGCGGCTTCGCGTACCGCCGCAGCGGCGTGATCGGCAACTTCTGGGTCGATCTCGTCCGCGGCACCTACCGCCTGCTGCTGCCGTTCTCGATCGTCGCGGCGGTCGTGCTGCTCGCCGGCGGCGTCATCCAGAACCTCACCGGATTCACGGATGCCACGACCCTCACCGGCGCGGCCCAGTCCATCCCCGGTGGGCCGGTGGCATCCCAGGAGGCGATCAAGCTCCTCGGCACCAACGGCGGCGGATTCTTCAATGTCAACTCGGCGCACCCGTTCGAGAACCCCGCGCCGTGGACGAACCTGTTCGAGATCTTCCTGATGCTCGTGATCCCGTTCTCGCTCCCCCGCGCGTTCGGCCGCATCGTCGGCGATGACCGCCAGGGCTACACGATCCTGGGCGTCATGGCGGCGATCTTCGTGGCATCCGCTGCTCTGCTCACGTGGGCCGAGCTCGCCGCAGCCGGGACCGCCCCGCAGCTCGCCGGCGGTGCGATGGAGGGCAAGGAGGTGCGGTTCGGCATCTTCGGCTCGACGCTGTTCGGCACGACCAGCACCCTCACCTCGACGGGCGCGGTCAACTCGATGCACGACAGCTACACGGCCCTCGGCGGGATGATGCCGATGATCAACATGATGCTGGGCGAGATCGCGCCCGGCGGTGTCGGCTCGGGCCTCTACGGCATGCTGATCCTCGCGGTCATCGCGGTGTTCGTCGGCGGACTGCTCATCGGGCGGACCCCCGAGTACCTCGGCAAGAAGATCGGGCCGCGCGAGATCAAGCTCGCGAGCCTGTACATCCTCGTCACGCCGACGCTCGTGCTGGCCGGTACCGCGCTGAGCTTCGCGCTCCCCGGCATCCGAGAGGACGTCGAGTCGACGTCGATCTGGAACCCGGGCGTCCACGGGCTGAGCGAGGTGCTCTACGCGTTCACGTCGGCGGCGAACAACAACGGCTCCGCGTTCGCGGGACTCACCGCCAACACCCCGTGGTTCAACACGGCCCTCGCGGTGGCGATGCTCCTCGGACGCTTCCTGCCGATCGTGTTCGTGCTCGCCCTGGCGGGTTCTCTCGCGGCACAGGATGCCGTGCCCGCCACCGCCGGCACCCTGCCGACACACCGCCCGCAGTTCGCGGGTCTCCTCGCGGGCGTGGCCGTCATCGTCACCGCCCTCACCTACTTCCCGGTCCTCACCCTGGGACCCCTGGCCGAAGGACTCGTCTGATCATGTCCACGCTCACCCACGCCCCGGCGCCCGCCGAGGCCCCGACCCCGGCCGCCCCGCGCCGCGCGTTCAGCACCGCGCAGGTCGTGGCCGCCCTGCCGGGCGCCGCGAAGAAGCTCAATCCCGCGTCGCAGTGGCGCAACCCCGTGATGTTCCTCGTCTGGGTGGGGGCGGCCCTGAACACCCTCATCGCGATCACCGAGCCGTTCCTCGGCGGCGGCGACGCCTCGTTGCCCTTCGGCTTCACGTGGGGCATCGCGATCTGGCTGTGGCTCACGGTGTTCTTCGCGAACATCGCGGAGTCGGTCGCCGAAGGTCGCGGAAAGGCGCAGGCGGCGACGCTCCGCAAGACCCGCACGACCACCACGGCCCGCCGCGTCGTCTCGTACGACGCGAAGGCCGACGCCCTGGCATCCACCGCGTCCGTCGAGGAGGTGCCGTCGGGCGACCTGCGCGTCGGCGATGTCGTGCTCGTCGAGGCGGGGCAGCTGATCCCCGGCGACGGCGACATCGTGGCCGGCATCGCGACCGTCGACGAGTCGGCGATCACGGGCGAGTCGGCCCCGGTGGTGCGCGAGTCCGGCGGCGACCGCAGCGCCGTGACCGGCGGCACGCGCGTGCTCAGCGACCGCATCGTGGTGAAGATCACGTCGAAGCCGGGCGAGACGTTCGTGGACCGGATGATCGCGCTCGTCGAGGGCGCCTCGCGCCAGCGCACGCCGAACGAGATCGCGCTGAACATCCTGCTGGCGAGCCTGTCGATCGTGTTCGTCGTGGTCGTGCTGGTGCTGAACCCGATCGCCTCGTACGCGGCATCCCCCGTGTCGATCCCCGTGCTGGTGGCGCTGCTCGTGTGCCTGATCCCCACGACGATCGGCGCGCTCCTGAGCGCCATCGGCATCGCCGGTATGGACCGCCTCGTCCAGCGGAACGTCCTGGCGATGTCGGGCCGCGCCGTCGAGGCGGCCGGCGACGTGACGACACTGCTGCTCGACAAGACCGGAACGATCACGTACGGCAACCGTCGCGCGTCGGCGTTCGTCCCGATGCCGGGCGTCGGTGCCCCGACCCTCGCCGAGGCGGCGTCGCTGTCGTCGCAGGCCGACCCCACGCCCGAGGGCACCTCGGTCGTCGAGCTCGCCGCGGCGCAGGGAATCGTCGCCGAGATGCCTCGCGGTGCGGAGCCGGTGCCGTTCACGGCCCAGACCCGCATGAGCGGCCTCGACCTCACCGACGGCACGCAGGTGCGCAAGGGCGCCGGATCCGCCGTCGTCGCCTGGCTCGCGGCATCCGGGGCGCCCGTCCCCGACGCGCTGCGGGCGACCCTCACGAGCGAGACGGATGCCATCGCCCAGTCCGGCGGTACGCCCCTGGTCGTGGCGACCCTGTCGCCCGCGGGCGAAGGACGCGTGCTCGGCGTCATCCACCTGAAGGATGTCGTGAAGGACGGACTGCGCGAGCGGTTCGGGGAGCTCCGGGCCATGGGCATCCGCACCGTGATGATCACGGGCGACAACCCGCTCACGGCGAAGGCGATCGCCGCCGAAGCCGGCGTCGACGATTACCTCGCCGAGGCCACGCCCGAGGACAAGCTGGCCCTCATCCGACGCGAGCAGGAGGGCGGCAACCTCGTCGCGATGACCGGCGACGGCACGAACGACGCCCCCGCGCTCGCGCAGGCCGACGTCGGCGTCGCGATGAACACCGGCACATCGGCCGCGAAGGAGGCCGGCAACATGGTCGACCTCGACAGCGACCCGACGAAGCTCATCGACATCGTGCGCATCGGCAAGCAGCTGCTCATCACCCGCGGTGCGCTCACGACGTTCTCGCTCGCCAACGACATCGCGAAGTACTTCGCGATCATCCCGGCGATGTTCATGGGCGTGTTCCCCGGGCTCGCGGTGCTGAACGTGATGCAGCTGTCGTCGCCCGCGTCGGCGGTGCTCAGCGCGATCATCTTCAACGCGATCGTGATCATCGTGCTCATCCCCCTCGCCCTGCGCGGCGTGAAGTACCGCGCGGCGAGCGCGTCGAGCATCCTCAGCCGCAATCTGCTCATCTATGGGCTCGGCGGCGTCATCGTCCCCTTCGTCGGCATCAAGCTCATCGACCTCGTCGTGAGCCTGCTCCCGGGTTTCTGAAAGGTCCTGTCATGCGCACCACTCTGCGTACCGCCGGTGTCGCCGTCCGCGCGATGCTCGTCTTCACCGTCCTCCTCGGCGTCGGCTACATGCTGCTGATCACCGGGATCGGCCAGCTCGCCCTCCCCGCGCAGGCGAACGGATCGCTCGTCCGATCCGCCGATGGCGCCGTGGTCGGTTCGTCGCTGATCGGGCAGTCGTTCCAGGATGCCGACGGCCAGGCACTGCCGCAGTACTTCCAGTCGCGTCCCTCGTCGGCAGGCGACGGGTACGACTCCGCCGCGTCGAGCGGGTCGAACCTCGGCCCCGAGAACGAGGACCTGATCGCGTCGATTTCGGACCGGGCCGAGGCCTCGCGCCTGCTCGACGGCGCCGGCACGATCCCGGCCGACGCGGTCACCGCCTCCGGCTCGGGCCTCGACCCCGACATCTCCGTCGCGAACGCCCAGCGCCAGGTCGCACGGGTCGCCGAGGCCCGTGGCATCCCTGCCGCCGACGTGGAGGCGCTGGTCGTGGAGCACACCCTGCCCCGCGACCTCGGCTTCCTCGGCGACCCGCGCGTGAACGTGCTCGAGCTCAATCGCGCACTGGACGCCCGATGACGCGCGAGAATCGCTGACATGCGTCCGTTCCCGGCCACCGCCGTCGCCCTCCCCGGGCGGCGGCGGTTCGGTGCGTCCGCGGGGATGTGGCGCTGCCCCGCGCCGCGTTGCGTCGCGCTGCGTTGCGTCGCGCTGCGTGGCGTCGCGCTGCGTTGCGCCGCGCTGCGTTGCGTCGCGCTGCGTTGCGCCGCGCTGCGTTGCGTCGCGCCACTTTGCACGACCCAACGCCCCCACGCGCACTTCGCCGCGACCCAAGCGGCATCCCCACGCCCCACGCGGGCTTCCATCGCGCCACTTCGCACGACCCAACGCCCCCACGCGCACTTCGCCGCCACCCAAGCCGCATCCCCACCGACCCACCACCCCACGCCGACCCACCACCCCACACCGACCCACCGCCCCACGCCGACCCGCGCCCGCGCGACCGGAACCCCCGCCCCCGGGAGTGCCTCGTGAAGCGCGGGCACCTGCGCGTTCTGCTCGGCGCCGCACCGGGCGTGGGCAAGACGTACGAGATGCTCGAAGAGGGGCGCCGGCTTCGCGAAGAGGGCCACGACGTCGTCATCGCGATCGTCGAGACGCACGGGCGCGCCGCCACCGCCGCTCAGGCCCGCGGGCTCGAGGTCGTTCCGCGCCGGGACGTCGCGCACCGCGGCGTCGACCTCGACGAGATGGACCTGGATGCCGTGCTCGCACGGCATCCGCGAATCGCCCTCGTCGACGAGCTCGCGCACACCAATGCCCCCGGCTCGACGAACGAGAAACGGTGGCAGGACGTGGAGACGCTCCTCGACGCGGGCATCGACGTCATCACGACCGTGAACGTGCAGCACATCGCCTCGCTCGGCGACGTCGTCGAGAAGATCACCGGCGTGGTTCAGCGTGAGACGGTTCCGGATGCCATCGTCCGCGCCGCCGATCAGATCGAGGTCGTCGACCTCGCGCCGCAGTCGCTGCGCGATCGCCTCTCGGCCGGGTTCGTCTATCCGGCCGAGCGCATCGACGCGGCGCTCTCGAACTACTTCCGCCTCGGCAACCTCACGGCGCTGCGCGAGCTGGCCCTGCTGTGGCTCGCCGATGAGGTCGACTCGGCGCTGCAGCGGTACCGCGTCGAGCAAGGCATCGAGGGATCGTGGCAGGCCCGCGAGCGGGTCGTCGTCGCGCTCACCGGTGGTGCCGAGGGGGAGACGTTGCTCCGCCGCGGTGCCCGCATCGCCGCGCGCTCGGCCGGCGGCGAGCTGCTCGCGGTGCACGTGTCGACGCAGGACGGGCTGCGCGCCGACGAGCCCGGCGCCCTCGCGGCGCAGCGCGCGCTCGTCGAGTCGCTCGGCGGCACGTACCACCAGGTCGTGGGCGACGACGTCGCCGCCGCGCTCGTCGACTTCGCCCGGTCCGTCAACGCGTCACAGCTCGTCATCGGCGTCAGTCGGCGCGGACGCCTCGGCGCCGCCCTGACCGGTCCCGGCATCGGCGCGACCGTCATCCGCCTCTCCGGCGACATCGACGTGCACATCGTCAACCACGCACGCGCCGGCGGACGCTTCGCGCTCCCCCGTCTCACCGGCCCGGCGCTCAGCGCGAAGCGACGCATTCTGGGATTCGTCACCGCTCTGGCCGGCGGACCGTTGCTCTCGTGGCTGCTCATCGCGACCGGCACCGACGAGTCGATCACCACCGACGTGCTCGCGTATCAGCTGCTCGTCGTCATCGTCGCCCTCATCGGCGGTATCTGGCCCGCGGTGTTCGCGGCCGTGCTGTCGGGCCTCACCCTGGACTTCCTCTTCATCGCGCCGGTCTACACGATCACGATCGCCGACCCGATTCACGCGATCGCCCTCGTCCTGTACGTCGTCATCGCGATGCTCGTCAGCATCGTCGTCGACCAGGCCGCACGTCGGGCACGAGCCGCTCGCCGGGCCGCCGCCGAGTCGGAGCTGCTCGCGACCGTGTCGGGCAGCGTCCTGCGCGGCGAGAGCGCTGTGCCGGCACTCGTCAGCCGCGCCCGCGAGGCGTTCGGCCTGGCGGGAGTGCGGCTCGTGGCATCCGACGAGTCCGTCCTGGCCACCGACGGTGAGCCCGTGCGCGACGGCCGGGCGACGACGATCCCCATCGGCGACGGACGCGCCCGACTCGAGCTCCACGGCAGAGACCTGGATGCCACCGAGCGGCGCCTCCTCGACGTCATCGTCGCGCAGCTCGCCGCCGCCCTGGAGCGCACGGATCTGGCCGAGACCGCCGCCGAAGCCGGCATCCTGGCCGAGACCGACCAAGTGCGCAGCGCCCTGCTGTCGGCGGTGAGCCACGACCTGCGCCGGCCGCTCGCCGCCGCCGTCGCGGCGCTCGGGGGCCTCCGCGCCGCGGGCGACCACCTGTCGGAGGAGGACCGGCGCGAACTGCTCGAGACCGCCGACGAGAGCCTGGCGACGCTGTCGGTGCTCGTCACCGACCTGCTCGACGTCAGCCGCGTGCAGGCGGGGGTGCTCGCCGTCTCGCTCGGGCCGGTCGATGCGGCGGGCGTCGTGCTCGCGGCGCTCGACGAACTCGGCCTCGGTCCCGACGAGGTGGAGCTCGCCCTCGACCCGGATCTCCCGCCGCTCCGCGCCGACCCGGTGCTCCTGCAGCGCGTGCTCGTGAACGTCCTCAGCAACGCCGTGCGGTTCACCCCCGACGGACAGCGCGCCCGCGTCGCCACGAGCCGCCTCGCGGGCGTGGCCGAGATCCGCGTCATCGACCACGGGCCGGGGGTCGCGCCCGAACGCCGCAGCGACATGTTCGCGCCGTTCCAGCGCCTCGGCGACACCGACAACACCGTCGGCCTCGGCCTGGGCCTCGCGCTGTCGCGCGGCTTCGCCGAGGGCATGGGTGGCACGCTGACACCCGAGGACACTCCCGGCGGCGGCCTCACGATGGTGATCGCGCTGCCAGTGGAGTCCGCCATGTCCCTGTCGCGAACGGAGCTGTGATGAAGGTCCTCATCGCCGACGACGACCCGCAGCTCGTGCGGGCGCTGCGCATCACCCTGGCCGCGCACGGGTACGACGTCGTCGCCGCGGCCGACGGCGCCGCCGCGATCACACTCGCCGCACAGGCGCACCCCGACATCGTGCTGCTCGACCTCGGGATGCCGCACCTCGACGGCGTGCAGGTGATCCAGGCACTTCGGGGCTGGACGACGGCGCCGATCATCGTCGTGTCCGGGCGCACCGGTTCCGCCGACAAGGTCGAGGCGCTGGATGCCGGCGCCGACGACTACGTCACCAAGCCGTTCCAGATCGACGAGCTGCTCGCGCGCCTGCGCGTGCACGGGCGGCGGACGGTTCCGGCGAGCGGTGAGTCGGTGGTGCGTTTCGGCGACGTCGAGGTCGACCTCGTGGCCAAGGCCGTGACGCGTGCCGGCACCCGCGTGCACCTGACGCCGACCGAATGGCGAATGCTTGAGTTCCTCGCCCGCAACCCCGGTTCGCTCGTGACACGTCAGACGCTGCTGAAGGAGATCTGGGCCAGCGAACAGGTCGCCGACTCGGGATACCTGCGCCTGTACATGTCGCAGCTGCGGAAGAAGCTCGAGGCCGAGCCCTCCGCCCCCGCGCACCTGCTGACCGAGCAGGGCATGGGGTACCGGCTGGTGCTGTAGGCCCGGGCGGGGGTGGGGGGCGGGTCACGGCCGCGGTCGAATCGGGGCGCGCGCCCAACTCCGGGGAAACCCGACGTTCCGGCCGCGCCGAGCGGCATCCGGTCCGAATCGAGCCGAAAACTCAGGAGTTCGGCACACGGCGGCCCGGTACGGCTGACCAGCCGCCCACGCCGCTGCCGGATCGCGGCACGTGCCCAACTCCGGAGAATTCCGTCGTTCTGGCCCCACCGCGCGGCCATCCGGCCCGAATCCGGCCCAGATCTCAGGAGTTCGGCGCGGGCTCCTCGGCGTCGGCGGCCCCGAACTCCGCCTGCACGCGGGCGCAGCGGCACGCGTAGACGATCGAGTGCAGCAGCATCAGCGGACCTCGCCGACGGTGTGGCATCCGGGGCACGGGAACGCGACGCGGTCCCCCGACCGGACGTCCCCGGGAAGGATCACGCTCCCGGCGGCCAAGCCGCGCGCGTCGACGATCGCGAATCGCTCGTCGTACGCGTGCGACACCCGTCCGATCAGCCGCACCTCGCGCCACACCGCGTCGAGTTCCGCGACGCACGCGTCGATGCGCAGCGTTCCCGGCATGGCATCCAGGACGGTCGCCACGACCACCGTCGTCGAATGCACCGCGGATGCCACCCCTCCCGACGCCGGGATCACCGCGGGGCCGGTGCACACGCAGGGCGTGCCGCAGATGTCGGCGTAGCGGCCGATGGACACCGCGCGGACGGTGACATCGTCGAGCGTTGGCGTGGCACCGGCGGGCCACGCGGCCGCGTCGAAGGGCGCGGGGATACTCGCGCGCAGGGTGGGAAGGAGGGCGGTGAGGGTCATGGCATCCGGTCTACGCTCCCGGCGACCGCGCTCCCGGGGCGCTCACGCTTTCCGTACGACCTCGCGCCCGTTCCTGACGGTTCCCGATCCGCGAGACTTCATCGCGCCGTCAAGTCACGCGCAGCCTGCAAGGGAGATGTCGGCGCGATGGAGTCTCGGCGACCGTAGCGCGGCCCCGACCCGCACGGGCCCGGCCCCGACCACGGCCCGGCCGCGCCAGCGCCTCCCCACGCGCCACGCCGTAGCCTGGAGGGGTGACAACCCCCTTCGACGTGGCCGCGGTGCGGGCCGAGTTCCCGATCCTCGGCACCGAGATCGACGGCCGACCCCTCGTCTACCTCGACTCCGGCGCGACGAGCCAGAAGCCGCGTGCCGCCCTGGATGCCGAGCGCGACTTCCTCGAGCACGCGAACGCGGCCGTGCACCGCGGTGCGCACACGCTCGCCGCCGAGGCGACCGAGCTGTTCGAGGACGCCCGTGCCGCCGTCGCCGCCTTCGTCGGCGGTACGCCCGAACAGCTCGTCTGGACCTCCGGCGCCACGGCCGGCCTCAACCTCGTCGCCGGCTCGCTCGGCTACGCGGGGCGTCTCCTCGAGGGCGACGAGATCGTCGTCACCGAGGCCGAGCACCACGCGAACCTCATCCCGTGGCAGGAGCTCGCCGCCCGCACCGGCGCGCGCCTGCGCCACATCCCCGTGCACGACGACGGCACCCTCGACATGACCGCCGCGACCGACCTCATCGGCGAGCGCACGAGAGTCGTCGCCTTCCCGCACGTCTCGAACGTCCTGGGCATCGTGAACCCGGTCGCCGAGCTCGTCGCCCTCGCCGAGAGCGTCGGCGCGCTGACAGTGCTCGACGCATGCCAGTCGGCGCCGCACCTGCGCCTCGACCTCCCGGCATCCGGCGTCGACCTGGCCGTGTTCTCGGGCCACAAGGTCTTCGGTCCGTACGCGATCGGCGGACTCTGGGGCCGCGACGAGGTCCTCGACGCGCTCCCGCCGTTCACCACGGGCGGTTCCATGATCACGACCGTCACGCTCGACAAGGCCGAGTTCCTCCCGCCGCCGCAGCGCTTCGAGGCGGGCACGCAGCCGGTGTCGCAGGCCGTCGCGCTCGCGGCCGCGGTCCGCTGGCTCGGCGACCTCGACCGCGATGCCGCTCACGCGCACGAGGCGGCGCTCGAACGGCGCATGCGTGAGGGGCTCCGCTCCATCGACGGCATCCGCCTGCTCGGAGACACGGATGCCGCCGACCGCGTCGCGCTACAAGCCTTCGATGTCGAGGGAGTCCATGCGCACGACGTCGGACAGTTCCTCGACAGTCGCGGCGTCGCCGTGCGCGTCGGGCACCACTGCGCGCAGCCCCTCCACCGCCGCTTCGGCCTGACGGCGTCGGTGCGCGCGAGTGCGGCGATCCACACCACGATCGAAGAGGTCGACACTTTCCTGGATGCCGTCTCCGGCGTCCGGGCGTTCTTCGGGGTGGGGGCGATGGCATGAGCGGGCTCGAGTCGCTGTACCAGGAGCTGATCCTCGATCACTCGAAGAACCGCCGCGGCTTCGGACTCGCCGACCCCGGCGCGCACTCCGCCACGGTGCATCAGCGCAACCCGATCTGCGGCGACGAGATCACGCTGCGGGTCGACGTCGACGGCGACCGCGTGGCATCCGTCAGCTGGGAGGGCGCGGGCTGCTCGATCTCGCAGGCGTCCGCGTCGATGCTCGTCGCCCTGCTCGAGGAGGACGGCGGCGAGGACGGGATGCCGCGTACCGACGCCGAAGCGCTGATCGGGAAGTTCCGCGAGGCACTGCGCTCGCGTGGACAGATCCCCCTCGACGAGGAGACGTTCGCCGACGCCGCCGCGCTCTCGGGCGTCTCGAAGTACACCGCGCGCGTGAAGTGCGCGATGCTCGCGTGGGTCGCGCTCGAAGAGGGGCTGCGCCAGGCCTGATCCGCGCCACGCAACTTCAGCGATCCGCACAACCTCACCGGCATCCACCCCCGAGCGACTGACCGAGCGCGAATCGCCGAGCGAGCGACGGCCGGCGGCGCTAGTCTGCGGAGCGACGACGTCGGAAGGATGGATGCCATGGCGGCCAGCGGAGCAGGATTCAGCGACGAAGAACGCGCGGCGATGAAGCAGCGCGCCGAAGAGCTCAAGGCCATGAAGGGCCTGAAGGGCGCGGCGAAGCTCGAGAAGGAGAACGACGCCTGTCTCGAGGCGATCGACAAGCTCGAGGGCGCCGACCGGGCGATCGCGGAGCGCGTGCACGTCATCGTGCTCGAGGAGGCACCGCACCTCACCCCGAAGACGTTCTACGGCTTCCCGGCGTACGCCAAGGACGGCAAGGTCGTGGTGTTCTACCAGCCGGCGTCGAAGTTCAAGACCCGCTATGGCACGGTGAGCTTCGACGAGACCGCCCAGCTCGACGACGGCCCGATGTGGCCCGTGTCGTACGCGGTGCTCGAGGTCACCCCCGAGGTCGAGCAGACGATCCGGGCTCTCGTGCGACGGGCGGCGCCGGGGGCCTGACGCGACGCACCTCAGGACGGGTTGCACCCTACGCCTCGCGGCGCGAAGCCGCACCTGTCTTGCCCCTCTCCATCCCTCGGCGTTTCGTGGAGGCATCCGTCGCGCCGGCGTCTCGGCACGGGACGTCTCGCGTCGGGGGTCTACGGACCCTGCCTGCACGACACGATCGGTCGGGCCACCGGCTGGAGAGGACGAAGATGTCAGGGAACAGAGCAGTCGCGTACAAAGAGCCCGGGGTCGTCGAGGTCATCGACACCGACTATCCGGAGTTCGAGCTGAAAGACGGCCCCGGGGTCAATCCCGCCAACGTCGGGCGGAAGGTGCCGCACGGCGCGATCCTGCGCACGGTGGCCACGAACATCTGCGGATCCGACCAGCACATGGTGCGCGGACGCACCACCGCGCCGGCCGGGCTCGTCCTCGGCCACGAGATCACCGGTGAGGTCGTCGAAGTCGGCCCCGACGTCGAGTTCGTCAAGGTCGGCGACATCGTCTCGGTCCCCTTCAACATCGCGTGCGGCCGCTGCCGCAACTGCAAGGAGGGCAAGACCGGAATCTGTCTGAACGTGAACCCGGACCGTCCCGGCAGCGCCTACGGCTATGTCGACATGGGCGGCTGGGTCGGCGGTCAGGCAGAGTACGTGCTCGTTCCGTACGCCGACTGGAACCTGCTGGTCTTCCCCGACCGCGAGCAGGCGCTCGAGAAGATCCTCGACCTGACGATGCTGTCCGACATCTTCCCCACGGGTTTCCACGGCGCGGTCACCGCGGGCGTCCGCCCCGGCTCGACGGTGTACATCGCGGGCGCCGGGCCGGTAGGCATCGCCGCCGCCGTCGGCGCGCAGCTCCTGGGCGCGGCCGCCGTGCTCGTCGGCGACCTGAACCCCGAGCGCCTCGCGCAGGTACGCTCGCTCGGGTTCGAGAGCGTGGATGTGTCGCAGGGCGATCCGGGGGAGCAGATCGAACAGATCCTCGGCGTTCCCGAGGTGGATGCCTCCGTCGACGCGGTCGGCTTCGAGGCCCGCGGTCACGGCGCCGATGCCGGACACGAAGCACCGGCGACCGTGCTCAACTCGCTGTTCACCGTGACCGCGGCCGGTGGTGCGGTCGGCATCCCGGGTCTGTACGTCACCGGCGACCCGGGCGGGGTCGACGAGGCGGCCAAGGTCGGCTCGCTGTCGCTACGCCTGGGGCTCGGGTGGGCAAAGTCGCTGTCGTTCACCACGGGCCAGTGCCCGGTCATGAAGTACAACCGGCAGCTGATGCAGGCGATCCTGCACGACAAGGTGCAGATCGCGAAGGCCGTCAACGCGACGCCGATCTCTCTCGACGATGCTCCGCAGGGCTACGCCGACTTCGACAAGGGCGCGCCGCGCAAGTACGTGTTGAACCCGAACGGGTACATCCGCGCCTGAGTGACGACGGGGGTGGCGGACCGGGGCTCTCGGCCCGCCACCCTCGTGCTTCAGCTGACGAGCACGCTCTCCAGACGCCGGTAGCTGATCTCCATGCCGTCGATCATGCCCGTAGCGAGGACCATGTCGCGGGTGGCGGCATCCGGATACTCGATGAGCAGCGTCAGCAGGGTGACGCCGTCCTCCTCGTAGAGCGAGAGGTCGTTCGTCGTGGACGGGAAGTCGGTGCCGATCATGTGCTCGGTCTGCACGACTCGGCGGGGCGCGTCGATGAGGAGAACCTCGCCGTCGAAGCCGAAAGCCTCGCCCTCGGTGCCGGGTTCGGGCGCCCACGCCGTGCGATACGTCGCGCCCACGACATCGCCGATCTCGCACTCGGTCATCCGCCAGCCGTCCGGGCCGAGCAGCCAGCGCCGCATGAGGTCGGGGTCGGTGTGCGCGCGCCACACCAGGTCGCGCGGCCCGTCGATGAGACGCGTGATCCGCACGTGCTGGTCGCTGAGCACCTCGAGCTGTGTGCCCTTGCCCTGCGCATAGGCGCGGAGGTCCTGCAGGACGACGTCGAGCTGGTTCATCGCGAGCGTGGAGCCCTCGACGGCGCCCATCGCGACGACCTGTTCGAGCGCGTCGGCCGAGGCGAAGGATGAGACGTTGGTCATGCGGGAGCCCTCGGGCGTCGCCTCGAATGTGAACACCATGTGCATCGACGGCATCCCCTCGATCGGCTCGCCGTTCTCGTCGGCGAACGAATCGATGACCTCGAATCCTCGTGGCGGGTCGATCGACACGAACTCCCACGCGCCACCCGCGCGCTCCCCTGTCGGCGAGGTCATGTGGTACTTCGCCCAGCCGCCGGGGGTGAAGTCGAACGCGTCGAACGTCGACGGCCAGCCGGGAGGGCCCCAGAAACGCTCGAGCTGCCGCGGATCGGTGAACACCGCCCACAGCCGCTCGGGGTCGACGGGGAAGTCGGCGACGAGGGTCATGGTGAGCGACTCGGTGTCGGTCTCGACGGAGGTGACGGGCATGAGGGACTCCTTTGTTCTTCAGTTCTCGGTCGTGGATCCGGGCGTGTTCGGGGATGGGATACCGGATGCCGTGGCATCCGCGTCTTCGGCGAGGAGGGCGTCGAGGCGGTCGATGCGTCCGCGCCAGAGGTCTTCGTAGGAACGCAGAAGCTGCTGCACGCGCGCGATGGCGCCGGGATCGGCCTGCACGAGACGCTCCCTCCCCTCGGCGCGTTTGCGGACGAGCCCGGCCTCGACGAGCACGCCGATGTGCTTCGAGACCGCCGCGAACGACATCGCGTACCCCGCGGCGAGCGCCGACACCGACTGCTCGGCCACGAGCGTCCGGCGGACGATGTCGCGCCGCGTCGCATCGGCGAGCGCATGGAACACGCGATCGATGTCGGCGTTGGTGCGATCGTTTCGTTCAACCATTTGGTTGCACGTTAGCACTGACCCGACGGCGGGGCAATGGTGCGGCGGCGGACTACGCCGCGGGAGGTGCGACCGACACCGGTCGGACATCCTCGAGTCGGCGAATACGACGGAGGGGCGACCCCATGACCCACGCGACCGTTCCGAGACAGAGCACCGCGCCGACAAGAATGCCCGCCCGGGTACCCAGCCACTCGCCGACGAGTCCGCCCGCCAGCGCACCGATCGGGATCGTGCCGTACGAAACGGTGCGCATGGTCGCGTTCACCCGGCCGAGGAGCGCATCCGGCGTTCGCATCTGCCGAATCGTGATCAGCAGGACGCTCGACATCGCCGTGCCGGCGCCATTGAGCGCGAGCAGGATGCCGAGCATCGCTACCGCGAGTCCGGCGCCGATATCGGGCGGGACCGCAGCGGTGCACAACAACGCGACGCACTCCACGCTCGCACAGGCGACCATGATGCGCCCGATCGTCGTGCGGGCAGCGACGCGCGACGCCGTCGCGGCGCCCACGACAGCCCCCGCGGCGCCCAGGGAGAAGATCACACCGACCTGGGCCGACGACATCCCCAGGTCCGTGACGGCGTAGAGCGTCAACAGCAGCGTCACCCATTGCGCGAAGGGGTTGTACAGCGCCGAGAATCCGACGTTCGCACGAAGATACGGATCCGCGATGACGTGCCGGGCGCCCTCTCGGAGCTCGACCAGGAAGCGGCGTCGAACCCTCGGCGGAGTCGACTCTGCGCCGCGCATCGCGGCGAGCGCGCCGGCCGACACCAGATAGGCGCCGGCGGTGGCCGCCAGTGCCGCACCCGCGCTGAGCACCTGCAGCATCGCGCCCGCGAGTCCCGGCCCTCCGATCTCGGCGGCGGCGGCCGTGGCCTGCACCCTCGCGTTCGCCGCGGCGAGCCGGTCGCGCGGCACGAGCGACGGGATCACCGACTGGTATCCGACCTCGAACACCGTCGCGAACACGCCCAGCGCGACGACGGCGACGAACAGGAGCGGCAGGCTCAGGGCTCCGGCGGCGACGAGCAGCGTCAGCGCGATCGCGATGAGCGCGCGGCTCGCCTCGGAGACGAGCAGGATGCCGCGGCGTCGGTGCCGATCGATCACGACACCGAGCGGCAGCGCGAGGACCAGGAACGGCAGCCACTGGAGAGCCCCGAGCACACCGAGGTCGACCGCGGAAGCTTGGAGCGCAGAGATCGCAATGAGGGGGATCGCGAACTCCCGCACCTGCTCCGCGGTGAAGGTAGCGCCCGACGACAGCCAGAACCACCGGAAGTCGCGACGCCATCCGCGCGCCGCGTTGGTTTGCCTAATGCTCTCTCGGCCCAACATGCATTACACGTTGACGGATTCATCGTAATGGCACAAGCCCTGCTGAGGCATTAGAATCCTCGGCATGGAGATCCGGGCGCCGCGGGAGTTCGCGTTCATCGCGGGGCACCCTGCGCTGGATCTCGTGAACTCCGTGCAGTGGCGACTGTCCCCCGAGCGGTTCGAGGACGACCTTCCTGCCTTCGCCCACGTGCTCGCGTGGACGCGGCAAGCCAGGCTGATCTCCGACGCAGACGACCGCGCTCTCACCGAGCTATCCCACAGCGACTCCGCAGCCGCTGACGACGAGGTTGGTCGCGTGCGCGAGCTGCGCGAAGCGCTCTACGCCGCGCTGTACGAGGGCGGCTCGCCGACGTCGGTCGTCGCCGAGTACCGAGCCGCGGTCGCCGCCGGGGAGCTGACGGCCGACGGCGATGCCTGGGTGTGGCGCTTCGACGTCGACCTCACGCTGCCGCGCCGCCTCATGTCTCTCCAGGCGTTCGATCTGATCACCGGCACCGACCTGTCACTGCTTGGGCAGTGCCACGACGCCGAATGCGGCTGGGTGTTCCTCGACACGTCACCCCGGCACAACCGGCGCTGGTGCGTGTCGGCGGACTGCGGAAACCGCAACCGGGTGCGCGGGTTCTACGAGCGCTCCCGTTCCCGCGCCGCGACGGACTGACACGGCCGCTGCAACACGAGGACCATCATCGCGCCGACCGAGGAACTCGCATGGGCGAAGGCCGCCACGGTGCTCGACGCGCTCAAGCGCAACGTCGCCGACGGGGTCGGGGTCCTCGCCCGCCGGGGCGTTTGACGCAGGAGACCCTCGCGGAGCACGCGCCCGCTCCCGCGCCGATGCTCTGATCCGACGCGCGCCCCCTTCGCGCCTCAGCCGCGGCCGACTCGACTCCCCGGATGCCAGTCCGGGAGCTGCGGGCCGCCACCGGTCAGCATCTCCCGCAGGGTCCCGCGGCGTGGCTCCTCGGGCAGCAGCCCGCGCGAGCGCAGTTCGGGGAGGACGTGCTCGATGATGTCGACGTAGCCCTCGGCACCCCCGTACCAGTTCTCGACGAGGAATCCGTCGACGTCGGTCTCGGCAACGAACGCCTCGACCTGGTCAGCGATGCTCTGCGCGGTCCCGGTGAACTTCACGCCGCCGATCGTCGATGGCAGCATGTCGAGCACCTCGCCGACCGTGGGGCTCACCCCATCGGGGTTCCGCCACAGGTTCACCGTCGTCTGACCGACCTCCGTCGCGACGTCGTCGAGAGTGGCATCCGGGTCGAGGAGAGACAGGTCGACACCGGACCACCCGAGGAACAGGGCGGCCGCGGCCTCACGGGTGGGCGTGCGGTTCAGCTCACCGCGCAGGCGGTGAGCCTCGGCATCCGTGTCGGCGACAACGAAGCTGGCGCCGTTGATGACCGCGATCGAGTCGGCCGGGCGGCCCGCCGCGACCGCCTTCTCGCGTAGCGTGCGCACGGACCGGGCTGCACGAGCGGCTTCGCGATCCTGGGTGAAGACGCACTCCGCGTAGCCGGCCGCGAAGGTCGTTCCCGCGGGCGATGTCCCGGCCTGGAAGAGCGTGGGCGTGCGCTGCGGGGACGGAATCGCCGGGAAGTAGCCGTCGAAGTGGAAGTACTGCCCGTCGTGCTGAATGCGGTGCACCTTGGCGGGATCCGCCCAGGTCTTGGTTGCTTTGTCGGCGAGGACGGCGTCATCGTCCCAGCCCTCCTGCCAAAGCCGCAGCGAGAGATCGACGAACTCCTGCGCCCGCGCGTAGCGCTCGTCGTGCGGGGTGATCCCGTCCAGACCCAGAAGGCGCACGAGAGCCTGCTGGTTGTCGCTCGTGACGATGTTCCACCCCATCCGCCCCTCGCTGAGGTGGTCCAGGGTCGCGAAGGTCCGCGCGTTCAGCAGGGGGCGCTGGGCGGTCGTGGATGCCGTGACGACAAGTCCGATCCGAGGAACCATCGCGGCGAGCGCCGACATGAGTGCCACGGGGTCGTGCACCGGGACCTGCACCGCCTCACGGATCACCGCTTCGGGAACCTCGCCGTCGTCGTTCATCGGATAGCCGATGGCCTCCGCGAGGAAGACGAAGTCGAACCCGCCCGCCTCGACGGTCGTCACGAGTTCACGCCAGAACTCGAGGGTCGCGAAGCCGCTCGTGTCTCCGCGGGGATGGTGCCAGGCGTTGCCGATGAAGTTGGGCGTGAACTCCTCGAAGGCGCCGAGGACGAGGTGCTTGCTCATGGGACTCCTGATAGGAAGACGACGTTGCGCCGATGATAACTGAAGCAAATCAGATTGCAACGCCCCCTGTGCACTCCCGGCATCGGAGGGAGGCGCACCGTATCCTCGAGAAGTGAGCGACGAGCAGGGGCCGGCGACCGCCATCGGCGCGGCGGTGCGGGCGCGACGACGCGCGCTCCGCCTCTCCATGCGCGACCTCTCGGGCCTCATCGGCACGTCGCAACCGTTCGTGTCGAACATCGAGAACGGCCGGATCTTCCCGAGCCTGCGCACGCTCGCCCTCCTCGCCGCGGCGCTCGACGTCCCGTCGGAGGAACTCCTCCGGTCGCCCGAGAAGATCGATCGAACCACCGTCGACGAACTCTCCAGCCCGGATGCCGAGGTACCCCCTCTCCCGGGACGCTCGCTGCGCGCCCTCCGCCTGGCGCTCGAGCCCCACGAGCGCGAGGCTCGCCCCCGCATCCACTCGAGCGAGGAGATCGTCCGCGTGCTCGACGGGGACGCGGTCCTCCTGCGGGAGTCGGAGGCGCCGCGTCCGCTCACGACGGGCGACGCCATGTGGATCGATGGCGGGGTCCCGCACCGCATGCAGGCCGGCCCGCACGGCGCCGTCATCCTGCTGGTGACCACCGCAGAGAACGAGACGGCGTGAGCGCGACCGAACCCCTCGACCGCCGCATCGGCGACGCGGTGCGGGCTGCGCGACGCGAGCGCGAACTGACCACGCGGCAGCTCGCCCGGCTCGCGGGGATCTCGCAGCCGACACTCTCCAACATCGAGAACGGCCGCGTGCGCGCCGGCGTCGCCACGCTCTATCAGCTGGCCGAGGCGCTCGGGCTCCCCCCGGCGCGCTTCCTGGCCGACGATGCCGGCTCGGACGACGGTCACGACGAGACCGGGGAGGGCGTGCGCCTGCGCGCCCTCCCCGCGCCGACCGATGCGCAACTCGAGGCCTACGAGGTGTCCGTCCCGGCGGGGCGCGCCGAGGAGCGGGCGTTCCAGCACGCGGGAGAAGACCTCATCTACGTCATCGCCGGACGGGGGGAACTCACCGTCGGAGAGCAGACGCTTCCGCTGCAAGCCGGTGATGTCGTGTGGATCGACGCGACGTCCCCGCACCGGTTCACCGCCGGGGAGACGGAGGCCCTGCGGGCTCAGGTCGTCACCTCGCGGGCCGGTCGGCGAGTCGCGGCATCCACAGATAACTGAAACAAATCAGAAACGCTGCGATCCCGCGGGCGTAATTGCGGGGTGTGACCATCGGTTCCGCGGAAGTTTCCCCGCTAATTCTGCGACTTTATCGCATTAATAGCCAGACCCGAACCCATTTCTTCCGGTACCCCGCTCCACCGCACCGCCCGTCCATCCGGCCACCGAACCCCAGGAGCTCTTCCATGACTCGCTTCGGTTACACCCGCCCCACCCGAATGACCCGCATGTCCGCCGTCGGAGCAACCGTGCTCGCGGCGACCCTCGTCCTGAGCGGCTGCGGTCGCGCCTCCGACACCGGGGGGACGGCATCCACGACGACCGTGGACGACTCCCCCGCAACCGGAGCCGTGACGCTCTGGGCGCCCGACGGCGATGCCACGGCACTGGCCGATGTGCTCGCCGACTATGAGAAGGCCAACCCCGACCTCGATCTGCAGATCACCCTCGTCCCCTCCGACGAGTACAACACGAAGCTGCAGACGGCCATCGCCTCCGGTACGGGCCCCGACATCGCCCAGGTGTACACCGAGGCTCAGTCCCAGTTCCTCGCCAGCGGAGCGTTCGCGCCGGTGCCGGACGGCCTCGTCGACCCCTCGAGCTTCTTCCCGGGCACCTGGGATGCCGGTCAGTACGACGGTGTGGCGTACTCGGTGCCGTGGTACGCCTACACCTACGCGCTCATCTACCGGAAGGACCTGGCCGCGGCCGGCGGCGCCACCGTCCCCACCACGTGGGACCAGACGCTGCCCTTCTTCCAGGCTCTCGAGAAGGGCGGCGCGACCAAGGGGTACGGCTCCGAGGTCGGCTGGGACACCTACACCGGTCAGGCGCTGCAGCGCTACGCGGTGCAGGCCGGGCAGAGCCTGCTCAGCGAGGACGGGAAGTCCTGGCAGATCGACACCCCGGAAGGCATCGAGGCGATCACCCACTTCGCCGAGCCCTACCTCAGCGGTGTCGCGGCCGTCGACTCCCCCGGCTTCCTCGACTCGCAGCCCTACTTCGTCGAGGGCAAGACCGCCGCGATGTTCTCGGGCCCGTGGGTGATCGCGGCCCTCGACGGCGTCGCGCAGCAGCCCGGGTGGACCGCCGAGCACGTGGCCACCGCCGTGCAGCCCGCCGGCCCCGCGGACGACACCGGCAACCTCGGCGGCGGCAGCTGGGTCGTGAGCAAGGACAGCAAGAACGCCGCGTCGGCCTGGAAGGTCGTCCGCGAGATGGCCGACGAGAAGACGCAGCTGGCGCAATTCAGCGCCTACGGCAGCATGCCGGCCGTGCAGGCCGCGTGGGAGGACGACACCATCGCCGCGAACCCGCTGTACGACCCGTTCTTCGAGCAGCTGAAGAACGTGCAACCCATGCCCGCCGCGACCACCTGGTCTCAGGTGTCCACCGCGATCGGCGCCGAGCTGGAGGCGGTGGCCCGCGGCACCGAGACCGCCGAGGAAGCCGCCAAGAAGCTGCAGTCCGCTGCCGACGGCATCGGAACCGGCGACTGATATGGCCTCGGTCCCCTCGCTCGTCGCGGGCATGGCGCGTGCGCGCCGTGCCCGCGGCGAGCGGACCCGCAGCGTCACGGCGTGGCTGTTCCTCACGCCGTTCATGGCCGTGTTCCTCGTGTTCACCCTCATCCCGGTGATCGCCTCGCTCACGATGAGCCTCACCGACATGCGGAGCACCGACCTGCGCAACCCGTTCAGCGTCGACTTCGTCGGACTCGAGAATTACCTCTCGCTGTTCGGCGACCCGACCTTCCAGCGCTCGTTGCTGAACACCCTGGTCTTCGTGGTGGTCGGCGTCCCCGCGACCATGCTCGTCGGCTTCGTCCTGGCCGTGGTGCTCGACTCGGTCATCCGCCGCGGTCGGAACGTCTTCCGGGCGCTGTTCTACGCCCCCGTCGTCACGAACGTCGTGTCCGTCGCCCTGATCTGGCAGTACGCCTTCAACTCTCAGGGGACGGTCAACGAGGTGCTCGCCGCCATCGGATTCGCCGGCCCCAACTGGCTGGGCGACACGTCCCTGGCGATGCCGGTCGTGATCCTGCTCGGGGTGTGGCGGAACTTCGGCACCGCGATGCTCCTCTTCCTCGCCGGACTCCAGGCGGTTCCGGATGACGTCCGCGAAGCCGCCTCCCTCGACGGCGCCGGCCCGATCCGGCGCCTGGCCTCGATCACCCTCCCCCTGTTGATGCCAACGACGCTGCTCGTCTCGGTCCTGCTCACGGTGTTCTACCTGCAGGTGTTCGACGAGCCCTACCTGCTCACCAACGGCGGCCCCCTCGGCTCGACGCGATCGCTCGCGCTCTACACCTACGACCAGTTCGGGTTCGGGAACATCTCGACCTCGTCCGCGGCATCCTTCGTGCTCCTGGTCATCGTCGTCGTGGTCAGCCTCGTCCAGTTCCGGATGCTGAGGTCCCGCACATGACGTCCCTCACCCCCGCCCTCACTCGGCGCCCCGCCGTGCCGGTCGCTCTGCTCTACGTCGCGCTCATCGTCGCGGCCGCCCTGACCGTCCTGCCCTTCTTCTGGGTGGTATCGGGATCCCTGCGCGGACTCGACGACTTCCGGTCCGCGCCGGGCGCGTGGCTTCCGAGCGAGGTGACGTTCGCCAACTACGCCAAACTCTTCACGGACGTCGGGTTCGGCGGATTCCTCGTCAACAGCCTCATCGTCGCCGCGCTCACGGTCGTGGCCAACGTCATCGGTGGGTCCATGGCCGGGTACGCGCTGGCCAAGCTCGAGTTCCGCGGGAAGCGGATCGCGTTCGGCGCCGTCATGGCATCGCTGATGGTGCCCTTCTCGGCGACGTTCGTGCCGCAATTCGTCGTCACGGTCAATCTCGGCCTGGTGAACACCCTCGTCGGCATCGCGCTGCCCCTCACGGTCGCGCCCCTGTCGGTCTTCATCGTGCGGCAGTATGCGGCGAGCATCCCGCAGGAGCTGATCGAGGCGGCACGGATCGACGGAGCGAGCGAGTTCCGGATCTTCGGGCAGGTCTTCCTCCCCCTCGCTGGTCCGGCGCTCGCGACGGTCACGATCATGGCGTTCCTGGCATCCTGGAACAACTTCATCTGGCCACTGCTCGTCGCGCAGCAGTCCGCGACGTACACGCTCCCGGTCGGGCTGGCCGCAACCCAGCGTGCGGCGCAGAACGTCACGGACTACGGGCTGGTTCTCGCGGGAGCCGTGGTCGTCATGCTCCCGGTGCTCGCCCTGTTCCTGTTCCTCCAGCGCTACTTCGTGCAGGGCATCGCCGCCACCGGGCTCAAGTGAGAGGCTCCCCATGACAGCGACGCGCAGCGAACCCGATGCAGCCCTGGCGGAAGGGCTCGATCAGGGACGCGTCCGCCGGATGAACACGGCGGTGGTCCTTCGTGCCCTCGCCGCCGCCGGCGAGGCCTCCCTCGCGGAGCTGGGCCGCAGCACCGGGTTGAGCCGACGGACGCTGCAGGCGATCCTGGACGAGCTGCGCCGGGCCGGATGGGCGCTCGAGTCCGAGACCGCGTCGGGGGGTGCGGGGCGGCCGGCCAAGAGCTACACCTACGTCGCCGACCACCGCGTTGCCGTCGCCCTGCGTCTGGACACCCACACCGCCTACGCGATGATCGTCGACCTGCACGGCCGGGTGCTGGGCCGGGCGCAGACGACGCTCGGCGACGACTACTTCACGCCCGATCGCGCCCTGGCGCACCTGGCCGCGGTGACCACGACCGCTCGGGTCCAGGCCGGCCTGGACCCGTCGGTGCTCGCCGCCGGAACGATCGCCGCCGGCGGTGTGATCGACGCCCGCGCCGGCGTCGTGGTCCGGCTCATCAACGCCCCGGCCTGGACAGACTTCCCCCTCGCCGACACCGCGACCGAAGTTCTCGGTTTCCCCGTGACGGCCGACAACGACGCGAACCTCGCCGCCTTCGCCGAGAGCCGCGCGGGGGCGGCCGCCGGGCACGACGACGTGGCCTGGCTCGTCCACGGCAACCGCACCGGTGCCGGATTCCTCCTCCGCGGAGCCATCCACCACGGTCACCGTGGTGCCGCGGGTGAGCTCGTGGAGTCCCGGGTGCTCGCCCTCCAGCAGAGCGCCAAAGAGGGCCTCGCCCTGCTCACTTCTCCGATCACGTCGGACCGTGTCGCCGCTCTCGCCCTGGCCGCCGCCGCACGGGCCGGTGACGACGACGCCCTCGCGACGGCGCACGAGTTCGCCGCCGAACTCGCGGATCTGGTCGACGTCCTGGCCTGGACGATGGCCCCCGAGCTCGTCGTCCTGGGCGGGGGGCTCGAGGACGCGTCCGAACTGCTCGTCCCCCTCATCCGGGAACGTCTGCGCGAGCGGGGCGACCCCGCGATCCGGATCGTCCCGACCGCCCTCGGCGCCGATGCGGTCCTCCTGGGGGCCGCGCACGTCGCGCGGGACGCCGTCTCGGCATCCGTCCTCGACACGATCGTGCGCGGCACCGCGTGATGGCCGCCCGCACTCACCCTCAGAACCGGAGACATACGTGAACACCGCATCGACCGCGCCCGCCGACCTGCTCATCGTCGGCAGCGGGATCATGGGCAGCATCGTCGCCCACCTCGTCCGAGCGGCGTCCCCCGACGCGCGCATCGTGATGGTCGACGGCGGCGAGGCGATCGGCGCGACGCCGGGTCTGCACCTGCACGACGTCCCCGAGCCCGAGATCTGGTCCGCCTACAACGCCGCCGTGGCGACCGGCATCCAGGGCTTCTACGCCGGCGAGGCCCCCGAGCCCACGCGCGCCGACGACGCTGCCGGGCTGGAGCCGCGGCTACACCTGCTCAGCGCGCTCGGCGACGACGCGGATGCCATGCCGATGGCGGCCGCCGCGTGGAACGTCGGGGGCATGGGTGCGCACTGGACGGCCGCGGTCCCGTGGCCCGCCGGGGACGAGAGGTTCGACTTCGGCGACGCGCAGCGTTTCAGCGACGAGCTCGCGGTCGCGCAAGAGGTGCTGCACTCGACGTCCCCCTCGATCGGCCCCACCGAGCCCGGGCGGATCGTGCTGGACGTCCTCGCCACGCACTTCGGCTCCCGAACCCCCGCTCCGCGCGAGCCGCAGCCCATGCCGATGGCCTTCGCCCCCGGCGGGACCGGTCGGCACCGCGTCGGACCGGCCGTCATCTTCCCGCCCATCGGCGGGGCCGCCGACGACGCGTTCACACTGCTCGCGGGCCACCTGGCCGTGGAGATCGTTCTCGACGGGGAGCGGGCAGCGGGCGCACGGCTGCGCCGACTCGCCGACGGGTCGGAGCTGGTCGTCGAGGCCGCGGTCACCCTGGTGTGCGCCGACACCTTCCGCACCCCGCAGCTCCTCCACGCCTCCGGCATCCGCCCTCCGGCGCTCGGTCGCTTCCTCAACGAGCACGCGTTCCTCACCGGGCGCGTGCTGATGGACCTCGATCGCTTCGGCCTCGCCGTCGAGGACCTCCCCACGGCCCTGCCCGGCGAATTCTGCGTCGACTCGCTGTGGCTGCCGCAGAACGGAGCGGCTCAGCCGTTCCACGGTCAGATCATGAACAGCACCTACACCGACGAGAACGGCAGGCCCCTCGGCTACGGCGTCGGCATCTCGCTGTACGTCCCCATCGAGAGCCGCAGCGAGAACCGCGCGCGGTTCGTCGACGGCGAGACCGATCTCACCGGCCTGCCCCGGTTCGAGATCGACTTCTCCTACTCCGACGCCGATCGCGCCGCGATCGCCCAGGCCGAACTTGCGCTCGTCGAGCTGTGCGAACTGTTCGGCACCTTCGACCCGGCGACCGAGTCGGCCCTGCTGCCCCCCGGCTCGTCGCTGCACCAGACCGGTACGGTCCGCATGGGCGCCACGGACGACGGCACGAGCGTGTGCGACACCGACGGCCGCGTCTGGGGCTTCGACAACCTCTACGTCGCCGGCAATGGCGTCGTCCCGACCGCCGTCGTCGCCAACGCCACGCTCACCGGTGCCGTGACGGCGGTCCGCGCCGCACGTGCGGCTCTGCGGCACCTTTCCACCGTCTCCGTCTGAGAACCGTTCGAGCTCTTCCGACCCCGCAAGGATCACCGATGAAACTCTCCGCCACCGCGTACGACATCTCACTCCCCGATTGGGTGCCGGACGCCCTCGCCGACGTCCCCGAGGCCATTCCCGATCGCGCGGACCGCATGCGTCTCGTACACGCCCTCGCCGATCGCAACTGGCGCGAAGGCAACGGCGGCCCCTTCGCCGCCCTCGTCGCAGAGACCGCGACCGGACGCATCGTGTCGGTGGGCGTGAACCTCGTCCTGGCTTCGGGTGTTTCGTCCGCGCACGCGGAGGTCACGGCTCTCGGCACCGCGCAGCGGGCGCTCGGGACGTGGGACCTCGGCGGCGCGGGTCAACCGGAGCACGAGCTGGTCGTCAATTGGCGACCGTGCGTGCAGTGCTACGGCGCGACCCTGTGGTCGGGTGTGCGCACGCTGGTCGTGGCCGGTTCCGGTCCCGAGCTGGAGGAGATCACCACCTTCGACGAAGGACCGATGCGCGAGGACTGGGCGGCGCAATTCGAAGAGCGCGGCATCCGGGTCGTCGATCCCCTGCTGCGCGACGAAGCCCTGGAGGTGTTCCGTTCGTACCGGGATGCCGTCGACAACGGCGGAGTCGTCGTCTACAACGCGCGGAGCGCCGCATGAACGCGCTGCGTCGCGATCGCGTCGCTCTGAACGCGATCCAGTGGATCAACGTCAAGGCCGACCCCAGCGACCCGAACAGCGAAGATCTGTGGCGCTTCGCCGATCCGGCGTTCCGCTCCGATTACCCCGACGTCCTGCGCCAGATCCGCGAGGCCGGGTTCGACGCGGTGATGATGGAGGTGCTGCCGACCCAGACCCTCCAGGACTTCCAGGCGATGATCGCCGAGTCGGGGCTCGTTCTCGCTCCCGGCTACGCGTCGATCGCGATCCCGAGCGACCACGGGGTCGCCCTCGCGCCGGGCACGGCCGAGCGGGTGCACTGGTTCGACGGCATCCGTCGCAAGGCCGAGGAGTCGGCGTTCGCGGACCTGGACACGGTCTTCCTCGCACCCGAGGTGTCGTGGGGCCCCGGCGCCGTCCGCATGCTCGAGGCCGTCGCGGTCGGTGCGGGGTTCTCGCAGTCGCGGCTGGACGAACAGATCGAGTTCCTCGCCGAAGCGACGGACGTGCTGCAGCGGGAAGGCATCCGGACGGGGCTCCACAACCACGTCGGCACGTGGATCGAGACGGAAGACGAGATCGAGCAGACACTGGCGGCGATCCCCGACCTCGGCGCCTCCTTCGACGTGGGGCATCTCGAGTGGGCCGGGATCGACGCCGCGACGATGATCGCCCGGCACGCCGATCGCCTCGTCGACCTCCACGTGAAGGATCTCGACATGACGGTGGCCGAGGCATCCCGCGCGAACCCCACGCCGTACCGGACCGCGACGAATGCCGGGCTGTTTCTCGAGCCCGGACTCGGTCACCTCGATCTCGACGGCATGCTCGCCGCGCTGCCCGAGGCGTTCACGGGCTGGATCATCATCGAGGTCGACCGAGCGAGCATGGAACCGTTCGCCTCGGCCAAGGTGAGTGCCGAGTGGATGAACAGGACCTTCCCGGCGTGAGCCGGGTCTGACCGGAAAGGCCGCCATGCCCCTCCGACCTCACGACGACGACCCGCGCCGTCTGCGCGAGGCGTTCTCGGGCTTCCCCTGCGGCGTCGTCGCGATCGCCGCGCACGTCGACGGGAACGACGAGGTGCTCATCGCCTCGTCGTTCACCGTCGGCGTCTCGCAGGACCCGCCGCTGGTGATGTTCGCCGTCCAGCACACCTCCACGACCTGGCCCGTCCTGCGACGCGCGCCGCGGGTCGGGGTGTCGGTGCTCGGCGACGGGCACGCCGACCGCATCCGCCAGCTGGCCGGTCCGGACCGCGCGCGACGGTTGGACGGCCTCGTGACGCACCCCAGCCCGACCGGCGCGATCCTCCTCCAGGACGCTCCGATCTGGCTGGAATGCACCCTCTGGAACACGTACCCGGCGGGCGACCACGACATCGCGATTCTCCGCGTCGAGCGGCTGTCGTCCGAGTTCGGCTACCAGCCGCTCGTGTGGCACCGCTCGGCGTTCGCCACGCTCGCCTGACGGCGGGGCACGGGGGCGGGGTGCCCGCGCACCGTCAGCGATCCGCACGACCTCAGCCACCGACCCCCGGATGCCACTGAACCAGCGCGAATCGCTGAGGATGCGCCGCACGCGACGGGCCGACGGGCGTTGTTGCACCCGGCCCTATTTCCATTCACCCGCATCCATCCCCCTCGCGCAGGCGTAGGCTCGAAGGACGAGGACGGACCGTCCGAGAAGATCTCCCGGCACCGCGCCCGCCCGGGAAGAAGCCCACCCATGGCTCAGTACGACGTAGCGAACCGTTCGGCGATCGTGACGGGAGCGGGCAGCGGCATCGGACGCTCGACCGCCCTGCTCCTCGCCCAGAACGGTGCCGCCGTGGTCGTGAACGACCTCAATGCCGACCACGCGAACACGGTCGTCGAGGAGATCCGCGCCGGGGGCGGCACGGCCGAGGCCTCGGTCGGCGACGCAACCGATGTCGCGTGGATCGCGTCGTCGATCGAGCTCGCGAACTCCCTCGCGCCGCTGCGCATCGGCGTGAACAACGCCGGCATCGGCGGCACGGCCGCCCTGACCGCCGAGTACCCCGATGACGCGTGGGACAAGGTCATCTCAATCAACCTCAACGCCGTGTTCCGCAACATGAAGGCGCAGATCACCTCGATCCTCGCCAACGGCGGCGGCTCCGTCGTGAACATGGCCTCGATCCTCGGCAGCGTCGGCTTCGCCACCTCGCCCGCCTACGTCGCGGCCAAGCACGCCGTGGTCGGCATGACCAAGACCGCCGCGCTGGAGTACTCGGCGCACGGCGTCCGCGTGAACTCGGTCGGCCCCGGCTTCATCGACACCCCGCTGCTGGACGCCCTCGGCGACGAGGCCAAGGAGTTCCTCGTGAGCAAGCACCCGATCGGCCGCCTCGGTCGGCCCGACGAGGTCGCGCATCTCGTCGCCTTCCTGGCCAGCGACGCCGCGAGCTTCGTCACCGGCAGTTACCACGTCGTCGATGGCGGATACACCGCCGCCTGATCCCGGATGCCGCGCGGCCCACGCCCCGACCGGGCGGGGCCGCGCGGGCCTCAGCGGGCCAGATCCTCGAAGTCCCCGTCCGGCAGCGCGACCCACCCCTCGCGCCGCGCGACCTCGAGGTCAGCGGGCTCGGGCTGGACGAAGCGGCCGGTGGCCGCAGCCCGGGTCGCGAGCGCCGCGACCATCGCGTCGAACGCGTCGGCGGATGCCACGGCGAGCGCCGCGAACGGGCCGAGGTCGAACCATGGCGCCCGCTGCTGCAGCACCGCGAGCAGGGCCGCGCGGCGGGTGGCATCCACTCGATATCTCGTGGTGTCGAAACCCCAGATCCGCAGCGTCCCGCCGGGGTAGACCTCGAACAGCCGCCCCTCGGCCGCGCGATCGACGGGGAAGCCCGCCTCGGCGAGACGTCGCAACAGCCCCGCCCCCCGCAGGGCGGTCACGCCGAGCCGGTCGGTCGAGACACTCAGCGGCCAGCGCCCGATGCGGTCGCGCACCACGACGTCGGTGCGGCGGTAGACGAGGCCGCGCCGCCATTCCGCTCCCCCGTCGACCTCGCCCGCGACCGGAACGGTGCGAGCGTGGTGCGCCTGCACGAAGTCGACGAACGCGTCGGGCCAGCCCAGCGGACAGTCCAGTCCCAGCCAGCAGTCAGCGCCGACGGATGCCACGATCGCAGCGTCGTCGACCCCCACCTCGAGCCGCGTCAGGCGAGCGCCGCCGCTCGACCACTCGATCTCGGCGAGGGCGGTGCCGGGCACACCGGCCGCGAGGTCGACGCCGATCGTTCTCATTCCGGCAGGCTACGCGGGGCCACCGACGTCGCAGCCCTCGCCGTCGGGGCGGCGAACCTGCGAGGATCGACCCATGCCCGCCGACGACGAACTCCCCGACTCCCTCGAGCCGGGACAGAACGTGCCGGCGCGCGACGAACCCCCGGCACCCCCGACGCCTCGGGGTGACCTGCGCGCGGTGTCGATCATCGCGATCGTCACGGGAGCGATCGTGGTGGGCTGGCACATCTTCCTGGTGTCGGTGAGCGCTGTGGCCGAACTCGATGAGTTCCTCTGGATCCAGATCGGCATCTGGGCCCTCGCCCTCGTGTCCTTCGTGCTCGGCATCCTGAGCCTGAATGCGCGCATGGCGCGCGAGCTGGCCGCCGCCGGCTTCATCGCCGGTGTCGCGGCGTTCCTGCTGTCGATCTCGATCGGCCTCTTCAGCGGCGCCCTGTTCCTGACCTGACCCGTTCCCCCGGTCGAGGACACGGGAGCACGCCGCAGGAATGCCCGGGCGGCGCCCGCCGTTTGCTCACGCATGACGCCGCCGACCGACGCTCTCGAGCGTGCCCTCGCCACCCTCGACGTGCGCACGGGGAGCTCCCGCCGCGTCGTCCTCGACGCCGGCGGAGACATCGTGCTCCCGACCGGATCGACGACGTTCGTGTACGTCCACCGCGGCGAGATCACGGGTGACCTCGCGGTCGGCACGGGCTGCCAGGTCGACGCCCCGACCGGCGGCGGCCACTCCGTCAGCGGTCGACGCACGCTCCTCGCGGGCGATGCGGCGATGTCGCTCGGAGGCCGCCGTCTGGTGCTGTCGTCGCAGTCCGGCGTCGAGGTCATCGTGGTCACGGCGGAGATCACGCCGTCCGAGGTCGTGGCATCCCTCCCGCCGACCGTGCTCGTCACCGGATTCGCGCGGCTCGAGCCCGCTGCCGCGGCTCTGGCCGGGCACCTCGGCCCCGTGCCCGACGGCGCCGCGTGCGACCGACCGGGTGACACCGCCGTCTGCCGATCGATGATCCGGTCAGTGCTGCTGTCGGCCGTGCGGGCCTGGGCGTCGATGGACGGCTGGCCCGCGCCCGTCGCCGACCCGTTCCTCGCCCGCGTCACGGCCGCGATCGCCGCGGACCCCGGCCACGACTGGACGCTCGAGCAGCTCGCGTCGCTCGCCGCGATGTCGCGGAGCGTCTTCGCCGAGCGTTTCCGCGACACCGTGGGGCGCTCGCCCGCGGGCTACGTGACCGAGGTGCGCGTGCGCGAGGCCAAGAGACTCCTGGATGCCGGGATGCCGGTGTCCGAGGTCTCGCGCTCCCTCGGCTACGCCAGCGACGAGGGCTTCCGCCGCGCGTTCCGCCGCCACACCGGGGTGGCGCCGTCGTCCTGGCGGGCGCGCGCCGTCACGGCGTAGGAGCCGCGAGCCCGGAGCACACTCGTTCGGTGTCCAGCGGGCCCGCGACTCCCGCGCTCACCGGACAGAGGCGGCCGTCCGCCGACGCAGCGAAAGCCCGAACAGCACGGCACCGACGACGAGCAGCAGGATGCCGATGGCATCCACCGTCTCGATCCCGACCGTGTCGACGAGCAGGCCGCCGACCCCCGCGGCGATCGTGATCGCGAGCTGGAATCCGGTGACGACCAGGCTGCCGCCGGCTTCGAGGCGGTCCGGCATCCGCTTGCCGACCCACGTGTTGACGATGATCAGCCACGACGAGAAGAAGAAGCCCCACACGACCACCGCGACGGCCACGGCGGCGAAGGCGCCGGGCAGCAGCAGGACGACCGCGATCGCGGCGGCGATGACGAGCGGACCGGTCACCGCCAGCCGCCCGAAGGCCCGGTCCACGATCATGCCGATCACGATGTTGCCCGCGAACCCTCCGACACCGAAGGCGGCGAGGAGCAGCACGACGGTTCCCGGCTCGATGCCGGGCAGGCGCTCCAGCGACAGGCGCACGTACGTGTAGGCGAGGAAGTGTCCGAGCACGACGAGGACGTGTCCGACCATCCCGACGAGGTTGCCGGGGCGCAGGAGCGTGTCGCCGAGGATGCGCAGACTCGACACGGTGACCGCCGGCACCGGGGGCAGCACGGCGCGGACCGCGACGCCGAGAACGGCCGTGGCGACGCCGACGATGAGGAACGTGATCCGCCAATCGAGCAGCTCACTCAGGGCCACGCCGAGCGGCACACCCGCGACGGTGGCCAGCGACAGACCGGCCGACGTGAACATGACGGCCCGGCCGATGCGTCCGGGAGCGGCGAGCGCCGCGGCCGCGAGGATCGACATCGACCAGTACGTGCTGATCGCCGCCCCGAGCAGGAACCGTGCCGCCAGGATCGCGATGAGGCTGGGCGCGACCGCGACGACGATGCTCGACACCGCGGCGGCCGCCGCCGCGGCCGTCAGCAGCAGTCGCCGGTCGAGGCGCGGCACCAGGATGCCGATGGTCGGTGCCACGAACAGTCCCGCGAGCGCCGTGACCGTGACCGTCTGACCAGCCTGACCCGGGGTGATCCCCAGGCTCGCGGCGATCTCGGTCAGCACGCCGTTCGGGAGGAACTCGGCGGTGACGAGCAAGAAGCTCATGAACATGAGGACGACGAGTCCGCCGTACCTCATCTGGGTCGGAGAAGAGACGGGAACGGGTGCTGTCGTGGTCATTCCTCGATGCTCGCGGACGACCGACCGGCGCGCCCGACCGAACGTCCGCGGCATCCCACCGTTCGTCCGGGGGCCCGCCCTCCGCGGTCGTCCGCAACGCGTCGGCGTCCAGACCGCGCAACCGGACGCTACGACAGGGGCCGGCCCACGTAACGCGCGGACGGCCGGATGATCTTGGGGTCCCGCGCTTGCTCGAGCACATGCGCCGTCCAGCCCACCGTCCGCGCGAGCGCGAACGTCGGCGTGAACATCTCGGGAGGGATGCCGCACTCCTCCATCACGACCGCGGCGTAGAACTCGACGTTGGCGTGCAGCGGCCGGTCGGGCTTGTGCGCGGCGAGGAGCCGCTCGGCGGCCTGCTGGAACGTCAAGGCGTGCGCGACCCGCGGACCGCCGAAGCCCTCCGCGACGTCGCGCAGGAGCGCGGAACGCGGGTCCGTCGTGCGGTAGACGGCGTGACCGAAGCCCATGAGACGACGGCCGGCGGCGAGTTCGGAACGGATCCACGGCTCCGGGTCCTCACCGGCGCGATCGAGGCTCTCGAGCGCCCGCGCGGGCGCTCCGCCATGGAGCGGTCCCGACAGCGCACCGAGCGCCCCGGTCAGGCACGCCGCCATGTCGGCGCCGGTCGAGGCGATGACCCGCGCGGTGAACGTCGAGGCGTTGAAGCCGTGGTCCATCGCCGCGATGAGGTACGCCGTGAGGGCCCGCTCGTGCGCGGCGTCCGGACGGGAGCCGGTGAGCGCCGTGAGGTAATCGGCGACGACGTTCCCCGTCGGGGCGAGACCGCTCCCGGTCGGGCCCGCGTCGGTGCCGCGCGCCGCGGCGGCGATGACCCGCGGGGCGACGGCCGCGAACGCGATCGCGTCGTCGAGCCGCGCCCCCTCGTCGAGGTCATATAGGGGGCGGGTGCCCCGCGCGGATGCCAGCAGGGGCCACGCCGCACGCAGAGCGGTGAGCGGGTCGCCGACGTGTGCCACGACCGTCTCGACGACCCCGGCGACGGCGGGATGCGCCGAGGCCTCCGCGACCCGGGCGAGGAAGGATGCCCGGGCGGTGGCATCCGGAAGCTCACCGACGACCAGCAGATGCCAGACGTCTTCGAAGGTGCGCTCGCGCGCGAGGTCGACCGCCGGGATTCCCCGGTAGTGATAGACGCCGGCCTCGCCGTCCACGTCGCCGATGGCGGTTTCGGCGGCCACGACCCCGGTCAGGCCGCGGGGCACATCGATCAGCTCGCTCATGCGCTCAGTGTGCGAACATGACGATCTCACCGTCAACGTTGATCGGATCAATGTGCCCCACCCGCTCCCCCGCCTCACCGCCGCTCAGGCCGCCGCACGCCTCGCCGTGAAGCCGGCGACCCTGTATGCCTACGTCTCGCGCGGGATGCTCGCGCGCGAACGCGACGCGCACGGTTCGACGTTCGACGCGCTCGAGGTCGAGGCCTTCGCCGCCGCGCGTCGGCGCACGGCCGCGCCCGCTCCGTCGCACCCGACGACCGGTCTCCCGCTCGGGGTCATCCGCACGGGCGTCGCCGACATCGAGGACGGCGAGCTCCTCTACCGCGGCCGCCGCGCCCGCGATCTGATCGACCGCCCCTTCGCCGACGTCGTCGCGTGGCTGTGGGATGCCGAGCGCGTCAACGCACCCGACACCGCGATCGGCTCCGCACGGGCGATGGTGCAGGCGTTGCCGCTGCAGACGGGTCCGATGGACCGACTGCGCGCGGCACTGACGGGCTTCGCCGCCGACGATCCGCTCCGGCGCGACGCGAGTCCCGCGACGGCGTATCGCGTCGGGTGGGTCCTGCTGACCGGGCTCCCCGTCGCCCTCGGCGGGCACCCTCATGCCGATCTCGCCCGCTCCCTGGTGAGCTCGTGGATCCCCGCCCCGTCGGCCGCGGTGGTCGCGGCCGTCAATGCGGCTCTCGTGCTGCTCATCGACCACGATCTGGCCGTGTCGACCTTCGCGGCGCGCGTGGCGGCATCGGCACGGGCCGACGGATACGCCGCGGTCAGCGCGGCGCTCGGCGCCGCCGATTCGCCCCTCCACGTCTCTGCCGCCACCCGCACCGCGCGCCTCCTGGCCCGGGTGCGCCGCGGCCTGGAGCCGGAGCGGGCCCTGGCCGAGGCGCTGCAGGAGGGCAATGGCATCCCGGGGTTCGGCCATCCGCTCTACGACAGCATCGACGACCGGGCCGACGCCCTGTTCCCGCTGCTCGCCACCCTGCCCGACGGCGCAGGGACGATGGATGCCGTGCGCCGGCTCCGGGAGGTCGTCGACGACCGCGCCCGCCTGGCACCGAACGTGGACCTGGCACTGGCGGCGCTCGCCTCAGCGGCCCGGCTCCCCGAGGACACCGCGGCCATGGTGTTCGTCGTCGGGCGCACGGCCGGATGGATCGCCCACATCGCCGCCGAGTACGCCGAGCCCGCGATGCGCCTGCGACCGCGCGGGGAGTACATCGGGCCGTAGCCGCGGCGGCGGGGTCCCCTCCGTACCGCCGTGCGGAGTCCGCTGGGGACACGCCGCGAAGCCGGGCCGCCGACGGCGTGTCACCCACCGACTCCGCGGGACGGTCCCGGGTCGGTCAGCCCCGGTCCCACCCCTTCGCCAGCTCGACCACCGCGGCGACCGCGGCCTCGGTGTCGGCGGGCGTTCCCCCGGCTCGCCCGGCGGCCAGTCCGGCGACGAAGGCGCTGAGCGGAGCGGCGGGGCGCGCCACACCGTTCGCGACGTCCCGGGCCAGGTCGAGGATCAGCGCGATGGGGATGTCGCCCTCCGCGAGGCCGAACTCCTCGGCCAGGGCGGCGCTCCACTCGTTCAGCGCCTCGGGCGGCAGGGTGCGGGATTCGGTCACGGCTCCTCCTCGGGGGATGCGGGAGCACGTCCGCCCGCCGCAGTCAGATCGTCCCACGTGTCGATGTCGCGGGTGACGTCGGCATCCGCGCGGATCGCGCCGACCTCCAGGCCGCCGAGCAGTGCGCGCATCGACGCGTCGCGCCCGCCGTCGGGCAGAGCGCATGCCGCCTCCCGGAGCGCTACGGTGCGATACCGCCCGACGAGCCACTGCCGTCGACCGTCGTCGAGGCACGCTCCGTCGAGACCGGCCGACAGCGGCTCCGACAGCAACGCGACCGCACGATCGGCGTGCGCGAGATCGCAGGCCACGACGTAGACCTCGTCGGCATCCACCGACTCCAGAGCAGCGACGATGCCCGCGACCGGACCGCCGAAGGGCGGATCCTCACGCACCCACTCCACGTCGAGCGTCGGATCGAGGACGGGGGCCGCGACGACGATCCGCCGCGCCCCGTGCGTCCGGACCGCTTCGACCGCCGCGCCGAGCAGCGTGCCGCCGTCGACCTCGAACAGCGGCTTCACCGCACCATCGACGCGCGAGCCGCGCCCGCCCGCGAGGAGGATCGCGTCGACGCTCACCACAGCGCGACCGTGACGAGCTCGTCCGGCGCGACATCGCTCTCGCGGGGCGGGAGCACGGCGAGTCCGTCGGCGGCGCCGAGGCCGCGCGGGCCTCGCTCGGTCGGGCGCGCCACCCACGCGGCCGGATCCGTCCGGTCCAGCGAGACCGGAACGTACTGAGTCTTCTCAGGTCGGGCGCGCCACCCTCCGGCGAGCGCGACGCGCGTGCTCGTGCGGCCGACCTCGGCATCCCCCTCCAGCGCCCGCAGCGCGGGGCGCACGAAGAGCTCGAACGAGACGGCCGCGCTCACGGGATTGCCGGGGAGGCCGAACAGCAGCGTTCCACGGGGCGTGACCCCGAAGCCCTGAGGCTTGCCGGGCTGCATGCGCACGCGATCGAAGCGCATCAGGTCGCCGAGCGTGTTCTTCACGACCTCGTACGCTCCCGCGCTGACGCCCCCCGAGAACACGACCACGTCGGCACCGGCCGCTTCGGCGGCGGCGATCGCCCGGCGGGGGCCGTCGGCCTCGTCGGGCACGCTGGTGCGCAACACGATCTCGGCACCGGACTCCTCGGCGAGTCCCGCGAGCAGGACGCTGTTGGACTCGGGGATCTGCCCGCGCCGCATCGGAGCGCCGGGAGAGACGAGCTCCGACCCCGTGGACACCACCGCCACACGCGCCGCGCGCGACACCGACACGGTGCCGACCCCGGATGCCGCGATCGCGCCGATCCACGCCGCGGTGAGCCGCACGCCCGCGTCGACGACGAGGTCCCCCGCGCTCACGTCCGACCCCCGACGGCGGATGTGCGCCCCGGGCGCGCGCGGCGCCGCGACGACCGTGACGGGGTCGAGGCCGCCGGCGAGTCCACGCTCGGTGTCCTCGAAGGGGACGACCGCCGTGGCGTCGGTGGGCACGGGCGCCCCCGTCATGATGCGCGCCGCATCGGCGGCATCCAGGGTCGGATCGAGATCGGTGCCGGCCGGAAGGTCGGCGACGACACGGAAGGTCGCCGGCACGGCGGTGACGTCGGCGAAACGCAGCGCGAAGCCGTCCATGGCCGAGGAGTCGAACGCGGGCACATCGACCGCGGCATGCACGGGATGCCGCAGCACGCGGCCACGCGCCGCGGCGACGTCGTGGGACTCGGCGGGGAGCGGCCGCGCCGCCTCGAGGACGGCGGCGAGGTGCTCGGCGACGTCGATCACACGACCGACCGACGGAGGGTGAGGGGCATGTGCCCAGCGTAAGCCGGGCCGGCGCGGCGGGAGGGAATCGCGCGAGCGGAGGACGGGGGAGCTCTGACACGTCCTCCCCCGACGGAATCCCCTCCCTTCGGCGACACCGCGCGAGTACCGTGTGCGGCATGAGCGACCTGACCTACTCCGAGATCGGGGCGACGGCCGGACCGCTTCCGCCGGGGTACCACCACGTGCGCGCCGAGCGCGTGATCGGTCGAGGTCGCGTCGCGTTCGAGCAGGCGGCGGACGCGCTGCTGTGCGGCGCCGTTCAGCGACGGGCGGGCGCAACCGTGCGGATGTCGGACACACCGCTGCGCGTCGGCACCCGGATCGACATGCGGCTCGGGCCGTTCGGCATCCCGTGTCTGGTGGTCTGGACTGAGCGCGACGACGACCACGCGGGGTTCGCGTACGGCTCGCTGCCCGGGCATCCGGAGAGCGGCGAGGAGCGCTTCGTCCTGACCCTCGCCCCATCGGGCGAGGTGACCTTCACGATCACGGCGTTCTCGCGTCCCGGCCGCTGGTTCACGCGGATTGCGTGGCCCGCGAATCGCCTGATCCAGCGCCGCATGACCGAGCGCTACCTCCGGACTCTCGACACGCCGAGCCGCTGACACCCCGAACCACTGACCGACCGGATGCCACGGCCCGGGCCGCATGTTACGAGTCGGGCCGCATGCCACAAGCCGGGCCGCATGCCACAGGTCGAACCGCATTCCACGCCCCACCCGAGAGGGGAGGGACCGCAGCCCCTCCCCTCTCGTGTCACTCGTCGGCCGACTCGTCCGTCCGGCGTGGACGCAGCAGCAGCGCCACCACGACCCCCACCACGATGACTGCGACGCCTCCGACCGACAGGCCGATGACCAACCCCGACGGGGCCGCGGGGGTTGAGGCATCCGGGGCCCCTGCTGCTTCCTGCTGCGACGCGACGCTCGCGCACGGCGACGCTTCCGAGCCGGCGGCGGCCGTCGCGCCCGGTGCCGGGGCATACGCGAACGCGTACGTGCCCGAGACGGGGTGACCGTCCGACGACACGGCTCGCCACGTCACCTGGTACTCGCCGGCGGGTCCGAGCTCCACCGGGGTGGTGAGCGCCGGTCCCGCGAGAGCCGTGCAATCGGTCTCGTAGTGGCGGGCGTCGGGCCCGACGACGATGACCTCGTTGCCGCCGTCAGCGCCGAGGAGGTTGGCGCTGAACGTCAACACCACATCGGATGCCGTCGACACCGTCTCGTCGGCCGTCGGCGTCGCCGAGACGAGGCTGTCGTGGGCCGACGCGGCCGGGGCTCCGCCGAACGCCGCGCCCACGGCGGCCGCGGCGACGATGAGGCTGAGGAGGCCGGCCCGACGCCGAGACGCCGTGAGCGCGCGCACGGTCAGGCCTTCTTCGGGCGGCGGGCGAACGCCAGCGCGCCGAGGACCGCGCCGCCGATGCCGATGACGAGCGCCGCGATGCTGAGGCCCAGCGCAACCCCGGCCGAATCGTCGGAAGCGGAGGACGCCGACGCCGACGCGTCGGCCGCGTCGTGGTCGTCGTCGGGCGCCGCGGTCGCGGTGTCGTGCGAGGCGCCGTGGCCCGCGGCCGGCGGTGCGTCGTTGATGTACAGCACCGGAGCGGGCTCGAGCGTGTCGTCGGCGGCGACCTCGTCGGGCGTGGCCGACCAGTTCACGACCTCGCCGTCGGAGTACGTCTGCACGGCGGGCAGAACGACGTGTCCCGTGTCGGGCACGGGTCCGAGGACGGCCGAGAAGACCTGGAACTGGTCCTGACCGATGCCCACGCCGGGGTCGGCCTGCCAGACGATCTTCAGCGGTCCGTCGCTGATGGTGTTGCCGTCGACCTCGACGGGCGCCGGGAGGGCGCCCTTCTCGACGGTCGCGGTCCAGCCGGGCACCGGCTGCACGAGGACCGCCGTGAACGGGGTCTCGGTCGGGAGGGTCACTTCGATCTTCACCGTCGAGGCCGTCTCCGACTCGGTCGGAACGCGGAAGTTGACCGTGGCGTAGCTGCCCGGGGTGGCGGTGTTGGGGTTGACGGTGACGTGTGCGGATGCCGCGAGCGGGATGCCCAGCGCGAGGGCGAGGCCGGCGGCCGCGCCCACGAGGGCGCGCGAGAACGTACGGGACATGAATGCTGCTTTCTGCGAAATGCGCAGGCGTGAGGGCACGCCGAAGCGCGAAGGGTGAAGAGGAGAGGGTCTTACGCCGCGAGCGGCGGACCCCGATGCCTCATCACCGACAGCACGGTCATTGCGACCGTGAGCAGCGGCGCCTCCGGACGCACGCGGGGCGCCACCCGGGGGCGCGGCGCCGAGACGGGCACGAGGGCGCGGAACGTGTCGGTCAGCAGCCAGGCCACGGCGCGCAGCGCATGCTCGCCCGAGCCGAGCGCCACGACGGTGACGGCCGCGGCGAACGCGTGCGCGACCCACATCCAGGGCGACTCGGTGCCCGTGAGCCCGTGGGAGTGACCGGATGCCGCGACCTCGGCGAGAGCTGTGGCACCGCCGTGGTGGCCGGAAGCGACGATTCCCCCGCTGAGGTCGACGGCGAGCAGCGAGTGGAACAGCGCCTGGCTGGCGACGATGGCGGTCGTCAGGCGCCACCACGAGGCGGTGCGGCCGACCAGGGCGATGCACAGCGGCGCCGCGAGGCTGAGCGCCAGGACGACGTTCAGGGCGGCGGGCAGGTCGCCCGCGGCGACGGAGTGCGAGAGGGTCGCGACGAAGGTGGCGAGCACGGCAGCGGACACCCCGCGTACCGCGCGACGCGCTCGCCCCGCTCTCGCCGACATGTCGGTCCTCCAGATTCGTGCGCTGCCATTCCATCACACGGGTCGGACACCGACCCCCGCCTCGCACCCCGGGCGTACGCTCGACGCATGTCCCCCACCTCGCGCGAGCGGTCCTGACGTGGGCCGCCTGACGGCGTCGCGCCGCGTCACCCGCATCACGCTCGACGGCGTGAACCGGCAGCGACCGGATGCCGTCGCCGTCGAGGAGCCGCTCGAGATCCGCGTCGCCGGGTCACCGCTGTCCGTCACCATGCGCACGCCGGGTCACGACGTCGAGCTCGCGGCGGGGTTCCTCGTGTCCGAAGGCGTCATCCACCGGGGCGACCAGTTCGCTCGCGCGATCCACTGCGGAGGACCGGGCACCGGCGGCGCCGACGGCAACACCTACAACGTGCTCGATCTCACCCTCGCCCCGGGTGTCACGCTCCCCTCGCCCGACATCGCCCGCAACTTCTACACGACCAGCTCGTGCGGGGTGTGCGGAACGGCATCCATCGAGGCGGTGGAGAAGGTGTCGACGTACGACGTGTCGGAGGACTCCATCCGGGTCGAGGCGGTCGACCTCGCGGGCTTCCCCGACCGCCTCCGCGAGGGCCAGAAGGTGTTCGAGAAGACCGGCGGGCTGCACGCGGCAGACTCCCACTGTCAACTGGGTGCAGATCTTGGTGTGTTTGCGTGGGCGCGCTGAAGGCGCCGCTCGGCCCCGAGTGTCGGGCGGGGGTGTCGAAAGCGCGCGGTCAGGCGGCGGTGATCAGTGCGGCTGAGCCGTGGCGGGCGGGGTCGTAGGTTTCGTGGTTGGTCCAACAGCGCCAGAGGATGCGGGTCCAGCGTGCGGCGAGTCCGCGGAGGGCGCGGTGGTAGCGCTGGCCTTTCTGGTCCCGGGCGTCGCGGAACGCGGCGGCCGCCCAGGGTGACATCTTGATGGAGTTGAACGCCCACCACATGGTGGCTTCTCGGAGGCGGCTGTTCGCGGCGTAGCGGACCTGACCGACCGGGACCTGCCCGACGAGCGGGTGACCGGGGCGAGGCCGGCTTCGGCGAGGAGCACTTCAGGTTGCGGGAACCTTGCGCGGTCTTCACCGATCTCGGCGAGCAGTACCGCAGTGAGCACGGGGCCGATGCCGGGAAAGCTGGCGAAGATCAGGGCGTCCGGGTGCTCCGCGGTGGCTGCGGCGATTGCGTCGTCGTACTCGGCGAGCTGCGTGTTCAGAAGCTGCAGCACCTGGGTGAATGCGAGAGCGGAGAAGCTCTTGCCCGCGACCGTTCCTGGCGAGCCGGAGAGCAGGTTCTGTCTCATCCGGTCCGCGAGGGTCTGCGCGGGGACTCTGCCGGTGTAGTGGTGTCGGGAAAGGAACCCTGCCATCCTGGTGGTCTTCACCCGGGACGCGTTCGCCGGTGTCGGATAGTCCGTTACGAACGACAGCGTGATCTGCCGGTCGACGGACGAGAACAACCGAACGGGTGCGGGGTGGTAGGCCTCGAGGATCATCCGCAACTGACTCTCCGTCGCCTGCTGCGTCTCGAGGAGCCGGTCCCGGTCCCGTGTGAGTGCCTTGATCTCGGCGAGCAGCGGTGACGGGACCGACAGCGGGCGCCAGTGCGCATGGTCGAAGCGGAGCGTGTCGGCGAGTACGAACGCGTCGAACCGGTCGTCCTTGACCGCAGCGACCTTGTAACGCTCCCGCGCCCTCGCGGAGATCCGCGGAGACACGGGGAACACCGCATGCCCGGTCGCTTGAAGGTGCTCGACGAGGAGACCTTCGGAGCGTTCGATCGCGATCGGGACCTGCCGCCCGAAGCCGTTCAGATGCAGGTCGAGTTGGTGGAGCCCGGCGACGTCGTGACTGACACGTGTCTCAAGTAGCCGCTTCCCGTCGGGCGCGACAACGCAGAGCTGGTGGTTCTCACCGCCCCAGTCGATGCCGGCGAATACCGGCCACGCTGGCAAGTTGAGGTCTGGCATGAGCGCTTCTCCTTCGAAGACGAGGCCCGCCTCGTGACGGACCCCTCTGGACGCTCACTCAGGTGCTCCCGCTGTCGGGGCACGACTCCCACTAGCCAGTCGGAATCCGCCACCGCCGGGAGGGACAGGTCTGCCGCTGGACCTCGAAGGTCACGCTGCCAAGGTCCTCTCCCGACGGTGAGGATGAACCAGCGGGACGATCCCGCCACTAACCATCTTGACGAGTGGGCGCTGTTCGACGTCGCCTCGGGCGAGCTGCTCGTCGTGCGCGAAGACGTCGGCCGCCACAACGCCGTCGACAAGGTCGTCGGTTGGGCCCTGCTGAACGACCGGCTGCCGCTGCGTGGGACCGTGCTGCAAGTGTCGGGCCGCGTGAGCTTCGAGCTCGTGCAGAAGGCCGTGATGGCCGGCATCCCCGTTCTCTCCGCCGTGTCGGCGCCGTCGTCGCTCGCCATCGAGTTGGCCGAGCGTGCCGGACTCACCGTCGCCGGATTCGTCCGCGGGGGCAGCATGAACCTCTACACACGTCCGGATCGCATCGTCGCACCGTCCACAACCCCCGCCATGGCGGAGGCCTCGGGCGTACGCTGACCGGAGGCGCACGGTGTGTGGATGCCACCGTGTCGGCGCCGCAACCATCGAAGGGGTGAGCATGGGTGACGCGTTCGGGCTGATGAAGGAGACTCCGCGCCAGGGGGGTCTCGGACCCGCCGTGACAGGCGACTGGTCGAGCACCGGCGAGTACCAGCACCCGGCCGCCGGATGGGGTGCCGCGCTCACGGTCGGCAAGGTCCTGCTCGAGCAGCGCCAGCCCGTCGCCGGCACGAAGGCGATGTTCACGATGAACCACCCGAAGAGCGGTTTCGACTGCCCCGGGTGCGCGTGGCCGGACGACAAGGGCGTCGCCCTCGACATCTGCGAGAACGGCATCAAGCACGTCACGTGGGAGATGACCCACAAGCGCGTCGGCAGGGAGTTCTTCGCCGAGCACTCCGTGTCCGAGCTGGCCGAATGGTCCGATTTCGCTCTCGAGGATGCCGGCCGACTCGTCGGTCCGATGGCGTACGACGCCGCGACCGACCACTACGTCCCGATCTCGTGGAACGACGCGTTCCGCCTCATCGCACAGCACCTGCAGGGTCTCGACAGCCCCGACCAGGCCGCGTTCTACACGTCCGGGCGCCTCAGCAACGAGGCGTCGTTCCTGTACCAGTTGTTCGCGCGAGAGCTCGGGACGAACAACCTCCCCGACTGCTCGAACATGTGCCACGAAGGTTCGGGCCGCGGGCTGACGGCATCCCTCGCCACCGGCAAGGGCACCGCCGACCTCGAGGACTGGGAGAACTGCGACGCCCTCTTCGTCCTCGGCGTCAACGCGGCGTCGAACGCCCCGCGCATGCTCACGAGCCTCGCGGAGGCCGTCGATCGCGGGGCGCAGGTCGTGCACGTGAATCCTCTGCGCGAGGCGGCGGCGACCCGCACGATCGTGCCGCACGAGATCGTCGACATGGCGACGTTCCACTCGACCCCGACGAGCACGATGAACCTGCAGGTTCGCCCCGGCGGCGACCTCGCCCTCATCCGCGGCATGGCCAAGGTCGTCTTCGAGGCCGCCGAGAGCGACCCGTCGGTGCTCGACCGCGCGTTCATCGACGGATACACGCACGACTTCGAGGCCTACCGAGCACTCGTCGAGGCGACGGCGTGGGGCGACCTCGTCACGCAGGCGGGTCTGACCGAGACCGAGATCCGCGCAGCGGCCGATGTGTACCTCGCGTCCGAGCGCACCGTCATCAGCTGGTGCCTCGGCGTCAGCCAGCACGAGCACGGCGTCGACACGGTCCGCGAGATCGTCAACCTCCTCCTCCTGCGCGGCAACGTCGGGCGCCTGGGCACCGGTCCGTCGCCCGTGCGCGGCCACAGCAACGTGCAGGGCAACCGCACGTGCGGCATCAACCACAAGCCGACGGAGGAGTGGCTCGCCAAGCTCGACGAGGTGTGCGGCATCCGCTCGCCCCGCGATCCCGGGCTCGACACCGTCCACACCGTCGCGGCCCTTCACCGCGGCGACCTGAAGGTGTTCGTCGGAATGGGCGGCAACTTCGTGCGGGCCGCTCCCGACACGAAGCTCACGGCCGAGGGCATGAGCCGCTGCGAGCTGACGGTCCACGTCAGCACGAAGCTGAACCGCAGCCACCTCACGCACGGCAAGGCCGCGCTGATCCTCCCTTGCCTCGGTCGCACCGAGCGCGACGAGCAGGAATCCGGTCCGCAGTCGATCTCGACCGAGGATGCCATGAGCTCCGTCATGCTCTCGCTTGGGTCGCGCAAGCCCGCGTCGCCGCACCTCCTCAGCGAGCCGGCGATCATCGCGCGCATGGCCCGCGCCGCGATGCCCGACTCGAAGACGCCGTGGGAGTGGTACGTCGCCGACTACGACCGCATCCGCGACACGATGGCGAAGGTGCTGCCCGGCTTCGAGGGCTTCAACGAGCTCGTGCGTCAGCACTGGGGCTTCCGCATCCCGCAGCCGGCTCGCGAGCGCGACTTCCGCACGCCCTCCGGCAAGGCGGAGTTCTCCACGGCGGAGCTCCCCGACGTCATCCCCGCCGACTCCGACGTCCTGGTCCTCCAGACCATGCGCTCGCACGACCAGTGGAACACCACGATCTACTCGGCCGACGACCGGTACCGCGGCGTCCGGAACATCCGCGAGCTCATCTTCATGAACCGCAAGGACATGAAGGAGCGCGGCATCGCCGAGGGCGACCTCGTCGACATCGTGGCGACCTCACGCGACGGTTCGGTGCGCAGCATCACCGCGTTCCGGGCGCTCGAGTACGACACCCCGCGCGGCAGCGCCGCGGGGTACTTCCCCGAGATGAACGTGCTCCTCGGCCCCGACGACTACAGCCGCCAGAGCGACCAGCCGCTGATGAAGAGCCTGCGCGTGCGAGTGGCGAAGACGGCCTGACCGGATGCCGCGGCTGCACGCGCTGTTCGCGTGCAGCCGCAACCGGCTGCGCAGCCCGACCGCCGGCCTCGGTGCGCACGGCACAACCTCAGCGATTCGCACAAACTCAGCCCGGGCCTCGGCTGAGGGACTGAGGTTGCGCGAATCGCTGACCGAGCGCGCGCCCGGCCCCTGGCATCCACGATCGAGACGACCCGCGCCACCCCCGCACAACCTCCGTGACCCGCACCACTGCCACACACCGCCGTCGCGCGCAATCTCAGCGATTCGCACACCCTCAGCCCGGATGCCGCCAAACGGACTGAGGGTGTGCGGATCGCGGAGCCGCGGCAGCCTGCACGGACCGCCCAACTAGACTGATCCCGTCCGGCCCCCGCGATTCTTGGAGCTCAGCCGCGTGACCACCCCGAACCCCGCTGCACCCGCCCACCGCACGGCCCTCGCCGATACGGTCGAGAACGCGATCGCCACGCCCGAGAAGGACCAGCCCTACGGCGCCCTCGGCCTCAAGGACGACGAGTACGCCCGCATCCGCGAGATCCTCGGCCGCCGCCCCACCAGCGGCGAGCTGGCGATGTACTCGGTCATGTGGAGCGAGCACTGCTCCTACAAGTCGAGCAAGATCTACCTGCGCCAGTTCGGCCAGAAGGTCAGCGACGAGATGAAGACCCGCCTCATGGTGGGCATGGGCCAGAACGCCGGCGTCGTCGACGTGGGCGACGGCTGGGCGGTCACCTTCAAGGTCGAGTCGCACAACCACCCGAGCTACATCGAGCCCTTCCAGGGCGCGGCCACCGGCGTCGGCGGCATCGTCCGGGACATCATCTCGATGGGCGCGCGCCCCGTCGCCGTCATGGATCAGCTCCGGTTCGGCGCGATCGACCACCCCGACACCCCGCGCGTGGTGCACGGCGTCACCAGCGGCATCTCGTTCTACGGCAACTGCCTGGGCCTGCCGAACATCGGCGGCGAGACGGTGTTCGACTCCGTCTACCAGGGCAACCCGCTCGTCAACGCCCTCGCCGTGGGCGTCCTCCGCCACGAAGACCTCAAGCTCGCGAACGCGTCCGGCGCGGGCAACAAGGTCGTGCTGTTCGGTGCCCGCACGGGCGGCGACGGCATCGGCGGCGCGAGCATCCTGGCATCCGACACCTTCGCCGACGGCGGACCCACCAAGCGCCCCGCGGTGCAGGTGGGCGACCCGTTCGCCGAGAAGGTGCTCATCGAGTGCTGCCTCGAGCTCTACCGCGACGACCTCGTCGAAGCCATCCAGGACCTCGGTGCCGCGGGCATCTCGTGCGCCACGAGCGAGCTCGCGGCCAACGGCAACAGCGGCATGAAGGTCGAGCTGTCGAAGGTGCTGCTGCGCGACCCGTCGCTCACGCCCGAAGAGATCCTCATGAGCGAGAGCCAGGAGCGCATGATGGCGATCGTGGCTCCCGAGAAGCTCGACGCGTTCCTCGCGGTCGTCGGCAAGTGGGACGTCGAGACGAGCGTGCTCGGCGAGGTCACCGGCGACGGCCGCCTCGTCATCGACTGGTACGGCGAGCGCATCGTCGACGTCGACCCCTCGACCGTCGCCGTCGACGGCCCCGTGTACGAGCGTCCCGTCGCGTACCCCACGTGGATCGACGCGCTGCAGGCCGACTCGGCCGCGAAGCTCCCCCGCGCCGCCGACAACGACGCCCTTCGCGAGCAGTTCACGACCCTCGTCGCGAGCCCCAACCTCGCCGACACGTCGTGGATCACGAACCAGTACGACTACTACGTGCTCGGCAACACGGCGCTGAGCTTCCCCGACGACGCCGGCATGATCCGCGTCGACGAAGAGACCGGTCTCGGCTTCGCGATCGCCACCGACTGCAACGGCCGCTACTGCCAGCTCGACCCCTACACCGGCGCGAAGCTCGCGCTCGCCGAGGCGTACCGCAACGTCGCCGTCACCGGCGCGGTTCCCACCGCCGTCACCGACTGCCTCAACTTCGGCAGCCCCGAGAACCCCGAGGTCATGTGGCAGTTCAGCCAGGCCGTCGAGGGCCTCTCCGACGGATGCCTCGAACTCGGCATCCCGGTCACCGGCGGCAACGTGTCGTTCTACAACCAGACCGGTGACCAGCCGATCCACCCGACCCCCGTGGTGGGCGTCATGGGCATCATCGACGACGTCGCCGCGCGCATCCCGAGCGGCTGGCAGGATGCCGGCGAGAACCTGTATCTCCTGGGCGTCACGGCCGACGAGCTCGATGGTTCGCAGTGGGCCGGCACCATCCACGACCACCTCGGCGGCCGTCCGCCGAAGGTCGACCTCGCGCAGGAGCGCAAGCTCGCCGAGCTGCTGCAGGCCGCGGGTTCGCAGTCGCTCGTCTCCAGCGCGCACGACCTGTCGTCGGGCGGACTCGCCCAGGCCCTCGCCGAGGGCGTCATGCGCTTCGGCGTCGGCGCGCGCGTCTGGCTCACCGAGCTCATGGAGCGTGACGGCGTGGATGCCACGGCCGCCCTGTTCAGCGAGTCGACCGGCCGCGTGCTCGTGAGCGTGCCGCGCGAGGAGGACGTGAAGTTCCGGGGCCTGTGCAACGGCCGCGGCTACCCGGTGCTGCGCATCGGCGTGACCGACGTCGAGCCGGGTGCGGAGGCGACGCTGGAGATCCAGGACGTGTTCACGGTTCCCGTGTCGGAGCTGCGCCGCCTGTCGACCGAGACGCTCCCCGGCGTCTTCGGCCCGACGGTCACCGAGCCCGCCGCCTGAGCCGTCCGGCCCATCGGGCCGGGGTCCGTACGAACCCGCCACACGAAAGGAGTCGCCGATGACCGAGCACGACGACGACATGGCGGGCTTCGACGCCCGCCGTCAGCGCCGCGTCAAGATCACCGCGTGGGTGGTGATCGGCGCCCTGATCCTGACGGGTGGCGGCGCGACGGTCCTGACGCTGCTGTTCGGCTGACGCGTCTGACGGCCCCGCCGGTCACGACGCGACACCTCGGCGGCCGGCCGCCGAGGTGTCACCCGGGTCAGAGGAGGGCGGCGAACCGCTCCGTCTGCTCGACCGGGCCGATGACGATGAGCAGATCACCGGCCGACACCACCGAATCGGCGCCGGCGGGACGCCATTCCCCATCGGCGCCCTTGATCTTCACGATCGTCACACCGTGGCGACGACGCACACCGGCCTGCTGAAGGGTCATCCCCTCCAGTTCCCGGGGTGCGACGGTCTTCGCGACCACGAGGTCTTTGTCGAACTCGACATAGTCAAGCATCGCGCCGCGGACGAGGTGCGCCACCCGTCGGCCCATGTCCGCCTCGGGATAGACGACGTGCTCGATACCGAGCTGCTCGAGGATCAGTCCGTGCTGCTCGCTGATGGCCTTCGCCCAGATCGACCGCACGCCCATCCGCTTGAGCAGAGACGTCGTCAGAATGCTGGCCTGGATGTCGGTGCCGATGCCCACCACGACCCGGTCGAAGTCCAGAACACCCAGCTGCTCGAGGGCTGCCTGCTTCGTGGAGTCCGCGCGCACGACGTGGGTGAGCACGCCGTTCATCGCCTGAACGATGTCCTCGTCGGTGTCGATGCCGAGCACTTCGGTGCCCGAGCGGGCCAGCTCGATCGCGAGCGCTCCGCCGAAGCGCCCGAGACCGATGACCGCTATGGAGGATGCGTTCTCACGTGTGCGGCGGCGACGGAAGAAGGGGGCTGCGTTATCCAATGATCGGACGCTCCTTCGGGAGTTCGTACATGCGCTTCTCTCGGGTCAACGCGAGGGCGGTGCCGAGCAGGACGGGGCCGAGCCGGCCGATGAACATCAGGACGATGAGGATGAGCTGGGCGGCGGTCGGAAGGTCCGCGGTGATCCCCGTCGACAGGCCCACGGTGGCGAACGCGGAGATCACTTCGAAGAGGACGCGGTCGAGACCGAACGGGCTGATCACCATGATGGCGAGGGTCGAGCCGACGACGAGCGCCAGCGACAGCAGCGCCACGGTGAGCGCCTCGCGGTGAGTCGACCGCGGGAGGCGTTTGCCGAACATGTTGACAGCGGTGTCCCCTCGCAGCTCGGCCACGATGATGAACAGGAGGACGGCGAACGTCGTGATCTTCAGGCCGCCCGCCGTGCCCGCGGGACCGCCACCGATGAACATGAGGATGTCGGTCACGTACCAGCTCGCCCCGTGCATCTGCGACACGTCGATCGAGTTGAACCCCGCGGTGCGCGGCATCACGGACATCGTGAACCCGGCGAGAACGCGCCCGGCCGGGTCCATGGGCCCGAGAGTCGCGGGGTTCGACCACTCGAGCGCCGTGAGGGCGACCGCCCCGGCCACGAGCAGGACGATGGTGCCGGTGACGACCGTCACGGTGTTCAGGGTCCACCGACGCGGGAAGCGGATCCGCCGACGCAGCTCCATGATCACCGGGAACCCCAGACCACCGAGGATGATCGCGGCGCAGATTGGCAGGCAGATCCACGGGTCGGTCGCGAACGACATCAGGTTGTCGCTGAAGAGGGCGAAGCCCGCGTTGTTGAAGGAGGACACGGCGTGGAACGCGCCGAGCCAGAGCGCTCGACCGAAGGGCTCGCCGTACCCGAGTCCGAATCGTCCCGCGAGCAGGATCGCCACCAGGACCTCAGCGATCACGGTGATGGTGGCGACGCCGAGGAGGACCCGACGCACATCGCCCACCGCGACGGTGTGCGTCTCGCTCACGGCCGTCAGGCGCGTACGCAGGCCGAGCCGCCGCGCCACGAGCAACCCGAGGAGGGTCGCGAGGGACATGACGCCGAAGCCGCCGATCTGGATGAGCACCATGATCACGACCTGACCGAACGGCGACCAGAAGGTCGCCGTGTCGACGATGATGTGCCCCGTGACGCACAGCGCGCTGGTGGCGGTGAACAGGGCCTCCATGAAGGTCGCCCCGCGCCCCTGAGTCGAGACGGGAAGGCTCAGCAGACCCGTGCCCATGGCCAGGACACCGCCGAACGCGAGGACGATGGCCCGCCCGGGCGTGAGTCGCCAGAGCACGCCGGCGCCCACGCTGCCGCGCCCCGCGGATCGCCGGAATCTCACCGAGCAACGATCTCACACCCCCGCTCGGCGGCCGACCGGACGACTCAGGCGCTTGTCGGCACACCGTCGTAGCATGAGGGCGTGGAACCGCTCCTGGCGCTGATCGCCGACTGGTGGTGGATAGGCCCCGCTGCAGCCGGTGCCGGCACCGTCGGCTGGATCGGCGTGCGCAGCACGCGCCGCCGCGCTCTCCCCGCGGGTGGCTCCACGACCGATCGCTCCGCGCGGGCGTGGGCGAATCGACCGCTCAGCAAGTCCGCCGCCCGACGCCTCGAGTTCGACGCGGCCCTTCTCGATCTACAGAGGTCACGCCACGCCGTCACCCGCGGCCGGGCCGAGGTGAAGATCGCGGATGCCGAGGTCATGCGCGCCCAGGCCGAGCGCGCGGCATCCCGAGTCTCCTCCGACGCGGTCTCCTCGGCGCGGGCACGCCTCACCGCGGCGCAACGCGAACTTCGGGCGGCCTCGGCCGAGATCCGGGCGCGTCGCGCCGCCGTACGCGCGGCGAAGGCGATGCTGCCCGCGATCCGCGCCGGCAGTGCTCCGCTGCCCGTCGAGCGGCTGTTCGCCGAGCACGACGCGGTGCTCGTGCGCTGGATGGCGTACGAGACCGACCCGGCGCTCGCGATCGACTTCCCGGTGATGAGCGATCCGAAGTCGCCGCTCCTGGCGGAGTTCCTCCGCGCTCACGAGCGAGCGCAGTGGCTGCGCCCGGCGTCGACGACCTCGCGGCTCGAACCGGCCGACTTCCTCGCCTACCGCGACGCCGTCCGCGCGCTGACCCACGCGTTCGAGCGGGCCGAACGCGCCGCGCGCCGTGGGCGAGACGACGGTCCCCCGGTGGATCCCGCCGACGCGTGGGGCCGGATGGCGTCGGACTGGGCCGAGCAGGCGCAACGGGCTCTGGCCTGGTCGATGGAGAACATGGGGAAGGCGGCATCCAAGTCGTGGAACGAGCGCCACACCAAGCGTGCGCGCAAGAACGACCCGGACGCGTAGCGTGGCGACGTGAACGAATTCCTGCAGTTCGCCGGGCACTACTGGTGGCTCGTGTTCCCGCTGTTCGGCATGACGATGGGTGCGATCGGCACCGTCAGCAAGCAGCGCGAGCTCTCGGCCCGACGCCGCCACCGCGAGCAGCTCGAACTGATGCGGGTGCAGAGCGGTGTCGCGGCATCCGTGCCCTCCCCGGTCGTCCAAGCCCCTGCAGTGGGCGACGACCTGGCCCGAGCGCAGGCGCGACACGACGACATCACGCATCGTTGGCTCGACTACGAACTCGACGTCTCGAAGCTCATCTCCTACCCCGCGATGAGCGACGGCCGGCAACCCCTCACCGCCGCATTCCTGCGCGCGAAGAAGGTCGCCGACAACCTCCGCCCCGCCGCGGGTGAGAAGCCGACGCGCGAGCGTCTCGCCGAGTACCGCGACGCCGTGACCGACTACGAAGTCGCGTTCGAGGTGGCCGAGCGCGACGCACGGCGTGTGAAGGCGGCGGCGTTCACCCCCGAGGAGCGCAAGCGCCTCGAGACCGCTCAGCAGTTGCTCGGCGTCGCGGTCGACCAGGCGGCGACTCCAAACGAGCGGCAGGTCGCCTACCGCCGCGTCCGGCAGGAGCTCGACGGACTCATCTGGCTGAGCGACGAGGCCGTCGAGAACCTCGAGAAGAAGGTCGCGCTCGAACTGCCGCGTCCCGCCTCACCGACGCCGCCCGAACCCGCCGTCTGACGCCACCGTTCGTCGCGGACGCCGATCCGCGAACCTCGACGCGACGCCGCCTCAGCGCGCGCGGCGGATGCGCACCGGCCCCCGCGCGGTCGTCACGTCGACGATCTCGCCGCGCTGCGTGACCTCGACCTCGCCGGCGTCGACGAGCTCGCGCGCGGCATCCCGCGCCGGTTGCATCAGGTCGCGCCACTCGTCGCCGCCCACCTCACGGGCCGCCTCCGACGGGCAGATCGTCGCGCCGTCCGCCCGCTGCGCGAGCAACGAGCGGATGGATGCCACGAGCCGGGGATCCGCAGCAGATGACGGGGGCATGTGTCCAGTGTCCCTCCGCGAGACGGCATCAGGGGCGAGAATCGGCGCGTGCCTGTCGAACGCCACGCCCCCGCCCTCCCCGGCCGCGCCGTCATCGAGCAGCGGTGGAACCGCGCCGTCTTCGTGCACTGGCGCGTCGACCCGGACGAGGTCGCGCCGATGCTGCCCGCCGGGACGCGCCCGGACGTGCACGACGGCTCGGCGTGGGTGGGGCTGGTGCCGTTCGTGCTGAGCGAGTTCCGCTTCCTGCCGTTGCCGCCCGTACCGTTCGTCGGCACGTTCACCGAGATCAACGTCCGCACGTACGCGGCCGACGGCGCCGGGCGTCGAGGGGTCGTCTTCCGCACGCTCGAGGCCGAGCATCTCGCGCCGGTGCTGGCGGCCCGGGCGCTGTTCGGACTGCCGTACCGCTGGGCACGTGCGGGGGTGCGCACCGACGGGCCGCTCATCGAGTACCGGTCGCGCCGGCACACCGACCGGCATCCCGGCACCCGCCTGCGCGCGCGCATCGGTACCGACCCTGTCGACACTCCGCTCTCGCGCTTCCTCACGGCGCGCTGGGGATTCCACGAGCGCCACCTCGGCCGCACGATCTGGGCCGCGAACAGCCACGAGCCGTGGCCGCTCGTCACCGCCGAGCTCGAGGTGCTCGACGACGACCTCGTCGCGGACGCCGGCTTCCCGCAGCTCGCCGGACGCACCCCCGACTCCGTGCTCGCGATGCCCGCAGGGCACCCCGGCTTCCGCACGCGCTTCACCGCCGCCCGGGCGATCGCGAGAGCCCCCTCCGCCTGAGTCGACGGAGGGGGCTCGCGGTTCGGTGCGTCAGCTGCGCTGCGTCGAGAACGCCTCGGGGTTCTGCTCGAGCCACGCGTCGACGGCCTCGGCCTCACGGCCCTCGCCGTATTCGTTCACGACGAGGTCTTCGAGCGAGCCGTACTGCGCGTCGTCGAGCTGGATGCCGGCGATGAGCTCAGCGGCATCCGGGTACTTCTCGGCGAAGCCGGCGGTACCGAGGAAGTGCAGCTTCTCGGGGTCGCCCATGAGGCCCTGGGGGTCGGCGAGGTCCTTCACGTCGTACGCGTCGTTGGCCCAGAACGGGCGCCACAGGGTCACCGCGATGTCCTTCTGCGCCGAAATGGCGTTGTCGAGTTCGGTGAGCATGGCCGCAGTCGACGAGGTCACCAGCTCGAAGTCGCCGTCGAGGCCGTAGCCGGGAAGCATCGTCTCCTGCGTCTGCTTCGTCAGACCCGCCCCGGGCTCGATGCCGTAGATCTTGCCGTCGAAGCGCGCAGCGTTGCCCTTGAGCTGGTCGATCGAGTCGATGTCGACGTAGCTGGGCACCGCGATCGTGAGCTTGGCGTTGTCGTAGTAGGAACCGAGGTCTTCGATCGAGTCGCCGTACGTGTCCATGTAGGACTTGTGGGTCAGTTCGGGCCACGCCGACGGGTAGATGTCGACGTCACCCTGCGCGAGCCCGGCGTACAGCGGACCGGCCTCGGTGAGCGTCTGCATCTCGACGGTGTAGCCGATCTTCTCGAGCTGGTCCTCGAGGAGGTACGCGGTGCTGAGGCCGTCGGTCCACGACGGCAGGAAGCCGAGCGTGATGGTGCCCTTGTCGCCGCCGTCGCCGGCGCCGCCCTCGGCCTGGTTGCCGCTCGCGCAGCCGGCGAGCGCGAGGGACGCTGCGGTGCCGAGGACGAGGATGCCGGTGAGGTGTCGCGTGTTCTTCATGTGATTGCTCTCTTTCTGGTTCCGTATGTCGTTTCTTCGACGCGTGAGGGGTCGATTTCTGTCGCTTCGATGACCCCGAAGCGACACTTGTTGACCCCTCACGCGCGGGGTTGGGGGGTCAGGCGCCCGTGGTGATCGGGGCGCGACGCGGGGAGGCGACCGCGCGCTCGGCCTCCGTGTGGGCATCCCCGGCCGGAGTGTCGGGCGTCCGTCGGCGACCGAGGATGCCGAGCAGCGACGACGTGTTGCCGGAGCGTGTGCCGAGGGCGGCGGTGAGGCGGTCGAGGTAGACCGCGAGGATGACGACGCTCAGCCCCGCCTCGACGCCCTTGGGCAGGTTGACCGTGGAGATCGACTGCACGACCTCCTTGCCCAGACCGTCGGCTCCGACCATGCCGGCCACGACCGCCATCGACAGCGCGAGCATGATCACCTGGTTCACGCCGGCCATGATCGTGGGCATCGCGAGCGGCAACTGGATGCCGCGGAGGATCTGCCCGGGCGTCGCGCCGAACGCGTGTCCGGCCTCGACGGTCTCGGAGTCCACCCCGCGGATGCCGAGCTCGGTCAGACGCACGCCAGGAGGGAGGGCGAAGATGACCGTCGCCACGACACCGGGAACGACCCCGATGCTGAAGAAGGTGATGGCCGGGATGAGGTACACGAACGCCGGCATCGTCTGCATGAAGTCGAGCACCGGCTTCATGACGGCGCGCACGGTGGGGTTGCGTGCCGACCAGATGCCCAGCGGCACCGAGATCGCCACGGCGACGGCGGCGGCGATGACCACGAGCGCGAGCGTCTGCATGGCGGTCACCCACTGTCCCATCGCGAGGATGAGGGCGAACCCGACCACGGTTCCGACCGCCAGCTTCCACGAGCGGACGAGCCAGGCCAGGAGCGCCGCGACGACGATCACGACGACGATCGGGGCGGACAGCAGCACGTCACTGAGGCCGCCGACCAAGAAGCGGACGACCACGGCGATGACGTCGAACAAGCCCGAGAGATTGTCGCGGAGCCAGTCGACTCCCGCGTCGACCCACGTGCCGACAGGAATGCGGAACCCGTCCATCAGCGCACCCCCTCGATTCCGGATGCCACGGCGTCGGGCGACTCACCCGCAGAAGCCGGGGCAGCGGCGAGCACGGCGTCGATCTCGGCAGAGGGCACGGGCTGTGGAAGCACCGTGATCTCCTCGGTGGAGGTGGGTCCAGGGCCGAGCGCGGCGAGCAGCGTCACGCGCGGGATGACGCCGGTGAGGCGTCCCTTGGCGTCCACCACGGCGAGCGGGAGGGGCGACTCGACCGCGGGCACGAAGAGGTTCATCAGTACCTCGTCCTCGCGCACGCTCTGCGGCACGGGCTTGAGCCTGCCGAGCAGCGAGCTCTCGCCGGCGCGGACGAGCTTCACGGCGTCACGGTCGGTGACGATGCCGAGGAGCTTCCGGTCGCGGTCGGTGACGTACACGGCCGACATGTAGGCGTCGCGCATCTGGCGCAGGGCCGTGCGCGGGCCGGCGGCGGCATCCACTCGGGGGCGCGGACGCTCCATGACGTTGGCCGCCGTGAGCACGCGGGCGCGGTCGACGTCCTGCACGAACTGCTCGACGTAGTCGTTGGCGGGGTCGGTGAGGATGTCCTCCGGCGTTCCGATCTGGACGATGCGGCCGTCGCGCATGACCGCGATGCGGTCGCCGAGGAACATCGCCTCGTTGAGGTCGTGCGTGATGAAGACGATCGTCTTCTTCAGCGTCCGCTGGAGCTCGAGGAGCTGCTCCTGCATCTCGCGGCGGATGAGCGGATCCAGGGCACTGAAGGCTTCGTCCATGAGCAGGATGTCGGTGTCGGCGGCGAGAGCGCGGGCGATGCCGACGCGCTGCTGCATGCCCCCCGAAAGCGCCGAGGGGGGCTTGTCGCCCCAGCCCTCGAGGCCCACGAGTGCCAGGATCTCGTCCGCCTTCGCGAGGCGCTCGGCCTTGCCGACGCCGCGGATCTCGAGCGGGTAGGCGACGTTTGCGGCGACCGTGCGGTGGGGCAGGAGGGCGAAGTGCTGGAACACCATCGCGATGCGCTCGCGACGGAGGGTCCGCAGACGCGCGGAGCTCACTCCGGTGAGGGCGTCGCCCTGCACCTCGACGGTGCCGGCCGTGGCGTCGTGCAGGCCGTTGAGCATGCGGATGATGGTCGACTTGCCGGAACCGGAGAGGCCCATGATGACGAAGATCTCGCCGGGTTCGACGTTGAAGCTCGCGTCGATGACGGCCGCCGTTCCGGCGTCGTCGAGGTCGTCCCGCCGGGCCCCGGCACGGAGCTTCTCGACGGCGGTCTGAGGGGAGCGGCCGAAGACCTTGAAGAGGTTCCTCGCCGCGATGGCATGCGGATGGGTCACTGTGTGCACCTGTGCGGCCTCGGGTGGCCGCATCGGTCACGCCCGGGTGGCAGCCGCTCGGCGCTCCTCGGGGGGACGAGCGCTCCGACGCCGGATGTCGGATCCGGGTCCTGGCCGCCGACCGTACGCTCGCGGCGCGACTCCCCCGAGTCGGCACCGGCGACCGCGGACTGGTCGGGTGGGCGGCCCCGCGAGGGGCCTCCTCTACCGTTTCACGCTGATGGATCGGCTGGCAAACCGACCGTTCGTTTGCGTTCGGCGGACATCCGTGGCACGCGCGGGCGCGAGACAGAAGAGCCACGGGCGCTCGGCGACGGAGAACCCGACGGCCGGCCCGGGCGTGTCGGCTCAGTCGTCGGTGGGCGTACCGGCGGCGGACCGGTGGTGCCGGATGACCTCGGCCACGACGAAGTTGAACCACTTCTCGGCGAAGTCCGGATCGAGGTCGGCCTCGGCGGCCAGACGCTTCAACCGGGCGATCTGCTGCTCCTCGCGGGCGGGGTCGGATGCCGGCATCCCGTGCTTCGCTTTGAGCACCCCGACCTGCTTGGTGCAGCGGAAGCGCTCGGCGAGCAGGAAGATGAGCGCGGCGTCGATATTGTCGATGCTTCCGCGCAAGCCCTGCAGGATCGTCGTGGGGTCGGCCTCGGTCATGGGTCCTCCGGATGCGACCCTATCGCGCCCCGCCCCGGGCGACCGCGAGCCCTACAGTGTGAGCATGAGCCGATCCACGCGCCCCGACCCGTCCGCCGAAGGCGCGAACGCCGGGGAGGTCACGTCCCGGGATCGGCCGATGTGGTGGGCCTTCTCCCGGCCCTACGCCGCGGGGTTCTTCCTCACCCTCGGCGGCCTGACGGCGATCCTGCTGGGCCTCGCACTGTCGAGCCTGTCGACGGTGCTCATCTACATCGCGATCGCGCTCTTCATCGCGCTCGCGCTCGATCCCCTGGTGCGGCGGCTCGTTCGCCGAGGCGTCTCGCGGGCCTGGGCGATCGTCATCGTGTTCGGCGGCCTCGCCGTCATCCTCGTGGCCGCTCTGTGGCTTCTGATCCCGCCGGTCGTCCGGCAGGTGGAGCAGTTCGTCACGGACATCCCCACGTTCGTCAACGACCTGATCAACAGCGACGCCGTCCGGTGGGTCGAGACCAACTTCGGCGACAGCCTCGGCAACATCCTCCAGGAAGTGCAGAAGTTCTTCACCAACCCGGCCAACCTCACCGCCATCGGCGGCGGCCTGCTCCAGGTGGGCGTCGGCATCGCGACCGGCATCTCGGGCGCGATCATCGTGCTCGTGCTGAGTCTGTACTTCTTGGCATCCCTGCCTGCCATGAAGAACTCGCTCGTGCGCCTGACTCCGGCGCGCAGCCGCGAGACCGTTTCGGAGATGACCGGCCAGATCACCGAATCGGTCGGTGGCTACCTCGCGGGGATGGTCGTCCTCGCGCTGTGCAACGCCGTCTTCGGTTTCATCGTCCTGACGATCCTCGGCCAGCCCTTCGCCGCGCTCCTCGGTGCCCTCGCCTTCGGCATCACCCTGATCCCGCTCGTCGGTTCCGTCCTCTTCTGGGCGACGGCGTCCGTGCTGACGCTCATCGTCGACCCGGTTTCGGGGCTGATCTTCGCCGGCGTGTATCTCGTGTACATGCAGGTCGAGGCATACGTCCTCACGCCCCGCGTGATGAACCGCACCATCTCGGTTCCCGGCTCGCTCGTCGTGATCGGCGCGCTCGTCGGCGGCACTCTCCTCGGCCTCCTCGGAGCGCTCGTGGCCATCCCCGTGACCGCGTCCGTTCTGCTGATCGTGAAGCAGATCATCATCCCGCGGCAGGATGCCAAGAAGTAGGAGTCAGCGCATCGGGAGCAGACGCGTCGGCGCGGGGGACGCCGTGCGGTGGCGCACACGGCCCGGGACCCCGGTGCGGGGGTCGAGCGGAAGCGACACGATCTCGTCGGCGAGCTGCCCGGCCACGAGCAGCATGTCGTTGACCACGACGTGATGCCTCGGCCAGTGCGTTCCGGCCTCGGCCAGCGCGGTGAACTGGAGCGCCTCGCCTGCCCCGCGGACCGCGAGCACGCCGATCGTGTCGCTGCCGCGGACGCCCGCGTACAGCGTCGTGCCGTCGCGGCTCGTGCCGAGCTCGGCCGCGGTGTCGCCCTCGAGCGTGCCGAGCAGCTGCTCGCCGGAGACGATGCGCCAGCGGCCCTCGGCATCCGGGGTCAGCACGAACACCTCGCGGCTGAGTTCTGTCACGACGTACAGGTGACCGGACGGATGCCATACGCCGTGGCGCGGGCCGCTGCCCTTGGGCAGCGCCACCTCCTGCACGAGGCGGAGCCCGGCACCGGTCGAGCGCCAGAAGCGGACGAGGTCGAGACCCATGTCGGTGGTCGCGAGGAGCCCTCGCGGCAGCACGATCGTCTCGTGCGCGCGCGACACCCGAGCGCCTGCGACGGCCTCCTCGGACTCGGCGTCGGTCTCGGGGAGCGCGTCGTAGTCGGGGATCAGGTGACCGTATTCTTCGCCGGCGGTCTCGCGCAGCGCGCGGGCCGCGGCCGCAAGATCGGGGACGGCGGCGCCGGACACCGCGGTCGGCGTCTCGACGACGAAGGCGTCATCGGTACCGCCGTACGGGTCGCTCGCCGCGGCGGCGATCACGGGCGAGGAGGGTCGGCCCGCGGCATCCAGGGAGATGCGGACGACACGACCGTCGCCCCAGCAACTGGCGACGAGGAACGACCCGTCGGGCGCGACCGCCACGTGGCACACGGCCTCTCCGGCGGGGACCGGCGCTCCGAGCGGGGCGAGGCGGGTCTCTCCGGTGCGGCGATAAGCCTGCACCGTGCCGTCCGACTCGTGCGCGGCGTAGAGGACATCGAGCTGCGGGTGCAGCGCGACCCACGACGGCGAGCCGGACGCGGCGACCGCGGTGCCGACCATGCCCAAGGGGCCGGACGCCCAGGCCGAGTCGGCGTCGCCGGCCTGCAGGATGCCGATCCCTTCAGCCGCCCCCGCGTCGGGGGTGTACGCGCCGACCCAGAACCGCACGTCAGTCGATGAGGTCGTGACGGACGATGACCTGGTCGCGCGCGGGACCCACGCCGATGACCGAGATCCGCGTCCCACTCATCTCTTCGAGCGCCAGTACGTACTCCTGCGCCGTCTGCGGCAGCTCGTCGAACGTGCGCGCGGTCGAGATGTCTTCGCTCCAGCCGGGCAGGTATTCGAGGATCGGCTTGGCGTGGTGGAAGTCGGTCTGGTTGACCGGCAGGTCGTCGTACCGCTCGCCGTCCACGTCGTACGCGACGCACACCGGGATCTGCTCGAGTCCGCCGAGGATGTCGAGCTTGGTGAGCACGAGGTCGGTGATGCCGTTGATACGCGTGGCGTAGCGCGTGATCGGGGCGTCGTACCAGCCGACGCGGCGCGGACGGCCCGTGGTGGTGCCGAACTCGAACCCGCGCGAACGCAGATAATCGCCGCTCTCGTCGAACAGCTCGGTCGGGAACGGGCCGGAGCCGACGCGCGTCGTGTAGGCCTTCACGATGCCGACGATCCGGTCGAGGCGGTTCGGCCCGACACCGGAGCCGGTGGACGCCCCGCCCGCGGTCGCGGACGACGAGGTCACGAACGGGTAGGTGCCGTGGTCGACGTCGAGCATCGTGGCCTGACCGCCCTCGAAGACGACGACGTCACCGGCATCCAGGGCGTCGTTCAGCAGCAGCGAGGTGTCGGCGACCATCGGGCGCACGCGCTCGGCGTACGCGAGCAGGTCTTCGACGATCTCGTCGACCGTGATCGACCGCCGGTTGAAGACCTTCACGAGCAGGTGGTTCTTCTGGTCGAGGGCGCCTTCCACCTTCTGCCGCAGGATGTTCTCGTCGAACAGGTCTTGCACGCGGATGCCGACCCGGTTGATCTTGTCGGCGTAGGCCGGGCCGATGCCGCGACCGGTCGTGCCGATCATGCGCTTGCCGAGGAAGCGCTCGGTCACCTTGTCGAGCGTGCGGTGGTACTGCGTGATGATGTGCGCGTTCGCGCTGATCTTCAGGCGGCTGGTGTCGAGACCGCGCGCGTTCAGAGCCTCGAGCTCGTTGAAGAGCACCTCGAGGTCGATGACCACGCCGTTTCCGATGACCGGGTTGACGCCGGGCGACAGGATGCCGCTGGGCAGCAGGTGCAGCGCGTACTTCTCGTCGCCGATGACGACGGTGTGCCCGGCGTTGTTGCCGCCGTTGAACTTCACCACCCAGTCGGTGCGCTCACCGAGCAAGTCGGTGGCCTTGCCCTTGCCCTCGTCGCCCCACTGGACGCCGACGATCACGATTCCGGGCATGTGCGCTCCTCGCGTGTTATCCGGCGGTACACCCCATCCTATCGACCGCCCCGACAGCACCCCCTCGGGGTTGTCCACAACCCCACCCGGCGCTCCTGCCGCGTCACTACCCTGGGCGCATGATCCGCTCTCGCAGCTGGGCGACCGGCTGGACCGCCCTCCGCCTCGCAATGGCCGCGCTCATCGCCGCCGCCATCATCGCCCAGTTCGTCTCCACCGTCGCGGGTGCCGCCGCCGCCCACCGCGACGTGCCGACGACCATCGCGAACTTCTTCAGCTTCTTCACCATCCTGTCGAACACCGCGAGCGTGGTCGTGCTCGCCTGGGCGGGTATCCGGTTCCTCTCGCGCGGACGCCGGCTCGAACCCGACCCGCTTGCGTTGGCCGCCGCGTTGGCCTGGGTGTCGACGTACATGGTGATCACCGGCGTCGTGTACAACCTGCTCCTCCGCGGTCTTCCGCTCCAGCCCGAGACCGTGGCCTGGTCGAACGAGGTCATGCACGTGTGGGGACCGCTGTTCCTGCTGCTCGACCTGTTCCTCGGGCCCTGCCGCCGGCGTCTGCCGTGGAAGGCGGCGCTGGGGGCCGCGATCTTCCCGATCGCGTGGATCGTCTACACGCTGGTGCGGGCGAACCTCGTGACCAACCCGACCACCGGGCAGCCCTACTGGTACCCGTACCCGTTCCTCAACCCGTACGAGAGCAGCTGGGGCAGTGTCATCGGGTACATGATCGGCATCGCCGTGACGATCATCGTCGTCGCGTTCGGCGCCGTGGCGCTCGGGCGGGCACGGGGGTCGCGCGAGGCCTGAGGCGTGCCGCGGCCTAGGCCTGCGGCTCGCCTGACCGGTTCCGGTGTTTCGGGGCGTGGCATCCGTCCCGAATAGAATCGAGGGCATGTCCAAGGTCCTGCAGTCCCTTCCCGTCGGCGAGCGCGTCGGCATCGCCTTCTCGGGGGGTCTCGACACCTCGGTCGCCGTCGCGTGGATGCGCGACAAGGGCGCCGTTCCCTGCACCTACACGGGCGACCTCGGGCAGTACGACGAAGACGACATCGAATCCATCCCCGGCCGCGCCACGCAGTACGGCGCCGAGATCTCGCGGCTGGTCGACTGCAAGACCGCGCTCGTGGAGGAGGGCTTCGTCGCCCTCGCGTGCGGCGCGTTCCACATCCGCTCGGGCGGACGCACCTACTTCAACACCACGCCGCTCGGCCGCGCCGTCACCGGGACGCTCCTCGTCCGCGCGATGAAGGAGGACGGCGTCGACATCTGGGGCGACGGCTCCACCTACAAGGGCAACGACATCGAGCGGTTCTACCGCTACGGACTGCTCGCCAACCCGGCCCTCCGCATCTACAAGCCGTGGCTCGACGCCGACTTCGTCACCGAGCTCGGCGGCCGCAAAGAGATGAGCGAGTGGCTCGTCGCGCACGACTTCCCCTACCGCGACTCCGCGGAGAAGGCGTACTCGACGGATGCCAACATCTGGGGCGCCACCCACGAGGCCAAGACGCTCGAGCACCTCGACGTGTCGCTCGAGACGGTCGAGCCGATCATGGGCGTGCGCTTCTGGGACCCCGCGGTCGAGATCGAGACCGAGGACGTCACCGTCGCATTCGAGGCCGGCCGCCCCGTCGCCATCAACGGCACCCGGTTCGACGACCCGGTGGCGCTGGTCCGCGAGGCGAACGCGATCGGCGGCCGTCACGGGCTCGGCATGAGCGACCAGATCGAGAACCGCATCATCGAAGCGAAGTCGCGCGGCATCTACGAGGCCCCGGGCATGGCGCTGCTCTTCATCACGTACGAGCGCCTCGTCAACAGCATCCTGAACGAAGACACCCTCGCCACCTACCACGAGCAGGGCCGCCGCCTGGGCCGCCTCATGTACGAGGGCCGGTGGCTCGAGCCGCAGTCCCTCATGCTGCGCGAGTCGATCCAGAAGTGGGTCGGTTCCACGATCACGGGTTCCGTGACGCTGCGGCTGCGCCGCGGCGAGGACTACACGATCCTCGACACCGTGGCATCCGGCATGTCGTACTCGCCCGAGAAGCTCTCGATGGAGCGCGTCGGCGACGCCGCGTTCGGCCCCGTCGACCGCATCGGCCAGCTGACGATGCGGAACCTCGACATCGCCGACTCGCGCGCTCGCCTCGAGCAGTACGCGGCGCTCGGACTCATCGGCGGCCCGACCGGCGAGCTCGTCGGCGACGTCGCCGCCGGCGGCGCCCGCGAGATCATCGAGCCCGCCGCTCCCCTCGACGCCGCCGGCGAGCGCTTGGCCGAGGCGACGGATGCCGCGGGCGAGTCCGCCGCGTTCGAGTCCGGCACCGACTGAACCATTGAGGGAACTTGCACACCGGAGTGCAAGTTAGGGCGTACACTGGTGCGCGTGAGCACCCCCGCACGTCGACGCGACGCCGTCGAGAACCGCGCCGGCATCGTGGATGCCGCCACCGCCGCCATCGGACACGACCCCCACGCCTCGATCGCCGCCATCGCCGCGCGCGCCGGCCTCTCGCGCCGCGCGTTGTACGGCCACTTCGACGACCGCAACGCCATCGTCCGCGAGGTCATCGCCACCGGCGCCGCGCGCTTCAACGCCATCGCCGACACCATCGACGACCCCGACTCGCGGCTGGCTCTCGCGCGCCTCGCGTCCGAGCTGTGGCGCGAAGCCGCCCACGTCCAGGCCGCCGCCGCCCTGGCGCTCGACGACGCCCACGTCCCCGAGACCTCCGAGGCGCTCGCCCCGCTGCGCCGCCGGATCGACACCATCGTCCGGCGCGGCCAGGAGGCCGGCGAACTGCGCACCGACCTCCCCGCCCCGACCCTCTCGCGCCTGCTCGAGGAGACCGGCCGCATGGTCGTCAGCCGCGTGGATGCCGAGTCCCGCGCCGCCCGAGCCATCGCCGTGACGGCCGTCCTCGGCATCGCCGGCCTGTCGTGGACCGAGGCCCGCGAACTCATGGCCCAGCACCCCGATCTGGAGTCTTGATGAAGGTCGTCCTCGACGCGGTCACCAAGGGCAAGGCGCAGGGCGCCCTCCCCGAGACCTCCGCCACCTACGAGACCGGGCGGGCGACTCTCGCCGTCGCCGAGACCGAGCAGCGCCCCACGGTGCTCGGCCTCGTGGCATCCGGTCGAATGAAGATCGACAGCGGATCCGTCACGATCGACGGCCGCGCGGATGCCGGTCGGATCCGCCGCCGCGTCGCGCTCGTCGACGCCCCCGTCGTCTCGGAGCCCGAGGCGAACGTCACCGTGACCGGTGTGGTGGCCGAAGAGCTCATGTTCGCCGGGCACGCGCCGACACCGTTCGCGGCGCAGCGGTGGCTCGAGGGCCTCGGCCTGGAGTCGTTGGCATCCGTTCCGATCGGCAACGTCGACCCACCGCAACGGATCCGGCTGCTGCTCGAGCTCGCGGCACTCCGTAAAGGCGTGGACGGCCTCGTGCTCGTCGCCCCCGACCGCCACGGCGGCGAGCCCGCCGCCTGGTGGCGCATCGCCGAGGAGTTCGCCGAACGCGGGTACGCGGTGCTCGTGATCGCCGGGCACGCTTCGCTCACCGCGATCTCCACCCTCGAAGCCGCGGAACAGCCCGCAGAGGAGGACGCACAGTGAAGATCCCGCAGATGATCACGGCCGAACTCCGCCGCCTCACGTCGACGCGCATGTCGGTGCTCGCCCTGGTCGCGCTCCTCGCCGTGCCGATCCTGTATGGCGGCCTCTACCTCTGGGCCAATCAAGACCCCTACGGCAACCTCTCGCACGTGCCGGTCGCGCTGGTCGTCGACGACCGCGGCGCACAGATCAACGGGGAGCAGCGGAACCTCGGCGACGAAGCCGCCGACCAGCTGCTCGACAGCGACACGTTCGAGTGGCACCGCGTCGACGCCGACCAGGCCTCGACGGGACTCGAGCGTGGCGACTTCGACTTCATCGTGACCCTGACCGCCGACTTCAGCGACGCGGTGGCCTCGCTCTCCACCGACTCTCCGCGTCAGGCCGCGATCGAGCTGCGCACGAACGACGCGAACAACTACCTCGCGTCCACCATCGGCTCGCAGGCCGTGGCGCGCATCCAGGCATCCGTCGCGCAGAAGGTCGTCGACGAAGCCGGGCTCACCCTCCTCGACGCGCTGCACACCATCCGGGTGAGCCTCGTGGATGCCACGACGGGGGCGACGCAGCTCGTGGACGGCCTCGCGACGGCCAAGACGGGCTCCGCGCAGCTCGCCTCGGGCTCGGTGCAGCTCGCCGACGGCACGACCCAGCTCTCGAACGGTGCGTCGCAGTTGCGCGACGGCACCGCGCAACTGCGCGACGGCTCCGCGCGCGTCGCCGACGGCGCGCAGCAGGTCGCGGGCGGGGTCGACCGCATCGATGCCGCCGCCCGCCAGGTCGGCACGATCGCCGGGGATGCCGCGGCCCAGCTGCCGCAAGCGCGCGCCGACATCGCGCAGGCCCTGGCCGATGCCGGCCTGGAGCAACAGAAGATCGACGAGATCCTCGCGCGCCTCGACCCGGTCGGTGAGCGTCTGCAGGCGGCGAACACCCGCGTGCAGGACACCGTGACGCAGATCAACGTGCTCGACGACGGTGCGCGACAGGTGGCCGACGGCAGTGCCACCGTGGCATCCGGGGCGTCCAGCGCGGCCGACGGCGCCGCCGCCCTCGCCGACGGCGCGAGCACCGCGGCCTCCGGCGCCGCGCAGCTGCGCGACGGGGCGAGCCAGCTCGACAGCGGCCTCGGACAGCTCTCGGACGGCGCGACGCGGTTGCGCGATGGACTGGCGTCGGGGGTGGACCAGATCCCCGACTCCGACGACCAGACACGGCAGGCGCAGGCCGACACGATCTCCGACCCCGTGAGCGTCGGATCGACCTCCGTCACGAAGGCGCAGAACTACGGCGCGGGACTCGCACCCTTCTTCGCCGCCCTGGCCGGCTGGATCGGCATCTACGCCCTGTTCCTCATCGTGAAGCCGGTGTCCAAGCGCGCGGTCACGGCACTGCGGTCGCCGTTCCGCGTGACGCTCGCGGGGTGGCTGACCCCGGCGGGCCTCGGCGCGGTCCAGATGGTGGGACTGTTCACGGTGCTCGCCGTCACGCTGCAGTTCTCTTTCGCGAACCCGTGGGCGGCCCTCGGCATCCTGCTGTTCGCCTCGGCGACGTACGCGGCGATCGTGCTCGCGCTGAACGTGTGGCTCGGGTCGGTCGGTCAGTTCCTCGGCCTCGTGCTCATGGTTCTGCAGCTGGTGACGGCCGGCGGGACGTTCCCGTGGCAGACCCTCCCGGGGCCCCTCGCGGCGCTGCACCACGTGCTGCCGATGGGATATGTCGTGGATGCCATGCGCCAGGTGATGTACGGCGGAGACCTGGGACGCGTCGGCCCCGACTTGCTCGTGCTCGGCGCGTGGCTCGTCGGCGGGGTCGTGCTCGCGGCCATCGGCGTGACGCGGATGACCCATCACCGCACGCTCCGTGACCTGCAGCCGAGCCTCATCGGCTGACCCGCGGCGCACCCGTCAAGATCCTGCGCGGGACCCCGGTCGCGCCCTAGGGTCGAGGGAACTCCGTTGACGAGGGGATGCCATGGCCGCCCGCAACACCCGCCTGATGCGCTGCACGCCCGACGACCTCTTCGCGGTGCTCGCCGACGGCTGGCTGTACCCGGTGTGGGTCGTCGGGGCTGCCCGCATGCGCGACGTCGACGCCGAGTGGCCGCAAGAAGGCACCCGCATCCACCACTCGCTCGGCGTATGGCCCGTGATGGTCCACGACACCACCGAGATGATCGAGTGGGGCCCGCCGCGCCGCGTGCGACTGCGCCCCAAGGCGGGCCCGCTCGGTCGGGGCGTCATCCGATTCGACGTCCGACCGCACGGCGACGGGATCGCGGTCACGATCGCGGAGGAGCCGGTGTCCGGGCTCCCGGCGGTGCTTCCCGGCATCCTGTGGCGACCTCTGCTGGCGCTGCGGAACCACGAGTGCCTCACCCGGCTGGCGTTCCTCGCCGAGGGCCGACGCGAGGAACGCGAGCGGGGCGAGCTCGAGGCGCGGCCCGAGACACCCGACCCCGCCGAGGGCGCGGCGTCGCCCCAGGCCGAGAGCGACGCGGCCGAAGCCGACATCTGAACGTCCGGAGAACGTGCGCTCGCGAGTGCTCCGGCGTCGTATAGTTGACAAAACACAACTTCTTTTCGGTCGCGGAGGTACCCGCTTCGGACCGCCCAGCCGTGCACGCCCCTTCGCCCGGCATTCCCTCCCGTTCGACCCTCTCTTTCTCGAGGAACCCGTGACCACTGCTGCCGTGTCGACCCCGACCACCCGAAGCACCCCGGTGATGAACCACCGACAGATCCTGTTCGTCATCTTCGGGCTCATGGCGGGGATGTTCCTGTCCGCGCTCGACCAGACCGTCGTCGGAACCGCGATCCGCACGATCGGTGACGACCTCAACGGCCTCAGCCAGCAGGCGTGGGTGACCACCGCCTACCTGATCGTGTCGACCATCGCGACGCCGATCTACGGCAAGCTCTCCGACATCTTCGGGCGTCGCCCCCTGTTCATCATCGCGATCGCGATCTTCATCGTCGGGTCGATCGCCGCGAGCTTCTCGACCTCGATGATCGAGCTCTCGGCGTTCCGCGCCATCCAGGGCCTCGGCGCCGGTGGCCTGATGTCGATGCCGCTCGCCATCATGGGCGACATCCTCGCGCCCCGCGAGCGCGCCAAGTACCAGGGCTACTTCCTCGCGGTCTTCGGCATCTCGTCGGTCGTCGGCCCGCTCGTCGGCGGCCTGTTCGCCGGCGCGCCCGAGATCCTCTTCCTCGCCGGCTGGCGTTGGGTGTTCCTCATCAACGTCCCGATCGGCCTCGTCGCCCTCGCGATCGTGTTGCGGTTCCTCCACATTCCGCGCCACCCGCACGGCTCCGTCCGCATCGACTGGTTCGGCGCGACGACGGTCATCATCGCCCTCGTGCCGCTCCTTCTCGTCGCCGAGCAGGGCCGTGAGTGGGGCTGGACCTCGCCGATCTCGATCGCCTGCTACATCATCGGCGCCCTCGGCATCCTGGCCTTCATCCTCATCGAGCGCAGCATGAAGGACGACGCGCTCATCCCGCTGAAGCTCTTCCGCTCCTCGACGTTCTCGATGGCGACGATCATCGGCGTCTTCGTCGGTTTCGCGATGTTCGGTGCCATGCTGACGCTCCCGCTGTACCTGCAGCTCGTGCTCGGCTCCAGCCCGACCGAGAGCGGATTCCAGCTGCTGCCCATGATCCTGGGCCTCATGATCTCGTCGATCGTGAGCGGCCAGATCATCTCGCGCACCGGGCACTACCGCATCTTCCCGACCATCGGCACGGCCTTCATGGCGCTCGGCTTCTTCACGCTGACCTTCATCCGGTACGACACGTCGTACTGGATCATCGCCGGCGCGATGCTCCTGATCGGCCTCGGTCTCGGTCAGCTCATGCAGACGCTCACGATCGCCTCGCAGAACTCCGTCGGTCCGCGCGACATCGGCGTGGCCACCTCGGGCTCCACGTTCTTCCGCCAGATCGGTGGAACGCTCGGCACCGCCGTCCTGCTGTCGCTGCTGTTCACGCTCGTCCCGCTGAACCTGCAGACGAACTTCCGCGACCAGGCCACGCTCACCGATGCGCTGGACGCCGCCCTCGACCCGACCGTCGCCAGCGCCCCGGCCAACGCGGGCATCATGTCCAAGGTCTACGACCCGTTCGTCGAGCAGCTCACCGACGGTGCTCTGAGCGGCGCACAGCAGGGCATCGAGCAGGCCAAGACCGCCGCGGCGGACGCGGTTGCGCAGCAGGTCGCGGCCGGCGCGATCCCCGCCGCCGCGCAGACGCAGGCCACCGCCGCCGCCCAGGAGCAGGCGATCCAGCAGGCGACCGCCGCGATCCAGCAGCAGCTGCCCGTCGCGAAGGTCGCCACCGACGGCACCGTGACGCTGGACTTCTCGGATGCCACGGCCCGCCAGTCCTTCGTCGACCAGGCGGTTCCGCAGATCATCGACGGCATGTCGGGATCCTCGGACTCGTCGTTCGACAACAGCACGATGGACGACACGTCGTTCCTCAACGGCGCCGACCCGCGCCTGACGAAGCCGCTGCTCGTGTCGTTCAACCAGTCGACGGTCAGCGTGTACTGGGTCGCGATGGGCGTGGCCCTCATCGCCTTCGTCCTGACGCTGTTCTTCCGCACCCCGCCGCTCCGCGCCAAGTCGGCGCTGCAGGAGTCGGCCGACGCCGAGCGCAAGGCGGAGGCCATGGCGGCCCTGGGCTGAGGCATCCGGCCGGGGCGCGGCGGCCCGGTGTCGCCGCGCCCCAGCGCTGAGGCATCCAGCCCGGGTGATGTTCGCCCATAAACGCTTCCTGCACTGAAGCACGCGGTCTGCGCGCGTTTCTCAGTGCAGGAAGCGTTTATCGCAGGGGCCGCCGGGATCGGCGGCCCGAGCGTCAGCTCTCGGGACGGGACGGCGTCGCGATCGAGCCGCCCTCCTCGGTGCGGTGCTGCAGGTCGTCGACGTACAGGCCCGCCTCGTCCATCGTGCGGTTGCGGTACGCGGCGCGCCCGACCATGTGCGCGGCGAGCGGTGCGGTAGCGAACTGGATGAGGATGATCGGGATGCCGAAGGCCAACGCCTCCCACGTGCGCGCCGACAGCACGACGGCGATGACGATGAGAAGCACGCCCAGCACCTGCGGCTTCGTCGCGGCGTGCAGGCGAGAGGGGACGTCGGGCCAACGAACCAAGCCGATGGTCGCCGTGAGACACAGCACCGCACCGATCAGCACCAGGACCAGCGCGACGATGTCGAGGATGGACTCCAGAGTCACCGGGGGTTCTCCTTCCGCGCCACGAATCGCGCCACCGCGATGGAGCCGAACACGCCGACCGCGGCGATGACGAGCATCGCCGGCATCGATCGGGTGTGGTGATTGATGACCATGTCGGCGCCGAGGATGCAGATGACCTCGGTCAGCAGCACGTCGGCGGCCACCGCGCGGTCGAGGATCGACGGCCCGATCACGAGCCGGATCAGTGCCAGCACCGCGGCGACGGCGAAGACGACCAGGATGACGACGATGACAGCGGTCATAGCGGAGTCCGTCCGTCGCGGGGCGTCTCGGCCCCGAGGTGGGCGTGGTCATCGGCATCCGCGATCTGGCGGCGCAGATCGGCCAGCTGCTCGCGTGAGCCGACGGCACGTGTGATGCGGGCCTCCCAGCCCAGCACGACGCGGCGCTGATGTTCGGCATCCTCGTCGCTGCGGATGCCGATGGTGTGGAGGAACAGCGTGCGTCCTTCGCGGTCGACGTCGACGATGAGCGAGCCGGGGATGAGGGATGCCGTGACCGCGGTGTGCGCCATGATCACGTCGTCGTCCACGCGGAGCGGGACCGCGATGATGGCCGCTCCGGGAGCCCGACGGAAGTCGAGCACCTGCCACGCGACGACGAGCGAACCCCGCACCACCGCCGCGAAGAACGTCACGACGAACACGAGGCCGTACCAGAGGTTCAGCCGCCCGGACAGGTCGACCGGGGAGAGGCGGAACACCCGGGTGACGAAGACGGCGGCGGCGAGTCCGGTGATGAAGGCGAGCCACGTGAACTGCCCCCACAGCAGCATCCACAGCGCCACGAGGACGATGAAGAAGGGCAGCTGGTGCAGGAAGAAGCCGACCTGAGAACGACGGGTGGGACTCACTCTTCGGCCCCCTCGTCTTGGAGCTGCACGAGGGTGATGCCCTCGGTGATCCGCTCGCCCGCGCGCAAGCAGACGTCGAGCAGGGGGCCGGCGAAGACCGTCAGGGAGACCGTCACCGCCACCATCCCGGCGGTCGCGGCGATCATGATGCGCGGAATCGTCCGCCGCTCGGTGGAGATCGCGGCAGCCGGGGCGTTGCCGAGGTAGGCGATGCGCTCGAGGGTCTCGGTCGAGTCGTTCTGTTCCCGCCAGAACGACAGGTTCCACGCGCGCATGAGGGCGTAGAGCGTCAGGATCGACGTCACGATGCCGCCGACGATCAGCACCATCATCACGGGCGTGCCCACCTGAGCCGCCGCGTCGAACAGCGCGTACTTGCCGATGAAGCCCGAGAACGGCGGAAGGCCACCCAGGTTGATCGCCGGGATGAAGTAGAGCACCGCCAGCACCGGCGCCGCTCGCATGAGCCCTTTGACCTTCAGGATCGACGTACTCCCCGCGCGCCGCTCGATGAGGCCCACCGCGAGGAAGAGGGTGGTCTGCACGATGATGTGGTGGACGATGTAGTAGATCGTCGCCCCCACGGCGAGCGGGGTGTTGATCGCGAGCCCGAAGACCATGTACCCGACGTGGCTGACGAGCGTGAACGACAGGATGCGCTTGAGCTCAGCTTGTGCGACCGCGCCGAGGATCCCGACGATCATCGTCGCCAAGGCGACCATCATGAGCAGGAAGTTCAGATCGTTGTCGACGAACAATTGCGTCTCAGTGCGGATGATCGCATAGACGCCGACCTTGGTCAGGAGCCCCGCGAACACCGCCGTAACCGGGGCCGGGGCCGTGGGGTACGAGTCGGGCAGCCAGAACGACAGCGGGAACACCGCCGCCTTGATCGCGAACGCCAGCAGCAGCAACAGGTGGAGGATCGTCTGCGTGTCCTGCGGGAGCAGGGCCATCCGCTCGCTGATCTGCACCATGTTGACGGTGCCGAGGGCGCCGTAGACCATCGCGATCGCCGCGAGGAACAGGATCGACGAGACCAGCGACACGACGATGTAGACGACGCCGGTGCGAATGCGGGACTCGGTGCTGCCCAGCGTGATGAGGACGTAAGAGGCGACGAGCAGGATTTCGAAGCCCACGTAGAGGTTGAACAGGTCTCCCGCGATGAACGCGTTGAAGATGCCCGCGCCCAGGATCAGATAGGCCGGGTAGAAGATCGAGACCGGTGTGTCCTGGTCGTTGTCGGCCGCGCCCTGGCCGATCGAGAACAGCAGGACGGCCAAGAGCACCACGCTCGTGACCATCACCAGCAGCGCGGCGAGCACGTCGACGTACAGCACAATGCCGAGGGGGATGTCCCACCCCGCGATCGCGACGGCCATCGGCCCGGTGGTGTCGACGACCACGAGCAGGACGGCGGCGAGCACCGTGACGGTCGTCAGCGACACGACCGACACCACGACCTGCGTCTTCCTGCGGCGTCCGAAGACGAGGTTGATCGCGGCCCCGAAGAGCGGGATGCCGACGAGCAGGGGAACCAGGGCGCTCACGAGCGATCACCGTCTTCCGGGTCGCGGGTGTCGCCGGAGGGCGTCGTGGAGCTCTCGGAGCCGTCCGCGTCGTCGGATCCCTCGGGGTGCCGCGTGTCTCCCTGAGGACGGTTCCGCCGCACGGCCACCCGATCGACCGGGGCGTCGTCGATGAGCTGCGAGAGGTCGCCCGCGTGCAGAACCCGGATCGGCGACACCGCGTCGCCGACGAAGTCGGTGGTGACGTCGGTGTCGTCCGAGCGGGACTCCTCATCCATGGCATCCTCGGGCTCTGCCGCGGTACGCGAGCGGATCGCGAGGTCTTCAGCGTCGTCGACGACCGTGTCGGCCTGACCCAGCTGCCACGAGCGGTAGATGAGGGCCAGCAGGAATGCCGAGATGCCGAACGTGATCACGATCGCCGTGAGCGCGAGGGCTTGCGGCAGCGCGTCGGACATGTCCGCGGCCTCCGTCTCACCCCCGTCGTAGAACGGGGCGATCCGCGGCTGACCCATGACGATGAGGAGCAGCAGGTTGGCCGCGTTGCCCAGCAGCAGGAACCCGATCAGGACGCGCGTGAGGCTGCGCTCGAGCATGGCGTAGACGCCGCAGGCGAAGAGCACCGCCATCACGACGATGAGGACGAACGAGACGCTCACGGGACCGTCACCGCCTCGGTGTCGACGGCATCCTTCGACTGCCGGTCGACCTCGGCGCCGAGGCTGCGGAGGACGTCGAGCACGAGACCGATCACGACGAGGTAGACGCCGACGTCGAAGATCGTGCTGGTGACGAACTCCCAGTGGCCGATGAGCGGCAGCTCGCCCTCGAACGTGAAGCTCTGCAGTGGCGCGAAGCCGAAGAACAGCGGCACGATCGCGCACAGCACGGCGATCGACATGCCCGCGCCGAGCAGGCGACCGGCGTCGGTGGGGGCGGCGGCACCGAGCTCCCAACGTCCGCCCGCGATGTAACGCATCACGAGACCCATGCCCGCGACGAGACCGCCGGCGAAACCCCCGCCGGGCAGGTTGTGCCCCGCAAAGAGCAGGTAGAGCGAGATGATCATGATCGCGTGGAAGAGCACCCGGATGATGATCTCCATCAGGATCGACCGGTTCTCGGGCTGCACCTTCGATCCGGAGATGAGCCATGCCCGCGGCGCATCGGCTTCGCCCGCCCGCTGCGCGCGGACACCGCTGTCGGTCTCGATGAGCGGACGTCGGCGACCGATGCCGACGCGGCTGCGCCCGGTTCCTGAGCGGCGGCGTGACAGGTTGTCGCTGCGGTCGGTGATGAAGACGAGGGATGCCACGCCCGTGGCCGCGAGGATGAGCACCGACAGCTCGCCCATGGTGTCCCAGCCGCGGAGGTCGACGAGCGCGACGTTGACGACGTTGCGGCCGTGGCCGATCTCGTACGCCAGCGGCGGCCACTCGAGGGAGATGGGCTGATCCTGCCGCGCGCCGGTGGCGACGACGGCGACGAGCGCCATCGTGAGCCCGACGCCGACGCCGAGCGCCGCACGCGCGAGCGGCGCGACGGAGGCGTTGTGCTCGCCCATGCGGGCGGGGAGGCGCCGCAGGACCAGCGCGAACACCACGAGGGTGATCGTCTCGATCAGCACCTGCGTGAGCGCCAGGTCGGGCGCGCCGCTCGTGGCGAAGAGCACGACCATGCCGAGCCCCGTGACCGACACGAGCGCGACGCCGGTGAACCGTTTGGGTGCCCGCACAGCGAGGATTCCGGCGGCGATCATCACCGGGGCGGCGATGAGCTGGGCGGGCGACTGCCACGCGTCGAGCTGCGCGCGCCATTCGTCCGAAGCGAGGAGCGCCGTACCCTCGGCCACGACCAGGACGACGAAGATCGTGCCGACGTAGAAGGGCAGCGATCCGCGCTGGAACCGCGCCGTCGTCCACTCGGACGTCCGGTCGATGGCACGCAGGGCACCGTTGTAGGCATCGTTCGCGGTGAAGGGGAGAACGCGCCCGCGGCGGTGCAGCTGCGTGCGGCGCACCAGCCAGAAGACGCCGGCGCCGAGGGCGAGGGTGCCGAGCGAAAGGAACAGCGCCGGCTCGAGACCGTGCCACAGCGCGAGGTGGTACACGTGCTCGGGGGCGGGAACGCCCGCCGTGGCCTCGGGGACGGTGTCGGCGTACGGCGCGAGCCAGCCATCGACGAGGGGCGCGAGGAATCCGAGCGTCAGTGTGGCCGCGGAAAGCAGCACGGGCGAGGCGAGGAATCCGATCGGCGGGTCGGGCCACTCCGTGCGTTCGACGGAGCGCTTGGTCCAGAACGCACCCCAGAGGAACCGGATGCCGTAGGCCGCCGTCAACGCCGAACCCGCGACCACGCCGATCAGCGCGACGATGCCCCACGCCGCGCCCGCGGTGGCTTCGTGCCACAGCGCCGTCAGCGCGGTCTCCTTCGCCACGAAGCCCAGGGTCGGGATGACCCCGGCCATGGAGAAGATCGCGATGAACGACGCCGTCGCCATGACCGGCGCCTGGCGGCCGAGGCCCGAGAGCTCGCCGATGTCACGCGTGGACAGCTGGCGGTCGATGACGCCGACGACGAGGAACAGGCACGACTTGAACAGCGCATGGCTCAGGACGAGCGCGATGCCCGCGAGGGCGGCATCCCGTGTTCCGTATCCGAGCATGACGGTGAGGAAGCCGAGCTGGCTCACCGTGCCGAAGGCGAGGATGCGCTTGAGGTCGCGTTCGCGCAGCGCCTGGAACCCGCCCAGCAGCATCGTGAAGACACCCAGCGCGATGAGCGTGGGGCGCCAGAACGGTGTCTCGGCGAACCCGGGGGCGAGCCGCGCGATGAGGTAGATGCCCGCCTTCACCATCGCCGCGGCGTGCAAGTAGGCGCTGACCGGGGTCGGAGCCGCCATGGCGCCGGGGAGCCAGAAGTGGAACGGGAAGATCGCGGACTTGCTCAGCGCCCCGACGAGCAGCAGGAGCACGGCGATGTCGGTCACCGTCCCGACGGGCGGGTCGGCGAGGATCGCGGACAGGCTCGTGGTGCCGGCCTGCACGACCATCAGCACGACGCCGATCAGCATGACCAGTCCGCCGAGCGTGGTCACCAGGAGCGCCTGCAACGCGGCGCGTCGGCTGGCGGCGCGACCGTGGTAGTACCCGATGAGCAGGTACGACAGGACGCTCGTGACCTCCCACAGCATGATCAGCACGACGATGTCGTCAGTGAGGACGAGGCCGTACATCGCTCCCGCGAACGCGAGCAGCACGGCGGAGAACTGCCCGACGCCCGTCGTCTTGTCGCGGAAGTACCAACGGCAGTAGAGCATGACGAGTGCTCCGACGCCCGTGACGACGAGGGTCAGCAGCCATCCGAGGACGTCCATGCGCATCGAAAGCGTCACACCGAGACCGGGGATCCAGCTGTATTCCTCGAACGGAATGGCGCCCGCGAGAACGGAGGGCGCGAGCACGATCGCATGCGCGAAGGCGAGAGCCGGCAGGACGGCCGCGACATAGAAGGCGCGGGCGCCGATCTTCGCGACCAGGAACGGCAGGAGGATGGGGACGAGGGCGAAGGCGCCGAGGAATGCCAGCACGAGTGGGCCTCCTCGGGGTCGACGGGCGGGTGCCCGGGCTCTCGGGGTGTCGGATCTATTCTACCCGGAGCATTCGTCTCACCGCCCCGGCGGGCTTCAGGTCGACCGCGGCGGTGCGGTCGTCGTGCCCGCGCGGAACGTGCAGGTGAGGTCGAGACCGGCGGGCGTCGAGCCCTCGAGCATCGCCGCAACGGCCTCGCCCGCCGCTCTCCCCTTCGCCGTCGCCGGTTGCACGAGGGTCGTCAGCACGTGAGGCGCGAGCCCGTCCACGACCACACCGTCGAAGCCCGTCACGCTCACGTCGCGCGGTACCTGGAGCCCCGCCTCCTCGGCCGCGCGGATCACCCCGGCCGCCAGCAGGTCGCTCTGCGCGATCACGGCCGTGGGCCGGCGGGAGGGATCGGCGAAGATCGCGCGGCCCGCGATCGCGCCCTCGTCGATCGAGCTGGTGGCGGCGGCGAGCGCGGGCGCGTCGGGGAACACCTGGCGCACACCCGCTAGTCGGTCCGCGGTGATGTCGACGCGCACCACCGCGTCGTCGGGGATCCAGCCCCGGCGTCGCTCGACGTCGGTCGGAAGCGTGACGATGACGACGTCGGTGTGCCCGAGGTCCGCGAGGTGCTGGGCCGCTTGGCGTTGCGCTTCGACGTTGTCGAGCAGCACGCGGGGGATTCCCGCACCGGCGTCTCCTTCGATGACGACGACCGGGATGCCGCGCCCTCGCACGATCTCGAGCGAGTCGGCCATGCGGGGACTGCAACCGATGAGCACGGCGGCGTCGATCGGGGCGGTGTGCAGCGACGGCTCGCTGACGGTCACCCCGTCGTCGCGCAGGAGGAGGAGCGCGGCACCGAGCCGGGACACGCCGTCGGCGAGCCCGTCCATCATGTGCGTCGTCACGGGGTCGAGGAAGGCGGTGCCGAGATGCTGGTCGAAGACCACGCCGACGATGCCGGAGCGACCGCGGCGCAGGGACGCGGCTCGGGGGTCGGGACCGGTATAGCCGAGCTTCTCGGCGGCGGCGAGGACGCGGGCCCGCGTCGCCTCCGACGTCGGGGTATTGCCACTGAACACGACGGATGCCGTCGACGGGGAGACGCCCGCCTCCCGGGCGACGTCGCTGATGGTCGCGCGGCGCGTGCTCACCGCCCGATCGTACCTCGGCCGCACCCCGGGTCTCGAATCGATTCGATTCGGCGGCGGGTTCCTCGTTACTGTTGCTGCATGGACTCCACGCTCACCCGTTCGCGTCTCGTGCGCTGGTACATCGCGATCTGCGCGATCTTCCTCGCGAGCGGCCTGAGCATCTCGACCTGGGCCTCCCGGGTCCCGGCCATCCGCGAGGCGCTCGGCATCGAGAACTCCGGCGTCGGACTGCTGCTGCTCGGCATGGGCGTGGCATCCATCATCGGGCTCACCATCGCGCCCGCCATCATGTCTCGGCTCGGCGCCCGCCGCGGCATGCTCGCGTCGCTCGTCACCGTCGCCGTGGGCCTCGCGATCATCGGCCTCGGGGCGGACACCCTGCAGCTGTTCGGTGTCGCGCTCGTCGGCCTCGCGCTGTTCGGATTCGGTAACGGCGCGGTCGACGTGATGATGAACGTCGAGGGCGCCGCACTCGAGAAGGCGACGGGGCGCACGGTCATGCCGCTGCTGCACGCGTTCTTCAGCTTCGGCACGGTGATCGGCGCCGGGATCGGCTTCCTCGCGGTGCGCGGGGGCCTGCCTGTGGTCGCGCACTCCGTCGCGATGGCGATCGTGATCGCCGTCGTGGTGTTCGTCGCCGTCGCGAACGTGCCGCCCCGCGAGATCGCGATGGACGCGTCTCCTGCGGAGGAGCGCGCACACTGGCGCGAGCGTCTCCGAGCCTCGCTCGCCGCCTGGCGCGAGCCGCGCACGTACACGCTCGGCGTGATCATGCTCGGGATGGCCTTCGCGGAGGGCAGCGCGAACGACTGGCTGCCGTCCGCCGTCGTCTTCGGCCACGGCGCCGCCGAGGAGGCCGGCCCCGCCGTGCTGGCGGTGTTCTCCGTCGCGATGACGGCCGGGCGGCTGCTCGGCGGTCCCGTGGTCGACCGGTTCGGGCGTGTGTGGGTGCTGCGGATCCTCGCGGTCACCGCCGCCGCGGGCCTGCTGCTCTTCATCGTCGCGCCGTTCGGGCCGCTCGTGTACATCGGCGCCGCCCTGTGGGGTCTCGGCGCCTCGCTCGGCTTCCCGATCGGCATGTCCGCCGCCGCCGACGATCCCGCCAAGGCCGCCTCCCGGGTCGCCGCCGCGGCCACGATCGGATACGTCGCGTTCCTCTGCGGTCCCCCGATCCTCGGCTGGATCGGCGATCACATCGGGCTGCTCAACACGCTGTTCATCGTGGTCGGGTTGATCGTGGCATCCGGGCTCTTCTCCGGGGCGGCCAAGCCTCTCCCGGTCGCGACGGACGAGCGCGAGAAGGCCGTCCGCCGCGATTAGGCTCATCGGGTGCGTCTCGTCATCGCCCGCTGCTCCGTCGACTACACCGGTCGACTCACCGCCCATCTCCCCCTGGCCACGCGTCTGCTCGTGCACAAGGGCGATGGGTCGCTGCTCGTGCACTCGGACGGCGGGTCGTACAAGCCGCTGAACTGGATGAGTGAGCGTTATTGTATGTTTGGCCTGACGGCGCGATAAACGCGGCGGGGCGGGGGTTGCTGTATGACAACGGCGGCGATTTACACACGGGTCAGTGACGACCACGGCAAAGAGGGAATGAGTGTCGCTGAGCAAGAGAGGCTTCTTCGGAACCTCGCGGCATCGCAACAACTTGAGGTAGTTGCGACCTTCACGGACGATGACATCGGCGCTTCAGAGTTCACGCCATCTAACAAGATCCGAGAAGGCTACATACAGATGCTCGCCGCGGCTAAGGCTGGGGAGTTTCGGTTCATCCTTGCCTACTCCGCCTCTCGCCTGACGCGCCGCCCCACAGAACTACAGGACCTCGTAGTTCTGGCGAACCCGCCCTTTGGTGTTCGGGTGATTACTAGCGTGAGCGGGAACGATGACCTCACCACGGCGGATGGTCTCATGACCGCTCGCCTGAAGTCCGTCATCGACGCGGCCGAATCCCATCGGATCAGTGAGCGCACCCGAGCCAAGAACCAGCAGAGAGCCTCTGAAGGCAAGGTGGGTCACTCTCCTTGGCGCGCATTCGGCTTTGAAGACGATGGAGTTACCCACCGGCCAGATGAAGCGGCCCTCATTCGGGAAGCTGTTGAACTCATTAAGGGAGGCGCTGCACTTAGAGAGATAGGAAGGCTGTGGGAGCAGCGCGGCGTGAAAGGTACTCCGGCTTGGAGGAAGGGTCTGGAGAAGGGCGAGACGGAGCAGCGTACTCAGTGGAACCACTCCGACGTCAAGGATGTGGTCTTCAAGTGGAAGAACGTTGGCGTTCGGACCTACAAAGGCGAGGTCATGAAGGGCGTAGACGAGAAGCCAATCCCAGTTGTCTGGGAACCGATCTACAGCATCGAAGACCGTGAAGCCGCCCTAGCGCAGATCGAGACGAACTACACCAAGCCTCACCTCAGGGCAACGAAGGGGGTCCTCTCGGGACTGCTCATCTGTGGTCGTTGTCGACGAAATCTATACAGCAACGCCGGATCGGGAAGGGCCAATCCGTTCTACATCTGCACTGACGGACGAAAGGCTCACCTCGGGATCACTGCCCCTGCGCTTGAGGAGTACGTTCAGGATGTTGTCTTCCGGTACATCATGGAGCGCAACTACTTTGGTGCCGTAGAGAGCGATAAAACGGTTGCTCCGTGGCCGGGCGAGCAACGATTGGCAGTCATCGCGACCAAGATGCAAGAGATGACGGACGCCTACGCAGAGAACATGCTTCCGGGAGCGTTGTACTACTCACAGATCGCTAAGTTTCGCATCGAGCAGCAGGAACTAGCCGTTGAGCGAAAAGCCTATTATGCGATGCACAAGCCTAGAGAACGCATATTCAAGAACGTGAACGAGGCCATTCAGTTCTACTTGAAATGGTCTGAACAGCCGATCGAACGCCGCCGCGCAGCCCTAAGGGATGAACTGGATGGCATCGTGATTAGTCCAGGTGAGCAAGGGAAGCGAGGCCATGCAGCCCTAGTGAAGAGAGTGAAGCTCGGTTGGAAAGAGCCACACCCCATCTTCAATGGCCGTTCCGCGGAGGAAGCCTATCGAGAGCCGTTGATGGCCTTTGCTACCCGAGAGCACGCGAAGGAAGATGGACGACCAACGCCACCGCCGCGTTCAGACCGAGAAGCCTATGAGAAGTGGCTTGAAGATGAGTACGAGTTCTGGAAGGCGCAGGGCAACTTGAAGTTCGGTTCTCCTTCCTGAGAACCCTGACCACCGCAGACTGAACCGGTTCGCAGGTGATTAGCATCGGCGCAAGTACATGACTGCCCGTGGTCTCGAACCCGGTAGTCGTAAGGCCCACAAGAGCCAGTTATGGTTCCAGTCCATGACCACTCGCAAGCGGCTCGTGACCATTGGTTCACTGTCGGTCCTGGCAATGTTCGGAATCTTCGTGGTTTCTACGCCCTTCTTGCGTGAACCACCCGCACCTGTGGTCAACGTGACCATCGAGCCGCAACCACTCGGTGGTGAGCAGCAGTCGGGTGGTGACCACGACGAAACCGGTGAAGCGCCCACCGAGGAAACCACTGAAGACGGTGGCGTTACCACTTCCCCCGCCTACCGAACCGGTGAGCGAACCGGCGAGAAGCTGAACGAACTGTGGACCGAGACCAAGGACTTCGGTCACGGCCTTTGGTCATCCATCACCGAGAAGGAGTAAGACCATGGCGACCATGAACCGCGAGCAGTGGGAACAATCCGACGATTGGCGCGCGCTCGTCTCGCCAGCAAACCATGGGACGTTCCTCGAAACCATCGCCGAGTCTAAGCGCGAGGGCAAGGAAGTGAAGCGAGTGATCGTGGCAGGAGGAGTACCCATCTTGTATGACGTGAGCGACTGAACAAATCCGATATAACTCTTGCGCTGTCGTTGGCGTAGTCCTCCTTGGACGCTAAAGCCCCCCGTCGATCTGTTTGCTTCTTCTCGACGGGGGGCTTCTCTATTTGACTCAGGTTGGGTTGGGTTCAGCCTTCTCAAGCTTGCTCTTTCCGAGGTCGAGACGAACCGTGCTTAGCTCCTCGATACTCATACCTAAGTGGACGGCTAGGTCTTCACTAGACATGCCCAGCTTCTCAGCCAAGGCAGTGCCGCTTCCCTTGAACCCTTCTGGCAACTTGCCCTTCTTGCCGGCCAGCTCCTTCTTGATTCCGTGGGTGGCTCCGTAGTACACGTTGAGTAGCTTCCCCTCATCGTTCACTAGCCGAATCTGGGCCTCTCGCTTCACGGGCTTTCTGGATCGACCTGAGAGCACATCGGCGGTGATACGGCGGCGACAGATCATGCAACGGATCGCCCCGCCGCCCCGAGTAGCTTCGAACAACGTAACTACACCGGTCACCTCTACATAGCGGGCAGCTTCTTCCGGTGACCATTCACTTTTACATCTGGGGCAGTAACCCTTTGCAACAATCATTTCCTTTCTCCTTATAGCTTCGGTAAGGCTTGCTCGAAGCCGTCGTCGTCTGAATCATCGTCGGTAACCTCAGTGAAGCCCCAGTCGTCCTCTTGTTCTGGGACCCAAGCTTTTGGTGCCACTTCGGCGGGTGTGGGAAGTTCAAGCGCGGTGAGAACAGAGGCAGGGGCGTTGGTGGCGAGCGAGCCGCTGACCGCAAGGTTTGCGAGCACCAAATCGGCTACGTCGCGGTCGCTGCTGTAAGCGAATCGAACTCGCACGGGGTCGCCGGTCTCTTCCTTCACGTAGCCAATACCAGCGGTGGCGTACTTATTTGCCTTGTTCGCGGGAGCGATCTTGGTGGAGTCGAAGCCATTTGCCGTAGATTCGTCGCCCAGAAAGAGCTTGTTGAACCAATCTGAGGGTTGACGCAACACGATGGCGTTAGCAAAGTTTCCGCGCATACGACCGAAGAGTTCCTTGTCGGCCTCCTGAGTCGCCACAATAACCGCGAACCCAAGCGAACGTCCCTGAGCGAGGATAGTGGTCAGTAGCGTTACTGCTCTCTTACCTTCTTTTCCCAGATCCAAGAGGGCAAGGATGAGGCTAAGGAACTCGTCGATGAAAAACACAACTAGTGGCGTCTCAGTCGTGAAGTCGAGAGACCGAGCAAGGTCACCACTCTCAAGATCCACTTCAAGCTCCTCACCACGTTTCATCATGAGGTCATAAACGGCCTGAATCAGTTCAATGGCCTCCCTGACTCTCTCCTCGGTCTGCCCTAGGACCAGGCTCTCGAACAAGCTCGATTTGCCGTACGCCTTGAGTTCGATGTTCTTCGGATCGATCCCAAAGAGCTTTGCGCGTCCATCATTCACAGCGGGAGCGAGCTGACGAATCAATGCTTGGAGCGGCGAACCCTTACCGGAGCCGGTGACGCCAAGGATGATGCCGTGGTGCATCGGATATTCCCATACCTCACCGGTGGATGTCACCGCGAGAGGAATCGACGCAAGGTCGGTAGCGGGATGCGCCTCGAAGAAGTTGAGTCCTTGTTTTTCTTTGGTGAGGCGATCCACTGGCTTAACCGTGTGGGCCTCAAATCGTAGGGAGCGGTAATCGGTGGCGTTCGCTGGGAGGATCGAGTGCAATCCAAGCTGAGACTTCACGTGAGGCAGCACGGCACTGATCTTCTGTTCCGTCATTCCTTGCAGCCTGAAGGTGATGAAGAAGTGCTCGGGGCCAGCATTGGCGGGCTGTAGAGCGTCCGACATGATTTCGACGGAAACCTTGCTCGCTGCGGCAGCAATCTGCTTGCGGGTCAAGGTGAGGTTCTTGCCACGCTTCGGCTCATCCTTACGACGGCTATTGGCGGCCTTCACTGCGGCGGGGTACGGGGACAGCCAGGCCGCTTGCTGTCGAGGTTTCCTTGGATTGTCGCCGTCTCGATCGATCGGCACTTGATGTTCGTTTGCTGGGGCAAGTAGCTCCACAACCTCCGAACTTTCGAGCAGTTCAGCCTTGATGGCATATTCCTGCCTCTCTTCCTCAAGCATCTTGCGTAGCTCGTTCTTCACGATGAGCTTTGGTAAGTACAGCCGTACCGCTACCGCACCGCCGATGACGACGATGAGACCGATTACGGCGAGGGTGATTACGAGTGTGGTGTCCATTAGTTTTCTCCTTCCTGGGTTGGGGACAGTCGGTTGAGTTGTTCGGTGATGAAGCAGAGGTCGTCGCAGTAGTTGCAGCGGTGGGTATCGTTCTGCCAGTCGCGGTAGCGCTCTTGACCGACCTCCCTCCACCACCCGAGATGTTCGTAGTGAGGGTTGTCGATCTGAAGTTCCTGTCGGAAGCGGGCGTGAATGTTTCGGGATCGCTGTTCATCAAGCTGTTCTTCGGTGAACCATGAGTCGTTCGGTAGCTCGTTCATCTCAATCACGAGTCCTTCTGCGAATCTTCACGATTTCGCCGTCGAGGTGTCTCAATGGGCTGATGGCGAGGAAGCCACTCTCGATCAGACCGGTCCCTTCCTTCTTATCCACCTTCACGATGAGGTTCGCGATGTCGTTTCGGTCAGTCCAGTAGACGACCTGGTCGTACACGTAGCGGTGCTTAGCCTCATAGGCCCACATACGAAAGAGAGAGGCGTACCCGTCCCAACTCTTTTTAGACAGTTCGATCTCACCGGCGATGTTCTTAGCTCGACGGTCAGTGCGGTCGCCGTCCAGGTGGATGACCAGATCGGGTATGTGGTAGCTGGCTGCTTTGCGACCCTCGCCTACCTTGACACCGGGAGTTCCGATGATCCGCAAGAGCGGGAATGCCTCAATCAGGTCGTTCCATTCAAGAACTCCGCTGTTGACTAAGCCAACCGCCTGCTTCAGCATCGCCTCTCGCTGCGGACCCCAGTGGCTGGGCTTACCTTCTTTCGCCGCATCCTTGAGGCTCCATTCCGTCTCTGCGAAGTCGGCTCTTAGCTGCGGCTCGCTGACTAACTGCTTGAAAGACACCCGAGGAACATTGAGTTCATCCCTCAGCGCGGTTTCCGGGGAGGCGTAGTGGGCGGCTACTAGACCAATGAAGCGGTAGTGATTCAGGCGCTCCAGTGACAAGTCGTCGAGGGCGTTGGCAGTCCCTTCGTTCGGTTCTGACAGGTAGCCGAAGTTCTGAGCGACCGCACAGCCCGCCTCCGTAGCACCCCAGTAGGTCACTGGGTTGTCCCCATCGGGAGTGTATGACTCCACTAGGCCGAGCTTTTCGAACTTCTCAAGCTGCTTCAGAGTGCCGCCGACCGTGCGTAGTTTCCCGCCTTCGTAGCCAGTCTTAGTCGGTTGAGTCAGGGCGATGGCTCTGACCGCCTCGACGGTCGATCCGGGGAACTTCGCAACCTCCACGAGGTGAGGTACGGTCGCCTCAGTCACACGCAGTCGAGGGGTTCCCTTGTGAGGGTTCGGAATGCCCTTGCGGTAGCCTTTTTCACCAAAGCGCGGGGCCTTCTTTTCGCCAACCGGCGCTGCTGCCTTGTCAGCGGCAGGGGCTCCTGGGCGTTGAATGCGAAACGCTGACTGTGATGCGGTCGGTGATTTGACGGGGTAGTCGTCATCGTCGTCATCTTCGTCAAGCATTGGGTTGATTAGGTCGGTCATTTTGCCTCCTCGATTGTGGGTCGAGAAGTAATATCGCTTTAACCTATTCGCTTCAGATAGTGGTTCAGCTTGGCTTCCGGGTATGGCTGATTTGCTGAATAGGTTGAGGCAATAGGACGAAGCGGCTTCAACCTATTCTGACCAAAATGAACCTTCGGGCGCGGTAATCTTGCTTTCGTCTAACGACGACCAAGGGAGGCCCCTGGACCCCTCTTCTCCAACCTGTACGAAATACCTGCAAGCCTTCTAAAAGCTGGATCTAATCACCTCTCGTCTTGAACCCCTCTATAGCCTCCACTAAGCCATAACCCCCTGCTAGCTAGGAACGCTATAACCCTTCTTCCCCTTCTCGATGCTCTACGCTCCAATAGCTCTTCCTTCAGTGACTGCCCACTATCCCAAGCACTTCTCATAGACGAGCAGCCAGTCTTCTTCTTCAGCATTTCGTTGCTTACTTCGACTTCGGTTCATCACCGTAAGAACTCCTCCTGAGCTCTAGACCGCTCTGTGTAACAAGTCATTTTTTTCCACACTGTAAGCAGTATTCGAGCACTTCTGGGAAATGAAGCTTTCCCCGTCCACCTTCTGAATGAGCGTTTCAGTCCCGCTTCGGCTCGTCGGGCTGGACCCTCCTCGGTTGGAGGCTGGTGCGTGTCGGTAGTGCGTCACGTTCAGCAAGAAGCGTCAGGTGCCCGATGATGTGACACCAAGCAAGCTCGCGTGCCGGTGCTCTCGTCTACCGAGTGACCGTGTGACACCGACGACCACTTCATGAAGCTGTCCGCGTGTGTGACACCCACTAAGCGTGACGATCGCTGGGGTTCGCTGTGTGGCACCTCGAGGCACGGTCGGTAGTTCTCTCGTGATGTGTCACGAAGCGGCGTGAGGCTCGCTCTGGTGGGCGCCCATGTGACACCGCGAGACAGATGCCGCATCTGACTGTCGATGTCGATATTCCTCCTGTACCCACACAAGGAGTGAACGATGACCCACCCGAACATCTGCCTGTTCCCGAACTGCGAGCAGCCTCGGCATGACCTCTTCTACTGCGGTGAACACGTCACCGACTACGAGGCAGCCCTAGAACCATTCAGCGACCGATCGTGTGAGCTACCCATGTGCTCGACCCGCACCCGCGGTCACTCTCGTCTATGCGAGAAGCACAAAGGCGTGGCGTACCGCTTCAGCATCAGCCCCGATCACCTGCTTGAGATTGTCGGCACAAACGAGGGTCGGTGCCATGTCTGCTTCCACGAACAGGGAGTGAACCTCGATCACTCGGTGGCCTGCTGCAACAAGCCTGGATCGTGCGGCGATTGTGTGCGCGGTTGGGTCTGCCAGAAGTGCCATTGGCTCATCAGCACCGCCGCCGAGAGCAAGCAGCGACTCATGAGGATGTACTGCGACAGCCGTCTCACTCGAAGCAACTACCTCGGAGCGATCCGATACCTCGCGGCTTACGACGAACCCACTGACCGAAGCCTTGAGCAAGAGTTCGAACTGTTCAAGACCAACGCTCAGACCTGGTGGAGCCGTGGCGAGTTCGAACGCAAGACTCCCACCCTTGACCGCCTCGCTCAGGAGCTATCTCTTGTGCCGACCCACGATATAAACCACGACGGCAACACCGTCACCTACTCAGGAGAATGACTATGAACACAGGAAGGATCAAGAAGGCACTCATAGGAGTTGGAGCCGCGCTAGCGCTGGCTGCGGTATTCCTCATGAGCACACCACCCACGGCAGCAAGCGCCTACCAGGGCGGCTCCGGTGGTGGCGGTACTGCAGGCGGCGGTGGCGGCGGCGGCTGGGGCGACATCCAGAAATGGAGCGTTGCCAACACTTGGGCAGAGTTCGAGGGTGCCAAATACATGGTCGCCAACCATGGATCAGCGGACAACTACGTGAGGTCGTCTTCCGGTGGTCAAGGACTGCTTGACCTTTGTAGGGGTCCGAACCTCTTGAGGATCTATTACCTGTCCTCAAACTCTGGCGCTGTCATCAAGCCGTCTACGGGCGGCGGCACCTTCCCGTGGGGAGGTACGCCTGTGGAGGGCGACCCCATCGACCAGTTTGCGTCCTCTCAAAATGGTCGCGGCGTCTACGTCATCTGCGTGATTAACGCGACTGAGCGAATCACCAAGGACGAGGTTCAGACTCGTCCCCGCACCGATGCAACTACCGTCAAGGGCATCCTGGCTTGGAACACGAGCGTTGAAGCGCCTCTCACTAACGCCAACTTAGAGGAGGACGCTGATGGCAAAAAGGTGGACCCCATCGGCGTGAACAATCTCCAGAACCAGATGATGGTCACCAAAGAGAGCAACTTCGGCCGACTCGTCCGTGAGATTGCTAAGTCCGGTCGCGGTGATTACCTCCATAAGCTTGCGGAACTTCAGGATGCGATTGCTCGCGACGCCTCGGAACCGCACGGGACCGTGGACTTGAACGCAGCCAACCAAGCCGGTCTCGCTGAAGGTGGAGTTCTAGACATCGTGGAGTCCACTAAATACGGAGAGGTCGCTCTTGAACAGAACTGGAGCGAGTCACGCACCCGTCGGTACACCTGTGATTACGTACCGAACACGAATGGAACCCAGCTCGCCAACCCTGACAACTGTTCTTACGACAACTGGTCCGGTTGGAGTGAGGTCAGTGACACTCGCGCTCACAACGTTGTGCCGAAGCTGGGGACTCAACCGACCACAGCCTTTTGGCAACTTGTCTCAGTGCACTGCAACCCTAAGGAGTTGGACGCCGCGTTAGCTGCTTACGGCACCGACTACAACATCATCTCTCAGTCACGCACCGACAAGGAGGTAACCACCCTCTTGAAGACGAATCCGGTAGCCCCTCGCCCTACGAGTGCCGATGCGAAAATCTTCGGAGTGCCCACCGTTGCAACTGCGGCTCTTGCTCGAACCGGCGAAGTTGGCTTCTACGACAAGCATTGCTCCGTTCAGTGCCTCACTGATCCTTCTGGTTCCGGTGCGTCCAACGCCAACGGCGCTAAGAAGAATGCCTCCATCAACTCCAACCGTGGCGATGGCTACTCGAACGGCGGTGCTGTTCTCGGTGACTCGAACTCGAACTATTTCGAAGTCTTCCGCAACAACGATAAGAACCGCATCACCGTGAACACCGCCTACCCGAAGGTCGAGGGCACTGGCCTTGACTACAGCGGCACCGCACCGATTGCTACTACCGTGAGCATCTGGAACGGCAGCACGCCTCGCACGGTGGTTGATCCGGTAAAGGGTGGCGGGCAGTTCAGTATGTGGGCCGTAAACGGTGATGGTTCCAAGCAACTCTTCACCGGAACACAGAAGCCTACTGAGCAGACCAACTTCACGGACCCCGCACGTCCTCAGGTCTTCTCCGGTCCGACCGCCACGAAGCTGGCTGGACCGTACCGAGCTTTCGATGTGGCGGCCACATGGGCCTCAGAGGCTAACGCTCCGGTGGTGCTTAATGTGAAGTGGGAGTACCAGCCCACCACGAAGATGAGTGTGATTGCTTCGGTGGGTATGAACGCCAACCGCAGCACCACCTACTCGACCGTCAACCGCGATCAGAAGATTGACGTGGATTGCTACGCCGGGTTCGGAAACAACGTGTCCGCGCCGACAGGCTTCTACGCACCGAACGAGACAGGCTCGAAGGTAACCAACACGGTTGACGAAAACATCCTCGACAAGACCATGACCGACGGTGCATCGGCCTACTCGAACCAGCGGAACTTAGTGATTCGTTTCGTCAGGGGGGTGGCCGAGTAAGGATTGATTCATAGAGGGGTCATGGTCTTCGGATCATGACCCTTCTTAGTTGGCTGTGACAGAACCGCATTCGTAACTTGAAAAGTGTTAAAGTCGGCTCATGGCTACCCGCACCGTTCTGATTGACGACCTCGACAACGACGTGACCGATGACGTGGAGACCATCACGTTCTCAGTAGGCAAGCACACCTACAGCGTGGACCTCGGAGCGGACAACCGTGAAAAGTTCTACGACGCTCTGGAGCCCTTCATCAAGGTGGCTGCCAGCGGCAACAACCCCGCTTCAGCCCTTAAGCGCGAGGCCATCCCCAACAAGGACATCCGCGCATGGGCCAAAGAGCAGCCGGCAAAGATCCGTGACCTCGTGAAGTCCGACCGCGGCGTTGTCCCGAAGGCCGTGGTCGCCGCCTACAACGAAGCCAACGGCACCAAGTACTAGCCCATCCACCTACGAACGGCTCTCGCTTCACGGCGAGAGCCGTTTTCGTTGGCGTGAGCGATCGGTGTACCGTTTGCCCGCCCTGAGTCGAAGTGCTGGCCCGCGATCTGGACTCGAGTGAAGAACCAGGACGATCTTCTAGACGATTTGGATACCGACTTCGAGGTCGAGGAGATGAACTATGTCTACTAACAAGAGACCGGTAGGACGACCTGCCCGACTGACACCTGAGCAGCGACGAGAAGTTATCCAGCTAAAGCGTTCAGGTCTGAGTTACCCGAAACTAGCAAAGATGTTTGGAGTCGGCATTGGAACAATCGACCGCGCCATCTGTAAGACCCTAGAAGAGGAGACGCAATGAAAATTGAAAGCAGATTGGGGGATGCTCGATTAGTAGCAATCTTGAAGAAGTACATCGACTACAGGCTTGCCTACGTGATCGAGCGGCGTCCCAACCCCGACGACCCTCACGGCGCGGCCCTTTTGATCGTCCGGTGTCCCTATTGTACGAAGACTCACCTACATGGCAGCGGCGTGGACGAGCTAGGAAAGCGCGACCTCGGAACTCGCGGATCGCACTGCGGCTCGTTGCGGGTATCTGACAGAAGCACGGACTACGTGATTTTAGATCTTCGCCCCGTCAGAGAGCTTCGAGCGGAGATTGCGTCGTATGTGTGGAGGGAGCTTCTTTGATACCTTGCGCCTCCGCCATCCCGATCCGATTCCAACCAAGGAGACCCTATGGAGAACACATACCGAGAAGACGTCCTCAGAAGGCTACGCGCAGACTTCCCAAACATTGAAGAGGAGTTCCTTGCGGTTCTAGCCGATGCTGAAGTCAAACCCCTTGAACCGTTCTGAAATCACCAATCTCCAATAGCCCCGACCAATCTCAATCCCGGTCGGGGCTATTGTTTTGTCCGTCCACTGGAAGCACTTCAGCGGTATGGCGATATTCCTCACTGTTAATGAAGGACGCCCCCCGGGAAGCTTTGGCCGTATTCCCCGGGGGGCTTTCTCTTTGCGTCCAGCGGTCACTGCTTCGAGTCTGAGCGCCTATCCGCACCGGCCCGTACAACGACCCGTGTCTGACCCTCGGGAGACCAGATCGACTCCTAGCGATATTTCGTTTGTCCGAGCCAAGGAGGCTCACTACCACCGGGCATCGACTCCAAGGAGACAAAATCATGACATTCATTTCAAACATCAGGGGAGCCTTCGGTTCCGTAGATGCTGCCGACCGCGGTTCACTCGTTGAAACGGTACTACTCATTGCAGGGTTCGCTGTCGTGGCAATCCTCGTAGTGACCTGGATTGGTAACGCTATTGCTGGTCAGGCCGCCAACGTCTCGAACTGCATTGCTTCGGCAAACAGCTCGAACGGTTCAAGTCTCAACAGCACTTGCACCGACAACAAGGGCCTGAGCAACACCATTAGCGGTCAGGTCAACAACACCAAGGGAGGCCGCTTCTAAGGGAGCCTTCCAAATCGAGTCCTGAACTAGCCACTGAAAGGCCCGTGTACCGAAGTACACGGGCCTTTTCTCGTTGAACCTAGGCAGCTGACTAGGAAGTCGCGGTCCGGCCGTGATTCCTAGGGGTGCAACAAACGAGCGTTTCCCGCACCGGCTCAATGTTGATATTAGAACCGTATAACAACCCGTTTCTCGCACCACTTAGAGAAATGACTTGTTAGAAACCCTCTACAACGACAGAGAAGGAGCAAATCTCATGAAGATCAACACTAAGACCGTGACCATCAGCGGCACGGCATACACGCTTCAGAAGTACGTGACCCAAATCGACCGCCACGGAAACTACTCAAAGGTTCCGCAGTACGCCGTGAGCACCGAAGGGTCTACCAAAGACAGCATGACCTCAGTCGAACTCATCGATCACCTTACCAAGCTCATCGCCTTCAAGTACGACCACATCCCCGGTATTCAGTCCAAGGCAAAGAAGATCGCTCACGACTTCTTTATCCGTCTTGAGTGCGCCAACGACCCGATTGAGGTTCCGGCTCGTCGCGTTGACCCCGGCGCACCGAAGCTCGGTCGTACCGGCATTCCCACCCGCCCACTCGTCCCCGCATTCTAAGGAGAAAGGAAATGAACGAGCACAACAAACGACAGATCATCGAACGGTTCATGAGCGAGCTTGACTTCGAGGACCTCTTTATTGAGTGGTACTGGAAGCAGTTCAACAAGCCCGAAGAGAGCTACATGGGTACTTACTACCCGGCAGAGATTAGCCCCGACTGGGATCGTGACGCCGCCCAACAACTCGCCTACGAAGCCGAATCAGCTTGTGAAGCCGCATTCGACCGATCTACTTACTGAACCAACCCGACTAAGGAGAAAGGACATGACTGATTTCCGAGACAGGAAGCTTGTGAACGCCGCCGCCGAGCTTGCCGAGGAAGAAGGCAACTACCGCTACGGGCGATGGGATATCCGCTATGACCGGTTCGTAGCCACTCTCACCCGCTACCTCATCGATCACCAGGAGGACTGGTACCCCATCCAAGAGGATGACACCCGCTTCCTCAAGGCCATCCAAAACTTCTACAACAGCTAACCCTCATAAAGGAAAAAGGAAATGTCCGAACCCACAAGAGATGAGCAGATTGAAGACCTCGCCGCAATCAATGCTCGGAACCCTCGCAAAGAGCCGTCTGATCTGGAAAGCCGCCGCGCGGACTTCGACAAGAGAATCGCATTGCGAATGACTCCGAGTGTAGCGAACAAGATTCTCAAAGACCTTTTCAACTAATAGGAGACCAACCATGACCATCAAACTAGGCTACGGCCGCGTATCAACTGACAAGGAGGAGGGTAAGGAGCAGACCCTCGGCCAGCAGATCGACAAGCTCACTGAGGCGGGCGTTGATCCCGAAAACATCTACACCGAGAAGATCAGCGGAAAGATCAACCTCACTCACGGCCCAAAGTGGCTCGCGCTGAAGGAGCGCATCATAAGTTCTGAGGAGCCTGTCGACCTCCATATGGTCGATTGGTCACGCCTTGCTCGCCAAGGGCTGCCATTCCAAAACGCAGTCGCTGAACTGAGAGAACACGGCTGCGTGTTCACCATCGTTGGTGACCCGCGCTATCAGCAGTACGCACCCGCAGACGCCATGGACGAGATGATGCTCGCATGGGAGGCCTTCGGTGCGCAGATGTACCGCGAACGAATCTCAAAGAGCACGAAGGCCAAGCTTCACTTCAAGAGAGATGTTCTGGGAGAAACGCTTGGTCGCCCGAAGAAACTCACTGCCGAGGACTGCGAGTTCATCGCGAGGCTCACCGCCAACGGCCACGGGTACGGCTACATCGTCCACGAACTCACCAAGCGCCGCGTCAAGGCAATCCCGGCTGAGGTGAAGCTGATCGAAGCTGACTACGTGAAGGCCATCAAGCATGCAGTGGTCAGCAAGACGACCGTTGCCGACGAGGTTCGCCGCCAGCAGGCGCTAGCAAGCTAAACGCGCTCACCACCAATGCCACTGATCTAGAAACCCACCGGCTGTTTCTACGACACAACCCCTCACTAGGAGAAGGAATGAACACCTCTACCGCTGACCGCGACAACGACAACGACAACGACCACCACTCCCACGGCCACGCATGGCTGATGGGGATGTACCAAGCCCTCATTACCTCTGACCTACCAACTGAAGAGGTCAATCTACGAATCGAACACTACGCAAAGGAAATTGGTGACCACTCATGAAGACCATCCTCAGAACACTCAAGATGGCTGCCCCAAGCCTCAAGCTAGTCGGCAAGGGGGCGCTTATCGGAGGAGTCCCGTTGTTCCTCATCGCCACAGTGGCCTTCGGCATCTTCTCGGGTAGTTACGGCCTACCGACTCCACGTGCAGAGGTAGATGACCTCACGACATCTATCTCTCAAGCGTTCACCTTTAGCGATCAGCAAGAAGCGAACCGCTAAGGGACAGACGAAACCCTGCTTTCTAACCCCTAGCCGATATACAAACCGTCCGAGCCAAGGAGGCGCACTACCACCGGGCACCCACTCCAAGGAGAATCTCAATGTCCATTTATTCAACCCCCAAAAGCCGAAAGCGTATCGTCATCGTTGGCGCTACTGCGGCTATCCTCTCTACCGCCCTCGTTGGTGGAGGTCTAGCATCCCTTACCGTGGAGACCGTTCGCGAAGGAAGCTCCCTGACCGCCGAGCTTCGAGGAGGCATCGAGTTCGATGAAGGATCAGGCGTCATCGTAAAGAACGTCTCCCCCGGTCAGACCGCCGAGGAGTTCATCGTCACCGGAACCAACGTCGGTAACGTTCCCGGTCACGTCATGCTTTCCGTTGACGCTTTCGACACCTCTAAGCTCTCCGAAGGCTTCCTGGACAACACGAAGGTTCAAGTCGTCTTCGACGGGATCAACTACCCGGGTACCCAAGCAATCACCCTTCGTGACTTCGTGACTAAGGGTTTTGGTGCACCTCGTGTTGAACCGGGCGCAAACGTCAAATACAGCGTAGTCATCACTCCAGCCGCAACCGCGGAAGGCTTCACCGCCGAGGATCTTGGTAACTTCAACGACGCCACCTTCAACCTAAAGTTCACCTTCTCCGGTATCGGCGACGACGGCGCATCCGACCTCTCGGAGTACATCGCCGTTCACGGTGAGTCGATTGCCACCGTTGGTGGCAACATCTTCGCTCTCCCGAACGCTGACATCAAGACCGCTTCTGAGACCGGTGTTGCAGTGGAGACCGTAGGCGACTAAGTCTCGAACATCCCAGTAAGCCCCGCATACTTCTCGCTCGTGTGAAGTATGCGGGGCTTTCTTTGTGAGCGATCGGTGTACGTAGCGATATTCACCCTGAGCAAACAAAACAAGGAGTTCGACTATGAACGCTACAACGACCCCGATCCCAACTACCGAAGATGAGCCGACCGCCGACGAGAGCGAGGTGCACGACGAAGAGAAGAAGCTGAAGCGCAAAATCAAGTGGAAGCGTAGAGCGTTCGCATGGGGAGCCTTCATCCTTCTCGTGGCGCAGATCGTCACCCTGATCGTCGCAATCTTCGCGGCGGTGCCTGCCTTTCAGATCATCTTCCTCAAGTACAGCTACAGCACCGTTCTCACCGGTTCCATGACCGGCACCATCGACCAAGGAGACCTGGTGGTGATGAGGGAGTATCACGGTGAGGAATTGAACGTCGGTCAGATCGTCGGCATTCAGAATCCGTCCGGCAAGTTCATCCACCGCATCGTAGAAGTAAACGAGGACGGCTCGTACAAGACCCAGGGAGATGCAAACGATTCAGCAGACTTATTCACCCCGAAGGCCGGTAAGGACAGTAAGGACTTCTGGGGTGTCCTTGAGACTGTTCACCATCAACCAATGGCTACCGCAATCTCCGTCTTCGCGCCCGACGCCGATTGGCTTGCCCAGCTGCACGAAGCGGCCTCAGAGAAGGACTTCAGTCGGGTACTGGGTCTTGTTCCCTCCGCGCCGTGGGGCTTCGTAGCGCTTCTCACCGCGGTAGCGCTCTTCTGGTGGCTTATCCCGGACTTCATCAACTTCCTGCGCAACCGCGAAGGAGCAAAAGACGAGCTAGCTCTCGAACTTCTAAAGAAGCAGGTCGAGAGCCACGAAGGATCACTCATCGAGATTGAACCAGTCGTGGACGAACTCAAGCACGATCACGATGCGGCCAAGGCCAAGGAAGAGGAAGAGGTACGAGCCTTCCGCGAGGCTCTTGAGGCTCCACTTGCCTACGATCCCGAGAACCTATTTGACGAGCCGGAATCAGCAGAGGAGGTCGATGACACCGACGCCTTCTTACGCGACCTTCAGGCTCGCCACGGCACCACCGGAGTAACGACCAGAACGAGCCAGAACGAGCTTCCTCCGTTGAGCGCATCGACGCCCGACCCTGAGGAAGAGGAGCACAGAGACGAAACCACAGCTTTTGACATGGATGAAGTTGACGACATCAGGGATCTACTGAAATGACCAGCTATCACAAGACCGACAAAGGTGTATGGACACGATGCCGAGCCGTGAAGCGTAAGGGCGGGGGTGTATCACTGTGTCCTCTTGAAGCGATCGGTGTACGGAGCGACCACAGGAACGGTATGGAGGGCATCGCCGCTTCCGGTGGTGGAGTGCTTCGTAGATGGGTGGCCGAGGACACCTACCGAGAGACGAAGATCACACCCCTCGGTAACGGAACTTTTGAGGCATCGACCGGCAAGCGCAGGCGCATCTTCAAGATGGACGGCACTCTCGTGGGGCTGAAAGAGCGTCTGAAGGCCGCAAAGAAGTCATCTGTGAGTGAAGTGGATAGCAAGTGGTACGAAGAGGCCCGCGAGCACTTTGCAACATTCAAAGTCCTTTCCGAGAAGCTACGAGACCCGGAACGTCAGGCTAGAGGAACCATGACCAGTGCGTGGGATGGGACACTCCTCTACCGACCTCGTGAAGAGGTGGAAAGTCGCATCCGTGGCATGTACGCCTATCTGGACAACCACGGCGATACGAAACTACGCGCTTACACCGACGAGTTCGCTCATCATCTGAGAGCCGTTCAAGACGAGGCTGAAACTCTTTATGAGACCAACGAACTTCTCAAGCTCGCCGGTCTCGATGACCCGAAACTCAAGAGGAGGTGATGACTATGACTGCATTGACAATAGATGAGCAGATCGACCCGAACACTGGCGAGTCCTACCTCCGCGTAGAGACGACCGATGACCAAGGAAACAAGGTAGTAGAACGCTACTGATAACAGCTAAGAAGCCCCCACCAGTCTCGAGGCGGTGGGGGCTTCGAAGTGTGGGCTACTACCTCATTGATACGTCCCCACGATAGAGGTCGCCTTCCACATAGGTGATGAGTTCGCCGGCCCCGGATCGACCAACCCACACGTAGTCACCCTCACGGAACTCCACAGCCCAACCGGCTTGATGAAGTGCATCGGCAAGGCTTTCGTCAGCGCCCCCTGGAAAGAAGGCAATCCCCGATGAAGGCGGCTCGAAGTCATCCAGGATCACCTTGAGGTCATCCATGGTTTGCGGCTTCTCATTTACGATCCGCGCGAGGGTTGCGTCGTACTTGTCCCAGTAAGGCTTAAGGCTCATAGGGCAGACATTAACCGGCTGTTGATGTCCTGTGTGATCGACGTTGGTGGCACCGCTGGAGGCGCTGGATTCGAGTCTGCGCGCCTATCTATTGCAGTACGAACAATCACACCTACCAGCAGCCATGAACTCCAGGATCGCGTCTACAGCGATCACGGAAAGCGACGGCTAAAACGAATCTGAAGATTCTTTCGAGAGCGTGTTGACAGAGCGCTGGAGCCAAATAACGTTCCATCCAACAACGCTTCATCCACCACAAACGAAGGAAACATCATGGCCGACACCAAGACCGCTACCGCCACCGCGACCGCCGAGAAGCCCGCCGTTCAGACCGTCGAGGCCGACGAGAAGTTCACCATCGACACCAAGGAGCTCTCCCGCATCCTCACTGTGGTTCGCTACCGCGTGAACGAGGCCATCCGTGACGCCAACCGCAAGGCACCGATCCTGTCCAACAGCCAGGCCGAGGCCCGCGCCAAGGCCCACAGCCTCGTCAAGGTTCTTCGCGAATTCTCCGAGCAGACGTTCTGACCGCCGACCCCCTTACCCCTGCCCTTGTGGTGGGGGTAGAGGAGCATGTGGGCACAGTTCTAAGACTTAGTTGGCATTCAGTCCGTGACTGCGGCTATCCAATGCCAGCTTGAAGTGACTCTCTGCGGCGTCGATGACGTGAGTAGGAGTGGATGGATCAAAAACACGAAGAAGAGAGAACCTGAAGGTCGTAGGGTCCAGGCCAATAAGCTCCCGATTCCCGCCATTCCCATTCGTAGCGTAGACGTGCCAGCGCTGAGAGATGTTCTCAAGGCCATCAGCCTTACCTACGTAATGACGGCCGTTGCGAGTGTCCGTGATCAGGTACACACCCATCACAGAGGACAGAGCCGTGCGCCAGGTCAAGTAGCGGTGCTCCCGCATGACCGCCTGCAGCCGCTCATAGCTGAGGATGAGTTGGTCGAAGCCGGGGAAGGGTATCGGTCGCGAATCTGCAATCTCTAAGACTGGGTACCGAGCTACGGTAGTCCCGTTGATCTTCCAGCTTCGTGCACCTGTCCAGCCGATCACGAGTCTGTCTCGAAGGTCGGCCATCTCTTTGGACACCTCAAGATCGAAAGCTCGAATCGCACCTTCTGGGGGGAGTTCCCCCTTGTTCGTCACGACAGCCCAAAGCCTTGCCCTGTCACCACCCTCCGGAACGAACACCAGCCAAGTCTTGGGCGGTGCAGCCGGGAAGCTACGTGTGCTCGATGACTGACGGCTCGTGTAGTACAGGATCTCCTCAGCCGTGGAATCCGCGTTGAGGCCCTTTAGCGGACTGCCCGCCGGTTCGATCACGTAGGCGTGCCGAATAGCCAGCGTTGTTTGGGGATCGATGCCAGCGCTGAGCAACAAGGGTTCGAGGGTCAGGGTCACGAGATTGCCGCTCTACCTTCAGTCGGCGTAACCGTTGGCCTCTTCGAACAGCCTCAGGAGTTCTTTTTTAACGGGTCCGCGTTCGGGAATCTCATGCCCGTTGGCATGTAGCCACTCACGGGCTTCTCGCGGTTCGTAGGCTCGCCGCTCTGCTGCAGGTGCTTCCACAAGCCTCGCGGTGTTCTCTCCGGCTCCGGTTCTGCGGGCAACAGAGATGTAGGGAGCAAGGAGTTCAGCCATCTTCTCCTCATTCACCTTCGAAAGTTCCAGCTCGTACCCCTGCCCTTGGAAGGTGAAGGCGACTGTGCCGCCCTCTCCTGGTTCGAGCATCGAGCCGTCGAGGTCGTCAAACTTCACATTCTTGATCGCCATACCTCAACGATACTCAGTTCCAAACTCAGTTTCAATGGCCCATTCAGTCCCTCAGATAACACTTGCGAAAACTTTCTTAAAAGAATTTATCCGCGGAATCACGGGGTTTTTAGGGGGTTTCTGAAATTAGTTTTCTCTTTGGGGTTGCGAGGGGTTTAAACATCTGGCAAACTAATTTATGTCGGAAGGGGCGGACGAAAGAATGAAACCCCTCCACGACATGGACTTTCATAAATAAACAGGGTTATCAAATAATTTACAACTCCACGAGCCTTCCTGGATCGTGGGAGATAAACGTGTCACGTCGCAGAGCACAAGCCGCTCGGCGCTGACGATCACTTCCAACTTCGGGACATGGTCTTTTTCTGAGCCTGTCCCGTCCAACGCGGACACCCGTTCGCAAGCAGTACCCATCGAATCAAGCAGTACCTAACAGAAAGTAGGAAATGCCATGGACGCACTATTCGACATCGAACTTGAAGTTCCGCGCGACGAGCTTTTCGAGCCAATGAGCAGGAAGCTGGCCAGAGAAGGGATCTTCCAGCTTCCGGCGAGTAACTCCGCATGGACCGTAATCATCAATAGCTACTGCGAGCTCGCCAAGCTCGCGACGACGCTCATTGCGTTCACACGCTCGGAGAATTCAGACGCATTGCCCCTTCGCGTTGCAGGGTTACGGCTGATTGCGGACGGCAAGGTCGGGCTTGACCTTGCAACCTCGGTCGCGGACGTAGTTCTTTCCGTTCAGCTTGACACTGAGGCCATGCCATTCGCATTCTTTCGCCTTCGGGAAGCCATGGCACACGATCTGCTCGCCGAGTACTGCGACGGGCTGGTAGAGGCCCTGAACGAACTTCTAGAGGAGGCAACCCAAGTAATCGCGGCCTGAACCTCAATCAAGCGCCGGGGCACGGTCTTTACCTGAGCCTGCCTCGTATCTAACGCGGACAACCGTTCGCAAGCAGCACCCATCAAATCAAGCAGTACCTAACAGAAAGCAGAAATCATGTCGAACAACAACATCAAGACCAGCAAGTCCAAGCTCACCATCAACGACCTCATCAAGCTTCCTATTCGCAAGCTCTTCCCGAACGATCCGGCGAAGCTCACCTGGACCACGACCCCGGTTGTCAGTGCTGCCGAGCAGAAGGTCAAGCAGCGAGCCCTCTACAGCTCTCTGAAGGGTGCCGAGCGTCGTCGAAAGGTGGCGGAATGGGAGGACGCGGAGACCAACTTCATCATCGAAAAGCCGACCGTCGAGGCCATCGAGGAGGCGACCGAACTCATCGATGACCTCAACTCCCGTGCCCGAGACTCTTACGAGTCACGTCGCATCATGATCGTGCTCGTGCTCGCTGGCGATCAGTCGGAAGAGGACATCGATGATGTGCGCTTCGCCTCAGGATTCTCACCGGAGAAGCTGAAGCAGGCCATCACCACCGGGACCATGCGGGATGAGAACGACACGGTCGTGAGTAACGGCGTGCCTGCGAACGGGATCGAGCAGTCCACCATCGGCTACCTCGACCGCCTCATCCAGCAGGGGAAGGACGAGGCGAAGCACCGCCGTGATGTGGCCGTCAAGAACCAGGCCATCAAAAGCGGTGAAGTCCTCTCGGCGGTGGCGTGACCTCCACGAGGAACTGAGTGAGGCGCTGAGGGACTACACCTCAGCACACGGAGTCCAGTACGTGCTTGGAGACTCCAAGCAGATCGACTGGCTATACGAGAACCTCTGGGCGACTGTCCTTGAGCAGGCTCCCGACTTCGTACCGATCACCGATGACATCCCAAAGGAGTACATCGACCAGATCGAACGAGACAACGAGATTCGAGGACTATTCGAACAAGCGGTGGCTGAGGAGCGTCAATACCTCACCTACCGCCACGAGAAGGAAAGTAGGAAGAGGAAGACGCTCACCTTCCTCGCTTCACCGAAAGGAGTCACTGAGACGTAGTGCTCAGACGGACTGAGGTAACTGTCCGAAGCTGTAAAGGGAAACACAAGACAAGAGGCCACGAGATACCCATACTCGTGGCCTCTTTTTGTTTTTCCGAGTGGGCGTTCCTCACTGCCTGAAATAGGTAGCCGGACCGACCGCATTGTAGAGCCATAGCCGATCCCGTGAAGGGTCATCACCGTAGACGGCCTCTTCTGTCGACGGCGCTCGAAAACTGGACAGTAGCGGCGCTTGAAAAGTGAACACTCAACGATTGGAGAGTGATCACTTTGGAGGACTGGGCGTTGATCCGGAGGCTGGCCGGCGAGGGCGTGCCGAAGGCGCATATTGCCGAGCGGTTGGGGATCTCGAGGACCACGGTCATCAAGGCGGTGAACTCGGAATCGCCGCCTCACTATGAGCGGACAGCGGCGCCGACGTCGTTCACACCGTTCGAGTCGCGGGTGCGTGCGTTGCTGCTGGAGACGCCGACGATGCCGGCGACGGTGCTCGCGGAGCGGGTCGGGTGGACGGGCTCGATCCGGTGGTTCCGTGACAACGTGAAGCGGTTGCGGCCCGAGCAGCAGCGTCTCGATCCCGCGGATCGGATCACGTGGGCGGCGGGGGACGCGGCGCAGTGCGATTTGTGGTTCCCGCCGAAGAAGATCCCGCTCGAGGACGGGACAGCGAAGCTTTTGCCGGTGCTGGTGATCACCCCGGCGCATTGCCGGTTCACGACGGCAGTGATGATCCCGACTCGGAAGACCGAGGATCTGCTGCTCGGGACCTGGCAGCTGATCGAGCAGCTCGGCCGGGTTCCGCGTCGGCTGATCTGGGACAACGAGCCCGGCATCGGGCGAGGACGCCGTCACGCGGACGGAGTCGACGCGTTCATGGGAACCCTCGCGGCCAAGCTCGTGCTGCTGCCGCCGCGGGATCCGGAATCGAAAGGGATCGTGGAACGCCGCAACGGTTGGTTCGAGACATCGTTCATGCCGGGCCGGTCATTCGCCTCGCCCGCGGACTTCAACGAGCAGTTCACCGACTGGCTCGGAGTCGCCAACCAGCGGAGGGTGCGCACCCTGGCCGCCTCTCCGATCTCGCTGCTGCCTGCGGATCTGGCGGCGATGTTGCCGTTGCCGCCGATCCCATTGCATCTGGGCTGGCGGAACCGGATCCGGCTCGGCCGCGACTACTACGTCCGCATCGACACGAACGACTACTCCGTCGACCCGCGCGCGATCGGCAGGATCGTCGACGTCACCGCGGACCTGGACCGGGTCCGCGTCCGCCTCGATGGACGGATCATCGCCGACCACACCCGTGTCTGGGCGCGAGGAATGGTGATCACCGACCCCGCGCATCGAGAAGCTGCGGCCGTCCTACGACGCGAGTTCCAGCAGCCGCGACTTGTTCCAGTCGGCGACGATCTGACTCGGGATCTCGCGGACTACGACCGCGCGTTCGGGCTCGTCGAGGGGAGCAACTGATGGCCGGCAAGACCGACGTCGCAAAGCAGATCACCTATCTCGCCGGCGCACTCAAGGCACCCCGGATCACGGAGGCCGCAGCCCGGATGGCGGACCAAGCACGCGACGCCGGTTGGTCGTTCGAGGACTACCTCGCCGCCGTCCTCGAACGCGAAGTGAGCGCTCGCAACGCCTCCGGCGCGGAGCTGCGGATCAAAGCCGCTGGCTTGCCGAGCCGGAAGACGCTCGAGGACTTCGACTGGGACGCGCAACCGGCCACTCGGCAGCAGATCGCCGCGCTCGCTTCAGGAGGGTTCCTCCTCGAAGCGCAGAACGTGGTCCTGCTCGGCCCTCCCGGGACGGGGAAGACGCACCTCGCGACCGCGCTCGGGATCGTCGCTGCCCGCCACGGGCACCGGGTGCTGTTCGCGACTGCGACGGACTGGGTCACCCGCCTCACCGACGCCCACCGGCAAGGCAACCTGCCACGAGAGCTCACCCGGCTTCGCCGTTACGGACTGATCATCGTCGACGAAGTCGGCTACCTCCCGTTCGAACAAGACGCCGCCAACCTCTTCTTCCAGCTGGTCTCGTCACGCTACGAACACGCGTCGCTGATCCTGACCTCGAACCTGCCGTTCTCCAGCTGGGGTGGCGTCTTCGGCGACCAGGCCGTCGCCGCCGCGATGATCGACCGCATCGTTCACCACGCCGACGTCCTCACCCTCAAAGGCGCCAGCTACCGACTCCGCGGCAGAGGCATCGACAGCCTCCCCAGCATCCGCACCACCACCGACGAAACACCTAGCTAGACTGCCCGCAACCGTTCACTTTTCGAGCGCCGAAAGTGACCAGGATTCACGCGCCGCCGACACTCTTCTGCCGATGTTGCATCCGGGTTGATCAGAGTGAAGGCGGTCGGGGTGCCTGCGGGGCAGTACATGACGTGCGAGCCTTCGAAAGTGTGATGAGTGACCGTTCCTTGTAGGCATCCAAGCGAGTCACCTGTCCCCTGCATGACGTAAAGCTCACCCATCTGCTCGTAGGTGCCGTGCTCCACAGTGAAGCACAACTGCCCGTCCCAACTGCACCAACTGCCGTTCAGGTCACCCCATGACCAGGCTTTGGGCATCGTGTCCTCAGTCGGCGTCGGCTGAAACTCGCGATCTTCGGCGACAACGGGCGTGGGCGTCGGTGTGGCCGTTGTCGTGGCTGTCAGTGTGTCACTGACCGGCGGCGTGTTCTTGCTTTCTGGTGACGCGGCTTCTGCGACGGTACATCCAGCTAGAGCCATGAGGGCTAAGCCGATACCGAGGCTGACGCTAGTTTTCTTCAAGCTATTCATCGTTCCTCCAAGGTGAGCGCCGGTGACGGCATCTCTTGACACCCAGCGTGGTGGGCACCTTAATCGGCGGACTCGACAGAAGCGATCGGTGTACGGTCACCTGATCTTGAGATCCGCTGGCTGGCGGTCTGGACCGTCGAAGGTCCAAGTCACACAACGATGCGGCCCCGATGGGATAGGCGCGCAAACTCGATCCAGCGACCGCCGACGACGGTTCAGAGGCTTTCCGCGACGAGCCTTAGTAAGCGACAGACCACCGACGATAGGCGAAGTCCGCGTCCGACTCTTCGAGGACGTGAGAGCGCACATCAGGACTAGTGAAGTCAAGGACGCGAAGCTCGCCATCGACTCGTGAGATGGATTCGAGTCGGTGGAACTTATCGCCGTAGACCTCTGCATAGCGAGCCATTCCGTGTAGCTTCCAAATCGAATCGGGAAGCCAGTGCCCGTGAGGATCAACGATGTTCGCTCGCACGCCCTCTTCGCTGTCCACGAAGAAGAGGAAGTCGGGTCGAAGCGTTCTCCAGTCACCGTGACGATCCTGATAGGCGATGCTCATGGAGTCGCGACCACCAGTCGGATTGCGATACCAGCCGAGAAGATTCCCTCGCAGCGTCTCGGCATCCAGCACCGCGATCTCATCGGGGTTGAGCTTGCCTACGGGGAACTGGCCTTCCTCGTCGGAGAGAAGGTGGAGTGGTCGGCGTTCCAACAACTGTTCGGAGTCACCAACGCTACGTTTTGTCTCTTCTTGACGATTCTTCGGTAGCGCCATGGTGATGAGCTGAGGATCGGTGCTCATGGCAGTTATCTCTGCATAGAGGCTCTGGCGCGATTCGGAGAGACCCTTAATCGCAACGCGATGCTTCGACAACCACTCCTGCGAGATGGTGTCGGCTGCCGTGTCCAGTGCGGGCCTCGTCTGCGGGAGCATCGCTAGTGCCGCGACCCGAACGTTAGCGTCTCGGTAAGCGTCCTCGTCCTCAGCGTCATCGGCAAGATGCTCTACATACGTCCGGGCGATGTCAGGAGTGATGGTGCGGGCGCCCGCACGATAGGCGTCCTGTATAGCCCGGTCATCGGCTACCTCTGTCCACGACTCATCGCGACGAAGACCATGGCGGGCCTGACCCCGTACAGTCCCACCTGCAACTGTACGGACGTCCTCTTCCGCCTTTTCTAGATCCGTCGGGTACTGAGCGGCGAGGCCGTTCAGAACGCCATGCAGCCGCTCGTGAGCGAGCTTGCCAGCGTCATTCACCAGCCGATCTGCCGCGAGCGCATGGGCCAGCGAGGTGAGCCTTTTGATCGGGTTTGCGTGCTTGCGAGGAAGAGTCTCCGCGGGCAGAGAGGAGAACGACTCCCAGACCTCATCGGGGATGGCCGCATTGGCGGTCATCAACTGCGGATTGATGAGGACTCGCTGACCCGTGTCGCCATCGGAGTCCATGAGGTCACTGCCCATGATCTTCTCCAGCACCAGGCTGGCCGTCGCCTTATTGAAGCGAGGCAGGATGCACTCAACACTGTTGAGCAGGTTGTCGCCTTCGATCCGTCGAGCTAGTGGCGTCCGAATCATGCGTCCGAGAAGCTGTGTGATGTGCGTTTCATCCTTCGCCGGACGGAATGACACCATCACCTCCGCGCGCGGGCAGTCCCATCCCGTGCTGATGGCATCCTTCGCGAGAAGGACGCGCACGTAGGAAGCATCCTGAACACGCTCAGGAGAGATGTAGGGGACGCTATGTGGTCCGAAGGTCTGCGCCGTGTGCTCGCCGAAGACATGCGCAATCGCATCAGACTCAAGCTCCGGCCACTCTTCCCGGATCACATCGATTGCGGACGCTACCTCTGCGGGTGCTGGCTTGTTCGGCACCTGAAGCACCATAAGCGGCTTGATCGGCTCATCGCCCTGCTCGTCGGCATAGGACGCCCATGCATCAGACAGCGCCTTGACCTTTCGCACCCCGCGGCGCAGGAGGACCGTATTGAAGTCTCCCGTCTCCGCGGGGAAGTCAAGCACGATGTCGTCTTTCAGGAGACCTGACTCTTGAATTCGCACCGGATCAACCTGTACGGTCCCAAGATGCACGCGGTTGGACTGGACCTCCGCCGCGTTCATCGCCTCCTCGAAACGCTGAACTGTGGCAGACACGCCCCACACAATCGGCACGGGTGGTACGCCGCTATGGCCGTTGATGAGTCGCTTAACAATCGTTGGAGTGTCGGACGGACGCTTCCCCATGCCGCGGTGAGCCTCGTCGAGAACCATGTAAAGCGTGAGGTCTTCATCCTCGATGGTGCTTCTCAGCGTGTCCCAGAATGTGAACGGAACCGTGTCGGGATGCGATTCCATGCCAGCGAGCGTGTTCGAGTCGTCGTGGCCCCGCACGAGCAGACTGTTCTTGGAGAGTTTCGAAGTGTTCAGGAAGTAGACGCGGCCAGCTTGAAGCTTTGGATAGCGGAAAGGATGCTCGACCGTCACCAGCCGATTCCGGAGGCGGTCTGAAGCCTGTTCGAGGCGGTGGCGAGTCTGCTGATTAAGGGAAGGGTCGTCGCTGAACCATAGGACAACGGCTCCAGGATCAGGCTCTACGTTGAATTCGTCGTTGCCCCAGAAAAGCGCCTCGATGACGGCGGCAGCCATCACAGTCTTACCAGCACCGGTTGTCGCTGTCAGTGCCACCGAAGAGACGCGCTTACTTGCGCTGCGGTAAAAGTCTCGCGCTGAAGCGAGCTCTCGAAGCGTGTCACCAACTGCGTCGGACTGGTAGTCCTTCAGAGTAAAGCGCATCAGTAGTCACCGACGCTTTCACAGTTGCGCAGATAGTCCTCGTACAGCCGAACTGTCTCAACGTGCGGAATCTCGCTGGCCACCTGTTGGTAGCGACCCTCGTCATCCGTAACGACGTAGGCGATTCGAACGTCCCCTCGCGAGTTCAACGCTTCAAGGAACTCCGAGCTTTGGTCTAGGTCGCGGAGAATGCCGTAACTGTCAGCGACTGCCCAACCTCCCTCGATGGAGTCGATGCGCTCGCCTCGTGCTCCGGCCCGAAGCCAAAGCATGGGGGCAATGGCCGCAAACGCGCGGTGAGCGCTAATGACAAAGGGAGACTCATACGTCAACGTAAAGAAGGCAGCGTTCTCCTCGAAGCCGTCAGCCATCGGGAACTCGTCGGTGAACCTGTACTCACCTTTGATTGGCTCGCCATCATGCGTCCTGCCGGTGATCGCGGCACGGATTCGCGGCTTAGTTACGAAGTCACAGATGCCGAACTGCTCCCACTCTGCGTCACCTGGACGGAGGCCGGACGCTCGAAGCGTGCGCTGCTCGTCGGCTGATACTTCGTTGTTGGTAACAAGAACTGCCTGCCGGCGACCACCATCCTGACGATTGAGCCGCATGACCGCGTGCGCCGTAGTCCCTGATCCCGCAAAGAAATCGAGCACGACAGCATCTGGCTTGTCGGCGAGGAAAAACCGCAAGGCGTCTTCAACTGCGTAAAGGGACTTGGGGTACGGAAACTTCCGACCCGGGAGGAATGCCTTGATGAACGATGCCCCGTGTTCCGAAGCCGAGTGCGAGGTGCGGTTCCACAGGGTCATCGGCTGCGCTGTGCGCTTCCCTGGACGGTAGGTAATCTGCGCAGCGCCGTCCTCGTCGTAGCCGTTCACCACAACATCGCCACTTTCGATCTTCGCAAGGACACCCGACTGCAAGTAAGAAGGGCTTCTGCGGCCGGTAGCCGGATCGCGTCGACCGAACTTAGCGAATCCATTCGCAAGATACTGGCGCAGGGAAGTGGGGTTCAGACGCCACATCAGTTCGCGACCGGAACCATCTACAGGCCACACCGCGACTGTGTCTGCTGGTACTGCCACCGACTCGCGCGGCGTACTAAGAGCAGGTGGTTCTCCAACAGAGTGAAGCGCGCCCGTGGTCGCGTCGAGGAAGATCGGATAAAACATCGACGGGATGCGGCTTCGCAGACTACCTTCACCGTTCCTTAGTAGGCCTGCCCACCGCACCTCGACCGACGCACCTTCGGAAGGAGCGTCGCGGATCATGTCCGTCTTCCATGGCTCAACGTAACTGTCTCCAAACATGACGAAGTAGATGTACTCGTCCGTTCGAGAGAACCGACCTTGCCTCGCGGAACCCTTGGGATTAATCACACTTGTGATCATCTGGATGTCTGCCTCAGGGAAGGTCTGCTCCAAAAGAAGGCCAAGGCGCAGATACTCCTTCTCGTCGATAGTCACGATGAGAACGGAGTCATCTGGCTTCAACAGTCTCTTAGCAACCCTCAGGCGTCGCTCCATGAATGCCAGCCACTTCGAGTGACGGTAGAGATCGTCACCCTCGACATAGTCGTTGTTGTACTTCCAGTCACGCGAACCTGTGTTGTAGGGAGGGTCGATGTAGATGGCGTCGACCGAACCTTCGTGCGTGAAGGTCAGTTGCTCGAGCACGTGGAAATTCTCGCCGTTGATCACTGTGTGAAACGGCTTCGCTCCTCCGCGGCAAACCTCGCCGTCGGGCCGCAATCCTGGGTAGATGCGATCACGAAACTCTGCAACCAAGATCAGATCGTCGAGCGCAATAGTGGCGATCTCTTCTTCATCGCCGTTGGGCGTGACAATGACTGCTTTTTCCCCACTGATGGACTCCACGCGCCATAGACGTTGGTCACCACGCACAGTAGATCCGCGCGGAGGCAAAACTCGAACCTTGCTTCCCTTGCGGATCTTGTGTCCGGCTAGCTCGACCGCCTCGGGAGCGTGGCGTTCGAAGTTGAGTCCGAAGCGAAGCCGCTTCTGGAGCGGCTGAATCTCTTCTTCGAGATCTTTCGCAAGTTGTGGATCGAGCTGGCTTGCAGCGCGCAACAGATCCGACAGTCGCGACATCTCCACCCCTTTGCTCAAACGAGAAAGGAGCCCGCCAACCGCTCTTGCGCGCGGCGCGGACCCGACACCAGCTTAGTGATTCGCACCGGTTCGAAGCGATGCGGGTCATCCTCGGGCGCGGCGGTCGGGAGACACGCGGGGTGGCAGTTCCCCCCTGAACGTCCTCAGAGTCGCTGGCTCGCGATCTGGACCGTAGGGAGTTCAGGCGACACAACGATGCGGCCTCGATGGGATAGGCGCGCAGACTCGATCCAGCGACCGCCAGCGACGTTTTGACTGCCGAAGACGGCAACCGAACGAGCATCTTGGGAGAATGGGTGTGTGCGCCTCATCATTGCCCGTTGTTCCGTCGACTACTCCGGTCGATTGAACACGCATCTCCCCCTCGCAAAGCGACTCATCATGGTCAAGGCAGATGGCACGGTCGCGTTCCATCGAGACATACAACATCAGCCTCTCAACTGGATGAGCCCGCCGTGCACCCTCACGGTCGAGGAACCCGACGAGGATGCCGCGAGCGTCGGCGTCACGCAGCAGTGGCGCGTCACCCACAAGAAGTCCGGGGACGCACTCGTGGTGAAGATCTACGAGGTCATCCACGACACCTCGCACGAGCTGGGCGTCGACCCGGGACTCATCAAGGACGGCGTCGAGGCCGACCTGCAGCGTCTGCTCGCCGAGCAGGTCTCGGTCGTCGGTGAGGGCCTCACGCTCGTCCGCCGCGAGTACCCCACCGCGATCGGCCCGGTCGATTTGCTGCTGCGCGACGACAACGGCGGCACCATCGCCATCGAGGTCAAGCGTCGCGGCGACATCGACGGCGTCGAGCAGCTCACCCGCTACCTCGAGCTGCTCAACCGCGACCCGCTGCTCGCGCCGGTGAGTGGCGTCTTCGCCGCGCAGGAGATCAAGCCGCAGGCGCGCGTGCTCGCGACCGATCGCGGCATCCGGTGCCTCACCCTCGACTACGACGAGATGAAAGGCATCGAGTCGGGAGCTCCGCGGCTGTTCTGAGCCGCGGCCCGCGCGTCACTCGACGCGGCGAGCGGAGGAGATACGAGGAGCGGAGGATGCCGCACCGCTCGCGGATCCTCCCTCCGGCGAATGTCCTCCGTTACGCCACCGCCACCCACCCCCGCGCGGCCCACGCCCGACACGCCCGGTAGCGTGGAGCCCATGCCCGTGCGCTCCCCCTGGTCGTGCGTCCTCTGGGACGTCGACGGAACCCTCGTCGATGCATCCGAGGGCATCCTCCGCCGTCTCACCGTCACTCTCGAACACTTCGGGCGGACGCCGCCGACCCGTGGCGAACTGTCGCGCTGGATCGGCCCACCGATGTTCGAGTCGTTCCAGGTCAACGTCGGCATGACCCCCGACGAGGCGACCGAAGCCGTCACCTTCTACCGTGCGCTGAACAAGGACGAGGGCTACACCGGCAGCGCTCAGCTGTATCCCGGCGTCGCCGAGATCGTGCGCGACCTGCACGCCGCCGGCATCCCGCAGTCGACCGCGAGCTCGAAGCCCGAGGTGCAGGTCGTGGCGCTCATGGACCACTTCGGTCTCGCCCCCGACCTCGAGGCCATGGTCGGCGCGAGCCCCGACGAGCGCACGCTCAGCGCGAAGGCCGACATCGTGCGCGAAGCGCTGCGGCGCCTCGAGGTGCGCGGCTACGACACCTCCCGCCCCGTCCTCATCGGCGATCGACACCACGACGTCGAGGGAGGGCTGGATGCCGATGTGCCGGTGATCTTCGTCCGCTGGGGCTTCAGCTGGCCGCACGAGGCCGACGGCGCGCAGGCGGCGGTCGACACGGCGGACGAGCTGCGTGCCCTGCTCCTCGTGTCGGACGAGGATGCCGGCGCCCCCGACGGTGTCTGACATCCCCTGGGCTCTGCCCGCGTCGATCGCCCTGCTCGCGGCGCTGCTCGTCGCCGGAGTCATCGTGCTCGTCGTGCGAGCGCGCCGCCGGTCCCCTGGCGCCATCGCGGCGGCATCCGAGGCGCGCTCCGCTGCGGAAGAGGCACTGTCACGGCTCGATGATGCGGCGATCGCGCTCGACGTCGCGTTCGAGGCGGCCGGCGACGACGAAGCCCCGACCGAGCTTCGCCGTGCGCGGGCGGCTGCGCTGCGCGGCCGGGATCGCGGCTTCGCCGAGGTGGCCGCGCTCGCGACCTCGGCACGGCTCCCCGCGCAGCGCCGCGTCGACGCCGTCCGCCTCCGCGACGACCTCGAGCGAAGGATCACGGCCGCGAGCACGACCCGCGTCGGCCTGTCCGAATGGACCCGCACGCACGGCAGCCCCGCGTCTCGCGTCGCCGCGGCCCGCGCGCGCCGCGAGGAGATCGCTCGGACCTCCGGCGACCCCGCCCGACTCCTGGCCGACACCCGAACGCGATTCGACGACGGGGAGTGGGCGGATGCCGACCGCGCCGACCGCGAAGCACGCGCGGCGCTCGTACGGGCCGATGCGGCGTTGAACGCCCCCGACGCGGCGGACGCCGAGGTCTTCGAGGCATCCGTCGCTCTCCGCCGGGCGGAGCGCCTGTTCCGAGCGGTCGAGGATGCGCACCGCTTCCTCGTCCAGGCGGAAGAGAACGCTGCGGCCGAGGTGGCAGCCGCGGAGGCCGAGATCGCGGAAGGCCTCGAGATCGCGGTGTCCCGGCCGGGTGAGTGCGCGCCCGACGCCGCCGAGCGGCTCCACGCCGCGCGTGCCGCGCTCCGCGCCGCGGCGGAAGGTCTCCCCGGCGCCCACGCACGGCGATCGAGGTCGTCGCCCACGTGCGCGAGACCCGCGACGACGCGCTCGGCGACGCCCCGAGCCCCCGCCGGAGACTGGAAGCCGCGCGCGCAGCCCTCCCCGGCACGCTCGCGTGCGCACGAGCGGCCGTCGCCGCGACCGGGGCGTTCGCGGACGCGCCGCCCATTCAGGACCGGCTGCGGCTCGACGTCGCGCGGCGCGAGCTGGCGGCGGCCCGCTCCGCGCAGGACGCGTTCCAGGCATTGGCATCCGCCCGCGCCGCGTGGCATGCGGTGACGGACTGACGTCACCTCCCGCGGAGGACGCGCGCCGGCACCGTGCTGACGGCTTCGCGCACCGCGTCCTCGGGGACGCCCGCGCGAAGGCACACCTCGACGGCACGATCCATCGTGAGGGTGGAACCCGCCAGCGTCTCGGTACCCCGCAGCACGGGGCGCCCGTCCGTCACTTCCACGGCGAGCTCGCCGAGCGTGTACGTCCCGTCGCCGAGACCCGTCGCGGACATCGCGTCCGTCACCAGGGCCACGCGCCCCGGCGCGACGGCGAAAAGCGCGCGGATGAGGGCCGGGTGCACGTGCACACCATCGGCGATGAGCTCGAGCACGACGTCGTCACGCTCGAGCGCCGCGCCCACGGGCCCGGGATCGCGGTGGTGGAGACCGGGCATCGCGTTGAAGGCGTGCGTCAGCAGACGGGCGCCGTGGTCGAACGCCTCGAGGGTCGTGGCGTAGTCCGCCTCGGTGTGCCCGACCGCCACGATGACACCCGCGTCGGCGAAGGCCCGGATCGCGGCGAGCGCGCCCGGGATCTCCGGCGCGATGGTGACCTGACGCAGGATGCCATCCCCCGCCGCCAGCAGTGTGCCCACCGCCTCCGGGGTCGGGTCGGTGAGGGCGGACGGGTCGTGGGCGCCACGACGGCGAGGCGCGAGGAACGGGCCCTCGAGGTGCACGCCCAACACCCCCGGCACGTCGGAAACGATCCGCCGGAGTTCGGTCATCCGGTGGACCAGCCGGTCGACCGGCGCACTGACGAGGCTGAGCATGACGGCGTCACTGCCGTGCTCCCGGTGGTAGGCCACGGCGGCGGCCACCCCGGCGGCGTCGGCGTCGTCGAAGGAGTGCCCGAGGGCTCCGTGGCAGTGCAGATCCATCGCCTCCATTGTTCTCCTCCTCTCCGCGTTCGACCCCCGGTCTCGACGGAGAGTGCCCTATCGTGAGCGGCATGGGGGAGAGAACCACCTTCCGTCGGGTCATCGCCGCCGTCGGCCGCCTCCCGGCCACGGTGGCACTGGCCCTGGTGCTGCTCGCCGTGGGCGTGGCATCCGCGGGTCTGTGGTCGCCGTTCGCGGCGTCGCCGCTGCACGACGCCGTGGCGTACGGCCTTCCGGCGCTGGAGGCCGGCCGGTGGTGGACGCCGATCACCGGGGCGTTCTTCGTGTCGGTGCCGTGGCTCTACGCGGCGATCGTCGTCGGGCTGGCCGGGATGGGGTACCTCGAGTTCCGCCGCGGCTGGCGTGTCGCCCTCGCCTACTTCGCGGGTGGACAGCTCGGCGCGGTGCTCCTCGCGTCGGGGCTGCTGTGGCTCGCCGCGCTGCTCCCCTGGCCGTGGGCCCAGGAGCAGGCTGCAGCGCTCGACGTCGGTCCCTCCCCCGGGGTGATCGCGTGCGTGGCGGCGGCGGTGTCGCTGCTCCCGTCGCCGTGGCGTCTGCGCGCATGGACCGTGCTGGTCGCGGTGCTCGCGGTGACCTTCCTCTACTGGGGGTCGCTCAACGACCTCGAACACGTTCTCGCGGTCGCCCTCGTGCTCGCCGTCGACCGGTCGCTGCGTCCGCAGCGGGTGTCGGTGCGTGAGCAGCGCCTCATCGCGTTCGTCGTGGTGTGCGGTCTCGGGGCGATCGACGTCCTCACCTACCTGAGCCCCACGACGGGGCCGTTCGGCAGCTCGGACCCGGTCTCGGGCTCGTGGGTGGATGTCGTCGTGAACACCGTCATCGTGCTCGCGGTGGCGACCGGCATCCGACGCGGTCGGCGGTGGGCCTGGGTGCTGCTCACGATCTACGGGGCCCTCAACGCCCTGATCCTCGCGCTGCTCGTGGTGATCGCGCTGATCGTGGGGCTCGGGGGCGTCGAGGGAACGGTCGACGTCGACCTCACGATCACGCTCGCCTCGTCGGCGACCTGGGTCGTCGCGTTGGTGTATCTGGTCCTCGTGCGCGCCGCTTTCCGCGCGCGTCCGAAGGCGGCCCTGGGCGACGCGCCCGCGCCGAGCGTCGACGACGTGAAGACGGAACTACGCGCGACCGGCGGCGGGACCCTGTCGTGGATGACGACGTGGGAGGGCATGTCGTACGCGCGGTTCGGCCGTGGGATCGTCGCCTTCCAGCGCCGGTCGGGTGTCGCTCTCGTCCTCGGCGACCCGCTCGGCCCGGAGGAGGATCGGGCAGCGACCGTCCGCGCGTTCGTCGAGCGCGCCGAGATCGCCGGGCTCGCGCCGTGCTTCTTCAGCGCCGGGGAGGCGACCCGCTCGGCCGTCCCGGAAGGATGGCGCAGCATCGTGGTGGCGGACGACACGATCGTCGACCTTCCGGGCCTGAAGTTCACCGGCAAGGCCTGGGGTGCGGTGCGCACGTCGCTGAACCGGGCCGAACGCGAGGGCATGACGTTCCGTCTCTCGCGTCTTGCCGACGAGACGTGGGGAGTGCGCCAGCAGTTGCGCGCCATCTCGGAGAGCTGGGTCGGCGACAAGGGACTCCCCGAGATGGGATTCACCCTCGGCACCCTTCAGGAGGCCGCGGACCCCGAGGTGCGGATCGCGCTGGCCGTCTCGCCCGCCGGCGACGTCGACGGCTTCCTGTCGTGGCTGCCCGTCTACGGCGACGGGCGCGTCCGCGGCTGGACCCTGGATCTCATGCGGCGCCGCGACGGCGGCTTCGGCCCCGTGATGGAGTACCTCATCGGCTCGTCCGCGCAGCAGTTCTCGACGGAGGGCGCCGAGGTGATGTCGCTGTCCGGCGCGCCGCTCGCCCACGAGTACCCGCCGGATGCCGGCGTCATCGCCGATCTGCAGGGGCGCATGGCCTCGATGCTGGAGCCGGTATACGGGTTCGCGTCGCTGCACCGGTTCAAGCAGAAGTTCCACCCGCGCTACGAGACGATGTACCTGCTCTATCGCGACGAGGCCGACCTCACGCGCATCGGTGCCGCGCTGACCCGCGCGTTCCTGCCGCATGCGACCCTCCGGCAGTTCGCTGCCGCCGGCGTGGACCTCGTTCGCCCCGAGCGGTGACCGCCCGGGTCAGAGCGGGCGGATGTTCTCCGCCTGCAGACCCTTGGGGCCCTGCGCGATGTCGAACTCGACGCGCTGGTTCTCCTCGAGCGAGCGGTAGCCGCCCGCCTGGATCGCGCTGTAGTGGGCGAAGACGTCCTGGCCGCCCTCATCGGGCGCGATGAAGCCGAAGCCCTTCTCCGAGTTGAACCACTTGACCGTGCCCTGCGTCATCGACGTGCCGTTTCCGCTCGTGCCGACGCCGAGCGCGTCGGTCAGGGCCCACGCTAACGGGTGCCACCGGAGCCGCGCATCGACCCGTGACAGAAACGTTGTACGGCGTCACGAAGGGAAAGTTCCCCTTAAGCCCATACGACGCCCGGGCTGAGCAGAAGCTCGAAGCCCGGGCGTCGACGGATCCCCCCGGATATGTCACGCGAGGCGTGACGGCGATCACTTTACAGCCGCGAATGCGGTTCGCGCGACACGAAAGCTGGGAATTCTTCACATATGACGAAGATGTGTGATAGCCGGTCGTCATAGAATCCGCCTGTGGACGAGCGGCGACAGCCTTCCGCCCTCGTCGATGAGGCGTACGCCGTCCTCGGCGAGGCGATCGTCGACGGCCGCCTGAGGCCGGGCGACCGGCTGCGTGACGTCGAACTCGCCACCCAGATGGGCATTTCCCGTACCCCCGTCCGCGAGGCGCTGCAGCGCCTCGCGGCGATCCGGCTCGTCGAGATCGCACCGCACCGTTTCACCCGCGTCACGTCGCCCAGCGACAAGGAGGTCGCGGATATGCGCGATTACGCGGTGCACATGATCGGGATGACAATGCACCTGGCGCTCCTGCGGTGCTCCGACGACGACATCACGGAGGGCGCCAAGCTCCTCGGCGTCCTGATGGATGCCGCTCGCGCCGACTCCTCCCCCGCCTACGTCGATGCGGGCTTCGGACTCCTCGCCCACTTCACCCGCGCGTCCGAGAACATCGTGCTGATCGAAACGCTGAAGCAGACCACCTTCCTGGTGCGGCGGAACCTGCGCGGCTGGATGTGCGCGCACACAGAGGACTGCGAGGAGTTGTTCCTCCTCCTGGCCGACGCCATCCGTGAGCGCGACACCGCGCTCACCGCCCACCTGTGGCTGCGGCTGCACGGCCTCTACTGAGGTGGTCAGGGCCGGCGCAAGGCATCCGATCATCCCGGGCGATCCCGCTACCGTGACCTCATGACCCGCATCGAGCTCCGCGACCTCTCCGACGACGATCGGGATGCCGCCTACCGCGCGGTGCGCGCGAGCGCCTCGACGTGGCCGCGAGGACGGGTGTCCGACCGCACCGCATTCGACACATGGGTGGACGGTGAGGGAGTGACGGCGCGGGCGATCGTCGACGGCGAGGACGTGGTCGGTCTCGCCGCGACCCTCGACATCGACGGTGACCGGGAAGCGCTCCTCGCCGTGACACCGGACACGTCACGGGAATCGGCGACCGAAGCGTTGCGGCTCCTCACCCTCGCCGAGGCGGAGCGCCCGCTCTACGCGTGCGTCGCGGCCGACGACGACCCGTCGCACGACACGCTCGCGCAGTTGGGCTTCGTCGAGTACGAGCGTGACGGGGCCGACATCGTCTACGTGCTGCCCCCGACCCTGGAGTGAGTGACCCGCGTCAGCGGCGCGACAGCACCGCGACCACCGGGCGATGGTCGCTGCCGGCGTCGTCGAAGTCGGTGCGGACCTCGAAGCTGCGCACCTCCCACGCCGATCCGACCAGGACGTGGTCGATGGGTGCCGCGAGAGCCGCGGGCAGACTCGCCGGCCACGTGCCCTGCGCGGCCGTGCCCGCCTGCTGCGCGGCATCCTGACACTCCCCGACCGACCCGCCGTCTCTCCCGAGTCCGGACAGGTGATCGAGCGTCGAGTTGAGGTCGCCGGCGAGGATGACGTCGGGTCCCGCGCACTGCTCGGCGACCCAGTCGATGCCCCGGGTCCACTCGTCGACGATGAACGGCAACGGAGGCAGCGGGTGAGCCGCGATGATCGTGGGCCCGGTGCCCTCGACCGGGCGCCACACGCCGCTCGGCGCCCCGGGGGTCGACCCGGCATCCAGATCGAGGACGTACGGACCGAGCGCGTTCGCGACCAGGAGCGAGGTGGGGACGGGCCGATCGCCCGGGGCCGCTTCGACGGTCGCGGCGGTCATCCGGATCCCCTCCCGAGCCAGGATGCCGACGACCTCCCCCGCCGCGTCGGCGTCGGTCTCGGGCAGGCTGACGACGTCGGCACCGCTCTCGCGGACGAGCCGTGCGATCGCTTCGGGCGGCGCGCCGCCGCCGTACGTGTTCCAGACCACGACCGTGAGGTCGCCCTGCGCGACGGAACCTCCCCCGCCGCGCGCCAAGAGGACAGCGCCGTTGCCGACCGCGGCGACCGCGAACACGACCGCCAACCCGAAGGCGACCGCGACCCGGCGGCGCAGGAGCGCGGTGATCCCGGCGGCGACGGCGAGCGCGGCGAACCCGAGCGCGAGCGGTCCGCGAAAGGAGATGAGGAGCGCCACGCCCTGCCAGCGCTGCGCGCCGATGAGCTGCGGCCAGACGGCGAGGACCGCGAGGAGTCCGCCGATGCCCAGCGTGATGACGAGAGGGAGTCGGCGGCGCGATGCGGTCGGCATCCCCACAGTGAAGCGGACGTCGATGAATGTTCGCCGGATGGGCCCGCCAGATACCCTAGGGGGGTATGGTATCCAGCATGAACGGGTACGACGGACACAAAGACGACCTTCAGAAGCGGCTGCGACGCATCGAGGGTCAGGTGCGCGGCATCGCGCGGATGGTCGACGAGGACAAGTACTGCATCGACATCCTCACGCAGGTGTCCGCCGCGACGAAGGCGCTCGAAACCGTCGCGCTGTCGCTCCTGTCCGACCACCTCAGCCACTGCGTCGCCGAGGCCAGCGCGGAGGGCGGCCAGGTCGCCGCCGACAAGATCCGCGAAGCCAACGACGCCATCGCCCGGCTCGTCCGGTCCTGACCACCGAGGAGAACACCATGAACGAACGCATCGATCTCGGCCTCCGCGAAGCCGCGGCATCCACCCCCCTGCCAGAAGGCGCCGTGACCCAGCAGATCGGCGTGACCGGCATGACGTGCGCGCACTGCGTGCGGAGTGTCACCGAGGAGATCTCGGAGATCGCGGGGGTGCAGGGCGTGTCCGTCGACCTGCGCGTCGGCGACGTATCGCGCGTCACGATCGCCAGCTCCGCTCCCCTCGACGCCGCCCTCGTGCGCGACGCCGTCGAGGAAGCCGGTTACGCCCTGGTCGCCGACCCGTCATGAGCACCACCGACGTCGAGCTCGACATCACGGGGATGACGTGCGCGTCGTGCGCCACCCGGATCGAGCGCAAGCTGAACAAGCTCCCTGGCGTCGAGGCATCCGTCAACTACGCCACCGAGAAGGCGCGCGTGCGCGGCGACGACCTCGACCCCGCTGGGCTCATCGCGGTCGTCGAAGCCGCCGGATATGCGGCCGCGGTGCCCGCGCCGCCGGTCGCGGACGAGGTCGTGACCGACCCGGAGACCGAGGCCCTGCGGCGCCGCCTGCTCATCAGCGCGGCGCTCGCGCTGCCGGTTGCGGTGCTGTCCATGGTCCCGGCGCTGCAGTTCGAGAACTGGCAGTGGCTCGCGCTCACGCTCACGGCTCCGGTCGCGGTGTGGGGAGCCTGGCCGTTCCACCGCGCGGCGGCGATCAACGCCCGCCACGGCGCCGTCACGATGGACACCCTCATCAGTCTCGGCGTCATCGCCTCCTTCGGGTGGTCGCTGTACGCGCTGTTCCTCGGCGGCGCGGGCATGCCCGGGATGACGATGACCTTCACCCTCTTCGGCGCTCCGTCCGCGGGCGCCCACGAGATCTACCTCGAGGTCGCCGCCCTCGTGACGGTGTTCCTCCTCGCCGGCCGGTACGCCGAAGCGCGGGCGCGCACGGCTTCGGCGAGCGCGCTGAAGGCCCTGTTGAACCTCGGCGCGACATCGGCGACGAAGCTCGACGACGGCCGAGAGCGCAGCGTCCCGGTCGCGAGCCTCGGCGTCGGCGACGTCGTCGTGGTGCGCCCGGGCGAGAAGATCCCGTCCGACGGCCTGGTCGTCGACGGAACCTCGGCGGTGGATGCCAGCATGCTCACCGGCGAATCCGTGCCGGTCGAGGTCGGCCCCGGTGCCCGCGTCGTCGGCGCCACGATCAACGTCGGTGGCCGCCTCGTCGTCGAGATCACCCGCGTCGGAGCCGACACCGAGCTCGCCCGCATGGGACGCCTGGTCGAAGAGGCGCAGACCGGCAAGGCCGAAGTGCAGCGTCTCGCCGACCGCGTCTCCGCGATCTTCGTGCCGGTCGTGATCCTCCTCGCGATCGCCGCGTTCGTCGGGTGGCTCGTCGCGGCCGGTTCGCTCGAGCTCGCCTTCACCGCCGCCGTCGCGACGCTCATCATCGCGTGCCCGTGCGCCCTGGGCCTCGCCACCCCCACGGCGCTGCTCGTCGGGACAGGGCGCGGTTCGCAGCTCGGCATCCTGATCCGCGGTCCGCAGGTGCTGGAGCAGACGCGCCGGGTCGACACGATCGTGCTCGACAAGACCGGCACCGTGACGACGGGCCGCATGGCGGTGACCGAGGTGCTTCCCGCGCCGGGCGTCGATCGCGCCGAGCTGCTCGCCGCCGCGGGGGCCGTCGAGGGCGGTTCCGAGCACCCCGTGGGCCGCGCCATCGCGGCCGCCGCCGGGGTCGGGGCTGCCGTCGAGTCGTTCGTCGCGCACGCGGGATATGGCGTCCAGGGTGTCGTGAACGGCTCCGCCGTGGTCGCCGGTCGGCCGTCGTGGCTGCGTGATCAGTGGAGCGTGGAGGCGATGGCATCCGAGGTCGATTCCCTGACGGCGGGTGGAACGGTCGTCGCCGTCGCCCGTGACGGGGAGTACCTCGGCGCGATCGTCGTCTCCGACACCGTGAAGCCGACGAGCGCCGACGCCATTGCGCGCTTCCGTCGGCTGGGACTGCGCCCCGTGCTGCTCACCGGAGACAACGCCGCGACCGCCGCACGCGTGGCGGCCGAGGTCGGCGTCGACGACGTCCGGGCAGAGGTGACTCCGTCCGAGAAGCTCGACGTCGTCCGCGGGCTGCAGGCCGAGGGCCGGGTCGTCGCGATGGTCGGCGACGGTGTCAACGACGCCGCGGCCCTCACCGCCGCGGACCTCGGCATCGCGATGGGCGGCGGGACGGATGCCGCGATCGCGGCGAGCGACGTCACGGTCGTCTCGGGCGATCTGCTCGTCGTCGCTGACGCCGTCCGGCTCGCGCGCCGCACGCTCGGGACCATCAAGGGCAACCTGTTCTGGGCCTTCGCGTACAACGTCGCGGCGATCCCGGTGGCGATGGCGGGCCTGCTGAATCCCGTCGTCGCGGCCGCGGCGATGGCGCTGTCATCGGTGTTCGTCGTCACCAACAGCCTGCGGCTGCGGCGGTTCCGCGCCGAACCCGCCGCAGTCTGAGACCGCTAGAGAGGGATGCCATGACCTCGCACGATCACTCCGGCTCCGGCCCCGCAGCGGCTCCGCCCGCGACGACCGAGCACGCGCACGCGATGCACGACGCGAGCCCCGCGGGCCACACCGGCCACGGGGACCACTCCGGTCACGGTGGCGGCCACGCCGACCACGTCGCGCGGTTCCGTCGCCTGTTCTGGACCATGCTCGTGGTCGCCGTACCCGTCGTCGGCTTCTCCGCGATGTTCGCCGACCTCCTCGGCTACACGCTTCCGGTCGCCGCGTGGGTCCCGTGGGTCTCGCCGGTCCTGGGGACCGTGATGTACGTGTGGGGCGGAGCCCCGTTCCTGACCGGCGCCGTGGACGAGATCCGCGGGCGCGCGCCGGGCATGATGCTGCTGATCGCGCTCGCGATCACCGTCGCGTTCCTGGCATCCTGGGGCGCCAGCCTGGGCCTGCTGCACCACGATCTCGACTTCTGGTGGGAACTCGCGCTGCTCGTCGTGATCATGTTGCTCGGCCACTGGATCGAGATGCGATCCCTCGCCCAGACCACGTCGGCGCTGGATTCGCTCGCCGCATTGCTTCCCGACGAGGCCGAACGCGTCGAGGGCGAAACGACCGTGCCGGTGCCGCCGTCCGCACTGCGCGTCGGTGACGTCGTCGTCGTGCGGCCCGGCGGACGCGTCCCCGCCGACGGTCGAGTCATCCAGGGGTCCGCGCAGATCGACGAGTCGATGATCACGGGCGAGTCCCGCGCCGTGTCGCGCGGCGAGGGCGACCCCGTGGTAGCGGGGACGGTCGCGACCGACTCCGGCATCCGGGTCGAGATCACCGCCGTCGGCGACGACACGGCCCTGGCCGGCATCCAGAAGCTCGTGACCGAAGCACAGGCATCGACCTCGCGAGCCCAACGCCTCGCCGACCGCGCGGCCGCGCTGCTGTTCTGGTTCGCCCTCGGCTCCGCCGTGATCACCGCGGTGGTCTGGACGCTCGTCGGGATGCCAGACTCCGCCGTCGTCCGCACGATCACGGTCCTCGTCATCGCCTGCCCGCACGCGCTGGGGCTCGCGATCCCCCTCGTCGTCTCGATCGCGACCGAACGCGCTGCACGCGGTGGCGTCCTCGTCAAGGATCGCCTCGCGCTGGAGAGCATGCGCACGGTCGACACGGTGGTGTTCGACAAGACCGGGACGCTCACGCGCGGCGAGCCGGCGGTGACCGCCACCGAGGCCGCGCCCGGCATCGACCGCGATACCGCCCTCGCGTGGGCCGCCGCCGCCGAGACCGACTCCGAGCACCCCCTCGCCGGCGCGATCGTCCGCGCCGCCACCGCGCGGGGCCTCGACGTCCCGGCATCCACCGACTTCTCCTCGTCGCCGGCCGTCGGCGTCCGGGCGGTCGTGGACGGACGGGTCGTGCGCGTGGGCGGTCCCGCGCTTCTCGCCGAAGAGGGGGCGGCCGAGCTCCCCATCGCCGCGGACTGGGCGGGCGACGGGTCCATCGTGCTGCACGTGGTCGTCGACGGCGAGACGGTGGGCGCCCTGCGCCTGGCCGACGAGATACGGCCCGAGTCCGTGACCGCCGTGCGGGCGCTGACCGAGCGCGGGATCGAGGTCGTGATGATCACCGGCGACGCGCAACCGGTCGCCGCCGCCGTGGCCGAGGCTGTCGGCATCCGGAGGTTCTCGGCCGGAGTGCGCCCGGAAGACAAAGAGTCCGAGGTCGCCAGGCTGCAGGGCGAGGGTCGTCGCGTCGCGATGGTCGGCGACGGCGTCAACGATGCACCGGCGCTGGCGCGAGCCGACGTCGGGCTGGCGATCGGGGCCGGAACCGACGTCGCGATCGCCTCCGCGGGGGTCGTCCTCGCCAGCGACGATCCGCGGTCCGTCGTCTCGGTCATCGAGCTCTCGCGAGCGAGTTACCGGAAGATGCGCGAGAACCTGTGGTGGGCAGCGGGGTACAACCTGCTGTCCGTGCCGCTCGCCGCCGGCGTGCTGGCGCCGATCGGGTTCGTCCTGCCGATGTCGGTCGGCGCGATCCTGATGTCGCTGTCGACGATCGTGGTGGCGCTCAACGCGCAGCTCCTGCGCCGCCTCGATCTGCGGCCGGATGCCGTCGCCCCGGTCCGATAGTCAGGGCGTCCGCAGGTCGGCCTCGATGCCGCGCGCGGCGGCGAGCAGCGCGGGCACCAGCCGATCCGCGATGTCGCTCTCGGGGTAGCGGCCGGTCGTCATCGAGAGGTTGATCGCGGCGACGACCGCACCCTCCCGCCCATGAACGGGAGCCGCGAGCGATTGCAGCCCGGGCTCGAGCTCGCCGTCGACCCGGGCCCAGCCCTGCGCGCGCACGCGTTCGAGTTCGCGCCGGACGGCATCGGGATCGGTCAGCGTGCGCGGGGTCCGGGCGGAGAGGTCCGTGGCATCCAGGATCCGGTCACGTTCCTCGACGGATGCCACGGCGAGCAGCACGCGTCCCATGCTCGTGACCGCGGCCGGGAACCGCGTCCCGACCGTGATCCCCACCGACATGATGCGGCGCACGGGAACGCGCGCGACGTAGACGATCTCGGTGCCGTCGAGTACCGCCGCCGACGCGCTCTCTCCGACCGCGCGCGACAGCGCCTCGAGGTGCGGTTGCGCGACCTCGGGGAGCGACAGGGCCGAGAGGTAGCTGTAGCCGAGCTCGAGCACGCGCGGCGTCAGGGCGAACGAGCGCCCGTCGTTCCGCACGTAGCCGAGGCTCTGCAGCGTGCGGAGGAACCGCCCCGCGGCGGCGCGCGTCACATCTGCACGGCGAGCGACGTCGCTGAGGGTCAGCTCGGGGTTGTTGGCGTCGAAGGCGCGGATGACTGCCAGCCCGCGGACGAAAGCCTGAACGACCTCGCCGGGGCCGTCGCTGTCGTCAAGGGGCGCGGCGTCGGTCACCGGCTCACCCTATCGATCGGGCGAGCGACACCCTCACCGCTCCAGGACGACCGCGAGGCCCTGGCCGACGCCGATGCAGATCGCGACGACCGCGACACCGGAACCGCGGCGCGCGAGTTCGTGCGCCGCGCGGCCGATGATGCGGCCGCCGGAGGCGCCGAGCGGGTGCCCGATCGCGAGCGCGCCGCCGTGGACGTTGAGCTTCTCGGGGTCGAGGTCGGGCCACCCGGCGAGGCACGCGAGCGACTGCGACGCGAAGGCTTCGTTGAGTTCAACGAAATCGACGTCGGCCCAGGTCTTCCCGGCACGCGCAAGCGCCTTGTTCGCGGCCTCGATCGGCGCGATGGGGAAGACATCCGGGTCCACGCCGTGGGCCGCGCGGCCCGCGATCCGCGCGAGCGGCTCGCCGTCCAGCGCGCCGTCGGCGCCGATGAGCACGGCGGACGCGCCGTCGTTAATAGGCGAGGAGTTGCCGGCGGTCACGCTGCCGTTGCCGTCCGCCGCGAAGAGGGCCTTCAGCCCCGCAAGCTTCTCGAGCGAGGTGTCGGCGCGAATGCTCTCGTCTCGAGTGAGCGCGACCCCCGGCACCGTCACGATCTCGCCGTCGAAGACGCCCGCCTGCCACGCGGATGCCGCTCGCTGATGCGACTGCACGGCGAAGGCATCCTGCTCGTCGCGGGAGATGCCCCACTCGCGCGCGATCTTCTCCGCCGACTCGCCGTTCGAGATCGTCCAGTGCTTCGGGAGGGCCGTGTTCGTCATCCGCCAGCCGATGGCGGTGTTCCACATCGTCGCGTTGCCGACCGCGGGGAACGGCTTCGGCGACTTCTCCACGACGTAGGGAGCGCGGCTCATCGACTCGACACCGCCGGCCAGCACGATCTCGGCGTCACCCGCCTCGATCGCCCGGGATCCCTGGATGACGGCCTCGAGCGACGACGCGCACAGCCGGTTCACGGTGGTGCCGGTGACCGTCGTGGGGAACCCCGCGAGCAGCGCGCCGAAACGCGCGACGTTGCGGTTGTCCTCACCCGCCTGGTTGGCATCCCCGAAGATGACGTCGTCGATGCGGGCCGGGTCGAGACCGGTCCGCTCGACGGTGGCCTTCATGACGAGCGCGGCCAGATCGTCGGGACGGGTGGATGCCAAAGCCCCACCGGCCCGGCCGAAGGGCGTGCGGACGGCGTCGTAGACGTAGCTGGCGGTCATGTCAGGCTCCTCGCTCGATCAGCGTGAGACCAAGCAGTTCCTCGATCTCGGCGTGCGTGTTGTCGCCGAATAGCTCCCGCACACGGAAGCCCTCGGGGGCGATGTCGAAGACGCCGTGGTCGGTGTAGACGCGCGAGACGCACGCGACGCCCGTCACCGGGTACGTGCATGCCTCGACGAGCTTGGGGTCACCCTGCTTCGTCAACAGGTCGGTCATGACGTAGACGTCCTTGGCGCCGATCGCGAGATCCATCGCCCCGCCGACGGCGGGGATCGCGCCGGGCTCGCCCGTCGACCAGTTCGCGAGGTCGCCGTCCGCCGAGACTTGGAAGGCGCCCAGCACGCACACGTCCAGGTGTCCGCCGCGCATCATGGCGAACGAGTCGGCGTGGTGGAAGTACGCGGCTCCGGCGAGCGCGGTGACCGGCTGCTTGCCGGCGTTGATGAGGTCGGGATCGACGCTTCCCTCGACGGGCGCGGGTCCCATTCCCAACATTCCGTTCTCGGTATGCAACACGATCTCAAGGCCCGCGGGGAGATAGTCCGCCACGAGGGTCGGGGCCCCGATGCCGAGGTTCACCGCGGCACCTTCGGGAATGTCGGATGCCACGCGCGCGGCGAGCGCGGTGCGGGAGATGCGGGTGGTCACGCGTCCGCTCCGTTCCGGGCGAGCGGGCGCCCCTCGATGTCGACGCCCCCGACGAAGACGCCGTCGCGCAGCCAGCGGCGCTCCCCCACGGCGACCACTCGGTCCACGTACAGGCCGGGAGTGATGACGGCCTCGGGGTCGAGGTCGCCGAGCGGCACCATCTCGTCGACCTGCACGACGGTGGTCGTGGCCGCGGCGGCCATGATCGGCCCGAAGTTGCGCGCGGTCTCGCGGTAGACGAGGTTGCCCCAGCGGTCGGCGCGGTGCGCACTGATCAGCGCGACATCGGCGTGGATGGGGTACTCGAGCACGTAGTCGCGGTCGCCGATGCGCCGCGTCTCCTTGCCCTCGGCCAGCTGCGTCCCGTAACCGGTGGGAGTGAAAAAGCCCCCGATGCCGGCGCCCGCCGCGCGGATGCGTTCCGCGAGGTTGCCCTGCGGCACGAGTTCGAGCTCGACTTTGCCCGCCCGGTAGAGCTCGTCGAACACCCACGAGTCGCTCTGTCGTGGGAACGAGCAGATCATCTTGCGCACCTGCCCGGCCTTCAGCAGCGCCGCGAGGCCGGTGTCGCCGTTGCCGGCGTTGTTGTTGACGACGGTGAGGTCGCGGGCGCCGTGGGCGATGAGCGCGTCGATGAGTTCGACGGGCTGCCCGGCGCGGCCGAATCCGCCGATCATCACGGTCGCGCCGTCGGCGATGCCCGCCACGGCCGCCGCGACATCCGACACGGTCTTGTCGATCATGGTTCCTCTGTTCGTTCAGCGAACGCGTGTTCGTTTAGCGATCATATCCGTCGGCGGTGGCGTTCGCCAGGGCGACGTGAGGTGCAGCGAAGGACGAAGTGGCCACGAGCGGGACGGAACTCGTGCGCGCGCGATCCATCGTCGTGAGCGCGGCTCACCCCGCCGACTCCGCGACCGGAGTTGACGGTCTCAGCTCAGGACGCCGCGCCGCAGCGCCTGGGCGACCGCCGAGGCCCGGTCCGAGACCTCGAGCTTTTCGTAGATGTGCTGGAGGTGCGTCTTGACCGTGGCCAGCGAGATGTGAAGTTCGTTGGCGATGCGTTGCGCCGGGTAGCCGTCCGCGGCGAGTCGCAGGATGTCGATCTCGCGCGATGACAGGGCGGGTTTGGTCTCGTCCTCGCGCCGCGTCCTCAACTCTCGCGCGAGGATCTCCTGCGCATAGGGAGCGATGACCGTGCCACCCGCCGCAACACGCAGGACGGCGTCGGCGATCTCGCCGAACGAGGCAGCCTTCTCGAGGAACCCCCGCGCGCCGCGCGAGATCGCGCGGTACACGGTCGTGCTGTCGAGGTATGCGGTGAGCACGAGGGGCTTGGTGGGCGAACCGATGCGGGCGATGTGGTCGAGGATCTCGAGGCCGTCGACCTCGGGCAGCCGCAGGTCGATGATCGCGATGTCGGGGACGACCTCCTCGATCAGTTCGATCGCCTGCTTGCCGTCGCCCACGGCGCCGATGACCGAGATCTGCGCGACGCGATCCCAGCTGCGCGCCAGACCGTCCCGATAGACCGGGTGGTCGTCGGCGATCAGCACGCGGATGGGCTTCATGGCTCCAGAGCCGCTCTCACGCTGCGCACGAAGTGGTGCACGTCGAACGGTTTCGTCAGGTACTCGTACACGCCGGCCCGCCGCAGCTGGGCGATGCGCGCCGGCGTCGCGTCCGCGGAGAGCACGATGACCGGGATGTCCGCGGTCGTGGCGTCCTGCTGCAGGGCCTTCACCACATCCACTCCTGACATGTCGGCGAGGTTGAGATCCAGGAGGACGAGGTCGGGTCTCATCTCCTTCGCGGAACGGATGCCGTGCGCGCCGGTCATCTCCGTCACGAGCCGGACTCCGTCCATCCCGGCCGCGATGGTCTCGACGAGACGCACGTTCGCATACGTGTCCTCGATGAGAAGGATAGTGGCGTCCGAGACCGTCAACGCCGACGTCGGGCCGTCGATCGGCGGCTGGACCCCTTCCTCGTCCTCAAGATGCTCAGCCAGGGGCAGATCGACGAAGAACGTGGAGCCCTCGCCGGGGGCGGTGTGCTCGATGCCGATCTCGCCGCCCATCTCCTCGATCAGGCGGCGAGAGAGGTCCAGACCGAGCCCGCTGCCCTCAGTGTTCGCCGCCGCCGTGAGTCGGACGAACGGCGCGAACAAGCGGCGACGGTCCTGGTCGCTGATGCCGTCGCCGGTATCCGTGATGAGGTAGCGCAGGCGTTGCCCGCGCTCCTCGATGCGGACACGGATCACGCCCTGCTCGCGGTTGAACTTCACGGCGTTGCTGAGCACGTTGAGGAACACCTGCCGCAACCGCCGGGGGTCCCCCATCACCGCGCAGTGCATCGCGCCGTGCAGGTCGCTCGCGACCTCGATGTCCTGCGCCTGCGCGAGGGGCCGGATGATCTCGAGAGCCTGGTGGATCGGCTCGAACGCGGGGATGCGCTCGGATCGGAGACCCGGAGCGCCCGCCTCGATCCACGAGATGTCGAGGACGTCGTTGACCAGCTCGAGCAGATGCTGACCGGCATCCAGGATGTGTCCCACCCCCTCGCGGGTCGACGGCTCCAGACGCGAATCCCCCAGCAGCTGCGCGAACCCGATGATGGCGTTCAACGGGGTACGCAGCTCGTGGCTCATGCGGGAGAGGAACTCGCTCAGGCTCCGGTTCGCGCGTTCCGCCTCGTGCATCGCGTGCCGCGCGGCGGACTCGGCGCGTTTGCGGTCGGTGATGTCCGTGGAGATCGCGCCCATCGCGTACGGCTGGCCGTTGTCGTCCAGGAGGGGGAACTTGATCGACAGCCATCGGCGGTCCTCGTCGGGATCGGTGTCGCCGCCGATCGTGGCGAACGGCTCCTCGACCTCGATCGATCGGCCGCCCTCGAGCACGGCGCGGTCGTGAGCGGCGTAGACGTCGGCGCTCGACGACGGGAAGAGGTCGTGATCGGTGAGTCCCACGAGGTCGTCGACCGGCATCCCGAAGAGCTTCGAAAAGAAGTCGTTGACGATCTGATACCTGCCGTCGAGGTCCTTCACGTACATGAGCGCGGCGGAGTTGTCGACGAGGTCCTGCAGTTGACGGATGCGGGAGCGCAGTTCGCTCTCGTCGACCCAGGGCGCGTCAGCGGGGCGCATCTGGACCACGATCTGCGCCCGTCCCGGCACGCGCTCCGCTCGCAGCCGATAGCGACGGGAGTGCTCGCCCGCGGGGAGCAAGGCGTCGCGCACCTCGCCGCTCTGCTCGGCGACGCGGATCGCCGTCCATAGCGCGGGCCCGGCTGCCGAGTCGGGGAACGCGGCATGGCCCTCCCACAGTCGACGGAGCTCGGCATTGGCGGCCAGCAGACGGGGCTCGGTACCGGCGACGTCGAAGACCGCGGTCGCCGTGGGCAGGACCTCGAACGCAGCGGACAGGTCGGCGGCATCCATTCCGCCCCTCCTCTCGACGACGCCCCCGCCCCCGGAGCGTTCCGGGAGCGGGGGCGCGTGGCGGGTCATGCCAGGGTAAGGCTCTGACGCAGGGATGCCGTCGCGGCCTCGTCCACCTCGAGATCGGCCCCGACGGCGGACGCCGTGAAGGCCACCCGGTACGTGTCGCGGGCGCGCTCGAGCGAAACGAACCCGGCGAGCACGTCGTCCCGGACCCGCTGGGGCTCGCGTTCGGCGGGGTCGCCGTATCCGCCGCCGCCGGTGGAGCGCTGGCCGATCTGCTCGCCCGGCGCGAGGGTGATCGATCCGAGCGACGGGATGACGCGCTCCTCCCCCTCCGCGGTCACCATGAACGAGGCGCTCGGTGCTGCCGACCCTCCGCCCTGCGTGCCGCGAGGCGGGAAGGACACGCAGTCGGTCACATACGCCGCCTCCATGTCGTCCCATCGCGGGCCGAACGTCACCGTCGCTCCCGGCGCGCCGCGCCGGCGCCCCGCCCCCTCGGAGTCCGTCCGCATCCGAAGCTGCCCCACGCGGAACGGGTATTTCAGCTCCGACAACTCGATGCTGTCGCGGAACATCAGGCCGGCCGCCACCGCGAGGCCGTACGTGACCCATCCGTCGATCTCGGGATGCGCCGGGCCGCCCTGCGAGCCGAGGAACACCTGGTTGACGAAAGCTTCGCCGCCGTGCCGGCGGTCCACGCCCGACACGACCGAGAAGCCCGGGCCGAGACCGGTCGCGCCCTCGGCCGCACCGAAGCCCGCCCACGCGTCCGCGATCGCCTTCTGCGTCGTGACGGTGAGACGGTCGCCGATGTTCGTCGTGGCCACCGACGTGGAGTGCGGGAACTGCGGTCGGCCGACGATGCAATTGTCGCGCAGCAGCAGGTCGATGCGGCGGAACGAGCCGGAGTTGGCGGGGACCCCGGGTTCCAGGGAGTTGAACACGCCCGTCATGACGTTGCTCACGGTGCAGGCCTCGGACTCGTTGACACCCGCGGGGATGCAGTCGATGTTGTCGCGCAGGTCCAGGACGATGCGGCCGTTGTCGGCGTCGATCGAGATCTTGACCGTGATCTCGATGCCGTCCGGAAGCACCCCGGGGACCGGGTCGTGACGGCCGACGCCGACCGTCTCCCCCGAGGGGAGCGCCGCGATCGCCTGGATCATCTTCTGCTCCGAGTAGTCCATCCAGTCGCGGATGTACCCCTTGACCAGATCGCGGCCGTAGCGTTCGCACAGCTCCTTGAGCCGCGCCTCGGCCACGCGCGCCGCTCCCACCATCGCGAGGTAGTCGCCGTACCACTGGTCGGGCACGCGGATGCGGGACCGGCACATGCGGATGATGTCGCCGACATCGGCGCGGTCCTTCTGGATCCGCACGCACGGGAAGATCAGCGCACCCTCCTGGTAGACGTCCTTGGCGAAGGGCATGTAGGTCGTCGGCTCGGAATTGCCGATGTCCGCCTGGTGCGCCTTGGCGACCGTGGTGAACATGTGCTCGCCCTCGAAGAACACCGGCACGAGGATCGTGTGGTCGGCGGCGTGCGAGTTGCCGCGGTAGGGGTCGTTGTGCAGGAACGCATCCCCGTCGGCGAGGGTGTCGCCGTGAAGTTCGGTCATCGCGCCGGTCATCAGGTGCGCGCCGAAGATATGGCAGGGCAGCCCCTCGGCGGACGACAAGAGTTCGTTGTCCGCCGTGGTGATGGCGCACGAGAAATCGCGGGCCATGTTCAGGACCCCGCTCCGCCCGGTGCGCAGGAGAGTGTTCTCCATCTCGCGGACGATGCTGTCGAGACGGTTGGAGATGACAGCCATGAGGATCGGATCGGTGTTCATGCGTGTGCTCCCTCGGCCACGACGAGCTCGGCGGCCTGGTCGTTCGTTCCGGTGTCGATGATGTAGTCGCCGTTGGCGGCCACCGTGACGGTGGCACCGGGGTCGACGACGAGGGTGGTGGTCGGCTCGAGGATGATCGCGGGGCCGGCTACGACGGCGCCTGGAGCGAGGTTCTCCCCCGCGTAGACGGGGGTATCGGGCGCGTCCGCCGAGGCGAACAGGACGTCGCGGCGGCGCACGGGCAGGGGCTCCCCGACCGCCGGGGCAGGGGCCGGGCTGACGGGCTTGTCGAGTTCCGCCGTCACGCGCAGCTTCCAGACGAGCGTCTCGATGGACTGCTCGGGATCGTGCACCTGGAAGACGCGTTGATGCTGCCGATGGAACTCCTGCCGGAGCGCCTCGACGTCGGCATCCGAGATCACTCCGCCCTCGGGCAGCGGGGTCTCCAGCTCCCACACCTGGCCCGGATATCGGGCGTCGACGGTGAAGGTCCGGTGGATGCCGATCGGGTTCAGGGACGACACCTCCGCGATGAAGTCCTGCGCCTGCGCTTCGAGGGAACGCAGAGCGGATGCCACGGACTCGAAGTCGAAGTCGCGCGACGATGCGAAGGCGCTGACGGTGAAGTCCGAGATCAGGTCGGCGTTCAGCGCACCCGCAGCTGACAGCGCCCCGGCCGTCCGGGGCAGGACGACCGTGCGAATGCTGAGCTCCCGGGCGATCTGAATGACATTGACGCCGCTGGCGCCGCCGCCGGCCACGAGGGCGAGGTCGCGCGGGTCGATGCCCTGCGACACCGTCATCTCGCGGACCGCCGACACGACGTTCTGCGTCGCAATGATGAGCGCTCCACGAGCGGCCTGCTCCACCGTGGCGCCGATGCGCGCGGCGATCGGGGCCAGCGCGGCGCGGGCGGCCTCGACGTCCAGGCGCAGCTCGCCACCGATGAAGCCCACCGGGTCGAAGTAGCCCAGGATCAGGGCCGCGTCGGTCACCGTGGGACGGGTTCCGCCGCGTCCATAGGCGGCGGGGCCGGGGTCGGCGCCGGCGCTTTCCGGGCCGACGGCGACGAGACCGGCCGGGTCCACGCTGATGATCGACCCGCCGCCGGAGCCGATGGAACGGACGTCGACGGACTTCGTGCCCGTGATGTGACCCGTCCACTTGGCCCCCAGCCACGTGTCGGCGCTGTAATGGATCGTCCCGTCGCTGATGAGGCCGACGTCGAACGTCGTCCCCCCGGTATCGGCGACGAGCACGTTCGGGGCGGGGTCGGCGAGCGTCGTGCGGCCGACGTTGAGGGCCGCGATGGGCGCCATCGACGGGCCGGAGCCGACGCTGTAAATGGGCCGGTCGCTCATGCGCGCCGTCGGCCACGAACCGCCGAAGCTCGTCGAGATGAGGAGCCGTCCAGCGAAGCCCGCGGCGGCGAGGTCGTCGGCGAGCTCGCCGAGGAAAGACTGCATGAGGGGCTTGAGCGAGGCGTCGATCACGGTGGAGGACGCGCGACGGTACTCACGCAGGATGGGATTGAGCTGGTGGCTCAGCGTGCGCGGGATCTCCGGCAGGTGCTCGGCGAGGAGCTCCCCGACCCGCAGCTCGTGCGCGGGGTTCACCGTCGACCACAGCAGGCTCACTCCGACGGCTTCGACGCCGTGGCGACGACACTCCTCGATGGCATCGAGCACACTCTGCTCGGAGAGTTCACCGAAAACGCCCCCGTCGCTGTCGATGCGCTCGTCGATTTCGAACGTCAGGTAGCGGGGCACGTACGGCGGCGTGAACTCGCGCGGCGAGAAGGCGCCGCCCAAGCGGCCACCCTCGCGGAGGAGCAGGGTGTCGGGGAAGCCTTTCGTCGTGAAGAACGCCGTCCGGGCGGTCTTGCCCTCGACGATCGCGTTCGTCGACCGCGTCGTCCCGTACGCGAAGTGCGAGGTCTCGGAGAGCAGCTGACCGGTGCCGAGACCCAGCTTGCGCGCCACCTGCGCGATGGCCTGTTCGATTCCCTCGAACGCCCGCTGGTAGGTCGTCAGCGCCTTGCCGATGTGGATGGTTCCGGCGGCGTCCACGACGACCACGTCCGTGAACGTGCCGCCGGTGTCCACCGAGATTCTGTACGCCATGAGTGCGTCCTCGTCTGTGTCGATGCGACCGCGTCGGACCCGGCGTCACCATCGGCGAGGCCGGGAACTCGCGCTCTCCGATTCGGGATGGCTCATGGTCTCCCGGGGGTCCCGCGGCGCACATCGCTCGTTCGTCTATCCGAAGGGTTGATCCTTCATCGACCGATCGGATGATTTTCGTCCGGACCCCCGGAATGTGTGTGAACAGTGTGTTTCACGAGCGAAATCGGGCATACAACCGAGGCGGACACAGCGGTCCGCCCACTCACAGGCGGACGAGGACGACTGCCTGTCCGCACCCGAACACTGGAGGTCTTCCATGAAACGCAGCTACGCCATCGCCGTCGGAGTCCTGGCGGCCGCACTCGCCCTCAGCGGGTGCACGCCCGCCGTCCAGAGCCCCGGCGCCGACACCGGTACCACGGCCAATGCGGGCGACTGTCCGCCCGACGTCGCCGCCGCGGTCGCCGCGGCGAGCGAGCCGAGCGAGCTCGTGGCGCCGACCGCCGGACTCGACCTCTCGAAGCTCGCCGGCAAGAGCATCTGGTACATCACCAACAGCCAGAACCAGTTCTCGTCGGAGATGTCCGCCGGTGTCGAAGAGGCCGGTGCAGCCGCGGGCGTCGACATCACCGTGTTCGACGGCCAGAACTCCACCAGCCGCTACAGCGAGGGCATCAACCAGGCCATCGCGCAGAAGGCCGACGGGATCGTGCTGATGGCGGTCCAGCCCGCTGTCGTGAGCGAAGACCTCGCCGCCGCGGAGCGCGCGGGGATCAAGGTGCTCAGCACCCTCAACGGCGACCCCGACGAGCCGGTCGCCGCGGGGACCTTCGGCAACCTGACCGCCGACTACACCGCCGACGGCGCCCTCATGGCGAACTACGCGCTGGCCGACTCGGGCTGCGCCGCGGACATCGTGGTGGTCCAGTCGAGCCCCGTGCACGTCTGGGACCTTGCCGCCAACGGCATCGCCGACACGGTGGCCGAGAAGTGCCCCGAGAAGTGCTCGGTGAAGGTGCTCGACATCGACCCCGCCAACATCCCCACCGACACAGGGACGCAGCTGCAGACGGCCCTCCAGGTCGACCCCGGCGTGAATTACGTCCTGCCCGTGTGGGACAGCGCCATGCCGTATGTCGCCCCGGCGGTGGCCGCGGCCGGGAGCAGCGCGAAGGTCCTCGCCCACGACGGCATCTCGGCGAGCCTCGAGCTCATCGCCTCGGGCCGCGATCAGAACGGCACCGTCGCGATGCCCCCGCCCGGGTGGATCGGCTGGGCCGCGTTCGACGAGGTGGCCCGCGCGATCCTCGGCGAGGAGAACCCCGGCTACGTGATACCGACCCGCCTGGTCACCCGCGAGAACGTCGGCGACGGCAGCACGGCCGACGTCTCGCCCAACTACACCGACTACCAGACCGCCTTCACCCAGGCCTGGGGTCAGTGACACCGGACGGGCGCGGGGCGACAAAGCCTCGCGCCCGTCCCCCTCTCCCACCGCTTCCCGAGGACACGCCATGACCACCACCACCCCGACCACCCCGCTCACCGATCCCGCACCCCGCGTGCCCCGGGTGACGCGTCGTGCCCCCCGCAGCGGCTGGCTTCAGCGATACGCCCTCCTCGGCATCCTGCTGCTGCTCCTGGGGACGTTCGTCGCCACGATTCCCGCGTTCCGTTCGCTCGGGCTCATCACGAGCATGATCAATTCGCAGTCGATCATTCTGCTCCTCGCCCTCATCGCGACGATCGTGCTGCGCACCGGAGGCTTCGACCTGTCCATCTCGCAGACGATGGTCGCCAGCGCCGCCCTCGCGATCGTGCTCATCAAGGCGGGGACCCCCGTCCCCCTCGCGATCCTCGCCTCGGTCGGACTCGGCCTCGTCGTCGGCGTCGTCAACGGCGCGCTCATCGTCCGCATCGGGGTCGATTCCTTCGTCGTCACCCTCGGCTCTTTCTCCGCCCTCGCGGGGGTCGCCTACCTCGTCACCGGTTCCAGCATCGTGGCGGGAGTCCCGGCAGAGCTTGTCAATGCCGTGCGGTCGGGATTCCTCGGCATCCCCCTGGTCACCTGGTACGCGTGGCTGCTCGCCGCCGCACTCTGGTTCGTTTACCAGCTCACACCCCTGGGGCGATACATGGTGTTCATCGGCGGCAACGCGGACGCCGCACGACTGTCCGGCATCCCGGTCGATCGCATCCGGTTTTTCGCCTACGTCGCGTCGAGCCTGCTGGCTTCACTTGCGGGGATCGTGTTCCTCGGCTATTTCGGAGCCGTCGACCCGGGCGTCGGCGCCCAGTACATGCTCCAGCCTCTCGCCGCCGCGTTCCTCGGGACGACGGCGATCGTCATCGGCCGGTTCAACGCGCTCGGAACCCTCGTCGCCCTCTACCTGCTGATCGTCGGCATCACGGGCCTGCAGGTCCTTGGCGCACAGACCTGGGTGACGAACCTCTTCTACGGTCTCGCCCTCATCGTCGCGGTGACGGCGTCGAAGCTCGCGGGTCGTCGCCGGAAGGCCCGCGCATGACCGCAGCACTGTCGGTCCGCGGGCTCACGAAGTCCTACGGCGCGGTCCAGGCGCTGCGCGGCGTCGATCTGGAGGTGTCTGCCGGCGAGGTCCACGCCCTCCTCGGGCAGAACGGATGCGGCAAGTCGACACTGGTGAAGTCGCTGACCGGGATCGTCACGCCCGACGGCGGAACGGCGCGCCTGTTCGGAGGCGAGCTGTCGTTCCCGGTCTCCTCCGCCCACGCGCATGGCATCGCCGTCATCCACCAGGACCTCGGACTGGTCGAGGACATGACGGTCCAGGAGAACCTCGGGGTGACCGCCCGCTACGGGGCGCGCACTTTGGGGATCGTCCGCGATCGCCGAGAGGCGCAGGTCTACCGGCGGATCATGGACTCGATCGAGTTCGACGTCCCGCTCGAAGCCCCCGTCCGATCGCTGTCCGCGGCCGAGCGAGCCATGCTCGGCGTGGTGCGGGCCCTCCGCGACCTCGGCGAGGACGTGACGGGGCAGCTGTTCGTCCTGGACGAGCCGACGGCGGCCCTGGGTCGGACCGAGGCCGAGCGCGTGCTCGCCCTCATGCGTCGAGTCGCCGACCGCGGCGCAGGAGTGGTCTTCATCAGTCACCGGCTGAACGAGGTCGCCGCCGTGTGCGATCGGCTGACGGTCATGCGCGACGGCCGAACCGTGTTCACCGGGGCGGTCGCGGACAGCGACCGCGGCGAGATCGTCGGGCACATGCTCGGCCGCCGTCTCGACGATTTTTTCCCGCACCCTCCCGTGACCGTGGGCGACGAGATCCGCCTGTCCGTGCGGGGCCTCACCGGAGACGTCCTGGATGCCGTCGACCTCGACGCGCGCCGTGGCGAGATCGTGGGGATCACCGGGCTCGACGGAATGGGGCAGGCCGAGCTGGTGCGGATCATCGCCGGAGCACAGACCGCGGCCGCCGGTAGCGTCCGTGTCGACGGCGAGGACGTCGCGTCGGGATCGCCCCGGACGGCGATCCGCGCGGGAATCGCGTACGTGCCAGGCAACCGGCTCCGCGACGGCGGATGGGTCGAGGCCTCGGCGTCGGAGAACCTCACCCTGCCCGTCCTCCCGACGATGCGCCGTCGCGGTGTCCTCGACCCGAAGATGGAGCGCGCGCACGCGAACCGGTGGCTGTCGGACGTGGGTCTCCATCCGCTCGACCCCGCCCGGCCACTCCGCGGATTCAGCGGCGGCAACCAGCAGAAGGTCGTCTTCGCGAAGTGGTTGCAGACGTCGCCGCGGGTCCTGCTCCTGGAGGAGCCGACGCAGGGCGTGGATGCCGGCGCGGCACGCGAATTGCTCGCGCGCGTCACCGACGCAGCGTCCGAGGGACAAACGGTGATCGTCGTTTCGGGCGACCACGAGCAACTCGTCGAGATCTGCCACCGCGTCGTGGTCTTGCATCATGGTCAGGTCGTCGCGGATATTCCTCGTGCGGAACTCAGTGAGCAGCGGCTGCTGATCGCGAGCTCGTCTCCGGGGTCCGACACCCGGACGCGCTGAAGGCCACTCTGTCGGCGGGAAATCAGGTGTTGAGCCGACCCCGACACGTTCGCGATCGCACCCTCGCACCCGGGGCAGACGACCGGTCCGAGCCCGCATGGCGGACAGCGGTCGATGGAGGTTCCTACGCTCGTCGCATCAGCGGACGCGGCCCTCCCGGTACGTTCGGCAGCACCCCATGGGAGAACCGAGGAGCAGTTCCATGTCCGAAACGCATGACCTGGCCGAGAACCACCGCAACACGCTGTACCACCTGGAGCAGCACCCGACTTCGCACAACCTCGAATGGCACGACATCGTGTCGCTGCTGCGCGAGGTCGGCGAGGTCACCGACGAGCACGACGGCAAGCTCAAGGTGCGACTCGGCGACGACGTCCTCTTCCTCTCACCGCCGCGGCACAAGGACATCGACGAGCAGATGGTGCTCGACATCCGCCGCGCTCTCCGCAACGCGGGGTACTACACGGCGGAGAAGTGAGATGACCAGCGAGACGGATGCCATCCGACCCGAGGTTCCGCCGAGCGGAACCGGCTGCGTCGAGTGCGAGGCGGAGGGCTCCTGGTGGCTGCACCTGCGTCGGTGCGCGGAGTGCGGTCACATCGGCTGTTGCGACGACTCGCTGAATCGGCACGCCACGAAGCACGCCCACGCCAGCGGACACCCGGTCATCCAGAGCTTCGAGCCCGGCGAGGACTGGTTCTGGGACTACCGCACCGAGGCGTTCATCGACGGGCCGCTCCTGGCCGCGCCGCGCAGCCACCCCTCGAGTCAGCCGACTCCGGGGCCGGCCGGGCGCGTGCCCGCCAACTGGCGGGCAGTGCTCGGCGGCTGACCTCATCCATTCGGATGATCTCTCGCGAGAAAAGTGGCGGGCGTCGCCGCGATATTCCGACGATCGGCACCGGAGGGCGCCCCATGGTCGGCTGCGCGCACGCTAGCTTCTGCGCAGAGAGATGCGTCCCGGTCATCCGGGCTTTCGGCGCGTGATCTCGCGCACGGCCCGGGCGGCCGGGCATCGCAGTCGGGCGGGGGTCGGGATTGGGGGCCTCGCCCGGCGGCGGCCCGTTCGACACGAGGTGTCAGACCCGCCCGTCCGAGCGCCCCAGATCCTCCGTCATCCGCGCGCCCCACAGCGCGAGCTGAGTGCGGTCGTCGACGCCGATCTTGCCCAGCGACGCGCGGATGTGTGAGCGGACGGTGTTGACCGAGACGACGAGTTCGGCGGCGACCTGCTCATTGGAGGTCACCCCTTCGCTGAGCAGCTTCACGACCCGGATCTCCGAGGGGGTGAGGGATGCCAGCTTGACCCGGTCCTCCTCCGTCGCTCTGTGCTGCACGACTCCGGCGAGAAGCGTACGGGTCACGCGCGAAGACACCAGCGCATCGCCGCGATGGGCAGCACGGATGGCGTCGACGAGCTGCGCGCTGTCGTGGGTCTTCAAAAGGTAGCCGCTCGCGCCGCTGGCGATCGCGCGACGCACGAGATGATCCTCGCCGTGGCTGGTGAGGGCGATCACCCGGACCGAACCTCCGGATGCCTCGACCACCGCGCGCGTGGCGTCGATGCCATTCATCCCGGGCATCTCGAGGTCCATGAGCACGACGTCGGGACCCTCGCTCAGCGCGGCAGCGACGGCATCCCTCCCGTTGGCCACTTCGCCGACCACCGCGATGCCGTCGGTGTTCTCCAGTCGCAGACGCACCCCGCGCCGGAACGTGCGGTTGTCGTCGGCGATGAGGACACGGACAGGCTCGCCGTCAGTCACGCACGGTCTCCCGCGCGTGGGCGAACGGGATGTCGACCGTGAGGCGCCACCCGCCCACGCCGTCGCCGGAGGCGTCCAGCGATCCGTCCACGAGAGCGAGCCTGTCGCGCAGGGTGTCCAGGCCCCAGCCGAGTCCGAGGTCGTCCTCGCCGGGTCGGGCGTTCCGCGCGGCTCCGTTCTCGACGCTCACGTGGAGCCGCTCGTCCTCCACCGCCAGCCGCACCGCGACGGGCGCACCGGCCGCGTGCTTCGCGGCGTTGGACAGTCCCTCTTGCACCGCGCGGTAGGCCGTCGCCGACACCACCACGGGCGCGAGGTCGAGGTCGCCGCGGGTCTCGACCGAGACGCCCATCCCGCGCTCACGCCAGAACCCGGCGAGCGTATCGAGGTCGCGCAGGTCGGGAGTCGGCGCATGCGCGACCGCGTCGACGGCACGCAGATCTCCGAGCGCACCGTAGAGGCTGGCCGCCGCGTACCGCCCCTCGGCGCGGACCTCCTCGATCAACTGCAGTGCGCGTTGCGGATGCGTCGGCGCGAGCTCAGCAGAGGCGTCGCACAGCGAGACCAGACCGGCGAGGTGCTGCCCGGCGACGTCGTGCAGTTCCTGAGCGATCCGCCCGCGCTCGGCAGCCCGCGAGCGCTCGATGGCGACCGACTGCTCTTCCTCGAGCTCCAGGACCCGTTGCCGCTCCCGGGCTGCACGTCGATCCAGCACAGCCCACAGGATCCCGAGCGCGACACCGGCGAACGAGGTGGATGCCAGCGCCGTTCCCTCGGTGAGGAGGAACCCGATCACGATGTTGGCGGGCGTTCCCGTGCTCGCCGCCCACGATGCCAGGCCGACGCTCGCACCCACCACACCGAACGCGGCCCAAGCGGCGGCCACCGAGATCGGCCGGGCGCTACCGACGGCGAACATCGCGATGGCGATGACGAGGTACATGGGACGAGCCCAGTTCGGCACACCGAGGGCCACCGCGACGAGCAGGTAGCAGACGATGATCGCGAGCATCGCGAAGACGGGGCGGGATGCCACGAGCGTCAGGCAGGCCGCCTGCACCGCGCACACCGCGATCGTGAGGGCGATCACGACGACCGGGGCAAGGGCGTGGTCCCACGTCCCGATGCCGCCGAGCAGCGACAACACGGGCACCGCGCACACCTGCACGACGGTGGCGACGAACACGACGACCGCGAACAGCGGCGAGCGCATCACCGAGACGACCCGGGGGCTGGCGACCTTGTCCATCGCACCTTCCTACCGGGCGAAGGTGTCGCACCGCCATCCGGACGCGGTTCGACGTCGTACCTCAGTCGCGCCGCCGGGCCTCGGCGACCACCGTTCGCGCGATGCCGCGCGCGTCGCGCGCTGTCAGCTCGGGCGACCGCAGTCGCATCGCGAGGTAGCCCGACACGATGAGAAGGAGGCGGGCGGCGACCTCTGCCGGCTCATGCAACCCCGCGGCATCCGCGAGGCTCGTGAGCCGCTCGCGGTAGGTTGCCGTCTCGAGATCGAGGACGGCCGCGATCTCCGCCGGTGGGTCGGCGTATTCCGCCGCCGTTCCGAGGAAAGCGCACCACCGTGCGCCCTCCGGACGGGAGCGGAAAGCATCGAGGGCATCGAAGACCGAGAGAAGCGCATCCTCGGGCGATGCCGCCGCCCCGATTGCGGCGTCCCACTCCGCGATCCAGGTCGCGTGCCGACGGCGGAGCGCGGCGGCGAGCAGGGCGTCCTTACTGGCGAATCCGCGGTACAACGTCGCGGGTGATACCCGCGCGGTCTCAAGAATCGCGTCGACAGGAGTGGCCGCGATTCCGCGCGCGAAGAACAGTTCCTCGGCCGCATCGAGGATTTTCGTCTCTGTTCGCTCGCGGATCCCCACGTTCTCATCCTAGACTCGCAAAGTGAAACGTACGTTATCGAAATCTAGGCCGACCCCCGTCATCGCCGCGTGCCTGGCGCTCATCGCCGCGACGTACGGACTCGTGCGCCTTTCTTTCGGGCTGGTCCTTCCCGACGCCCAGCGCGAGCTCGGTTTCGATGCTTCCGTCGGAGGGATGATCGCCGCCGGCGGTTCCGCGATGTACGTGGTCGGCGCACTCGTGGGATTCGCCGCGGCGGCGCGCGTACCGCGCGTGATGATCGTCGCAGCCGCAGCGACCGCGGCTCTCGGGGCCGGCGGCGTCGCTCTCGCGCCGGGAGTCGGCGTCTTCGCGGGCGCAACCGTCCTCGGATCCGCCGGTGCCGGTTTGGCGTCCCCGGCCGTCGTCGCCGTTCTGCGATCTCATCCCGGCACTCGCACGCACCCCCGCGCGCAGATGATTGCCAACTCCGGCACCGGCCCGGGACTGGTCGCGGCCAGCCTGCTCGCGATCGCCCTGCTCCCGGACTGGCGCACGGCGTGGTGGGTCGCCTCGGCGGTCAGCGCTCTCGCGGGAGCTGCCGTCCTCATCTTCACGAGGCGTCTCCGCTCGGGCCGCGAGCGGATGCCGCCGCCGCCGGCATCGTGGTTCGCTCTCCACCGCGCCCCACTCCTTGCCGCCCTGCTCCTCGGCGTCGGCTCCGCCGCGGTGTGGACGTTCGGACGGGTGCTGCTCGTGGACGCGGGGCTCGACGACACCGTCTCCCTACTCGCCTGGACCGCTCTCGGGGTGGGTGGCGCGGCGGTCGTTGCCACGGCGCGGGCGATCTCCCTGTGGTCCGCTCGCCGCGCATGGGCGGTCACAGCGGCCGTCGGCGCCATCGCGACGCTCGCCTTCGCCGGATCGGCGGGATCGGTCGCGGGGGCGATCCTCATGAGTGTGGTCTTCGGCTGGGCGTATACGTCCGCGACGGGCGCCCTGATCGCCTGGACAACCGACATCGACTCCGACCGGGCGGCCTCCGGCACCGCGGTGCTGTTCATCATGTTGGTGATCGGTCAAGGCATCGGCGCTGCGGTGCTGGGGGCTCTCGCGGCGGCGGGCGGAACGGCCGCCGCGTTCGGGGCCGGGGCCCTCGTCTGCGCCCTCGCAGCACTCCCGGCGCTTCGGGGTTTTCGACGTCATGGATGACCGATTCCGCGCGGGCTCGCCGCCTCCGGCGGACAGCGGCGAGGCCGACGCGCCAGCAGCGCGAGCCCAACCCCGCAGACAAAGATGAGGGGCTCCGGGAAACCCGGAGCCCCTCATCTTTCTGTGCGCGAGGGGGGACTTGAACCCCCACGCCCTTGCGGGCACTGGCACCTGAAGCCAGCGCGTCTACCTATTCCGCCACTCGCGCGATTCGTTTCGTGCACGGATGCCGCGCACTCAACTTCCCGAGAATATCACGGCCCTACGCGCCGTATGAACCGTGTTCGACGGCGGCATCCATGACCTGTCCAGGCGTGCTGACTACGATGTGGCTACTGGTCTGCCTGCCCGAAGGAGTCTCGTGGGACTACTCGACAGTTTCGAGAAGGGTCTCGAACGCGCCGTCAACGGTGCGTTCGCGAAGACCTTCCGCAGTGGCATCCAGCCGGTGGAGATCGCCTCCGCGCTGCGGAGCGAGCTCGACAAGAACGCCGTGGTGGTCACGCGTGACCGCATCCTGGCGCCGAACGCGTTCTCGGTGCGCCTCTCCCCCGCCGACGACGAGAGAATGAGCGCGCTCGGCTCGACGCTCGTGTCCGAACTCGACACGCTGGTCAAGAAGCATGCGCGCACGCAGGGCTATTCGTTCGCGGGGCCCGTGACGATCTCGATCGAGCGCGACACCTCGCTGTCGACCGGCACGCTGCGCGTCGAGTCCCGCACCAGCGAGGGCCAGGTGTCGTGGCGCGGCGTCGTCGACATCAACGGAACGCGCCACCCGCTCGTCAAGGCCCGCACGGTCATCGGGCGCGGCAGCGACGCCGACATCACGATCCCCGACGCCGGTACGAGCCGCAAGCACGTCGAGATCCTGTGGGACGGCGAGCGCGCGATGGTGCGCGACCTGGGCTCCACGAACGGCACGACCCTCAACGGCCGCAAGGTCTCGGAGGCCGCGCTTCCGCCCGACTCGAGAATCTCGATCGGTCGCACCGATATCGTCTTCCGTGTGGTCGCTCAGGCGCAGACCGCACGGCGAGCGGCGCCATCCGATGCGACGCAGCTGTTCGACGCTCAGGAGCGGGGGCCCCTGTCATGAGTCCGCTGACTCTTCTCCTTCTGCAGGGCGGGTTCCTCGTTCTGCTGTGGTTCTTCGTCTTCGGTGTCGTGTACTCGCTCCGCGCCGACCTGTTCGGTGTGAAGGTGCGCAAGCTGCCCGAGCCCTCGGCATCCGCTCCCGCTCCGGCGGCCGCGGCACCGACCGCCGGGCCGAACGCGGTGACGACGCAGGTCAAGCGACCCGCAGCCCCCGCGCCGGCCGCCGCGGGTGGCCTCGCGACCACCGCATCGGTCTCCCGCATCGTCATCACGAGCGGTCCGAAGGCGGGGCTGGAGCTCCCGCTCGGCACCGAGCCCCTCACGATCGGCCGGTCCAGCGAGTCGGGCCTCGTCATCCGTGACGACTACACCTCCAGTCATCACGCCCGTCTCGTCCTGTGGGGCGACCAGTGGATGCTGCAAGACCTCGACTCCACCAACGGGACCACGCACGCCGGGGTGCGCGTGGCATCCCCCGTGCAGGTGAAGGTGGGTGCGCCGATCAAGGTGGGCGCGACGACCTTCGAGTTGCGGGAGTAACCCCCCTCCATGGTCTTTCAGGGCTCGAGCGCGGCCATCTCCCACACGGGCAAGGTCCGCTCCAACAACCAGGACTCCGGGTACTCCGGATCCAATCTCTTCGTGGTCGCCGACGGCATGGGCGGTCACGCGGGGGGTGACGTCGCCTCGAGCCTGGCGATCTCGCGTCTGACCGAACTCGACCGGCCCTTCCCCAGCACCACCGAAGCGGAGCATGCCCTGCGGGACGCGCTGGCCGACACCGCGACCGACCTCATCGACACGGTCGCGCGGCGTCCGGAGCTCGCGGGCATGGGCACCACCGTCAGCGCGGTGATCATGGTCGACGACTACGCGGTCATCGGCCACATCGGCGACTCGCGCGTGTACCTGTACCGCGACGACACGCTCACCCAGATCACCACCGACCACACCTTCGTGCAGCGGCTCGTCGACTCGGGACGCATCACGCCCGAAGAGGCGCGGTACCACCCGCGCCGTTCGGTCCTCATGCGCGTCCTCGGCGACATGGACCCCGACCCCGAGGTCGACACGTTCATCATGCCGACGCAGGACGGCGACCGGTGGCTGCTGTGCTCCGACGGCCTCTCCGGCGTCGTCGACGATGCCCACACCGCGAAGGCGCTCGCGCAGGGCATGCCGCCCGCCCGCACCGCGGACGCGCTGCTCAAGCAGGCGCTCGACGGCGGCGCGCCCGACAACGTCACGGTCGTGATCGTCGACGTGGGCGGCCAACACCCCGTGTTCATCGGAACCCCCACGATCGTCGGTTCGGCCTCCAATCCCAGCGGCGTCGTGGTCCCTCCCGTCCGGGCGGCACGGTCGCCGTGGCTGCATTCGGCTCGCCAGGCGGCGAACGAACCGACGCACTTCGAACCCGCCGCCGAGTTCCTCGAGGAGCTCATCGAGGAGGACCGGCGGCGCGCCCGTCGCCGCCGTCTGGGCTGGCTGGCGGCGCTCATCCTCGTCCTCGCCGCGATCGCGGGGGCACTGTTCGCCGGGTACGCCTGGACCCAGACGCGCTACTACGTCGGCGCCGACACCGACACGGTCGTCATCTACCGCGGCGTTCAGCAGTCCCTCGGGCCCATCTCGCTGTCATCCGTCTACGAAGACACCGGCATCGAGCTCTCCGGTCTTTCCGACTTCGACCGACAGACCGTGCAGACCACCGTCTCGGCCGGTTCGCTGGCGGATGCCGAACAGATCGTGGATCGTCTGCGTCCGAAACCGGAGGCCACCGGATGACCGACCAGAAACTGACTCGTACCGGCGAGGTGTCCACCGACACTGCGGTGATGCGCGCGCTGAAGAAGATCCGCACGCCCGCCAAGCAACGCAACCGCGAGCTCGGTCTGCTGCTGTTCGCGATCGCGGTCTACGGCTCGGCGATCGTGCTGGTCCAGCTCGGCGTCAATGGCGCGGTGGAGTGGGGCTACCTGCTGCTCGCAGGCGTCCCCGCTCTCCTCGCCCTGATCACGCACGTCGTCCTGCGACTGCGCGCTCGCGATGCCGACCCGTTCGTCCTTCCCATCGCCACCGTCCTCACGGGCATCGGCATCGCGATGATCTACCGGATCGACCTCGCGGTGGGGTTGAACGGGTGGGATGCCACGGCCATCCGCCAGATCGCCTGGGCAGCCATCGCGCTGGTCGCCGCCCTGCTCGTGGTGATCTTCGTCCGCAACTACCGCGTGCTGTTCCGGTACACGTACCTGTCGGGGCTGATCGGCATCCTGCTGCTCCTCCTGCCGTTCGTCCCGGGCCTGGGGACCGAGCAGAACGCCGACGTCTGGGTCTCGCTCGGCTTCGTGTCGTTCCAGCCCGGCGAGCTCGCCAAGATCGCCCTCGCGATCTTCTTCGCCGGCTACCTGGTTCGCACCCGCGAGAGCCTGACGTCCACCGGTACGCGGTTCCTCTTCATGACGTGGCCGCGCGCCCGGGAGCTGGGCCCGCTCCTCATCATCTGGCTCGTCTCGCTCGGCATCATCGTGCTGCAGCGCGACCTCGGTACGGGTCTGCTCATCTTCGGAATGTTCGTCGCGATGCTCTACGTCGCCACGGGCAAGACGAGCTGGGTGCTGATCGGTGTGATCCTCGCCGCGACCGGGGCGTTCCTCGCATCCCGCGTTCTCCCGTACGTGAACGGCCGCTTCACGAACTGGCTCGACGCGTTCAACCCCGCCGTCGTCGACGCCGACGGCGGAAGCTACCAGCTGACGCAGGGCATCTTCGGTCTCGCGCACGGCGGCCTCTTCGGCACCGGTCTCGGTCAGGGCCGTCCGTACATCACGCCCCTGTCGCAGAGCGACTACATCGTCCCGAGCATCGGCGAAGAGCTCGGCCTGGTCGGACTCTTCGCGATCCTCGCGCTGTACATGGTGTTCGCGAGCCGCGGCATCCGCGTCGGACTGGCCGGTCAGGACGACTTCGGCAAGCTCTTGGCCACCGGCTTCTCGTTCACGATCGCCCTGCAGGTGTTCATCATGGTCGGCGGCGTGACACGGGTCATCCCGCTGACCGGTCTCACCACGCCGTTCCTCGCGGCCGGTGGGTCCTCGCTCGTCGCGAACTGGATCATCGTCGCCTTCCTGCTGCGCATCTCCGATGCCGTGCGAAGCCGCCCGCGGGTGGTGATCGGCTGATGAACACGCCCGCACCCACCCGCAGCCGCACCCCGGAGGAGGCACCGTGACCAAAGAGCTCCGACGCCTCAGCATCGTCATGCTGGCGATGTTCCTCGCGCTGTTCGTCTCCACCAGCGTCATCCAGGTGGGCCAGGCCGCCAACCTCGCGAACACCCCCGGCAACCGCCGGGCGCTCTACGACTCGTACGAGATCCAGCGCGGGTCCATCATCGCCAGCGGCACCGCCATCGCCTCATCGGTCCCCTCCGGCGACGTCTACAGCTGGCAGCGCGAGTACACGGATGCCGCCATGTGGGCACCGGTGACCGGCTATATGAACCCGGTGCTCGACGCGAAGACCCGGATCGAGTCGGCTGAGAACGCCGTGCTCAGCGGTTCGGACGAGAACCAGTTCTTCTCGCGCATCGATCGCGCCGTGACGGGCCAGGTGCCCCGGGGATCCAACGTCGAACTCTCGCTGGATGCCAACGTGCAGCGCGCCGCATGGGACGCGCTCGGCGACCAGCAGGGCGCCGTCGTCGCGATCGAACCCTCGACGGGCCGCATCCTCGCCATGGTGTCCAAGCCCAGCTTCGACACCAACACGCTCGCCTCGCACGACCCGGATGCGGTGAACGCCGCGTACGACCAGCTGGCCGCGGATCCGTCGCAGCCCCTGATCAATCGCGCGATCGAGGGCGACCTCAACCCGCCCGGCTCGACGTTCAAGCTGGTCGTGGCCTCGGCCGCCCTGGCATCCGGTCGCTACACGCCCGACTCATCGTTCCCGAACGTCGCGTCGTACACGCTGCCCCAGTCCTCGAGCGTCGTCAGCAACGCCGGAGGCGGCACGTGCGGCGGCGGCGACACCGTGACGATCGCCACGGCCCTGCGCCTGAGCTGCAACATCCCGATGGCGGAGCTGGCCGTCGAGCTGGGAGACGACGCGATCCGCGCGGAGGCCGAGAAGTACGGCTTCAACACCTCGTTCTCGCTGACGCCGTCGTCGACGTCGTTCACCTCGACACCCTCGACCTACCCCTCGAACCTGGACGCACCGCAGACGGCGCTGAGCGGCTTCGGACAGGGACAGGTGCGGGCGACGCCGCTGCAGATGGCGATGGTCTCGGCCGGCATCGCGAACGACGGCGTGGTGATGAACCCGCGAATGATCGACCGGGTGATCGGAACCGACCTGTCGGTTCGCGATGAGGGCGCGAACAGCGAATTCGGTCGTGCGCTGGAGTCGAATGTCGCGGCCCAGATGGTCACCATGATGAAGGCGAACGTCCAGGACGGCGCGGCGTCGAATGCAAGAATAGACGGGGTCGACGTGGCGGGTAAGACCGGCACGGCAGAGAACGACACTCGTCCCTACACTCTCTGGTTCACCGGTTTCGCCCCGGCGGACGACCCGAAGGTCGCTGTCGCTGTTGTGGTGGAGAACGGCGGCGGCCAGGGGCAGAACGGGAGCGGCAACGAGATCGCCGCCCCGATAGCGAAGAAGGTCATGGAGGCGGTGCTGGGCAAATGAGACCGACGCAAGGAGTGACCTTCGGAGGACGCTACGAGCTGGATTCGCGGATCGCGATCGGCGGAATGGGCGAGGTCTGGGAAGCGACAGACCACGTCATCGGGCGTACCGTCGCGATCAAGATCCTCAAAGACGAGTACATGGGCGACCCCGGGTTCCTCGAGCGCTTCCGCGCCGAGGCCCGCCACGCCGCACTCGTCAACCACGAGGGCATCGCGAGCGTGTTCGACTACGGCGAAGAGGACGGCAGCGCCTTCCTCGTGATGGAGCTCGTCCCGGGCGAGGCGCTCTCGACGATCCTCGAGCGCGAGGGATCCTTGTCGACCGACAAGACCCTCGACATCGTGGCGCAGACGGCCGCGGCCCTGCAGGCCGCGCACGCCGCCGGCCTCGTGCACCGCGACATCAAGCCGGGCAACCTCCTCATCACGCCCGACGGTCGCGTGAAGATCACCGACTTCGGCATCGCCCGCATCGCCGACCAGGTGCCGCTCACCGCGACCGGCCAGGTCATGGGCACGGTGCAGTACCTCTCCCCCGAGCAGGCGTCCGGCCACCCGGCATCCCCCGCGACCGACATCTACTCGCTCGGCATCGTCGCGTACGAGTGCCTGGCGGGCAAGCGCCCCTTCACGGGCGAGTCGCAGGTCGCGATCGCGATGGCGCAGATCAACGAGCAGCCCGCTCCGCTGCCGCCGACGGTGGCCGTGCCGGTGCAGAACCTCGTGATGGCGATGATCGCGAAGAAGCCCGACGACCGTCCGGCCTCGGCCGCGGCCGTCTCGCGCGCGGCGACCGCGCTGCGTCGTGGCGACCTCGCCGCCGCCGCCGGCGCCGTGCCCGCGATCGCCGCGGGTGTCGCGGTCGCCGACGAGGCGACGCAGCTGCTCACCGCGGGGCAGACCTCCGCGGCGACGCGTCTGCTTCCCGCCCCCGCCGCGACGTCGCTCCTCGCCGAGGAGCACACCGAGTCGGATGCGCGCCCGCAGAGGAAGCGCAGTCCGTGGACGTGGCCGCTGGTCGCCCTGATCCTGCTCCTCCTGCTCGTCCTCGGCGGCACTCTCTTCGCCGTGCTCAGCAATCAGAGCGCCCCCGAGCCCGCGCCGACCAGCGCTGGTCCGAGTTCGGCCACGCCGTCCCAGAGCGCCAGTCCTTCGGCGTCGCCGTCCCAGACCTCGCAGCTCGTCGACGTCAATTCGCTCGGGCTTCCGGGCAAGTCGTGCGATGAGGCCAGCACCATCCTGAGCAACAACAATCTCGGTGCCAACTGCGAGACCGGCAACGCCGCGACCAGCCCCGAACAGGTCGGCACGGTCGACACGGTCACCCCCACCGGTCGCGTCCCCGCGGGCACGATCATCACGCTGCGCGTGTTCGGGGAAGAGACGCCCCTGCCGACGCCGGCCACCCCCACGCTGCAGCCGGCCCAGGCCACGGCCGGGGGCACCGTCGAGGTCTCCTGGCAGCAGTACACCTGCCCCTCGGGCACGGGGAACGTCACGTCGTACAACTTCACCGCGACGCGCGGCACGTTCGACAACGGGCAGTCCACGTCGTCGTTCCCGCCGGACTCCCGCAGCGCTCAGCTTCAGGTGAGCAACTCGCCCGGCCAGACGCTCCAGGTGACCTACACGGTGAGCTGCTCGGGCACGAACCGGACGGCCGGTCCTTCGGGCGAGGCATCGGCCCAGATCGCGGGGGAGAACACCCCGTCACCGAGCCCCAGCGCCAGCCGCTGACCCGCAGATCCCGATCCCCCACCACGCCAGGAGTTCCCCCGTGACCACTGAGACGCGCGTCCTCTCCGGACGCTACCGCGTCGACGACCTCATCGGTCGCGGCGGTATGGCCAGCGTCTACCGCGGCTACGATCAGACGCTCGGGCGCACGGTGGCGATCAAGATCCTCAAGGCCGACCTCGCCAGCGACGCCGCGTTCCGCACGCGGTTCCGTCTCGAGGCACAGGCGGCTTCCCGCATGGCGCACCCGACGATCGTCCGGGTGTTCGACGCCGGCGAGGATGTCGAGGTCGGCGCGGACGGGATCGAACGGCCCGTGCCGTACATCGTGATGGAACTCGTCCACGGACGACTCCTGAAAGACGTCATCGCGGCCGGTCCCGTCCCCCTCGACGACGCGCTGCGCTACGCCGACGGCATCCTGGAGGCGCTGGAGTACTCCCACCGCGCCGGTGTCGTGCACCGCGACATCAAGCCCGGCAACGTCATGATCACCGACACCGGCCGCGTCAAGGTGATGGACTTCGGTATCGCACGGGCCGTCTCGGACTCGTCGTCGACCGTCGCGGAGACGACGGCCATCGTGGGGACGGCGGCGTACTTCTCACCGGAGCAGGCCAAGGGCGAGTCGGTGGACGCCCGCGCCGACCTGTACTCCACCGGTGTCGTGTTGTACGAACTCCTGACGGGCCGTCCGCCGTTCCGGGGCGAGACCCCGGTGGCCGTGGCCTACCAGCACGTCAGCGAAGCACCGCTGCCGCCGAGCGAGATCAACGACGCCGTTCCGCGTGCGCTCGACGCCGTGGTGCTCCGTGCTCTCGCCAAGGATCCTTTCCAGCGCCCGCAGGACGCCGCCGGGTTCCGTGAAGACTTGGATGCCACGGTCGAGGGCAAGGAGCCCACGAAGCGTCAGATGTCGGCGCTGTCGAACGAACTGTACGGACCGAACCCGCGTCAGGCGGCTGAGACGGCGCGTTCGCTGCGCCAGCTGAGCACGGACACGACGATGCGGCGTACGCAGCCCGGACCACCGGTGGCCTGGATCTGGGCGGGTGTCGCCGTCCTGGCCGTCCTGCTCGTCTCCGTGCTGCTGTGGGTGATTCAGATCCAGCCGTCGTCCACGGTGCCCTCCGTCGGACGCACCGTTCCCAGCGTCGTCGACATGACGTACGACCAAGCCGTGGAGGCGCTGACGGAGCAAGACCTCACCGCCAAGCGGGTCGACATCGCTGATCCCGCGGTCCCGGAGGGCAACGTCGTCCGCACGACGCCGAGCGCCGAGACGTCGGTCGCCGCGGGCCAAGAGGTGACGGTCTACGTCTCGACGGGCGCCGACACGGCAAAGGTTCCGATCCTCGAGGGCATCAACGAATCCGAGGCTCGCACCGCGCTCGAATCGGCAGGCCTCTCGCTCGGCCTCGTGCAGCGGAAGCCCGACCCGGCCCTGGCCGCCGGGGTCGTCATCTCGGCGAGCGTGGCTTCCGGGACGGAGGTCGCCAAGGGCACCACCGTGAACTTGGTGGTCGCCAGCGGCACGGTCGTCATCGTGAACTACGAGGGCTACCCCGTCGATGTCGCTCAGCGCGAGTTGGAAGCCACCGACAAGCAGCTGACCGTGCGTACGCAGGAAGACCCCGGGTGCCCGGCCGCGACGCCTTCCCTGGTGAAGACCCAGTCCCTCTCGCCCGGCGAGGTCCCCATCCACAGCGAGATCACGCTGACCTACTGCAGCGGTTCCTGATCCCGCCGCGGCTGCAGGCGGCGGCCCGTGTCCGCCGCGCCGCGAAGTCCGGCATCCTCGAGCCACGCACCGAGGAGGGCGTGGCCGTGTTCGGTCAGGATGCTCTCCGGGTGGAACTGGACGCCGACGAGGGGTGACGTGCGATGCGCGAGCCCCATGATGACGCCGGACTCGCTGGTCGCGGTCACCGTGAGCTCATCGGGTACGGATCCTGCGTCCACGGCGAGCGAGTGGTACCGCGTGGCCGCGAAGCCGTCGGGGAGGTCGGCGAAGATCCCCCGGCCGTCGTGGTGGATGCGACTGGTGATCCCGTGCAGGAGCTCAGGGGCCCGGACGACCTGCCCGCCGAACGCGACGGCGAGCGCCTGATGGCCGAGACACACGCCGAGCAGCGGGATGCCGGCCGCGTGGGCCGCATGGACCACCCCGACCGAAGCGCCGGCGTCGAGCGGATGGCCGGGGCCGGGCGAGATGAGGATCGCATCGGCGTCGGCGACAGTGGCCTCGATGTCGAGCTCTCGCGCCGCGTGCGTCGTCACGCGGGCACCCAGGTCGGTGAGGTACCCGGCCAGGGTGTGGACGAAGCTGTCGCGGTTGTCGACGACGACCACGCGGAAGCTCACTCGACCGTTACCTCCTGTGGATAAAGGATGTCGCTCGCCCACGGGAAGACGTAGAAGAAGAGCCCGTAGAGCACCGCCGCGGCGAGCACGAGGACGATGAGGAGGCGGACCCACCAGGGGCCGGGCAGAACGCGCCAGAGAGCGGCGTACATCAGGCGGCTCCAGAGGTCAGGGACGCGGGCGGTCCGTCCGCGCGCGCGGTGAACGATTCGAAGACTCCGTACGCGATGGCGCGCTCGGCGGAACCGTACCGGGGGCTGCACGTGGTCATCGTGATCACCTTGTCGGTGGCCTGGACCTCGGGCTGCTGCGGCACGGGGAGCAGAACCTGCACGCCGTCGGGGCGGACGTACTCGAGGTTGCGGAAGCGGTAGGTGTACCAGCCGTCGGGCGTCTCGACGATGACGGCGTCGCCGATGCGGAGGGACGGCAGGTCCGCGAAGGGCGCTCCGTGACTGCCACGGTGCCCGGCGATGGCGAAGTTCCCCTCCTGGCCGGGCATCGCGGTGTCGGGGTAGTGCCCGATCCCGATCGGATCGAGCGTGACCGACGCGCTGACCCCACCGGCGAGCTTGAACTGGTAATCGGGACCGAGGCGCGGGATGCGAAGGACGCCGAAAACCTCGCCGTTCCCAGGCTGTGCAAGGGCGGGGGGCTCGGCGGGGCTCGGCGCCGTCGGGTCCGCGGACGCGCTCGGTGCCGCCGGTGCGGCCGCCCACTCGTCTGTCAGGGCGCCTGCTTCGCTCTTGAACTGGGCACCGATGATGGCATCGCCGATCCACAGCTGCCACCCGACGAAGAGAAGCACCACGACACCGGCAGTGAGGAGCAGATCGCCCAGGACCGCGAGCACCGTGACCCGGCGACCACGCGGCGGACGCCGACGTGACGCGCGTCGCGTGAGGGGCGGCTCGACCGTGGACACCTGCCGAGTCTAGTTCCGTAGGGTCATCGTGACCTGGCCGTTAGACTGACCCGCATGGCACGTACTGGCAACGGCGAAGACCCGATCGCTGAGCGCAACGACAACGGTTCCACGCCCAATCCGGTGTGGTTCCTCCCGATCATGATCGGTCTCATGCTCGTCGGCTTGGTATGGGTTCTCGTCTTCTACTTGAGCAACTCCCAGTTCCCTGTGCCGGGCATCGGCGCGTGGAATCTCGTCATCGGTTTCGGAATCGCCTTCGTCGGCTTCTTGATGACCACGCGCTGGCGCTGATCTCGACGGACTTACACCCGTGTAATTCATCCCCAGCTGTGGATGAGCCTGTGGATAACTTCAGTAGTAGAACACGGCGGGGATGACGAGAAGCGCGAAAAGCCCGACGGTGACAAGGACGAGCAGTCCGATCTGGACGGGACGTTGGCGGGTCAGCCGAGTGCGCGCGTAGATCACGCCGACGAGCGCGCCGACGACGAGGCCGCCCAGGTGCGCTTGCCAGGAGACGCCCACGTTGGCGAGCGCCGCGCCGAAATCGCCGGTGGTCAACGACGAGATGAAGGCCACCACGAACGGCCAGGCGAAGTTGATGCCGATGAGCACCGCGATGACGCGGATATCGGCGCCGATGTGCCGCCCGATGACCAGCAGTGCGCCGAACAGAGCGAAGATCGCGCCGGAGGCACCCACGACGACGGTCGTCGGGGCCAGGAGCGCGACGGCGACCGATCCGCCGAGGGCGCCGAGCACGTACAGCACCACGAACCGCCACCGACCGAGGAGCGGCTCGAGGTTGCGACCGATGAACCACAGCGCCAGCATGTTGAGGCCGATGTGGAAGAACCCGGAGTGGACGAGAGCGGCGGTGAAGAGCCGCCAGGGCTCGATCGGTCCGAACTGCGGGACGAGGTACGGCGGGTAGAAGGCCAGGGCGTTGCCGATGATGCCACCGACGCCCGGGATGAGCCCGATGACGTAGGCGAGGCCGGTGATCGCGATGATCGTCAACGTCGCAACGGGGCGACCGCTCGCGACGATCGCCGCCGGCGCCGAACGCGACCAGCGCCGCTTCGCCTTCTTCTGCGCGGGCGTCTCCGTGGCCCTCTGTTGGGCCATGCACTCGGGGCAGATGACGCCGACGGCGGCGGGTGTACGACATTCCGGACATACCGTGCGAAGACACCGCTGGCAGAGCACGAAGCTCTGCCGGTCCGGATGCCGGTAGCAGAAGTTGTCGCTGTTGCGACGGAACTCCTCAGTCGTTGACACCCGCCGCCGCCGAAGGTCAGGCGGCGACGACGTCGACCGACTCGAGCACGACGGGCTCGACGGGACGGTCACCGGCGGCGGTGGGAACCTTGCTGATCGCGTCGACGACCTTCTTCGAGGCGTCGTCGGCGACCTCGCCGAAGATCGTGTGCTTGCCCTGCAGCCACGGGGTCGGGTCGGTCGTGATGAAGAACTGCGACCCGTTGGTGCCCTCGGGCTGTCCGGTGATGGCGTTCCGGCGGAGACCGGCGTTGGCCATGGCCAGCTTGTAGGGAGCGGAGAAGTCCAGCTCGGGGTGGATCTCGTCGTTGAACGTGTAGCCGGGGCCGCCGACGCCCTGACCGAGCGGGTCGCCGCCCTGGATCATGAAGCCGGGGATGATGCGGTGGAACACGACGTTCGAGTAGAGAGGACCCTCGCCCTTGGCGCCCGTGGCCGGGTTGGTCCATTCCTGCGTGCCGTCGGCGAGGCCGACGAAGTTCCGGACGGTCCGGGGAGCGTGGTCTCCGAACAGGTTGACGACGATGTCGCCGTGGTTGGTGTGAAGGGTCGCGACGGCGGTGTGGGAAGCCATGGGTACATTCTCTCAGAGTTATCTGCAAGGGTCGGCGGACGGACAGCCCCGTTCTGGCAAGATGAGGGGCGTACATCCCATCGACAGGGAGGATGAAGCCGTGGGCCTCAGCCGCAAGAGCAAGAAGGAACTGCGCAAGCTCCAGAAGCACGCCGCAAAGGTGTGGGAGTCTCAGCAGGTGCTGCTGGGCGAGAGTGGAAAGGTTGCCCGCGAAGCAGGCCGCCAGCTCGGCCGCTTCAGCCGCGAAGACCTCGTTCCCACCGTTCACGACGGGTACGACAAGTACGCCGCGCCGTACGTCGACAAGAGCGTCTCCTACGCCAACCGTTTCCTCAGCCACAAGCTGGTCCCGGCGGCCGGTGCCGTCGTCGGCGGGGCATTGTCGGTGTGGGATGCCGCGGGCGACACGCGTGACCGCCTGGCCAAGGGTCGCGGTTTCGAACTCGACACGCACAAGTACGCCAAGCGTGCCGAGAAGTACGGCAAGAAGGCCAGCAAGCGCCTCGCCGCCAAGCTTCCCAAGCAGAACGACGGCATCGGTGCCGGTGGCGTCATCGCCATCCTCCTCGGCGTCGCCGCCGCCGTCGGCGTCGCGTACGCCGCATGGCAGACGCTGCGTGCCGATGACGAGCTGTGGGTGGCAGACGACCCGCTGCGCGCTCCCGACGCGTGAGCGACCCCACCAGCAGAGTAAGAGAGGCCGCGCTCCAGCGCGGCCTCTCTGTCGATGTACGCGAACGACCGGCCGCCAAATCTCTCGACGAGGCAGCCGCATTGCTCGGCATCCATCAGGACGACATCGTCAAGACGCTCGTCGTGAAGCGATCCGACGACACTTTCCTGTTCGCCCTCGTACCGGGTGACAAGGTCATCTCGTGGCCGAAGCTGCGCGCCCTCGTCGGCGTCAACAAGCTGCGCCTGCCGGAGCCCGAGGTCGCCCTCGCCGCGACGGGATACGAGCGCGGCACCATCGTCCCGATCGGGAGCACGCACGACTGGCCCGTCTACGCCGACGAGAGCATCGTCGGCCGGCGCATCGCGATGGGTGCCGGAGCCCACGGGCACAGCCTGTTCGTGGATGCCGACGATCTGATCCGTGCCTACGGAGCCACCGTCGCCGACATCACGGCACCCCGCGGCTGACGGCTACAGCTTCGCCATCCGGAAGGCGACGTCGACGAGCTGCACCCGCCGCAGGCGCCGCGCCGCCGGCAATGTGAACCACGCCGCGCGGTCGGTCGACCCGTCGACCTCGTAGCGCAGGCGCCCACCGACGATGTGCGCCCGGTACACGATCCGCAGGGCGTGGAGCGGACCCTGGGCGTCCTCGGATAGCCGTGACTCCGCCGGGATCACGCGCGAATGGATGCCGAGGAGATCGTCGACAGCGACCCGGAAGCCGGTCTCCTCGCGGACCTCGCGGCGCACAGCGCGCTCCGGGTCTTCCCCGTCCTCGAGGCCGCCGCCCGGCAGCGTCCATGCCGCCTTTCGACCGTCGACCCAGTGCGCGAGCAGGACGCGATCGTCGGCGTCCGTGATGACGGCGTACGCGGCGACTCGCATGTCCATTGCGATCACTGTATCCGCGCCGGTGACGACGCGCGCGGCGATCGGGAGGAGCCTGCGAGGGTGATGTTGTGGAGCCTAGGAGATTCGAACTCCTGACATCCTGCTTGCAAAGCAGGCGCTCTACCAACTGAGCTAAGGCCCCGGGAAGGGAACGGGTGGGGCTACCAGGACTTGAACCTGGGACCTCTTCATTATCAGTGAAGCGCTCTAACCGCCTGAGCTATAGCCCCGTCTTGCTGACGCATCGTGGTCAACCTCGAAGACTTTACCTGAATCCCGAGGTTTTTCCGAATCGGTGTCAGTTCGAGGTGAAGCCTACGAGCAGGCCGCCCGTGACCTTGACCGCGAGGTTGTAGATGCCGGCGACCACCGCGCCCATCACGGTCACGACGACGAGATTGAGGATCGCGACGATGGCGGCGAAAGCCATCACCTGGGGCAGACCCACGTACTGCGAGAGCGTCGCGCTCCCGTCGGTGAAGCTCGCGAAGAACTCGTCGGCCTTGCCGATGAGACCGGTCGCGCTCACCACGAGATACACCAGGAAGTACGACACCACCGTGACGATGGCAATGGCGACGGCCGCCAGGAACGACAGCTTCACGGCCGACCAGAAGTCGACGTACACGAGCCGGAGACGTACCTGCTTCGCAGGGGTCTTGTGCGTCGACTTCTTGGCGAGTTTGTCGGCTACCGTGCTCATGCGTCAGTACTTTCCTCGGGGGTCTCGGACGAGGCGGTCTCGGCGGCGTCGGGCGCGGCCGGATCGGGGGTCGTCTCCGTCGTCTCGGTCAGGTTTCGCTCGCTGTTCCGGGCGATTGCGATGATGCGATCATCGCCTCCGGCGCGGGCGAACACGACACCCATCGTGTCGCGACCCTTGGCAGGCACCTCGGCCACGGAGGAGCGTACCACCTTGCCGCTGGCAAGAACCACAAGGACCTCGTCGCCCTCGGACACCATCAAACCGCCGGCCAAGACGCCGCGATCGTCCGTCAGACGGGCCACCTTGATGCCCAGCCCGCCCCGGTTCTGCATCCGGTATTCGGTGACCGAAGTGCGCTTGGCGTATCCGCCTTCGGTGACGATGAACACGTACTCATCGTCCTTGGCGACGGATGCCGAGAGCAGGCTGTCGCCCGCACGGAACTCCATGCCCTTCACGCCCGACGTCGAGCGTCCCATCGGGCGCAGAGCGCTGTCCGTCGCGGAGAAGCGCAACGACATGCCCAGGCGGCTGATGAGGAGGATGTCGTCGCCCTCGTCGACCAGCAGGGCGCTGACGAGCTCATCGGCGGTGCCCGGTTCGGCCTCGTCGCCGTCGTCGGACGCCTGACCGCGGAGCTTGATCGCGATGACGCCGCCCTGGCGGTTGGTGTCGTACTCGGTCAGACGGGTCTTCTTCACGAGTCCGGCACGCGTCGCGAGCACGAGGTACGTCGCGACGTTGTAGTCGCGGATGTCGAGGATCTGGGCGATCTCTTCGTCGGGCTGCAGCGCGAGGAGGTTCGCCACGTGCTGGCCCTTGGCATCCCGGCCGGCCTCGGGAACCTCGTACGCCTTGGAGCGGTACACGCGTCCCTTGTTCGTGAAGAACAGGAGCCAGTGGTGGGTCGTGGTGACGAAGAAGTGCTCGACCACGTCATCGGCGCGGAGCTGTGCGCCCTTCACGCCCTTGCCGCCGCGGTGCTGCGAGCGGTAGTTGTCGCTGCGGGTGCGCTTGATGTAGCCGTCGCGCGTGACGGTGACGACCATCTCTTCTTCGGCGATGAGGTCTTCGACCGACACGTCGCCGTCGAATCCGTGCAGGATCTCGGTACGGCGGTCGTCGCCGAAACGGTCCACGATCGCGGTGAGCTCGTCACGGATGATGGTGCGCTGGCGCGCCGGGGTCGCGAGGATGTCGTTGTAGTCCGCGATGCGGGCCTCGAGCTCCTGCGCCTCGTCGACGATCTTCTGCCGCTCGAGCGCCGCGAGGCGGCGCAGCTGCATGTCGAGGATCGCCTGCGCCTGGATGTCGTCGATGTCGAGGAGCTTCTGGAGGCCCTCGTTGGCATCCTGGGCCGTCGGAGACCGACGGATGAGCGCGATGACCTCGTCCAGCGCGTCGAGCGCCTTGAGGTAGCCGCGCAGGATGTGCATGCGCTCCTCGGCCTTGCGCAGGCGGTAGCGCGTGCGCCGGACGATGACCTCGACCTGGTGATCGATCCAGAGGCTGATGAACCCGTCGAGCGAGAGCGTGCGGGGCACGCCGTCGACGATCGCGAGCATGTTCGCGCCGAAGTTCTCCTGCAGCTGCGTGTGCTTGTACAGGTTGTTCAGGACGACCTTGGCGACCGCGTCGCGCTTCAGCACGATGACCAGGCGCTGACCGGTACGGCCCGACGTCTCGTCGCGAATGTCGGCGATCCCGGTGATCTTGCCCTCGCGGGCGAGGTCACCGATCTTGACCGCGACGTTGTCGGGGTTGACCTGGTACGGCAGTTCGGTGATCACGAGGCACGTGCGGCCCTGGATCTCCTCGATGTTGACGACCGCCCGCATCGTGATCGACCCGCGGCCGGTGCGGTAGGCGTCCTTGATGCCACGGGTGCCGAGGATCTGCGCGCGCGTCGGGAAGTCGGGCCCGGGGATGCGCTCCATAAGGGCTTCGAGCAGTTCTTCACGGGTGGCATCCGGGTTCTCCAGAGCCCACAAAGCACCGGCGGACACCTCGCGCAGGTTGTGCGGGGGGATGTTGGTCGCCATGCCGACGGCGATACCGACCGAACCGTTGACGAGCAGGTTCGGGAAGCGGGCCGGAAGAACCGTCGGTTCCTGCGTCTGACCGTCGTAGTTGTCCTCGAAGTTGACGGTCTCTTCCTCGATGTCGCGCACCATCTCGAGCGCGAGGGGAGCCATCTTCGTCTCGGTGTACCGGGGCGCGGCTGCACCCTGGTTTCCGGGCGAACCGAAGTTGCCCTGGCCGAGGGCCAGCGGGTACCGCAGCGACCACGGCTGCACCAGGCGCACGAGAGCGTCGTAGATCGGAGCGTCGCCGTGCGGGTGGTAGTGCCCCATGACCTCGCCGACGACGCGGGCGCACTTCGAGAACGACTTGTCGGGGCGGAAGCCGCCGTCGTACATGCCGTAGATCACGCGGCGGTGGACGGGCTTCAACCCGTCGCGCACGTCGGGCAGGGCGCGCCCGACGATGACGCTCATGGCGTAGTCGAGGTAGCTCCGCTGCATCTCGAGCTGGAGGTCGACCTGGTCGATCTTGCCGTGGTTGTGAAGGGGCTCTGCGGGCCCGTCGGCGGGCTCGGGAGTGATGTCGTCAGCCATGGAATCTCAGTTTCGTATCGAGTCGACCGGTTCAGATGTCGAGGAAGCGGACGTCTTTTGCGTTGCGCTGGATGAAGCTGCGGCGCGACTCGACGTCCTCACCCATGAGCACCGAGAAGATCTCGTCGGCCGCGGCCGCGTCGTCAATCGTGACCTGCCGGAGCGTGCGGGTCTCGGGATCCATCGTGGTCTCCCAGAGCTCGTGATCGTTCATCTCACCCAGACCCTTGTAGCGCTGGATGCCGTTGTCCTTGGGGATGCGGCGCCCGGCGGCCTGCCCCTCGACGAGCAGGGCATCCCGCTCGCGGTCGCTGTAGGCGTACTCGTGCGGGTGGTTCGACCACTTCAAGCGGTACAGCGGCGGCTGCGCGAGGTAGACGTAGCCCGCCTCGATGAGTCCGCGCATGTAGCGGAAGAGGAGCGTGAGCAGCAGCGTCGTGATGTGCTGGCCGTCGACGTCGGCATCCGCCATCAGGACGATCTTGTGGTACCGCGCCTTGGCCATGTCGAAGTCTTCGCCGATGCCCGTGCCGAAGGCCTGGATCATCGCCTGGACTTCCTTGTTGCCGAGCGCCCGGTCGAGGCGCGCACGCTCGACGTTGAGGATCTTGCCGCGCAGCGCCAGGATCGCCTGGGTGTGGGGGTCGCGTCCCTGCACCGCCGAGCCGCCGGCCGAGTCCCCCTCGACGAGGAAGATCTCGCTGATCGAGGGGTCTTTCGACGTGCAGTCCTTCAGCTTGTCGGGCATGGCGGCCGACTCGAAGACGCTTTTACGACGTGCGGTCTCGCGCGCTTTGCGGGCAGCCAGACGCGCGGTCGCGGCGTCGATCGCCTTCCGGATGACGTTCTTCGCCTGCGCGGGGTTGCGGTCGAACCAGTCGCCCAACTTGTCGCCGACGACCTTCTGCACGTAGGCACGCGCCTCGGTGTTGCCGAGCTTGGTCTTCGTCTGACCCTCGAACTGCGGCTCAGAGAGCTTCACGGAGATGACGGCGGTGAGACCCTCACGGATGTCTTCACCGGTGAGGTTGTCGTCCTTCTCCTTCAGGAGGTTGTTCGCGCGCGCGTAGCGGTTGACGAGCGTCGTCAGCGCCGCACGGAATCCCTCCTCGTGCGTGCCGCCCTCGTGGGTGTTGATGGTGTTCGCGAACGTGAAGACGTTCTCGGTGTACGCCGTCGTCCACTGCATGGCGAGCTCGAGCGCGATGTTGCGATCGGTGTCTTCCGACTCGACCTCGATGATGTCCTCGTTGACCACGTCGGCCTTGCGGACGCGGTTGAGGTGCTCCACGTAGTCGACCAGGCCGCGCTCGTACAGGAAGCTGTCGTGGCGGCCCTGCGTGGTCTCTTCGCCCGGCTCACCCTCGGTCACGACGGCCTGCGGGCGCTCGTCGCGCAGGCTGATGCGCAGCCCCTTGTTCAGGAACGCCATCTGCTGGAAGCGGGTGCGAAGGGTGTCGTAGTCGAAATCGACGGTGTCGAAGATCGTGGCATCCGGCCAGAACGTGATCGACGTCCCGGTCTCTTCGGTCTCTTCGCCCTTCGCGAGCGGGGCCAACGGCACGCCGCCGTCGCGGAACGACTGGCGCCACGCGTGTCCCTGGCGCTTCACCTCGACCTCGAGGCGCGTGGAGAGGGCGTTGACGACAGAGGACCCCACGCCGTGCAGACCACCGGAGACCGCGTACCCGCCGCCGCCGAACTTGCCGCCAGCGTGGAGGACGGTCAGGACGACCTCGACGGTCGACTTGCCCTCGGTGCGGTGCATATCGACCGGGATGCCACGGCCGTTGTCGATCACGCGGACGGCACCGTCGGTAAGGATGGTGACGTCGATCAGATCGCAGTGGCCGGCGAGGGCCTCGTCGACGGAGTTGTCGACGATCTCTTGGACGAGGTGGTGCAGGCCGCGCTCACCGGTCGAGCCGATGTACATGCCGGGACGCTTGCGAACGGCCTCGAGCCCCTCGAGCACCTGGATGGCGTCTGCCCCGTACTCGTTCGAAACCTTCGTGCTGGCCTTTTCGGGTTCCTCGGAAACGGTGTCGGGGTTTTCGGACGTCATGACTTCGCGAGCTCCAGATCGATTCGTCGGAATCTCCATCTTACCGCGCGAGGCCTCGTAAAGCGGTGTGTACGCCCCTAGGAGGGGAGAAATCGCACCGGACCAGTCCGGACCATGGCCTAACCGTAGGTATCGCGCGGACCGCGGCCTGGAACGGCTCTCGTCCCCCATTTCCAGGAGGGGACGTCCGGCCCGATGAAGCGGATCGACTCGACCCCCGCTTCCGGAAACCGTCGGATGATCTCCGACAGGATGTGCGCGCGCATCAACTGCAGCTGCTTCGCCCACGCCGTGGAGTCGGCCTGCACCGTCAACATCCCCGCGTCGAGGGCCACGGGGCGAGTGTGCGCGGCGGTGTCGGCGCCGGCGACGTCGTGCCACGTGCGGACGAGGTCTTCGCGGGCCAGCTGCGGTTCCCAGCCCGCTGATCTCGTCAGGGTCGAGAGCACGTCGCCGAGTCCGCGAGGGTCACGGCCGGCGGTGAATGGAGCGTTGTCGTCGTCGCCACCGCGACGGCGACGCTTCTTCTTCCGATACGGGGACGGTTCCAGGCCACGCAGCCGCAGATAGGTGGCGATCGTCTCGGGGAGATCGGGCTCGTCACTCATCGGCATCCTTGATCTGGCCGGCCTCGACCCGGACGACGTGCGCGCGGAGTCCGTCGGGCACATCTTCTTCGACGGCGGAGGTCACGATCACCTGTTCGTAGCCGGCGGCGAGTTCGGCCAGACGAGTGCGACGACCGGCGTCGAGCTCGGCGAACACGTCGTCGAGGATGAGCACCGGATCGCCGAGGCGCGACTCGGCCCGGAGGAGCTCAGCGGATGCCAGGCGCAGGGCGAGCGCGACCGACCACGATTCGCCGTGCGAGGCGTATCCCTTGACGGGGAGTCCGCGCACTTCGAGCACGAGATCGTCACGGTGCGGACCGACGAGCGTCAGCCCGCGTTCCAGCTCCATCGACCGGCGCGCAGCGAGAGCGGAGCGGAACTGCTCGGCGAGCGAATCCGTCGTTCCCGTCTCGGCGGCTGCGTCGCCCTCCTCGGGGTCTCCACCGACCACCGACAGCGCCCAACGCAGCCGGGGGTCGTGGTCGGCGCCCGCGATCGCGGTGTACGCCTCGGCCACGGGCGTGGACAGATCGGATGCCAACGCCAGTCGCGCCTCGATCACCTCTGTCCCGAGCGACACGAGCTTGTCGTCCCACACGTCGAGCGTCCCGAGGGCGTCACCGCGGACACCGCGGGCGCGCGCCGATTTCAGCAGCGCCGTCCGCTGGCGCAGCACGCGGTCGTAGTCGGCGAGAACCCCCGCGAGCCGCGGGGCGCGCTGGACGATCAGCTGATCGGCGAAGCGTCGCCGCGCCGACGGGTCGCCGCGCACGATCTGGAGATCCTCCGGTGCGAACAGGACGACCTGTGCGTAACGGGGAAGCTCGGCGGTGCGGACATTGACACCGTTGACCCGCGCCTTGTTGGAACCCTGGCGGTTGAGCTGCAGCTCGAGGAGGACGCTGCGGTCGCCGTGCGCGAGCCGCGCGCGGACGATCGCGGCATCCGCCCCGTCACGCACCATCGGGGCGTCGCTGGAGACGCGGTGCGAACCGAGCGTGGCGAGGTAGGCGACGGCCTCGACGAGATTGGTCTTGCCCTGACCATTGCGGCCGACGAAAAGGTTGGCGCCCGCGGAGAGAGAGACGTCGGCGGCCGCGTAATTGCGGAAGTCCGTTAGTCCGAGCTGCTCCACGATCACCGGGTCAGACTACCCGCCGGCTCAGACATCCGACGGGTCGGCGGCCGGTCAGCGAAGCAGCAGGTTGGGCTGCAGCAGGTACTTGAACGAACCCTCGCCGCCCTTGTCGACCGAGGTCTGCGGGGTGATCAGCACGGGGCTGAGCTTGTTCGCGTTGTCGCTCGAGGTGAACGTGATCCGCGTGAACTCGCTGCGGACCGCGCCGAGGGATTCGAGCAGGTACTGCGGGTTCAGACCGAGGGTCACCTCGTCGCCGACGAGCGTCGCGTCGACGGACTCGGTCGCGCGCGCCTGCTCGGTGCCCGAGGCATCCATCGACACCCCGTCCGGCCCGAACGTGAACCGCAGCGGCGCGGAGCGGTCGAGCACCAGCGCGACGCGACGGACGGCCTCGGCGAGCTCGGCCGTGTTGACGACGCTGTGGTGCTCGGTCTGAGCGGGGAAGAGCCGGCGCACGGGCGGGAAGTTGCCCTTGATGAGCAGCGAGGTCACGGTCTTGTTGCCCGAGGAGAACGCGATGATCTCGCGGTCGCCCGAGCCGGAGAACGCGATCGAAATGTCTCCGCCGTGCGCGAAGGTCTTGCCGACCTCCTGCAGGGTGCGCGCCGGCACGAGAGCAGCCGTGGGCTCGTCGGATGCCGCAGCGCCGCCGTCCCAGGGGATCTCGCGCAGCGCGACGCGGTAGCGGTCCGTGGCGACGAGGCTCAGCTGCGTGCCGGTGACCTCGAGCTGCACGCCGGTGAGGACAGGGGTGACGTCGTCGCGCGACGCGGCGAAGGCGACCTGGGCGATCGCGGTCGCGAAGTCGTCGGCCGGGACGAGTCCCGACTCGCCGGTGACCTCCGGGATGGCCGGGTACTCCTGCACCGGCATGGATGCCAGCGTGAATCGGGCGGAGCCGCACGTCAGGAGGATGCCGCCATCGTCGTCGACCGTGATCTGAATGGGGGCGTTCGGGAGGCGGCTGGCGATATCCGACAGCAGACGGCCGTGGACCAGGATCGTGCCCGGCTCATCGACGGTGGCTTCGATGGTCGTCCGTGCCGACGCCTCGTAGTCGAAGGCGCCGAGGGTCAGCCCTTGCTCGCCGGCCTCGATCAGGACACCAGCAAGGATCGGCTGGGGGTTGCGCTGCGGCAGGAGCTTGACCACGAACGAAACGGCTTCGCTGAAGACATCGCGATTGACGTGAAACTTCACGGGCGCTCCCTTGACGGCGGTATGGCTTTCCCATGCTAGTGCCCGGCTGCGTGACCACACGTCGACCCGCGATCGCTCCCCCAAGGTCATCGGATCTCTGTTAACTCATTAATGGGTCTTCATCTTCTTAACAGCTGTGGAGACTGTGGATAACTCGAGGGATGCGTGTTAACAGAAGGGAACTACACGCGTGTGATCTGTGGACGGGTTGCGGAGAGGGTGGGCAGTTAACAGGAGTGCGTGGTCGTGGGTTCTTCGCTCCCTCCACAGGCGTACGCGTGTCGTTCACATGTCCTCCGCAGAGATTCCGAGTTATCCACAGGTTTTCCACACTGTGTAGAACCGGGTGAAGACATCTCCGTGAGAGACGTCTCGTGCCCCGTCGGGGCCCGAAAACAGCGAAGGGTCCGCCCGCAGACGCGGACGAACCCCTGGCCTCAGGTGGGCACTCAGCGCATGCGGCCGAGCTGGGTGGTGATCTCCGAGACCTGGTTGTAGATCGACCGGCGTTCCTTCATCAGGTCGCTGATCTTCTTGTAGGCGTACATGACGGTCGTGTGATCGCGGTTGCCGAACAGCTGTCCGATCTTCGGCAACGACAGACTCGTCCGTTCGCGGCAGAGATACATGGCGATCTGACGCGCCGTCGCCACGGCCTGTGATCGGCTCGACCCGTAGAGATCGTCGACCGAGAGTTTGAAGTACTGAGCCGTCGCCGTGATGATGTCGGTCGGCGACACGACGTTCGCGTCGTCTTGATCGATGATGTCGCGCAGAACGGTCTGGGCCAACGACATGTCGAGGGTCGAGCGGTTCAGACTCGCGAACGCGGAGACGCGGATCAGCGCACCCTCCAGTTCGCGGATGTTCGACGAGACGACCGTCGCGATGTACTCGAGCACGTCGTCGGGGATGAGAAGCCGTTCGCTCTGCGCCTTCTTGCGGAGGATCGCGATACGCGTCTCGAGGTCGGGCGCCTGCACGTCCGTGATCAGACCCCACTCGAAGCGGCTTCGCATGCGGTCCTCGAAGCCGGTGAGCTGCTTCGGCGGCAGGTCGCTGGTGATCACGACCTGCTTGTCGTGGTCGTGCAGCGTGTTGAACGTGTGGAAGAAGGCCTCTTGCGTCTCGGCGCGCCCCTGCAGGAACTGGATGTCGTCGATGAGCAGGATGTCGACGTCGCGGTAGCGCGCCTGGAATGCGGAGCCGCGGTTGTTCGCGATCGAGTTGATGAAGTCGTTCGTGAACTCTTCGCTCGAGACGTATCGGACACGGATGCCGGCGTACATGCTCGCGGCGTAGTCGCCGATCGCGTGGAGGAGGTGGGTCTTGCCGAGTCCCGAGTCTCCGTAGATGAAGAGCGGGTTGTACGCCTTCGCGGGCGCTTCGGCGACGGCGACCGCCGCCGCGTGCGCGAAGCGGTTGGACTGGCCGATGACGAAGTTATCGAAGGTGTACTTCGGGTTCAGGCGAGTGTCGTTGCGGGATGCCGGGACGATCGGGTCAGGGGCCTGTTCCGACATCGGCGAGTGGGTGCTCGTGGTCTGCGACGACGTGGGTCGGTCCTCGGCGGGCGGTGCCGATCGGTGCGACTCGATCAGGTCGGGGTTGACGACGACGCGGAAGTTGCTGACCTCGGGATCGACTCCCTGTACCTGTGTGAGGGCCTCCAGGATGGGCGCCCGCATGCGCTTGTTCATCTGGGCGGCGGTCAGGTCGTTGGGCACGTCGAGGTAGAGCGTTCCCCCCATGACTCCCTGCGGGACGGCTAGGTTGAGGAACCCGTGAAGCTGGGGGGTGACCCGGTCGTCGGTGAGGAGGTGGTCGAGCACGGCGGACCAGACGGGAACATCCGGTACTTGGTGCAGTGACAT